>NZ_CP077214.1:0-2925000 GCF_019047125.1 Aeromonas sp. FDAARGOS 1411 | reverse complement strand
GGGAGGCTTTGAAGGCGTGACGCCAGTTGCGCTGGAGCCGTCCTTGAAATACCACCCTTGTATGTTTGATGTTCTAACGCAGGGCCCTGAATCGGGCTCGCGGACAGTGCCTGGTGGGTAGTTTGACTGGGGCGGTCTCCTCCCAAAGAGTAACGGAGGAGCACGAAGGTTGGCTAATCCTGGTCGGACATCAGGAGGTTAGTGCAATGGCATAAGCCAGCTTAACTGCGAGACGGACAGGTCGAGCAGGTACGAAAGTAGGTCATAGTGATCCGGTGGTTCTGAATGGAAGGGCCATCGCTCAACGGATAAAAGGTACTCCGGGGATAACAGGCTGATACCGCCCAAGAGTTCATATCGACGGCGGTGTTTGGCACCTCGATGTCGGCTCATCACATCCTGGGGCTGAAGTCGGTCCCAAGGGTATGGCTGTTCGCCATTTAAAGTGGTACGCGAGCTGGGTTCAGAACGTCGTGAGACAGTTCGGTCCCTATCTGCCGTGGGCGTTGGATGATTGAAGGGAGTTGCTCCTAGTACGAGAGGACCGGAGTGAACGAACCTCTGGTGTTCGGGTTGTCACGCCAGTGGCACTGCCCGGTAGCTAAGTTCGGAATCGATAACCGCTGAAAGCATCTAAGCGGGAAGCGAGCCCTGAGATGAGTCATCCCTGACCCCTTGAGGGTCCTAAAGGGCCGTTGGAGACCACAACGTTGATAGGTGGGGTGTGTAAGCGCAGTGATGTGTTGAGCTAACCCATACTAATTACCCGTGAGGCTTAACCATACAACACCCAAGAAGTGTTCTAAGGCTTGTAGCAAATACCAAGCGAACTACTCAAAATTCAGTGATAGTGACAAGCCAGGCGCAACATCACTAGTCACGTCAGCTTTCTCAGATTGAAGAATTTGCCTGGCGGCCATAGCGCCGTGGAACCACCTGATCCCATGCCGAACTCAGAAGTGAAACGCGGTAGCGCCGATGGTAGTGTGGCATTCGCCATGCGAGAGTAGGACACTGCCAGGCACCCAATACAAGAAACCCCGCTCATCGAGCGGGGTTTTTTATTGGCTGAAATTCAGCACGTCATCGGATTATTAGACTTTCCCCTTCTTGTCATTCATTGATTACCCTTCTAAAGCCTCAAAAAGACCTCTTTTCCTGTTCGATATTTGCTCACTAGTTCAATGTGTTGGATATAAAAAACACAGAATGTGATGCCTCTACCTTTCTTGTGATGCCCGCTCTGGTTTAATTCTTCAGTCCACATGGATGGACCAAGGAATCACAATAATTTAAGGAATAGACCCATGTTCAAAAGAACAGTAACGATGATGCTGGCGGCGGGAACCCTGGTATTAGGCGGTTGCGCATCCAATGGTGGTGCAGAGCAGGCAGCGGCAGACAACAGCGACTTCGGTGGCAAGTCCATCTACCTGCGCGGGGAGATGAACGACTGGATGGCGACTGATGAAAGCAAGGTAGTCAAGGTGGCCGACAAGCTCTATATGGCCAAAGGCACCCTCAAGAAAGAGTGGGCCCCCTACAAGTTCAAGTTTGCTGATTCAGGCTGGAGCTGCGGTACCAACTTTGGCTACAAGAGCCCGAGTGATGGTGTTGCCGTACTGGGTGGTGAGGCTGTGCCGGTCAACCCCTGTTCCAAGTATGAGGACATGAAGTTCTCACCGGATGCCGATGGCGTCTACGAGTTCTATCTGAATATGGCGGGTGAAACACCGACGGTATACGTCAAGAAGCCCTGATCTATCTCTGAGTGTTAAATCTCTCAGTAAATTAATCAGTTAAGTGCCTCGGCCCAGAAATCTGCTGGCCGGGGCATTTTTTTAGGTTAGAATCGGCGCCCTCATGGCATCAGGTCTACTATATGCTGTGTCATTAATTTTAGATAGCACCATTAGTTGTGTTTTCTGCTGTTGTCATGATGTCGATGCATTCACATAAGGTTGATTGAAAATGGCTAAATCGAACCCGGTGCTGGAGAGTGAGCTTGGCTCCCGCCTTATCCCCATGCAGGAAACGTCCCTCGAGATCTGGGATAGCAAGTATCGCCTCAAGAGCAAGGATGGCACTCCCATCGACAGCTCTATCGATGAGACCTACCAGCGGGTAGCCCGTGCGTTGGCAGAGCAGGAGCTGGAGCCTGAGGCCTGGTATGAGCCGTTCCTGTGGGCGCTGCGCAATGGGGCCATTCCGGCGGGCCGCATCACCTCCAACGCCGGGGCGTTTGAGCACAAGCCTGCGACTTCAACCATCAACTGTACTGTTTCCGGCACCATCGAAGATTCGATGGACGATATCCTCGGCAAGGTGCACGAGGCCGGTCTGACCCTGAAAGCTGGGTGCGGTATCGGCTATGACTTCTCGACCCTGCGCCCGCGCGGTGCCTTTGTCTCCGGTGCCGGTGCCTACACTTCCGGCCCGCTCTCCTTTATGGATATCTATGACAAGATGTGTTTCACCGTCTCGTCAGCCGGTGGCCGTCGTGGCGCCCAGATGGGCACCATGGATATCCGTCATCCCGATGTGATCGAGTTTATTCAGGCCAAGCGCGAAGATGGCCGTCTGCGCCAGTTCAACCTCTCTCTGCTCATCACCGAAGATTTCGTCAAGGCGGTGAAAGAGGATGCTCCCTGGTCGCTGATCTTCCCCTACACCGCCAAAGAGGTAGAGCAGGATGGCATTGCGCTGGACGATCCTGCTCAGGTGCTATGGGCCGACTGGCCCAACAAGGAAGGGGTTGTATTCAACGAGTTGGGGCAGGTCGCCTGCAAGGTCTACAAGACCATGCCAGCCCGCAAGCTGTGGAATGTCATCATGACCTCCACCTATGACTATGCAGAGCCCGGCTTCATCCTGATCGACAAGGTCAACCAGATGAACAACAACTGGTTCTGTGAAGAGATCCGCGCGACCAACCCCTGTGGTGAGCAGCCGTTGCCGCCCTACGGTGCTTGTCTGCTGGGCTCGGTCAATCTGACCAAGTTTGTGCGCGACCCTTTTACTGAAAACGCGGCGTTCGATTGGCAGGCGTTTCGCAAGGTGGTGGCCATCTTTACTCGCATGCTCGACAACGTGGTGGAGATCAACCAACTGCCGCTGGCCAAACAGCGCGAGGAGATCACTGCCAAGCGCCGGCATGGCATGGGCTTCCTGGGGCTTGGTTCGACCCTCACCATGCTGCAGATCAAGTACGGCTCTGCGGCATCCGTGGCCTTTACCGAGCAGGTATCCCAGGAGCTGGCGATGACCGGCTGGCAGGAGTCCCTGCGTCTAGCCAAGGAGAAGGGCTCTGCCCCCATCATGGAGCAGGAGTTCGAAGTAACCGGCAAGATGCTGCGTCTGCGCCCGGAAATGGCGGCTGATGGCATCAAGGTGGGTGACAAGGTGAAGGGCAAGGTGCTGCATGCGCGTTATAGCCGCTATATGCAGCAGGTTGCCGAGGTAGATCCTGCGCTGGTGGCCGAGCTGGCCGAAGTGGGTGGGCGTTTCACCCACCACAGCAGTATTGCACCCACCGGCACTATCTCGCTGTCTCTGGCCAACAACGCCAGCAACGGCATCGAGCCGAGCTTTGCCCACCACTACAGCCGCAACGTTATCAAGCCGGGCAAGAAGAGCAAGGAGAGCGTGGATGTCTACTCCTTCGAGCTGCTGGCCTATCGTGAGCTGGTTAATCCGTCCGCCATGCCCTATGCCGATGATGAGGCGAGCCGTCTGCCGGACTACTTCATTACTGCTGATGACATCAGCCCGGCGCAGCATGTGGACATTCAGGCTGCGGCCCAGCGCTGGATCGACTCCTCCATCTCCAAGACTGCCAACGTGCCAACCGATTTCCCGTTCGAGCAGTTCAAGGACATCTACATGTATGCCTCGGATTCTGGCCTCAAGGGCTGCACCACCTTCCGCTTCAATCCGGAGGCCTTCCAGGGCGTGCTGGTGAAGGAGAAGGATCTGGAGAACACCCTGTACGATTTCACCCTGGAGGATGGCTCCGTCATCGCCGTCAAGGGGAACGAAGAGATCGAATACGATGGCGAGCTGCATACGGCCGCCAACCTCTACGACGCCTTGAAAGAAGGCTATTACGGTAAATTCTGAGAACGACATTATGGTCAAGAAGATCGACAAGAAAATCGTCGCCTACAAGGTGCGTACCAAGGATGAGCCGCAAGAAGATCTCTCTGTGCAGGATGACGTAGTGCATATGCACGAAACCGTGCTGCGCCCGGAGCGGCTGATGGGAACCACCTACAAGTTGAAGACGCCGGAGCATGTCTCCGAGCACTCACTGTTCATCACCATCAACGACATCATTCTCAACGAGGGCACGGTTCACGAAACTCGCCGTCCGTTCGAGATTTTCATCAACTCCAAGAGCCTGGAGCACTATCAGTGGATCGTGGCGCTAACCCGCATCATCTCGGCGGTATTCCGCAAGGGTGGGGATGTCACCTTCCTGGTGGAGGAGCTGCGTTCCGTATTCGATCCCAAGGGAGGTTACTGGAACAAGGGCAAGTATGTGCCGTCGCTGATCGCCGAAATTGGCAACGTGATCGAGAGCCATCTCACCGAGATAGGCATGCTCAAGGCGCCGGGGTTGGACGAGCATCAGCAGGCATTTCTGGCCGAGAAGCAGGCCGAGTTGAAAGCCGCTCAGGAGGCTGAAGAGCAGCAGGCGAGCAGTGGTTTTCCGGCCAATGCCGCGCTCTGCTACAAGTGCCACACCAAGGCGCTGGTGCTGAAGGATGGCTGCATGACCTGCCTCAACTGCGGCGACTCCAAGTGCGGCTGACAGACAGGCCCAAGTAGTTGAACGATAGAGAAAAGACCGGCCACAGTGCCGGTCTTTTTATTGCTGTTTTTATGCGCAATCAAATCAGACGGCCCAGTGATTTGTTGCGCGATAGTAAAATCGGGCGTAGCGTTGAGGGTAATAAAACTGTCACGGCCGTGTGGTTTCAATGACATCTGAGATTCACACACGTGGCCCTTCAGTGCCAAGGAGGATGCTTATGGACAATACGGACCGAAAGCTGTTTATCCTGGATACCAACGTTCTGCTTCACGAACCCCTCGCTATCTACTCCTTCAAAGAGCACGACGTGCTCATCCCCATGACGGTGCTGGAAGAGCTCGATAACATCAAGGATCGCAACAAGGATGTCAGCCGCGACGCGCGGGTGGCCATTCGTGCGCTGGAAGATGTGTTCCGCGATGCAACCCCGGATCAGATCACCCAGGGCGTGCCGCTGGCTGGCGAAGCGAGCGGCAATATCTGCATCTTCAGCGATCACCATCTGCCGCAGGATGCCGAGGTCTTTACCGACAAGGAGGCCGACAACCGCATCATCAACGCGGCCCTCTATCTGCAAAAGCACGAGTTGAAGCGTCAGGTGGTGCTGGTCACCAAAGACATCAACATGCGCCTCAAGGCCAAGGGGGCCGGGCTTGCTCACGTTGAAGATTACCGCAGCGACCAGCTGATCGACGATATCCGCCTGCTGGCCAAGGGCTTTCAGGTGGTGCCCGGCAGCTTCTGGGAGCGCGTCGGCGAGTGCGAGAGCGAGACCCACGGCCGCGACACCATCCATGTGATTGATGCCAACCTGCTGGAGGGAGTTCACGTAAACCAGTATCTGGTGGATGAAGAGAATTTCTTCGCAGCCCGGGTGCTCAGCCACGATGGCAGCAAGATCCGCATCAAGGATCTGGGCCGCGAGCGACTGATGTCCCGCAAGGCGTGGGGTGTCCATCCCAAGAATGTCTATCAGGGGATGGCGCTGGATGCACTGCTCGATCCGCACATCGATCTGGTGATCCTGACTGGCCCGGCCGGTTGCGGTAAAACCTTGCTGGCAATGGCGGCGGCCTTGGAGCTGGTGATTGAGAAGGGCATTTACGAGAAGGTGATCGTCACCCGGAATACCCCGGAAATTGCCGAAAGCATCGGCTTCCTGCCCGGCACCGAAGAGGAGAAGATGATGCCCTGGCTGGCGGCGGTGACTGACACCCTGGAGGTGCTGCACAAGCAGGACGAGAACATGAGCGGCTCGCTCAGCTACATCATGGAGAAGGCCAATATCCAGTTCAAATCGGTCAACTTTATGCGCGGGCGCAGCATCCAGAATACCTTCGTGCTGCTGGATGAGTGTCAGAACCTGACCGCATCCCAGATCAAGACCATCATTACCCGTTGCGGGGAGGGCACCAAGATCGTCTGCTCCGGTAACCTGGCCCAGATCGACTCCAACTACCTGAGCCCGGTGACTTCGGGGCTCACCTACATCGTCGAGCGTTTCAAGGATTTCGACGGCAGTGCCAACATCTTCCTCAATGGCGTGGTGCGCAGCCGACTGGCTTCGTTCGCCGAGGAAAATCTCTGATTTAGCTGACTATCTTCATATGAAAAAGGGAAGCCACTTGGCTTCCCTTTTTTGATCCCGTCACCAGTTCAGTGTCCTTGGGTCACTGTCCAAGGTAGCGCAGCAGCCCCGGGTGGTCGCTGTTTTGCAGAATATCCGGCTTGCCTTGCAGGGCGATGCGCCCCTCGTCGACAAAGAGCACCTGATCGGCAATCAGCTGAGCATCTTCCGGATTGTGGGAGACCATCAGTACGGTAATGCCCTGTTCGCAGGCTAGCCTCGCCACTTCCGCCAGCATCTCCCGGCGCAGGGCGGGATCGAGGGCAGAGAAGGGCTCATCCAGCAGCAGCAGCGGTTTGCCGCGCACCAGCGCGCGAGCCAGCCCGACTCGCTGCTGCTGGCCGCCGGAGAGCTGTTCAGGCTGGCGGTTTAACATCTCGCCAAGGCCAACCCGCCCGGCTGCATCGATCACCTGTGCCCGTTGGGCGGCACTCAGGCGCAGGCCCGGGTGCAAGCCGATGGCGATATTGTCGAACACCGACAGATGGAGGAACAGGTTGTGATCCTGAAACAGGGTGGTGACCGGTCGCTCGGCGGGGCCCAGTGGCAGCAGGTCTTCACCATCGAAACTGAGGCGGCCTGATTCCACCGGCACGAAGCCGGCGATCATCCCGAGCAGGGTCGACTTACCTGCGCCGCTTGGGCCAATCAGCGCGGTGATCTCCCCCTTGGGCAGGGTCGCGCTGAAGCTGACGCGCCAGTCGGGGTAGCTGGTCACCAGCGTATCAATGTTCAGCATGTTTTCCTCCAAGCCCCCGTTCCACCAGCCAGAACAGGGAGAAACAGAGTGTCAGCAGCAGCAGGGCGGTGGCGGCTGCCTCGGTCAGCCGATAACTGCCGAGCTGCTGGTAGAGCAGCCAGGGCAGGGTGGTGAGCTCCTGGCTGCCAAACATGGCGATGGCACCGAGATCCCCCAACGAGAGGATCATCGACAGCGCCATCGCCAGTGCCAGCGGACGGCGCAGCAGTGGCCACTCCACCAGCCGCAGGCGATGCAGGCCACGTATCCCCAGGCTATCCGCCAGCCGGTCATACTGGCGTACCACCAGCTGCATGGGGGCGGAGAGGGTGCGCAGCACATAGGGTAGCGCCATCAGGGCGTTGACCAGCACCACCAGCCAGGGGCCGAGGGCGAACACGTCGGCAAAGGGCATAAACAGGATGAAGAGACCGGTAGAGAGCACCACCGCCGGGATCATCAGGACCATCGAACCGCTGGCCTCCCACAGGGCCGCAGCGCGCCGCTGGCGGGTGCGCACCTTGAGGTGACGGCTGGTGAGCAACAGGCCGCTGCCAAGCAGGGTCGCCAGGGTGCCTGCCGCCAGTGCAATCAGCAGCGACTGGCCGCTCGCCTGCCACAGTTTGGTGGAGGTGAGCGCTGTCAGCAGGTCGGGTTGAAGGCCTGCCACCACGATAGCCAGCAGCGGTGGCAGAAAGATGGCGAGCCCGATACCGAGTGAGAGCAGATCCACCACGGCCGCGCCCGGCTGATGGCGATCCGGCCGCAGGCAGGGGCGACGGGGTGTCACCCGACTGGCCGGGGTGCTCTGCAGCTTGTGTTGCAGGGCGAGCAGGGCGGCGGTCAGGATCAGCTGCACCAGCGCCAGTCCGCCCGCGGTGGCGAGATCGAAGTCAAAGCGCAGCGCCTGATAGACGGCCACCTCCAGCGTGGTGGATTTCGGCCCGCCTCCCAGCGCCAGCACTGTGGTGAAGCTGGTGAAGCAGAGCATAAAGATGAGACTAGCCAGCCCCGGCAATATGCCGCGAATAAGCGGCCACTCCAGCAGCCGGAAGATGTGGGATGAGCGCATGCCGAGCTGGCTGGCGAGGCGCCAGCTCGATTCGGGGATGCTCTCTATGCTCTGCAACATCAGGCGTGCCGCCAGTGGCATATTGAAGAAGACGTGGGCCAGCAGGATACCGAACAGGCCGTAGAGATAATTGCCGGGATCCAGCCCCAGTGATCGCAGTAGCTGCGGCAGCCACCCTTGCTTACCGTGTACCGCTACTATGCCGAAGATGGCGATGATGACCGGTAGTACCAGCGAGAGGCCAAACAACTTGATTAGCAGGGTTCGGCCAATGAAACGGCGCCGCGCCAGCGCGCGGGCCACCGGAATGGCCAGCCCGAGACTGAGCAGGGTGGAGAGCAGTGCCTGCCCCAGGCTGAACCCCAGCACATGACGCAGATAAGGATCTGCGAGCAGGGTGCGGGGTGCCAGCGAACCGGCCTGCCACAACAGGGCCACCAGCGGCCCGAGGGATAACAGCAGGATCAACAGGGTGGCTGCACTGCCCGGCAACCACCAGAGGGGGCGAGCCTGTAGTTTCAGATAACGGCTCACTGGGTGACAGCTTGCAGCCACTCGCGGATCCACCCTTTGCGATTGGCGGCCACCTCATCGCTGCTGAAGGCGAGCGGCTTGGCTACGGTGATCATCTGCTCGAAACCCTTGGGTAGCGGCGTGTCGATCACCGGATACATCCAGTTGCCGGTCGGGATTTCCTGCTGGAAGGCGGGGCTCACCATAAATTGCAGGAACTGGTCAGCCAGCTTCTCCTGTTTGGCGCTCTTCAGCTTGGCGGCCACTTCTACTTGGCGGTAGTGACCCTCCTCGAAGGCGGCAGCCTGATACTGGGGCTTGTTCTCGGCAATCAGGTGATAGGCCGGAGAGGTGGTGTAGGAGAGCACCATGTCCGCTTCACCATCGAGGAACATGCCATAGGCCTCTGACCACCCCTTGGTGACGGTGACCGTCTTTTTGGCAAGCTCGGCCCAGGCGGCAGGCGCCTTGTCGCCATAAACAGACTTCATCCACAGCATCAGCCCCTGCCCCGGGGTGGAGGTGCGGGGATCCTGATAGATCACTTTGAGGTCGGGGCGCTCCACCAGATCTTTCAGGCTTTTTGGCGGCTGCTTGAGTTTCTCCTTGTCATAGACGAAGGCGAAGTAGCCGTAGTCGTAGGGGACGAAGGTGTCATCCTGCCAGCCGCCCGGCACCTTGATGCCATCCAGCTTGGCAGGATGGGGGGCGAACAGGCCGCTCTGCTTGGCTTCGCTGATGAGGGCATCGTCGAGCCCCAGCACCAGATCGGCCTTGCTGTGGTTGCCCTCCAGCCGCAGCCGGTTGAGGATGGCGACCCCATCTTCGAGCGGAACCAGATTGAGGGTGCAGTCGCACTCTTTCTCGAAGGCCTGTTTGATCTTGGGCCCCGGCCCCCATTCTGCAGTGAAGGAGCTGTAGGTGTAGACGGTGAGGGTGTCGGCGGCGAACACATTGGCCGACAGCAGGCCGGTGGTGACCAGCAGCAGGGTCTTCATGGGTGGCACTCCCTATTACTTGTTAATAACGAGGTGCCAGCGGGTGAGGGCGCAAAAAATGAGCGCCATGCCTCAAATTCCTCCGCCAGCATTATCTGGATCAGGTACACGGGTATAATCTCAGCGGTAAACCGCACCCCGTTTGAGAAACGAACCGCATTGTATTAACGTTCTTTTGGGTAGACCAGCACAATTGTGCAATACCCATGAGATGACGCCCACCCAACAGAGGATGTTCGCGTGCTTACCAATACCAAGGAAAGGCGTGCCTTTGCGCGCATGGTCATCAATGCTCCGGTCACCGTCTATCAGCAGCAGCTGGTGCTGGAGGGGATCTGCCGGGATCTCAGTGCCAACGGCATGGGGATTGCGGTCTCTGAACACCAGCTCGACATCAATCAGCCCATCCGGATCAGTCTTGCCACCAACAACAATCTGTTGCCCCCCTTTGAAGCCCATGCCCGTATTATCCGGGTGCTGGAGGAGGAGATCGGGTTGCTGCTGGCGGTAGAGTTTCTGCCTCAGGGTTAATCCTCTCTCCCCATCGGCAGAGGGAGGGGATTACCCTTTTTCCTGAACCGGCTGCACACTCAACTGCTTGCTATCGACCAGCGTTTTGCTGGTCGATGCTATTTGGCCCGCAGGCAAGGTGGCGGGACCGGTGGGTTCGAGCAGCAGGTAGTTCTGCCCCTGCCAGTTGAGGGTCATATCCCCCGGCTTGGCGGGCAGGTCAACGGCCAGCAGGGCATGGCCGGGGACGAACACCATGGCCTGTTTCAGCTCCGGAAAGAGCTGAGCCAGCATGGCGGCCATCAGGGTTACCTTGCTGTCGCAATCACCCCGGTTCTGCTCCAGCACCTGACGGGGAGATAGAAAGCCCTTGCCCTGTCTTCCATTCAGGCTGTCGAGCTGCTGATAGGGGATGCTCTGGATAAAGGTGAGCATATGGGCCACGGTTTTCTGGCGCGCTTCTGTTTCGGTACTGCCCTGCTGTTTGAGTTGATCCGCCAGTGGAGCCAGCCCGCTGCGACTCTCCAGCGCGATGCGCACATGATCCTGCTTCACCGCCAGCTGCCCGTCTGGGGTGTTGAAGTACTGGAAATAGTGTTTGGTCAGCCACGCCTGCTCCTCTTTGCTCCGCTTGGACTGCAGAAAGGCCATCGCCTCGCGCGCCTTGTCCTGATTGCGGCTTTTCAGATGCAGCTCCAGCGAGGGACGGGCGAGGGTGAACTGCACCTCGGGGTAGTTCTGGCGCACCTCCCGCAACAACACCTGCAGGACCTCCTCCTGCATTCTGGCCGGGCGATAGGCGATGAGAGGCGGCAACTTGCCCTGTTCGAGCCGGTAGGTGAGTTGTTGGGGTTTGCCTTCGCTATCCTGCCAGCCGACGCTGATCTGGCCGAGGCTGTTGTTGAAGCTGGTTTGATTGGCTCCCGCAGGCAGGGCAAGCAGCAGGGCACAGAGCAGAGGAATTGCCGTCGGTCTCTTCATCATCCTTTCCTGTGGCACGGGCCAGTTCCGGTGGCCTAAAGTGGGAAGCGTAGCGGACAGTAAAACAGGGAGCCGAAGCTCCCTGTTGATTCTACTCGTTTTTTTGCAACTGGCGCGTTAAATCCAGCTCGGCTGCTTCGCTTCAAAAGCGCTGATGGCGGCCTCGTGCTGCAGGGTCAGACCGATGGCATCCAGGCCGTTGAGCAGGCAGTAACGGCGGAACTCGTCGATCTCGAAACCGAAGCTGAACTCACCGGCGCGCACCTGATTCGCTTCCAGATCCACTTCAATCTGGATGCCCGGTTTAGCGGCCACCAGCTGGAACAGGGCGTCGACCTCCTCCTCCTTCAGGCGCACCGGCACCATGCCATTGTTGATGGCGTTGCCGTAGAAAATGTCGGCAAAGCTCGGGGCTATGATGGTCTTGAAGCCGTAGTCGGCCAGCGCCCAGGGGGCGTGCTCGCGACTCGACCCGCAGCCGAAGTTCTCGCGGGCCAACAGGATGCTGGCACCGGCGAATTGCGGTTGGTTGAGCACGAACTCGGGGTTGGGCTGCTGGCCGGCATCGTCGAGGAAGCGCCAGTCGTGGAACAGGTGCTTGCCAAAACCGATGCGGTTTACTTTTTGCAAAAACTGCTTCGGAATAATGGCGTCGGTGTCGACGTTGGCGCTGTCGAGGGGGACGACGATCCCTTTATGCTGTTTGAATCCTGTCATCTAAATGTCCTCTTACAGTGCGCGAATGTCGGCGAAGCGGCCGGTGACGGCGGCAGCGGCGGCCATGGCCGGGCTCACCAGATGGGTGCGGCCGGCGCGGCCCTGACGCCCTTCGAAGTTGCGGTTGCTGGTGGAGGCGCAGCGCTCTCCCGGTTGCAGCCGGTCGTTGTTCATGGCCAGACACATGGAGCAGCCGGGCAGGCGCCACTCAAAACCGGCCTCGATGAAGATCTTGTCCAGACCCTCGGCTTCGGCCTGCGCCTTCACCTGCTCGGAACCCGGCACCACCAGCGCCTGCACGCCAGCGGCTACCTTGCGACCGCGAGCGATGGCGGCGGCGGCGCGCAGATCCTCGATGCGGCTGTTGGTGCACGACCCGATAAACACCTTGTCGATGGCAACGTCGGAGAGCTTCTGGCCCGGTTGCAAGTCCATGTAGGCGAGCGCCTTGCGGGCGGATTGCTGTTCCATCAGATCGCTGAAGGATTCCGGTGCCGGAATCGGCTCATTGACGGCGATCACCTGGCCCGGGTTGGTCCCCCAGGTGACCTGCGGGGCGATATCGGCTGCATCCAGCACTACTTCGGCATCGAAGTGGGCACCTTCATCGCTCTTGAGGCTCTGCCAGTAGGCGATGGCCTGCTCCAGTACCTCGCCCTTGGGGGCAAACTCCTTGCCACGGATGTAGTCTATGGTGGTCTGGTCGGGGGCTATCATGCCGGCCTTGGCGCCCAGCTCGATGGCCATATTGCACACCGTCATCCGCCCTTCCATAGAGAGGCTCGCAATGGCCTCGCCAGCAAACTCCACCACGTAGCCGGTACCACCGGCATGGCCGACCTTGCCGATAATGGCCAGCACCACGTCCTTGGCGCTGATGCCCTCCGCCAGCTTGCCGTTGACCGAAATGCGCATGGTCTTGGCGCGGCCCTGTTTCAGGGTCTGGGTCGCCATCACATGTTCCACTTCGGAAGTGCCGATGCCGAACGCCAGTGAGCCGAAGGCGCCGTGGGTGGCGGTGTGAGAGTCGCCGCAGACGATGGTGGTGCCGGGCAGGGTAATGCCGAGCTCGGGGCCCATCACATGGACGATCCCCTGATATTTGTGGTTGAGATCGTAGAGGCGAACCCCGAACTCCTTGCAGTTGTCGGCCAGCGTTTCCATCTGGATGCGGGCCATCTCGCCGGAGGCGGCGATGTCCTTGGTGGTGGTGGAGACGTTGTGATCCATGGTGGCCCAGGTCAGATCCGGGCGGCGCAGCTGGCGGTTCATGGCGCGCAGGCCGTCGAATGCCTGTGGGCTGGTCACTTCATGCACCAGATGGCGGTCGATGTAGATGAGGGGGGTCTCCCCTTCCACTTCCCGTACCACGTGGGCGTCGAATACTTTCTGATAGAGGGTCTTGGCCATTGCTTCTCTCTTCCTTGTTCTCTGTTATGCGGTTCAGATCCGGGCGGCGATCTGGCTACCCATCTCGGACGTGCTCTGCACCGGATGGCGGGCGCTGGCCTGATGCAGGTCGGCGGTGAAGTAACCCTCGGCCAGGGTCTGGGCCACGGCCTGCTCGATGGCTTGAGCAGCGTCTTCCTGGCCCAGGCTGTAGCGCAGCATCAGGGCGGCGGAGAGGATCTGGGCGATGGGGTTGGCAATCCCTTTGCCGGCGATATCCGGGGCCGAACCACCGGCCGGTTCGAACAGGCCGAAACCTGATTCGTTGAGGCTGGCGGAGGGGAGCAGTCCCATGGAACCGGTGATCATGGCGCACTCGTCGGAGAGGATGTCACCGAACAGGTTGGAGCAGAGCAGCACATCGAACTGGGACGGATCCTTGATGAGCTGCATGGTGGCGTTGTCGATATACATATGGTTGAGGGTTACGTCCGGATAGGACTTGGCGACTTGCGTCACCACCTCGCGCCACAGAATGGAAGAGGCGAGCACATTAGCCTTGTCGATGGCGGTGACCTTGCCACGGCGCACACGAGCCGACTCAAAGGCAATCTTGGCGATGCGCTCAATCTCGAAGCGATGGTACACCTCTGTGTCGAATGCCTTCTCGTTCGCCCCTTCTCCCTCACGCCCCTTGGGCTGGCCGAAGTAGATGCCACCGGTCAGCTCGCGCACGCAGGCGATGTCAAAACCGCGATCGGAGATATCGGCGCGCAGCGGGGAGAACTGTTCCAGACCGGTGTAGATGCGGGCCGGACGCAGGTTGCAGAACAGCTTGAAGTGGGCACGCAGGGGCAGCAGGGCGCCACGTTCCGGTTGATCGTTGGGGGGCAGATGTTCCCATTTCGGGCCGCCCACCGAGCCAAACAGCACGGCATCGGCTGCTTCACAACCTTTGATGGTGCTTTGCGGCAGCGGGGTGCCGTGGTTGTCGATAGCGATGCCGCCCACGTCGTGGTGATCATACTCGAAGGCGAGGCCGAACCGGGCCTGCACCTTCTCCAGCACCTTGATTGCCTCGGCCATCACTTCAGGGCCAATGCCGTCACCCGGCAATACTGCGATCCGATAACTGCTCATACACTCTCCATCCTGATATTGTCATTCCATGCCGTCTGTTTGGTTCCGAGCCCTGTTCAGACGGTTTCTGATTTGATGCTGTTATTGCGTTCCATCTGCTCGGCCACCTGATCGGCGCGCCAGATGCTGTTGATCACATGGAGCAGGGCGTGGGCTGAGGATTCGATGATGTCGGTGGCCAGCCCCATGCCGTGGAATTTGCGCCCCTTGTACTCGGCGACGATATCGACCTGACCGAGGGCATCTTCCCCTTCGCCCTTGCTCTTGAGGGCATATTTGTCGATGCGGATCTCATAGTCGGTGATGCGGTTGATGCACTGGTAGACCGCATCCACCGGGCCATTGCCGGTAGCCGCTTCGCAGATCAGATCCTGTCCCACCTTCAATTTGACCGAGGCGGTGGCCAGCACCGAGCTGCCGCTCTGGACCCCGAGGTACTCCAGCTTGAAGTGCTCCGGCTCTTCGTGGATCTGGCTGAAGAAGGCCAGCGCTTCGAGGTCGTAGTCGAATACCTGCCCCTTCTTATCGGCCAGGGTCAGGAACTTGCCGTAGAGGTGGTCGAGGTCGTAGCTGCTCTCGGCGTAGCCCATGGACTCCATCCGGTGCTTGATAACGTGGCGGCCGGAGCGGGAGGTCATGTTGAGGTTGTTCTGGGTCAGGCCGATGCTCTCGGGAGTGATGATTTCGTAGGTATTTTTCGCCTTGAGCACCCCATCCTGATGGATGCCGGAGCTGTGGGAGAAGGCGTTGGCCCCGACGATCGCCTTGTTGGGCTGCACCGGCATGTTGCAGAGCTGGCTGACCAGTGTGCTGGTGCGATGAATTTCGTTGTGGCGGATATTGGTTTGCACCCCGAGCAGGTCGGCGCGGGTTTTGAGGATCATCGCCACCTCTTCCAGCGAGCAGTTGCCCGCCCGCTCGCCGATGCCGTTGATGGTGCACTCAATCTGGCGGGCCCCCATCTGCACCGCGCCGATGGAGTTGGCCACCGAGAGCCCCAGATCATCGTGGCAGTGGACCGAGATGATCGCCTTGTCGATGTTGGGTACCCGGTTGAACAGGGTGTGGATGATGCCGGAGAACTCGGTCGGTACCGTGTAGCCCACGGTATCGGGGATATTGATGGTGCGGGCCCCCGCCTTGATGGCGGCCTCCACCATGCGGCAGAGGTTATCGATGGGGGTGCGGCCCGCATCCTCGCAGGAGAACTCCACATCATCGGTGTAGCGCAGGGCGTGCTTGATGGCGCCGACCCCCATCTCCAGCACATCCTCGAAGCTCTTTTTCAGCTTGCTCTCCACATGGATGGAGGAGGTGGAGATAAAGGTGTGGATGCGAAACGCCTCGGCGACCCGCAAGGCTTCGCCAGCGGCGTCGATATCCTTGGGCAGGGCGCGGGCGAGGGCGCAGACCCGGCTGTTTTTGATGTGGCGGGCGATGGTCTGCACCGATTGAAAATCGCCGGGAGAAGAGACCGGGAAGCCCACCTCCATGACGTCGACACCGAGCCGTTCCAGTGCCTGGGCGATCTGCAGCTTCTCCTTGACTGTCAAACTGGCCGCCAGGGCCTGCTCACCATCACGCAAGGTGGTGTCGAATATGATGACCCGATCTGACATGTGACTTCCCTCTTCCTAAGTTCGGTAACGTGCATCCTGCGGCGGCATAAAAAAACCCGTGCAGGGTGCACGGGTTTTTGTAAATTCCGGCTATGCCTTAGCCCGGCTACAAGGATCCCGCGCGAGTTAACGCGATTAGGGAGATTAGTAGTAGCGGGGTGGCGATACGCATGACGTTGTTATTCCTTCCAGTCGATAACGCTTTTACCAATATCGAGATTTTTATGCTGTGTCAACACGGAAGGTCAGGGGCAATCTGCTGACGTATTTAATCGGATTGTAAAGGATTGCAAATTTCCTTGTCCCATATTCGGCCCATGACCGATTATCTGGTCATTCCTGCTGTGCTCTATTCTCTGCACAACCAGATCGACTTATCAGCATTGGCTGAATTATCTGAGGTGTTAAATGGAAAAACGTAGACCTGGTCGTCCGGTCGGACGTTCTGACATTCGTGACAAGTTGCTTGCTGCCGCCCGTGAGCGTTTTCTCAATACTCCCTATAGCAAGGTGACTACACGCGAAATCGCGGAGCTTGCTGGCTCCAATCTGGCAATGATCCACTACTACTTCGGCAGTAAAGAGGGTCTTTACAAAGCGGTGCTGGGCGATGTCGCCGAGCCCCTCGACCATGCCTGGCAAGATGAACACAGCAATCACAGCCTTAACGAGCTGCTCAACACCTACTATCAGGTGATGGCGCCCAACAGCGAGCTGACCTCTGCCATCTCCAGCGCATTGTCGACCGAGAAAAGCCCGGGCCGGGATTTTGTGCTGAACCGCCTGCTGGAACGCCAGCTGCCGCAGTTCGATGCCCTGCTGGAAACCATGAAGTCCAACGGCGAGCTGGGTGACAATCTGGATCCCGACATGCTGAAGATCTCCTTCCTCAGCATGATGTGGCAGCCATTCGTGATGAAAGATCTCTACGAGCAGGTGTTTGGCCTGAAAGTGGATGAGCACTTCATGGCCCGTCTGGCGGACCACAACTGCCGTCTGATGGAGACCGGTCTGCGCGGCAGCCACTGATTTTGCCGCAACATCGAGATTAAAAAGGGCCATTCGGCCCTTTTTTCATAAATCTGTTATCCCTTGTTCAACGTAACGTCATCCCGCTTTCTTACTCTGCAAGCAGAATTCAGGGAAGGAGGGGATATGAACAAGATCCAGCAATGGGACCTGCAGGTGTGCCGGGTCTGCCTGCTTCACGGCTACAACCGGCAGCAGGCGAGGGTGAGTCGTCTCATTTCCCGCACCGGCGATGGCCCGCTTTACGCCGTGCTGGCCGCCCTGCTCTGGTGGCAGGGGGAGGCAGAGCGGGAGCTGGTGCGACTGGCGCTGCTCGCCTTCGCCATCGAACTACCCCTCTATCTGCTGCTGAAAAACAGCCTGAAACGGCAACGGCCGGTCGGCTTGCCGGTCTTTATCACCCCCTCCGATCGTTACAGCCTCCCCTCCGGCCACACCGCCGCCGCTTTTCTGATGGCCACCATACTGGCCACCGGCTTTCCGCTCTGGGCACCCCTGCTGTTTGGTTGGGCGGCGCTGGTGGGAGCATCCCGGCTGCTGCTCGGGGTACACTACCTGAGCGATCTGGTGGCCGGTGCCCTGCTGGGGGGCGGTTGCGCCGTGCTGGCGCTCGGCTGGAGCCACTCATGAGGATACTGTTTGGGGTGCAAGGCACCGGCAACGGTCATATCAGTCGCAGTCGCACCTTGGCGCGGGCGCTGCGCACGGCAGGGGTCGAGGTGGATTATCTCTTTAGCGGCCGCCCCGCCGACCGCTACTTCGACATGGAGGAGTTCGGCGCCTACCGCGCCTTTCCCGGCCTCACTTTTGTCAGTCACGAGGGGCGAGTTTCTCCGTGGCGCACCCTGCAGGCCGCCTCGCCGCTCACCTTCTGGCGGGATCTGCGGTCTCTCGATTGCAGCGAATACGATCTGGTGGTGAGCGATTTTGAGCCGCTGACCGCCCACGCTGCCCGCCGCTATGGCAAGCCGAGCCTCACCGTCAGTCATCAGGCCAGCTTCAACTGGCCCATACCGCGTTGGGGGGAGGATGGGGTCAGCCGCCAGCTGATGCGCCACTTTGCTCCTGTGGATCAACCGCTCGGGCTGCACTGGTTTCACTTCGGTCACCCCTTGTTGCCGCCGGTGATCGACCCTATCGCCGCTGCGCCGGATAACGGCGAGATCCTGGTCTATCTGCCGTTCGAGCAGACCGAGGCGATCGCTGCCCTGTTGTCGCGCTTTGGTCAGCAGCGCTTCGTCTGCTTTCACCCCGCCATTCGCACCCCGAGCCAATGGCGCAATCTGCGCTTCGAGCCGCCGTCGCGACACGGGTTTATCGCCGTGCTGGCCGGTTGTCGCGGCGTAATCTCCAACGCAGGTTTCGAGCTGGCTTCCGAGGCGCTCACTCTCGGCAAGAAGCTGCTGGTCAAACCCCTCGGCGGCCAGTTCGAGCAGCTGACCAACGGCAAGACCCTCGAGATGATGGGACTGGCGACCCTGATGGATGTGCTCGATGCCAATCTGGTGCGCACCTGGCTCGACAGCGCCTCGCCGGGGGCAGTTTGCTACCCCGATGTAGCGGGGGAGCTGGCCCGCTGGCTGGCGGCGGGAGCCGACGAGAGCGTAGCCTCTCTGTCACGGCGGCTCTGGGCGCGCACCCTGTTTCCGGAGGAGGTGAGTGATCGCCTGAGCGAGCTGGATGGGGGCGACTGTTTATCCAGTTGCTGGTTATCGCAAGTGAGCGTTGTTGACTAGACTGAAAGGCGATCCCACCAAGGAGAGGACGGAGCAAATGCGCTTTACCAATGAAAACGGCGAAGTCATGAACCTGGCTGACAATCTCACCCTGCACGAGTTGCTCGATATGGGTGTCAGCATTTCGGTCAGTGAAGAGACCGATCCGGATCAGCAGATCTGGCTGGCGGAGCCGGATCAGGACAACTGAATCATCATCTGGCATCAAGCCCATCGCTGAGCGGTGGGCTTTTTTGTGGCTGTTTTTCCCCTCTGCGGAATGATCCGCTGGCCATTCCCCGACTTCCTTCCCTTTTGTCTCATGGTCGCTGCGGCAAGTCATTGAATGTTAATAGCCGGTTGAAATGTATGACTGTTCTGGTCAGATAAAGCCGTGGACAAGCGTTATGAAGCGGGTTAAGTTGGTTTTTCACCCTATTTTCGGGTGAATGACGGAAAAATCCTTTTTTTCTACTGTCGACGGGGCTGAATTGGACCGATCTGCATTCAGATAACAACAAGAAACGGATCGGGCTGTGCCGGGAAGCACGGCATCGTCGGCGGGATTCGCTAAACGGAGCAAAGCCTGGAGGGCTTTATCATGGAGATGTTATCAGGCGCCCAGATGGTGGTTAGAGCGCTGGAAGATCAGGGAGTTGAGCACGTCTTCGGCTACCCTGGTGGCTCAGTGCTCGACATCTATGACGCTCTCTTCGAAAACGGCAAGATGGAGCATGTCTTGGTGCGGCACGAGCAAGCCGCGGTTCACATGGCTGACGGTTACGCCCGTTCCACCGGCAAGGTGGGGACAGTGCTGGTAACGTCAGGCCCGGGAGCGACCAACTGCATTACCGGTATTGCCACCGCCTATATGGATTCCATTCCGCTGGTGATCCTCTCCGGCCAGGTGCCGACCAGCATGATCGGTGAGGATGCGTTCCAGGAGACCGACATGATCGGTATCTCCCGCCCGGTGGTGAAGCACAGCTTCCTGTGCAAGAAGGCGAGCGATATCCCCGAGGCCATCAAGAAGGCCTACTACATTGCCGCCAGCGGCCGCCCGGGGCCGGTGGTGGTGGATCTGCCCAAAGATGTGCAGAACCCGAAAGAAAAATTCCCCTACCAGTATCCCGAGACGGTCTCCCTGCGTTCCTACAACCCGACCAAGTCTGGCCATAAAGGGCAGATCAAGCGGGCAGCCAAGCTGCTGGTAGAAGCCCAGCGCCCGGTGATGTACGTGGGCGGCGGCGCCATCAACGCCAATGCGGACCATCTGGTGACCAAGCTGGCGGAGCTGCTGAATCTGCCGGTGACCACCACCCTGATGGGGCTGGGGGCCTTCTCCGGTGTCCATCCGCAATTTATCGGTATGCTGGGGATGCACGGCACCTTCGAAGCCAACAAGACCATGCACAACGCGGATCTCATCTTCGCCGTCGGTGCACGCTTCGATGACCGCGTCACCAACAACGTGGCCAAGTTCTGCCCCAATGCGACCGTGGTTCATATCGATATCGACCCCACCTCCATCTCCAAGACGGTGCAGGCCCATGTGCCCATCGTCGGCTCGGTGGAGACCGTGCTGGAGCAGATGCTGGAGGTGATCCGCGAGTGTGGCTTCGATAACGACAAGGAGGCGCTGGCGGACTGGTGGAGCCAGATCAACCAGTGGCGTTCCCGTCACTGCCTTGCCTACGAAAAGTCGGCCACCCAGATCAAGCCGCAGCAGGTGATCGAGACCCTCTACAAGGTGACTCAGGGTGAGGCGTTCGTTGCCTCCGACGTGGGCCAGCACCAGATGTTTGCCGCGCTCTACTACCCGTTTGCCAAACCGCGCCAGTGGATCAACTCTGGTGGCCTCGGCACCATGGGCTTCGGTATTCCGGCCGCCATGGGGGCCCAGTTTGCCAACCCGGATGCGGTGGTCTGCTGCGTCACCGGCGATGGCTCGGTGCAGATGAACATTCAGGAGCTCTCGACCTGTATGCAGTACGGGGTGCCCATCAAGATCATCTCCATCAACAACCGTGCGCTGGGCATGGTCAAGCAGTGGCAGAAGATGTTCTACGGCGGTCGTCACAGCCACTCCTACATGGAGTCCCTGCCGGACTTCGTCAAACTGGCGGAAGCCTACGGCCACGTCGGCATCGCGGTGAGTGATCCGGCCGAGCTGGAGAGCGCCATGGAGAAGGCCTTCGCCATGAAGGATCGGCTGGTGTTCATGGATATCTCGGTCGACCCGGACGAGCATGTCTATCCGATGCAGATCAAGTTTGGTGCCATGGATGAGATGTGGCTGAGCAAGACGGAGAGAACCTGATGAGACATATAATTTCCGTTCTGCTGGAGAACGAATCCGGCGCCCTGAGCCGCGTGGTGGGTCTCTTCTCCCAGCGCGGCTACAACATCGAGACTCTGACGGTGGCGCCGACCGAGGATCCCACCCTGTCACGCATGACCATAGTCACCATGGGTGACGAGCGGGTGCTGGAGCAGATCCAGAAGCAGCTGCACAAGCTGGTGGATGTGCTCAAGGTGTGCGACCTGAGTGAAGGGGAGCATATCGAGCGGGAGATCGCGCTGGTCAAGGCGCGCGCCGCCGGTGGGGCCCGTGATGAGCTGAAACGGTTGGCGGATATCTTCCGTGGCCAGATCGTCGACGTCACCCCCGAGCAGTACACGGTACAGCTGGTGGGCACCAGCGAGAAGCTGGATGCCTTTATCAAGACTGCCGCCCAGACCAACGAGATCATCGAAGTGGTGCGCTCCGGCGTCTGCGGTATCTCGCGGGCTGACAAGGCGATGCGGCCCTGATGGCTGGCGGGACAGCGGATGACTCGTCAGTTGCCGCAGAGTGAAAGTAAAGAGGGCTCTGCGGAGCCCTCTTTGTTTGGTTTTGCTTTACGAGGGGAGGGATGATGTTCGGTATTCATGATCTTGCACTGTTTATGGTCTCGGGGCTGCTGCTCAACATCATGCCGGGCCCCGATTCCCTGCTGGTCATGCTGCGCAGTGGCTCGCAAGGGTGGCGTGCCGGTTCGGTCGCGACGTTGGGCATCGGCACCGGTGTCATGGTGCATGTGCTGGCGGCGGCCCTCGGTCTGTCTGCCCTGCTCAGCGCGTCGGCCGAGTTGTTTGCCCTTATCAAGCTGGCTGGCGCCATCTACCTCATCTATCTGGGGTTCTCCCTGCTGCGCCAGCAAGCAACGGGTGCCATGGAGAGAGGGACCACTCTGCCTGCCCTCTCCTATAGCCAGATTTACCGGCAGGGGGTGCTGACCAATGTGCTCAACCCCAAGGTGGCGCTCTTTTTCCTCGCCTTCGTGCCCCAGTTCATCGCGCCGGATGCCCCCGACAAGGCGCTCGCCTTTATCCTGCTCGGCTGCATCTTCAATCTGGGCGGTATCATCTGGTGTCACCTGCTGGTCTTTACCACCGTCTATGCCAGCCACCGGGTACGGCTGTCACAGCGTCTCGGCCGCTGGCTCAACCGGGGCATCGGCACCCTGTTTGTCGGACTCGGGATCAAGCTCGCCTGCGACTAGCGCGCGGCTTTCTGACCTGGGGCAGATTATCGTGCGCCGTGCTGTGGTATGGTCGGCAGTCAGCTGCGGGGCCAGCCCCGCTCTCTCTTTTTCTGGTCAGCCCCACTGGCCGCAGCAGCGAGATCCCTTGCCCAGATGAACATCGCCCGGCTCAAGAACTTTACCGAGATTGTGAAGAACAACTTCAACATTTCGGCGACGGCGGAGAAGCTTTACACCTCCCAGCCCACCCTCAGCAAGCAGATGAAGATGCTGGAAGATGAGCTGGGACTCGCCCTCTTTACCCGCAAGGGGAAGAATCTGGTCGGCTTGACCAGCGCAGGCGAGCAGGTGATGGAGTTGGCCAAGGGGGTGGTGGCGCAGGTGGAGCAGATCAACCAGCTCTCGCTGGGTGAGCAGCTGGCCACCAGCGGGGTGCTGCGTATCGCCACCACCCACACCCAGGCGCGCTACAAGCTGCCCGCGGTGATCACCGAGTTCAGCCGTCGTTATCCCGATGTGGCGATCCAGCTCCATCAGGGGGCACCTGCCCAACTGGCCCAGATGGTGCAAAGCGGCGATGTGGATATGGCGATCGCCACCGAGTCCATGTATCTGTTCGACGAGCTGGCCGCGGTGCCCTGCTATCGTTGGGGGCGCAGCGTGGTGGTACCCCACGGTCATCCGCTGCTCGACTGCCAGCCGCTGTCGATGGCGGATCTGGCTCGCTATCCCCTCATCACCTATGTATTCGGCTTTACCGGCCGATCCAAGATGGACAAGGCCTTTAGCCGCCACGGCCTCTCGCCGAAAACCGTGCTGACCGCCACCGACACCGATGTGATCAAGCACTACGTCCGGCTCGGGATGGGGGTCGGGGTGATCGCCAGCGTGGCCTTCGACGAGGGGGACAGGGAGGATCTGGTGAGCCTCAACATCGACCACCTGATCGCCTCGAGCGCCACCCACATCTGCCTGCGCAAGCATGCCCATTTGCGTGACTACATGTACGACTTTATCCACCTCTACGCCCCCCATATCAGCCGGGAGACGGTGCAGCTGCACCTTATCAACCAGCCGCCGACAGCCAATATGGCAGAGTTGCCGTGGCTCTAGCCGCAGGTTGTTTGTCGTACACAGAGCAAAAATACAGAGACAAAAAAAGAGAGGCCTTGGCCTCTCTTCTGGTTTTATCGGTATGCGGGATTAAGCGCTGCGGGTCGCCAGATTGATAAAGATCTGGGCTCCGACCAGCAGGCAGTCGTCATCGAGGTAGTAGGGGTTGGCATGCAGGTAGTTGCAGATCCCCTTGGCCTGACAGCCGCTGCCGAGGAAGAACATGGCCCCCTTGCGGCCACGGCAGGCGTTGACCATATAGCTGAAATCCTCGCTGCCGGTCATCGGCTGACCCTGAGCGTTGATCCCCTCGGAGGGCAATACGTCGGCGGCTGCTTGCAGCAGACGGGCGCAGGCATCGGCGTGGTTCTCGACCGCCGGATACCCGGCATAGACCATCTTGGTCTTGAAGCCGCGCAGTTCGCTCTGGGCCACGATCT
Organism: Aeromonas sp. FDAARGOS 1411; assembly: GCF_019047125.1. Classification (NCBI taxonomy): domain Bacteria; kingdom Pseudomonadati; phylum Pseudomonadota; class Gammaproteobacteria; order Aeromonadales; family Aeromonadaceae; genus Aeromonas; species Aeromonas sp. FDAARGOS 1411. The sequence continues at coordinate 2,901,055 of NZ_CP077214.1, read as the reverse complement.
CCTTGAAGCTGTTCTTCAGGATCTGGTCGGTCTCGGCATCCATGGCACGGATGGTGCCGCGCGCCTGCACATGGTCGGCGATGGCGTTGGGGATGGTGCCGCCGTTGATCATGCCGCAGCCAAATACCGCCGGGCTGAACGGACTGGTGCGCTTGGCGACGATGTAGTCCATGTCCTCGATGATCCGCACCGCTTCACGGATGGCATCCAGCCCCTTGTGGGGGGTGGAGCCGTGGGCGGAGATACCGTGCACATCCAGCGTCCAGGCGGAGCCCCAGGAGGACATGACACCGTTGTTGAACTTGATGGTGCCGGTCTCCATGGCGCCGTCGTTATGGAGGGCATAGACCTCGTCCACCCCCTTCATGCAGCCCAGTTCGACCATCTTCTCGGCGCCCGGCACCCGCATATCCTCTTCCGCCATCTGGAAGATAAAGCGGACGTTGTACTGCAGGCGATCGCGGTTGGCGGCCAGAAACTTGGCCGCAGTCAGGGCGATCGCCATATGGGAGTCGTGACCGCAGTTATGGGCCATTCCCTCGTGGGTCGATTTGAACGCAACGTCGCTCATGTCGTGCATCTCGAGGCCATCCATATCGGCACGGAAGGCGATGGTCGGCAGCACCGGGTCAACCACCAGATCGCCGTGGAAACCGGTGAAGCCCGGGTAGTCGGTGAGACGGTAGCCAAAGCCTGCCATCAGCTCGCGGCAGTAGGCCGAGGTCTTGAACTCGACGCCGGAGGCTTCCGGAATGGTGTGCAGATGGTGGCGCACTTCCTGACTGAAGTCGCGCAGGGCCAGCAGGGCCGGTTCAATGTGGATGTTGTTCATCAGATGATCCCTTGAATGGAGAAGCCGAGCTGGGCCACCAGCGAGGCGCCGAAGAAGCAGCAGGTGGAGACGATCATGAAGATCAGGATCACTTTCCAGGACATCTTCTTCAGCTCTTCCAGCTGACCGCCCACCGAGAGACCGGCGAAGGCCAGCAGCGGTACGCAGCAGGAGAGGAAGGAGATCTTGGCTACGGCGTCAATGAAGAGGCCGCGCACCGGGGTCTCCGGCAGGCAGATGAGAATGCCGATGATGGTGGCATAGGCAAACGCCGGCAGGGAGGAGGGCAGATAGCGCTTGGCAATTAGCGAAGCGAACACCACCAGCGACATGGCGATAAAGCTGTCACCCATCAGCCAGAGCGGAGTGCCGGTGGTCAGGGTCTGGGTAAACATGGCCAGCAGGATCGCCAGAAAGACGAACCGCATATCCATTACGATGCTTTTCATGCTTTCTCTCCTTTGGCAGTCAGGGCATAGATTTTTTCAGCGAGCGGCAGACCCAGATAGGTGAGGGAGAGGGCGCCGAGGGCAGACGAGAGCAGGTTCGAGGCTGCCGCGATACTCAGCACCTGCTGAGCCAGTGCTTCGTCGAGACCGTTGATCAGGGCGCCGGAAGCAGCACTCAGCATGGAGCCTGAACCCACGCCGGAACCGGCAGCCAGCGCCAGCGGGTGCAGACCGGTGAGCGGGGCGATACTGCCCAGCACGCTGAACCAGAGGGTGCCGATGACGGAGCCGCACAGGTAGATGGCCAGCACACCGATGTACTCTTGGGAGCCGGTGCCGAACTTGCCCTGAATGACCGCGACGGACGGCTCACGGCTGATGGAGGAGCAGGCCCCGATGGCGCGGCGGCCAAAGCCGAACTTCACCGCCAGCGGGATGGCGATCAGGATCGGCAGCAGGTTGCCAATCTCCTGCAGGAACAGCGGCACGCCGACGCTCAGGATCATCTTCAGGTTGGGGATGATCATCCCCGCATACTGGGTACCCAGGATCAGCAGGCTGAAGCCCACCATCTTGCCGCAGAAGCCCTCTTCTTTCTCGGTGAAGAGCTGCTTCCAGCCGGGGATGCGTTCCTTGACCGGTTTGGCGGAGACAATCATGCCGATGATGACGGCAAAGAGCATCGGCAGGATCGGGATGATGGCGATGCCGATCTTGATCTCCTGTTTGCCTATCAGGTACTGGGCCACAAAGATCAGCATGGCGGTTGCCAATATGCTGACCGTGACCGTCTTGAGGGGGCTGGTTTGCTGCATAGTTTTTTCTCTTGTTATTCCCATGTGTGGCCATCGTCAGGATTGTCCAGACCGATGATGGGGGCATGATAGGGAGGGTCGCGGGGGAGGAATGTGACCTTCATCAAGCTGGCCATATGGCATTTTTTCATGGGGTATGCCCTTTAACCCTATGGATACCAAGGGTTAAATGCCGTTAACAGAACGTCAGCATTGGCAGGACAAGATAGGCAAACAGAAGGGAGATGGTGACACCGCCCTGCAGGGCGGTGACGCGTATCAGACGGGCGTTTTGAGCCGTGCACTGCGCAGCAGCAGGGGCAGTTGGTAGAGCACCAGGGCGCCGAGCACCAGTCCGGCTCCAGCCAGTTTGGCACCACCGAGCGGTTCGCTATAGAAGAGGGTGCTCAGGATCAGGGTCCAGACCGGTTCCAGCAGCATCATCAGGGCGGCGTGGGCGGTGGTCATCTTGCTCAACGCATGAGTGAGCAGCCAGTAGCGCAGGGTGGTGGCGATCAAGACGCTCGCCGCAAACCAGCCCCAGATGCCGTGGCTGACTCCAGCCTCGGGCCACTGTTCGGTCAGCAGGGAGAGCAGGGTGCCGAGCAGACCGGTCATCGCCAGCTGGATGCAAGTGAGCCAGGTGGGGGCGATGGATTGGGCAAAGTGGCGATGGACGGCAAGCTGGATACCGAGAGTGGTGGCCGCCGCCAGAAACCAGAACAGCGAGAGCGACACGCCCCAGTGGGTACTGCTGGAGAGCAGCAGCAAACCGGCGATAGCGATGGGCAGGGTGAGCCAGTAGTGGCGGCCGGGTTTGGCCCGAAAGGCTGCCCATGCGGCCAGCGGGGCCATCAGGGTCGCAACGCTCATGATAAAGGCGCCGCTGCCGAGCGCATCGCTCTGGCTGATGGCGGTGACCCACAGTAGCAGGCTGGCGCCGAGCAGGGTGCCACAACCGGCGGCGCGCACCATCTGGGCTCGGCTCGGCGGTGGCTCGCGCAACCAGGCCAGGGGGAGCAAAAGCAGGGCTGCCAGCAGAAAGCGGCTGCCGATAAAGGCGGCGGGCGGCAGTTCGCGGATCGCCTCTTTCGAGAAGAGCCAGCCGGCGGCGGCCAGCAGGGTGACCAGTACCATCAGCAGCAGGGGCGTGCGGTTCATAGCGCTTGTAGTGGGGAAGTGGGAAGGGGAGCATAAAGAAAGGCGCCGGGTATTGCTACCCGGCGCCTTTCATCTTTGCCCTGTTCCGCTTGCGCGGCATCAGGCCAGCAATCAGTTCATGCCGTAACGCTTGAGCTTCTTGCGCAGGGTACCACGGTTGATGCCCATCATCACGGCGGCGCGAGTCTGGTTACCGCGGGTGTACTGCATGATCACGTCCAGCATCGGCGCTTCGACTTCGGAAAGAACCATATCGTACAGATCAATCACTTCCTGACCGTTCAACTGGGCCAGGTAGTTACGCAGGGCCTGTTGCACAGAGTCACGCAGGGGGCGCTGGGTCGGCTCGGCAGCGTGATTGTGAGTAGTTGTTACCAATGCATCAGAAGTCAGGGTTTGTTCGAACATATTCGGTCGGCTCTTTAGTTATGCGTTAACCTAATCCATCGAAATACGCTTCGAGTGCCTCAAGTTGTGCGTTTGCACAATCCAGGGCATTGAAGTGCTTACGGAATTCTCGGCCCGTCTCTTCTTCATCCAGATACCAGCCCACGTGTTTACGGGCTATGCGCGCTCCCAGATATGCACCATAAAACTGGTGCAGGTTGGTTACATGCTCGTTCATCAGGGTGCGAACCTCTTCCCTTTCGGGAGGCGGCAGCTTGGTGCCCGTCTCAAGAAAATGACGGATTTCCCGGAAAATCCAGGGTCGTCCTTGCGCAGCGCGGCCGATCATCACGGCGTCGACGCCGGTATAGTCGAGGACATACCGGGCCTTTTCCGGGCTGTTGATGTCGCCATTGGCGACAACAGGAATCGATACGGCCTGCTTAATCGCCCTGATAGTGTCGTACTCCGCTTCGCCCTTGTAGAGGCAGGCACGGGTACGACCATGCACGGCGAGGGCCGCGATACCGCAATCTTCGGCGATTCGGGCGATCTCCACGCCATTGCGGTTATCCGGATCCCATCCTGTGCGGATCTTCAAGGTGACAGGCACCTCCACTGCATCCACCACGGCCCGGCAAATTGCTTTGACCTGATCGGGGTATCGCAGCAGGGCTGAACCTGCCAGCTTCTTATTCACTTTTTTTGCCGGACATCCCATGTTGATGTCGACGATCTGTGCGCCCTGCTCCACGTTGTAGCGGGCAGCAAACGCCATCATCTCGGGGTCGGCTCCGGCAATCTGGACCGATCGCAAACCGCCTTCTGCAGAGTGATCCATCCTCATCCGGGTTTTCTGGGTATCCCAGACATCCGGGTTGGCCAGCAGCATCTCGGAAACGGCCATGCCGGCCCCCAGTCGCAAACAAAGTTCACGGAATGGTCGGTCAGTTACACCGGCCATGGGAGCCACGATCAAGGGAGTTTCAAGCGTGTGGGGACCTATCTGCATTCCACGGTTACCATCGGCTTAGGGCGGCGTATATTACGCATTTTTTAGGCAGGAGAAAAGGTTAGTATTTGAGCGTCAGCCATTTTTTTCTGAAAAAAACGTCGCGCCAAGGCTTGCAAATTCTGGAGTTATTGAAAAACGGCCAGATTGACCGTCAGTGAGTGCTGTACCATTCGGGCCAGCCCCTTGCATAATTGTCTGTCCACTTGTCGGCCTCGTTTGCGTTATGATGGCAGGCTTATGCGAGCAAAAGCTCCAAACATTTTTGCAACAATGCGGATTGGGGATCTATGACGTCAAGGTTCATTACATCACTCTGGCCGTGTCTGCTGGGTGCAGTGCTGGGGTCGGCGCAGGCACAGACCATCAGTTTCAGCGAGGCCTGGACCCGGGTCATCCAGCAGGATGAAGGGTTGGCTGCCGAGCAGGCCGGGGTCGATCGGGCCAAACAGCTGCGCGAGGCGGCCAAGGACATGTATCTGCCCAAAGTGGATCTGGGGGCCAGCTATACCCATCTTGATCAGCCGATTGAACTTGATGCCCTCGATCTCAATCCGCTGGCCAAGCAGAAAGATCTGATCCTGGCACTCGGCAGCCTGTTCGGGGTCGGGGCCAACGCATTTGTCACCCCCCTGACCAAACAGAATGTCGTGACCAGCTCGGTCAAGATGCTCTGGCCACTCTTTACCGGCGGTCGCATCGATGCGGCGCAGGATATCCGCCAGGCGCAGGTGAGCGAGGCGCAACAGCTGCTGGTGCTCAAGCAGCAATCCACCTTCGAGAGCCTCTCCCAGACCTATTTCGGTGTGGTGCTGGCAGGTCAGGTAGTGCAGACCAAGCAGGATATTGAGGACGGGCTGGCCCGTCATCTGGATCACGCCAGGAAGCTCGAAGCGCAGGGGCAGATTGCCAAGGTGGAGCGTCTCTCCGCCCAGTCGGCCTATGACCGTGCCCGCATTGATACCCAGAAGGCGCGCCGCAGTCTCGAGATCGCCGAACTGGCCCTTGGCCGCATGCTGAAGTTGCCAGATGCCCAGCCGGGTAGTGGCCTGTTCGTCAATGAGGAGCTGCCGCGCCTCGATGGGCTGGTACAGCAGACCCTGGAAGTACACCCCGGCCTCAAGTTGCTCAGCGCCAAGAAAGAGCAGGCCAAGGGGATGATCCGGGTCGAGCAGGGCAAATATGCCCCCGAGGTGTTCCTGTTCGGTAACTACAACCTCTATGAAGATGATTCGATAGCTTCCAAGACCGCGCCGGACTGGCTGGTAGGGGTTGGCGTCAGCATGCCGCTGGTGAGCCGCGATGGCCGCTCCGAGACGGTGCAGGCCGCCAAGAGTGCCGAGCTGCAGGTCAATCTGCTGCAGGCCAAGACCCGCGATGATCTGAAGCTGCTGGTGGAAAAGACCTGGCGTGAAGCTGCGCAGGGGCTGGAGGAGTATCAATCCCTCTCTTCCACTCAGGCGCTGGCCGAGGAGAACGTGCTGCTGCGGGACAAGGCCTTCGGGCAGGGGCTCTCCACGTCACTAGATGTAGTGGATGCCCAGAACCAGCTGGCGGGGGTCAAGACCCAGCGCGCGGCGGCGGCTTATCAATATGTGGTGTCGCTGGCTCGCCTGCTGGCCCTCTCCGGCCAGATGAACAGTTTCAATCAATATCAGCACGGTCAGGTGATCGAGGTGAACTCATGATCGCACTTCAGTCCGTGCCTTTTTCTATCTCTGTTTCGACCGCCAAGGGTCGCCCGTTTGTCGAGGTGAAGTGATGAGCCATCCCCCCATCAAAAAGAAGATGAGCCAGGGTAAACCGCTGTTGTTGCCGCTGGTGCTGGTGATCCTGGTGGTCTGGCTCGGCTGGCGCTTCTGGCTCGCCTATCAGCCGGAGCCGGTGCATCTGCAAGGGCAAATTGAAGCACAGCAGTATTCGGTCTCCTCCAAGGTGCCGGGGCGCATCGACGAAGTGCTGGTGAAAAAGGGTGATCAGCTGACCAAGGATCAGCTGGTCTTTACTCTGGCGAGCCCCGAGATTGAAGCCAAGCTGAGCCAGGCAAAGGCGGGTGAAGCGGCTGCGGGTGCGCTGGCGCAAGAGGCGGAGAAAGGAGCCCGTGCCCAGCAGATCGCTGCGGCCAAGGATCAGTGGCAAAAAGCCAAGGCCGCTGCAGCCCTGCGTGGCAAGACCTATGAGCGGGTGGCCAGCCTGCACCGCGACGGCGTGATGCCGCTGCAAAAACGCGATGAGGCCTGGACCGCCTGGCAAGCCGCCCGCTACAGCGAAGGGATGGCATGGCAGCAGTACCAGATGGCTTTGGAAGGGGCGCGGGAAGAGACCAAGATCGCTGCTCGCGAGAAGGCCAAGATGGCGGCTGGTTCCGTTGCCGAGGTTGAGGCCTATCTGGCCGATACCCGTATCGTCAGCCCCCACACCGGTGAGGTTAGTCAGGTGCTGCTGCGCAGCGGCGAGCTGGCGCCGCAAGGCTTCCCCGTGGTGACCCTGCTCGACATGAGCGATGCCTGGGCCCAGTTCCACGTGCGCGAAGATCTGCTGCCCCGCTTCCCGGTTGGTACCGAGTTCGATGCCCGCATCCCGGGCCTTGGCGATCAGATGGTGCGCTTCAAGGTGACCCATGTGGCCGTGATGGGGGATTTCGCCACCTGGCGTGCCACCGATACCCGTCAGGGCTTCGACATGAAGAGCTTCCAGGTAGAGGCTCGCCCCCTGCAACCGGTTGAGGGGCTGCGGGTTGGCATGAGTGTGCTGGTTGAACTCTGATGGGACGTGAATTTCGGCTGCTGTGGCAGGATCCGTTCAGCCGTGCCCTGATGAGCTGGGTGCCTCTGCTGCTGATGGGGATCCTCTGCTGGATCTTCTCGGCGGGGCTGGCCCGCGACCTCAAGGTGGGGCTGGTGGATCTCGACCACAGCATGCTCTCGCGCCAGCTCACCTTCTCGCTGGATGGTTCGGCCGGGCTCAAGGTCGCGCAACAGTTTGACTCCATCGATGCCGGGGCGCACGCCCTGCGCGGTGGCGACATCTATGCGCTGGTAGTGATCCCCAACCATCTGGAGCGGGATGCCCGTCAGGGCACCCAGCCGCAGGTGACAGTGTTCAACAACGGCCAGTTCATCCTCATCGCCAAGCTGGTCAACTCGGCGCTGGCGCAGGTGGTAGGCACTCTCAATGGTCAGGTGGGTGTGCTGGAGGCGATGGCTGACGGCAAGGCGCTGCCCGGTGCGATTGGGCAGTCGGTGCCCATCAACAGTCAGGTCACTGCGCTCTACAACCTCAACTCCAGCTACGCCCAGTTTCTGCTGAGCGCCATTCTGCCCGCGGTATGGCAGATCCTGGTGGTGCTGTTCGGCCTCAATGCGCTGGCCCGTACCGATCGGCTGGGGCTGGACTGGACCACTCGCGGTGTCTGGTTTGGTCTCTGGCGCACCCTGCTGCCCCACGTGCTGATTGGCTGGGGCTGGGGGATTGTCTGGACGCTGCTGCTGTTCAAGGGCTTCTCCTACCCCATGCACGGTAGCTGGCTGGTATTGCTGGTGGGGCTGGGGCTCGCCTCGGCCGCCTGCGTCACCATGGGGGCTTTTTTCTACGGCATCATCCGGGATCCGGCCCGCGCTCTGTCGCTGGCGGGGGCTTACACTGCGCCCGGTTTTGCCTTTATGGGAGTCACCTTTCCGGTGAGTGCCATGGGGGATTTCGCCCGCTTCTGGCGCAGCCTGCTGCCGGTCTCTCACTATGTCGAGCTGCAGATTGGTCAGAGCAACTACGGTCTGCCCCTCGCATCGGCGCTGCCACAACTGGGGGCCTTGCTGCTGTTCCTGCTCCCCTTGCTGCTGGTGGTGCGCCGTTACAAGCAGCAGGCCGAGCTGGCCCGTCAATCAGCCGCAGTGGCAGTCGCCGAAAAGGAGCCTGAGTGATGCTGGGATTTGTCGATCTGTTGCGCCTCGAGTTGCGCACCCTGCTGGCGGATCGCGCCATCATGCTCACCCTGTTTGGCGGGGTGTTCTTCTACTCCTTCCTCTACCCCCAACCCTATCTGCATCAACTACCGCGGGAAGAGGCGGTGGTGGTGGTCAATGAAGATGGCAGTCAGCTATCGCGCCAGCTGGAGTTTATGGCCGATGCCACGCCGCAGGTGAAGCTGGTAGCGCGGGCCAATTCGCTGGATGAAGCGCGGCAGCTGATGATGGCCGGGAAGGCGAGCGGGATCCTGCATATCCCCAACCACTTCTATCGGGATCTGATGCTGGGCAAGAGCGTGACCCTGAGCTATGCCGGTGATGCCTCCTACTTTCTGGTCTATGGTACCATTGCCGAGGGGCTGGCGCAGGCCGGCGGCACTCTCGCCGCGCAGGTGAAGGTGGCGCGGCTGCTGAGCCACGGCGAGGCGCTGCCACAAGCGGCCATGGGCTGGAATGCGGTGGCCCTCAACGTGGTGCCGGTCTTCAACCCCACCATGGGCTACGTCAACTACGTAGTACCGGCGGTGTTCGTGCTGATCCTCCATCAGGTGCTGCTGATGGGGGCGGGGATCCTGGGGGCGACCCAGAACCAGCGTAGCTGTCGCGGCGAGCAGGGGTACTGGCAAAGCGCGCCGGTGTTGCCGCTGCTGCTGGCCAGAACTCTGGTGCTGGCGGGGTTGTTCCTGCTGCCGGTGAGCTACTTCCTCGGCTTTTGCTTCGATCACTACAATATCGCTCGTCATGCCGACCCGGTGCAGCTTTGGCTGTTCGCCCTGCCGTTCCTGCTGGCGACCTGCTGGTTTGGCGTGGTGCTCGGCGCGATATTTACCCGGCGGGATCTGCCCACTCAGGTGGTGCTGATCTCCTCCCTGCCGCTGGTCTTTCTGGCGGGCTTTATCTGGCCGCTCGAGCTGATCCCGGCCCCCCTCAACTGGCTGGCTCAGTGGGTGCCCACTATCCCCGCCATCGAGGGTTTTCTGCGCCTCAACCAGATGGGGGCCGACTTTGCGCAGGTTGCCCGCTACTGGTGGCAGTTGTGGGGATTGGCGCTGCTCTACGGCGTGCTGGCCTGCCTGCTGCTGCGTTGGCGGCAGCAGTCGTTGCCGGTTGCTCGCCCGTCAGTCGTGCAGAGTGAAACGACCGCCGGTTAGCGGGATGGTGCAAGCGCCCGTGAGATAGCTTGTGCGGTATAGCGAAAGCGGTCAGCCCTTGGGCTGACCGTTTTGCTACGTGGTGGGTATGAGCAGTTTTACTGCTGCTTTAGCCGCGCTGGAGCGTGGGATCGCCGATGGCGTAGATCTGCCCCACCGCCGCATCATCCGCCAGCAGGCGCAGCCCTTGGGCGGCCACATCAGCGCGGCGTACCAGTCCGTGCACCTCCTTGCCCTGACTCAGTTCGGCGCGGCCGGTGGCGTCGCCATCCTGAAGGCCCGCCGGGCGAAGAATGGTCCATGCGAGGGAGCTTGTCTGCAGCCAGCTCTCCGCCAGACTCTTGAGACGCACCTCGTGGCCGAAGGCGGCGCGGGCCCGCTGCGGCAAATATGACCAGCTGTCGCCACAGCCGAGAGAGGTGACCAGCAGCAGCCGTTTCAGGCCTGCCTGCTCCATGGCATCGATCACATGACGGTTGCCCTGATAGTCCACCGGAGCTGCCTGACGGAAGCTACCGAGGGTAGAGACGACTTGGGCATCTTGCCCTGCAGCAATGCAGGCCTGCTGCACCGCTGCCGGATCCAGCGCATCCCCCTCGATCACCTCAACTCCCAGCGCCTCCAGTTCCGTAGCCATCTCGGGGCTGCGTACCAGCGCAACCACCCGGTGACCCTTGTTCAGGGCGTGGTGAGTAAAGGCGCGGCCCAGCCCGCGGCTGGCTCCGAAAATCAGTGTGGTTGGCATAGCTGAGCTCCCTTGGCAAAAGGGGCTAGCCTAGTGGCTTGTTTGTCTGCTGTAAATGAGAGTTGTTTCTATTTGTGCGTCGACAAGGATGAGAAAGTGCGAGCCGCCAGTGACTCGCACTCTTTTGAGAGGGGATCAGCCGTTGTAGTTGCCGATGCTGGGGCGCCGGCTTGGACCGCTCAGGTGGATATCCACCGGATTGAACGCCTTGATAGCCTCATAGCTGAAATCACCGATCGCCTGATGCAGGGTCTGGGGCGTGTGGTTGGTGATGATGATGACGCTTTTTGACAGGTTGCGACGGCGGCGCAGCAGGTGGCCGAGGAAACTGGACTGGCTCTCCGCCATCTTGGCGCGGTTGGCCGATACCTCGTCGATGATCAGCAGATCCACCTCTTCCAGCGCGCGGCGGTACTGGTTGCGCTCGTCCTGATCGGGGATCACGTTGAAGAAGAGGCGATCGACGATGGAGGCCCACTGCTGGAAGATCACCGATTTCTGGTGACGCTCGATCAGCTCGTGCGCAACCGCCCCAGCCAGCGTTGACTTGCCGGTGCCGTAGTCGCCGTAGATCAGCATGCAGCCGCCACCACTCTTCTCCCAGTGCTCGAAACCGCTGATAAAGTAACGGGCTGTTTCGATGGGGTATTGCAGCGCCGGGTCACCGGCATCCATCTTGTCAAATACCCAGTCAGGGTTGAGGTCGGCCTGGGCGATCAGCTTCTGGATCCGCTCCTGACGGGCCGCCTTCTGTAGCTCGCGCACTTCGGCGTTGGCCTTGGCGTCGTACTCCTTGCGCAGGGTCTCGTAGTCATACTGGCCGCCACCGGTCTCTTGTTGCAGGCGACGAATGCGCTCCAGCAGGCCACCTACATGACGGCTCAATTCCGGGTCGTGAATACGGTGATCCTGCTTGGCCTTGGCGATCTTCTGGCGCTTGGCTTCGATCTCTTCCAGCTCCTGGCGCAGGGGATCTTGCGGGTCAGTCATGGAATGCTCCTTCTGCTCGATCAGGGATGGGTAGACAAGGGGTTGATTCTGCCTGCAGGCGGGGGCCGCTATCAATCATTATCCGACTCCTGCTGCGCTGCGGGTTCTTGCGTCTGCTGTTGGGCCAGTCGCTTGGCCTCTTCAATCATCTGTTGGGCCCGTTTGCTGGGGCCCGACTCTGCCGGGGCCGGCGTCACCTGCTGGTAGCCCTGCACCTCCATCGGCTTGCGACGGGTATAGCGGCGGGTCTTGAGGGCGCGAATAAACTTGAGCATCCATTGATGCTGGGAGTCGAATACCTCGGGGCGCCCCAGCCAGTAGGCGATAAATTCTCCCAGATCCTCTTCGCTATAGCTGGCATCGATCACCCCGCACAGACGGGCGAGGGCGGGCAACTCTTCGTCCGGGCGCCATTGCAGATGCATCTGGAAGGGGCGTTCCGGCAGCGGGCTGCGCAATTTCTGGGTCAGTAGCGGCAACTGGAACGGGCACTGATGGTAGTGCTCACTCTCGGGCTGAGCCTCGACTTGCAGCAGGCCCGCCTCCATCAGTTCATCAAACAGCTCGGTGAGCTGGCGGGCATTGACCTGAAACGAAAAGCCGCAGGGATCTCCCGGATCGACCACTGCCAGCGCCCGACCTAGCTCGGGATAGTTGAGCCTTGCCGCCTGATTTTCCAGCACCAGTCGGCGCAGCTGCAGGGTATAGAGACTGCGGGCCGGATGGGACAATCTTGGGTGGGCAAGGGCACTGTATTCGGCTGGGGTCATGGTCTTCTTTATGAGCTGGAGTGGGGGGCATTATCCCTTATGGCGCCCACTTGCACAATTCGGATGGCGGTCGTAGTCGTGGGGCCACCCGAGCGAATAGAGCTGCGCGGGCAGATAGGATTCTCTTGATGCCATCGTATGATCGAGGTCTACTTTTGACGCAGGGTTTCCGCGCTGACCGTACTTTTGAGCTAGTCTTAATACCTAAATAACCAATTGACTAATAAGAGCTTTATCAAGATGTCAAAAGCCGGGCTACGGATCCTGGTGGTGGAGGACGAGGCCGTTTTTCGCCACTCGTTAGTGAGTTACCTCGCACGGGACGGGGCAACGGTGTTTCAGGCCGAAGATGGTATTGAGGGGCTATCGGCGGCGGCCCTCTACCATCCCGATGTGGTGCTCTGCGATCTCAATATGCCCAATATGGATGGCCACGAGGTGATCGCCTGCCTCTCTGCACGCTATCCCCATATTCCGGTTATCGTCATTTCGGCCCAGAGCACCATGGAGGCAGTCGCCAGCGCCTTGCGTGCCGGTGCGCGGGACTATCTGCTCAAACCCCTCGAGGATTACGCGCTGGTCGAGCGCAGCATCGAACAGTGTCTCAACGGCAGCGCCAGCCGGGCGCAGCAACTGGAGCTGATGGATCACATCGACTATTTCAGTGCCCACGACAAGGCGGCCAGCCGTCTGCTGGCGGGGCTCAAGCCGCCGGGCTTGCAGGAGTGGGGCCCCTGGCAGGTCACGTTCAAGGGGCTGGGGCAGCTGTTTATTCCCGATACCTTCAAGGTGGAAGACAAGCTGCTGGTGCTGGTGATGGAGCTGCCGATCATGGGGACGGATGCGGCATTTTGTGGTGCGCTGGTGCGATCCTTGATGAATGTCCCCTACCGCCAGTTTCAGCAGAACGAGAGCCGGTTGCTGAGCCAGCCGCACCGGTTGCTCGACTACCTCAACCATCAGTTGATGGCGTCCGGGCTTCGCCACTCTTTTGCCATGGCGGCGCTGCTGTTTGATCAGCATGATGGACTGGTGTTTGCCAACGCAGGGCTCACCTCTCCCCACTGGCTGATGCGCTCCGGTGGCTTGCCCCTTGGCCTGATGCGCAGTAGCCACTACGCCCTGCACAAACGTAGCTGGCATGAACCGTTCGCCCTGCAGTTTCGCAGCGACAGCGGCGGCTCACTGGATGTGCAGGTTCGTCATCACTGATGCCGCCTGATAAACAGGCCAAAACAAACAGGGCGCCGATGGGCGCCCTGTTTGTTGTTTACAATCCTGACCGTTTAGACGGTGGCGGATTGCAGTTTCTTCTCTTGCGCTTGCGGCTCTTTGGCCGGGCCTTCGGCACCGTGCATCCAGTAAACCAGGCGGTTGGCCATGGTCAGCAGGATCAGGGCGCTCAGTATCGCAGCCAGGGCGATGCCACCGAAGATGGCGATCGGACCGGCTTCACCTACGAAGGAGCCGATAAAGCCCGCAGCGTAGTTGGCCAGGGCAACGAAGCCAAACCAGGCACCCATCATCAGGGAAGCCAGACGCAGCGGAGCCAGTTTGGTCACCATGGAGAGGCCGATCGGGGAGAGGCAGAGCTCGCCCAGGGTGTGGAACAGGTAAGCACCTACCAGCCAGAACATGGAGGTCTTGACGGTGTTGTCACCACCCTGCTGCAGCACGGCACCGACCATGAACAGGAAGCCGATAGCCAGGAACAGCAGACCCATGGCGAATTTCACCGGAGAGTTCGGCTCTTTCTTGCCGAGCTTGATCCAGATGGCCGCAACGACCGGTGCCAGGGTGATAATGAAGAAGGGGTTCAGGGACTGGAACCAGGCGGTCGGCACTTCGAAGCTGCCGATCATGCGGTCGGTATACTCCTGGGTGTAGAGGTTCATCAGACCACCGGCCTGCTCGAAACCGGCCCAGAAGATGATGGTGAACAGACCCAGTACCAGAATAACCTTGATGCGATCCACTTCCTGCTTGGTCAGCGGTGCTTTCTGCTCGGTAGTACGCAGGGCGGCTGCACGCTGGGCGGCAGTGACGCGACCGATGTCACCTAGGAAACGCTGGGCCATGGTGGCCTGGATTACCAGAGAGAGCAGCATACCGATACCGGCGCCGACGAAGGCGGCTTGCCAGCCGTAGGCGGTGGCAGCAGCACCACAGATCACGCCTGCCAGCAGGGAGCCCAGGTTGATACCCATGTAGAAGATGGTGAAAGCACCATCACGGCGGTGATCGCCCTCTTCATAGAGGTCACCCACCATGGTGGAGATGTTCGGTTTGAACAGGCCGTTACCCACGATCAGCAACGCGAGGCCCGCGTAGAACATGGTGTTGACCATATCCGGGAACATGGCGTGGGGCAGTGCCAGAGTGAACTGACCTGCGGCCATCAGCACGGCACCGATCAGGATGGCACGACGTTGACCCAAGAAGGTGTCAGCCAGCCAGCCGCCGATCAGCGGAGTGATATAAACCAGGCCGGTATAGATACCGTAGAGTTTGAGGGCATCTGCCTGACTCCAGCCCAGACCGCCGTTGGCAGTCAGGTCGGTCAGATAGAGCACCAGCACGGCACGCATGCCGTAATAGGAGAATCTCTCCCACAGTTCGGTACTAAAGAGCAAAAAAAGCCCTTTAGGGTGACCTAAAAAGGTCCCTTTTGACGGGTTATTCATTGGAACTTCCACCTGTGTCTTATATTTTTTTGAGTTTTTTATGCAAGGGCGAGAAACACGCCTCAATCCTTATAGAGCATGTGTGAATAAATTACAA
The DNA here is from genome assembly GCF_019047125.1 of Aeromonas sp. FDAARGOS 1411. Classification (NCBI taxonomy): domain Bacteria; kingdom Pseudomonadati; phylum Pseudomonadota; class Gammaproteobacteria; order Aeromonadales; family Aeromonadaceae; genus Aeromonas; species Aeromonas sp. FDAARGOS 1411. Next base: position 2,886,018 of record NZ_CP077214.1, on the reverse strand, counting down.
CATTATGATTTGCTGAGAGTTTATTTACTCTTGATTGATTTTTTGTTGCAAAAATGAAAAAGGAGCATCATTTGATGCCCCTTGAATACGTCTATAAAAAACAGATTTATCAGCGATTACAACTGCTTGACGAACTGCTTCAGCCAGCCGATGAATTCACCATTCAGCTCGTGATGGCGCACACCATATTCCACATTGGCTTTCATGTAGCCCAGCTTGCTGCCGCAATCGTGGCTCTTGCCCTTCATGAAGTAGGCGTTGACCTGCTCCTGCTCCATCAGCATGGCGATGGCGTCAGTCAGCTGGATCTCGTCACCGGCACCGGCCGGGGTCTTCTCCAGCAGCGGCCAGATATTGGAGGAGAGGACGTAACGACCCACCACCGCCAGATTGGAGGGGGCTTCGTCACGGGGCGGCTTCTCGACAATGGCCTGCATCGGCAGGGACATCCCCTCGCTCAGGGCCTCGCCCTTGATGTCGGCGATGCCGTACTTGTCCACTTCGCTCTCGGGAACCGCTTCCACCATGATCTGGCTGATCTGGTTCTCTTCGTACATGTGCACCATCTCGGCCAAGTTGTCCTGCTTGGGGTTGCTGGCAACGTCGTCGATCAGCACATCCGGCAGCAGCACGGCGAAGGGGTTGTCACCGATCAGCGGACGGGCACACAACACCGCGTGGCCCAGACCTTTGGCCTCCCCCTGACGGACGTGCATGATGGTGACGTCTTTCGGGCAGATCTGTTGCACCTCTTCCAGCAGCTGACGCTTGACTCGCTTCTCGAGGGTCGCTTCCAATTCGAAACTCTTGTCGAAGTGGTTTTCGATGGAGTTCTTGCTCGAGTGGGTGACCAGCACGATCTCTTTGATACCGGCGGCGATGGCTTCGCGCACTACGTACTGGATCAGTGGTTTGTCGACCACCGGCAACATCTCTTTCGGGATGGCCTTGGTGGCTGGCAGCATACGGGTACCCAGACCGGCTACCGGGAGCACGGCCTTACGAACAACAAGAGGAGTCTTTTTCATGGAAAACTATCCAGCGGGATTAAAGTGCGGCAATCATACCCCAAGAAAAATGGGGCAGCCACAGGCTGCCCCATTTGCAACTGATCCATTCGACTTTATTTGACTATTATCATGTCCCTGTTGGCTTCCAGCGTGGCCGGGCCAATGCCATTGACATCTGCCAGCTGATCGACCGAGGTGAACTTTCCCTGTTTTTCCCGATAGTCGACGATGGCTTGTGCCTTCTTGTCGCCAATCCCTTTCAGGCTGGTGAGTTCGGCAAGGGTGGCGGTATTGATATTCAGCTTGCCGGACTCCTTGGCAACCGCGGTCGTGGTTGTTTGCTTGGGCGCTGCCTTATCTACGGCCAGCACAGGTTGGCTGAACAGGGGCAAGCAGGCCAGCAGCATGACAGCAGAGAGCTTCTTCATCAGCATTTCCATTCCTCCATGATGTGGATATTGCCGAGTGGCACATTGATGAATAGCGTATCGAACGGGTCTTTTTCACTGTTATTTCTAACAGGTCAAATCCTCATGCCGATGGCGAAAAATTTGCTATAAGCGCTTAGCTATGAATGCCCTCATATATCCAACCTTATGATCTTGAATCTATTTTAGATACATCTTTAAGGTGGCAGGCACGCTTTCCCGCGGCGCTACGCTCGAGACATTTCTGGCACATCACATGGCATTATTCTGTGCAACACTGCGCTGATGGCATGTTTCACTGGTCTTCAAAAGAGAACTAAGAAAAAAGGCTGCTCACCTGGGGTGAGCAGCCTTTGTGATCGGTTTTTTCAGGCTAGAGCTGATTAAGCTTGTTCGTCAGCCTGGGCAGCCTGGATACCGGTCAGGGCGATGGTGTAGACGATGTCGTCAACCAGGGCACCACGGGAGAGGTCGTTGACCGGCTTGCGCATGCCTTGCAGCATCGGGCCGATGGAGACCAGGTCAGCGGAACGCTGCACCGCCTTGTAGGTGGTGTTACCTGTGTTCAGATCCGGGAACACGAACACGGTGGCTTTACCGGCAACCGGTGAGTTCGGTGCCTTGGACTTGGCCACGTTCTCCATGATGGCCGCGTCGTACTGCAGGGGGCCGTCGATGATGAGGTCGGGGCGCTTGGCCTTGGCCAGCTCGGTCGCTTCACGCACTTTCTCTACATCGGCACCGGCGCCAGAGGTACCGGTGGAGTAGGAGATCATGGCGACGCGCGGCTCGATGCCGAAAGCGGCAGCGGAGTCAGCGGACTGGATGGCGATCTCGGCCAGCTGCTCGGCAGTCGGATCCGGGTTGATCGCGCAGTCACCGTAGACCAGCACCTGGTCAGGCAGCAGCATGAAGAAGATGGAGGAGATCAGGGAAGAGCCCGGAGCGGTCTTGATGATCTGCATCGGCGGACGGATGGTGTTGGCAGTGGTGTGCACCGCGCCGGATACCAGGCCGTCAACTTCGTTGCGTTCCAGCATCATGGTACCCAGTACCACGTTGTCTTCCAGCTGCTCGCGGGCAACCACTTCGGTCATGCCCTTGTTCTTGCGCAGCTCGACCAGACGCGGCACATAGCGCTCGCGCACAACGGCCGGATCGATGATCTCGACGCGATCGGTCAGAACTACACCCTGCTGCTCGGCAACGCGACGGATCTCTTCCGGGTTACCCAGCAGCACCGGACGGGCTATGCCACGCTCGGCACAGATGGCGGCAGCCTTGATGGTGCGCGGCTCGTCGCCTTCCGGCAGCACGACACGCTTGTTGGCCTGACGGGCCAGCTCGGTCAGCTGATAACGGAACGCCGGCGGGCTCAGGCGACGGGAACGGGTAGAGCTGACAGTCAGTGACTCGATCCAGTGCTTGTCGATGTGGCCAGCGACGTAGTCCTGTACCAGCTCGATACGCTCGCGGTCATCTTCCGGAATGTCGACGTTGAAGTTCTGCAGGCTGACGGCGGTCTGCCAGGTGTTGGTACCGGTCATCATGATCGGCAGGCCGGTGGCCATGGCCTGTTGGCACAGCGCCATTACCTGCGGCTCCGGATGATAGTTACCGGTCAGCAGCAGGGCGCCCAGCTTGACGCCGTTCATGGCGGAGAGGCAGGCAGAGACGATGACGTCAGAGCGGTCGCCGGAGGTCACCAGCAGGCTGCCCGGACGGAAGTGCTCGACCATGTTGTGGATGGAGCGGGCGCAGAAGGTCACGGTCTGCAAACGGCGGCTGTCCAGCTCACCCTTGTGCAGGATCTTGGCGGCCAGATGCTTGGCGAGATCCTTGGCGCGCGGGGCGATCAGCTGGGTGTTCCAGGGGATGCAACCCAGGATGCGCAGCGGGCTCTTGCCAAACACTTGCAGCACTTCCAGGTTGTGAGCCGCGTCGGAAGCGTGGTGATGGGCTTCGAACATCTCGGTCAGGTCAGGGCGGGTTACGCCATGCTCGTCAACCGGCGCGCCAACCTTGTTGATCACGCAGCCAACGATACGGGGGTTGTTGACACCACCGAAGTTGGAGCAAGCCAGTTCGATGCGCTCTTTCAGCTTCTGGCTGGAGTCATGGCCCGGATGGGTCACGAATACCATGTCGGCATCCAGAGCTTTAGCGACGTCGTAGTTCAGCTTGTTGGCAAAGGGCTGCTTGTCGGTCGGCACCATACCTTCGACAACCAGCACTTCGGCACCACTGGATTTCACGTGCTCTTCGAAGCGGGCAACGATCTCTTCCAGCAGGATGTCGGTGTTGCTGGAGCTGATCATGTTCTCGGCGTAGGAGAGGGTGAACGGCTCGGGCGGGTTGATGTTGGCAGCAGCGCGGATAACGGCGGTTGAGCGCTCGGCACCGGTTTCACCCGGACGCGGCTGGGCAACCGGTTTGAAGAAGCTGACATTGACACCGTGACGTTCCATGGCGCGAACAACGCCCAGACTCACGGAAGTTACGCCGACACCAGTGCCGACCGGGATAAGCATAATAGTGCGTGCCACTTTATACCCCTTGTTCATTTTTTGGGATCAGGAAAAGGCCGCCCTGTGGGCGGCCTCGAGTTACTGCGTCAATTAAGCGCCGACCAGTTCCAGCGCGTCGTGGGCGATAACCCACTCTTCGTTGGTCGGGATAACCAGGGCCTTGGTAGAACCAGCCTTGGTGATCTCGCCACCCTTGCCAAAACGAGCCTTCAGGTTGGCGTCGTGATCAACGTCAAAGCCCAGCAGACCCAGCTTGTTCAGGGTGATTTCACGGATCGGGGCAGAGTTTTCACCGATACCACCGGTGAAAACAACGGCGTCCAGACGACCGTCCATGGCGGCAGCGTAGGCGCCGATGTACTTGGCCAGGCGATAGCAGTAAACGTCCATAGCACGCTTGGCTTCTTCTTTGCTGTCGTAGTTGTCTTCAACAAAACGGCAGTCGGAGGTTACTTCGGTCAGACCCAGCAGGCCGGACTCTTTGGTCAGCATGGTGTTGATATCGGCCACGCTCATGCCCAGCTTGTCGTGCAGGAAGAAGATGATGGCCGGGTCCAGATCGCCGGAACGGGTACCCATCACCAGACCTTCCAGCGGAGTCAGGCCCATGGAGGTATCAACGGATTTGCCGTTCTTGATGGCGCAGACGGAACCGCCGTTGCCCAGGTGGCAGTTGATGATGTTCAGCTCTTCAACCGGCTTGTTCAGCTGCTTGGCAGCTTCCAGGCTGATGTAGTAGTGGCTGGTGCCGTGAGCGCCGTAGCGACGGATGCCGTTCTCTTTGTAGAGTTTGTACGGCAGGGCGTACAGGAAGGCTTCTTCCGGCATGGTCTGGTGGAACGCGGTATCGAATACGGCCACGTTCTTGTCAGCCAGCGCCGGGAATACGCGGCGAGCTTCACGGATACCGATCAGGTGAGCCGGGTTGTGCAGCGGTGCGTACGGAACAGCGGCTTCAATGCCAGCAATCACGTCTTCGCAGATGACAACGGAAGAGGTGAAGCGCTCGCCGCCGTGAACAACACGGTGACCGATGGCGATCAGGTTCTTGGACAGTTCCGGATTGAGCGGCAGGATCTTGTTGACGATGAAGTCCAGCGCTTCCTGGTGAGCGGCACCCGCGCCCAGATCGGCACTGCCTTTCTCGCCATTCAGTTTCCACTTGATGCGGGCGTCGTCGAGGTTGAAGCACTCGGCCAGGCCGGACAGCAGGTCATCACCGGTGGTTGCGTCAATGACGGCAAACTTCAGGGAAGAGCTGCCACAGTTAAGAACAAGAACCAGCTTACTCATGAATAAATCCTATCGCAGATTGGGTTGTGTAGGCGGATGCGTTGGACGCGGTGCGGCCAAAAACTTTCAACTTATCCTTATGAGGGTTGGCAATCTGTTGCTTGCCCCTTGTATAGTGATACAAGACCCGAAATCCAGACGTCCCTGACAGGTCAATAGCAAGAAGCTTTTGACGCAAAAATGGGCGTACAAAGGATAACCCGATTGTTGAAAAATAACAAAGTCATCCTCAACCTTTGTTACTTTGCATCAAATTTTGTCGAGGTTTTGCCGTTAGTACGTTCAAAAAGCGCTCGGAGGTAGTATGAGCATGAACATTTTTGGAACTAAGTTACAGCAAGGCCGCCATTATATGACGCTTTGGCCGCGCCGTCCCGAGCTCAATTCGATGTTTCCTGAAAATCGGGTGATCAAGGCGACCGAGTTCGCCCTCAAGGTGATCCCCGCGCTGGCGGTGTTGAGCGTGATGCTGCAGTTCCAGTTTGGCGAGCTGCACTACTGGCCTTCCGTCATCACCTCGGTGCTGTTTCTGCTCAGTTTGCCGCTGCAAGGTTACTACTGGCTCGGCCAGCGTGCCGACACCCGTTTACCCCCGTCGCTGGCGAGCTGGTATCGGGAGATCAACGGCAAGATGAATGAGCAGGGTGGCCGTCGTCAGCTGGTGTCTCAGCCGCGCTATGAAGAGCTGGCCGATACCCTCAAGGCCGCCTTCCAGCAGCTCGATAAATCCTTTCTCTACGAATAACCCGTTTCAGATGCAAAAAGGCGCCAGTGGCGCCTTTTTGTTGTCTGGTGCCCTGCCATCAGGCAGCCAGCACTTTGCGGATCTCCTGGATGGAGAGCTTGTACTGACGGGGGCACTGACGCCACACCTGCAGCATCCGCTGGTACTTGTCACGCATGGCGATGTCGCTGGAGAGCTCGTCGCACGGGCACTTGAGCTCGGGGAAGCGCTTGTCCACCTCCAGCAGGAAGCAGACGTAGTCGGCCAGCTCACGCTCCTGGCTGCGGCTGTAGCCGTTGAACTCCAGCCGACTGGCGTTGATCTCGCCCTGATCGGCTACATCCAAATTGCCCCATGAGATGGCCAGTGCGTGGTGCAGCTCCAGGGTGTCGATTACCTCCTGGCAAGTCGCCAGATCCAGATGGCCGAAGCTCTTCTCCAGCTCGAGGATCTGCAGGCAGTAGCCGCGCTCGATGATGGTGCTGGCGCGTTGGTAGACGTCCGCTTTCTCCGGATTGAGTTTCGCCAGAATTTCGTACTGGTTGCTCAGGATCAAACGCTCAGTGTTGCTCATGTTCATGGGATATCTCGCTGGAAGATGATTCTGGGGTCACGTTAACCCATATATAAAATGAATTTTTTGATCTGGGCGGGGGAGTTGGTGAGAAAAATCCGCTGGCAAGGGGCGGCTGAGCAGACGAAAAAGGCCTGCATGGCAGGCCTTTCAATGACGCAGGGGAGGATTATCCCTTGAGGAAATCCAGTACCACCTGATGGTGATCGCTGGTTTTGAACTTGTCGAAGTGGTGGGCAATCTTGCCCTCTTCATCGATCAGGAAGCTCTGACGGTGAATGCCGTCATACTCCTTGCCCATGAACTTCTTCGGGCCCCAGACGCCAAAGGCATCGGCGACGGCGTGGTCTTCATCGGCCAGCAGGGTGAAGTTGAGCTGGTCCCGCTCTTCGAACTTTTTCAGACGTTTGGCCGGATCCGGACTGATGCCAAGCACCACCACATTGAGGGCGGCCAGCTCGGCGTTCACATCGCGCAGGCTGCAGGCCTGGGTGGTGCAGCCGGGAGTCATCGCCTTGGGGTAGAAATAGACCAGCACCTTCTTGCCGCGCAGGCCAGCGAGGCTGACCTGATTGCCATTCTGGTCGGGCAGGGAGAAATCGGGGGCGGGGCTGCCAGCTTGTGGTGGTTGCATGGGGTCTCCTCGGGTAAAACGCCCTCAGGCGTGTTTGCGATTGACGATAAACTCGAACGATTCGGCACCCAGTTGACGACAGAATTCGGCGAAGGCGGTTTGCGAACCTTCCACTTCACCCTCTCTGGCCAGATTGAGCTGAAAACTGATCTTCAGCAGGTTGAACGGCTGTTGCTCCAGGGTCATGGATTGCATCGCCTGAATGTTCCAGCCATGTTCGCTGAAGAACTGGGTGCACTGGCTTACGATGCCGGGCTCGTCGCGGATCAACAGGTCGGCACTAGCGCGGATGTCATACTGCAGGGACTGGTGGCGCTCGGTGCGTTTCATCATGGTGATGAGATCCCACTCCTGACTACGCAGGGGCAGGCTGATTTCGAGTTGCATCATGCTGTTCCAGTCGCCCGAGAGCAGCATGATAAAGGTAAATTCATTGCCGAAGATGCCAAGGCGGCTGTCCACAATGTTGCAACCACAGCCACTGACGTGGCGGGTCACTTCATTGACGATGCCAGGCCTGTCCGTGCCGATGGCCGTTACGACCAGGTAGTGAGTCATAAATCTTCTCTCGTCCGTTATTTCGTTGCGAAAGCCGCGCTGGCAAGCCAACCCTCCGGCCCTGATGACCACTCCCTGAGGGACGCTGCCGACTTTCGTCCATTACTTTTTGTTCCGGATGGTATCACGGCTTGCCCCCTCTCTCCCTTGTTTTTCAAAGGGGTCAGCTTTACCATTACGCCCCTGAAAATCGGGAGAAAAGTCCATGTTACGCGGTAGTATTGTTGCGCTCGTTACCCCCATGCTGGCTTCAGGTGAAGTCGATTGGGCCAGTCTGGCCAAGCTGGTCGACTATCATGTCAGCGCCGGGACCAGCGCCATTGTTGCGGTGGGTACCACAGGGGAATCGGTGACCCTGAGCGAGCAGGAGCATATCGCCGTCGTTGAAAAGACCGTTGAGTATGCCGCCGGACGCATTCCCGTCATCGCCGGTTGCGGCTCCAACAATACCGCCCATGCCATTGAATTGGCAAAGCGACTGGCCAAAACCGGCGTGGTGGCGGGCCTCTCGGTGACTCCTTACTACAACAAGCCCACTCAGGAAGGTCTCTATCGCCACTATTGTGCGATCGCCGAGGCTAGTGGTCTGCCCCAAATTCTTTATAATGTGCCCGGTCGCACCTGTTGCGATCTCAAACCGGAGACCGTGGCCCGTCTGGCCAAGGTTCCCGGCATTATCGGTTTGAAAGAGGCAACCGGCGATTTGAGCCGCACCCCGCGGCTGCGCGAGCTGTGCGGGCCGGAGTTTGCTCTCTACAGTGGCGACGATGCCACTGGTTGTGATTTTATGCTGCAAGGTGGCGATGGCGTGATTTCGGTCACCACCAACATTGCAGCGGCCCAGATGGCCGACATGTGTCGTGCTGCGCTGGCCGGTGATGCCGGACAGGCGCATGACATCAACAATCTCTTGATGCCGTTGCACAAGACTCTGTTCTGCGAACCGAGCCCCACCCCGGTGAAATGGGCCTGTGCCCAACTGGGGTTGATTGCAACAGCCACCTTGCGCCTGCCGTTGGTTGACCTCACTCCCGAGGGCGAACAGCTGATGGCGCGAGCACTGACCACAGCGGAGTTGATGGCGAGTGTTTAAATCTAATGGAAAGGGAAATAGAGCCCGTCTGGTGCTGAGCGTTGCGACTGTGGCCGTCTTGGCCGGTTGCAGCACCCCCCAGGATCGCAAAATGGCCAACCGCGACTTCGGTTATGAAGATGCCCGCCTCGAGGGCCGCGCGTTCTTGATCCCCGCAGGATTGAGTGCCCCCACCTTCAACAGCCAGTACGATATTCCGCCGCTTCCTGAGAGCAGCCGTGAAGGTGCCCTCGGCGCCCAGGTTGATGTGCGCCCACCCGCCCAGCTGCTGACCGTGGTACCGGGCAGTCAGGTGGTGCAGACCGCAACCGAACCGACCGTTGCCTTCTATGCCCTGAGCACCAGCCAGAGCGTGGAGCGCGATACCTGGTCGTTCCTGATGAACTTCCTGGCCAAGTACAAAGTCACCACCGAGAAGCTGGATCAGCAGGATGGCGTATTGCAGACCGGCTGGTTTGACAACACGGTCGCTCTCGATGGCTGGGGTGAAGATGACGAAGACTTCAAAATCCGTCAGCGTTACCAGTTCACCGTGCGCAACGACGCCCAGCGCCACGCCGTCAACATGTCGGTCCGGGTGCTGGATCACGAAGAGACTATCGACGGCGAGACCAGCAACAAGCTGACCCCTGCCGATGCTCAGCGCTATGCCGCGCGAGTGCTGAACCAGTTCTCTCTCTATTACGACAGCCAGCTGAAAGCCCGCGAGCAGCACAAGTCCAACGATGGCATGGGTCTGCAACTGGGTCTGGACAACAACGAACTGAGCGCCTGGATTGCCGAAGGCTCCTTTGATCAGGTGTGGCGTCGCCTCAACCAGGTACTGCCCGCTTACGGTTTCACCATCAAGGATACCCAGCAGTCACTGGGCTGGATCGACGTTGAATACGAAGAGCCGGGCGCCGAGTTCTGGAAGGCGAAAGGGAGCGAGCCGTTCAAACTGGAGGAGGAGAAATACCGCTTCCAGCTTGGCGAAATGGCGGGAGGCAAGACCTCCATCACCCTGTTCGACAAGGACAAGAAGCCGGTATCGTCCGGGGTTATCTCCCAGATGTATATCAGCCTGTCCGAGGCGTTCGCCAAGGGGCTGGCCGATCAGGCAGCAGCAAAAGCAGAATAAATACAGGGGCCTTGTGCCCCTGTTTTGTTATCAAAATCCCCCTGAAAACGCGGGGATTCCGAGCGGTTTTCGATGATGCGAGCCCCTTGCCAGCATGCTTGCAAACAGAGCGCGCAGGTGAGGAACTCGCGATGTTTACCCCCCACAAACAGGAAGTGTTATTAGCCATGAGTCTTGCAGATCAAGTATTGGCGGTGAATGACGATTTGCCGATCCGTACCGATAAACCTGTCCATTCCGGCAAAGTGCGCAGCGTCTACTGGTTGACCCCCGAAGACAGTGCCCGGCTCATAAAAGAGAAAGGCTATGATGTGCCGGCCGATGCGCCCCTCGCCCTCATGGTGATCAGCGATCGCATCTCGGCCTTTGATTGCATCTGGCAAGGTGTGGATGGCCTGAACGGCGTGCCGGGCAAAGGGGCGGCGCTCAACGCCATCTCCAGCCACTGGTTCAAGCTGTTCAAGGAGAAGGGACTGGCCGACAGCCACATTCTGGATATTCCGCACCCCTTCGTCTGGATCGTGCAAAAAGCCCGTCCGGTGATGATCGAGGCGATAGCCCGCCAATACATCACCGGCTCCATGTGGCGTGCCTACAAGGATGGCGAGCGCGAGTTCTGCGGCATCACCCTGCCGGAAGGGCTTAAAAAGGATCAGAAGCTGCCGGAAATCCTCATCACCCCTTCCACCAAGGGCGTGCTGAAAGGGCTGGATGGCGTGCCGGAAGCCGATGACGTCAACGTCTCCCGTGCCGATATCGAGCGCCATTATAAGGGCTTCAACTTCAGCAAGCCGGCCGACATCGACCGCTACGAAGTGCTGCTCAAAGAGGGCTTCAACGTCATTAGCGACGCGCTGGCCGGGCTGGATCAGATCTTCGTCGATACCAAGTTCGAGTTTGGCTATGTCCACGATGCCGCTGGCAACGAAAAGCTGATCTACATGGATGAAGTGGGCACCCCCGACAGCTCCCGTATCTGGGATGGCGCGGCCCTGCGCGACGGCCAGATTGTCGAGAAGTCCAAAGAGGGTTTCCGTCAGTGGCTGCTCAACCACTTCCCGGATCCGGACATCCTGCTCAACAAGAACCGCATGCCGGAACGTTTCGCCCTGGCCCGCGACAACAAGCTGCCGACCGAAGTGATGATGGATATCTCCAACACCTACGTCGGGATCGCCGAAAAGATTATCGGCCACAAGCTGGCGCGTTCTGCCAATCCCAAGCAGGAGATCATCGAGGTGCTGCGCGATCAGTACGGTCTGATCGACTAAGGGTTGCTCTCTTTTTTGTTGCCTAGAAACAAACGTTTGCTGGTGGCGGAAGATAGAAGCAAATAAACAGACGGGCCCCATTGCGGGGCCCGTTTTTATTGCTGGTCTGGCGGCAAGCGAGCTGCGCTCAACCGTTTACTCTGAACACCTGACCGGTCTGGATGCCCAACACCGACTTCTTGTAAGCCTGCGCCACCTTGGCGGCGGGCACCGGCACGAACCCCGGGAAGAAGTCGGCGTATTTGTCCATCGACTCCACCAGCACGGTAGGGCTCACCACGTTGATGCGAAGGCCGCGGGGCAGCTCGCAGGCGGCCGCTTTCACAAAGTGATCGATGGCGGCGTTGACGGTGCTGGCGCTCACGCCCCAGTTGATCGGCTCCTCGCTCAGGATGCCGCTGATCAGGGTGATGGAACCTTTGTCGCTCAGGTGGGGGATAGCGGCACGGGTCAGGTTGATCTGGCCCATCAGCTTGCTCTGAAGCCCCACCTGCCACTGCTCGTCGGTCATCTCGGTCAGGCCGTTGAAGGCCACACTGCCGCTGGCGACGACCAGCGCATCGAACTGCCCCAGCTTGGCAAACAGCGCCTTGATGGAGGCGGGATCGCGCATGTCGACCGTGGCATCGCCACGGCTGTGGCCGACCCGGATCACCTGATGATCTTTGGCAAGCAGTTCACTGACCGCGGAGCCGATGGTGCCGGAGGCACCCACAATCACAATTTTCATCTGCATCACTCCTGGTTGGGATGTATCGATTCTAGCGCAACAGAAAATGCGAAAAAGCGCGTAAAATAAACCCATTGTTTCCATATTGGAGCTAATGATGGATATCGCCCATCTGGCCAGCTTTTACGAGGTGGTGCTGCGCGGCAGTTTCTCGGCTGCTGCCGATACGCTGGGGGTCAGCAAGGGGATGCTGAGCCGCCACGTCAGCGCGTTGGAGTCCTCCCTCAATGCACAACTGTTGCAGCGCACCACCCGCCGCCTCAGTCTGACCGAGGCGGGCAAGACCCTCTACCAGCAGGCGGGGGAGATCTTCGCGCTGGCGCGGCAAGCGGAGCAGGATATTCAGGCGCTGACCGAAGAGGATGGCGGACGGCTGCGCTTTACCTGCCCGGTCAGCACCGGCGATCGCATGGTGAGCGAGCTGCTGGCCAGCTTTGCCGCGCTCTGCCCGGGAGTGGAGGTGGAACTCAATTTCACCAACCAGATGGTCGACATGAGTCAGGGGGAGAACGATATCGCCCTGCGCGCCATGAGCGAGGTGCCGGACAATCTGGTGGCCCTGCCGCTGGGGCGGCTCAAGGATGTGGTGGTGGCGAGCCCCGCACTGGTGGCGCGCGAGGGGCGTCCCGCCACTCCCTATGAGCTGAGCGGGCGCAGCTGCCTGTTGCAGGGGCACAATCCGGCTTGGGAGCAGTGGCACTTTATCCGTGAGGGGGAAGATGCCCACATTCTGGTGCAGGGCAAGGTGCGAGCCAACCACTACAGCACCGTGCTGCAATTGGCGCGCGCCGGTATGGGCTATGCCAAGTGCCCGCTGATGCTGGTGGAATCGCAGCTGACGGCAGGAGAGCTGGTGACCGTGCTCGACGAGTGGCAGAGCGGGTTGCATCAGCTTCATGTGTTGCATGCCCAGCAGCGACGGGTGCCGCGCAAGATCCGGCTGTTCAAGCAGGTGCTGGCCCAGTGGTTTGCCGAGCGGTCCCACTACCTGTTCTGAGCGGCGTTATTTTTCTGTCATCTTCGGCTGCTACCCTGCGCCCACCATCGGCATCAGGAAGATCAGCGGGAATGAAGAACAATAGAGGGTTGACCGGGTTTGTGCTGCTCTGTGCAGTGTTGGGGGCTGGCAGTGTGCAGGCCATGGTGGAAGTGAAGGTGCCGGAGAATTTCCGCATCCTCGCGGTGAGCAACGGCACCTTGCAGGATGAGCAGCATGCCACCCTGGCGGATGGCGAACAGCAACTGCTGGTGCGTTTCGAGGGGGTGATCCCCAGCCGCAGCAGCAGCGAGAATGATCGGCAGGTACGCTCCGAGCCGCAGGTGGTGCGCTATCAGGGCAGCAATCAGCATTTGCAGCTGACGGCCAGCGTACCGGGAGACGAGCGGGGGATGCAGGCGTATGCCAAGGCTCCTGTGGTGACGTTGCAGGAGAATGGCCGCGCGCTTGCCATCCAGCAGGATGCGCTGGTGACCAGCGGCATGCTGCTCGGGGTGGATTGGAACGGCAAACTGGCTGAATACAACCGCAGAGGCGGCAAGGCAGCGCTGACGGCGGGAGCAATATCCGCACAGCCAACTGCCACGATCGCCAGCGGGGCGAAACCCGTTGTGGTTGCCAGCGAGCTGGAAGGGCAGTTGCAGCAGCTGTTCCTCAAGGCAGACCCGGCCCTGCGCAAGCGCTTTATCGGTTGGGCCGTGCCGCAGCTTTAAGTTTGTCGCCCGTTGCAGTAACGTGGACACTCCTTTTTCAGGCGCTCTGTTCATCGTACTCAACGAGGTTTTCATGTTTGAATTGCATTCACGCCTGCAGGCAGATACCCGGTGGCTCGGGGATCTGCCCCTCTGCCGTGTCTTGCTGTCCAAAGACAGCCAGTATCCCTGGCTGATCCTGGTACCGCGAGTAGCCAACCTGCGGGAAATTCACCATCTGGCGCCGGAGCAGCAGCAACAGCTGATTCAGGAGTCCTGCGCTGTCGCCAACCTGATGGAACAGGCCCTCAGCCCGGATAAGATCAACATCGGCGCGCTCGGCAATCTGGTGCCGCAACTCCATCTTCACCATGTCGCCCGCTTTGCGACGGATCGCGCCTGGCCCGGCCCCATATGGGGCGCTCATCCGGTCGTGCCTTATGAGCCACAAGTTTTGGCCCTGCAGGCCGATATATGGCGTGCCCGGCTCGCCAAGCTGAGTGGTTTCATCCCTGTGGCTGCTGATAACGGAGTCAACTGAGAGGCGTGTCGCTATTTCAGTCTCCGGGCCGCGCCATCTGTTAGAGTTATGGTATAGATAAGCCCATTTTCGATGTTCAGGAAGGTCCCATGATAGTGACAAGATCCGATGACGATGCCGTATTGACCACAGAGGATGTGCTGCTCAGCCTGTGCAACTCGGTGACGGACGTTTTGAGTGCCGCGACCATGAGTCAGGTGCGGTTTTCCGGCATGGTGCAGCGGATCAGCAAGACCTGCCTCAAGCCGGATATCGGCTGCTTCGTGCTGTTCGATGGCGGTTTTTCCGGTCTGGTGGTGATCAACTTCTCCGCCGCTGCCGCCATGGAGCTGTACGAGAGTTACATGCTCAGCATGGGACTCTCCAAAGAGGATCTCGCCATCTCCCACACCTCTGACGAGGTGAGCAACGTGATGGGTGAGCTGATGAACCAGATCGTCGGCAGCTTTACCGTCAAGGTGGGCCGGGATCTGCAGACCCACATCACCCAGAACCAACCGAAGATGCTGGCGCTAAACAAGCAGGTGATGCTGAGCGTCGATACCAATCTCGACAGCCCGGAGTCCCGCCGCGTCACCTTCTTCACCGCCCGCAACAACATCTTCTATCTGGAGCTGGCGATGGACAAAACCGAGTTCATCCGCATCCACAATGAGGGGATGGAGCACGAGGAGCTGGATCCCGATGCACTGATCGCCCAGGCCAAGCAGGATGCCGCCAAGCCAGCTCAGGCTGCGGCCCCGGTCGCCAACGATCACGACGATCTGCTCGACTCTCTGGGTATTTGAGGCAAATGCCGGATAGCAACAAGGCCACCTTCGGGTGGCCTTGTTGTATCGGTGCGCACAACCGTTATTAGAAGTTGTAGAGCAGACCGGTGTTGAACATCACGGATTCAGAATCGTAGAAGTTGATGTCGGAATCGGACTTGGCATAGCCAGCGGTAAAGGTTGCGGAGAGCGGCGCAATACCGAACAGGCGGTGCCAGAAGAAGGTGCCGGTCAGGGCAAACTCGTCGGAGTCGGCTTTTTTGTTACCAAAGTCAGGGATTGGGTTGGCCTCATCATATTTGGTCTGACCCAGATAGGCGTTGCTGACGAAAGACCACTGGGAAGCGCGCATGCCGTAGGTCAACTGCAGGCCGTTGCTCTTGTAGCTTTGGGCGCTGCCATCCAGATCGGCTTGGCGGTAGATAAAGGCTGGCTCCAGCATCTGACCGGGTGCCAGCTGCCATTTGTAGGAGAGGTCGAGGGCGTGGATCTTGCCGTTGCGATCCAGTTTGGCTGCAGTATCGGCGCCATACTGGCTGCCGCTGCGCTCCTCATCCACCTCGATGTTGCGGGTGGTCAGGCTGCCATTGAAGTTGCTACCCCAGATGCTGTCCCAGGCGAAGCGCACCCCTTTTGACTTTATATCGGTCGACTGGCGATCAACGCCTACGGCGAAGGGATCGCTCCACTGCTCGGTCGGCATGGCATTAAAGACCACGGAGCCAGCTACGATGCCCTTGTCGCTCATCTCCTGACGGATACCGAGCTGCTGGGTGAAGTCGAAACGGATGGCATCCTGGATCAGGTTACCGAGGAAGACCTGGGTGCGGGTATCGGCAAAGGTGTAGCGGATATCGGCGTTGAGCAGCGGGGCAACGGCGGAGCTGCTCTCGGCACTGCCCAGTCCGCTCAGGCGGCGGTTTTCATCATCACCACTATAAAAATTCGATTCGTAATTGATGACACTGACCCCGCCAAGCAGGAAACCGGACCAGCCAGACTCCTTGGGAATTTCACCCAAATCAGCATAAGCACTATTTGCGACCAGCAGGCCCAGGCCCAGCAAGGTGGTATTGCGCATCGGATAACTCCTAAATTAAATGGTGGTGAATTTTTTCGGCCGGTGAGTATAAAGAAAAAACCTTAATGGCAACTGACTCAATATTGCCAATTATCCTAACCCACTCATTTCATTCGGCGAATCGTTAATTAATTGTGCGAGATTAAGAAGAGTTCACTCGGTTGTGCTGGTATTCTGTACCGCGAATATCGGGGGAAAACAATAAGATGAAACAGATTAAATCCTGGGCGCAATATTATGTCGATCTGATGACCAAGCTGGGACTGGTGCGCTTCAGCATGTTCCTGGCGGCGGGCATTATCGTGCTGGCGGTCGCCATCCAGATGGGGGTGACCCTGTTCCTGCGCGGCAATATCGATGTGATCGACTTCGTTCGCTCGGTCTTCTTTGGCCTGCTGGTGACTCCCTGGGCGGTCTATTTTCTCTCCATCGTGGTGGATCAGCTGGAGGATTCCCGTCAGCGACTGAGCCGGATGGTGCGCAAGCTGCAAGATATGCGCGAGCGGGATCTGGAGCTCAATACCCAGTTGCAGGAGAACATTAGCCGCCTCAACGCCCAGATCGCCGAGACCAACCGGGCCGAGAGCCTGCGTCTGCAGGCCATCGAGGATCTCGAGAATGAGGTGTTCCAGCGAGAGAAAGCCCAGCTTCATCTGGGGGAGCGTACTGCCTTGCTGCGCTCCTTTATCGACTGCTCCCCCGATCTGGTCTACTACCGCAACGAGGATGAGCAGTTCTCCGGTTGCAACCGCGCCATGGAGGAGCTGACCGGCAAGGTGGAGGCCGAGCTGATCGGTCTGACCCCGTTCGATGTCTACAAGCAGGAGATCGCCAACAAGGTGGTGGAGACCGACAAGCAGGTTTTTGCCAGCAACGAGCCGCTCACCTACGAGCAGTGGCTGGAGTATCCCGATGGCCGCAAAGCTTACTTCGAGCTGCGCAAGGTGCCCTTCTTCGACCGCTTCGGCAAGCGACTCGGCCTGCTTGGTTTTGGCCGCGACATCACCGAGCGCAAGCAGTATCAGGACAAGCTTGAGAAGGCGAGTCGCGACAAGACTACCTTTATCTCCACCATCAGCCACGAGTTGCGCACCCCGCTCAATGGCATCGTGGGCTTAAGCCGGATGCTGATGGATACTCCCCTCGATCCCAAGCAACACCAGCAGCTTAAGACCATTCACCTGAGTGCGGTGACCCTTGGCAATATCTTCAACGACATCATAGACTTGGACAAACTCGATCGCCGTCGCCTCGAAATTGCGCCGACCCGTATCGACCTGCCCGCCTTCCTCGACGAGCTGGAGACCCTGTCGCGCATTCAGGCGGAGCAGAAGGGGCTCTATCTCCATTTCGATCGCGATGGCGACATGCCGCAATTTGTGATGGCTGACGGTACCCGCCTGCGTCAGGTACTGTGGAATCTGGTGGGCAACGCGGTCAAGTTTACCGATGAGGGGGGCGTCACCGTGCGTTGCCTCTCCCATCCCGCCGACGAGCCGGGCAAGCTGGCCCTGCACTTCGAGGTGGAGGATACCGGTATCGGTATCCCGCGCGCCCAGCAGGAGAAGATCTTCGCCATGTACTATCAGGTGCAGGGCAAGAAGCACGCCACCGGCACCGGCATTGGCCTCGCGGTCTCCCGTCAGCTGGTTCAGGCGATGGGCGGGCAGCTCTATGTGGATAGCGATCCGGGCGAAGGTTCCTGCTTCACCGCCGAGCTGGAAGTGGCTTGCGCCGAGCCTGTGTTGCCAGAGCAGGAGGAGGAGATGCCCTCCCTCGATATCCTGCTGGTGGAGGATGTGGAGCTCAACGTGACGGTGGCCTGCGCCCTGCTGGGCAAGTTGGGTCATCAGGTGCAGGTGGCACGGGACGGCACCCAGGCGTTGGCGATGGCCAACCCGGATGATTTCGACCTCATTTTGCTCGATATCCAGCTGCCGGACATGACCGGCTTCGATGTGGCGAAAACCCTGCTGGAGCGTTATGGCGACAGCCTGCCACCCATGGTGGCACTCACCGCCAACTCCACCGGTGATCGCCAGTACTACCGGGATCACGGCATGCAGGATGTGATTAACAAGCCGCTTGGCTCCAAAGCGGTGCGGGAGGTGATTGGCCACCTGTTTGCCGATCTGGCCGAGGATGAAGCGGACGAGCAGGCTGATGCGGGCAATCAGGATGCCCTGCTGGATATCCCTTTCCTCACCGATTACGCCGATACCGTGGGCAAGCCGGTGCTGCTCTCCAGCGTTGATCTGTTCGAGAAGATGATGCCGGACTACATGGCAGTGCTCGACTCCAACATGATTGCCAAGGATCAAGCTGGGGTGGTGGAAGAGGCACACAAGATAAAAGGGGCGGCAGGCTCCATCGGCCTGCGCCGTCTGCAGCAGACGGCCCAGCTGATCCAGAGCCCGGATCATCCCGCCTGGTGGGAAAACGTGGAAGACTGGATTGAGACGCTGCGCCGGGAATATCCGGGCGACATCGCCCGTCTGCGGCGCTGGTTGCTGTCTTGAGGCTGGAGGTTGTCTTGAGTCTGATGGAAGTTGCTGGCAAGGAGCCGCGTGATGTATAGCCGTTTGATTACCCCCGCGCGCATCCACTCTTGGGGGGATGAGGAGCTGCTGGAGGCGACCGAGCAGGATCGCGCCCGTATCGTGCAGGCAGCACCGGTGCGCAGGTTGCAGCAGAAGACCCAGGTCTTTCCGCTCGATGTGAAGGCCTCGGTGCGTAGTCGCCTCACCCACTCGCTGGAGGTGCAGGAGACCGGTCGCCAGATCAGCCGCCGCATTCTGGCCGCCTTGCCTGCTGGGATGGTCTGTGAAGGGGCTTTTATCAATCTGGTGGAGATGTCCTGCCTGCTTCATGACGTGGGCAACCCGCCGTTTGGCCACTTTGGCGAGCAGGTGATGAGCCAGTGGCTCGGCGAGATGCTCGATCCCCTCTATCAGCAGGCGCTGGCGCAGCCCCCCTCGGCCCAGTGGGCGGAATTGCGTCAGGACCTGCAACTGTTTGATGGCAACGCCCAGAGTCTGCGGCTGGTGCACAGCCTGCACGAGCTCAACCTGACACTTGGACAACTGGCAGCGCTCTGCAAATACCCGCAGCAGCCGCAACCCGGGGTGAGCTATGGTCAGCATCATGGCTGGAGCAGCAAACGGGGCATCTTCTTTAGCGAGCAGCCGCTCTACCGTGCCCTCGGCCAGAGTCTGGGATTGGCCCTCGGTTGCCGTCATCCGCTGGTCTACATCATGGAGGCGGCCGATGACATCTCCTACTGCATCGCCGATCTGGAAGATGCGGTAGATCGGAGGATCCTGACTCAGGGTGAACTGCTGGCGGCGCTGCGAGCTGCTGACCAGAGTGACTACATGGGCACCTTGCTGGATGACGCGCTTGCCAGTGGTCGGGGCTTTTTCCCCCATTTTCGCCAGCAACTGACCCGGGATCTGGTGGTGTTGGCGGCGCAGAGCTATGTCAGCGAACATCAGGCCATTTTGCAGGGATCCTATCCGCAAGCGCTGCTGCACGGTCAGGCGCCGGCGGCGCGGGTGCTCGATATCCTCAAACGGGTGGCCCGCGAGCAGGTCTTTATGCGCCCCGAAGTCGAGGCTCTCGAACTGGAAGGGTATGCGGCGCTGCGCGGGGTGCTGACCAGTTATGCCTGTCTATTGGCACTGCCAGCGCCACAGTTTGCCCGCCTGCTGGCCGGGGAGGGGAGCCAGGCGCTGTTCTTTGCGCGCCGCCTCTATCACCGCCTCTCGGCCCGCCATCTCAAGGCCTATCGATTGGCGATCGCCACCCCGGATCCGCGTTTTGCCTGCCAGAACGAGCAGGAGTGGTATTACCGGGTGCGGTTGCTGCTCGATTATGTCAGCGGCATGACGGATACCTATGTACTGGAAGAGTACCGGCTACTCTCGGGGATCTGATGCCCCAAGCTCCCTGTCGGGCAGCATAAAATGCCGTAAAAACGTTTAAAAAGGAGTCGCAAGAGGCTTGTTTTAAATTCGGATATTTTTTAGACTTCTGCAACCTGTTCAACTTTTATCCGGTAAGGAGACGAAAATGCAACATCTGATGCTCAATATTGCATTCTCTCGCGGCACTGCGTGCGGCGTGAAATCTCGTGCTCTTTTACCGCGTGGCGTAAACAGGTAACCCCTGTCTTTTTATCACCCGCGGTTCGTCCCGCAGGGTGATATCCACTTTCTCCGGGAGAACCGCATGTTCAACTGGAGAATGTCATGTCTATCGAACTGGTTTTACTGCGCAGTGTTGAATCCCTGGTCCAGAGAAGGATTGCCCGGGTCGAGCGTCGTCTCGTGCAGGTCAATCTGTCGCCCGCCCTGCTCAGGGATATCGGGCTGGAAGGATATCAGGGTCAAATCGCCCTCGTTCGCGAGCGGGAGTATCAAACCGGCTTCCGCCTCGGGAATCGAATAACCTGATCGCGAAGGGGAGAATAAGATCCCCCTCGCTAGTGAAATGGCAGGCTGCATGCCTGCCATTTTTCCATCTTATGGTTGATTCCAAGTTCACATGTTGGTGACTCAGTATTATCCTCTCCGCCCTCTTTGTAACAGCTGCGATTGTTTTCTCGCCTTGCGTCGTCAGGATCTGCAAGATTAGAGGTGGCAGCCCTATCTGTTATACTCATCAGGACAAGACCTTATGCCACTCCTTCGTCAGCTTTTTCTTCCCATTTTGCTGTTGTTTTCATGCATGTTGGCTGTTGCGGCTCCCCAACCGCAAGATGAGAGCACAAGCAACGAAATCTCCGCACAAAAGGAGCTGCTGGTCGGGGTTCCCCGTGGCGGCTATCTCCCTTTCATCTATCAACTCCCCAACCAGCGTTATGCCGGTCCGCTCAAGGAGCTGGCCTCGCGCATTGCAGCCGAAATGGGCGTGTCATTGCGTTATATCCCCTACAACTCTTACGTGGATGCCCAGATTGCTCTCCAAGGCGGCCAGATCGATGCATTAATCGGGGTCGAACGTAATGCTCTTGAATTGAAGGGGATAAACCCTATTGGCAGTATCGGTTCTTATGCTCGCTCCATTTTAATGCATACCCCAGATCAGCGATTGACCCTGGAGCAGGCGCGCAAGTTACGCTGGGTCTGTATTCGTGGTTTTGGCAGTTGTAATGAATTGGCTCGTTTGGGGATCTCTGATGTAACTGAGCTGGAGAGCCGTACTGAGGCGACCTATATGGTCAAGCTGGGCGCTGTCGATGCATATCTTGATTTGGAACCCATTGTTTCCCTCAAGATGGAGAGAATGCCTACATCAATGGGGGTTGTCGCTCCTGGGTGGCTTTCTGGCAGCACGCTGACGATGGCGACCAGCTCCCGCCAGCCAGAACTGAGCGAAAAGCTTTGGCATGCATATCAACAGATACCCGTTGCAGACTCACGATTACGGTTGCATCAGAAAGATGAACGCGCCAACGCTGGCCTTTTGATGGAACCAGATGAGGCTAGTTGGCTGAAGCAGAGAAACAAGGTCATCAAGTTCGCCGTTGCCCCCGGATTTGCCGGCATCAGTGAAATCGATGACGAAGGTGAATTGCATGGCTATACGGCAGACCTGATGAAGTTATTGAGTCTGCGCTCCGGGATCCGCTTTGAGCTGGTGTCGACAAATACCTGGCAAGAGTCACTTAAACTGCTGAAAGAGCATAAAGTGGACCTTATTCCCTTGATGACTCCGCTCAAGGATCGTCAGTCCTTTGCCTCTTTTACCTCCTCCTATCTGAAGTTCGACAGCTATGTCGTAGCCAGACACGGTGCTCGCCCGCTGAAGTCGTTGGTCGAGCTGAAAGGGCGTCTGATTGGTGGTGTGACGGGCTCTTACGAAGCCTCTCTCATTCACTCGCTGGGCGCCAATATTATCGAAGTAGGCAAAGATGCCGATTTACTGACCTTGCTCGACACTGGGCGAGCTGAATATGTGCTGTTGACCATGACCAATCTGGGACAGCAGGCAATGAAGGGTTTCAATGAGAAGTATCAGGTGGTGCTGAGCTCCCCCGAATTTTCCGTACCTATCAGTATGGCCGTCGATAATGCTCAGCCCGAGTTGCTCCGCATCATGGACAAGTTGCTGCTGACCATCACGGATGAGGAGTGGCAACTGCTGGAACGACGCTGGCTCAATGTATCAGTCAATATCGAGTCTGATTACACCCTGATTTACAAATGGTTGGCCATAGGGGGGGGCGCCTTGCTCGTCAGCGGTTTGCTGGTGATGTTCTGGGCTCGCAGTTTGCGTCGCCAGATTGCGCAGCGGAAAATCGCAGAGGACAAGCTGAACGAACAGTTACTTTTTGTGCAGACCTTGCTCAACTCACTGCCAACCATGGTAGCGCTACGTGATAGCGCGCAGCGGATCACCTTGTGCAATCAGGCCTACCGCGATGCTTTCCTCGGTGCTGGCAGTAGCAGTGAGGAGCTGCAAAACATGCCAGAGACACTCAGAAACAGTGTGTTGGAAGAAGAGCGTTTGGTGTGGCAGACCGGACAGGATCTGGAGGGTGCAGGCAGTAACCTGCGAGCTGATGGTACGCCCTGCCATGTTATCTATGCCAAACGCCCTTATCGCGATCCCGATGGCAATATGCTGGGGGTGTTGACAGTACTGACCGATGTCAGCCGGATCAAGGAGGCGGAGGAGCGCGCCCGTCAGGCTGAAAATCGCCTTACCCAGATTACCGACAGCATGCCTGGGGTGGTCTATCAGTATTTGTGGCAAGGACCCGGCAAGGGGCGGTTTTTGTATGCCTCTCAGGGGGCCCGCGAGATCCTCGGGGCTTCCCGACAGGATCTGTTCAATGCCGAATCGGGTGGTGAGGTGTTCGGCTTTACCGAAGAAGCGCTCCAGGATTTTGTCAGCAAGGTGGCCAATCATGCCGAGACTCTGGCGCCCCTCGATCTGGAGGTCAAGGTGGAGCGACCTGATGGAGATCGCTATCTGCAAGTGCGTGGCAACTTTGTCAGACAGGAGCAGCAGGCACTGATCCTCAACGGGGTGATTCAGGACATTACGGCCCTCAAGCAACAGGAATACGAGCTGCGCGAAGCTCGCGCCTATGCCGAGCAGGCGATGCAGGCTCGCAGCCGCTTTTTGGCAACCATGAGCCATGAGCTGCGCACTCCCATTTCAGGCATGCATGGCATGCTCGAATTGCTGCAAATGAGCGAGCTCAACGACGACCAGCGTTTTATGGTGCGCAATGTGGTCACCTCGACCAACAACCTGCTCTATCTGGTCAATGACATCCTCGATTTCTCCAAGATAGAAGCGGGTCAGTTGCAGTTGAATTACCAGAGCAGCCGGTTGCAAACGGTGATCTGCGATGCCATTCGTGGCCACGCGGCACTGGCTCATAACAAGGGGCTCAACGTGGTGCTGGAGTGGGAGCATCATGTGCCGGATTGGGCCGACATCGATGGGGTGCGTATCGGTCAGGTCATCTCCAACCTGCTCAACAATGCGGTGAAGTTTACCGAACAAGGGGGGATTACGATTCGGGTCAGCTACCTGAGCGAGCAACTGACCATCAGTGTCAGTGACACCGGTATCGGGATTGCCGAAGAGAAGCAGGCGCTGCTGTTCACGCCTTTTGAGCAGGTGGAGTCAGATATCAACCGTCGTTTTGGTGGCACCGGACTGGGGTTGGCAATCTGTGAGCAGCTGGTATGCAAAATGGGGGGGGCACTGACACTGACCAGCAAGGCAGGAGAGGGCTCCTGTTTCCGCTTTACCGTACCGCTTACCAATCCGCAGTGGGATCCCCCTGCTCTGGCTGACACAGAATGGTGGTTTTTCAGCGATGACACCAACCTCGAAGCGGCCATGGTACGGCAGGGGGCCAAGCTCAGGTACTTGGGGGCCAATGAGCTCAGTCGCTCACTGGAAGGGGGGCTGTTGGCCGATCAACGGTGGCTTGAGCAAGCGCTTGGGGGGGAATGGCAAAGCTGGCTGCAACACTCTGCGCTGAAGGGGATCATAGCGTCACCCGATGAGGCGTTACGGGGTCGGATTGGTGAACAGAAATGGTGGCGCCTGGGTCTATCCCCTCTCTATCCGGATCTTCTGCTGGAGAGCTGCCACGAATTGCTACAGGAGCGGGCCACACCAATCCTCCCTGCGCTTGCAGAGAAGCTGGGTGGCAAAGTACTGGTGGCCGATGATCATCCGGTCAATCGTGCCTTGTTGGCACGGCAGTTAGCCATTCTTGGTATCGAGGCTCAGGTTGTGGAAGATGGCGAGAAGGCTCTGCGGGCCTGGCAGGGACAACAATTCTCTATGCTGCTGACTGATTGCCATATGCCGGTGATGGATGGTTATGCCCTGACCAAGGCGCTGCGGGCTGCGGGAGTGACGGCCCCCATCATAGGGGTAACGGCAGATACGTCGGAAGAGGCGAGTGCTCGTATGGTAGAGGCAGGCATGAGTGACATGTTACTGAAGCCCTACCCGCTGGATATCTTGCGCCAGATGCTGGCCCATTGGCTGGCAGAGAAGACGCCAACCAGAAGCGCGGTTGCGCCCGTTGATGGGGCTACAGGCATGCAGGCTGAGCGCTGGTTGGCGCTGTTTGGTGACGAGCTGACCGCGCGAGCCATGGCGGTGGAGTATCTCGATTCCAACCGGCAGGATGGCGAGGCCATGATGGCAGCGCTTATTTGTCATGATGCCAGCGCTTTGGTAGAGACAGCCCACCGGATCAAGGGGGCTGCCCGAATGGTCGGGTTGGAGGAGCTTGCCAGCCAGGCTGCCATGCTGGAATCGGCAGCGCGATTGAAGCGGCTCGACGAGCTCGACGATCTGGTCAGCATAGTGCAGAGGTTGATGACGGCGATTGCCCACGACATTGGATTATGGCTCGATGAAAAAAGCACAACATGAGTTGGTCATCATGGTCGTGGAAGACCATGGATTTCAGCGCAAGGCGCTGCTGCACCAGGTCCGCAGCCTGGGTTACCAGAATCTGCTGGAAGCGGTTGATGGTATCGAGGCGTTGGCGCTTAGCCAGAAACACAACGTCGATATCCTGTTTTGCGATCTGCGAATGCCCGGAATGGATGGCATGGCGCTGTTGCGCCGCCTGTCGCTGGGTGGTTTTCAGGGCGGCATTATCCTCTCCAGCGCGCTTGAGGGGGATGTGGTCGAAGCCGTATTGCGTATGAGTACCGCTTATGGCCTGCAGGTGCTCGGTCGCATAGAGAAACCCTCAACGCCGCAGCAGCTCCAGCGGCTTATCCAGGCTTGGTCACCCCGGCAGGAACCCCTCAGGGAGGAAGAGGGGCACAGAATAGGACTCGATGAGTTGCGTCGGGCGATCGAACAAGATCAACTGCTGCCCTGGTATCAGCCCAAGGTGAGTTTTGCATCCGGCGAGTGGGTCGGGATGGAGGCGTTGGCCCGCTGGCAACACCCCGAGTTTGGCCTGATCCCGCCCGGGCGTTTTATTTCACTGGCGGAGCACAACGGGCTTATCGATCCGTTGACCGAGGTGATCATCAGCAAATCTCTGAGTGATGGCCATTTATGGGAGGAAACCGGGTTGTCACTCAATCTGTCGATGAACCTCTCCACCACCTCACTCATTGAAGGGGATCTTTGCAACTTATTGATTGATCAGTGCAAGCGCTGGAGTATCAATCCGGAGCTTATCACTCTGGAGGTGACCGAGAGCGCATTCGTACAGGATCTGGGCAAGTCTCTGGAGGTGCTGACCCGGCTAAGGATGCATGGCTTTGGCCTCTCCATCGATGATTTTGGTACCGGCTACTCCTCGATGCAGCAGCTGGCACTGTTGCCGTTCACCGAACTCAAGCTGGATCGCTCTTTCGTCGATCGCTGCCATGCCGATCCGTCACGTTTGGCTATCATCGAGTCCAGTATCGAGTTGGCCCGCAAGCTGGGGCTGAAGTCGGTGGCGGAAGGGGTAGAAGATGAGGCGACCTGGCGAGTGCTGGCCCAACTCGGTTGCGACCTCTGTCAGGGATTTTTCTCTGCCCGCCCGATGCCGCGCAGTGAATTGGCTAATTGGCACCGGACTTGGCAAGATAGATTGCCTACACTGATATCTATCTGATTCTGTTGGCTGGATCCCTCCGTTTGAACAAGGATGTTCATGAAAATCTCAAGCAAGTTGCTGCTCAGCTTCGGTTTTATCAACCTGCTGATCCTGCTCTCCTCCACGCTGGTCTATTACCGGCTGACCCAGATCAATCAGGCCCAACACACCCTGCTGGAGCAGGCGCTGCCCGCCTTGCAGCGGGATGAGGCGAGCCAGAAGGCGCTGGTGGCCACCGTTTCTGCCCTGCGTGGCTATCTGAGCCTCGGCAAGGATCCGGCTCAGGCCTCCCGCCTCAAGCAGGAGTGGGAGTCGGCTTGGCAGGCCATTGCCCATCAGGAGTTCGGTCCGGCGCTCGCCAAGTCTCTCGAGACTTTCAAAAGCCATCAGGAGAAGGTGTGGACCATCGCCCAGAGTGAAGAGAATCTGCCCGCTCATACTCTGATGCTGCAGGAGGCGGGGCCGCTGGCGGAGGCTGCGCTCGATCAGCTGCAATCCTTTGCCAATGAAGAAGTTGGCACTCCGCAGGATCAACTCTCCGGCGATCGCCGCATGCTGCTCAAGCAGGTGGGAGATGCCTACAACAGCCTCGCCAATTCCCTCTCCGCATTGCGGGATTTTCTCATCTCAGGCGATCCCGAATACCGCAGCAAGTATCAGGATTACTACCAGTTTCACCAGCAGCGTGTGGCTGAGGTGAAGCAGCAAGCCGCGCTCTTTACCGACACGCAGCAGAGCCTCTGGCAGCTGTTTGAAGAGATGGCGACCCCCTTCTCCGAGCTGGTGGGGCAGGTGATCGAGAAGCGCCAGGCACCGGATTGGGATCAGGCAAACTACCTGATGGCCACCGACATCGAGCCGATGCAGTCCAGCCTCAGCGAGCAGTTGGTCCAGCAGGTGGGGAAAACCCGTGCCGAGGTGGAGCAGATTTCGGCGCAGATGACCGGAGCCGGGAGGGCTATCAACCAGACACTGCTGTTGGCCACCGGCAGCGCCATCGTGCTTGGCATGGTGGTCGCATGGCTCTTTAGTCGCCGTCTGACCCGTGACATTGCCTGTCTGGTGACCCGGGCGGGGCAGGTTGCGGATGGGCGGTTGGCGGCCGAGCCCTTGCCAATCACAGGGCAGGATGAGTTGGGAGAGTTGACCGGTTCCATCAACCGGATGTCTGCCCAGTTACATCATCTGGTCGGGGAGTTGCAGGGCGCAGTGGGGCAGGTCGAGGTGGCCTGTCTCGATGTGGGCAGCACTACCAGAGCCATAGTTGCGGATCTGACGGAGCAGGATCAGCGGGTCGATGCGGTGGCGGCGGCTATCGATCAGATGTCGGTGAGTGCTCGTGATGTGGCTGGCAACATTGCCGGTGTGGCGGATGGTGCCCATCAGGTGAAGCAGCAGACCCGTCAGGGAGAGGCTGCGCTGGCACGAATGAGCGATACCATGCAGCAGATTGCCACCATGATTGGGCAGGCCAACGAGGCCATGGGGCTGTTGGAGCATCAGAGTGAACAGGTGGGGCAGATCACCGAGGTGATCGCCACCATTGCGGAGCAGACCAACCTGCTGGCCCTCAATGCGGCGATCGAGGCGGCACGGGCAGGTGAGCAGGGGCGCGGTTTTGCGGTGGTGGCCGACGAGGTACGCCAGCTGGCGACCCGCACCCATCAATCAACCGCCGAGATCAGCCAGACTATTGCGGCCATCTCCCAGCAGACTCGCCAGACGGTGAGCACCGTCAGCAGCGGCACCCGGTTGGTGGAGCAGGGGCGGGATGCTGTTGGATTGGTGACAGATACCCTGAGTGCCATGAACCAGCTGGTTCAGTCGCTGTCGGGCCAGTTGGAGGCCATTTCGGTGGCAACCGAGCAGCAGTCGCGGGTGGCCGCCGAGGTATCCGGGACGGTCGACGACATTGCCGCGCTCAGTCGGCAATCCTGTCAGCGTAGTCAGCAGGGGGAGGAGATCGTAGCCAGACTGGCTGGCGATACCGGCAAGCTGAAGGCGGTCATCGCCCGCTTTGATCTTGATGCCTGAGATGGCGGGAGCATCCCGCCATTGCTATTGCCATTCACCGGGCCGTCTGGCCCGTGGGTTTAGTCCAGACGTCTGAAGGTGTGGTTGTCGAAGCTGCTCGTAGTCTCCCGGTTGAGCAGGCTGACCAGCAAAATTGCCCGTTTCTCTCCATCCGGCTCCATATAGATGGCTTCGAAGCCGGCAAGCGGCCCCTCTTCAATCAGCACCTTGTCGCCCGAGCAGGGCAGGCTGGCGTAGCTGGCTCTCGCCTCGTCGCTGTCATCGCGGCTCATCAGCTGATAGACCAGCTTGCTGCTGATGGGGGTCCATTCACTGCCAAAGTGGATGATCCGGCTGATGCCGCGGGTCGATTTCAGGGTGACCGGTGTCACCTCTTCCAAATCAACGAAGATAAACAGATAGTTGGGGAACATGGGTTCCCGTACCGGAACTCGCTTGCCCCGGCGCAGCTTCTCGATCTCCACCATGGGGTAATAGGATTCGATACCCTGGGCATCGAGGTGGGCGCGGGCGCGGGCCTCTTCTTTTGGCTTGCAGTAGGCCAGATACCATTTTTTCATGTTATGAGTATGTTCGTGTTGCCGTGCTCGCGGATATGATAGCGGCGCCAATAAAAAAGGCCACGCATTGCGTGGCCTTTTTTGCCGAGTGAGCAATTACCAACCTTTTACCAGGCCGCCTTTGAACAGCTCGAGACCTTTCTTGTAGACATCATCGGTCTGGAAAGCTTGTACGAACTGTTTGACCTTCTCGTCATCCTTGTTGTTGTCGCGGGCGACGATCAGGTTGACGTAGGGGGACTCTTTGTCCTCAACAAACAGGCCGTTCTCGGTCGGGGTCAGACCAATCTGACCGGCGAAGGTGTTGTTGATGATGGCCAAGTCTACGTCTTCCAGCGAGCGCGGCAGTTGGGCTGCTTCCAGCTCGACAATCTTGAAGTTGCGCGGGTTGCTGGCGATATCCAGTACGGTGGCTTCCAGACCGGCGCCATCCTTCAGGGTGATCAGACCCTGTTTGGCCAGCAGGATCAGCGAGCGACCCAGGTTGGTCGGATCGTTCGGTACCGCGATCTGGGCGCCATCTTGCAGCTCGCTCAGCGCCTTGATTTTCTTCGAGTAACCGGCAATCGGATAGACGAAGGTGTTGCCAACCGGCACCAGCTTGAAGCCGCGATCACGTACTTGCGCATCCAGATAGGGTTTGTGCTGGAAAGCGTTGACGTCGATGCTGCCATCGTTCAGCGCCACGTTCGGGGTGACGTAGTCGGAGAAGTTGACCACTTCGACTGTCAGACCGTATTTCTCTTTGGCTACCTTGGCAGCCACTTCAACCAGTTCGGTCTCCGGGCCGGCAATAGCGCCCACTTTCAGAACCTTGCTCTCTTCTTTTTGACCGCAACCGGCCAGAACCAGACCAGCCAGCAGGGCAGCTGCAAAGGATTTGATGCCAAATTTCATAAAACCTCCTGTCAGAAATCGACGATTAACGATGATCACATTTGTTGACCAGGCGCTCACCCGCGCTCTGGATAAGTTGAACCAGTACTACCAGGATAACCACGGTCACCAGCATGACGGTCGGGTCAAAGCGCTGATAACCATAACGAATACCCACATCCCCCAGACCACCGCCACCGATGGCCCCGGCCATGGCCGAGTAGTTCACCAGAGTGACGAGGGTAATGGTGACGCTGTTGAGGATGCCGGGCAGAGCCTCGGGCAGCAGCACCTTGGTGATGATTTGCAGCGGTTTGGCGCCCATCGCCTTGGCCGCTTCCAGCAGGCCGTCCGGCACTTCCATCAGGGCCCCTTCCACCAGACGAGCGATGAAAGGGATGCAACCGACAGTCAGCGGCACTATGGCAGCGATGGTGCCGATACTGGTGCCGACAATCAGCCGAGTCAGCGGAATGATGGCGACCAGCAGGATGATAAAGGGCACCGAGCGACCCACGTTGACCACCATGCCCAGAGTACGGTTGAGCAAGGGGTTGGCCAGGATCTGGCCCGCCTTGGTCACATGCAGCGCTACGCCGAGTGGCAGGCCCAGCAGGCAGCCGAACAGGGCGGAGGCAAACACCATGATCAGGGTGTCGCCCAGGGCCGTGATGAGCAGATTAATCATGGCTTCGGACATAACCCATTACCTCCAGCTGAATGTGGTTGTCGATAAGGAACTGCTGGGTGGCCTCGCACTGGGCTTCATCCCCGAACAGCTCGGCCAGCAGGAAACCGAATTTGACGCCACCTGCGTATTCGATGTCTGCGCTCAGTATGCTGATGTCGATGTTGAAACGGCGGCTCGCCTCGGAGATCAGCGGCGTATCGACCGTGCTGCCGGTAAAGCCGAGTTTCACCAGCGGGTAGCTGCTCGGCACCCGCTCGCTGCTCATCCGATCCTGATACTCCTGCGGTACCTCCAGATGGATGGTGGAGTGGATGAAGTCACGAGCCAGCTGGGTCTTGGCATTGCTGAAGAACCAGGCCACTTCGCCCTGTTCGATCAGACGGCCGTCGCTGATGATGGCCACTTCGTCACAGATCCCCTTCACCACATCCATCTCGTGGGTGATGAGCAGGATGGTGAGCCCCAGCTTGACGTTGATCTCCTTGAGCAGGGTCAGGATCGAGCGGGTGGTCTGCGGGTCGAGGGCCGAGGTGGCCTCGTCACAGAGCAGTACTTTGGGGGCGGGTGCCAGTGCGCGGGCAATGGCGACGCGTTGTTTCTGACCGCCGGAAAGCTCGGACGGATAGGCCTGGGCACGGGCTTCCAGCCCGACCAGCGCCAGCAGTTCGGCAACCCGTTGCTGGATCTTCTCTTTGCTCCAGCCTGCCAGCTCCAGCGGAAAGGCGATGTTGGCAAACACAGTGCGGGAGGCAAGCAGGTTGAAGTGCTGGAAAATCATCCCGATCTGGCGGCGAGCCTGGGTCAGATCCCGTTCGCTCAGGGCGACCAGATCCTGGCCATCAACGATGACTTGACCCTCTGTCGGGCGCTCCAGCAGGTTGACACAACGAATGAGGGTACTCTTGCCGGCACCGGAGGCACCGATCACCCCGAAAATTTTGCCTTGGGGTACATGCAGACTCACATCACGCAGGGCGTGCACGGCGTCACTGCCTGTACCGTAGACTTTGTTGAGACCGATCAACTTAATCATGGATTCTTCCGTGCTAACAGCCTTAAAGCACAGGGCGCTACAGGCGGGGAAATTGGGCAGAGGTTCCACTGGGTTACTCTGTCATCATGGAGGATGATGCTAAGATGTCTGGATGGCCATGTCAATGCATGTTTTTACGTCTAGACGTCTAAAAAAGTGATAAGGATTTCTGTCAGGCGGATAACGATCAGGATGGTATTGTTGCTCTGCCAGATCCTGTTTCGTCCCTGCGGCAGATAACCGAATTAAAGATGGTTTATATCGGGTAAATGCTGGTTTTATTAGTGTGTCAGCCCGTTTTTGTTCACATCTGCTGTCGAGCTTAATGCTCCTCCATCGTTACACAAATTGCTGCACAAATCGTTCCCTATTCGCGACCGGATCACCTGACCGTCACTTTGTCGGCGTCAACCTTGATGCAGCGCAAGGGGGGCTCGGATAGGGATTGGGTCGGTGGCGCCGGTTTTTTATACTAATGACGTCGACAAGCATGGAGGGCAGTGCGATGAGATTCCAACAGATCAAAGAGTTGCTGCACTATCTTGAGCAGGTTCATCACCAGCTCGGACTCTGTTACGGGCGTTTGACCAGTCAGGTGGACAGCGAACGCAGCCGGATGTTGCTGGTCTATCTGCAAGGGCGTGAGGATGCGGCCAGTGCCCATCTGCACGAATATACCGCTCAGCTGGGAGATGCGGTCAGGGAGACCTGGCTGAACCAGAGTTTCAGCGAGGATATGCTGCCTGCCATTACCCGCTTCGAGCTGCCGGCATCAGTCCAGACTCAGGATATCGTCACTCAGGTATGCCGCTGGGAAGAGCAGCTGGTGGGCGAACTGAGTCATCTGGCCCGGGAGTGCCCGACACCGGCCACCACCGCTTTGCTCGAGAATCTGGCCGGGCTGGAGCAGACCCGCTTGACCCGACTGGTGCACGGGGTGCATCGACTCGACGACATGTAACGGGTGATAAGCGCCAAACACGCAAGATGATGGCCAAACAAAAGGGCCCGGCAGCAGTGCCGGGCCCTTTCCATTGGATATCTGCTGATTTGCCGTGAGCGTCGGTCAGCCTTGCTGCTCGGCCGCGTAGAGGGCGGCCCCGATAATGCCCGCCTGATTGAGGCTGGTCGCCGGAATAAGCGGCGCCCGGGTCTCGATGCGATCGACAAACTTCTCCAGCTTGGCTGCGCTGCCGCCCCCCAGAATGAACATATCAGGGGAGAAGAGAAACTCGAGGCGCGCCAGATACTTGTTGAAACGCTTGCCCCAGCGGTTCCAGGAGAGATCTTCCCGTTTGCGTGCCGCATCGGAGCAGTAGTGCTCGGCGACCATTCCTTCCAGCATCAGATGGCCCAGCTCGGTGTTGGGCAGCAGATGGCCATTGACGAAGATGGCGGTGCCGATACCGGTGCCGACCGTGATGAGGATGATGACCCCCTTGCGATCCTTGCCAGCGCCAAAGCGCATCTCGGCCAGACCGGCGGCATCGGCATCATTCAGCACATAGCAGGGCTTGCCGGTGACATCGGCAAACAGATGCTCGGCATCGGTTTCGATCCAGCTCTTGTCGATGTTGGCGGCACTCTTGGCAACCCCGTTGTGGATAGTGGCGGGAAAGCCGCAGCCCACCGGTCCTTTCCAGTCGAAGTGTTCGACCAGCGCCTTGAGGGTATGGGCGATGGCGGCCGGGGTGGCCGGTTGCGGTGTGGCAATGCGATGGCGCTCGCCAATCAATTCGCCGGTTTTGGTATCGACCAGACAGCCCTTGATCCCTGAGCCTCCAATATCCACTCCCAACATATGCATCTGTGTTGTCCTTGTTGTGTGCCGAGCAGTTTGCAGTGACCACGCTGTTATGGGCACTGCAGGTCGGCAGAGCATGAAAAAAGTGCTGCAATCCGGCAAGGGGCAGATCACTTATGCGTGATCCGACAGACCTTTTTCGATGCAGCGGATCAGCAAACGGGTCTTCTTGTTCTCTTCATCCTGACGCCGGGCAAGGGTGGCCAGCGCCCATTCGATATGTTCGGCCACCATGGGAGCGGCGGTGGTCAGCCCCAGTTGCAGGGCCGCGATCACCTCGGGGGTCGCTGGACCATTGCCAAGGGCGACTGCCAGATTGCGGCGCCAGCGCTGGTAACCGATGCGGCGGATCGGGCTTCCCTCGGTCTGTTTGAGGAAATCGCTCTCGCTCCAGAACCACAGTGCCAGCAGGGGGGGGCGGTGCAGACTGGGGCGCGGGCTGAAGTCGGGTTCCGGGCTGGCATCTGCGTAGCGATTCCAGGGGCAGATAAGCTGGCAGTCGTCGCAGCCGTAGATGCGGTTGCCCATCAGGGGCCTGAACTCTTCCGGAATAGGGCCGTCATTCTCGATGGTGAGATAGGAGATGCAGCGGCGGCCATCTACCACATAGGGGGCGACAATGGCGCCGGTCGGGCAGATGTTGATGCAGGCGACACACTTGCCGCACTGTTCCTTCTCCACTGGCTGGTCGAGCGGCAGCGGCAGGTTGAGCAACAGCTCACCGAGAAAGAAGAAGGAGCCGGCCGATTCGTTGAGCAGCAGTGAGTGTTTGCCAACCCAGCCTAGGCCCGCCTTGGCTGCCAGTGGTCGCTCGAGGATGGGAGCGGAGTCGACGAAGGGGCGCCACTCACCCAAGGCCTCTTCAGTACCTTGAAACAGCTCGGCGCAG
Organism: Aeromonas sp. FDAARGOS 1411; assembly: GCF_019047125.1. Taxonomy (NCBI): domain Bacteria; kingdom Pseudomonadati; phylum Pseudomonadota; class Gammaproteobacteria; order Aeromonadales; family Aeromonadaceae; genus Aeromonas; species Aeromonas sp. FDAARGOS 1411. The sequence continues at coordinate 2,851,994 of NZ_CP077214.1, read as the reverse complement.
CGCGCTTCAATGCGATCACCCAGCAGTTTGAGCCGGTTGCGCAGCACCTTGTGGTAGTCACGACCGAGAGCATAGCGGCTGATATAGCCGAGGGTCGGATCGCGCAGGGTAGCGGCGAAGCCCGCCTCGAACGGCAGGTAGTTCATCCGCACCGACAACACCCGCACCGTGCCCGGCAGCAGCTCGTGGGGGCGCGCGCGCATCATGCCGTGGCGCGCCATGTAATCCATGCTGCCGTGATAGCCCGCATCCAGCCAGGCCTGCAATCTCGGCTCTTCGATACGCAGGTCGGTGTCTGTGATGCCCGCCTGGTCAAAACCTAGCTCTCGTGCCCAGAGCTTGATATCGTGGGCCAGCTGGTGGAAGTCAGGTGCGCTCATGCGGCTTGGCCTGGTCGGTGTTTGCTGGCGTGGGTCGATTGATAAGAGGCGGGAGCCGTCATGGTAGAGATCATCAGGGGCGCGTTGGGCACAAAAGAGGGGGGCAGTTTACCACAGGGGCTGTGGCAGACTGAACAGATCCGCGCACTGGAGCGCAACTGGGCCGCGCGTGAGGGGCAACCTCTCTATGCCCTGATGGAGCGAGCCGGTGCTGCGCTGCGCACCTATGCTACCCTGCATTGGCCCGACAGTCGCTGCTGGTGGATTTTCGTCGGCCCCGGCAATAACGGCGGTGATGGCTATGTGCTGGCCCGCCTTGCCCGCCAGATTGGCATCGAGGTGGTGGTGATTGCCGCCAGGGCACCCGACCAGCTGAAGGGGGATGCCAGACGGGCCGCTGATGAGTGGCTGGCGGCCGGTGGCCGGGTCTGGCTGGCCGAGCAGTTTGATGGGGACCAGCACTCCGCCCCGGATCTGGTGGTCGATGCCCTGCTTGGCACTGGCGTCAACACGCCCCTCTCGCCACTACTGACAAAGATCGTCGCAACAATCAATGGCTTGGCTGTGCCCGTGCTGGCGGTGGATCTCCCCTCCGGCCTCAACGGCGATACCGGCCGAGCCATGGGGGCCGTGGTGCAGGCCACTCGCACCCTCACCTTTATCGGTATCAAGCAGGGGATGCTCACCGGCGACGGGGTGGATTGCGTCGGCCAGCTCGACTGTGATCCCCTTGGCGTCACGCCTGATGACACTATGCTGCCCGCCGCCTGGCGTATCGATTATCCGCAGCTGAGCACGCAACTGACCCCGCGCCCGCGCGCTTCCCACAAGGGCTCTTATGGCAAGGTACTGCTGGTGGGGGGCAATCGCGGGATGCAGGGGGCCATCGTGCTGGCGGCCCGCGCCTGCCTGCGGGCGGGGGCCGGGCTGGTGCGAGTGTGTCAGCATCCGGAGCATCCGCCGGTCAGCCTCTATCAACCCGAACTGATGAGTCTCACCAGCGCTGATGACGAGGGGTGGGCGTTGGTGCGGGTCATCGGCCCCGGCCTCGGTCAGGATGAGTGGGGAAGCGCGCAAATCGCCCGTTATCTCACCGAACGGCTGCCACTGGTTTTGGACGCCGATGGATTGAATTGGCTGGCGCAATCTCCCCGCCATCAGGATAATTGGGTGCTCACGCCCCATCCCGGCGAAGCGGCGCGCCTGCTGGGATGCACCATTGCCGAGATTGAAACCGACCGGTTTGCCGCCGTGCAGGCGCTGCAGCGGCGTTATGGCGGTGTGGTGTTGTTAAAAGGGGCGGGAACACTTATTTATGACGGCGAGCGGGTCGCTCTCTGTTGTGAAGGCAATCCCGGCATGGCAAGTGGCGGGATGGGCGATCTGTTATCTGGTATAATCGCCGCCCTTTTGGCCCAGGGCTGGTCTGCCACCATGGCAAGCTGGCTGGGCGCCGTGATCCACGGCGAGGCTGCAGATCAGGCCGCCGCTGACGGAGAGCGGGGCATGCTGGCGTCAGATCTGCTGCCGCTGATCCGCAAACTGGTTAATCCCGACACCATTACAAGTTAAAAAGAAGAACATGGCAAAACAGTTGATGATGACACTGCCGGACGAGGCAGCAACCGTGGCACTGGGTGGCCGTCTGGCACAGGCCTGTCAGCAGGCGACCACAGTGTTTTTGCATGGCACGCTTGGCGCCGGTAAAACCACCCTGACCCGCGGCTGGGTGCAGGGCCTTGGCCATCAGGGCAAGGTAAAAAGCCCGACTTACACCCTGGTCGAGCCCTACGAGCTCGATAGCTGGCAGGTCTACCATTTCGATCTCTATCGCCTGGCAGATCCGGAAGAGCTGGAATTCATGGGCATTCGGGACTATTTTGCCGCCAACACAGTCTGTCTGGTGGAGTGGTCCGAGAAGGGCGAGGGCTGGTTACCGGCTCCCGACCTGGAAATTACCCTCACTTATGTAGGCGAGCAGCGCGAGGTTCTGATAGAGGCCCGCACTGCTATTGGCGAAGCCATTCTGGAACGGTTGTCATCTACGTGCGCTTGATCCTTGTTATTGCTCTCTCTTTGATGGCGTTACCCTCTTGGGCGAATCAGCTCAAGAGTGTACGAATCTGGCCATCACCGGATAACACCCGGGTGGTGCTCGATATGAGCAGCGCCCCAAATTACAACTACTTCACCCTCACCGGCCCGGATCGGCTGGTGATCGATCTGAAAGGGGCGAGCAACGCCGCCAATCTGGCCCGGATCGAGAACAACAGCGAACTGGTGCGCAAGATCCGCCAGAGTACACCGCTGGAGAAGGGCGGTCTGCGACTGGTGATGGATCTCAGCTCCGCCATCAAGCCGGTGGTCTTTCCGTTGGCACCAGCCGGGCCCTATGGCCACCGTCTGGTCATCGACCTGCCTTATGAAGAGAAGCGCTCGGCGGCTGCGGTGCAGTCCACGCCTGTCGGTGGCAAGGGCAAGGGGGTGGTGATTGCCATCGACCCGGGCCACGGCGGGGAAGACCCGGGCTCCATCGGCCCGCGCCGTACCTACGAGAAGCGGGTCACGCTGGCGGTCTCCCAGAAGCTGGCGGCACTGATCGACCGTGAACCGGGGATGCGCGCCGTGATGACCCGTCGTGGCGATTACTTCGTCGATCTCAACAAGCGCTCCGAGATCGCCCGCAAGGCCAAGGCGGATCTGCTGGTCTCTATCCATGCAGACAGTTTTCATAACTCGACCCCGCGCGGTGCCTCGGTCTGGGTCTTGTCGACCAACCGTGCCAACCGCGAGATGGGTAGCTGGCTGGAGAAGCAAGAGAAGCAGGGCGAGCTGCTGGGTGGTGTCGGCAAGGTGTTGGCGGAATCCGATCCCAACCCCTATCTGGCACAGACCTTCCTCGACCTCTCCATGGACAAGTCCCGTGCCGAAGGATATGACGTCAGCCGCCAGATCCTGCGCTCCATGGGCAAGGTTGCCCGACTGCACAAGAAGGCGCCGGAGCATGCCAGTCTGGCGGTGCTGAAGGCGCCGGATATTCCCTCGGTGCTGGTGGAGACCGGTTTTATCTCCAATCATGCGGAAGAGAAGCTGCTGGCCACCGCCAGCTATCAGGACCAGCTGGCCCGCGCCATCTTCGAGGGGATCCGTAACTACTACCGCGCTCACCCGACCAAGGGGGCCATGCTGACCGGCAAGGGGCAGGTGAGCCAACCTGCCGCTACTCGCCCTGCACCGGTAGCTCGGCAGCCGGTGAGCCAGCCCAGGCAGGCACAGTCGCAGCCGGTAGTGACCAACAAGATGCCCGCCACCGTCCGTGACGGCGGTGCTGGGAGCGGCTCTGGCGCCGGGGTGATCAAGCCTTACTCGGCAGCAGCGCAAGAGACCGGAGCGCCGGTCAGCAGCGTGGGCGACTATGACAAATCGCGGATGCTCCGCCATGTGGTCAAACGGGGTGAGAGCCTCTCCCGCCTTGCCGAGAAGCATGGAGTGAGTCAGTCCACTCTGGTGGAGATCAACCAGCTGCGCAGCCGGGATATTCAGATTGGTCAAACAATCTATATTCCCCAGCAAGGGCAGAGCCGCGCTGCCGCCCCCGTTCGCAGTGACGACAAGTCGCAGATGATCCGCCATGTGGTCAAGCGGGGCGAGAGTCTCTCCCGCCTTGCCGAGAAACATGGGGTGAGTCAGGCTCGGCTGGTAGAGATCAACAAGCTCAAGTCGCGGAATATTCAGGTAGGGCAGGTGCTCTACATTCCGCAAAACTGACGCGCGGGAGCGGGCGATGCCGCTCCCGCTGTTAGCGAATACCATCAGCAAGATTGAAATTCAGGAGTCAGCAATGCCGATCCGTATATTGCCCCCTATCCTTGCCAACCAGATTCCGGTTGGTGGAGAGGTGGTGGAGCGGCCCTCCTGGAGCCTTAAGAGACTGACCATCCGCAAGATAGAAATTCAGGAGTAAATGATGCCGATCCGTATTTTGCCACCCATTCTGGCCAACCAGATTGCAGCCGGAGAGGTGGTGGAGCGGCCCTCTTCTGTGGTGAAAGAGCTGGTGGAGAATAGCCTGGATGCGGGGGCCGACCGGGTCGAGATCGACATCGACAAGGGGGGAGCCAAGCTGATCCGCATCCGTGACAACGGCTGTGGCGTCGCCAAAGACGAGCTGGTGCTGGCGCTGTCGCGTCATGCGACCTCCAAGGTGGCCACGTTGGATGATCTGGAAGGGATCAACAGCCTCGGCTTTCGTGGTGAGGCGCTCGCCTCCATCAGCTCGGTCTCCCGTCTCACCTTCACCTCCCGTACTGCAGATCAGTCCGAAGCCTGGCAAGCCCAGGCGGAAGGGCGCGAAATGAGCGTCACTATCAAGCCGGCGGCCCATCCAGTAGGCACTACGGTGGAGGTGGTGGATCTCTTCTTCAATACCCCGGCGCGGCGCAAGTTCATGCGCAGCGAAAAGACCGAGTTTGCCCATATCGACGAGCTGGTGCGCCGTATCGCGCTCTCTCGCTTCGATGCCACCCTGATCCTGCGCCACAATGGCAAGGTGGTGCGCCAGTACAAGGCCGCCAATACCGTGCCGGAGCAGGAGCGACGTCTCGCCGCCGTTTGCGGCACCCCCTTCATGCACCATGCGCTGGCGGTGGAGAGCGAGCATAGCGACGTGCGGCTGTGGGGCTGGCTGGCGACTCCGGAGGGGGCAAGACCGCAGAACGACCTGCAATACACCTATGTCAACGGCCGGATGATGCGCGACAAGCTCATCAATCACGCCATTCGTCAGGCCTATGACGAGCTATTGCCTCCCGATCGTTTCGCCGCTTATGTGCTCTATATCGAGCTTGATCCCCGTCAGGTGGATGTCAACGTCCACCCGGCCAAGCATGAGGTGCGCTTCCATCAGGCGCGACTGATCCACGACTTTATCTTTCAGGCGCTGTTTACTGCGCTGCGCCGCGAAGGAGTCAGCGCCGTTCATCAGGACGCGCCGCTGGCCGAAACCCTGGTCGAGTTGCCGGTCACTCCGCAAATTGAATATCCCGGTCAGGCGCCACGCCCGGAGTGGTACGGTGCCGAGCACAGCTACCGGGCACCTGCACAGGTACGGGAGGGGAGCGGTGGGGCTGGCCGAGCCAGCAATTATCAACCGCCCGAGCCCCCCAGTCGGGAGGCGATGCGCGGCATGGGCGCTCTGCTAACTACGCTGCCTATCGCAACTGCGACTGAGGCTGCGCCTGTGCAGCCCACTGATCCAGTGCCGTCACCCAAACAGGGGGGATGTCGCGCCCTGACATTGGTGGAGCAGGCCTACCTGTTGATCGAGCGGGATAATCAGCTGGCGCTGCTCTCGCTGGTGCGCGCCGAGCGGGTGCTGCTGCGCCACTGGCTGCTGGAGACCTGGGGCCAGGGACTGGCGGCCCAGCCACTGTTGCTGCCGGTCTCCTTCAAATTGCCGAAGAATCTGATCGCGCTGGCGACCGAGCAGGAACGTCTGCTGAAACGGATGGGACTGGAGTTGAAAAGCGGGGGGCGCGACACCATGATCCTGACTCGGGTGCCGGCTCTGCTGCGCCAGACCGATCTGGTGCGTCTGTTACCCGAATTGCTGCAAATTATCGAGGGCGGATCTGACAGTGATGCTGGTCAGCAGGCTGAAGTATTATGCCAATGGCTGGTGGAGCAGGGGATAAACCGCGAGAAGATGTACGATTTTTCAACTGCCAGTCGTCTGCTGACGGAACTTGTGACCGATTTCAGTGACCAACTGGCAGACATTCGCATGGTGCGCCCGCTTTCGCTGGCGACCGTGCTGGAGGAGTTTGAACATGGCGAGTGACTTGCCGACCGCAATTTTTCTGATGGGGCCGACGGCCTCCGGCAAGACGGATCTCGCCATTGAACTGTGCCAGGCACTGCCTTGCGACATCATCAGCGTCGATTCTGCGCTGATCTATCGCGGCATGAATGTAGGCACAGCCAAGCCGACTGCCGATGAGCTGGCGCGGGCCCCGCACCGGCTGATCGATATTCTTGATCCTGCTGTGAGCTATTCGGCAGCCGATTTTTGCAAGGATGCCCTGCGGGAGATGAAAGAGATCGCCGACCGTGGCCGCATTCCGCTGCTCGTAGGCGGCACCATGCTCTATTTCAAGGCGCTGCTGGAGGGATTGTCCCCGCTGCCCTCCGCCGATCCCGCCATTCGTGCCGGGATTGAGGAAGAGGCTGCCCGCCTCGGTTGGCAGGCGCTGCACGATGAGCTGGTGCGCATCGACCCGGTGGCCGGGGCGCGGATCCACCCCAATGACCCACAGCGACTCTCTCGGGCGCTGGAGGTCTACCGTATCAGCGGCAAGACCCTTACCGAGCTGACGCAGGTGCAGGGGGAGGGCTTGCCCTATCGGGTGCAGCAGTTTGCCATCGCCCCGAGCGATCGTGCCGTGCTGCATCAGCGGATCGAACAGCGCTTTGACAAGATGCTGCAAGGTGGCTTTGAACAGGAGGTTCGTGCGCTGATGGCGCGCGGCGATCTGACCCCGGATCTCCCCTCCATTCGCTGTGTGGGTTATCGCCAAATGTGGGACTACCTGTGCGGTGAAGTGGGGTATGATGAGATGCGTTATCGTGGCATTGTTGCCACACGCCAATTGGCAAAACGACAGATGACCTGGTTGCGCGGCTGGCCCGATGTGATCTGGTTGGAATCTGGTGAGTCTGGCAATCTCGACCGCGTGCTTGCTCGCGCTGGTGCGGCTTGACACTCCCTGTATAATCAGGTTGTTATATTGATATTCGGTGTTTAAAAACAACAAACTATAAGGAAAAGAAAAATGGCTAAGGGGCAATCTCTCCAAGACCCGTTTTTGAATGCGCTGCGCCGTGAGCGGATTCCTGTTTCTATCTATTTGGTGAACGGCATCAAACTGCAAGGTCAGATCGAGTCTTTTGACCAGTTTGTTATCCTGCTGAAAAACACCGTGAGCCAGATGGTTTACAAACACGCCATCTCGACTGTCGTACCGGCCCGTGCCGTCAATCATCACCAGCCCACTCCGGGTGGCGCGGCTGATGAACAGGGTGATGCCGAGGCGTGATATCCCTGGGCGAGTCGACTCGCCAACTCAGATTCATCATGATTCCTGTTAAGGAGCAAGCGCTTGTTTGACCGTTATGAAGCTGGCGAACAGGCCGTTCTGGTGCATGTCAACTTCAGTGATGAGGGTGAGCGGGAGGATCTGGAAGAGCTCAAGATGTTGGTGAGCTCGGCCGGAGTCAATGCGCTGGGGGTAATTACCACCAGTCGCAGTGCGCCCAGTGCCAAATTTTTTGTCGGCAGTGGCAAGGCTGAAGAGATCGCGTCCCAAGTCCAGATGCTGGATGCCGACGTCGTCATCTTCAACCATGCCCTGACCCCCGCCCAGGAGCGCAACCTGGAGCGTCTGTTCCAGTGCCGGGTGGTGGATCGAACCGGCCTGATCCTCGATATCTTTGCCCAGCGGGCCCGAACCCACGAAGGTAAACTGCAGGTCGAACTGGCCCAGTTGCGCCATCTTTCCACTCGTCTGGTGCGAGGCTGGACCCACCTTGAGCGTCAAAAGGGCGGGATCGGTCTGCGTGGTCCGGGTGAAACTCAGCTTGAAACTGACCGACGTCTGCTGCGGGAACGCATCAAGGCGATTTTGCGTCGGCTCGACAAGGTGGCCAAGCAGCGGGAGCAGGGACGCCGCGCCCGCAACCGCAACGAAGTGCCGACGGTGTCACTGGTTGGTTATACCAACGCCGGAAAGTCCACTTTGTTCAACCAACTTACAGCTGCCAGCGTGTATGCTGCCGACCAATTGTTCGCAACTCTGGATCCCACCCTGCGTAAACTGGTGATCCGGGATGTGGGTGATGTGATTTTGGCGGATACAGTTGGATTTATTCGACACTTGCCCCATGATCTGGTCGCGGCCTTCAAGGCGACCCTGCAGGAGACCCGTGAAGCGGATCTGCTGCTGCATGTGGTGGACTGTGCCGATGAGCAGATGCAGGAGAATATCGACTCCGTGCAGCAGGTGTTGGCCGAGATTGAAGCCGATGACAGGCCCCAGCTGATGATCTGCAACAAGATCGACAAGCTGGCGGATCGTCCGGCAGGTCTGGAGCGAGATGACGAGGGGCGCCCGTTGCGCGTCTGGCTGTCGGCCCAGACTGGTGAAGGTTGTGAGCATCTGTTTACGGCGCTGACCGAATTGCTGGCTGGCTCCATGGTGCATCACACCCTGCAGTTACCTCCTTCTGCCGCGAGATTGCGCAGTGCGCTCTATCAGCTGAAAGGGATTGAGCAGGAAGGTTTTAGCGAGGAGGGTGATTTCGTGCTGGAAGTCCGCTTGCAAGTGGCCGACTGGAACCGCCTCGTGAAACAGGAAGGTGAGAGTTTACAACGCTTTATCAGGCATTGATTCGTTGATGAAGATGAACCCTTAGGGGCTTCGCGACGTATGACGGCCCGATAGAGATGATATCCATCCGCATGTATTAATGGAGACGCTGATGGCTTGGAATGAGCCTGGTAACAACGGCAAAGACCGTGACCCTTGGGGGAATAACGGCAAGAATCAGGGACCCCCTGATCTGGATGAAATGCTGCGCAAAGTGAGTCGCCGTTTCGGTGGCTTGTTTGGTGGCGGCAAATCTGGTGGCGATGTAGGTCGCTTTGGTATCTCCATCGCGTTGGTTGTGGCTGTGGTGGTGTGGGTCGTCAGCGGCTTCTACACCATTCGCGAAGCGGAGCGTGGTGCCGTGCTGCGGTTTGGCAAGTTTTCCCATATTGTCGAGCCGGGCCTGCGCTGGAAGCCGACCTTTATCGATCAGGTGATCCCGGTGGACGTCGAGTCCGTGCGCTCCCTGCCTGCCTCCGGTTTCATGCTGACTCAGGATGAGAACGTGGTACGGGTCGAGATGGACGTGCAGTACCGTGTCGTCAATCCCGAGCAGTATCTGTTCAGCGTGACCAATGCCGACGAGAGTCTGGGTCAGGCCACCGATAGCGCCCTGCGCTACGTGGTGGGTCATACCCGGATGGATGACGTCCTGACTACCGGTCGTGAGAAGGTGCGCCAGGAGACCTGGCAGGTGATCGATGGCATCATCGAGCCTTACCAGATGGGTCTGCAGATCGTCGACGTCAACTTCCTGCCGGCGCGTCCGCCGGAAGAGGTGAAAGATGCGTTTGATGACGCCATCTCCGCTCAGGAAGATGAACAGCGTTTCATTCGTGAAGCAGAAGCCTATGCCCGTGAAGTGGAGCCCAAGGCCCGTGGCCAGGTGAAGCGTCTGGAGCAGGAAGCGGAAGCTTACAAATCCCAGATCGTGTTGAAAGCCCAAGGTGAAGTTGCTCGCTTCAACGAGCTGCTGCCCCAGTATCTGGCTGCCCCCGAGCTGACCCGTGAGCGTATCTATCTGGAAACCATGGAAGAGCTCTATCAGCAGGCCAACAAGGTGGTGGTCGACATGCCGGCTGGCAACAACAGCATGATCTACCTGCCGCTCGACAAGCTGTCTGGCAAGCCGAAGGTAACCCAGTCTGATCGTGCCACTGCCGCCCCGGCCACAGAGCAGGTCCCCGTTTCCAACGAGGGTGCCAACTCTACCCCGACAATGCCGCTGCGTAGCGGTGACCGCTTCAGCTCAGGGAGAAACTGATAGATGAAAAAGCTAGCTATTGGTGCAATCGCTGTCGCGGCCATGGTCTGCTTCTCCTCTGTCTTTATCGTTGATGAAGGTCAGAAGGGGATTGTGGTGCAGTTTGGCAAGGTGAAGCGGGTTGACTCCGGTGAACCCCGCCTCTATGAGCCGGGCCTGCACTTCAAGGTGCCGCTCATCGACCAGGTTCGCAAGATGGATGCCCGCATCCAGACCATTGACAGCCAGGCCGACCGTTTTGTCACCTCCGAGAAGAAAGACCTGATCATCGACTCCTACGTGAAGTGGAAGATCGAGGACTTCTCCAAGTACTACTTGGCAACCGGTGGTGGCAACAAGCTGCAGGCTGAAGATCTGCTCAAACGCAAGATCAATAACGGTCTGCGTTCCGAGATCGGTAACCGCACCATCAAGGACATCGTCTCCGGTGAGCGCAGTACCGTGATGGAAGATGCCCTGAAGAAGATGGCGCGCTCCTCCGAGCTCGGTATCAAGGTGGTGGATGTGCGGATCAAGCAGATCAACCTGCCGGTGGAAGTCTCCAACTCCATCTACCAGCGGATGCGCGCCGAGCGTACCGCAGTCGCCCGTGAGCACCGCTCTCAGGGTCGCGAGAAGGCTGAAATCCTGCGTGCCGATATCGACCGCAAGGTGACAGTCATGATCGCCGACGCCGAGAGTAACGCTCGCCAGCTGCGCGGTGAAGGGGATGCGGAAGCCGCCAAGATCTATGCCGACAGCTACAAGAAAGACCCCGAGTTTTTCAGCTTCGTGCGTAGCATGGAGGCCTATCGCAAGAGCTTTGCCGGTGGCAACGACCTGATGGTGTTGAAGCCGGACAGCGAGTTCTTCCGTTACCTCAAGTCTCCTCACGGCACCAAGCAGTAATCGCCACGAGGTCACATTCAAAGGGTCTGCATTGTCAGACCCTTTTGTTTTTCCAGCCGTCGACCCTGGGGGCTGGTTGCATTGAAGGAGGTCGGATGCTGACATCAATGCTGATGGGGTTGGGATTGCTGTTGTTGTTCGAGGGGCTCGGCCCGCTGTTGATGCCCAGGGCATGGCAGCAGATGTTGCGGCTGCTGAGCGATCAGCCACCGGAGCAGTTGCGCCGTATCGGCGGCTCGCTAGTGGTTGCGGGTAGCGTGATCCTCTGGATGCTGAGTCGCTGAGTCTGGCGCAATGCACTGTCCAGCAGATAGCAGACAATAAAAAAGAGGCCGAAGGCCTCTTTTTTCATGCATGTCGTTTACTCAGGCACTGCGCTGCACGGCCATGTGGGCCAGTGTTTCCAGCGCGTGCTTGTGCGGGGAGTCAGGCAGGATGGCGAGGGCGGCAATGGCCTTGTCGGCCTCCTCTCTGGCACGCATGCGGGAGTACTCCAGCGCGCCAGTGCGGTCGAGAATGCCGAGGATCTGCTCAAGATGTTCCATACCGTTGCGGTGCTCGATGGCATCGCGCACCAGCTGGCGCTCTTCCGGCGTGCCCACTTCCATGGCGCGCAGCAGCGGCAGGGTCGGTTTGCCTTCGGCCAGATCGTCGCCGACGTTCTTGCCCATCTCTTCGCTCTGGGAGCAGTAGTCCATCACGTCATCAATGATCTGGAACGCGGTGCCCAGATACTTGCCGTAATCGGTCATGGCCTGCTCGACGGGCTCGGGCTGATGAGTCAGCACGGCTGCAAGGCGAGTGGCGGCCTCGAACAGCTTGGCGGTCTTGCAGTAGATGACCGTCATGTAGCTCTCTTCGGTGGTATCCGGGTCGTTGCAGTTCATCAGCTGCAACACTTCCCCTTCGGCGATGGTGTTGGTGGCATCCGAGAGGATCTTCATCACCCGCAGGTTGGAGAGTTCGGCCATCATCTGGAAGGAGCGGCTATAGAGGTAGTCACCGACCAGCACGCTGGCGGCATTGCCAAACATGGCGTTGGCGGTCTCCCGGCCACGGCGCAGGTCGGATTCGTCGACCACGTCGTCATGCAGCAGGGTTGAGGTGTGAATGAATTCGATGATGGCGGCCAGTTTCAGGTGATCCTCACCCTCATAGCCCAGCGCACGCGCAGCCATCACGGTCAGCATGGGGCGCATCCGTTTCCCGCCGGCGCTGACAATGTAGAAACCCAGCTGATTAATCAGACTAACGTCGGACTGGAGTCGGGCCAGGATCAGTTCATTGACCGCCGTCATGTCGGCGGCACAGAGCGCACGGATAGTCTGTTGGTCCATAAGTCTCGTAACGTGACAGCAGCAATAACTGCGATTTTAGTAATGGCAGGGATTCTACACGATTTCACAATGGGTTACAGTTAGGCGTTTATCCACGGCGGCAGATATGCGCACAAAATAAACTTTTTGCTAAATTGGCCTTGCCTGAGCAGATCGATTTGCGTAGAATGCCCGCCCATTGTTATAGGTTTTTGCGCATGTCTAGCCTTGAGCAAAAGACATGCCTTTACGGAGTTAATCAAATGTACGCGGTATTCCAAAGCGGCGGAAAACAACACCGTGTGGCCGAAGGTCAAATCGTTCGTCTGGAAAAGCTGAACGTTGAGACTGGCGCTACCATCGACTTCAACGAAGTTCTGATGGTTGCTGCAGGCGACACTTTTAAAGTAGGTGCTCCTTTCGTTGAAGGTGGCAAGGTTGTAGCTGAAGTTGTGGCTCACGGCCGTGGCGAGAAAGTGACTATCGTCAAGTTCCGTCGTCGTAAGCACCATCGTAAGCAAGCGGGCCACCGTCAGTGGTTCACTGAAGTCAAAATCACTGGCATCAGCGCTTAATTAGAGGAGTCCGATAAATGGCACACAAAAAAGCTGGCGGTTCATCCCGCAACGGTCGCGATTCTGAAGCTAAACGCCTGGGCGTGAAGCGTTTCGGCGGCGAAACAGTTCTGGCTGGCAGCATCATCGTTCGTCAACGTGGTACCAAGTTCCACGCTGGCACCAACGTTGGTCTGGGCAAGGATCACACCCTGTTCGCTACCGCGACTGGTAAAATCCTGTTCGAAGTTAAAGGTCCGCTGAATCGTAAGTACGTTAGCATCGTTGCTGAGTAATTACGGACCGCAAGGATCCGAAGCCCCGCCAACAGGCGGGGCTTTTGTTTTTCTGACGTCTTTCTGATGTCGTTGACGAAAAAACGGAACGCAGCTGACTTTGGCTCTGACGGGCATGATTGGCAAGATGCGTATCGCCCGCAGGGGTCTGTACCACTATAATTGCGTATCGGTTTTTCGAATTAAGGTGACGGTTACCTATGAAGTTTGTTGATGAAGTCCAGATTCGAGTCGATGCCGGTGACGGTGGTAACGGTTGTGTAAGCTTTCGCCGTGAAAAATATATTCCCAACGGTGGTCCGGACGGCGGTGACGGCGGTGACGGTGGCGACGTATATCTGATCGCCGACGAAAACCTCAATACCCTGATCGACTACCGTTTCGAGCGCTTCCATGCTGCCGAGCGCGGTGAGAATGGCCAGAGCGCCAACTGTACCGGTCGCCGCGGCAAGGACAAGATCCTGCGTGTGCCGGTCGGTACCCGAGCGACCGATGAAGATACCGGTGAACTGCTGGGGGATCTGACCCACCACGAGCAGAAGCTGCTGGTTGCCAAAGGTGGTTTCCACGGTCTGGGCAACACCCGCTTCAAGAGCTCCGTCAACCGTGCTCCCCGCCAGAAGAGTAATGGTACTCCGGGTGAAGTGCGTACCCTGAAGCTGGAGCTGCTGCTGCTGGCCGATGTCGGCATGCTGGGTCTGCCCAACGCAGGCAAGTCTACCTTTATTCGCGCCGTTTCTGCGGCTCGCCCGAAAGTGGCTGATTACCCCTTCACTACCCTGGTACCGAACCTGGGTGTGGTGCGTGGTGAGAACTCCCGCTCCTTCGTGATCGCCGATATCCCGGGTCTGATCGAAGGTGCTGCCGAGGGTGCAGGTCTGGGTATCCGCTTCCTGAAACACCTCGAGCGTTGCCGCGTGCTAATCCACCTGGTGGATATCTGTCCGGTTGATGGCTCCGATCCTGCTGAAAATGCCGTGACCATCGTCAAGGAGCTGGAGAAGTACAGCCCGGAACTGGCTGGCAAGCCGCGCTGGTTGGTGTTTAACAAGATGGACCTGATCCTGGAAGAAGAAGCCCAGGAGGTGATGGATCGCGTCAAGGCGGCCCTGAACCACGAAGGTCCGGTCTATGCCATCACTGCCATCAGCAAGGAAGGCACCAAGAAGGTCTGCTACGACATTCTGGATCTACTTGATACCATGCCCCGTCAGCTGGCGGAAGATGCCAAAGACGCCATCGAGAAGGTGGAGTTCAAGTGGGATGACTACCACAAGAACCAGCTGGCCAAGGCTGAAGCGGAAGCACTGGCTGCCTCTCTTGCCTTCGATGAAGGGCTTGATGATGACGATTGGGATGACGACGAAGATGATGGCGTTGAAGTCATCTACGTCCGTGACTGATCCCCGTCACTCTCATGGAAAACCGGAGCCTGAACAGGCTCCGGTTTTTTTATGTCTATCGAGCAGCAACTCATTAGGTATATTTGTGATGTCACTTATTGCCTGCTACTGATAACCGATTATACTGCCCACCAAAATTAACAATAACGAAACAATCATCTGGCGATGTCGATTGAATCGATATGCGTCGCTGTATCTTATTGTTTTAATGGAAGGTTTGCCTGTGGAAATATTTATGCGCAGATTTCTGCCTTAAAGGCTTGTTTGTGCATTTTTTTAGAGTATTCTTGCGCCCGTTTTGCCGGTTAATGCATGAATACGCAGGTTGGCCGGGCTAGGGAAAGTAACATTAGGGCAGTCATATCATGTTGGAAAAGAGTCTCGAAGCACCTGCGGTCAATACTCGCCGTAATTTGTTGATGTTTCTGGTTCCGTCACTTATCGGGATCCTGCTGTTCATGACGCCGGTCGTCTATGACGGTAACGTCACCATCCCGGTGGCCGTGCTTGCCAAGCTGGTACAGCGCGTTTTTGCCGATTATCTGGTCGCCATGGTCAGTGCGGTGATCACCACCACCATGCTGATGACGGTGATTGCCTGGTTGTTCAAGCCAGCGATTCTGGTGCGTCGTCCTTTCCTCAACAGCTTGTTCAATGTCTCCCCTTTCTGGGCCTGCGTGCGGGTATTGGGCGGTATCTTCGTGCTGTTGACCTTCTTCCAGGTAGGGCCTGAGGTGCTTTACTCCGGCGCAACCGGTGGACTGGTGCTCAACGATCTGCTGCCGGTGCTGTTCTCGGTCTTCATTTTTGCCGGCCTGCTGCTGCCGTTGCTGCTCGATTTCGGGCTGCTGGAATTTGTCGGCACCATGATGACCCGCATCATGCGTCCGGTGTTCCGGTTGCCGGGTCGCTCCGCAGTGGACTGCTTTGCCTCCTGGCTTGGCGATGGCAGCGTTGGCATCCTGCTGACCAGCAAGCAGTATGAGGGTAAGTTCTATACCCAGCGTGAAGCCGCGGTGATTGGCACCACTTTCTCTGCGGTCTCCATCACCTTCTGTCTGGTGGTGATCTCCCAGGTGAAGCTGGAGCACATGTTTGTCCCCTTCTACCTGACCGTCTGTCTGGCGGGTGTGGTCGCGGCCATCGTGGTGCCGCGTCTGCCACCGCTCTGCTGGAAGAAGGACATCTATGCCGATGGCACTCCTCTGTGCCGCAAGCAGGAAGCCGTGCCGCACCAGCACAGCGTGATGAGCTATGGTTTCGAGCGGGCGCTGACCAAGGCTGACAGCATGACTGATCTCGGCGCAGTCGCACGGGAAGGGGTGAAGAATGCACTGGATATGGTGTTTGGCGTGCTGCCGGTGGTGATGGCGATCGGTACCTGTGCCCTGATGCTGGCCGAGTACACCCCTATCTTCAACTGGCTTGGCGCCCCGTTTGTCCCCTTGCTGGAGCTGCTGCAACTGCCGGAGGCGGAAGCGGCGTCCAAGACCATCATGGTCGGTTTTGCCGACATGTTTATTCCGGCGGTGCTGGCCTCGACCATCGAGAGTGACATGACCCGCTTCGTGATTGCCGCCATGTCGGTAACCCAGCTGATCTATATGTCCGAAGTGGGCGCCCTGCTGCTGGGCAGCAAGATCCCGGTCAAGCTGTGGGAGTTGTTCGTTATCTTCCTGCTGCGCACTCTGGTCACCTTGCCGGTTATCGCCGGGGTGGCACATCTGCTGTTCTAAGGACGCAGCGCAGTGAAAAACGGTCAACCTCGGTTGACCGTTTTTTTATGGCTTTTCCTCTTTTCTCCGGGCTTGATGGATGACGCGGGTTATTCGCAAAACGTCCTGCCTTGCAAGGTGTGGGTCATTCGCCGTGGCCTGAGTGTGGGTAACAAGAGAGAAGGGCCTGCGGGCCCTTGCTCATCAGTGTCCCTGCGGGTGGGGCTGTGCCGGCTTGCGGGGACACTGCACCAGCAGGGTATGGATTGTGAAGGTGCTGATCTGGGGGAAGCTCGGGCTAAATCCCCTCATCGGGTCTGAGCCCCCCATGCTCATCTGAACGTTGGTGAAGGTATGCTGGCTGCGATCGGTTTCCTGATAGCCCTGCGGACAGCTCAAGCTTGCCTGTTGCTGGCAATCATCAGGCGCACCGCACTCGATCTGGAATCGTTGCTGCGAGGAATCTGCGGAGGTGAGCTCAGTGACAGTGGTGGGGGCGCAACCGGACAGCAATATACTGCCCAGCAGGACAATTCTCTGTGACATAAGAGGTTTGTGCTCAGTGGAACAAGAAAAGGGTGGTAGCGTGCCGGCTGGGGCCTTGGTATCCCGTACCGGCCGCCGTATGGGTTAGCGTGACGTTATGCTCAGATAGGACACTGGATGGTTAACGAGTGGACCGTGTTGGCGATGCTATAGGGCTTGGCTGCCGTGTAGACCTTCTTCTCGTCGTCATAGCTTCCCCCCAGATACTGGGTGCTGTAGAGCGTCTGCTGACGACGATCGGTCTCCTTGTAACCTTGCGGGCAGGTCTGGTTGGCCTGCTGGAAGCAGGCTTTCATGCTGCTGCACTCGATGTAAAAGCCGCGCTGGCTGGTATCGGCAAGGTGCACCGGGGTGACGGTGGGGGCGGGGGGAGACAACAGGGCGCAACCGGAGAGCGTCAGTGCGCCCAGCAGAACGAGATGTTTTGACATAGATAACCTGAACAGTGTGGTGTGACAAAGAGTGAGGGGGAGTCTATTGCTCCCCCTTCGCTATAAGGGCACCGTTATAACCAGCCGGGGGCGCTCAGGCCAGCCCGCAAATGTAAGAAAATATGATCCCCCCTGGGCTTGCGCGGCCAGCAGGATGAGCGTTCAAACAATACTTGCCTGAGATTTGTTCCGTTCGATTGCTGCCGCTTGGCAGGCAGAGTGTGGCAGGAGATAGTGATTCATTCAGGTATCCCGTGCTACATTGCCCCACTTGTTACTGGCCTGTAAATCAATGGAGTGACCCATGTCTGCCATCCCCTATTCCGTGCTCGATCTGGTGCCTGTTGCCGAAGGTTCCGTGCCTGCCGAGTCGTTTCGCCGTTCACGGGATCTTGCCCGCCATGCCGAAGGCTGGGGTTACCAGCGCTACTGGCTGGCCGAGCATCACAACATGCCGGGCATTGCCAGTGCCGCCACCTCGGTGCTGATCGGTCATCTGGCCGAAGTCACCACCACTTTGCGGATCGGGGCGGGTGGCATCATGCTGCCGAACCACTCGCCACTGGTGATTGCCGAGCAATTTGGCACTTTGGCTTCGCTCTATCCCGACCGCATCGATCTCGGTCTTGGTCGCGCCCCCGGGACCGATCAGCGCACCATGCGGGCGCTGCGGCGTATGCGCAGCGGTGAGGTGGATGATTTCCCCGCCGATGTGCGTGAGCTGATGAGCTATTTTGGCGACGAGATTGGCGCGGTGCAGGCGGTACCCGGCCAGGGGCTGCATCTACCCATCTGGCTGCTTGGCTCCAGCCTTTACAGCGCGCAACTTGCAGCGGCGATGGGCTTGCCATTCGGTTTTGCTTCCCATTTCGCGCCCGCCATGTTGCTGCAAGCGCTGGAGATCTACCGTAGCCAGTATCGCCCCTCTGCTCGCTGGCCCAAGCCTTATGCTGTGGTCTGTATCAATATGATCGCCGCCGACAGCGAGCGCGAAGCCCGCTTTCAGTTCACTACCGTGCAGCAGCAGTTTTTGCGCCTCCATCGCGGTGATGCGGGCAAGCTGCCCGCGCCGGTCGTCCAGCTTGGTGACGAGTGGGCGCCCCGTGAGCTGATGGCGATGGAGCAGACCCTGGCTCGCTCTCTGGTGGGCGATCCGGAGCAGATCCGCCATGGCCTCAAGGCGCTGCTGGCAGAAACCAGTGCCGATGAGCTGATGTTCAATGGGCCCATCGTCGATCATCAGGCCCGACTGCGTTCTTTCGAGATTGCCGCCGAGCTGATGCAGAGCCTGTAAGCCATGACGAACCCTACTGTCGCGGTGGATGAGGTGTATTGGAATCCCATGGTACCGGAGCTGTCGGTTACCGATCTGGCTCGATCTCTGGTTTTCTATACCGGTTTGTTGGGCTTCTCGGTCCGCTATCGGCGCGATGACCCTCCTTTTGCTTATCTTGAACAGCAACAGGTACAACTGATGCTGGAGCAGGTACATCCGGCGGGTTGGCAGGTCGGGGCGCTGGAGCCACCGTTCGGTCGGGGGATCAATCTGCAGATGGAGCTGACCGAGATCCAGCCGCTACTCGACCGCTTGCAGGCCGCCGAGATTGCACTTTTCCGGCAGCCCACTGAGGTCTGGTATCCAGTGGGCGAGATGCTGGCCGGGCAGCGCGAATTTTTGCTGCAAGATCCCGATGGTTATCTGTTACGGTTTGTGCAATATCTGGGGGAACGAGCGGCTGACTGACAAGAACAAAATCTTAACCATCTGATTTTAAAGGACTGTCAGATGTATGTCGGCTATCTGTCGTGTCACCTTTCGCGGCGCAAGCCCTATGCTGGCCCTGTCAATTACCACAAGGAGTTCGAGATGATCGTCAGGAAGTTGAGATTGCAACGGGGTTGGTCCCAGGATCAGTTAGCAACGTTGACTGGTTTGAGTGTCCGCACTATCCAGCGGATCGAGCAGGGGCAGCAACCCGGACTGGAATCTCTCAAGGCCCTGGCCGCCGTCTTTGAACTCGATGTGGCTCAACTGGATGGATCAGAGCAGCAGGAGCGCGAGATGAGAGGAACTGACACTATGGGGCAGGATGCAGTGCAGGTATCGGCAGAGGAGCGGGCGGCAATGCGCTATGTGGAGGAGCTCAAGGGCTTCTATCACCATGCCGCCAGCTACGTGGTGGTGATCTGCGGGCTGTTTGTCATCAACTACCTGAGCAATCCGGAGTACATCTGGGCCTGGTGGCCAACCCTGGGTTGGGGGCTGGGGCTTGCCTCCCATGCTGTTCGGGTGTTTCAGCCCTTCAAGCTGTTTGGCCCCGAGTGGGAGCGGCGCCAGATCGAGAAGCGGCTGGGGCGCAAGTTGTAACTTCATTCGCCGGAAAACAGGGAACCTAAAACAGCAAGCCCGGCAGATTGCCGGGCTTTGTTATTGGAACGGGTTGTGGCAATCCGTGCGGCAGCGACCGCCAGATTGCTGCGTCCCCCTAGCTGGCGTGAACCGGGCAGGGGGTGGCGATCAGGGCATCATCCTCGTAGCGCCACAGGGTGAGGCTGTTGCCCCAGACACAGCCGGTATCGAGCGCCTTGATGTCGCTCTTGCCGGTGTTGCCCATCAGGGCCGCCCAGTGGCCGAACACCAGAATGGGGTCATCCACGTGATGCTCGCGCTGCTCGAACCAGGGACGCAGGCCCGGGGTCGACTCCTTGGGGCCCTTCTTGCATTTGAAGTCGAGCCGGCCATCGAAGTAGCAGAAGCGCATTCGGGTGAAGGTGTTGATGATGTAGCGGTAGCGGTCGATCCCGACCAGATCATCTTTCCAGCCATCCGGCTGATCGCCATACATGTTGTGCAGCAGCCAGCTGTACTGGTCACCGCGCAGCAGGCTCTCTACCTCGCGGGCGCAGTTGCGCGCGGTGCGGACATCCCATGCGGGGGAGATCCCGGCATGCACCATCATGATGGGCAGATCCGGATGTTCGGCCAGCAGCGGGCGGTGGCGCAGCCACTCCAGCAGTTCATCCCGATCAGGGGCATCCATCAGGCTTTGCAGCTTGTCTTTCTTCTTGAGCGGTGCAACGCCATTGGCGACCGCCAGCAGGTGCAGGTCGTGGTTACCGAGCACGGTGACGGCGCGGTTGCCCAGCCCTTTGACAAAACGCAGGGTATTGAGGGAGTCCGGGCCGCGGGCGACCAGATCGCCGCAGAGCCAGAGCACGTCATTTTCGGGATCGAACGCGGCAAGATCCAGCAGACGGCGCAAGTCGTCGTAACAGCCCTGGATGTCACCGACAAAACAGTTCGCCATGAAACCTCAGTTGATAATATTGGGGATGGCCAGCGTGAAGGGGGCGATAGGCGCCTCAAACTGCTGACCAGAGCCATCTTGCAGGGTATAGCTCCCTTCCATCACCCCGAGCGGGGTCGCCAGCGGCACGCCGCTCTGGTAGCGGTAGGTCTCACCTTCGGCAATGACGGGTTGCTCCCCGACCACGCCCGGGCCTGCCACTTCCAGCATCTTGCCATTGGCATCGGTGATGAGCCAGCGCCGATGCAGCAGTTGCACCGGGCCGGGCCCCAGATTCTCAATCTCGATCAGATAGTGAAACTGGTAAGGGTCTTTGGAGCCCGCCACATACACGGGGTATGGGCGGATCTCGATGTGCGGGAGTGCCACAGGATCAGGCCTGTTGCTGATCCGCCAGCCAGTTGGCGATCATGACAAACTGCTCGAGGGAGAGATTCTCCGGGCGCAGGTTGCCATCGATACCAAGCTCGGTCAGCTGGGCGTCAGTGATGAAGTTGGAGAAGCTGTTGCGGATGGTCTTGCGACGCTGGCCAAAGCCCTCGGTACAGACGCGATTCAGACAACGAATGTCTTTTGCGACTATGGTCGGATTCTTGTGCGGGATCAGGCGAACTACGGCAGAGTCCACCTTTGGCGCCGGTTTGAAGGCACCCGGACCCACTTCCAGCACAGGCACCACCTGGCAGTAGTACTGGGTCATCACGCTCAGGCGGCCATAAGCCTTGCTGCCCGGGCCTGCTGCCAGACGCAACACCACTTCCTTTTGCAGCATGAAGTGCATGTCTTCAACCCGGTCGGCAAATTCGCACAGGTGGAAGATGAGCGGGGTGGAGATGTTGTAGGGCAGGTTGCCGAAGATGCGCAGCGGCCCCTTGCCTTCACCCATCAGGGTGCCGAAGTCGAAACGCATGGCATCCGCTTCGATGACGGTCAACTTGTCTTTGAGGGTTGGGTGCTCGCGCAGGCGAGCTGCCAGGTCCCGGTCAAGCTCGACCACGGTCATTTTGTCCATCTGGGCGGCAACCGGCTCGGTCAGCGCGGCCAGACCCGGACCGATCTCCACCAGATTCTGACCCGGCTGCGGGTTGATGGCGGCGACGATTTGATCGATCACATACCGGTCGTGCAAGAAGTTCTGACCGAAACGCTTACGGGCCGTGTGGCCCATGTGCACCTTACTGCTCATATCTTTTTTTCTCTACCATCTTGATGGCGTGGTTAATCGCGGTGACAAGGCTGCCAGGATCTGCAAGGCCCTTGCCTGCCAGATCCAGCGCGGTGCCGTGATCCACCGAAGTGCGGATGAAGGGAAGCCCCAGGGTGATATTGACCGAACTGCCGAAGCCCTTGTATTTGAGCACAGGCAGCCCCTGGTCGTGGTACATGGCGAGTACCGCATCCGCATCCTTGAGGTATTTCTCCTGGAACAGGGTGTCGGCCGGCAATGGGCCGACCAGATCGATCCCTTCCTGGCGCAGCGTGGCCATGGCGGGTTCGATCACGTCAATCTCTTCACGTCCGAGATGGCCACCTTCCCCGGCGTGGGGGTTGAGGCCGCAGACGTAAATACGGGGTTTGGCGATACCAAACTTGGTGGCGAGATCCTCGTTGAGGATCCGGATCACCTTGCCGAGGCGATCTTCGGTGATGGCCATCGCCACATAGGCCAGCGGAATATGGGTAGTCGCCAGTGCGACCCGCAGCCCCTCGGTTGCCAGCATCATTACCACATCGGCGGTGTTGGATTGCTGTGCAAAGAACTCGGTGTGGCCGCTGAACGAGACCCCGGCCTGGTTGATGATCCCCTTGTGCACCGGCCCGGTCACCACGGCGGCAAATTCGCCGCTCATGTTGCCATCGCAGGCACGCTGCAGGGTCGCCAGCACATAGGCGCCATTGCCTTCGTTCAACTCGCCCGGCACAACAGAGGTGCCGAGGATGACCGGGCAGACGGTCAGGGTGCCCGCCCGCTGGGGGCGGGCAGGTGCGGCGGCATCGTAGGGTTCAAGCTCGATGCTGAGCCCAAGCAGGGTTGCCCGCTCGCGCAGCAGCGCCGGATCGGCGATCACCACCAACTGGTGGGGCCAATCCTGCCGGGCAATCTGCAGCACCAGATCAGGCCCAATCCCGGCCGGTTCGCCCGGGGTAACGGCAAGGCGACGGCAGCTCATCAGCTACCGGCTCCTTCGATCTGGATGTAGGCCTCGTCACGCAGCTCATCCAGCCACGCCTGGGACTCTTCCACGAAGCGACGGTTGTAGATCAGCTGGTAGGCGCGCTGCTCCTGAGCCTTGTCGGTCGCATCCTGGCTGCGGCGATCTTCCACCTGCACGATGTGCCAGCCATGGCTGGTACGGAACGGGGCACTAATCTGGCCCGGTTGCAGACGGTTGACCATGTCACGGAACTCGGGGACATAGACGTTGGGATCAGACCAGCCCAGTTCGCCACCCTGCACCGCAGAGCCCGGATCTTCGGAGTACTTCTCCGCCATGCTGGCGAAGCTGGCCTTGCCGCTCTTGATGTCGTGCAGAATGCCATCCAGCATCCCCTTGGCTTTCTCTTCGCTCAGGATAATGGACGGCTTGATCAGGATGTGGCGGGCTTTCACCTCGGTCTGCATCACTTGCTGCTGACCCTTGGTGTCGAACACCTTGACGATGTGCAGGCCGGCGCCGGAGCGCAGCGGGCCGACGATGTCGCCCTTCTTGGCACCTTGCACCGCTTCCGCCATCAGGGTCGGCATCTCTTGCGGGCTCATCCAGCCCCAGTCGCCCCCTTCCAGCGCCTTGGGACCGTTACTCTCGGCAATGGCCAGTTTGCGGAAATCGGCACCTTGCTTGAGGGCGGTCAGAATGCGCTCGATCTTGCTCTTGGCGGCATCCAGCTGGGCGGCAGTGGGGTTGTCCGGCAGGGCAATCTGAATATGGCCAACGTGGTATTCGTTCTGCTGTTGACCCTGTTTCTTCAGGATCTCCACCACCTGCTTCACCTCCTGCTCGGAGATGTTGATACGGCGGCGCACCTGGTTGCGGCGCACCTCGTTCATCAGGATCTCGCGGCGAACCTCTTCCCGATATTGGGCATAGGTCATCCCTTCACGGGCGAGCTGGGCCCGCAGCTGATCCAGGGTCATCTTGTTGTCGGCAGCGATGCCCTGAATAGCTTGTTCCAGCTGGGTGTCGCTGATCTTCAGCCCCTGGCGCTCCGCCAGTTGCAGCTGCAGGCTCTCCTGGATCAGGCGATCCAGCGCCTGTTTGCGCAGGGTGGCATCGTCAGGCAGGGACTGGCCGCTCTCCTGGGCGGAGAGTTTTACCTTGTTGACCAGTGCGTCCTGTTGACTGGACAGCACCACGTCCTTGTTGACCACGGCCAGCACCTTGTCCATCAGCTCGGGCGCAGCCAGTGCGGCCTGGCTCATGGCACCGAACATTCCCGCGGTCAGCAGGGCAATCAGGGTCTTTTTCATATCCATCTCTCAAGGCTGGACCAGCATCATTGCTGGCCTTTCAGATTAAACGGGCGAACATAGGGCAACAGCTCGGTATCCAGTGTGACGCTGCGGCCACCGGTACCCACGCTGCCAAGTCCCTTCATTTCAAACTGCAGACCAATGACTTTTTCCGAAGTGGGTTTCAGGGTGACGTTGTCCGGCTGATTGTGCCACTCCAGGCTCATGTTGATGCTCCAGCAGCAGGAGTCGTATTTGACACCGATCTTGCGGTCAATGTTCACATCCTGCTTGATGTCACGGTAGTAACCGCCATACATCTGCCACTGATCGGCGATCGGCGCCATCATCACCAGGCCCGCCTGGCTCAGATCTTCTGCCAGTGCCGTGTTGGTCGGATAGCGATAGTCCAGGTTGCCATCCTTGATGTAGCGGTAGTTGACCTGAGTGGTCAGCTTGCCGGTGCGGTACTCGACTGCACCGTTGCCAGCCGTAAATTCACCCTCGGAGGTATCGTACTGGGTCCCCGCATGGGCAAACCACTCATCGGTGATCCGGGCATCCCCCTCGAACGAGAGCAGGGAGCGGGCGTTGGTGCTTTCCGGATTTGAAGGGTAGAGGCGCACCTTGGGTGGCGTCATCTCAAAGGCCTGGGCTACCGCCAGACGCAACCGTTCATCACCCACATTGTCATAGACCCGGCTGGTCAGGCCAACGGTGACCCGGTTGGCATCGCTAATGCGGTCGAGACCGGCAAAGCGGCGATCACTGAACAGGCTGTAGTAATCCTGACGGGTGGTTGTGGAGTCGTAGATCCCGATCTCGTCCTGATTTTTGTAAGGGATATAGAGGTACTGGAACTCGGGCTCCAGGGTCTGGGTGCCCTTGCCATCATACCAGTCGAGCGGCCGATCGAAGTTGACGCCCCCCTTGAGGCGGAAGGAGGGCAGAGTACGGGTAATGGTGCCCTCTTTCAGGGTCAGCTGTTTGCTGTCTGCATCGGTGAAGCGGCTGCGGTCCTGGCTAACCAGATTATCGGGTACCTCCTGGTTGTAGGAGGTAAACATCAGTTTGTACTGACTGGTCAGGTAGTAACCCGGCGCATCCACCAGGGGCACGGTCAGGGTTGGCGCCAGATGCAGGCGGGTGGCGGTATAGCGCTCACCTGCTTGCAGAGTGGCGGCACTGCCACTGTCATAGCCAAACTTGGTCAGTTCACTGTTCCAGGCCAGATCGAACCACTTGCCTTGCTGATAGTAGTTGTAGTCGATACGCGGCAGCATCTCGTGGGGCAGCAGCGCATATGGGCTCAGGATTTGGTAGCGGCGCACCTCGGAGGTGAGGTTCCAGTTGGGCTGGTAGTAGCCGGCGGTAAAGGATTGCTGCAACTGGCTGTCGACCTGAGTGCCCACTTGCGGGCTGAAGTCGTTGAAGTAGTTGTAATCCTTGTCGCGCACCTGGGTGTAGTCGATACCAAAACGCAGGCTGCCATCCATCAGGGCGGAACCGTGGCGGACGTTCATCAGGTAGCGATGTCCATCGGACAGGCCAGACAGACTCGGATTGCTCGGGCTGTACTGCTTGTCATCCGCCAGATTTTCAAAATAGAGAGTGCCGGTGTGGGCGGGGTCCGGCATGTAGCGGAACTCCACCTGTTCCATCAGGCCGCGTTTATCCATAAAACGGGAGGTGATGGTGGCATCATAGTTGGGGGCAATGTTCCAGTAGAAGGGCTGGGTGATATCCATGCCGTTGCTGGAGCTCTGCTTGTAACCCGGGTAAAGCAGACCGGTCTTCCGCTCATCCTTGATGGGGAAGTTGATATAGGGGAAGTAGAACACCGGGTAGTCATAGAGCCAGAGGCTGGCGTTCCAGGCTTCGCCGAACACCTCTTTCTGGTCGATGTCGATACTGCCCGCCTTGAGGGTCCACACCTCCTGACCGGGGGGGCAGGTGGTGTACTGGGCCCCCTCCATGGTGATGTTCTGGTTGTTGTTGGTCATCACCACGCGCTTGGCAAAGCCGCGCACCGGTGAGCCATGCACCTGATACTTGCCCTCTTCCAGTTCGGAGTTCTTGGTATCCAGGTTGGATTTGAGGGTCTTGTCGCTGGTGACGGTCACCTGACCGTCGTTGTAATAGATGTTGCCGATGGCGATGACATCCCGGCTCTTCTGGTCGAGCTGGGCATAGTCAGAGTCAAACTTGCGAACACCCTGACGAACCTTGACGTCACCTTCATAGACGGCGGTGCCGCCCTGTTTGGCCTCGAGACGGTCAGCATCAACCTCGACCGGCTGTGCGTTGGCATCCTGATCCGATGCAGGCTTCTCTATCTTGGGAACATAGTCATAGCAGAGACTATCGAGAATGCCGGTGGCTGGCGGCGCTTCGAACGGGGCTGCCTGCACCATCATAGGGGGGAGTGCGGGGGCCAGGCTGATAGTCAGGGCGATGGGATAGCGGTACCCCAGTGTCCATTTTGTCATGTGAAAGACTCGTGCAATCCGTGATAGATACGGTTGATCCAAGGCATGCATTTTACGACAGGTTTCATCGAGTTGACATTGCATGTCATTGCTTTATGTTAGCCGGCAATGATAAAGCATTATTGCGGCCAGGGCTAACAGCCAAGTGCTGCTTTCCACCTTGGTCCTCTACTTATGCACGATCGCGATTCCCTGCTATTGCAGTGGGCACGCCGTATTTCCGGTGATGCCACTCTTCAGTTGACCCTCATTTCCGGTGATGCCAGCTTCCGCCGTTACTCTCGTGGTGGTGGTCTTGTGTGGGTGGATGCCAATCCGAAAACCGAAAAAAATCATGAATTTGTTCGTAACGCGGCCGCCTTGCAGGCGCGTCAGCTGTTGGCGCCAGAGGTGAAGGCGGTGGACTACGAACAGGGGCTGCTGGCGGTCAGTGACCTAGGCGATACCCAGCTGATCAGCTGCCTGAACGAGCACAACGTGCTGGCCTGGTATGGCAAGGCGATTGATTTGCTGCCCCGCCTGGGGGCGGTTGAACTGGCGCTTGAGCCCTTCGATGCCGCCTTTATGGCGCGGGAGAACAGCATTTTCCCCGAGTGGCTGCTGGGCCATCATCTGCAACTGCGCCTGAGCCATGAAGAGCAGCAACTGCTGGACGAGACCTTCGCCTGCCTCACCGCCTGCAATCTGGCCCAGCCGCAAGGAGTCATGCACCGTGACTTCCACAGTCGCAACCTGATGGTGTGCGGCGGAGGCACTCCTGATAGCAGCGAACTCGCCATCATCGATTTTCAGGATATGGTCATCGGGCCGCTCACTTATGATCTGGTTTCCCTGCTGAAAGATTGTTACGTGCGTTGGCCGGACGAGGTGATCGATGAAGGGATGCGCCACGGCTTTGCCACCCTGCAACAGGCGGGTCTGCTTGGCGAGCTCGATTATGCCAGTTTCCGTCGTGATGCTGACCTGACCGGCATGCAGCGCCACCTCAAAGCTGCCGGAATCTTTACCCGGCTCTATCATCGCGACGGCAAGTCCGGCTATCTCAAGGATATTCCCCGTACCCTCGGCTATGTGGTGGATGTCTGTCGCACTCACGGTAGCGCCTATCCGGTATTGGCCCGTTTTGGTCAGTGGCTGGAGCAGGTGGTGTTGCCGGGGATCGCCAATGCTGGAGTTAAATCATGAAGGCGATGATCCTGGCCGCTGGCCGTGGCGAGCGGATGCGCCCGCTGACTGACCTGCTGCCCAAGCCGCTGCTGGCGGTGGGGGGCAAGCCGCTCATCGTTCATCACATCGAAAAACTCAAAGCCGCCGGCGTGACCGAGTTGGTCATCAACCACGCCTGGCTTGGCCACAAGCTGGTCGATAGCCTTGGTGATGGCAGTGCGCTTGGCGTGACCATCCACTGGTCAGCCGAGGAGAGTGCGCTGGAGACCGCGGGCGGAATCGTGCAGGCGCTACCACTGCTGGGCGCAGCCCCTTTTCTGGTGATCAACGGCGATACCTGGCTCGATCTCGATTATCACACTCTGGTCAGCCAGCCCCTTGGCGATGATCTGGCCCACCTCTGGCTGGTACCCAATCCGCCCCAGCACCCGAGCGGGGACTTTGCCCTGCAAGGGGGGCGAGTCATGGATACGCCAGCGTTTACCTTCAGCGGGGTCGGACTATATGATCCAGCGGCTTTCGCCGGTCTCGCGGGCGGCGCCCGCAAACTGGCGCCCCTGCTCCGTGACTGGATGGCGCAAGGGCGGGTGGGCGGCAGCCTGCTCGCTGGCGAGTGGCGCGATATCGGCACGGTCGACCGTCTGCGCGAGCTGGATGACCAGCTCCAGGCCCGCACTCATTAACTTCAAGAGGTCTTGAACCATGCGTATTTGGGGTAAGGTGCTGGGCGCCTTCTTCGGTTTTCTGCTCGGCAATATCATCGGCGCCCTGATTGGCCTCTGGGTCGGCCACCGTTTCGACCGTGGTATGGGGCTGCAGGGGGCGTTTCGTCGCGGCCCGAGTCAAGAGCAGCAAGCCGTCTTCTTCCATGCCACCTTCTCGGTGATGGGTCACATCGCCAAGTCAAGCGGTCAGGTGACCGAGCAGGAGATCCGGGTTGCCTCCAACCTGATGGATCGGATGCGGCTGGCGGGCGAACAGCGTGCCCGGGCGCAGGAGTCGTTTCGTCTCGGTAAGGAGGCCGACTTCCCGCTGCGCGAGACCCTGGCCGAGTTCCGCCGTGCCAGTCTGGGGCAGCGCGATATCCTGCGCTTCTTCCTCGAGGTGCAGTTGCAGGCGGCCTTTGCCGACGGGCGGGTGGAGGAGGGCGAGCGCGCCATTCTGCACACCATTGCCGACGAGCTGGGTTTCAGCCGCATTGAGTTGGCCCGCATTCTGGCGATGGCCGAAGCGCAGATGAACTTCTTCAATCAGGCTCATGGCCAGTATCAGGGAGGCCATTCCGGTGGTCAGCAGTATCGCCAAGAGCCGCCCTCTGCGGATCGGCTCAAGAATGCCTATCAGTTGCTGGGGGTGAGCGAGAGCGACAGCGATCAGGATATCAAGCGCGCCTACCGCAAGGAGATGAGCAAGCATCACCCGGACAAGCTGGCCGCCAAAGGGCTGCCGCCGGAGATGATGGAGATGGCCAAGGAGAAGACCCAGGAGATCCAGCAAGCCTGGGAGTGGATCCGCGAGGCCCGCGGCATTCGTTAAGCGCCAACGTCAGGTTGGAACAGACAATAAAAAGCCCCGCAGTAGTGCGGGGCTTTGTTTTACTGTGTGGCGCAGGCCGGGTTATTTGGCCGGAATCGCTTCCAGCACGTGCACCAGCAGTTGCCAGAAACGCTCGACCGCCGGGATATGTACCTTCTCGTCAGGGGAGTGGGCACCGCGGATGGTCGGGCCGAAGGAGACCATGTCCCACTCCGGGTAGGCGCTCTTGAACAGACCGCACTCGAGACCGGCATGGATCACCATCACGTTGGGCATGGTGCCGAACAGGGTCTGGTAGCTATTGCGTACCAGCGCCATGACGGGGGAGTCCACGTTCGGCGCCCAACCCGGGTAGGCACCGGTGAATTCGCAGCTGGCGCCTGCCAGGGTGAACAGGGAGCGGGTCATCTGCTCGATGCTCTCGCGGCCGGAGTCGATCAGGGAGCGGATCAGGCACTGGACGTACACTTCGCCATCCTGAGTCTTGATGACCCCCAGGTTGGTAGAGGTTTCGGTCACGCCGGGCATGGCATCGCTCATGCGCATCACGCCGTTCGGGCAGGCCATCAGGGCGTCCAGCAGGCGCTGCTGCAGGGAGACGCTCATCAGCTTGGCCGGTTTGGCGGCGCTGTTGACCAGCAGGGTCAGGTTTGGCTCGGTGGCGGCCAGTTCGGTCTGGTAGATCCCGGTGTAGCGGTCAACCAGCGCCTTGAACTCGTTTACGCTGACAGCGGGCACCAGCAGGGTGGCACGGGCTTCGCGCGGGATGGCGTTGCGCAGAGTGCCGCCGTGGATCTCGGCCAGACGAACACCCAGCGGCTCGGCTGCTTTGAGCAGACGCACCAGCAGCTTGTTGGCGTTGCCACGACCGCGATGGATATCGCAACCGGAGTGACCGCCGCGCAGTCCTTTTACTGCCAGTTCGAACGCTTCACCTTCAGCAGCATCAACCAGCTCGAGCGGGAAGCGGATATTGGCATCCACACCGCCAGCGCAGCCCATATAGACCTCGCCATCCTCTTCGGAGTCGGTGTTGAGCAGAATTTCGCCCTCCAGCCAGCCGGCTTCCAGACCGAAAGCGCCGGTCATGCCGGTCTCTTCGTCGGTGGTCAGCAGCACTTCCAGCGGACCGTGCTTGATGGTCTTGTCAGCCAGCACAGCCAAGCAACCGGCCATGCCGATGCCGTTGTCGGCACCCAGAGTGGTGCCACGGGCAGTGACCCACTCGCCATCGACATAGGCATCGATGGGATCGGTCGCGAAGTCGTGTTTGGTGTCGGCGTTGGCCTGCGGCACCATGTCGATATGGGCCTGCAGTACCACGGCTTTGCGATTTTCCATCCCCGGGGTGGCCGGTTTCTTGATGATGATGTTGCCGACCTTGTCCTGCTTGACCGCCAGACCTTCCCCTTGAGCCCATTGGATGATCCAGGCGCTCAGTTTGGCTTCATGTTTGGAAGGGTGGGGGATGGAGCAGATCTGTTCGAAGAAATGCCAAATCAGTTTGGGAGAGAGAGAGCTAAGCTGTGCCACGTCGGGACTCCTTACCAGCACGGAATTAACAGGGCCCCATCAGCGGGCCGGGGAAGAGGATAACGATAATACAGTCAATCACACAAAAATGTGAGCAATCAGCGCAAATCGCAGGCAGCTTGTGCTGGCTGATGGCAACCAGGCAGTACGATCGTCAGGTTCGGACGACGCTGACCGATAGAAAAGAAAATGTGTGACCGATCTCACAAAAATATTGAATTTAACGCACCGACTGGTAAATTAGCTCCCGTGGTTCGCCACCCGTCAGGATGACGATGAAAGCCTCCAGGGAACCGAAGCAAAGCAAGTGCGCCTCCATGGAACCGAGTGTTCGTTCAAGGATTTGAGCCCGCATTAAAGGTACGTAACTTGTTAAGCAATCAGGAGTTTCAATATGCCAGGCAGCAACTCAACCTATTGGTTTGCCCCCTCTTTGTATACCCAGGGTTTCAGCTACCCTAACCCCTTCGTCACTCGTCGCTAAGACGAGCTGCCCAAACAGGCAGAGGCGAGAAAGCAGCAGGTGCGTGAGGTAAATCCTCCCCCTGCTATTTTTTTATCTGCGATTTGCCGCACAGCTCATTAGGACTCGGCAGCAGGGACGGCAGGTTAGTCGTTTGGCGCTCGAGATGGGCCGAATGGAGAGGGGGATGCCGATTTTTCCTGTTTTTGGCATACGTTTGCCAGGCATTTTCTCTGCAAACGGTGCTATCATATCGGCCCAACAGCCTGTCCGCGGTTTGGACACATCATCTAACCGATCGCCGGATAAGCCCATCTTGCTTCCATTGTTATCAGATTTGCTGCCGAGGCTTAGCCCTGAGGCAGCCGAAGTGCAATCTGAATTCAGTCGGGCAAGGGCCGCCATTTACTGGCATCCGCAGGGATAATTGCGGATGTTGTTATTTTAAGTAATTGTTTTTAAATAACTATTCGAGATCGATAACATGCCGAAAAAGTTCTATGTGTCGTGGGACAACCTGCAACGTGAAGCTCGCCGTCTGGCCCGTCGTCAGCTGCCTGTCAGCCAGTGGAAAGGTATCATCGCGGTCAGCCGTGGTGGCCTGGTGCCCGCAGCCCTGATGGCCCGTGAACTTGGCATTCGTAATGTGGAAACCCTCTGCATCTCCAGCTATGACCATGACAGCCAGCGCGAGCTGGTGGTCGTGAAGGCTGCCACCACCGCCGGTGACGGCGAAGGCTGGCTGGTGGTGGAAGATCTGGTGGACACCGGCACCACCGCCAAGGCGATCCGTGAGCTCTACCCGAAAGCCAAGTTCATCGCGATTTTCGCCAAGCCGATGGGCGAAGCGCTGCTGGATGATTTCGAAGTGGCGATCCCGCAGGATACCTGGATCGAACAGCCGTGGGATATGGCACTGGAGTTCGCCACACCGATCTGCGACGAAAAGTAACGGGATCGGGATGTGACGCTCACTGCGTCCATTGGTCGCAACCGGAAATAATGGTTTCACAGGGCTCCAATTTGGAGCCCTGTTTTTTTGTGTATCAATCTGTTGCAGGGTGGCTGATGGGCAGTAAAAGTGGTTAAGATGAGCTATTGCCTGATATGAATGGGATACTATCTTGGACTTGAACGAAGACCTAAACCTGACCGAACAGCTCTTTACCCGCGTCAAGAAGGTATTGGAAACATCCGAGATCTCCAACTCCAGTGCGGCTGATCTGGCGCAAGCCGAGTCAGACGAGATGTTTATCGATGGCTCCATGTCAAAGAGCTGGTATCGCCTGCTGCGTCGCCCCTCCTGGACTTGGCAGGGGGCTGATCCCATCGAAGTGGAGCAGACCCTGGCCCGCATCGCCATGGCGACCGGCGAGCGCACCCACGATTGCTATCTCGATACCATCAAGGGCTATGTGCCCGGCAACTGGATCTACGAGTGGAGCCAGGTGGCTGGCAACTATTTCAAGCAGGGCCGTGAACTGCGCGAGAAGGGTGATCCTTCTGGCGCCTTGAAGCAACTGCTCAAGGCGGTGCGCTACTACTCCATCGCCAGCTATCCCCATCTCAAGGATGACGAGCTGGCGGATCAGGCCCAGCTGCTTGGCAACATGGCCTATCGCGAGGCGGGTCGCCTGTTCAAGGTGCCGCTCAAAGAGATCCAGGTGCCTTTTCGCGGCAAGCATATTCAGGGTTATCTCCACCTGCCGACGACCGAAAAACCGGTGCCGCTGGTGATCATCAGCGGCGGGATCGACTCCCTGCAGCTCGATTTCCTCAACTTCTATCTCAAACGGCTCGAGCCCAACGGTATCGGCATGCTCTCCCTCGATATGCCCGGGGTCGGCTATGCCGAGCATTGGCCGTTGGTGCAGGATACCAGCCGCCTTCATCAGGCGGTGCTCCATTACCTTTCCGAAGTGGCCTGGGTCGATCATCAGCGTATCGCCATGGTGGGAATGCGTCTGGCGGGCAATATCGCAGCCAGACTGGCCTTTATCGAACCGTTCAAGCTGCGCACCGTGGTCTGTGTCGGCGCCGGGGTCAATCAGGTGTTTACCAATCAGGAGCTGTTTGCCAAGTGTCCGCGCATGATGCGGGACAGTCTGGCCAACCGGTTGGGGGCGGATGCGGCGCAGTGGGACGGCATGCGTACCAAGTGCCAGGTATTTTCACTTAAAACACAAGGATTACTGGGGACTCGCACCTCTGTGCCGATATTGAGTATTGGACACAAGCGAGATTTTATTTGTCCCGAGCAGGATGTACGGGCATTGGCGGCGGCCAGTCGTAACGGCAAGGCCATCGTATTCGACAAACAGCCTTTGCTGGAGGTGTATGACAAGGCACTGGACGAAATCGTCGAGTGGCTGAAACAGCATTTGTGTACCTGATATTGCGCTAAAGAACTGACGCCATCCCGAGGTGGCGTGGCTTGTTTAACAGGGAGGTTAACATGTCTGAAAGAGTGACCTACAAGCGACTGCTGAGGCAGTTTGCTGCCATTGGCCCCTATTTGCGCGAAGATCTCTGCGAAGAGGGGCGTTATCGTTTCGACTGCCTGTCGGTCTGCGTCAGCGCCAAGCCGGCGCCGGACAAACGGGAGTTCTGGGGCTGGTGGCTGGTGCTGGAGCAGGACGATCACCACTTCCGTTACCACTATCAGCTCGGTTTCTACAATGCTGATGGTGAGTGGCTGGACAAGCCGATCCCCAAGAAGCACCAGGTAGAAGTGGAGCGGACCCTCAACCGTTTCTACAAGCTCATCAGCGACAAACTGACGGCTCTGGAGTGTCAGTTAGCGCCAGCGGATCAGGTCACCAATGAGTTGACCGTGACCGCCGCTTGATCCCTGATGCCCGGCGAGCAGCATCCCGCTGTTTGCCGGGCCATCAGTCAGCTATCTTCCCTTCCGCCCGCAATCATCCGGGCCTTTGCCACATCACCTCCCTCCGGCGTTAATTGCCTTGCAGGGCTCCATGGCCGTGGGTATAAAGATATTCCTTACTTTTTAGCCTTTATGCTCCCATGGAAAACAGAACCATAGTTGTCAAGTTGGGCACCAGCGTGCTCACAGGGGGGTCTTCCCAGCTCAATCGTGCCCATATGGTCGAGCTGGTCAGACAGTGTGCGGCCTTGCACCGTCACGGCCACCGGGTCGTGGTCGTCACATCAGGAGCTATCGCCGCCGGGCGTGAACATCTGGGCCACCCGCCACTGGCGCCAACCCTGCCCAACAAGCAGATGCTGGCGGCGGTTGGTCAGACCCAGCTGATTCGGGTATGGCAGGATCTGTTCAACCTCTACGGTCTGCATATCGGCCAGATGCTGCTGACCCGCGCCGATCTGGAAGATCGCGAACGCTATCTCAATGCCCGCGACACCATGCGCACCCTGCTCGATCACCGGATTATTCCGGTCATCAACGAAAACGATGCGGTGGCGACCGCCGAGATCAAGGTAGGTGACAACGACAACCTCTCCGCACGGGCCGCCATTCTGGCGGATGCCGATCTGCTGATCCTGCTAACCGACCAGAAGGGGCTGTTTACCGCCGATCCGCGCACCAATCCCGACGCCCAGCTTATTGAAGAGGTGCAGACCATCGACGATACCCTGCGCTCGCTGGCGGGTGACAGTGTCAGCGGCCTTGGCACCGGTGGCATGGCTACCAAGCTGCAGGCCGCCGATGTGGCGCGTCGTGCCGGCGTCAACGTGGTGATCGCGACCGGCCAGATGCCGGAGGTGATCGGCCGTCTCGCCAAGGGCGAGCGGATTGGCACCCTGTTCCCGGCGCTGGCGTCCCCGCTGGAAGGGCGCAAGAGCTGGATCCTGGCAGGCCCGCCCCCTCACGGCGAAGTACATGTGGATCAGGGGGCTGTCGCCGCTATGAAGGAGAAAGGCTCCAGCCTGCTGCCCAAGGGGATCGTCGCGGTCAAGGGCGATTTCATTCGGGGCGATGTGGTGCGCATTCTTGATCCCAAGGGCGCTGAGCTGGCCCGCGGCATCTGCCGTTACGACCATCTGGAGC
Source organism: Aeromonas sp. FDAARGOS 1411 (assembly GCF_019047125.1). Classification (NCBI taxonomy): domain Bacteria; kingdom Pseudomonadati; phylum Pseudomonadota; class Gammaproteobacteria; order Aeromonadales; family Aeromonadaceae; genus Aeromonas; species Aeromonas sp. FDAARGOS 1411. The sequence continues at coordinate 2,816,801 of NZ_CP077214.1, read as the reverse complement.
TGGAGAAGCTGCGCGGCGTTCACTCGGATCAGATTGAGCAGGTACTGGGCTATGGATATGGTTCAGTAGCCATCCATCGAGACGATATGGTGCTGCTCTAATCAGGGCGGCACGGCATGAACAAAAGGGAACCGAGATGAGTCTGGAGAAAATGGGGCAGGCGGCCCGTGAAGCTGCCTATCAGCTGGCTACCATCAGCACGGCGCAGAAGAATCGGGCGCTGGCCGCCATTGCCGATGAGCTGGAGGCGCGCAGTGAACAGATCCTCGCTGCCAACGCGAAAGATATCGCCGCCGGCCGTGAAGCGGGCTTGTCAGAAGCCATGCTGGATCGCCTGCTGCTCAATCCGGTCCGGCTGGCCGGTATCGTGGCGGATGTGCGCAAGGTGATCACGCTGGATGATCCGGTCGGCGCCGAAATGGATAGCCGGGTGCTGGAAAATGGCCTGCGGCTCTCTCGTCGTCGGGTGCCCATCGGGGTTATCGGCGTCATCTACGAGGCGCGCCCCAATGTCACCATCGACATCGCCAGCCTCTGCCTCAAGACCGGCAACGCCAGCATATTGCGTGGTGGGCGCGAGACCTTCCACTCCAATTTGGAGCTGGTGCGGGTGATCCAGCATGCCTTGGCGGCCTCCGGTCTGCCCGAGGCGGCGGTGCAGTACATCGACAACCCGGATCGGGCGCTGGTTGGCGAGTTGCTGCGTCTCGACCGCTATGTGGACATGGTCATCCCCCGTGGCGGTGCCGGCCTGCACAAGATGTGCAAGGAGAACAGCTCCATCCCGGTCATCATCGGCGGGTTCGGTATCAGCCATATTTTCGTCGACGAGAGTGCCGATCTGGTGCGCTCTCTGGCGGTCATCGACAACGCCAAGGTGCAACGCCCCTCCGCCTGCAATGCCCTCGATACTCTGCTGGTACACGAGAAAGTCGCTTCGGCTTTCCTGCCGCAGCTGGTGACGCTGATGAACGAGCGCAAGGTGACGCTGGTGGCCGCGCCCAACGCCATGACGCTGCTGGCGGGTGCTGACAACCTGTGCGAGGCGGGGCCGGAGGATTTCGATACCGAGTGGCTCGGGCTGACCCTGGGGGTCAAGTTGGTGGCGGATGTGAACGAAGCGCTGGCCCATATGCGCGAGCATAACGCCGGCCACTCCGATGCCATCCTGACCAACGATCTGGCCAATGCCGAGCGTTTCGTCAATGGCGCCGGTTCGGCGGCTGTCTATGTCAACGCCTCCACCCGTTTCACCGATGGTGGCCAGTTTGGTTTGGGGGCGGAGGTAGCGGTGTCGACCCAGATGCTGCATGCCCGTGGCCCCATGGGGCTGACCGAGCTTACCAGCTACAAGTGGGTAGGGCAGGCCGATTACCTCAGTCGCGCCTGATAATCGGTTGTTTCAGATATAAAAATGCCGACCACTGGGTCGGCATTTTATTTGGCGGATATCGCAAAGATATCATGGGCTCGGGTTACTCCCCCTGATAGAGCACCTTGTCACCGGATTTGAGCACATAGCCCTTCCAGGGGAAGAGGGTGTAACCGCTGCCCTGCCACGACCAGTTGCCTTCCATGCCCTGACGGGCAAGCTGGTGCTGCTCGCCGGTGGGCAGGGTCAGCTCGGCCTTGCTCTGATCGGTGTTGAACAGCACGAACGCGCTGCTGGTCTGGTTGGCATCGGTCGGATTGAGCCGGATGCCCTGCTCGAACAGACGCACGCATTTTCCGGTCAGCGCTGACCACTGATAGCCCGCACTGCCGATACAGCCGTGGCTGTCGCGATCGCCGCCCACCAGATGTTGTTCCGGTGTACTGCATGCCGCCAGCAGCAGAGAGGCGGCCATCAGAGTCAAGGTGCGCATGGTTACTTCTGATCCTCTTCGAGGTTGTCCCGTTCGATGACGATGTTGGAGAATCCCAACTCTTTGAAGTAGTTCTCCTGATAATCCTTCACGCTCTTTTTGTCACGGCGACAAACCTGAGCCAGCTGGGCCTCCATGGCGTGAAAACTGGTGAGATCCAGCCCTTCGGCAGCGGCGATGGCGTCGTAGATACTGCGGAACTTGTCGTTCGCGTAGCCGATCTCTTTGGCCTGTTTTTTATAGGTGTAGGTAATCTTAAAGGCCATCTTGCCCTTCCTTACTTCGATTTGGCTTGCTTGCGCTGGACGTAGAGGTAGAGGCTTTCGACCTTCTCCCGAGCCCAGGGGGTCTTGCGCAAGAACTTCAGGCTGGACTTGATGCTGGGATTATCGGTGAAGCAGCGGATATTGATCTGCTGCCCCAGCTCTTCCCAGCCGTAGTATTCGACCAGCGCGGTGACGATGGCTTCCAGCGTCAGCCCGTGCAGCGGGTTGTTCTTCTGCGAGGCGTTCGGTTGCTCGCTCATGCCTGCTCCGCCAGCTTGGCAAAGGGCTGACCCATACGGGTGGTGACGCCATTGGCCAGATGGGGCTCGAAACCGGCCAGCATGCCCGGGCCAAACAGGCAGACCACGGTGCTGCCCAGCTTGAACAGGCCCATCTCGGCACCTTTTTGCAGGGTAATGGCCTCGTCGCCCCTGTAGTCCCAGCGCACCACCTTCTTCTCTTTGGTCGGCGCAATGTTGCCGGCCCAGATGGTCTCGATGCTGGCCACGATAGTGGCACCGACCAGCACCAGCGCCATGGGGCCGTGCGGAGTACGGAAGGTGGCGACCACCCGCTCGTTGCGGGCAAACAGGTTGGGCACGTTCTCGGCGGTGAGCGGGTTGACGGAGAAGAGATCCCCCGGCACGAACACCATGCTCTCCAGCACACCGTCCAGCGGCATGTGGATGCGGTGATAATCCTTGGGCGCCAGATAGATGGTGGCAAAGTCGCCATCCTTGAACGGCGCCACCAGATCCTCATAGCCGCCCAGTAGTTCGCGGGCGCTGTAGTCGTGGCCCTTGGCCTGAATGATGCGGCCCTGCTGGATCGGACCGAGCTGGCTGACGGTACCATCCACCGGCAGCGCCAGGGTCATGGCATCTTCTACCACGGGGCGGATACCGGGCTTGAGCTCACGGGTGAAGAACTCGTTGAAGCTCTTGTAGTGGGCCGGACTCTCGTGCAGCGCCTCGCTCATGTCGACCTTGTACTGCTTGATAAAGGCCTCGATCACTTTGGTGGTGATGTTGCCCGCTTCGGCGGCGGCAAACTTGCCGATCAGACGGGAGAGGGCGTGCTTGGGCAGACAGTATTGACCGGCAATTTTCAGGTTGTCAGTAATGCTCATGTTCATCATCAACGTAGGTTTATTAGGGTCACAGGCGCGCTTGCTGGCGACCGTGACGGGCTTCCTGCATGGTTTCCAGGATGCGGTGATAGTTGTGGAAGCGATCGGCGCTGATGTCGCCCGCGTCGACCGCGGCGCGCAGGGCACAGCCGGGATCGTCCTTGTGGGTACAGTCGCGGAACTTGCAGCCACCCAGATAGTCGCGGAATTCGACGAAGCACCAGGTGATGCGGTCGGCTTCCAGATGCCAGAGGGCGAACTCGCGGATCCCGGGGGAGTCGATGAGATCGCCACCGCTCGGGAAGTGGTAGAGCCGCGCCGTGGTGGTGGTGTGCTGGCCGAGCCCCGAGTTTTCGGAGATCTCGCCGGTCAATACATCCAGCCCCGGCATCAGGGCGTTGGTGAGCGACGACTTGCCCACCCCGGACTGGCCGACGAAGATGCTGATCTTGTCGGTCAGGGCTGCCTTGAGTTCATCCAGCCCTTCGCCGCTCTCGCAGCTCACCAGCAGCACCTCGTAATTGAGTTTGCGGTAGGTTTCGAGCTGGCTTTCGATGCGCGCTCTGGCGGCATCATCGAGCATATCGACCTTGTTCAGCACGATGAGGGGGCGGATCTCCACATCCTCGGCGGCCACCAGATAGCGGTCGACGATGTTGGTGGAGAACTCGGGCATCACCGCCGAGACGATGATGATCTGGTCGATGTTGGCGGCGATGGGTTTGACCCCGTCGTAGAAGTCCGGCCGGGTCAGTACCGAGTGGCGCGGATGCACCGCCTCGATGACGCCCGCTGTCGCGGCATTGAGGCCGGGACGCCACACCACCTTGTCGCCGCACACCAGACTGCTGATGCTGCTGCGCCGCAGGTTGCTGCGGTGGATGGTGCCATCGACCGCTTCCACGTCTGCGTGCTGACCAAAACGACTGATCACCACCCCTTCGATGGCGGGGCCAAACAGGGTGTCATCCACCACTGTGGTGTGATCTTTTTGCAGCCGCCGTTCGCGGTTGGCCTGGACGCGCCTTTGTTGACCCAGATTGAGTTTTGCTTTCTTTGCCACTCGATTCGCCAGTTTATGAACAGATCCAAAGCCAGTATGATACATGCAAATTGGCAAAATTCCGCCATTCCTCCCAATAGAGAGAGCAATCATGACAGTCAGCGCGCAGAACCTGGTATGGATCGACATGGAGATGACGGGTCTTGACCCCGAAGAGAACGTGGTACTGGAGATTGCCACCATAGTCACCGACAAGGATCTGAACGTACTGGCCGAAGGGCCGGTCATCGCCATTCATCAGAGTGATGAAGAGCTGGCCAAGATGGACGACTGGAACGTCAACACCCATACCAAGAGCGGTCTGGTGGCCCGGGTCAAGGCGAGCCAGCACGACGAGGCGAAAGCCATTGCCGAGACCCTCGAGTTCATTCGCCAGTGGGTGCCGGAGCGCACCAGCCCGCTGTGCGGCAACAGCATCGGTCAGGATCGCCGCTTCATGGTCAAGCACATGGCCGAGCTGGAAGCCTTCTTCCACTACCGCAATGTCGACGTCAGCACCATCAAGGAGCTGGTACGTCGCTGGCAGCCGGAACTGCTGGATCAGTTCAAGAAGAGCGGCACCCATCAGGCGCTGGACGACATCCGCGAATCCATCGCCGAGCTGCAGTTCTATCGCCGCCACGTCTTCAAGATCTGATTCCCAGGCAAGGGTTTGTCATACTCTGGCTGTTAAAATCGACAGTTCGGCCAGCTTTTGAGCGAACGCGCGCAACCAGACAAAAAAGCCCTTGCAATTGGAATGACTGCTCTTATAATTCGGCTCCCGTACAGTAGCGCAAGCAACCAAATGCTGTACGGCCTGTTTTAAGGTAGTTGCGGGAATAGCTCAGTTGGTAGAGCACGACCTTGCCAAGGTCGGGGTCGCGAGTTCGAGTCTCGTTTCCCGCTCCAAAAATCTGATGATGACACTGGTGCAAACCAGCCCGATGCGGGAATAGCTCAGTTGGTAGAGCACGACCTTGCCAAGGTCGGGGTCGCGAGTTCGAGTCTCGTTTCCCGCTCCAATCATCAGCCAGCCTAAAGACAACCAAATTGTTGCGGGAATAGCTCAGTTGGTAGAGCACGACCTTGCCAAGGTCGGGGTCGCGAGTTCGAGTCTCGTTTCCCGCTCCAAAAAATTTGTAAGTGATATTCCGATGCGGGAATAGCTCAGTTGGTAGAGCACGACCTTGCCAAGGTCGGGGTCGCGAGTTCGAGTCTCGTTTCCCGCTCCAATCACTTGCAGATGACATTCTGTTGCGGGAATAGCTCAGTTGGTAGAGCACGACCTTGCCAAGGTCGGGGTCGCGAGTTCGAGTCTCGTTTCCCGCTCCAAACATTTGTAAGTGACATTCCGTTGCGGGAATAGCTCAGTTGGTAGAGCACGACCTTGCCAAGGTCGGGGTCGCGAGTTCGAGTCTCGTTTCCCGCTCCAATCACTTGTAAATGACATTCTGTTGCGGGAATAGCTCAGTTGGTAGAGCACGACCTTGCCAAGGTCGGGGTCGCGAGTTCGAGTCTCGTTTCCCGCTCCAATCTCTCTTCAAATTCAGTATCTTTCCCCCCAAGCTCACGAATTCAGTTTCTCCATACAATCGCAGCCACATTCAGTTGGTAGAGCATGATCCGCGCTTGCCAAGGTCGGGGTCGCGAGTTCGAGTCTCGTTTCCCGCTCCAATCTCTCTTCGAAGTTTTCATAATCCCTTTGAATTGCCCTTCACATCGCGCTGCGATGCTTTGTCGTATCTGGCGTTTACTCAGCGCGTCTCTACCACCTCCTGCCAACAGGAAGGGGATGTGGGCTCATGGTGCGGATTGTACGAGGCAAGCGGTTGTGACAGGTGGTGGAAGGCGAGAATTGCGGGCAAAAAAGAGGAGGGGCCTTGGCTCCTCCTGCATGATTCACTGGCGCGGGCTTAGACCAGAGTAACGTTCTCAGCCTGAGGGCCTTTTTTGCCCTGGGTCACAGTGAACTGGACTTTTTGACCTTCAGCCAGGGTTTTGAAACCGGTGCTCTGGATGGAGGAGAAGTGAACGAATACGTCCGGACCCTGGGATTGTTCAATAAAGCCAAAACCCTTGGTTTCGTTGAACCATTTTACCTGGCCGGTGCGAATGTCAGACATGTGCTAAATCCTATCAATAACAAAATGAAACTAAGCCCGTGCTGGGCTGCATTTGCCTTGCAAGCAGGGGTTGGCTCATGACTGACCACGTCTCTTTGTCCCAGTAGCACGTAGAACAATCCCTGTCTAAAGCACAAACGATTGTACGTTAGCGCCGATCCTTGTCAATTTGACCCCTTTCGTTTTTTGAACAAGCTAAAAATATTGTGAAGTCAGTAGCTTATTTGAAGATATTTGGCTGAAAAAAAACGGGAGGCCAGCGCCTCCCGTGTTGTTATTCCTTGAGGGCGAACCCTTCGCCCTGCCGGTCGTAGCGGTAGACCGCCTGACCGTAGGAGCGGATCTCCACCCGCTGGATGCGTCGGGTGTCGTCCACCAGGATGAAGATAGAGCGGCCCGATTGCAGGCGGGTCAGGGGGCGATCCGGCCCCTCGATGGCGATCAGGCGGCTCAGCTCGGCACCCGGCAACTCGAATTTACGCCAGATGGAGTAGAGGGTCTCACCCGCCTGTACATCGTGTTGCAGCCAAGTACCGTTGACCTTCTCTTCGACCGGCTTGGCAGCCGCGGGCGCACTGCCTGCTGCGCCACTGCCGACAGTTAGAGCTTGAGCAGGCACGGCCAGCGGCACTTCCAGCGAGCCGGAAGGGGCGGCTTTGGGGGCGGATGGTGCCGGCTCCCAGGCCAGTACCAGCAACCAGAGCGGGATCAGGATCAGCAGACCTATGGTGTTTTTGCGGGGCAGCGGGCTGGACAGCTTGAATTTGCCTGCTTTGGCATCCTGGCGACGTTGGCCGAGGTTGCTCATCCCTTGGCCAAAACGTTGGCGCAGGGACAGGGTCGCGGCATTGATGCGATGGAGCAGGGATCCTTGTGATTCGTCTTGGCGACGCTGCTGGGCTCGTCTGTTATGGCCTCGTGGGCGACGGTCCGGGGTGGGCACGGCATTTACCTCTCACTACATTGCCTGCCATCAGGCAAATTCGCCGCCTATGGTAAACGGACTCGCCCCCGAGGGGGAGAGTCCTGATGCGGAAAATTATCAGCTGAGACGAAATTGACCCAATAATTGCTGCAATTTGTCGGCCGCCTGACGCAATGCCTGACTGGCTTTGGCCGTTTCGGTCGCATCCTGAGCAATGTCGTTGGCCAGTGCGTTGGTTTTTGACAGGTTGCCGGAGACGGTTTCTGAGACCGAGCTCTGCTCTTCGGCGGCGGAGGCGATCTGATAGGTCATGTCGTTGATGGTGGAGATGGCCTGGTAGATGCTGCCAAGCGCCTCTTCCGCCAGATCCGCCTCGCCCACCGCTTGATGGGTCAGCTGCTGGCTCTGGGTGATGGCGTTGACTGCATTGGTGGAGCTGAGGCGGATCTTCTCGATCAACTCCTGGGTGTTCTGTACCGCCTGCTGGGTATTGCCCGCCAGTTTGCGCACCTCGTCAGCGACTACCGCAAAGCCGCGGCCCTGTTCGCCAGCCCGGGCAGCCTCGATGGCGGCGTTGAGGGCCAGCAGGTTGGTCTGATCGGCAATCCCCTGAATGACGGTGAGGATGCTGGTGATTTGGGCGCTGTCGTGGGCCAGCCCTTCCACCACTTCTGCCCCTTTTCCGGCTTCTGCTGCGACCTTGTGCATCGACTGGATCACCTGCTGGAAGCGCTCCTTGCCCTGATCGGCTGCGCCTTGCGCCTGTTTGGCCGAGTCGGCGGTGTTGTTGGCGTGGGTGGCGACCTCCTGACTGACGTAGGACATCTCCTGTACCGCGGTCAGCATCTGCTCCATCTCCGCCTGATGGTGCTGCAGGTTGTTGTCGGTCTGACCGGCGATGCGATCGGTGTCACCGGCGTAGCGGTTCACCTCGCTGGCAGTCTTGAGCACATCCCCGAGCAGCCCTTGCAGCTTGTCGATAAAGCGGTTGATCCCCTTGGCGAGATCCCCCAGCTCATCCACCGAGCGGGTCGCTAGGCGCTTGGTGAGATCCCCTTCACCATCGGCGATATCATCCACCAAGCTGACCATCTGACGGATGGGGCCTGTGATGCTGCGGGCAATCACCAGCATGGTGGCCAGCGCCAGCACCAGTACGATAACGGCGCCCACCAATTGCTGGGTCATGGCTGCCTGGTTCATGTCGCTCAGCTGGCTTTCCAGTTGATCGGCGCCCGCCAGTACCACCTTGTAGGGCAGGGTGACGATGATGGCCCAGTTGCGGCTCATGCCCGGCACCATGATGGGGACGGAAATGCGGAATGACTCGTCCAGCTCCTGACGCTGAACTTCCGGTTTCAGGTACTGCTGCCACTGGCTGCCCAGCACCTTCTCGGCGCTGCTGCCAAGCAGGCTGGCATCGCCGCTGGTGCCGGTGATAACGCCGGCGGCGCTGACGATCAGGGTTTCCCCCTTGCCGTCATAGATGTTGCTGTTGAGGGACTGGGCCTGACGGCTGATGGAGTCCACCGCCAGATCGAGCGCTGCGATCCCCTTGAACTGACCATTCACCATGATGGGGGTGGTGATGGTGCTCACCAGCACCTGCTGACCATTGATATCCACCTTGAAGGGATCGATCAGGCAGGAGCGCCCTTCCCGTTTCGGGCAGGCGTAGTAGTCGTTGGCGGGATTGCCGAATTCGTCCGGGTCGGTTTTTTCGATGGAGAGCAGCAGATCGGTACCGATTTGATCCTTGTCGCGATAGAAGTAGGGCACGAAGCGCCCCTTGTCATCACTGCCCAGCGCACTCTGGCCAGCAAAGCTGGCATCCTGACCGTCGAAACCGTTGGGCTCGAAGCCGGCGAAGGCGCCATAGAGCTGGGGCTCCAACGCCAATTGTGCCTTGAGCAGGTCGGTGGCCTGCTGGCGATCTAGCGGTAGTTTGCCTTGCTGTTGCAGGGCGAGGGTGCTGGCCATCTGCTGGGTGTAGGAGAGCCCTTTTTGCAGCAGCTGGGTGATGGTGGCCGCCTCGGCGCGGGCATTGGCGCTGACCTTTTGCCATGCCTCCTGCTGCAGCGCTTCACGGCTGGAGCTGATGGTGAGTTGTTGGGTCTGTTGGCCGGAGTATTGGTTGAGCAGGATCAGGATGACCAGGGCTGCGGTCATGGCGATCCCGGCCATCACTAGAATGCGATTCTGGATAGAACGGAACTGCATCGTCTCTTCCTTGTTCGTGAGAAGTGTGGTGAGCGTTATTTGGGTATCGACCGGAGGAGGCAGCTCTCCAGCATTGTGCATAGCAAATCGGAAACGGGGCTTCTGTTTTGCGATCCTCTTCAAATATCGGGCTACAGATGCAAATGGCGACAGATTTAACTCCCTACTTTAGCCCGCAATGGCGTCATGGTTTTCCCATCCGTGATTGTCGGTGCTAAAATGCGACGGTTTTTTCTAACGAATTGGCCCAAGGCCCTCTACACAAGGCTTAAAGATGAAAGTCAAAACCCGTTTTGCTCCCAGCCCGACCGGCTTTTTGCATGTCGGCGGTGCCCGTACCGCACTCTATTCCTGGTTGTTTGCAAAGAACCAGGGCGGTGAGTTCGTGCTGCGTATTGAGGATACCGATCTGGAACGTTCCACTCAGGAGGCAATCGACGCCATCATTGAGGGCATGGAATGGCTGGAGCTGAACTGGGATGAGGGCCCCTACTACCAGACCAAGCGCTTCGATCGCTACAACGGTTTGATCGACGAGATGCTGGCCGATGGCCGCGCCTACAAGTGCTACTGCTCCAAAGAGCGTCTGGAAGCGCTGCGTGAAGGCCAGATGGCCAACGGCGAGAAGCCCCGCTATGACGGCAAGTGCCGCGACCACGCCCACGATCACCCGGCCGATGCGCCGCACGTGATTCGCTTCCGCAACCCGACCGAAGGTTCCGTGGTGTTCGATGACCACGTCCGTGGCCGCATCGAGTTTGCCAACACCGAGCTGGACGATCTGATTATCCGCCGTACCGACGGCGCGCCGACCTACAACTTCTGCGTAGTGGTCGATGACTGGGACATGGAGATCACCCATGTGGTGCGTGGTGAAGACCACATCAACAACACCCCGCGCCAGATCAACATCTACAAGGCGCTGAACGCGCCGGTGCCGGAATTTGCCCACGTCTCCATGATCTTGGGTGACGACGGCGCCAAGCTCTCCAAGCGCCACGGTGCTGTCTCCGTGATGCAGTACCGCGATGACGGCTACCTGCCGGAAGCGCTGCTGAACTATCTGGTACGTCTGGGCTGGTCCCACGGCGATCAGGAGATCTTCACCCTGGAAGAGATGATCAAGCTGTTCAGCCTGGATGCCATCTCCAAGTCTGCCTCAGCGTTTAACACCGACAAGCTGCTGTGGCTGAACAACCACTACATGCGCAGCCTGGAGCCGGCTTATGTTGCCAAGCATCTGGCATGGCACATGGAAAACCAGAAGATCGACACCAGCAATGGCCCGGCGCTGGCCGACGTGGTCACCCTGCTGGCCGAGCGCTGCAACACCCTGGTCGAGATGGCTGCCCAGAGCCGCTACCTGTTCGAAGAGTACGAAGCGATCGACGAAGCGGCTGCCAAGAAGCACCTGCGTGGCGTGGCTGCCGAGCCGCTGGCTCTGGCCAAAACCAAGCTGGCTGCATTGGATAGCTGGACTACCGAAGCGCTGCACGAGCTGATTGAAGCGACCGCTGCCGAGCTGGGTCAGGGCATGGGCAAGGTTGGTATGCCGCTGCGTGTGGCCGTCACCGGTCTGGGTCAGTCCCCTGCCATCGACGCAGTGATGGCGCTGGTGGGCAAAGAGCGTGTACTTGCTCGTATCGACCGCGCACTGGCGTATATCGAAGCCCGCATGGCTGCCGAGTAACTGCTGCCGATGTGGCCGGCGAGGGGATAACCCTGCTCTGCCACATGCTGAATAGCAAAAATCCGAAACCACTGGTTTCGGATTTTTTTATGGCCATCGCACAGGCCGAGAATAGTTTGGGATAAAAAAATGCCAGTCAGCTGACTGGCATTTTTGTTGGCGAAAGCCTGACTTAGTGACCGTCTACCCAGAAGAACTTGAGGACGAACAGCAGGGCTACCACCAGTACGCAGGGGTTGATTTCGCGCCAGCGACCGGTGCCCGCCTTCATCACGCAGTAGGAGATGAAGCCCACGGCGATCCCCTCGGTGATGGAGAAGCTGAACGGCATCATCACCGCAGTCATGAAGGCCGGTACCGCTTCGGTCAGATCTTCCCACTTCACCCGGGTCAGCTCGGAGCACATCAGCACGCCCACATAGATAAGGGCGCCAGCGGCGGCGTAGGCCGGCACCATGGCGGCGACCGGAGAGAAGAAGATCGCCAGCAGGAACAGGATGCCGACCACGATGGCGGTCAGACCGGTACGGCCGCCGACGGCAACGCCGGAGCTGCTCTCGATAAAGGCGGTGACCGAGGAGGTGCCCATGAAAGCGCCGCCGACCGAGCTCACGCTATCGACCAGCAGTGCCTGCTTCATGCGCGGGAAGTGGCCCTTGTCATCGGCCAGCTTGGCGCGGTTGGTGACGCCGATCAGGGTGCCGGAGGAGTCGAACAGGTTAACCAGCATAAAGGAGAAGATGATCCCGGCGAGGCTGATATCGAGCGAGCCCATCAGATCCAGCTGGCCGAACACCGGCTCGATGCTGGGGGGCATGGAGACAAAACCCTTGAAGGTAACATCGCCAAACAGCCAGCCCAGCGCCGTGGTGACCACGATGGCGATCAGCACGGCGGAATGAACGCCGCGGGCGGAGAAGATGCAGATCAGGAAGAAGCCGAGCAGACCCAGCAGGCAGGGCAGGGAGGTGAGGTTGCCCACGGTCACCATAGTCGCGGGGCTGGCCACGACGATCCCGGCGTTGTGCAGGCCGAGCAGGGCGATCAGCAGACCGATACCGGCGGTGATGCCGACCCGCAGGGTGAGCGGGATGTTGCCGATCAGCCAGTAGCGCACTCGCAGCAGGGTGAGGATCAACAGACCCATGGCGCCCCAGAAGATGGTACCCATACCCACTTGCCAGGAGTAGCCCATACCGGCCACGACCACGAAGGCGAAGAAGGCGTTGAGGCCCATGGCGGGTGCCAGCGCGATGGGCAGGTTGGCGAGCAGACCCATCAGGATGCTGCCGATACCGGCGATGAGGCAGGTGGTGACAAAGACTGCCTGGGTGTCCATGCCGGCCGCAGAGAGGATCTGCGGGTTGACGAACACGATATAGACCATGGTCAGGAAGGTAGTGATGCCGGCAATCAGCTCGGTGCGGGCGTTGGTGCCATGGCCCTTCAGGGCAAACAGACGCTCAAGCAATCCTTGCCCGGCAGCCTGTGTGGGGGCCTGTTGTGGTTGATTCATGTTGGATTCCAATAGGTGACGTGAAATAAGCAGCAGGCGAGCGGGCTCCCATTCATGCGGGAGTAATGGCCCTGTTTCTGGTGGAGAAGTAACCAGACTCGTCCTGATACCGTGACAGCGCGCACATTTTTACACAGGCGACGCCGTTTACAAACCCCGGATCTGCGAAGCGGATCAATGAATGGAGTAAAAGATCAAACGTTTGCTTTTTCGCCAACAAAAAAGGTCCTCGTAGGAGAACCTTTTGGGCGCAGAGAGGGCAGAGATCAGAGAGTTTTGAAGTAGCGCTCCACCAGCTGGGCCAGCACCGAATCGAGCTGATCCTGCACTTCCCCCAGCTCGCGGCCGAAGCGGCGCAGAAAGAGGCTGGCCTGCTCCTCGCTCAGCTTGAGATCGTTGAGAAAGAACTCCTGCTCCGGCAGCTTCTTGTCGTAACGGGGGATCAGCACCCAGCTCACCAGCTCCGGCTCGACCGCTTCGAAGATCTTGGCGGCGGCAACGCAGAAGGTTTCGATGTGTTCCTTGCCATCCGGCCCGAGACAGCCGGGTTCAACCCGGATCTGGATGGTCAGTTTTTTGGTCATTTCAGTACATCCATGCAATGTTATCCGTCTTGGATTGTAAGCCAAAAGGCAACAGAAAGGGGAGCCGGAGCTCCCCTTGTGACGCTGGTCGCAGCTGCGATGGTACGGCTTGCGCCGACCGACCGCTTACTTGGCGATGCGCTTGTACTTGGCGCGGTGCGGCTGGATGGCCTCGGCGCCGTAGGTCTTCTTCTTCCACTCTTCGTATTCGGTAAAGTTACCTTCGAAGAACTCGATCTTGCCCTCATCCTGATAGTCGAGGATGTGAGTGGCGATACGGTCGAGGAACCAGCGGTCATGGGAGATGACCATGGCACAACCCGGGAACTCCAGCAGGGCGTTCTCGAGGGCGCGCAGGGTTTCGATATCCAGATCGTTGGTCGGTTCATCCAGCAGCAGCACGTTGCCGCCGGTCTGCAGCAGCTTGGCCAGGTGCAGACGACCGCGCTCACCACCGGAGAGCTCGCCAACCCGCTTCTGCTGGTCGGAACCCTTGAAGTTGAAGCGGCCGATATAGGCGCGGCTCGGGAACTCGTAGTTGCCGATGCGCAGGATATCCTGACCGTCAGCGACTTCCTCGAATACCGTCTTCTTGTCATCCATGCTGTCGCGGAACTGATCGACAGAGGCCAGCACCACGGTTTCACCCAGGGTGATGGCGCCGGAATCCGGCTGCTCCTGACCCGACATCATGCGGAACAGGGTCGACTTACCGGCACCGTTCGGGCCGATGATGCCGACGATGGCACCCTTCGGAATGGCAAACGACAGATCGTCGATCAGCACCCGATCACCATAGGATTTGCGCAGGTTGGCCACTTCCACCACCTTGTCGCCGAGGCGCGGTCCGGGCGGAATGAACAGCTCGTTGGTCTCGTTGCGCTTCTGGTAGTCGTTGGTGTTGAGCTCTTCGAAGCGAGCCATACGGGCCTTGGACTTGGCCTGACGCCCTTTCGGGTTTTGACGAACCCACTCCAGCTCTTTCTCGATGGACTTGCGACGGGCAGCTTCGGAACTTGCTTCCTGCGCCAGACGGGCGTCCTTTTGCTCCAGCCAGGAGGAGTAGTTGCCTTCCCACGGGATACCTTCGCCGCGGTCCAGCTCCAGGATCCAGCCCGCCACGTTGTCGAGGAAGTAACGGTCGTGGGTGATGGCCACTACAGTGCCTTCGTAGTCGTGCAGGAAGCGCTCCAGCCAGGCCACGGATTCCGCATCCAGGTGGTTGGTCGGTTCGTCCAGCAGCAGCATGTCCGGCTTTTCCAGCAGCAGACGGCAGAGTGCCACACGGCGGCGCTCACCACCGGAGAGGTGCTTGATCTTGGCATCCCAAGCCGGCAGGCGCAGGGCATCGGCCGCACGCTCCAGCTGGTTTTCCATGTTGTGGCCACCCTGGGCCTGGATGATGGCTTCCAGCTCGCCCTGTTCGCGGGCCAGCTTGTCAAAGTCGGCATCCGGGTCGGCGTAGGCCGCATAGACCTCGTCCAGACGGGCCATGGCGCGCTTCACTTCGCCAACGGCCTCTTCGACCGCTTCGCGTACGGTCTGCTCCGGCTCCAGCTTCGGCTCCTGTGGCAGGTAGCCGATCTTGATGCCGGGCTGTGGACGGGCTTCCCCTTCGATCTCGGTGTCGATGCCCGCCATGATGCGCAGCAGGGTCGATTTACCGGCGCCGTTCAGACCCAGCACGCCGATTTTGGCGCCCGGGAAGAAGCTCAAGGAGATGTTCTTGAGAATATGACGCTTGGGCGGCACTACCTTGCCGACCCGGTTCATGGTGTAAATAAATTGAGCCATTGGCTAATTCTCTTCCTTTTCAGCAGGTTAATGTCTTGGCATTAACAGACTGATGTCGTGGTGGGGCCAGGTCGACACAGGTCAACCGGGTTCCAAAAAACCCGTCGATTGTAAACCAACGGACGAGGGGGGGCAAAGGTGGCACCCGGCTATGTCCCCCCTTTGCCGCAGCGGTCACGCCTTGCTGCATCAGCCGTGCAATTTGGGCATGATGTGGGCTGCCGTTTTGTCCCGGAGCCGTCATGAACCCATCCTCTGAAGCCCCCTCGCTGGCCGCCTTTCTCTGCACTATGGGATTGGACGCCGCGCTGAGTGAAGCCATCAGCCTGCGCTTGCCACGGCAGACGCTGCGCGCCGGTCAGGCACTGTTGGCGCAAGGGGCAGAGCAGGAGGCGGCCTTCTATATCGAAGCGGGCATCGCTCGCGCCTGCCACTACACCCGGGACGGGCAGGAGCGCTGCAAGGAGTTCTACTTCGAAGGGGAGCTCTGCCTGCTCTATGACTGCTGGCTCACGGGGTCGCCCGCCCGCTACCAGCTGGAGGCGCTGACGGAGCTGCAGGTGGTGCGGATGCCGCTCACCCTGCTGGATGAGCCCGCCTGGCAGCCGGTCTGCATGGCCCTGTTGCGACAGCAGCTCGGTTACAAGGAGCGCAAGGAGGCGTTTTTGCTGCTCCATTCCCCCGAAGAGCGTTATCGGGAGCTCTGCCACACCTTCCCCCACTGGCCAGCACGCCTGACCCAAGTACAGCTCGCCAACTACATCGGCATCAGCCCGGTCACCCTGTCACGGATCCGCAAGCGCATTAACACGGGTTAATGCCGCTCTCCGGCCATCCCCTCATGCTGCGCCATCCAAATGACGGACGAGGGGTGGATGATGTCGCTGTTTCTGTGGTCGCAACTGGTGGTGAGCCTGGCCTTGTTGCTCGATCTGTTGTCGTTTCAGTTGCGGGATCGTCGCAGGATCCTGGCCTGTCTGGCCCTCTCCTGCGCCCTCAATGCCGGTCACTTTGCCCTGCTCGGGCAGTGGTCGGCCGCCTGCCTGTTGCTGCTGGCCAGCGTGCGCTTTCTGGTGAGTATCTGGCTGGTTCGCCGCATCTTGATGTGGTTTTTCATGGGGTTGGCCTGTGCGGCTGCGCTGGCGACCTATCAGGGCCTGCTCTCATTGGTCGGGCTACTGGCGAGCCTGCTGCAAACCCGGGCCGCGTTTTGCCCGGATGATCGCCAACTGCGGCGCTGGATGCTGCTCGGCACCCTCTGCTGGCTGGTCAACAACCTGCTGGTGGGCTCTCCGGTCGCTGCTCTGATGGAGGGGCTGTTTCTGGTCAGCAATCTGGTGGGTTACTACCGCCACTATGGCTTCGATTATTGGGGGCGTGGCCGCCACAGTGGCCGCAGAAAGGGGCGTGTGCCGCCTTCCGGTCGGGCGAGCTCCTGACCTCCCGCTCAGGGCTGCTTGTGGCCAGCGAAGTAGAGCACCCGTTTCACATACTCCTGCGTCTCGTCATAGGGTGGGATCCCGCCATAGCGTTCCACCGCTTTTTCCCCGGCATTGTAGGCTGCCGAGATCAGTACCCAGTCGCCATCGAAGCGGCGATCCAGCCATTTGAGATAACTGACGCCACCCTTGATGTTCTGGGCCGGATCGAATGGCCGGGTTACCCCGAACCGTTGCTGGGTTTCGGGGATCAGCTGCATCAGCCCTTGGGCATTCTTGGGGGAAACGGCACGGCTGTTGAGATTGGATTCGGCGATGGCAATCGCCAGTACCAGCCGGGCATCCACCTTATGGTGTTTGGCTGCGTGGCGCAGCATGGTGACCAGTTTTTGCTTGGCAGGAGGCTGGCGGGCAACCCAGGTGTCGACATTGAAGGGGGTGGAAGGGAGCCCGGCCAGATAGCCACCCTGACTGCCACGGATCCCGATGCCGCACTGATCACCCATGGGGGCATTGCCGATGCGAGCGTTGTAGTAGCGGGCAGCCTGTCGGTTACCCAGGCGCATTGCCATGGCGAGGTAGCTGTTGGCCAGCTTGGCGCTGCGCACCGAGGTGGGGCCGGTGGCGAGCAGGCGGCCGATCCGGAAATATCCCTCTGGGTTGCCGGTGCTGGCGGCGACACAGTAGAGGGCGATGGCTTTTTGCAGATTGCCGTGTTGCTGGGCCACTTGACCCTGCTTGATCGCCGTCAGCGCCTTGGGGGCCTGTCTGAAATCCCTGCCTTGTGCCATCGCGCGCGGCGTACCTGCCAGTAACAACGACAAAAAAAGCAGCAAAAACAGTCCGTTTTCGCTGATGTGCCTCATGGGTTATCTCCTGTTTGAGTACAGAAGATATAGAGGAACATGGCTGCTATCGCCACGAACCCAGTGGATCCTGTGGTTATAGCCGGTTGATTTCAGAGAGCAAAACGGTATGGAACTAACGGTATCTCGACAGTTTCACTCCATTTTTCATCCGGTTAGAAGTCGTGGTGATACTCCTGCTCATCCAGCACGGCAGGCGGAAGCGTGCGATAGAAACTGCCAATTTCGCTGACAACCCAGAGCGAAAGCAGGGCCAGCAGGCTGAGCAGGGGAAGCAGAGAGTGGCTCTGGGTCAGGGCATAGGCCGCAATGGCGGCACCGGTCAAAAGTAGGGTTCGGATCATGAGGTGGCTCCTTGTCGTCATGGGGGTGTTGCGTGGCCACGGACAGAGCGCCTGGGGTCGGGAGTTGTTCCCGGGTGGCACGAAGCGCGCTGAGTATATCGCGTCATGCCGCTGCCGATCCGTGGTGTCATCACACTTTCCATAGTCATGGGTTTCGTATCGAGTTGGGCCCCGCCAGATGCGGGGCCAGTAATGGTTTGACGGTCAGAAGAAACCGCCGTTGTTATCGTCACTGTCGGCCCAGCCGCTACTCTGGCTATCGTCGTCGAGAAAATTGCTGCCAGCATCGGGAGGTGAATCCCAGCCATTCCAGCTGACCGGCTCGGGGTCGACCGGGTTGGCAATGGGCGCTGGCTCTATGATGTCGATGATCTCCTCGGGCCGATTGTTGTGAAACAGTCCGCCGATCATATCGGCCAACATGACGCCACCGGCCACACCCGCGGCGGTTTGCAGGGCGCCCCCTAAAAAGGAGCTGGCACGGGATGCTGGCTGGGCAGGCGCGGTTGCCGGTGGCGGCGTAAAGCGCGGGGGCGGGCTACTTTCGCTACCAAACAAACCGGAGAGAAAACTGCCGCCACTTGGGGCGCTCTGGCTGGCTTCCAGCTCCTTGACCCGCTCGTTGAGGCGAGTAAGGGCAGCCTGCTGGATCAGCAGCGCCTGGGCCATGTAGTAGGGGGCATCGGGCTGCTGGGCCAGATGCTGGCGGATCAGCTGATCCGCTTGTTGGTCTCGCTTGCTATCCTTGGCTTGCGCTTGCTTGAGGCGGTCGAACAGTCCATCGATCAGACCCTGTTCCTGTGATTGCATCTCAAATCCTCGCTATGGTGCGCAGACAGTGCGTTCAGCCATCCTAAAACCCGCGGGGCATCAGTGGTATCTGATTAACTCATCAATGACCGAGGGGCTACCCGCGCTCGTCAGCGGGCGGGCCGGTAGTAGTCGAGATACCAGCGGACAAACTCGGCAACACCTTGTTTGAGGGGCGTAGCGGGGCGCAGGCCGGTGAGGGTGTGCAGCGGCTCGCTGTCAGCCCAGGTGGCGTGCATGTCGCCTGCCTGCATCGGCAGCATCCGCTTGATGGCGGGTTTGTCGAGGGCCTCCTCCAGCGCCTCGATCAAGTCGAGCAGCCGCACCGGCTGACCATGGCCGATGTTGAGGATGCGGTAGGGGGCGGCGCTCTCGGCCGCGCTCTGCTCGCTGGCGTGCCAATCGGGATTGGGGCGGGGCGGCTGGTCGGCCACGGCTAGGATCCCCGCGACTATGTCGTCGATAAAGGTGAAGTCGCGGCTGAGATCGCCGTTGTTATAGACATCGATAGGCTCACCCGCGAGGATGGCGCGAGTGAACTTGATGATGGCCATGTCGGGGCGACCCCAGGGGCCGTAGACGGTAAAGAAGCGCAACCCTGTGGTGGGCAGGCCATAGAGCGCCGAATAGGCGTGGGCCATCAGCTCGCCGCTCTTTTTGGTCGCAGCGTAGAGGGAGACCGGGTGATCCACCTGCTGCGCGGTGGAGTAGGGCATCTGATCCCCCATGCCATAGACCGAGCTGGAGGAGGCGTAGATGAGGTGCTGAATCCCGTGGTGACGACACCCCTCCAGCACCGTCAGCATGCCGGTGAGGTTACTGTCGGCATAGGCGAACGGATTGTCGATGGAGTAACGCACCCCCGCCTGCGCGCCCAGATGGATCACCCGCTCGAAACGGTGGCTGGCAAACAGGGTCGCCATCGCTTCACGATCCGCCAGATCCAGCCGCTCGAAGTGAAAATTTGGGAAACCGGCCAGTTGGGCTAGTCGCGCCTCTTTCAGACTCACCTCGTAGTAGTCGTTGAGGTTGTCGATCCCCACTACCTGATGGCCTGCGTTGCATAGCTGGCTGGCTACATGAAAACCGATAAAACCGGCGACGCCGGTGACCAGATAGATCATGGCTGGGTCTCCGGATTGCAGTTCGCATTGGCTGGCTGCTTTTTGGCTGGTAGATGTGGCCGCCCGATGGCGTGATAGTCAAACCCGATCTCGCTGAGCTGGCGCGGATCATAGAGGTTGCGGCCATCGATGATGACGGGCTGGTTGAGCAGGGCCTTTAGCTGCTGGAAATCGGGGGCGCGAAACGCCTGCCACTCGGTACAGATGAGCAGAGCATCGGCCCTTTCCAGTGCAGATTCCTGAGTCGGGCAGAGCAGCAGATCCGGCCGCTCGCCGTAAAGCTCATGGGCGCGCCCCATCGCTTTGGGATCAAAGGCCTGCACCCGGCCACCGGCAGCCCAGATGGTGGCCAGCAGCGGGCGGCTCGGCGCATCGCGCATGTCGTCGGTGCCAGGTTTGAACGCCAGCCCCCACAAGGCGAAGGTGTGGCCGCGCAGATCCGGGCCGAAGCGGGTCAGCAGGGTTTGCGCCATCTTCTGTTGCTGGCGCTGGTTGACCTGCTCGACCGCCGCTAAAAGCGGGGCGTCGCAGCCGACACTCGCCGCGGTATGGCGCAACGACTTTATATCCTTGGGGAAGCAGGAGCCGCCGTAGCCGCAGCCCGGGTAGATAAAGTGGTAACCGATGCGGGGATCGGCCCCCATCCCCTGGCGCACCGCCTCGATATCGGCCCCCAGTTGCTCGGCGAGGGCTGCCATCTCGTTCATAAAGGAGATCTTGGTGGCCAGCATGGCGTTGGCGGCGTACTTGGTGAGCTCGGCGCTGCGCAGATCCATCACCACGATCCGGTCGTGATTGCGGTTGAAGGGGGCGTAGAGGGCGCGCAACTGCTCAAGTGCCCGCTCACTGTCACAGCCGATGATGATGCGATCCGGCCGCATGCAGTCGTTGACCGCCGCTCCCTCCTTCAGAAACTCGGGATTGGCCGCCACCTCGCAGGTGAGGGGCAGCCCCCGCTCGGCCAACTGTAGCTCAATATGTTCCCTTACTTGTTGCGCCGTGCCGACCGGTACTGTGCTCTTGGTCACCACCAGCTTGGGGCTGCTCATCAGTCGGCCTATGGTGTCGGCCACCGCCAGCACATGTTGCAGATCGGCCGAGCCATCCTCGTCAGCCGGGGTGCCCACGGCGATCAGCAGCAGGTCGGCGTGTGCCACGCCAATGGCGGGATCGACCGTGAAGCTCAGGCGGCCGCTGGCCAGATGGCTCTCGACCAGCGTGGCCAGCCCCGGCTCATAGAAGGGGATCTGCCCCAGCCTGAGGGCGGCGATCCGCTCGTCATCCACATCCACGCAGCAGACCTGATGGCCCACCTCGGCCAGAACAGCGGCCTGCACCAGCCCGACATAGCCTGTGCCAAAAATGGTGACCTTCATGAAAAGTGCCTCGTGCTGTGAATGGGGGATGGCGCGCTTAAACCGCGGCATGCTGCATCTTGGTGCAGTAGGTGTCAATGCCAGATGACAGGCACCAGAATGGGGCGTTCAGCCTGACTGTTGTGATCCTTTTCACAAAAAATAGACTGGACCCCATAACGAAGCCCTGTGGACAGGGCTCGCAGCCCGCCCGCAACGGCAGGCGACAGACACTCTCTCTTTACTTCGCTTGGATACAGGTTATGGACAACACCTCGATTCGCACTGCCCATCCTATTTATGAGGATGTGCTCGCCCTGCTGACGGCGGCCGGCTTTGTTTCTCTCGGCATCTTTCTGTTTCATCAGGTTGGCCTGCTCACTGGCGGTACTGCCGGGCTGGCGCTGCTGCTGCAAAAGGTGACCGGTATTAGCTTCGGCCTGCTGTTTTTCGGCATCAACCTGCCCTTCTATGCGCTGGCATGGCTGCGGATGGGGCCACGTTTTACCTTCAACACCTTCGTCTCGGTGGCGGCGGTCTCCTACATGACCGATCACCTCAACGGGGTGTTGCAGATCGGCAAGATAGAGCCCCTCTATGCGGCGCTGATCGGTGGAACCCTGATCGGCATGGGTCTGCTCATTATGTTCCGTCACAAGTCGAGTCTGGGGGGCTTCAACATTCTGGCGCTCTTTATTCAGGATCGCTTTGGCATCCGGGCGGGCAAGCTGCAGATGGGGCTCGATTGCGCCATTGTTGTTGCCTCGTTTTTCGTGGTGCAGCCCTGGATCCTGGCGCTCTCCATCGTGGCGGCGGTTATCTGTAATCTGGTGTTGACACTCAACCACAAGCCCGGCCGTTACCAGATTGCCTGACAAGCTGCGGCAGTGGCTCGATATTGCAAGAGTGATCCGATAGCACAAGGCGGCCTGATGGCCGCCTCGTCTGTTTCTACCCTGGGGTTTGTTCGCTGCGCCTAGCTCGCCTGCTCCAGCCTGCTGTCGCCGCTCATGGCGTTGCCACTGATGGCGTGACTACCGACGGCGAGCGGGGTGTGACAGGCCACCTGATGATGGGACTCATCACACGCCTCAAGCCTTGGCGCCTTGCTTTTGCACAGCTCGGTCGCATGGGGGCAGCGCTGGTGGAAGTGGCAGCCGCTAGGCGGCGAGATGGGGGAGGGCACATCGCCGGTCAGCAGAATGCGCTGGCTGCGCCTGCGTGGATCCGGCACCGGAATGGCGGAGATTAGCGCCTGGGTATAGGGGTGGCGTGGCGCCAGATAGAGCGACTGGGCATCCGCCAGCTCGACGATCCGTCCCAGATACATCACCGCGATGCGATCCGAGATGTGTTTGACCACCGACAGATCGTGGGCGATGAAGATGATGGAGAGGTTCATCTCCCGTTGCAGGCTGAGCAGCAGGTTGACGATCTGCGACTGCACCGAGACATCGAGGGCCGAGACCGCCTCGTCGCACACCAGCAGCTTGGGCTTGAGGGCGATGGCGCGGGCGATGCCGATCCGCTGGCGCTGACCGCCGGAAAACTCGTGGGGGTAGCGATCCACCGAGCTGCCTGGCAGGCCCACTTTTGCCAGCAGCTCCTGCACCCAGGCGCGCCGCTGTTCGGTGTTGCCTTTACCGTGGATGATGAAGGGCTCCTCCAAAATCTGGCCCACAGTGTGGCGGCTGTTGAGAGATTCTGCAGGGTCCTGAAACACCATCTGCATCTCCTGACGCAGGGAGCGCATCTCCTTCGGGCTGAGGGCGGTGATATCGCGCCCCTCGAAGGTGATGGTACCCGCGGTCGGCTCGAACAGTTTGAGCAGGCTGCGCCCAAGGGTGGACTTGCCGCAGCCCGACTCACCCACCAGCCCCAGCGTCTCCCCCTGTTTCAGATCGAAGCTGATGCCATCCACCGCGTGAACCGTATATTGCTTGCGCAGGAACCCGCCTCCCAGCCGGAAATGCTGTTTCAGATCCCTGACCGATAACAGAGTGCTCATACGGTCAACTCCTTCCAGTAGTGACAGGCGACATGGTGGCGCGGATTGAGTTGCTCCACCGCCGGAATGGCGCTGATGCAGAGATCGGTTGCATGGGGGCAGCGGTTGGAGAAGCGGCAGCCAGCGGGCATCTCGTGCAGGGCTGGCACCTGTCCCTTGATGGTCTTGAGCAGGCTCTTGGGCTCATCCTCAAGGCGCGGGATTGAGCTCATCAAGCCGTGGGTATAGGGGTGACGGGGGTGGTCAAACAGTTCGAACACGTCGGCCTGCTCTACCGCCCGCCCGGCGTACATCACCACCACCTCGTCGCACAGCTCCGCCACTACCCCCAGATCGTGGGTAATAAAGATGATGGCCATCCCGGTCTGGGCCTGCAGCTCTTTCATCAATTCGAGGATCTGGGCCTGAATGGTGACATCCAGCGCCGTGGTCGGCTCGTCACAGATAAGCAGGTCTGGCTCGCAGGAGAGCGCCATGGCGATCATCACTCGCTGGCGCATGCCGCCGGAGAGGTTGTGGGGATAGACCGCAAAGCGCTGGGCCGGTTCCGGGATCCCCACCTTCTGCAGCATGGCGATGGCCGCAGCTTTGCGCTGGGCCTTGTCATACTCGGGGCGATGGAGGCGAAACACCTCCATCAGTTGCTCCCCCACCGTCTGCACCGGGTTGAGGGCCGTCATCGGCTCCTGAAAGATCATCGAGATGCGGTTGCCGCGCACCTTGTACATCTGATCCGGCGCAAGCGACAGCAGCTCCTCCCCCTGAAAGCGGATGGAACCGGCCACCACCTGACCGTGGGGCTTGGGCAAGAGCCCCATGATGGCGAGCGAGGTAACGCTTTTGCCACAGCCGGACTCACCGACGATCCCTAGTGTCTGACCCGGGGCTACCTTGAAGCTGACCCCGTCGAGGACCTTGATCTTGCCGTCATCGACGGCGAACTCCACCTCGAGATCGCGTACTTCGAGGATTGGGGCTGGGTGCTGGCCGCTATCAGCGGCGAACTCCCCCCCGTTATCCGATACGTCAAGAATGGGGGCCTGGGTGTTGGGCATAACGGCTGCTCCCTTCGCAATGGCCTGAATATCAATGACGTGCATAGGTCTTGTCGAGCAGGTTGATGGGCGCCAGCGCCTCCCCTGCCTCCTTGGCGTTGCGGGTCTCTTCCTTCACCTTGGGATCGAGCCAGAGCAGACCGCCACTACTGTGAGGATAACCGTCCATCGGCCAGTAGAGCAGATCCGGCGTGTTCTTGGTGGCAGGCACTTCCGGCAGCATCACATAACGCCAGCTGCTGGCCCGCACATAGTTGAGCTGCACCCCGGGCACGAAGATGGCGAGGTCATAGATGCGCTGCTGGATCTGCTGGGAGAGCTTGGCCCGCTTGGCCATGTCGAATTCGACGTTGTAGGCATCGATCAGCGCGTCGAGCTCCTTGTCAGCCACGTTGAACAGGTTGTTGGTCTGCGGTTTGTTGGCGTTGGCGGAGTGGAAAAACTCCCAATATTGCGGATAGAGACCGCCGCCGCCCCAACCGAGCCAGGCCGCTTCGTGTTTCTTCTCCAGCATTACCTTGAAACCGGTGGCGCCATCCACCAGATTGAGCTCCAGATCCAGACCCGCCTTCTTGGCCTCCTCTTTCAGCACGGTCAGGCGCTTGGAGTGCTCCTGACTGGTGTAGGTGAGCGCCAGCGTCAGCCGCTCCCCCTTCTCATTTTGCAGGATGCCGTCCGGCCCCGGCTTGTTGTAGCCGCCCTTGGCAAAGTACTCCCGCGCCTTGTCGATGTCATAAGCCCGCTGTGGCAGCGTGATGTCAGTGAACTCGCCAAAGCCCGAGTCGAAGGTGGTGGCTCTGTCGTAATCGCCGCGCAGCACGGTCTCGATCATCTTGTCTATGTTGAAGGCGTGCTGGATGCCGAGGCGCACGTTTACGTCCGCCAGCTTGGGGTTGGCCACATTGAGGTGAACCCCCTGACCGCCCTGTTTGGTATCGGTCATGGCCATCACCTTCTGCACGTAGCCTTTTTTGTACTCCGGGGTGACCGCTTTTTCATGCCACCAGTTGGGCAGGATCATCTCGAAGGTATCGATCTCCCCTTTCAGGAAGTGGCGGAAGGCGATGTTGTGGTCGCGGATCACCTGCACCTTGATGGTGTCGATGTTGAATCTGTGCTGGTTGTAGCGATCGTCTTTTGCCCACCAATCCTTCTGCTTGCTGAAGGTGACCGACTTGCCCTTCTTGACGTCGCTGATCACGTAGGGACCTGTGGTGGGCACCACGGCCCAGTTGTACTGCTTCACCCAGTTGGGGGTCAGCTTGTAGTAGTGCTTGGGCTGGGGCCACAGCTCGGTGGTGTTGAGCAGGTCCATCTTGGCCTTGCGGTTGCCCGCTTTGACCAGGATGGTGTGATCATCGATCTTCTCTACCGCTACCACTTCAGTGGTGTAGTAGTTGTTGAACCAGGGCCCCTTGATGTGTTTGGAGCGCATCATCTCGTAGCCGAAGGTGTAGTCATCGGCATTGACCGGCTTGCCATCCGACCATTTGGCGCGGGGATCCAGCTTGAAGTAGACGGTCTGGCTGTCTGGCGCGATGGCCCAGTGGGTCGCGAGCGAGGGGATGGGGTTGCCGGTATTGGGGTGGAAGCTGATGAGTCGCAACTGGTTATCGAGAATAAAGGAACGGAACGATCCGTTGGAGTCAGGCCCTACGGTGCGGAACGTCAGCGGAAAGCTCTCCACAAACATATTGAGGCTGCCGCCCGACAGCGCCTTGGGGGAGGCGAACACAGGATCCGTGTCGTTGGTCTCCCATTTGAGATCCGCGGGCAGGCTGGCCGCCCAGACCCAGGATCCGTTTACCAGCACAAAGAGAGCACCTATCCATTTGATTTTATTTTTCATGTTTGACTTCCAGGTCTGGCCCCTGCACTGGGGGTCTTGATTGATAACGGGATTATCCCTTGCTCCCGGGACCGCCGATGGCGGCGGCCCGTCCTTCATTTATCACTGTTCGTTATCCGGCGCCAGCCGATGCGCTGGCATCGGCTGGCTTATTGGTAACGGGTAAATTTGCGCGGATCGAACGCCTCGCGGATCGCCTCACCGATAAAGGAGACCATGATCAGCACCAGACTCACCGCGGCCACCACCGAGCTGACGATCCAGATGGCATCCAGATTGTTGATGCCCTGGGAGAGCAGCTCCCCCCAGCTCGGGGTCGGCGGTGCCAGCCCGAAGCCCAGATAGTCGAGGGCCGTCAGGGTGGAGATATTGCCCACCACGGCGAATGGCGCCAGGGTAACGATCATCATCAGGGTGTTGGGCAGGATGTGGTTGAAGATGATCCGCCCGGTGGTCGCCCCTTGCGCTCGCGCCGCCATCACATAGTCTCGCGCCCGCTCCTTGTAGGTGAGGGTGCGCATATACCAGGTGATCCCCATCCAGCCGAACAGCACGTTGATGGCGACAAACAGGCCGAAGTTGGGCTTGGCCAGCGACACCAGGATCATGATGACGTAGAGAAACGGCACCTGGGACCAGATCTCGATAAAGCGTTGCAGGATGAGATCAAAGCGGCCGCCGAGAAAGCCCATCAGACAGCCGATGGTGACCCCGATGGCGTAACTGGCCGCCAGCGCGATAAAGGCAAAGCCGATGGCGATGCGAAAGCCGTAAACAAGTCGCGCCAGCACATCGCGGCCGCTGGTGTCGGTGCCGAGGAAGTGGCGCTCGGCCGCGCTGGGGGCGTAAGGCGGGTAGGCATCCTCCTTGAAATCCTGCTCGTAGGGGTTCCAGGGCACCGGCGGCATCAGTACCCAGTCGCCCTGGCCCTCTGCGGCAAATTTGGCCTTGAGCTGGCGGTAGTTGGTTTCGTATTCGTAATCGAGCCCGAACTGCTGACCGGGGATCACATCGCCATAGGTGGGGAAGTGCAACTGGCCCTGATAGCTCACCATCAGTGCCCGGCTGTTGACCAGCAGCTCCGCCAGCAGGGAGAGCAGCACCAGGGTGGTGAAGATGATGAAGGAGTAGTAACCGCGCTTGATCGACTTGAAGCGCTTGAGTTTTTTCAAGGTAACCGGATTGAGCTTCATGGTCAGTCTCCAAACCGCACGCGGGGATCAACGAGGGCAACGCAGATATCGGAGACGATATTGCCTATCAGCATCAGCATGGAGGTGATGGCCAGAATGCCCATGACGGTGGGGTAATCCCGCTCGACGATCGCCTCGTAACCGAGCAGGCCGATGCCGTCGATGTTGAAGATGGTCTCGATGAGGAAGGATCCGCCAAAGAAAACGGTGAGCACAGACCCCAGGTGACTGGCGATGGGGATCAGGCTGTTGCGCATGGCGTGGTCGGTGACCGCCTTGCGAAATGGCAGTCCCTTGGCCACGGCGGTACGCACATAATCGGCCGACAGGTTCTCCATCAGGCTGTTTTTCATGGTCATGGTGAGGATGGCGAAATCGCCGATGGCGTAGGCGATAAGCGGCAGCAGGGCGTGGGCAAAGACAGTGCGGATCTGATCCCAGCTGCTCTCCATGTACTCAAAATCATCCCCCGGAAAACCGCCCATCGGCAGCCACTCCAGATGGAATGCGAAGACGGTGATGAGGAAGATCCCCACCACGTAGGCGGGCAGGGCATAGGCCATGTAGATAAGCATGGAGCTCAACGAGTCGAAGCGGCTGTTGTGCCTGAGCGCCTTCGCCACCCCCAGCGGAATGGAGACCGCATAGCTCAGCAGAAAGGTTGCCAGCCCGAAGAAGGCGGTGACCGGGAGCCGCTCCTTGATGAGATCCCACACCGGCTCGTAGTAGCGGGTTGATTCGCCCAGATCCAGCACCGCCAGCTTCTGCAGCCACTCCCAGTAGGCGACCAGCATCGGCTTGTCGAGGCCATAGAAGGCCTTGAGCTCCTCGATCTGTTCATCGGAGAGGGCCTGCGCCCCCTTGCTGCCGCTGGAGCGGCCAGATTCATTCTGGGAAACCTGGGCTTGCAGCAGCATGCGTTCGACCGGTCCGCCCGGCACGAAACGGGTGATGGTGAAGACGAGCAGGGTGATACCGAGAAACGTCGGGATGATCAAAAGCATCCGGCGTAGGAAATACGACAGCATGGTGGAACCTCGTCCTTGTTGTTCTTTTTTGCGGCCAGTCAAATCCGGTGACGGGCCTGTCCTTCCTGGCATTACGCGCTGGATTGGTTGCCAAACAGCAGACAATCCGCTTGGCCACTGTAAAAGCTCTGCAACAAAAATCAAGTACAAGGAAATGGAAAACTGGGACAAATGACCCGCTGAGACCAAAAGTACCGAAAAATGACGTTTTTTATCTGAAAAGTGAAAATCAAAACAAAACGCTACTGCTCAACATTATTTTAAAAAATATAAACAGCTGTTTGTTTGAGCCTTAGGTGTTTTTAACTTGTTGATTGCTAATGCTTTTGTTTGTGGTGTGAAATTGAAGGAAAACGATGTCATCTCGACGATCTTATCTGTTATCCCCATTAGAACGGTCAGGTGAAACCCTCATGAAGTTAGTGTTTTATTCTTATTAAGGCCGATAAATCAAAATAAGATATAAACGGACAGCACGTTAACTAATAAGTTCATCAAATTTTAATTCAGCGCCACTTACCTCATTTAACAATGTTTTTACATTGCGTTGGTTGTTTTTGGCAGAATTATTCACTAATTATGTCGGTCAAAATTAATACACTCCGCTTATTCTACGCCTGACCTCGCCACCCCCCTGCTCCATTGACGTCGCTAGTCAAAGATTGATAAGCCTTACACATCGCTCCAAAGAGGGCGGTATCAGGAAGCAAACAATAAACAACCAGGAAGGATATAAGCGATGCTTAGGAAGAGCAGAATCTCTGCTGCGATTGCGTTCGCCTTGGCGAGCCTTGCAGCGGCCCCATCCGTATCTGCCGAAGAAGGGCAGAACGTCGAAAAACTGCAGAAAATCAAAGTCACTGGCTCCCGTATCTCCCGTGTTGATGTTGAGGGGGCGACTCCGGTCGTCTCTGTCAGCAAGGCCCAAATTGAACAGTCTGGTCAGCAGACTGTGGCTGATTATCTGAAACAGGCCTCCTACAACTCCTTCGGTGGTTTCTCCCCATCCTCCGGTAGTTCTGCCCAGTCACAAGCCACAGTAGGGCTGCGTGGCCTTGGTGAAGATCGCACGCTGGTGCTGCTTAATGGCAAGCGTATCGCTGGTTCTCCCTCTATGGGTGGCACTGCCATCAACCTCAATACCATCCCCATGGCGGCGGTTGAGCGGGTGGAAGTGAACCTGGATGGTGGCTCCGCACTCTATGGCTCTGATGCCATCGGCGGCGTTATCAACGTGATCCTCAAAGAGGGTTTTGAAGGTTTGTCATTCCAGGGGCGCGTCGGTTCACCGACCGAAGAGGGGGGTGACGAGCAGAGTGGTTCCATCGTTAGCGGCATCTCGGGTGAGAAAGGCTCCCTGATGATGGTCTACGAGCACGATGTGAAAGACGAGATCTATTACAAGGATCGCGACTATCTGGCGAAAGAGGGGGCAACTGCTCCGAGTCTCTATGGCCGCAATATCAAGGGAGTGGATGCCACTACCGGCAAGACGGTTACCCGTACCCTGAATGGGGTTGACTGTGAAGGTACCGGCACCGGTTTCGTCACCAAGGGCACGGCTTGCCGCTTCGACTTTGCTCAAGTCGCTGCCAAGACTGCCTCTCGTACCCGCGACACCGTCTACCTCAACGGTCGCTACCATATCAACGACAATGTGGATTTCGTGCCACAGATGATAGGTTCTCGCGTCACCAGTTTTGGTCGTTTCGCGCCAGCTGCCGGTGCCTTCACCGTGGATGGTTCCACCCCTGAAAGCGCAGCAGTGCTGTCTGCCAACAACTTCAGCACCGCCAAGGCTGCGACCGTTTACTACCGCTTTAACAACGTCGGTCCCCGTGACAACGATGTGACTGACTTGACCGGTACCCTGAACCTGGGTTTTGAAGGGGTGGTGCCGACCGAAGCCGTAGGCGATCTGGAATGGAATGCCGGTTACATGTATTCCAAAACAGATAACCAGAGCACCGGCAATGGTTATGTCTTGGCACCTGCCGTGGAAACTCAGGTCAATACCGGCAAGTTTGTTAATGGCAGCTTCTCTGATGCTGCGACCAAGGATCTCTCCTATACCACCAGCCGCAATTCCAAGATGGACTTCTTCCAGTGGTACGGCGGTGTAGGTTGGGATATGGGCGAACTGCCCGCTGGCCCGGTCAGCTGGTATCTTGGGGCCGAGTATAACGATTGGGTTTACTCCGATACCTATGACAGCCAGTCCGAAGCGGGTAACGTACTGGGTTCATCCGGCAACTCCGGTGGTGGTGTGCGCGATGTGTTCGCCACCTATATCGAGAGTCTGATCCCCATCACCGAGCAGATCGAGCTGAACCTGGCGGGTCGTTATGACAAGTACAGCGATTTTGGTAGCGCCTTCTCGCCCAAAGCGAGTCTGCGTTATCAACCGCTCGACCAGCTGATGTTCCGTACCTCCTGGTCCCAGTCTTTCCGCGCGCCGGGTCTGAACGATCTCTATGCGGCGGATGCCCAGTCAGCGGACTTTGCCAAGGACTATGTCTACTGCCAGGCCAATGGCATTGCCAACTGTTCCGAAGCGCAGTACGAGACAACACGTCAATCCAACAAGAACCTGAAGGAAGAGACGGCTGACACCTTTACCATCGGTGCTGCTTACAACCCGCTGGACAACCTGAACCTGTCGCTCGATTACTACTACATCAAGATTGATGACGTGATCCAGCTGGCTACCACCCAGACCCAGTTCTATCAGGAGCTCAATACCGGCAGCAACCCGAACGTCATCCGTGATGCCAACGGCGATGTAGAGAAGGTCTATGCCGGCATGGTCAACCTGGGGCAGCTCAAGACCAGTGGTATCGACTTCAAGGCGGATTACAAGTACGACTTCAACTCCTTCACCCTGCGTTACGACTTTGGCAGCAGCTACATCCTGAAATATGAGGAAGGTCTGTTTGCTGGTGGCCCAATGGTCGACAAGAAGGGCTGGAATGGCAAACCCGACTTCCGCTTCAACTCCGGGATCGGTGCCAACTTCCCGCAGCTGTGGAATCTGGATACCTACCTGAGCACCAACTATATCGACTCCCAGAGCCAGGACTATGTGGATGACAAGGAAGAGGGCCATATTGCTTCCAACACCATCTGGAACCTGAACGTCGCGGTCGATACCAGCTGGAATGCCAAGATCCAGACCGGCGTGAAGAACATGTTCAACCGCGGGCCTTCCCTGTCCAACGATGGTTTCACTTACGATGAATACCTCTACGGCATCGACGGTCGCGTCTACTACATCGACTACACCCAGAAGTTCTAATCAACCCTGTTGATATACAACCTCAGCCGGCCCGGTCGGGCCGGCTGTGCCCAACGTCCAAGGAAGTTACGGAGATAGGGTAATCCTATGAAGACAAGGACCATTACAATGAAGAAAGCGCTCCTTGGCAGCCTGGTTTCGGCCGCCTTGTTGACCAGCTTCAATCTGAGTGCCGCCACTGCCGGTCAGGCCGTGGACGCTCAAGCCGCCATCGACAACGCATCCAAAGTTTCCCAGCAGAAGATCGACAGCTATGCCGAATCTGCCGAATCCGCATTGGCCCAGTACAAGGCCGCCCTGCGTCAGGTCGACAGTCTGCGCACCTACAACGAGCAGGTGAGCAAGATGGTCGAGTCCCAGAGCGCCGAGCTGGCGTCGATGCAAAAGCAGATCGCCCAGATCGACCAGACCAGCACCGAAGTGGTGCCGCTGATGCTCAAGATGATCGACTCCCTCGAGCAGTTTGTGTCACTGGATCTGCCGTTCCAGAAGGTCGAGCGCGAGGACCGCGTGGCGGCTCTGACCGACCTGATGAACCGGGCCGATGTCACCATTTCCGAGAAATACCGCAAGATCCTGGAAGCCTACCAGATCGAGGAGGGCTTCAGCCGCACCATCGAGGCCTACAAGGCGAGCCTGGACAAGGATGGCAGCGAGAAGACCTACGAGTTCCTGCGCGTTGGCCGTATCGCACTGCTCTACCAGTCCCCGGATGGTCAGGAGACCGGCATGTGGAACAAGCAGACCCGCCAGTGGGAAGAATTGCCTCAGGAGTATCGCAGTGCGGTTGAACAGGGCCTTCGCATCGCCAAGAAGCAGGCGCCTCCCGCGCTGATCAAGCTGCCGGTTCAAACTGCGGAGAAAGCATCATGAAAGGAATCAAACTTGCTATTGCCTCCCTGATTGCGGGAGCAACCCTGGTCACCCTGCCGGTGACCGCCGCCGAAAAACCGGTGGATCTCAATGCGCTGCTGAACCAGGTCAAGGCCTCCAGCCTGAGCGAATCCCAACTCAACAAGGAGCGGGAAGCCCGCTTCCTGGCTGACAAGAACGAGCAGGGGGCGCTGCTGGCCAAGGCCAAGGCCGAGCTGGCTGCCGAAACCGCCAAGGGCGAGCAGCTCAAGGCGACCTTTGATGCCAACGACAAGCAACTGACCGAGCTGACTGAAACCCTGCGCCAGCGTTCCGGCAACATGGGCGAGATGTTTGGTGTGCTGCGTCAGTTTGCCGGGGAGTTCAAGGGGATCTTCAACGCCTCCGCCCGTCGGGTCGAGCATCCAGAACAGACCGCGCTGCTAACCCGTCTGGCCGAGAGTAAAGAGCTCCCCTCCAGCGACGATCTGGAAGCGTTCTGGACCACCACCCTCAGCCGCATGGTGGACGGTGGCAAGGTGAGCCAGATCCCGGCGACCGTGGTCTACGGCGAAGGCAACCAGGCCGAGAAGACGGTCACCCAGATCGGTGAGTTCAACACTGTCTCCGAAGGCAAGTACCTCACCTTCGTGCCGGAGACCGGCAAGTTCGAGCAGCTCTCCCGTCAACCGGAGAAGAGCGTGCTGGCTCCCATCGCCGAGTTTGAACAGGGCGGTGACGGGGTCAAACCCATCTTTATCGACCCGTCTCGCGGCGTGATCCTCTCCCTGCTGGTGCAGTCACCGACTCTCAAGGAGCGTATCGATCAGGGTGGTGAAGTGGGTTACGTCATCATGGTGCTCGGCGTGCTCGGCACCCTGCTGGCCATCTTCTGCGGTATCCGTCTGTCGCTGATCGGCTCGTCCATGCGCAAGCAGTTGAAATCCGATCAGATCATCAAGGGCAACCCCATTGGTGACATGCTGGGGGCCTACCAGAGTCATCGCGGTGACAACATCGAGGATCTGGAGTCCAAGCTCGACGAGATCATCCTGCGCAACGTGCCCAAGTTCGAGAAGGGCATCAGCATCATCAAGCTGATCGCTTCCGTCGCGCCGCTGCTGGGGCTGCTCGGCACCGTAGTGGGGATGATCGCCACCTTCCAGGCCATCACATTGTTCGGCACTGGCGATCCCAAGCTGATGGCGGGCGGTATCTCCGAGGCGCTGGTGACCACCATGCAGGGTCTGGTCGTTGCGGTGCCCATGCTGTTCCTCTACACCATTGTGCAGACCCAGAGCCGTCGTCTGATCCAGGTGCTGGAAGAGCAGAGCGCCGGTTTCGTCGCCCGTTATCAGGAACGTCTGCACGCCTCCAAAGCCGCAGCGTAAGGAGTCACCCATGTGGTTCTGGTTGATTGAAGAAGTCGAGTCGGTCCGCCGGTTTTTGGGATTGGGGGGCGATGTACTGGTCGCCCTGTTCTTCCTGACCCTGATGATGTGGGCCCTGTTGCTGGAGCGCTGGTTCTACTTCATGGCGGTCTACCCCAAGCAGGTGAAACAGACCAAGGCCACCTGGCTGGCCCGCACCGATCATCTCTCCTGGTCTGCCAAGCAGATCCGGCGCGAGCTGGTCTCACGAGTTGCCATGGCGGTGGACAAGGGGATGCCGGTCATCAAGGTGCTGATCGCTCTCTGCCCGTTGATGGGGCTGCTTGGGACCGTGGTGGGGATGGTGCAGGTGTTTGACACTTTGGCCATCACCGGCACCGGTTCGCCGCGGGCGATGGCATCGGGGATCTCCAAGGCAACGGTACCGACCATGGCGGGCATGATCGCCGCCCTTTCCGGCCTGTTTTTTGTCAACCAGCTCGATCACAAGGCCAAACTGGCGGTGCAAAAGCTGGAAGACAACCTGAAACACGGTTGATGCAGGATGCATACCCCCGGCGAGGCATGGCCTGCCGGGGGCACAGAACAAGCAAGGAGTTTCTGCTATGAGAAAACGTTACAGCGACAGCGGTGCTGACGAGGCGGCTATCGATTTGACCCCCATGCTGGACATAGTGTTCATCATGCTGATCTTCTTCATCGTCACCACCTCCTTCGTCAAGGAGTCCGGTGTCGAGATCAACCGTCCCAGTGCCAGCACGGCCGAGACGGTGAAGAAGGGCAATATCATGGTCGCGGTGCGCGAAAACGGTCAGGTCTGGGTCGACAAGCGGGTGGTCGAGGTGGGGGCGGTACGCGCCAACATCGAGCGGTTGCGGGCCGAAAACCCGGAGAGCGCCGTGGTGATCCAGGCCGATAACGAATCCCGTTCCGGTCTGGTGGTGCAGGTCATGGATCAGATCCGCATGGCCGGTGTCCAGAACATCTCCATCGCGGCAGACAAGAGCAGCTGATGCCGGAGAGAGACCTATGAGATACCTGATATCGTTGGCGGTCTCCTGTGTGGTGGTGTTCTTTCTGTTTCTGGGAATGAACAAGCTGATCACACCGGATCACCGGGAGCTGGTGGAGAAGGATGACGTCACCATGACCGATTTCATCCGCCTCAAGCCCCAGGAGACCCTGCAAGAGAAACAGCGGGAGCTGCCCAAACCGCCGCCGCCCAAGCGTCCGCCACCGCCTCCCGAGATGGAAGTGGCCAGCACGGATCGGCCGAAGATGGAGAGCTCTCCCATGGACATGCCCAAGCTCGACATCCCGGTCAACATCGGTGGTGGCAACGCGCTGGGGGCTTACAGCACCGGCGGCGGTGGTGGCGGAGTCGGTGGCAACAACGGTGCCATTCCGCTGGCAACCTTCGAGCCCATGATGCCCCGAAAGGCGGCACTGGCGGGGCTGGCCTCCGGCAAGGTGCTGGTGGAGTTCACCGTCACCGAGCGCGGCACCGTCAGCAACGTGCGGATTGTCAAGGAAGAGCCGCGCAGTTATGACCTCGGCAAAGAGGCGCGCAAAACCATCGCCAAGTGGACGTTCAAACCGGCCATGGTAGATGGCAAGCCGCAGGCGAGCCGGATGCAGCAAGAAATCGAGTTTGCGGTCAACTAAGGAAGGTGGCGATGAACAAGTTACACAAGATGATCCTCGCCCCGGTCGCCATGGCGGTGCTGCTTAGCACCGCCAGTTGGGCCGCCGAGCAGCCGACCCTGTCGGATCGGGCCTATCGGGCGGTCAACAAGGCGCAGGAGCTGATCACTGAGAAGAAATACGGCGAGGCCAATGCCAAGCTGCAAGATGCCCTCTCCGGCGCGGGTGAGCGGGTCTACGACAAGGGGGTCATATTGCAGACCCTCGGTTTCGTGGCCGCCCAGCAGGAGAAATACGGTCAGGCGACCAAGTACTTTGCCGATGCCATCGCGACAGGCGGCTTGCCGCCACCGGTGGCCCAGCAGGTGCGCTACAACCTGGCCCAGCTCTATATGGCTGAGGGCAATTACCAGGGGTCGATCAAGACCATGAAGGAGTGGTTTGCCAACCAGGGCAAGGATGACAAGCCCAACTCCCATGCCTATATCACGCTGGCCAACGCCCACGTGCAGCTCAAGCAGTACCGTGACGCGATCCCGGCGGTGGATCAGGCGATCAAGCTGTCGGCAGGTAAAGCGCCGGAGTCCTGGTATCTGCTGAAGATGGGCGCTCACTACGAGCTGAAACAGTACAAACCGGCGACCGAGGTACTGACCTCTCTGGTTAACATGTTCCCGGAGAAGAAGAAGTACTGGACCCAGCTGTCGGCCATGCATATGCAGGCAGGCAACGATGCCAAGGCGCTGGCGGCGCTGGAGTCGGCCTACAACCTCGGCATGTTGACCGAGGCCGCCGAGCTGCAGCGCCTCGCCAACTACCTCGCCTACACCGGCATTCCCCATCGCGCCGCACGGGTGATGGAGAAGGGGATGAAGGATGGGGTGATTGAGCAGAGCGCCAGCAACTATAAGACCCTGGCCAACTACTGGCATCAGGCCAAGGAGCTGGATCCGGCCATCGACACCCTGGCCAAATCCTACCAGCTGGCCCCGAGCGCCGAATTGCAGCTGAAAATGGCGCGCATGATGATCCAGAGCAAGCGCTATCAGGATCTGGTGGCGCTGGCCGCCAAACCGGCCGCCAATGCCAATGGTGAACAGCGTGCGGATCTCAAGTTCCTGACCGGGGTCGCCTATTTTGAGCAACAAAAGCCGAAGGAGGCCCTCAACGCCTTCACCCAGGCGGCTCAGAATGGCAACGTCAGTGGTCGGGCATCTCCGTGGATCAGCTTCCTCAAAGAGCAGAGTGGCACCGGAGAGGCTGCCGTCCAGTAATTCCAATGACAACTACCTGTAGTCCCTTTTATGGTTGCCTGGTGGCTCCATTAACCGCTCTTCGGAGCGGTTTTTTTATGGTGGCTGCCAGCACCGGCGGGTAGCCGACGCACGGTTTTATCCCTCTTCATGCCAATAAAGAGCCTCCCTCGACATTGGTCTATCTCTCCCGATGTGACAAACGTTTTAGCTAGGGCTGCAACCGTGACACAAGGTGGCGCTGCGCTGTGTTTGACGGGGGCTTGGGTGGCTCGCTGACTGGCGGGCAGTGCCATTCATCTTTCACTTTGCTGCGACTTGCCTGTGTGGCTTTTGCCCTGTTGATAAGCGTCACACCGAAAACGGCTACTTTTAACAAGAAAAGCAACATATGGAAGTTGAAATTTTGGCCGACTCAGGAAAGAATGCGCGCTCGGTTATTGGCGTCGTGGGGCAGGTTGACCCGCCACCGGCAGACCGAGGATGAGACGGCCCCCGGCCCATTTGGTACAGGAAACCACACAGGAATTTTATGAATCCCCTTCGCACTGCCGCTTCGGCCCTTTTATGCACTTTTGCGCTGGTCAGCCAGCAGGCTGCCGCCGTCGAGTACCGTCTGCCTGCGGCCAACAGCCGCCTGATCGGTGAAAATCAGGAATACGTGGTGCCTGCGGACAACCGTCCGCTGGAGCAGATCGCTGCTGACTTCCAGCTGGGTCTGACCAACATCATGGAAGCCAACCCGGGCGTTGATCCCTATCTGCCGAAAGCGGGTAGCACACTGATCATCCCCCACCAGCTGATCCTGCCCAACGCGCCCCGCGAAGGGATCGTCATCAACGTTGCCGAGATGCGTCTCTACTACTATCCGAAAGGGAAGAACGTGGTGGAAGTACTGCCCATCGGCATCGGTCAACTGGGGGTAAACACCCCGGAGAACTGGATCACCAAGGTAGAGCGCAAGCGCGCCAACCCGACCTGGACCCCGACCGAGAACATCCGTCGCCGCTATGCCGCCCAGGGCAAGACTCTGCCGGCAGTATGGCCAGCCGGTCCGGATAACCCCATGGGTCTGCACGCCCTCTACATCGGTAACCTCTATGCCATCCACGGCACCAACGCCACCTTCGGTATCGGTCTGCGGGTGAGCAGCGGTTGCGTCCGTCTGCGCGCTGACGACATCAAGTATCTGTTCGACAACGTGCCGGTCGGCACCCGCGTCCAGTTCGTCAACCAGCCGGTCAAGACCACGGTCGAGCCGGATGGCGGTCGCTACATGGAAGTACACGAGCCGCTGTCGCGCACCGAGGAGGAGTTCAACTCCACCGCCTCCGTGCCGCTCCC
Source organism: Aeromonas sp. FDAARGOS 1411 (assembly GCF_019047125.1). Taxonomy (NCBI): domain Bacteria; kingdom Pseudomonadati; phylum Pseudomonadota; class Gammaproteobacteria; order Aeromonadales; family Aeromonadaceae; genus Aeromonas; species Aeromonas sp. FDAARGOS 1411. The sequence continues at coordinate 2,778,794 of NZ_CP077214.1, read as the reverse complement.
GATGACACCGGCTATCACCCGCTTCATCGCTCACGCCGAGTCTGACTCCAACGTGGTCAAGCAGGTGCTGGAACAGCGTACCGGTATGCCGACCCGCCTCAATCCCTGATTGAGCAAGTTGGCGGTGCCGCGCGCACTGACTGAATAAAGAAAACGGCGACCATCTGGTCGCCGTTTTTTATGGGGGGAGTCACTGCTTGCTTACTGCACGCAGACCGGGCAGAAGGCGTAGGTGCCTTGCGGATCGTTGAAGCGGGTGAGAGGGTCGAGACTGCGGTTCACTTCCACCAATGCCTTGCCAAATCCAGCCGGCAGCCAGCTTTGCAACTGGGGGGCCAGCACTTGGGCACTGCTGTCAAACAGCTGGCGCAGGAACTTGTCCTTGGTGGACTCCTCCTGCTCGATGGGGGTGACCTGCCACTCCTTGAGGTTGGCGAGGTCGGCGGCGGCCTTGATGGCGTCATCCAGATTGCCGAACTCGTCCACCAGCCCCAGGGCCTTGGCATCTTCGCCGGTCCAGACTCGCCCTTCGGCCGCTTTCTCGGCCTCTTCCGGGCTCAGACCACGGCCCTTGCTGACCAGACCGATGAAGCGCTGGTAGGTATCTTCCACGCTCAGCTGGATTGCCTGACCGACGTGATCCGGCAGGGCGCGGGTCGGGCCGACGCCAACGTAATCTGTGGTGCCGACCCCGTCGGTATGCACCCCGAACTGGGCCAACGCCTTGTCGATGGTGGCAAACATGCCGAACACCCCGATGGAACCGGTGAGGGTGGTCGGGGAGGCGAAGATCTTGTCCGCATCGGCGGAGATCCAGTAGCCACCGGATGCGGCATAGCTGCCCATGGAGACCACTACCGGCTTGCCAGCCTGTTTCAGTGCCAGCAGCTCGGCGCGGATCTGCTCGGCGGCGAAGGCGCTGCCGCCGGGGCTGTCGACCCGCAGGACCACGGCTTTAACCTTGTCATCGCGACGGGCATCGGCCAGCAGGTCGGAGAGGCTGTCGCCGCCGATGGTGCCGGCAGGCTGGACGCCATCCATGATGGCGCCGCTTGCGACCACCAGACCCACCTCATCCTTGCCGCTCTGGGGATATTGTTCCGGAATGGCAGCCAGATACTCTTTCAGGCCGACCCCTTTCCAGCCGTGGTCGTCCGCTTCACCCACCTCTTTAATGACCGCCTGGGTCATCTCGTCGCGGGTAGCCAGCTGATCCACCAGCCCGTTGTCGAGGGCGTAGTTGGCGGCATTGCCACCGGCCTTGCGCAGCAGCTCGAGGAAGCGATCCTTGCCCGGCGCGACCGCATCGGGTTCGATCTCCCGCTGCTCGGCTACGTCAGCCACATAGGATTGCCACAGCTGATCCAGCCAGCGCTGGTTCGCCTCTTTGCTCTCGGGGGACATCTCGTCGCGGGTATAGGGCTCGACGAAGGATTTGTAGGTGCCGACCTTGAATACATGCGGGGTGATGTTGAGCTTCTCCAGCGCCGACTTGAAGTAGGTCTGGTAGACACCAAGCCCCTCGATCACCACGGCGCCGCTCTGGTTGAGCAGCACGTGATCGGCGTGGGCCGCCAGCAGGTATTGCCCCTGAGTGTAGAAGTCGGCCATGGCGATCACCGGTTTGCCGCTCTCCTTGAACTGGTCGATGGCGCTCGCCACCTCCTGCAGTTTGGTGAAGTTTGCTCCCTGCAGCCCTTGTGGCTTGATCACCAACGCCTTGATGCGCTCGTCATCCTTGGCACTCTTGATGGCCCATAGCAGGTCGGAGAGGACGATCTCGCTCGGCTGCTCATCGCTGCTGTCCATCTGACGCAACAGTTGTACGGTGGGATCTGTCTGGGAGCGTTGCTCAACCAGCACGCCGTTGAGATTGAGGGTCAGCGCCCCTTCGATGGGCGCCTTGGGTGCCTCTTTCTGGCTGACGCTGAAGACGATGACCAGCACTACGATGAGAAACAGCAGATTGACCAGCATCAGCCGGGTGAAATTGAGCAGGCGCCACAGGCTGCGGAACAACCAACCCAGACCTTTGAAAATAGACATAGTCGCGTTATCGCCCTGTTAATGGGTAGAGAAGAGCCATTATTAACCAGTTGCGGGCGAAATTACCATTTCCGACTGGCGGATCCCGCCTATCTTCGTTCAGGGCACGGCTGTTCGCTGAAAAATTGTCCAAACATTTGTTTGAAAAAGAATTTTCGATTCTTTACTCTAGCCTCAGTTTGATAACAAAAAATTAACTGGAGGCATCGTGAGCCGCTATCCGACCCTGCTGACCCCGCTCGACCTTGGCTTTACCCAGCTGCGCAACCGTGTGTTGATGGGCTCCATGCATACCGGCCTCGAAGAGGAGAAGGGCGGTTTTGACAAGCTGGCTGCCTTTTATGCCGAGCGCGCCCGCGGTGGTGTTGGCCTTATCGTCACCGGCGGTATCGCCCCCAACCTGCGCGGTCGGCTGGTGCCTCACGGCTCGCAGCTGAGCTTTCCCTGGCAGGTGAGCAAGCACAAGAAGGTGACCAGCGCCGTACATCAGGAGGGGGGCAAGATAGCGCTGCAGATCCTCCATGCCGGTCGTTACGCCTATCATCCCTTCAGTCTGGCCCCGAGCGCCCTCAAGGCCCCCATCTCCCCGTTCAAACCGCGCGCCATGAGCGAGCGGCAGATCCGCGGCACCATCCGCGACTTCGCGGCTACAGCTGCGCTTGCCAAGGCGGCCGGTTATGACGGCGTCGAGGTGATGGGCTCGGAAGGTTATCTCATCAACCAGTTCATTTGCGAGCGCACCAACAAACGCACCGATGGCTGGGGCGGCAGCAGCGAAAACCGGATGCGCTTCCCGGTGGAGATTGTCCGCGCCATCCGCGAGCGGGTCGGCACCGACTTCATCATTATCTTCCGCCTCTCCATGCTGGATCTGGTGGAGCAGGGCTCGACCCTGGAAGAGGTGATTGCGCTCGGCAAAGCGCTGGAAGCGGTGGGGGTGACCCTGATCAACACCGGCATCGGTTGGCACGAAGCGCGTATTCCCACCATCGCCACCAGCGTGCCGCGCGGCGCCTTCAGCTGGGTGACCGCCGAGCTGAAAAAGCATCTCAAGGTGCCGCTTATCACCACCAACCGGATTAACACCCCTGAGGTGGCCGAGCGGATTCTGGCGGGGGGTGAGGCGGATATGGTCTCCATGGCGCGCCCCTTCCTGGCGGATCCCGAATTTGTCATCAAGGCGGCCGAGAATCGGGCGGACGAGATCAACACCTGCATCGCCTGCAACCAGGCTTGCCTTGACCATGTGTTCAAGCAGAAGCGCGCCTCCTGTCTGGTCAATCCTCGCGCCTGTTTCGAGACCGAGCTGACCTTTGGCCGCGTGCCCCAGCCCAAAAAGCTGGCGGTGGTGGGGGCGGGCCCGGCCGGGCTGGCATTTGCTTGCTACGCCGCCGAGCGCGGCCATCAGGTGAGACTGTTCGATCAGGCCAGCGAAATTGGCGGCCAGTTCAACTTCGCCAAGCAGATCCCGGGCAAGGAGGAGTTTCACGAGACTCTGCGCTATTTCGCCAAACGGCTGGAGAAGTGTGGAGTCGATCTTTACCTTGGTCAGCGCCAGAGTGCCGAGAGCCTGCTCGGCGGCGGTTTTGACGAGGTGATCCTCGCCACCGGTATCCGTCCGCGCACCCCCAATATTCCGGGGATCGAGCATCCCAAGGTGATGAGTTATCTCGATGTATTGCGGGATCACAAACCGGTCGGCCAGAAGGTGGCGGTGATCGGTGCCGGCGGCATCGGCTTCGATGTAGCTGAGTATCTGGTCGAGAAGAAGGTGGAGACGGATGCCGATGGGCACCGTGATCACTGGCTCAAGGAGTGGGGCATCGACAAACAGCTTGGCGAGCGCGGTGGCCTCACGGTTCCTGAAATTGACGCCCCCGAGCGCCAGATCTGGCTGCTCCAGCGCAAGGAGAGCAAGGTGGGTGACGGACTTGGCAAGACCACCGGCTGGATCCATCGTACCGTGCTCAAGAACCGCAAGGTGCAGATGCTCTCCGGGGTGCAATATCTGGGGATCGATGACGAGGGCTTGCACATTCAGGTGGGCGAGTCCAAGCAGTGTCTGCCGGTGGATCAGGTTATCGTCTGCGCCGGGCAGGAGCCCCTTAAAGAACTGCAGGCCGGGTTGCAGGCTGCAGGCAAGCCGGTGCATATCATCGGCGGAGCCGACGTGGCTGCCGAGCTGGATGCCAAGCGCGCCATCCGGCAAGGGGCCGAGCTGGCTGCGATCATCTAGCCAACAGTGCCCTCGTGCCCTTTATAGTGCGATAAACCCCTGAGCCTCAGGGGTTTTCTTCATTCGGTGCTGTGCTAAGGTAGCGCCATCATTGCCCCAGAGAAGGAATTGCCCATGGATGCCCTCACCCTGTTGCTCAATCGCCACTCTTGTGGCCGTCTCGCCGATCCCGCCCCGAGCGGTGAGGTGCTCGATAATATCCTCAAGGCGGGTCTTCGCGCGCCGGATCACGGCACCCTGACTCCCTGGCAGTTCATTCTGTTTGAAGGAGAGGGGCGCGAGCGGCTGGGCAAACTGCTGGCCGAGGCGGCCCGTGCCCGTGGCGAAGATGAAGAGAGCATCAAGAAGTGCAGCGAAGCGCCGCTGCGGGCGCCCTTGATCGTCGCCGTGGCAACCCGTTATCAGGATCACCCCAAGGTGCCGAAACTGGAGCAGGAGCTCTCTGCCGGGTGTGCCCTGATGGCGATGCAGATGGCGGCGCAGGCGCAGGGCTTCAACGGTATCTGGCGCTCCGGCTGGTTTATCTTCGATGAGCAGATCAACAAGGGATTGGGACTGGCGGCAGAGGATCAGCTGGTGGGTTTCCTCTACCTCGGTACTCCCATGCTGGAAGCACGCAAACTGCGCGAGCTGCCGCTCGATGAGTTTGTCCGCCGTTTCTGACTCCTCGGCCACGTTGCAGTTGAGAGAAGCAAAGCCTCGAGAAATCGGGGCTTTTCTGTTTAACCGTGAATAGTAACCAGAGAAATTGGGGAAAATAAATGGCTCAAAGAGGCTTCGCGCGCCATAGCAGGTAATTATTTAAATAGTGCGATGTACCTCGCAATCCTGTTGTATTTCACTATGTAAAACGTTTGCGCATTCGCTAATATCTCCCTGCCAGTTTAGAAGGACACTCCTTCTAATTTTTCTGCGATGAGAGTCGCAATTCCGTAGCACCTTTTAACAGCCCAACGTCTTCGTGACATTGGGCTTTATTTTTTTATGGGGTGTCGGGGCTGTTGTGAACTGATGGCGGTATCGGCATACAACCCGGTTGGCTGCCTTATGCTCTGTTTTTGGCTGGCAGGATCCGGGCCGGGTTGCCGACTACCCGAATACCGGCCGGTACATCTTTGGTGACTACGGCGCCCGCGCCGACGATCGCCTCCCGCCCTATGGTGACGCCGGGCAGCAAGATGGCGCCGCCCCCAATCCAGACCTTGTCTTCAATGGTGACCGGCAGCGCCGTCTCTGTTCCCTGAATCCGTTCGTCGGCCTCCAGCGCATGGGCTGCGGTATAGATCTGCACGTTTGGCCCAATCATCACATGGGCGCCGATGCGAATGGGGGCATTGTCCAGCAGGGTCGCCCCCATATTGATGTAGGAGTCCTTGTCCAGGTGGATGTGGCGGCCATAGGTGCAGTAGAGGGGCGGGCAGATAAAGGCATTCTCAGCCAATTCGCCAATCAGCTCCGCCAGTAGTGCCCGCTGCTCTGCTTCCTCTTCCGCCTGATTGAAACGGCGATAGCGCCGTGCCGCCTCCCGGCGCAACTGGGCCAACTCGGGTGCCATGCAGTTGTACGGTTGGCTGCTAATCATCTTCTGGTATTCGCTCATGAAGGTTGCTTTCCTTTATCTGCCAGGGATTTGGATATTGGCGCCAATACGGCAGAAGTAACGTGATCATCCACCCGATATGGGCAGAACCAGGTTGGCAGGTTTGCCTTCGGCAAAGGCCAGCACATTCTCGAACGCCACGCGAAAGTAGAGTTCGTAGCTGTTTTGCTCCACATAGCCGAGATGAGGCGTCGCCAAGACGTTGGGTAGGCGCAGCAGGGGCTCGTTTTGTAGCGTTGCCGGCTCGATGTCAAATACATCGAGCGCGGCCCGTTTCCCAGGATGGTTACTTAGCTCTGCATAGAGGGCGCCCGGCTCGATAAGTTCGGCACGGCTGGTATTGACCAGCAGAGAGTCAACTTTCATGCGGGCCAGATCTGCGCGGGTAACAGCGCCGCGGGTTGTCTCGCTCAGGCGCAGATGCAGCGTGAGGATATCAGCTTGACTGAAGAGAGCCTCCTTGCTGGAGGCGCAGGCATAGCCATCCAGCTCGGCCTGCCTGCGCGAAGCCTCACTGCCCCATATCAGTGCCGACATGCCAAATGCCTTGCCATAGCGGGCGATCCGCTTGCCTATCTTGCCGTAACCCCAGATGCCGAGCGTCAGCCCATGCAGCGTGCGTCCCAAACCTAGGTCACCAGATTGCTGCCATTGGCCTTGGCTTAACGCCTGGCTGTAAGCAGGTATATGGCGGGAGGCTGCCATGATGAGCGCCCAGCAGAGATCGGCGGGAGCAATAGGGCTGCCGATCCCTTCTGCCACGGCAACGCCGTACTGCTGGCACAGTGCCGGGTCGATATGCTGGCTGACTTTGCCGGTCTGGCTGATGAGTTTAAGGGTGGGAAGCCGCATCAGCAGCTGTTCGTCGATGCGGGTACGCTCGCGGATGAGCACCAGTGCTTCCATTCCTTCCAGCAGGGCGGCAAGGCGCGTTGTATCGGGTTCGCTCTGGTTGAGGATGGTGACGTCATGACCCGCCAGCAGGGCAAAGCAGGGGAGGTGGCGCACCTGATCCTGATAGTCATCCAGAATGGCAATCCGCATAAGAAATCCTTCTCGGTTGCGTTGGCTCGGACCGCTATCTTACCGGAATAAAAGGTGTCTGTTGTTTTCAAACGAACACAATCAGAAGGGAGGGGGATCAAGCCCATGTCCACGGACCGGGAAGAGCCTGACAGGCCAAAACAATCAGGGCCCCCGAATGGGAGCCCTGATGGCATTAAGTTGATGTCATTGTTGACAGCATTTAGCCGTGCTTGCGGCCGGAGAGGCGGCACCACTCCTCTTTGACGGCGGTCGGGTCCATCTCGAACCACTGACCGTAGATGGTTTCCAGCTCTGGAGCCTGGCTCTCCAGCACGCCGGAGAGGGCCATCAGGCTGCCCGCTTTGCCGTGGCCGGCGATCAGCGGAGCCAGTTCGCGCAGCGGGCCGGCCAGGATATTGGCGACCACCACATCCGCTTCGACATCTTGTGGCTGGTCGGCCGGCAGGTAGAGCTCAATCTGGTCGGCGACGCCGTTGCGCGCGGCGTTGTCGCGGCTGGCCTGAATGGCCTGCGGGTCGATGTCGATGCCGATGACGCGGGCGGCACCCAGTTTCAGGGCGGCGATGCCGAGAATGCCGGAGCCGCAACCAAAGTCGACCACGGTTTTACCGGTCAGATCCAGCCCGTCCAGCCATTGCAGGCAGAGAGCTGTGGTGGGGTGGGTACCGGTACCGAAGGCCAGACCCGGATCCAGCATGACGTTGACTGCATCGGGGTTCGGCACATCGCGCCAGCTCGGGCAGATCCAGAGGCGCTCGCCAAACTGCATGGGGTGGAAGTGATCCATCCACTCGCGCACCCAGTCCTTGTCTTCCAGCTGCTCGACCTTGTAGCCGACATTTTCGCCGAAGATCAGCTGGAAGAAGGCGATGGTGGGGGCCGGATCGGTTTCGGCATCGAACAGACCCATCACTTCGGTCTCGCCCCAGAGCGGGGTTTCACCGGGCATGGGTTCGTAGACGGGCACATCCTTGGCATCCATAAAGGTCACCGCCTGGGCTCCACGCCCCAGCAGCATGTTGCTCACCTTGTCTGCGGTCTTGGCAGTGGCGTTGATTCGAATTTGTATCCAGGGCATGGCGTCGACTCTTCATAAATGTGAAACCGCGAGATTCTACCATCATGGGGCAGTGCTGTCGTGGTTTGCCCATGACGTGGAGAGATACGGGGGCTTTTGCCAGATTGGCACGGTTCCTGTATTGCTCTATGCAGGCGAAGACGACCGGTTTTCGCTGAACGCTTTGCTCAAGTTCCGTCATCTTTCACTGCCACCCTCGGGTGGCATTTTTTTCTGCGCTTGTTTGCCTTGGTAAAAAGTCTGCCAGACAAAAAAAGAGCAAGGTCGGCTCCTTGCTCAAGGACGGGCTGACGCCGTTTTGGCGCATTCATGCTGCTGTTGGCACGCCAGATGCAAAGACTAATATGTCCTGCATAAGGATATGTGTGTGATTGTTACCCCAATGTTCAGGTATTCAGGCCATTTCTCGCGAAATGGCCTTTTTTTTGGCTGATTGTCGGATGTTGGCCTGCCGCTGGCTGGCATTAGCGCTGCTGGTTGTGCCCGTTTGGGGCATCTCCTTGGTGAACTTATCCCATCATGGTGCGTTTGAGGGCTTAGTTGGCAAAGCCGCTCATGTCGATCACCAGCTTGCCTACCATGCGGCCCGCTTCAACCTCGGCATGGGCCTGAGCCAGCGTGACCGGGGTCAGTGAGGGGATGGTTCTGGTCAGGGTGGTCTGCAGTACCCCTTCATCGACCAGTGCCGCCACTCGGCAGAGCAGGTGGTGCTGCTCGATCATGTCCGGCGTCTGGAACAGGGAGCGGGTGAACATGAACTCCTGGCTGAAGGTGACGCTCTTGCTCTTGAGCAGGGAGAGATCCCACGGCTCGCTCGATTCGGCGATGGTACAGATATGGCCAAACGGGCGGATCAGCCCTGCCATGGTGGCCCAGTGCTCGGCGGTGGCGTTGGTGCAGAAGATGGCATCGACCTGAGTGATGCCAAGGGCGGTCAGCTCCTCCTGCAACTTGTGGTGGTTCACAACCTGATGGGCCCCCATCTCGAGGCACCACTCGCGGCTCTCGGGGCGGGAGGCGGTAGCAATCACCTCCATGTCGGTGAGCTGGCGGGCCAGCTGGATGGCGATGGAGCCCACGCCACCGGCGCCGCCGATGATCAGCAGTTTGCCACGGCTTTCGCGGGTAAGAGCGAAGCGCTCGAACAGGGTCTCCCAGGCTGTGATGGCGGTGAGCGGCAGGGCGGCGGCCTCCACATCGCTCAAGGTGGTGGGGGCGATGGCGGCGATGCGCTCATCCACCAGTTGCAGGGCGCTGTTGCTGCCCGGACGGCTGATATCGCCGGCATACCAGACCCGGTCGCCCGCCTTGAACAGGGTGACTTCGCTGCCGATGGCGATCACTTCCCCCACCGCATCCCAACCCAGTACCCGGGGTGAGCTTTCAATTTTTGCCTTGGGCGAGCGCACCTTGGTATCCACCGGATTGACGGAGGTGGCGGTGACCCGCACCAGCAGATCCCGCGGACCCGGAACCGGATCGGGCAGGTTGGCTGCGATAAAGCAGTCGGGGTGGTCGCTTGGCAGATAGTGAGTCAGGGCAATGGCTTTCATGGTTTTTCCTTTCAAATCGCTGTGTTCGGGATTGCCACTCACTCTAGTCTGGTTGATTATCAAGATTAAGGCGGGTAATCGGTAAAGACTGTTTGAATATATGAACAATGTCGATCTGGAGTTGATGGGACTGTTTGCCACCGTGGTGGAGCAGGGAAGCTTTACCCGGGCCGCCGAGCTGCTTGGTATGCCCAAGTCATCGGTGAGCCAGAAGATCTCGCGGCTCGAATCCCAGCTCGGGGTGCGGCTGTTGCAGCGTACCACCCGCAGGTTGAGCCTGACCCCGCAGGGGGAGCTCTATGTGGAGCACTGTCAGGGGCTGCTGGCACTGGCCCGCAGCGCCAATCTGGCGATGGCACGGCTGCGATCTGCCCCGGCGGGGCGGGTGCGGATCACTGCCCCCGAGGCGACCGGTACTCTATTGCTTGGCCGGATCCTCGCCGAGTTTCGCGCCCTCTATCCCGAGGTGGTGCTGGAGCTGACCCTGAGCGACGAACAGCTCGATCTGGTGGGGGAAGGTTATGATTTGGCGTTGCGGGCGGCGCCGCTGAAAGACTCCAGCCTTATCTGTCGGCGTATCGGTCAGGTGGCGCGTCATCTGGTGGCAGCGCCCGCCTATCTGGCGGCCCACGGCATGCCGCAGCAGTTGAGCGAGCTGGGCCGTTATGCCTGTCTGGTGCACTCGGCCATGCCGGTGTGGCCATTGCAGGAGGGGGGCTGGCGGCCGCAGGGGGCCTGTGTCAGCAACAGCTTGCTGGCGCTGCGGGAGATGGCGCTTCATGACGGGGGGATTGCCCTGTTGCCCCACCATGTCTGTGAAGGGGATTTGGCGGCGGGGCGGCTGCAGAAGGTGTTGCCGGATCAGCCCATTCCGGCCAACCCGTTTTACCTTATCTATCCGAGTCGGGAGCATCTGGCTCCCGCCCTGCGCACCCTGATGGATTTCGTGGCCGAGCGGTTGCCGTTCGCCTGAGTTACCAGCTGCTCTGGCTGGCCGACTCCTGATTGGGTTTGAGACCGAGCGGGACCGACTGGCGCTCCGCCAGCATGCGGATCTGCCCTTCAATCAGGCTGGCACTGGGGCCCAGCACCAGCACCAGCTGGTGGTCGTTGAGCTGGATCCAGGAGAGGCAGCCCAGGCCCAGCAGGCGGGATTCATCCACCAGCGAAATATCGCGCACCCGCAGGCTAAGGCGGGTGATACAGACACTCATCGCCACCAGATTGTCCATCCCGCCCAGTACCTTGAGATACTGGATCGCCAGCATCTGCGGGTCTGAGGGGGCAACGCTGGCAAGGCGCGGATGCTCCACTGCGATGGGCTTGCTCGGCATGCTGAGGGGGGCGCGCTCCAGCAGTTGATAGAACAGCAGGGTGTAGGCGACGAAAAACAGGATACCGACCGGAATGAGCCAGAAGCTGTGCTCCCCAGCCTGATAGCTCAGCACCAGATCCAGCAGACCGGCGGAGAAGTAACTGCCCACCTTGATCCCCAGCCCGCTACAGACAGCGAGCGACAGCCCGGTCAGCAGGGCGTGGGCGAGAAACAGCCAGGGGGCGGTAAAGGCGAACAGAAATTCGATAGGCTCTGTGATCCCCACCAGTGCCGAGGTGAGCGCCAGGGTGAGCAGCAGCCCGCCCTGTGGCAGCCGCTGCATCCGTTGGCGGTGCAGCCAGATGGCAAAACAGGCGCCCGGCAGGCCGAACATGATGATGGGGTAGAGACCGGCCACATACCCTTCATGAAGGGGCTGGGCGGTGGCCAGCGCCTGCAGGTTGCTCTCGCCAAGGCCGATGACGCTGCCCAATACCTGATGGAGCCCGAGCGGGATTAGCAAGCGGTTGAGGGTGCCGTAGCAGAAGGCGCCAAACGGCGTGGTAAGCAGCTCGGAGGTGAGCAGGGTCAGCCCGCGCTCCAGCGGCGGCCACAGCAGCGAGAGGGGGATGGCGATCAGCAGGCAGGCCAAGGCCGACACCAGCAGGCTGGGAAACTCCCCCCTGGCGATCTGCAGCCAGCGGGGCAGCGTTTGCTGGTGAACCCAGGGATAGATAATGGCGGTGGTGAGTCCCGCCAGCAGGCCGCAGATCATGTCGGCGTGCAGGTTGGGGGCCAGCGTATTGAAGGCGGTGCTGAGCAGCAGGAAGTTGACTGCCCCCGCCAGCGTCTGCCCGCCCAGCTCTTGCCGACTCAGGCCAAAGGCGATCGCCACCGCATAGATAAGCGGCATCTGGCTGAAGATCGCCTGACCGGTGAGGGAGAGCACCGCCAAATCGAGCACGTCGGGTTGCCCAAGCCGGTAGATCAACGCCGCCATCGGCAGGATGGAGACGGGCAGCAGCAGGGCATAACCGAGCCGCTGCAGGGCTTGAGTAACGACTTGTCGAGTGGCTTTAACGGGCATACAGCGGCTACGTTCTGTGACTTGGCGCACAGTTTAACCGGAAAACACCTATTTGGGGATAGTTTTGGAACCCCTAATTTATATTTTTATTATTTCTGCCCGAAAAGCTCGCGCACTTCCCGCGAGGGCGGTGCCGTCAGCAGGCTGACCGTGATAAAGACCACCAGCGCCAGCGTGAGGCTTGGCACGATGGCGTGCAGACCAGCCAGCTTGATCCCCCACTGACTCAGTACCCCATAGCTGACGATGCCGCTGACCATGCTGGCCAGCGCGCCCGAGCCGTTGGCCCGTGACCAGTAGAGGCCGAGCACCAGTGGCCAGAGGAACACCGCCTGCAGACCGCCAAAGGCAAGCAGGTTGAGCCAGATGATCATATCGGGCGGTTGCAACGCCGCCAGCAGCACCAGGGTGCCGAGGATCAGGGTGCAGAGCAGGGAGAGGCGGGGGATGTGCACCTCCAGCTTCTCCTGCTTTGGATTGAGATAGTTGAGGTAGAGATCTTTCACCAGAGTGGCGGAAGCCTGGATCAGCTGGGAGTCGATGGTGGACATGATGGCCGCCATCGGCGCCGCCAGAAAGACCCCGGCCAGCCAGGGGGGCAGCACTTCCATCATCAGGGAGGGCATGATCTTGTCCGGGCTGTCCATACCCGGCAGGATGGCGCGGCCAAGGGCACCCGCCAGATGCATGCCGAACATCAGCAGGGCGCTGACCACTGTGCCGATCAGAATGCCGCGATGGAGCGCCTTGCTGTCGCGATAGCCAAAGCAGCGTAGCGCCGAGTGGGGTAGCCCCACCACCCCGACACAGACCAGGATCCAGAAGCTCAGCATAAAGGGCTGGGTCAGCATGTCGCCGGCCCCTTGCGGGCTCACCAGCTTGGGATCGATCTCCCTGAGCTGGTGGATAAGGTTCGGCAGGCCGTCACCGGCAATCAGAATTCCCGCCAGCAAGGCGCCGGTGCCGATCAGCATGATGATCCCCTGCAGGGCATCGGTCATCACCACGGCGCGAAAGCCGCCGATGATGGTGTAGAGCAGTACGCAGCTGGCAAACAGCATCAAGCCCTGCTGGTAGGAGAGGCCGGTAGCGGTCTCTAGCAGGCGAGCGCCGCCGATAAACTGCACCACCATGGTCGCGATAAAGGCGAGGATGATAGTAATGGAGCCGAGGATCACCACCGCCTTGCTCTGGTAGCGGGCCCACAGCATGTCGTTGATGGTCACCGCATTGACCCGGCGGGCGATGATGGCGAACTTCTTGCCAAGCACCCCCAGAGTGAGCCAGACGGTGGGTAGCTGGATCATCGCCAGCAACACCCAGCCCAGACCGATCTTGTAGGCCGCGCCCGGCCCACCGATAAAGGAGGAGGCCGAGGTGTAGGTGGCCACTAGCGTCATCGCCAGCACCAGCCCGCCCATGCTGCGGTTGCCGATGAAGTACTCCTGCACGAAGTTGCCTTGCGCGCGATGGCGGCTGGCCCAGAAACCTACCCCCAGCACCAGCACCAGATAGATGACGAGCGGCAGCATCAGCTCAAGATTCATGGGATGACTCCTTGCCGGAAGGGGAGTGGGTATCGAGGGGGATCTCCACAAACAGCCGGTTCACCATCAGGGCGCAGAGCAGAATGAACAGCAGCGGCATCACCATGCAACTGAGCAAGAACCACAGCGGCAGCCCCCACAACTCCAGCTGGAGCGGGATAAAATAGGCGGTGCCATACCAGGCAAAGAAGTAGAACAGGGTCAGCAGCAGGCAGAAAGCTGCTTCCCGGCGGGCGAGAGCAAAACGGTTCACCTTGGCCTCCGACAAATTTGAGGGGCGCAAGGATAACAAAAAAGGGCCATGTCGCCATGGCCCTTTTTCAGCAGAGGCTCCTTGCGAAGCCGCCTCCCGGTTGGATTGCGGATAAGCAGCGGGCTGCTATCCGGCCGGAAGTGATTGTTCTGCCTGCGAGATCTTACAGACCCAACTTCTTGTGCAGATAGTGGATATTGGTGCCACCGTGCTGGAAGTTTTCGTCTTTCATGATCTCTTTTTGCAGCGGTACGTTGGTCTTGATCCCTTCCACCACCAGCTCGTCCAGCGCATGGCGCATGCGGGCGATGGCAATGTCACGATTCTCGCCGTAGCAGATCAGCTTGCCGATCATTGAATCGTAGTGGGGCGGTACCTTGTAACCGGCATAAATGTGGGAGTCCCAACGCACGCCCAGACCACCCGGCGCGTGGAAGCGCTGAACCAGACCCGGAGAGGGCATGAAGGTGGCCGGATCTTCGGCGTTGATCCGGCACTCGATGGCATGACCACGGATGCGGATATCCTGCTGGGTGATCGACAGGGGCTGACCGGCGGCGATGCGCAGCTGCTCCTTGATCAGATCGATACCTGTGACCATCTCGGTGACCGGATGCTCAACCTGGATACGGGTGTTCATTTCGATGAAATAGAACTCGCCGTTCTCGTACAGGAACTCGAAAGTACCCGCACCGCGGTAGCCGATCTCGATACAGGCGCGCACACAGCGCTCGCCGATGAACTTGCGCATTTCGGCGGTGATGCCAGGTGCCGGCGCCTCTTCCACCACTTTCTGGTGGCGACGCTGCATGGAGCAGTCACGCTCGCCCAGATAGAGGGCGTTGCCCTGGCCGTCTGCCAACACCTGAATTTCGATGTGGCGCGGGTTTTCCAGGTACTTCTCCATGTAGACCATGTCGTTCTTGAAGAACTGGCCTGCTTCGGATTTGGTCAGGGCGATGGCGCCCGCCAGTTCCGCTTCATTGCGCACCACACGCATACCGCGACCACCACCGCCACCGGCGGCCTTGATGATCACCGGATAGCCGATGCGCTTGGCAATGGCGGCGTTGTGCTTGGCGTCGTTGTCGACGGGGCCGTCAGAGCCCGGTACACACGGTACGCCCGCTTTCTTCATCGCTTCGATGGCGGAGACCTTGTCACCCATCAGGCGAATGGTCTCGGCGCGCGGGCCGATGAAGATGAAGCCGGATTTTTCGACCACTTCGGCGAAATCGGCGTTCTCGGAGAGGAAGCCGTAACCCGGGTGGATGGCCACGGCACCGGTTACCTCGGCGGCGGCGATGATGGCCGGGACGTTGAGGTAGGATTCAGTACTGGCCGGTCTGCCGATACAGATGGATTCGTCGGCCAGCAGCACATGTTTGAGCTCCCGGTCGGCGGTGGAGTGAACGGCCACTGTCTTGATCCCGAGCTCTTTACAGGCGCGCAGGATCCGCAGGGCAATTTCACCGCGGTTGGCGATGACTACTTTGTCCAACATGGGTGGCGATTTCCCTTATTCGATGATGAACAGCGGCTCGTCAAATTCGACGGCCTGACCATTTTCAACCAGGATCGCTTTGATCACACCGGCCTTGTCAGACTCGATTTGGTTCATCATTTTCATGGCTTCGACGATGCACAGGGTGTCGCCGACATTGACTTGCTGACCCACTTCCGCGAACGGCTTGGCATCCGGGCTGGAGGAGCGGTAGAAGGAGCCAACCATCGGGGAGCGCATCAGGTGACCGCTCGGGGCGGCATCTGCGGCCGGTGCGGCGGCAACCGGGGCGGCAGCGGCAGGTGCGGCAACCGGAGCGGCTTGCTGCATCATCATCTGCGGCATGGCGGTGGTCACCTGACCGGAGAAGTTGCGGCTGATGCGAACGGACTCTTCACCTTCGGAGATCTCCAGTTCGGCGATGCCGGACTCTTCAACCAGTTCAATCAGCTTCTTGATTTTGCGGATATCCATTAGCATTCTCTTTCTTCTTTATCTGATCAGTGATTATCAAGCCGCGCGCAGATGGTGCACGGCCGCGGTTAAAGCGAATTGGTAGCCATCGGCCCCCAGACCACAAATGACCCCTTTGGCGACATCAGACAGATAGGAGTGATGACGGAACGGCTCCCTGGCATGGACGTTTGACAGGTGAACCTCGATAAAGGGGATGGCGACACCCAGCAGCGCATCGCGAATGGCGACGCTGGTGTGGGTGAAGGCGGCCGGATTGATGATGATAAAATCCACCTGGCCCATGGCCTGATGGATGCGGCCGACCAACTCATGTTCGGCATTGGATTGCAGATGTTCCAGAGTGACACCGAGTTCGCTGGCGTTAAGCTTCAGATCGGCGACGATCTCATCAAGCGTCTTGCTGCCGTAGATACCCGGTTCCCGTTTGCCCAGCAGATTCAGGTTTGGTCCGTTGAGCAGGAGAATGCGGTGATTTTGCGACATATTGAGTACATCCTCGATGATAATGCTGCTATCTATCAGCTATCTTGTGGACTACCAGAAATCTAGCCATTTTCTGCGCAAATCGGTGTGCCCTGGCACACAGATTTCGCAATTATATTGATTTCGTGAAAATTAGCAGCATTTTACTGGTCTAATCTCTACATCTGGCTATTTATTGCACATTTTGGTCGGCAAGGCTCCGTAGCTACCGGCTTGCTGTTTGCTGGCGGATAAGAAACGACAAAGCCGGCACAGGGCCGGCTTTGTTGAGCAACAAACGAAGCGGGATCAGGCTGCTTCCGACTTCTCGCGGATGAGTTTGTCTACTACCCCCGGATCCGCCAGGGTGGAGATATCCCCCAGGCTGTCGGTCTCGCCGGTGGCGATCTTGCGCAAGATGCGACGCATGATCTTGCCGGAACGGGTCTTCGGCAGCCCCTCTGCCCAGTGAATGACATCTGGCGTGGCGATGGCGCCAATCTCCTTGCGCACCCACTCCTTTACCTCTTTGTGCAGCTCGCGGCTCGGCTCTTCCCCGGCGATCAGGGTGACATAGGCATAGATACCCTGACCCTTGATCTCGTGAGGAACCCCCACCACCGCGGCTTCAGCGATCTTGGGATGGGCCACCAGCGCCGATTCAATTTCGGCGGTACCCATGCGGTGGCCAGAGACGTTGAGTACATCATCCACCCGACCGGTGATCCAGTAGTAGCCGTCCTCGTCGCGACGGGCACCGTCGCCGGTGAAGTAGCGGCCCGGGAAGGTGGAGAAGTAGGTCTGCTCAAAGCGTTCATGATCGCCGAATACGGTGCGCATCTGGCCTGGCCAGGAGTCGGTGATCACCAGATTGCCCTCGGTGGCCCCCTCCAGCGGCTCGCCCATGTTGTCGACCAGCGCCGGTTGCACCCCGAAGAAGGGACGAGTCGCCGAGCCCGGTTTCAGGTCGGTGACGCCGGGCAGCGGCGTAATCAGGATGCCGCCGGTCTCGGTTTGCCACCAGGTATCGACAATGGGGCAGCGCTCATCGCCAATGGTGCGGTAGTACCACTCCCAGGCTTCCGGGTTGATGGGTTCACCCACCGAACCCATGATGCGCAGGCTCTGGCGTGACGTGCCGGTGACCGCTTCGCTTCCTTTGGCCATCAGGGCGCGGATGGCGGTTGGGGCGGTATAGAGGATGGTGACCTGGTGCTTGTCCACCACCTGACTCATGCGGTTGGTGGCCGGGTAGTTGGGCACCCCTTCGAACATGATGGTGGTGGCACCGTTGGCGAGCGGCCCGTAGACCAGATAAGAGTGACCGGTAACCCAGCCCACATCGGCGGTACACCAGTAGATATCCTCTTCGTGGTAGTCGAACACATATTTGAAGGTGAGGGTGGCATAGACCAGATAGCCGCCGGTGGTGTGCAGCACCCCCTTGGGTTTGCCGGTGGAGCCGGAGGTATAGAGGATAAAGAGCGGATCTTCGGCGTTCATCGCCTCGGGCGGGCAGTCGCTGCTGACGGTGGCGGTCGCTTCGTGCCACCAGATGTCGCGGTGGTTGTGCCAGGCGACATTGCCACCGGTGCGCTTGAGCACGATCACCTTGTTGACCTGGGTTTCCGGGTTGGTGAGCGCTTCATCCACATTCTTCTTGAGCGGCACCGGACGGCCACCACGCAGCCCCTCGTCGGCGGTGATCACGATGCGCGAGCCCGAGTCGATGATGCGACCGGCCAGCGCTTCCGGCGAGAAGCCGCCGAAGACGATGCTGTGTACCGCGCCGATGCGGGTACAGGCCAGCATGGCGATGGCGGCTTCGGGCACCATGGGCATATAGAGGCAGACCACGTCGCCGCGGTGAACCCCTTGTGCTTTCAATACGTTGGCAAACTTGCATACTTCGCTGTGCAATTCGCGGTAGGTGAGTTTGCGATCTTCGGCGGGGTTGTCCCCTTCCCAGATGATGGCGACCTTGTCACCTCGTTCGGCGAGATGGCGATCGAGACAGTTGGCCGAGACGTTGAGCTGGCCATCTTCAAACCATTTGATGGAGACATGGCCCGGATCGTAGGAGGTGTTCTTGACCTTGGTATAGGGTTTCATCCAGTCGAGAATTTTTCCCTGCTCTCCCCAGAAGGTATCGGGATCCTCGACGGAGGCCTGATACATGGCGGCGTAGTCGCCCTTGTCTAGCAGTGCATTGCTGCTGATGTGGGGTTTGACCGGGTAGACCTTGCTCTCGCTCATCACTCACTCCTTTGAATACATACTTTTAATAATTAAGTAACAACTTATACCTTTGGCTGATGGGGGCAATTAGACTTTTGGATAGACAGCAACATTTGGTTACAGGGTTATGGGTGACACTCACGCAGTGAGTCGGTAAAAAGGAGGACTTCGATGGATGGAGGTAGTTATGTTCTCTCTATTGCTCTGTGCATCCCTGTGGCAGTTTGATACGACTGTTCTTGCAGACAAGCCTCCCAAAGAGTTTGCGATTACACACCAGGAGCCTTCACAGACTGTGCGGGAGCGGGTTGCTGATCAGCTTGGTCATGCATGGCAGGACAAAAAGTCGGGAACCAAGTTTGCTCTCAGTGAGCCAGGATCCCGTTACTCTGGCGACTCACCGCTCACTCGCATGGCCAATGAACGGGATAATGGTGGTGTTCCTACCCTGACGTTTGGAAAATAGTTTGACTGGCCGTTTGTTTCCTTGGTATCGCTAATGTTGAACGTTTTGGCAATCCAAGCGTTCGTGCATCTGTTCTACATGCAGTGGTTTGCTGAACAGATAGCCCTGTCCTTCGCCGCAGTTGAGTGACTGCAGAAAGGCGTGTTGTGCCTTGGTTTCAATCCCTTCGGCGGTGACCTCCATATCCAGACTGTCGGCCAGATTGATAATGGTGCGGCAGAGCTCCCGACTGTTCTTGTCTTCCGGCAATGCCTGCACAAACGCCCGGTCTATCTTGATGCGATCGATCGGCAGGGTCTTGAGCAGACTCAGTGACGAGAAGCCGGTGCCAAAGTCATCGATGGCAATCTGCACGCCGAGATTTTTCAGGCGGGTAAAGAGATCCAGACTCTGTTCGACCCGCTGGATGATGCTCTCAGTCACTTCAATCTCCAGCCGTTCTGGAGGAAATCCGGTCTCGGCCAGAATAGCGGCGACCCGTTCAACGTAGCCCGGGGAGCGCATCTCCCGTACCGACACATTGACCGACAAGCGGGGCACCGGCAGTCCGGCGGCCAGCCAGTTTTGTCCCTGCTCGCAGGCGTTGCGCATTACCCACTCCCCAATTTTCTCGATCAGGCCGCACTCCTCCGCCACCGGAATAAAACGGGTCGGCGCTATCATCCCCTCATTGGGGTGCTGCCAGCGCAGCAGGGCTTCCAGTCCGCTCAGGTGGCCGTTGGCCAGATTGGTCATGGGTTGATAGAAGATGCAGAGCTGTTCGAGCTCCAGGGCCTTGAGCAGACCCTGCTCAATCTGCATCCGCTCGCGGGCTCGAGCCGCCATGCAGGGGGTATAGAACTGGAATCCGTTGCGCCCCTGACTTTTCGCCTCGTACATGGCGCTGTCGGCGGCGCTGACCAGGGTTTCCGGGGTGTCTGCATGATCGGGATAGATGGCGATACCGATACTTGCCGAGATCGCCACCAGCTCATGGGCCAGCTCAACAGGTTCACGCAACACGGTCAGCAGGGTATTGGCCAGGGTTGCCAGCTCGTCAGGCTCCTCCAGATAGGGGATCAGCACCAGAAACTCGTCTCCCCCGAGGCGGGTCGCCAGATCGTTGTGCTGCAGGCAGCTGCGGATCCGCTCTGCCAGCCGCTTGAGCAGCTCATCGCCGACTCCGTGGCCCAGGCTGTCGTTGATCAGCTTGAAGCCATCCAGATCAATAAAAAGCAGCCCCAACCGTTTGCGATTGAGCTGCGCGGTTTTCAGCTCAAGGGCCAGCCGCTCCTGCAACAGATGACGATTGCCCAGCTCGGTCAGGGGATCGTGATAGGCAAGGTGATTCAGCTCGGCCTCCACCTTGCGAATGGCGCTGATGTCGGAGAGGGCGATCACATAGTGAGTAGTGTTGTTGAAGTTGTCATAGACAGCGCTGATCTGCTGCCAGGAGGAGAAGTAGCTGCCATCCTTGCGCAGACAAACCATCTCGCCATGCCAGGCGTTGTTGCCGGGGCGCAGGTGATACCAGGGATAGTCGAGGTCGGTGTAGCGCCTGGGATGCATGATGATATCTGGGGTGCGGCCTATCACCTCCTCGGCATTGTATTGGGTCAGCATGGTGAAGGCCGGGTTGACCGACAGAATATGGTGCTCGCTGTCGAGGATGATGATCCCCTCGGCGGTGGTATCGAATACCACGTTGGCCTGATGGAGCCGCTCCTCCTGACGGCGGCGGGCGGTGGCATTGTGAATGACTCCCATGACCCGGTGGCCGACCGACTCGGTGGCGGGGACATGGTCGGCATGAATATCGACCCAGTGGCGCTCGTTGAGAGCGGTGAGGTAGCTCAGGGTGAGATGGATGGGGTCATGACTTTGCAGGGCGGCTTTGAGCTGGCTGCCGGATTCCGGTTCAAAACAGTCGACGAACGCTTGCAGCCCGCCGTGGAATTGGTTGGCCTCGATACCCAGCAGCGGCTCAATCTGGCCGTCAAACAGCAGTCTGTCTTCCGCAACGTGCCATTCCCACACCCCGATTTGGGCCGCTCGCATTGCCAGCTGCAGCCGTTGTTCGGTTTCGTACTGCTCGGTGATGTCCCGTACGATGGCGAGGATGCCGTTCAGCTCCCCTTTCTCATCACGCATAGGGCTGTAGGTGGCTTGGAAGCGGCGGGAGCTGCTGTCATACGCCGCGGTTTGGCCCGTGATGGCGATATCCACGTAGGGCAGGCCGCTGCGCATGATCTGCTGAAACATGGGCTCCAGGGTCGGGGCCAGCTTGGGAACCACCTCTCTGAGGTGCTTGCCCTGATGCTCCTCGATGCTCTTGCCATTGATGTCGGCCAGTACCTGATTGACTTTACGGTAGCGAAATTCGCAGTCAAAGACGCCGATGCCCAGAGGGGCATTATCCATCAGCTGTTCCAGGACGGTGTGATCTGACAGCTGGGTCAACATTGCCTCGGTGTCGGCGTTGAAAAGCTTCCCATCCATGATGACCTCGGCATTGATTGTTTTGTCACTTGCATCAGTTGTCAGTATGGCACGAACTTTTTGGCTGGGAGTCAAGCGGAGTTATCTGGTTGTTTTGACGGCAAGAATAGGCAGAAAAACCTGATAAAAAGGATGGGAAAAGGGGGCGAGTGGTTATCCCTTCTGGCGACCAAACGCCTGAATGCCGCGCACCAGTACCAGCCAGCCGAGCAGATGGAACGGGAGGGCAAGCAGATAGAGCAGCAGGAAGTGCGACTCGCTGCCGCTGCTGTTGATGAAGTCGATCCAGGCGGCCAGCAGCGCCAGCATGCCGGCGATCTGGAAGCGGCGGCGCAACACCACCTCGACGCCGAGATTGGCAAGGTAGAGGGTGAGCAGGATGCCGGCAAATCCGGTGAGCTGGGCGGTGCCGTAGAGCTCGCGATCCGGGTTGAACAGCAGCACAATCAGGGGAGTAATGCCCTGATCCAGCGGGATCAGGGCCAGCAGCCAGCATGCAATCAGAAGCAGGGCTGTCTTCATCGCGGCCTCAGTCGGCGGACGGTGCCGATTTGACTAGAGAGAGGTAGTTGGCATCCATCTTGAGGAAAACCCCCAGCAGACGGGCACTGGCGCCGTAGAAGCCAAACCCGTCGGCGGCGCGACAGGCGCTTTCGAACTTGTCGAACCACCCCAGCAGATGACCGTGCAGCAGTGCTTCCTGCTCGTCGAGCCAGCGTTCCCGCTCGGCTGCGCTCTTGGCTTCCGCCGCACGGATGATGAGATTGCCCATCAGATCCAGCTCGATGGCCAGATGGTCGGCAGGCTCTTTGTATTTATCGCTGACATTGATACCAAGGCGATCGAGGCGGGCCTGCATCTCGGCCATCGGGGCCTGCATCAGCAGCTTGGCCTCACCACGATAGAGCGATTCGTAGGGCAGGGCGCCCTGTTTGGGATCCACCAGAAACAGGCCGGCGAAGTCGGCGGCCAGTTCCAGCTGGCGATCCGGGCGCACCAGCAGGCGGGCGATGGCATCGTTGAGCTCGGCCACGGCTTCGCGCATCGGATCCAGGGTGGAGAGGCTTTTCAGGAAGCTTCGCACATCATAGGTGTCATATTCGGCGATCTGCTCATCACTGAGTTCGGCGGCGAACAGGGTGGAGAACCACCAGTAGAGTTCGGCCCGGCGTTCGCTGGTAGCCATAAATTCCTGCATTTTTCCTCCGTGGATGGCAATCGGGAGCCTTGATGGCTCCCGATTCTAACGACTTTAAAAATAAAGGAAACTCAAGGGGGCGCTTTCGTCCCCCCGGGGTCAGAGTGCCGGGAACATGGGGTCGATGCCTTTGGCCGATTCCGGCGCGCCGAAGGCAGTGATGGCGGGTGCCTGCCCGCGGAACTTCTCGATCTCCACCAGCGCGGTATGGGCCGTGGTGGCCTGCGCCAGGCTGGAGGAGCCGATGTCGGCGGTCAGCACGTTGGGATCGCCGTAGGTACAGAGAGTGCCCACCTTGCCACCCTCTTGCGGACCATACCAGGCTCCTTCCTGAATGCGCACCACGCCGGGGGCATAGTCATCGCTCACCACCAGCCCGGCCAGTACCTGACCGCGTCCGTTGAACACTCGCACCAGATCGCCGTCCTTGAGGCCGCGGGATTTGGCATCCTGCGGATTCATATAGACAGGCTCGCGACCCTGCACTGTATAGGTGGCGCGATAGTTGTCGGAGGAGCAGAGCTGGCTGTGCAGCCGCTTGTCCGGGTGGCAGGATTGCAGGTGCAGCGGGTACTGTTTGCTGCCCGGCCCGCCGTGGGAGCGCTCGTAGGGCTCGATCCAGACCGGGTGACCCGGGCAATCCCCATAGCCGTAGTCGGCGATGGTCTTGGAGTAGATCTCGATAAGGCCAGACGGGGTACCGAGGGGTTCCAGATCCGGCTCCTGACGGAACGACTCGTGGCGCACCCAGGGCTGGCCCGCCGGGAAGGTGACGAAGCCCTCGCCGTGCCAGAACTGGCTGAAACGGGGCAGACGAATGCCGATGCCGCGGCCCTGCAGGCGGGCGTCGTCATAGATGCTCTGGATCCACTCCAGCTTGCTCTTGCCGCCGGTGAACTCGGCCTCGCGACCGAAGCGACGGCAGAGATCGGCGAAGATGTCATAGTCATCGCGCGCCTCGAACAGCGGCTCCACCACCTTGTACATGGCCAGAATGCCCGCGTTGGAATGAGAACCCCACTGCTCGATGTCATCCCGCTCATAGGTGGTGGTGGCGGGCAGCACGATATCGGCGAAGCGGCAGCTGGCGGTCCACTGGTGATCGATGCTGACCACGGTTTCCAGCTTGCGCCAGGCCGCGACCATCTTGTTGCGATCCTGCTGGTGGTGGAACGGGTTGTTGCCGCAGAATACCGCCATCTTCATGTGGGGGTAGGTGATGGTCTGGCCGTTGAAGGCGATCTGCTTGCCCGGATTGAGGATGCAGTCGACGAAACGGGCCACCGGAATGTACTTGGAGTAGCCCTTCCAGTCGCCGTCATGGAGCGGCTTGACCCCGGGAATGACCGAGCTGAAACCGGACATGATGGGGCCGCTGGAGGTGATGGTGCCCGCTCCGTTGTAGTGCCAGCCAAAGCCGTAACCGCCCCCCGGCAGGCCGATCTGGCCAATCATCGAGGCCAGAACCACCAGCATCCAGGCGTACTGCTCGCCGTGGTGCATGCGCTGCACACACCAGCCGCCGATAAGCTGGGTGCGGCCACTGCTCATGGCGCGGGCCAGCTCGCGGATGGTCTCGGCTGGTACGCCACAGATGGCGGCGGCCCACTCCGCATCCTTCACCTGACCATCGCTGGTGCCCAGCAGGTAGGGCAGGAACTTGTCAAAGCCGGTGGTGTAGTTCTTCAAAAACGCCTCGTCGTGACGCTTCTCGCTATACATGGTGTGGGCGATACCCAGCATTAGCGGCACGTCGGTTTGCGGATTCAGGGTCACCTGATCGCAATTGAGGTACTTCTGGGTCTTGGATTTGACCGGATCGACACTGATCACCCGGATCTCGCCCTTGGCCACCTTCTCTTTCAGCTGTGCCCAGTAGTCGTAGACGCTGTGATCCGGCACCAGCCAGCCCACCTGCAGGTTCTTGATGGGATCGGAGCCCCAGATAACGATGGTTTTGCTGTGCTCCAGCACCAGCGGCCAGGAGGTTTGCTGCTCGTACACCTCCATGGCGCCCGCCACGTGGGGCAGGATCACCTGGGCGGCACCGGTGGAGTAGTCACCGGCCTTGGCCAGATAGGTGCCGTGCAGGTTCATGGCGCGTCCCAGCATGGCGCCAGCGGAGTGCAGCTTGCCCACCGACTGCCAGCCGGAGTGGCCGGCATAGAGGGCGCTCGGGCCATAGGTCTTCTGCACCCGCTCCAACTCGTGATAGAAGAAGTCCAGCGCCTGGGACCAGGTCACCCGCACGAAGCGGTTCTGGCCGCGCTCGCTGGTGTCGGACTGGTGGCCCTTGCGCAACCAGTCCAGCCGCACCATGGGGTAGCGGATACGGGAGGGGTTGTAGACCACTTCACTCAAGGCCTTGAGCATGTCGGTGGGGTGCTTGTCGTGCTCGAACGGCAGGGTCTCGACCCAGCGGCCATCGACCACCCGGGCACGGAAGGCGCCCCAGTGGGAGCCGGACTGCACCAGCTTGTCGCCAGACTCGGCGGCCATCACAGCGCGACCGAGCAGGGAGGGGCCGATCAGGGCAGAGGCACCGCTGGCCAGCAAGCCACCCAGAAAACCACGACGGGAAATATTGATCATCTTATTATTCCTCTTTCGAATCCGGACTTAGTGGCTGCCCTGACCACCGGTATCGGCGGCATGGTTTTGCAGGTATTTGAGCAGGGTGCGCTCCTCTTCCTTGCTCAGACGGTAATAGGCAGACATCGCCTTGAGTCCCGAAATCCAGCCGTTGGCAGTGAAGTGAGCGGGATCCGGCGCGCCGTGGCAGGAGTTACAGGTGGATTTGTACATCTCGCCGGCGTAATCCCAGATTGGCTTGAGCGAGGACTCAAAGCCCTTGCCATCGACCCAGGCCTGCACCTGAACCTGCTCCCACTTGATATGGGTGGCGCTGTCGGTCTCCTGCTTGAGCACTTTCTCGCTCGCTTTCAGTTCGTCACGGATGGTGGCGACGAAGACCCGCTTGCCCATGTATTCGCTCAGCACCCGGCCCTTGCCATCGCTCTCGCGCCACCCTTCGATGGTCACCTTGAGGCGATCGCCGCTGCGGTCTACGACGTCGATGCGGGATGCAGGCAGCAGTTTGCCGACCGGGTCGCTGCTCTGTTCGCTGGCATAGAGATCTTTTTCACCCAGGTTGTAGAGGGTCTCGGCGGCTGGCGCCTCTTGCGCGTCGTTGACCAGAGTGGCGTAAGTGGCCCGGAAGCCGCCCGCCATGTTGGGCAGTTCGTGGGCGATGCCTTTGTGGCACTCGATGCAGTTCATGTTCTTCGCCGCCGCATCTTTCATCGCCAGCGCTGCTGCCGGGGACTGCTTGGCGTGATCCATGTTGTCGTAGCTGTGGCAGGACTTGCAGGTCTTGGAGTTCTGGCTGCTCATCCGCGCCCACACCTTCTCGGCCAGATGAAGGCGCCGGTCCTCGAACTTCTCCTGGGTGTCGATGCTGTGGCCTATGTACTCCTGATAGAGGTCGTTGGCCGCCTCCATCTTGCGGGCCACCTTGCCGACAAAGTCTTTCGGCTGGTGACAGTCGGTACAGACCGCCTGTACCCCTGAGGCATTCTTGAAGTGGATGGACTCCTTGTACTCCGGATAGACGGTGTCTTTCATGGAGTGGCAGGAGATACAGAATTCGAGGCTGCTGGTTTTCTCAAAGCCATAGTGCAGGCCGACGGTGCCCGCGAGGGTGACGCCGACGCCCACCAGAAGCAGCGCCAGTACCGACCAGCGACGGCTGGGGGTGCGCAGGAAGTGCCACAGTTTTTTCATCATGCTCTCTCACATCACTTTTTTGATGGGAGCCATGATAGGGAGGCGTTGTGAACAGGGTTGCCGCCACAAATTAATGAAATAGGGGTATTTATGACAAAATGTGAATAGAATAATCCTCCCTTGTCGACCATCGTGAACCCTGCCCATGAGCTACCACATTCTGGTTGTTGAAGATGATGCGGTTACCCGCGAGAAGCTGACCGGCTATTTCGAGCGGGAGGGCTATCGGGTGACGGCGGTCGAAAACGGCCAGGAGATGCGCGCCGTGCTGGCGGAACAGACGGTCGATCTGGTGATGCTGGATATCAACCTGCCGGGAGAAGATGGTCTGCTGCTGACCCGTGAGCTGCGGGCGCGCAGCACGGTGGGGATCATTCTGGTCACCGGCCGCAGCGATGCGGTGGACCGGATTGTCGGCCTCGAGATGGGGGCCGACGACTATGTCACCAAGCCGTTCGAGCTGCGGGAGTTGCTGGTGCGGGTCAAGAATCTGCTGTGGCGGATCTCGCTGGCGGTCGCCGCGTCGAGCGAGCCTGCGGTGGCTGACGATGCGGTGCGCTTTGGCCCCTGGCGTTTTGATATTCCCCGCCGCCAGCTCAGCAAGGACGGAGTGCCGGTGCGTCTGACCAAGGCCGAATATGAAGTGCTGGTGGCCTTTGTCGCCCATGCCGGGCGGGTGCTCAGTCGGGAGCGGATCCTGACCCTCATCAGCCATCGCGGCGATGGCCCGAGCGATCGCACCATAGACGTGCTGATCCGGCGGCTGCGCGGCAAGATGGAAGCGGATCCGCGGGATCCCCAGCTGTTTGTCACCGTCCATGGTGAAGGCTATCTGTTTGCCGGCGAGATAACCTCCTGACTCCGTTGCGGTGGCCTTGACCTGTTTGACCGGGTATCAGACCGGCGGGCGGGTATCAAATTGCGGGCAGTCGTCGCCAATCTGGTGCCAGGGCGCCTTGGAGCCGACAAAAATGTGAAACGCGGGCCGCTGGCTCGGCACGTCGTCCAGTACCCCGAGGCGCAGGTTGATCTTGCCGCTGCTGCTCTTTTGGCTGAACAGGCTGGAGCCGCAGTGACGACAGAAGGCCAGGGTGGTCTCTGCCGATTTCCGGTAGCGGCCGATGGCCTCTTCCCCCTTCACTATGGTGACCTTGTTGCCATCAAGTCCGCCGACCGAGGCGTAATCTCCCCCTGAAAACTTGCGGCATTCGCTGCAGTGGCAGTTCCCCATATAGTCGAACTGATCCGGCAGGGTCAGGGCGATGGCGCCGCACAGGCAGCTGGCATGTAACTCTTTCATATCTTCTCCTTGAGTGGGCTGATCGGATTTGGAACGGCTATTCGACCCGATAGACGGGACGAAAAGCGCCATCCGAGAGGGAATCGGCGGGGTCGGCCAGCGGTGCAGACAGCGTCAGAATGGGCGGCCCCATCACCCGAGGGCACTCCTCGGCATTGGCATCAGGGTGTTGCAGCAGGCAGACCGCCTGAGCGACCGCAAGGCGCCCCTGCAGCCGCATCTGATCGCTGTTGGCGGCGAGGATCTTGCCCCGGCGCAGGCCCCGCTGTACCCCGTGGCTGAAGTAGGTGCTCAGCACCCGGGGCCTGTCGAGATGGCGCTGCGCCAGCTCGTTGACCGCCACTTCGGCGGCGATGGCGCCTCCCACCAGATAGTCGAGCTCTGGATAGCGGGCCAGCGTCTGCTGCACCAGCGTGCGCTGGATTTCCCGGCTGTTGTCGCCGCGCTCTGTGGTGACCAGCTTGATGGCGCTCCCCTTGATGGCATCGGCAAAGCCCGGCTCGACGAAGTTGTTGCCACCACTTGCCTGCGGGCCAGGGAAGAGGGCGACCGAGACCGGCTTGCTGCCGGCGGGGTGGCGCTGCGCCAGCCAGTGGCCGATTTGCCAGCCCATCTGGTACCAGGATACTCCCACCTTCGCCTGCACCAGACCGCTGGGCAGATCGTTGACCAGTCCAAAGGCCGGTAGTTGCGTGGCTGTGATCGCTTCGCGTAAGCCCTGATAACTCACCGCGCCGAGCAAGATGGCGTCGCTCCCTTCCTGCACGCAGCGCTGCAACTGCTGGCGCTGCTCGGCGAGGGCGCCATAGCCCCCCGCTTCGTGGATCTGCAACTTGATTCCCAGCCGCTTCGCCTCGTCAACCATGCCCTGATTGACCGAAAGCCAGTAGGCGTCGCGCAGATGGGGGTAGAGGGCACAGAGGGCCAGCGGTTTGGTTGCGGCAGCGGGTTCCGGCCACTGCTGGCGCACCGGCTGGCCGCTGAATTCGCCGCCGGGCCAGATATCGACCGCAAAGGCGAGGGCGGCTCGGGGAAGCATTAGCAACCAGATCAGCAACAACGGGGAGAGATAGACGCTTCGCATGGTCAGGGGTTTTGTTAAAGTGTTGGGCCATATTATCCGGTCAAAGCCGACCACAACCAAGGGACTTCCCGTGAGAATCTTTTCCGGCCTGGGTGGCAAGTTGCTGCTGGCCTTCTCCTTGATGGCATTACTGACACTGAGTGCCTCCCTGCTGGGCTGGGTGGGGCTTAGCCATCTGCGCCAGCTGGAACAAGGGGTGCAGCAGACCCTGGCCGATCAGGAGCTGGCGCGTACCCTCTCTCGTCTCAGTGGCGAGATCCAGAGCGCGTCACGGCTATTGGCCACCGCAACCAGCGAGCAGGAGCGGGAGCATCAGGGACGCCTGCTCACTCTGCAGGGACAACAGCTGCAGCAGGTGCTGGCGCAACTCGGTCGTGGGCAGGGTTCAACAAGCCTCGATCAGCTCAGTCAGAGCATCATCGGCAATCTGGGCCAGCAGGGTTGGCTGGTGGGAGAGCGCCTGACCCTGATGGTGCAGGGTGAAGCGCAGCGGGCCCGTCTGGTGGCGGCGGCCGGGCAGATTGCCGAGCTGGCGCGCAGCCAGATGGAGAACGCCGAAACCGTGATGGTGGCGGGATTGGGTTCCCTCTACCAACAGCAAGGTGCGCAGGCGACCCGGACGCTGGACCGCCTGCTGGAGCAGGATCTCGACTGGCTGGAGCAGATGACCGAGCTGCGCCATCGCACCCTGATGCAGCAGCAGCGCATCGAAGAGATGTGGCGCAGCGAACGACAGGAACAGTTGCAAACGCTATTGCAAGAGGGGCAGAGGGAGCTGGCTATCTTGCAACTGCGGGCCGCGGTGGTGACCGATCCGGCCCGCAGGCAGGCGGTGGAGCAGGCGCTGACCGTGCTGGCGCAGAGCGACAAGCTGGTACAACTGCGCAGTGACTGGCTCGGCAAGGGGGAGGCGCTGCGGGTGCTGGCCAATGCCAATGAGGCCCTGATGAGCAGCCTCAACCAGCAGGTCGGAGAGCTGGTCAGCCGTGCCCGCGATTCGCTGGGGCAGAGCCAGCAGGCGCTAAGCCAGCGCCTCAGGCTGCTGGAGCAGGCGTTGATGGGCATTGGCCTGCTCACGCTGGTACTGCTGATGCTGTTGATGTGGCGCATGGTCTACGGCCGGATCGTCTGGCCGCTGCAACGGACGGTGGCGGGGATGAGCCGGTTGGCGCGCGGGGATCTGGCCCATCTTGAGCCGATCGCCAGTACCGGGCGCGATGAGCTGGCGGAGCTGGGGCGGGCCCTGCAGGTGTTTCGTGACAATGCGGTTGAGCTGGGCCGCTATCAGCGCGAGCTTGAGTCGCGGGTCGAGGAGCGCACCGGCCAGCTCAGCCACGCCAACGAGCGGCTCAATGAGGAGGTGGAGAAGCAGCGGCAGGCCCGCGCCGAGGCAGAACAGGCCAACCGCGCCAAGTCGGTGTTTCTCGCCACCATGAGCCACGAGATCCGCACCCCTATGAACGGCATTCTCGGGGGCCTGACGCTGCTGGAAGATACCCACCTGAGCGATACCCAGCAGCGATATCTGGCCGCCATCGAGCACAGCGGCGAATCCCTGCTGGAGATCCTCAACGACATTCTCGACTACTCCAAGATAGAGGCGGGCCATGTGGAAGCGCGCCGCGAGCCCTTCCCCCTGTTCCAGCTGGTGGATGAGCTGAGCGCGCTGTTCCGGCCAAAGGCTGCGGCCAAGGGGGTCACCCTGGCGCTGGAATATGCGCCCGGGCTGGCGCCTGTGGTCGAGGGGGATCTGGGCAAACTGCGGCAGGTGCTCGGCAACTTGCTCGGCAATGCGGTCAAGTTTACCGCCCGTGGCCAGATTACCCTGACGGTGGCGCCCCTTGTCTGTCAGGGACCTTGCGCCGAGCCCTGCATCCGCTTCGTGGTGCGCGATACCGGCCCCGGCATTCCGGCCGATGAGCAAGAGGCAGTGTTTGAGGCGTTTCGCCAGCGCAAGCGTGATATAGGCCATCAGGGCGGCACCGGGCTGGGGCTGGCGATCAGCCGCAAGCTGGTGGCCGCCATGGGGGGCGAGCTGATTCTTGCCAGCGAGCCGGACAAGGGGTGTGAATTCAGCTTCAGTTTGCCGTTGCAGCGTTCGAGCGCCCAGCTGCCCGCCGAGGCGCAGCCGTTGCACCTTGGCCAGTCCCGCGACATCCTGCTGGTGGAGGATAACGAGATCAACCGGCTGGTGGCGCACGGCATGCTGACCCGCCTCGGCCATCGCGTCACCCTGGCGGAGGATGGTCGCAGCGCGCTGGCGCTGGTGACCGAACGCCCCTTCGAGCTGGCGCTGCTCGATATCAATCTGCCCGATATGGACGGCATGACCCTGCGCGAGGATCTGGCCGCCATCAGCGAGGAGATGCATGAGCGGCCGCTGCCCGCCATCGCCATCTCGGCCCAGATGTATCCGGAGGATATCCGCCACTGCCTTGCCGCTGGGTTTGTCGATTTTGTCGGCAAGCCGGTGCGGCTGGCGGTACTGGCGAACGCCATAGATCAACTATTTCGGCAAGAAGGGGCCTCTATCGAGCCGCAGGTGCAGTTATCAGTAGCCGTGCCCCCAACTAACCAGCCCGGGTGGGCCAATCCGGTACTGGATGCCGATCTGCCCCTGCTCGGCATGGCGCGGATCCGCCAGCTGGTCTCGCTGTTTGAGTCGCAAGGGTGGGTGTTGGTGGATAAGTTGGCTCAGGGTGAGGGAAGTGAGCAACGTCAGCTGGCGCACAAGCTAAAGGGGAGTGCGCTGGCGCTGGGGTTGACCGAATTTGCCAGCCACTGTGCGGCTCTTGAGGCGGGAGGCGGGGAGCCTGCGGCAATCGGGGCGCAATTTGACGCGGCGGTGAGCGGGTTGCAGCAGTGGTTGGTGGCCAACAGGGATGCGCCGTTCTGATCCCTGCTGGCGATGCACAACGTTCAGAGGGGGCCAGTCCCTGCGCCGTTATTCGATCTCGCGAAACAGCACCTGCTTGCACTTGGCACAGACCCATTCCCGGCGAAAATCGGTCAGGTGCACCATGCCCACCTCCAGCAACTCGTGGTGGCCGCAGTGATAACAGAAGATGATGTCGCCATCGACTGATTCAGGGTGGGCCGCCAGATAGTCGGCTTTGGTTGGGAGCTGCTCCCACGAGGTGGTGGGGAGATGTTTGCGTTGGCTGGTGTAGTAGACCCAGTAGAACAGAAAAAAGACAGCCAGGATCACGAATGTCAGCAGATGGTCCATCTTGAACTCCTCCGGTTAGGTGCAGCCCCTCGGATGCATGGCTGCAATCAGCTCCATCTTCATTAAATTTGTTTCGAATGAATATGTTACAGGATGGATAAAGAGGGCGTTGTGATCCCCTTCGGGTTTTGCCCGCCCGCAGCGGGATGAAAAATGTGTCGTTTGGCGGAGCGGCCAGGGTATTGAACGGGGAGGGAATCTTGCTTTTTACAACATAAATTCAACATTTTTTTAGGTGGTTGGACTGTCTCTTTGATCCAGCTCACGTTACAATGCCCGCGCCCACTTCACCTAACGCGCAAACGATTTTCAGGAGAGAAACGGATGTTGAAACGTGACATGACCATCGCCAATTATGATCCGCAATTGTGGCAGGCCATCACAGACGAAACCCGTCGTCAGGAAGAGCATATCGAGCTGATTGCGTCTGAGAACTACACCAGCCCCCGTGTCATGGAAGCCCAGGGCTCCCAGCTGACCAACAAGTACGCCGAAGGTTACCCCTCCAAGCGTTACTACGGTGGTTGCGAGTATGTGGATGTGGTCGAAACCCTGGCTATCGAGCGCGCCAAAGAGCTGTTCGGTGCCACTTACGCCAACGTG
Organism: Aeromonas sp. FDAARGOS 1411; assembly: GCF_019047125.1. Lineage (NCBI taxonomy): Bacteria > Pseudomonadati > Pseudomonadota > Gammaproteobacteria > Aeromonadales > Aeromonadaceae > Aeromonas > Aeromonas sp. FDAARGOS 1411. The sequence continues at coordinate 2,746,207 of NZ_CP077214.1, read as the reverse complement.
CAGCCGCACTCCGGCTCTCAGGCCAACAGCGCCGTTTACATGGCTCTGCTGCAGCCTGGCGACACCGTACTGGGCATGAACCTGGCCCACGGCGGTCACCTGACCCACGGCTCTCCGGTCAACTTCTCCGGTAAGCTTTACAACATCGTGCCTTACGGTATCGATGAGTCCGGCAAGATCGACTACGACGAGATGGAACGTCAGGCTGTCGAGCACAAGCCGAAGATGATGATCGGTGGCTTCTCCGCCTACTCCGGCATCGTTGACTGGGCCCGCATGCGCGAAATCGCCGACAAGGTCGGTGCCTACCTGTTCGTCGACATGGCCCACGTGGCGGGTCTGATTGCCGCTGGCGTCTACCCGAACCCGGTTCCCCACGCTCACGTGGTCACATCCACCACTCACAAGACCCTGGCCGGTCCGCGCGGTGGTCTGATCCTCTCCGCCGCTGACGACGAGGAGCTCTACAAGAAGCTCAACTCTGCCGTCTTCCCGGGTGGTCAGGGTGGCCCGCTGATGCACGTCATCGCCGGTAAAGCCGTTGCCTTCAAAGAGGCGCTGGAGCCGGAGTTCAAGACCTATCAGGCTCAGGTCGTGAAAAACGCCAAGGCGATGGCTGCCACCTTTATCGAGCGCGGTTACAAGATCGTCTCCGGCGGTACCGACAACCACCTGATGCTGGTTGACCTGATCGGTCGCGAGCTGACCGGTAAGGATGCTGACGCTGCATTGGGCAAAGCCAACATCACAGTCAACAAGAACTCCGTGCCCAACGACCCGCGCTCCCCGTTCGTCACCTCCGGTGTGCGTATCGGTACCCCGGCCATCACCCGCCGCGGTTTCAAGGAAGCCGAGTCCATCGAGCTGACCCACTGGATCTGCGACGTACTGGACAACCACGACAACGATGCCGTGCTGGCCACCGTGCGCGAGAAGGTGCTGGATATCTGCCGCCGCTTCCCGGTTTATGGCTGATAAGTCAGACCGTCCGGTTTGAGACCAATGCCACCTGCGGGTGGCATTGTTTTTTCTGGCTTTTACCGGTTTTGGATGGCCGTGCTACACTGGCCGACCTAGATGATCCTGGCCCGCCGGGCCGGTCCCTGTTCCATTAACGCCGGAGGTCCGATGCATTGCCCATTCTGTAGTGCGGTTGATACCAAGGTGATCGATTCCCGTCTGGTGGCAGAAGGCCATCAGGTGCGCCGCCGTCGTGAGTGTCTGCTCTGTCACGAGCGTTTTACCACCTTCGAGATGGCCGAGCTGGTGATGCCCCGCGTCATCAAGTCCAACGGTTCCCGCGAGCCGTTCAACGAGGACAAGCTGCGCGCCGGCATCCTGCGGGCGCTGGAGAAGCGGCCGGTGAGCATGGAGGCCATCGAAAAGGCGGTCAACCATATCAAATCCCGCCTGCGTGCCACCGGCGAGCGCGAAGTCGCCTCCGAGCTGGTGGGCAATCTGGTGATGGATGAGCTCAAGAGTCTGGACAAGGTGGCCTATATCCGCTTTGCCTCCGTCTATCGCAGCTTCGAAGATATTCGCGAGTTCGGCGAAGAGATTGCCAAGCTGGAGAAGTAAACCTCCATGCTCACCCATGTTGCCGCGTCCGATTACGCTGCGCTAATCGAACCTACGATACTGCGTAAAGTCGAGATGTGTTGTCAAAGGAGCCCGAATGTTTAGTCAAGATGATTACCAATGGATGAATCGGGCCCTCGAACTGGCCCGCCGCGGCCGTTACACTACGGCCCCCAACCCCTGCGTCGGCGCCGTGCTGGTGAAAGATGGCGTGGTGGTTGGTGAAGGGTGGCATCAGAAGGCGGGCGAGCCCCATGCCGAGGTCTACGCCCTGCGCGCCGCCGGTGACAACGCCCGTGGCGCCACCGCCTATGTGACCCTCGAACCCTGCTCTCACCACGGTCGTACTCCCCCCTGCGCCGAGGCGCTGATCAACGCCGGTGTAGCCCGGGTGGTGGCGGCCATGGTCGATCCCAATCCCCAGGTGGGCGGACGCGGCCTGCGGATGCTCTCCGAGGCGGGTATCAAGACCGATTTCGGCCTGCTGGCGAGCGAAGCGGAAGCGCTCAACCCGGGCTTTTTCAAGCGGATGCGGACCGCCTTCCCGCGGGTAACCGTCAAGCTGGGGGCCAGCCTCGATGGTCGCACCGCCATGGCGAGCGGCGAGAGCCAGTGGATCACCTCCCCGGATGCGCGCCGCGATGTGCAGCGACTGCGGGCCCGCCACGATGCGGTGTTCTCCAGCGCCGAAACCGTGCTGGCCGATGGCGCCTCCCTGACCGTGCGCTGGGACGAGCTGCCCCCCTCGGTCAAGGCGAGTTATCCCAAAGAGACCCTGCGCCAGCCGCTGCGGGTCATCGTCGATTCACAAAACAGGCTCACTCCCGACTTGCCGCTATTCCAGAGCGAGAGTCCGGTGCTGCTGGCTCGCCACAAGGCATCCGGCGAGTGGCCCGCGTGGGTGCAGCAGCTGGAGCTGCCGCTGCTGGATGGCAAGCTGGATCTGGTCAGCCTCTTCATGCTGCTGGCCAAGCAGAACGTCAACTCGGTACTGGTCGAGGCGGGGCCACGGCTGTGCGGCGCTCTGCTGGAGAAAGGGCTGGTGGATGAGCTGGTGCTCTATCAGGCGCCCAAACTGATGGGCGACGAGGGGCGCGGCCTGTTCCATCTGCCCGGCCTGACCCGGCTGTTCCAGGCGCCCAAGCTCGCCATCAAGGATGTGCGCATGGTGGGGCCGGATATTCGCATTACCGCCAAAATAGCCTGATCTTTCAATGTTCAAGGGGGCATCTGCTGCCCCCGTCATCAGCAAGGTGATCTGCATGTTTACCGGAATTATCGAAGCGGTGGGGACCCTGGCCGAACTGCGTCGTCAGGGGGAGGACATGGCCCTCACCGTCCACGCCCCGGGCCTGGATTTTAGCGACGTCAAGCTGGGCGACTCCATCGCGACCAACGGCGTCTGCCTCACCGTGGTGGCGCTGGGCGACAAGAGCTATACCGCCGATGTGTCGCTGGAAACCCTCTCCCGTACCGGCTTTGCCGCCGCCAGAGTGGGCGATCGGGTCAACCTCGAGAAGGCGCTGATGCCCACCTCCCGTCTCGGCGGCCATCTGGTCTCCGGCCACGTGGACGGGGTAGGGGAAGTTAAAAGCGTCTCCAGCAGCGGCCGCGCCATCGAGTACTGGATCAAGGCGCCGGGGGAACTCTCCCGCTACATCGCCGAGAAAGGTTCCATTGCGGTGGATGGCATCAGCCTCACCGTCAACGCGGTGCGGGGCGACCTGTTTCGCCTGACGATCGTGCCCCACACCGCCCAGGAGACCACCATCGCCAGCTGGAAGCCGGGTCACAAGGTCAACCTCGAGGTCGATCAGATCGCCCGTTATCTGGAGCGGTTGATGATGGGCAAGAGTCAGGAGAGCAGCGCCTCCACCCTGACTCTGGACAAGCTGGCCAAGGCCGGTTTTCTCTGATGGTCGGGGTGCTGGCCCCGACCAAAACGATTTTCTGTGATCCCGCTCCGATTGAAATGGGGCCATGCGCCCCAATCTAGAGCAGCATATCTCGCATTCCCGTTGAGCCTGCGGGCTCAATCCCCAAATAGACAGATGGAGTAGCCCATGGCGCTGAGCACAACCCAGGAAATCATTGCCGACATCAAGGCTGGCAAGATGGTGATCCTGATGGATGACGAAGACAGGGAGAACGAAGGGGACCTCATCATGGCCGCCTCCTGTGTCCGTCCGGAGGATATCAACTTCATGGCCCGTTACGGCCGTGGCCTCATCTGCCTGACTCTGACCCGAGATCGCTGCAAGCAATTGGCGCTGCCGCTGATGGTGGATCGCAACAATGCCCAGTTCTCCACCGCCTTCACCGTCTCCATCGAGGCGGCAGAAGGGGTGACCACAGGTATCTCCGCCGCCGATCGCGCGGTGACCGTGCAGGCGGCTGTGGCGGCCAATGCCAAGGCGGCCGATCTGGTGCAGCCGGGCCACATCTTCCCGCTGATGGCGCAGGATGGCGGTGTGCTGACCCGTGCCGGCCACACCGAAGCGGGCTGCGATCTGGCCCGTCTGGCCGGTTTCGAGCCTGCCGCCGTCATCGTCGAGATCCTCAATGAAGACGGCACCATGGCGCGCCGTCCTGACCTGGAGATCTTCGCCGAGGAGCATGGCATCAAGCTTGGCACCATCGCCGACCTCATCGAGTACCGCAACCAGCACGAGACCACGGTCGAGAAGGTGGCCGAGTGCAAGCTGCCCACCGAGTTTGGCGAGTTCGACCTCATCACCTTCCGCGACACCATCGACAATCAGGTGCACTTCGCCCTGAAAAAGGGTGAGGTACAGGCCGACCAGCCGACGCTGGTGCGGGTGCACCTGCACGACGTGCTGAGCGATCTGCTGCTGACCGATCGCCACGCCGCCCGAAGCTGGCCGCTGCCCAAATCCATGGCCCGCATCGCCGACGAGGGCGGCGTGCTGGTGATTTTGGGGGCGGAATCCCATGGCGCCGAGCTGCTGGCTAGGGTCAAGGGTTTTGAAGCCGCCGACAAGGGGCTGGCGCCGGAAGGAGCCAAGTGGCAGGGCACCTCGCGCCGGGTTGGCGTGGGCTCCCAGATCCTCAAGGCCCTTGGCGTGAGCAAGATGCGCCTGTTGAGCTCGCCGAAGAAGTACCATGCCCTCGGCGGTTTCGGTCTGGAAGTGGTTGAGTACGTCGGCGAGTAAAAGTTCCACCAGAGAAGTACCATCCCCTTTCGGGCGGTTTCGGTCTGAAAGTCATGGAATAGGTCGGCGAGTAAGCGCGCCGGACTGGTTAAATCGCGATCATGGCCGTCTATTGCGGCCATGGTTTTTGTCGTGGGTCTGTTGTGCTAGAATGTGCGCACTTTTGACTCCGGCCCTTTTGATTGCACAGATACAGGATTTCCAATGAAGGTTATCGAAGGAAATATCGCCGCTCCTGAGGCGCGCGTTGCTATTGTTGTTGCCCGTTTCAACAGCTTCATCAACGACAGTCTGGTGAACGGCGCGGTGGACGTACTGAAGCGTCAAGGTCAAGTGCAGGACAGCAACCTGACACTGGTAAAAGTGCCGGGCGCGGTTGAAATGCCATTGGTCATCAAGAAGCTGGCCAAGAGTGGTCAATATGACGCCATCGTGGCGGTCGGTACTGTCATTCGTGGCGGCACCTACCACTTCGACCTGGTGGCAAACGAGAACAGCAAGGGCATGGCCCAGGTAATGATGGAATATGAAATTCCCGTTGCCTTCGGTGTGCTGACCACTGAAAACATTGAACAAGCCATCGAGCGTGCAGGTACCAAGGCGGGTAACAAGGGTGCAGAGGCTGCACTGGCAGCGCTCGAAATGATCAACGTCCTGAAAGAACTGGACGTGTAACGAGGAGAAGTACATTGAAACCGTCTGAGCGCCGTAAAGCCCGCCATTGCGCCACCCAGGCCATCTACCAGTGGCAGATGACCAAGGCTAACGTGGGTGACATCGAAGAGCAGTTCAAGATCGATCAGGACACCAAGGGTGTAGACCTGAACTATTTCCGCGATCTGCTGTTCGGGGTAGCCCTCCACTGCAGCGAGCTGGACAAGGTGTTTGCACCTTTCCTCTCCCGTCCGCTGGAAGAAGTGGACATGGTGGACAAGGCGATCCTGCGTCTGGCGACCTACGAGCTGACCCGTCGTGATGATGTACCGCCGCGCGTGGTCATCAACGAAGCGATCGAGCTGGCCAAAGCTTTTGCTGCCGATGACAGCCACAAGTTTGTCAACGGTGTACTGGACAAGGTGATCAAGTCGCTGAACAAGCGTTGATCCTGCTGTCCGTCAGCATCTAAGAGAGGAGCCAGCTTATTGCTGGCTTTTTACTGTATGGGTGAATTTGAGCTGATTGATAAGTACTTCAAGGTCCCCCACGCCCGCAAGGACGTGGTGATGGGCCCTGGAGATGATTGTGCCCTGCTGACCCTGCCCCCCGATACCCAGCTGGCGGTGAGCACCGACACTCTGGTGAGCGGCGTACACTTCTTTCCCGACATGGATCCGGTGGATCTCGGCTACAAGGCGCTGGCGGTCAATCTCTCCGATCTCGCCGCCATGGGGGCCGAGCCGCGCTGGGTATCGCTGGCGCTGACCCTGCCTGCCATTAACGAAGGTTGGGTCGCCGGTTTTGCCGAAGGGTTTCTGGAGCTGGCCGAGTACTACAATGTGGCGCTGGTGGGCGGAGACATGACCCGCGGGCCGCTCTCCATCACCATCTCGGTGAAGGGATCGGTGCCTGTCGGTCGCGCCCTGATGCGCAGCGGTGCCAAAGCCGGTGACGGCATCTATGTGACCGGCACTCTGGGAGATGCCGCGCTGGCGCTCTCCCACCTGCTGGGCAAACGCACTCTCAACGAGAACCAGCTGGCGGCCGTGCTGCCACGGCTCGACCACCCCCATCCCCGCATTCTGGCCGGTCAGGCCCTGCGCGGGCTGGCGGGCAGTGCGCTGGATCTCTCCGATGGTCTGGCATCGGATCTCGGCCATATCCTCAAGGCCTCCGGCGTGCGTGCCCAGATCGATCTCGATCTGCTGCCGCTCTCGCCGGTGCTGCAGGATGCGGTGAGCGAGCAGGAGGCGTGGCAACTGGCGCTGGCCGGTGGCGATGACTACGAGCTCTGCTTTACCGTACCGGAGGAGCACCGCGGCGCGCTCGATACGGCGTTGGCCCACAGCGGGGTCAAGTTCAGCCGCATCGGCCGCATCGTGGCGGGCGAGCCGGGCATCGACTACCTGCGTGGCGACCAAGCGGTCGAGCTGCAACTGAAAGGGTGGGATCACTTCGCATGAGTTTGTTCAGGATAAAGCCCGAGCTGACACGACTGGATCTGAAAAATCCGCTTCATTTTTTGGCGGTGGGGTTTGGTTCCGGTCTCAGCCCCAAGGCGCCGGGCACCATGGGCACCCTGGCGGCGATTCCGCTCTATCTGCTGGTGAGCGGTCTGCCGACCTATTGGTTTATCGCCTTGCTGGCGGTTGGGTTTGTGGTCGGTATTCGTATCTGCCAGAGCGCCACCGATGCCATCGGCATGCCGGATCACGGCGCCATCGTCTGGGACGAGGTGATCGGTTTTGGCGTCACCATGATCGCCGCGCCAGCCGGTTGGGAGTGGGTGGTGGCGGGCTTCGCGCTGTTCCGGTTGTTTGATGTGCTCAAGCCCTGGCCCATCTCCTGGTTTGATCGCCGGATCCACGGTGGCCTGGGCATCATGCTGGACGATCTGATCGCCGGCCTGTTCGCCCTGTTTTGTATGCAATTACTGGCATTCTGGCTCGGTTGAGAGCCATCTTCCGGGGGATGACCGTTCTGGCATCCCCCGATTTATATCTGCTTAATTTTCATTCATCGGCATATGCTGCCGTTTATCATCCATTTCACATAAATATTCACTACTCATTCGGGGCTGGTGATTGTTTTGGAAATAGTGATAAATGCTGCTTGTTGCGTTGTTGTTGAAATTAAAGTAATGATACCAATAGAAGTACGGACGCACCGGCCATTTGTGTGATGAAAATCATCATTTATCTCTGCTGAATTGGTGGTTATCTGCACAAAACATTGCGGAATTGTATAACTCAATCATTTACACCCGTGGTCAAACCGTCTAAGTTACTCGCGGGTTATTCCAAAAAAATGCAAAAAACCCGCCCGGATCGCTGGTTTCGCTGCCTCATGGATTGAGCAAATATTGCCCAAGGTAACAACCGGCATCTGCGGCTGATTTACGGACGAATTATTTGGGACGGATGTCCCCCGCAGAGGTAAACATGTCCTTGCTCGAAGTAAAGAACTTGCGGATCGAGTACCCCTCCCGCTACGGGGTGCTGGCCGCGGTGAAGGATCTCTCTTTCTCTATCGAAAAGGGTGAGATTGTCGGAGTGGTCGGTGAATCCGGCGCCGGCAAGTCCACCATCGGCAACGCCGTTATCGATCTCCTGAGCCCGCCGGGTCGCATCGCCCGTGGTGATATCTATCTCAATGGCGAGCTCATCTCCGGCAAGAGCCAGAATGAGATGCGGGCCATCCGTGGCTCCCGTATTGGGTTCATCTTCCAGGACCCCATGACCTCTCTCAACCCGCTGTTCACTGTTGAGCATCAGCTGGTGGAGACCATTCTGGCCAATACCGACCTCTCTCGTGAAGCCGCTTTTGCCAAGGCATTGGAGCTGATGGGGGCAGTGGGGATTCCGCAGCCGGAGCTGCGCATCAAACAGTATCCGCACCAGTTCTCCGGTGGCATGCGTCAGCGGGTGGTTATCGCCATCGCGCTCTCCTGCGATCCGGAGCTGATCATCGCTGATGAGCCGACCACGGCGCTCGACGTATCCATTCAGGATCAGATCCTCCAGCTTATCCGCGCCCTCTGCAAAGAGCGTCAGGTGGGCTGCATGCTGGTGACCCACGACATGGGCGTGGTCTCCAACGTTACCGACAAGGTGGCGGTGATGTATCGCGGCGATCTGGTGGAGTTCGGCCTGACCGAACAGGTACTGGGCAGCCCCAATCACCCCTATACCCGCAGCCTCATCTCGGCGGTGCCCCGCTCCGATGTGAAGCTGGTGCGTTTCCCGCTGGTCTCCTATATCGAGGATGCCAGTGCGCCGGATACCAATATCGACCTCAAGACCCACTGGCTCGGCCAGAGTCAGGACGAGCGTGCCTATGAAGGGGCGCTGCTGCGGGTGGAGAACGTCGATCTGAAGTTCGTCACCAAGGACTCCATCTTCCCGAGCCGCCGCCAGTATGTGCGTGCCTGCAACAACATCAGCTTCGAGATCTTCGAGGGTGAAACCTTCGGTCTGGTGGGGGAGTCGGGCTCCGGCAAATCGACCATTGCCCGCGCCATCACCGGTCTCTATCCGCCTGATACCGGCAAGATTTTCTTCGAGGGGATCGATCTGACCGCTCTCAAGAGCGAGCGCGAGCGTCGCCCGCTGCGTCGCCAGATGCAGATGGTGTTCCAGAACCCCTATTCCTCGATGAACCCGCGGATGAAGGTGCGCGACATCATTGCCGAGCCGATCCGCTTCCATCAGCTGGCGAGCAGCGAGAGCCAGATCGAGGGGATCGTCGGCGATCTGCTGGATCACGTGGGTCTCGGTCGTGGTGCTGGCCTCAAGTATCCCCACGAGTTCTCCGGCGGTCAGCGCCAGCGCATCTCCATTGCCCGCGCCCTGGCCACTCGCCCGCGCTTCCTTATCTGCGACGAGCCGACCTCGGCGCTGGATGTGTCGGTGCAGGCCCAGATCCTCAACCTGCTCAAGGATCTGCAGCAGGAGCTCAAGCTCACCATGCTGTTTATCAGCCACGATCTGCCGGTGATCCGCCAGATGTGCGACCGCATCGGGGTGATGCAGCACGGTCATCTGGTGGAAGTGGCCGAGACCGAGAAACTCTTTACCAATGCCGAGCATGAGTACAGCCGCAAGCTGATCTCCCTCATGCCGGAGTTCAAGGGAATGTCCCGCGAGGGGCTGGAAATCGCAAGCTAGGAGAGCGCCGGTGCGCCGGTCTGCTTGTCAAAAAAAGTGTCATAAGAAAGCCAAAAGCATGGAGAACAAGATGAAGAAAGGATTGTCCAAGATTGCCCTGGCGCTGTTTGCCGCCGGTTTCGCCTTCAGTGTCTCAGCCGCCGATATCAAGGTGGGTGTCGCTTCTGACGCCACTTCGCTGGATCCGCAGGAGCAGCTCTCCGGTCAGACCCTGGAGATGTCGCACCTGGTATTCGATCCCCTGATGCGTTACACCCAGGACCTGCAGTTCGAGCCCCGTCTGGCCGAGAAGTATGAGCGTATTGACGACAAGACCGTCCGCTTCCACCTGCGCAAAGGGGTCAAGTTCCACTCCGGTAACGACTTCACCGCAGACGACGTGGTGTGGACCGTCAACCGCCTGAAATCCTCCGTCGACTTCAAGGCGATCTTCGATCCCATCAGCGAAGTGAAGAAAGTCGATGACTACACCGTCGATCTGATTACCGCCAAGCCGTTCCCGCTGGTGCTGCAGACCGTCACCTACATCTTCCCGATGGACTCCAAGTTCTACACCGGCAAAACCGAAGCGGGCAAAGACAAGGCCGAGATCGTCAAAAACGGCGACTCCTATGCCTCTACCCACGTCTCCGGTACTGGCCCGTTCACCGTCAAGTTCCGCGAGCAGGGCGTGAAGCTGGATTATGCCCGCAACGCCAACTACTGGGACAAGGCCTCCAAGGGTAACGTTGAGAACCTGACCGTGGTGCCCATCAAGGAAGATGCGACCCGTGTTGCAGCCCTGCTGGGTGGCGACGTGGACATGATCTATCCGGTTGCGCCGAACGATCTGGAGCGCGTGAAGAATGGCAAGGACTCCCAGCTGGTCACCCTGTCCGGTACCCGCGCCATTATCATCGAGCTGAACCAGAACACCAACCCGGCACTGAAAGACAAGCGCGTGCGTCAGGCGATCAACTATGCCATCAACCAGGTGGGCATTGTCGAGAAGATCAACAAGGGCTTCGGTACCCCTGCTGGTCAGCTGAGCCCGAAAGGCTATGCCGGTCACAACGAGGCGCTGGCACCCCAGTATGATCTGGCCAAGGCCAAGGAGCTGATGAAAGAGGCCGGTTACGAGAAAGGCTTCAAGATGACCTTCATCTCCCCGGCAGCCCGCTACGTCAACGACGTCAAGATTGCCCAGGCGGTCTCCGCCATGCTGGCCAAGATCAACATCAAGGTGGATCTGAAGACCATGCCGGTGGCCCAGTACTGGCCCGAGTTTGACAAGTGCGCAGCAGACATGCAGCTGATCGGCTGGCACTCCGACACCGAAGATACCGCGAACTTCTTCGAGTTCCTGACCTTCACCAAGGATGCCAAGACCGGTATGGGTCAGTACAACTGCGCCGGTTACGCCAACGCCGAAGCTGACAAGCTGGTGATGGATGCCAACGCCGAGACAGATCCGGCAAAGCGTGCCGAGATGCTGAAGAAGGTCGAAGCCATGCTGATCGAAGATGCTGCCTACGTGCCGTTGCACTGGGAAGATCTGGCCTATGGCGCCAAGAAGAACGTCGACATCAAGCCGGTGGTCAACGTGATGAACTTCCCTTACCTGGGTGACCTGGTGGTCAGCAAGTAAGAGAACGTCGCAAGGAAGGACGGGGCGGGGTGGTCAGCTGGCCACTCCGCCCACTAACAGAAGCCTGTGCCACGACACAGGCCACGTAGAAGGACAAGCATGTTTACATTCCTGCTGAAACGGTTCTATCAGGCCGTGATAGTGATGTTCGTCATCAGCCTGGTCGCCTTCTCCATCCAGGATAACCTGGGTGACCCGTTGCGCGAGCTGGTGGGACAATCCGTCTCCGAAGCCCAGCGTCACGAGTTGCGCGAGAAGATGGGCCTTAACGATCCCTTCCTCATCAAATACAGCCGCTTTTTGAAAAATGCGGTGCATGGGGATTTGGGCACCTCCTATTTCTTCAAGCGACCCGCTCTCGAGGTGATCCTCGACAAGCTGGTGGCTACCCTTGAGCTGGTGTTTGCTGCCGCGCTTATCATCGTGGTGGTCTCCATTCCACTCGGTGTCTATTCGGCGATCCGCCCGCGCAGCATTCCCACCAAGATCATCATGGCGGGGAGCAGCATCGGCATTTCGATCCCGGTATTTTTGACCGCCATCATGCTGATGTACCTCTTCTCCATCCAGCTGGGCTGGCTGCCGGCCTATGGCCGCGGCGAGACCCGTAACCTGCTGGGCTGGGAGTCGGGCTTCTTTACCTGGGATGGCATCCTGCATCTGATCCTGCCGGCGGTGTCCCTCTCTTCCATCATGCTGCCGCTGTTTATCCGACTGGTGCGCTCCGAGATGCTGGAGCAGCTCTCCTCCGAGTACGTCAAATTCGCCCGCGCCAAGGGGCTGGATAACAACAAGGTCTACTATCAGCACGCACTGAAGAACACCATGCTGCCGGTCATTACTGTCGGAGGGGTGCAGATCGGCACCATGGTGGCCTACACCATTCTGACCGAGAGTGTGTTCCAGTGGCCGGGCACCGGCTTCCTGTTCCTCGAGGCGATCCACCGGGTCGATACCCCGCTGATCACCGCCTACGTCATCTTCGTGGGACTGATCTTCGTGGTGACCAATACCCTGGTCGACCTGCTCTACGGGTTGATTAACCCGACCGTTAACCTGACCGCCAAGGGGTAACAGATGACTAATGCTGTAACTGCAAGCCCAAGCCGTTGGGCACGATTCAAGAACTCAGACATCGTCTACTACTTCCTGCGGGACAAGGTAGCCATGTTCAGCTTTGCGGTGTTCGTGGTATTTGTGCTGGCGGCGCTGCTGGCGCCCTGGCTGGCACCGCACAATGTCTATGACCAGACCAGTTTTGATCTGATGGATGCCGAGTTGCCCCCCTCCTGGCTCGAAGGCGGCGAGGAGCGTTTCTGGCTCGGTACCGACAACCAGGGACGGGATATCTGGAGCACCATCCTCTATGGCGCCCGTATCTCCCTCACCATCGGCCTGTTTGCGGTGGCGCTGCAGCTGGTGCTCGGTATCGTCATCGGTCTGATTGCCGGTTACTTCGGTGGCCGCATCGACAACTTGCTGATGCGCTTTGCCGACGTGCAGCTGTCGTTCTCCACCATGATGGTGGCGATCATCATCTCTGCCATCTTTCAGGCGACCTTTGGCTCCGAGTTCTACTCGAAGTTCGCCATCATGATGCTGGTGGTGATCATCGGGATCGCCGAGTGGCCGCAGTACGCCCGTACCGTGCGCGCCTCTGTGCTGGCGGAGAAGAAGAAGGAGTATGTGGAAGCGGCCAAGGTGATGGGGTTCCGCGCCCCGCGCATCATGTTCCGCCACATTCTGCCTAACTGCCTGTCGCCCATTCTGGTCATCTCCACCGTGCAGGTGGCCAACGCCATCATGAGTGAAGCTGCACTCTCCTTCCTTGGGCTGGGAATGCCGGTTGATCAGCCCTCGCTCGGTTCGCTTATCAGCGTCGGCTTCAACTACATCTTCTCCGGCTCCTGGTGGATCACCGCCTTCCCGGGTATCTGTCTGGTGGTGCTGGTGCTGGTCATCAACCTGCTGGGTGACTGGCTGCGGGATGTGTTTAACCCCAAGATCTACAAAGGTTAACGCGGGCCGACTCTGAGGCGCCGAGTCGCAGCTGTCAGGTCATTTGGATGAAAAAAATCCGAAACCGGTTTAGCCGGTTTCGGATTTTTATTGGTCTTGAGCAGACAGCTTGTTGATTGCACACCCATCAGTAGTGCGGCGGCGGGGTCTCTTCGGCCATGCTGGCAATCTGGCTGGGCTGTACGCTTTGTAGTTTGTCGATCAGCAGCTGGATCTGGTATTTGAGTCGATCGAGTTCACGGCCCTGGGTGGTCACCTCGTCGTTGAGCTGCTCTATGGTGTATTCCGCATAGGCGAGACGGGTTTCCAGGGTTTCGATGCGATCGTTAAGTTGCTGACTCATGGGCCTTCGGGTCCTTACTTGATTGTCCAGATTTCGGCCAGACCACTGGAGCTGGCACTGACAAGGTGGCTATTGTCGCGCAAAGCGACGCCGTAGACCACTGCGCTGGGCGGTTTCACCTTGGGTTGCGGCGAGACGCGCCAGCTCTGCAGCAGGGCACCATCGCTCACTCGCCACAGGGAGAGCTGACGGGAAGGGGCGCCGGTGATGAGCCACTTGCCATCGTTGGCAAAGCGGGCGCTGGTGTAGACCTCGAAGCGGTGATCATATTGCAGCTGACTCACCTCCTTGCCGGTTTTCAGATCCCAGATGCTGGCCCGGCTGCTGTCGGCGGTGAAGGCGTAGCGGCCGCTCGGCTCCAGTCTGGCCATGATCACCCGGCCACCATGGTTGAAGCGCCAGATCACCTGCCCGCTACGGGTATCCCACAGATAAGCGCTGTAGTCGTTGCCACCGGTCAGGGCGTAGCGACCGTTGGCGGAGAGATCCACCGTATTGACCTGTTCGGTGTGCCCCAGAAACTGCAGGCGACGGCCGCTTCGGGTGTCGAGCCACTCGGCCTTGCCATCTTCCCGCCCGATCAGCACATAACGACCGTCGGCAGAGAGCGCGATGTCCCTCAGCCTGGATTCAGGAAGTGAGTAGTAGCCTTGTGATTGCCCGTCGCTCAGCCGCCAGGTTGCAAAGGTGCTGGAGGTGGCGGTGACGGCATGGCTGTTGCCTTCGGAAAAACGGGTAATGAATACCAGATCATCCGTAGAGTCGGATTGCTTCCAGCGCCAGCGTTGACGGTTCTGTTCCAGATCCCAGACGATGATGCCCTGGCTGATGCTGGAGACGATGGCCTGCTTGCCATCACTGGAGAGATCTGCGGTCAGCAGACCCGTGCTGGCGAGGGTCATTTGCTGGTTGGGTTGGGAGCTTTGCTCGCAACCGGTGAGCATTAAACAGAGGCTCACCAGATAAATGGCACTTTTTATCATTTTTGCGGTCTCACGCTTTTGTTACCTGCGATCACGGCGTTAGTATAAGGCGCTTATCACGATAAACCTCTCATTTCACGATGGAACCGAGAGCGGTATTTGGAGTTTGGAGAAACTGATGAACAAATTTCTGAAGGTGTCCCTGTTGGCGGCGGCCGTTGCCGTCGGTCTGACTGCTTGCCAAAAAGACGAGAAGCCTGCTGCGGCCAATACCGCCGAAGTGAAGGCAGAAGCCAGCAAGCCGGCAGAGGCGACCAAGGCCGAAGCCAAGAGCTTTGAAGAGCAATCTGGCTACGCAATTGGCCTCTCCATGGGGCGTTACATCGCCAATACCCTGGAGCGTCAGCAGGAACTGGGCATCAAACTGGACAACGCCGTGATCCTGAAAGGGGTGACTGACGGTCTGGGCAAAGAAGCCAAGATGACTGATGAAGAGATCCAGAAGGTACTGCAGGATTACGACGCCAAGATCAACGAGCTGACCAAGGCCAAGGCCGAGAAAGACGCCGTTGAGAATCTGAAGAAGGGCGAAGAGTTCCTGGCTGCCAACGCCAAGAAAGAGGGTGTGAAGAGCACTGAATCCGGCCTGCAGTACATGGTCGAGAAGATGGGCACTGGCGCCAAGCCGAAATCTACCGATATCGTCAAGGTTCACTACACCGGTACCCTGACCGATGGCACCAAGTTCGATAGCTCCGTCGATCGCGGCGAGCCGGCTACCTTCCCGCTCAACCAGGTTATCCCGGGTTGGACTGAAGGTGTGCAGCTGATGCCGGTTGGCTCCAAGTTCAAGTTCTTCCTGCCGTCCAAGCTGGCCTATGGCGAGCACGGTGCAGGCTCCATCCCGGCGAACGCCGTGCTGGTGTTTGACGTTGAGCTGCTGGCTATCGAGAAGCCGACTGCAGACGACGCCAAGAAGTAATCCCTTCTTGTAGTTAAAAACGGCTCCTTAAGGAGCCGTTTTTACTTGTGTATTCCCTGCAATCGCGGGATAACAGAGCTGTCTTGGCGTTGGGTTTGCGCGCGAAAATAAGGCAAAATAGATCGCAGAATCAAATACAAGGATGAGTCCAGTGGCTGAAAATAAATCGCGTGTCCTGCTGGTGGAAGATACCCGTAGTCTGGCGGTGGTCTATGAACAGTACCTGCGCCAGGAGGGGTATGAGGTGGTGCTGGCCGACTGTGGTCAGCAAGCGTTGGCGCAGTTGCTGGCAAGTCCTCCCCCCGTGGTGCTGCTGGATCTGGAGCTGCCGGATATGTCCGGTATGGATATTCTGCAAATGATCACCGAACAGCAGTTGCCTTGCTCTGTGGTGGTGATCACCGCCCACGGCTCGGTGGATGTGGCAGTGGAGGCGATGCGCCTCGGTGCCTTCGATTTTCTGACCAAGCCGTTTGACAGCAAGCGGCTCTGCGCCACCGTTCGCAATGCCCTGAAACATCAGCAGTTGAGCTCGCTGGTTGCCCACTATCGGGAGAACTTCGAGCGCAGCTCCTTCTTCGGTTTTATCGGCGCCTCCATGTCGATGCAGGCGGTCTATCGCATCATCGAAAGTGCGGCGCCCAGCAAGGCGACCGTCTTTATCACTGGCGAGAGCGGCACCGGCAAAGAGGTGTGTGCCGAGGCGATTCACCAGTGCAGTCCCCGCAGCGAACAGCCCTTTATTGCCCTCAACTGCGCCGCCATTCCCCACGATTTGATGGAGAGCGAGATCTTCGGTCATGTGAAGGGCTCTTTTACCGGTGCGCAGGGGGATCGCAAGGGGGCGGCCAGTCTGGCCGATGGCGGTACCCTGTTTCTCGACGAGATCTGCGAGATGGACCTGGATCTGCAGAGCAAGCTGCTGCGCTTTATCCAGACCGGCACAGTGCAGCGGGTCGGTAGCGGCAAGCTCGAGACGGTGGATGTGCGCTTTATCTGCGCCACCAACAGGGATCCGCTGGTAGAGGTAAAAGCGGGCCGTTTTCGCGAGGATCTCTACTATCGGCTCCACGTCATTCCGCTTACCCTGCCGCCGCTGCGGGAGCGGGGTGAGGATATCCTGCTGCTAGCGCGTACCCTGCTGCAGAGCTACGCCAAGGAGGAGAACAAACGCTTCAAGGATTTTGATGTCGAGGCTGCACGAGTGCTGCTCGACTACCCCTGGCCCGGCAACGTACGCGAGTTGCAAAACGTGGTACGCAATATCGTGGTGCTCAATGACAAGGAGCTGGTGAGCCCGGATATTCTGCCGCCACCGCTCAATGGGGTTCGTCCCCAGCTACCGACTGCGATTGCGGCAGCGGTGGCATCGGCTCCGGCCACCACCGGGGTGGCCAACGGGCCAATTCGTCCGCTCTGGCTGGTGGAAAAAGAGGTGATCGAACAGGCCATCGCCAGCTGTGACGGCAACATTCCCAAGGCGGCGGCACTGCTCGAGATCAGCCCCTCCACCATTTACCGTAAAAAGCAGGGGTGGGAGGAGTCCAATCGGGCCTGAACCATCTTGCCAGCAGAAAGGGCGGCTAGCGTGCCGCCCTTTCTATTTTGGGGGATCAGAGTTTGGCGAGGCGCTTGAGGCGGGCCAGTCGCTCCCCCTCGTTGGCGCTGAACCAGCGGTCCTGTGACAGCAGAAACCAGGCGCGGGAGAAGTATTCCGCGGCCAGCGGATCGTCCAGCACCAAGGCATTCTCCCCCAGCTCCTCGAACAGATAACCATCCTCAGGTTCGCCAGCCTCGGCCATATCGGCCTTGAGCTGGTGCAGCTCTGCCAGCGCCTGCTGGTGCTGACCCTGGGCCCGGGTCAGGCGAGCCAGACTCCAGCGAGCGATAAACGCCTTGGCCGGCTGGTTATGTTGCAGATGCCAGGCCAGACACTTCTGCTGCTGGATTTTCGCCTCATCAAAGCGGCCCAGTTCGAACAGGGTCCAGCCCTGATTGTTGTAAAGGGGGGCCAGCCAGCCACGCACCTTCTCGTCACTGCTGCGTTCCGCCAGCTCCATCGCCAGTTGATGCCAGCGGCTCTGCTCTTCCAATGGTGCGGCGATGGCGATCATGTGAGCGGCGTCGATGGCGAGATAGGTTTCTTTCTCCTTGAGCCCCCATTGCCAGGCTTGTTCAAACAGCGGTTTGGCACTGGCTTTGTCGCCCGCCGAGTTAAAGGTGCGGCCTCGTTCCAGCAGGGCCCTGATCCGCGCTCTGGGGGTTTTATCGGTGAGGCGGGGCTCTATCTCGTCGAGCAGCTGATGGGCTTCGGCAAACTGGCGCTGCAGCGAGTGGGTGCGGGCAATTTGGGTCAGCAACTCCAGTTCGAGTTGCAGGTCGGCGGCGGCGCGCGCTTCGGGAAGACGGGTGTGAAAACGCAGGGCGCTGGCGGCGGGATCCTGATAATCCCACAGCGCCATGAAATCGGGCGGATTGTCCATTTGGCCTCCTTGCTGGTTATCCTGTCACCAAGATGCCTGCAGGCCATTGTTTGTACAAGGGGCGCCCGTCACAGAGCGCCCCTTGAGCCATGCTAACGGCTGTGCCAGCCGATCAGTAGACCATGGCCAGGCTCATCAGCATCAGGCCGAGGGCGGCAAAGGCCCCCTCCTTGATCGCGAGCCGTGGCACCAGCGCCTTGGGCAGGGCCGGAAACAGGCTCAGGGCAAAGCCAAGGCCCGGCATCAACCAGTGGAATGCCGGATCGCGCAGGGTGGGATCGGCGGCACCGTTGATGATGATCAGTAAAATAAACAGGGTGAAGGCCGGCAGGATAAACCAGCGTACCCCACCGGCGGCGACCGCCCGCAGCGGCGAAATGCGATAGAGCAGCATGGTCACAAGGAACAGTACAAAAGGGGCCAGCAGATAGAGCGGAGCGGGGTTCATAACATCTTTCCTGAAAACTGATCGTCAAAAAATAGGGAGTCCGGTGCAAGAGGCGCGGGATTTAATCACTCTTCGCAGGTAATCACCAGCAGCCCGGGTCCGGGCTGTGAAGAGGATCCCGGATAAAGGTTTGCTAGCGCGTCTTAGTGCAACCAGAACCAGGCTGCTGCAAATCCCAGCCAGCTCAGCACCAGCAAGATCCAGGGCAGGGGATGCTGATGGCTTACTTCAACCAGCTCCAGCTGATCGTCTTGCTCTTCGGTTTGGGGCGCGACCTGTGGCTGCCTGGCTTTGGCCTGCAATTTTTTCTGGCGGCTCGCTTCACGGGCCCGCGCCTTCATCTGCTTCTTGTACTCGTCGATGCCTTTCTGGATCCCTTGCGCGATAAGCTGGGTCTGTTCCTTGGTCTGCCCCGGCTTCTGGTTGGCACGGGCAATTTTCATCGCCTCCTGCTGGGTCTCAGGGGAAATCTTGTCGTACTTGGCCATCAAATCATCTCCTCGGGCATGGCTGGCTGGGGAGTATGCCATAAAGGCGCGTCCGGGTGGCGCCTCCTTGGTGCGGGAGGGGAGCAAGTGAGTGACTGCTCAACAAAAAACCTGATAAATCAGCAGGAAGCCGGATGTTGGGCCGAAGATCACAATTAGCAGAATTTGTGAGTCATCGATGAAAAACGGTCATCTGTTGTTTGTTATATTGGCGCCCGACCCGCTGGACAGGGTTGATAAATAACAAAACAATCAAGGTGATATGGAAATGAATAATAACTTTATCAAAGGCGGCGTGGCACTGGCCGTGCTTGCTGCACTGACTGGCTGTAATACCTCGAGCAATGACACCGTTGCACCCTGCACCGAAAATGTCTGCAAACTGACCATCCTGCACACCAACGATACCCACGGCCGTTTCTGGCACAACGCTGAAAATGAGTATGGTATGGCAGCCCAGAAGACTCTGGTCGAGCAGCTGCGTGCCGATGCCAAGGCTGCTGGCAGTGACGTACTGGTTCTTTCCGGTGGTGATGTGAATACCGGGGTGCCGGAGTCCGATCTGCAGGATGCCGAGCCTGACTTCATGGCGATGAACAACATTCGCTACGATGCCATGGCAGTGGGCAACCATGAATTCGACAACCCTCTCAGCGTACTGGAGAAGCAGCGCAAGTGGGCCCAGTTCCCCATGCTCTCGGCCAACATCTATGACAAGGCCAGTGGCAAACACTACTTTGACCCCTACAAGGTGTTCAAGCTGGAGAGCGGTCTCAAGGTTGCCGTACTGGGTCTGACCACCGAGGATACCGCCCAGCTGGTTGATCCCAACAACGTGCAGACCCTGGAGTTCCGCGATCCGACCAGCGAGGCGGCCAAACTGGGCCAGCAGATCCGCAGCAACAAGGAGGCCAATCTGGTCTTCGCCATCACTCACATGGGCCATTACGAGAATGGCCAGCACGGCAGCAATGCGCCGGGCGATGTAGAGATGGCTCGTGCACTGCCGGCAGGGACTCTGGATGCCATCATTGGTGGCCACTCCCAGAATCCGGTCTGTATGGAACCGGGTACCACCAACAAGTACGCCAATTTCAAACCGGGTGATAACTGCCAACCGGACCAGCAAAACGGCACCTGGATCATGCAGGCCCACGAGTGGGGCAAGTATGTGGGCCGTGCCCAGTTTGAGTACCAGAATGGCAAGTTGACCCTGACCAGCTATGACCTGATCCCGGTCAACCTGATCAAGCGCAACGCCAAGGGCGAGGCGATCGATGCCAACGGCGCCGTAACCAAGGATCCGGCCAAGATGCAGTTCGTACAGGACGAGATCACCAAGGATCCCGAGCTGTATAACACCCTGCTGGGTTATCAGGAGAAAGGTCAGCAAGAGCTGAATGTCGTCATTGGCTCGGCAGATGGCTTGCTGGTTGGTGATCGCAACTCGGTTCGCAACAAGCAGACCAACCTGGGTCGCCTCATCACTACGGCGACCAGCAGCAAGCTGGGTGTCGACTTTGGTATCGTCAACTCTGGCGGCGTCCGTGACAGCATCCCGGCCGGTGATATCACTTACCGCAGCGTGCTGCTGGTGCACCCGTTTGGCAACACGGTCAACAAGGCTGTCATGAAGGGAAGCGAGCTGGCGACCTATCTGGGCCAGGTGGCAAGCAAGACCCGCAATACCGGTGGTTATGCCCAGTTTGGCGGTATCAACATGGCAGTGGATTGCCAAGCCAAGAGCGTCAATATCACCAGCATCGGTGGCAAGGCGTTTGATCCGGCAGCAACCTACAGCTTCGCGATCCCGAGCTTCAGCGCCTCCGGTGGTGACGGCTATCCGAAGATCGATACCATCAACGCCGGTTTGGTGGATGCTGCCGTGCTGAAAGAGTTCATCGAGATCAAGAAGGTGATCAACGTGGCCGATTATCAACCGTCCAATGAGGTGACCTATCTGAACTCAACATCTGCCGAAGGGTGTAACTAAGAGCTGTCGATTCGGTATCGTCACAACAGTAGTCACACTCTGCTGTCATCTTAAAAAAATCCCCAGGCATTACCTGGGGATTTTTTCGAACCATTACTGAATTTTCCAGTCTATTGCATCACATCATGGTGACACGCACTTTCTGAGCTGTTCGTGTCTCGTCAGGCTTGCAGCCAGCTTTCGATGCTGCGCTGGATGCCAGCATCGTCCAGACCGAGCAGGGCATAGATCTCCTGCTGGGTACCCTGTTCCACGAAGCGATCCGGCAGGCCGAGGTTGAGCACCGGCTTGCACTGCTTGCTGCGCATCAGCAGTTCGTTCACCGCCGAACCGGCGCCGCCCATGATGGCGTTGTCTTCGATGGTGACGAAGTGATCGTGGCTGGCCGCCAGCGACAGCACCAGCGCCTCATCCATCGGTTTGACGAAGCGCATGTCCACCAGAGTGGCATCCAGTGCCTCTGCGGCCGCTTTGGCGTGGTGCAGCAAGGTGCCAAACGCCAGAATGGCAGTGCCCTTGCCCTCTCGCAGGATTCGTCCCTTGCCGAGCTCCAGTGCCTGCATTTCTGACGAGATGGGGGCGTCGCTCAGGCTGCTGCCGCGGGGGTAGCGCACTGCGGCAGGGCCCTGATGGAGATAGCCGGTATAGAGCATTTGGCGGCATTCGTTCTCGTCAGATGGCGTCATCACCACCATGTTGGGCACGGTGCGCAGGAAGCTGATATCGAACGCCCCCTGATGGGTCGGGCCATCGGCGCCCACCAGACCGGCCCGGTCGATGGCGAATAGCACCGGCAGATCTTGCAGCGCTACGTCGTGGATCACCTGATCGTAGGCGCGCTGCAGGAAGCTCGAATAGATGGCCACCACCGGCTTCTTGTCGGCGATGGCAAGACCCGCGGCGAAAGTGACCGCATGCTGCTCTGCAATGGCCACATCGAAGTAGCGATCCGGATATTGCTGGCTGAATTTCACCAGCCCCGAGCCTTCACGCATGGCGGGGGTGATACCGACCAGCTTTTCGTCTTTGGCGGCCATGTCGCACAGCCATTGGCCAAAGATGGCGGAGAAGGTGGGTTTGGCGCTGCTCGCCTTGGGCAGGGCGCACTCGTCCGGATTGAACTTGGGCACGGCATGATAACCGATAGGGTCTTTTTCGGCCGGCTCGTAACCCTTGCCCTTCTTGGTTTTGACGTGCAGCAGCTGCGGGCCCTTGAGGTTGCGCATGTTGCGCAGGGTCTCGACCAGCGCCTCGATATCGTGACCGTCGATGGGGCCGATATAGTTGAAGCCGAACTCCTCGAACAGGGTGCCGGGCACCACCATCCCCTTGAGGTGCTCTTCGGCCCGCTTGGCCAGCTCCTTGACCGGTGGCAAACCCGCCAGCACCTTCTTGCCGCCTTCGCGGATGGTGGTGTAGAGCTTGCCGGACATGACCCGGGCCAGATGGTTGTTCAGCGCCCCGACATTCTCGGAGATGGACATCTCGTTGTCGTTGAGGATCACCAGCATGTCCTTGTGAACATCGCCGGCGTGGTTGAGCGCTTCGAAGGCCATCCCTGCGGTAATGGCACCGTCACCGATCACTGCCACCACCTTGCGACCCAGCCCTTCGCTCTCGGCGGCGACCGCCATGCCGAGCGCCGCACCGATGGAGGTGCTGGAGTGGCCGACGGAGAGCACGTCGTACTCGCTCTCGCCACGCCAGGGGAAGGGGTGCAGACCGTCTTTCTGACGGATGGTGTGGATCTGGTCACGGCGCCCGGTCAGGATCTTGTGGGGATAGGCCTGATGGCCCACGTCCCAGATCAGCCGATCGAACGGGGTGTTGTAGACGTAGTGCAGGGCCACGGTCAGTTCGACCGTGCCGAGCCCGGAGGCAAAGTGTCCGCTGGAACGGCTGACGGAGCGCAGCAGATATTCGCGCAGCTCGTTGCACAGCACCGGTAGCCGCTCTTTGGGCAAGGAACGCAGCTCGACCGGAGTGTCCGCGAGGGCCAGGTTGGGGAAATTGCTAATATCAACGCTCATATTGTTACTGTTATCCAGCGTTTAGTGGGTTCGCTCGATGATGTAATCGGCAAACGCTTCCAGAATGTCGGTATTGTAGGGCAAGGATTGCAGGGCTGTTAAGGCTTTCCCATGCAGTTCGCGAGCCAGCTCACGGGCATTTTCGAGTCCGAGCAAGGCCGGATAGGTACTTTTCTCCAGCGCCAGGTCAGAACCTTGCGGCTTGCCCAGGGTGGCGGTATCACCTGTGATGTCGAGGATGTCATCCTGCACCTGAAAGGCGAGGCCAATCGCGGCGGCATAGGTTTGCAGGGCAGCCAGCGTGGCGTCATCGACATCGGCTTTGCACAGGGCGCCGAGCGCCACGGCACATTCAATCAGTGCACCGGTCTTGTGGCGGTGTACCTGCTCCAGCTCGGCGAGCGAGATCTGGCGTCCTTCGGCCTGCAGATCCAGCGCCTGACCACCACACATACCGAGATAGCCGGAGGCGCGGGCGAGGGTACTCAGCATCCGCACCCGGTTGGCCATCAAGGAGTCGGGCATGGGGTGATCGGCCAGAATGGAGAACGCCAGGGTCTGCAGCGCATCACCGGCCAGAATGGCGGTTCCTTCGTCAAACGCCTTGTGAACGGTTGGCTGACCACGACGCAGGTCGTCGTTATCCATGGCGGGCAGGTCATCGTGCAGCAGGGAGTAGGCGTGGATGCACTCTACGGCAGCCGCGGGGCCATCCAGCAGTTCGCTCTTGACGCCCAGCATCTCGCCGACCGCGTAGACCAGAAACGGGCGAACCCGCTTGCCGCCCAGCAGCAGGCCATAACTCATGGCATCGCGCAGGCGTGGCGCCATGGCGGGCAAGGATTCAAGTTGTGCTGACAGACAGTCGTCAATACGCTGACGATGCAGACGGGAAAAATGGTCCAGCGCCACTCACTCCTCTCCTTGTTCTGGCTGGAAGGAGGCGAGCTGGTCACCGCCATCGGCTTGACTGAGCAGGATCTGGATCTTCTGTTCGGCCAGTTCCAGCTTCTGCTGACCGGCCCGAACCAGATGAACGCCCTGCTCGAACTGCTTGAGTGCCTCTTCCAGGGGTAGGGAACCTTGTTCCAGCTGATGAACGATGGTTTCCAGCTCTTCCAGAGTGGCATCAAAACTCAGACGGTCGATTTTTTTACTGGCCATGTCCATCCTCGGGGATTGAAAAAAACGGCTTATATTAACATCGACCGTCCACAGGGGGGAGGCAGAAAAGCATTGCCCCCTCAAACTCTCGCTAAACTGGCCGATAATGAGCCATCATTCTCAGTGGATGCATGCTTGCCGCATGGGTCGCAATAGCAGAAAATTCAACAGACTATAAATAGACATAAGAACCGGTGACAGGAGTAGGGACGTGGATCTAGGCAGTCTGATAGGGATAGTGCTGGGTTTCGGGGTGGTGGTGTACGGCATGCTGCTGGGTGGCCCCATGAGCATGTATGTTGATATGCCATCGGTCTACATCACTGTATTGGGCTCAATCTTCATCGCCATGATGAAGTTCAACCTTGGCCAGTTCCTGATGGCATTCAAGGTGGCGGGCAAAGCCTTTATGTACAAGGGCGACAAGATTGAAGACCTGATTACCAAAGCCGTTGAACTGGCTGACGCGGCTCGCAAAGGGGGCTTTCTGGCGCTGGAGGCCGCAGAGATCCCCAATGCATTTATGAAAAAAGGGATCGACATGCTGGTGGATGGTCACGATGCCGAAGTGGTGCGTGCCGTGATGGAAAAGGATATCGACCTGACAGCCGAGCGCCATGTCATTGCCATCAAGGTCTTCCGTACCCTTGGGGATCTGGGCCCTGCCATGGGGATGATAGGTACGTTGGTGGGTCTGGTGGCCATGTTGGCCAACATGAGTGACCCCAAGTCGATCGGGCCGGCGATGGCGGTAGCCTTGCTTACCACCCTGTACGGTGCGATAGAGGCCAATATGTTGGCTATCCCGATTGCCGACAAGCTGGAGCTGCGCAGCGGAGAGGAGAAGCTCAGTCGTACCCTGATCCTTGATGCCATTATGGGGATTCAGGATGGCCAGAACCCACGGGTGATCCAGTCCATGCTGCAAAACTATCTGAACCAGTCCAAACGTAATACTGGCACCGAATAGGGGGCGCTATGTCTGATTGCAAGTGCCCACCACCAGGTCTTCCTGGTTACATGGGAACCTTTGCCGACCTGATGTCGCTTCTGATGTGCTTCTTCGTGCTATTGCTCTCCTTTGCCGAGATGGATGTGCAGAAGTTCAAGCAGATAGCCGGTTCCATGGACAAGGCATTCGGGGTACAGAACATCCTTGAGGTGAAAGATATTCCCAAGGGAACCTCGGTGATTGCCCAGGAGTTCAGGCCCGGTCGCCCGGAACCCACGCCGATTGATACCGTGATGCAGCAGACCATCGATCTGACCCAGACCGAACTGGAGTTTCTGCCCGGTGAGGCGGATCAGGCCGGTGGTCAGGACAAGAGTGATGGCAAACAGACGGGGGGCGATACCGCGCAGGATGCGAAGAAGGCGCAAGAACAATCCAATACCCTGGCCAAAGCCCTCGCCGAGCAGATGAAAGATCAGATCCAGGACGGTGCCATCGAAATTGAGGCGCTGGGCCAGCAGATCATCATCCGGATCAGGGAAAAAGCATCTTTCCCGGCCGGTTCGGCATTTCTGCAGCCACAGTTCTGGCCGGTCATTCGCAAGGTCGCGACCCTGCTCAAGGATGTGCCGGGTGAAATCACCATCTCCGGTCACACCGACAACGTGGCGACCGAAGATGAGCTGTTCCAGTCCAACTGGGAGCTGTCGTCGCAACGGGCGGTGGCGGTGGCGCACCAGATGCTGAAGGTCCCCGGTTTTGATCAGGGGCGACTGGTGGTGCAGGGGATGGCGGATTCCCAGCCATTGGTGCCCAATACTACCCCGGAAAATCGTCGGATGAATCGGCGAGTGGAGATCGCCATCATGCAGGGCAAACCGACCGTTTCAGCCCCCATTTCCGTACCGGAAGGGAAGTAAGTGAAGGGAATGCCGATGACGCAAGTGGGATCTGCATCAGGGGGCTGACGTGGATTTTGTGTTGGCTTCATATTAAGATGCCTCATCCGAACCGATTGCTGCGGCCTCCTTGCAGATGGCCGCAGTTTCTATTTTCAAGCAACCCAGGTTTCGACTATGAATCATACTCCGATGACTGTTCGCGGCGCTGAGAAGCTGCGCGAAGAGCTCGATTATCTCAAGACCGAGCTTCGTCCCCAGATTATCGAAGCGATTGCCGATGCCCGTGAGCACGGCGATCTGAAGGAAAACGCCGAATACCATGCCGCTCGCGAGCAGCAGGGGTTCTGTGAAGGTCGCATTCAGGAGATTGAAGCCAAGCTCTCCAATGCCCAGGTGATCGATGTCACCAAGATGACCAACAACGGCCGCGTTATTTTTGGCGCGACAGTGACTCTGCTCAAGAGCGAGACAGAAGAAGAGGTGGTTTACCGCATCGTGGGTGACGATGAGGCTGATATCAAACAGAACCTCATCTCTGTCAACTCCCCCATTGCCCGCGCCCTGATTGGCAAGGAAGTGGACGATGTCGCTATCGTCAAGACGCCGGGCGGTGATGTGGAATACGAAGTGCTGGAAGTTGCTTATATCTAAGCTAATGCTACAGACAATGAAACAGGGGGGCTTGCGCTCCCCTGTTTGTCTTTATCTATGTGATTATTGATAAAAATCAGGACAGATACGCCTCGGTAAAGGCGTCCTGATGGCGCTGAAACAACCAGTGGCGCAGCCGTTCGATGTTGTTTTCGCTCATCTGAAAGCTCAGTGCCCAGGTGGCATGGTCGGCATTGGCTTTGATGCGCCTTACCAGTCGTCCCTGCAGTGGAAGAGGGTCCTCTTGCTCGATGCAGAGCTCGCCGTTGATGGGGGTATCGGCCACCATGTCGATTGGCAAATTTTCCACGATGAGGCCGTTGAGGGAGAGGCTGAGAACCTGAAACAGGCCCAGTTCGCTGCATAGCTTGGCTTTTTGGGTGAGACGCCAGGCGCGCGGTTGGGCAAACCCCAGCTCCCTGATGACCGGTGCAGATAAGCGGGGCTCGACGAAGCCATCTTCCCCTTGAGTAAAGCTCAGGGGAAAACGCAGCTGATGGCCAGCGAAGCGGGCTTCGAGTACAAGGTGTTCGGCTTTTTGCAGCAAGCCAAGCATGGGGGCATCGAGGTGACCACTCAGAACATGGGTGTCCTGATTGCTCCCCAAGTCCCGCAGCATGGCCAGCTCATCGTCGGTCAGAATAGGATGGTGAGCCATAATGCGTGTCCGGAAGTATTCATCGCAGGTTAAGGGCTTTGCGACTACTTTGGCAAGCGACTCGGGAAGAAGTGGAATAAGGAAAGAGCGATGCTCTTTCCTTTTACTTGCGGGGCAGCTGGATTTTGGGTTCGTTGGCTTGACGATAAATGGTCAGCACATGACCCATGCTTTGCACCTTGATTGAACCGGTTTCACGGACGATAGCATCCATAACCAGTTGTTTCATTTCGCGATCTTCAGAGGCAACCTTAACCTTGATCAGCTCGTGATGGTTCAGTGCCAGATCGATCTCGGCCAGTACACCTTCGGTCAGACCATGCTGACCCAGCAGGACGACAGGCTTGAGGCTATGGGCAAGGCCCTTGAGGTACTGTTTCTGTTTATTGTTGAGAATCATCGCAATTTCTTCATAAGTCAGGGTTGAAAGGGGCGTATTCTACCCCCACTTAGCCCTTAATACTAATAACCCTTGTGGTTTTTTAAAGTCGATTATCATGACCCAGAAAAAACGTTCCCCCAGTTCAACTCGCTGGTTAAAAGAACATTTCGACGATCAATACGTCAAAAAAGCCCAGAAAATGGGCCTGCGTTCTCGTGCTGTTTTCAAGATTGACGAGATCCAGGGCAAGGATCGCTTGCTGAAACATGGCATGACCGTAGTGGATTTGGGAGCTGCCCCCGGTGGTTGGTCCCAGTTCGCGGTTGAACAGGTTGGTGATTCGGGTCGCGTCATCGCATGTGACATTTTGCCGATGGATCCCATTGCTGGTGTCGATTTCCTGCAAGGGGACTTTCGGGAGGAAACTGTGCTCGGCGCCTTGCTGGAACGAGTGGGTCCCGACAAGGTCGATGTCGTGATGTCTGATATGGCGCCCAACATGAGCGGTACCCAGCAGGTGGATCAGGCTCGCGCCATGTATCTGGTCGAGCTGGCGCTGGACATGTGCAATCAGGTATTGCGTAGTGAAGGCAGTTTCGTAGTGAAGGTGTTTCAGGGAGAGGGCTTTGATGCCTATCTCAATGAAATTCGTAAACTTTTCTCCGCTGTCAAAATTCGTAAACCAGACTCATCCCGCGCCAGATCACGGGAAGTCTACATTGTGGCTACCGGTTTTAAACTGTAGTACCCTAACCTTCATCGTTAACTGTCAGTCTGCGAGGTTACTGATTTGAGTGACATGGCGAAAAACTTAATCCTGTGGCTGGTCATCGCCGTCGTTTTGATGTCGGTGTTCAATAGCTTCAGCCCCAGCGATACCACCAGTCGCCAGCTGGACTATTCCAGCTTCGTTAAAGAGGTGACCCAAGAGCAGATCCGTGAAGTGCGGATGGACGGTAAGGTCATTAATGGCGTCAAGCGTACTGGTGAACGATTCACCACCATCATCCCTGCGCCGGATCCCCAGCTGCTCAACGATATGCTCAATCACAATGTCAAAGTGATGGGCGAGAAGCCGGAAGAGCCGTCTCTGTTGACCTCTATCTTCATCTCCTGGTTCCCGATGCTGCTGCTGATCGGTGTCTGGGTCTTCTTCATGCGTCAGATGCAGGGCGGCGGTGGCAAAGGTGCCATGTCGTTTGGCAAGAGCAAGGCTCGCCTGATGAGCGAAGATCAGATCAAGACCACCTTTGCTGACGTTGCAGGTTGCGATGAAGCCAAGGAAGAGGTGAAGGAGCTGGTCGACTATCTGCGCGACCCGAGCAAATTCCAGAAACTGGGTGGCAAGATCCCGACCGGTGTGCTGCTGGTTGGTCCTCCCGGTACCGGTAAGACCCTGCTGGCAAAGGCCATTGCGGGCGAGGCCAAGGTGCCGTTCTTCACCATCTCGGGTTCCGATTTCGTGGAGATGTTCGTCGGTGTCGGTGCCTCCCGGGTGCGTGACATGTTTGAACAGGCCAAGAAATCTTCTCCCTGCATCATCTTCATCGATGAAATTGATGCGGTCGGTCGCCAGCGTGGCGCCGGTCTGGGTGGTGGTCACGATGAACGTGAGCAGACCCTTAACCAGATGCTGGTCGAGATGGATGGTTTTGAGGGCAATGAAGGCATCATCGTCATTGCTGCCACCAACCGTCCTGACGTACTGGATCCGGCACTGCTGCGTCCGGGCCGTTTCGACCGTCAGGTTGTGGTCGGTCTGCCGGATGTCCGTGGTCGCGAGCAGATCCTGAAAGTGCACATGCGCAAAGTTCCGCTGGCGGATGACGTCAATCCGGCGCTGATTGCCCGTGGTACCCCCGGTTTCTCCGGGGCGGACTTGGCCAACCTGGTCAACGAAGCAGCCCTCTTCTCTGCCCGTGAGAGCCGCCGAGTGGTCTCCATGGCCGAGTTCGAGAAGGCCAAGGACAAGATCATGATGGGTGCGGAACGCCGCTCCATGGTGATGAAAGAGTCCGAGAAAGAGATGACTGCATATCATGAAGCTGGCCACGCCATCATTGGTCGTCTGGTTCCGGATCATGATCCGGTTTACAAGGTCTCCATCATTCCGCGCGGTCGTGCGCTGGGTGTGACCATGTATCTGCCGGAGCAGGATCGCTGGAGCCACTCCAAGCAGCATCTGGAGTCGATGATCTCCAGTCTGTATGGCGGTCGCCTGGCAGAAGAGCTGATCTACGGTGCCGAGAAGGTATCGACCGGCGCGTCCAACGATATCGAGCGGGCGACCGAGATTGCACGCAAGATGGTGACCCAGTGGGGTATGTCCGAGCGTCTTGGCCCCATGCTCTACGCGGAAGAAGATGGCGAGGTATTCCTCGGTCGCAGCATGGCCAAAGCCAAGCATATGTCCGACGATACCGCTCGTATCATTGATGCAGAAGTGAAGCAGGTGATTGATCGTAACTATGATCGTGCCAAGCAGATCCTGCTGGATAACATGGATGTGTTGCACAGCATGAAAGATGCGCTGATGAAGTACGAGACTATCGATGCCAAACAGATCGATGATCTGATGGCTCGTCGCGAGGTTCGTGCTCCGAGCAACTGGCATGACGAGCACGGTGATACCCCGCAAGGCGGTTCCACTGTGGCTGCCGAGACCAAGCCTGCCGATGAGGCTGCACCGGTGTCGGATGTCACTATCGACAAAGCCAACGACGCACCGGCCAAATAATTGTGACTCTCCAAACCCCGGGCTTGCCCGGGGTTTTTCTTTATCAGATGGACGTGAAAATGCAGTTAACCAGCAAGGGGCTCAGCCTCTCCCTCGATCGTCCCCATGTGATGGGGATCCTCAATGTGACGCCCGACTCCTTCTCTGATGGCGGTAATTTCAACCAGTTTGAACGGGCAATGGCCCATGCGCGCCAGATGGTCTCTGACGGTGCGACCCTCATCGACATCGGTGGCGAGTCAACCCGCCCTGGTGCGCCCGATGTGAGCGAGCAGGAGGAGCTGGACAGGGTCATTCCTATCGTGGAACAGATGGTCCGTGAGCTGGATGTGATGATCTCCCTCGATACCTCCAAAGCGGCGGTGATGCGGGAGGGTTGCAAGGCGGGAGCCCATCTGATTAACGATGTGCGGGCACTGCAAGAACCTGGAGCACTGCAAGCCGCGGCCGAAGCTCGGGTTCCGGTCTGTCTGATGCATATGCAGGGGCAGCCGAGAACCATGCAGGTCGAGCCGCACTATGACGACCTGATCGGGGAGGTACGCGCCTTCTTTGATGAGCGTATTGCGGCTTGTCTGGCGGTCGGGATCCGTCGTGAAGAGCTGTTGCTGGATCCGGGATATGGCTTTGGCAAAACCCTTGCACACAACTATCAGCTGTTGGCGGCTCAAAAGGAACTGCTTGATTATGGCTTGCCGCTATTGGTGGGGATGTCGCGAAAGTCTATGATAGGCAACCTGCTGGGCCGTCCGGTGGATGAGCGTCTGGCGGGCAGTCTGGCATGCGCCCTTATCGGCATGCAGCATGGGGCCCGCATCATCAGGGTACACGATGTACGGGAGACCATGGACGCATTGCGCGTCGGTTGGCTGGCAATGACGGGACAAGATTTTATTTCCAAATAATAAAGAGAACAGACAATGGCAAGAAAGTATTTCGGTACCGATGGTGTGCGCGGCAAGGTTGGCGAATACCCGATCACCCCTGATTTTGTAATGAAATTGGGTTGGGCTGCCGGCAAAGTGCTCTCCAAGAAGGGCACCAAAAAGGTGCTGATTGGCAAAGATACCCGCATCTCCGGTTACATGCTGGAATCCGCGCTGGAAGCGGGGCTCTCCGCGGCAGGCCTTAAAGCCATTCTGATGGGGCCCATGCCCACGCCGGCGGTTGCCTACCTGACTCGCACTTTCCGTGCCGAAGCTGGCATCGTCATCAGCGCTTCCCACAACCCCTTCTACGACAACGGCATCAAGTTCTTCTCCGCCGATGGCACCAAGCTGCCCGATGATGTCGAGCTGGCTATCGAAGCCGAGCTGGATCACGAGCTCAAGTGTGTCGAGTCTGCCGAACTTGGCAAAGCGGTGCGCATTGATGATGCTGCCGGTCGCTATATCGAATTTTGCAAGAGCACCTTCCCCTCCCACATGAATCTGGATGGGGTGAAAATGGTGGTCGACTGTGGCCACGGCGCTACTTACCACATTGCGCCGTCGGTTTTCCGCGAGCTGGGTGCTGAAGTGATCACAATGGGCTGTGCCCCGGATGGTCTCAACATCAACGATGGTGTCGGCTCGACTGCGCCTGACGCACTGGTTGCCAAGGTGCTGGAGTGCAAGGCCGATCTGGGGGTTGCCTTTGATGGTGATGGTGACCGTCTGATCATGGTCGACCATACCGGCTATCTCATCGACGGTGATGAAGTGCTCTATATCATCGCGCGCGATGCCCTGCGCAATGGTCGCCTCAAAGGCGGTGTCGTCGGCACCCTGATGGCCAACATGGGTCTGGAGCTGGCGCTGCAAACCCTAGGCATCCCGTTTGCCCGTGCCAAGGTGGGTGACCGCTATGTGCTGGAGATGATGGAGGAGAAGGGCTGGCGCATCGGTGGTGAGAACTCCGGCCATATTATCTGTCTGGATCAGACCACTACGGGTGATGGCATCGTAGCCGCCTTGCAGGTGCTTACCGCCATGCGCAGTGCCGAGATGCCGCTTGCCAAGCTGCGCTCCGGCATGAGCAAGTTCCCGCAGGTGCTGGTGAATGTTCGCTTTGCCGAAGGCAAGGATCCGCTGGCCGCTGATGCTGTCATGGCTGAGGTTGCCAAGGTGGAACAGGAGCTGGCTGGTCGTGGTCGCGTACTGTTGCGTAAATCAGGTACCGAACCGCTGATCCGGGTCATGGTCGAAGGGGAGCATGAACAGCAGGTGCGTGATATGGCTCAGCGCATCGCCAAGCAGGTTGAATCGGCGTTTTAATGAACAACCAGGGCGGCTTTTTAGCCGCCCTGGTTGTATCTTGTTCAAACGATTCAAAAATTTAAAAATAGCACTTGTCAGCTGAGCATCCTCTGGATATTATCAGCCCCGCTTTCGCAAGGGAGTTGCCGATGGGACATCGCAAGCCGTTTGTAGCAGCCAACTGGAAGTTGCACGGTAGTAAGTCGCAGTTAGAGCAGTTTACGAGTCAGTGCCTGAAGGGCGTTGACGGAAAAGTAGATGTGGTTCTCTGCCCTTCCCATGTGCATCTTGACTTTAGCGCTTCACTGCTAAATGAGCAGAAGGTAGTAAAGTTGGGGGCTCAGAATGTGAGTCAGCACGCGGCTGGCGCTTACACCGGAGAAATATCGTGTCAGATGCTGGTTGAGGCAGGGTGTCGTTACGTATTGGTAGGGCACTCCGAGCGCAGGCGTCTCTTTGGTGAGACCAGTTTTATCGTCGCAGAGAAGTTTGCGGCAGCCAGAGCGGCAGGCTTGATTCCCATCCTCTGTTTAGGTGAATCAGGTGCGGCTAGGCAGGCGAGAAGAGCCTTCGAGGTGATCGCTGAAGAGCTGGATATCGTCATAGAGAAAAATGGCGCGATGGCTTTCGATAATGCTATCATCGCCTACGAGCCGATTTGGGCTGTAGGTACAGGTAAATGCGCCACACCCGAGCAGGCACAAGAGGTTCATTCCTTTATACGTGGTCGCTTGGCGGAGGATACTCCGGTAATAGGTGAGAAAGTTAGAATCATCTATGGTGGGAGCGTAACGCCGAGCAACGCGAGAGATTTGTTTGCACAGCCCGACATTGATGGAGGACTGATTGGCGGAGCAAGCCTCGATAGCGATGCGTTTTTAGGAATTGTTGAAGCGGCAAAGGGTGCAAGTTAAATGTACGAGATTCTTTTAGTCGTTTATCTGCTGGTTTCACTGGCTCTGATTGGTCTGGTGATGATTCAGCAAGGTAAAGGGGCTGATATGGGCGCCTCCTTCGGCGCAGGGGCATCGAACACAGTATTCGGCTCCGGTGGTTCAGGCAGTTTCCTGACCCGAACAACAGCAATTTTGGCTACTTTGTTTTTCGTTATTAGCTTGGTGCTCGGATCTATGTCCAGCAACAAGGTCAAGCAGGGTAGTGAGTGGGAAAATCTGCAACAAACCCAACAGGTTGAGCAGACCAAAGCGCCAGTGAAGAAAGATACTGACGTTCCCGAGTAAGAGTTTTGCCGTGGTGGTGGAATTGGTAGACACGCTATCTTGAGGGGGTAGTGCTCTAGGGTGTGCGGGTTCGAGTCCCGCCCACGGCACCAATTAAGCAGTGAGCTCGGGAAACCGAGTGTATTATAGCCAGTCAGTCTTGTATCGAGAGAGTGAAGTGGCTATAATCTCGCACGATTTCGGACGCGGGGTGGAGCAGCATGGTAGCTCGTCGGGCTCATAACCCGAAGGTCGTCGGTTCAAATCCGGCCCCCGCAACCAAATTTCACGCATTTCCTACGCTCAGGAAGGCGGTCGCTGCGAGGCGACAATCAGGGTAAAGCGCCAAGCCCCGATTTGACATCGGGGCTTTTTGTTATGTGCAATTTACTCTGAATCGATATCTATCTGGGCTTTATGCCCTTTTTTTGTTTTTCGGAGGGTGACTTTGGCTACGTTGGAACAACGTTTGACCGATCTGCTCGAGGCTCCGGTCGTTGCCTTGGGTTTTGAACTTTGGGGTATTGAGTTTATCCGTGCGGGTAAACACTCCACCTTGCGTGTCTATATCGACGGCGAGCAGGGTGTGACTGTCGAGAACTGTGCTGAGGTCAGCCATCAGGTTGGCGCCATCATGGACGTCGAAGATCCCATCACCGAGGAGTACTACCTCGAGGTGTCCTCCCCAGGCCTGGATCGTCCCCTGTTCAAGGTTGCCCATTTCGAAAAATACGTTGGCCAAGAGGCGGCGGTAACGCTTCGGATGGCAACAAACAACCGCCGCAAGTTCAAAGGCGTAATCAAAGCTGTGCAAGGCGACATGATCACCCTGACAGTAGATGGTAAGGACGACGTGTTGGCTTTCACCAATATCCAAAAAGCGAACATAGTGCCGAACTTTGGTTAACGAGGCTATCGGATATGAATAAAGAGATTTTGCTGGTCGTTGACGCAGTATCCAACGAGAAAGCTGTACCCCGCGAGAAGATCTTCCAGGCTCTGGAAACCGCGCTGGCGACTGCGACCAAGAAGAAATATGAAGGCGAGATTGAAGTTCGGGTCGAAATCGATCGCAAGACCGGTGACTACGACACTTATCGCCGCTGGGTAGTCATTGCGGATCAAGCCGCGATGGAAAACCCCTATGCTGAAATCACCCTGGAAGCGGCACAAATTGATCAGCCGGATATCCAGATCGGTGAGTATGTTGAAGACCAGATCGACTCTGTGACCTTCGACCGTATCACTACCCAGACCGCCAAGCAGGTTATCGTGCAGAAAGTGCGCGAAGCCGAGCGTTCACAAGTAGTTGATCAGTTTAAAGATAAAGAAGGCACCATCATCAGTGGTGTGGTCAAGAAGAGTAACCGTGACAACGTCATCCTGGATCTGGGCAGCAATGCTGAAGCCGTGATCTTCCGTGATGACATGCTGCCGCGTGAAACCTTCCGCCCGGGCGACCGTGTCCGTGGCCTGCTCTATGCAGTGCGTCCGGAAGCCCGTGGTTCCCAGCTG
Source organism: Aeromonas sp. FDAARGOS 1411 (assembly GCF_019047125.1). Lineage (NCBI taxonomy): Bacteria > Pseudomonadati > Pseudomonadota > Gammaproteobacteria > Aeromonadales > Aeromonadaceae > Aeromonas > Aeromonas sp. FDAARGOS 1411. Next base: position 2,710,879 of record NZ_CP077214.1, on the reverse strand, counting down.
TTTGTCAGCCGTTCCAGCCCGGACTTCCTGAAAGAGCTGTTCCGTATCGAAGTACCGGAGATCGGTGAAGAGATGATCGAAATCATGGGCGCAGCCCGTGACCCGGGTTCCCGCGCCAAGATCGCGGTGAAGACCAACGATCGTCGTATCGACCCGATCGGTGCCTGTATCGGCATGCGTGGTGCCCGTGTGCAAGCTGTCTCCGCCGAGCTGAGCGGTGAGCGCGCCGACATCGTGCTGTACGATGACAACCCGGCCCAGTACGTGATCAATGCCATGGCACCTGCCGATGTGGCCTCCATCATCGTTGATGAAGACAACCACACCATGGATATCGCCGTGGAAGCTGCCAACCTGGCTCAGGCCATCGGTCGCAATGGTCAGAACGTGCGTCTGGCCTCCCAGCTGACCGGTTGGGAGCTGAATGTGATGACCGTTGAGGACATGCGTGCCAAGCACCAGGCCGAAAACGACCGCATCATGAACCTGTTCACCAGCACCCTGGATATCGACGACGATTTCGCCGGTCTGCTGATGGAAGAGGGCTTCTCTACCCTGGAAGAGATCGCCTTTGTACCGGTCAACGAGCTGCTGGCTATCGACGGTCTGGATGAAGACATGGTCGAAGAGCTGCGCAAGCGCGCCAAAGATGCCCTGACTACCAAGGCACTGGCCAAAGAAGAGTCTTTCGATGGCGTTGAGCCGTCCGAAGAGCTGCTCAATCTGAACGGTCTGAGCCGCGAACTGGCTTACGCTCTGGCGGGCCATGGCGTGGGTACCCTGGAAGATTTGGCTGAGCAAGGTATCGATGACCTTGCTGATATTGAAGGGCTGACTGCCGAGAAGGCAGGTGAGCTCATTATGGCTGCTCGCAATATCTGTTGGTTCGGAGAAGAGCAGTCCGAGTAAGATCAAACGGAGGAAAATGAATGGCAGAAGTATCAGTCAAACAACTTGCCACTGACATCGACACACCGGTTGATCGTCTTCTCCAGCAGTTTGTCGATGCCGGTATCAGCAAGAGCAAGGCCGACGACATGGTCAGCGAGTCTGAGAAACAGGCTCTGCTGGCACACCTGAAGAAACAGCATGGAGGTGACGAGGTCGCCGCTCCTGCCCGCATGACCTTGCAGCGCAAGACCAAGAGCACCATCAGTGTTCAGGGGACTGGCGGCAAGAACAAGGAAGTGCAGGTAGAAGTGCGCAAGTCTCGCACCTATGTAAGACGCTCGGCGCTGGAAGATGAACAGCGTCAGGCGGAAGCCGAGGAAACAGCGCGTTTGGAAGCAGAAGAAAAAGCTCGTCGCGAGGCCGAAGAGAAGGCTCGCCTCGAAGCTGAAGAGAAGGCTCGCCGTGAGGCTGAGCAAGCTCGTCGTGAAGCTGAGGAAAAGGCGCGGATCGAGGCACAATCAAAGGCTCGACAGGCTTCACAGCCCGCCAAAGCAGCCAGTAGCACAGCTCAGCAAGAGGCAGAAAAGATGGCCAAGCGCGAAGCAGAAGAACTGAAGCGCCAACAGGAACAAACAGCTTTGAAAAAAGCTGAAGAACTCGCCGCCAAGAAAGCCGAAGAGGCTCGTCTCATGGCGGAACAGAACGCAGCCCGCTGGGCTGAAGAAGAGGCCGCTCGCGCCAAAGAGAGCAGCGACTACCATCTGACCACCAACAAGCATGCGCAAGCCGCAGAAGACGAGTTGGATCGGAAAGAAGAGACCAGCCGCCGCACTGCCGCAGCTGCCAAGGCACCGAAGAAAGCCGGTCGTCGTGAAGATGATCGCGACTCTCGTAACCCGCGTGCCCGTAAAGGCAAGCGCGGCAAGGTTGCCATGCCGAACGCCATGAAGCACGGTTTCAACAAGCCGGCTGCCGTGGTGAACCGCGATGTCGTCATCGGCGAGACCATCACTGTGGCCGAGCTGGCCAACAAGATGGCTGTCAAGGGCGTTGAAGTCATCAAGGTGATGATGAAGATGGGTGCCATGGCCACCATCAACCAGGTGATCGACCAGGAGACCGCTCAGCTGGTCGCCGAGGAGATGGGTCACAAGGTTGTGCTGCGTCGTGAGAACGAGCTGGAAGAGGCGGTACTGTCCGATCGTGACGAGACCTCCGAAGCCAAGCCGCGCGCACCGGTCGTTACCATCATGGGTCACGTTGACCACGGTAAGACCTCGCTGCTCGACTACATTCGTAAAGCCAAGGTTGCTGCTGGCGAAGCCGGTGGTATTACCCAGCATATCGGTGCTTACCACGTCCAGACCGACAGTGGCATGATCACCTTCCTGGATACCCCGGGTCACGCGGCGTTTACCTCCATGCGTGCTCGTGGTGCCAAGGCGACCGATATCGTTGTTCTGGTTGTTGCAGCTGACGACGGCGTGATGCCGCAAACCATCGAAGCTATCCAGCACGCCAAGGCTGCTGGTGTACCGCTGGTTGTTGCGGTCAACAAGATCGACAAGCCTGAAGCGGATCCGGATCGCGTCAAGACCGAACTGGCCCGTTACAACGTCATGTCCGAAGATTGGGGTGGAGACTGCCAGTTCGTGCACGTATCCGCCAAGTCTGGCGAAGGCATCGACGACCTGCTGGAAGCCATTCTGATCCAGGCCGAAGTACTGGAGCTGAAAGCGGTGGTTGACGGCATGGCCAACGGCGTCGTGATCGAATCCTTCCTGGATAAAGGTCGTGGTCCGGTTGCTACCGTACTGGTACAAGAAGGTACTCTGCGTCAGGGCGACATCGTTCTGTGTGGTCTCGAGTACGGCCGTGTTCGCGCCATGCGTGACGAACTGGGTCGCGAGATCAAGGAAGCGGGTCCGTCCCTGCCGGTAGAGATTCTGGGTCTGTCCGGCGTACCCTCTGCCGGTGACGAAGCCACCGTTGTCCGTGACGAGAAGAAAGCCCGTGAAGTGGCGCTCTATCGTCAGGGCAAGTTCCGCGAAGTCAAGCTGGCTCGCCAGCAGAAGGCCAAGCTGGAAAACATGTTCGCCAACATGACCGAGGGCGAAGTGTCCGAAGTGAACGTGGTGATCAAGGCCGACGTACAAGGTTCTGTGGAAGCGATCTGCGATGCGCTGGTCAAACTCTCCACCGACGAAGTGAAGGTGAAGATCGTGGGTTCCGGCGTAGGTGGTATCACCGAAACCGACGCGACCCTGGCTGCTGCTTCCAGCGCCATTCTGGTTGGTTTCAACGTCCGTGCCGACGCATCTGCGCGCAAGGTCATCGAATCCGAGAGCCTGGATCTGCGTTACTACTCCGTCATCTATGACCTGATCGACGAAGTGAAGCAGGCCATGAGCGGCAAGCTGGCCCCTGAGTATCGTCAGGAAATCATCGGTCTGGCCGAAGTGCGTAGCGTCTTCAAGTCTCCGAAGTTCGGCGCAGTTGCCGGCTGTATGGTTACCGAAGGTGTGGTCAAGCGCTCCAACCGTATCCGTGTTCTGCGTGACAACGTGGTTATCTATGAAGGCGAACTGGAATCCCTGCGCCGCTTCAAGGATGACGTCAACGAAGTTCGCAACGGCTACGAGTGTGGTATCGCGGTCAAGAACTACAACGACGTGCGCGAAGGCGACCAGATCGAAGTTTATGAGACTGTTGAAATCCAACGGACTCTGTAAGCCGAGAGTTAGACAAAATAGGGGGCCGCGGCCCCCTTTTATCGCAGGATAGAATATGGCCAGAGAATTCAGCCGGACCCGTCGGGTCGGACAGCAGATCCAGCGTGAAATTGCGCTGATCCTGCAGCGCGAGGTGAAAGACCCGCGCATCGGCATGGTGACCGTTTCCGATGTGGAAGTGTCCCGTGACCTCAACTATGCCAAGATTTACGTCACCTTCTTGCAGCTGGAAAATGATGCCGAGCGCATCAAGGAAGGCTTGCAGGGTCTGACCGAAGCAGCCGGATATATCCGTAGTCTGCTGGGCAGTGCCATGCGTCTGCGCGTGGTGCCCGAGCTGCGTTTCTTCTACGACCAGACCCTGGTCGAGGGGATGCGTCTCTCCAACCTGGTGACCAACACTGTGCGTGAAGACAAGCGTCGCATGGCCGAATCCGGCCGTGACGAAGAAGCTGAATCCGCACCGGATGACACGACTGAGGATAAAGCCTGAGATGACCCGAAGACGTCGTTTCAAGGGCCGTGATGTGCACGGCATTCTGCTGCTGGACAAGCCGACCGGCCTGACCTCCAACGATGTGTTGCAGAAGGTCAAGCGCATCTACAACGCCGCCAAGGCCGGTCACACCGGCGCACTGGATCCGCTGGCGACCGGCATGCTGCCGATCTGCCTCGGCGAGGCCACCAAGTTCTCCCAGTATCTGCTGGAAGCGGACAAACGCTATGAGGTGACCGCCAAACTGGGCGAGCGCACCAACACCAGCGACTCCGATGGTGAGGTGGTCTCCACCCGTCCGGTGAACGTGGCTGTCGGTACCCTGATCGAGGCGCTGGACCAGTTCCGTGGCCCCATCATGCAGGTGCCGTCCATGTACTCCGCGCTCAAGCACAACGGCCGTCCGCTCTACGAATATGCCCGCGAAGGCATCGAGATTGAGCGTGAAGCCCGTCCCATCACCGTATTCGAGCTCAAACTGCTGAGCTTTGAAGGTGATGAGGTGCGCCTTGAAGTGCACTGCAGCAAGGGCACCTACATCCGCTCTCTGGTGGATGATCTGGGTGAAGTGCTGGGTTGTGGCGCCCACGTGACCCAGTTGCGTCGTACCCAGGTGGCCAGCTATCCGTACGAGCGGATGCTGACGCTGGAGCAACTCGAGTGCATTTTCGAGCAGGCCAAGGCCGAGAGCATCCCGCCGCGCGAGCAGCTGGATCCGCTGTTGCTGCCGATGGACACCGCCGTAGCAAGCTTGCCCGAGGTGAACATGCTGGCTGTTGTGGCTGCCTATGTGAATCAGGGCCAGGCCGTGCAGGTGGCAGGTGCGCCGCAAAGCGGTCAGGTTCGCATGACGGTCGGCCCGGAGCGCGAGTTCATCGGGGTTGGCGAGATTGATGATGATGGCCGCGTCGCTCCCAAGCGACTGGTGCGTTATCACGACGAGGAGTGATCCTCAGTCGGTATCAGCGCGTCTTTCCCGTTTCGCCTCTTTATCGTTGCGAAAAGGGGCGGGGACGATTATGATACCGCCCTCATTTCACGGCTGAATTAGAGATTGGCTGTGAACCTTTAAACACTCTACTGGAGTATTACCATGTCTCTAAATGCTGAGATCAAAGCTCAAATCGTTGCTGACAACGCTCGTTGCGCCAACGACACCGGTTCCCCCGAAGTGCAAGTTGCCCTGCTGACTGCCCAGATCAACCATCTGCAAGGTCACTTCAAAGAGCACTCCAAGGACCACCACGGTCGTCGCGGTCTGCTGCGCATGGTTTCCCAGCGTCGTAAGCTGCTGGACTACCTGAAGCGTAAAGATTCCGAGCGTTATGCTGCTCTGATCGCCAAGCTGGGTCTGCGTCGTTAATCGACCTTCAGATTTCGCGAAAAAGGGGAACCGTCAGGTTCCCCTTTTTTATTGCTCTTCAAGCCGTTGCCTGCCTCACAGAATTCGCGTCGCCGCTTACCTTTTGCATCGAATCAAGTATACTTGTGCGCGAATTTAAAGAGCCAAATTGTAAAAAGGAAATTCACGTGAATCCTATTGTAAAGTCATTCCAGTACGGTCAACACACCGTCACTCTGGAAACCGGTGTGATGGCCCGTCAAGCCACTGCGGCCGTTATGGTCAGCATGGACGATACCTGCGTATTTGTGACCGTAGTCGGCAAGAAAGAGGCCGATCACGGCCGTGATTTCTTCCCGCTGACCGTCAACTACCAGGAGCGTACCTATGCTGCTGGTCGTATCCCGGGTGGTTTCTTCCGTCGTGAAGGCCGTCCGAGCGAAGGCGAGACCCTCATCTCCCGTCTGATCGACCGTCCTATTCGTCCGCTGTTCCCGGAAGGCTTCCTCAATGAGGTTCAGGTCGTTGCGACCGTAATGTCCGTGAATCCGGCCGTATCCCCCGACATCGTTGCCATGATCGGTGCCTCTGCTGCACTGGCCATCTCCGGTATCCCGTTTGGCGGCCCGATCGGTGCTGCTCGCGTGGGTTACATGAACGGTCAGTATGTGCTGAACCCGACCACTACCGAACTGCCGCAGAGCGATCTGGATCTGGTGGTTGCCGGTACTGCCAATGCCGTGCTGATGGTTGAGTCCGAAGCGGCCATCCTCTCCGAAGAAGTGATGCTGGGCGCCGTGGTATACGGTCACGAGCAGATGCAGACCGTGATCAATGCGATCAACGAGTTTGCCGCTGCCGTCGGCACCAAGCCGTGGGACTGGACTCCGCCTGCCGTCAACGAAGCGCTGAAAGCCAAGGTTGCCGAGCTGGCGAGCGCCGAGCTGGGTGAAGCCTACCGCATCACCGAGAAGGCTGTTCGTTACGAAACCATCGCTGCCATCAAGGGCCGTGTGGTTGAGCAAGTTATCGCGTCAGGTGTGGAAGAAGATGCCAAGAAGATTGGCGAAGAGTTCCACAGCCTGGAAAGCCGCATCGTTCGTGGTCGTGTCGTACGTGGTGAGCCGCGTATCGACGGTCGCGATCCGGAAATGATCCGTGCCCTGTCTGTCGCTACCGGCGTATTGCCCCGTGCTCACGGTTCTGCCCTGTTCACTCGTGGTGAAACCCAGGCTATGGTCGTTGCGACCCTGGGTACCGAGCGTGACGCCCAGAACATCGACGAGCTGACCGGCAACCGTGCCGATCGCTTCATGCTGCACTACAACTTCCCGCCATACTGCGTCGGTGAGACCGGCATGATGGGTAGCCCGAAGCGTCGTGAAATCGGTCACGGCCGTCTGGCCAAGCGCGGCGTTGCTGCCGTGATGCCGAGCGCCGCCGAGTTCCCGTACGTGGTGCGCGTGGTCTCTGAAATCACCGAATCCAACGGCTCCTCCTCCATGGCGTCTGTCTGTGGTTCCTCCCTGGCGCTGATGGATGCCGGTGTGCCGATCAAGGCCTCCGTCGCCGGTATCGCCATGGGTCTGGTGAAGGAAGAAGAAGGTTTCGTCGTGCTGTCTGACATTCTGGGTGACGAAGATCACCTGGGCGACATGGACTTCAAAGTAGCCGGTACCACCGAAGGTGTGACCGCGCTGCAGATGGACATCAAGATCGAAGGCATCACCAAAGAGATCATGGAGATTGCCCTGAAGCAAGCTCGTGGCGCCCGTCTGCACATCCTCAAAGTGATGGATGAAGCAATCCAGGCTCCCCGTGCCCAGATCTCTGATTTCGCACCGCGTATCCACACCATCAAGATCAATCCAGAGAAGATCAAGGACGTGATCGGTAAGGGTGGTTCCGTGATCCGTGCGCTGACCGAAGAGACCGGCACCAACATCGAGCTGGATGATGACGGTACTGTACGTATCTCCGCCGTGGCCAACGAAGCTGCCATGGAAGCGATCCGTCGCATCGAGGCCATCACCGCCGAGATCGAAGTGAACCGCATCTATGAAGGTAAAGTTGTCCGTCTGGCCGATTTTGGTGCATTCGTCAACATTCTGCCGGGCAAAGATGGTCTGGTACACATCTCCCAGATCACCGACGCTCGCGTGCAGAACGTGGCTGACCATCTGACCATCGGTGACGTGGTCAAGGTGAAGGTACTGGAAGTGGACCGTCAGGGCCGTGTACGTCTCTCCATCAAGGAAGCGAACGCCCCGACCGAAGCAGCTGCACCTGCTGCTGACGCCGCTCCGGCCGCTGAAGAAGCGCCTGCTGCAGAGTAATCTGCTCGCCTGATACCGGATTGGTTCCGGTTGATGTAAAAAGTCCGGCTCCCCTTGGGGAGCCGGACTTTTTTATGGTCAAAACGCGCGATAAGGGATTACTTGCCGAGGATGGCGTATTGCATCTCTTGCAAGGGGAGCACATGGCGAGCAGCTCCCAGCTTGATCGCCTCCTTGGGCATGCCGAAGACCACGCAGGATGCCTCATCCTGGGCATAGGTGTTGGCACCCGCATCCAGCATCTCGCGCAATCCCCGGGCTCCGTCATCCCCCATGCCGGTCATGATGATGCCGGTGGCATTCTTGCCGGCATATTTGGCGACGGAGCGAAACAGCACATCCACCGAGGGGCGATGGCGGTTGATAAGCGGCCCGTCGACCACCTCGACGTGATAGTAGGCACCGCTGCGTTTGAGCAGCATATGCTTGCCTCCGGGGGCAATCAGCGCCAGCCCCGGGATCACCCGGTCATTGTTCCTCGCCTCCCGTACTTCTATCTGGCAGACCCCGTTCAGGCGTTCGGCAAACATGGCGGTAAATTTTTCCGGCATGTGCTGCACGATGACAATGCCGGGGCTGACCCGGGGCAAGGCTGTCAGCACTGCTTCCAGCGCCTGGGTGCCGCCGGTCGAGGTGCCGATGGCGATGAGCCGTTCGGTGGTTTGTGCCATGGCGTGCTGGTTGGGCGCCAGCATGGCATCCGCGTTGAGTTTGGTGCTGACCGGTACAGAGGAGGGCTTGCCCACGCGCTTGAGGTTGGCCTGGGCCGCAGCACGTACCGCCATAGCCAGGTCGTGGGCAGATTCTTGCAGAAAGCTTTTTATCCCCATGGTCGGCTTGGTGATGATGTCCACCGCGCCGGCAGCCATTGCCTGCAAGGTTGTCTCGGCCCCCTTTTCGGTGAGGGAGGAGCAGATCACCACCGGGGTGGGATGCTCCGCCATGATCTTGGTGAGAAAGGTTATGCCGTCCATACGGGGCATCTCCACATCAAGCACGATGACGTCAGGCCACTCTTTCTTCAGTTTTTCCTGGGCAAACAGGGGATCTGATGCTGTGGCGATCACCCGGATATCAGGCTCCTGCTCCAGCACCGCTTGCAATACCTGTCTGACCACGGCGGAATCATCCACCAGCATGACCCGGATCTGCTTCATTCTCGCGACTCCCGTTGATGTGGCAGACGATGATGGCGGAGCCAGACACTGCCGTTGCTGAGCTCAAAGAGCAAGCTTCGGTGGCCGCTATGGCCAAGATGATGAGCCTTGATATCAAGGCCAAGGTGTCGGGTCAGCTGCCAGGCTGCCTGAATATTTTTGGTGGCGACATTGTTGTCGCTCTGTGCGTATTGAGGCTCGGTAAACATGTTGCCACCCCCGAACAACTTGGCCTCATATTCATGGATGGGGGCGGGATAGTGACTGGCCGCTTGCAGCAGCAAGGCGAGGGCCTCATCGGCATAGCGCCCATCCAGCTTGGCAGAGAGATTGCGCCGACTTGGCAGCATGTAGTGACACATTCCTCCCTGTTTCTGCTCCGGATGCCACAAGGTGATGGCAATACAGGAGCCCAGTAAGGTTCTGACCACCACATCCTCCTTGCCAAAAAAGAGTTCTCCCGGTTGCAGGATCACCTCCCGAGTCATGACTTATCTCTTCTGATAGATTGAAGGAGAGACAAGCTGCAGGCCGTGGTGCAGGCCGTGCAGGCTCTCGGCGTGGCTCACCAGCAGGTAGCCACCGGGTTTGAGTCTGGGTACCAGCCGCTGCAATACTTGCCCTTTGGTCTCCTTGTTGAAGTAGATCATCACGTTTCTGATGAAGATGACGTCAAACATGCCGATGTCCGGCAGATCCTGATTGAGGTTGATCTGCATGAACTGCACCTTGTCCCGCAACTTGCGATCGATGATGAAGATGCCCTCTTGCAGGCCAACACCCTTGAGGCAATATTTCATCAATAAGGGCAGTGGAATATTTTGCGCCCGCTCGATGGGGTAGCGCCCGCTCATCGCCTGTTCCAGCACCCGGGACGAGATATCGGAGGCCAGGATCTCCCAGTTGAAGGTGCTGCGTTTTTCCGCGAGGGTCATGGCCAGACTGTAGGGCTCCTCGCCGGATGAGCTGGCAGCGCTCCAGACCCGCAGTGGTTGCTCGGGCGGGAGCGCTGAGACTATCTCCCGCGTCAGAAACTCGAAGTGTTTGGGCTCCCTGAAAAAGTAGGTTTCGTTGGTGGTCAGCAGATCGAGCGCCAACTGCAGTTCGCTGCTGCGATCGTTCATGATGAGCTGGAAGTAGTCGTCATAACTATCGAGCTCATAGTGGCAGAGGCGTTTCGCCAGGCGGCTGGCCACCAGCGCCTTCTTGGCTGGAGACAGCTCTATCCCCGCCGTTTGATGAAGCCAGCGTTGGAAACGGGAGAACTCATCATCATGCAGCTGGGTTTGATACAAAAAACAGTCCCTCTACCTGTGTGGTCGGAGATGGGAGAGGCAACGCCTCTCCCGTGACTAGAACCGGACAAAATCGCCATCGCCGATGGGGCGTTGGACGGTGGCGGCTCGTTCCCGACTGTTGGCATTGCTCTCGTTCATAAAGCGACCTCGGGTATTGGGGTGAAGATGCGAGGTGGCTGCTTTACCTTCTTTGGCGTGGGCCTCCAGGGTAAAGAACTCCATGGCCAGTTGCAGCTGTTCAGCCTGGCTGCTCATCTCTTCTGCTGTGGCAGCCAGCTCTTCGCTACAAGAAGCGTTCTGCTGGGTAACCTGACTCAGCTGGCTCATCGCAAGGTTGATCTGGCTAACGCCGGTAGACTGCTCATTAGATGCGGCACTGATCTCCTGCACCAGATCCGAGGTCTTGTTGATGGAAGGAACCATCTGATCCAGCAAACGACCGGCTTTTTCCGCCATCTCGACACTGCTGGAGGCCAGCTCGCCAATCTCCTGGGCTGCAACCTGGCTGCGTTCGGCCAGTTTGCGCACCTCCGCCGCCACTACGGCAAAGCCTTTGCCGTGATCGCCTGCCCGCGCCGCTTCGATAGCTGCGTTGAGTGCCAGCAGGTTGGTCTGGTAGGCGATGTCATCGATGATGCCAATCCGTCTGGCGATCTGCTTCATGGCATCCACAGTCAGTTTGACCGCTTCTCCTCCCTCTACGGCTTCTTTGGCTGCCTTGCTGGCCATGCCATCGGTGACCTGGGCATTGTCGGTATTCTGGTTGATGCTGGCGCTCATCTGCTCGATGGAGGCGCTGGTCTCCTCCATGCTGGAGGCCTGTTCACTGCTGGATTGGCTGATCGACTGGGCGGTCGCGCTTACCTGCTCGGCGGCACTGGAGAGGTTGTCAGAGGCGCCGCGTACTTCGGTAACAATCTTGGTCAAGGAGGCGATGGTTGTATTGAGCGCATCCTTGGTGGTGCCAAACACGCCGGGGTAGTCCGCCTCAATCTGCTGGGTCAGATCCCCTTTTGCCAGACATTGCACGATCCGGATGACATCGTTGAGGGTACTGTCGATCACGTTGGCAATTTGATTGATCCCTTCTCCCATCGCCTGAAAGAAGCCGCTCTTGCCAGCAAGTTCCATCCTGCGGTGCAGCTCGCCATTGATCACGGCCTGCACAATGTCGGACATCTCTTTCTCTATCATCACCTCCTTGGTTCTGTCGGCCCATTCGACCACGGACCCCAACCGTTCACCGGTATCGTTGAAGACCGGATTGGCGATCAGGGAGAAGGTGCGCCCCCCCAGCTGTATCTGGGTGCGGTAGGTGCTGTTGAGTTTGGCCAGCATGGCGCGCTGATGGCCGGGATTTTTATGAAAGCTGTCGATGTTGGCACCCATCAGCTGATTGGCGTTGAAGCTGTATAGCTCTTTCTTGATGTCGGTCTCAGCCTGATTGAGCATGCCGGTCACTGCCTCGTTCATATAGATAATGTCGAGGTTGGTATCGGCAATCATCACGTTGGTACTGGCGCAGTCGAGGGCTTTGCGAACCAGCTGGTTCTCATGGAGCAGCACCTGGTTCTTTTTAATGTCGTTGCGGCTCTGTTCCAGCTTGTCGCTGAGCAAGGTGACCACCTCGTTGATGGCATGTCCTACTTCACGAAAGGGACTGTCCATACCGGAAAGATCGAGTGGTGCTGGAACCTGCTCTGCCAGGACTGCGTGTTGCAGCTGGCCGATTGCGTCGAGTAACTGGGTCCGCTGCTTCACTTCGGTGGTATTGTCTCCGAAGAGTTTTCCTAAGAGTGATTGGGTCATGAGCGTTTCCTTATGCTGCATGTCGTGGAGTATGGAGGCCTGTTCAGGAGGGTTGCAGGTTGCCTTGTGGCAACCTTGCCTGTGGCTGTGCCAGTTCGTTGAGTTGAGCCATCTCATCGAGTGACAACACTTTCCCGGTATCGATGAGGATGACGAATTTGCCGTTGACCTTGCCCATGCCGCTGATGAAATCGGCCCGGATGCGGGCACCAAAACTGGGTGGGGGCTCGATATCTGCTTGTGGGATACCCAGTACTTCCGATACGGAATCCACCACAACGCCAATATCCTGACCTAGAGGTTCATCGCCCTGCGGGGCCACCCCCTCAATAATGACGATGCAACTGCGGCGAGTGATGACCGAAGGTGCATTGCCAAAGCGGGCATTCAAGTCTACGACCGACACTACCGCTCCTCTGAGGTTGATTACGCCGCGAATAAAACCCGGCATCATCGGAACCGGAGTGATATTGCCGTATTCGATGATCTCTTTGACCCCCAGAATATTGATGGCGAACATCTCGTTGTTGATCAGAAATGTCAGGTACTGGGCATCGCCACTGCTCTCGTCAGCGGCCGCTGATGGCACCGTGATGTCGGTGGATGTATGCATGGTCGCCTCCGGTTAAAAGCGGACAAAATCCGCGTCATCAATGGAATGGGATGATGGTTGATTGGGCTGGCTGGCCCTTTGTGGGGGGGCGATGAAACTGCCTCTGGGAGGCATGCCCTTGTGGCCGGTTTCATTGGGCCTGGTGTTGAGCTGCGCACTTTTCTCCAGAGCAAAAAAGGCCATGGTTTGCTGCAGTTCGCTGGCTTGCGAGCTCATCTCTTCGGCCGTGGCCGCCAGTTCCTCGCTACTGGCCGCATTCTGCTGTGTCACTTGATTAAGCTGGTTCATGGCCAGACTAATCTGGTTGGCTGCGCTGGCCTGTTCACCTGAGGCGGCATTGATCTCTTGTACCAGATCAGAGGTTTTGCGAATGGAGGGGACGATCCTTTCCAGCAGGTTGCCAGCCCTCTCTGCCTTGCTGACGCTGTCGGAGGAGAGCTCGCCAATCTCCTGCGCAGCGATCTGGCTGCGTTCTGCCAGTTTTCTCACCTCGGCAGCAACCACCGCGAAGCCTTTGCCATGCTCTCCGGCGCGAGCCGCCTCGATGGCGGCGTTGAGGGCAAGCAGGTTGGTCTGGTAGGCAATGTCGTCGATGATGCTGACTTTCTTGGCGATTTGCTGCATGGCGGTCACCGTCTGTTGAACGGATTGGCCCCCTTCGGTGGCCTCCAACACCGAGTTGCTGGCCATGCTGTCGGTGATCTTGGCGTTCTCGGTGTTCTGATTGATGCTGGCGCTCATCTGCTCGATAGAGGCGCTGGTCTCTTCAACGCTGGCCGCTTGCTCGCTGGTGGCTTGGCTCAATGCCTGCGCCGTGTTGCTCACCTGATTGGAGGCATTGGTCAGGTTGTCGGCGGCGTTGCGTACCTCTTCGATGATATTGGTCAGCGCAGTGATGGTCCGGTTGAGGCCGTCTTTGGTCTGGCCGAAAATACCTGGGTAGGGCTCATCGATCCGTTGGGTCAGATCACCCTTGGAGAGCGCGGTGGCGATGCGCATCACATCTTCCAGGCTGGTATCTGTCACATGGGAGAGGCGATTCAGCAGCTCTGATACCCGCTTGATGTAGCCCTGACGATCCTCCAGCGCAATCTTGTGGCTGAAGTCGCCCTGTTCGACAGCGGCGGTGACCAGCGTCTCGATATCCGTGATCAAGGCCCCCAGTTTCTTGACCATGTTATCCATCGCCATCAAGAGCTGACCCGCTTCATCGTTGGAGTCTATCTGGATCGATACATCCAGATTGCCATCGGCCAGACTATTGGCCACGCGCAGAGCCTGTTCGATAGGGGTGACGATGCTTTGGATCAGCAGGGTGCCAAACCAGGCTGCGAGTGCGATGCCGACCGCGATAACCACCGCCATGGTTATCAGCATCACGTCATACCAGGATTGCGCTGCGGTATATTCCGACTTGGCCACATTGAGCTGCAGGTTGACCAGCTCGGTGATTTTGTTGCCTATCGGGTCGATGGAGCCATAGAGGGCACCGTCAAAATTGTTCAGCATGCCAGTAATCATGCCGTGCTGGGTGGTGAGGTATTTCTCCAGCTTGCCAATATCGGTATCAGCCGCGTTGAACAGGGTTGTCGCCTCGGCTGACAAACGCTGTTCATCCGGTGTGAGAGTGGTGGACTGGTAGTGATGCCACTCGTTTTTGATTGTCTGCTGGGCCTGTTGTATCTGCTTCAAAGCCTCTTCTGCCGGGATCAGCCCCGCATTGGCCTTGTTGAGGTTGTCGATGATCGAGACGGCATAGCTGTCGGAGATAGTCTTCAGCTGCTTGAGGGGAACCACCCTGTCGTTGTAAACGCGCTGCAACCCGGTATTGCTGCTCTGCATGTTGTATAACCCGAGGCTGCCAACGGCCAGCAGCAGCAGGCAGAGCATGCAGAGCAGTACAATAAGACGCAATTTGATGGTGGAATTTTTTAACATGATGGTCCCCTCAGTTGATGCTGGATTGAGGCAGGTTGCGCGACACTGTCAACCTGTTGAGCTGACAGGATTCCTGAGTGATTGCGTGCTGGATCAGCGAAGGAATGTCGAGGATCAGGGCGACCTCTCCCCCCCCCAGAATGGTTGAACCACTGATGCCCTGCAGGCGCTGGAACAATTTCCCCAACGGTTTGATGACGGTCTGGAATTCTCCCAGCAGTTCATCCACCACCAGTCCGGATTTTTTGCCTGCATGGCTGACCACGACAATGTTCTCGCGCCTCCCTTTGCTGCCATTGGTATCGAAGTAGTGTTGCAGGCGGATAAAGGGCAGCACCTCGCCACGCAAATTGATGTAATTGCGACCCTGGGTGTCGGACAGTGCACTCTGGGTCAATTCAACGCACTCGATCACCATATCGAGGGGAATGACGTAGTGGGTGTCGCAGACTCGCACCAGGAAGCCGTCGATGATGGCAAGGGTAAGCGGCAGGCGGATCTGCACACGGGTTCCTTTTCCCGGGATGCTGTCCAGATCGACCGTGCCGCGCAGGGCAGTGATGTTGCGTTTGACGACATCCATGCCAACCCCGCGACCGGAGAGGTTGGTTATCGCCTCGGCGGTAGAGAACCCCGGCTCGAAGATCAGGTTGTATATCTCCTGATCCGTCAGCGTGGTGGTTGGGTTGATCAGACCGCGCTCGATGGCTTTTTGCTGGATCCTGGCTTTGTTGAGACCTGCACCGTCATCCCGAATTTCGATGACGATACTGTTGGAGTCGTGATAGGCATTGAGATTCAGGGTGCCACGGGGGGGTTTTCCTGCCAGCAGCCGTTGCTCTGCCGATTCAATGCCATGATCCATCGAGTTTCTGACCAGATGCATCAGCGGATCGCCGATCTTCTCTACCACCGACTTGTCCAGTTCGGTCTCGGCTCCGGAGATCACCAGAGTGATATCCTTGTTCAGTTCCTGACTGACATCGCGCACCACCCGCTGGAAGCGGTTGAAGGTATCGCCGATAGGCACCATTCGCAGGCGCAGTGCACTGTCGCGGATCTCTTCCACCAGCATGGCAATGACCGAGGTGGCTTCCTGCAGTTGGCTTTCGCGGGTGCGTTGGGCCAGCAGATTGGCTCCTGAACTGGCGACTACCAACTCCCCGACCAGATTGATTAGATCGTCCAGCTTGTCGGCATGCACCCTGACGTAACGGCCCTCTTTGCTCTTGCTCTCCTTGGTCTGGTTCTGTTTTTTCAGGGCGGCATCGACGACGGCTTCGTTGACAGCACCCTGCGCAATCAGGATCTCCCCGAGTTTGGGCGCTTGTTCTGCCGGGGTCGCTTGTTGTGCCTGCAGACCGCTGGCTAACTCCTCTGCGGTGAGGGCGCCGGTGTTGACCAACAACTGCCCCAGCATGGCGCTATCTTCCGGCAGCGACTCGATCAGGTTGATGAACTCGGCGATCTTGCTGTGGGGTGGCAAGATGGTGATCTGGCAGTCATCTCTGACAAATTCAAAGACATCGCTGATGGCCGCCTTGTCTGCCTGCGAGTCGAAGTCTATCTCGTAGCCGAGGTAGCAATTCTCAGGATCGAACTGTTCCCAATTCGGTAGCGCCTGATGGATTGTCTCCACTGAACATATGGTTCCGAGGGTGCCGAGATAGCGCAGAAATGCGGCCGGATCCATGCCATTGCGCAGCACATCGGGGCCAAAACGCAGGGAGATATGCCACAGGGAGGCGGAGCTGGTAATTCCTCCCTCTTTTTCGATCTTGGGTTCCGGCGTATGCACAGTATCTGGCAGCGTGGCATGGGGGACGCACTGATGACGGGTGAGGGTGAGCCTCAGCCGTTCATCCTGGTTGGCATCGCCATTGCTTAAGGTGCTGCCCTGTTCTGCAACGACACTGATGAGCGTCTGGATGTGGTCACAGCTCTCCAGCAGATCCTTGATCAGAGGAGAGGTGACGGTGAGCTGCTGATTGCGTATCTGGTCTAGCAGATCCTCGACGATATGGGTAAACCCGACGATGGGTTGCAGACCAAACAGGCCAGCCGACCCCTTGATGGTATGAGCAGCACGGAAGATGGCACCAATCAGCTCGCTATTGTCAGGTTCAGATTCCAGTGATAGAAGGGCTGACTCCATCTCTTCAAGCAACTCGCGTGCCTCGGCGATATAGGTTTGTAAAGCCTGATCAAGATCGATGCTCACGGTGACTCCTTGTCATGGTGGCTCAGGGCCGTTCGCCATGGGTGATGAGGGTGGGGTCCCCAAAAAAGGCCGAGAGCTGGCAGAGCTCCAGCAGTTCAAGCACAACATGGCTGTGCCAGACCAGCGCCAGGGAGGTGCCCTGCTGCAGAGCGGTCTTCTTCGCTGCCAGCAGCAGTTGCAGCCCGGCGCTGTCTATCTCGGATACCGCTGCCAGATTCAGCTCCAGTTCGTTCCCCTGATGCAATAAGGGCGAGAGAGCATCTTTCAGCTCGCTGACTGTATAAATGGTGATCTCGTCCGGCATGGTCACCACTACCTTGTTGTCGAGTAGCTCGCTCTGTAGTTGCATGATGCGCTCCGGATCACGGCATGATGAGCTTGGCGACTGCGGCCAGCATCTGTTCGGGCTGGAAGGGTTTGACCACCCAGGCTTTGGCTCCTGCCGCTTGTCCCTCCTGCTTCTTGCTGTCCTGAGACTCGGTGGTCAGCATGATGACTGGGGTAAATTTGTAGTTGGCCAGCTTTTTGGCCTCTTTGACGAAGGTGATGCCATCCATGTTCGGCATGTTGACGTCACTGATGATCAGGTTGATCTTCTTGCCATCTAGTTTGTTGAGCGCATCTTTGCCGTCAGAGGCTTCCATGACCTCATAACCGGCTCCCTTGAGGGTCATGCCCACGACTTGGCGAATAGTTGCCGAGTCATCCACGATCAGGATCGTTTTGCCCATATCTCTCTCCTAGAAAAATGTGATGTCGGCGCTGCTTGGTTGCGCGTTGACAGAACGGGTGGTGCGACCATGGTGAATATTGCGCTGTTCGTCGGTGGCGTATGAGAGCTCCATCTCTGCCAGCCAGCGATTGGCATCAATCTGGATTGGCCCTGTCGCATTGCTGCTCTGCTCCGAAGCAACCAGATGGCTTGAGAGGCTCTCCATGTTTTGTCTGACGTGGCTGAGGATCTGGCTGACCCTGTCTTGAAATTGCAGCGAGACTATGACGCTGAAGATTTCGCGATGGATATTGGTGCTCTCGTTTTGCAGCAGGGAGGCGGATTCCGCCAGGCTGTCAGTGGCATGGCGAAAACGGGCCAGTACCTGTTCAATTGTCTGCTCCGAATTGAGCGCTGAGGCGTGATCCCGTGCGGCAGCATTTTCGGCAATCTGGAAGGCGCGACCGATAGCAGTATTGATGGTGTCTACCTTGTCGGTCATCTTCTGGGCGGTTTCGCTGGAGAGGCGGGAGAGGTTGCGCACTTCATCAGCGACCACAGCAAAGCCACGGCCTGCTTCCCCTGCACGAGCCGCTTCAATGGCGGCGTTGAGGGCCAGCAGGTTGGTCTGGGAGGCTATTTTGGCCACATCCATGGCCATGGTGTTGAGCTCTATGGTGTAGGTGGTCAGGCTTTTTATCTCACCCAACATGGCGTCCCGATTGGCTTGGGCGGAGTGCAGGATGGCCACTACCTCATTGAGCTGCTGCTGGCTCTCGCTCAAGACTCCTGCCATGCCACGGGAATTGGCATCACCCAGTTCTCCAGCTGCCAGATGAGAAGCATTGACTGCTTCCTCCAGCTTGTTGGCCAAGCCGCTGAAGCGTTGGGTCAGGTCAATCATCGCGGCTTCGGTTTGTTGACGAGAGCTTTCAATTTGCTGGGACCAGATAGGTAGAGCCTTCTCGCACACCTGTTCCAGCCCGACGATGGAGTGGGCAATGGCATCCGTGGCGGCGGGTTCTATCTGTTCGGCCCGGCTTCGTTGCAAGTGTTGATGGAAGTGATTCGATGTCCAGAGGGCGGCGGCAATGGCAACCAGCACATTGAGCAGCAGGTAGAGAGGTGACAGCGCATCGGCGAGCTGCAGCAACAGGCAGCTCAGCAGAGCAAGCCCGATGCAGCAAATCCAGCAAACCGGTTCCCAAAGCGGTGTGTTCACGCCACTTTTGTGTTGTGCCATACGTAGCTTATCCCTGTGCAATTATTTGGTAAGAGGTAAAGGCGCAGGACCGAAACAGTCATGGTGCCCCTTGACGCTCTTTTCTTTATTTATAGTTGGCACAATAAGGTTAGCGGAAAAAAATTAATTGGCTGCAAATCGGAGTTGTTTGTATCAGCGATTGCCGTATCAAGCGGCTTGCGAGGTGGGGGCAGAGCTAGGTGGGGATGAAAAGGAGAGAAGGAGCCTGAGGATTCAGGCTCCTGATGAGGATCACGCCTCGTTGGCGTGGGCCTTCTGGCAACCTTCCACCGCATGGGCGATGAGCTCCAGCGCGCTCTGGTCGCACGGGGGCAGTTCGGCATCGCACGCCTTGATGGGGGTAACTCGATCGCCCCACTTGATGATGGCTGCCCCCCAAGTCAGGCCGGCACCGAAAGCGGCAGTCAGCAGATAGGAATTCGGCTTGACGCGCCCCTGCTCCAGCGCTTCGCACAGGGCGATAGGTACGGTAGCGGCGGAGGTGTTGCCGTAGTTTTCGATGTTGACCATCACCTTCTCCATCGGCGCATTCATCCGTTTGGCGAGGGTCTCGATGATGCGGATATTGGCCTGGTGCGGCACGATCAGGTCGACCTGCTCCGGCGCAATACCGGCCTGCGCCAGCACAGTGCTGGTGGCCTCACCCATGCCGCGCACAGCACGTTTGAAGATCTCCGGCCCTTCGAAGTTGAAGGTGAACAGGCCATCGATATCGGCAAAACGCACCCGGTCGGTACCGAAGTTTGGTACGTGCAGGATCTCACGCGCTTCGCTGTCGCAACCCAGCTTGTTGGCGATCAGGCCACACTCCTGCTCGCTTGCCTCTATCACCACGGCACCGGCACCATCGCCAAACAGTACGGCGGTATCGCGGCGTGCCCAGTCCAGCAGGTAGGTGAGGCGCTCGGCGCCAATCACCAGCACCTTCTTCATCATGCCAGTCTGCACCAGCGAGGTAGCGACGGAGAGGGAGTAGACGAAACCGGTGCAGGCCGCGTTGAGGTCAAACACGGCGGCGTTGACGGCGCCCAGCTTCTTTTGCACCGCAGAGGCGGCACTTGGCAGCAGGTTGTCCGGGGTGGCGGTGGCCAGGATGATGCCATCGAGATCGCTGGCTTCCAGACCGGCGCAGGCCAGTGCGCGGCGACCGGCCAGGGTGGCGAGATCCGAGGTGCTGACATGGGAGATCCGGCGGGCCTTGATGCCGGTGCGCGGATAGATCCACTCGTCTGATGTATCCATGATGGTGCTGAGGTCGTCGTTGGTCAGCACGGAGGGAGGCAGGCATTTGCCCCAGCCGGTGATATTGGCGTATTTCATCTTGTTACCGCTTCTCAAGTGGATCGCCCGCGGGCGGAAAATCGTGCAATTATGCCGTACGAGACAACCACTGTCATCTTGTGGTCATGGTTATGTGCAGGGGGCTCAGCTGTGCCATCTGGTCGCAAAGGGCTGCAACGCGCGGAACATGGCTGGAAATTTTGCTTAAAACGCGGGACTCATCTGCCCTAAGATAGGCGTTTCACCACCGATGAGGGTATCTCCTTGCTCAGAGCCAATCTCAACTTGTTGCCGACCCTCAAGGTGCTGCTGGAGACCCGCAATATCAGCCGCGCCGCCGAGCTGTTGCACCTGAGTCAGCCCTCCATCAGCAAGCAGCTTGCCCAGTTGCGCAGCGAGTTTGATGACGAGTTGCTGGTGCGGGAGGGGCAACGCTGGCTGCTGACGCCACGGGCCGAACTGTTGGCCGCCCAGCTGGCGGATTCTCTCGGTGCGCTGGAGCGGCTCTACGAGGCGCCCGGATTTGACCCGAGCCGCTGCGAGCGGGTATTTCGGCTCGCCTCCTCCGATTATGTGGCCCAGCATATCCTGCCCGATATCTGTGCCGCGCTCGCCAAAGAGGCGCCGTTGGCGGCGCTGGAGTACAGCCTGTGGGACAAGCGTCAGCTGCCGCAGTTGTGGCAGTCCGAGCTGGATCTGGTCTCCACCATCACCGAGCAGGTACCGGATCAGATCCGTGGTCTGCATCAGGGGGAAGATCGGCTGGCGGCGTTGATGGGACGTCACCACCCGCTGGCGGGCAAGGCGCTGAGTCTCGATGACTATCTCGCCTGGCCTCACCTGCAGGTGAGCGGGGGAGGCGACAAGGACAGCCCGGTGGAGCAGGTGTTGGCGCCGCAGGGACTGAGTCGGCGCTGGTTTGCCAGAGTTCCCTTCTTTCAGGCGGCAGTGGAGGTGTTGCTGCGCACCGATTGCCTGATGACCACCCCGGCCCATATCGCCTGGCAGCTCTCCTGTGGCCATGAGCTCACCTTTGTCGATCTGCCCTTTGCTACCCGCGACCAGCAGTATCATCTGCTGTGGCATCAGCGCCACCATCAGGATCCAGCCCACCGCTGGTTTCGCGAGCTGGCCTACCCCTTCCTGCGGGATCATCTGCAACGCACCGTTGGCGAGAGTCGCAAGCTGCTCGATCTCGGCGGTTAGCCCCGGTCAGTTGTGTGGCGTTATAGCCATGGGTTATGGAATCTATTCATAACTTTCACTACTGGCATAATGGCTCAGCCCGTACCCTGAGTGCAGGTCATCATATCGAGCACAAAAGAGGAAAAGCATGGAACTGACGAGTTGGCTGGCACTGGCCGCAATCTGCGTGATGGGGGCCATCAGCCCGGGGCCGAGTCTGGCGCTGATCATCCGCAACACGGTGCAGGGCGGGCAGGGGCATGGCGTCGCTACTGCGCTTGGCCACGGCCTCGGGGTGGGTATCTATGCACTGGTCACCGCGCTTGGCCTCTCCATTCTGATCACCCAGACTCCGCTCCTGTTTGATCTGATCCGCTACGGCGGCGCCGCATTTCTTGCCTGGCTCGGGGTGAAAGCCCTGCTGGCAAAACCAGCCAGTGGTGACGCGAGTGAAGAAGTTCACCAGCTGCGTGGTCGGCAAGGGGCCTTTGAAGGTTTTATGGTGGCCTTCCTTAACCCCCAGCTGGCGGTCTTCTTCATCGCCCTGTTCAGCCAGTTTGTGCGGGCCGATACCGGCTGGAGCGAAGGGGGCATCATGATGCTCACCGCTGGCGGGATCGATGCAGTCTGGTACGTGCTGGTGGCGCTGGTGCTCTCTCGTGGTCCCGTACTGGCGTGGCTCAAAGCCAAATCCTTTGTGATCGATAAGGTGAGTGGCTTGGTGCTGCTCGGGTTGGCGCTCAAGGTGGTTATCTAATCCTGTATTTCGCAGATACCTTAAGCGGGATCAAGGCACGGGGGTGGTGAATGGGCTAGAGTAGCGGCCATTTGCTGTCCGCCCTGATCCCGAGACCATGCACCAGAACAAGCACCCGTTAAGCCATAACAACCGGTTGGAGCTGCTGGCTCCGGCCAAGAACCTCGCCTACGGCATCGAAGCCATCAACCATGGTGCCGATGCCGTCTACATGGGCGGTCCGGCCTTTGGCGCCCGCAGTGCGGCGGGCAACTCCCTCGAAGATATCGAAGCGCTGGCGCGCCACGCCCACCGTTTCGGCGCCCAAGTCTTTGTCGCCTTTAACACCCTGCTGCACGATCATGAGCTGGAGCAGGCCCGGCGGCTGACCCACCAAATATATGAAGCAGGAGCAGATGCGCTCATCGTCCAGGATATGGGGCTGCTGGCGCTCGATCTGCCACCCATCGCGCTTCATGCCAGTACCCAGACCGACAACCGCACGCCGGAGAAGGTGAAGTTTCTGCAGGATGTGGGCTTCTCTCAGGTGGTGCTGGCGCGCGAACTGTCCCTTGCGCAGATCCGCGAGATCAGCGCGGCGACCAATGTGCAGCTGGAGTTCTTTATCCACGGCGCGCTCTGTGTCTCCTACAGCGGCCAGTGCAATATCAGCCATGCCCGTACCGGCCGCAGCGCCAACCGTGGCGAGTGTGCCCAGCTCTGCCGTCTGCCCTGCTCGCTGCAAAAGCCGGACGGTGAAGTGCTGGTGGCCGACAGCCACCTGCTGTCGCTCAAGGATATGGATCAGACCGACAACCTGGAGGCCTTGATCGAGGCGGGGATCCGCTCCTTCAAGATTGAAGGGCGACTCAAGGGGCTCGACTACGTCAAAAACGTTACCGCCTGGTATCGCCAGAAGCTGGACGCCATTCTGGATAGTCGCTCCGATCTGGTGGCGGCCTCTGCTGGCCGTTGCAGCTACAGCTTCACGCCTGACCCCAAAAAGAGCTTCAACCGCGGCAGCACCGATTACTTCCTCCATGGTCGCCAGCAGGGGATCGACTCCACCAAAAGCCCGAAATATGTGGGTGAACCGCTGGGGCGTGTCACCAAGGTGACCCGTGACGGTATCGAGATTGATGGCAAACAGGTCACCCTCAACAACGGCGACGGTTTGGGCTTCTTCAAGCCGAATAACGAGCTGGTGGGTATGCGCCTCAACAAGGTCGAAGGTAAGCAGTTACTCCTGTCAGAACGCATGCCAGGGCTAAAGGTGGGGACAGAAATCTACCGCAACCACGATCAGGCGTTCAGCAAGATGCTGGAGAAGGCGAGCGCGGATCGCCGCATCCGGGTCGATATGGTGCTGGCTGAGTGCGATGAGGGTGTGATCCTCACGCTCACCGACGAGCAGGGCATCAGCGTTGCGGTGACCCTGCCTTGCGACAAGCAGCCTGCCGACAACCCGGAGCGGGCGCTGCAACAGGCGCGGGATCAGCTTGGCAAACTCGGCAATACCCTGTTTGTGGCGCGCAAGATTGAGTTGGCATTCACTCACCCGCTATTTATCGCCGCATCACAGCTCAACGGTTTGCGCCGGGATGGTATCGCTGCACTGGAGGCCGCACGCGTGGCCAGCTACCAGCGCCCCGAGCGACGCATTGCCCTGCGGGATATCAACTATCCCCAGCACCGTCTCTCCTACCTTGGCAATGTGCTGAACAGCGCGGCCGAGCAGTTCTTCCGCGAACACGGGGTGGATCGGATTGCTCCCGCCTATGAGGCGAACAAGGAGGAGCGGGAAGTGGTGCTGATGATCACCAAGCATTGCATCCGCTATAGCCAGAACCTCTGCCCGAACGAGGTGCCAGGTCTCAAGGCCGAGCCGCTGGAACTCAAAATGGGTAAAGACACCTTCCGCCTGCGTTTTGACTGTAACCGCTGCGAAATGCATGTGATGGGCAGCCTGAAACGCTGATCAATGAGCCCCTTTCTCCATCCGGAAAGGGGCAATTTTTATCGCAGGTTCTCTGCCTACCCTCCTTTAATTGCCCCTCTCCAGCGCCAGCAGCGTTTTTTTAATCTCCAATCCCCCCGCATAGCCGGTCAGGCTGCCGTTTTGGCCGATCACCCGATGGCAGGGGACGATGATCGAGAGCGGATTGCGGCCATTCGCCGCGCCCACTGCCCGCACCGCATCGGGTTTGCCGATGGTGCGAGCGATATCGCTGTAGCTGCGGGTCTCGCCGTAGGGGATGTCGCACAGCGCTTGCCACACCGCCTGCTGAAAAGCTGTGCCACGGGCGGCAAGGGGCAGGGAGAAGCGCTGCAAGCGACCGGCAAAATAGGCGTCAAATTCGGCGAGGAAGGGGGCCAGCGCTGCGGGGTCTTGCAGCCAGCCGCTCATATCGAGCAGCGCCCGCAGGCCCGCCACAAAGTCCACGTGCACCAAGCCATACTCGTTGATGGCAACCAGCAGATTGCCGCAGCGGGTCGGCAGGATATCGTAGCGGATCATGGGGTTATCTCCTATGGTTGGTTATCTGGCTGTTGTTCGTTGCCGGTGGCATGGAGCAGCAAATTGGGCGCTTCACTCATGGCGTGCCACAGCCAGCTGGCCGCATAGCTGCGCCACGGCTGCCATGCTGCGCTTTGCGCCAACACCTCTTTTACCGGCAGCTTGGTGCCGCCGCCGAGTGCCTTTTGCAGCACCAGATCGGAAGCGGGGAAGGCATCGGTATCCAGCCCGCAGCGCAGCCGCCAGTACGAGACCGTCCAGGGGCCTATACCCGGTAGCGCCAGCAACTGCTCGTCACTGGCCGTAGTGAGGGTCAGCTCACCGCTGGCCAGTGCTTGTGCCACTCCCCGCAGAGTGCGAATGCGGCTGCTGGGCATGCCGATACCGTCGAGATCGAGTTCGCACAGCTGGGCGGGGGTCGGCAATTGCGTTACCCCGAATTGTGCCTCGGTGCGTGCCACCAGTCGCCCGAGTATGGTAATTGCTCCCTTGACCGAGACCTGCTGGCCGACGATGGCGCGCAGCATCACCTCGTATTCGTCCCAGCCTCCCGGCAGCCGTACGCCGGGCCAGCGCGCCTGCAAGCGGGCGAGCAGCGGATCCTGACCGAGCAGATCGCCGATCCGCTGCATATCGGCATCGAGATCCCACATCCGGCGCACCCGATAGAGCAGATCGGGCAGTGCTGCGAGCGGCAGATCATGGACGGTGAGCTGCAGGCTGTGCCCCTTGCCCTGCGCGATACGCACTAGCGCGACCTGATCGCCGACCCGGTAGCGCCGCTCATACACCTCACCATCTACCTGCTCCAGCCCGGGGATCGCCCGCAGCCGGTAGAACGCCAGCATGGCCGCCACGTCATACGGAGGGCGGTAGGGCAGTTGCAGCGTCAGGGTTGCGCCGCGCAGCTGCGCGCTCATGTGCTCTGGCGCGTCAGCGTGCTGCTCCTGCTGGCGCAGGGTGCGTGGGGCCAGCCCGTAGGCGTTGAGCCAGGCGTCATTGAAGCGGCGGATGCTGGCAAAGCCAGCGGCAAACGCGATGTCGGTAATGGGCAGCCCGGTTTCGGTCAGCAGCCGTTTCGCGAGCAGCAGGCGGCGCGTCTGCTCCACCTGTTTTGGCGAGGCGCCGAGGTGCTGCTCGAACTGGCGGCGCAGGGTGCGTTCGCTGATCCCGGCCTCTTCGGCCAATTCAGCGAGCGTGCCGTCAGCCAGCTCGCCGCGATCGATGCGCGCCAGCAGACGTGCCAGTTCAACCGGCAGATCGCCACGGGCGGCGGGGGCCAGCTCTGGGCGGCAACGCAGGCAGGGTCGCAGCCCATACTGCTCGGCGGCCGCGGCGCTTTGGAAGTAGCGCACATTGTGCTCGTGGGGTGGCCGTGCCGGGCAGACTGGCCGGCAGTAGATGCCGGTCGAGAGCACGCCGGTAAAGAAGCGGCCATCAAAGCGAGCGTCGCGGGCGAGCCGTGCGGCGTGACACTGCTCGCGGCTGAGGGTGTTGATCACCTCATCCGGTGACGACTCAGGGCTTGGCTTTGCATTCATGGTGTTGGCGGCTTTGCTGGAATAGATGGCAAGAGAGTAAGGGGGCTCGGGGGCCATGACTAGCCAGAAACGGACAGAGATAGCAAAAATTGGCCAAAGGTTATTTTGCTCTTTCATTGCACGGCCGGGTTTCACTCTTCGTCACGCTGTTTTTCATGTATCGCGGCTCGACAGAAGGGGGCATAACGGACGGGTCGGAGGCACGATTGGCCTAGCTTTATTTGCTTAGCGAGATTAGTGGCGGCGAAAACTGCTTAAAAATTAATAACAGATCACATAACTAACTTTTTTACGTTGAGTGTGGCGATTTTGTGTTGTTCAATCGAGTCAGTTAATTTTTGATGATTATTAAGTCATCACATCTGCGGCCTTAGGCCGACCAATAACAACAACACTTGCCAAGGATGATAAGTGAACGACTGTAAGGCATGGCTCCATTGCCGGGGCTTTAGTCTGATCGAGTTGTTGATCGCCATGACGGTTGTCAGCATTCTCGCGGCCATCGCGTTGCCAGCGTATCAGGGTTATCTGCAACAGGGACGTCGTTACGAAGCGCAGCAGCAATTGCTGGAGCAGGCGCTCGCCCTCGAACGTATCTATACCCAACAGGGCCGTTATCCAGACACGTTTGCTACCCCTTCCAACACGGATTTCTACCAGTTCAGCTACAGCCAGCAAGATGCTGGCGACTACCTGCTCAAAGCCATTCCAACGACGCGACAACAGGATGAGTGCGGCACACTGACCCTCGATCAGACCGGTTATCGCGCGGCCAATCGCCATGACTGCTGGGGATCATAAGATGAATGTGCGCGGATTTACTCTGATTGAGTTGATGATCACGGTCGGCATCGCCGCCATCTTGCTATTGGTCGGGTTGCCCTCCATGAGTCAGCGCCTCGCGGCCGAACGGCTCGATCGTAGTGCGACCGAACTCGCTTCAGCCTACCGCTTTGCCCGCAGCGAAGCGGTCAAGCTGACCCTGCCGGTGGTACTGCAGGGCACCGAGAACGGTGGCTGGGAGGTGATGGCTGACAGCAAGTTGCTGCGTAAGGCGGCAGCACCTGCTGGCGGAGTGGTGATCAAGCCGTTTGACCCCATCCAGATCGCGCCAACCGGCAGCAGCAGCCACGCCGAGATCATTCTGGCCAATCGCCTCGGTGAGCAGCGGGTGCTCTGCGTGGCCCCGAGCGGCCAGCTGCTGCAAGGGAGCTGCTCATGAGACACGCCGCACTTGCCCGCCAGCAGGGCTTCAATCTGGTGGAGATCATGGTCTCCATGGTGTTGGCGGTGATGGTGTTTCTCGGTCTCGCCAAGGGGCAGGTAGTCTCGTTGCAGCAGGCGCATTACAGCTTGCAGAGCACGCTGGCTACGATCGAGGCGAGCAACAGCGTGGAGCAGATCTGGAGCTCGCTGTGTGAAGTGCAGCGCAAGCCCGAGCGGTTCACCCAGGCCGATTTTCTTGCCCGCTTCACCCTGCAGGATGGCCACCGGCTGGTGCTGCCGAACCGTTATAGCGACAACTTTGTGGTCGCTATCGAGTGGCAGGATGAGCGGGTCTCCGGCGCCAAGCGGGTGGAGCTGAACGCAGGATTTCCGCCTTTATGCTGAGCGTCCCCTCACGGCAACGAGGCGTCAGTCTCGTCGAGCTGATGATCTCCATGGTGCTCGGTCTGATGTTGATGCTGGCGATTTTTGCCGGTTACGCCCCGATCAAGAGCACGGTCGAACAGAGCAAGGCGCTGGAGCAGGCGAACGAAGTGCTGCGCTTTGCCACCCTCACCTTTACCAACAGCATCAAGCAGGCGGATCAACTGATAGCCGTGACCCCTGATCGCCTGACGCTGGCCTTCAAGGTAGAGGGGGGCAGTCAGGTGCTCTCCTGCCTTGGCAACCAGAAAACCGCCGATTTTACCGAGCAGTACCGCTTCACGCCGCCGGTACTCAGTTGCGATGACGGGGATGGCCCGCGCCTGTTGTTGGCCCATCTTCAGGATCTTGAATTCGGCCAGCAGGGGGCGCTGGTCAATATCCGCATCTTGCCCGAAGGGCTGCCCAGCTATCTGGCGCCGGGAGTCGAGGTGCAGGTGGCCCGCCGCAAGGCGGTCTGGGCGGCAGCGTTGGCCACATCCGGTGCCAACGCCACAGCAGGGGGAGCGGGATGAACAAGGGATTGCAGGGGCAGCGGGGAGCCGTACTGCTGGTGGTGTTGGTGGTGAGCCTGCTGTCGAGTCTGCTGGTGTTTACCAGCATTCAGGAGAACCAGTTGCAGACTCGTCTGAGCGGCAATTTTCACAAGAAGATCAATGCGCAGCTCAGTGCCGAGCAGGGGATGAACGAGAGTTATCGAGCCCTGCATCAGGCCCTTGGCGCCGAACCGCGCATCGAGTGGGCTCAACTGGTGCAGAAGGTGCCTGGCAAGGGGGAAGGAGCCATGGCGGGCAGCCGCTTCAGCATCGAGCAGCTTGATGCCTCCGCCGGCAGCAAGCTGGAGTTGCAGAGCCATGGCCGCTATCTGGAGGGCAATGCCAGCCTCAACGCCCTGTTTGCCCTCAAGCGCGAACCCGGCAATCTCATCTTTCAGGATTCGGTGGTGGCGTGTGAAGGGTTGAGCCTCTCCGGTAGCGGTTTTATCGACAGCTATGACTCGCGCAAGGGCAAATATGGCGGCACCAACATTAACCAGAATGCCAAGGTGGCGACCGTCAGTGACAAGGCCAATGTAGTGCTCGACGGCAATTCGCCAATTTGGGGCGATGTACGGGCGACCGGCTCCGTGACCCTGAACGGATCTTCTCCCATCTCCGGCAACGTGAATGCCGGGAGCGACGTCATTATCTCCCCCTCTTCGGACAAGATTGTCCGGGTCTCCGGCAATGTGAAAGGGGGCGGCAGTTTGACCCTGAAAGGGGGGCGCATCGGTGGTCAGGTGGCGGTCAATGGCAATGTCTCCATGGACTGGGGTACCAGCATCGACAGCGGCAAACTCAGTTATGGTGGTGCTGGTTTTTTTAAAGATCAGGAGAATCAGAAA
This sequence comes from Aeromonas sp. FDAARGOS 1411, assembly GCF_019047125.1. Classification (NCBI taxonomy): domain Bacteria; kingdom Pseudomonadati; phylum Pseudomonadota; class Gammaproteobacteria; order Aeromonadales; family Aeromonadaceae; genus Aeromonas; species Aeromonas sp. FDAARGOS 1411. Next base: position 2,681,775 of record NZ_CP077214.1, on the reverse strand, counting down.
TATCTGGATCCCGAGTACCGCAACGATCCCAGGTTGCCACCGGTGGCCGGGCAGGTGTGTGACCCGCTCAATGTGACCGCGCTGCCGAACTCTCCCAAGCTGGCCAATCTGCCGCTGAATGGCCCGTTGACGCTGGGCGCCACCCAGCAGATGGTGCTGACCACGGATCCTGCCACTGGCTCGGTCACCAGCAGCAATCAGCACAAGCCCGGGCTGCCGCTACCCGGCAAGGGGGAGCTGTTTGGCAAGGAGCAGACAGTTTACAAGCTCGACAGCCTCAATATGGGGGCCGATGCCAGTCTCACCATCAAGGGGGATGTGGTGCTGCTGATCGACAAGGATTTCACCATGACTGGCAGCAACAAGTTGACGGTGAGCGAGGGGAGCAGTCTGACCCTGATCGTCAGCGGCAAGGTTGATCTCGGGGCTGGTGCCGAGGTGACGGCAGCCAAGCAGGGGCTGACCGCTGGCGGTACGCCCGCTATCTCCATCTATTCCGCGTATAGCGGCAAGGATGGGATCAAGCTGTCGGGCAATACCCCGCTCTATGCCGCCCTCTATGCCCCGCTGACCGAGATGAAGATCAGCGGAAGTGGCGGTTTGTACGGGGCGGTGCGGGCAAAACACTTGACCGAGAGCGGTGCGGGCGGGGTGCACTATGACGAGGCGCTGGGCATGGCAGATCTGGGGGACGACCAGGGGCCGCCTCCGACGCTGGCACTGCGGCAGTGGCACTTTGTGCAGTGAGGCTGGTGAGCCGCTAAAAAGGATCGAATGGGGCACGCAACTGTGAGAAGGTGGAGATCTGTCCACCCAGCAGTTCACTATTGAGGAGTGCTCCATGCCAGGCCCCGCTCGCGCCGGTGCCCTGATCTATGCCAAGGATCCGGGCCTGCTGACCCACTTTTATCGTACATTGCTGCAGATGGTGGTCTGTAGTCAGGATGAGCAGCTGGTAGTGCTGGAAAACAGCGATATCCAGCTGCTGATCCACGCCATTCCTGAGCCTTATGTCGGGCAAGTTGTTATCAAGCGGCCGCCAGCACTGCGGGAAGAGGGGGCCATCAAGCTGTTCTTCACCGTCCCCAGCCTTGCCTGGGCGGAAGCGAAGGCGGCGGATCTCGGCGGTGGCCTGCTGCCACAGCAGTGGAATGGGCCCGGCTTTGTGGTGCGCAATGCCTTCGACCCTGAGGGCAATATCCTGCAACTGCGCGAGTTGCTGGGTTCCCCGGACCCCCTCTGAACCCTCTCTTTTTACAGCATGGTGGTGGCGTGCTGTGCCATGCACCGCCATAAAAACGGGGCCTGTCATGGCCCCGTCTTGTTTTACCCGTGTAGCACGCATCACTTCAGATAACGCTGTTCCAGATGCTGGCGCAGCCAGTGCGGGTTGAGCGCTTCACCGGTGGCACGGCGCACCAGCTCGTCGGTGCTGTGCAGGCTCCCCTGTGACCAGATGTTGCGTCCGAGCCAGCCGAAGATCTCCGGCAGGCGGCCCGCCGCGATCACCTCACCCATGCTGCCCAGCTCTTTCTCGAGGGCAAAGCGCAGCTGGGCGGCATACATGGCGCCCAGGGTGTAGCTCGGGAAGTAACCGAACGAGCCGTCGGTCCAGTGAATATCCTGCATGCAGCCATTGCGGTAGTTGCCCTTGGTGGAGAGCCCCAGCCACTGCTGCATCTTGGTGTCCCACAGCTCGGGGATATCGGCCACCTCGATCTTCCCTTCCACCAGATCGCGCTCCAGCTCGTAGCGCAGGATAACGTGGGCCGGATAAGTCACCTCGTCTGCATCGACCCGGATAAAGCCCGGCTCGACCCTGCTGTAGAGCTTGGCCAGATTGTCCGGCGCAAACGCCGCCTGCTCGCCGAAGTGGTGACGAATGCGTGGTGCCAGCAGCGCGAGGAAGGCCGGATGATGCCCCAGCTGCATCTCGCAAAACAGGCTCTGACTCTCGTGGATCGCCATGGAGCGCGCTTCGGCCACCGGCTGACCCAGCAGATGGCGCGGCAGCCCCTGCTCGTAACGGGCGTGACCGGTCTCGTGCACTATGCCCATCAGGCTGGAGACAAACTCCTGCTCGTTATAGCGGGTGGTGATCCGCACGTCGGTTGGCACGCCGCCACAGAAGGGGTGACTGCTCACATCGAGGCGGCCGTGGGCGAAATCAAAGCCGAGCAGTCCCATCACCTCCTGACCGAGCGCTTGCTGGGTGGGGATGGGGAAGGGGCCTTGCGGCAGCAGCAGGGCATCGCCCTTCTGCTGTTCACTCACGGTCTGGATAAGAGCCGGCAGCCAGCTGGCGAGATCGCCGAAGATCTGATCGAGCCGTGCGCTGGTCATGCCCGGCTCATAGAGCGCCAGCATGGCGTCGTAGGGGCGCACGCCAAGGGCATCGGCCCGCAGTTGCGCCACTTCACGGGAGAGTTTCACCACCTCCTCGAGATTGGGGGCAAAACCGGCCCAGTCGTTGTTCTTGCGCTGGCTGCGCCAGGCGTGCTCGCACTTGCTGCCAGCGAGCGATAGCGCTTCGACCAGCTCACCGGGCAGCAGGCTGGCATCTTGCCACTGGCGCTTGATCTCGCCGAGGTTGGCACGTTGCACTTCATCGAGCGGTTCGCTCTCGGCCCTGGCAATCCAGTCACCCAGCTCGGGGGCGGTACGCTTCTGGTGGATCAGCAGACCGAGTTCGGCCATCGCTTCGGCGCGAGCATCGTTGCCCCCCTCCGGCATCATGGCCGCCTGATCCCAGCCGCAGATGGCGGCGAGGTGGCTAAAGCGGTGGATCTGTTGCTGATGTTGTTCAAGCTTTTGATATGACATGGGATTGTCCTTATTATCGTCCCTGATGGTATGCCGCCCCGTACCTGGCATGCTCGGGGCCGTTCGATGCTAACACCGCCGCTGTATAGTTGACCACCTTCACGCAGGCGGGCCAAAGGCGTGGGGGCGAAACGCGGATTAGCCGAGCCGCTTCTGGTGCCGTTCGCGGTTTTCCGCTTTTTTGCGTTCGCTTTTGCGCAGCAGCACATAGAGCGCGCCGCTGCCGCCGTGGCGACGCTCTGCGCTGTGGATCGCCATGACGGCGGGCAGTTGCGGCAACCAGGCGCTCACATAGCTTTTCAGCAGGGCGCGTGGGGTGCTGCGCTCCCCCTTGCCGTGCAGAATAAGCAGGCAGCGGATATCCCGGACTTCACAATCCGCAATGAACTGCACCAGCGTCTGGCGCGCTTCGTTGAGGGTTTTCTGGTGCAAGTCCAGGCTGGCCTGCAGCTCGTATTTGCCGAGCCGCAGCTTCTTGTAGACCCCCTCCTGCACCCCATCGCGTTTGAAGCCGACGATTTCGTGCGGATCGCGCATCTCGATGGCCTCCATGGTGAGGTGGTCGAGGGCGAGTTGTTCGGCAGTGGCAGCCTGGCGGCGAGCGAGCTGCGCCTCGGTCGGGGCGGATTTGGCCGCATGGGGATGGATGTTGTCGCTGCGAATGGGCCGCACGTCGGCCACTTCATTCATGAATAGCGAGAGTTCGTCGTTATGAGACACGGCAGGCTCCCCATAAGAAAAAGTGGGGGTCATTATAACGGTCGCAACTGGCACAGAAAACGGGGAAAGGGGGGAGGGGGATAAGGGAGGCCCAGCATGGATACCAGTGCAGCTTGGCCCGGGAATCACAGTCGCGAACCATAAAGCAGCACAGGCGGTCAGTGTGAACTGCCGCCTGTGGTCAGAGGATTATTTGCCCTCTTTGGGTTGTTGAGAATGGGGTTGCTGTGAATGAGGCGGTTGCGAGTGCATCACCTTGTAGATGAAGTAGGCCGCGTAAGAGCTGATGAGCAAGAAGGTGCCGATAATCACCAGCATCGACATCAATCCCACGCTGTTGCCAAACATCAGGTCCAGCCAAAAATCCATTTTATTGCTCCTGTCACCCGGTTGATGACAGGTATGATAAATACCTCTTTGTCCCGTCCGAGATGATCCCGATCAACTCCCTTGCAGGTTGTTTAATAACCAGCGCGATCTGTGATCGTTCTCACTGGACTCCTTGCGACCGAGCCTGCACAGGGCCCGGTGTGGTGAGCGGGGTAATGCGCCACCCCTGCTGCTCCAGCAACGCCAGCAACCCCTGTTCGCCGTAAAGGTGCATGGCGCCTACCACGATAAAGCTCTCGTTGGGCAGGGTGGACCATTTTTTCAGCCAGTTATGGTTGCGCTCGGCCAGTAGGGTCTGCTCCATCCAGCTCTGTAGCGCGGGCGGGGCCATCTCCTCCTTGAGCAGATTGATCAGCGTCGCCTCATCTCCCTGCTGCCACGCCTTCATCACGGCGGCGAAACCACTCTCCAGCATCGGTAGCTCATCCAGGGTGCTGGCGAGCATCAGGGTCTGGTTGTCACCCACGCTGGCCAGATAACCGAGCTGCTCCAGCAGGGTTTCAAAACCCACTACCGGTTTGCCCTCTTTGGCGGCCCGGACGGCAAAGTGCTGGTCTATCCCGAGTTCACTCTTGAAGTCGGAGCGGGCCATGGCGGCCTGGGTCAGGGTAATGGCGGCAAACCAGGGGCGCAGGGTGGCGAGGGTCGCCTCGTCGATGCCATAGCGGGCGCCCGCCATCAGGGTGCGTTGATAGAGCTCGGCAGGCAGATGATCCTTGAGCGGTTTGCCATCCACCAGTCGGGTGAGGGAGCCTGTCTGTTGCCACTGATCCGGCGTGATGCTGTTCATGTCCACCTCCATCACCAGTGCGCGACTCTGCAGCCAGGCACGCTCCACCGGCTCGGGCAGAGGATAGAGGGAAGGTTTGCCCGCATGGATGGAGCCCAGCAGCCAGTGTTGCTGGTTGCCCTTGCTCACCCGATAGAACGCGGGATCGGCAAAGGCGTGCAGTGGTAGCAGCAGGCAGAGCAGGAAGGCAAAGAGGGTGCGATGAAATCTCATGGGGATCCTTAATGTGCGCCGGGTGACTTCTCTTGCTGACAATAACTCCTATGATAAGTCCTCATTTCAGATAACCAAGAGGTTTGCCATGCCCCATCTTCGTTTTCGCGCCGTGGCGCTCGATACCCTGCAACAGGTGAGCGGCCCGCTGCTGGCCGAGCTTTGCGAGCTGACCGGCGGCAAGCCGGAGTTAGTCACCATGGAGCGGGTGGAGAGTTGCTGGATCCGCAACGGCGAGCCAGAGACGGGATTTCCGTTTGTCGAGTTGCACTGGTTCGAGCGGCCACAAGAGATGCAGGACGCCGCCGCGCGCCTTATCACGCGCCATTTGAAACGGGTGCTGGGGGAGCAGATCTATGTGGTGGTGCAGGTGATCCCTTTGGTCAAGAGTGCCTACTACAGCAATGGCGAGCACCATTGAAAAGAGGGACAAACAAGGTTGGCGGATTGGATTACGCCGCTATACAGCTAACTCAAACTGGGCGGCAGGATGCTTGTCGCCAATCACGGGATCAGGCCGATTTGGCCAGCAGTTTATCGAGCCAGCGAGTGGGCAATACCCGTCGCAAGAAGGCAAACAGCCGGGTTGGCGTGGTCACCGGATAGCGTGCCTGGGGATGGGCGTGGGTCAGCGCATGGAGCAGCGGCGGGATGCAGGCTTCGCTCGGGAGGGTAAAGCCGCTGGTGGCCCCCTCTTTTTCCAGCCGCGTCAGGGTTTGGCGGTAGGCCGACTGATGACGGCTCTGGGCCGGATCGATGTGCCGCAAGAAGGCGCTGCGGGCATTGGCACGAAAACGGGTATCGATGGGGCCCGGTTCAATTAGGCTGATATGTACCCCGCTACCCGCCAGTTCGAGGCGCAGAGTGTCGCTATAACCTTCCAGCGCAAATTTGCTGGCGTTGTAGGCGCCGCGATACTTCATGGCAACCAGTCCCAGAACCGAGCTGTTCTGCACTATCCGCCCCTCTTTGGCTTCCAGCATCGGCGGCAGCACCTGACGGATCAGATGGTGCCAGCCAAACAGGTTGGTATTGAATTGTTCCCTGAGCGCCTCGGTGGGCAGATCTTCCAGCGCCCCGGGTTGGCCATAAGCGCCATTGTTGAACAGGCCATAGAGGCGCCCGCCTGCCAGATGGAGCGCCGCACTGGCCCCCAGTTCGATGGAAGCAGGGTCCGCCAGATCCAGCTGAACTGCCAGCAATCCCTGTTGCTGCAAACGGGCCACATCTTCCGCCTTGCGCGCCGAGGCGATCACGGTAAAACCGTGCTGCCCGAGCGCCTGTGCGGCGGCGAGGCCAATACCGCTGGAACAACCGGTGATCAGAACAAAACGGGGCATGATGGCGTCCTTGTGACTGCTGACAAAAGCGTGCGGGCTGGTTAGCGGATAAAACCCTTATCCGGTTCGCATGTTAGCCTGCCAACCGGTAAAAAGAAAACCGGGCCAAGTGGCCCGGTTTGCTGACATCGTATTGCCTGATTACATGAAGGTAAGCGGCATGATGATGTGGAACTTGACGTCGTGCTCGGAGGCGAAGATGTTGGGGTAATCGGTCCAACCGCCGCCCTGGCTGATGTCGTTGTTGTAGTCGGTGTAGTGCAGTTTGAACAGGGTGCCTTTCAGCTTGCCATCCTGCACGGTATAGGTGACATCGAAGTTGGCAGCCCATTCGGTATCTTCACCGTTGGCTGCTTTCTTGCCTTGACCGGTTTCGATATCCCAACCGTAAGCACCGGATACACCGACGGACCAGCCAGGCGCACCAACCAGGTCATCCAGAGAACGGGTCACGCCGAAGAACAGCGCTTTCTCGTTGTTGGCGTTCCAGTCAGAGCGGGAGTCCCACCAAATTTCGTTGGCACCCTGAGAGTTGGCGTAGCCACGGGTCAGACGGGGCAGGTAGTTGCCTTCCGCACCTTCAGCCTTGGTCCACAGACCTTCCAGACGGAAGCCGTACGGGCCCATGCCCCAGGCGGCTGTCAGAGCTTGTTGCCATGCCAGACCGTCATAAGTCTCGATCTGGGAAGCGCCCTTGGTGTAGGTCTCGGTCTCGGAACCGTAGAACTGGTAGCTGGTGGAGAGGCCGCCCAGTACGTCAAACTTGTGAGCCAGTTTGAAGTGGTAGCTGTCCATGTAGCCTTCGGACTGACCGAAAGAACCGGTCACAGCAGTGCCATTTTCGAAGGTGTAACGGGCTGCAATACCGTGGATGTAGTCGATGACGTTTTCATCAGCGAACGGATCCATCCACGCTTTGGCACGGGAGAAGACCTGAGTCTCTTTGTACCAGGGGGCCTTGTACTCGTCAGCGATGGCGTAGGTCAGGTAGAGGCCACCGAAGTTACCTTCAACTTGACCACCACGATAGGTACCCGGCTGATAAGACCAGTTAACACCGATTTGGCCAGGGACATACAGCTGGGTATAACCACCCTTGGCAGTGATGCCGCCGTCCAGGAATTTCAGCTTCATCGCTGCGTTGGAGAGGCTGAAACCACCTTCAGGGGAGCCATCTTTGGCGTTGTTGCCCCAAGAACGGCCAGCGAAGGAGAATTCGTTTTCTTGGTTGACCGGGTGATTTTCGGTAACGGCCAGGTCATAGGCACCGAAGCCGCCCAGATCCAGACCTACGGTGTCCCAGGCATACCCGGAGTTGAAGTTAAGAGCGGCTTGAACGGTGGAATGGCTCAGGTTGGACTGGTATTTGCCTTCTTTCTTGGCTGCAGTCGGGTCACCATCGATGCGCTGACGATCACGCTGGAAGTAGAACAGACCGCCGGTCAGTTTGGAGTCTTTAACGAAGGTTTCATAGGACTGGCCGTATTCCGGGCTCATCATATCCTGAGCTGCCAACGCCATACCGGGGGCGACCAGAGCGGCTACCACAGCGGCACTCAAAGCGGCGCGCTTGAAGATCACTTTTTCCATTTTTATTGCTCCTGATTTTATGGACTTAGCTTTTTTTTCCGGCAGTTGGCATCGGGCCTACCGCTCGGTATTGGCATTGCAATCAAAACCCCGAAGGGCAAAAAATCTTGTCTTGGCTACCTGCAAACCCGGATGTCTTGGCACATCTGTAGTTGGCAGTCCTGATCATCACATGTTGTTTTTTTATGTTCCGATTCTTGGCTATCGGACAACCCCAAGAGTACGTTCGCGGTGCGAAATATCAATGAAAAGTTCCCTCAACGTTTCAAAAGTATGACCGAGTGCAAATAATCATGGGCAAGGTCGTAAACAGCCTCATGGCAGGTATCACGGTGATGAGAGCGTTTTCTTGAGGCCGCAGCCAGCGCCAGTACGGGTTTTCATCCGGTACAGGGGAAAAGGTGTCAGTTAACCTGCCGATAACAGATAATTTTGTGCTACAAAAAAACTTTCCCTCTGGTTGAGGGAAAGTGATCTGGTGAGGATGCGGGGCGAATAGGGTTCAGCCTTGCTGGCCGAGGATGTGGGGGATCTGCTGCGCCTGATGGTGAATATGGGAGGAGACCTGCACCGAGAGCTGACTCACCTGACGGGCATGCTGATGGATACGGGCGATCAGATCGGCAAAACTGGCCAGTTTGTGCTCCTGACTCTTGGCGTTGTCGGCGCCCTGCAGGGCGATCACTGCGGTGTTGCGGGCGATCTCCCGCACCGCCTGGGTGGTCTGACGCAGTTGTTCCGCCTGCGCCCGCTGACGGCTTGACTCGCTGGTGATCCGGTTCAGTACAGTGCCAAGCTGTTCGCCGGATTGGGTCAGGCGCCCCAGAATATCGGTGATCTGGTTGAGTGATTGCTGGGTATTGGCCGAGAGGTGGCGCACTTCATCGGCAACCACGGCAAAACCGCGTCCCTGTTCCCCTGCGCGGGCCGCTTCGATGGCGGCGTTGAGGGCCAGCAAGTTGGTCTGCTGAGCGATATGACCGATCACATCGACAATGGCCGTCACATCGGCAACCGAGCGGGTGAGGGCTTGCAGCGCCTCATCGCTCTCGTCAATCGCCAGTCCGGTCTGATGAGTGGCGTGCAGCATGCTCCCCACCAGATCTTCGCTCTGGCTCATCGCCTGTTCGTTATGGTGGGCATGCTGGGCGATGTCGGCGGCGACCTGATGGACCTCTCCGGCCAGCTGGTTCAGCTCATCCATCATCTGACCGCTCTCATCGACCACCTGTTCGGTGGTGCGGGTGCTGTGGTGGATCTCGTCAACCTGACTGACCATCCCTTGCAGACTGAGGGATACCGCTGACAGCTGCCCCTCTTTTTGTTGCTGATCCTGTTGCAGGCGACCGATCAGCCGGTTGTAGCTGGCAACGATATCAGCCAGCTCGTTGCGATCGCGCCCGGTAGGCAACGGCTCGGCCTGCCCCGTCTGATCGAGTTGCATAAAAGCTCCGCGCAGTCGCAACAAGGGGGTGAGCAGCCAACGTCGTTGCACCAGCGCAAACAGCAGGGCGACTATCACCAGACAGAGCGCTAACGTGCCGAGGATGGTGGCCAGCTCCTGATTGACGGCTTGCCGTTCGCGGGCAAGTTGTTCCCCCATCTGTCTGGTCGCTTGCAACATCGCCATGATGTCTTGCTGCACGGTCTGGCGGCCAGCCTGTTGCTGTTGTAGCGCCGTGCGGCTGTTGGCCAGCTCCTGCGGATAGCGGCCCAGCAGCGAGCGTAATTCGCTGCGCGGTTGCTCTCCCAGCTCCTTGCGCACCGGCTCCCCCAGCGTGAACTCATCGGCGGGCGCCTCTTCATACAGGCCGAGCAGCGGCAAGGCTTGCAGCGCTTGCGCCTGTTTTTGCAGTGCCTCCAGCTCGAAGCGGATCCCTTCGAGCAGCTTTTCATTGCCCTGCTCCATATAGCTTTGGCGCAAATGGGCGAGGCGCGGCAGGCCCGCCAGGATCTCGGCAGCGCTGCTGCGATATTGCTGTGCCGCGGCAGATTGTTCCGTGCTGGCGCCTTGCTCCCCATAGCGGATCAGCGCCATGGCCTGGCTGCCCAGCTCACTCTCAGCGTTTTGCAGCAGCAGCTGGCTGTTGCCCGAGAGCTTGCCTGCGGCCTGATAGTCGTGCGCGATGCGCTGCGCCATCTGTTCGAGTTGCTGTCTGAGCGGGGCTGCCACGGCATCATCCTGAGCTGCCAGCGAGGAGAGCGCTTGCTGACGGACCTTCTCCGCTGCTGTCAGTTGTTGCGGATCGCCGCTGTTGAGGTAGTCACGCAGGCTGTTTTGCAGGTTCACCGTCACCAGTTGTTGCAGCGTCTCGTGCTGATGCTGGGCCTGATTGGTATGGGCAAGCTGTTGCCAGCCGTGGTAGAGGGCCAGCGCCTGTCCTCCAGCAACCAGTAGCAAAACAAGGGAGGATAGGGTGGCGTAATGGGCGATTTTCACGGGGTAATTCCTGTCAGCACAGACCATGGGGGAGCGTGGCCAGAGCCTAAACAGGGATGATGGCGTTTTTATGACAGCATGGTCAGGTGGCCCCATTTTGCCGACTTAACTGGCTTGGGATACCTGCACGCTGTTGCGTTGGCCCAGCATACCGAGCAGGGCGCCTCCTATGATAAGTGCCCCGGCCAGCAGATGGCGCGAGGTCAGCGTTTCTCCATTGAGCAACACCAGCAGCAAGGTACTCAGCAGCGGTGTTAGGTAGGCAAGGGCACCGATCCGGCGTGGATCGCCGTCTCGCAGTGCCAGATACCAGGTCACAAAGGCCGCCCCCATCGGGCCCAGCGCCAGCCCGATGATCAGCCACCAGTCACTGGTGGGGATCTGCGCGAGTGGCAGGGGCCCCTCCAGCAGACGGGCGAGCAGCAGAGCCAGCAAACCAGCGGGCAGGCAGGCTGCCGCAGTGACCACGGCAGGGGCTGGCGGCAGACGGCGTGATAGCACCGAATAGGCCCCCCAGACGACAGCTGCACCGAGCGCCAACAGGTATCCCGGCAGATAGGCCTGCTGCAGTTGCAGCTCGCTATTGACCATCACCAGCATGGAACCCGCCAGACCAAAGGCGCCAGCCAGCAGGTGACGGGCATGGAGGGGATGGCCGGGCAACAACAGCGGGGTGAACAGAATGATGCAGAGCGGCCAGAGGTAGTTGATGAGGTTGGCCTCCAGCACCGGGGCATGGCGAAAGCTCATAAAGAGCAGCAGATGGTAGAGCAGCAATGCCGTAACCGTCACCAGCCAGGTAATAGGGCGAGCGCGCCATTGGCGCCAAAACGGCAAGGCCCCGACCCCGCAGAAAAACAGCACCAGCCCGACCAGCACCAGTGGTGACACGCTGGTGACCCGTGACGTCAGCGCCGCCAGTGAAGCCCACAGCACAATGGTCAGCAGTGCAAAACCGGTGGATCTATCCCACCAGGAACATCCGGACATCCAACACTCCTTTGCAAGATGAAACAGGGCTTGGCCTCACAGACAAGCCGAAGAGAAGCAGTCTATCAGAGAGCGCATGCTCTGAACGCAGAAAGGAGAGGGTAATTACGGTTGGATGGTCGGATTCATTGTCGCCAAAAACGACCAAGGGGTTGGCACCATGATGATGCCAACCCCTTGTTTTATATGGCGCTCCCGACTGGAGTCGAACCAGTGACCTGTCCCTTAGGAGGGGACCGCTCTATCCTGCTGAGCTACGGGAGCTGTGTGGCGGGCATTATACAAGAAGCAACTCCCTTTTAAACCCTTGATTCTTATTCCAATACTGCCAAATCCCCATTCTGGATGTTAAACGGCGAATATTTGTTCTGGCTACTGATGATGGCGCCATCGTCGAATACCTGCACCACCTCGAACAGGCCGTCGGCCGGGTTGCGCATCATGCGGGACTTGCCGTAGGGGTCGATGAAGTCGGCGTTGTGCTGGATCCTGAACTGGTCGCCGAGCTTGACGCCGTTGCGTCGGCCGAGATTGATGTAGGGACCGCGTTCGTTCTGGCCAACCACCCGGGCGGTGACCGGGGCACAGGTGAGCTGGGCCACCAGATCCTGAGCGGCCTGCTTCAGCTGGTAGTTGACCTCCTGGCCGTAGCTTGACTGCCAGAACTGGCCGCTGCTGCTGCCCACTTGCTCCCGCTTGCCGAAGGTCCAGGTGGCGCGCCCTTCGTAGACCTTGCGGTTGATCAGGCTGCCGTTGATGCCGTCAAACAGGTAGAGCTGCATGCGAAAGTTGCGCACGGGATCCTCATACCAGCTGGTCAGCTGGTTGCCCTGAGGCTCGATGGAGAGATCGTCGATGCTGCCGAGCACCAGATATTGGCTGTCGGTACGCAGGCTGAGTGCCTTGATCTCCTCGAGGGCGCTGCGATCCCCCTGTTGCAGATGGAGCGGATCGATGCGCAGATTTTCATCCAGCCACTGGCGCACCGCCACCCCTTGCGGCGCATTGGCGAGGGTTTCGAACAGCCGTCGCGAGAGGTTTTCCGGCATGTCGTCCATGGCGCCGTAGCTGGCCTGATCCGGATAGCGCATCCGCAGCCTCACCAGTGTCAAATCCTTGGCGAAGTGCTGGGTCTGGCAGATCTGGCGCTCGGCCTGAATGTCGGCCACTAGCGTGATGTACATGCGGCCGTTGCGCACCTCTTCCCGTTTGAGGCGGTACTGGCGAATGTCGCCGCCGGAGCGGATCTGGATCTGCTCGGATCGCAGGCTGCCATTTTCCAGACGCTGCACGCTGGAGACGGCGGCGCCGCTGGCCAGCAGCGCCTGCCGCAGGGCATCGCGAGTCGCCTGTTCGCGGGCGTAGACTTCATCCCCCCCCAGAATGGCAGCACTGCCCTGCGCTTCGATAAGCTCGGCGCGGGCGCTCAGGCTGGCCAGCAGCAGGGTCAACAGCAGCGGTAATTTCATAGCAGATACCTTGATTAGGCGACTCGCAGCCTCTTCTCTTGAAGAGGGCATGGCGGGCCGACATGGATCACAACAGTTGTTCGATGGCGTTTTTCTGACCATCCGCCAGAGATTGGCTTAACAGCGAGTGTTTCAGCAAGAATCATGCCTCATTCCCGGCTCAAGGTTTGGCCGACGCGTCCGATAACAAATCAGGTGCAGATACAGGAAAGGTATCCATGAACAAATTCATCACGGCGTTGGCGCTCGCTCTGGCATTGGCCGGCTGCGGCTCCGACCCTATCAATCGGGATCAGGGGGATCCGCGTCAGGCGGCGCAGGGGATGGAGCTCAACTGGCTGGTGGCGCGCATGACCGATCAGCTGATGGAGCGAAAATCGCTCTCCACCCTGACCGATCCCATCGCGGTAGCCTCTTTTGTCGATCTCGATACCCTGCAGGATACCAACTGGATGGGGCAGCAGATTGAGGAGAGCTTTATCTACGAGCTCAACCGTCGCGGCGAGGTGGTGGTGGACTTCAAGCTGACCGGCAGCATCAAGGTGACGCCGCAGGGGGATTTTGTGTTGAGCCGCAACTACAAGGAGCTCTCTCCCCGTCTGCCCATCTCGCGCATTCTAGTCGGCACCTTCAGTCGCAACAGCAAGGGGGTTCTGGTCAACGCCCGCATCATCGATATGCGCACCAAGATGGTCGAGACCACGGCCCAGAGCCTGATCCCGCAGAAATATCTGTTCGGTGCCAACAACTCGTTTGGTCGGGCATCGATTAACCGCGGTTATCTGATGCGTGACAGTCAGGCCCGACCGGGTGGTCATCTGGTCAACCTGACCCCATAAGGAGCGAGTCATGAAGATGTTGTTTAGTTGCCTGCTGGCTCTCTTGCTCACCGGTTGCAGCTACAACCGGGTGACTGATTACACCCAGGGTGGCAAGCCCGATGATTTTCCGGTGCTCAAGGCGGTGGGCTATGCGGTGATCGACATCCAGCCTGGCCCCTCCCAGTCGGAGAAGATGCTACAAGCCATTCGCGCTTCCAAGATGGATGCTTATCGCGAGCTGGCAGAGCAGCTCAATGGTCAGCAGGTGCGCGGTCAGAGCAGCTATCGTGACCTGACCCAGACCTCCAACTCGCTGGATGTGTCGGTCGCCGGTGTGGTGCGTGGTGCCCGGGTGGTTGCCTCTTATCCGCGCGGTAACACCTATGCCACCGAGATGGAGCTCGATACCCGTGCCCTCTACAACATCAACCAGCTGATGGCCGGTCAGTTCTGAGTTGATGGGCTTGCCGTGAAAACCGGCATCAAAACAAAAGGCGAGCAGGGTGCTCGCCTTTTGTCGTTGTGGGCTGGTTAGCTCCCCATCAGCACCGGCGGCACTGCGGTGGGTTTCACATCCTCGCTCGGGTAGCAGCCAAGCACCTTGATATAGCGGGTGATCTTGGTCAGCTCCACCAGTGCGGCCTGCATCGCCGGGGTCTGCAGGTTGGCGGAGACATCGAGATAGAACATCTCTTCCCACGGGTTGCCCTGCACCGGACGGGACTCCAGTTTGGTCATGTTGATCTCGTGGCTGCGCAGTACCAGCAACGCCTCGACCAGCGAACCCGGCTTCTGGGAGGTGGACATTATGAGGGTGGTTTTGGCCGGGATCTGCGGTGCCACGTCGATTGGTTTGCGCGCCACCACGATGAAGCGGCTGTAGTTCTCTTTCTGGTTGGCAAGCTGCTCGGCCAGCACATCCAGACCATACAGTTCGCCACCGGCGGCGCTGCCGATGGCGGCGGCCTCCGGGCTGGCCAGTTCTTTCACCTTCATCATGGCACTGGAGGAGGAGTCGCAGATCTCGTGACGCGCCCCTTCCAGCTTGCTCAGATAGTGGGAGCACTGCTGGAACACCTGCGGGTGGGCATAGAAGGTTTTGATGCGACTCAGCTCGGTCGGTACGGCGGTGAGGATACAGTGCTCGATGGGGTAGGTGAGCTCGCCGACGATGGAGAGGCTGGTATGCTGCATCACGTCATAGACTTCGTTGATGGAGCCCGAGCTGGTGTTCTCGATGGGCAGCACGCCGAAGGCGGCGCGGCCTGACTCCACCGCATCCAGCACTTCGCGGAAGTTCTGGCAGTTCACCTCGATCACCTGATCCTTGTAGCGCGCCAGATATTTGCGGGCGGCCAGGCTGGAGTAGGAACCGCGCGGTCCCAGATAGGCGACGCTGGTCATCGGCTCCTGCTGCTCCGGGTTGAGCAGGCTCTGCAGATAGGCCTGCTGGGAGAGCACAGAGTCTTCGATGATGGTGTGATAGATGCGGGTGATGTACTGGGCATCCAACCCCAGCACGCGCCCTTTCTGGATCAGGGCGACCAGCAGCTCCTGCTCCCGCTGGTGGTCACGAATGGGGCGCGGGTTGGCTTGCTTGGCACGGGCGACCTCGATGCTGAGGGTCTTGCGTTTCGCCAGCAGGGCAAGCAGCTCCTGATCCAACCGGGTGATGTCTTGTCTGATCTCGTCGAGCGTTGCCATGATTGTTCCCTATCCAAGTAATCGATTGATATTAATGCAAAAAAAAGCCTCCGCTAGGGGAGGCTCGATTCGTCTTTGCTTTCTGTTCACACGACGACAGGCCTTCCCTCAAGCGGGCCGGATAAACGAGAAAGCAAAGAAGAATGGTGCGTGCATAGGTGTGTCCTTGAAGTAACGTCATAACCATTAAGGGATTTGCCGGTCTGATGCAAGTAAAACTTGCCCGCAGGCGGGGATGGGGGCAGGGTATCCGGTTAAGAAAATGGCGTATGAGCGATGTTCTATTGACTCTGTTTTTATGACTGAAACCCAGTGGGGGAGGTAAAGACGATGGCGATTATTTTCGATCTGGGACGGGTGGTGGTGAGCTGGGATCCGGTAGGCATAGTGCGTTCCGTGCGTGGTCCGCAAGGGGCCGAACAGTTGGCTGAGCAGCTCTTTAACCACCCGGATTGGCTGGAGGTAGACAGAGGCACCATGTCGCTCCACACCATGGCCCGGGAAGCGCAAGCGCGCACCGGCCTCTCGACGGCGGAGAATCTGGCCATTTTACAGGCAGTTCCCGCTTCCCTGCTGCCAGATCCCGCTATGCTAACCCTGATAGCCGAGCTGCACGGGGCGGGGCACACTCTGTATGCCCTCTCCAACATGGGTCATGCCAGCATCGACTGGTTGGAGCAGCATCAGGATTTCTGGCGCTTCTTCAGCGGCAAGGCGGTCTCGGCGCGGGTGCGGATGATGAAGCCGGAGCCGGATATCTACCGCTATCTGCTGGTGTCGTTCGATCTGAAACCGGCAGAGTGCATCTTCATCGATGACAGTCCCGCCAACATTGCGGCCGCCGAGGCCCTCGGTATCAGGGGGATCGTCTTTACCGACGCGGCGAGTTGCCGCCAGCAACTGGGTGAGCTGGGCTGTTTGCCCGCCACCGGCAGGGGGTGATGCCCCTCTAGGAGCACTATGGAGCATGGCCGGTTTCGCAATTGGCTCAGTCACTATCCCGAGGCGACCCTGATCATCGCCTGCAAGGATGGCAGCGGTTATCAGCTCTGTGTTGAGGCAGAAGGGGAGTGCCTCTGCCTGACCGACAGTGAGGGAGGGCACCTGACCTTCACCTCGCTGGATCAGGCGCAGGGTTTCTTGCGAGCCCATCGGGTTCACCAAGCAAGATTACGAATTTATGACGCCCAAAATGAAGATTTAGCAGCAGAATCACAGGAAATAATCATCAAGTTTTAATTTTAACCAGACTCTTTAAGGGTCTATTCAGTTTGTTTGCCGCACAATACTGCACCTGTTCATCATCCGGAGCTGTTTAATGGGTGCCAATGTAGTTGTACTGAATCAGGGATATGATCACTCTTTTCAAGCCAGGGAACAGCTGCTGATTGAGCGACTGGCAAGTTTTGACGAGCTGGTTGTCTCTTTTTCGGGACGGTTGGAATCCTGCTACAGCATCGAGCTGTGCCGCGCTGCCGGTGTGAAAATCCACGCAATTACCCTCGATAATCCAACCCGCAGTCGCAGCGAAGTGGCCCGTGCCCGTCGTTATTGCCAGCGTTATGGCATTGAGCACTGGGTCATCAAGAGTGACGAGATCGTCTTTTGCGATCGCCTGCCAAATATTGAAGGGCTGATCGACCCGGTTCGCCGCATTGGTGAGTATGTGCAGGCTCGTCCGGAATGGTCTCATCTGCCGTTGCTGGTTCCGGCCGCGGTGGAGGAGCGTGATGATTATCTTGCCCAGTTCGGGTCTCTGCCTGCCAACTCTATCTGGTTTTTTGCCGACAACGGATTGATGCGCCGCGATTATCGTTACGGCTTCAACAAGCGTCAGCTCGGTCGTTGGGGCAAGGGGAGCAACGGTTGCCTCAGCAATCGCTTCACCAATCCACGGCTGCTTGAGCAGCGTTATCTACGAATGGTGGATCAGGCAGAGCAGATGCTGGCCGACATGGGGCTGGACGAGGCACAGGTCTTTTTCCATACCCTGTGTGACTGCTCCACCACCCTGGCCCGGGTGCGTCTGCCCGAGCATCAGCGTGCGCAGGCCTTTGATATGCAATCGGATATTTTGTCTGCCCTCAAGGGGAGCAAGTTCGATCTGGTGACCCTGGATATGGCACAGAAAGAGCGACACGATGTCGCCATCTAGCCTGCGGGCAAGCGATGCGGGTTCCAGAACGTGAGTGCCGTCATAGGCAAGGGGCGACGGGACTGTTTATACTGTCGCCCTTTCACCCGTTACCGAGCTTTGCCCTATGAAACCCTTCTCCCGTCTGCTGATTGCCCTGTGCCTCTCCCCCGTATTGGCGCAGGCTGCCCCTCTTTCTCAGGTGACGCTGCCCGATGGTCGGCAGGTTCAGCTCAACGACGACTTCACCTGGGAGTATCTGGTGGTCAAACCGGCCGAGCCCGTGCAGGGCGTGGCTGCTGATGGGAAGGCTGGGGCCGTGGTGGCCGTCGCTGCTCCGGTGCTGACCGATCAGGCCAAGGCCAATCCGGAACTGCTTGCCCAGATGGCGCGTGACGGTGTGGTGGTCAAGCTGGACAAGATCGAGGGATCTGACCCGCTGGTGCTGACCTTTATGGTGAGCAATACCGGCACCCGCAATGTGGTCGGGGTACGTGGCATGGTGACCCTGTTCAGTGCTGACGGGGTGCAGCTGAGCCGTCAGGAGGCCCGCTTCTGGGTTGCTGAGAATCGTCTGCCGGAGACCTATCTGCGCAAGGGGCAAGCCCGTCCTTCGCTGGCCCTCGAGATCCCCCGTCCTGCCGGATTGACTGGTCAGCCGCTGGTGCGGGTCGAAATTGACGAGGTGGTCTTCCGCTGATTTGGCGTTGTTCCGGCCCATGCAAACCGCTTGGGCCGGCAACTTGTTGCCGCTGACACCCCCTGCAATATCTGCTTACATCTGACATGGTTCTGCAACAGCTTGCAGCTCGGCAAGCTGGAAACCTGATCGCAAAATGACTCCATACCAGCTCGCTAGCAACGGGCCCAATCACATGGAGTTATCATCATGAAAAAAGCAACTGTCTCTCTTCTGGTTCTGGCCGGATTTGCCTCTACTTCCGTCATGGCGCAGGATGCCTTCAGCTACGCCAAGGGCGCGGCTACCTGGGCGCACACCAAATCCGACTATCTCAACGGTACCTTCAGCAATGACAGCAAAGGGACCCGTAATTTTGGCGGTCTGAGCCTGGATCTCTCCAAGAGCTTTGGTTCCAACTTCTACGGTCGTGCCGGGACCGAATATACCTCCCGCAACGATGGCAACGACAGCATGTCGATCTCCAGCATCGGTGTCGGTGTCTTTACCCCGCTCAGCACTGGTCTCAATCTCTATGGTGAAACCGGTGTGATGGGCTACACCCTGGAGCGTGAGCTGGCGAATAATGTTGCCGGTAAGGGCTGGGATGCGGTCGCTCGCAAAGATAGCGGCAGCATGTACGGTGAAGTGGGTCTGCGCTACGACATCGGCAATGTCGAGCTCTCCACGGCCTACCGCTACGCCAACATGACCGACGATATGCACGACTTCAAGGTGGGCGGTGCCTACAAGCTCAACCAGAACTGGGCGCTGACTGCCGATTACACCTATCGCAACTGGGATCTGCAAAAAGGTTCCATCTCCAGCCTGGGTGTGAAGTACAGCTTCTAATCCTCCTTCCAGTAGTCTGTAGTGTCTTGATTTTTACCCATGGCGTTCGCCATGGGTTTTTTCGTTTTCCAGTGATCTCTTTTTTCTCCTTGTGTCGTATCAGTCGGCAATAGTTATACAACTTCCATTTTTTTGTATAACTGCTATAACTGAATCAATGCTTATACAAGGAGTGTCGTCATGTACAAGATTAAAGTCGGTATCAGTGCCTGCCTGCTGGGACAAGAGGTACGTTTCGATGGGGGCCACAAGCGCTCCAGTTTCTGTGAACGGGATCTTGGCGCTCACTTTGACTATCACCCCGTCTGTCCCGAGATGGCCATCGGTCTAGGGGCGCCTCGCGCCGCCATCCGGCTGGTCAAGCGCAACGGCGAGATCCGCGCCGAGGCGAGCAACGGTAGCTTCGATGTCACCGAAAAGCTGATTGCCTTTAGCGAGCAGAAAGCGCGCCAGCTCGACTTTATCTCCGGTTATATCCTCTGTGCCAAATCACCCAGCTGCGGCATGGAGCGGGTCAAGGTCTATGGCGCCAACAACGAGGGGAGCGCCAAGGAGGGGATCGGCCTCTTTGCCAAGGCGTTGATGGAGGCCAACCCCCTGCTGCCGGTGGAAGAGGATGGTCGGCTCTGTGATCCCATCCTGCGGGAGAACTTCGTGCTGAGGGTCTTCGCCTACCACGACTGGCAGCAGCTCTGTGCGCGTGGTATTACTGCCTCTGCGCTGATCCGCTTCCACTCCCGCTACAAGTATCTGGTGCTCTCCCACGCCACCACCCACTACAGGGCGCTCGGCAAGCTGCTCGGCAATCTGGGCAAGTCCACCAATTTGCAGGAGGTGGCCGACAACTACATCAAGGGATTGATGACGGCGCTGACCCTGCGAGCCAACCGCCGCAGCCACACCAATGTGCTGATGCACCTGCAGGGCTACTTCAAGCGGGTGCTGACCCCGGCCCAGAAGCAGGAGCTTGCCGATACCATCGACAAGTACCGCACCGGCATATTCCCCTTGCTGGTGCCGCTCACCCTGATCCGTCACTACCTGCGCGAGTACCCCAATCCCTATCTCGCCGAGCAGGTATATCTCAATCCACACCCCGATACGCTCAAATTGCGTTACGGGCTCTGAATCCGTTCTGTTGCCCCGGCGGATGGTTTGCGCCGGGTAGCCTTACTCCTTTGTTTGATGGACGTTGTCATGTCTGATTTATCGCAAGAAGTTGCTCCTCTGGCTGATGAGGGGATCTACCCCATTCGCGAGGTCTCCCGTCTCACCGGTGTCAACGCCGTGACCCTGCGCGCCTGGCAGCGCCGCTATGGTCTGGTGCAACCGGCCCGCACCGAAAAGGGCCACCGCCTCTACAGCGAGCAGGATATTCGCCAGATCGGCGAGATCCTGAGCTGGCTGGAGCGGGGAGTGAGTATCGGGCAGGTGAAGGGGCTCTTGAGCGAACCCCATTCCGAGCCAGTGAGCGATCACTGGCAGCAAACCCTGGAGCAGTTCAGTCAGGCGCTGCTCGCCTTCAACCAGCGCAAGGCGGAGGCTGAACTCAACGATCTGCTGGCGAGCTACCCGTTCGAGCTGGTGCGCAGCCGGATACTGCAACCGCTGGTGGAGCGGCTGCTGGGGCTGTGGCGCGAGCGGCCCGATGGCGAGCTGCTGCAACAGGTGTGGCTGGGCTGGCTCCATACCCGCTTCGCCCGTCACCTGATCGAGCAGGAGAAAGGCGTGCCGATCACGCTGGCGAGCTGGGGACAGGTTGGCCCCCTCGATCTGGTGTGGGCCGCCTACGAGCTGATCGGTCAGGGCTATGAGGTGCAACTGCTGGGGGCGATCGAGCCGCGCCATGCCAGCCTGCTGGAGGGGCGTGCCGTTACCCCCTGGCTGGTGCTGCTGGGTGCCGGGCTCGGCAAGCAGGAGCTGGCCGCCGGGTGGCCCGCAGGCACATGCCTGTTTGGCGAGCTGGGGCGCCTCTACGACGATGAGTGGCTTAAAGCCCATGGCTGGCAGGCGAGCCTTGCCGAGTTGATAGCGGATGCCCCAGATGCTGCTGGCACCAGCGGACGCGGGAGGAAAAAATCATGAAACTGGTCTGGTTTCGCAATGATCTGCGCCTCGCCGACAACCCCGCGCTGCGGCATGCCTGCGCCGGTGATGAGCCGGTCGCCGCGCTCTTTATCATCTCCCCCACCCAGTGGCGGCAGCACAAAATGGCCCCCATCCGTCAGCGCTTTATGTTGGCGCAGGTGGATGAGTTGGGCCGCGAGCTGGCGGCCCTTGGCATCCCGCTCCATCTGCTGCGAGTGGAGACTTTTGCCGAGGTGCCTGTCGCGCTGGCAGACCTCTGCCGCGAGCTGGGGGTGACCCAGCTCTACGCCAATCAGGCTATCGAGATCGATGAGCTGCGTCGCGACCATGCCGTCAGCGCCGCGCTGGCAGAGCAGGAGGTGAGCTGTCACTGGCTCAACGGCTGTTGCGTATTGCCACCGGGGCGGGTGCTGACCGGCTCGGGTGAGATGTTCAAGGTGTTCACCCCTTTCAGCCGCGCCTGGCTCAAGGCCCTCGACGAGGAGGGGTTTGTCATTCATCGGGCGCCGACACCGCGTGGCGAGCCTTTGCCTTGGCAGCCGCTGGCTGAGCGGGCGTGGGTTGATGAAGCTCTCGGCGAGCTGACGGTTGATCCGCATTGGCCGGTGGGGGAGGCGGAAGCTCTGCGCCGTTTGAACATTTTTCTGGAACAGGCAGTGCTCGACTATGGGGAGACCCGGGATTTTCCTGCCATCGCGGGCACGTCCGTGCTCTCCCCCTATCTGGCGGCGGGCATCATCAGTCCCCGTCAGTGTGTGGCGGCGCTCCAGCAGCGGCTCGGCTATCGGCCCCAGTCCAAGGCTCAGCCCGGCTTTGTCTGGCTCAACGAACTCATCTGGCGCGAGTTCTATCGCCACCTGCTGGTGCTGATCCCGACTCTCTCCATGAATCGCCCCTTCAAGGCGGAGACGGCGGCCTTGCCGTGGAGCTGGGATCCGGATGCCTTCGCCGCCTGGTGCGAGGGCCGTACCGGCTACCCCATCGTTGATGCAGCGATGAGCTGCCTCAACGCCACCGGTTGGATGCACAACCGGCTGCGAATGATAGTGGCGAGCTTTCTCACCAAGGATCTCCATATCCACTGGCGGCTCGGGGAGGATTATTTCATGAGTAGGCTCATCGATGGGGATCTGGCGGCCAACAACGGCGGCTGGCAGTGGGCGGCGGGCACCGGCGCCGATGCGGCCCCCTACTTTCGGGTCTTCAACCCCACCACTCAGGGGCAACGATTTGATCCACAAGGGGAGTTTATCCGTACCTGGGTAACTGAACTTGCCGATATTCCCGCCGCTTATGTGCATCAGCCCCACGACTGGTTGCGGCTCAAGGGGCGACGTGATTATCCGGCACCCATGGTGGATCACGCCGTTGCCCGGGTGAGAGCCATCGAGATGTTTCGCTCTCTGGAGAAATAGGATGAACGAGCCGCTGGCCCGCTTTATTGGCCTCTATCAGCAACTGGACAAACAGCAGTTGCACCGCTTGCCCGAGGTCTATGCCGAACAGGTAGTCTTTACCGATCCGGCCCACCGTATCGAGGGGCTGGCGGCCCTTGGCGACTATTTTGCCACCCTCTATCAGCGCCTCGCCTACTGCCGTTTCGTCATCACCAGTCAGCAGCAACAAGGGCAGCAGGCCTGGCTCGGCTGGACCATGACCTTCTCTCACCCCAGATTGCGTGGTGGTGAGCCGGTGACGGTGGAGGGGGCCACCCGCCTCGAATTCGACGAGGCGGGCAAGGTGTGCCAGCACCGGGACTATTTTGACCTGGGCGCCATGCTCTACGAGCAGTTGCCGCTGCTCGGGCTCGTGGTGCGCACCATCAAGATTAGGCTTGGCGCATGAGCGGCCGGGTGCTGATCACCGGCGCGACCTCCGGCATCGGTCGCCAGTTGGCGCTGGATTACCGGCGGGCAGGCTGGCAGGTGTGGGGTTGTGGCCGCGATGGTGAACGGCTGCAGGAGCTGGGGCTGGATGGCGTCACGCCGCTGCAGTTCGATGCCCGGGATCTGGCCGCAATGAGCGGGGTGGCTGCTACGCTGCCATTCCTCGATCTGCTGATCCTCAACGCAGGCAACTGCGAGTACATGGATGTGGCGGAGGGGTTTGACAGCGAGCTGTTTGCCCGTGTCATCGACACCAATCTGACCGCCACCGGCCATGCGCTGGCCGCCTTCTTGCCGTTGCTCGGGGCTGGGTCACGGCTGGCCATCGTCAGCTCGTCGGTGAGCTGGCTGCCGCTGCCGCGAGCCGAGGCCTATGGCGCCTCAAAGGCGGCCCTCGACTATCTGGCGGATACCTTGCGCCTCGATTTGGCCAGCAAAGGGATCGGGGTGACCCTGATCCGCCCCGGCTTTGTCCAGACGCCGCTCACCGCCAAAAATGATTTTCCCATGCCCTGCCTGGTGACGGTGGAGCAGGCCTCCCGCGCCATCATGGACGGGCTGACCGCTGGTCGTCACCAGATCCACTTTCCCCGCCGTTTCATCTGGTTGCTGCGCCTGCTTGGTGCGCTGCCGGTGGGGCTCTGGCTGCGCCTTGGCCGCGCACTCGTATCGAAAGGAAGCCATTCATGAAGAAAAAGATCGCCATCGTCGGTTCAGGGATCTCGGGGCTCACCGCCGGTTTTCTGCTCCACAAACTCCATGACATAACCCTGTTCGAGGCGGCGCCGACTCTGGGGGGGCACACAGCCACTGTCGATGTGAATCAGGCTGGCCGCAGCTATGCCATCGACACCGGCTTTATCGTCTTCAACGATCGCACCTACCCCAACTTCTTGAAGTTGCTGGCACGGATCGGCATGGCGCGGCAACCGGCCGAGATGAGCTTCTCGGTGAAGAGCCCGGAGGGGCTGGAGTATAACGGCCATAACCTCGACACCCTGTTTGCCCAGCGCAGCAATCTGTTGAGCCCCCGTTTCTACGGTTTTGTTGGCGAGATTTTGCGCTTCAACCGGGAGGCACGGGCCTGGCTGGCGGATGGTCAGCATCAGGGGGCTGGCCCCGAGCTGACCCTGGGGGACTTTCTGCTGGCGGGGGAGTTTAGCGACTACTTCGCCCGCCACTACATCTTGCCGATGGGAGCGGCGATCTGGTCATCGACCCTGGCCGATATGCGCGCCTTCCCCCTTGGCTTCTTCCTGCGCTTTTTTGCCAACCACGGCCTGCTGGATGTGGCCAATCGCCCCCAGTGGTACGTGATCCCGGGTGGCTCGCGGGAATATATCGGCCCCCTTACCGCGGGTTGGCAGTCGCAAATCCGCCTCGCCTGTCCGGTGCAGAGCGTACGGCGGGACGCGGATGGCGTGGTGATCCAGAGCAGTTACGGCGAGGAGCGGTTTGACGAGGTGATCTTCGCCTGCCACAGCGATCAGGCGCTGGCACTGCTGGCGGATCCCTGCGAGCGGGAGCAGGCCATCCTCGGCGACATGCCCTATCAGGCCAACGATGTCTGGCTCCATACCGATGCCCGCTGTCTGCCCACTCGCCGCAAGGCATGGGCCAGCTGGAACTATCAGCTCGATGGCAACGACGAGGCGCGGCCGCTGGTGAGCTACAACATGAACATCCTGCAGGGGGTGAACTCGCCGGAGCCCTTCTGCGTCAGCCTCAATCCCAAGGGCAAGGTGGATGAGAGCAAGGTGCTGCGCCGCTTCGTCTACCACCATCCGGTGTTCAATCTGGCCTCTATTGCCGCCCAGCAACGGCGTGCGGAGATCTGCGGCCAGCAGTACACACACTTCTGTGGTGCCTACTGGTACAACGGCTTCCACGAGGATGGGGTGCGCAGCGCGCTGGATGTCGCCAGGCGCTTCGGAGCCGAGCTATGAACGGCGCCACCGTGGCCACCGAACATGAGCGTACAGACGAACTGGCTGGCGTCACCAGCGCCATCTGGCAGGGCTCGGTGCGCCACCGCCGTTTTGCACCGCGGGCTCACGCCTTCTCCTACAGCCTGTTTATGCTGGGACTGGATCTCGACGAGCTGCCGCAGCTCGATCAGGGGCGCTGGTTCGGTGTGGAGCGCTCGGGACTGCTTTCGTTTCACCGCCATGACTATCTCAAGGGGAGTGAGGGAAGCCTCAAGCAGGCGGTGTGGCAGAAGGTGAGCGAGCTGGGTGGCGATGCCGACCCCGAGGGGCGGGTGCTGCTGCTCGGCAATGTGCGCTGTCTGGGGTTCTACTTCAGCCCGGTCAACTTCTACTTCTGCTACCGGCAGGGCGAGGCGCGCTATCTGCTGGCAGAGGTGTCGAACACTCCCTGGAACGAGCGTCACTACTACCTGCTGGATTTGGCGGCGCTGGCACCCCATGACAAGGATTTTCACGTATCCCCCTTTATGGGGCTGGCGATGCGTTATCACTGGCGGATCAGGCCGCCCGCGCAGGAGACACTGATCCATATCGAGAGTCATCCCGTATCCGGTGAAGCAAAGCTGTTTGACGCCACTCTGGCGCTCACGCGCGAACCCTTGTCACGCAAGGGGCTGGTGGCCCTGCTGGCCCGCTGGCCATGGATGACCATGAAGGTGCTGCTCGGGATCTACTGGCAGGCCCTGCGTCTATTTATCAAACGAACCCCGATTTTTACCCATCCGGAGAGCCGCTAATGGAACTTGCTCAATCAACCCTCTCTGCCTCTTTCATCGACAAGGGGGCAAGACAACTGCTGCTCAATCTGCTGGGTCGCCTCGAACATGGCCAGCTGCTGCTGCGGGATGGCGGTGAGCGCCACAGCTTTGGCGTCGCGGGCACCGATCTGCATGCCGAACTGGTGGTGCAGGATCCGGCCTTCTATCGTCGCCTGTTGCTGGGGGGCAGCATTGCCGCCGGAGAAACCTGGGTGGAGGGGCTCTGGACCAGCCCGGATCCGGTGGCGCTGGTACGGCTGCTGGCCCGCAATCTGACCCTGCTTGACTCCCTCGAGCGGCGCCTCGGCTGGCTCAGTTTCCCGTTCAACAAGGTGCGCCACTGGCTCAACCGCAATACCCTGACCGGTTCACGCTCCAACATCGCCGCCCACTACGATCTCGGCAATACCCTCTATCAGGGGTTTCTCGACAGCCATATGCAGTACTCGAGCGCCATCTACCCGAGCGCCGACGCCACTCTGGAAGAGGGTCAGCAAGCCAAGTTGCGCACCATCTGCGAGCGGCTGGAGCTGGGGCCTGACGATCATCTGCTGGAGATCGGCACCGGCTGGGGTGGCCTCGCCGTCTATGCCGCCCGCCACTATGGCTGCCGGGTGACCACCACGACTATCTCCCGGGCCCAGCATGACTATGCCAAGGAGTGGATTGCGCGGGAGGGGCTGGGGGATCGCATCACCTTGCTGCTGGAGGATTACCGCAAGCTGGAAGGCACCTATGACAAGCTGGTCTCCATCGAAATGATCGAGGCGGTGGGGCACGCCTTCCTGCCCGACTATTTCCGCCAGTTGTCACGGCTGCTCAAGCCCGGTGGCCGCCTGCTCATTCAGGCCATCACCATCGCCGATCAGCGCCACGCCCAATATCTGCGCGGAGTCGATTTCATCCAGCGCTACATCTTCCCCGGTGGCTGCTTGCCGAGCGTCTCCCAGATGGCGGGGTTGCTGGCGCGGGAGACCGACATGCAGCTGGTGCGGTTGCACGATCACGGCCATCACTATGCCCGCACCCTGGCTCACTGGTGCGAGCGGTTTCTGGCGTTGGCGCCCGAGCTGCCCAAGCTCGGTTACAGCCAGGATTTCATCCGGTTGTGGCACTTCTACTTTGCCTATTGCGAGGGGGGATTCTGGGAGCGCACCATCAGTCTGGTGCAGCTGGAGGCCGCCAAGCCGGGGCCCGCTGGCTGGTCGGGTGATGTGCCAGTAAGCGGTCACTGACCATGTGGCAGTGGGCTCACCTGCTGGGGTTCAACCTCTACTGGTTGCTGGCGGTGAAGTGGCAGCAGCCGGGCCCGCTGCTGGCAATGTTGCTGCTGCACTTTCTCTTCTCACCCAGCCGCCAGCGTGACTGGCGGCTGCTCCCCATTGCGGTTGCCGGCTGTCTGCTGGATGTGCTGCTCTGGCAGCTCGGCCTGTTCCGGTTCCCGTCCGGTTTTCCCCTCTGGCTGGTGCTGCTCTGGCTTGGTTTTGCCCTGACGCTGGCCCATGGTATGCGCTGGCTGCTGCGCTTGCCTCGCTGGCAGCAGGCGCTGTTTGGCGTATTTGGCGGTGCTTCCTCCTATGTGGCGGGGGCCGCCATGGGGGCAGTAAACTTACCCTGGGGCATCTGGATCAGCACTGCGTTGCTGGCAGTGATCTGGATGTGGTGGTTACCCGTACTCCTGTGGGTAATGGTCAAGCTGGAGGGGGAGTCATGACAAACACCTTTTCGACCGACTCGTTGCTTTTTTCCAAATGGACCAAAGAGAGCCAGCATGAGCTGACTGATCGCTTCTATCTGGTGGTTGCCTGCCAGCGGGATGCGCAGGGGCAGCTGGTGCAGGTGGTGATGCAGGATATCAACACCCTGCAGGAACAGGAGATGGACTGGCATGAACTGGAAGACCCCAACCACTGGCATATGGGGTGGAATTAACCCGCTACTGCTGGCGTTTACGCTCTTGGCTGCAACCACAGTGCAGGCTTCTGCCGCCCCCTGGCAGCAGCTGCGCCCGGTCGGGCAGGGGGAGATGAACTGGCTCTGGTTCAAGCTCTACGATGCCACCCTCTACAGTGTGAGCGGGCGCTATCAGCCCGGTCACTATCCGCAGGCCCTGACCCTCACCTATGCCAGATCCATCGAGCGGGAAGATCTGCTGAGCGCTACTGCCGCGGAGTGGCAGCGGCTCGGTCTTGGCTCTGACGCCGAGCGTCAGCGCTGGCTCGGCCAGCTCGCAGCACTCTGGCCCGATGTGCAGGCAGGCGACAAGCTCACCTTCTATGTCGACAAGGGCGGGGCAGGCCACTTCTGGTGGCAGGAAAAATCCCTCGGCACCCTGGCCGATCCGCAATTCTCGGCCGCTTTTCTCGCCATCTGGCTGGCTGACAACAGCCGCGATCCCGCCCTGACCCGCCGCCTGCGTGGCCAACCCTGAACATGGAGTTTCCAATGTTTTTCTATCGTGCATACCGCTGGTTGCTGTTGCTCCCCTTTTTGCTGCTGAGTGGCTGTGGTGCCAGCCTCGATGACTATCGGGGGCAGGGGCCAAACTGGGATCTCGCCCGTTTCTTCAACGGCAAACTGGTGGCTCACGGCCTGGTAACCGACCGCAGCGGCGAAGTGATCAGTCGCTTTCGGGTCGAGATGGTGGGTCGTTGGAAGGATGGCAAGGGAGAGCTGTTCGAGCAGTTCTACTTTGACGATGGCCGCCAGCAGACCCGTACCTGGTATCTGAGCAAGGGGGTTGACGGTCACTGGCGAGGTACTGCTTCCGATGTGGTGGGGGAGGCGATGGGCAAAAGCCAAGGGTTTGCCCTCAACTGGCGTTATCAGCTTGATCTGGCGCTGCCGGATGGCGAGGTAGTGCGGGTGAGCTTCGATGACTGGATGTATCTGCTGGACGAAGATCGTCTGATCAATCGTGCCGAGATCAGCAAGTTCGGTATCCATCTTGGCGAGGTGATCCTCTATATCGAACGTCAGCCCTGACCGTTAACGCAAGATAACGGCCAGTAAAAAGCGCGCCTCGGGCGCGCTTTTGTTTACCGAAAAACCAGAGTCATCAGATGATGCGGTTCTCTTCCAGCATCTTGCGACGGGCCTCTTCCTTGGCCATCTTCTTCTTGCGGTTGTCACAGGGTTCCGGGCAATCGCACTCTTTCTCGATGCCGACGCTACCCAGACCGCCACAGGAGCCGGAGATGGTCTTCTTCTGGAAGATATAACCGATAGCCATGGCGGCTATCACCAGCATGAATACCCCGAAGGTGATCAGAAAAATCTGCATCTCTACCTCTTACTTCTTGACCAGATAGGGCTTGAAGGCATCGGAGTAAGCCTCTTCAAAGCCGTTGTCCGTCTTGGTGATCACGAAGATCGCCAAGCCGCGCTCGTTGGCATAGGCCAGGCTCTTCTCGGTCCCCATCACCATAAACACGGTGGCCAGCCCGTCTGCGGTCATGCAGGAGGGGTGGATCACGGTGACCGACACCAGACGGTGCTGGATCGGCTTGCCGCTGCGCGGATCTATGGTGTGGGAGAAGCGCTGACCATCCAGTTCATAGTAGTTGCGGTAATCGCCGGAGGTGGCCACCCCGTTGTCACCGGGCACGATCACCTCTTGCACCGTGCCGGTGCCTGCGGTGGGCTTCTCGATGGCCACGCGCCAGGGGTGCCCCTTGCCGTTGACGCCATTGATCCGCAGCTCGCCGCCAATCTCCACCAGATAGTTACGCGCACCCAGTGACTCCAGATACTCGGCTACCTTGTCCACACCAAAGCCCTTGGCGATGGCAGAGAGATCGACGTAGAGGTCCGGAATATCTTTTTGCAGGGTATCGGCATCCACCGAGGTGATGACGTGCAGGTTGCCCAGACCGGTCTTCTGGCGAGTCTGGGTGATCAGCTCATCGGAAGGGACCTTGGTCGGCTTCTTGTCCGGGCCAAAGCCCCACAGATTGACCAAGGGGCCAACGGTGACGTCCAGCGCCCCCTGGCTCTCACGGCCAATGTGAATGGCCTCTGTGACGACCCGTGCGGTATCGCGGGAGACCACTACCGGTTTGTTGTCACGGCTCTGGTTGAAGCGCGACAGTTCGGAATCGGGGCGATAGGTCGACATCTGATCGTTGACCCGCTCCAGCAACACATCCACCTCAGCTTGAAGCTTGGCCGGATCGCTGATGGCGCTGTCCGCCACCTTGATGGAGTAATAAGTGCCCATGGTGCTGCCGGTGATGTGGATCTCCGGTTTGGATTGGACAGTCTCCTGACCGCACCCAGTCAAGAAAAAGGCTAGCCCGAAGGCTAGCCAGGTCTTTACAACACTGTGCATGGATTAACCACCAAAGTCATCCAACAGGATGTTTTCGTCTTCAACGCCCAAGTCTTTGAGCATGTTGATGACGGCAGCGTTCATCACCGGAGGTCCACACATGTAGAACTCGCAATCTTCCGGTGCTTCGTGATTCTTGAGATAGTTCTCGTAGAGCACGTTGTGGATGAAGCCGGTGTAGCCGTCCCAGTTGTCTTCCGGTTGCGGATCAGACAGGGCGACGTTCCAGGTGAAGTTCTCGTTCTCGGCGGCGAGCATGTCAAAGTCTTCGACATAGAACATTTCGCGCTTGGAACGGGCACCGTACCAGAAGCTCATCTTGCGCTTGGACTTCAGGCGACGCAGCTGGTCGAAGATATGGGAACGCATCGGCGCCATACCTGCACCACCACCGATGAATACCATTTCGGCATCGGTGTCTTTGGCGAAGAACTCACCGAACGGACCGGAGATAGTCACCTTGTCGCCAGCCTTCAGGCTGAAGATGTAGGAGGACATCTGTCCCGGAGGGGCAGTCCAGTTGCTCGGGGGCGGGGTCGCGATACGCACGTTCAGCATGATGATGCCGAACTCTTCCGGATAGTTGGCCATGGAGTAGGCACGGATGATTGGCTCATCGACCTTGGACTCCAGCTCAAAGATCTTGAAGCGATCCCAGTCACCGCGATACTCCTCGGGAATATCGAAGTTCTTGTAGTGCACGTGGTGAGCCGGGGCCTCAATCTGGATATAACCACCGGCGCGGAACGGCACGCTCTCGCCATCGGGGATCTGCAGCTTGAGCTCCTTGATGAAGGTGGCCTTGTTATCGTTGGAGATAACAGTACATTCCCACTTCTTCACCCCGAAGATCTCTTCCGGCAGTTCGATATCCATGTCGGAGCGAACGGTAACCTGACAGGCCAGACGCTCGCCATGACGGGCTTCGCCCTTGCTGATGTGATCCAGTTCGGTCGGCAGAATGTCGCCGCCACCGGATTTCACCCGTACCTTGCACTGGCCGCAGGAGCCACCGCCGCCACAGGCGGAGGAGACGAAGATACCGCTGCCAGCCAGCACGCCGAGCAGCTTGCCACCGGCCGGGCTGGTCACAGCCTTGGCCGGGTCACCATTGATGCTGATTGTCACGTCGCCCGCGGTCACCAGCTTGGACTTGGCGAACAGAATGACTGCCACCAGTGCCAGCAGGATCACGGTAAACATGACCACACCCAAAATAATTTCCATCTATCGTTCCTTTCTGATTGCAGGAAAGCCGATTACAGGGAGATACCAGAGAAGGACATGAAGCCCAGCGCCATCAGACCGGCGGTGATGAAGGTGATGCCCAGACCGCGCAGGCCTTCCGGAACATCGGAATACTTCATCTTCTCGCGGATACCTGCCAGCGCAACGATCGCCAGCATCCAGCCTGCCCCTGAACCCACACCGTAGACCACAGACTCCATGAAGTTGTAGTCACGCTGCACCATGAAGGAGACGCCACCGAAGATGGCGCAGTTCACGGTGATGAGCGGCAGGAAGATACCCAGCGCGTTGTAGAGTGCCGGGAAGTACTTGTCCAGCGCCATCTCCAGGATCTGTACCAGTGCTGCAATCACACCGATGAAGGTGATGAAGCTCAGGAAGCTCAGATCCAGACCGGATACCAGAGCGCCATCTTTAAGCACGTAGTTGTAGATCAGGTTGTTGGCAGGAACCGCGATGGTCTGCACCACAATAACGGCAATACCCAGACCCATGGAGGTCTTTACCTTCTTGGACACCGCCAGGAAGGTACACATCCCCAGGAAGAAGGAGAGTGCCAGGTTTTCGATGAAGATCGATTTAATCAACAGACTCAGATAGTGTTCCATACCTTAATCCTTCGCCTCCACCTGCTTGGGATCCTTGGTGCGTACGCCCCAAATGATCAGACCAATGATGAAGAATGCACTCGGCGGCAGCAGCAGCAGGCCGTTGGGCACATACCAGCCACCGTTGTTCACCAGCGGCAGCAGCTCGATGCCGAACCAGGTGCCGGAGCCCAGCAGTTCACGCACGGTTGCGACACTCAGCAGAATGGCACCATAGCCCAGACCGTTGCCGATACCATCTAGGAAGGAGGGCAGCGGGGCACTCTTCATGGCGTACGCTTCAGCGCGGCCCATTACGATACAGTTGGTGATGATCAGACCCACGAAGACCGACAGTTGCTTGGAGATGTCATAGGCGTAAGCCTTGAGCACCTGGTCAACCACGATAACCAGTGAGGCGATGATCGCCATCTGTACGATAATCCGGACGCTGTTCGGGATCTGGTTGCGGATCAGGGAGATGAACAGGTTTGAGAAGGCGGTGACCGCCATGACCGCGAGGGTCATTACAAACGCAGTTTTCATCTGGCTGGTAACCGCCAGTGCAGAACAGACACCCAGCACCTGCAAGGCGATGGGGTTGTTGCCCAGCACAGGCGTCAACAGCAACTTCTTCATTTCGCTCTTGTCAGCCATTGTTGATTTCTCCTGCACGAACCTTGGCCAGGAAAGGACCGAAGCCCTTGGGACCCATCCAGAAGTCGAAGGTATGCTGTACGCCGTTACCGGTCAGAGTGGCACCGGAGAGACCATCGATCTCGTGCTCGGAGCCCGCCGGAGCATGGCCCTTGATGACGCGCAGCGCCGGCATGCCATTCTGGTCGAACAGTTTCTTGTCCTTGAACAGCGCCTGCCAGGCCGGGTTTTCGATCTCGCCACCCAGACCCGGGGTTTCACCGTGGTCATAGTAGGTGATGCCCTTGATGGTCTGGCCATCAGCGGCAACGGCGACGAAGGCATACATGGTCGACCACAGACCCTGACCGTAGATGGGCAGGATGATGCTGTCGATCTTGCCTTCGGCATCCTTGGCGAAGAATACCGGGATCTGCTTGGAGATCTGACGCAGGCTGGCCTTGTCGTCAGCGGCGGCAAGACGGATGCTGCGGGCCGGATCTTTGGCTGCCTGCTTGGTGTCGAAGTTGTCGGCATCGCCGTCAACAAAGTCACCGGTCGCCAGATCCACCAGACGCGCTTCGATCTTCTCGCCGTACAGTTTGGCCAGGTCGCGCTTGGCCACTTCGCTTACATCCACACCGGCTACGGCGAGAATGTTGCTCTGCTTGTCCAGCGCCTTGTTTTCCTGCTGGGTAGAACGCAGGCCCACAGCGGCAACGGATACCACGATGGAACAGGCCAGACAGAGGCCGGTGACCACGCTGACGGTGCCGAGGGTTGAATCTTTATTAAACGCCACGAGCAATCCTCCGCTTGATGTTTGCCTGAGCGACGAAGTGGTCAAACAGGGGAGCAAACAGGTTCGCAAACAGAATGGCCAGCATCATGCCTTCTGGGAACGCAGGGTTAACCACGCGAACCAGCACGACCATTACGCCGATCAGGGCGCCATACCACCACTTGCCTTTGTTGGTAAAGGCGGCGGAGACAGGGTCGGTCGCCATGAAGGCCATACCGAAGGCGAAGCCACCCAGTACCAGATGCCAGTGCCACGGCATGTTGAACATGGGGTTGGTATCGGAACCGATGACGTTGAACAGCAGGGAGGTGGCGATCATACCGATCATCACGCCGGCGATGATGCGCCAGGAGGCGATGCGCATGTAGACGATCATGGCGGCACCCAGCAGGATCATCAGGGTAGAGACTTCACCGATGGAACCCGGCAGGTTACCCAGGAAAGCGTCCATCCAGCTGATAGCCTGGCCGGTTGCACCGTTGATCAGCGCCATCTGGCCGCCTTGGGCCCACTGGCTCAGGGCAGTCGCGCCGGAGAAGCCGTCAACGGCAACCCACACGGCGTCACCGGAGATCTGGCCCGGGTAGGCGAAGAACAGGAACGCACGACCAGCCAGCGCCGGGTTCAGGAAGTTCTTGCCGGTACCACCGAACACCTCTTTGGCCATCACCACACCGAAGGTGATACCCAGCGCAGCTTGCCACAGGGGCAGCTCGGGCGGCACGATCAGGGCAAACAGGATGGAGGTTACGAAGAAGCCTTCGTTGATCTCGTGTTTACGCACCATGGCGAACAGCACTTCCCAGAAACCACCGACAAAGAAGACGGTGATGTAGATCGGGAAGAAGTGGGTGGCGCCGATCAGCATCTTGCTGCCGATACCGGCTACAGCCGGATCGAGGGAGGCGCCCAGCATGGTAGCCAGGGCATATTGCCAGCTGCTGGCACCAGCAGCCGAGCCCATGTGGGCAATGGCGGCAATCGCCTGGTTACCAACGTTGTACATGCCCCAGAACATGGCCGGGAACACGGCCAGCCACACCATGATCATCATGCGCTTCAGATCGAGCGCATCACGAACGTGGGAGGCGTTGCGGGTAACGCTACCCGGGGTGTAGAACAGGGTGTACGCCGCTTCGAACAGGGCATAGTACTTGGCGTACTTTCCACCCGGTTCGAAGTGGTGTTCCATATTTTCAAGAAGTTGCTTGAAACTCATCGCTTAACCTTCCAGTTCAATCTTGGTCAGGCACTCACGCAAGATCGGGCCGTACTCTGTCTTGCCGGGGCAGACAAAGGTACAGAGCGCCAAATCTTCCTCATCCAGCTCCAGGCAGCCCAGTGCTTGCGCACCGTCGGTATCGCCGGAGACCATGTCCCGCAGCAGCAGGGTCGGCAGGATGTCGAGTGGCATCACCCGCTCATAGTTGCCGATAGGCACCATGGAACGGTCACTACCGTTGGTAGTGGTGGTGAAGTTGATCAGCTTGCCCTTCATCAGATGAGAGAGGGTGGTACGGGTGATAGAGAACTTGTTGGCGCTGGGGTTGATCCAGCCCAGGAACTCTTTCTCGCGACCTTCACCCAGCACGCAAACCTGATTGTGGTAGCGGCCCAGGTAGTCGTGAACACCTTCGGCTTTGGCACCACTCAGGATAGAACCGGAGATGATACGGTTTTCGTCGGCACGCAGCTCATTGTTGGTGAGCTGGCTGAT
Organism: Aeromonas sp. FDAARGOS 1411; assembly: GCF_019047125.1. NCBI lineage: Bacteria > Pseudomonadati > Pseudomonadota > Gammaproteobacteria > Aeromonadales > Aeromonadaceae > Aeromonas > Aeromonas sp. FDAARGOS 1411. The sequence goes on along the minus strand of NZ_CP077214.1, from coordinate 2,646,780 downwards.
GCAGGCGCCCAGACGGGTACGCAGCAGACGCGGCTTGAGCACGTTCGGGCCAGCCAGCGCGATCACCTTGTCAGTGAAGATCTGACCGGTGGTGAACAGCTTGCCGAATGCGATCACATCCTGATAGTTGATGTGCCACTGCACCTTGGTGCTGCTGACCGGATCCAGGAAGTGGATATGGGTACCCGGCAGACCGGCAGGGTGCGGACCAACGAAGATCTCTTCCTTGACCTGAGCCAGCGGAGAGTGGGGCAGACTGCCTTCGCCTTTACAGACGTAGACGGCGCCGTCGGTCAGGCGGGTCAATACGGCCAGACCATCGAGGAAGGCCTGCGGCTGTTCCTTGATAATCAGCTCGGCATCGGCAGCCAGCGGGTTGGTGTCCATTGCAGTCACAAAGATGGCGCGCGGGGCAGACGCTACCGCGGGGACTTTGCTGAACGGACGGGTACGCAACGCAGTCCACTGACCTGATGCGACCAGGATCTCTTGCACCTTGCTGCGCTCGAGCTTGGCAAGCTCGGCAGAGGCAAAATGCTCAAACGTCACCTGTTCATCGGAACCGTCGAGGTCGATGACCACAGACTGGAGAACACGTTTGGCACCACGGTTGATCTCTGAAACCACACCGGTGGCAGGAGCTGTGAATTTAACGCCCGGATTCTTCTTGTCTTCAAAAAGATCCTGACCTTTGATGACGCGATCACCTACTTTGACGAACATAGTAGGTCGCATCCCCACAAACTCCTCGCCCAGTGTCGCAACACGGGTGATGGCGGGGCCATCGTAGATTACTTGCTCTGGCGCACCCAGCACGGGGATGTCCAGTCCTCTTTTGATTGTAATCATACTTACTTGCACTACCGTTACGGGAGAGGTTGGTTAGCGCCGAGAAATACATCACGACGGGTGGTTGAATGAGTCGATGTTGTGGTTGTGCCAGGTGGGCAGGCTCAACAATTATTCAACATGCAGGCTCACTCAAAAGCGCTTGAGTTTACCACTTAAGGTGCATTTTCTGCCATGCCAAATGGGCAAAATCCCCGTGCCATCACAAAATTAACCTGCAATGAATAAGCCCCTGACACCTTGTAAGTAGTGGTTTTAAAGGTTTTTTTATTTCGATACCTCGATGGGGGTATTTGCCGTTGCCTCCACTATCAGCAAAAAGCCTTGATGTCGAAATATACCCCCTTCGATGTAGCCTTTTCGGGGCCAATGGGGGAAATTTGTTTAATTTTTGTTGGCAGTTTCTCGAGGGAAATCCTGTGGTACAACCGGTTTCAGGAGAGTGACGGTTTGCCAACGCAGCTCGGAGTGCGTGGGGCATGGCCTTTTTCCTGCCACTCGGTCTCTGTGTAGGTATGCAGTGCCAGTGCATGAACGGCACCGGCCAGCTCGTCGGCCAGCACAGCATTGACCTGACGATGACGGGCCAGCAGCCGCTGCCCTGCAAATTGCTCGCTGACGATCACCACCTTGAAGTGGCTTTCAGATCCCGGTTCCACACGGTGCATGTGGCTCTCGTTGATCACCTCCAGCACGATGGGGGAGAGGGCGGCGGTCAGCTTGGCTTCAATCAGTTGTTGGATGGTCATCGGATCGGCTTCCAGAGTGAATGTCGGGCCATTCTATCGGCAGTCGCGGGATGGAATAAGCCCCCGTAAGAGGGAAATCACCCGTCAGTTGCCCCCTTGATGCGCATCGAACTGGTGAAATTCCTGCTCCTCGCTAGAATAGCGCCACTTTGCGTCGCCCCTGGCGCCTGTATACACGAATCAAGCCGAGGTTGGACTCTTCCTATGCAAACCCTTCTCGACACACCCCATTGCCAGCTCACGCTCTACCGCTATCCGCGCCAGAGTCAGGAGACCCTGCAAGCTTGGGATGCGGCTGACGAATACCTGATCAACACCCTGGCGGAGTCTCCCCTCGAGCAGGCGGGCCCCCTCATCATCATGAATGATGGTTTTGGCGCGTTGGCCGCCTATCTGCATCCTCACTCTCCCTGCTGCGTCACCGACTCCTACATCAGTGAGCGGGCGACCCTGGTCAATCTGGCCGAAAACGGACTGGATGTGGGTGGTATCCGCTTGCAGGATGCGCTGGCGCCGCTGCCCGATGCCCCTGCGCTGGTGGTGATCAAGGTCTCCAAATATCAGGCACTGCTGGAGCAGCAACTGCTGGCATTGCGTGCGGTGGTGACACCGGCAACCCGCGTTATTGCTGCCGGCAAGGCGAAGGATATTCATACATCCACCCTCAAGTTGTTCGAGAAGTATTTGGGGCCTACCCGTACCTCGCTGGCCTGGAAGAAGGCGCGCCTCATTCACTGCGAGCCGCAGGCAGAACGTCCCGCGCTGGCCAACCCCTTCCCGACTGTCTGGCCGCTGGAGGGGAGTGGCATGCTCATCCACAACCATGCCAACGTCTTCTCGCGCACCAGTCTCGATATTGGTGCCCGCTTTATGCTGGACAACTTGCCCATCCACAGCGCACGTCAGGTGATCGATCTCGGTTGCGGCAACGGCGTGCTGGGACTCTCGCTGCTGGCGCGGGATCCCGAGGTGGAGGTGACCTTTATCGATGAGTCCTACATGGCGGTTGCCTCGGCCCGGCTCAATGTGGAACAGAATCTGGCCGATGCACTGCCGCGCGCCCGCTTTATGGTCAATAACTGTCTCGACGGGGTGGCGGTCGGCTCGGCGGATCGGATCCTCTGCAACCCTCCTTTCCATCAGTTACAGGCGATCACCGATCATATCGCCTGGCAGATGTTCAGCGATGCGCACCGGGTGTTGCCTCAAGGGGGTGAACTCTGGATAGTAGGCAACCGTCATCTGGACTATCACAACAAACTCAAGCGCTTGTTTGCCAACGCACAAGTCGTTGCGTCGAACAGCAAATTCGTTATTTTGAAAGCCATCAAACGCTAAAGCCAAAGGAAACCATGATGAAAAAGTCACTCTTGCTGCTGGCCGCCCTGATGCTGGGCGGGTGTGCCACTCATTGGCCGGAGACAGCGCTGCTCAATCCGCAGGTGATCCCCGCCAACCAGCAATACTACTCTGGCAATCGCATCACCATGGAAGGGGTAGACAAGCGTGAGGCTGCCTACGTCTTCTCCATCAAACATAAAGAGAAAGCGCCCGTGCTGGTCAACAGCGAGCGTCCGCTCAACCTGCTGATAGCCGAGCGGCTGGCCGAAGGTCTGCGCAGCCAGGGTCTCGAAGTGGGCAACAGTGGCACCACCAACCTGACGCTGGTGATCTCCAACGCCGCAGTCAATGTGGAAGAGAAGACCTTTACCTATGTCACCAAGTCCCGCGTCAGCCTGCAGGTGATCGCTGATTTCCAGGGTAACCGTCTGACCAAGCAGTTCAACATGTCTTCCAGCAAGGAGAGCCCGAGCGAGCCAAGCATGGCCGATCTAGAGTCTACACTGAACCTGCAACTGGGTAGCGTGCTGCAGCAGATCATGGCGGATGATGCGCTGCGCGGTTACCTGAAAGGTCAACCGAACGGTGCAGGGGTCTGATGATGAAAAAACTCTGGTTGCTGGCCATGCTGATCGCCCCGCTGGCGTTCGCGGGCCCGAAAGTCAGAATGGAGACCAACCACGGCAATATCGTGGTGGAGCTGGCGTCCAAGCAGGCGCCCCAGACGGTGAAGAACTTCCTGCGTTACGTGGCTGATGGCAGCTATGACGGCAGCATCTTCCACCGGGTGATCCAGGATTTCGTGGTGCAGGGTGGGGGCTACAACCAGCAGTTCCAGCAGCTGCCGACTTATGAGCCTGTGGTCAACGAGTCGCGTGGCGGTCTGCCCAACAAGCGTGGCTCCATCGCCATGGCTCGCACCCAGGCGGTCGACAGCGCTACTCGCCAGTTCTACTTCAATCTGGTCGACAACAATAACCTCAACGCCGGTGGCTCTGCGGGTTATACCGTGTTCGGTCAGGTGGTTCAGGGGATGGAGGTGTTGGACAAACTGGCTCAGGTACAGACCGGTTACAGCCCCATTCTGCGCGCCAACGATGTGCCGACCAGTCCCATCATTCTGAAGAAGGTGGTCTTGCTGGCAGAAACTCCGGCAGACAAGAAAGTCGACAAGAAAGCGGGCAAGTAACTCTCCGGACGCGGTTCGTCACCTCGCTTCGTCAGGTCACAATACAAGGCTCATCCCGTTCGGGATGGGCCTTTTCTCTATCCGGGCTTCTTTGACCTATCTCTTTGCTCGCCTTGGCTATCTGCCATCAACCTGCCAAAATGACGCACTTTTCCAAAGTCGTCAGGTAGTTGAACATGATCCGCAAACCAAGCTGGAGAGAGTCCCTCGCCGTCTATCTCGAATTTCGGGTGTTTATTCTCTTTGCCATGGGTTTTTCATCGGGTCTGCCGCTGCTACTGGTGTTCGGTACCCTCTCATTCTGGTTGCGCGAGGCCGATGTCAGCCTGACCGATATCGGCTATATGAGCTGGGTGGCGCTCGCCTATGGCTTTAAATGGATGTGGTCGCCGCTGGTGGATCGCATGCCGCTGCCGTTGCTCTCCACGCTGCTGGGACGTCGCCGCAGCTGGATGTTCTTCTCCCAGCTGCTGATTGCCGCCGCGCTGGTCGGCATGGCGTTCTGCGATCCCAAGACCGAGCTGGCCCAGCTGGCGATGTTTGCCCTGCTGGTGGCCTTTGCCTCGGCCACGCAGGATATCGTCATCGATGCCTATCGCATCGAATCCGCCCCCGAGCGGCTACAGGCGGCGATGGCTGCTTCTTATATGACCGGCTACCGGCTGGCGATGATCATGGCGGGCGCCGGTGCGCTGGCGCTGGCAGCCTGGTTTGGCAGCAACAGCGGCTATGACTATCGTGGCTGGCAGATTACCTATCTGGTGATGGCGGGTCTGATGTCACTCGGGGTCATCACCACGCTGTTTTGCCACGAGCCGGATATCGATCTGGCCGAGCAGGGTAAACAGCAGGCCGAACGCAAGGCACAGCTCCTGGAAAAAGGGTGGCCTGCGCTGCTGGCGAGTGCGGGGGCCTGGGGCTATGAGGCGGTCTGGCGTCCGTTTGCCGACTTCTTTCGTCGCTATGGCAGTTCGGCGCTGCTGATCCTGGCTCTGATCGCCTGCTATCGGGTTGCCGATGTGGTGATGGGGGTGATGTCCAACAGCTTCTATGTGGATATGCAGTTCAGCAAGACCGAGGTTGCGACTATTACCAAGGTGTTTGGCGTCATCATGACGCTAGTAGGGGCGGCGTTGGGGGGCGTGCTGGTGATGCGCTTCGGTACGCTGCGTATCTTGTTCTTGGGGGCGCTGCTCACTGCCAGCACCAACCTGCTGTTTGCCCTGCTCAATCAGGTTGGTCACAATCTGGAACTTCTGACGCTCATCATTTCCCTCGACAACCTCAGTGCAGGTATCGCGACCGCGGCCTTCGTGACCTATCTCTCCAGCCTGACCAATGTGGCATTTTCGGCCACTCAGTACGCCCTGTTCAGCTCGGTAATGTTGCTGCTACCCAAGTTGCTGGCCGGTTTTTCCGGGCAGGTTGTGGAGCAGATTGGCTACAGTGCCTTCTTTGTCGGAACCAGTTTATTGGGCTTGCCCGTGTTGTTGTTGATTGTGCTTGTCGCCAGAGAAGGGAGTGAGTTGCTCTCAACGGCTGACAAATAGCAAGCGTTTGCGTAGAATCGGGGGTGATTAGATTCACACTTCCGGATAAAGTTCCCGAGAAGTTGTTTCACCCCCAATTTTATTTGATTAGAATCCCTCTCGCTCCTTGTGGGCAGGCTACGGAAAACCTCAACTAACGCACAAGAGACCAATAAAATGGCCAAATTTACCAAGACTCTGATCGCTGCCGGTCTGCTGGCTGCTGCCGCTACCCCGGCCTTCGCTGCTGACTACAGCGGTGATATCCACAAGAATGACTACAAGTGGATGCAGTTCAACGTAATGCACACCATCGACCAGCGCCCTTTCACCACCGGTGAAGAGGACTACAACGATACCTATTTTGAAATGGAATTCGGTGGTCGCTCCGGCCTGTTTGATCTGTACGGCTATGTCGACGTATTCGATATTTTCGACTCCCGCCACAGCAACAAACACCATGGTCAGAACCTGTTCATGAAGTTTGCGCCGCGCATGTCTTTGGATGCTCTGACCGGTAAAGATCTCTCCTTTGGTCCTGTGCAAGAGCTCTACATTGCCAACCTGAACAACGTCGGCGACAAGCAGATGGAAAATCAGATTGGTCTGGGCGCCGATGTGATGGTTCCTTGGTTTGGCAAGGTAGGCATGAACCTGTATGCCCGTCATTCCACTGAGAACCAGTTCTTTACTGAAGAAGAAGGCGACTGGAACGGTTATCAGTTCTCTATGAACTGGTTCAAGCCCTTCTACACCTTCGGCAATGGCAGCTTTGTCTCCTACCAAGGCTATCTGGATTATCAGTTCGGTCTGGATACCCATGACCGTGCTGACCGTACCAGCGACAACCTGGCTACTTTCCACGGTATCTACTGGCACTCCGATCGTTATGCCGTTGGTTACGGTCTGAAGTACTTTATGGATGCTTATGGTACCAAAGATGGTTCCACTGCATACGATGGTACTCCTTGGAAGAGCACCGGCTTCAGCCACTACTTCTCTGTTACCTACAAGTTCTAATAAAACTTGGGGTACAAAAAACCGGAGCATCTGCTCCGGTTTTTTATGGCCGCGATTTAGATAGCGTGGCGCGAGTCATCAAGTGCGCCACGGCTGAGTGGATAAATCAGTCGCGGAAGTTCTGGAACTGCATCGGTTGACCCAGTTCGGCGCCACGGACCAGTGCCATGGTCTCTTGCAGATCGTCACGCTTCTTGCCGGTGACACGTACTTCATCACCCTGGATGGCGACCTGTACCTTGATTTTGGAGTCCTTGATCAGCTTGACCAGCTTCTTGGCGATCTCTTTCTCGATCCCCTGCTTGAATTTGACGGTCAGGTGGAAACGCTTGCCGGAGTGAACCGAGTCACCCACTTCCATGGAGCTGTTTTCGATGTTGCGCTTGAGCAGGGCGCCGCGCAGGATTTCGACCATCTGCTTGAGCTGGAAATCGGCATCGGCTTCCAGTTTTACCTCTTCCTTGTTCAACTCGAAGCTGGCTTCTACCCCACGAAAATCGAAACGGGTGGCCAGTTCACGATTGGCGTTGTCGACAGCGTTCAACACCTCGTTCATTTTGACTTCAGAGACAATATCGAATGACGGCATAGCCGGAGCTCCTCATGTTGCGTTATCGGGGGGCAAATCTACCAGAAAACGGGCAAATTTGCTGATTTTGATGGGGTTGCTCTGCTAGAATCCCCTGCGCACAGGACGGGTGGACCCGTTAGTGTCCACCAGCGACATCTTCACTTATCCCCGGTAACAGGTTGAGAGGATTGCAACCCTTACCCTGACAGAGTCACACCATGCCAAGCGGATTAAAAAATTCCCGACAGCCCGTTATTCCACCCGTTGCTCCGAAGTGGTCACTGTTGGGTTGTGGCGCCCTCGGCGGCGTTTTTGCCTCCCTGCTGACCCAGAGTGGTCAATCAACCCGTGTCTTGTTGCGCGAACATCATAAGTCCACGCTCCATCCGGGGATCGATTTCACCTCGCTGGAGGGGCATGTTCAGCTGCTCAATATCGAGCGCGGATTTGTCAGCAAACCCGGCAAGATCCAGCGTCTGCTGGTGATGACCAAGGCCAGTCAGGTGATTGCCGCACTGACGCCGCTGGTGGGTAAGCTGGATGCCGGCGTGCCGATCGTGCTGCTGCACAACGGGATGGGCATTGCCGAGCAGGTGGTCGAGATGTTCCCGCACAATCCGGTGATTGCCGGTGTCACCAGTCATGGCGCCATGCAGTGTGGCCATTTTGTCTTCCGTCATACTGGCAAGGGTGAAACCTGGCTTGGCCCGATCAACGACGCCGCCAAGGCCCATGCTGCGCTCGCGGACGAGCTGGCGCTTGCATTGGGGCAGGCTGGCTGGGATGAGCAGGTATTGACGCGCCAGTGGCAAAAGCTGGCCATCAACTGTGCCATCAATCCCCTGACGGCTCTCTACAAGCTGAAAAATGGCGAGCTGGCTGGCCCCCGTTTTGCCGATGCCCTGCAGCAGATCTGCGTGGAAGTGGCGGATGTGATGTGTGCCGAAGGAGTTGCGACCACGGCAGAGGAGTTGCAACGCCGGGTGATGACAGTGGTGGAACTGACCGCTGACAATTACTCCTCCATGCATCAGGATATGGAGCTGGGACGCGAGACCGAGATTGAGGCCATCACCGGCTTCCTGCTGGCCAAGGCTGCCCGGCATGGCATTGCCGTACCGGTCAATCAGGGTCTCTATCAGGCGATCAAAGAGAAGAGTCAGGCCGTCTGACCTTTTACATGGCAGAGCAAGCAGCAAGGAGGCGAACGTGAGTGTACTGGTGCTGGTGGCCCCTGGGTCGGAAGAGATAGAGACGGTTGCGATTGTCGATACCCTGGTGCGTGCCAGCATCGAGGTGGTGCTGGCCTCTTGTTGTCCAGCCGGATCCCGTCAGGTGAAGGCATCGCGTGGGGTACAGCTGGTGGCTGATTGTCATATCGACGAGCTGACCCGTCGGGACTTTGAAGCCATCGTGGTGCCCGGCGGTTTGCCCGGCAGCGAAGTGATCCGCGATACCCCGCTGGCCATCGATCTGCTCAAAGAGCAGGCCGCTCTTGGTCGCTGGCGCGCTGCCATCTGCGCCGCCCCTGTGGTGGTGTTGCAACATCACGCTCTGCTGGGTGATGCCATCGTTACCTGTCATCCCGGCTTTCAGTCCCGACTACCGACATCGCAGCTGTCACATGAGCGGGTCGTCAGAGATGAGGCTCATCGTCTTATCACCAGTCAGGGGCCGGGCAGCGCCATCGAGTTTGCGCTTGAACTGATCCGGATGCTGCGTGGGGACGAAGTGGCGGCCACTGTCGCTGGCCCTATGGTGCTGCCTTGAGCGCACTCTGCTGCAGAATCAAGCTGGTCATGCTTTGAAAAATGGGCCCCGATCGTCTTGATCGGGGCTCGTTTGTTATCTGCTGTTGTCGGTTACGCCATCTTGTCCGGCTCAGTAGTCGTACTGTGAGCACTGTTTTTTGTTGTACTCAGTTTTCCAGCGTGCCAATTCTTGCTCTGTGCCGAGCTTGTCTCCTTTCTTGATAGCCTGTTCCAGTATCTCAATCCGGTCGTACAGCCAGCGGCACTCTGCCGTCGGGTTGTTCTTGCCGATGCCGGTCAACGGCAGCAAACAGAGTCCCAGCCAAAGATATTTCATCCCGAACGCTCCTTGTCATTGTGGTAGTAAAGGTCTCCTTGGAGTCTACTATTTTAGCCGTAACGAGAGAGATAGAGCTGCGGTTATCCTTGGGGTAAGATGATGCCAAGTATGTTTATTTATACAGTAGTATGCGCAAGATCATCCATATCGACATGGACTGCTTTTTTGCCGCGGTGGAGATGCGGGACAATCCGGCGTTGCGGGAGGTGCCGCTCGCCATCGGTGGGGCCTCCGAGCGGCGCGGTGTCATCTCGACCTGCAACTATGTGGCGCGCCGGTTCGGGGTGCGCTCCGCCATGCCGAGCGCGCTGGCGAAAAAACTCTGCCCGCCGCTGGTACTGATCCCTGGGCGAATGGCGGTGTACAAGGATATCTCCCGTCAGCTCAGGGCCATTTTCCTGCGCTATACCGATCAGGTTGAACCGCTGTCACTGGACGAGGCTTACCTCGACGTGACCCACAGTCGCTGCTGTGGCGGCAGCGCCACCCTGATGGCGCAAGAGATCCGGCAAGCCATCGTCACCGAACTGGGATTGACCGCCTCGGCCGGAGTGGCCCCCAACAAGTTTCTCGCCAAGCTCGCCTCGGAGCAGCGCAAACCCGATGGTCTGTTTGTCATTCGTCCCGACGAAGTGGCCGAATTTGTCTGCCAGTTGCCCCTCGGCAAACTGCCCGGGGTGGGGCGCAAGACTGCCGAGCGGCTGGAGGCTCAGGGGCTTTACACATGTGAGGATGCGCGGGCCTTGTCGGCACAAGAGCTGTGCAGCCGTTTTGGCAAGCTGGGGGAGATGTTGACGACCCGGATCTGGGGGCTGGATGAACAGCCGGTGCAGGCGCACCGGATCCGCAAAACCATCGGGGTGGAGACCACTTTGGCGAGCGATGTTTGTGACGAAGGCGCCTGCCTGACGGTATTGCAGCAACTGCTGCCGGAGCTTGAGCGGCGATTTCAGCTGGCGTGCCCTGCCGAGCAGGTGATGGGGCAGGGGATTAAACTCAAGTTTGCCGACTTCCACCAGACCACCGTCTATCGCAGTCAGGGTGGCTATCAGCCAGCCTTGTTCGTTCCCCTGCTCAAAGAGGGGCTACAGCGGGCGCAAGGGCGTTCGGTTCGCCTGCTGGGCTTGGTGGTGGGTTTGCCAAAAGAGGGTGAAGTTAATCAACTCTCGCTGGATTTGCTGTGAGAGAGTTAAGTTTTTGTTTATAAAGTCGATAATCTATCCATATCTGTATGACGTAGGAATATTGGCATGAGCGCTCTTTCTGTCCAGGGTCGGATTACCCTGATCGCCGGTTGCTGTCTGTTGGTGACAGCCGCCGCTCTGGTTGCCTCTTCGATTTACAACGCGAACAAGATGCAGCAGCAGGTGCGGCAAGCCACCATGCACGAGGCGCAGCAGTCTGCCGAGAACTGGATGAAGGCGATGGGCTCGGAGCAGGCGGCCAAGGTGACCAGCTATCTCGATGAGGCCTATTTCCGCGCCAGTTTGCTGGCAGAGAGCGTGTTGTTCCAGCGCAAGAATGCGGCTGAGAACTTTGTCCATTCGGAGGCGCTGCGCAGCGCCGTCAATCAGCAACTGCACGATGCCGTTGCCTCATCGACCAATCTGCTTGGTGTCTATGCGGTGTTCGAGCCTGACCAGCTGGATGGGGAAGACAGCAACTATCAGGGCTCAACGGCGCTGGGTTCCAACGACAAGGGGCGCTTTTCCAGTTACTGGGCCTATGACAACGGCAAGATTGAGCCGGAAGTGCAGAATGAGGATGTACTGGCCGATGAGAGCCCGACCGAGGCTGGTGGCATCGAAAACGAGTGGTATCGCTGCAGCATTCGCGCCCGTACCCTCTGCCTGCTGGAGCCCTATCTGGACGATGTGGGCGATAAACAGATATTGATGACCTCGGTGACGGTCCCGCTGCTGGAGCAGGAGACCTTGCTGGGGATGGTCGGGGTCGATATCTCGCTGGCCACTTTGCAGAGTCTGGTCAGCACCATGGACAAGGAGCTCTATGAGGGCAAGGGCAGAATCTTGCTGGTCAGTCACGAAGGGCGCGTGGCGGGAGCCGATGAGTTCGATGTGACCATGGGGCGCGGGCTGGATCAGAAGTATCAGGGGCTGGCCAGCGAGCTGAAAGGCTGGCTCAGTCAGGCTCAGGAGCTGACTCGCTGGAGCAGCGATGGCACCCTGTTGCAGACCTTTGTCCCGGTATCCATGCGTGGCACCGACCGTAAATGGGGCATCTACATTGAATTGCCACGGGCCGTAGTGCTGGCCTCGGCCCAGCAACTGCAAGATGAGCTGGCCAGTGAGGCCAATCGCAGCGTGGTCTCGCAACTGTCGATCGGGGTGCTGATCTCGCTGGTGGCCCTGAGTTTTATCTGGTTGATGGCGCGCCAGATTGTGGCGCCCATCCGCGCTGTAGTTGCCCGCCTCAAGGATATCGCCAGTGGTGAGGGGGATTTGACCCAGCGTATCGAGATCCAGCGGCAAGACGAGATCGGCGAACTGGCCAAGTGGTTCAACAGCTTCCTCAACAAGTTGCAATCCACCATCAGTCAGGTGATTGATACCGTCTCCGGTACGCGCAACAGTGCCGAGCGAGCCGCGCAAGTGGCCGAGCGCACCAGCAGCGGCATGCAGGCCCAGTATCAGGAGATCGATCTGGTGGCGACGGCATTTGAAGAGCTGAGCGCCACGGCGATGCAGGTCTCCGGTAATGCCGGCTCGGCGGTGGCAGCCGCCAACACCACTGATGCCGCGGCGCAAGAGGGCAAATATGTCGTTGCCGACACCCAGGAGGCGATGCGCAAGCTGATGACCATCATCAACGATGCCCAGCCGGTGGTGGAGCGACTCTCCGCCAACAGCGACAACATCAACGATATTCTCACCGTGATCCAGGGAATTGCCGAGCAGACCAACTTGCTGGCGCTGAATGCGGCTATTGAAGCGGCGCGTGCCGGTGAGCAGGGCCGTGGCTTTGCCGTGGTGGCCGATGAGGTGCGCAATCTGGCGGGTCGCACCCAGAATGCCATCGTCGAGATCCAGACCCTGATCAGCCAACTGCAATCCGGTACCGGCGCCGTGGTCAAGGCGATCCGCGATGGTCATGGACAGGCTGACGAGACCCTCGCCAAGGTGGATCTCTCGGTGCAGGTGCTGGAGCAGATTATCCAGTCGGTCTCCACCATCCATCAGATGAACGAGCAGATTGCCCGGGCGGCGCAGGAGCAGAGCCGGGTGGCGGACGAGATCAACCGCAACGTCAGCAACATTCGTGATGTGAGCCACACCATCCGGGCCGAGGCGGCGACATCCGCCGAAAATGGTCGCGAGCTCTCTGCGCTGGCGGATAAACAGCAGCAGCTGGTGGGGCAGTTCAAGGTATAGAAGGGATGAAAAAAGGCGCCATCCAGCTGGAGGCGCCAAACACATTCAGATGACAGACTGGGTCAAACCGGTGAGATTTGAGCCCCTCTTCCCGCAGAGGAAGAAACACAACACCACAATCGCAGTCGAAAGACTCACTAAAAACACATGTAAACCAACACGTAGTAGAAAATGTGAGCCATATGACGACTGATTGCTGGGCGAATTATGTTTATTCACTGGTCGACCCGCAACCGACAAATTATAATGCGCCCCATTAGAAAAACTCATCGTCGGCTGGTGTCATGTCTCGTCGTTTACCCCCGCTCAATGCCCTCAAGGCCTTTGAAGCAGCGGCTCGTCACTTAAGCTTTACCCGCGCAGCAGAAGAGTTGTTTGTGACTCAGGCTGCCATCAGTCACCAGATCAAGGCGCTGGAGGAGTATCTTGGCATCAAGCTGTTCCGCCGCAAAAACCGCTCCTTGTTGTTGACCGAAGAGGGGCAGGGCTATTTCCTGGATATCAAGGACATCTTTGCCTCCATTTCTGAGGCGACCGACAAGCTGCTGGCCCGCAGTGCCAAGGGGGCGTTGACTGTCAGTTTGCAGCCGAGTTTCGCCATCCAGTGGTTGGTGCCGCGGTTGGTCAAGTTCAGCGAGCGCCACCCCGATATCGACGTGCGGATCAAGGCGGTTGACCTCGATGAAGGGTCGCTTACCGACGATGTGGATGTGGCCATCTACTACGGGCGCGGCAACTGGCCGGGTCTGCGCTCGGACAAGCTGCATACCGAATACCTGATCCCGGTCTGTTCCCCCTTGCTGCTGACCGGGCCCAAACCGCTGCGTACGCCGCAAGATTTGACTCTTCATACCCTGCTGCACGATACCTCCCGCCGCGACTGGAAGGCGTGGTTCCGCCAGCTCGACATCGATGCGCCCAACGTCAATCAGGGCCCCATCTTCAGCCACTCCACCATGGTGATCCAGGCGGCGATCCACGGTCAGGGGGTGGCACTTGGTCACAGCGTGCTGGCTCAGCCCGAGATTGAGGCCGGCCGCCTTATCTGCCCGTTCGAGCAGGTGCTGGTGAGCAAAAATGCCTTCTATCTGGTGTGCCAGGAGCAGCAATCGGATCAGGGCAAGATCGTTGCCTTCCGCGACTGGATGCTGGAGCTGGTGGAGCAGGAAGAGGCGCGTCGCAGGGCAAGGCTCGCCGATGCCTGATGTGATCCGCGAGGGGGCAATTGATGCCCCCGTTCGCATTTTGCTGGCCCACGGGGCAGGCGCGGGGATGGATCATGTCTTTCTTGCCGAGTTGTCACGCCTGCTGGCTGGCCCCGACATCGAAGTGGTGCGCTTCAACTTTCCCTACATGACAAGGCGTGCACAGGATGGCAAGCGCCGCCCGCCTGACAGGGCGCCTGTGCTGCTCGCCCATTGGCACGACATGATCCGCGAGTTTGCCCATCCACGACTCTTTCTGGCGGGCAAGTCGATGGGCGGGCGGATGGCGGCGGAACTCTATCGTGAAGGCGAGGGTGAGATGAATGCTGCAGGATTGCTCATTCTCGGGTATCCTTTCCACCCTCCGGCCAAGCCCGACAGCTGGCGAGGCGAGGTACTCAAGCATATTGCAATGCCAACCCTGCTATTGCAGGGGGAGCGCGATACCTTCGGTAGTCGCGCCGAACTGGCCGATTTCCCCTTCTCACCCGCCGTATCGGTCCATTGGTTGACCGATGGTGATCATGGTTTCAAACCGCGTAAAGCCAGTGGCGTGAGTGAGCAGGAGAATATGCAGCATGCAGCTGCGGCCATCAGCCATTTTGTGGCCCAGCATGGATAGCACGATAGGGTTGGTTTTATTGCCAGCCGTGATGAGAGAGGGATTGTGAGGATGCAGATCCATCGACATTGGCTGATACTGGCCGGTCTCTTCGGGTTGACGGCCACCATGCTGGGGGCTTATGGCGCCCATGGATTGGCGGCGACCGGTATTACACCCGAGCGTCTGGCGGCATTCAATACCGCCGTGCAATATCAGTTTTTTCACGCATTGGCCCTGCTGGTTCTGGGCTGGTGTGGTGTGCGTAGCAAGGTGATCCACCTGGCTGGCACCGCTTTTGTGCTGGGGATCATCGGATTCTCCGGCAGTATTTACGCCATGGTGCTGCTTGGCAGCAAGGGGCTGGGGTTGATTACTCCGGCCGGTGGCCTCTGTTTTATGTTGGGATGGGCGGCCCTGATCTGGGCTGGCTGTCGTCTTGGAGGAAAAAATGAATAATCTGCTGCTTTATTGCCGCCCCGGTTTTGAGAAAGAGGCGGCTGCAGAGATCACCGAGCGTGCCGGTAACATGCAGTGCTACGGTTTCGCCCGGGTCAAGGACGACAGCGGTTATGTGATCTTCGAACTGTATGACGAGGAGCAGGCGGACCTGCTGGCTCGCAAGCTGCCATTCCGGGAGCTCATCTTCATCCGCCAGATGCTGGTGGTCACCCATGAGCTGAAGGAGCTGGATGTCGCGGACAGGATCTCCCCGATCCTTGAGGCTGTGAGTGACTACACCATTTGCGGTGATCTGCGGGTCGAAACCGCGGACACCAACGAAGCGAAAGAGCTGTCGGCCTTCTGCCGCAAGTTCACCGTGCCGCTTCGTCAGGCGCTGCGCAGCAACGAGATCCTGACCAAGAAGGAGACGCCAAACCGTCCGGTGTTCCACGCCTTCTTCATGGCCAATGATCATGTCTTGCTGGGCTACTCCTATTCGTTCAACAACTCCGGATTCCACATGGGGATCCCGCGCCTGCGCTTCCCGGCCGACGCGCCGAGCCGCTCCAGCCTCAAGCTGGAGGAGGCGTTTTACGTGTTCGTGCCGCGGGAAGAGTGGGATGTGCGTCTCTGCTCAGGCATGAAGGCGGTGGATCTGGGTGCCTGTCCGGGTGGCTGGACCTATCAGCTGGTGCGTCGTGGCATGATGGTGACGGCGGTCGACAACGGCATGATGGCCCAATCCCTGATGGATACCGGTCAGGTCAAGCATATCCGGGATGACGGTTTCGTCTGGCGTCCGAGCAAGAAGAACACCTACTGGCTGGTGTGCGACATGGTCGATAAACCGGCGCGGGTCGTTCACATGATTGCAGACTGGTTCCGTGAGGGCGACTGCCAGGAGGCGATGTTCAACCTCAAGCTGCCGATGAAGAAGCGTTATGCTGAATCGGTACACAATATCGAGGTGTTGCGCGAAATGCTCAAGGAGATCGACAACGCGTTCGTGATCCAGGCCAAGCAGCTCTATCACGATCGAGAAGAGATCACCGTGCATGTTTACAACAAGTACTGGGTCTCCAAACTCGAGCCCAAGGCGTGATGTAGCAGTTCTGCCTGTACGATAAATACCAAGGCCGACAGGGAAACCTGTCGGCCTTTTGCTATTCGGCTGCCGGAAAATATCAGAAACGGTAATCGAGGCGCAGGGAGGATTCGTCGTCGGTCACCTTGATCTCTATCTGCAGCGGGATGGTTTTGTCTACCGGATTGAACTGCATCTTTATCCCGTCTCCTCTCAGCCTGAGGGCGGTGTTCATTCCGCCAGCCTTGAACTTGACCTTGGGTCTGAAGCGTTCGACCGACAGACTGACGCTCTTTTCCGGGGTCAGATTAAGCTGCGGGTAGGAGGTGATCTTTTGATTACCAAAGTTGTCGGTGGAGACTTCAATACCAAATGACAGGGGTTTGGGTGCCTTGAGCAGGTCGTTGGTATCCAGGCTTGAACGCCATACCTCGGTGGCAGTCCGTTTTTCCTGCTGTGGCAGTTTGGCAGTTTGGGTCTGTTGATCCTGTTCGAAGGCACTTGCAGTACCACACACCAGCATCAGACCCGAAACCAGATAGCACCCGTATCCCTTCATGAAAAACACTCCCTGTTCTTCTTCTCTATTGAACATAGTTGCTGTTTAGGGAGTGGCAAAGGATTCGGAAATATAAAAAAGGGAGCCGAAGCTCCCTTTTAAAATCAATTAATTAACTCACAGGCGATCGATGATGGCCTGGGTGAATTCGCTGGTGGAAGCCGTGCCACCCAGATCGCGGGTGACCCGATCACCGGATTCGATGGTGGCTCGTACTGCCTCGCGGATCCGCTCTGCCTTATCCTGCATGCCGAGGTACTCCAGCATCTGAATGGAGGCGAGGATCACCGAGGTCGGGTTGGCGATATTCTTGCCAGCTATGTCAGGCGCAGAACCGTGAACCGCTTCGAAGATGGCCGCGCCATCGCCGATGTTGGCGCCGGGCGCCATGCCGAGACCGCCAACCAGACCGGCGCAGAGATCCGAGAGGATGTCGCCGAACAGGTTGGTAGTGACCATGACATCGAAACGCTCCGGATACATCACCAAATTCATGCAGGCGGCATCGACGATCATCTCTTCGCTCTGGATATCCGGGTAGTGGCTGGCGATTTCACGTGCCACTTCGAGGAACAGGCCGGAGGTCGACTTGAGGATGTTCGCCTTGTGGATGATGGTGACCTTCTTGCGACCTTCCTGACGGGCCAGCTCGAAGGCGAACTTGACGATGCGCTCGGCCCCTTCGCGGGTGATGATGCTCATCGCCTCGGCGCTCTTGTTGTCATCACTGCGCTTCTGGCCTGCACCCGAGTACATCCCTTCGGTGTTTTCACGCACTGTGATGATGTCGATGTTGTCGTAACGGCTTCTGGTGCCCTTGAAGGAGATGACCGGGCGCACGTTGGCGTAGAGGTTGAACTTCTTGCGCAGGGAGACGTTGATGGAGGTAAAACCGCCGCCGACCGGTGTGGTCAATGGCCCTTTCAGGCTCACCTTGTTCTTCTCAATCAGATCCAGGGTGGATTGGGGCAGCAGCTCGCCATGCTTCTCGAGGGCAACCAGACCCGCATCAGCGTATTCGTACTCAAAGTCACAACCCGCATGGGTCAGGATCTGGATGGCTGATTCAATGATGCTGGGGCCGATGCCGTCGCCGGGGATCACGGTAATTTTTCTTTTGGACATGAGAGGGTTCCACTTCCAGGGTATAGGGGAGGATGGGGCTGTTTTATAGCATTTACTCAGCAAACCAACCACATTCCTTTACATTCTACTCACTTTCATCAACAGCGAGGGTGAGTCTCGTCATGGTTCGCCCCCTTGCCTGCATTTTTGTTCGGCCATTTAGTCCGGCTGGGGCGGGTAGCGGATGTCCCGCAGGTTGAATCCCAGTGGAATATCCCGCTGCAAGCGCACCAGCCGCTGGGCCAGCAGGGCCTCATCCTGATGCTGGCGCAGCTTGAGCAGTGGCTTGGCGGCATCCTCTTGCTGACAGGCTTCGAGCATGGCTGCCAGATTGCCATATTGCTGCAACAGCTGGGTGGCGGTCTTGGGGCCGATCCCCGGAACCCCCTTGATATTGGAACCGCTGATACCGGTCAGGGCCCAGAAGTCGACCAGCTGAGCAGGGGCTACCCCATATTGCTGCTGGACGAAGGCGGCATCCAGCCAGCGTTTGTTGAAGTAGTCGCGTACCCGGATCTGCGGGCAGATCAGTTGGCAGAAGCCCTTGTCGGTGGAGATGATGGTCGCCTGATGGCCATGGCTGGCGATGCCGCTGGCCAGGGTGGCGATAAGGTCATCCGCTTCATCGGTCTCGGAGAGCAGGGCATCGACACCGCACTCCCAAAAGGCATCCTGCAGGGTCGCCAACCCCTCACGCAGTTCAGGGGGCATGGGGGTTCGCCCCTCCTTGTAGGCCGGATAGACCTCTTTGCGCCAGCTATGCACCTCGCCATCAAACACGGCAATGACATGGGTTGGCTCGCTATTGGCCAGCAGCTTGCGGCAGGTATTGATAAGGTTGGCGCGAGTTGCAACCAGCGCCTGGGCAGGGGTCAGTGCCTGCTGGGCCTGTACCGCGTGCAGACGGCGAATGAGATTGAGGGCATCGATGATGAGCAGGTGTGGCCGGATAGCTGACATGGGGCACTCTTGGCGGTAGGGACGCCCCATTGTAACAAACCGCTCGCCTTATGGGGGATTGATGGCAGTCGGGAAGGCATTGAGCCAATAAAGAGGGGCGCCGATGCGCCCCTCTGTCGATGATGTATCTGTACCCTAGCGGACGATTTCGTAGCAGGGCACATACTGGCTGCCCGGCAGCTTCATCCGCTGCTGCTTGACGAAACTCTCCAGCAGCTTGTCCATCAGGTGCATCAGCTCCTTGTCGCCGTGCAGCTTGAAGGGGCCTTTCTTCTCGATGGCGCGAATGCCCCCTTCCTTGACGTTGCCGGCGACGATACCGGAGAAGGCACGACGCAGGTTGGCGGCCAGCAACTGGGGCGGCTGGTTGCGGTGCAGATCCAGACTGGCCATGCTGGCGTGATCCGGTTCGAAGGGGAGCTGGAACTCCGGCTCAATCTTGAGGGACCAGTTGAAGGAGTAGGCATCACCGACCGATTTGCGGTATTCGCGGATTTTCGGCATCGCCTCCTTCATCACTCGGGCCACTTCCGGTGCATCGCCAACAATGATCCGGTAGAGCTTGGTCGCCGGTTCACCGAGGGTCGCCT
Organism: Aeromonas sp. FDAARGOS 1411; assembly: GCF_019047125.1. NCBI lineage: Bacteria > Pseudomonadati > Pseudomonadota > Gammaproteobacteria > Aeromonadales > Aeromonadaceae > Aeromonas > Aeromonas sp. FDAARGOS 1411. The sequence continues at coordinate 2,627,481 of NZ_CP077214.1, read as the reverse complement.
TGATGAAGTCGTCGATGGCTCGGAAGTAGTCGGCACTCTCTTTCGGGCCGGTCAGGATGATGGGCATGGGTTGTCGTTCGTTGGCCGGATGCATCATGATGCCGAGCAGATAGAGCAGCTCTTCGGCGGTGCCGACCCCGCCCGGGAAGATGATGATGCCATGGCCCAGACGCACGAATGCTTCCAGCCGTTTCTCGATATCCGGCAGGATCACCAGCTCGTTGACGATGGGGTTGGGCGGCTCGGCCGCAATGATGGAGGGCTCTGTGAGGCCGATGTAGCGCCCGTTGCGCACCCGCTGTTTGGCATGGCCGACGGCGGCCCCCTTCATCGGGCCCTCCATGGCTCCCGGGCCGCAACCGGTACAGATGTTCAGCTCACGCAAGCCCAGCTCGCTGCCCACGGCGCGGGTGTACTGGTACTCGATCTCGTTGATGGAGTGGCCACCCCAGCAGACGATCAGGTTGGGATCGGCGCCAGGCAGGATCACCTTGGCGTTGCGCAGGATGGCGAACACCACGTTGGAGATATGAGTCGAATTGGTGAGGTTGACCAGCCGGTTCGATTCAAGCTGGTTGGAGACATAGAGAATGTCGCGCAGCACCGAGAAGAGGTGCTCCTGAATGCCGCGAATGATCTCGCCATCGACGAACGCGTGCTCGGGGGCGTTGAACAGTTCCAGCTTGACCCCGCGCTCGCGCCGGATCACATGAATGTCGAATGATTTGAAGCGCTCCAGGATCTCCTTGGAGCTGTCGGTATGGCTACCGGAATTGAGCACTGCCAGCGAGCAGTTGCGAAACAGTTGATAGATATCGCTGGAGGCAGTCTGCTTGAGGCGATCCACCTCAAGCTGTGACAGCAAATCCATGCTGCCGACGGGATTGATGTGCGTAATCATAGGTTCCCCTTTACTCACTTGTTATCGTTGTGTTTTTTCCCTGGGGAGAAAAGGGATGCCATGTTGCATCCCCTGAGTTTGATAGTAGTGGCAACGGAGGGGGGAGGGAAATAGGGCGACGACTGTTCGCTGTTTTTTTAGTCACCACTCAGGCCAGTGTCACTTGATCCCGACCGGTGTGCTTGGAGTGGTAGAGCGCCTTGTCCGCCCGCTCGAACACATCTGACGGGTTGTCCCCATCCTTGAACAGGGTTGCGCCGATGGAGATGGTGATCTCCACCTTGGCATCGCGAAAACGGAACGGGATGCTCTTGATGGTCTGGCGCAGGGTCTCCAGCGGCTTCTGGAACTTGTCCGGGTTGATGTTGGGCAGCAACACCACGAACTCTTCCCCACCAAAACGGGCGATGAAATCTGTGTCACGCAGTGCACTCTGCAGTGCTTTGGCGACCACTTTCAGTGCCTTGTCACCCGCCATATGGCCGTAGTTGTCATTGATATTCTTGAAGTGATCGATGTCGATGATCGCCATGCAGAGCGGAGTGCGGTAACGAAGCCAACGTTTGTACTCCTGCTCCAGCCGTTCATCGAGGGCGGCCCGGTTGTGTACCTGGGTCAGGCTGTCGAGGAACAGCTTGTGTTTTTGAATGGTCAGCCGCTTCTTGTACTCGGCGGTCTCCTCCTTCATCAAGCGCAGCTTGGACTCCATGGTGGAGAGGCGGGTGAGCAGGTGACGCTCCCGCGCCGCCGTACTGTCACGCTCCTGCAGCAGCAGGTTGATGGCACCCATATGGCCGGAGATGGCGCGCTTGAGCGCATCGATGGAGTTATAGCTGGCCAGGGAGTGATCGATCGCCTGCAACTCGTTGACCAGCGCCTCGCGGGTCTCGCGGGTTTCGTTTTGCAGCGCGCGCCCCTCATCGAGGGATTCGGTAAAGCCGACATGTACTGCGGACAGGCTCTCGTTGAGGGCGCTGAGGAAGGCGCGAGAGGCTTTACGCTCCTCACGGGTGCCTTCGATGATGAGCTCGATCACCTGCAGGCAGGTTTCCGCCAGCAGGGCAGGGTTGATCCCGATCAGTAGTTGGCGGCGAATGTCGCTCAGGCTCTCGCCGATGGCGCCGGCAAAGTCGAGTTCGGTGATAAGCCGCTGCAGCTCATCGGCGATGCGAGCGTGATCCTTGAGATCAAACGGGTCGACATCGGGCTGGCCATCGTTGCTGGCAGTATCGCTTTCTTGTTGAGTTGCACCTGAAGGTGCCAACAGGGGCTGACTTGGCAGCAGCTGGATCTTGATCGCCTGCTGGTAGAACTCCAGCAGCTTGATAACCTTCTTTTGGTGATCGGCAATGCCGTAACCGGCGGGACTTGCCAGAAATTCCTTGAGGGACTTGCGGGTCTCTTCCGGGAAGCCCTTGATGGTTTTCAGCTGTTTGGAACCAAGATCGATGGCAGTTTGAGTCAGGGTGATCGACTCTTCCAGCGCATTGCTGTGCTGCTGCAGCAATTTTTCAATGGCCAGCAGGTCGGCGTCCAGCGAGGTAAATGCGGGATTGTTATCCAGTTTCTGCTTGAGCTTGGCGAAGCGATTGTCCAGCTCGCGGTCGAAGCCACGGCAGGAGAGCATTAACTTGTTGATAAACTGGATGCCGCGAGCACGCTCTGCATCGGAAAACGACAGTACGCCGTCGAGTTCCAGCTGTTTCTGCTGAAGGGATTCCCTGAGTCTTGCCAATTGTCCTGCTACGGCAGCGATGTCATTCATTATCAGGTCGCCCTGTTGTCATTATTGTTTTTGGTGTTGGATAGCAACAGTGGTCGAACCTGGTTTCGATCCTCGCCTGTTATCTACATTGTTTCCTGGTGGTTATCGGCTGCCAGCTTCCTTGCAAGGCTGGGCCAATTAACCCATTGCTTTTCATGAGAAGAATTGACTTTTACCAGTCCCTTGTCAATTGCCATCAGGCCGCATTGCCACACATCTCCATTAAAAAATGCCGCTTGTTGGCAATCGATCGCCGCGAGCTCCAACCAGGCGTTTTGCTGGCATTTTTCACTGAGCTGAATGGCTCCCGACAGGGCGAGATAGCAGAGGTCAAACAGGCCATTGTGATCGAGCGCGGTCGCCGCTTTCGGCAGGAAGGGGTGACTGACAATCCCGAGGCTGATCCGGCGATCCAGCGGATAGTTGCAAGGGAAGGCGGCGATGGCGGTCAGCAGGTCTCCCGCCAGTTGATGCAGGTTGGTGACGTGGCGCTGTGGTACCACATAGAGCATGTGTCCTTCACGCAAGTCATAGATACGGCCATCTTGCGGGGTCAGGGTGTCCATATAGGCACCGAAGGCCTGCTCGATTTCTCTGCTGGCCTGATAGCCGTGGCGCTCCAGCGTGTTGACCAGGAAGGGCACCCGGAACAGCAGATAGTGCAGCTTGTCATCGAACTCGCTGGAGGGCTGTTCACTGAGGTACCAGCGATCCGATTTCAGCTGGCGCTTTGCCATCTCCCGCGGCCAGCGGTTCATCAGCCGCTGCCAGTTGGCCAGCCCCGAGCGTGGCTCGATCAGCAAGGCCTCATTGGTCCGTTTCAGTTGCAGGCGGGCAGTACGCAGCTTGAGCCAGAGGGTGAAGAAGAGGTAGATAAAGAGCGCCAGCAGCAGGCTGGTGGTGATACTCGACCAGAGATAGCGCTCCTGCTGATGCTGGCTGTTGTTAAGTCGCTGCTCCAGCTCCTTGATATGTTGCACCCGCTCGACCTGGACATAGTTGTCGCGGATCGCCGCCTGCTCCATGGCCTGTTCCTGCTGGCGTACCTCCTCGCCAAGACGGTGGAAGCGCTTGTAGCTGTCGAGGGCCTGGCGCAGATACCCCTTCTGCTCATAGGCCAGCGACAACAGGCGGAATACCTCGTACTGACGGCGGGTATCACCGAGCTGATTGGCCAGCGCGCGGGCATTCTCCAACTGCAGAATGGCGATGGCGGCCTCCTGCTTCTTCAGATAGAGCTCGCCGAGCAGCAGCAGGGTATCGATCAGCGGCTCTTTGGCATCGCTCAGTTCGTGAGACTGACGGGCCGCATTGAGGTAGTTGCTGGCCAGCGAGAGGTTGCCGCTTTGCAGGTAGGTCTTGCCGATTTCATATTTGAGCAGGGAGGCTTGTGGTCGGTTGCTCCCCTCATCGAGCAGATCCAGCGCATTGAAGAAGTAGACCAGCGCCATATTGAGGTCGCCCTGCTCGCGGTTGAGTCGCGCCAGCACCATCAGGGAGTCGCACAGCAGGGAAGGGTTGCCGATGGAGTGGAAGTAGTTGGCCGCCTCATTGGCATACTGTAGCGCTTTCTGGGGCTCCTGCTCCTGCTGATAGAGTTTGACTATCTGGTTCGACAGCAGGCCGAGAAAGAGCGGGTCGTTGAGGCTTTTGGCCTGTTGCTGGGCATCGATATATTCCCCCAGTGCCAGCTGTGGCTGCTGCAGCGCGCGATAGAGGTCGCCGCTGATGGCGCTGACCCAGGCACTGGCGAGGGGATTGGGGGTCTTGGCGGCCCAGATCCGCGCATCTGCCAAGTGGGCCTTGGCATCATCGAAGTGCTGGTTCTCGATGTCGTAGCTGGTGCGTTGTAGGCGGCCATAGATCTGCAGCTGGCTCTGCTTGAGCGTGGGGACGGCCAACTGTTCGTCCAGTTGATCCATCAGGGCGCGGCTGGTGCTCTGGTTATCCGGTTTGAGGGCCTGACTGCGGATCTTGAGATAGAGGCCGTGGGCCTTGAGTTCCGGTTGCCGCTCTTTGTCTGCCAGCGCCATCGCCTTGTCGAGCGCTTGCTGGGTGGCCTGATATTGGCCCAGTTGCAGCAGACACTCCCCTTTGAGCAGATGGGCGCCTATGGTCTGGGCTGCCGTGCTGTAACTCAGGATGGGTTCGCGATAACCGAACTCCTGGCGATTGCTGATGATTTGCTGGGGATTATTGGCTGCGCGCGTCAGGAAGGCGGTGGTGATCTGGACGCATCTGGCAGGATCGGTCAGTACCATCGATTGCGCTTGTTGCAGATCGATTGAGAGTTGCTCCTTGTCCAGATCCAGATTCGGAGCTGACAGGGAGGACATCATCATGGCCAGAAAAAACAGTTGATTCATTGGATTAAGGACGGCGCAGAGGTGTTGGCATGTTATCCAAGCCCCCCCCTGCGAGTCCAGCGTTTACTGTGGTTTGCTGGTAGCCGGCAAGTGGGTTTCGTCTGGATTTTATTATCCAGCCCCCTTATCCCAGCTGCGTAAAGCATCGATTGAAACCTTTTTACCAGTCATGGAGGGCAGTGCGACTGCCCTCTCTGTCGCAACTCGACTTTATTGGCGGATCAGACGCAGGTTGGCGGGCACGGCTTCGAAATCGGAGCGGAACGGGTTGATGTCGAGGCCGCCGCGGCGGGTATAGCGGGCATAGACGGTCAACTGCTCAGGCTGGCAATAGTGCTTTAGGTCGATAAAGATCCGCTCGATGCACTGCTCGTGGAACTCGTTGTGCTGGCGAAACGAGATGAGATAGCGCAGCAGCTTCTCCCGATCGAGTTTCGGCCCCTTGTAGCGGATTACCACGGAGCCCCAGTCCGGCTGGCTGGTCACCAGACAGTTGGATTTGAGCAGGTGGCTGTGCAGGGTCTCCTCGACCAGCTCGCTACCGGCAGCCCCTCGCAGCAGGGACGCATCAAACTCGTAATTGTCTACCTCGATATCCTGCTCATCGATGCACTCGCCGGGCAGCAGGGCAATCTGGTGCGGCGCCTTGTCGAGGGGGAACAGGGTCACCTTGACGGTCTCACCCGCACAGGCACTCAGATCCTTGGTCAGCATGGCGGCGACTGCCTCGATAGAGTCGCAACGGGTCTGGTTGAAGGAGTTGAGGTAGAGCTTGAAGGATTTGGATTCGATCAGGTTCGCACTGGTGGCCGGAATGGCCACTTCACCCACCGCCACCATCGGCTTGCCCTTGGCATTGAGCCAGGAGAGCTCATAGAGGGTCCAGAGATCGCAACCGCTAAAGGGCAGGTCATCGCCCAGCTGGAGATCATCCCGGTTCAGGCTACGTGGAACCGGCTGCAGCAGGGAGGGGGTGTACTGGCTGATGTAATCGGATTGCTGGCCCAGGCTCAGGCCGGTCAGGGCGCTGGCCCCGGCGTATCTATCTTGTTTGCTCACAGGGTTGCTCACGTAATGTGCTCATGATGAGTGGAATGAAACGGGCCATTGCAGGGCCGGATGGTTGCAGCCGCTTGGCTTGGGCGTCGGCCTCTCTGTATCCCGGGTTCTGCTTCCCGGGTCACTAGGTCGGCTGGCAACCTTGTCTGTTACCGGGTTTGGTGGTGCAATAGCGGACTTTGCCAGCAATTGTGGGGATTTTCGATGTCGGATCAAGTTTTGTCTGCCCTGGAGCACTTTTTTGCCCGCTGGCAACGGGATGGCGAGGCCAGACGAGGCCTGCCCCTGTGCGAGTGGGAGGCGGACTGGCGTTCCCCCTGCCAGCTTGGGGAGCCCGCCGATGGTCGGGTTGCCTGGCGTCCTCACCATCGTCCCGAACCCGCCGATTTTACAGCCATGGCCGATGCCCTCGAGCTGACAATTCATCCCAGCGCTATCGCCCTTTTCGGACACTGGTTCAGCCGCCCCATCCCCTGCCTTTTCAAGGGGCTGCGCCTTGAATTGATCCTGCCGTGGAACGACGCGGATCTCGACCTGCTCAGGGAGAACCTCATCGGCCACCTGCTGATGCTGCGCAAGCTAAAACGAACCCCCTCCATCTTTATTGCCACCACCCGCAACGAGATGACGCTCATCTCGCTGGATAACGAGAGTGGTCAGGTGTGGCTGGAGTGGCTCGATTCCGGCCGCCGTCTGACGCTGGCGCCCTCCTTGCCGGCATTTCTGGAACGGCTGGAGACATTGCCGCAATAAGCTCCCCATCCAGCAGGAGTTGAGAGCAAGGGGTAGGTTCGATTAGCGAAGCGTAATCGGACATTTGCCATCTCAATTAGCGAAAGCAGCCTTCAAGTGAAGGCTCAATCCTTGAAATCCCAAGAGAGGTTGGAGACCAGTCGGCAGCTGTCGCATTTGAAGTCGAAGATCTCGTGCAGCGGCGCAGCTAGCGCCCACTCACCGCCACAGCTTGGGCAGGGGCGCGCCTTCTCCTCGGCGGCGCTCAGCCCGCCCACCCGGTAGAGGTAGTAGTAGGTGGGGATGCCGCTCAGCACTTCCAGCCGTTTGGCCAGATCGCTGCCGCGCCGGTAGAGGCGGCTGCCCACTTCGCCGATTTCGTGCAGCGCCGCATGTTCGGCGATGGAGCCGTTCATCTGCAACTGATCGCACGCCTCCCAATCCTCCTGCCACTTGATGATCTGTTTCTGATCGCCGTTGGCGACCGCGGGCAGTTGGTAGAGCGGAATGGGGGCGAAGTGGTCGCCACAGCGCAGCGGCGAGCAGGTGTGCAGGAAGCTGGTGTAGAGCATCATCCAGCTCGGCCGCTCGCCCTGCTGGCCGCAAGGATCTGTGCTATCGGAGAGCAGATCCGCCCCCTGCAGCTGGAGTTTTGGCGCCAGCAACCCCGCCTGATTGAGCTGCTGCTCGGCCAGTTTGACCTGCTCGCTCTGGTTGTCGGGGTGCAGGCTATCCTGCTCCGGGCAGACCACCCGACTGACGAAATAGCCGTCATGCATGCTGGTGGGGAACTCCCGCCCGAGGATCTGGCCCTGATAACGCAGCATGTCGAGGTAGTTGACGATGGCCCGCTCGGCGTCGCCAAGGGAGGTATCGCGGTAACACTCAAAGCAGAGTTCGACGATATACATGGTTCAGCCTTGCCCCTGCTGGAGGAGCAGGTCGGTCAGGCGATCCACCTTCTGTTCGATGCGCGCGAGCTGTTCGGCGAGTTGCTGCAGGGTGAGCTCCGGTGCTGGCTGAGGCACAGCCTCTGGCAGGATCTCGCTCTCGGCGGTCGCAACTGGCTGCTGCTTCCACTGGCTCAGCACTTTCAGCAGCTCGGCCATCGGCACAGGCTGGGTGAGGCGGGCCTTGATCATGGCAGTGGTGGGCGTCAGGCCCTTGGCGGCCAGCTCGTTGGCAATTCGGATGATCTCGTGGGCGGACATAAGCATGCTCTGGGTGAGAAGGGGGGATCGATATCGGGGCGGGATCTTAACCAAAGCCGGCAGGGGAGGAAAGGGGCGGGCGGCTAGCGGGGCTGGCGCAACATCACATCGAGCTGGTCGATCGCTTCACACCAGTCGGAGTCGTTCCACAGGGCGTCGCGCAGAAAGCTTGCCTGGGCGGCGTTCCAGAAACCGGCCTCCGGCAGCAGGGTCTCATTGTCGAGGTGATGGTCGTGCACAAAGCGGTGCAGGCTCAGCTCGTCGTTGGCCATCCCGAGCTGGGCAAACAGGGCTGGCAGATCGTGGACAAGGGGTTCCATCTCGTCTCTCCCTTTGTTTAATCCCTGAGATTATAGACAGGCACAGCCATCGGGCGCAGAGACGAGATTGGGGATCAGGCAGAGGGGATGCGATGGGGTGGCAAATCAACGCCCACGATGTGCAGCCCCTGCATCTTGAGGGTGCCCTGATAGCGGCTCTCGCCATCGCTGGAAAATTCAAACTGATAGTGGGTCAGTAGCCGCAGGGGATTATGTGCCAGCTCCCGCCGATGGCGAGCCAGTGACAGCAGTTGCAGATCATGGTGCTGGCAGTAGCGGCGCATATATTGCCAGGCCACTTCTGCCTGTTGGCGTTGCAGCCAGAACAGGCCGGCAATCGCAATCAGCAACAAAATTCCGAGCATCTCTCCCATAGGCGGGCTTCCTTATCGTGATGTCGATAACCGGGAGTCCTGCTCGGCACTCCCGATCTCCTTTCTATTTCCCGCCGTGTTGCCTCGTGGCGTGAGGGGGAGGCGAGGGATCAAGCCGAGGCAAACAAGCGGCCTATGGCCTTGCCCAGCGCATCGCTGCGGTTGGGGTCACGCAGTCTGGCCAGCATATCATTGCGCAGGGCCGGTAAAGTGACCAACTCGGCAAAAACCTGATTGAAGAACTGGGTCGGTTGTAGCGCCAGCTGTTCCAGATAGTGGCTGAGCAGATTGGCATCCTTCAGATCGGGCCAGAGCCGGCCAGCGATGGCGAGCAGCAGTGCCGGGCTCGGCTGGGTTTGCAGCAGGGTCAGCAGCTTGTTGGTGCGCAAAGAGCTGCCGGGACAGGAGGCCATGGCGCGGCAGAGGTAGGCCAGGGTCTCAGGGTTGGGGGCTGCGCACTCCTGCTCCTTGCCGATCCGCTCAAGCAGGGCGCCTTGTACTGCTGGCGGCAGCGGGGCGTTTTCAAGGCTCTGGCAGAGGGCATAGAGCGGCTCTTGCGGCAGTTTGGGCAGCGCCTTGCAGATCAGCGCCAGATTGCGTTCATCATGCAGTCGCTCGGCCAGATCGGCAAAGCCCTGTAGTCCCAGCGTCTGCCAACCGGTGTCGTTGGGGGCGGCCAGATAGTGGCAGAGGGCATCGTAATAGGCGGAAGGGGCCTGCTCCAGCTGGCGCGCCAGCTTGGCGTGCAGACTGGCCATTTTTGCCTCCGCCGGGCGGAAGGTGTAGGGATTGTCGGCCAAGCGCTGGGCTTTTTCCTCGTCCAGATCGCCGGTGAGCTTGTAGCCCAGGGTCTCCACCACCTGATCCATGAACAGCTTGGGACCATTTGACATCAGCAGGCCGTGCTCATCGAGGGCGAACTTGAGGAACCAGAGGTAGTGGCGAGACTCGCTCGGCTGGAAGAAGTGCACACCCAACCAGGCGTGCTGTTGCAGCGGCCAGGGGTAGGGCTCTTGCTGCTGTTCGATGCGCACAAAGGTGTCGCTGGCCAGTGGCCGCACCTGGCGGCCCATGTCAAACAGCTGGAACTGGGTGCCAGCCTGAGTCAGAAATTCGGTCAAGGTATTGATGGCAGTAGGCGTCACAGACATGGTGAGATCCGGCTAATGGTGATGCGGGCCGATTATAAGGCCCTTGCCGAGGATAGCCAGTGGCAGCAGACGCGCGTTGCGGCAGATATCAACATGGCAGCCATGCGGGGGGAGGTGTATAGTATCGCCCTTTTTTAAAGTCGGCAGGCCGCGCTGGCTGCCGTGTATGTCGACGAGCAGGCTTAATCGCCGGTGCTGCGCGACCGAATGTATCGGCATCCTGGCTGACCCTGTCGGGTCAGCGGATCAATCTGTGGTTATGAGGAAGAGAGCGAGATGAATCAATATTTGCTGGTAGCTGGCCTGTTGGGGGAACTCACCGCCGAGTTGCAGCGCCTTGAGCGCTGGCAAGCTGACCATCCCGGTGACGAAGCCCTGGCAAGCACCCTGCCTTTTTGTGTCGATACCCTGAGCTTTGATCAGTGGCTGCAGTTCGTGCTGATCCCGCGCATGGAGCAGCTGGTGATGTTGCAGGCGCCGCTGCCCACCAGCGTCTCCCTTTATCCCATGGCCAGCGAAGTCTACAAAGAAGATCTGGCCGAAGCTGAAGCGCTGCTGCGCCTGATCGCCCGCTTCGATCTGCTGCTCTCCGGCAAAGTGATAGAACAATGATGCCAGATCAAACCCGAGAAGAGAGTGACCTGAAGCTGACCCTGCTCTATCAGGATGAGTGGCTGGTGGCGGTCAACAAGCCGTCCGGTCTGCTGGTGCATCGCAGCTGGCTCGACAAGGGCGAGACCCGTTTTGCCATGCAGATGACCCGGGATCTCATCGGCGGTCGCCATGTCTATCCGGTGCATCGCCTCGACCGTCCCACCTCAGGCGTGCTGCTGTTTGCGCTCGATCCGGTGATTGCCCGCGCACTCACTGAAGCCTTTACCCAACGTCAGGTACACAAGGAGTATCTGGCATTGGTGCGTGGCTGGGCGCCCGAGCAGGGGGTGATCGACTATCCCCTCAAGGAGCAGTTGGACAAGATTGCCGATGCCATGAGCAACCCGGATCGCCCGGCGCAGGATGCCGTCACCACCTTCCGTCGCCTGCATCAGGTCGAGCTGCCCCACGCGGTCTCCAAGAAGCACCCTACCAGTCGCTACAGTCTGGTCAGATTGTTCCCGAAGACCGGTCGCAAGCATCAGTTGCGCCGCCATATGGATCACCTGTTCCACCCCATCGTCGGGGATACCACCCACGGGGATGGTCGTCACAACCGTTTCTTTCGCGAGCACTTCGGTTGCGAGCGGCTGCTGCTGGTGGCCCGCACCCTGAGCTTTACCCATCCGGTGCTCAAGGTGCCGATGCGGATCCAGGCGCCACTCGGTCAGGATGTGCTGCGCCTGTTTGCCGAGCTGGGCTGGCCCGCCAGCGAGAGCGACTACTAAGCGCCTGATGCTCAGCCTTGAATCGGTGGCATCTGACGCCAGCTTGCTGATAGAGTTGCTCAAAAGAGTGACTCAAGCAGGGAGAGGAGAATGGCGCAGATCGATATCGTGGTAGGAACTGTCTACGGCGCAGCCATGCTGGTGGCCGAGACCTTGGCAGATGAGCTGGAACGCAAGGGGCATCACTGTACCCTGCACGAAGAAGCACGGCTGGCGGACATAGACCCCGGCCGTTTTTTATTGCTGGTCAGTGCCACCACCGGGCAGGGGGACATTCCTCCCAATCTGCAGCCCTTTGCTAGCGAGCTGGCCGACAAGGCACCTTGGCTTAAGGGATTGCGTTATGCCCTGATTGCCATGGGGGACAGCAGCTATGACCATTTTTGTGGCGCGGGCCGTCGGCTGGACGGATTGCTGCAAGAGTTGGGGGCCACGCGAGTGATTTCCCCGCTGGAGCTGGATGCCACCGTGCACGATGAACCCGAACAGGTGGCACTCAGCTGGCTGAAAAAGTGGGATATTCAGCCCTGAATATTCTCTTGAATAGAGCCATATCAATCCCCTGAGCCTTAAGTAGCAGGGGATTGTTATTTGCACAAAAACCATCTCACTCTGCAACGCATATTTCCCCTGATGGCGGAGGGGTATTTTCCCCTTTTAGCATTCCATTGCCGTAATGGTTTCACGCGCACCGCAGACCCGTCATCCAAATAAAAGTTCCATCTTGAAAGCGATCTCAGTCATGTTTTTGTCATTCGAACGTAAAATAATGACTTTAGTTCTATCGCGAATTAATTAATGATAACGCTTTCAGAGTTGTTGTTGTTGTGTGTTTTTCTTGTTTTCCGGATTTTAATTGCGCGGTTTATGGCTTTTTTACTTGTTGTTGTTGTGGAGATCGTTTGCCGAGCGATTTGTCGCCATTTTGTGAGTCGCTTCATATTTGTCGTGAAATACGCTCCCTATAATCAACCTCGGTTATCACCAACAGGATTACATGGTGATAAGAAGTTGAATATTCAGGATCACACTCCTCACTGCGGGAAATAAGGAATATGACAATGAAAATGAAGTGGCTCCCGATTGCAGCAGCTGTTACTGCCGCCCTGGCTTCCCAAGCCGCCTTTGCCGTAGATTTCCACGGTTATTTCCGTTCCGGCGTCGGTGTTTCCGGCGACGGCGACATGGTTAAATACAACGTCAATAAAGTTGGCCGTCTTGGTAACGAAAATGATACCTACGGTGAAGTGCAACTGGGTCAGGAAGTATTCAACAAAGATGGCAAGACTTTCTATGTTGATTCCATGTTTGCCATGGCTTCCAACGGTTCAAACGACTGGGAAGGTACCGGTACTGTTTGTAACTTCGATGCCAAGCAGTGCAATGGTGATTCCGACTTCGCTCTGCGTCAGTTCAACGTACAAGCCAAAGGCTTGCTGAACTTTGCTCCTGAAGCAACCCTGTGGGCTGGTAAGCGTTACTATCAACGCCATGACATCCACATCTCCGACTTCTACTACTGGAACATCTCCGGTGCCGGTGCTGGTATCGAAGGCATCCAGGCTGGTCCGGGTAAAGTATCTTTCGCATGGGTACGCAACGATCGCAGCGCTGCCGATGTGTTTGGCCAGTACACCCAAACCGGAGTGGATGGCAACGGTAACCCGACCTATCAGAAGAATGAAGATCTGAACGTTAACACCTTGGATCTGCGTTATGCCGGCATCCCGCTGTGGACCGATGCGTCCTTGGAACTGGGCGTTGACTATGCTCTGGTCAATGAGACCAACGATCAGAAAGCACTGAAAAAGAATCCGCAAGATGGCGTGATGCTGACTGCTGAACTGACCGCTGGCATCCTCGGTGGTTTCAACAAAACCGTGCTGCAATACGGTACCGAAGGTTACTCCAAGACCATGGCTTTCTATGGCGATGGTTCCTGGTACGGCGCTGAAGCCAAAGACGGTGCTGACGGTTTCCGTATCATCAACTGGGGCGTTGTTCCGATGGGCAACTCCTGGGAGATGGGTCACCAGCTGGTTTACGGTGTAGGCAACGAAATGTGGGACGGCAACGACAAGTGGGAAACCATGTCTGTTGTTGTTCGCCCGATGTACAAGTGGGATGACTTCAACAAGACCATCTTTGAAGGCGGTTACTTCAAGGACAACAACAAGTCCACCAATGGCAGCGAAGACAAAGATGCCGGCTACAAGCTGACCCTGGCTCAAGCCTGGTCTGCTGGTTCCAGCTTCTGGGCCCGTCCGGAAATCCGTGTGTTCGCCTCCTACCTGGCTAACGACGAAGACAAGAAAGTCTTCGAAGGCAATACCTCCAAAGACACCTACCAGTTTGGTGTTCAAGCAGAAGCTTGGTGGTAAGCAAAAGTTTAAGTTAAGTTAGTGACTGCCCCCTTATGGGGGCAGTTTTGTTTCGCCGGATCACGGCCACCGGATTATGGAGATAAGAAAAATGAAACGGGTAAAGATGTCTATTGCAGCCGTAATCACTGCGCTATTAACCGGTTGTGCCGGAAACATGGTTGTTCCTCTGCAAGAACATGGCTCGATCTTGAGCGATGCAGATCAAGCCAAGCAAGCGTTGGCCAAAGCCTCAAGCTGCTGTGTGGCGTTTAAAGATTTCAGTTATGCCCCCTTGCCTGAAGGTGAGACCTTGCTGGCCATTGATGGCAAGCAACCCACTTTTCAGTTTGATGAGGGGATGAGTTACTTTGCTGCTTATCGCTTGCCGACCAACACCGGCAATCTGGCGATCAGCCTGGCATCACAGGTGAGTAAAACCGTGATGGTGCCCAAGGTCATTATGCTGGATGCCGAGTTCAAGGTGACTCGGGTCCTGGGTGAGTCAGTATTCAGCTATCAGCCTGCTCACTTGCTCGATAACGACCGTATTGAAGGGCGTGTTTTTGTTGATCGCAGCATGCCTGGCAACCCGGCCAGCGAAACATACATGATCGTTTATGCGCCCGCGGATAAGCTCTCAGGCAGCACAACAATCCTGCATCCATCAAAAGCGTTTGCTCGTGCTAATGGTACCGTTGAGCCTGATATCAAGGATCCGGTGATCCCGCACTCCCCGTGGGGCTTGGTGCAGATCAAAGTCAAAGATATGGCCCGTGGAAGTGGTCTTGAAGCGGTATTCAAACCCGAATATGCCGACAAGGTGGCTATGAGCCAGGGTCAGCAGGTTGCAGCGATAGCGACTACCGCAGCCGTTACCACAACTGCAACAGCTGCGGTCGCAGCCAAACCTGCTCCTGCCATGTTGAGTGAAACTGAAGCCTTCTATCAGAGCCAGATCGAAAAAGCAGTCAAGGCGGGGGATATCGACAAGGCGATGAAGCTGGTGAACGAGGCCGAGCGGGCTGGTTCAACCAAAGCAAAAAGCGTGTTTATTGATGCGGTCAAGCGCTCGCAACAATAGAGTAATACGACCGTTTGCTGGTCAGATATATTTATTGAGGCCTCCCTTGTTGGAGGCCTTTTTAATCGGTAGACTGTAATAAATAAAAATCACGCCGTTACATTCTGTTACAGTGAGTTGCTATTTGATGTAAATGGCATTATTAAAATACAAAGTGAAACTGCTATTTATATGTCTTTGTAATAGAGTGATAATGCGGATTATTAATTTCTATTAGATGCGTTTTTTAGCCGCTAAACAAGTTGTGATCTTCCCTCCAAATTCAATATTCCCCCGCCTTCGAAAGCAGCAATTTATGACCCGCTGGGTTATATTCTGATGGTCAAAATAAACAAGCCCGACTCGAAGATATCTGAATGAATCAGTCCTTATTTCATCCAGATAGATCGTTCAGGGACGACAATCCATTCAGGAGCGCACACAATGTTCAAAAATGCTTTCTCTAATCTGCAAAAGGTTGGTAAGGCGCTGATGCTGCCAGTATCAGTCTTGCCAGTCGCAGGTATTCTGCTGGGGGTGGGTGCTGCCCACTTCAGCTGGATGCCGGAAATTGTCTCCCAATTAATGGAGCAAGCCGGTGGTTCCGTATTTGGCCAGATGGCCCTGCTGTTCGCAGTGGGTGTTGCTCTGGGCTTTACCAATAACGACGGTGTATCCGGTCTGTCAGCCATCGTTGGCTACGGCATCATGGTCGCAACCCTGAAGGTCATGGCACCTGTGATGGGTGTTGAAACCATCGAAACCGGCGTGCTGGGTGGTATCCTGGCCGGTGGTATCGCTGCCTGGGCGTTCAACCGTTTCTACAAGATCCAGCTGCCAGAGTACCTGGGCTTCTTCGCGGGCAAACGTGCCGTACCCATCATCACCGGTTTCCTCTCCATCGGTCTGGGTGTGATCCTGTCCGTGATTTGGCCGCCAGTGGGTGGTGCCATCGGTGCCTTCTCTGACTGGGCTGCCAACCAGAACCCGGTACTGGCCTTCGGTATCTACGGCGTGGTTGAGCGCTCCCTGATCCCGTTCGGTCTGCACCACATCTGGAACGTACCGTTCTTCTATCAGGCTGGTACCTGCGTCAACGGTGCCGGTGAAACTGTTCACGGTATCATGACCTGCTTCCTGACTGCTGATGACGCTTCCCGCGCTGCCGGTAACGGTTTTGGTCAGCTGGCTGGTGGCTACCTGTTCAAAATGTTCGGTCTGCCTGCTGCTGCGTTCGCCATTGCTCACGCTGCCAAGCCGGAAAACCGCGCCAAGATCGTTGGTATCATGGCCTCTGCAGCCCTGACCTCTTTCCTGACCGGTATCACCGAGCCGATTGAATTCTCCTTCCTGTTCATCGCTCCGGTTCTGTACGCAATCCACGCTGTACTGGCTGGTCTGGCTTATGTGCTGACCAACTCTCTGGGTATCGTACACGGTCACACCTTCTCCAACGGCTTCATCGACTTCGTGGTGCAATCACCGCGTGCCGACAACATGCTGCTGCTGGTTGGTCTGGGTCTGGTTTACGCGGCTATCTACTACGTCGTATTCAGCTTCGTTATCCGTGCCATGAACCTGAAAACCCCGGGTCGTGAAGACGAGACTGCTGAAGAGGCCGTTGGCCAAGGCAAAGACGAGATGTCTGCTGCTCTGGTTGCCGCCTTCGGTGGTAAAGAGAACATTGCTTCTCTGGATGCCTGCATCACCCGTCTGCGTGTTGGTGTGAAAGATGTTGCCAAGGTTGACCAGGCTGGTCTGAAGAAACTGGGTGCTGCCGGTGTGGTAGTGGCTGGTTCCGGCGTTCAAGCCATCTTCGGTACCAAGTCCGACAACCTGAAAACCGACATGGACATCTGGATGAAGAGCAACTAATCCTGTTGCCTGAATATCAGCGTGTTTGAAGAGGGAGGCGAAAGCCTCCCTCTTGCTATTTCTGGTTATGGATCGTGCGAGTCACAGCAGGTCGAACTCGGCAGGAGTCTCGTTACCCAAGATGCGATGTGTAACGGGATGCCCTATGTCGGCACAACCGCTGGTGTGCCTCGCTCGACTTATCGCATGTCATCACCTGATAAACCTATATAAAGTCAGCCAATAAAAAGAGCGCCACATTGGGCGCTCTTTAAGCAAGAGGGGGAGGGTTAGAGTTTCTCCAGATCCCGTTCGATTTCGCTGATCTTGTTTTGTACCACTTTTTCCAGATGGCGCAGGTCGCGCAGGATCTTTTGCTTGATGTCCGGGTCGGCCTGCTGATGGACGCCCTGGGTCAGGTTGTCCAGCTCATCCACCACATATTTGAGGTTGGCGTTGATCTCGGTGACATCCTTGTACTCATGGGTACCGGAGTCGACCAGCATGGTCTTGCGCTGGCGGGGATACTTGAATTTGACACTCTTGGCGAAGAACTCGCCCTTCTGCTTCTTGAAGTAGATCTTGAGGATGTCGTGGTTGGCCTCCTGGCGCAGGGTGTAGCTGTCGACGGAGGCGGGATCCTGGATCCCCAGGCTCTTCAGATTCTCGTACATCAGGCTTCCTCGGTTTGAAACGATCCTGTCCCATCCATCTTAACCGATGCCTCATGGCTTGCCTGTGACAGGGGCGCCAAAATCAAAAGGGCGCCATCAGGCGCCCTTTTCTTCACAGCAATACTGATTACTCGTCGATGGAGCGCAGCAGAGCGTTGATGCCGACTTTGGCGCGAGTCTTGGCATCCACCTTCTTGACGATCACCGCCGCGTAGAGGCTGTACTTGCCGCATTTGGAGGGCAGGGAGCCGGAGACGACCACGGAGCCAGCCGGTACGCGGCCGTAGTGGATCTCGCCGGTTTCGCGGTCATAGATGCGGGTGGACTGGCCGATGAAGACGCCCATGGAGATAACGGAACCTTCCTCGACGATCACCCCTTCAACCACTTCGGAACGGGCGCCGATAAAGCAGTTGTCTTCGATGATGGTCGGGTTGGCCTGCAGCGGTTCCAGTACGCCGCCGATGCCGACGCCGCCGGAGAGGTGGACGTTCTTACCGATCTGGGCGCAAGAGCCGACAGTAGCCCAGGTATCGACCATGGTACCTTCGTCAACGAAGGCGCCGATGTTGACATAGGAGGGCATCAGCACGGTATTGGGGGCGATAAAAGAGCCTTTGCGGGCTGTTGCCGGCGGCACCACGCGCACACCCGCTTCCTTGAACTGCTCGGCAGTGTAGTTGGAGAATTTGAGGGGAACCTTGTCGTAGTACTGGGCATCGTCGCCCTTGATGATGCCGTTGTCGTTGATGCGGAAGTAGAGCAATACCGCTTTCTTCAACCACTGATGGACAACCCACTCACCGGCGATCTTCTCGGCAACCCTTGCCTTGCCAGAGTCCAGTAGGTCGATGGCTTGCAGGATGGCGGACTTGGTGGCGCTATCCACGGAGCCCGGAGTAATGGTGTCGCGGCGCTCGAAGGCCGCTTCAATGATCTGTTGCAACTCGGTCATGACAGGTTTCCTTTAAAAAATTCTGTTTGTTGTATCACACTTTTCCGACTGTTTTTAAGGGGGGGACCGGAATTCTTCCGGCCAGCGGCCATTTCTTCATCCGGTGTGCGCCAACCAGTTGTTTGGTATGGTAAAAAACGCCCGACAATCAGCCTCTTTCGAATCACTCTTCGCTTAATCCAGTACCGACTGCTGGGGATTGAGCTGGTGTACCAGTCGCTCTTCCAGCTGTTTTTGCTGCTCGGCGGTCAATGGCTCGCCATCGAGGCTGGTCAGGCTGAAAAAGTCCTCGACCCGCTCGCCGAAGGTGGCGATTTTGGCGGCGTGCAGCGACAGCCCGCACTGCTGGAAAACCGCACCGATCCGCGCCAGCAGGCCGGGGGTATCGAGGGCAGTCAGCTCCATCAGGGTGTGACGGCTCTCCCCTTTAGTGGGCGAAGAGCGGGGCAGAAAGACTACCCGGGTCGGTACGCTGAACTGGCGGTGGCGCCGCGACAGCGGCTTGTTGCGCAGCACCAGCTTGCCCGGCTCCTGCAGCGCCTTCTCCAGCGCTTTCTTGATGGTGGCGGTGCGGTTGGGGCTGATGGGTTCGCCGCTTGGCTCCAGTACCACGAAGGTATCGAGCACATAGTTGCTGCGCGAGTTCATGATCTGGGCGTCGTGGATGTTAAGGTTTTTCTGATCGAGCGCCGAGGCCACGGTGGCAAACAGATTCGGGGTATCGCGGCAGTAGATAAATACCTCGCTGCCGCCGCGGGTCGGGTGTTTGCCGATGATCACCAGCGGTGCCGGATTGTCGCCATGCTCGATGATATGGCGGCAGTGCCAGGCGATCTGCTCCGGGCTGTGACGCAGGAAGTAGTCGGCCTTGAAATCGGCCCAGAGCAGGTTGATTGCCTCTTCCGATACATCCCGTTGCGCCAGCAGTTGCTTGGCCTGACGCTGGTTTTCGCGAATGCGCAGCCGCATGTCGGGCGGGTTCTCCAACCCTTGGCGCAGCGCCTTCTGGGTCGCGAAGTAGAGCTCCCGCAGCAGGGTGCCCTTCCAGTCGTTCCACAGGGTGTCGTTGGTGGCGCAGATATCGGCCACGGTAAGGCAGTAGAGCAGGTCGAGATGCTGCTCGTCGCGCACCTTCTGGGCAAAGTCGGTGACCACGTCGGGATCGTAGATATCGCGGCGCTGGGCGGTAACCGACATCAGCAGATGGTGGCGCACCAGCCAGGCGACCAGTCGGCTCTCGTAGCGATCCAGACCGTGCAGCTGGCAGAACTCCAGCGCATCGACGGCGCCGAGCTCCGAGTGATCGCCGCGCCGCCCCTTGGCGATGTCGTGGAACAGGGCGGCGATGCTGAGCAGCTCCGGTTTGCGCAGCCGGGTGAAGACCTCGTGGCAGAGCGGGTGGCTCTGGCGACTGGCCGGATTGGGAAACTGATGAATGTTCTTGAGGAGGCGATGGGTATGCTCATCGACCGTGTAGGCGTGGAACATGTCGAACTGCATCTGGCCGACGATCAGGTTCCATTGCGGCAGATAGGCCGCCAGAATGCCGTACTTGTGCATCAGGGTGAGCGGCAGGCCGATGCCGTTGGGGTGGCGCAGCAGCGCCATAAAGAGGCGACGGCAGTCGGGTAAGTCTTGCAACCAGCAGTTGAGTTTGCGGCGCGCCTCGCGCAGTTGGCGCAAGGTTGCCGAGTGGATACCCGCAATCTCGGGGTGTTGGGCCATCTGATAGAAGAGGCGCAGGATAGCGGCCGGTTCACGGCTAAACAGCTCCGCATCCACCGCATCGATGAGGCGGCCACGGAGCTGGAACTCGTCGGAGAGGCGGCGCACATCCATGGCGGTGTTGCCGAGGATCGCTTCGTCAAACAGCTGCAGCAGCATCTCGTTGAGCTCGGAGACCCGCCGCACCGTCTGGTAGAAGCGCTTCATCATCTGCTCGACCGGAGTGTTGCCTTCCCCCTCGAACCCCAACATCTGGGCCACGGTGCGCTGGCGATCGAACAGCAGGCGGTTATCTCCCTTGTTGATCGCCATATGCAGGGCGAAACGCACTTTCCAGAGAAAATTCTGGCAGTCGAGCAGCTCGCGGTACTCGGCGCGGTTGAGAAAGCCGTGGCTGGTCATCTCGAACAAGGTAGTGGCGCCGAAGTGGCGGCGGGCGACCCAGGCGAGGGTTTGAATATCCCGCAGGCCGCCCGGATTACTCTTGAGATCGGGCTCCAGCTTGTAGGCGGTGCCGAGAAATTGCTGATGACGCTCCGCTTGCTCCTGGCGCTTGGCGCGAAAGAAGGCTTCGCTCGGCCAGAAGTGCTGGGGGCCGGTTGCCTCTTTCAGTTGTCGGAAACCCTCCTGGCGACCTGTGATGTAGCGGGCCTCAATGAGGTTGGTGGCGACCGTAATATCGGCGCGCCCCTGCTCGAGGCACTCCGCCACGTTGCGCACCGCCTGACCCACCTCCAGCTTGAGATCCCACAGCAAGGTGATGAACTCGCCGATGCGCAGCCCCAGCACCTCGTCCAGCTCGTCGCCGTCATAGAGGATCAGCAGGTCGATATCGGAGTGGGGGTGCAGCTCGCCGCGACCATATCCCCCCACCGCGATGAGGGTGAGGTCGCTCTTGTCGAAGCCGAACTTCTGCCACAGCCGGCAGAGCAGCTGATCCATGTATTCGGAGCGGGTGGCAACCAGCTCGATGATGTTGTCACCGGCATCGAAACGGGCGTGCAGCCAGCCGAGAAAGCGGCTCAGGTACTCTTTGCAGTTGTCGCGAGTGAGCTGGTCATCGGGTAACAAATGGGGAGAAAGCAGGCTGGCGTCCATGGCATCTCACACGCAAGTGGCAGGCAAATGGCAGAAACAGAAGTAAAAACCCCGGCGCTTTGGAAGTTCAGGGCCGGGGTTCGATGTTAGCTGTGTTTGATGAAGCGGTCGATAGTGTCATCGGGGCGCAGGGTGAGCACCTCGCAGCCATCTTCGGTCACCAGCAGGGTGTGTTCCCACTGGGCGGAGTCGCCGCCATCCTTGGTGGTCACGGTCCAGCCATCCTTCGGATTGACCTTGCAGTGATATTTCTTGCTGTTGACCATGGGCTCGATGGTGAAGCACATGCCTGCTTTCAGCTCCAGCTTGCCGCTGTTGCGGTAGTGGAGGATCTGCGGCTCTTCGTGGAACTCGGCGCCGATGCCGTGGCCGCAGTAGTCACGCACCACGGAGAAACCGGCCTTCTCGACGATGGGCTGAATAACAGCGCCAATCTCGGTAATGCAGGCACCCGGACGTACCTTCTTGATGGCGGCGTAGAGGCTCTCTTGCGCAACCTTGCAGAGCTGGCGGCGCAGCGGAGTGGTTTCACCCACGATGAACATGGCAGAAGTATCGCCGTGGTAGCCATCCTTGATGACGGTGATATCCAGGTTGATGATGTCGCCATCACGCAGCTTCTTGTGATTCGGGATACCGTGGCAGATCACATCGTTCACCGAGGTGCAGATGGATTTGGGGAAGCCGTGGTAATTGAGCGGAGCTGGAACCGCCTGTTGTACGTCGACAATATAGTCGTGGCAGAGGGTGTTCAGTTCGTCAGTGGTGACGCCAGCTTTGACATGGGGCGCAATCATGACCAGCACATCGGCGGCCAATTGGCCGGCAACGCGCATCTTTTCAATCTCTTCCGGTGTCTTGATTTTAATGGACATGGGATCTCTCTTGCGGCCTGCCGCTGGGCCTGTGAGGGCAGACAGGACAGGTAATGAAAAATAGATGCGTTTGCAATCAGGGCAAAATTTTATCCGCAACCCCCGCGTACTTCCAGTGTGATTGTCATCACAACGTCAAATCAACGTCGCAGCATCCTCTGGCGGGATCCATATTTACACCTGTTTAGGGTGTCGGCCGGTGGTGTCCTGAACAAAGTTATGGTATAAAGCGCGCCGGAATGGGGAACTTGCGTCCCGATTTCATCACCCTTACTTAAACAACACACACACATCGACACATATGCCGGGGTGCCTTAACGGGTCGGTTATATGGGATGTGTGGAGGCCTAACCCCAATACAGAGGTATAAAATGGCTAAAGTTTCTATGCGCGACATGCTGCAAGCCGGCGTTCACTTCGGTCACCAGACTCGTTACTGGAACCCGAAAATGAAATCCTACATCTTCGGTGCCCGCAGCAAAGTTCACATCATCAACCTGGAAAAAACCGTTCCGATGTTTGACGATGCCATGAACTTCATCAGCTCCGTAGCTGCCAAGAAAGGCAAGGTACTGTTTGTTGGTACCAAGCGTGCCGCGTCTGAAGCCGTAAAAGAAGCCGCTGAGCGTTGCGACCAGTTCTATGTAAACCACCGCTGGCTGGGCGGTATGCTGACCAACTGGAAAACCGTTCGTCAGTCTATCAAGCGCCTGAAAGATCTGGAAACCCAGAGCCAGGACGGTACCTTCGACAAGCTGACCAAGAAAGAGGCGCTGATGCGTACTCGCGAAATGGAAAAGCTGGAGAAGAGCCTGGGTGGTATCAAGAACATGGGCGGCCTGCCTGACGTTCTGTTCGTTGTCGATGCCGACCACGAGCATATCGCTATCAAAGAAGCCAATAACCTGGGTATCCCGGTAGTTTCCATCGTTGATACCAACTCCAACCCGGACGGCGTTGACTATGTCATCCCGGGTAACGACGACGCTATCCGTGCCGTACAGCTGTACCTGAATGCTGCTGCTGACACCGTACTGGAAGCTCGCGCTCAGGACATCGTTGTTCAAGCCGAACAAGATGGCTTCGTTGAAGCTGAGTAATTGATAAGGACTGTAAAGCCCTTATTAACCAAGCTGATGTAATTGGTTAGCAGGGGCCCTTGTGGCCCCTGTTTCTTGTCAATTCAAGACCGAGGATACTGGACATGGCTAACGTTACTGCCGCCCTGGTAAAAGAACTGCGCGAGCGCACTGCCGCTGGCATGATGGATTGCAAAAAAGCACTGGAAGAAGCTGCTGGTGATATCGAGCTGGCAATTGAGAACATGCGCAAATCCGGTCAGGCCAAAGCCGCCAAGAAAGCTGGCCGTATCGCCGCTGAAGGCGTTATCTTTGCTCGCACCGAAGGCAACGTTGCCGTCATGATCGAGCTGAACAGCGAAACCGACTTCGTCGCCAAAGATGCCAGCTTCATGGCAATGGGCCAGAAGATCGCTGACATCGCTGCGACCCAGAAAATTGCTGACGTTGACGCGCTGAAAGCCGCTGACTTCGGTAACGGCGAATCCGTCGAGCTGACCATCACCAACCTGATCGCCAAGATCGGTGAGAACATGAACCTGCGTCGCGTGATGCTGGTTGAAGGTGACAACCTGGGTACCTACGTTCACGGTTCCCGCATTGGTGTTATCACCAAGCTGACCGGTGGTTCTGCCGAGCTGGCCAAAGATCTGGCCATGCACGTTGCTGCCAACAGCCCGCAATTCGTCAAGCCTGAAGACGTGTCTGCTGAAGTCGTTGCCAAAGAGCGCGAAATCCAGATCGACATCGCCATCAACTCCGGCAAGCCGAAAGAGATCGCCGAGAAGATGGTTGAAGGCCGCATGAAGAAGTTCACCGGTGAGGTTTCCCTGACTGGTCAACCGTTCGTGAAAGATCCTTCCATGACCGTTGCCGAGCTGCTGAAGAAAGAAGGCGCTGACGTTGTCTCCTTCACCCGTTTCGAAGTGGGCGAAGGCATCGAGAAGCAAGAGACCGATTTCGCTGCTGAAGTTGCAGCCCAAATCGCGGCCGCTCAAAAGGCCTAATCGAACCGGTTTTTCCGTTTCCCCAGACCGCGACTTATGTCGCGGTCTTTATATGACCAGGAATCAGTGACATGAGTACCAATCCCAAACCTGCATACAGACGTGTTCTTCTGAAGTTGAGTGGTGAAGCCCTGCAAGGATCCGAGGGTTTCGGCATTGATCCGGCGGTGCTGGAGCGGATGGCCCAAGAGATCAAAGAACTGGTTGAGTTGGGTGTTCAGGTCGGTCTGGTCATCGGTGGCGGCAACCTGTTCCGTGGTGCCGGTCTTGCCAAAGCGGGCATGAACCGCGTGGTGGGCGACCACATGGGTATGCTGGCAACCGTGATGAACGGTCTGGCCATGCGTGATGCCCTGCATCGTGCTTATGTGAATGCCCGTCTGATGTCTGCCATCTCCCTGCAAGGCGTCTGCGACTCCTACAGCTGGGCCGAGGCAATCAGCCAGCTGCGTGCTGGCAAAGTCGTTATCTTTTCTGCCGGTACCGGCAACCCCTTCTTCACTACCGATTCTGCGGCTTGTCTGCGCGGGATCGAGATCGAAGCTGACGTGGTGCTCAAAGCCACCAAGGTTGATGGTGTATACAACGAAGATCCGGTCAAGAATCCGGATGCCGTGCTGTATCATGAACTGAGTTATGATGAAGTTCTTGAAAAAGAGCTCAAGGTGATGGATCTTGCTGCCTTTACCCTGGCACGTGACCATGATCTGCCGATCCGCGTGTTCAACATGAACAAACCGGGTGCCCTGCGCCGGGTTGTCATGGGTGAACCGGAAGGCACTCTGATCCACCACGTTGGTAAATAAGATAAAAGTGAGCCACCTGGCGCTCTTACCCTATCCATCACGTCAGTAAATAAGATAGACACGGGCCGTGTAGCGGCTCGTTCGCCAAAAGGAAAACCACTGTGATCAACGAGATTAAAAACGACGCCAAGGACCGTATGGGCAAGAGCGTAGAAGCGCTCAAGACCCAAATGTCCAAGATCCGTACCGGCCGCGCTCACCCGAGCCTGCTCGACGGCATCCAGGTTGAGTATTACGGTGCTGCCACTCCGCTGAAACAGTTGGCCAACGTCGTGGCAGAAGATGCTCGCACCCTCTCCATCTCCATTTTTGACCGCTCCATGATCCAGGCGGTAGAGAAGGCGATCCTGACCTCCGATCTGGGCCTGAACCCGTCCAGCAATGGCCAGACCCTGCGCGTGCCGCTGCCGCCGCTGACCGAAGAGCGCCGTCGCGACCTGACCAAGATCGTCCGTGCCGAAGCGGAAAACGCTCGTGTTGCCGTGCGCAACATCCGTCGTGACGCCAACGCCGATCTGAAAGCGCTGCTGAAGGACAAAGAGATCTCCGAAGACGACGACCGTCGCGCCCAGGAAGAGATCCAGAAACTGACCGACTCCTACATCAAGCTGGTCGATGAGGCCCTTGCCGTAAAGGAGAAGGAGCTAATGGAAATCTAACCGTCTGAAAGGTATATTACGAGCGCCGTGTAGTGCCCCTGCACGGCGCTTTTGTCTTTGTGGGAGAATTACATGTCGCTTTTGGCTGCGTTGGGTGATTGTGCCAACTCGTCTTTACCCCGTCACGTCGCCATCATCATGGATGGTAACGGTCGCTGGGCCCAGAACCGAGGCAAGATGCGGGTTTATGGCCACAAGGCGGGCGTCAAGTCAGTGCGCGAGGCCGTTACCTTTGCTGCGCGTGCCAAGATCGAGGCATTGACCCTGTTTGCATTCTCCAGCGAGAACTGGCGCCGCCCGGAAGGGGAGGTCAGTGCCTTGATGGAACTGTTCATTACAGTGCTGGGTCGTGAGGTGCAGAAACTGCACAACAACGGGATCCGGCTCAAGGTGATTGGCGATACTGCTCGCTTTAGTGAGCGGTTGCAGGCCAAAATCGCCAAGGCGGAAGCCTTGACCGCCAATAACAAGGGGTTGACCCTGAACATTGCGGCCAACTATGGCGGCCAGTGGGATATCGCCCAGGCGGCCCGCAAGCTGGCTAAAGCAGTGGCGGCTGGTGAACTGGCCGCTGACGACATTGATGAATCCATGTTGACCCGCGAGGTTTGCATGGCCGATCTGCCACCCGTGGACCTGTTGATCCGCACCGGTGGCGATCATCGCATCAGCAACTTTGTGTTATGGCAGCTCGCCTATGCCGAGCTCTATTTTACCCCGGTATTGTGGCCCGATTTCAACGAGGCCGAGTTCAGTGAGGCGGTCGCCTCTTTCGTTGCACGCGAGCGTCGCTTCGGTTGCACGGGTGAACAGATACGGGAATTGATCGCCGAGCAGCAGACCGGCTAAACCCCGCTCCCAAGAGAGAGGTTTCTTTTGCTAAAACAACGAATTATTACTGCTTTGATGTTGATCCCCCTGGTGTTGGGGGCGCTCTTCTTTCTGCCATTGAAATTTTTTGCCCTGTTGGCTGCGCTGGTGTTTTTGTTGGCCAGTCGCGAATGGAGTGGGTTTGTCTCTGCTGCTCCGCAGCAATGGTTACCCATCGTATTTTGTCTGTTGCTCGGTGCCAGCCTCTTTTGGCTGCCGGTAGAGCAACTCTGGACGCCCCATCTGCACCCCCTCGTGATGGGCGTGCTCTGGACCGCGGTAAGCTGGTGGCTGCTGGGTCTGCTGCTGGTACTGCGTTATCCCCAGAGCGCCAAGCTGTGGAAAGAGTCTATCTGGCTCAAGTCGCTGTTTGGTCTGGTGACCCTGGTTCCTTTCTTCTGGTCGCTGGTCGCCATCCGTGGTTACAACTTTTACCATGACCCCATGATGGGGGCCTGGATCCTGTTGTTCGTGATGGGACTGGTCTGGGCGGCAGATTCTGGCGCGTATTTTTTCGGCAAGGCGTTCGGTAAGCACAAGCTGGCACCGGCTGTGAGTCCGGGCAAAACCATCGAAGGAATGTGTGGCGGCCTCTTTACCGCCAGCCTGCTGGCCATCGGTGTCACCTGGTCGATGGGATTTGTTCCTGCCAAGATGATCACCGTGCTGTTTTGCTCTCTGCTGGCGGTGCTAGCCTCCGTACTCGGTGATCTGACCGAGAGCATGTTCAAGCGCGAGGCGGGCATCAAGGACTCCGGCACCCTGTTGCCGGGTCATGGCGGGATTCTCGACCGGATCGACAGCCTGACCGCCGCCCTGCCGGTGTTTCTGCTCAGTTATCTGCTACTCAGTCAGGAGTTTTGATGCACAAGTCACTGGTTATTCTGGGAGCCTCCGGCTCCATTGGTCAGAGTACCTTGAAAGTGCTGCGCCATAACCCGGGCAGTTGGCAAGTGTTGGCGTTGACCGCCGCCCGCAACGTGGATGCCATGTTGCGCGACTGCCTCGAATTCTCCCCCCGTTTTGCCGTGATGGTCGATGAGGATGCCGCCCGTGAACTGGCTGCCCGTCTGAAAGCGCACGGCAGTGCGACCCGGGTCATGTCTGGTGCCACCGCCCTGTGCGAGGTGGCCGCCCATCCCGATGCCCATAGCGTGATGGCCGCCATCGTCGGTGCGGCTGGTCTGGCCCCGACCATGGCCGCGGTGCGTGCCGGCAAGCGTATTTTGCTGGCCAACAAGGAGGCGCTGGTGATGTCCGGTGCTTTCTTCATGGAAGCCGTGCGCGAACATGGCGCCGAGCTGCTGCCCATCGACAGCGAACACAACGCCATCTTCCAGTGTCTGCCGACTGCCGTGCAGCGCCAGCCCGGTTTTTGCGATCTGGCGGCGGCGGGGATCAGCAAGATTTTGCTGACCGGTTCCGGCGGTCCGTTCCGTTACACCGAGATCAGCGATCTGGCGAAGGTGACGCCGGCGCAGGCCATCGCGCATCCCAACTGGTCGATGGGGGCCAAGATTTCGGTCGACTCCGCCACCATGATCAACAAGGGGCTGGAGTACATCGAGGCGCGCTGGCTGTTCAATGCGGCGCCCGAGCAGATCCAGGTGGTGATCCACCCGCAGTCGGTGATCCACTCCATGGTGCAGTACAAGGATGGCTCCGTGCTGGCCCAGCTTGGCAATCCGGATATGTGTACCCCCATCGCCCATGCGCTGGCTTATCCCAATCGCATCCCCTCCAGTGTGGAACCTTTGGATTTCTTCAGTGTCGGAGAGTTCAGCTTTATCCGGCCTGATTACGATCGCTACCCCTGTCTGGCGTTGGCCATCAATGCCTGCCAGAAGGGACAAGCGGCGACCACTGCGCTCAATGCGGCCAACGAGGAGGCGGTTGCCGCCTTCTTGGCCGGGCGCATCGGCTTTATGGATATTGCCCGGATCAACGAGGCAGTGATGCTGGCGCTGGAGAGCAGCGTAGTCGGCTCACTCGATGATCTGTTTGCCCTGGACGGTGCGGCAAGAGCCCGTGCTCACACTTTGATTGAGGAGCTTGGCTGATGGGCGGTGTGTTGTGGAATATCGGTGCCTTTGTTGTTGCGCTGGGCCTGCTGGTCGCAGTGCACGAGTTTGGTCACTTCTGGGTGGCCCGTCGTTGTGGCGTCAAGGTTGAGCGCTTCTCCATCGGTTTTGGCAAGGCGATCTGGCGCCGGATGGGTAAAGATGGCACCGAATATGTGCTGGCGCTGATCCCGCTCGGTGGTTACGTCAAGATGCTCGATGGCCGGGTCGATGAACTCAAGCCCGGTGACGAGCAGTATGCCTTCAACCACAAGAGTGTCTGGGCGCGGATGGCGATTGTCGCCGCAGGCCCCATGGCCAACTTTGTCTTTGCCCTGTTCGCCCTCTGGCTGATGTTTATCATCGGGGTGCCGAGCGTCAAGCCGGTGATCGGTGAAGTGCGTCCGGCATCCATCGTGGCCGAGGCGGGTGTGCTGCCGGGGATGGAGATTGTCGGGGTCGGTGATGAGCAGACCGGTGACTGGGAGAGCGTCACTTACGCCCTTATCAGCCATCTGGGTGATGATGCAGTCACCCTGAAAGTGCAGGCACCCAATACCAGCTATGCCACCGATAAAACCTTGTCGCTGACCGGCTGGACCTTCGATCCGGATAAAGAGTCGCCTATCGGTAGCTTGGGGATCGTCCCCCTGAGTGGCAAAGTGCTGCCAGTCGTGGCTGCCGTGGTGGCCAAGAGTGCCAGTGAAAAGGCGGGGCTGCAGGTCGGTGACCGTATCAAACAGGTCGGCGATCAGCCTATTACCGCGTGGGCCCAGTTTGTCGAGTTGGTGCAACAGGCACCGGGCGAACCCCTGCAAGTGGTGGTTGAGCGCAACAACAGCGCTCTCAACGTGACCCTGACCCCGGATAGCCGCAAGGTGCAGGGCAAGCTGGTAGGATTCGTCGGTCTCTCGCCACAACTGGTTCCATTACCGGATGAATATCGAATTCTGTTACAGTATGGGCCTTTGCAGGCGCTGTGGCATGGCGCGGACAAGACCTGGAGCCTGATCACGCTCACCTTTGACATGATTGGCAAGTTGATCGGTGGCATCGTGTCGCTGGACAACCTGAGTGGCCCCATCTCCATTGCCAAGGGCGCCGGCAGCAGTGCCGACTATGGTCTGGTCTATTTCTTGAGTTTTCTGGCGCTGATCAGCGTCAACCTGGGAATTATCAATCTGTTCCCCCTGCCGGTGCTCGATGGTGGCCATCTGGTCTATTTCCTGATCGAAGCGGTCACCGGCAAGCCGGTATCAGAGAAAATACAGGAAGTGGGTTTCAGGATCGGCGCCGCCATTCTGATGTTATTGATGGGCATTGCGCTGTTTAACGATTTCGCTCGCCTCTGAGGCCAGAGCATCAACAAGGACACATAAGAACAAAATGGCTGTTAAAAAAGCATTGGTGTTGAGTTGCCTGCTGGGTGCCAGTTTCCTGGCCCAGGCGGCCCCTGCCTCTTTTGTGGTGCAAGATATCCAGGTCGAAGGTCTGCAACGGGTGACCCTGGGTGCCGCACTGTTGAACCTGCCGATCCGGGTCGGTGATACCGTCGATTCCGTGGCTCTGGCCAGCGCCATCAAAAAGCTCTATGCCTCGGGTAACTTCGAGGATGTGAAGGTTTACCGTGACGGCCAGGTATTGCAGGTGATGGTCAAGGAGCGTCCGACCATCTCCAGCATCGAGTTTGCCGGCAACAAGGATATCAAAGAGGAGCAACTGACCCAGAGTCTGGAGTCCTCCGGTATCCGTGTGGGCGATCCGCTGGATCGCACCGTGCTCACCTCCCTCGAGAAGGGACTGGAAGATTTCTACTATGGCGTGGGTAAATACTCCGCCAAGGTCAAGGCCATCGTCACCCCGTTGCCGCGCAACCGGGTCGACCTCAAGTTCACCTTCGTGGAAGGGGAAGCGGCCAAGATCCAGCAGATCAACATCGTCGGCAACAGCGTCTTCCCTGAAGAGAAGTTGATTGCCCAGCTCTCCCTGCGCGACGAAGTGCCCTGGTGGAACTTCACCGCCGATCAGCGCTATCAGAAGCAGAAACTGGCCGGCGATATCGAGACCCTGCGCTCCTACTACATGGATCGCGGCTATATCCGCTTCCAGCAAGAGTCTACCCAGGTCTCCATGACCCCCGACAAGAAGGGCGTCTACGTCACCCTCAACATCAAGGAAGGGGATCAGTACAAGGTCTCCGGTGTCCAGCTCAAGGGTGACCTGATCGATCGCGGTGGCGAGATGAAGGGATTGATCCCGATCGCTGCCGGCAGCATTTACTCTGCCAGTCAGGTGACTCATACCGAAGAGGTGCTCTCCAAGTTCCTCGGCCGTTACGGCTACGCCTATCCGAAAGTGGTCACTTTCCCGCAGGTCAATGACAAGACCAAGGAGGTCGAGCTGATCGTCAACGTTGAGCCGGGCCCCCGTGTCTATGTGCGCAATATCAACTTCAGCGGTAACGCCACTACCGAAGATCAGGTGCTGCGTCGCGAGATGCGCCAGATGGAGGGCACTTGGCTCTCCTCCGACAACATCGAGCAGTCCAAGAGCCGTCTCAACCGCCTTGGCTACTTCGAGAGTGTCGAAGTGGACACCAAGCGGGTACCGGGCAACGATGACCTGGTTGACCTCGACTTCAAGGTCAAGGAGCAGCCTGCTGGCTCCATCAACGCCGGTATCGGTTACGGCACCGAGTCAGGTCTGAGCCTGCAGGCGGGGATCTCTCAGAATAACTTTATGGGTACTGGTAAAACGGTCTCTATCAACGCCAGCACCAACGACTACTCCAAGAACGTTGACCTGAGCTACAACGACCCCTACTTCACCGTGGATGGTGTCAGCTTGGGTGGGCGGGTCTACTATAACCAGTTCCGCGCCGATGATGCCGATATCGTCGATTACGAGAACGAAACCATCGGTTTCCGTCTCTCCAGCGGCTTCCCGGTCAACGAGTTCAACCGTCTCGACTTCAGTACCGGTATCGAGAGCACCAAGCTGAGTCGTCCCTCATTCAATAGCCAGAACTATCAGGAGTGTCTGAAGGACAATCCGGATACCAACGGCAACACCTACTGCTGGGATCAGTGGAACGACAACCGCCAGTCGGTGCAGATGGATCAGTTCTGGAACCTCTATTCGCAGGATGGCTCCAACCTCGACTTTGTGACCATCGATGTGACCGCTGGTTGGACCCGCTCCACCCTGAACAAGGGGATGTTCCCGACCGCCGGTGACCGCCAGCGTGTCAACGCCAAGGTGACCGTGCCGGGGATGGAACTGCAGTACTACAAGCTTTCCGCCGAAGATGCCCACTACTTCCCGCTCGATGCGGATCATAACTGGGTGATGATCGGCAAGGGGCGCGTCTCCTACGGTAACGGCTATGGCGATGACCCCATGCTGCCGTTCTTCGAGAACTACTATGCCGGCGGTTTCGATACGGTACGTGGCTTCAAGAGCAACACCATTGGTCCCAAGGCGATTTACAAGACCTACAACAAACCGGGGGTTGGCACTTGTACTGGCAGTCAACCTTGTGAGACCGGCAGTTATGAAGGTTCCGACACCTCGGTGGGCGGTAACGCTCTGGCCGTTGCAACACTGGAGCTGGTCTTCCCGACCCCGTTCGTCTCCGAGACCTATCGTCCGCAGATCCGTTCCACCGTTTTTATGGACGCAGGTACCGTCTGGAGCACTGATTTTGCCAACGGAGCATATCCTTGCGCCGCCGGTTCTGATTGCAACTATCTGAGCCAGGACTACTCCAGCCCGGGCAATATCCGGGTCTCTGCCGGTGTCTCCCTGCAGTGGCTCTCGCCGATGGGCCCGCTGGTGTTCGCCCTGGCCAAGCCGATCAAGAAATACGAAGGGGATCGTACCGAGTTCTTCTCCTTCAACATCGGTCGTACTTTCTAAGCAGAGTTTCGCCCCCACCCATGCGGTGGGGGTCTTCAATGATGGGACGCGCGGTATGCGTGCCTCACCAGGTAACAAGACGGTCCTAACGCCGCTTGCATAATCGGGTAAATCAGGTAGCCCTCGCCATGAGGGAACAAGGAGTAAGTGTGAATAAAGCGTTGAAAGTAGCTGGTTTGAGCTTTGCACTGATGGCTGCCGGCATGGGTTCTGCCTTCGCTGAGACCAAGATCGCCGTGGTCGATATGGGCGAAGTCTTCCAAAAGCTGCCCCAGCGTGAAGCCGTTGCAGCCAAGCTGAAAGGTGAATTCGAGCCGCGTATGCGTGAGCTGCAAAAGCTGGAACAGGAAGGCCAGAAGCTGGTCGAGAAGTTCCGCAAGGATGAAGCCTTCATGAGCGCCGAGCAGAAGAAGCAGAACCAGGAGAGGCTGGCCAAGCTGCAGATGGAGTTCAACCAGAAGCGTCAAGCCTTTGAGCAGGACAACGGTCGCCGTCAGTCCGAAGAACGCAACAAGATCCTGACCAAGGTGCAGGCTGCTATCGATTCCATCGCCAAGAGCAATGGTTACGATCTGGTGCTGGAGCGCAATGCCGCCCCGTATGCCGCCAGCAAGCTGGACATCTCCGGCCAGGTTATTTCTCAGGTAAGCAAGAGCAACTAATTGATGGCATTCACTCTCGCACAGCTGGCCCAGCAACTGGGGGCCCAGGTCCATGGCGACGGAACCCTGGAAATCCGCAAGGTAGCGACACTGGAAAAGGCCGGGGAGGGGGATATCACCTTCCTGTCCAACAAAAAGTACCGGCACTATCTGGAGCAGAGCAAGGCGACCGCCGTGCTCATTACAGAAGCGGATCTGCCATTTTGTCCCACCAATGCCCTGGTGCTCAAAGACCCCTATGTGGGCTTTGCCCGGGTAGCCCAACTGCTGGACACCACCCCGCAGCCGGCTACGGATATTCATCCGAGCGCCGTTATCGCGGCTGACGTGCAACTGGGCGAGAGAGTGGCTATCGGCGCCAATGCAGTGATCGAATCCGGCGTCGTGCTGGGTGACGATGTACGCATTGGCCCGGGCTGTTTTGTTGGCAAAAATACCCGGCTGGGAGCGCGCTCCCGGCTGTGGGCCAACGTTACCCTCTATCACAATGTGACCATGGGCACCGACTGTCTGGTTCAATCCGGCACAGTGATCGGCGCCGATGGTTTCGGTTATGCCAACGAGCGTGGCGAGTGGATCAAGATCCCCCAGCTCGGCGGTGTGACTATTGGCAACCGGGTCGAGATCGGTGCCTGTACCACCATTGATCGCGGTGCGCTGGAAGATACCCGCATCGCTGACAACGTCATCATCGACAACCAGTGCCAGATCGCCCACAACGTGGAGATCGGCTATGGCACCGCCGTGGCGGGCTCTACCGTGATGGCTGGTAGTCTCAAGGTCGGCAAATACTGTATCATTGGCGGCGCTTCCGTCTTTAACGGGCATATGGAGATCTGCGACCAGGCCACCGTTACCGGTATGGCCATGGTGATGCGACCCATTACCGAGCCCGGTGTCTACTCTTCCGGCATCCCTCTGCAAACCAATAAAGAGTGGCGCAAGACCGCCGCCCGGGTGATGCGTATCGAAGAGATGCACAAGCGGTTAAGCAAGCTTGAGAAGAAGCTGGATCAAGAATAATCACGATTGGTATAGGGTACTGTTTTGACTACTGAAAAGAAGAGCCTGGGTATCCAGGAAATCATGGATCTGCTGCCCCACCGTTATCCGTTTCTGATGGTGGATCGTGTAGACGACTACGAGATCAGCGATGAGCGCAAAACCCTGCGTGCCATCAAGAACGTCTCGTTCAACGAGCCGATCTTCCAGGGGCACTTCCCGGCCAAGCCGGTGTTCCCGGGCGTACTGATCCTGGAAGCGATGGCACAGGCCACCGGTATCCTGGCCTTTACCATGGTGGGCAAGCCGTCTCCCAACGAACTCTATTATTTTGCCTCAATCGACAACGCTCGTTTCAAGCGTCCGGTCGGCCCCGGTGACCAACTGGTGCTGGACGTGGAGTTCCTGAAAGAGCGTCGCGGTATTGCCAAGTTCACCGGTGTCGCCACCGTCGACGGTGAAGTGGTCTGTACCGCCGAGCTGATGTGCGCCAAACGCGAGGTTTAACACACGTGATCGACCAGACTGCCATCATTCACGATACTGCCATCGTCCATGAGTCTGCCGTGATCGGTAAAGGGGTTGAAATCGGCCCCTTTTCTGTCATCGGCGCCGAGGTGGAAATCGGTGACAACACCTGGGTAGGTTCCCATGTGGTGATCAAGGGCCCGACCAAGATTGGTTGCGGCAACAAGATCTTCCAGCACACCTCCATCGGTGAGGATTGCCAGGACAAGAAGTACGCCGGTGAGCGCACTTTCCTTGAGATCGGCGACAACAACGTCATTCGCGAGAACTGCACCTTCCACCGTGGCACCATTCAGGATCAGAGCCTGACCAAGGTGGGCAGCGGCAACCTGTTCATGGTCAACGTTCACGTTGCCCACGACTGCATCATCGGTGACAACTGCATCTTCGCCAACAACGCGACCCTGGCGGGCCACGTGGTGATCGGTGACTTCGTGATCTTTGGTGGTCTCTCCGCCATTCACCAGTTCGGCCGCGTCGGTTCCCACGCCTTCGTCGGTGGCTGCGCAGCCCTGAACAAGGACGTGCCGCCTTACGTGATGGCTGCCGGCAACTACGCCAAGCCGTTCGGGGTCAACTCCGAAGGGCTGCGCCGTCGCGGTTATACGCCTGAGGCTATATCTGCCGTCAAGCGTGCCTACAAAGAGATCTTCCGCTCCGGCAAGACCATCGAAGAGGTGCTGCCGGTGCTGATCGAGATGGCGCAAGCCGAACCGGCCGTCCAGCTCTATGTGGACTTCCTCAAAGATAACGAGCGCGGGATCATCCGTGCCTGATCCGGTTCGTATCGGTATCGTCGCCGGAGAAGTCTCCGGCGACATTCTGGCTGCCGGTCTGGTGCGCGAGCTGCAGGCCCGCTACCCGGATGCGCAGTTCGAAGGGATCGCCGGGCCGCGTATGCAGGCCCTCGGCGTCAAGGCGCTGTTCGAGATGGAAGAGCTCTCCGTCATGGGGATCACCGAGGTGCTGGGCCGTCTGCCGCGCATCCTCAAGGTCCGTCGCGAACTGCTGCGCCACTTTATTGCCAATCCGCCCGATATCTTCATCGGCGTGGATGCACCGGATTTCAATATCGGAGTGGAGCTGAAACTGCGCCGCGCCGGTATCAAGACGGTTCACTATGTCAGCCCCTCTGTGTGGGCCTGGCGCCAGAACCGCATTCACAAGATCAAGGCCGCCACCGACATGGTGCTCGCCTTCCTGCCGTTCGAGAAAGCCTTTTACGACCGTTTCGACGCCCCTTGCCGTTTTGTCGGTCACACCATGGCGGATGATATTCCATTGGTGCCGGATCAGGCGGCCGTGCGTCGCAATCTCGGTATCGATGCCAATCGCCGCTGGCTGGCGGTGCTGCCGGGCAGCCGCACCGCAGAAGTGGGCTTTATGTCCCCCCTGTTTCTCGAGGCGTGCAAACACCTGACGGTGCGCTATCCGGATCTCGGCTTCATCGTGCCGCTGGTCAACCAGAAACGGCGTGAGCAGTTTATGGCCATCAAGGCCGAGGTAGCGCCGGGTCTCGACATGGTGCTGCTGGAAGGGCAGGGCCGCGAGGCGATGATCGCCGCCGACGTGGTGATGCTGGCCTCCGGCACCGCGGCACTTGAAGCCATGCTGGTGAAAAAGCCGATGGTGGTGGGTTACAAGCTCAAGCCCTTCAGCTATTGGCTGGCCCAGCGACTGGTGAAGACCGAATTTGTCTCTCTGCCCAACCTGCTCGCCGGTCGCATGCTGGTGCCGGAACTCATCCAGCACGAGTGCACAGCGGAGAATCTGGTGGAAGAGGTGAGCAAGTACTTCGAGCACGACAACAGTGCGCTGGTCAACACCTTCACCGAGCTGCACCAGCTGATCCGCTGCAATGCCGACTCGCAGGCCGCCGATGCGGTGGCGGATCTGCTCGGCAGATAACGCTATTTCGGACCGTCGATTGCGCCGCGCAGCCCGTTAATCCGTTTTCCGAGCGGTGATGCCGCGCCAGTCGACCCCTGTCAGGCCCCACGGGGCCTGTTTTGATTCAAGGCTACAAGATGATGATCGATATTCCTGACGACAAGCTGGTTGCCGGTGTGGACGAAGTGGGCCGTGGCCCCTTGGTGGGTGACGTGGTCACCGCTGCGGTCATTCTCGATCCCGCCAATCCGATCGCGGGGCTCAACGACTCCAAGACGCTCTCCGAGAAGAAGCGCCTCGCCCTGTTTGACGAGATCAAAGAGAAAGCGCTCGCCTGGGCCATTGGTCGCGCCACTCCGGAGGAGATCGACGAGCTCAACATCCTGCATGCCACCATGCTGGCGATGCAGCGAGCCGTGGCGGGGTTGAAGGTCACCCCCGAGCTGGTCTTTATCGATGGCAACCGCTGCCCAAGTTTGCCGATGGAGGCGCGTGCCGTGGTCAAGGGCGATAGCCTGGTGGCCGCCATCAGCGCCGCCTCTATCCTCGCCAAGGTGACCCGCGACGGCGAGATGACCGAGCTGGACAGCCGTCATCCCGAATATGGTTTTGCCCGTCACAAGGGTTATCCGACTGCGGAGCACCTCGCCATTCTGGCCGAGCGTGGCCCGTTGCCAGAATATCGCAAGAGCTTCAAACCGGTGCGCCGCGCACTGGGGATCGAGTAGACCATGTCATTTAGTTTGAGCAGCGAGAGGAGATGACGATGGCTGACCCCCGTTTTATCCACCTGCGAGTCCACTCCGACTTCTCCATGGTCGATGGCCTGCAGAAGATCAACCCCATCGTCGGGGCGGCTGCGGCCAACAACATGCCGGCGCTGGCGCTGACCGATCAGATGAACATGTGTGGTCTGGTGCGCTTCTATGGCGCAGCCCACGGCAAGGGGATCAAACCCATCGTCGGTGCCGACTTCTGGGTGCAGAGCGATGAGCTCGGCGACGAGCAGTTCCGTCTCACCCTGCTCGCCATGGATAACGACGGCTACCAGAACATCACCCTGCTTATTTCCCGCGGTTACCAGCGCGGCCACGTGCAGGGTCGTCCGGTTATCGACAAGAGCTGGCTCGCCGAGCATGCCAAGGGGGTGATCGTCCTCTCCGGTGGCCGCGAGGGGGATGTGGGCAAGTTCCTGCTCAAGGGCAACCGGCAGATGACCGAGCAGTGTGTCGCCTTCTATCAGACCCACTTCCCCGATGCCTACTATCTCGAACTGCTGCGCACCGGTCGACCCGACGAAGAGGTCTATCTGCACATGGCGGTGGCCATCGCTACCGAGTTCGAGCTGCCGGTGGTCGCCACCAACGAGGTGGTGTTCCTTAACGCCGATGACTTCGATGCCCACGAGATCCGGGTTGCCATCCACGATGGCTATACCCTGATGGACAAACGCCGTCCCCGTCGCTACAGCCCCCAGCAGTACCTGCGCAGTCAGGAGGAGATGGCGGAGCTGTTTGCCGATATCCCCGAAGCGCTGGAAAACACAGTGGAGATCGCCAAGCGCTGCAACGTGACGGTGCGTCTTGGCGAGTACTTCCTGCCCAACTTCCCGACCGGCGACATGACCACCGAAGATTTTCTGGTGGCCAAATCGAAAGAGGGTCTGGAGGAGCGTCTCGAGTTCCTGTTCCCGGATCCGGCGGTGCGGGCCGAGCGTCGTCCCGAGTATGACGAGCGTCTCGATGTTGAGCTGAAAGTGATCAACCAGATGGGCTTCCCGGGTTACTTCCTCATCGTGATGGAGTTTATCCAGTGGTCCAAGGACAACGGCATCCCCGTTGGCCCGGGCCGGGGCTCGGGTGCGGGCTCTCTGGTGGCCTACGCCCTCAAGATCACTGACCTCGACCCGCTGGAATTTGACCTGCTGTTCGAACGTTTCCTGAACCCCGAGCGGGTATCCATGCCCGACTTCGACGTCGACTTCTGCATGGACAGGCGCGATGAAGTGATCGAGCACGTTTCAGATATGTATGGTCGGGAGGCGGTCTCCCAGATCATCACCTTCGGCAGCATGGCGGCCAAGGCGGTGGTGCGGGATGTGGGCCGGGTGCTGGGCCACGCCTACGGTTTTGTCGATCGTATCTCCAAGCTGATCCCGCCGGATCCGGGCATGACGCTTGCCAAGGCATTCGAGGCTGAGCCCAAGCTGCCCGAGCTCTACGAACAGGATGAGGAGGTCAAAGACCTCATCGACATGGCTCGCCGCCTGGAAGGGGTGGTGCGCAACGCCGGTAAACACGCCGGTGGCGTGGTGATCGCACCCACCAAGATCACCGACTTTGCGCCGCTCTACTGCGATGACGAAGGCCATCACCCGGTCACCCAGTTCGACAAGAACGACGTGGAGTACGCCGGGCTGGTGAAGTTCGACTTCCTGGGTCTGCGGACCCTCACCATCATCGACTGGGCGCTCGGCATGATAAACCCGCGTCTTGCCAAAGAGGGCAAGCCGCCGGTGGACATCGCCGCCATCCCCATCGATGACAAGAAGTCGTTCGACCTGCTGCAGCGCTACGAGACCACGGCGGTATTCCAGCTGGAATCCCGCGGCATGAAGGATCTCATCAAGCGGCTGCGCCCCGACTGCTTCGAAGATATGATCGCACTGGTGGCCCTGTTCCGACCGGGCCCGCTCCAGTCAGGCATGGTGGATAACTTCATCGACCGCAAGCACGGTAATGAAGCGATCTCCTATCCGGACGAAAAGTGGCAGCACGAGAGCCTGAAACCGATTCTGGAACCGACTTACGGCATCATCCTCTATCAGGAGCAGGTGATGCAGATCGCCCAGACCCTGGCGGGCTACACGCTGGGTGGCGCGGACATGCTGCGCCGGGCGATGGGTAAGAAAAAGCCCGAGGAGATGGCCAAGCAGCGGGCCGGTTTCGAGGAGGGCGCCGTCAAGAATGGCGTCGATGGCGAACTGGCGATGAAGATCTTCGATCTGGTGGAGAAGTTTGCCGGCTACGGCTTCAACAAATCCCACTCCGCCGCCTATGCGCTGGTCTCCTACCAGACCCTCTGGCTCAAGACCCACTTCCCGGCCGAGTTCATGGCGGCGGTGATGACCGCCGATATGGACAACACCGACAAGATCGTGACCCTGGTGGATGAGTGCCAGCGGATGGGGCTGACCGTGATCCCGCCGGATGTGAACACCGGTCGCTATCGCTTCTCGGTCAACGAAGATGGCCATATCGTCTACGGGATCGGGGCGGTGAAAGGGGTCGGTGAAGGCCCCATCGATGCGATCTTGAGCGCCCGGGATCAGGACGGCCCGTTCCGAGATCTGTTCGACTTCTGTAACCGGGTCGACATCAAGAAGCTCAACAAGCGGGTGATGGAGAAGCTCATCCTCTCCGGCGCCATGGATCGGCTCGGCCCGCACCGCGCCGCCCTGATGGCGACCCTGGAGGAGGCGATGCGTGCCGCCGAGCAGCACGCCAAGGCGCAGGCGGTGGGGCAGGTCGACATGTTCGGCGTGCTCACCGAAGAGATTGACGACGTCAAGAAGGCGTTTGCCAACGTGCCGCACTGGCCTGACAAGGTGTGGTTGGAAGGGGAGCGCGAGACCCTCGGGCTCTATCTCACCGGCCACCCCATCAACCAGTACAGCAGCGAATTGCGTCGTTATACCTCGGGTCGCCTGTGCGATCTGCATCCCACCTCCCGCGATACCGTAACCACGGCGGCGGGGCTGGTGATTGCGGCCCGCAGCATGGTGACCAAGCGTGGCAACAAGATGGGGATCTTCACCCTGGACGACCGTTCCGGTCGCCTCGATGTGACCCTGTTCAGTGAAGCGCTGGAAAAATATGAAGAATTGATGCAAAAAGACCGCATTTTGGTGGTTTCTGGACAGGTCAGCTTTGATGACTTCTCCGGTGGCCTTAAAATGTCGGCTCGAGAATTACTGGATATCAACGATGCGAGGGAGCGTTTTGCCAGAGCAATCCGCATCTCCCTCGATGAACAGCGGATTGATGATCGCTTTTTCCCGCGTTTGTGCGAGATTTTGGAGCCCGCCCGTGCCGGAGTCTGTCCGGTTCAGGTAAACTATCGTCGCCCCGGCTCCCGGGTGCGATTGACGCTCGGTACCGAGTGGCGGGTGACGCCCACCGATCAACTGATAGATGACTTGCGAGTCCTGCTTGGACGAGAGCGGGTTGAATTGGTTTTTGATTAGAGGTTCTAAGGCCCTATGAGTCTTTTTCTGGATTTTGAACAGCCGATTGCCGAGTTGCAGGCGCAGATTGATGAACTCAAACATGTGAGTGAAGGCAATCACGCCGTGGATCTGAAAGACGAGATCCGCCGGCTGGAGAAGAAAAACGAAGAGCTGACCAAGAAGATCTTCGGTGATCTGGGTGCCTGGCAGGTATCCCAGATGGCGCGTCATCCCCAGCGCCCCTACACCTTTGACTATATCGAGCATATCTTCACCGATTTCGACGAGTTGGCTGGCGATCGCGCCTATGCCGATGACAAGGCTATCGTCGGCGGCATCGCTCGTCTCGACGGTGAGCCGGTGATGGTGATTGGTCACCAGAAGGGTCGTGAGACCAAAGAGAAGATCAAGCGCAACTTCGGCATGCCGCGTCCGGAAGGGTACCGCAAGGCCCTGCGTCTGATGGAGATGGCCGAGCGCTTCAAGATGCCGATCATCACCTTTATCGACACCCCGGGCGCTTACCCTGGCGTCGGTGCCGAAGAGCGTGGCCAGTCCGAGGCGATTGCCCGCAACCTGAAAGTGATGGCCGGTCTGACCGTGCCGGTGGTCTGCACCGTGATCGGTGAGGGTGGCTCCGGTGGTGCGCTGGCCATTGGCGTGGGTGACCGCGTCAACATGCTGCAGTACTCCACCTACTCCGTCATCTCGCCGGAAGGGTGTGCCTCCATCCTGTGGAAGAGCGCAGACAAGGCTTCTGTGGCTGCCGAAGCGATGGGGATCACTGCCCAGCGTCTGAAAGAGCTCAAGCTGATCGACCACGTGATCGACGAGCCCCTCGGCGGTGCCCACCGCGATGTGGAGAAGATGGCCAAAAACCTCAAGGCTCGCATCAAGCAGGATCTGGACGCCTTGCGTCCGCTCGATACCGAGCAACTGCTGGAGCAGCGCTACCAGCG
Source organism: Aeromonas sp. FDAARGOS 1411 (assembly GCF_019047125.1). Taxonomy (NCBI): domain Bacteria; kingdom Pseudomonadati; phylum Pseudomonadota; class Gammaproteobacteria; order Aeromonadales; family Aeromonadaceae; genus Aeromonas; species Aeromonas sp. FDAARGOS 1411. The sequence goes on along the minus strand of NZ_CP077214.1, from coordinate 2,585,948 downwards.
TCTGCTGGGCTACGGTTACTGCTAAGCGCAGCCGTCACCCCCGACTATTCAGGCCCCCGTCATCGACGGGGGCTTTTTATTGCGGTTGATCTGTCATTCAGGTGAGTGCCCCAACGCGCCCTGAAACGGCGCCGCTCACTCTTCGCGGGTGAGGGGCAGGGTTGGTATGCCACGCTGTTGGTGAGGGCTGTCAGGGACTGTGGCAACGCGTTGTCTGTCGCCTGCCCGCTGCATCCTGCGGCATCGCTAGCGATGGCATGACAAGCCACGTGATCATCCTATTGCGGCATAAAAAAGCGCCCCGACTATGCGGAGCGCTTTTACAGGTGTCTGGCGGTATTACAGTTCAATCTCGTCTGTAAGACCTTCATAGGCGATATCGATGGATTGCAGCTCCTTCTGCAGGCGATGTTTGTCTTTCAACGCCTCGATTTCACGCCATTTACGTTTTTTTCCCGTTGTCCCGCGGCTACGCGAACCGAGTTCAACCACCTCGTCATAATCGAAGTTGAACATTTCCATGGCTCCCTCCTTGGTTTTTATCGTTTTCACCACCCGTATAACATAACGAATCTGAAATTAAAACGTTTTCGTGACGACTCTATGACAGCGCTAAAAAAGCCCATGAAAAAAAACCGGGCCCCTTGGTAGGGGCCCGGTTTTTATCAGAAAAAAGAACTGATTACAGACGGCTTGCCAGCATGGTTTCCAGCTTGCCCTGGTCGATGGCGAACATGCGGATGCCTTCGCCCAGCTTCTCGTGAGCCATGGCATCCTGGTTCAGTTCCCAGCGGAATTCGGCTTCGGTCATCGGGGTCGGTTTGGCCTTGCGCTCACCGGTGTAGTCCAGTTTGCGTACCACGGCGCCTTCGGTCTTGCTCAGCTCTTCCAGCAGGGCCGGGCCGATGGTCAGGCGGTCGCAACCGGCCAGTTCCAGGATCTCGCCGGTGTTACGGAAGCTGGCGCCCATCACGACGGTCGGGTAGTCGTGCTGCTTGTAGTAGTTGTAGATGGAGGTGACGGAGACCACGCCCGGATCTTCGCTGGCGGTGTAGTCACGGTTGTGCTTGGCCTTGTACCAGTCGAGGATGCGACCCACGAACGGGGAGATCAGGAAGGCACCGGCTTCGGCACAGGCACGGGCTTGGGCGAAGGAGAACAGCAGGGTCAGGTTGCACTGGATACCCTCTTTCTCCAGTACCTCGGCGGCACGGATCCCTTCCCAGGTGGAGGCCAGCTTGATCAGAATGCGGTCGTTGCTGATACCCGCTTCGTTGTAGAGACGGATCAGCTTGCGGGCCTTGGCGATGCTGGCTTCGGTATCGAAGGAGAGACGGGCATCCACTTCGGTAGAGATACGGCCCGGAACGATCTTCAGCACTTCCAGACCGATGTTGACGGCCAGCTTGTCGCCCGCGTCGATGATTTGCTGTGCCTTGTCCTGGCTCTGGGCTTTGGCCCATTTGATGGCGTCTTCGATCAGCGGAGCGTACTCGGGGATCTCGGAGGCCTTCAGAACCAGAGAGGGGTTGGTGGTGGCATCGATGGGCTGATAGCGTTTGATGGCTTCGATATCACCGGTGTCGGCAACAACAGTGGTCAGGGCTTTCAGCTGGGTTAATTTATCGGCCATAGCGAATATCATCTCTTAATGAGGGAGTAATCCCTGGGTTGCGGGCTTGAGACGGTGGTTCTGAAATAAAATTACAGGATCTTGGTGCCTCAGGCTCAGAAAAGCGCGATGGGGGCGGCCCATCGTCATTGCCTGCCTAATTAATACTGATGTGCTGCATCCTGCAATAGGGGCGCTTGGTTGTTAAACATTCAGGCTGTTGAGTTATCCCGTTTTATGGCGTGAAACTATATGATTAGTAAGGTTTTTTACATTTACCTTCGACCTCGCTCCGGTTTGCTTTCAGCTGAACTTTTTTAGCCAATATCCATATTTGTGTCGTCGATCACATAAATTATCTCGCTACGTACTTGAAATTTAATTACAGCGAAAACGTTTGGCGAAATGTCGCCGTCTGAAAGCCATTTCATGCAAGCGTTTGCGTTTTCGGATAGCTCATCAGGGATATATCAAAATGGTTCTCTTATGGGGCTTAATGGTGGCCTGTCTGATTGAATTATTGAGTTTGTTGAAAGTTTGCGATTTAAATGGAGCTTTATGGGCTTTTACCGTTCGTTTTTTGTGTCTCGCGTGACCGGGATCACTATTCCGGGCTCTCCCGCTGTGCTAGATTCCGCCCCTTTAGCGAAACGCTAATTAAACGACAGACAGAAAACGGTCAGCGCAGACTGGCCATGGATGTGAATAACAACGAGAGAATTATGGACACCTTGATTGCGATGCTAAACGACCTGATGTGGGGAGCCGTGCTCATCTACCTGCTCATCGGGGTCGGTATCTTTTTCACCTTCCGCCTGGGTTTTATCCAGATCCGTCACTTTGGTCACATGTTTTCCGTGCTGAAAAACAGCCGTAAATCGGACAACGCGGGCATCTCCTCCTTCCAGGCCCTCTGTACCAGCCTTGCCGCCCGTGTCGGCACCGGTAACCTGGCCGGTGTGGCTGTCGCCATCTATCTGGGTGGCCCCGGCGCCATCTTCTGGATGTGGCTGATTGCCTTTATCGGCATGGCGACCGCCTTCGTCGAAAGCACCCTGGCCCAGCTCTACAAGGTCAAGGATGAGGATGGCAACTACCGTGGTGGCCCGGCCTACTACATGGAGAAAGGCCTTGGCATGCGCTGGATGGGGGTGGTCTTCTCGCTCTGCCTGATCCTGGCGTTTGGTCTGGTGTTCAACGCGGTGCAGGCCAACTCCATCAGTTTGGCGATGAAGGTGGCGTTTGGCATTCCTGACTGGGTCAGCGGTCTGGCGCTGGTGGCGCTCTCCGGCCTGATTATCTTCGGCGGCATTCGTGGCATTGCCCGTTTTGCCGAGCTGGTGGTGCCCTTTATGGCACTGGCATATATCCTGCTGGCGCTGGTGATCGTGGCGATGAACATCACCGAGTTGCCTCATGTCCTCATGCTGATCATCAAGTCCGCCTTCGGGATTGAGCAGGCAGGCTCGGGTGCGCTCGGTTATGCCATCTCCCAAGCGATGATCAACGGTATCAAGCGCGGTCTCTTCTCCAACGAAGCGGGCATGGGCTCTGCGCCCAACGCTGCGGCGACTGCCACTCCCTATCCGCCGCATCCGGCCTCCCAGGGTTATGTGCAGATGTTGGGGGTTTTTATGGACACCATCGTCATCTGCAGCTGTACCGCCGCCATCATCCTGATGTCAGGTCAGTTTGAGCCGGGATCCGGCGTGACCGGTGTCGAGCTGACCCAGCGGGCGCTCTCCTCCCAGATTGGCAGCGGTGGTAACATCTTCATTGCGGCGGCCATCTTCTTCTTCGCCTTCACCTCTATCGTGGCGAACTACTCCTATGCCGAGACCAATCTGGTGTTCCTCGAGCACAACCACAAGGGCGGCCTGATGCTGTTCCGGGTGTTCGTGCTGGGGATGGTGATGTTCGGTGCCGTGGGTGAGTTGCCGATTGTGTGGGCGATGGCGGATGTCTCTATGGGACTGATGGCCATCGTCAACCTGGTGGCGATCCTGCTGCTCTCCAGCGTCGCCATCAAGCTGGCCAAGGATTACAACGACCAGCTCCGGCTGGGCAAGGTGCCCACCTTCGATGCCAACAAATACCCCGAGATCCGTTCCCAGCTGGAAGAGGGGATCTGGGACAATCCGACCAAAAAGTAACAAGCGGTGAGTCAGACCTCTTGATTAAAACCTGAAGGGGGAGCCGGTGGCTCCCCCTTCTTTTATGGCGCACTCGTTGGCTGTTGATCCCAGCGCCGAACGAGTTGCCTGATACGCTGTCGCAACTGGCGCCAGCAGCGCCCTTGTTGCCGTTCGCTGAGGGGGGCATAACGCCAGCGGCGATAGAGCCATGCACTCTTTAGCAGGGGATGGGCAAGGTCGGTACGCTGCCGTGCCAGCCGCTCGCACCATGCCCCCATGCTTTCGGCGGGCTGGGGTAGGTAACCACTGCGTTTACCCCGTTTGAGCAGGGGTTGCCAGATGCGCCGCTCTGGCGGCAGGCGGGCGGGCAACAGCAGGGGCAGGCTCACCAGCAGGGCGACCAGCATCAGGCTGGCGAGGATTAACCAGGGAGTGTGTCCCGCCAGTGCGGGCCAGCGCAGGCCGATTTGTTGCCAGAGCTGACCCGCATCGTAATCAATCACCCAGCGACTCCACTGGTAGTCGATATTGTTGCCCCACCAGCGCAGTTGATTGAGCAGGGCCCAGTTGCGATAACGCTGCAAAGCGAGGGGGTCGGCAGCGGTAAACTCGTCGTTCAGCGCCTCCCTCACGCCGCCTTCAATACGCTCCGGTGCCACTGCCGCCGTGGGGTCGATTCGCCGCCATGATCCATCTTCATCGAGATACTCTACCCAGGCGTGAGCATCGAACTGGTGTACCGCCAGATAGTTGCCTCTGGGATTCCACTCGCCGCCGAGATAACCGGTGACCAGCCGTGCCGGAATACCGGCGGTGCGCAGTACGAAAGCGGTCGCCATGGCGTAGTGGCCGCAAAAGCCCTGCTTGGTATCGAACAGGAACTCATCCACTCCGTCACGGTCAAGTTGTGGTGGGGTCAGGGTGTAGTAATAGGATTGGCTGCGAAACTGTTCGAGCAGGGCGGCGACCAGCGCGCTGCGATCCGGATAGCGTGCCGCCAGCCCTTGGCCATAGGCTCGTGCTCTCGGGTTGCCCCCGGCTGGCAGTTGCAGGTTGCGCTGGGCGGCTTGGCTGTCGTCCTCTGGCTGCGCGTCGCCGCGGCCAATGCGATAGCGGATCGCCACCTCGCCGCTCCCCTGCCGATAGAGGGTGTGAATGGGGGTGAGCAGCACTGGTCCAGTCAGAATAGTCGGTTCACTTTGGGCAAAGGCCCAGCGGTGGCGCTGGGGCTCGGCGATCACCTCGTAGCTCCCGGCGGGTAATGGACTATCTGCCAGCTGATTGCTTGCCCGTGAAGATGATGCCAGAAGGGTCAGCCCGGTCTGCACCGGCACTGTCTGCTGCCATGCTTTGACCTCGGGGCTCAGCAACCAGCGCTGACCATCGAAAACTTCTTGGCGCATCACCGGAAAATAGCGCTCGCGGACAGGGGGCGGGCCATCGGCAAAGGTGACCCGAAACGCCAGTTCCGAGGAGTTGACCAGTTCGCTGATATCGCCGGGGGCCAGCTCTTCCGAGAGGCCGGACAGGGCACGGCTGGTGGTGGGCATCTGCCAGAGGGGCGGCAGCCTTGGCAGTAGTATAAACAGGGTGATAAGCAAGGGCAGCGCCAGCAGCAGGGCGCTCCCCGCACTGCGCCAAGGCCGTTTCTGCTCGGGGACGACGGCGGTCACCAGCGCGGTCACTGCCAGCCAGAGTGCCACTGCCATCCCGGCTGTCCAGCCGATGCTTTGGCGTTGTACCAGCGCCAGCGCGATGAGGAAGAAGGCGAGCAGCAGCACCTGCTCGATATCCCGCTCGCGCCGTACCTCGATCATCTTGAGGCTATAGCCGAGCCAGAGCAGATTGATCAGGGCGGGCAGGGTGCCCAATGTGCGCCACTGCAACCCCAGCAACACCACGGTTGTGATGGCCAGCAGCGCCAACCAGCGGGCAGGCAGGGGCGGCAAGCCGCGCCACAGCATCATGGCCCGGACGCCGAGAGTGATGGCGCCCACTGCCACTACCCAGAGTTGCAACTGGGGCCAGAGCGCCGCGACCAGCAGCTGCTGTTGCAGGATGATGAGTGGCAACAGGCGGCGGTTATCGAGCAGCATCTGGCGTGCTCTTCGGTGGTGTGGCATCGAATTGGGCCAGTGCCAGCAGGCAGCGCTGCACAAAGGCGGCGCCGCTATCGGGCCCCAGTGTCTGGTTTGACAGTGTCAGGGTAAAGGGGATGCCCCGCTTGCCGTAATCGGCGCACCACCAGGCCAGCACCGCCAGCCGCTGCTCCAGATCCCCGCCCGCGACCCGCTGCAAGGTGAGGTGAGTGTCATCCAGCGGTGGTTCATGGAACTGCTTGGTCAGCAGGCCGCGCCCTTGGGCAAGTTGCTTCCAGGCGACCCGGCTCAGTGGCTCACCGGCCTGATGTGTCCGCAGGGTATCAAAGTCACCGAGAGTGGCCGGAGCGGGCTGGCCCTGATGCCCCTTGCTTTCGGTCGCATGTTCCCCTCTTAGCGCCCCGAACGCCGGTTTGGGGGCGAGCCAGCCCTCCAGTTGCAAGTCCAGCAGGGACCAGCAGCGAAACAGACCGAGGGGGTAGCGGCTCTCGACCCGCAATCGACCAAGGGGCAGTGGCCCGCGGCGCGAGCCCGATACAGGCAGGATAACTGAGCTGGGCACAGCGTCGGCCTGTGCTAGCCAGAGGGTGCCTTCGTTGAGGCTAAAGTGAAGTGCCTGCACCGGGCGCGGGCTCTGCACCAAGATACGGATAGGAAGCTGGCTACCCGCTTCCCCGAGCATCAGCGGGCCACCCAGCAGCTCCAGCCCCAGCAGATTGCGGTGGGTGAGCCACATGGCTGCCATAAACAGGCTGCCGAGGCAGTAGGCCAGCAGCAGTACCAGATTGTTCTGGTAGTTGGTGCCTAGCAGATAGATGGCGAGCAGCACCAGCAGATAGAGCAGCCCCATGCGGGTGGGGAGGATAAAGAGGCTGCGGGTACCCAGCGTGATCTGGCGGGCCGGGGGAATGCGGCGGTCGAGCCAGCGTCGTTGCCAGCGGGCTCGCCACTGCTGCAAGCGGTCAAGCAATTTGCTCATCAGGGATTGTCCGGATCGACCCGGGCCAGCAATCGCTGGCTATGGGGATAGGCTTCGCCGTGCTGTACGCCAAAGCTGCCCCGCAGCCGATGCTCGGCCACATAGGGGAAGACTGCCTGCACATCCTCCACCGTGACAAAGCGCCGCCCCGCCACCAGCGCCCAGGCCCGGCTCACCGCCAGCAAGGTCTGGGCTGCCCGGGGGGAGAGGGGCTGTGGCAGATCCCCATCAAAGCGGCTCTGGTGCACCAGTGCCAGCAGGTAGTCGAGGGTGGCATCCGAAACATGGATGGCATCCCCTTCGCTTTGCAAGGTGGCGAGTCCGGCAGCATCCAGCATGGCGGGCAATGGGCCAGTCGGTTGGTGGCCCCGCAGTAGCTGGCGCTCCGCCTCTCGCGGCGGAAAACCCAGCGAGAGTCGCACGGCGAAGCGGTCGAGCTGGGACTCCGGCAGCGGATAGGTGCCCGCCTGATCCGCCGGATTCTGGGTGGCGATGACGAAAAATGGATCGGGGAGTGGGTGCGTGTGGCCCTCGATGCTCACCTTGCCCTCTGCCATCGCCTCCAGCAGGGCGCTTTGTACTTTGGGGCTGGCGCGGTTGATCTCGTCTGCTAGCAGCACTTGGGTGAATATGGGGCCGGGGTGAAAGCGAAATGTTTGTTGCTGGGGGTCAAAAATCTGCAGCCCCAGCAGGTCGGCGGGGAGCAGATCGGCGGTGAACTGCATGCGCCTGCATGCCAGCCCCAGCACCTGCGCCAGCGCGTGGGCCAGGGTGGTTTTGCCCATGCCGGGCAGATCCTCGATCAGCAGATGACCGCGCGCCAGTAGGGCCACAAGCGCGATTTTCAGTTGCAGCGGCTTGCCCAGAATGACTTGCTCCAGTGCCGCCAGCAGCCCGGCAATCTGCTCTTCTCTTTTCATTCCCTTCATACACATTCCCTGTATTGCGTCGCACCTACAGCTTATACGCCAGCAAGGGCCAAGGCAGATAACAGACGGGCGGTAAAGTGCAGCGCAGGGATGGCTATGAGCGGGAGGTGACCCGGTTTATTACGGCCTCTGGTCGATTCAGTATGGCCGCCCAGGCACGCAGCTCAATACAATATTTCCTGATTGGAATGTACCGATCGCCATCTCTTCACTAGGTGAGGGCGGTGGGCACCCATATAGTTGCCCCCATTGCGACGCGCTGTGTTGCTACCTTTGTCATCACCTTGGCCCCGCCACTGTTCGCCTGTCGCTGTGATCTGGCAGGTATCAGCACGCCAATCTGTTATGGAGCATCCATGCCTGTATTCCTGTTGTGCACTTTTCTGATGATCATTCTCTATCCGGTCGGGATCGATCTCTATCTGGTCGCCGTGCCCCAGATTGCCGATACCCTGCAGGCTAGCGAGGCGCAGATCCACACCGCCTTCTCTATCTATCTGTTCGGTATGGCGGCCACCGTGCTGCTGGGGGGGATGATTGCCGATCGCTACGGGCGGCGCTGGGTGGTGCTCGGGGGCGCGCTGATTTTTGTCCTTGCCTCGCTGGTGGCAGGCCATGCGGAGGGGATTGGCCAGTTCTATTTCGGCCGTTTCTGGCAGGGAGTCGGGGCGGGGGCGCTCTATATCATGACCTTTACCGTGCTGCGGGATGTGCTGAGTCAGGAGCGGTTGGCGATGGCGCTCTCGATGATTAACGGGGTGATCTGCGTGATCCCGGTGCTGGCGCCGGTGCTCGGTTACCTCATCCTGTCCCATTTTGACTGGCGCGGGATCTTCATGGCGATGGCGCTGGTGGCGGCCGTCAGCGGTCTGGTCAACCTGCTTCTGCTCAAGGAGACCCGTCCGGCTCGGCAACCGGACAGTGGTGCTGCGCTGCCCTTTGCCCTGCTGCGCTCCCCGCGCTTTATGTTGCTATCCCTGCTGACCAGTGCCAGCGTGACCTCTATTCTGGTCTATGTCAGCGTCTCGCCGTTGATCCTGATGAAGGAGTTTGGCTTCACTACCGAGCAGTACTCCATCGTGATGATGGTGATGGCCGGCGTGAGTATGTCCACCTCCTTCCTGACGCCCCTGCTGTTGCGCTGGTTGGGCAAACAGAAAGTGCTGGCGGTGTCTCATCTCTGCTATCTGCTGGCGGCGTGCTCACTGTTCGGCAGCTGGCAGACGGGGGGCGATATCCATCTGCTGCTGCCGGGATTTGCACTGGTCTGTGTCGGCTTCTCCTGTGGCTTCGGGGTGGCGATGGGGGAGGCGCTCGATGGTTGTCAACACAATGTGGCGTTCGCCAGCGCGGTGCTCTGCATCATGCAGATCAGCCTCTCCGGCCTCTATATCTGGTTGCTTGGCCAGCTCGGCTTTACTCCGTCCGAGATGCTGATCTGCGCTCTGCTGCTGGCACTGCTCAGTTACCTGGCTGTCAAAGGGCTGTTACCATGGCTCGCGCTTCGTGAAGCGCGGTCGCAGGGCTGATGGAAGATGAGAGGGGATATGCGCAATCTGGGTGAACTCGATTTGAACCTGCTGGTGGTATTCAAGTACCTGATGCAGGAGCGCAGTGTGGCAGGGGCGGCGAAAAAGCTCTGTGTCACTCCGTCGGCGGTGAGCAAGTCTTTGGCCAAATTGCGGGAGTGGTTTGACGATCCCCTGTTTGTACGGGTACGGCAGGGGTTGCAGCCCACCAACCTCTCCCTGACCCTGGAGGAGGAGCTGAAGGTCTGGTTCCAGCTCACTGACAGCATCACCTCGCTCAATAGCGAGGCGATCCCCGATGGTGCCCGCTTCACCCTGGTGATGGAGTCCCCCTTCTACATCAGCTTCCTGAGCGATCTGCCCATGACCATCTACCAGAAGTACCCCAACTCGGTGGTCAGGATGCTGGGGTGGGATCACCACTCCCTCAACGACATCGTCAATGGCGATGCAGATCTCGGCTTTTGTGCCCGCGAGACCCATGGCCGCTCTCTGGCCAAGGTCAACCGCTTGCCTTATTACATCGATCATGAGGTGCTGTTCACCGATCGCCCAGTGGTGTTCCTGCGCAAGGATCACCCCTTGCTCCAGCAGAAGTGGTCGCTGGAGAACTTTCTGGCCTGCCCCCAGATCAGCATGGTGTGGGAAGCGAACGATACCTGGGCTCTCGACAGTCTGCTGGAGGACGAGGGGCTGAAGCGGGAGGTGCCCATCATGGTCTCCAGCTTCGAGCAGGCGCTGCATATTGCCTCCCAGTCGAGCCACGAGCTGATTGCGGTGGCCCCCTCCTACTGCGGGGGGTATGCCAGTCGGCATCACGACAATCTGATCGCCATGCCGCTGCCGTTACCCGAGAAGCTCTACGCCCAGCTGGAGATCGCCTTCATCCTGCTGTGGCACAAGCGGCACAATCAGGATGCCAAGGTGATGTGGCTGCGCAACGAGATCCGGCGACTCTACAACGACGAATCGCCACGCTAATGTGGCCGTGACGGTGCCTATCGATGAGCCGGAGCCATCTGCTCCGGCTTTTGTTGTCGTATCGCCCGGATGAGTGGGCTTTTGCACGACTTAAGTGCCGAGATCGGGTTCAAAATGTGTGCCATTCAACTCTCTTTATGCACATATTGGCCTTGGTTGCACGTCTCGAGGGAAGCTCTTTTCACGAAAAAAATTCATGTTGTTTCATTAGAAAACTTCACTGATGGTCACTTTTAAAGTGTGATCGACCATTAAGTTCCTGTATTTGCAGTGATATAGCATGACTCCCCTTGGAATGGCGGGGTTAGATAGCGCCTGCGTAGGTGACTGCCAGTAGAGCGCGGCGTGAGCCAGCCCCACAGGTCGTCTGTGGCCGTGTCATGCCCCGGCTATCTGGCCACCAGCCATGAGTGATGGAGCAGAGGGGAATAAGCATCAAGGTTGATAAACCGGCTTGAGTGAAGGGATGCAGCAAAGGTAGAACCCGGAGCCGGTAACTGTACTGGGAGACGCCACTCACCATCCCCCGATAACCCGTAATTGAAACCGGCTAGATGAAAAACACCTTTCATCGAACGGGGCCCGTGCACCCGAAAATAGCCAGATTGGCAGGCTGACTGTGCTCCCCGTTATGGCAATGGCGGGCAAAAAAATAGTGCGGTAGCCACCACCAGATTAATAAAAATAAATCTCAGCAAAGGCAGGTTGATATGCGTCCAGCAACAGCACCGACCGGGTTGTTACAACAACCCAAACCCTTCTTTATGATATTTTTCGTCGAACTCTGGGAGCGCTTCGGTTATTACGGCGTGCAGGGGATATTGGCGGTTTTCTTTGTGCAACAACTGGGATTTTCCCAAGAGCAATCCTTTATTACTTTCGGTGCCTTCTCGGCGCTGGTATATGGTCTGATCTCGGTCGGTGGCTATGTCGGTGACCATGTACTCGGGACCAAGCGCACCATGGTGCTGGGGGCCGTAGTGCTGGTGGTCGGTTATTTTATGACCGGCCTGTCGATCTACAATCCCGACCTGATTTTCTATGCGCTGGGCACCATCGCGGTCGGTAACTGCCTGTTCAAGGCCAATCCGGCCAGCCTGCTGTCAAAATGCTACCAGCCAAAAGATCCGCGGCTGGATGGGGCGTTTACCCTGTTCTATATGTCGATCAATATCGGCTCCCTTATTTCCCTCTCGCTCGCGCCGGTGATTGCCGATCACTACGGCTATACAGTGACCTATAACCTGTGCGGGGTGGGGCTGATTATTGCGCTGCTCACCTTCTTTGCCTGTCGCAATATGGTCAAGGATATTGGCTCCGAGCCGGATCACCTGCCACTTAATTACAGCAAGCTGCTGCTGGTTATATTGGGTTCGGTAGCCATGGTCTTCTTCTGCGCCTGGCTGATGCACCACGTGGTGATCGCCAACATGGTGCTGATGACGGTGACCATCGCCGTGGTGATCTTCTTCTTTCGCGAGGCGTTCAGGCTCGATACCGTGGGCCGCAACAAGATGTATGTGGCCTTCGTGCTGATGCTGGAGGCGGTGCTCTTCTATGTGCTGTATGCCCAGATGCCGACGTCTCTGAACTTCTTTGCCATCAACAACATGCACCACGAAATGCTGGGCATGAGCGTCAACCCGGTCAGCTTCCAGGCGCTCAACCCCTTCTGGGTGGTGGTGGGTAGCCCGGTACTCGCGATGATCTATACCCGAATGGGCAGCAAGGGGCGGGATCTCACCATGCCGCTCAAGTTCACTCTCGGGATGTTCTTCTGCTCGCTGGGCTTTCTGACGGCGGCAGCATCCGGCTGGTGGTTTGCCGATGAGCAGGGGCTTACCTCCCCCTGGTTTATGGTGCTTATCTACCTGTTCCAGAGTCTGGGCGAGCTGATGATCAGTGCCCTGGGACTGGCGATGGTCGCCGCGCTGGTGCCACAACGCCTGATGGGCTTCATTCTCGGAATGTGGTTCCTGACTCAAGCGATGGCGTCCCTGCTGGGTGGCTATGTGGCGACTTTTACCGCCGTGCCGCAAGGGATGACGGATCCGCTGCAGACCTTGCCGATTTACACCGGCGTGTTTGGCAAGATCGGGATGGCGACCCTGCTGATTGCGGTGGTGATGGGGCTGATGGTGCCCTGGCTCAACCGGATGATGAATGCGACGCCGACAGAGGCCGAGGGGCTGGTGGCGGGACAATCACAGGCGTAATGAGGGGAGGATAGTGCGAGACAAGGCAAGGGCTGCGACCCTTGCCTTGCTGTTGATGGCTTAGTTGTACTGCTCTTCCATCCAGGCTTCGACGATCAGCTGCGCCGATACCCCGTCCACACTGCCTTTTTCCAGCGCGCGATAGCCGCCTCGCTCAAACAGCCGGGCGCGGGCATCTGTGGTGGTGAGTCGCTCATCCTTGAACTCCACCGGTTTGCCGAAGCGGCCATGCAGCCGGTTGCCGAATTTGCGGGCCCGTACCGTGATCTCCTGATCGGTGCCATCCATGTTCAGCGGCAGACCGACCACTAGCAGGTCCGGTTGCCACTCCTTGAGCAGCTTCTCAATCTCGTCCCAGTTGGGGATGCCGTCGTTGGCCTTGAGGGCGCGCAGAGGCTGGGCTGTGCCAGTCAGCTCCTGACCGATGGCGACGCCAATGCTCTTGGTGCCATAGTCAAAGCCCATGATGCTGCGTGATGACATAACTGATAAATCCTTGAAATAGAGAGCGGAGCGGGCCAGCCGATCAGCTGTGGCCGATGTCGCTGGAGAGGTGAACCGGGTTCACCCCTATGCTGGCGGCAGCTTGCTGCCAACGTTTGTGAATGGGGGTCTTGAACACCAGAGCCGGATTGGGGGGGATCACCAGCCAGGCGCCGTCCACCAGCTCCTGCTCCAGCTGCCCGGCGCTCCAGCCGGCATAGCCAAGGGCCACCAGCCAATGGGCAGGGGCTTCGCTCGTACCCAGGGTTTCCAGAATATCCTTGGAGGTGGTCACCATCATCTCATCCCCCACCTGCAGGGTGGAGTTGAAACCGGGGCGGAAGCTGTGCAGCACGAAGCCGCGATCGGCGTGAACCGGCCCCCCTTGCAGCACCGGCTGCTTGAGCTCCGGGTTGTTGGGCGGATTGAGCTGGAGCTGGGTCAGCATGGTTTCCAGCGACATCTCGACCGGAATGTTGACGACCAGTCCCATGGCGCCCTCTTCGTTGTGCTCGCACAGATAGACCAGCGAGCGCTCGAAGTAGGGATCCGTCAGGCTTGGCATGGCAAGCAGGAAGTGATTTTGCAGTGTTTGCATAGAGGCCAAATAGTGCAAAGGTATTTGAGGTCAATTATGGCAGTTGATCCCCATGGGAAAAACCGCTTTTTGGGCTGGGCGAGATCCCGCCCCTTTCCGGATTGTCTTGAAACAGAGGGGGTGGCGCCGGGCCACCCTCTCTGTTTCCGGGCTTGTCAGTGGCGGTTACCCCTGAACAGGCCGGCTTAGCCTGCCTGGCGATTATTTGCCCAGCCGACGCTCGATGGCATCCATCAGCATACCGGTGATGTGCACGTCGAAGGTTGCTTCAATCTCGCGAATGCAGGTCGGGCTGGTGACGTTAATCTCGGTCAGGCGATCGCCGATGATGTCGAGGCCGACGAAGATAAGGCCTTTCTCTTTCAGAGTAGGGCCCACTGCGCGAGCGATGGCCCAGTCCGCTTCGCTCAGGGGACGCGCTTCACCACGGCCACCGGCCGCCAGATTGCCACGGGTTTCGCCCTGCGCCGGAATACGGGCGAGGCAGTAGGGAACCGGTTCACCGTCCACTACCAGTACCCGCTTGTCGCCCTCCTTGATGGCGGGCAGATAGGTCTGCGCCATGCAGTACTGGCTGCCGTGGGCGGTCAGGGTTTCGATAATCACGCCGACGTTGGCGTCATCTTCCTTCATGCGGAAGATGGAGGCGCCGCCCATGCCGTCCAGCGGCTTGAGGATCACGTCCTTATGCTTCGCGTGGAAGGCGCGCAGCTTGTCGGCGCGGCGTGTCACCAGCGTGGTCGGGGTATGCTCGGCAAACCAGGCCGTGTAGAGCTTCTCGTTGGCGTCGCGCAGGCTCTGCGGCTTGTTGACGATAAGGCAACCCTCATCCTCGGCCCGCTCCAGCATGTAGGTGGCATAGATAAATTCGGTGTCGAACGGCGGATCCTTGCGCATCAGGATCACATCGAGGTTGGAGAGGGGCTGATCCACCACCTCGCCCAGGGTGTACCAGTCGGCATAGTCATATTTGACGGTGAGCGGGCGCATGGTGCCAAAGGCGCGACCGGCTTCCATGTAGAGATCCTTCATCTCCAGATAGAAGAGCTCATAGCCGCGCTTTTGCGCCTCTTCGAGCATGGCAAAGCTGGAATCTTTCTTGATGTTGATGGCCGAGATGGGGTCCATCACGATGCCGAGTTTAATGGTCATCCGCTGTTCCTTTTTAATGGCTCGATAGGGTTGTAGGGTCGATTAGCGCAGCGTAATCGTCCGCTTGAGGCTGCGTCGATGCAGCCATGGGGCTGATTGATGCGGCCGATAGTATCAAGCTAGATCGCCAAAGCGGCACTGCAGCGCAGTAATCGCAGTCAGGGCGGCGGTTTCGGTGCGCAGCACCCGCGGCCCCAGCAGCATCTCTTTGAAATCTTCCTGCACGGTACGGGCGATCTCGTCGCTCGACAATCCCCCTTCCGGGCCAATCAGCAGGCGCACGCCGTGCTCGGGAACGGGCAGGGTGTTGATGCTGTACTCGGCGCGCGGGTGCAGGTTGAGCTTGAGCTCTTTGGTCTCTTCCGCCAGCCAGGCATCCAGCTCCATCGGCATACGCACTTCGGGCACCACGTTGCGGCCGCACTGTTCGCAGGCGCTGATCACCACCTTCTGCCACTGCTCGCGCTTCTTCTCCAGTCGATCGGCCGGCAGCTTGACGCCACAGCGCTCGGAGAAGAGCGGGGTGATGCAGGTGACGCCCAGCTCCACCGATTTCTGGATGGTGAAGTCCATCTTGTCGCCACGGCTGATCACCTGACCCAGATGGATGGCCAACGGTGACTCCACCGATTGGGCATCGCAGCGGTCGATGGTCACTTCCACCGACTTCTTGCCGACGCTGGCGATGGTGGCGGGATATTGATTGCCATCGCCGTTGAACAACTCGAGCTGCTGGCCCGGCTGCATGCGCAGTACCCGGCCGATATGGTTGGCGCCGTCTTCCGACAGGGCGATGGTCTGGCCAACTTGCAGGGTGGCCGGTTCATAGATACGTGGAATGCGCATGGCTGCTTGTCAGTCTCTTGCTTGGAAACCCTTCATATCCTGCTGCGAGGCGGTGAGCAAGGCTCACGCGGCAGAAGGAAAGAGTTTCATGATTAGGAGGGGCGATCCCCTCCCTGGTCACATGGGGTTATTGGCACTGCTTTTCAATAAAGGGATTGGTATTGCCCTGCAGCTTGCCGATGCGGCGGTTGCGCTCGCACTCCCAGCCCTCTGCCGGGTACTGGCGATCCCAGGCTTCGAACAGTTTACGCTGTTGCGCTGCCAGACGCAGCCCATACTGATGGCTCATGTAGAGGTAGGCGCGGGCGATCTGGCCCCGTACCGGCCCCTTGGGCGGCTGCACCCGACGATCCTTGAAATCCACTAGCATCTGGCACTGACCGTACTGATCCGGCTTGCCGTTCCAGTCTGAGAAGCGGTAGTTGGCCCGATCGCCGTTCACCTCGCCGATGGCGGGGAAGAGGTTGTGCATGTCCCCCTCCATCTTGTTGAACTCGGGGCTCGCTTTTTCGCAGTTCTTGCGACCGCCATCCTGCCAGCACTGCAGCTGGTGGCCGAACTCCCAGGCCGGGACCACGTGTTCCCACTCGATGCGGGCGGCGCGCTTGGCCTGCTTGCGCGGCTCATAGCCGCAACTGGCGAGATCCGGGCTCATTTTCTTGCCCTGATAGTCGATGTCGCAGCCGCAGTAGAAGGTGGTGACCGCAGGCTGGCTGCGATAGAGCTTCACCAGATCCTGTTTGGCTTCGCGAAAGGTCTGGGCGTGTAGAGGCGTGCTGAGTAGCGGCAAACCGGCCAGCAGGGTCAGGGCGAGGGAGGAGATGAAACGCATGGGATTCCTTGCAAACGGGATGATAGAAGAACGATGGCGGGCACCCTACCACAAGAGCGCGACACCGGCTGGCTTACTGTTCGGGCTCCGGCCGTTCCCGCTCCAGCGGCTGCTTGCAGCGGCGGCAGTGATAGCGGGCTTCGCCGCGCACCACCTTGTTGTGGCGGCGTACCGACAGCTGATGCTGCTGGCAGAGGCAGCGATAGGGGATGGTGCGCTGGGCCAGTACCGCCAGATCGAAGCTGTGGGTGGTTCTGGGCTCAAGGCCGAACACTTCCCGCATCACCGACTGCCACTGCTTGCCGTGGGGTAAGACCCTGTTTTTGCCGCGTCCTTCCCCCCACAGGGCATAGACCAGCAGATGGGCCACCTCGTGGGGCACCACCTCATCCAGAAACGCCTGCTGGTTGGCCTGATAGAGGGCAGGGTTGAAGCGCAGCTCCCAAGTTTGCAGCCGCGCCGATCCCGCCGCCCGGCCCCGCATATTGCAGTAGATCCGCGGGCGGGGGAAGGTGCGGCCAAGGCGCGCCTCGGCCTGCACAAAGCAGGCTTCTACGCGTTGTTGCAGCAGGGCGACAAGCTGGGAAGGAGTGGCAGACATCAACATCTCGTCAAATGGCGGATAAGCAAAAGGGGAGCCAGGCTCCCCTTTTATCACAACAGCGAGCCTTACAGGCCAGCGGCAGAACGCAGCAGTTCGGCCTTGTCGGTCTGCTCCCACGGGAACTCGTCGCGACCGAAGTGACCGTAGGCGGCAGTGGCCTGGTAGATCGGGCGCTTCAGATCCAGCATTTCGATCAGGCCATACGGGCGCAGTTCGAAGTGCTCGCGTACCAGCTTGACCAGCAGATCTTCGGCGACTTTGGCGGTACCGAAAGTTTCCACGCTGATAGAGGTCGGCTCGGCCACACCGATGGCGTAGGAGATCTGGATTTCACAGCGATCGGCCAGACCGGCAGCAACGATGTTTTTGGCAACGTAGCGGGCGGCGTAAGCAGCGGAGCGGTCAACCTTGGACGGATCCTTACCGGAGAAGGCGCCACCACCGTGACGGGCCATGCCGCCGTAGGTGTCGACGATGATCTTGCGACCGGTCAGACCGCAGTCACCCATCGGGCCGCCGATAACGAAACGGCCGGTCGGGTTGATGAAGTATTTGGTGTCCTTGTTGACCCACTCGGCCGGCAGCACCGGCTTGATGATCTCTTCGCGTACCGCTTCAACCAGATCCTTGTGGCTGATGGATTCAGCGTGCTGGGTAGACAGTACAACGGCATCCACACCGATGATCTTGCCTGCGTCGTCGTAGGCAAAGGTCAGCTGGCTCTTGGCATCCGGACGCAGCCACGGCAGGGTGCCGTTCTTGCGCACTTCAGCCTGACGCTTCACCAGCAGGTGAGAGTAGGTGATGGGGGCCGGCATCAGCACGTCGGTTTCGTTGGTGGCGTAGCCGAACATCAGGCCCTGGTCGCCCGCGCCCTGCTCCAGCGGATCGCTGCGGTCAACACCCTGGTTGATGTCCGGGGACTGCTTGCCGATGGCGTTCAGCACGGCGCAGGAGTCAGCATCGAAGCCCATGTCGGAGTGGGTGTAGCCGATTTCACGTACGGTATCACGCACGATCTCTTCGATATCAACCCAGGCAGAGGTGGTTACTTCGCCGGCCACCATGACCATACCGGTCTTGACCAGGGTCTCGCAGGCGACACGGGCCTTGGTATCTTGCTTGAGGATGGCGTCCAGTACCGCATCGGAGATCTGGTCCGCAATCTTGTCGGGATGGCCTTCGGAGACCGACTCGGAAGTAAACAGCTTTGCCATGATAAGAGTCTCAGCTTGTCTGGGTTATCGCCACAGCAATAACCGGATGAATGGGATGGTGTAGAGGTATCTACATCTGGACGTCTATTTTAATTAGCGCCCCCCGTGATTGCCAGCACTATTTTGTCGCGCAGTGTCCAATGGGTCACAAGCGGTGCTCTCCTATCCCGAAAGGGATGGAAATCAAACGTTTTTCTCTGGTTGCTTTGGTCAATAGAGAGCAAGAAAAGCGATTGTCCTCCCAAAGCCACTTTATTCATCCAGATAATATTTGCACGCCGCGCGCCCTGCTGGGACAATAACGCGCCTTAATCTTGGCCATCAAATGAAGCAATCGCAGGAGATTCAGATGCCTTCTCGTAAAGAGCTTGCCAATGCCATTCGTGCATTGAGTATGGATGCCGTTCAAAAAGCCAACTCCGGTCACCCGGGCGCCCCCATGGGAATGGCGGATATCGCCGAAGTGCTGTGGCGTAGCCACCTCAGACATAACCCGAACAACCCCAAGTGGGCCGACCGCGACCGTTTCATTCTCTCCAACGGCCACGGCTCCATGCTGCTGTACTCCCTGCTGCACCTCTCCGGTTATGACCTCTCCATCGACGATCTGAAAAACTTCCGCCAACTGCACTCTCGCACCCCGGGTCACCCGGAGTACGGCTATGCACCGGGCGTTGAAACCACCACAGGCCCGCTGGGTCAGGGCATCACCAACGCCGTTGGTATGGCGATCGCCGAGAAAGCCATGGCTGAGCAGTTCAACCAGCCGGGCCACGACATCGTTGACCACTACACCTATGCCTTTATGGGCGACGGCTGCCTGATGGAAGGTATCTCCCACGAAGCGTGCTCCCTGGCAGGTACCCTGCAACTGGGCAAACTGATCGCGTTCTGGGATGACAACGGTATCTCCATCGACGGTCACGTAGAAGGCTGGTTCACCGACGACACCGTCAAGCGCTTCGAAGCTTACGGTTGGCACGTTATCCCGGCTGTTGACGGTCACAGCCCGGAAGCCATCAATGCCGCCATCGAAGCCGCCAAGGCCGAGACCGGCAAGCCGACTCTGATCTGCTGCCGCACCATCATCGGTTACGGTTCTCCGAACAAATCCGGTTCTCACGACTGCCACGGCTCACCGCTCGGCAACGACGAGATCGCCGCTGCTCGCGCCTTCCTGAAGTGGGACCACGCGCCGTTCGTTATCCCGGCTGATATCGCTGCCGAGTGGAACGCTCAGGAGAAGGGCGCTGCACTGGAAGCCGACTGGGCTGCCAAGTTCGCTGCCTATGAAGCCGCTCACCCGACTCTGGCTGCCGAATTCAAGCGTCGCACCGCTGGCGAACTGCCGGCCAACTGGGCTGCTGAATCCGCCAAGATCATCGAAACCCTGCAAGCCAACCCGGCCAAGATCGCGACCCGTAAAGCGTCCCAGAACTCTCTGGAAGCGTTCGGCAAGCTGCTGCCGGAGTTCATGGGCGGCTCTGCCGACCTGGCTCCGTCCAACCTGACCATGTGGTCCGGCTCCAAGTCCCTGACCAACGACGATGCCTCCGGCAACTACATCCACTACGGTGTACGCGAGTTCGGCATGTCCGCCATCATGAACGGTATCGCTCTGCACGGTGGTTTCATCCCCTACGGCGCTACCTTCCTGATGTTTATGGAGTACGCTCGCAACGCCCTGCGCATGGCCGCCCTGATGAAGCAGCGCGCCATCTTCGTTTACACCCACGACTCCATCGGTCTGGGTGAAGATGGCCCGACTCACCAGCCGGTTGAGCAGATTGCCTCCCTGCGTCTGACCCCGAACATGAGCACCTGGCGTCCGTGTGACCAGGTTGAATCTGCCATCGCCTGGAAACACGCCATCGAGCGTACCGACGGCCCGACCTCTCTGATCTTCTCTCGTCAGAACCTGGCCCAGATGGACCGTACCGCCCAGCAGCTGGCTGATACCGCCAAGGGGGGCTACGTGCTGAAGGATTGCGCCGGTACTCCGGAGCTGATCCTGATCGCCACCGGTTCCGAAGTGGAACTGGCCGTTGCCGCCTATGAGCAGCTGACTGCCAAGGGCCGTGCCGTACGCGTGGTCTCTCTGCCGTCTACCGACGTGTTCGACGCCCAGTCTGCCGAGTACAAAGAGTCAGTCCTGCCGGCCTCCGTCACCAAGCGTGTGGCCATCGAAGCCGGCATCGCTGACTACTGGTACAAGTACGTCGGTTTCGGCGGCAAGATCATCGGTATGACCACCTTTGGTGAGTCCGCACCGGCCGAGCTGCTGTTCAAGGAATTCGGCTTTACCGTGGAAAACGTGGTTGCGACCGCTGAATCCCTGTAATAGCTGATTGCTTGGAACTGAATTGAAAAGCGCCTCCCTTGGGAGGCGTTTTTTTATTGAAATTTATAAATATCATTTATGGATATAAGTAAATAATATTGATAGGTTATAAGTAATGCGAAAAGTTAAACTTTAATAAGTTACAAACAAGGAGCGACATGGGAAAAATATCTTTTACCGAAAGAGAAATACAAGATTATATTTGGAGTAATCGAGAGAGCTTTGACTCGTTTTTAGATGAACCTGTAGGTCTAGATATTTTTAAATTTGAAGATGACTTATCAAATGTTTCAGCACAGAATTTAATAAGAAATAGAATTAATAAAAAACTGGAGGAGTTTCATGCCAAACTATACAGCATTAAATTAATTGGGTGTGAAGTTCCTTTAGAACAGCAATCAAACTCAACAATTAGAGCTGATTTTTTAGCTACATTCCCTGGCGATACTGGGGTGGGAATTATAGAGCTAAAGAAAAGTGAACAGACTGAAAGACAAGCATTTACTGAGTTGCTTGCATATTCAAACCATCTAACAACATTATTTCCTGCTATGAGTAGAGAAGATAGTGTTTATATTTTGATATCACCGATGGAAACTCGTATCGCGCGAGATGCTGTCATTCAAACATTAACATTTGATAATCGAAAAATAGTTGCTCTGATCCCCTATTTTGACGATCCAAGTAATATAACCTCTTTGAGGCTGAAGTTATGGATTCCGACAGATAATGAGTTAGCAACGTTCAGTCATGTTATTTTTAAAGAAGATAACTTTAGTGTTTGTAAGATTGTCTGGGAGTACGATGAAGAACGTTGGGATGCTCCTAAGGGAGAAAATCCCTCTGCGGAATTAAGAGAGCAATTCAATAGTATATCGACAATTGCCGCTCAGAAAATGGAAGAATCAGGGATTCATGGTTTTGTATATTGCTCTCAACTTTGGTCAGAGCTGTCTGAAAAATTCCCATACACCAACTCCCTCGTATTAGTTGGGTTGAATCCTTATGCGGCTGCAAGTGCACAGTACTTGGTCGATAATATAAAAATTAAACCAAGTGAGATTCCTGCGCCACTAAATTATTTGCCAAATATTTGTGACTTAATTAAAAAAGGAGTTCCACGCGATGATAATGAAGATACAATGTTTGATTTATATGCGGTGTGGAGCTCTCAGCTATCTATAATAGGTCGGAGTGTGGTTGAAGCGGTCACTCAGACAACAGATGGGAAAAAAGGAGATATTGATCAAGGCTTTTTAGATTGGGAAGAATATCAATGGTCTCTTCTAGAGGATGTTTACTGTCATAACTTTCTTGTAAGACCAACAGGCTTGTTAAGGCGGTTATATGAAGATGTAACAGATCTTGATTATAAAGCATCTCATTTTTATGGCCTTACTGAACATCCCATTCATGGTGACATGCCATATCTTGGAGTTGACTATCTAACTTCACAAAGTTACTTTCGGTTCTTCATAAGAAGAATGTTTCATACTGATGAGACAGAGCTCGCAGGTTCGATTAGCGAAGCGTAATCGGACGTTCGCGTTCTTTAAGACGATGCCATAAAAATAATACCCCTTCCTGTTACCTAAAAAGAGACCGGCATTTAGCCGGTCTCTTTTTATTTATTGCAACCCTTACGCCTGCGGCGGGGTACTTTCCGCGTTGGATATCACCGCATCCACCTCGGCCTGATCCACTATGGGCTTTATCAATCTGACGATAACGGTGCCATGGTTAACACCAGCTTGCCGATATGGCGGCCTGAGTCCAGCAAATGGTGGGCGGCGGCGGCCTCATCCAGCGGGAAGGTCTGGTAAACCTGCGGTTTGACCTCACCGCGTTCGATAAATGGCCAGACATGAGTTTGCAGCTGGGCAATCAGTTCGGCTTTTTCCTGCGGAGTACGCGATCGCAGGGTAGAGCCGATATGGGTCAGTCGCTTTTGCAGCATGGGAAACAGATCCAGATTGGGGGCGGCGCCCGCAATAATGCCGATCTGGACTATGCGACCATTGATGGCGGCCGCCGCATAGTTGCGCGCGACATACTCCCCGCCAATGATATCGAGAATGATGTCGGCGCCATGGCCATCGGTGGCGGCATGCACGGCCTCGACAAAATCTTCCTCCTTGTAGAGTACGGCCACATCCGCGCCCAGCTTGATGCTGGCGGCCTGCTGCTCGGGTGAGCCGACCGTGGTGATGATTTTGGCGGCGCCAAATGCCTTGGCCAGCATGGTGGCGGTCGTGCCGATACCGGAGGCGCCGCCATGGATCAAGATAATGTCCCCTTTTTTGAACTGACCCCGTTCAAGCATATTTGACCAGACCGTCATAAAGGTTTCCGGCAGTGCCGCGGCTTCGACAAAGCTTAATCCGGGCGGCAGGGGCAGGACATTGCTCTGGTGGGCGACGCTGTACTCGGCATAGCCGCCACCCGAAATCAGCGCGGCGACCTTGTCGCCAACCTTGAGATGGTCCACCTGCTCCCCCTTGGCGACCACGACCCCGGCGACCTCCAGCCCGGGAATATCCGATGCTCCTGCCGGAGGCGGGTAGAGCCCTTTGCGCTGCATCACATCCGGCCCATTGATGCCGGTTGCATAGTGCCGGATCAAGACCTCATCCGGCTTGGGCTTGGGTGTGGCGCGGGTGGTCAGCTGCAAGACATCGGGGCCACCTGGCTGGGTAATCTCTACCGCGCTCATGGTGGCGGGAATGGAATAGGCGTTATGCATCAGCGGCTCCTTGTAACGAGGTGATATGAGGTTCCCCGAGTGGGATGAGCACCAAGATAGTGGAGATTGCCGATGAATAAACGCAGTATTATCCCTCACCTGTGATGCAAAAATGCATTTCAACCGGGAGTCGTGATGAACTGGGATGATGCGAAAATTTTTCTGGCGTTGCATCGGGAGGGGAGCCTGAGGGGCGCCGCCCGTGTGGTCGGGGTCGATCAGGCAACCATTGGCAGGCGGATTGCCGCACTGGAGCATCGTCTGGCTGCCACGTTGTTTCTCCGCACATCCAAAGGGTATGTGCTGACCCATGTCGGGGAGATAGTGCTGGCCAGCGCCCAGCAGATGGAGCTGGCGGCCATTGATTTTGTGCGGGCGGCGCAAGGGGTCGACAACCGCCTGGTCGGGGAGGTCAGTGTGGCGACCACAGACACCCTGGGGATGGATTTTCTGATACCGGCCCTGACCGAGCTGCATCAGCGTTATCCCGATATCAGGGTCATCCTCAATACCTCGACCCAGGTGGTCAATCTGTCCCTGCGGGAAGCGGATATCGCGATCCGGACGGTGAAGCCGGACAATCCCGACCTGATTATTCGCAAGCTGGCCTCCTGGCCGGTCGGGTTGTATGCCTCCGCCGACTATCTGGCTCGCCATGGCATACCCGAAGTGGGCACCGCTTTTACGGGCCATTCGCTGGTGGTGTATGAGCCCCACTGGCAGAGCGCTCGCTCGCCAATGATGCTCGAAGAGGCGGCCGAGGGGGCCACGGTCGCCGCGGGGGTCAATACCAGCCTGATGCTGCGTCAGGCCCTGTTGATGGGGCTGGGACTTGGCGAGGTAGCGGTTCCGCTCGCAGAGCAAGCCGGGTTGGTGCGGGTCTGGCCCGAGCGGCAGTTACAGCAATCCTACGATGTGTGGCTGGTGACCCATCAGGATGTGCAACATGCCGCGCGGGTTAGAGCGGTCATGGATGCCATCGTCAGGGCATTTGCCGCGATGGCCTAAATCTGGCGGGGATTCTGTTCAGGTTTTGTCGCAGCGCGGTCACACCTCTTGCCATAGTCATGGCGGTTGAGGGAAAACCCTCATTTACTTGGTCTCTGACAGTCAATACTGTGAGACCGAGTCCACCACTACTGGAGCCTGACCCATGACCGACATGCTTGTTGACGATAAACAACCAACCCCGGATCCGGCAGAGCAGAATGCCTTCTTCCCGTCGCCCTACTCCCTGAGCCAGTTCACCTCGCGCAAATCTGACCTTGCCGGGGCCGACTATCCCGCTCCCTATCGGGAGGGGCGCTGGAAGATCCTGCTGATCGGGGCCGATGAGCGCTATCTGCCCACCGACAACGGTACCCTGTTTTCCACCGGTAACCATCCGGTCGAAACCCTGCTGCCCATGTATCACCTCGACAAGGCGGGCTTTGCCTTTGACGTGGCCACCCTCTCCGGCAATCCGGTCAAGTTCGAGTGGTGGGCCATGCCCGGCGAAGATGAAGAGGTGTTGGGGCTCTATGCCAAATATCAGGCGCAGTTCCGCCAACCGGCCAAGCTGGCCGATCTGCTGAAAGAGGCGCTGGCCGCCGACTCGGACTATATCGGCGTCTTTATTCCCGGCGGCCACGGCGCCCTGATGGGGTTGCCGCAGAGTGCCGAGGTGAAAGCGCTGCTGGAGTGGGCGATGGCCAACGATCGCTTCATCATCTCCCTCTGTCACGGGCCTGCTGCGTTGCTGGCGGTGGCCAATCCAGAGACCTTCGCGGGCTACAAGATCTGCGCCTTCCCCGACGAGCTGGATGCCCAGACCCCGACAATTGGCTATATGCCGGGCCACCTCACCTGGAAGTTTGGCGAGAAGCTCAAAGAGATTGGCTTCGAGATCGTCAACAACGGCATCTCGGGAGAGGTGTGCCGGGATCGCAATCTGCTGACCGGTGACAGCCCGCTGGCGGGCAATAACCTCGGCAAGCTGGCCGCTACCACCTTGCTGGAGGCGGTTGCCAAGCGATGAGGTTGTCGTCGTCGCCAGCGAATGCGCTGCAGGTCGCGGTGGCGCTGGAAGGGTGCCAGCGGTTGGAGGAGATCCAGCAACTGGTGCGCGCTTTTGCCACCCCGCTGGGGTATCACCGCTTTGCGCTCTTCTCCATCAGTGCTAGCGAGGAGGGGGTGGTCGAGCATCTCTACTGGCTGGAGGGGGAGTGGCTGGAGAGCGGCGAGGCGGTCGACCTGCATGCCTATATGCGCGAGTGCCCGATGGCGATGCATATCAGGGAGCGAGACCAGCCCTTCTTCTGGAGCAAAACGGTTGGCGCTGCTGGCGAGCAGTACCGTATCGTTCGCCAGCCTGAGGGGCCGGGCCGACATGGCTTGCAGGTTCCCGTCTATGGGCCGTTGGGGCTGGAAGGGGCGATGAGCTTTGGCGGCGATCAGATCGATGCCAGTGCCCACACTCGGGTTGGCCTTGCGCTGATCGCGGCGGCGGCTTTTCATGCAGCTCGTCGCCTGATGGAGATGCCGGTAGCGGGTCACGAGCGTGGCCTCACTGGGCGCGAGCGCGAAGTGCTGGAGTGGGTCTCCCGGGGTTGGCGCCATGCCGATATCGCCACCACCCTGAAGCTTTCGGTGCGCACGGTCGAGAACCATCTGCGCAGTGCCCGCCGTCGGCTGGGGGTGGCCACTACCGCAGAGGCGGTCAGAGTGGCGATCAGGAACCGCGATATCGAGGGCTGAGGGGCCATCCCTTTGTCTGGCATGTAAAAATAGACCGGCCATCAGCCGGTCTCTTTTTTATTTCCCGCAACATTACACCTGCGGCGGGGTGCTTTCCGCATTGGACATTACCGCATCAATTTGCACCAAGGCGCCAGCGGGCAGCTCGCTCACGCCAATCACGGTGCGGGCAGGCAGATAACCCGGGAAATATTTGGTGTAGACGGCGTTGACCGCCTCCAGATCCGCGATATTGCCGAGTTGGATATTCACCTTGACGATATCGTCCATCACATGGCCGATGCTCTCCACAATCGCCTTGATATTGCTCAGGCACTGGGCGGTCTGCTCCTTGATGCAGCCAGCCAGGATCTTGCCGGTGGCGGGGTCTATCGGCAGTTGGGCAGAGAGATGGTTGTAGTGGGAGAAGGCGACAGTCTGGCAATGGAGCGGGCTGCGCGGTGCCTTGTCGGTATTGCGGGCGCGGATCACCAGATTGTGACGATCTTCCACCAGTTGCGGCGGGGTGCCGTCACCGTGGGAGATGACCGCATCCATCTGCACCCGCGCCCCCATGGGCAGGGCGGCGGCACTGACTACCGAGCGGGCGGGCAGATAAGCGACGGCGCGGGCAATGGCAGAGTCGGGGAAGAAGGTGGTGTAGACCTCGTTGACGGCCTCCAGATCGGCCAGATCGGTCAGATAGACGGTGACCTTGACGATATCGTCAAACGGCACGTCGATGCTCTCCAGCACCGCCTTGATATTGCGCAGGCACTGGCCCGCCTGCTCCTTGATGCCACCGGCAACCAGCTGGCCAGAGGCTGCATCGACCGGCAGCTGGGCGCCGATATTGTTGTAGTGGGAGAAGGCCACGGTGTGGGTGGAGAGCGGATTGTGCGGCGCCTTGTCACTGTTGCGGGCGAGCTTCACCAGCGGGCAAGGATCTTGCGGGAAGGTGCCTTCGCCGTTGGAGATGATGGCATCGATCTGCACCAGCGCACCCAGCGGCAGGGCGGCGACGGCGAGGGTGGTGCGGGTCGGCAGATAGCCCGGGAAGAATTCGCGATAGACGGCGTTGACCGCTTCCAGATCCGCCATCTCTTTCAGGAAGATGGTCGCTTTCACCATATCGTCCATCACATGGCCGATGCTCTCGATGATTGCCTTGAGGTTGCTCAGGCACTGTCTGGCCTGCGCGGTGACATCGCCGCTCACCATCTTGCCGGTGGCGGGATCGACCGGCAGCTGGGCGGAGATATTGTTGTAATGAGAAAACGCCACCGTTTGGGTGCTGGGGCTCAGGTCCTGGGGTGCATGGGGGGTATTTCTTGCCGACTTGATGATGGTGCCACTCATAGATATGCCTCTTTTTAATATTTGTTGTTCATTCAGGTACAGGTTTACCCCATCTTGTGGTGCGCCATGGCAACTGCGCCAGCGGCGGCATCCCCGGTTATTATTTGTGATCCACTCAATTACTGAGAGGAATAAGGGAGAAGAGGACAGGGTAGATATTTCAGACGCTGCGATTCTATGAGTGGCTATCAGGGGTTGCAAACCGCTGATTGCATTTCTATGAGATGGCTCAATGGGTGCAAATTTAATCATATTGCTATTCAATTCACCCGAAATTGCAGCCAATTCGTGCGCAAATGGTGCCGAACCGGCGAACAGCCTTGCCCTGACTGGGTTTGCTCTCCCCCTCTTCGGGATATTGGCGTGTGAATAAAGGGTTAATATTATGCGCCGATGTGCAAATAATGCATATTATGGTGCATGGATATCTGTTTTCAGCTCTTTTAAGGGGCTATGAAAATTCCCGTGAATATGCATATCAACATTATTAAAGATACCTCTGGAATATAATTCACGGCTTTTGCATTCCTCTCTGTAAATGATTATTCCGGCATACTCGATGACGCCTTGCTGGCAGCTTGGATCTGTTATTAACGCCATAAAGTTCTATGCCATGAATTTGCACGGCGGATCTGCCTCTGCTGCACAGGAGTGGGAAGCATGGCGTTGGCGTGACGGCGTGCGGGAGCAGTGGTGTTGGATGAGAGGTGGTGCTGGATAAGGAAGGAGGATGTGGTGGCAATCCGCGTCTCTTCACGCCGGTTGTATCCCCCGATGGGTGGGGTTGCCCCGCGTCATCGCTTTTTCCACTTTTTGTGGCTTTGTCTGATCTCCCTGTTATCTGTTGCTGGTTGTGATGATTGGGATGGTTTTCAGGGCTCATGAACAGTTTAGATGATTTCGCAGGAATAAATTTCAATATGCTGTTTTTAAAGGGAAATGCGTCAAAAAATGGATTTATCGACCGCTTTTTATTGTTTCTTGATGAAACTGTTAATTAGTGGCGTGATTGCGAGTCAGGTCGCTTTTTTCAATTGCTATTAATCGTATGATTAATAAGGTGATCAAGGAGCCCTGACGGAGAGCATCGAAGCACCGGCAGGCCATTGCCCAGGATTGGCAAACGAGATCGCGTCGCGATCATCATTACCTGACTGTGGAGGATTTATGCTGGGTTTCGTTCTGGGCGATATGTATTGTCAAACATCTGGGCAGCGGTTACCTCCTCGCCTGGGAAAGAGCTTTCCCATTCCTGCCGATTACCGACTGCGCGGCCGGGTATCCGCCGCCATCATGACCATCGAGAGCCTGCTCGATACCCCTTATCCGCAAAAGCAGTTTCGTGATCTGGTCTTTGGCGCCTTTATCGAGCGCCAGCGTCGGCTGTTTGGCGAACATGTGATTGTGGCCCGCATGGAAGGGGAGGAGGGGCTGGAGCTGTCGATTGATCTCTCGTTTGTCAGCACCGCCGTACCTGTGGGCCTGCTGGCCATCTCTGAAGAGCTGGCCCTCGCCACGGCGCCGCGTCCCAAGAAGAGCCATCCCCACTACGAGGCGCTGTGCAAGGCGATCGACTGCATGGTGATGCTGATGTTTTATGGCAAGGTGATCCGCCAGCGGAATACGGTGTTGGAAAATATCGGCCATCAGTTTGGTTATCAGCCCGCGGCGACCCTGACAGCGCGTGTTGGCAAGGGTGGGGAGGATGATTACGACGCCTTCATGGTCAATATCATGACCTGTATTGCCCACTCCAACTCGCTCAAGGAGGCGCTGGAGAATGCCAGCCGGATGGGAATTCAGGAGCCCGCTTTCTTCTGCATCGTCGGGGCGATTGCCAGCACTCTGTGGGGCGTGCCCAGACAGTGGGCGTATCAAGCCTCACAGCTGATCCATCGCTCCCACCACCACTACATCCAGAATCTGCTTCGCTGTGAAACCCGTGCCGGGCGGCGCCATATCAATCTGGAGCCGCCAAAGCCCCCGCTGTTTGCACCGTTCCGGCAACAGGTTGTGCGTCTGTTCAAGGGGGCACACTGATCCGCAGCCCCCTTGTCATCACTCAGGCAGGATAAAGCGCCCCCAGTACAGCCGGACGGCTGGCGCCGGTGACGGCGGGCAGGTTCCCCGGCTTGCGGTGAACAAAGCACATGGCCAGCCAGGCAAAGGCTGCGCCTTCCACCCAGTCGGGGGCAAGGCCCAGCTCGGCGGTGCTGGCGATGCGCCATGCAGGCAGCAGGCTGGCCAGCTCCTTCAGCAAGGGGGCGTTATGGGCACCGCCGCCGCAGACAAACAGCTCGGCTTTCGGCTGGCTGGCACCGACTGATTCGGGCCGAGCGGGCAGTTGGCGGGCGATGCTGTGGCAGGTGAGCGCCTGCAGGGTGCGCTGCACATCCACGGGGGCGTATGAAGTGCCTGCCAGCTCCCCATCGAGCCAATCGAGGGTAAACATCTCCCGTCCGGTGCTCTTGGGGGCGGGGGCGGCGAAGTAGGGGTGAGCCAGCAGTTTCTCCAGCAGGGCCGGGATGGGCTTGCCACTGGCGGCCCATTTGCCACCGGCGTCATAGCTGCCGCCGTGGGGCTGATGACGGCGATACCAGCCATCGAGCAGGGTATTGGCCGGGCCGGTATCAAAACCATAGACACCGCCCGGATTGCCTGGCAGCACCGAGATATTGGCGATGCCGCCGAGGTTCAGTACCACTCGCAGGGCGCCGGGTTTGGCAAACAGCGCCTGATGGAAGGCGGGCACCAGCGGCGCCCCCTGACCGCCGAGGGCCATATCCATGGTGCGAAAATCGGTGATAACGTCGATGCCGGTCAGGGCGGCCAGCAGGGCGGCGTTGCCGATCTGCAGGGTAAACCCGAGCTGGGGGCGATGGCGGATGGTTTGGCCGTGGCTGCCGATGGCGCGAATATTTTTGGGCTCAAGCTTCGCCTTGGTCAGCAGCGCGTGGGTGGCGGCGGCAAACTCTCGCGCCACCAGATTATCGGCCACCCCCATGCGGTCGATTTCGTTGTCGCCCGGGGTGCAGAGTGCATGCAGCGTGCGTGCGGTCTCTTGTGGCCAGGGGTGACAAAGCGCCGCTTCGACCCGCAGTTCATCCCCGGCGATCATCACCAGCACGGCATCAATGCCGTCCATGCTGGTTCCCGACATCAGACCGATATAGCGTTCAGCCATGTGTCTCCTTACATTGCTGCTTGAAAATGCGGTGTGCAGAGAGGGTGAAGAGGGGAACGGCTTTCATCCCATGCCACATGGCGTGGTCTTTGACATCAGACCGATATAACGCTCAACCATGGGGCATCCTCAATGCGGACCGGAAAAAGAGTGAGAGAGACAGGATAGATAAGCCCTTGCTTCCGTGCCACATGCCGCTCCCGGTGTTCCATCTCATCTTATGTCCGAAAGTGGACTCATTTCAATCTGGTTGCTTGGCGCGGGTTCAATAAAAGGGGCTGGCAGGGCCTTCACCCTGCCAGCCCTGATAGCTTAGTTGCCGCGACTATCCCGCTTGTTCTGGGCCAGCTGCAGCTCGGGGTTGTCGAGCTTGGCCAGTTGCGGCATCGCCAGCTTTTTGAAGTTGGCCAGCTCGCGTCCGCTCAGGGTCTCTGCCTGCGGCAGGGTGAGGGTGCGCGGGTTCTTGTGAATGCCGCCCACCACGAATTCGTAGTGCAGGTGCGGGCCGGTGACGCGGCCGGTGCCACCCAGAGTGCCGATGGTCTGCCCCTGCTTCACCCGCTGTCCCTTGTTGACGGTGCGCTTGGAGAGGTGCAGGTACTTGGTTACATAGTTGCCAGCATGCTTGATAAAGACGTAGTTGCCGTTGAACTGGTTGTAACCGGCGGCCACCACGCTGCCGGAGCCCGCCGCCATGATGGGGGTACCCACCGGCGCTACATAGTCGATGCCGTTATGGGGGCGGATCTTGCCGGTCACCGGATGGAGGCGGCGCGGGTTGAAGTTGGAGCTGATGTATTTGAAGTTGACCGGTGCACGCAGGAAGCTCTTGCGCATCGCCTTCCCTTCCGGGGTGTAGTAGTTGCCATCTTCATTGAGCACGGCGCGGTAGGCGGTGCCCTGGTTGACGAACTCCGCCGCCAGAATATCGCCGGAGGCGACCCGCTCGTCGTCGCGGAACTTGTCTTCATAGACCACCCGGAAGCTGTCCCCCGGCTGCAAGTCCTGGGCAAAGTCGATGTCCCAGCCGAAGATGGCGGCCAAGTCCATGATCTGATCTTCGGTCATCCCCGCATCCACTGCGGCGCCCCAGAAGCTGGAGCGGATCTCGCCCTTGCTCACCTGTTCGCGGGTGTCGAGGGCGATTTTGACGTTGCGGGCGACAAAGGTCTCCTCCTTGCGGCTCACCTTGAGCGCCTGCTCCAGACTGTGGGGGTAATAGAGGCTGTGTAGCTCGCCGTTCTCGGTGAGCTTGAAGGTGAGCTCCTGCCCCGGTTGCAGCATCCGCAAGGGATCGCTGCCCTCGAGCTGATCGATCAGGTGCAGATCCGTGGTGCTCAGGCCAATGCGCTGGAAGATGACTCCCATGTTGTCGCCACGGCGTACCTTCACCTGCTTGGTGATGTAGCGCGGTTTGGGCGGGGTGACAGACGGGGCGGCCTCGGCGGTCAGCTCGTCGTTCAGAGTGTTGTCGTTGGCCGGTTCCCGCAGGGCAATTTCGTTGCCGTTTTCATCGACCCGTGTTGCTACTGCCTGTTCGCTTGGCCAGGCAGCCAGCATCATGATCATGATGCTCAAGATCAGCACCATCTTGCGGTGCCAGTGGGGGAGTGCGTTGAAGGCGTGCCAAATAACCATGAGAAGCAGATGAAGTCGGGCAGAATGGACGGATTTTACAGCCTTTCCAATTGGCCCGCCATTCCAGTAATATGTTTGGCCCTGTGGAATCGTGATGGAGAGTCAAAAAATGTCCCAGCTCGAGGTGGCGCTAGCCGAGATCAAGCGCGGAGCGGAAGAAATTCTGGTTGAAGAAGAACTTGTCGCCAAGTTGAAGGAAGGGCGCCCGCTGCGCATCAAGTTGGGCATGGACCCGACGGCCCCCGACATTCACCTGGGTCATACCGTGATCCTCAACAAGCTGAAGACCTTCCAGGATCTGGGCCATGAAGTGATCCTGCTGATCGGTGACTTCACTGCCATGGTGGGTGACCCCTCCGGCAAGAACGCTACCCGTCCGCCGCTCTCCGAAGAGGCTATCAAGCACAACGCCCTCACCTATGCCGAGCAGGCGTTCAAGATCCTCGACCCCGCCAAGACCCGCATCGAGTACAACTCGACCTGGCTGAGCGAGCTGGGTGCGACCGGCATGATCAAGCTGGCGGCCAAGCAGACCGTGGCCCGCATGATGGAGCGTGACGACTTCAAAAAGCGCTACACCGGCGGCCAATCCATCGCGATTCACGAATTCCTCTATCCGCTGCTGCAAGGCTATGACTCGGTCGCGCTGAAGGCGGACGTCGAGCTGGGTGGTACCGACCAGAAGTTCAACCTGCTGATGGGCCGCGAGCTGCAAAAAGATGCCGGCATGGCGACCCAGTGCGTGCTGATGATGCCGCTGCTGGTGGGTCTGGATGGCGTCAAGAAGATGTCCAAGTCCGCAGGCAACTACATCGGCGTCCACGACGCTCCGGGCGAGATGTTCGGCAAGATCATGTCCATCACCGACGATCTGATGTGGAACTACTACGAGCTGCTCTCCTTCCGTCCGCTGGCCGAAATCGAAGAGTTCAAGGCAGGCATCGCTGCCGGTACCCTCAACCCGCGCGATGTGAAGATCTGGCTGGCCAAAGAGATCATCGCCCGTTATCACGACGAAGCGGCGGCCGAAGCGGCCCACGAAGATTTCACCCAGCGTTTCTCCAAGAACGCCATTCCGGACGAGATGCCGGAAATCGAGCTGGCACTGGAAGGTGAAGGTCTGGCCATTGCCAACCTGCTGAAAGAGGCCGATCTGGTGGCCACCACCTCCGAAGCGCTGCGGATGATCAAGCAGGGCGCGGTCAAGGTGGATGGCGAGAAGCTGGAAGATGGCAAGGCACTCATCGGTGCCGGTACCGCCGTCTATCAGGTCGGCAAGCGCAAGTTTGCCCGGGTGACTGTCAAATAAGCAGTACCGTCAAATAAGCAGTCGCATCAGGCAAGCTGGCCATCAGGCCGGTTCAAGCTTGTTCAACAGGGCCTCCTTCGGGAGGCCTTGTCGTATCTGGGCGGCACGGATCTGGGCGATAAAGTGCCGCAGCACGGCACTGCTTGGGTGTGGCCGTGTCGCCAGACTGATACTGGTCATCATGCCGTTGCCCTCAATGGGGTGATAACTGACCCCGAGCGGGCGCAGCGCCGCCACCGAGCTTGGCACCAGGGTCACGCCAAAGCCCGCCTGCACCATGCCGACGGTGGAGATCACCTGCGGGCATTCGGGCCCCAATATAGGCTCGAACCCCGCCTCCCGACAGAGACCCACGATGCCATCATAGAGCCCGGGCCCGATGGCGTGGGGAAACAGAATAAAACTCTCGTCCTTCAGGCTGGCCAGTGGCAAGGGGCCCGGCTTGGCTTTGGGGTGGCTGGTGGGCAGGGCGATCAGCAGCGGCTCCTGCTCGATAAGGTGATGGGCAAAGCCCTCGCTACCCCGGCAGGGGAGCCGCAAGATGGCCGCATCCAGCCGATCGTTGCGCAGCGCCTCCACCAGTGACGGCATGGTGCCCTCCTGCGGGCTGAGGGCCACCTCGGGGTAGCGCTCCCGATAGTCGTGCAGCAGGGTCAGCACCGCGGGGTGGAGCACGGTGGAGCCGGCAAAGCCGATCCGCAGTGCCCCCTGCTCGCCCCGGGCAATCCGCTTTACCTTCTGCTTTGCCGCATCGGCCAGCGCCAGGATCTGCGCCGCATCCCGATAGAGGCTCTCGCCCGCCTCGGTCAGCTCGACACTGCGGGTCAAACGGCGCAGTAGCGGGGTGCCCAGGGTCTCTTCCAGCTTGCGGATCTGCTGGCTCAGCGGCGGCTGGGCCATGTTGAGTGATTCGGCTGCGCGGGTGAAATTCTGCTTTTCAACAACGGCCATGAAGTAGCGGAGCGTACGAAGTTCCATATCGATTGAGTCTCAAAGTCATGGGATCAGCGTATTGGTGTTGAAATGTGAACCAAGTCACCATTGGATCCGAACGCTAACAGGATTCACGGTGGAGGTGAAACCCGAATGGAACATATTGCAACATCTGACAGTGCCGGGTGCAGCTGTGCCCTTGAAGTGAGCCAGCAGTTTTCCCGCTGGCGCAGGCAGCATGACGGTGGCGAGATCTACCAGAGTTCCCTGATGAGCGCCCTGCTGGCGGGGGTCTACGAAGGGGAGACCACCATGAGCGAGCTGCTGCGCCACGGCGACTTTGGCCTCGGCACCTTCAACCACCTCGATGGCGAGCTGATCGCCTTCGAGCGCCAGATCCACCAGTTGCGCTCCGATGGCTCGGCCCGGCCCGCCCGCGCCGATCAGAAGACCCCCTTTGCGGTGATGACCCATTTTCGCCCCTGTCTGGAGCGTCGCTTCGACCATCCCCTGAGCCGTGACGAGATCCACCAGTGGGTGGATCGGCTGGTGGGCTCCGACAACGTCTTCGTCGCCCTGCGCCTCGACGGCCAGTTTGAAACAGCCAAGGTCCGTACCGTGCCGCGTCAGGAGCCCCCCTATCGCCCCATGCTGGAAGCCATCGAACAGCAGCCGCTATTCCGCTTTGCCGAGGTGGCGGGAACTCTGGTGGGCTTTCGCTGCCCGCCGTTCGTGCAGGGGGTCAATGTGGCGGGTTTTCACGAGCACATGATCACCGCCGATCGCAAGGGGGGCGGCCATCTGCTCGACTACACCATGGCCCACGGCACCCTGCGACTTTCTGTGGTGCGTCACCTCAATCTGGCCCTGCCATCGGATCCCGCTTTCCGGCATGCCGACCTCAACCCCGCCGATCTCGATCGCGCCATTCAGGCCGCCGAAGGCTGATAGACAAGGAGCAATATCATGGAAAACAGACAGTGGAAGTGCGGTGCCGAGTTGGTGGTTCGTCATCTGGAGGCGCAAGGGGTCAAGCAGGTGTTCGGTATTCCCGGTGCCAAGATTGATCGGGTGTTCGATGCGCTGGAGGACTCCCCCATCGAGACCATAGTGGTGCGCCACGAGGCGAACGCCGCCTTTATGGCGGCCGCCGTGGGGCGTCTCACCGGCAAGGCGGGGGTGGCGCTGGTCACCTCGGGCCCCGGCTGCTCCAACCTTATTACCGGGCTGGCGACCGCCACCTCGGAAGGGGACCCCATGGTGGCGCTGGGCGGTGCGGTGCGCCGTGCCGACGGCCTCAAACTCACTCATCAGAGCATGGATACGGTCAACCTCTGCCGTCCGGTCACCAAGTTCAGCGCTCAGGTCAACAGCGGGGCGGCAATTTCGGAAGTGATGGCCAACGCCTTTCGCGCTGCCGAGCTGGGGCGGCCGGGGGCGGCCTTTGTCAGCCTGCCGATGGATATCATCAACAAGCCGGTGCAGGGCAATGTGCTGGTACCCCGCGAGGTGCCGGAGCCGGGCTGCGCCGATGAACAGAATATGGAGCAGGCATTGACCCTGCTGCACAACGCCCAGAATCCGGTGGTGCTGCTCGGCCTGATGGCGAGCCGGCCGGAAAATGCCGAAGCGGTACGCGCCTTCCTCGACAAGGCGCGGCTGCCGGTGACCGGTACCTATCAGGCCGCCGGGGTGGTGGACAGCTGCCACTTCGATGACTTTGCAGGACGGGTCGGGCTCTTTAACAACCAGCCGGGGGATCAGCTGCTGGCTGGGGCTGATCTGGTGATCTGCATCGGCTACAGCCCCATCGAGTACGACCCCGTGTTGTGGAATGGCGACAGGGAGCGGCGCATCCTCCATATCGACGTGCTGCCTGCCGATATCGACAGCAGCTACTGCCCGACCGCCGAGCTGGTGGGGTCGATCCGCGCCAACCTGTTGCAGCTGACCCGCATCATGGGCAATCCGAAAATCCGCCCCCCCGAGGTGGATCGGCTGCTGCAAGGGGTTCGCCAGCAGCGGTTGCGACTGGCGATGCGGGCAGACGATCTGCACGGCAATCCGGTTCACCCCTTGCGTATCGTGCGCGAGCTGCAGGATCTGGTGCGCGACGACATGACACTCTGCGTCGACATGGGCAGCTTCCATATCTGGATTGCCCGCTACCTCTACAGCTTCCGCGCTCGTCAGGTGTTGATCTCCAATGGTCAGCAGACCATGGGGGTGGCCCTGCCGTGGGCCATCGGTGCGGCGCTGGTACGGCCGGGTGAGAAGGTGATCTCGGTATCGGGGGATGGCAGCTTTATGCAGTCGAGCATGGAGCTGGAGACGGCGGTGCGGCTCAAGAGCAATATCGTTCACATCATCTGGGTCGATAACGGCTACAACATGGTCGCGATGCAGGAGCAGCAGAAATATTGCCGCACCTCCGGCGTCTCTTTTGGCCCCATAGACTTCAAACGCTATGCCGAATCGTTCGGGGCGGCCGGTTTCGCGGTGCGCTCTGCCGACGAGCTGCGCGCCACCCTGCGGGCCGCACTGGCGGTGGAGGGGCCTGCGGTGGTGGCGATCCCGGTGGATTACTCCGACAACCCGGGGCTGATGGCCCAGCTCAGGCCAGAAGTATTGGCATAAGTGTGAGTAGCGGTGCTGGCCTGAATCCTTGTGTAAGGGCAGGCAGACCCGCCCATATAGCAAAAACCGGCATCAGGGGATGCCGGTTTTTTATTGTTTTGCGGGATGGGTGGCCTTAACGGGCCAGCTGGACGGCGGCGCGTGCGCGGGCCGGTTGTGGGCGCTGTTTGGCTTTTGGCGCGCAGGCCATCTTCAGGCGCAGCCACTCGCGCCACAGCAGCCAGCAGAGCGGCAGGGTGAGCAGCAGCACGGTCGCGGGCTGGGCCATCAGCACCCCATCAC
Organism: Aeromonas sp. FDAARGOS 1411; assembly: GCF_019047125.1. Lineage (NCBI taxonomy): Bacteria > Pseudomonadati > Pseudomonadota > Gammaproteobacteria > Aeromonadales > Aeromonadaceae > Aeromonas > Aeromonas sp. FDAARGOS 1411. The sequence continues at coordinate 2,548,595 of NZ_CP077214.1, read as the reverse complement.
GGCCCCACAGTTGCGGCAGCAGGAAGATGAGCGGCAGCAGCAACACGGTTTTGGCGATGGAGATGACCAGTGCCTGACGGGTACGCGCCATGGATTGCAGCAGCACTATGCCGAACATGATGATCCCCTCCAGCGGAATGGCGCCGAGGTTGAGGGTCAGGCTGCTGATGGCAGCGGCCAGCAGTTCGGGATCCTTGTCGCCGGTATAGAGCATGGCGACCTGTCCCGGCAGCAACTGGATGGTGAGCCACACCAGCATGCCGTAGATAAAGGTGAACTTGAGCCCCATCTCCATCAGGTACTTGAGGTTGCGATGGCGCTTGGCCCCTGCCGCCTTGCTGATCAGCGGCTGAATGCCGAACGCCAGCCCCTGCAGAATGACGATAAAGACCGCTTCGGTGTAACCGGCCACGGTAAAACCCGCCAGATCCTTCACATTGCCATACACCATCAGCTGGCTGTTGTGCAGCATCAGCAGCAGGCCGAGGTTGAACTGGGCAATCAGGCTTGGCAGGCCGGTAAAGAGCAGGTGCGGCATGGCGGGGAGGTTGGGCACCAGATCCCGCCAGCTGAGGCGCAGCCGCGCCCAGGGGGTAAAGAAGTAGCCAAGGCCGATCAGGCTCACCGCACCCTCTGCCATCAGGGTGGCTTGCGCGGTACCGATCAATCCCAGCCCCAGCCGACCCACCATGATGTAGTTGAGGATGATATTGAGCACGGCGCCGCTGCTCACCAGCACCATGGCCAGTTTCGGGCGACCATCGTTGCGCAGCAGATAGGGCACCGCCAGATTGCTGGCCAGCAGCAGGGTACCGCCGCCAATCCAGGTGAGGTAGTCGCTCGCCTGTTTCCAGGTCTCGGTGCCCTGTTCAATCCCCAGCCCCAGCAGGATATCGGTGTGGGTGTAATAGAGCAGCACCGGCGCAACGCCCCCGAGTCCGGCCAGCAGCCAGAGGGCGTTGACCAGCGCCTGACGGGCCAGCGTGTCGTTTTTCGCCCCTTGCAGGAAGGAGATGGCGGTGGCCGCCCCCATGCTGATCATGGCGGCCAGACCGATCAGCACCATGATGACCGGATAGACCAGGTTTATCCCGGCGAGGCCAGCGGCGCCGACATAGTGGCCGACGAAGATGCCGTCGATGAGGTAGTAGGCCCCCGAGACCAGCATGGCAAGAATGGAGGGGAGGGCGTAAGCCCAGAAGCGACGGGTCATGGCCCGTTGCCGCAGTGTTAAATAGGCAGACATATCTGTTCTCTCGGGGAGTTCGATTATCGAACAGCTAGTCTAGATTAATACTTATTTGGTGATAATCAGGGTTTCACTTGATGAATTGCTGAGTATTACTCACTAATCCGGGGTTTTGGTAGTGGGCCTTGAGCATGTCGATCAGGATGCGCAGGCCACTGCCCAGTTGATGCCGACTGGGATAGAAGAGGTAGAAGCCGGCAAAGGTGGGGCACCAGGGCTCCAGCACGGTGAGCAGTTTCCCCTCCGCGACCTTCTGGCTCACCTCTTCTTCCAGACAGTAGGCGAGCCCCAGCCCCGCCTCGGCGGCGCCCAGATAGAGGGCCGGGGTGCTGGTGGTGAGCGGCCCGGTTACCTCTATCTCCAGCATGGTGCCGTCGGCGGCAAAGGCCCAGCGATAGTGATGGTGCGGAGTGAGGCGATAGCCGATACAGGCGTGGCGGCTCAGCTCGCTCGGGTGCTCCGGCGTACCGTGCTCCGCCAGATAGGCCGGGGAGCCCACCACCAGATAACGCTGGGGCGGGCCGAGGGGGATGCCGATCATCTCCTTGGGCAGCAGATCGCCATAAAAGAGCGCGGCATCGTAACCATCTTCAATCAGCCGGGGCATCAGCTCCTGTTCCACTACCTCCACCTGCATCCGCGGATAGCGGGCCAGATAGTCGATCAGCACAGGTGCCAGCAGACTGTCGATTGCGCCGCGCGGAGCGCAGAGCTTGAGTCGTCCCACCGGTTCATCGCTGTTGCGGGCCAGCTCGCAAAGCGCCTCTTCCAGGGTATTGAGGGTGGGGAGCAGCTGCTTGAGCAGCCGCTGGCCCGCTTCGGTCGGTACCACGGCGCGGGTGCTGCGGTTGAGCAGCCGTACTCCCAGACGGGCTTCCAGCCCCTTCAGGCTATGGCTGAGGGCGGAGGCGGAGACCCCGAGTTCGAGGGCGGCCTTGCTGAAACTGCGGTGACGGGCGACGGCGGCAAACACCGCCAGTTCGGCGAGATCGGTACGGGTAATGGTCATCATCAATCAACAAAAAGGCGTGAGTCACAAGGGTACGCCAAGGCCGTGCTGCACACAATCCGCGCAAAATGGGTGGCTTGTTGCAAATATGTAGCTGCTCGCAGGCCATTGATTCCAGTGAAACTAAGTTGAATTGTTAAAAAAAACTCACAATAAGGCGCTTTGAGTGTGATCTTGGTCGTCCGAAAGGCGACCAAAATCAAACTTTGGTTGATTAATTCAAAAAAACGCTGTGATTAATAAGGGCATTTAATTAAAGTCAGCCCATCAAGAGTGGTGCACGTTAATCGGTTGTTAAGTGAGACGGGCGCCGACCCTCAGGGTCAAAATCTCGCACTGTTGTTTGTTGCAATCCTGTTGTCACAAGGAGTGATGGCCAGGTTGCCGGGGGGCGAGAGGTTAATTTCAAGGACGGACAGCAGGCGTTCCAGGGAGATGGAACCGGGCCAAGGCCCGACCAAACAAGAATCCCATTTTCCTAGATGACAGGAACAACGTATGTCTGACATGAATATTGCAGCTGATGGTCGTTTAGCCAGCAACACCTCCCGCGGCGTCAACAAGGCCGATGTGGTCTGGATGCTGGGTCTGTACGGTACCGCGATCGGTGCCGGTGTGCTCTTCCTGCCAATCAACGCCGGTGTAGGTGGCCTGTGGCCGCTGGTTGCCATGTTGATCCTGGCGCTGCCGCTGACTTTCTTTGCTCACCGTGGTCTGACCCGCTTCGTGCTGTCCGGCTCTACCCGTGATGGCGACATCACTGAAGTAGTAGAAGAGCACTTCGGCAAGACCGCAGGCAAATTCATCACCCTGCTCTACTTCTTTGCCATCTACCCGATCGTGCTGATGTATTCAGTCGCCATCACCAACACCGTCGAGAGCGTGATTGTTCACCAGCTGGGCATGTCTGCACCTCCCCGTGCCGTTCTGTCACTGGCCCTGATCCTCGGTCTGATGGCGGTTGTTCGTCTGGGCGGCCAGGTTATCGTTAAAGCGATGAGCGTGCTGGTATTCCCGTTCGTGCTCACCCTGATGGGTCTGGCGTTCTACCTGATCCCGCACTGGAACGGTGCCATCATCACTGAAGCTCCGGCCCTGTCCGACGCCTTCAACGGTGACTTCATCAAGACCCTGTGGCTGGCTATCCCTGTAATGGTGTTCTCCTTCAACCACTCCCCGATCATCTCCTCCTTCGCGGTGGACAACAAAGGTCGTTACGGTGAAGGTGCCGAGAAGAAGTGCAGCAACATCCTGCTGGGCGCCCACGTCATGATGGTGATGACCGTTATGTTCTTCGTATTCAGCTGCGTACTGAGCCTCTCCCCGGCTGACCTGGCTGCTGCCAAAGAACAGAACATCTCCATCCTGTCCTACCTGGCCAACCACTTCGATAACCCGGTTATCGGTACTGTGGCTCCGCTGATCGCCATGGTTGCCATTAGCAAATCCTTCCTGGGTCACTACCTGGGGGCGCAAGAAGGCATGAACGGCCTGATGGCCAAGGCGCTGCGCGAGAAGGGCAAGAACGTTGACACCAAGCAACTGAACAAAGTCACTGCTGTGTTCATGATCCTGACCACCTGGGCCATCGCCACCATCAACCCGAGCATCCTCGGCATGATTGAAGACCTGGGCGGCCCGATCATCGCAATGCTGCTGTTCCTGATGCCGATGTACGCCATCACCAAGGTTCCGGCCATGCGCAAATACGCTGGCAACATCAGCAACGGCTTCGTGACCATCATCGGCCTGATCGCCATGTCCGGTATCATCTACAAGCTGATTGCCTGATAACGCCGGTTACCAAGTTGAATGAAGAAGCCGCCTCGCAAGAGGCGGCTTTTTTTATGGCTGTTTGGGGCGGCGAGCGGATGCGGTATCGCTACTTCATCAGCTTCTTCACCTCGTCGCTGGCCAGCGCCTTGTTGAATTTGTCCCGCGCCTCTTTCCCCTTGGCAGAGTTGGTAAAGCAGACGTGGAGCGACTTGTCCTCGAGGATCTTGTCGTTGAAGCCGAGGTTGGCGGCAACGTCCTTGAGCTGGGGATCGCTTTCCAGCAGATAGGTCATCACATTCTGGTCGATGACCGCCAGATCGAGCCGACCGTTGCCGAGCTTGAGCAGGTTCTGGCTGTCCGAGCTGGTGGCGTCAGCCGAGAGTGCCTTGCTGGCCACTTTTTCGTCGAACTCGGTGGTATTCACATAGCCGGTGACGACACCAATTTTCTTGCCCTTGAGGTCATCAAGGCTCTGCCAGGGGATCGGCTGATCGGATCGCTCGGCAAAGCCGAGGGGGCCGTTACCTATGGGGTCAGAGAAGAGGCAACTGCTCTTGGGGTCGAGATACTCGGGGAAATAACCCAGTACCTCGGGGTTGTTGGTCGCCTCGTCCACGGCCCGTTGCCAGGGATAGAACTTGATGGTCAGCGGGTCGCCAGCCAGGGCAAAGGCTGCGGTCACCACCTGACTGCTCTTGCCCTGTTCAGGCAGGCTGGCGCTGGTGTAAGGGGGCCATTCAAGGCTGGTCAACACCGCCGCCTGCGCGGCCGTCATGCCGAACAAGGGAAGAGTGGCCAGGGCGAGGTGCTTCCATTTCAGGCTCATAGAGATAACTCCTTGTGGTCAAACACCCCTTAAAGATAGCCCCCGGTGTCGATTGCGAATGCCGGCCATGGCTGACCGGCATCCGTGCCAGCTATTTATTGTCGATATTCTCCGACTGCCAGAGGGCATAGCCCTTGCCGGAGGCCGTGGTAGGCAGATCAATCTGCATCAGGTCGTTGCCGATGACAAAGGGGCCCGAGTAGCGGGCGCGCAGATCCTGCGCCAGATCCTTCACCCTGATCTTGCCGTTGAGGCCGATATGGCTGAATACCGTCAGCGCCGGTTTGGCTTCGTTCATTACCCGGGCCGCCTGCTCGGGGGAGGCGAGGTGACCGGCGATCGCCTTGTAGCCGGGGTTGGCCTTCATCTGCTCTGCAGAGGTCATGGAGACGCAGTGCACCAGCAGATCGGCCCCTTTGGCCTGCTTCACCACTTCGGGGCTGTAGCGGGTATCGCCGGAGAGCACCACGCTGTGGCCGTGGTAGTCGATGCGATAGCCGAATGACGGCTTGATGTTGACTCCGTGGTCGTTGTCAAAGGCGGTTACCTTTACCCCGTCATGGTTGTAGACCACCCCGGCGGTGACCTCGTGGCTGTTGATCTCCACCCCATCCAGCGGCGTTCCCTCATCCTTGACCCGGGTAGCGATATCGGTGGCGTAGGCCTGCTGCAAGCCACGGGCGAGAGCTGTGGTGCCTTTGGGGCCGTAGAGTTCCATCGGCGCGTGGCGCTGGCCATAGGCCGGTTGCAGCCAGCCGGTCAGCCAGAGATCCGCCAGCCCGTTGGTGTGGTCTGAGTGAAAGTGGGTTAGGAAGAAGGCGTTGACCCGGCCGATGGGGATATGCAGCTGCCACAGGCGAGTAGCGGAGTTGCGGCCAAAATCGAACACCAGCTTCTGGTTGCCCGCTTCGACCAGAGTGCTGTAACCGCCCCGACTGATCTGGGGTACCGGAGTGCCGGTGCCGAGCAGGCTGACCCGAAAGATATCGGGCCGGGCCTGAGTTGCTGAGGCAGGGGTATGATCGTGGTTGCTGATAAAGCTGCTCTCGGCGGCCTGACTGGCGCCGCTGGCCAGCAGACCGACCAGTAATGCGGCCAGATAGGTACTTTTCATGGGAATTTATCCTGTGGGGGAGGGATGGCATCACTGTATTGGTAACTAAAAGTTGAATAAATTGGCTAAAATCCATTTCTTACTAAACTTTTGGTTGTGAATCAGGGCCCTTGTCGCGGGCCAAACGGCCTTGAAACCGGCAAAAAGGAGGGGTTGTGGACCGATTGACCAGCATGCGTATCTTCACCCGGGTGGTGGATCTCGGCTCCTACAGCGCGGTGGCGAGCGAAGAGGGGATCAGCGCCCAGATGGTGGGCAAGCATGTGCTGGGGCTGGAGCAATGGCTGGGGGGCAAGCTGTTTCACAAGACCACCCGCCAGCAGACTCTCACCGAGCTGGGCCAGCTGTTTTTGGCTCGCTGCCAGCGGGTGCTGGAGGAGCTGGCACTGACCGAGTCGCTCACCCAGAACCTGCTGGCCGAGCCGGCCGGACGGCTGCGCATCGCCGCCCCCCTCAGCTTTGGCCACCACCGGCTGGTGCCGCTGCTGCCTGCTTTTCTCGACCGTTACCCCAAGCTGGATCTGGATCTGCAGCTCACCCCCCGCTGGGTCGATCTGGTGGAGGAGGGGGTCGATGCCGCCATCCGCACCCTGCGCCCGCAGGATGAGGCGCTGATTGCCCGTCCGCTGCTGACCCAGCACTACCGGCTCTGCGCTGCTCCCGACTACCTCAATCGCCACGGCGTGCCCCGTCATCCAGCCGATCTAGTTCGCCACCAGTGTCTGCACGGCAACTGGGGCGAGCACGAGCGTTGGCAGTTTGTCGGTGAGGATGGCCAGAGCGAGGAGGTACGGGTCGCCTCGCGCCTGCGCATCAATCACTGGCCGGCGCTGTTGACGGCTGCGCTCTCGGGGGCTGGCATCACCTTGCAGCCAGCCGAACAGGTGCGTGACCATATCGCTGCGGGACGTCTGCTGCCACTGCTTGGCAACTATCAGAGCCCGGCCAAGACCCTCTACTTCATCTATCCGGCGGCGCGGCGGCAGGTGCTCAAAATCACCCTGCTGGGGGATTTTCTGGCCGAATCCCTGCAAGCTGAGTCCGAGCCTGAATAAAAGGCTGCATATTCTCGCTGCCGTGCTTAACAAAGGGGCGGGGCAGGCCTAACATGGCGGGATGTTTTTTTAGTCAGGACAAAAGGATATGTCTGGGTTGAAAAAGGATCTCGGGCTCTGGCAGGGGATGGGGCTGCTCGCCACCTCGCTGCTCGGCACCGGGATCTTCGTGGTACCGGCGACCGCCGCCTCGCTGGCGGGTGGGGCCTCGCTCTGGGCCTGGTTGCTGCTGATTGCGCTGGTGCTGCCCATCGCCTTTACCTTCGCTCGCCTCGGCCGTCGCTATCCCCATGCGGGCGGCGCGCCGCACCTCATCGGCCTCGCCTTTGGCAACGGCGCCGAGCGCTTCTCCGCCTTCCTGTTTCTGGCTGTGCTGCCGGTGGGGCTGCCCGCCGCCCTGATGATTGCCGCCGGCTTCTGGCACGCCCTGTTCGAGATGGGGGAGTGGACCCTCTGGGCCATCCAGCTGCTGACCCTGCTCGGGGTCTTTCTGCTGGGGCTGCGCGGGGCGCGCTCCTCCGGCAACCTGCAGTTGCTTATCGCGCTCGCCATTCTGGGGCTCACCCTGCTTATCTGGTTCAAGGGGGAGGTGAGCTGGCGCGATGCGGCCCGGCCGCTGCCGACGACGGACGAGTGGCCCCCTATGGCCACCGCGCTGGCGGTGATGTTCTGGTGTTTCGTCGGGCTGGAAGCCTTCGCCCATATGGGGGAGGAGTTCAAGCGGCCGGAGCGGGACTACCCCATTGCCCTGCTCGGCGGTGTACTGCTGGCGGGGCTCATCTACTGGGTACACTCGCTGGTGGTGCTCAAATATGGCCTCTACGGCGATGAGGCGAAAAACGCCACCGCCATCCCCTCTCTGCTGGCGCTGCTGTTCGGCCCCACCGCCAAGTGGCTGGTGGCGGTGCTCGGCTACCTCTCCTGCTTTGCCAGCATCAACATCTACATTCAGGGCTTTGCCCGGCTGATCTGGAGCATGGCGCGGGAAGGCAAGTTGCCCCCCTCGCTGGCCGTGCTCACCGCCCGCGGCGCGCCGCTGCGGGCACTCGGTCTGGTGCTCGCTATCTGTCTGCTCTGCATCACCCTCATCATCTGGCTGCGACTGCCGCTCGATGAGCTGATCCGCTACGCCAACGGCAATTTCGTGCTGGTCTACCTGCTCTGCATGGCGGCGGGCTGGCGTCTGCTCGGCGGGGTGGGCAAGGGGCTGGCGGGGATGAGTGTGCTGCTCTGTGCTCTGGTGCTGGTGGCGCTCGCCACTCAGGTGCTCTATGCGGTGGTGCTCAGTCTTGGCTACGGCGGCTTCTCGTTGTGGCGGCGTCATCTGCGCCGCAGTCGTCAGCAGGATGTGCTCCCGGTAGCGAAGTAACGTCTCCCCGATGGTCGAAGAAATGAGAAAGCCCTGATGTTCAGGGCTTTTTGATTCAGGCATATGGGATGTTCATATGAATACTAGTTGGCACGCTATTTGCCGAAAAGTGCGGTGTCGGATCAACTCAACGGCGATTTATAGCCAAAAAAAGTGGGATCCAGCTCCCGTTTTGCTTAAAGTGATCCCTTCCGATCCCGGTGGTCGGAATGCCCGCAAGGATGCCCTTCAGACGTAAACAGGATGGCCTGGCCAGACTGACTCTCAGAGATGTGATTGCTTCGGTTCTCTTTTTATCTGTCACCTGTGGTGATAGCGCCTTGTTCCGTTCAGTCAGCCCGGGTTTTGCGTCTCTCTCATCGTGCATTGTCACCATCTGCAGCGAGTGAATCATGAGCGAATCGGTTTTTGAGATCCACGACTGGACCCTGAGCGTTGACGACAACATGCTGTGTCGCCCCGACCGCGAGGTCTACCTCGAACCCAGACTGGTCAATCTGTTGCGGTTTCTGGCCCACAATGCCGGCACCGTGTTTGGCCGCGATGCCCTGATCAACGAGGTGTGGGATGGCGCCGAGGTGACCGATCAGGTAGTGACCCAGTCCATCTTCGAACTGCGCAAGATCCTCAAAGATGGTCGCACCGATGCGACCGACTATATCGTCACCGTGCCCAAGCGCGGCTACAAGCTGGTGGCGCCGGTGCGACCGCTGCAGGTGGTTTCCGTAGTGATGGCGGACGAGCAACCCGTGCCCGCGGTCAATACCGCTCTCTCCGACAACCCGACTCTCTCCGATCTGAGCCCGCCCGCGGCTGAGCAGGATGATGATGCACAGCCCAATGTCGCCCCTTTTCCCGCCGGGCCCCTGACCCGCGCCATCTCCACCCATGCCAAGGATGCCCGCAGCCGCTGGAAGATGGTGAGTTTCGATATCTTCGTTGCCATCGTGCTGATCGCCATTGTCAGCATGCTCAGCTACCAGCACACCAGCCCCCAGGTGCATGCCATGCTGGATCCCAATCTGCTGGTGTTCCGCTTTCACTCCGGCATGGATGACAACAACGAGAACGTGCGCCTCGCCGATGGCATTACCCGAGCCCTGATGGGGGAGGTGGCGGTGGCCACGCCGCTGCGGGTGCAGTATGGTGCCACCACTCTGATGGGGGGCATCATGCCCGGCAAGGAGCTGAGTGTGCGGGTCACCCGCCAGCCGCGCGGCACCTATCTCGATCTGGAGTATCGCAATATCAACACCAACCGGGTGCTGTTCAGCCATCAGTACCAGCTCAGTCGCCACAGTGTGCACGGCGTGTTGCAGGCCAGCAGCCAGGATCTGCTGCGCGCCCTCGACCAGCCCGATGCCGAGCCGGGGATGGGCTGGCCGACCGATGATGCCTCCCTGATGGCGATGATGGAGGCGCAGTACTACATCAACAGCCGGGATCCGGTCGCCCTCAAGCGCGGCATCGATCTGCTGGAGCAGGCGCTGATTGCCCATCCGGATCAGCCGCTGCTGCTGGCGGAGCGCTATCTGGCGGGCGAGGCGCTGGCCACCCTGGCGGGCAAATCCGAGAGCGAGCGGCTGCAGGGGATTGGCACTCATCTCGCCAGCGTGGTGCAAAACAGCGGCGCTCTCCCTGCTCGGGTGTGGGAGGCGTTGACCCTGCAGGCGATCCTCAACGGCCAGCAACAGCAGGCCAACTATCTGCTGGAGAAGGCGGCGAGTCGCGGCCGCTCGGTGCTCTATTACATACTGCAGGGCAAGCTGGCGGAGCTGGACGGTCGCCCCGAGGCGGCGGGTGATGCCTACAGTCAGGCCTTCCTGATGGAGGCGACCGAGCAGACCTATCTGCTCTGCCAGCAGCTCGGTTTCTACAGCAATATGGAGAGCCTCACCCCGGCTCTGTTCAATGCGTTGGGTCAGAGCAAGGTGAAGCTCTTCTAGCGCCGCAGTGTTGGTTTTCCCCCGGTCGGCGCGGTTGTCGACCCCATCCACAGGCTGCCTTCGGGCGGCCTGTGCGGTTTCTGCTCGTCTCAATCCTGCTTCTTTGCCATTGGGGATAGTCGCTCTGGCGAGTCATGATTTATCCCCCCCCGCTCCCCACTATCCCCACTTGCCTTTGCTTTGCCCACGGCATTCGTTGCACTCGCGTTTGTTCGGCTTTACGCCGTGTGCAGCTTGTGACATCTGCTCATGGTTGGCGGCGGGATAAGCTGTCTGTCTCGACCCATTTCTCATTGCTTACCGGTTATCGCCATTGCGCTTTACCTCTGAGTTTGGATTGTGATGAGCCGAGCGAAGGGGAAAGCAGGAGGTGAGCGGCCACTCAGGGTGATGATCCGCAGGGCTTCCAAATGGCCGCAAGGGCAGGGGGGCACAATGGGAGCTGCTTTATCGCGGGTTTATCTGGCCAAAAATATCAAGACGGCGTGATAAGGGGGTTATCAAGGGGAAAAAATGGGGCGGAAGGATATCAAGGTTTTATCAAGGTGGCGGTGTGGCCTGATGTCAATTTGCTGTTTTTAAATGGTTTTTATCAAAAGTGACGAGGCGGCGAAAAAAGTTGGCTCATATTTTTATCCGTTAGCTGGTCTTTATGTTTTCCGGGGATGAGAGGCCTAGTCTGTGCCCATTCTTTGGCGGGGCGTTCCGCCAAATGTGTATGTGACGACCCGACCTTTTATAGAACCGGAGATCTTATGTCCCTAGATACGAGCAAGAAGATTGGCCTTATCGCCTGTACAGGTGTGGTGGCCGGCAACATGATGGGGAGTGGCATCGCGCTGCTGCCTTCGGCACTGGCCACCATCGGCTCCATCTCTGTCTTTAGCTGGGCAATCTGTCTAGTCGGCGCCATGGGCCTCGCCTTTGTCTTTGCCCGCCTGGCTACCAAGAACCCGCAAGAGGGTGGCCCCATTGCTTACGCTGGCGAGATCTCTCCGGTGTTCGGTTTCCAGACCGGTGTGCTTTATTACCACGCCAACTGGATCGGTAACCTGGCAATCGCCATTACCGGCGTCTCCTACCTCTCGGTCTTCTTCCCCATTCTCAACAGCCCAATTCCGGCCGCCGCAGCCACCATCGCTGCCGTCTGGATCTTCACTTTCGTCAACCTGCTTGGCGGTAGTTGGGTGAGCCGACTCTGTACTCTGGGTCTGGTGCTGATCCTGCTGCCGGTTGTCGGTACTGCGGTGATGGGTTGGGGTCATTTTGATGCCACCGTCTACAGCCAGAACTGGAACACCACCAGCGGTAGCGACCTGCATGCGATCATCAGTGCCGTGCTGATCTGCCTCTGGTCCTTCGTCGGTGTTGAATCTGCCGCCGTCTCTTCCGGCATGGTGAAGAACCCCAAGCGCACCGTACCGCTCGCTACCATGCTGGGTACCGGTATCGCGGGTGTTATCTACATCCTCTCTACCCAGGTGATCAGCGGCATGTTCCCGGCTGGTGAAGTGGCTGCCTCCGGCGCCCCGTTTGCCATGGCCTCTTCCGCCATCTTCGGTAGCTGGTCTGCGCCGTTTGTTTCTGCCTTCACCGCTCTGGCCTGCTTCACCTCGCTCGGTTCCTGGATGATGCTGGTGGGCGAGGCGGGCAAGCGTGCCGCCAACGACGGCAACTTCCCGAAAATCTACGGCGAAGTGGACAAGAACGGCGTGGCCAAGAAGGGTCTGATCCTGGGCTCCCTCAAGATGACTGCCCTGATGGTTGGCCTGACCGCCTTCACCTCCCAGTCCGCTCACGCTGCCGATCTCTTCAACGTGCTGACCACAGATGCGGTGCTGCTGACCATGCTGCCCTACTTCTACTCCAGCATTAACCTGATCCGCTTCGAGGGCATGACCTCCCGCAGCATCGGCGCGATGATCTTCTCCGGTGTGGCCTGTGTCTTCTGTCTGGTGGCCCTGATGGGTGCCAAGGGTTCCAACCTTACCGCTACCTTCGTGGTGTCGCTCATCATCCTGATGTTCTACGCCAAAAAACAGGGTCTGCGTCAGCACGATGCCCTGCTGAGCGAACAGCCCAGCAACTAATTCCCCCTTTTATCTTCCGAGCGCTCTTCACTCACCATCCCTGATGGAGAGCGCCCCATTACGTGTGGAGCATTACGATGAATATCATTGCCATCCTCAACCACCTGGGCGTTTTCTTTAAAGAAGAACCCATTCGCCAGCTGCAAGCCTCCCTCGAGCGCAAGGGTTTCGAGGTTGTTTATCCGGTCGATGTGGCCGACCTGCTGAAACTGATCGAGAAGAACCCCCGCGTTTGCGGCGCCATCTTCGATTGGGACAAATACTCCCTGGGTCTGTGCAAGGAGATCCACGATCGCAACGAGAAGCTGCCGATCTTCGCCTTTGCCAACGACCAGTCCACTCTGGATATTCACCTGACCGACCTGCGTCTGAATGTGCACTTCTTCGAGTACCGTCTCGGCATGGCTGACGACATCGCCCTCAAGATGGATCAAGCCACTCAGGAGTATCAGGACGCCATCCTGCCGCCGTTCACCAAGGCGCTGTTCAAGTACGTGGAAGAGGGTAAATACACCTTCTGTACTCCGGGTCACATGGGCGGTACCGCCTTCCAGATGAGCCCGGCCGGCAGCATCTTCTATGACTTCTACGGCCCGAACGCGTTCAAGGCTGACGTCTCCATCTCCATGCCGGAGCTGGGCTCCCTGCTGGATCACTCCGGTCCGCACAAGGAAGCCGAAGAGTATATCGCCCGTACTTTCAACGCCGATCGCTCCTACATCGTTACCAACGGTACCTCCACTGCCAACAAGATCGTCGGCATGTACTCCGCGCCGGCCGGCAGCACAGTGCTGGTTGACCGCAACTGCCACAAGTCGCTCACTCACCTGATGATGATGAACGACGTGACGCCGATCTACTTCCGTCCGACCCGCAACGCCTACGGCATTCTGGGTGGTATCCCGCAGAGCGAATTCAGCCGCGACACCATAGCTGCCAAGGTTGCCGCGACACCGGGTGCCCAGGCTCCCCGTTACGCCGTAGTCACCAACTCCACCTATGATGGCCTGCTCTACAACACCGGCTTCATCAAGGAGAGTCTGGATACCCCTTACATCCACTTCGACAGTGCCTGGGTCCCTTACACCAACTTCAGCCCGATCTATGAAGGCAAGTGCGGCATGAGTGGCGAAGCCATGCCGGGCAAGGTGTTCTATGAAACCCAGTCCACCCACAAGCTGCTGGCGGCCTTCTCCCAGGCCTCGATGATCCACATCAAGGGTGACGTGGAGGAAGAGACCTTCAACGAAGCCTTCATGATGCACACTTCCACCTCGCCGCAGTACGGCATAGTGGCATCGACCGAGATCTCCGCTGCCATGATGCGTGGCAACACCGGCAAGCGTCTGATCAAGGACTCCATCGATCGCGCCATCTCCTTCCGCAAAGAGATCAAGCGTCTGCGTGATCAGAGCGAAGGCTGGTTCTTCGACGTATGGCAGCCGGACAACATCGACACCGTCGAGTGCTGGAAGCTGGATCCGAAAGATGACTGGCACGGCTTCAAGGACATCGATGACAACCACATGTACCTGGATCCGATCAAGGTCACCCTGCTGACTCCGGGTATGGGTCGTGATGGCCAGCTGCTGGAGAAGGGCATCCCTGCCTCTCTGGTCTCCAAGTTCCTGGACGAGCGCGGCATTGTGGTCGAGAAGACCGGCCCCTACAACATGCTGTTCCTCTTCTCCATCGGTATCGATCAGTCCAAGGCGATGCAGCTGCTGCGCGCCCTGACCGAGTTCAAACGTGGTTATGACCTGAACCTGACCATCAAGAACATCCTGCCGAGCCTCTATCGTGAAGACCCGAGCTTCTACGAAGGGATGCGTATCCAGGAGCTGGCGCAGCGCATTCACGAGCTGACCAGCAAGTACCGTCTGCCGGAGCTGATGTTCAAGGCGTTCGACGTACTGCCGGAAATGAAGATGACTCCGCACGCCGCATGGCAGCAAGAGCTGGCCGGCAACGTGGTGGAAGTGCCGCTGCGTGACATGGTTGACCGCATCAGCGCCAACATGATCCTGCCGTACCCGCCGGGAGTACCGCTGGTTCTGCCGGGCGAGATGGTGACTCAGGATTCTCTGCCGGTGCTCGAGTTCCTCGAGATGCTGTGCGAGATCGGTGCCCACTACCCGGGCTTCGAGACCGACATCCACGGCCTCTATCGTCAGGCCGATGGCAGCTACACCGTCAAGGTGCTGCGTTAATCGATATCGACAACCATCGAAAGTGACAACAACGGGCCGCAAGGCCCGTTTTTCCCTCCGGAATTCCTGTTCTTATTGCGTGAGTCGCCAACCATGAAGCGAGTGCTCTCCATTCAATCCCACGTAGTCTTTGGCTGTGCCGGCAACAGCGCCGCCGTTTTTCCCATGCGTCGCCTCGGGATCGAGGTGTGGCCGATGAACACGGTGCAGTTCTCCAACCACACCCAATACCGCGAAGGCTGGCAGGGGATGGTGATGCCCGGCGGCCATATCCGTCAGCTGGTAAACGGCCTGGCGGAGATCGGCGTGCTGGCCGAGTGCGATGCGATCTTGAGCGGCTACCTCGGTTCGGCCGAACAGGGGGAGGAGATCCTGGCGGCGGTGGCCCGGCTCAAGGCGCTCAATCCGGCCGCCCTCTATTTTTGTGACCCCGTGATGGGTCACCCCGACAAGGGGTGCATAGTGGCACCCGGCGTCGCCGATTTTCTGAAAACCAGGGCACTGGCCTGCGCCGATATGCTGGCCCCCAATCTGCTGGAGCTGGAACAGCTCACCGGCCGCGATATCCGCAATGTGCCGGAGGCTATCGAGGCGTGCCAGCAGCTGCGCGCGCAAGGGGTCAAGCTGGTGATGGTCAAGCATCTTGGCAAGGCAGGTTTTGCCATGGACCGCTTCGAGATGCTGCTGGTGTGCGAGGAGGGGGCGTTTCACCTCTCGCGCCCGCTCTACCCTTTTGCCCGCCACCCCATCGGGGTGGGGGATCTGCTGAGCGCCACCATGCTGGCCAATCTGCTGGCCGGTTTCACTCCGGTGGTGGCGTTCGAGCGCACCAACGCCAGTGTTGATGCGGTGCTGGCTCGCACCTGGCTGACGGGGGCCTACGAGCTGCAACTGGTGGCGGCCCAGCACGAAATGGCGTTGCCGCTGGTGCGTACCCGGGCCACTCGCCTTGAGTAGCAGCGTCGCCGATTCTGGATACAAAAAAGCCCTGCTGGTCAGGGCTTTTTCTATTTCTGAAGGATGTGGGGCTGTCGCGCCTTAATCCTTGGGATCCTTGAGCGCCTCGATCACATCCTCCTTGGGGCCGAGTCCCTCGACATGGTTGAAGGTGTCGAGCCCCTCCTGCGCACTGATGGTAAAGGCGTCGGCACTCAGGTAGCTGCCGCTGCCGGCGCTCTCCATGATGACCACCAGCTCGGGCTGCTTGTCACCGTTGAGATCCAGCAATTTCAGCTCCTTGATGGAGCCATCACGCGGCAGCACCTTGCCATCGATGAACTGATCCAGCGGGAACTGGGGATTGGCGCCGGAGTAGAGGCGCACATCGTAGCTGCCGATGGAGGCGGGTTCACCGCGTCCTTCGGCCACCGTGATCACCTGACCGGAGGGGAGTGTCAGCTGTTTGAAGAAGCTCTCCGCTGCCTGGCCGGTCAAGGGCAGAGTGAGCAGACCGAGTGTCATCAGCAAGGTTTTCATAGGCGTTACCCTTGTTACTGCGGTGAGCGGCAGGGCCGTTCACTGACGTCAACGTATGGAGATGGGGCGGTGCCGACACATGGCATCCGCCCCTCTGTTATGCCTCACAAGAGGCGTGCATTACCAGATCTTCACCCGTTTCTGGGGCGGCAGATAGAGTTTGTCCCCCGGCTGGATGTTGAATGCCTCGTAGAAGGCGGGAATGTTCGGCACCACGCCGTTGACCCGGTACTCGGGCGGCGAGTGGGGGTCGGAGCGCAGCAACATCTGCATCAGTTCGGGACGATACATCCCTTTCCATACCTGCGCCCAGCCGAGGAAGAAGCGCTGCTCGCCGGTGAAGCCATCCAGCACCGGTGCCTCCTTGCCATCAAGCGACAACTCGTAAGCCTTGTGGGCGATGGTTAGGCCGCCCAGATCACCGATGTTCTCCCCCAGGGTAAACTGGCCGTTGACGAACTGGCCGTTGATGGGCTCGAAGCGGTTGTACTGGGCCACCAGACGGCTGGTGCGGAAGCGGAACTCCTTGAGATCTTGCGGCGTCCACCAGTCGCGCATCATGCCGTCGCCGTCGGATTTGGCCCCCTGATCATCAAAACCGTGGCCCATCTCGTGACCAATGACCCCGCCGATGGCGCCGTAGTTGACCGCATCATCCGCCGTCATGTCGAAGAAGGGGGGCTGCAAAATGGCCGCCGGGAAGACGATCTCGTTGTTGCTCGGGTTGTAGTAGGCGTTCACCGTCTGCGGCGACATGTGCCACTCGTCCCGGTCGACCGGCTTGCCGAGGCGCGCCAGACTGTCTGCGTATTCAAAGGCTTGCGAGCGTTGCAGGTTGCCCACCAGATCATCCGGTTTGATGGTGATGGCGCTGTAATCCTTCCACTTGTCGGGGTAGCCGATCTTGGGGCGGAACTTGGCCAGCTTCTCGAGTGCCTGCGCCTTGGTCTCGGGCGACATCCAGTCGAGCTCCTTGATGCTCTGGCCGTAGGCGGTGCGCAGGTTCTCCACCAGCTGCTCCATCCGCTCCTTGGCTGCTGGCGGGAAGTAGCGGGCCACATAGAGCTGGCCGACTGCTTCACCCAGATGATCGTTCAGCACCCCGAGCGCCCGCTCCCAGCTGGCCCGCTGCTTGGGCGTGCCGCTCAATGTGGTGCCGTAGAAGGCGAAGTTGGCGCGGTCGGTCTCGCTGTCGAGATAGGGGGCGTAATCGGTCAGCAGTTGCCACTTGAGGTAGGCCTGCCAGTCGGCGATGGGGGTCTGGGCCATCACCTGATCCAGCGCGCTCAGATAGGTCGGCTGGCCGATGATGAGATCCGGCTGGCTAGCAATGCCCGCGGCATTGAGATAAGCCTGCCAGTCGAGATGGGGGGCGAGCCGTGCCAGTTCGCTGGCGGGGCGCTTGTTGTAGTTCTTCTCCCGATCCCGCAGGGCGACATTGTCCCACTGGATGGTGGCGAGCCGGGTTTCGAGGGCCAGAATCCGCTTGGCCTTGCCGCTCGGGTCAGATTCCCCGAGGCGGCTCAGCATGGCGGCGATATGCTGTTGGTACTTCTGGCGCAGGGCCTGACTCTCGTTATCCTGCTTGAGGTAGTAGTCCCGATCCGGCAGCCCCAGTCCACCTTGATAGAGGTAGACCGCATAGCGGTCGGGGGATTTGGCATCGGCGTCGATCCAGATGCCAAACGGTGCGCCGCCGCCCATGCGGCCCGACTGGGCAAAGGCACGGGCCAGCGCGGCCTGATCACCGATCCGATCGATGTCGGCCAGCGCCGGTGCCAGCGGGGTGAGCCCCTTGGCGTCACGGCCTGCCTGATCCAGATAGCTGGCGTAGAGATCGCGGATCTGCTGGGTCGGCGTGCCGGTGGCGGCCTCCTGCTTGGCCAGCCCCTCGACCAGCACCCGCACATCGGCGAGGGATTTGTCCCGCAGCATGTAGAAGGCGCCATCGGCGGGGCGATCGTCAGGGATCTTGGCGGTGGCGAGCCACTTGCCATTGACGTAGCGGAAGAAGTCATCGCCGGGTTTGACCTGGGTGTCCATATTGGCCAGCGCCAGCCCGGAGTGTTTGGGGGAGTCTTGCGGTGCCTGACTGCAGCCAGCCAGCAGTGCCAGTCCAATCAGGCCGGCCAGTAAGCTTTTCTTATTGTTCATCTTGTTTGATTCCAATTCGGGTTGTTTGCTTCCCTGCCCATCTTCCTTGCTCCAACCGGTTGTGCGACCGCCTTGCGGCCAGCCTGGTGGAGAGGGCGGGCGAGCCTCACTCTAGCAGCAGGGTTGCAGCTTGATAAGCCCGACTCTGCTAAGATCGGCCGGTCCGTTTTGGGGAAGCCTATGATTTCTCATCTTTATTCTCGCTTTTGTCTGACTATGCCTGCGCCGGAAGGTTCCACCGGTCTGCTGGTGGCCTTCAGTGGCGGCCTCGACTCAACCCTGCTGCTGGCGCTGGCGGTGCAGTATGCCCGCGAGCATGGCCTGCCACTTCGCGCCCTGCACGTGCACCACGGCCTCAGCCCCCATGCCGATGAGTGGGTCGCTCATTGTGAAGCCGTGTGTCAGCAATTGGCGGTGGAGCTGCTGGTCGAGCGAGTGACTCTGGCCCGCGGCAATGGCGAGAGTCTGGAGGCGCAGGCTCGCACCGCCCGTTACCAGCGGTTGACCGCCCGGATGCGGGAGGGGGAGTGGCTGCTCACCGCTCACCATCAGGACGATCAGCTGGAGACCCTGCTGCTGGCCCTCAAGCGCGGCGCCGGTCTGCGCGGGCTGGCGGGGATCCTGCCAAGCCAGCCCTTTGCCGGCGGCCTGCTGCTGCGCCCGCTGCTCGATATGAGTCGTGCCGAGCTGGCCGAGGCGGCGGCGAGCCTCCCCTTTGGCTGGGTGGAAGATGAGAGCAATCAGGACGTGAGCTATGACCGCAACTTTTTGCGCCAGACGCTTATCCCCCAGCTCAAGGCGCGCTGGCCCGCCATGGCCCAGACCGCGGCGCGCAGCATGGCCCTGTGCGCCGAGCAGGAGGCGCTGCTGGATGAGTTGGCCGAGAGTGACTGGCAGCTGGCGGGCGAGGGGGAGGCGCTCCATATCGGCCCGCTGCACGCCCTCTCTCCCACCCGGCGCAACAACCTGCTGCGCTACTGGATCCGCCGTCAGGGGGGCGAGATGCCATCCCGCGAGCAGCTTGCCCGGTTGTGGCAGGAGGTCGCGTTGGCGCGCGGCGATGCCAATCCCCAGCTCAACTGGGGGCGCCAGAGCTGCCGCCGTTTTCAGGAGCGGCTCTATCTGGTGAGCCCTGACTTGCAACCTTGTCATCAGGTGTTGCCGATGATTGTGGGCGAGCCGCTGACCCTGCCGGATGGTTTGGGTGAGCTGGTGGTGCGCATGGCGGAGCACGGCGAGGATCTGCTGCGTTCCCCCCGAGCGGACGAGCCGCTCTCGGTGCGTTTTCAGGTAGCGCCCGGGATCCCCCTCAAACCGGTGGGGCGAAGCGGCAGTCGGCGGATGAAGAAGCTGCTGCAAGAGTATGGTGTTCCCTCGTGGCAACGGGGACGCATTCCCATCCTCTACTATGGCGAGCAGGTGGCGGCGGTGGTGGGGCTCTTTGTCTGCGACGGTTTTATGGCACAGAGTGCCGGGCTGGTTTGCCACTGGCAGGGAAACGGTGCCGCCCCCATCCTGCCCGAGCAGGATCTTGCATGAGGTGATCTCGGTGTGAGGGAGGATTAGCCCCAAAAAAAGAAGCTCCGGTCACATGGCTCGCATGTGCCGGAGCAAAGAAGAGTTCGGGATTATTCGTTAGGGCTGGCCTTGCCTGCTTTCTTGCGGGCGTAGAGGTGACTGTCGGCCGCCTCGTAGAGGCTCGGCACATCGACCCCGGATTGCCAGCTGGCGGCGCCAAGGCTGCATCCGACCGAGAAGGTGCTGAGCTCCTTGTTGGTCATCAACATATGCTGCAGTCGCAGCCAGACCGGGCGCCACGCCTCGGGTTCGGCCGGTTGCAGCAGCAGGGCAAATTCATCTCCCCCGAGCCGGAAGGCTTGATCCGTGCTGCGGATACACCCCTTGAGCAGCTGGGCGAAGCGGCTCAGCACCAGATCCCCCACCGGATGGCCCCAGGTATCATTGATCTGCTTGAAGCGATCGAGATCCAGCAGCACCAGCACCAGACCGTGGGGCTCGCGGCTGTGCTGCTCGATGGCGCGGCCAATGGCTTCGTCAAAGTAGGAGCGGTTGCCAAGGCCGGTCAGGTGATCGAGCCTGACCAGCTGATCCAGTTTTTCCAGCCGCAGATAGAGGGGCAGCAGCAGGCAGAGCAGCTGATGGTATTGCATCAGTACCCGTTGCTGGCTGCCGCTCAGCGGATGTTCCAGCTCGTAGTGAAGCTGGCCGAGCAGCTGGCCATGCTGACCGCGCAGCTCGAACGGATAGTTGTGCAGGTTGAGGGTGGCCAGCGGTGGGTGCTGGATCAGCACATGGGGCTGGCCACAATCGAGGTAGAGACCGTGGATCCTGACAATTCTTGCCGCACGATCGGCAAAAGTTGTCAGCAGACCGCCGAGATCGCTCTGCCCCAACAACTGCTCGAGCAACTGGTTGCGTTCAACGCTGGGCAACGGCGTGAGCCGCTCCATCTGGCGAACCCACTGCTCGATGCCATGGCTAAAGCCATTAAGTGACGACGTATTTTCCATGGTCTTCCACCTGTAACACCTGACTACTGTCTCCTCCCTGCAATTGGCATGCCCAATATATCTTTCCTGCCCGCCAGATCGGCTGACTAAGCTTAAGTCGATAAAAGGAGAGGAAAATTTGTACACCGACCTGTTGATCCTGCTGTTCGCCGCCGTTCTGCTGGTGGCAACTTTCCGGCGCCTCGGCTTGCCGGTCATCCTTGCCTACCTGATTGCCGGCGTCTTGCTCGGCCCCCACGGGCTGGCGGTGATCACCGGCCAGTCGATCATGCAGACCATTGCCGAGCTGGGGATCGTCTTTCTGATGTTCTCACTGGGGTTGGAGTTCTCCCTGCCGAAACTACTGGCGATGCGCCGGTTGGTGCTGGGGGTCGGGATGTTGCAGGTGCTGCTCACGTCACTGCTCTTTTTCGCCATCGGCTGGTGGTGGGGGCTGGGTCTGGCCCAGTCGCTGGTGGTGGCGGGAACGTTGGCACTCTCCTCCACGGCGGTGGTGATCAAGCAGCTCGGCGAGCAGAAGCAGCTCCACACCCGCCGCGCCCAGCTGGGGGTGAGCGTGCTGCTGTTTCAGGATCTGGCGGTGGTGCCCCTGCTGGTGATGATCCCGATCCTCGCCCAGCCGGAAGTGCAGGGGAGCGCCCTGGCCGCCGAGATCGCCTGGGCCACCCTCAAGGGGCTGTTTGCTCTCTTCACTCTGCTGGCGGTGGGCAAGTGGTTGCTGCCGCTGCTGTTTCACGAGGTGGCGCGGGCCCGCTCCGACGAGCTGTTTGTACTGAGTGCCCTGCTGGTGGCGCTGCTCGCCGCTTTCATGACCCATTCGCTCGGGCTGTCGATGGCACTGGGGGCGTTTCTGGCGGGGATGATGCTGGGGGAGTCCCACTACCGTCATCAGCTGGAAGTGGACATCAAGCCCTTTCGCGACATGTTGATGGGGCTCTTCTTTATCACCATCGGCATGGCCATGGAGTGGGAACTGGTGGCGCGGGCATGGTGGCAGGTACTGATCTGCGTGGTGCTACTGGTACTGTGCAAATCCCTGCTGGTGCTGCTGGCCGGGCGGCTGATGGGGGAGCGCAAGCGCGACAGCATGGCCGCCGGCATCATGCTGAGTCAGGTGGGGGAGTTCGGCTTTGTGCTGCTGGCGCTGGCGCTGCACCACGGCTTGCTGGATCAGCAGCTGGTCTCCCTGCTGATCGGTATTGGCATCATCTCCATCGCCATGACTCCCTGGCTGGTGACCCAGGCCCACTCGCTGGCTCGCAGCCTCACCGATCCGGCGCTGCTGACCCGCTCCGAGGTGGCCCAGTCGGGCCTGAGCAAAAACCAGCATGTCATCATCGCTGGGTTTGGCCGGGCGGGGCAGACCTGTGCCCGCTTTCTCAAGATCGAGGAGATCCCTTTTCTGGCCCTAGACCTCGACCCCGAGCGGGTGAGCGAGGCCAAGCTGGCGGGGGAGCAGGTGGCCTTTGGCGACGCCAGCCGCCGCGATATTCTGCTGGCCGCCGGGTTGTTGCGGGCACGGCTGGTGATCATCACCTTCGATGATCGCAAGCGGGTGGAGGCGATGCTGGCACTGATCCGCGAACTGGCGGGGGATCTCAAGGTGCTGGTGCGCACCCGGGATGACAGTTTTCTGGAGCAGTACAAGCAGGCGGGGGCCTTCGAGGTGATCCCCGAATCCCAGGAGGGGGCCTTGATGCTGGTCTCCCACCTGCTGCTCAATTGCGATATCCCCATCGGTCGGGTGATCCGCCGGATGGAGCTGGAGCGCAGCAGCCAGTATCGCTTCCTGCACGGCTTCTACTGGGGGGATCAGAGCGCCAGCAATCTGGAAGCGGATCAGCTGCTTGAACGCCTCCATCCGCTGTTGCTGCACGATCAGGCGTGGGCGGTAGGCCGTGAAGTGCGCGAGCTGCCGCTCGATGAGGTGCGGATCAAGGAGGTGCAGCGCGGCGATCAGAGTCTGGAGCCCAGACCCGAGCTGGTGCTGGCGGCCGGTGACCGACTGATCCTGTTTGGTACCGTGGTGGCGATGGAGCAGGCGGAGCAGCGTCTGCTGGAGGGGCGCTGAGTCCCCTTGCTCTCATCGGCCGCACCCTTTATTCCCGCTCTTTTGGCTGCCCTTCGATATCGAGGAAGGCGACGACTCTCTCCCGTTCCCTCAGGGTGTCTTGATAGCCCAGCTTGATCAGCTGCTGACAATAACCCGGATAGAACATCAAAAAGCTGGCCAGACTGCTGGTCTCATCCCCCTTCACGCCCAACACCCGCAATAGCCGGCGCAACTTTAGCGGCAGTTTGCGCAGGTAGGCCAGTGCGATGGTGTCGAGATCCTGACTCGGTTTCAGCACGCAGGTCTCCACCCGTTTCAGCTTGAGGCGATTGCGCTCCCGCTCCGGGATCAGATCCAGAGTCTGGTTGATGCGCCACAGCCGCTCCAGGTCGGAGTTGAGGGTGTCGGTAAAGACCGTATCGAGCAGATGGCTGGCAATATTGGAGCTGGTGAGATGGCCGTGATGATGGGTCGGTGCCGAGTGCGCTGGCGGATCCAGGGTGATCAGCAGGATCCGCTCCGCCCCCAGATGGATGGCGGGGCTGAGCGGGCTCAGCTGGTGGATGGAACCGTCGCCGTAGAACTTCTCGCCGATCCGGGTGGCCGGAAAGACAAAGGGCAACGCCGAGGAGGCGAGCAGGTGCTCCGATGTAAGCACGGTGCGCACCCCGCGACGTCTGGCCCGCTCCCACGGATGGTGGTCAGCCCGCCCCTGAAAGAAGGTGGTGGATAGGCCGTCATCGTAATCCGATGCCGTGATGGCCAGCGCCTCCAGACTGCCGTAGAGGATGTTGTCATCGATGCGGTGATAGTCGATGAGTTGATCCAGCAGGCGGTGCAGCGGCGCGTTGTCAAAGAGGTGAAAGGCGTGGTTGGTGTGGGGATTGATCAGCCCCGCCGACCCTTCGTACATCAGCCGCCACAGCAGTCGGCCGGGGTGAAAATCGAAGATGTGGTGAGTCTCGAAACGGCGCCAGACCCACTCCAGCTTGCGCACCCCCAGATGGAAGCAGGAGGCGTAGCAGGCGAGCGCGGTGACGTTGATGGCCCCCGCCGAAGTGCCACACAGGATGGGAAAAGGGATGCCGAGATTGCGCGGGTAGAGCTCCGCAATCGCCTTGAGGGCGCCGACCTGATAGGCGGCGCGGGCACCGCCACCGGTGAGCAACAACGCTGTATTGGGTCTGGCCATATGCTGGCGCCTTATTGTGTCCTGACAAGAATGTTCCCACTGACAAATTAACTATAAGGCGCTGTATCAAATATAAAAACGGGCGCTTGCCCGTTTTTTTCATGGCCCATGTCAAAGGGCGCGGTGAGGATTTTCCGGCCGAGCCAGCTGATCGAAGGCGGCGAATACCGGGGCGCTGGCGAGGATGCGACCGTGGCCCAGACCCCGGGTGCTCACCAGCCGGGTATGACCATCCTGACTGGCCCGCAAGGAGTCGCTATGGGGGGCGAATCTGTCCTCCTCGTCGTGCACGATCATTGCCGCGCCGCTGCGACTGGCGAGGCGACCTAGCGGATCGACCGTGCTCAAGGGGTGCTGGTACTCCTGCTCAATCTCCTTGACCACCGCATCGAACAACCGGATGGAGTAGCCGGAGCGCGCCACCATGCCGTAGAGCTGGGGCACATAGTCGAGCACCGGCGAAATCAACAGCAGCGGCAGGGTATCGATACCCGCCTGACGGCTGGAGAGAGTGACGGCGCCTCCCATGCTGTGGGCGATGACCCCGTGCAGCGGGCCTGCTTCGCTGGCCAGCCTGGTCGCCAGCTCGTCGAAGGCGCGCACGAAACGGGGCAGGTGGCCAGTGTTGCCCGCGCTCTGGCCGTGGGCCGGATGATCGTAGGCAATGGCGGTGAAACCTTGCGCGGCGATATGGCTCATCAGCGGATAGAACTGGCTGGCGCTGCCGGACCAGCCGTGCATCAGCAGCCACTGCGGCCCCTGACCGAGCCGATAGATCATCAATACCCCTTCGCTGGTATGGACGGCCTGCTTCACCAGGCCCGCTGGCTCGTGGGCATTCCGCTGGTTGCGCTGGGGGGTGAGCAGCAACTTGCTGGCGGTGCGCTTGGCATGGGTGGGGGCGAGTCTGTGGTGCAACCGGGTCCCGATCCCCAGCAGCCATTTGCTCGGGCTGAAGCGGCGGGTGTTGAAGTAGATCTTGCTGCTCATGGTCATCCTGTGGTTTTTATGTGCGAACGGTCGTGCTTTTTTGTTGGTTTTTAAAAATTAGTGTTGAACGGATGCCAAAACATCAGCGCCAGCTGCTCAGCAGAGCGTCCACCTCGGGCCAGAAGTGGCGGGCCGGATCCTGACACAGTTCGAGATCGTTGAACACCTGATCCGCCAGATAGAGGCCATAGAGACGGTAAACGGCGCGCCAGGGATCCATCTCCTGTCGCCACTCGCCTGCGGCCTGACCTTGCACCACCTGACGGGCCAGATAGTCGAGCCAGAAGCGCACCAGTTGCCGGGCAGCTTGCTGCACCAGGCTCTTTTGCTCATGGCCATCCTGCGCCGAGGTCCAGGCGTCGAGGAACATGCAGCGTCCGGCGAAGCAGTGGTTCCACGCCTGCCAGGCCCGCAGCAGGGCGATCAGCTTGTCATGCTGGCTCTGGTGCTCCTGCTGGCGTACCGGCTGGATCACCCGCAGCCGAAACACTTCGGCGGCGTACTCCAGCACGGCGATCTGCAGATTGTCGCGGGATTGAAAGTGGGCAAACAGGCCGCTTTTCGACATTTCGCAGGCGCTGGCCAGCGAGCCGATGGTCAGGCTCTCCAGCCCTTGCTGGCTCGCCTGCTCAAAGGCAGTCTGCAAAATGTTTTCCCGGGTCATGCGCCCCTTGTTCATCACTCTCTCCTCGTTGGCGCTGGCAGCATAAAGTACGATCGTGCTAATTGTCGAGCAACAGATAGCCAGCATGGCTGGCTATGTCGTCTCGCGTGTGTCACTGCGTGCGGGTTTCAGCTCTCCTTGATATCGAGCTGTTGCAGGGCGATAACCGCTTGAGTGCGGTTCTTGACGCCCAGTTTTCTGAAGATGGCGGTGATATGGGCCTTGATGGTGGCCTCGGAGACGTTGAGCTCCCAAGCGATCTGTTTGTTGAGGCTGCCATCGCGCAGCATGATCAGCACTTTGTATTGCTGGGGGGTGAGGCTGGCCAGCTTGCTGGCGAAATCGGGGCCATCTTCCGATTCGGGATGGAGCGAGATGCCTTCCGGCACCCAGTTATCCCCCCCGATCACCGTATTGAGGGCATTGACCAGCTCCTTCATCGGCACCGATTTGGGAATGAAGCCGAGCGCCCCGAGCCGCAACACCTGGTGGATGATGGCCGCATCTTCCGAGGCGGAGACCACCACTATGGGCAGGTCGGGATACTGGCCGCGCAGGTGGGCCAGCCCCTCAAAGCCGTTGGCCCCCGGCATCTTGAGATCGAGCAGCAACAGGTCAACTTCGGGGTGCTCGCCGAGCAGGCTGGTCAGGCTGTCGATGGAGTCCGCTTCCAGCAATTGAGCGTCGTTGATGGCCATGTGCACCGCTTGGTATAGGGCGCCCCGAAACAGGGGGTGGTCATCTGCGATGACGATGGTAAATTGGCTGTCCATATTTCGGTTAATGGCTCACATTGTTGCTAACTGATTGTTTTGAAAAATCAAACTAGCATCGCTCACCAAGAGGGTCAAACCCGCCGGTGCGCAAATGTGAAGCGAACATCGGATGTTTTGCCATCAGGGCAGATCGGCCGGTCGCAGGCAACTCATGCAGGAGGCAACAGATGGGATCCTTGGTATTGGCGGTGGGCACCGGCTCCACCTGGGCGATGCGGGCGGCGCTGGTGCTCGCCATGAGCGGGCTGACGTGGCAGGAGCAGGTGTTCGATCTGGAGGATGCCAAGTCGCTGGCCCGGCTCAAGCGGCTGGCACCGGCCGGTCTGGTGCCCTGGCTCGAACACGATAGCGTGCGGGTTCACGACTCGCTGGCCATCGCCGAATATGTTCACGAGCTCTGTCCCGACCGCCAGCTCTATCCTGTTTCGCTGGCCGAGCGGGCGCTGGCTCGCAGTCTCTGCGCCGAGCTACACGCCGGATTTCGGCAGATCCGTTCTCTGCTCCCGTTCTTTCTTGGGGCGCCAACCCGTATCGATCCCCCGGTGGCGGCGGTCGGTGAGCTGGCCCGTTTGCAGGAGATCTGGTCGCAGGCGCGGGGCCCCTTCTACTTTGGCGAGGCGGGCATTGTCGATGCCTTCTATGCGGTGATGGCCTATCGGCTGGCCAGCTACGGCATCCTGTTGCCCGGTCAGGCCGGAGCCTATCAGCAGGCGCTGCTCTCTTGGCCTCTGTGGCAGGAGACCCTGCTCAAGGCGCGGTTGCAGTGGCCGGTGGCGGCGCGCCAGTCACAGTGAGCCTTGGCAGATGGATAAACGAGAGAGGGGAGCCAGTGGCTCCCCTCTCTGCTGCTGGTCAATGTGGCTCAAGAGTTACTTCTGCCGACCGGCAAAGACCACCACCACCTTGTCATCCCCCTTCTCCCGCACGAAGGCGTAGGGTGCATCCGAGAGTTTCTGGTGGCTGCCTGCCGCAATGGCCGGATGGGCGGCGCGGAACTGGCCCAGTTGCTGCCAGTGCTTGACCAGCTCAGCCTTGTCTCCGCTGGCCAGCTCCTGCCAGTTCATGTCCGAGCGCAAGCCTTGATCGAACACCCCGCCATCCTTGGCCAGCCCGCGGCCGGACTCGTCGCCATAGTAGAGCTGGATGCCGCCCGGCAGCAGCATAAAGCTGTTGGCGACCCGGCGCTGTAGCGGCACATCCTGATAGTCGCCAAAGAACAACTTGGTGTCATGGGAGCTGATGTAGCTCAACACGTTGAACTCGGGATCCTGATTGATGCGGCTGGCGTAGCTGTCATAGGTGGGCTCGGCGCTGGCCATGCACTGGGCCTGTGACAGGGCGAACTCGCGCTGATAGTCGAAGTTGATCAGCGAATCGAAGCCGTTCTGATACCAGAAATCCTTGGCTACCCCGTGATCCCACACCTCTCCCACCATATAGAAGGGCAGATCGTCGAGGGCCTTGCCCGGGTTGTTGGTCTTCCACTCCTTGAGCGCAGCGGTGCCCGCCTGCTTGAGCTTGGCCCACACTTCGGGCTCCAGATGCTTGACGGTGTCGGCGCGGAAGCCGTCGATGCCAAAGCGGCGCACCCAGTCGGTGTGCCAGGCGATCAGGTAGTCGCTCACGGTAGCGTCGGGTAGCGCCTTGGCGAGGGTATCCTTTTTCGCGGCCAGCAACGGCGGCAGCCCTACCGGTTTGGTCGATTCGGTGAGAAAGTCCGGTAGCCCCGCCACCGAGCCGGTGACATCGTCGGTGCCTGGCTGCGGATAGCCGGGCAGACCGGCGCGCACCCAGTCACCGCTCCACCATTTGTTCCACGCGGGTGATTGATAGTCGATGAACTGGTTGTAGCCATGCCAGTTGAGGCCGCCGCTCGGTCGCCACTGGTTCCAGACGGTCGGCAGCTTGTCTGTGTTCCGGGTCAGCTCGGTGAGCCCGAGATCTTGCAGATCGGCGAGGGTGGCATAACCGGCGTGGTTCATCACCACGTCGAGGATGATGCGCATGCCGCGCTTGTGCGCCTCGTCCACCAGGGTTTTCAAGCTTTCCTCGTCACCGTAGTTGGGGTCAATTTTGGTGAAGTCGAGCGCCCAGTAGCCGTGATAGGCGTAGAAGGGGAAGTTGCCCTGCTCGCCACCGCCGATAAAGCCGTGAACCTGCTCCACCATGGGGGTGATCCAGATTGCGTTCATGCCGAGGCTCTTGATGTAGTCGAGCTTCTCGGTCAGCCCCTTGAAGTCGCCGCCGTGCCAGGTGGCCACCTCATCCTGTCCATCCTTCTGGCGGCCGAAGCTGTGGTCGTTGGCGGGATCGCCGTTGTTGAAGCGGTCGGTCAGCAGGAAATAGACGCTCGCCTGATCCCAGCTGAACGGTACCGGCTTGGCTGCCTTGACCGGCTCGAGCAGCAGCATGCCGCCGCTCTCTTTGCTCGGGGTCAGGGTCAGTTTGCCCTGTTTGACCACCGCCTCCTGTTTCGAGTAGGCATCCCTCAGTCGGGTACCCTCGGGCCAAACCCCTTTCAGGGATACAGTGACCGGGCCGCCATCCCAGCTGATGCAGGGCTCTTGTGGTGGCTGGCGTTTGAATTCGCTCTTCTTGGTCGCCCGCAGCACCTTGAGGCTGGGGGTATCCGGGTTGAAGGTGAACTGATACTCCCCGGCCAGCATCACCCGAAGGGTAAAGCTCTGATCCTTGCTGCATTTGTCCATGGGCTGGGCGGTGCCGAAGGGGAGCGGCTTGCTCTCGCTCGGGCCAAAGCTGGTACCGCAACTGTTGTCTGCGTCGCTGATGCGGATCTGGTGGCTCCCCTTGGCAAGGGGATGGGTCAGCTCCACCGTGCCCTTGTCCAGCGCGATCGGGGTCGCCACCGGCTGACCATCCACATAGAGGCGAACCTCGGGAGCGGCTATCGCCTGTTGGATGAACAGAGGGGCGGCCAGCAGGGCGAGCCAGAGAGGGGATAAGTGATGAGCACGACGCATAAGCCATTCCTTGAGCAGGGCAGTTCGGACAAGGGCCCATTCTAGGAGCAGCAAAGCGCGCCTTGGATCGGCAAAACGCCGATTTGTGACATCAGTTCAAATGGTTACGTTTTCAAGCCGAAGAAAGTGTGACGGAGAGGTGGTGGGACGCTCTGTCGATAAAAATAGCGGCCATAAAAAATGCCGGTCAGGTGACCGGCATTTGGTGTATCAGGCATTGTCGTCACATCAGACGGTGAAGAACTTGAAGTTGACGAAGGCCACCGCGATGAAGGAGGCCACCATGCCGCTGATGCAGAGCACCGCCGGGCGGATGGCTGGCCAGCGATGGGTCAGCAGAATGATGGCCAGCAGGGTCGGGTAGAGCCCGAACATATAGCGTGGCATGGCGTTGAGGCCGGTCATCAGCGGGATGGTGCAGCAGATGAACATCAGGGTCGCTTCCGCCCAGCGTTTCTGGCTGAACAGGTAACCGTTCAGGCACCAGCCGAAGATCACCATGATGGAGAGGTAAGCCTTGCGGCCGCCCAGCTCGAAACCGCTCAGCCACCAGTCCAGCGGGCTGTCCATGTAGCGACCCCACGCCACCTGAATGTGCTTGAAGGCAAAGGCATCGCCGGTCAGATGATAGAGGTAGACCATGTAGGCGAACAGGCCAAACGGGATCATCCAGAGGGTGAACACCACCTTGAAAGCGCGCTCGGTAAAGCGGAAAAATTCCCGCCAGCCGTAGGCCTGCAGCGCCAGGATCAGCACCGGGAAGACCATCATCACCCCCAGGTTGCGGGTAGCGGAGATACAGACCCCCAGCACGGCCACCATCAGCCACTGCTCCCGATAGGCGAACAGGAACATCCCCAGCATCAGCGCCATAAAGGTCGACTCGGTATAGCCGGAGACGAAGTAGGCGGAGAAGGGGGAGAAGGCGAGCAGCCAGACGCCAAAGCGGGCGGTATCGTCCCCCAGCTTGAGCTGACGCAACACCAGCAACATCAGCGGTAAACTGGCGAAGAAGGAGAGGTTGGTAACAATGATGAGGCCGATCAGGCTCTCGACATTGAACAGGTTGGAGATGGCACCGGAGACCATCGGGTAGAGCGGCATAAAGGCCCAGTTGGCCGCATTGCCCTTGCTCAGCCAGCGCGGGTAGAGGTCGTAGCCGTTCTCGATGATGCGCTGGAACCAGACGCAGTCGAACTGGCAATAGGCCTGCAGCGGGCCAATGTCGGGGGAGCCATAGAGCTGGACACCGAAGTAGCCCATGCCATACAGCGCCACCCGGCTCAGCATGAAGGCGGCGATGATCATCAGCCAGTCACGACCGCTGATGCGCAGTGACGGGCGATAGGGGAGTGCAGCCCCGGTTAGCGGGGCAGTATTGGTCATATCATTCATCAGGCAAAAACCCAGACGCGAGAGAGAACGTAAGTGAGGACGGTAACGGTCAGGGTGGCGATGACCACTGGCAGCAGACCGGAGAGCCCCGCAAACAGCAGGCCGCTCAGGATCAGGTTACGCACCGCCAGCGAGAAGAGGGCGACCAGCAGAAACTTGCTGGCGGCTCCCTGCTTCTGGAAGGTGATGTAGCGGTGACCAAAGAAGGAGAACCAGAACGCGATGGCAAAAGCCAGCGTGGTAACCAGGTGCTCCGAGATGGTGGGCCAGGTATGAAACAGTGCGATGGAGGTGCCAAGGTCGACGAGGGTAGCCCCCCCGCCGACAAAACCGAAACGTACCAGCCGCCAGAATTCCTCGCGGGAGATCATTGAGGCGCTTGCTCCTGCTGCTCTTGCGGGTTGCTGTCAGCGCTCTGCGGTTTGGCCTCATCCTGCTTGGCATACTGGCCATATACCCCTTCAATGAGGTAGACCGGGCGCTGTTTCACTTCCACGAACATGCGGCCGATGTACTCGCCGATGATGCCGAGCGACAACAGCTGGATACCGCCGAGGAACAGCACTACGGACATCAGGGAGGCGTAACCGGGTACGTCGATGCCGAAGAAGATCACCTGGGTGATGATTTTCAGGATATAGAGGAAGGCCACCAGCGAGACGCTTACACCCACATAGCTCCAGACCCGCAGCGGCCAGCTGGAGAAGCTGAGCAGGCCGTCGAGGGCGAAGTTCCACAGTTTCCAGTAGTTGAACTTGG
Source organism: Aeromonas sp. FDAARGOS 1411 (assembly GCF_019047125.1). Lineage (NCBI taxonomy): Bacteria > Pseudomonadati > Pseudomonadota > Gammaproteobacteria > Aeromonadales > Aeromonadaceae > Aeromonas > Aeromonas sp. FDAARGOS 1411. The sequence continues at coordinate 2,516,980 of NZ_CP077214.1, read as the reverse complement.
TTTCACCGGCGTGACGGGCCGGGCGCTCATAGGGGACGCCAACGGCACGGAAACCGGCCCAGGCAAACAGACCCTTCATGAAGCGGTTGCGCTCCGGCAGCAGCTTGATCGCCTCGACAACTCGACGGTCGATCAGGCGGAAGTCACCTGCGTTCTCCGGCAGCTTGGTGCTGGTGGAGAGGGCGTTGAAGAAGCGGTAGAAGCCACCGGCAGTCAGGCGCTTCATCGGGGTATCGGCGCTGCGATCAACGCGGATGCCGTAGACGGTGTCATAGTCACCGGTCTGCCACAGTTTGACGAACTCCAGGATCAGGGCGGGCGGGTCTTGCAGATCCACATCCATCGGCACGATGGCATCCCCTTTGGCCTGATGCAGACCGGCGGTCAGGGCCGCTTCTTTACCGAAGTTGCGTGCCAGGTTGACCAGGGTCACGCGCGGGTCACGGGCGATGGCCTGCTCGACCACTTCACGGGTGCGGTCACGGCTGCCATCGTTGACGAATACAATTTCAAGCTGGTCTTTCAGCGGGGCCAGTTCGTTGTCTATCGCGTTGATGAAGGCATCGATGCTCTCTTCCTCGTTGTAAACGGGAACGACCAGAGAGAGTCGAAAATCTGGATGCGACATAAGAACGTCCTTATTTGGGATAGTTGTTTTTATAAAATGGTATTCGGGGCAAGGATCACTGGGCTACGGTCAAACGTACCGACTGCACATTGATGGGAGTAGGTGCCGAGAGCGCCAGAAAATTGGGGCGCTTGGGATCTGCCGTGAGCGAGTCGCCGGGCAGACTGAGGCGGATTTCGTTGATGCCCGCTTTGGCCAGTTTCACCGTGGTGGTGAAGTCGTGACCCAGCGCCACTTTCAACAGGGCACCGGCTTCCGGGCTGTTGATGCGGGCCTGTACGGTAAGCTGATCCGGATTGGCCGCCTGCTTGGGCAGCACAAAGTAGAGACCGCCCTGACCGCTGAGCAGGGTACCGTCATCGCTCGGCTTCTTGGCCCAGCCTTCGCTGGAGAGGAAGCGGCTTGGCTTGGTCAGATTGAGCTCGTTACCCGGCTGATAGGTCATGCTGGAGTTGTGTTCCCAGAAGCGGGTCTTGCCTTCCAGATAATAGAGTTTGTAGGCCAGGCTCACGTTGGGGTGAGCAGCCAGATAGAGGGTGTAAAGATAAAAACCGCTTAACGCCAGAATGGCAGTCAAAAAACCGAACTTTTTGTACGTCATATCACTCTCTATGCCTGACAGAATGGGTAGGCCGATGTCGCGCATATGCTAATCCAATTGCAAAAAAAGCATAGTGGATCACAAAAAAATATTTGGTCACATATTAACCCCTTTTTACCCCTGTTCCAAACGTTGCTGTTTCCCGGTTAAACAGGTCTGGCGGGGCGTCGATTGCCAGTGGCGCTCCGGCAAGGTATTTGGCAAATAGACGTGCTTTGCTGCGTCACTTTCTAGCGGATGCGATAGTCATCTGGCCTCTATCGCCATTTTGCAGGGGGCGATTTATGATGACTCACTTATTCGTCAAGGATGACATATGAAGTGGATCTCTTGCTGTCTGTTGCTTGGATTATGGGCGCCAATGGCATTGGCCAGGGCCCTGTGTCCCGAGCCTATTCAGGTCGGTTACGATAACTGGCCACCCTACCATTATTACGAAGCCGACTCACCGCAAGAGGTGCGCGGTTATGCCGCCGAGGTGCTGACGGCTGTACTCACTTCCATGCACTGCAAGGTCAACTATGTGGAGCTGCCCTGGAAGCGGGTACTGCACGAGATGGAGCATGGCGAGATAGACATGGCGATGGAGGCGAATATCAATGATGAGCGCGCCCGTTATGCCTGGTTTTCCGACTCCTACAACCCGGGGCGCACCTTGCTGTGGATCCGCAAGGGCAGCCACTACCCCGAGCAGGATCTGGCGAGCTGGCTGGCCAGTGGTTACTCCCTCGGCGTCACCAAAGAGTACTTTTATGGCGATGAAGTGATGTCGCTGCTCGGTCGCTATGCCAAACAGGTGAGTGCGGTGAGCGACCAGCAAAATTATGAGAAGCTGGCCCGCGGCCGGATCGATGGTTTCCTTGGTGACATGCTGGCTACCCCCAGCGCCCTTAACAAGGAGGGGATGAGCGGTCTGTTCACCAGTCACCCCATGGTGGTATCTGAATCGCCAAGCTTCTTTATGTTGGGCAAGCGCAGCTTTTCGCCGCAGTTCTTGCAACAATTTAATCAGGCGTTGGCGCGGTTCAAGGAGACAGATGCGTATGACATTATCTGGCAGCGTTATGCCCCCGGGCGCTAGCAAAGTATTGGCCGTTCACGCATCATGAGCGGCCTGAGCATCGGGTCTGCTTGTCAGGCCCGGCAGAGTGAACAAACCGTTTTGAGGTACCCATGGGGATGAAGTATTGGCTGGCCCTTGCCAATCTGGTGTGGCTGGGATGTTTGCCCGCTGGCGTGGTACATGCGACCGAAGCACAAGTTGTGGTGGCGGCCAGTGAAACCGGACACGACTGGTATCAGGGCAGTCAGGCCGAACAGGCCCGTGTCGAGCTGGAGCAGCAGTTGCAAGAGGCTGTGCTTGCCCAGCTGCATCCCGATTTTTTCACGCTGTGGAAGCGTCTGCAGGCCACTCCCGCAGACAAGCGTGGTGCCATCTATGACGACATTTTTGCCAAGCTGAGCCGTTTCCAGCACGCCTGGCGGGGGATGGATCTGGTCTCGCGTGAGCAGATGAAGACCCTCAAGCTCGATTTGAACCGCCCTGTGGTGACCCAGCCCAGCGATGATGATCTGCTCACCCAGGTGAAATCTCTACGCCCCCAGGTGGCGGAATACGAGGCGGTGCGTGCCAAAGTGCACAAACTGCTGGCGATGCCGATGGCCAGCAAGTGGCCAACCCTCGATATGCCGACCCTGCGTGCCGGAGAGAGCTCAGCCGAGCTCGGCCAAATCCGCGCCATGCTCAACGAGCTGGGCGACAGCGCCCCGAGCCATGGTGATCAGATTTACGATGGTGATACCGAGCAGGCCATCAAGCAGTTCCAGCGTCGTCACGGTCTCACCGCGGACGGCATCATCGGCCGTCAGACCCGCTCCTGGCTCAATACCGGCCCGCAAGTGCGCGCCAGCCTGCTGCTGCGCAACCTGTGGCGTCGCGATCTGGTGGATCAACTCGCCGGTGGCCGCTACGTGCTGGTCAATATTCCCGACTACCGTCTGAGCGTGGTGGAGTCCGGCAACGAGGTATTTACCAGCCGGGTCATCGTCGGCAAGGAGCAGCGGGCCACCCCTATTCTGGCCAGCGAAATTCGCTCCATCGTGCTTAACCCCTCCTGGCATGTGCCGCGTTCCATCCTGAGCAAGGACATCCTGCCCAAGCTGGGTCGGGATCCCGCGTACCTGAGTCGCGAGCAGTTCGAGGTGATCGACAGCGAGGGCAATCCGGTCCAGTTCACCGAAGAGGGGTGGCATCAGGCGCTGGCCGCCGGTTTCCCCTATCGCCTGCGGCAAAAGCCGGGGGATCACAATGCCCTGGGGCGCTACAAGTTCTACCTGCCCAACAATGACGCCATCTATCTGCACTCCACCCCGCGCAAGGCGCTGTTCGAGCAGGGGGCGCGCGCCTTCAGCTCGGGCTGCATCCGGGTGGAACATGCGGACGATCTGGCCGAACTGTTGCTGGCGGACTCCCGCTATCAGCCGGACAAGGTGGCCAATATCCTCAAGGAGAGCCAGACCAAATGGTTGCCGCTCACCACGCCGATCCCGGTCTTTACCGTCTACTGGAGCAGCTGGATCGACGAAAATGGTCGCCAGCAACTGCGTAACGACATCTACGGATTTGATCGGGTCAGCTTCCAGAGCCGCCTGCTGTGATCCCTGCCACAGAGTGAAAAGCCCGGCCTGTGCCGGGCTTTTCTATGGGCGATTGAGGTTTGACAGGGCGCCCCGCCGGAGGGTAGTTTCAAGCGCCTGTATCACATTCAATCAGTGATCTTATTCAACTATTTTCGCTTGAATCTGCGATGGACGAACCCCTTATGCTGGAACAAGAGATAAGTCGACGTCGCCTGTTGTTGGGAGCCGGTTGCCTGTTGGGCAGCTCGTTGATCTCCTTCCCTGCACTGGCCAGCCGCAGTACCACCGGGCGTGAACTCAGTTTCTTCAATCTCAATACCGGCGAGCGGGTGCGCGCCAGCTATTGGGAGAACGGCCACTATCTGAGCGACGGGTTGGCCGAGCTCAACCACATCTTCCGCGATTACCGGCGCAATGAAGTGTTCAACATCGACAAGAAGCTGTTTGATCAGCTATTCCTGTTGCAGCACAAGCTGGGTCGGCGCAGCGAAATCCAGCTGATCTCCGGCTATCGCGCCCCGGCGACCAATCGTCAGAAGCGGCACAAGAGCCGCGGCGTGGCCAAGCACAGCTACCACACCCTGGGGCAGGCGGTGGATGTGCGGATCCCCGGCGTACAGCTGGCCCATCTGCGCAAGGCGGCGCTCCAGCTCAAGGTGGGTGGGGTTGGTTACTATCCCCGTGACAACTTCGTTCACCTCGATACCGGCCCGGTGCGCAGCTGGTAAAGGGGTTGGCAAACTGCCAAGCTCTTCCCACCAGAGAGGAGATAGCGATGAAAAAGATAGTGATTGGCGGCCTGCTCGCCCTGTTGTTGGCCGGTTGCAGCAAGCTCAACCGTGAAAATTACGACCAGTTGAAGATGGGGATGAGTTACGCCGAGGCCAGCACCATTCTGGGCAAGGCGGAGCGTTGTGACGATGCGCTGGGCACCACCAGCTGCCTCTGGGGCGGGGAAGGGAAGAACATCAAGATCCGCTTTATCGCCGACAAGGCGACCTTCTTCAGCTCGGAAGGGATTAACTGAGTCGCAGACCGTCCATGAAAAAAGCGCCGCTCGGGCGCTTTTTTGTTGCTCGCAATCCAACCCGCCTCGCCAGAAGCTGGCGTACTCAGTGGGTCGCGTACTGGTAGTTGAAGGTGGGCAGACCCCACTTGAAGCGAACCGCCAGCAGCCGCAGTACAAAGCCGATCCCGATGGAACCGAACGCGGCCCAGTTGGTCGGCAAGCCCTGATCCAGCGCCAGACAGTAAAGGGCTGCGGTGATCAGCGAAATGGCTGCATAGAGCTCGCGACGAAATACCAGTGGAATTCGCTGACAGAGCAGATCCCGCAGCACCCCGCCAAAGACCCCGGTCACTACCGCCATGATGCAGGCAATACCGGCGCCGTGGCCCATATCCAGCGCTCGGGCCGCACCGAAGATAGAGAAGACCACCAGTCCCAGGGCATCAAGGGCCATGAACAGCTTGCCGAGGTAGCGCATCAGGGGGGCGGAGACCACACCCGCCATCGCGGCTGCGGCAACCAGCAGCACATATTCCGGATGTTCAATCCAGAGCAGCGGATAGTGGCCCAGCAGCACATCGCGAATGGTGCCACCACCGATGGCCGTCGCCGAGGCGATGATCACCACACCAAACAGATCCATCCGTCGCCGACCCGCGGCCAGCGCGCCGGTCATCCCTTCGGCCACCAGGCCAACCAAGAAGAGTGCATGTAACATGAGATATCCCAGGGAACGAGAAAGGCCAGAATCCTACCAACTCGTGTCATATGGGACAAGCTATCGAATGCATGCATTAATTTAATTCATGCTAAATGCGAAAAAGGCACCGTTTCGGGTGCCTTTTTCTAATCAATGTTCAAGGGTTAGCGCCCCAACTGCTCCTGCCGGTAGTGATCGACCCACATGGCGGTGGCGCCACAGATGGCGACCGGCATCACGAAGAGGTTCACCACCGGAATGGCGGAGAAGAGGGTCACCAGAGCGCCGAAGCTGAGGCACTTGCCACGGCGTTGCTTCAAGGCGTCACGCATGGTGATGAAGTCGATCTTGTGGTTGTCGAACGGATAATCCACATACTGGATCGCCATCATCCAGGCGCTGAACAGGAACCAGAGCACAGGCGCCAGGGTCTGGCCCACCACCGGGATCAGAAACAGGATCAGGCAGCCAATGGCCTTGGGCAGGTAATACTTCAGCTTGGTCCATTCGCGGCCGAAGGTGCGTGGCACATCCTTGACGATATCCAGCATGCCGCTGTCATTGGCGGGCTGACCGGTGAGGATCTGTTCCACCTTCTCCGCCAGCAAACCGTTGAAGGGGGCGGCTACCCAGTTGGCAACCGAGCTGAAGATAAAGGAGAAGACCACCAGTATGGTGATGAGGGCGATGGGCCACAGCAGATAGTCCAGCCAGTCGAGCCAGGCGGGGATCTGCTGATGGAGCCAGGCGAACAGGCCGTCCAGTTGCAGCAGCAGGGCATAGAAGGCCCCGGCAAACAGCACGAAGTTGACCAGCAGGGGGATCAGCACAAAGGTGCGGATGCCCGGTTGGCGAATGAGGGAAAACCCGCGCAGGAAATAGTCTGCACCGCTGATTGAATCTTTGACCATATGGGGTGATTGGCTCATGTGAGCTCCATCTATGCATGGGAGAACTGCCAGCATATTACAAACAAGCCTTTGATTTGGTAAAGTCGCCGACTATTCCTTATTTCGTGCCGTGGCGACTGAAAATCGGGCATTGAATGGGGATGATGCCTGCATATTACAAACAAAGCCGGGTCTGGATTTGGTAAAGTCACCTGCCCGCCTCCTCTTTATTTAGCCACTGATACAGGTCGCCATGCGTCTGAAACTGATCAAACTCGCCGGCTTCAAGTCGTTCGTCGAGCCGACCCGCATCGAACTGTCGGCAGACATGACCGCCGTGGTGGGCCCCAATGGCTGTGGCAAATCCAACGTCATCGACGCGGTGCGCTGGGTACTGGGAGAGAGCTCCGCCCGCCATCTTCGCGGCGAGAACATGACCGATGTCATCTTCAACGGCTCTATCAATCGCAGTGCACACGGGCGCGCCTCGGTCGAGCTGGTGTTCGACAATCCCCATAACCGGGTGCCCGGCGAGTTCGGCCGCTTTACCGAGATCTCGGTGCGCCGCGAAGTGCTGCGCGACGGCTCCAACCACTATCAGATCAACGGCCAGAAGTGCCGCCGCAAGGATGTAACCGACCTCTTCCTCGGCACCGGTCTTGGCCCCCGCAGCTACGCCATCATCGAGCAGGGCACCGTCAGCCGACTGGTGGAGTCGCGTCCGGCCGATCTCAAGCTCTTTATGGAAGAGGCCGCCGGGGTTTCCCGCTACAAGGAGCGGCGCCGCGAGACCGAGCAGCGCATTCGCCACACCCAGGAGAACCTGGAGCGCCTCGGCGATATTCGCGGCGAGCTGGGCTCTCGCCTTGAGCACCTCAAAGCCCAGGCCGAGACCGCCGAGCGCTACAAACAGCTCAAGAGTCGTTCGCGTGCCGCTCGCGCCGAGCTGATTGGCTCCGAGTTGTGGGCGCTCGAGACGCGCCTTGGCGAGGCCAAAACCGAACTGGCGCAGGCCGAGCAGGCGCTGGCGGCGCTCGATGCCAAACGCACCGCCGATGAGGGGCGCCATGTCACCCTGTCGGTCGCCAGACAAGAGGCGCAAGCCGAGCAGGCGAGCCGTCAGCAACAGATTTTTCTCGGCGGGCAGGCCATCGCCCGTCTCGAACAACAGCAATTGCACCAGAGTGAACTGGGGCGCGACTGGCAGGCCCGTGCAGAGGCGCTGGGCGAGCGGATCGCCACCCGCAAGGCTCAGCTTGCCAGCCAGCAGGATCAACTGACCGAAGGGGTGTTGCGCGCCGAGCAGGAGAGCGCCCGGCTGGAGCAGTGTGAGCAGTTGCTCACCGAGCAGCAGGAGGCCCGCCAGCAGGCTAGCGAGGGGCTGGAGCAGGCCCGCCTGCGCCAGCTGCAGTGGCAGCAACAGTTGGCCGGGTTGCAGGGGCAGCTCAATCAGACCCGTACCCGGTTGGGTGGCCTGCAGGAACTGCAAGCCAAGACCCGGCTGGCGCGCCTCAAGCTGGAAGATGAACGCGCGGGCCCCCTCGGCGCAGAGGCCGATGACCTGCAACCGGCCCTCGATGCCCTGAGTGGTGAGCTGGAGCTGACGCGGGCGGCCAATGGTGAGCTGACCGAGCAGCTGGCGCAGGCGGTCGACGCCCATGAACAACTCAAGCAGCAGCATGGCCAGCAGTTGAGCCTGCAACGGGAGTTGGAGGCGCGGCTGGCGACGCTGGATCAGATCCTCGGCGAGCAGATGGAGGGGGCGACCCTGGCGGATCGACTGCAGGTTGCCCCCGAGTGGGCACAGGTGCTCGACAAGGTGCTGGGTCGCTGGCTCACCGCAACGCCGGCGGACGAGTGCGATCTGATGCAAGAGGGGCTCTGGATTGGCCCGGCGCAACCGGCGGTTGCCGGTACGCTGGCGGCGCAACTGGGCGGCGAGCACATTCCCGCCTTCCTCAATGCCATCTGGCTGGTCGAGAGCCGGGAGGCCGCATTGGCCCGCCAGCCAAGTCTGGCGGCCGGTGAGTCGGTACTGACTCCTGCTGGCGACTGGCTGGGGCCAAACTGGGCAGATCTGGGGCAGGGCGCGGCGCTCGGCACCATGGCACTGCTGGGGGAGCGTGAGCGGTTGCATACCGAGCAGGAGAGGGTTGCCGCGGGGCTGGCACAGCTGAGCGAGCAACTTGTGGCTGCCGATGCCCGGCGCGCCCAGCTTGCCTGTGCGCAGGAGTTGTCGCAGCGAACCTTGCGCGAGCAAGAGCAGAAATGGCAACAACTGCGCGAAGCCTGGAGCCTGCAACAGGGTCAGCGGCAGGAGCGGTTGCTGCGGCTCGGTCAGCTTGGCGAAGAGCTGAGTCGGCTCGATCAGGTGCAGGCCGAAGAGGCAGAGCGACTGGCCAGCGCCCGTGAACAACTGGAACTCGATGAGGCACGCCTTGCCGAGTTGCAAGAGCAGGGGGAGCCGCTGACGCAAGGGGTGCAGGTCGCTCAGGATCAGCTGACCCGCTGCGAGCGGGCGGTTGACGAGGCCCGTGTGCGCCGCGAGCAGCAGCAAGCGGCCTGCCAGCGTTTGCAACTGGAGCTGGGCAATCTGCGCCAACTCATTACCCTGGGTGAAGAGGAGCTAGCGAGGCTCGGGCTGGAGCTGGCCGGGCTGAAAGGGCCGGATAGCGAGGCAGTGCCGGATCTGGCGCCCCTGCTGGCCGAGCAGCGCAATCTGGAGGCGCAGCAGCTCGCCTGCCATCAACGGCTTGCGGAGCTGGAGCGCCAGCTCGGTGAGCTGGAGCAGGCCAGAAGTGCCGATCACAAGCAGCTAGTGACGTTGCAGGAGAAGCTGGCAACCCTGCGCCTTGAGCGCGAACGTAACCTCACCCGTCGACAGGGGCTGCACGAGCAGTTCGAAGAGTTGGGGGTTCGACTGGTAGATCTCGATCAGGCGGTGTTGATCGCTGCTGATCGCAGCAAGCTGCGGCAGGAGATCCAGACGCTGGAGGCGCAAGTGGAGGCGCTCGGCGCCATCAACCTGGCGGCACTGGAGGAGTACGAAGAGGCGAAAACCCGGGCAACCTACCTCGAAAATCAGTGTCAGGATCTCGAGCAAGCGCTGGAAACCTTGAGCCAAGCCATTAAAAGAATTGATAAAGAGACACAAATACGGTTCCGGGACACTTTCGATAAGGTCAACGAAGATTTAAAATCCCTGTTTCCAAAAGTGTTCGGTGGGGGCAGTGCCTGGCTTGAGCTCACCTCCGATGATCTTTTGGAGGCCGGAGTGAGCATCATGGCGAGACCTCCGGGTAAGAAGAATGCTACCATTGCCCTGCTTTCCGGGGGGGAGAAGGCGTTAACCGCGCTTGCGCTGGTTTTTGCCATCTTCAGACTCAACCCAGCACCTTTTTGTCTGCTGGATGAGGTGGATGCACCGCTCGATGAAGTGAACGTCGGTCGCTTCTGTTCTCTTGTCAAAGAGATGTCGAGCACAGTACAGTTCGTTTACATCAGTCATAATAAGGTCTCCATGGAGATGGCTGAGCAGCTGGTTGGCGTCACGATGCAAGAGCCCGGGGTTTCTCGCATTGTGTCGGTCGATATCGGTGAAGCCGTCGCTTTGGCTGAGCAAAACTAGAAAGAGAAGCAGCTAATGCAGGAATTGCGTTACATCTTGGTTGCCCTGGGCGGTATTGCTATTGCGGCATTGCTCATTCACGGGTTGTGGAGCAACAAAAAGAATCGTCAGGCACCAATCAAAGAGAAACCGATTGGACGGATGGACTCCAAGTCGCGGGATCGTGATAACGATGCCTTCGACAGCGATGGCATCGGCCAGGTACGCGTGGTCAGTGGTGGCCGTCGTGCCGAGCCCAAGCTGCGCAGTGAAGAGAGCCGCCAGCCGGAACTCGGTCGTCGCCCTGCCGTCCCCGCCTTTGATGATGAAGATGACGAGGACGATCTGCCGCCGCCCGTAGTGCGCAAGCCTGCTGCCCGCCCGGTTCCGCCGCCTCCTGTCTATGAAGAGGAGGAAGGGTTCGACGAACCGCTGCCCGAGGAGATCGACGAGGCGCCTGCCGCGCCGGTGCGCAAACCTGCTCAGGTCAATCGTCGTACCCCGGTCTACCGTTCCCGTCCCCAGCGCGAGCCCATGATGCAGTCGCTGGATGACGAGCCGCTGGTCGAGCCCGCTTACGCGACCGCCCCGACTTTTGGTGCCCGTGCAGAGACAGTCCGTACCGCTGACACCGTTCGTGCCGAACCGGTGCGTGCTCCCGAGCCGGAATATCAGCCGCAGCCCCGTAATGTGGCTCCCGAGCCTGTGTATGAAGAGCCGGCCTATGTGGCACCTGCACCTGTGGTTGAAGAGCCGCGCATGGCCCCCCAGCCGGTCGAGAAAATCTGGCAGGATGTCTATGTCATCAACCTGATGGGCCGTCCGGGTCACGACTTGCAAGGTGCAACCCTGCTCTCATCCCTGATGGCGCTGGGCTTCAAGTTTGGCGAGATGGATATTTTCCACCGTCACGAAGATCCCAACGGCAAGGGTGAAGTGCTCTTCTCCATGATCAACATGGTCAAGCCGGGTACCTTCAATCCGTACCGGATGGAACAGTTCACCACGCCGGGTGTCTCCCTGTTCATGCAACTGCCGCTGCGCAGCAATGCCGCGTTTGCCTTCGAGGACATGCTGCAGGCTGCCGATCAGCTGGCCAGCGATCTCGATGCCATGCTGACAGATATGGATCGCAGCCCGCTGAGCGACGAGACCATTGCCCGTTACCGTCACGAGCTGGCTGCCTACGAGGCCAGTCGCGACTAATACGCCATGCGGGTCGAGTGAAGAAAAAGTGCGGTACCCTGGTACCGCATTTTTGTTTCTACCCCGGCCGTATGTTCAATCACACTTCGAGACTTTTTCATGAGCGACACCCTCTCCCGCCACCGTCAATTGTGTGAACTGCTTACCGAATATGGTCACCAGTACTATGTGCTGGATAACCCCACAGTGCCGGATGCCGAATACGATCGCCTGATGCGCGAGCTGCTTGATATCGAGAAGCAGCAGCCTTCGCTACGAACCCCGTCTTCACCAAGCCAACGAGTTGGAAGTACCCCTTTGCCTGAGTTTCGGCAAGTGACCCATGAAGTTCCCATGCTCAGTTTGGATAATGTCTTTAATAATGAAGACCTTGATGATTTTGTTCATCGGATTGAAGGACGCTTAAAATCTACTGACTCTTTGAAGTTTTGTTGTGAGCCAAAGTTGGATGGACTTGCAGTTAGCCTGCTTTATGAGAATGGAATATTAGTTCAAGCCGCAACTCGCGGGGATGGACGAGTTGGGGAAAATATTACTGATAACGTTAGAACTATTCGGTCTGTTCCCTTGGCTCTTCAAGGTAAAGGTTGGCCGTTACGTTTAGAGGTTCGTGGCGAAGCCTTCATGAGGAAGAAGGACTTTGTTGATCTGAACGAACGAGCTTCTGCTGCTGGTGAAAAAGTTTTTGTTAACCCACGTAATGCTGCGGCTGGCAGTTTGCGCCAGCTCGATTCGCGTATTACCGCTAACCGCCGTTTGAGTTTCTATGCCTACGGCGTCGGTGTCGGCGGCGAGCAACTCGGTGACTCTCACTTCGGTCGTCTCAACCAGCTCAAAGCGTGGGGGCTGCCGCTTAGTCCCGAGGTGAAGCTCAAAGAGGGGGCCGCCGGTTGTCAGGCGTTCCACGACGACATTCTGGCCCGCCGTGGCGAGCTCCCTTACGAGATCGACGGCGTGGTCTACAAGGTGGATGCCATCCCCCTGCAAGAGGAGTTGGGCTTTGTGGCCCGCGCCCCGCGCTGGGCGACCGCCCACAAGTTCCCGGCGCAGGAGGAGATGACAGAGCTTGAGAACGTCGAGTTTCAGGTTGGTCGCACCGGCGCCGTGACGCCGGTGGCCAAGCTTAAACCGGTGTTTGTTGGCGGCGTCACCGTCTCCAATGCCACTTTGCACAATGCCGACGAGATCGAGCGCCTTGGCGTGATGGTCGGCGATACCGTGATCGTGCGCCGGGCAGGGGACGTGATCCCGCAGATCGTGGCAGTGGTGGAGGCACAGCGCCCTGTTGATGCGCGTGAAATTCTCTTCCCGACCGAGTGCCCGGTGTGTGGTTCGGCAGTGGAGCGGCTGGAAGGGGAAGCGGTTGCCCGCTGCTCCGGTGGCCTGTTCTGCGAGGCGCAGCGCAAGGAGGCGATCAAGCACTTCGCCGCCCGTCGCGCCATGGATGTGGACGGCCTTGGCGACAAGATTGTCGAGCAGCTGGTGGACAAGGGGCTGGTGAAGACCCCCGCCGATCTCTTCAGCCTCAATGCCATCCAGCTGGCCGGTCTTGAGCGGATGGGGCAAAAATCGGCCCTCAATCTGGTAGCCGCCATCGATGCAGCGCGCAGCACCACCCTGCCGCGTTTCCTGTTTGCCCTGGGGATCCGCGAAGTGGGAGAGGCGACTGCGCTCAACCTTGCCAACCACTTCCTCACCCTGGATGCCCTGCGCGCGGCCTCGGTGGAGCAACTGCTCGAAGTGGCCGATGTGGGTGATGTGGTGGCCAAGCATGTCTACTACTTCCTGCGTCAGCCCCACAACGTGGAGGTGCTGGAAGCCTTGCTGGCTGCCGGCATCCACTGGCCGGCTATCGAGAAGAAAGAGGCCGCGGAGCAACCCTTTGCCGGTAAGACCTTCGTGCTGACCGGTACCCTGACCACCTTGTCGCGCAACGACGCCAAGGCGGCGCTGCAGGCGCTGGGGGCCAAGGTGGCGGGTTCGGTATCTGCCAAGACCGATGTGCTGGTCGCGGGGGAGGCGGCCGGTTCCAAGCTGACCAAAGCACAAGAGCTGGGTATCACCATCTGGACCGAAGAGGAGCTGCAACAGGCGTTGCAGGGCTGATAGCCCTCACCAAGCCTGCTAACCGCAGCATCCGATATAAGAGAACCCGGCATGGCCGGGTTCTCTTTTTTGTTTCGGCGGTTACTCACGCCAGAGGATTTTGTGGCGCCATTTGTCGGGCACGGTGAGCTGCCAGCGGGCCAGCTCGCTCTTGCTGAAGACATATTCGCCGCGCAGGGCCGCGCGGGGGGAGATGGTACGGGGCAGGGTGCCCGCCAGTATGGTGTTGATGAGGCTGGCTGCCTGTATCCCCTGATCGTGGCCGTCCAGCACCAGCCCACCGATGGCCATCCCCTTGCCGACGGTGAATTCCCAGAAACAGAAGAGCGGCACCGGCGTGTTGGCGCTGGTCCACTCCAGCACCGTCTTTTCGCTCACATGCTTGCCATTGTCATCAACCAGCGTGTGGTAGAGGCCGAGGAAGATTGCCTGATAGCCGTTCTTCTTGGCGTTGAGCACCGCCTCCTGCCAGAGGCTGTAATCCCCCATCAGCTGGCTGTTGATCCGGGTCTGACCGACTCGCAGCTCGGTCTGGGTCTTGAATTCATCCTCAATGGCAGTGAGGGCTACATTGCTGGAATCAAACAGTACTAGCGCCTTGTCGAGCCCTCCCATCATCTGGCTTATTTCGCTGATGTTGCGCTTGAGCAGGGGGCGCTCCAGCACGCCGGTTATCTTGGGGTGGCCGACAAAGCCCTTGAGACGGGGGTTCTCGTTCATGCCGAGAAACACCACCGGGGTACCCAGCGAGGCGATCTCGTTGGCCAGATAGTTGATGGCGTTGTCATCCCCCAGTACTACCAGATCCGGTTTGCTCTTCAGATAAAAGGCGATGGCTTGCTGGGCGATTTCGTCGAACTTCTCCCGTGGATGGCGTTTGGTGTCCATATAGAAGTGAGTGATCTTGTGCTCCCCCTGCAAGCCATCGAGCAGCCCTTTGTTGTAGCTTTGGTCCCACAGGTATTCGGGATGGTAGCTGCTGATCACCAGAATGTTGGCGGCCCAGAGCGGCAGAGAGAGGGTGGATAGCAGTAGCAACAGCAGAGAGGTGCGCATGGGTTGTCCCTTGTCGAGGGGGAAAGAGTTCTTGTTCAGTATGGGCGGTTTTGGTTGACGCTGTCATCTCGAAACCGGTGCGGTGGGGGGCGATTTTTTTTCGGGTGGGTGGATCGGACGCCAGCCCGCACCCCGCTTGAGGTTGGATTTGAATGGGGCTCTTTTGGGTTGGTCGTGAACTGTCCCGCTCGCTGAAAAACCTGTTCTGGATCAAGAAATGAGGCTTCGCTTTGGTGCCTAATAGACACCACATATAGGGACGCATTCGTTTTTAATCCCTATATGTTGTGTTATTAAGCTGTGTATAAGCTGTTCCCCTCCTATCTTCAGCCCAGGCTTGTCAAGCCTCGGCTGAATTTATTTGCGTCCAGGACGAGATGCCGGGAGGGGGGCCCAACAAGGGTGAGCCAGAGGCAAATGCCTGGCCTTTTAACGGGGAAAATCCATGAAACCGGTTGTGATCAAACGTGACGGATGTCGCGCACCATTCAATGCCCAGCTGATTGCAGAGGCGGTCAGCCGTGCGGCGGAAGCGGTCAATCAGGCCAATCCGGCACTCGCCTCCCGCATTGCCAATGCGGTGAGTCAGGAGCTGGAAGGGCGTGGTGAAGTTGATATCCACGAGATCCAGAACCGGGTCGAAAACCACCTGATGGCTTCCGACGACAAGGCCATCGCCCGTGCCTATATCGAATATCGCCACGATAGGGATCAGGCCCGCGAGGCGCGCGGCCGTCTGGCGCAGGAGATCCGCGGTCTGGTTGAGCAGACCAATGCCGCCCTGCTCAACGAGAATGCCAACAAAGACTCCAAGGTGATCCCGACCCAGCGCGACCTGCTGGCCGGTATCGTCGCCAAGCACTATGCCACCAGCCACATGCTGCCCCGTGATGTGGTTCAGGCCCACGAGAGTGGTGATCTGCACTTCCACGATCTCGATTACTCACCTTTCTTCCCGATGTTCAACTGCATGTTGATCGATCTGAAAGGGATGCTGACTCACGGCTTCAAGATGGGCAATGCGGAGATCGATACCCCAAAATCCATCAGCACCGCCACGGCCGTGACCGCCCAGATCATCGCTCAGGTGGCGAGCCACATCTATGGCGGCACCACCATCAACCGCATCGACGAAGTGCTGGCCCCCTATGTGACCATCAGCTGGCAGAAACACCGTGAAGTGGCCGAAGAGTGGGGCATTGCCGATGTGGAAGCCTACGCCATGGCCCGCACCGAGAAAGAGTGCTACGACGCCTTCCAGTCGCTGGAGTACGAGGTCAACACCCTGCACACCGCCAACGGTCAGACGCCGTTCGTCACCTTCGGCTTTGGTCTGGGGGACAGCTGGGAGTCGCGGATGATCCAGCGTGCCATCCTCAGCAACCGTATCGCTGGCCTTGGCAAGAACAAGAAGACCGCCGTGTTCCCGAAACTGGTGTTCGCCATCAAGGATGGCCTCAACCACAAGCAGGGCGATCCCAACTACGACATCAAGCAGCTGGCGCTGGAGTGTGCCTCCAAGCGGATGTATCCGGACATCCTCAACTACGACCAGGTCGTGAAAGTGACCGGCTCCTTCAAGACCCCCATGGGTTGCCGCTCCTTCCTCGGTGCCTACGAGGAGAATGGCGAGCTGATCCACGAAGGTCGCAACAACCTGGGTGTGGTGAGCCTCAACCTGCCGCGCATTGCGCTGAAATCCCGTGACGAAGCGGACTTCTGGGATCGTCTCGATGCCTCCCTGCGGGTCGCCAAGAAGGCGCTGATGTACCGCATCACCCGTCTGGATGGCGTCAAGGCGCGGGTCGCACCGATCCTCTATATGGAAGGGGCTTGCGGCGTGCGGCTGAAGGCGGACGACAACGTCAGCGAGATCTTCAAGAACGGTCGTGCCTCCATTTCCCTCGGTTATATCGGGGTTCACGAGACCATCAACGCCCTGTTTGGTGACAAGGTTCACCTGTTTGACAGCACCGAGCTGCAACAGAAAGCCATCGCTATCATCGCCCGTCTCAGGGCGGCCATCGATGAGTGGAAAGAGGAGACTGGCTACGGTTTCAGCCTCTACTCCACCCCGAGCGAGAACCTCTGCACCCGCTTCTGCCGCATCGATGCCAAAGAGTTTGGCGTGGTATCCGGTGTGACGGACAAGGGTTACTACACCAACAGCTTCCACCTCGATGTGGAGAAGCAGGTCAACCCGTACGACAAGCTGGACTTCGAGGCGCCCTATCCGCCCATCGCCAGCGGTGGCTTCATCTGCTACGGCGAGTACCCCAATATCCAGCACAATCTGGAAGCACTCGAAAACGTCTGGGATTACAGCTACGACAAGGTGCCCTATTACGGTACCAACACCCCCATCGACGAGTGCTACGACTGCGGCTTCACCGGCGAGTTCGAATGCACCTCCAAGGGCTTCACCTGCCCGCGCTGCGGTAACCATGACCCGGCCAAGGTGTCGGTGACCCGCCGTGTCTGCGGCTACCTCGGTAGCCCCGATGCGCGCCCCTTCAATGCGGGCAAGCAGGAAGAGGTGAAGCGCCGCGTCAAACATATGTAAATCGCTAAAGACTCCCTATGATACAGGGAGTCTTACTTTATGAAGGTTGAGCTTATGTTTCTAAAACCGATGTCGGAGAAAATGCTGAGGCAATGGGTAGCGCGAGATACTTGGCATGAAGTGCATATTAATGACACCCAATTTTTCTATCGTTTTATTCATG
The DNA here is from genome assembly GCF_019047125.1 of Aeromonas sp. FDAARGOS 1411. Classification (NCBI taxonomy): domain Bacteria; kingdom Pseudomonadati; phylum Pseudomonadota; class Gammaproteobacteria; order Aeromonadales; family Aeromonadaceae; genus Aeromonas; species Aeromonas sp. FDAARGOS 1411. The sequence goes on along the minus strand of NZ_CP077214.1, from coordinate 2,499,811 downwards.
CCTATGTGACAGAGCATGGCTACGCACTAGATGAAGAATTGCTGCGGGATAAGATCTTATTCATGTTGAACCGGAGTGAAGATCAGTATTTCCAGACACTTGCTAGTGAAAGAGTCCGTTTTATGAGTGGTCTGCTGGAATATCTCAAATACACCCAGAACCTTCAGTCATGAATTACCACCAATACTATCCGGTCGATGTGATCAACGGCCCTGGCACCCGTGCCACCCTGTTTGTCTCGGGTTGCGAGCACCAGTGCCCGGGTTGCTACAACCAGAGCACCTGGCGGCTCGATGGCGGCAAGCCGTTCGATCAGGCGATGAGCGATCGCGTCATTGCGGATCTCAACGACAGCCGCATCAAACGGCGAGGTCTGTCGCTCTCCGGCGGCGATCCACTCCACCCGGCCAACGTGCCCCACGTGCTGGCGCTGGTGAAACGGGTACGCGCCGAGTGTCCGGGCAAGGATATCTGGTGCTGGACCGGCTACCGGCTCGGCGAGCTGTCAGAGGCCCAGCGCGAGCTGGTGGCCTTGCTGGATGTGCTGGTGGATGGCAAGTATGAAAAGGAGTTGGCAGACCCAGGCCTGCTCTGGCGTGGCAGCAGTAATCAGCAGATCCACGACCTCAACGCCTGGCGTGATGCGGGTGAGCGAATTCCCTGTCTGGTTTGCAGTTGAAGTCCGGGATGTTTATGGTTAGCCCATTCCAATCCTGACGACATTTTTGAAAAGGAGAGCCGAGATGAACAATCTGCTCAAGATCCTGCTGGCCATTTTCCTGCCCCCGGTGTGCGCCTTTATCCAGGTGGGCTTTAGCCTGCACTTTTTAATCAACATAGTGCTGACCCTGATGGGCGGTCTGCCGGGCATGGTCCATGCGCTCTGGCTGGTGGTGAGCGACAAGCGCGGCTGATGCCTTCGGCTGGTTAGTGAGCTTATTGACGATAAAAGGGCCAACCTCTCGGGGATGGCCCTTTTGTTCATGTTCATACGAATACTTTTTCGTTAGGATGGGTGACTGACCAAAAGGGCGCGCGTTGAGCGGCCCGCAGTCCGGCAACAAGCACCGGCAGAGAACAAGGAGCGTTACATGAAGTGGAAAGTCGCAGTATGGTCAGGTCTGGCAGTGACACTGTTGCTGGGGTGCTCATCCCGTCAGGAGGTAGCGCACGAGCGCGCTCCGATCGCTATCCCTCTCGAGCAGTTGTCCAGCTACTGGGTTCAGGAGAAGCAGTGGTCATGGCTTGGTAATGACGAGCCCGCCCTGCCGGCCAAACCGGTCAAGGGGTATGTGGAAGTTCGCTATCAAATCGACGCCAGCGGCACGCCGGTCAAGCCGGAAGTGGTGGCGGCCGAGCCCCCCGGCGAGCTGGAGCAGAGCGCGCTGGCGACCCTCTCGCGGATCCGCTACAGCCCGGCAGAGGGCAACCCGGATGCCATTCCGGTCGAGGTGACCAACCGCTTCGAGATCGAGATCAACTGATCCCCCATCACTCTGATGCCAGAGAAAGAGAGACCCCGGCCAGGCCGGGGTCACGTTTATTGCTGTTTGCAGTCGTTGTAGGCGGTCTGCCACTCGCCATCCTGATCCCGCAGCTCGACAAAGCCCTCATCCCCCTTGTTCCACCAGACGGCTTCGTGCTCGTCCGTATAGCGGGCGCCGGAGGCCGAGACGGCCTGGGGCAGGGTGTAATCCTTGCCGTCCGGCAGCGACAGCTTGATAAAGCTGAGGCTCTCGTCGGAGAGTGCGAAATAGCGAACCTGCACCTTCTTGCCCTGCTCGCACTGGTAACTGATCGGTTCGCCACCAGTGACTGAGAGGGCATTGCCCTGATTGCAGCCAGCGAGCAGGCCGAGGGCCAGCGCACCAGCGGCCATCATATGTGCCTTATTCATGATTACAGCTCCATTGGTGTCATACGGGCGTGAGCCTAACAGGTTGCCGTTATTGTGCAATCCGCACAGCCATTCGGTGCGTCGCTCGCTGTCCGGCATACCGCGCGAGTATGAGGGGGCGCTATCAGGAAGGCATCGTCAATCAGTAGAGGCCAAGTCTGGTTTCAAACTGGCGGATCAGCGTCTCATAGATGCCGTTGTTTTTGATCTTCTGCAGCCCCTGCTCGAACTGTTTGGCCAGCGCTTCCCCTTGCGGGTGGTGGCGGGAGAAGGCAAGCCAGAAGCCATCGGTGGAGAGCTTGCCAACCTTGACCACCTTGCCGGTCAGCTGCTTCTGCTGGATCTTGAGATAGCCCGGCATGCCGTTCATCAGGATGTAGTCGACCCGGCCACGTACCAGCATCTCGAGGATCTGGGCATCGGATTTGGCCTGAAAGCGGGTGATCCTGGGGTTCTCCATAAAATCGGTGGGGTAGGTGTAGCCGAGGGTGATGCCCACCCGCTTGCCCTCCAGCGAGGTGAGCTTGAGATCCCGTTGCGGCTCGCTGGCGAGGGCGAAGATGGCAAGATCCTCCTCGAACATGGGGGTATCGTGCCAATGGTACTGGTAGCGGTTCTCTTCGGTGATGGTAGCGTTGAAGCACCCCGCAAGTTTGCCGCTTTTCGCATCGTGCATGCAGCGGGCGAAGGGGAGGGTGCGAAAGACAATCTCGATCCCTTCGGCGGCGAACACCGCCTTGACCAGCTCAGGCGCCAGTCCGCGTGGCTGGTCATCCTCATTGTCCTTGTCGCGCTCGCAGTAGGGGGCCCAGTCATCTTCGGCACCAATGACAAGCGGGGTGGCCCCGAGCGGGCTGGTAGCCAACAGCATCAGACAAACCAGCCATTTTTTTAACAACGCGACCATAGGTACACCTCATCGACAGCAGCCTTACAAGCATAGCCGTACTTCTGCGCTGAGCTGTGGTGGTGGGGGGATGACAAGGGAGGAACACGAGGGAGAGAAAAAACGCCCCGGCAGGCGACGGGGCGAAAGAGAGCTCATCCATGGGCTGACAACAGTGCTTACAACAGGAAATCAATAACCGAAGCGGGTCGCCTCGAAGCGATTGAGCAACCGGTGGACGAGGTAGCAGGCCAACAGGGTGACCACAATGGCAAACAGGATGCTGCTCACCCGGTAGAGGGCGCTGAACACCAGATCGTTGCCCGGGGTGAGGTACTGGCCAAACAGGATGCCGAGGGTAGTGAGAGCGCCAAAGCCGACTCCGGAGCCGCCTGCCTCCTTGACGTGGGCATGGCTGAACAGCATGGCGCCGAGCCACAGCAGTGGAGCTACCAGCAGCAGTTGCCCTGACCAGTCATAGAGCAGCAGTTGGCCGAGCAGGCCGAAGGTGACCCCCAGCAAGGTACCCATCGCCCGTTTACGGGCATAACTCAGCGCACCGTTCCAGTGCATGGGGAACAGCACCAGCAGGGTCGTGGCCTGGGCAGACATGGAGTCGCGCAGGTCAAACACCTGAAATACCAGAAACGACAGGGTGGCCACAGTGGCCCCCAGCAGAGCTTCATGGCGCATCCGGTGCGGCGCCTTGGGGGCCGAGGCTGGCTTGGGTCTGGCTTCCACATCCGGGATCAGCATGGTCATCAGGTAGGCGATCAGCACCGACAGCACGCTCGCCCAGATATTGTTGAGGATCAGGTCGTTGAGGTCGGTCTGCGGATAGCTGGCAAAGTGCAGCATGATGCTGAGGCTCAGCACCCCGTTGGCCCCGAACAGAAACAGGCTGCCCCGCGACATGGCGGCGAAACGGTAGAGAAACAGCAGAAAGGCGATAGGGGTCATCAGCGCCGGATGGCTGCCAAACAGCCCCCCCAGCAGCCCGACCTCCACACCACAGACCACCGCCGCCGCGATCAGCTGGCGTGCGGCATGGCCATTCATCACCGGCACCATCCCCAGCAGCAGCACCGGTGTGACCGTATAGAAGACCCCGTAATTCCAGCCAAACAGCTTGCAGAGCAAAAAGCCCGTGGTGCAGCCAAAGGCGATGCGCAGGCACTGGCGCAGCTCGTTGCCGGTGAGGGGCCGATACCAGAGGTGGGTGGCAGCAACACCGGCGGGGTGTGCTGCGGCGGTATTGGCCGACGGGTGAGTGGCGTGGTTAGTAGACATAATGGAGCAGGCTGAGCAGATGGATCTGGCCCCGTGCCAGCATGGCGGTCAGGGCATTGTCCGGCAGCAGTTGTACCGTGGCCCGAGCCCCGGCTGGCAGATGGTCGGGGAGCTGCTCCAGCTCGAGGTGCAGCCGCATCCGCTGGGCATCCCGTACCCAGCGATCAGACTCCACCGGCGCGGCCAGTCGACCATTGGCATCAAACTGACCGGCGCTCACTCCGGCATCCAGACTGCTTACCCGAGCAGGATAGAGCTGACCCGGCTCGCCATCGAAGGCGACCAGTGCACGGGTTTGCTCGCCGACATGGCGCAGGCTCTTCTCCCGAAAATCGGCAATGACGTCCACCTGTTCCGACACCAGCGCCAGCAGCGGGCTGCCCGCGCTGGCGATGCTGCCCGGCTTGAGCTGCAGGTTGGTGATGGTGCCATCCTGATCCGCGTGAACCTGGCTGTAAGAGAGGGCCAGCTGCGCTTGCGCCAGCTTGTTGCGGGCCTGGCGCAGCAACAGATTGTCCTCACCGGTCACGCCACGACTGGCCTTGATCTGGGCCAGTTTGGCCTGACTGGCGCGCAGGTTGGCCTGGGCGCTGCGCAGGGCGCTGTCAGCCTCATCTTTTTGTTGCAGCGAAACCATGTGACGTTGGTACAGCGCATCGATCCGCTCAGCCTCGCGCCACTTCTGGCTGGCCAGGGTCTCTTTGGCGTTGATCTCGGCAACGGCGGCGGTCAGGGCGGCATCCAGTTCACTGTTCTGCTGCTCTGCCTGCGCCAGCGCAAGGCGGGCCTGCTCCACCGCCAGTTCAAAAGGGGCCGGATCCAGCCTGAACAGCAGATCCCCCTTCTTGACCTGCTGGTTGTTGTGAACGGCGACCTCGATCACCTTGCCGCTCACCTGGGGGGCCAGCTTGGTGACCACCCGGGTCGCCATCGCCTGAGGGGTGAGGGGCATCAGCAGGTCGGCTATCAGAAAATAGGCAAACAGGGTGGCAAAGCCCGCCATGGACCATTTGATCCAGCGGGTAAATTGTTGATCCGGGGTCATCTTATTCTCTCTCTGTGTCGGTCTCGGGAGGACTTGTATCGCCTCCGGCTTGTCGGTCGTGGTGTTGTTCAATCTTGCTGAGGGCGTTGGCCGAGATCCGCTGCACCGTGGCTTCGAACAGCTGCAGGGTCTGCTCGTCGATGCCCCCCAGCAGCTCCCGGCGGATATTCATGATGCGGTCGGCGATCTGATCGAGCAGGGTCTGGCCAGCCGGGGTCACGCAGACGATGCGGGCCCGCTTGTCCTGACTGCAGCAGTGACGCTCAATCAGTCCCTGCTCTTCCAGCTGGCCCAGGGTGCGCATCAGGGAGGGGAGCTCTATCTCGAGGGCTTCGGCCAGGGTCTTCTGGCTGACATGGTTCCCCATGCGGGAGAGCTTCCACAACGCGGTCCAGCGGGGATGGGTGAGGCCAAGGGGAGCCAGCTCCAGATCGGCGGCAGTACGCCATAGCCGGTGCATCCGCGCTATCTGCTCGGCGAGCGACAGCTCGCGCAACCTTTCCAGATCCGTCATCTTCTCATCCTCAATGTACTTAGCCTGCTAAGTATCATACTTGTTTAGCAGGCTAAGTAAATAGTGTGATGCGGATCATGTTTCTGGTCGGATCTTTCGCTGGTGCGAGTTAGCAGCATTCGAGCCCCTGATATTATTCTCGGGGCTGATCCACTCGAGGCTCTCTTGCCGATTCGGATATTGCGCCGTGAATGGAGGATATCCGGCGATTATTTTCATGAAATTTTCAGCTTCAGCGAGCAGCTCTTTTTTTATCCGCTAATATTGATGGGGTTATAAAAAAAGGGGGAAACGGGTTGTGGATGGATATGACAGTGGATGTGTGTATCTGGCAATTGAAGCGCTGTTGAGTGATGGGGAATATGGTGCAGAGTCACACCATGGCGTGAATCGGGAAGGCGTTATCAGAAGTACCGATATCAGTCATGATTTTGACCCCGCCAATATTCCATTGCTGTTGGCAGAATAGACCTGACCGTGTGTGATCCTTGTGAGTTCAAGCCAGTGCTCTGGTATTCTCTGGCTTGGCTCATCACTATTTTAATCTCCCCTTTTTGCATCTTTCTCCTCACCCTTTTCATCGTGCGTGCTTCCTGCACGCCGACTCAAACCCTGATGTGGCACTCCGTGGCACTTGCGTTATGGCGATGACATTGCCCGCTGATTATCACTCACAGGAGCTGTGGCGATAAATGGTCGCAGAGCTTGTCATCTGGCTCTGTTATTTCCCCGAAGGGGGGAGATCATCGCATCGTTATTACTGCTGATCACCCAAATATCCGCCATTATGGTCGCTCGTTTTATCACCCTATTTCCTGACTTGGTCGGGTATCGGATGTCTGGTGTTCTATTGTGCTGCGCACGTTGGTGGCACCATGATGTTTAAGTTTTTAATGTTTTTATATGGCTTTGCAGTCTGGCTAACCGACAGGGGAGAGGGGGAACAATAAAGTAGCGGCCACAATCACACGCAGAGTACATAACAATGAAAAACCTCTCACCCCTACAAACCACACAAGAAAAGGCCGTCTTTATGGGCGGCCAACAAATTGCCGGTATGCCGCTCTTTATATTTCTCGGGTTGGCGACCTGTGTTCTCTTTTCCGGCTGGAACGGCTCGTTGCCGCTGGGCATGGTCGGTGCGCTGGCACTGATGTTTGTACTGGGCACCCTGCTTACCGAGTTGGGCGAGCGGATCATGCCGATCCGCGAATATCTGGGTGGCGGCACTATCCTTGCCATCTTCGGCGGTGCCGCCCTGTTTGAATATCAGTTACTGCCGGTGCAGGCGGGACAGGTCATCACCAACTTCATGAAGGAGGGGGGCTTTCTCAACTTCTTTATCGCCAGTCTGGTGACCGGTTCGGTGTTCGGCATGAGCGGCGCTTTGCTGAAAAATGCCGCCATGCGCTACCTGCCGGTCATTCTTGGTGGCGTCGCACTGGCACTGCTGAGCGTTGGTTTGGTCGGCTCCGTGATGGGGTATGGCTTCAAGAATGCGGTACTGCTGATCGGCCTGCCCATCATGGGCGGTGGCATGGGCGCTGGCGCGGTGCCTCTGGTGGAGATCCTCTCCGGCCCGATGCAGATGTCCAGTGCGGATCTCTTGTCACGCATGGTACCTGCGGTCGTGATCGCCAATACCCTGGCCATTCTGGTGGGCTCCCTGCTGGCGCGCCTTGGCCGCCGTTACCCCTCCCTGACCGGCAACGGCAAGCTGATGGTCAAAGAGAATTGCCAGAGCATTGCTGACGAGCAGGCCGAAGCGCCGACCCTGCAGAGTCTCGGTATGGGCCTTTTCATCAGCTCCAGCATGTTTGTGCTGGGCTCCCTGCTTGGCAACTTTATCCCCATGCACCCCTTCGCCCTGATGATTTTGGCAGTCGCCTTTATCAAGGTGAGTGGCCTGCTGCCGCGCCGTTATGAGCAGGCGGCAGCCGACTGGTATCAGTTTGTAGTGAGCAACCTGACCCCCTCCCTGCTGGTGGGGATCGGCGTCGCCTATACCAGTATTCCGGAGCTCATCAGCGCCTTCTCCATCAGCTACTTCGTACTGGTCATGGTCACCGTGATCGGTGGAGCCCTCGGCGCGGCGCTGGTGGGCCGGATGATCGGTTTCTATCCCATCGAGGCGGCCATCACCGGCGGACTCTGCATGGCCAACATGGGCGGCACCGGCGATGTGGCGGTGCTCTCGGCGGCCCAGCGGATGAAGCTGATGCCCTTTGCCCAGATCTCCTCCCGTCTTGGCGGCGCCGTGATGCTGATCCTGGCTACTGCTCTTATCTCCCTGTTCGCCTGATACCGGATTGAGGAACAAACAAAATGAACGATATCATGATGGGCACCAGCCTGCCCTATGCAGAACGCAAGCGTCAGGGTGTGCGAGGCCGCATTCCCCACAAGGAGGAGTCTCTCTCCCAGCAGCGGCGCCGGATCTACCGACTGGTCAGCGCCATGCAGAGTCCGTTTGACCAGCATCTGCTGCTGCGCCAGTTGCAGGAGGACAACCCTGTACTCTTCTACGATCTGGTGCGTCACCACCTGCCGGAGCTGCTGCCGATCATCTACACCCCGGTGGTGGGGGAGGCGTGCCAGCGCCACAGCGATCTCTATCTGCGCAGTCACGGTCTCTACCTCTCCTGGCATGACAGGGACGATCTTGACAATATCCTCGAGTCGGTGGAGCAGGAGGTGGACGTGATCGTCATCTCCGACGGCGAGCGGGTGCTGGGGCTCGGCGATCTCGGTATCGGCGGCATGGGGATCTGCATCGGCAAGCTGGCGCTCTACTCCGCCGCGGGTGGCATCAACCCGGCCCTTACCCTGCCGCTCTGTGTCGATGTGGGTACCAACAATCCCGAGCTGCTGGAGGATGACTCCTACCTCGGCTGGCAATCCCCGCGCATTGACGGCGAGAGCTATTACCACTTCATGGACAAGGTGGTGGCCGCCATTCGCAAGCGCTGGCCGCAGGTGGTGCTGCAGTTTGAAGACTTTGCCGGCAAGCATGCCGCCAACCTGCTGACCCGTTATCGGGACGAGCTCTGCATGTTCAACGACGATATTCAGGGCACGGCGGCGGTCGCCTCCGCTTGCGTGCTGGCCGGGTTGCAACAGGCGGGGACCGCCCTCAGTGATGCCCCGGTGCTGATCGTCGGGGCGGGCTCTGCCGGTTGTGGTATCGCCGCCATGCTGGCCCAGCTGGCAGGGAGCCACAACGGCGTCTGGCTGTTTGATCAGGACGGGGTGGTCTGCGCCGATCGTCCCAACTTGACTCGCGCCCAACAGCCGTTTGCCCGCGCCGTTGAGGAGGGGAGTAGTTCGCTGCTGGAGACCATCCGGCAGGTGCGTCCGGCGGTCTTGATTGGCGTGAGCGGGCAGGGTGGCATCTTTACTGGCGAGGTGCTGCAGGCGATGGGGGAGGTGTGCGATCAGCCGGTGATCCTGCCACTCTCCAACCCGACCCGCAGTGCCGAGGCCACCCCCGAGCAGGTGTGGGCCGCCACAGATGGCAGCGCCCTGCTGGCCACCGGCAGCCCCTTTGCGCCGGTGACGGTGACCGGTGAGCGGCGGGTGGTCTCTCAGTGCAACAACGTCTATGTCTTCCCGGGGATCGGTCTCGGAGCCTGCGCGGTCAAGGCGCGCCGCATCAGCGATGGCATGTTGCTGGCCGCGGTGCGGGCAGTTGGCGCCTATCCGCTGGTGGCGGGTCGGCTGTTGCCCCCCATCGAGCAGGTGGGAGAGGTGGCCCGCGCCGTCGCCAGAGCGGTGGCACTCTGTGCCCGCGAGGAGGGGTTGGCCGATTTTGTCGGCGATCCGGCACCTTTGATTGACCAGACCTGGTGGCATCCGCACTATTGGGCAGCGTCCTGACGTTTTAAGGTATGTGCATGAAACTTCGCCACCAGCTTGTCACCCTCTCTCTTGGGCTCTCCCTGCTGCTGATCCTCATTCTGGGCAGCCTGCTGGCCCTCTTTATCCGTCATCTGCTGGAGAGCAACTTGCAGGATAAGGGGAGCGATCTGGCTCGGGTCATGGCGGCGGATACCCGGGTGGTCGAAGCTCTGCGTCAGGGCAGTGATCCTACCCTGCGCGACTACGTGGAGGCCGTCTGCAACCGCACCGACGCCACCTATATGGTGGTGACCGACGAGCATGGTCGCCGCCTCAGCCACCCCAACCCCGAGCTGGTGGGGCAGAAGTTTCGCGGCGAGGATATCTGGCCCGCGCTGCAGGAGCGGCGCAGCTACTGCTCCAAGGATCGGGGCACCATGGGGCCGGCGATCCGCTGCTTCTCCCCGGTGGTGGGCGGTGACGGGCGCGTCATGGGGGCCGTGGTGGTGGGCTACCTGATGCAGCAGGTGGAGGGCATCTATATGGAGCGGGTGGCCCTGCTCATCAGCGCCATAGTAGCGGTGCTGGGGTGCGGCCTGCTGCTGGCACTCTGGGTGCAATACCTGCTGCGCAAGACCCTGCTCGATCTGGAGCCGGAGGCGATCGTGCGCCGCTTCACCCTGCAGGATCTGGTGCTGGAGCACATCACCGAAGGGGTGATCGCCCTCGATGGCCGCGGCAACATCAACATGATCAACAGCACCGCCAGCTATCAGCTGCGGCTGCCGGTTACCGGGCGCCATGCCCTGCAGGGGCAGTCGCTGGCGGAGCTGGTGCCACCCCTTGCCCCCTGTCTGGAGCAGGAGGGTGGGGAAGTGAGCTTCACTATTCAGGGGGAGTCCTTCGTCGGCCGCTGGCAGGCGGTGCAGGGCAAGGCACCGGGGCGGCTGCTGATCTTCAGCCGCCCAGAGGTGGCTGCCAGTCTGGGGGTGCAGGTGACCCACCTGCGCCAGTATGCCGAGATGCTGCGGATGCAGAGCCACGAGTTCGCCAACAAGCTGAGCAGCCTCTCCGGCCTGTTGCAGCTGGGCCATGTGGATCAGGCGGTGGAGCTGATCCAGCAGGAGAACGAAGCGTGCCAGACCATGCTGCAGGAGCTGCTGCGGCTGATCGACAACAAGCCGGTGGCGGGGCTTATTCTCGGCAAGTTCAGCCGGGCTCGCGAGCTGGGGGTGACCCTGGAGCTCGATCCCGATTCGGCGCTGGCGGAGTATCCGGCCTCGGTCTCGGCCGATCTCATCACCCTCATTGGCAACCTGCTGGATAACGGCCTGCAGGCGGCCTGGCGCAACCGCCAGCAGCGGCCGCCGCGGGTGCTGCTCTCTCTGTGCGATGTGGGGCGGCGACTGGTGATCGAAGTGGAGGATAGCGGTGAGGGGGTCGACGAAGAGCTGGCCGATCACCTGTTCGATTACGGGGTGAGTCGCCAGAGCGGCGATCACGGGGTGGGTCTGTTCCTGGTCAAGGAGACCGTGGGTCGGCACGAGGGTGTGATAGAATGGCGGCGAACCGCCGAGCAGACCACCCTGTTTGGTATCTACTTGAATAAAAACCAATTAATGTGAGCCATGGACCCAATAATCACGCTTGTTATTGAAGATGACGATCGGATCGGTGCCATCTTGTCAGAACTGGTGGCGGCGACACCCGGTTTCTCCCTGCTGGGGCGGGCTGGCACCCTGGCCCAGGCCGATGCCATGATGGCCGGTGTGGTGCCCCAACTGCTGCTGGTGGATGTCTCCCTGCCCGATGGCTCCGGCCTTGAGTGGGTGAGCCGCCTGCGCAGCCACAACCGCGAAGCCTATGTCATCATGGTGACTGCCTCGCGGGATGTGGAGACCATACAGCAGGCCCTCAATCTGGGGGTTCATGACTACGTCATCAAACCATTGCGGCTGTTTCGCATCCAGCAGAGTCTGGACGAGATCCTGCAACTGCACAGCCGCCTCTGCGAGCGGGGTCGGCTGGAGCAGGAAGATCTCGACAAACTGCTGGGCAAGGGGGGGCGCTCCCAGATTAAGGAGATGCGTGTCACCCCCAAGGGGATCGACAGCATCACCCTGCGTCAGGTGCTGGATCTGCTGGCGGGTGAGCCGGAGAGCGTCTTCTCCACCGACACGGTGGCGCTGCGACTCTCCCTCAGCCGCACCACGGCGCGCCGCTATCTGGAGTATCTGGAGTCGGAAGATCGGGTGGATGTGGATCTCAACTATGGTCAGCGGGGGCGGCCGGAGCGGCGCTACCGCTGGCGCCGGGCGGGGTGAAGTTGGTTCACAGTCGCCAGAACACGATAGAAATGAACAAGGGAGCCAGCGGCTCCCTTGTTGTTTTTGGCATGTTGCCCGTCAGGCTGCATTGCGCTCCGGCAGTGGGACACGCTTTTTCAGCTGGGAGGTCATCACCCCGCCCAGGATCAGCCCGCCACCCAGCAGGTGATAGCCGTGGATCGGCTCGCCCAGGCCGACGACGGCGATCAGCGCCGTACAGAGTGGCATCAGGTTCATAAAGACCGAGGTGCGCTCTGCCCCCATGCAGGCGAGGCCGCGCATCCAGCAGTAAGCCGCCAGCAGGGAGGAGGCGAGCCCGGCGAAGAGCACCAGACCCCACCCTTCGGCCGGCACCGCCATCGAATCGGCACTGAGAGCGAGTGGCACCAGCAGCAGTACCGCCAGCAGGATCTGCATGTAGAGGTTGAGCCAGGGGCCAAACGGCAGTTGCCAGCGGCGGATCAAGAGGCCGTAAAGGGCGTAGCTGGCGGAGCCGAGCAACATCATGCCATCCCCCGGGTTGATGCCGTTATGGAGCAGGGCGAGCGGTTCGCCCTTGCCAAGCAGCCAAAGCACTCCGAACAGGGAGATACTCATGCCGAGCAGTGCCTGTTTGCCGGGACGCTGGCCGAAGAAGAGCGCCCCTTGCAGCAGGGTGAGCAGCGGAATGAGGGAGCCGATCACTCCCATATTGGTGGCCGAGGTGCTGTGGGCGGCGTAATAGGCCAGGCACTGGTAGAGCACCATACCGAGCGCCGCCAGCACCAGCAGCTTGCCGAGCCAGGGGCGAACCTCACTGCGTCGCCGCCAAAGGGTGGGCAGGCAGAAAGGGGTCAGCGCCAGGGCGGCGATCACCCAGCGATAGAAGGAGATAGCCGCGGGGTCGAGCACGCTGGCGGCCGCCTTGGAAACCACGGTATTGGTAGCCCAGATCAGCACAGCCATCAGCGGAAAGAGAAGAGGGGAAAAGATTCGCATCAGAGGCTCCTTATTAACAGGGGGTCAAGTCTACCCTTGTCTTTATATTATCAAGTAGCGTAAAACAGACAGATGACCCAGCAGAAAAGACAACTCTTTCTGATGCACCTTATTCCGGCCCACCCGGACTGCGTCTGCCCGCAACTGATGGCTGCTTTTGGTCTGTGCCGGGGACCGAGCCAACAGGGCGTTGCATCACGCCTGCTCCTCTCTCTCGCTGACAAGGGGCGCTGATGGCCACTCACCACTTTCAGCCGGTAGATGTCGTTCTGCCCGCTCCCAATCCGCTCTTTTTCAGTTACCAGCAGATGCTGGCCGACAGCGCGACCGTGCTGCACTCCCACCCCTGGGGCCAGCTCAACATGATCAGTCTGGGGATCATGGAGATAGAGCTGGGGGATCAGCGACTGGTGGCCCCTGCCGACTACCTTATCTGGGTACCGGCGGATCTCGAGCACACCTCCTACAACGAGCAGACCCTCGACTACACCTCCATCTACGTCAGCCACGAGCTGGCGGCCAAGCTGCCGCCAGAGCCCAGATTGCTGCTGCTTACCCCACTTATTCGCGCCCTGCTGAGCGATTTTTGCGAACGGCGGGTAGGCCATATGGTGGATGAGTGGGATCAGCGTCAGGCCGAGTTACTGGTGGAGCGACTGGCGCGCACCCGCTGTCAGGAGAGCTACCTGCCGATGAGTCAGGACAAGCTGTTGGCTCCCATGCTGGCGGCGTTACACAGCGATCCTGCCGATCCCCGTACTCTGGTCCAGTGGGCCGGACAACTGCACACCACAGAGCGCACCCTGGCGCGGCGCTGCCTGCGGGAGCTGGGGATGAGTTTCGGTCAGTGGCGGGCACGGCTGCGGCTGCTCAAGGCGCTGGCCTGGCTCAAGGGGGACATGCCCATTCAGGAGATCAGCTGGCGGCTCGGTTACGGCTCCACCTCGGCCTTTATCGCCATGTTCAACCGGGAGCTGGGCTGCTCCCCCCAGCGTTATCGCCTACAGTCAGCCCGATAACAAATCGCCGGACATGTCATCTGATGAAGCAAAACAAGGAGGGCGCCCGCAGGCGCCCTTTCTGATGACATCTGCTTGCGCTAGAAGAAGCCGAGCGGGTTGATGTCGTGACTTACCAGCAGGTTCTTGGTGTTCTGGTAGTGGTCCAGCATCATCTTGTGGGTCTCGCGGCCGATCCCCGACTTTTTGTAACCGCCAAAGGCGGCGTGTGCCGGGTAGGCGTGGTAGCAGTTGACCCAGACCCGGCCAGCCTGAATGCCACGCCCCATGCGCCAGGCCAGATTGCTGTCGCGGGTCCACAGGCCCGCACCCAACCCGTACTGGGTGTCGTTGGCAATGGCCAAAGCATCCGCCTCGTCCTTGAAGGTAGTGACCCCGAGTGCCGGCCCGAAGATCTCCTCCTGGAACACCCGCATCTTGTTCTGACCGGAGAAGATGGTGGGCTGGATGTAGAACCCCCCCTCCAGTCCGCTCACCTTGGCCGGGCCGCCGCCGATCAGCATCTTGGCCCCTTCGCCGCGGCCGATCTCCATGTAGCCCAGGATCTTGTCGAACTGCTCGCGGGACGCCTGCGCACCCACCTGAGTGGCGGTATCGAGGGGGTTGCCCTGCACTATGGTGCGGGCACGGGCCAGCACTCGGTCCATGAAGTCGTCATAGATGCTGGCCTGCACCAGCGCGCGGGAGGGGCAGGTACACACTTCCCCCTGGTTGAAGAAGGTCATCAGCATCCCTTCTACCGCCTTGTCGATGTAGCTGCTCTCGTGCTGCATCACGTCGGCGAAGTAGATATTGGGGGACTTGCCCCCCAGCTCCACGGTGGAAGGGATCAGCTTGTCGGCTGCGCAGCGCAGGATATGGGCGCCCACTTCGGTCGAACCGGTAAATGCCAGTTTCTGGATCCGGTTGCTGGTTGCCAGCGCCTGACCTGCCTCGGCGCCGAAGCCGTTGACCACGTTGACTACGCCGGCAGGCAGGATGTCCTTGATGAGATCCATCATCAGCATGATGGTGACCGGGGTCTGCTCGGCGGGCTTGAGCACGCTGCAGCAACCGGCCGCCAGCACAGGGGCCAGCTTCCAGGCGGCCATCAGCAGCGGGAAGTTCCACGGGATGATCTGGCCGACCACGCCGATGGGTTCCTTGAAGTGGTAGCTGACGGTGTTCTGATCCAGCTCGGCGGCCGAGCCCTCCTGAGCGCGAATGCAGCCAGCGAAGTAGCGGAAGTGATCCACCACCAGCGGCAGGTCGGCGGCCAGGGTTTCGCGCACCGCCTTGCCGTTCTCCCAGGTTTCGGCGATGGCGAGTCGCTCGATGTTCTGCTCGATGCGATCGGCGATACGCAGCAGCAGATTGCTGCGCTCGGTGACGCTGGTCTTGCTCCAGCTGGTGAACGCCTTGTGGGCGGCATCCAGCGCCAGTTCGATATCGGCGGCGTCGGAGCGGGCGACCTCGCAGAATACTTTGCCATCCACCGGCGAGATGTTTTCAAAGTAGCGGCCGGCGCGCGGAGCCACCCACTCACCACCGATGAAGTTGTCGTAACGGGACTTGAAGCTGACCAGGGCACCTGCCTGACCGGGAGCGGTATAAATCATCTCATCATCCTTTATGTGTGTGATCCTGACCGGGCTGACTGACAGACCGGTTGCCAGCTGATATCGCAAGGGGCGTGCCAAAGGGTCTGACCAGCAGGCAAAAGGTTACAAAAACGTTATCAAATGGGGTGTGGCGGCGTATCTTGGTTAACCAATGACCACGGCTATTGCGATAAAACTGTACCGTTTCTGGACAGTGGCCGAGACAGTCGTGCTGTTTGTGAACAGGAGGCGTGATGAGTGAGTCACTTCAACCCGGTCCCGGTCCGATCCAGCGTTCCTGGCAGCGCTGCCTGCATCAGGGGCTGAGCCGCCAGCAGAGTGCCGATCTGGACTTGCTGCCCCTGGGGGAGCTGTCGGCCCGTCAGGAGCAGCACAGGGCGCTGATCGCCTGCTTCCAGCGCTTCGTGCTGCCGCTGTTTGCCCAGCTGCTGGCGGGTCGCCCTTGTCGCCTGTTGTTGTGTGACGGTGAGGGGGCCATTCTGGCCGCCAGCGGTGATGAGGGGTTCGCCCGCCATGCCGAGCGTATCTTTTTGCGCAGTGGTGCCCGCTGGGGTGAGGCGAGCAAGGGCACCAATGCCATCGGTACCGCGCTGGCCGAGCAGAGTGAAGTGCAGGTGCTCGGCAATCAGCACTTCTTCGCCCAGCACAGCTTCCTCAGTTGCAGCGCTTGCCCGTTGCTCGGGCCGGATGGGCAATTGCTCGGGGTGCTCGACATCTCCACCGATGCGGCCCATCACGATGGCGACATGCTGGGCACGGTGCGGCTGCTGGCGATGACCCTCGAAAACGCACTGCTGGCGCGTCAGCCGGGATGGCTGGTGGATCTCGATCCCCAGAGCCTCTGGTCCGCTCGCCTGTTGCTGGGAGAGGAGGGGGAACTGCTCGGCGCCAACCGGGCAGGTCGACTCTGGCTTGGCCAGCACCCTTTCGATGGCAGACAACTGCTGCGCGAGGGGCGTGGCTTGCGGTTGGTGCCAGAAGCGGACGCGACACCTTCCTGCACCGCGCTGCCGGGTCACTCAAGCCCGGTGCCACCTCCGCAGCAGGTGCCGCTCAAGATGCTGGAGCGCGGCATTTCACTGCTTATCGAGGGGGAGACTGGCAGCGGTAAAGAGCATCTGGTGCGGGCCCTGCACCGAGCGTCGAGTCGGCGGGAGCAGCCACTGGTGTGCGTCAACTGCGGCGCGTTACCAGCAGATCTGGTGGAAGCCGAGCTGTTTGGCTATGTAGGCGGGGCCTTCAGCGGTGCCCGCAGCCAGGGTAGTCAGGGTTATCTGCGTGCAGCCCATGGCGGCATGCTGATGCTCGATGAAATTGGCGAACTGCCGCTGCAGGCTCAAACCCGACTGCTGAGGGTATTGCAGGAGCGCAGCGTGACGCCGGTTGGCAGTCACAAGCCGGAGGCGGTGGATTTCTGGCTGGTCAGTGCCAGCCACCGGGATCTGGCGGCCATGGTGCAGAGTGGCGCATTTCGCGAAGACCTCTATTACCGGATCTGCGGCTGGCGTCAGCAGCTGATGCCGCTGCGCCGTTGGCCTGCCGCTGAGCGTCTGGGGCTGATCCAGCGACTGTTGGCGGAGATGGACCCGACCCTGCGTCTGACCCGCGATGCGGAGCAACAGCTGCTGGCCCATCCGCTGCCCGGCAACGTGCGCCAGCTCAAGCAGGCAGTGGAAGTGGCCTGTGTGCTGGCAGAGGGGTTGGGTTGGATAGAACCCGCCCACCTGCATCTGCCCAGTGTGGCCACAGAGCCCGGCGCCTTGCCGATGGGGGAGGCAACCAGCTTGCGTGAACAAACCCGGCGGCAGGTGCAGCAAACGCTGGCGGCATGCGGCGGCAATGTGAGTGAGGCCGCGCGCCAGCTGGGGATCAGCCGCACCACCCTCTACCGGACGCTGCGCGAAGAGCCTTGAGTGCTCACTCCCCCTCACCGGTCGTTTCAAGACGCACATGACGGCTGGAGCCCTACCCGTCCAGCCGCTATGATGCGCCTTTGCCGGGGGCATTGCACCCGTTGACTCATCCGTTGAGGATTTTCTGCCATGTCACAACACATCGGTGCATTGACCCTGCTGGTCGCCGATTACGATCAGGCCATTCGCTTTTTTACCGAGGGACTTGGCTTTGCGCTCCTGGAGGACACACCTCTCGATGAACCGGGCAAACCGGGCAAGCGCTGGGTGCGGGTTGCCCCCAAAGGCACCCCCGGTTCCGCGTTGCTGCTGGCACAAGCGGCCAATGCGCAGCAGCAGGCCGCCATCGGCCAGCAGGGCGGTGGCCGGGTATTTCTGTTCCTCGAGACCACTGATTTCTGGGGGGATTACCAGCGCATGCAGGCGTACGGTGTTCATTTTTGTGAACAGCCCCGCGATGAACCATATGGCACCGTGGTGGTATTTGAGGATATCAGCGGCAACCGGTGGGACTTGTTGCAACGTACTGCTGCCAACTGAATCTGAAAACGTTTATCATCCCGCCTGTCATAAAGTCATAAAAGTGTCACAGAAAATTCTAATAATTGGCGCACCCATCTTCACAGAGGAGAGAGAAGGGAATGGCTAAGCGAATTCTGGTGGTCGAGGACGAAGCACCGATCCGCGAAATGCTCTGCTTCGTGTTGGAGCAGAAGGGATATGAGACGATTGAAGCGGAAGATTACGCCGATGGACTGGCGAAGGTGCGCGAACCCTACCCCGAACTCATCGTGCTCGACTGGATGATGCCGGGCGGCAGTGGCATCCAGTTTATCAAGCAGCTCAAGCAGGATGAGGTGATGCGCCAGATCCCGGTGGTGATGCTGACCGCCCGCGGTGAAGAGGAGGACAAGGTGCGTGGTCTGGAGGCCGGTGCCGACGACTACATTACCAAGCCGTTCTCGCCCAAGGAGCTGACTGCTCGCCTCCATGCGGTGATGCGCCGCGTGTCGCCAACCTCGGTGGATGAGGTGATCGAGGTGCAGGGGCTGAAACTCGATCCTGTCTCCCACCGGGTCAGTGCCGAAGAGAAGGCGCTCGACATGGGGCCGACCGAATTCAAGCTGCTTCACTTCTTCATGACCCACCCGGAGCGGGTCTACAGCCGTGAACAGCTGCTCAACAATGTCTGGGGTACCAATGTGTACGTCGAGGACAGAACCGTGGATGTGCATATTCGTCGCCTGCGCAAGGCGATTGAAGAGACAGGGCACGACAGATTGATCCAGACGGTGCGTGGAGCCGGATACCGCTTCTCAACCCGTCTCTAGAGGCAGTTATGTTGCAACCTTACGCCTGGCGGCGACAGTTGTGGCGAATGGCGTTTTTTTACGCCCCCTTCGCATTGGTTGGCTGGTTGGTTGATCACCTTGCTCTCTGCCTGCTGGTGGCGGCGGTGTTGCATCTGGGCTGGCACTATCGCTTCCAGAAGCGGCTCTCTGACTGGCTGTGGCACGACCGCAGCCTGGTGCCCCCCAGCGGCAATGGCAGCTGGGAGTACATCTTCAACGGTATCTACAAGCTGCAGCAGCGTCACCGCGCCCGTCGCCGCGAGCTGGCGGGGCTGATCCGCCGCTTCCGGGAGGGGGCCGAGGCGCTGCCCGATGCCGCCGTAGTGTTTCGCACCGATGGCAGCATCCTCTGGTGCAACCGGCTGGCGGAGCAACTGCTCGGTTTTCGCTGGCCGGAGGATGCCGGCCAGCATATCGGCAACCTCATTCGCAATCCGGCCTTTAACGCCTATCTGGGCAAGGGGGCGTATGACGAGCCCCTCGAGATGCACTCCCCGGTCAACGAGGAGAAGTTTCTCGAGTTTCGCATCATGCCCTACGCCTCCGATCAGGCGATGCTGGTGGTGCGGGATGTCACCCGCTTGCGCAGTCTCGAGAAGACCCGCAAGCACTTCGTCTCCAACGTCTCTCACGAGCTGCGCACCCCGCTGACCGTGCTCAAGGGCTATCTGGAGATGACCGAGGAGCCGCCCCCGCCCGCCATGTGGGCCAAGGCGCATCGGGTGATGATGGAGCAGACCATCCGGATGGACAATCTGGTCAATCAGCTACTCACCCTCTCCCGTATCGAGGCGGCCCCGACCGTGGATCTCTCCCACCTGGTGGACATGCCGGCCATGCTGGGGCTGCTGGAACAGGAGGCGCGAGCGCTCTCGGGCGAACGGGCCCACCAGATCGAATTTGTGGTGCAGCCCAATCTGCTGGTACGCGGGGATCAGGAGCAGCTGCGCAGTGCCGTCTCCAACCTGGTCTATAACGCCATCCACTACACCCCGGCGGGGCGAAAAATTACTGTGGAGTGGCGCAAGCAGGGGGCGATGGCGCTGTTCGCCGTGAGCGATGAAGGGGAGGGGATTGCCCCCGAGCATCTGGCGCGGCTGACCGAGCGGTTCTATCGGGTCGACAAGGCACGCTCGCGCCACACCGGCGGCTCAGGCTTGGGCCTTGCCATCGTCAAGCATGCCCTCAGTCATCACGACTGCCAGCTCGATATCGAGAGCCGGGTCGGCCTTGGCAGCCGCTTCAGCTTTCTCATTCCTGGCCGCATGGTGGTGATTAAATAGTCTTTTATGGCAATGAGTTAGCTGCAAAAAGAGGGCCTTTGAACGGGCCCTCTTTTCATTTGTTCAAATCTGTCGCCATGTCATTAAAGTGTCACATTAAATCCATAAATTTGTCACTGCCAGGTCAGATACTGGCGCCGTCTTAAGAACGGACCTTCTGTAACTTTGGAGAGATTGGATGAAACTCAACAAACTGGCTGGTGTAATCGGATTCACCGCAGCAACCCTGTTTTCTGTCAGCGCCCTGGCTGCCGGTGTGGATAAAGACCTGCCGGATTACACACCGACCAGCGGCATTTCGGGCAACCTGTCCTCTGTCGGCTCGGACACCCTGGCCAACATGATGACCCTGTGGGCCGAAGAATTTAAGCGTTTGTACCCCAACGTCAACGTGCAGATCCAGGCCGCCGGTTCTTCTACCGCCCCGACTGCCCTGACCGAAGGTGTTGCCCAGTTCGGCCCGATGAGCCGTGCCATGAAGGCCGGTGAAGAGGAAGCATTCGAGAAGCGTTACGGCTACAAGCCGACTGCCATCCGCGTTGCAGTCGATGCCCTGGCGGTGTTCGTCAACAAGGACAACCCCATCAAGGGGCTGACCATGCCGCAGATCGACGCCATCTTCTCCAGCACCCTCAAGTGCGGCGAAGCCAAGGCTGCCACCAAGTGGTCTGATCTGGGTCTGGATGGCAACTGGTCCTCTAAGGATCTGCAACTGTTCGGTCGCAACTCCGTATCCGGTACCTACGGTTACTTCAAGGAGCACGCCCTGTGTAACGGCGACTTCAAGAGCGGCGTGAACGAGCAGCCGGGTTCTGCCTCCGTGGTGCAGTCTGTCTCTGCCTCCCTGAACGGCATCGGCTACTCCGGTATCGGTTATGTCACCTCCGGCGTGCGTGCAGTACCGCTCTCCAAAGATGGCAAGACCTTCATCGAAGCGACCTCCGATAACGCCATCACCGGCAAGTATCCGCTGTCACGCTTCCTGTACGTTTACGTGAACAAGCATCCGAACAAGCCGCTCTCCCCGATGGAGCAAGAGTTCGTCAAGATGATGCTCTCCAAAGCAGGCCAGAACATCGTTGCCAAAGATGGTTACGTGCCGGTGCCGGCCAAGGTGGTACAGGCTGACCTGAAAAAGCTGGGTATCATGTAACTGCCTGCAGTCAGCATGCCCTGATAAAACGAGCCCCAAGCGGGCTCGTTTTGTTTTTGGCGGCTGTCAGTTTTGTTAATAGCGCAGGATGGATATTTTTCCGCCAGCCGGGGGCTGGCTCCCTTGCGTAGCCGGGCGGCATTTCCGAGAATAGGGCAACGTTATGGCAAAGGATCCCTTCATGATTGCGTCCCTCACCAAGTTTGGCATGGTAGCCCTCTGTAGTTCCCTGCTGGTCGCCTGCGCCCAGTCGCCGACCGGCCGCAGCCAGATGCTGCTCTACTCTCCCCAGCAGATGAACCAGCTGGGCGCCGACTCCTTCGAGCAGATGAAGAAGCAGGAGAAGGTGAGCAAGGATGCCAAACTCAACGCCTATGTCTCCTGTGTCGCCAAGGCGGTGACCGCCCAGGTGCCAGCCAGCTATGGCATCACCAACTGGGAAGTGGTGGTGTTTGACTCCAAACAGGTCAACGCCTTCGCCCTGCCCGGCGGCAAGATTGGTGTCTACAGCGGCCTGCTCAAGGTGGCCAAGAATCAGGATCAGCTGGCGACCGTCATCGGCCACGAGCTGACTCACGTGCTGGCCCAGCACTCCAACGAGCGACTCTCGCGTAGCCAGCTGGCGGGGATCGGTCTGGCGGCTGCGGACATCGCCATGGGCACCAGCGAGTATCGCGGCGCCACCATGGCCGCCCTTGGCCTCGGGGTCGAGGTGGGGGTGATGTTGCCCTATGGCCGTACTCAGGAGAGCGAAGCGGATCGGCTGGGGCTTGAGCTGATGGCGCGCGCCGGGTTCAATCCGGCCGAGG
Organism: Aeromonas sp. FDAARGOS 1411; assembly: GCF_019047125.1. Classification (NCBI taxonomy): domain Bacteria; kingdom Pseudomonadati; phylum Pseudomonadota; class Gammaproteobacteria; order Aeromonadales; family Aeromonadaceae; genus Aeromonas; species Aeromonas sp. FDAARGOS 1411. The sequence goes on along the minus strand of NZ_CP077214.1, from coordinate 2,477,907 downwards.
CGATCCCCCTGTGGCAAAACATGAGTGCCGCCGCTGGTGGCAACTCCCCGCCGCAACTGCTCTCCACCCACCCGAGCAACGAGAACCGGATCGCCGAGTTGCAGGCGCAACAGGCGCAAGTGCTGCCGCTCTATGAGCAGGCCCGCGCCAACGGTCTGGTGCCCCAATGCAAGGCATAAGCCTGCGCATGGCGCGCAGCGACGATGCCGCCGCCATGACGGTGATGCAGCGAGCCAGCTGGCTCGCTGCCTATGGCCAGGTGCTCGGCGCCGACCTGCTGGAACAGCTCGATGTCACCGCTCATCTGCAGATCTGGCAGAGCCGTCTGGCCGAACCGGGCCCAAGGCCCATGCTGCTTTGTCTCGACGAGGTGGTGATTGGCCTGCTCTACTGGCAACCACAGCAGGAAGCGGGACAGAGCCATGCCCTGATCCGCGCTTTTTACCTCCATCCCGACCACTGGCGACAAGGCTATGGCAAACGGTTGTGGCAGGCGGTGGCGATGCAGATGCGCCGCGCCGGTTGCCATAGCGTCAAATTGTGGCTGCTCGATGGCAACCACATCGGCGAGGGGTTTTACCTGCGCCGTGGCTTCGTTTTTGATGGCGAGGAGCGCACCCTGATAAGCCTCGGGCAGCCCTGCCTGCAGCGACAAATGAGCCGTTTACTCTGATCTCTCTCCCGTTTTTCGCCCTCGGTCACTTTATTTTTTTTGCGAATTAATACAATGTCCCCCCTGGACAGAGTTGGATAAACACGGGCTGACAAGGGAGTGCTGGCATGTATTACGGCTTTGATATCGGTGGCACCAAGATCGCCTTCGCGGTCTATGATGGTGCATTGAACCTCTGCCACGAGGAGCGCATGAGTACCCCGGGCAACGATTATGAGGGGTTGCAGCAGCTGATCCGCTCCCGGGTCGAGCAGGCGGATGCCCGCTTCGGCGCACGGGGCTCGGTCGGCATCGGTTTCCCCGGTGTCATCAACAGCCAGGATCACAGCATAGTGGCGGCCAATCTGCCCTCCATCAATGGTCGCCATCTGGGCGCCGATCTGGCCGAGCTGCTGGAGCGGCCGGTCAAGGTGGATAACGACGCCAACTGCTTCCTCTGGTCCGAAGTGCATCAAGGGGCTGCCGACGGCGCAGGCAGTGCGCTTGGTGTCACCATCGGCACCGGCATCGGCGGCGCCGTCTATCTGGCAGGCAAGCTTATTCAGGGGCGCAACTGGCTGGCTGGCGAGATTGGTCACTACCCCTTGCCCGCGACCATGCTGATGAAGTACCCCGAGTTGCCCCGTCCCCGTTGCGGTTGCGGTCGTCTGGTCTGTTTTGAAACCTATGCCTCCGGCACCGGTCTGGAGCGTCTCTATCACCATTTCCATGGCCAGCGCGCCACGGGTCACCAGATTGTGGGACGCTTCGAGGCCCATGAACCCCATGCGGTCGAGACGGTCGACTGCTGGCTGGAGATCATGGCCGCCGGGCTTGCCACCGCCATTTCGGTGATTGATCCCGAAGTGGTGGTGTTGGGGGGCGGCCTGAGCGGCCTGCCCGCCCTCTATGAACAGCTGCCGCTGCGTCTGCCCGGTCACTTGCTGCCCGGGGTCGCCCTGCCCGAGATCCGCCAGGCCCGCTTTGGCGGTGCCGGTGGTGTGCGCGGCGCAGCCTTGCTCAATCTATGAGATCAGATGTGGGGTCTGATCTCCCCGAAAAAGGAGTCCTCATGACCCGTCTTGAAATCTGTATCGACAACCTGGAATCCCTGTTTACTGCCCAGCAATCCGGGGCGGACCGCATCGAGCTCTGCTCTGCGCTGGGTCTGGGCGGCCTGACCCCCTCCTACGGTTTTATGCAGCAGGCAGCCCGTCACGCCACCGTGCCGGTTTATGCCATGATCCGCCCGCGTGCCGGGGATTTTTGCTTCAACGACGGCGAGTTCGAGATGATGCTGCAAGATATCGCGGCGGCACGCGCTGCGGGGCTGCAAGGGGTGGTGGTCGGTCTGCTGGATGAGGAGGGGCGGGTGCCTGCCGCCAAGCTCAAACAGCTGGTGGATGCAGCAGGATCGTTGGGGGTCACCTTCCATCGCGCCATCGACCTCTCCTCCGACTGGCGCCTCGATCTGGAGACCATAGTCGCTGCCGGTTGCGAGCGCATTTTAAGCTCGGGCCATGCGCCGACCGCGCTGGCGGGGCTGGAAACCCTGCAGGAGATGCAACAAGCGCTGGCAGGACGTGCCAGCCTGATGCCAGGGGCCGGGGTCAATGCCGACAACGTGCGGACCATTATCGAGTTCACTGGGGTGAGCGAAGTGCATATGTCCGGCATGGGCTGGCGTGGTGGCATGGTACCCCATGGCGTCAATATGGGCACTTCGGACGATGGTCGGGTCAATATCACCGATGGCGCCAAGGTGGCTGCGGTCAGAGCCTTGCTGGATCGCGGTTAAGCAGATCGCCGCCGTTGGGCGGCGTTCATCCGCATCTTGTGTGAAGTTCCTCCCACTGACGGGGAAATCAGGGGCGCCCCCGGCAGCACCCCGGCCAAAAGTCTGATATTATCCCGCCTCTTTACTACATGGATCTGGAGCAACATCTCAATGTCCCAATACGACTCTATCGAACAGAAGGCCAGCTATGGCATCGGCCGCAACATGGGTGATCAGCTGGCGCAGCAAGCCTTCGCCGGTCTGGATATCCCGGCCCTGCAACAAGGTCTGGCAGATGCCCTGAATGGTCTGGAGTTCGCGGTCAGCCGTGACGATATCAATGATGCCTTCCAGGTGATCACTGCGCGTATGCAAGAAGAGCAGGAAGCCGCCGCCAAGGCCGCCGCTGCTGACGGCGAAGCCTTCCTGGCTGATAACGCCAAGCGCGCTGAAGTGAAGGTGACCGACTCCGGTCTGCAGTACGAAGTGCTGGTAGAAGGCAACGGTGCCGTTCCGGTAGCCGGTCAGTCCGTGCGTGTGCACTACCACGGAACCTTCACCCACGGTGGCGTATTCGACAGCTCTGTCGCTCGCGGCCAGCCGGCTGAATTCCCGGTAACCGGCGTGATCGCTGGCTGGGTTGAAGCGCTGCAGCTGATGCCGGTTGGTTCCAAGTGGAAGCTCTACATCCCCCACGATCTGGCCTACGGTGCCCGTGGTGCGGGCTCCATCCCGCCTTACTCTGCGCTGGTATTTGAAGTCGAGCTGCTGGACATCCTGTGATCCTGCTGGCTTGATGCAAACGGCGACCCTCGGGTCGCCGTTTGTTTTTGGGTTATGTGATAGACAGCATTTGTCGCGACCAGCGGGCTGGAAAGGAGAAAAGGGCGGCTCTTTTGCGCTTTTTACTGGTTTTTTCAGAAACGGGAACAGGCATACTGCGACTCATTAGAGAGGATAAGGAGAACCCGATGAGCAAGAAGATGAAGAAAGTAGCGGGGCTGGCTCTGTTGCTGCTGAGCATTCCGGCCAGTGCCGACGCCATGCGCTGCAAGAACGCCCTGATCACCGAGGGAGACACCACCGCCGAGATGCTGCTCAAGTGCGGTGAGCCGATGTTGCGTGAAGAGCTCAATCGCAACGAGGAGAACCAGTTTGGCAACATGGTGCAGGTCAAATATGGTGAACGCTGGACCTACAACTTCGGCAAGAACGAGTTCATGCGCTTTGTGACGGTGCGCAACGGCATCATTACCGATATCGAAAACGGCCCGCGCGGCGAGTAGCCGGCGGGCAAAGCATGGATGCACAACAGACAGTAGGGCAAGACCCTTTGACTCACATGTCCGGCAAGGGGTCGCGGTGACCAAGTTGTCTGACCGCCAGATTGATCTGGCGAGCCAGTCTTAGCCGCTGGCGGCAGGTCAGGCCATGGAGGCTGATCCTGCCCGCATTGAATTCAAATGTCCCCAGCGACTCGATGGCAAAATAGCCTCGATGAAAGCTCTTGATGTAGCGAGCGATCTGCCGTGGGGATAACTGCTTGAATACCTTCATCACACGGTTCCCTGATTGCCTGGACAGGGCACACTATGGTGTCGGTCGATGACACTGATATGACGGTTTATAAAGATTTGCATGAATCCTTATTTTGCCAGTGAGTTCGGCAAATTGATGGCGTCATCGAAAAAGTTGTGCCATGACAAACCACCGCACCGATATACTGCGGGCTTGAATGGAACAAATAAAAGGGCCTGTGCGTGGAATGGGTTGATGTGGTGGACGGGAATAACCGGGTGATTGGCGTGGCCGAGCGAGCCAAGGTGCGGCGGGAGAATCTCTGCCATCGCGCCAGCTATATTCTGGTGCTCGACGACGCGGATCGGATCCTGGTGCAGCGACGCACCCTCAGCAAGGATTTCTGCCCCGGCATGCTGGATGCCTGCGCCGGTGGCGTGGTCACCACCGGTGAGGAGATGGAGCGCTCCGCCCGGCGCGAGCTGGCCGAGGAGCTGGGGATTATGGATGTTCCTCTGCAGGGTTTTGGCAGCTTTTATGCAGAAGGGGAGGGCTACCGGGTCTGGGGTGGCCTCTTCAGTTGCCACTATCAGGGGCCGCTGCAGTTGCAGGCCGAAGAGGTGAGCGCGGTGCACTGGATGAGCCTGGCCGAGATCGCCGAGCGTGCCAGCGAATTTACCCCCGACTCCCTGCTCGCCATCGCCACCTGGCAGGCGAGACGCTGACCAACTTCATATATCCTCTTCTCCAGAGACAAGACGGGCAGCCTGATGGCTGCCCGTCTGCCTTTGTGCATTTACTTGGTCTGCTACACCAGCTTGAGGCGCCGGTTGGTGCGCCCGCAAGCGCTCGGTTTGGCGAGCCAGTGACCTTGCCAGTCGGTGGCTAGCCGCAGCAGCGGATACTCGAGATCGAGCCGGGTCACCACCAGCTGGCCGGTCTCGTCGCCGCTCACGGGGTTGCCGCTGGCGGGATCGATGATCTCGATGATGCAGCTCTCGTTGACGATAAAGCCCTGACCGGGCTGACTCTCGTAGGCCACCACCCCTACATCCTGCCACACCAGACAGTTGAGGGCCGCAATGCCGTGAATGGCGCGCAGTGGCGTGGTTTCCGGGTGAGAGGCTTCACACAGCAGGGCGCGGCGCAGCGAGTCGGTCGGGATCTCCGCCGCTTCGGCCGCTTCCAGCAGGTCGAGCAGGGTCACCAGCGGGCCAACGTAGCCGGTAGGTTGATAGCGCAGCAGCGCCTCCAGCTGGCGCTGGGTATCGTGGGGCCCGCAGGGCACCACGGGGGCGCCCAGCTGGCGGGCGCCGTTATCGAAAATAAAGGCGGTGGGGCCAGCATGATAGTCGTGGCCGTTGAGCATCACTTCCCCCGCCTTGAAACCGGCGGCAAACAGCGCCCGGGCGGCGCCCCACCAGTCTGCCCCGGCATATTCGGGAATGGCCAGCTGGCCCGGACAGGAGAAGACCCGCAACGCCTGACTGGCGGGGCGGCCGGTGAGACCGGCAAAGGGGGGATGAGCTTGCTGGGCGGCAAAGAGCTCTTTGCTGTCGAGCAGTGGCAGGGTGGCCAGCTCTGCCAGATCCTCGAGGCGGCACTGGCGATAGGCGCTGGAGTAACCGGCGCAATATTGACTGACATGGGTAAGCTGATGATTGAGCTGGTCCAGTTGCTGCTGTTCGCGCATGGCGGGGGGACGAATTTCCAGACCATCGTAATAGTGTTGCATGGGGCCTCCTGGCGCCGTGAAACCAGCTCAAGAGTAGTCTGCCCAAGGGGAAAATGCCTGCCGCTATCCATGGTCAGGCTCAGAGCCTCTGTTAGGCGGCATCGTCACTCTGGGATAAACTGGCGACTTCCCATCACGACTCAGGACGAGAAATCATGATTGCTGTAGGACAACCCCTGCCTGCGGGCGAATTTACCTTTATCACCGTCGAGGGCAAGCAGCTGCGGGATAGCAAGACGCTGTTCGCCGGTAAAAAAGTGGTGCTGTTTGCGGTACCCGGCGCCTTTACTCCCACCTGCTCCAATGCCCATCTGCCCGGTTATGTGGTGCTGGCCGATCAGTTTATAGCCAAAGGGGTGGATGCCATCTGTTGTCTGTCGGTCAACGACGCTTTCGTGATGCGGGCCTGGCAGACGGCCCAGAATGCAGAGGCGATCACCATGCTGGCGGATGGCGATGGCAGCTGGACCCGGGCGCTGGGCCTTGCCAAGGAGACCGGTGCCTTTGGCGGCGTGCGCGCCCAGCGCTTTGCGTTGATCGCCAACGATGGTGTGGTCGAGCAGCTGTTTGTGGAGGCACCGGGCAAGTTCGAGGTCTCCGATGCCGCGAGCCTGCTGGCTGCACTATGAAATGTTAATCACGGTTTGATTTCCCCTTGAAATGGAAGGTGGCACAGCTACACTGGCGCCACTTTCCCATGGTGCCTGCCCGTTCGGGCTGGCGCTTCGTTGCAGATAACAAGAGATGAAGATCCTATGACCCTGGCTTTTGTTGCCCTGATTGCCGGACTGGCGCTGCTGGTCTGGAGCGCAGACAAGTTTGTCGACGGCGCTGCCGCCACCGCCCGTTATGCGGGGATGCCGCCGCTGCTGATCGGCATGGTGATCATCGGTTTTGGTACCTCGGCCCCGGAGATGGTGGTCTCGGCGCTGGCGGCGTCCCAGGGCAATCCCGGGTTGGCACTCGGCAATGCCTATGGCTCCAACATCACCAATATCGCGTTGATCCTGGGTCTGACGGCACTGATCAGCCCTATCGCGGTGGCCTCTCAGGTTGTGCGCAAGGAGATCCCGATCTTGCTCGGTATTACCCTGCTCTCCGGCGCCCTGCTGATTGATGGTCATCTGGGCCGGATGGATGCGGTCATTCTGGGGGCCGTCTTCGTTGCTCTGATGGGCTGGTCCATCTGGGCTGGCCTGAATGGCAAGGGAGATGCGCTGGATACCGAGACCGCCGAGGATATCGAGAGCGAGGGGATGTCCCTCAAGAGCGCTATCTTCTGGCTGGTGGTCGGGCTGGTGCTGCTGATCGGTGCTTCCCGTCTACTGGTCTGGGGGGCGGTGACCATCGCCCAGGCGCTCGGCATCAGCGATCTGGTGATTGGTCTCACCATAGTCGCGGTAGGGACCTCTCTGCCGGAGCTAGCCTCGTCGCTGATCGCCATTCGCAAGAACGAGCATGATCTGGCCCTTGGCAACGTGCTCGGCTCCAACCTGTTCAACACCCTGGCGGTGGTGGGGATCGCGGCGGGCATCCACCCGCTCGATGTGGCGCCGGAGGTGCTCACCCGTGACTGGAGCATCATGATGGGGCTGACCCTGTTGCTGCTGGTGATGTGCCTGGGCCGCAAGGGACAGGGCCGCATCAACCGGTTGGAGGGGGGCGTGCTGCTCACCTGCTTCGTTGCCTATACCGGCTGGCTGCTGACCAGTCAGTTTATCTGATAGGGGTTGGTGAAATGAGAGAGGGGGAAGCTCAAGCTTCCCCCTCTTGTTTTTGCCCAGTGAACCTGTTGGCGAGCGAGCGGTGTGCTCAGGCTACTGCCACCAGCTTCTGCCCCTTCTGGCTGCTGTCCAGAATGAGGATGCTGGCCTTGGGGAAGAAGTTGAAGGTGGAGGCGGAGGCCCAGGTGTAGGCGCCCATCACCTTGCCAACCACCAACTCGCCGATAGCCAGATCCGGCAGCATGATGCCATCGCGGATCACATCCACGCTGTCGCAGGTGGGGCCGGAGAGCACCGAATTGTGCTGCTCGCCACTGGCATAAGGCGTGCTCACCGGATAGGTGACGTGGTCATAGAGCTGGCCGTTGTAGCTGCCGTAGAGACCGTCATCCAGGTAGTACCAGATCTTGTCGCCACGGTGGGCCTTGCCCATCACGCTGGAAACCGAAGTCATGGCCGGTGCGCTGATAAAGCGGCCCGGTTCGGCAATCTTCTGCACGGTAGCGGGCAACTTGGCCAGCGCTTCGCGGATCGGGGCGCAGAAGCCGTCGATATCGAACTCGCCCCCTTCATAATCCACCGGGAAACCGCCGCCGATATCCAGCACCCAGGGCTTGAGCCCGAGCGCCCAGGCCTGCTCCATGATCTCGCGGCAGGCGTCGATGGCCTGCACATGGCGACGGGCGTGGGGTACCTGGGAGCCGACGTGGAACGACAGCCCCATCACCTTGATCCCCTTGGCGTGGGCCAGTTGCAGCAGCGGCAGCGCCTGCTCCGGAGTGCAGCCGAACTTCTTGGAGAGATCGACCTTGGTCTCGGGGTTGGGGAAGCTGACCCGCAGCAGCAGTTTCACTTCGTCCTTGTAGGGAATGAACTTTTCCAGCTCCAGCGGGTTGTCGTAGACAAACACGGTGCAGCCGAACTCGAGCGCGTAACGGATATCGCTGTCGCGCTTGATGGGATGGGTATGAATGCAACGTCCCGGGCGAACCCCCTGACTGCGCACCAGATCCACTTCGCCATTGGTGGCCAGATCGAAACAGGCCCCCTCTTCCTTCAAGACAGAGACCACCGCCTCATGGGGCAGGGGTTTGAGTGCATAGTGCAATCGTACATCGGGCAGGGCTGCGGCCAGGGCCCGATACTGTTTGCGGACGACTGCCTTGTCGAGCAGCAGCAGGGGGGAGCCGAATTGTTCAACCAGCTGACGGTAATCTTGTGCGACCACATCTTTTGCAACCAGGGTCTCGTTCATTCTCTTTTGGTCATCCTTAGGGGGCGTGATATGCCCAAGCCATATGCGATTGAACCGGCGACGGCCGGGTCAGGCGAGCGGTCCGGTGGGACCAACCGAACACAGTGCATAAATTGATGGCAAAGTGCTTGGTTATGCAGCGGATTATCGGCTTATTGATTCTGTGTGCAAGCATTTTGATTGGATATGTCGGCAAGATTTTCTTGGCGAAACGAGAGGGATCACTGTTCTCTATCCGCCATTTTTCCCGTTTGGGCCACATTTGATCCGTGAGAGCCTAACTTGTTGATAGTTAACTAATATTTAACATTCTTGCCGCGGTTCTGGCGGTCACTAAAAAAATATAAATGGGGGCGGCCAAGTGCGAGACAGCTCACATTTTTTGGATTAACATGCCGACTTCCTAATCCAAACTAGTTCGGATGAAGGTAGCAGGAGAGCGATGGGCAACCATCCACCGAAGAAGTGAATCTTTCAGGTACCGGGCAACCGGTGTGGACTGCTACTGGACGATACTCTGGAGAGACCCGTTAAATCGGGCGCCGAAGGAGCAAGGCACCATGACTACCCGCAAGGGCAGGCTGGCGCCGGAAACTCTCAGGCAAAAGGACAGAGGGGATGGGATGGTTGTACCTGGGCTTGGCCCGCATCCGATCGCCTCTGGCCGATCGCGACACCTATGGGAAGATCATCCTTCTCCTCCTTAATTTCTGTTTCTTAAGGAGGATGCATGTCATCAATTCAATCGGCGTTAACCGCCATCGATAGCTTTATCTGGGGGCCGCCCCTGCTGATCCTGCTGGTCGGGACCGGTATCTATCTCACCCTGCGTCTGGGTCTGCTTCAGGTCGTGCGTTTGCCGCTCGCTCTGCGGCTGGTCTTTGGCCGCGATCAGGGGCAGGGCAAGCAGGGGGATGTCTCCAGCTTCGGCGCCTTGTGCACCGCTCTCTCTGCCACCATCGGTACCGGCAACATCGTCGGGGTGGCCACCGCCATCAAGCTCGGCGGCCCCGGTGCCCTGTTCTGGATGTGGATGGCGGCGCTGTTCGGCATGGCCACCAAGTACGCCGAGTGTCTGCTGGCGGTCAAATATCGAGAGCAGGATGCCAACGGCCAGATGGCGGGTGGCCCCATGTACTATCTGGAGAAGGGGCTCGGTTCCAAGCCGCTGGCCAAGCTGTTTGCCCTGTTTGGTATCGGTGTGGCTTTCTTTGGGATCGGTACCTTCCCGCAGGTCAATGCCATCTCCGACGCCATGAGCCTCTCCTTCTCGGTGCCCCGTGAAGCGACTGCCGTGGTGCTGACCCTGATCGTGGCGCTGGTGACCCTGGGGGGGATCAAGTCCATCTCCAGCGTGTCGAGCAAGGTGGTGCCCTTCATGGCCATCTTCTACATCGTCGCCTGTCTGGGCGTGCTGGTGAACAACGCCAGCGCCCTGCCCGATGCCGTCATGCTGGTTATCGAGAGTGCCTTCACCGGCCATGCGGCGACCGGCGGCTTCGTCGGCGCCAGCATCATGCTGGCCATTCAGTCCGGGGTGGCGCGCGGGGTCTTTTCCAACGAATCGGGACTTGGCTCTGCACCCATCGCGGCGGCGGCGGCCAAGACCGATTCGTGCGTAGAGCAGGGGCTGGTCTCCATGACAGGTACCTTCATCGACACCATCATCATCTGCACCATGACCGGCCTGACCCTGGTGGTCACAGGCGTGTGGAGCGGCGATGCAAGCGGCGCGGCCATGACCAGTCTGGCCTTTGCCCAGGGGCTCGATGCTCATGTCGGCCAGTATCTGGTGAGCATTGGCCTGCTGTTCTTCGCCTTTACCACCATCCTTGGCTGGAACTACTACGGCGAGCGCTGCACCGAGTACCTGTTCGGGGTGAAGGCGATCAAGCCCTATCGTCTGGTCTATCTGGCGCTGGTGGCGAGCGGTGCTTTCCTCCATCTGGACATGATTTGGCTGCTGGCCGATATCGTTAACGGCCTGATGGCGGTGCCCAACCTCATCGGCCTGATTGGTCTGCGCCATGTGGTGATCGCCGAGACCCGCGCCTACTTTAGCCGGGATCTGGATAGCGAAGCCGAGCCGGAGCCGCAGACGGCCTGAATGCCTCGGCCCGTTTCACGTGTCCATTGAAAAGAACAAGCCACGACTCCGGTCGTGGCTTTTTGTGCGCAGTGTTTCTGGATGAGTACTTCCCCTCTCCCTTCGGAATAAGGTCAGGATGGGGGGGATAGCCCCTCGCTCAGCAGGCTATCCAGACGTGCTCGCACTTTCTCTACCAGTGCCTGATCGCTACCGCGCCAATCGATGCAGCTTGCCAGCGTGGTGGAGGTTCTCGCCATAAAACGCAGTTCGCCGCCCGCCAGCTCGTAGAAGCGGCTCGCCATTCTGGTTCCCTCATCCACATCACCCGCCACCAGCAGCATGGCTTGTGCCAGCACGGCGCCCTGGTGATCCTGCCCCGGCGCCAGCCAGCGCTGGGCAGTGCCGGTGATCTTGCGTCCCCCGATCACCAGATTGTACTGACCATCGCAAAAGGATCCGGGCACGAAGTCATAGCTTCCCTCAAGGCCGTACTCCGCCAACAGGGTCAGCAGCGGCGCCCCCAGCAGCCGGTAGTAGTGGGCGAGATCTGTGGTGGTGCGGGGCAGCAGCAGGGATAGGTTGAGGATCCCCGCCCCGTGGGGCACGGCGGTGCCACCGCTGTCGCGCACATGCACTGGCCAGCCTTCAGCTGCAAGTTGCTGGCAGGCGGCTTCGTAATGGGGGAGGCGGGTATCTTTGCGAGTGACAATCAGGCATTGGGGCGCCTGCCACAGGTGAGCGCGGGGCTGGCCGTCATGGGCACAGTCGCGCAGCCAGTTCTGCTCTTGCGCCAGTATCTGTGCGGGTGAAGCGGTATTGGATAGGGGGGAGAGCAGGCGATAGGGCATGGCGGCATCCTCAAAAAAGGCTGCCCAGCACACTACCCGTGGCGACTGGCAAGGTAAAGCCCCGCAGTGCGGGGCTGTTTGCTATCGGTAGGCTGTGTTTCAGGAGTGGCGCGCTTCGCGCTTGGGCAGCAGCAGGTTGAGCACGATGGCGGTAATGCCACCGGTGGCGACGCCGTAGGAGAGCACGCTCTTGGCCAGCTCCGGCAGGTGTTGCAGCACTTCCGGCACCTGGGCGACTCCCAGCCCCATGGCCAGCGACACTGCCAGGATCATCAGGGCGCGGCGATCCAGCTCCTCGCGGGCAATGATGCGCACGCCAGCAGCAGCGATGGTGCCGAACATCACGATAGTGGCGCCCCCCAGCACGGGCTCGGGGATCTGCTGTACCAGGCTGGCGACCGCCGGGAACAGGCCAAGCAGCGCCAGCATGGCGGCGATAAAGAGCCCGACGTGACGGCTGGCGACGCCGGTCAGCTGAATAACGCCGTTATTCTGGGCGAAGGTGGACATGGGGAAGGTGGAGAAAACCGCCGCCAGTATGGAGTTGGCACCATCGGCCAGCACGCCGCCGTTGATCCGCTCCATATAGACAGGCCCTTCCAGCGGCTCGCCGGAGATGTCCGAGGTGGCGGTCATGTCGCCGATCGCTTCGAGCGCCGTCACCACGAAGATGATGGCGAGCGGCACGAACAGCTGCCAGTCAAAGCCTAGGCCGTAGTGGAGCGGAATGGGCACCATCACCAGCGGACCGTCGAAGGTGGGGGCGCTCACTTTGCCCAGCAGCAGCGCCACGGCATAGCCCGCCAGCATGGCGATCATGATGGCGGAGAGGCGCAACCAGGGATTGCGACTGCGTTGCAGCAACACGATAAGGCCGAGCACCAGCAGGGAGAGGAAGAGGTTGGTGTGACTGGCGAAGCTGCCATCAGAGAGGGCTGCATAGCCGCCGCCCATGCTGATCAGGCCCACTTTGATCAGGGTCAGGCCGATCAGCAGCACCACTATGCCGGTCACCAGCGGGGTGATGATCCGTTTCACCAGATGGAGGAAGCGGCTCATCACCACGATAGTGAGTGCGGCAACCATCATGGTGCCAAACAATGTGCCCAACAGATCCTCGGTGGGCATGGCCGCCTGTTTGAGGGCGAGACCGGAGGCGATGATGGGGCCGAGGAAGTTGAAGCTGGTGCCCTGTACCGAGAGCAGGCCGGAACCGATGGGGCCGAAGCGGCGGGTTTGAATGAAGGAGGCGATGCCGGACATGACCAGCGACATGGAGACGATATAACGGGTGTCGGCGGCAGGGAGGCCGAGGGCATTGGCGATAATCAGGGGCGGGGTAATGATGGCGACAAACATGGCGAGCATATGCTGCAGGGCGGCGAACAGCGTCTGGGGCAGAGGCGGGACATCCTCTATGCCATAGACCAGTTCGCTATGGGCTCGCCTGGGTGGATGTGCCTCTCGATTGGCGCGTGTGACAGCAGCCTGTTCCATAAGTACCTCGAATTGTGTGGGGAGGGGGAGAAAATTGGGCGCTATTGTAGTGATTGAAATGAGGCTGACCAGCGCTAATTATGCAAAAAAAGGTTTATTTTTTGATGGGTTGAAACGTTTGCGCGCTGCGATTATCATCTGTCGGTTTGTGTGACCGACCTCTCCTTTTTATTCTCCCCGCTAATGACATTTTTACCACTTTGTAGGTGTAGAATGAGCCCTCAGTATTCATCGTGGAGACTCTGGATGCTCAAGTTGTCAGAGTTCTGGAGTGCGAGGGTTCACTCCGAAGACTTTACTCGTACTCGCATGGGCTTTATGACGGTGCGTTTGCGCCTGCTGACCTGCTTGCTGATGCTCGGATTGCCCGCCTGGGCCGTGGTGGATTGGCTGACCTTGCCCGCCGTTCATTTCGAGCAGCTGTTCCAGGCCAGGATCTTCTGCACTCTGGCGCTCTCGCCACTTATTCCGCTCTCGTATCTCATCCACTTCAAGCGGGAGCGGATGAAGCTGGCCCTTGGCTACCTGATGGCCGTGATGATGCTCTTCTCCCTCTTCTGCCTGAACAGCTTTGGCGCCGGACAGGAGTTGCAGGCGGGCTATGCGGCCTTTCCCTATCTGCTGATCACCCTGTTTGCCATCTTCCCCATCCCCCTCTCCCTCGGCTTGCAACTGGCAGGTGTGGTGCTGGTGACCATGCTGCTGGGTCACTGGCTGCTGGTGGGCCAGAGCATCTGGAGTCAGGCCACCCTGAATCAGGTGTGGGTGCTCGGCATGTTTACCATGGCCAGTTGCTGGGTGCAGTGCGGCCAGCTCAACATGCTGCTGCGGCTCTATCGGGAATCGACCACTGATGAGCTGACCGGCATGATGAACCGCCGCCTGCTGATGAAGCAGCTGGAGCAGGCCAGAATCCGGCTGCAACTCAAGAAGAAGCCCTTTGCGGTGATGCTGCTGGATCTCGATCGCTTCAAGCGGATCAACGATATCTACGGCCATCTGGCGGGGGATGCGGTGCTCAAGGAGGTGGCGACCACCCTGGGGGAGCAGCTGGAGCCTGATATGGTGCTGGGGCGTTATGGTGGTGAAGAGTTTGCCATCCTGATGCACAACTGCGCCGATCCGGCGCTGGCGAGCAAAATGGCCGAGCGGCTGCGCATTGCCGTCGAGGCGCGGCTGGTGAAGAGCCCCACCTCGGACGAATTGCTGGAGGTGACGGTGAGTATCGGGATTGCCATGGCTCGTGCCGATGACACCATCGATATTCTGATCAACCGTGCCGACGAGTGTCTCTATCAGGCCAAGATGGCGGGACGCAACTGCGTGGTGGTCGAGGGGCAAAACCGCGCAAAAACAGATGCCGCCTGAGGGCGGCATCCTGTTGACAATGTGCTGGTGCGATCAGGCCAGCTTGTACTTGCCGGAGAGCTGCTGGGCCAGCAGCTTGAACATGTTGAAGACCGCCATGGTTTTGCCGGTCGGGGTGCCGTCTTCGGCCAGGAAATACTCCCCCTTGAACACCAGAATATCCCCCTTCTGCTCCACCGAATCGGCGCGCATACCGTGGATGAAGTCTTCATGCTCCTTGATGATCTTGTTGGCCATCTCAAGCAGGGCCGTCTCGGTGATCAGCTCTTTCTGTGGTTGCATGCTCGTCTCCTTAAACGACTACTGGACAGGGAAACCGTGGATCCCTGCCTCTGATTGAAGAGGCGCCCAGCATACTGCAAACAGGGTTTTTCTGTCATTGATATGACCCCGATTTGTGGCTGTTTATCCGATCACCAGATTCTTCAACCAGCAGCGCTGGCGAATACGGCGCTGCACCAGCAGCACCTTGCTAAGCTCCTCAAGCAAGACCACCGCCACCACCCAGGAGAGGGGCCAGCCGAGCAAAGTGACCGCCACCCAGGCGAGCGGGATGCCGATGCACCACATGCCGACAATATCGATGAAGATGCTGTAGTTCACATCGCCGCCAGAGCGCAGCACCCCGATGATCCCCACCATGTTGAACACCTTGAGCAGCATCCCGAGACACATGATGCCGAGCACCTGTCCCGCCTCCGTCATCAGCTCGGGGGGCAGGTTGCCGACCCACTGCAGCAGGTTGGCTTGCAGCAGCCAGACGATGATCCCCACCAGTAGCGCGCCAATCGGTGCCAGCAGCAGGAACAGCTGGGAGTGCTGCCAGGCAATCTCGTACTCCTCGGCTCCGAGCCGGTGGCCGAGCAGGGTGGAGCAGGCCACCGCCAGTCCGAAGAAGAGGGAGATAAGGATGCTTTCCAGGGTGCCGAGGGTGGTCATGATGGCCAGCGAATCGGTGCCAAGATGGGCATAGAGAAAGCCGTAAATCAGCATGCCGAAGGCCCAGAGGCCGTCATGGAACAGCAGCGGCAGGGCGATTAGGGTAAAGCGCACCACCTCCTTGCGCTTGAAGGCGGCCAGCCAGTCTGGTGCGCGCGGGATCAGGCGCGCCTCATAACGCTTTACGTAGAGCAGCAGCAGGGCTGTCTGCAGCAGCCGGGAAATGGTGGTGCCCCAGGCCGAACCGGCCACCCCCATCGCCTCGAAGCCGAAGTGACCGAAGATGAGGGCGTAGTTGAGGATGACGTTGGCGATGATGGCGATAATGCCGATGCGGGTCGGCGCGGCGGCATTGCCGACCGAGCGCAGGGCTGACTCCAGCGGCACCACGATGGCGGTACAGAGGATGGTGGCGCCGGTGATCATCAAGAATTGATCCGCCAGTGCCCGCAGTGCCGGATCCTGACTGGCAAAACCCAGCACGCTGCCCGGTGATAACACATAGATGAAGGCAAAGGGCAGGGTGACCAGCAGGGCGCCCACTATGGCCAGCGCCAGGGAGCGGCGCACCCCGGCCATCTCCCCGCGCCCGAAGTATTGTGCTGCCAATACCGAGACCCCGCCCGCGAGGCCCGCTATCACCAGCAGATTGAAAAAGAAGACCCGGTTACCCAAGCCGACCGCCGCCACAGCCGTGGTGCCAAGTTGGCTCACCATCATGATATCGATGAGGCCGAGCAGGGAGAACATCATGGATTGCAGCGAGACAGGCAGAGCCAGCCGCCACAATCGGGTCATGAACTCGCGATCGGTGGTTTGTTTTAAAATCGCTTGCCAATAATTCATAGTTGTTAACCGGGTATGAGAAAAGCAAGGTTTGTCAGGGGTATGATAGGGGCTGATAAGGCTCTTCTCACTGTGAGTAGCTCTCGATTTTCTTGTGTAAAACTATCCTGTTGAGGTGTTATGCCATTTGCCAGCGAGTGTCTGGAGATAGCGCCAGCCTGTGAAGAGCAGATGCTGGGACGTGAAGGGCTGCCCCTGCTCGGCGAGGCAGGGATCTTCCTGACCGGCCTCTCCCGCGTGCGGGATCACTACCTCATCCGCCGCAATCGCCCCGAGTTTCACATCCTGATGATGAGTCATGATGAGGGGGGCGCGCTGCTCACCGACGAGGGGGAGCAAGCCATTCCGGCCGGGTCGCTGATTTTCCTGCCCGCCGCCGTCCCCGGTGGTCTCAAGCTGATTGGCGAAAGCTGGCAGATCAGCTGGATTTTGCTCGATGACGTGCCGCGCTGGCAGCACCTGCATCGCCTTGGTCACCGTATCTGGCAAGGAGATGGCGGCGATCAGCTCTACCATCTGCTCAGCCTGATGCAGGGGGAAGGGGTTCGCTCTTCGCTGCAACCTCAACTGCTCAGCCTGTTGCTGGCGCTGCTGGAGCGCACCCTGCAAGGGGAGGTGCGCGGCACCCCTGAACTCAGATTGCAGGCTCTGTTTCGCCGGGTGGAGGCGCGCCTGGACGAACCCTGGAGTGTCGCCCTGCTGGCCCGACAGATGGCTTGCTCTGTACCCCATCTGCATCGCCTCTGCCAGCAAGCGTTCGGTATGGGGCCGATGGCGAGGGTGACCGAGCTCAGAATGAACAAGGCGCGCCAGCTGCTGCTCTATACCAACTGGCCACTTGGCGAGCTGGCGGCCCGGGTCGGTTACAGCGATGGGGCCAACTTTGCCAACCGCTTTCGTCGTCTGACTGGTCAGACCCCCGGCGCCTTTCGTCGACTGGGTCGCAAACCTTTTGCAACGGATGTGCAAACTCTTTGAAATTAATGAGACAAGCCCCTAGGATCGGCGGGTCCCTGCGTCTAGCTAACCGTTTAGGTACCAAGATCCATGTTTGAAGATAATAACCAGAAACGTCCTCTCTACATTCCCTACGCCGGTCCCGCCCTGCTGGAGACCCCCTTGCTCAACAAGGGCAGCGCCTTCACCAGCGAAGAGCGTAGCAACTTCAACCTCGAAGGTCTGTTGCCCCAGAATATCGAGACCATCGAAGAGCAGGCCGAGCGCGCCTATCGCCAGTTCATGGCGTTTGGTAACGACATGGACAAGCACATCTATCTGCGCAACATCCAGGATACCAACGAGACGCTCTTCTACCGTCTGCTGCACAACCACCTGACCGAGATGCTGCCCATCATCTACACCCCGACGGTGGGCAAGGCGTGCGAGGAGTTCTCCAATATCTATCGCCGCGCCCGTGGCCTGTTTATCTCCTATCCGGACAAGGACAGGATCGATGACATGCTGCAAAACGCCACCAAGCAGAACGTCAAGGTGATCGTAGTGACCGATGGCGAGCGGATCCTGGGTCTGGGTGATCAGGGGATCGGCGGCATGGGCATTCCCATCGGCAAGCTCTCCCTCTACACCGCCTGTGGCGGTATCTCGCCCGCCTACTGCCTGCCGGTGGTGCTGGATGTCGGCACCAACAACCAGCAACTGCTGAATGACCCCTTCTATATGGGGTGGCGCAATCCGCGTATCTCGGGAGATGAGTACGCCGAGTTTGTCGATGCCTTCATTCAGGCGGTCAAGCGCCGCTGGCCAGATATCCTGCTGCAGTTCGAGGATTTCGCCCAGAACAACGCCATGCCGCTGCTCAACCGCTACAAGAACGAGCTCTGCTGCTTCAACGACGACATTCAGGGTACTGCTGCTGTGACCCTGGGCAGCCTCATCGCCGCCTGCAAGGCTTCCGGTGCCAAGCTCTCCGAGAAGCGGGTTGCCTTTCTCGGTGCGGGCAGTGCCGGTTGCGGCATTGCCGAGCAGATCGTGGCACAGATGAAGGCCGAGGGGCTGACCGATGCCCAGGCCCGCAGCCGTGTCTTTATGGTGGACCGCTTCGGTCTTATCACCGACAAGATCCCCAACCAGCTCGACTTCCAGCGCCGTCTCTCCCAACCGGTGGAGCGCATCGCCGACTGGCCGGTGGGGGACAATATCTCCCTGCTGGAGGTAATGGAACATGGGCGCCCGGACATTCTGATCGGGGTCTCCGGCCAGCCGGGGCTGTTTACCGAAGAGGTGGTCAAGACCATGCACAAGCACTGTGCCCGTCCCATCATCTTCCCGCTCTCCAACCCCACCTCCCGGGTCGAGGCGACGCCGGCTGACCTCATCCGCTGGACCGACGGTCAGGCGCTGGTGGCCACCGGCAGCCCGTTCGCACCGGTGGAGCACAAGGGCAAGCGCTACGTCATCGCCCAGTGCAACAACTCCTTCATCTTCCCGGGGATCGGCCTTGGCGTCATCGCCTCCGGCGCCACCCGGGTGACCGACGCCATGCTGATGTCGGCCAGTCGCGCGCTGGCGGAGTGTTCACCGCTGGTGAAAGGGGAGGAGGGCTCCCTGCTGCCGGATCTGGCGGATATCCATCAGGTCTCCCGCTACATCGCCAAGATGGTGGCCAAGACAGCCATGCTGCAGGGCAAGGCGGTGCAGACCCCGGACGAGGTGATCGATCAGGCCATCGACGCCAACTTCTGGCATCCGGAATATCGCCGCTACCGCCGCACCTCGTTCTGATTTCTGCGGGAAGATGCAAAGCAAAAGGGATGCCTCGGCATCCCTTTTTACTGCACGTCTGACATGGTTATCGCCTCAAGATCAACTACTCGCTGCCGCCCTGTACGCCGGTGACACGCACCTCTACCCGGCGATCTGGCCCAAGGCAGTCGATGAGCGCCGCCTTTGCCTTGATGGCATCACACTGGTTGCCGGTGACCGGATTACTCGCGCCATTGCCCTGGATGCTCACCTTGTCGGCAGGCAACCCTTTGCTGATCAGAAAGTCGGCAACGGTTTGGGCCCGAGCTTCTGACAACCTCTGATTGTTGGCATCCGAGCCGATGCGGTCGGTATACCCCATCACCACCGCACTGCCATCCTTGGGCTGCACGTCGACGATCTGCTGGTAGAGATCGTCCAGCGCACTCATCCCCTCCTGTTTGAGGTCCGCTTTGCCAAAGGCGAACAGTACATCGGAACTGAGGTTGAAGGTCTGATCCACCACCTCCGGTTCGGCCGGTGGCGGGGGAACCACGACCGGGGCGGGCGTGGGGGCTGCTTCTTTGGGTTGGCTGCGGTTCGGGTGGATCACCAGCTCCAGCGTGGCGGTGCTGATGTCGCTGACCCAGCGCTGGGTACCGCTGTTGGCTTTGCCGTTATCCGGATCATCGCCAACGCGCACTATGTAACGGTAGCGTGCCTGCAGATCGACCCAGTCATGGAGCCGGGCCGTCACTCCCAGGCCTGCCAGCGGCGCCAGGTTGTCGTCCCCGCCATTGACCGACTCGACGTGATAGATATAGCCACCGCCCTCGGCAAAGAGCGAGAACATCTCGCTGAGCGGCAGGCGGCCAATGACTGACAGCGTGGCTCCCTTGCTGTTGAAGTCGTGGCCGCTGATATCCCAGTCACCGGTGGAGAGATAGCCAATCTCGGCCCCCAGATTTTCCGTGAAGTTGTAGCCGCCAAACAGGGAGAGCGCAGTCGCATCCTTGCCGACATCCTGACTGAAATCATTCAGATTGTGGGCAATGGCCCAGCCACCGCCAATCCCGGCATACCAGTCGTGAACCGGTTCCGCTTGTGCGCCTGTGCTCGCCAATGCCAGTGCAATCCACACAGGTTTTACTCTTATGTTCATCGCGTATCCTCGTCGATGTTTGGTGTAGTGGGGTGCCTGCTGGTCAAACCCCACACTTATGTATAGGTGACGGGCTGTTTTTAACCACCAAAGAGGTATGGGGGGGCGACACGCCGTGAACTAGGGCGCGAGACGGGAAGAGGAAGGGGGCAAAAGAGGGTTACAAGGTGGGTGAAATAAGCGGCAAGAAAAAGGAGGCCAGGTGGCCTCCTTGTTATGTCGGACTGCAGGATTACTGTTGTACTTGCTGCACGCCGGTGACGCGTACTTCTACACGGCGATCCGGCGCCAGGCAGGAGATCAGCTGAGCCTTGCCCTTGACGCTGTTGCACTGGGTGCCGGTGACCGGATTGGCTTCACCGCGACCTTCGATGGCAACTTTGCCAGCCGGCAGACCTTTGCCAACCAGGAAGTCGGCTACGGTACGGGCACGCGCTTCGGAGAGTTTCAGGTTGTAGGCGTCAGAGCCGATACGGTCGGTGTAACCGACGACCACGGCGCTGCCATCTTTCGGCTGAACATCAACGATCTGCTGATACAGCGTATTCAGCGCTGCGACACCTTCTGGCTTGAGGGTGGATTTGCCAAAGGCAAACAGCACGTCAGAGCTCAGGGCAAAGTTCTTGTCGACCAGTACCGGCTCGGGAACCGGCTCAGGCGCAGGGGCGGCAACCGGGGCAACATAAGAGGTGCGATTCGGGTGCATCACCAGCTCCAGGGTCGCGACGCTCATGTCGCTCTCCCAGGTTTTCTGCTCGTCACCCAGATTCCACAGATAGCGGTAGCGTGCCTGCACATCGATAAGGTCGGAGAGCTTGGCAGTCAGACCCAGACCCGCCAGCGGCGCAGTGCCGTTGTCGCTGTTGCCATTGCCGTTGACGTGGTTGAAGTAGGCACCACCTTCAGCAAACACCGAGAAGATGTCGCCCAGCGGCAGGCGGGCGATACCGGAGAGGGTGGCACCCTGGGTTTTGAAATCGGCACCGTCCACGCCCGCTTTACCGGCGTAGAGGTAGCCCAGTTCAGCTGCGTAGTAGTCGTTGAAGTTGTAACCGCCGAACAGGCTCAGCGCGGTGGCGTCTTTGTCTGTATCCAGACCTTGTACATCGTCAAGGTTGTGAGCATATGCCCAACCTGCACCAACACCGGTGTACCAGTCATCGGCAGCCTGAGCTGTGGTACCTGCGGCGGCGAGCGCCAGTGCAATCAGGGTAGGAGCCATTTTGAGTTTCATCGGTTTATCCTCGTTGTGTTAGCCCATGTCGGGCAATGCACTTGTTTTTATTGCTGCGAAAAATCGCCAGCAAAGTGGATAGCGAAGGCTTTGGACTCTCATGATGCATTGGCGTCATGGACAACAGACCGGACAAGAAGCGCTTTTTAGTGCTTATCCAATACCTTACAGGCGCAACTACTTTATGCTTTCGAGACGAGGCAGGCAAGGGCAGGGAGGCGGGAGTGAGGGATGCAAGCGAGAACTAGACAAACAAAAAGGGATGCCGCAGCATCCCTTTTTTTCGCACTATCTGAACGAGGTCAGATTATTGCTGAACTTCTTGTACGCCAGATACGCGAACTTCTACGCGACGATCCGGAGCCAGGCAGGAGATCAGTTGAGCTTTAGCAGTTACGCCGTTGCACTTGGTGCCGGTAACCGGGTTGGCTTCGCCACGACCTTCAATGGCAACTTTGCTGGCAGCCATACCTTTGCTCACCAGGAAGTTGGCAACGGTACGGGCACGGGCTTCAGACAGCTTCTGGTTGTAAGCGTCGGAACCGATACGGTCGGTGTAACCAACAACAACAGCGTTGCCATCTTTCGGCTGGAACTCAACGATTTGCTGATACAGACCGTTCAGGGCTGCAACGCCTTCCGGCTTCAGGGTGTCTTTGCCGAAGGCAAACAGCACGTCTGAGTTCAGGGCGAAGTTCTTCTCTACAACTTGCGGAGCAGGAGCCGGAGCTTCTTCAACTACCGGAGCAGCTACCGGAGCTACGTAGGAAGTACGGAACGGGTGGTATACCGCTTCCAGAGTAGCGATGCTCTGGTTGGCTTTGTAACGCTCACCGTTGGCGTGCAGGTCAGCCACGTCCCACATGTAGCGGTAGCGAGCTTGCAGATCCAGCGCGTCATTTACCTTGTAAGTCACACCAGCACCGGCCAGCGGGGAAACTTTAGTGTCGCTGGTGCCCAGACCATCGGTGTGACCCCAGTAGGCGCCGCCTTCAGCGAACAGGGAGAAGTCGTTGCCAACCGGCATACGGGCGATACCGGACAGGGTGGCACCCTGGCTCTCGTAACGGTTGCCGTCGGTGTTGCCACGACCGGTGTACTGGTAGCCCAGTTCGGTACCGAAGTTCTCGGTGAAGTTGTAACCCATGAAGGCGTTGGCAGCAGCCGCGTCTTCCTGGCCTACATTGGTGCTTTCCAGCTTGTTCAGGCCGTTGAAGTGAGTAGCACCGACACCGGCACCGAAGTAGATGTCGTCAGCGGCGTGAGCAGCGGTAGCACCCAGAGCAGCCATGGCGATGGCGATCATGGAAGGAGCCATTTTCATCATAAAAAAATCCTCGTTGAGATCGCACGTTATTCACGTGCTTCACACTTTGTAATTTATGTAAGCTGCAGGCTCCGCCGTACGGCTGGCGTCGAGTCTGGCAGATGACCCGGCAGAACCGGGTTGCACACTCTCCTGGTGTGTCGAGTGCGCTGGCATGGCACGCAATGCGTGAGAAACCACTGCCAGGCAACTGATGTCATTCCGATGACGAGGCGCACTCTATGCCGATTTTAAAACATGATCAAGCTCACAAATGAGCCTTGTGGCAAATTGTGTCGTTCCCTTAACTGGCTGTTTATTTTGATTAATTAGTGATCCAGATAGGCCCTGTGCAGTTTCTTCTCCAGCTTCATATAAGCCTGAACCCAGTCGCTATGCGGGTTGGCTGGATTCGCTCTGGCGGCAAAGACCGCGAGGTAATCAGCCTGGGTTGCGCTCTGCAGCAGAGGGGTAAATGTCATCAAGAAATGTCGGGCCAGATAGGGGTCAAGGGGCCAGATGTTGAGGATGGCGCGAGCCACAGGCTGAACCGCAGCTGAACAGATGAAATGGCGGTGTCCCGCCTCCAGCCAGTCGGCCATCTCGCACATGCCTGATTCGGGCACCAGACCACCATCACCCGGGGTGGTTGCCAGCGCAATTGTCTGACCATTTACCGTGATGAGCTGCTCATTGTTATGCAGGGAGCCGTCGTGGCTGCGCAAGGCCAGCTCCGGGCATGCCTGTTCAAGAAACAGGCTGCAGCTCTCCGGCAGGGCGGCCAGCAGCTCGCTGGCGTGGCTGGACATCAAGGCCGGAAGCCAGAATGCTTCGGCGCGATATTGTTCACCTTGCAGGCGCTGTTGTGCCAGTTCTTCTGTGTTGGATACGGGGTGCAGGCGAGAGATAATGCCGGGAAACGCCATACTTATTCCTCTTAATGGGTATCCGGCGGATTATACGAGTTATTGGGGGGGCCACAATAAAGGTTTCTTTTCGAGACTGTTTACCTGAGGCGGCTGAGCGATTACCATCCCCCCTTGAAGGCAAGGGTTGTCGCCGAAAGGCGCTCATAAGATAGAGGCTCGACCATAACGAGTCCGAACAAAACTGATACACTTGACTACGAGTCGTCGCGAAAAATAAAAGGCGGAGTAAATCCGCCAAACGGAGTATGGAACATTATGAATTCAAATATCGTCACTGTTGGCAAGAAGATCCGTCAGATCCGTGAAGCGGTCGGTTTGAGCCGTCCGAAGTTTGCAGATTTGCTGGGTGTTCCTCCCACCACGCTGAAAAACTACGAGCTGGGTTACCGTGAAGTTGGGGGCGCCTTCCTGGTTGCCCTGGCGCACCACCCGGATCTGCACAAGTTCACTCTCTGGCTGCTGGCAGACAAGAAAGTCGCCGAAATCGGCCAGATTGGCCCGGATGACCTCGCCAAGGCGTGATCATCGATGTGAATAGAAATGCCGCCTTCGGGCGGTATTTTTTTGGGTTGCCGATCGATATTTTGATCTAACACGCTTTGAATTATCCATGCAGGCCAACGAGAATAAGCGGCCCCGAAAAGTGGGCCCCTGGTGGTATCTGGCCACCTGAACACTATTACATTCAGGATGATATGAGCAATCGTATGGAGTATGGGTATGAGCAGTAATGAGTTGGATAAACGCTATGGCCTGATGACTGCCATTGCGATGGTGGTCGGCGTGGTGATCGGCTCCGGTGTCTTCTTCAAGGCCGATGATGTACTGCGTCTGACTGGCGGTAATCTGGCCATTGCGCTGCTGGCATGGGCGCTGGGAGCGTTTTCGATGATCTTCGGCGCGCTGGTGTTTGCCGAGTTTGCCCAGCGGATCGAAAAGTCCAACGGTATCGTCGATTATGCCGAAGCGGCATACGGCAAAATGTTTGGTTATCTGGTGGGGTGGTTCAAAGGCGTACTCTATTACGCCCCTCTTTCCGCCATCCTTGCCTGGGTCGCCGCTCTGTACACCATGATCTTGCTCGGTAGTGATAATCCGACCAACTCTGGTGCGACCTGGATACTGGCGGCTGTCTATATGACGGTCACCTATCTGATCAACTTCTACACCCCGGTCCTGGCGGGCAAGCTGCAAGTGGGTTCTACCCTGATCAAGTTGATCCCGCTGATCCTGGTTGCCATTGTGGGCACCATTTCAGGCTTGCTCAATGGTGTCACCGTGACCAACTTTGTGCAGGCAATGGATGGGATAGGAAGCACCGGAGGCACTCTGGCTACGGCCGTGGTTGCCACCGCCTTCGCTTATGAGGGGTGGATTGCCGCCGTGACCATCAACAGCGAAATTCGCGATTCCAAGAAGAATCTGCCCAGAGCGCTGGTGATTGGCACCCTGATCGTCTTTGTGGTCTATGTCACCTATTTTCTGGGGATCGCCAGCGTCTTGCCGACGGACGAGATAGTGGCGCAAGGGGATAACGCGGTAAATCTCGCGACAACCAGCCTGTTTGGCGGGACTGCCTCGACCATTTTGACCGTGTTCGTGATTATCTCCTGCCTCGGCACCCTCAATGGTCTGGTGTTGGCGACCATGCGCATTCCCTACTCGCTGGCGATCCGCAATCAGGGGCCAGCCCCCAAGTGGATGAGCCGTATCGAACCGCATCACCACATGCCAATCAACTCGGCCCTCGCGGCAGCGCTGTTGTCGGTGATCTACTCAGTGCTGTGGTACTGCAGCATCAACGAGACATTCGGTCGTTACATCGCCCTGGACGAGATGCCGATCGTGCTGATTTATGGCCTCTATCTGTTCCTCTATTTCTGGTACATGCGCACCTTTACCGAGTTGGGCTGGATAAAGCGGTTTGTGATCCCGACCTGCGCCACCCTGGGCGCGCTCATCATTCTGTATGGCGGTATCACCAATCCCAGTCTGGGACTCTATCTGCTGGTCTCTGTGGGGGTGATTCTGCTCGGGTTGCTCTTCTACCGTAAGGAGTAACCGGGTAAGTGAGTTGAAAAAAAAAGCGCCGAATGGCGCTTTTTTCATGTGTAAACCGCTGCATGTCGACAACTAACTGCCCAGCAACCCGAGGCGGCCCAGTTCATCCTTGAGCTGATCGAGATTGCGCTCGACGCAGGCTTCCCCCTCGTTGATGGCATCGCTGG
Organism: Aeromonas sp. FDAARGOS 1411; assembly: GCF_019047125.1. Taxonomy (NCBI): domain Bacteria; kingdom Pseudomonadati; phylum Pseudomonadota; class Gammaproteobacteria; order Aeromonadales; family Aeromonadaceae; genus Aeromonas; species Aeromonas sp. FDAARGOS 1411. Next base: position 2,452,097 of record NZ_CP077214.1, on the reverse strand, counting down.
CGCGATGAAAATCCATGATGGAGAAGCTGCCAAGGCGCGGGCAGAGCTGGATCTCCGGCGGGTCACCTGCCATCCGGGCGCGGGTGATCCGCTCCTGCATGATGTTGATGGAGCCACTCATCACGCTCCACAGACCCGGAGTGGCTGGCGCGGTTTCACCGCGATTGAGCCACTGGCTGAGCAGGCCGCCGCTGCCGGGTTGATCCGGCTCGTCGGTCCAGGGTTGGTGCATATCGGTGTTGAGGTTGACCGCAATCACCACCTCGGCCCCCATGGCGCGAGCCAGCGAGATGGGCACCGGATTGACCACGGCACCATCCACCAGCCAGCGGTCGTTGACCCGGGTCGGAGTTAGGATCCCCGGCATGCCGCAGGAGGCGCGCACTGACTGGCGCAGCGGGCCTTGTTGCAGCCAGATCTCGCGGCCGGTATCGAGTTCGGTCGCCACGCAGGCGAAGGGGATGGGCAGACTCTCCAGCTCGGGATCCCCGAGATGGTTGGCGGCAATGCCAAACACCTTTTCGCCGCGAAAGAGGCCGCCGGAGAGGGCCGGGTCGAGCAGGCTCACCACCTGCAGGCGGGTAAAGCCGCGTACCCAGCTCTCCAGTCTGTCCAGCTCGCCAGCGGCATAGGCGGCGCCGACAAAACTGCCGATGGAGCAGCCGGCGATGAGATCGGGCTTGATGCCGAGTCGTTCAAGAGCGCGGATGACGCCGATATGGGCCCATCCTCTGGCGGCACCGCTCCCCAGAGCGAGCCCTACGCGGGGTTTTCGTGGCACGAAGTGACTCCTGAAAAGTGTGGAGGGCCCAGCTTACTCTGTGAGCTGGGCCTCGTCACCCTGCCATCTTTCCGAGCGGTTGCGGCCATTGCCTTTGGCCTGATAGAGCGCCACATCGGCACGGCGGATCGCCTCGTGCAGCGGGATGGAATCTGCGTGGGGGTGGTAACCGAGGCTGATGGTGACGGCCAGCTCGGGCACTATGCTGCGCCACTCATAACCCTCGACCGCGAGACGCAGCTGTTCGGCCAGCGCTGCGAGACGTGCCTCATCACAGCGGGCGGCCAGCAGCAGAAACTCCTCGCCACCCCAACGGATCAGGCAATCCGACGGGCCCAGCTGCTGCTGGCAGATCTGCACCAGCCGGATCAGCACGATATCACCCACTCCGTGGCCGAAGCGGTCGTTGACCCGTTTGAAGTGATCCGCATCGAACAGGATCACTCCGATAGGCATCTGTTTTGCCAGCTGGCCAAGCTGCTCCTGCTGGGTCAGATAGTAGCGGTTGAAGGCGCCGGTTAGCGCATCGTGACAGGAGAGATAGTTGAGCTGCAGATTGAGGCGGCGGGCCCTCAGGTAGGAGATGGCAGCCAGCAGCATGAAGAGGATGGCGAGCAGGGTCGGTGCCGACTGGCAGATCAGCGCAACGAGCAGCTCAAACAGGGGGATGCGATGCACCAGCCGCAGCGGTGTGTCGCTCAGTGCCTGGGTGAGCTGAAAGCCCCCCTGATGCCAGCGGTACTCATCGTCCGGCTCCAGACTCTGCTGGGGATGCGGGTCAGAGTCGCTGCAGGCCAGCACCTGATCGTACTGATTGATAAGCAGGTAACCACCGAGCTTTGGGGTGAGCGCCTGCAACTGCTGGTGGAGCCGCGAGAGCAGCACATCCATGCTGATGACCCCCACCAGCGTTGATCCCTGGTAGAGGGGTTGCGACATGGTGATCATGGTGCCCAGTCCGGCAAAGTCCTCATAGGGGCGCGAGAGAATGGTAGAGCGGCTCGGATTGGGGGTCGCCTGCGCATCCAGCCAGTAGGATTTGTCATACATGGTGTTGGTAAACCGGTACTGGCTGGAGGGGCGCCATGGGTAGAGGTAGACAAAGTTGTCCGCACCGGTGAAGTAGACCCATGCGATCTCCTTGCCAAGGCGCTGGCTGGCGGTAGAGAGCAGGGGTGAGAGACTCAGGGCCAGATGAATGCGAGCTTCCCGCTCGCTGCCGCGAGGGGGCAGGGGGCCCAGTCCGGTGAGGTTGCCGACCAGCCCGGCGGGCAGGTCGGCAGGCGGCTGGTCGAGCGCCAGCCCCTCAGGCCGCTCCTCGATATGGCGATAGAGCTGGCGAGTCAGTACCGATTGGGGATCGCTGCGCAGTCGCTCTTCGGCCTGACCGCGCATCGCTTCCAGAAAGATCTCGGTCTGCTTGAACTGATCGCGCAGGCGAATGGCGCTGTTGGCCGTATCGCTGAGATAAAGCTCTTCAATCTGTTTCAGGGATTGCTGCAGGGTCAGACCAACCAGCAGGATGACAAAGGCAAAGAGCAGCCAGGTCAGGCGTGAGAGGAAACGTCGGTCAGACACATTTGGCATAGGCAATTTGGCTATTTTTGCGAAGAAAACTGTCGCTAGTGTATGCGACTCTGCTGAAAAAGGGATCGAAAAGGCATGATTGCAGTGATCTGGCGCCACTCCTGTTACGTTTTGTCACATTTATACATAGTCACGGCATAGTCTGGGGCTAAAATGGCCCCCAATCAGATTTCCCCCTCTCAACTCTTCATGGATTGTTCGATGAAAATGCGTATCTGGCTGGGCCTCGGCCTGCTCTCTCTGGTGTCAGCCATCTGGTGGGCTGTTGGCCACTTTCAACCGGCAGCCAAGGCCCCGACCCGCGAGATCAATATTCGCACCCAGACCGTCAAGCAGAGTCTGGCCGAACCGACCCTCAAGCTGGTGGGCAAGCTGGAGGCCAACCGCTCCGTCGTTATCAGTCCCGAGGTGACCGGCCGCATCGTCACCATCGCCGTGAAGTCCGGGCAGGGCGTCGCCAAAGGGGAGACCCTTATCGCCCTCGACAACGGCAAGCAGCGCGCCGAGCTGGCCGAGCAGAGTGCCAGCCTGCGCGATGAGCACCGCAAGCTTAACGAGATGCGCAAGCTGGTCGCCCGTGGCGCCGTCACCCAGTCGGTGCTGGAGGGGCAGGAGGCCACCGTCGATCAGGTGCAGGCGCGCGTCGATGCCGCCCGCTACGAGCTCTCCCTGCGTAACTTGCAGGCGCCGTTTGCCGGCACTGTCAGCCTGATTGATCTGAGCGAAGGGGCGCTGGTCAATAGTGGCGATACCCTGCTGCACCTCGACGATATCGACACCCTGCGCCTCGATCTGGCGGTGCCGGAGCGCTACCTCGCCCTGCTGCGCCCCGGCATGGCGGTAACGGCGACCAGCGCTGCCTGGCCGGATCAGCACTTCAACGGCACCCTCACCACCCTCGACAGCCGCATCTCCAACGAGACCCAGAACATCAAGGCGCGGGTCGAGCTGCCCAACCACAACGGCCAGCTGCGCCCGGGCATGCTGCTCAACGTCGAGCTCTCGCTCCCCTCCCGCCAGCTCACCCTTATTCCTGCCCAGTCGGTGGAGTATGCCGGCGAGCAGCGCTTCGTTTACCGCCTCGAGGCCGATGGCCGGGTCAAGCGGGTGCCGGTGGTGCTCGGCGAGACCGAGGGGGAGACCGTCTGGGTCACCGAGGGGCTGAAAGTCGGCGATCGCATCGTGGTCGAGGGGCTGGTCAATCTGCGTGATGGCGCCAAAGTCCGCGATCTGGCGGAGGTAAACGGCTGATGTGGCTCTCCGATATCTCAGTACGCCGCCCGCTGGTGGCGGTGGTGCTCAGCGCCCTGCTCACCGTGTTCGGTCTGGTCGCCTTCAGCAAGTTGACGGTGCGGGAGATGCCCGATGTGCAGACCCCGTCGGTCACCATCACCACCACCTATGAGGGGGCCGCGCCGGCGGTGATGGAGAGCCAGGTCACCAAACCCATCGAGGATCAGCTCTCCGGCATCAGCGGCATCAAGAACATCAACTCGGTGACCCGCAAGGGGCGCTCGATGATCACGGTGGAGTTCAAGCTCGGCTGGAACATGGTGGAGGGGGTCTCCGATGTGCGCGATGCCCTGACCCGCGCCAAGAGCAAGCTGCCGGAGGATGCCGATGACCCGCTGGTGACCAAGGATAGCGGCAGCGGCGATGTGGCGGTCTGGCTTAACTTCAGCAGCAGCCAGATGGATCGCACCGCCATGACCGATTACGCCAACCGGGTGCTGGTCGACCCCCTGAGTCTGGTGGACGGGGTGAGCGAAGTGGAGCTCTCCGGCGATCTCACCCAGGTGATGTATGTGCGGCTGCGCCCGGCTGATATGGCGGCGCGCGGTGTGACGGTGGCGGATGTGCAGGATGCCCTCAAGCGCGAGAACATCGAGCTGCCGGGCGGCGAGATCCGCAACAACTCCATGACCATGTCGGTGCAGATTGCCCGGCTCTACCACACGGCTGAAGATTTCCAGCAGTTGCAGGTGCGCACCGCCGCCAATGGCCAGAGCGTCTATCTCTCCGACATCGCCGATGTGGAGGTGGGGGCCAAGAACGAAGACAGCGCCTACCAGCGCAATGGCCGCGAGAGTCTGGGGATCGGTATCGTCGCCCAGTCCACCGCCAACCCGCTGGCGGTGGCGCAGGGGGTGGAGAAGAAGCTGGTGGAGATGCAGCGCTTCCTGCCGGAGGGGGCCAAGCTGGAGGTCGATTACGACTCCACCATCTTTATCAAGCAGGCCATCGACGAGGTATATGAAACCCTGGCCATCTGCGCCGTGCTGGTCGTGGCTGTGCTCTACCTGTTCCTCGGTCAGGGGCGTACCACCCTTATTCCGGCCATCACGGTGCCCGTGTCGCTGATTTCTGCCTTTATCGGCGCCTGGTATCTCGGTTTTTCCATCAACCTCATCACCCTGCTGGCGCTTATTCTCGCCATCGGTCTGGTGGTGGATGACGCCATCGTGGTGGTGGAGAACATTCACCACCATCTGCAACGGGGTGAGCCCCCCCTGCTGGCGGCCTGGCACGGCACCCGCGAGGTGGGCTTTGCGGTCATCGCCACCACTGCGGTGTTGGTGATGGTCTTTATCCCCATCGCCTTTATGGATGGCATGGTGGGCCGACTCTTTACCGAGTTTGCCATTCTGCTCTCTTTGGCGGTGCTCTGCTCCTCACTGGTGGCGCTGACCCTCACGCCGGCCATGGGCTCCTGGCTGATGCGCCCGCTCGACAAGCCGAATCGGCTGACGGCGGCCCTCGATCGCGGCCTTGGCTGGGTGGAGGGGCACTATCGCCGCCTGTTGCAGGGGCTGCTGCGCCGCTCGCGCTGGACGCCGCTGGCGCTGCTGCTCTGTCTCGCCGGTATCGGTGCCCTCTTTACCCAGCTGCCGAGCAGCCTCACCCCGACTGAGGATCGTGGGGTGGTCTTTGTCTTCGTCAAGGGGGCGGAGGGGACCAGCATCGAGCGGATGAAGCGCAACATGCAGCAGGTGGAGTCCGCCATCATGCCGATGCTGGGCAAGGGGGTGGTCAAGGCGATGAGCTTCAGTACCCCCGCCTTTGGCCGCGGCGGCGATCAGACCGGCATGGTGATCATCCAGCTCACCGACTGGGCTGAGCGCGACATCACTGCCACCCAGTTCTCCCGCTCGCTCGGGGTCAAGCTCGCCGGCATTCCCGACGTAATGATCCGCACCTTCCAGCCGGGCTTTCGGGGCGGCTCCACCGCCGCGGTGCAGTTCGTGCTGCAGGGCAACGACTATGCCGAGCTCTACCAGCAGGGGTTGGAGCTGCAAAAAGCGGCGCAGGCGAGCGGCCTGATGATAAGCCCGGATCTCGACTACGCCGAGAAGACCCCGGAGCTGCAGGTGACCGTCTCGCGCGACAGCGCCAGCCAGCTCGGCATTCCGGTCTCCACCGTTGCCAGCACTTTGCAGGCGATGCTGGGTGGGGTGAGCAAGACCACCTATGTGGACAGGGGCGAGGAGTATGACGTTTACCTGCGCGCCAACCAGAAGGAGTTCAACGGCATCTCCGATCTCGGCCGCATCTACCTGAAGGCGGCCAATGGCGAGATGGTGAGTCTCTCGACGCTGGCGACGGTCAAGCAGGTGGCAACCGCCAACCGCCTCAACCACTACCAGCGCCAGAAGGCGGTGACCCTGACCGCTGACGTGGCACCGGATCACACTCTGGGCGAGGCGCTCGACTTCCTCGATGGCTGGGCCAACGAGCATCTGCCGAGCGGCATGACGGTCGATTACGCCGGTGACTCCAAGGATTACCGCGACAATCAGGGGGAGATGGCGATGGTCTTTGGCCTCGCCCTGCTGGTGGTCTATCTGGTGCTGGTGGCCCAGTTCGAGAGCACCCTCACCCCGACCGTGGTGATGATGACGGTGCCGCTCGGCATCTTCGGCGGCTTGCTCGGCCTCTGGCTTACGGGGCAGGAGATGAGCATCTACAGCCAGATCGGCATGATCATGCTGATCGGCATGGTGACCAAGAACGGCATCCTCATCGTCGAGTTCATCAACCAGCTGCGCCAGCGCGGGGAGGGGTTCGAGGAGGCGATCATCGCAGGCTCGGTGCGCCGTCTGCGCCCGATCCTGATGACCTCGCTCACCGCCATTATCGGCGCGGTGCCGCTGATGCTCTCCATGGGGGCGGGCTACGAGAGCCGGATGGCAGTGGGCACAGTCGTCTTCTTCGGTCTGTCGCTGGCAACATTGGTCACCCTGCTGGTAGTGCCCGCCACCTACCACCTGATCGCCCGCCACGCCGGCATGACCGGGCAGCGGGATCAGCAGGTAGACGAAGCGCTGGCCGCCAAATTGACCGCCAAAGGGGAGGGGGACGAACAGACCCCGGCCCACTGACGGCTGCCGTCAGGGTGAGTGTTGCCAACAAGGGCGCCCTTGCTTTTGGCCGATTGCAGGCAGAGTGGTTGGCTGAATTGAGGAACAAGCCCTTATCCCGCGCGAACTCTGGGGGCAAAAAGCCATCGCCCCCCTTGGCCGCAACCGGTATAATGCGCGACCCGAATTGTTCCAGGTGGTTAAAATGCAGCCGGTTACCAACCTTTTCTCCTATCCCCGCTATTGGGCCGAGTGCTACGGCACGGCGCCCTTCCTGCCCATGTCCCGCAAAGAGATGGACAAGCTGGGTTGGGACAGCTGCGACGTCATTCTGGTGACGGGGGATGCCTACGTGGATCACCCGAGCTTCGGCATGGCGGTGATTGGCCGCATGCTGGAGGCGCAGGGCTTTCGGGTCGGCATCATCGCCCAGCCGGACTGGTCATCGAAGGATGACTTTATGCGTCTGGGCAAACCGAACCTCTTTTTCGGGGTGACCGCGGGCAACATGGACTCCATGATCAACCGCTACACCTCCGATAAAAAGCTGCGTCACGACGACGCCTACACCCCGGGGGATGTGGGCGGCAAGCGGCCGGATCGCGCCACTCTGGTCTATACCCAGCGCTGTAAAGAAGCCTTCAAGGAGGTCCCCGTCGTTATCGGCGGCATCGAGGCTTCCTTACGCCGTATCGCCCACTACGACTACTGGTCCGAGACCATCCGCCGCTCCATCCTGCTCGATGCCAAGGCCGATATCCTCATCTACGGCAACGCCGAGCGGCCGCTGGTGGAAGTGGCTCACCGCATCGCAGCGGGGGAGACCATCGAGACCATGCAGGATATTCGCGGCACCGCCGTTATCCGCAAGGAGCCGCTGCCGGGTTGGAAAGGGGTGGATTCGAGCAAGCTCGACCAGATTGGCCGCATCGATCCCATCCCCAACCCCTATATGGAAGGGGCGCCCTGCGCCGATGACGCCAGCGACGCGGCACCGGCCGCGCAGGAGGCCAAACCCGTGCTGGTGCAGCCGGCCAAGCCCAAGCCGTGGGAGCTGACCTACGTGAAGCTGCCCGCCTATGAGCGGGTCAAAGAGGACAAGGTGCTCTACGCCCACGCCTCGCGCATTCTGCACCACGAGACCAACCCCGGCTGTGCCCGCGCCCTGGCGCAGGCTCACGGCGATCGCATCGTCTGGGTCAACCCGCCCGCCTTCCCGCTCGAAACCGAGGAGATGGACGGCGTCTTCGGCCTGCCCTACCAGCGGGTGCCGCACCCGGCCTATGGCAAGGAGAAAATCCCCGCCTTCGACATGATCAAGACCTCGGTCAACATCATGCGCGGCTGCTTTGGCGGCTGCTCCTTCTGCTCCATCACCGAGCACGAAGGGCGCATCATCCAGAGCCGCTCGGAAGAGTCGATCCTCAAAGAAATCGAAGATATCCGCGACAAGGTGCCGGGCTTTACCGGCGTCATCTCGGATCTCGGCGGCCCCACCGCCAACATGTACAAGCTGCGCTGCAAGAGCCCCAAAGCCGAGCAGACCTGCCGTCGCGCCTCCTGTGTCTGGCCCACCATCTGCCCGCACATGGACACCGACCACAGCCCGACCATCAACCTCTATCGCAAGGCGCGTGACCTCAAGGGGATCAAGAAGATCCTCATCGCCTCCGGCGTGCGTTACGACATCGCGGTCGAAGATCCCCGCTATATCAAGGAGTTGGCCAAGTACCACGTCGGCGGCTACCTCAAGATCGCGCCGGAACATACCGAGGAGGGGCCGCTCTCCAAGATGATGAAGCCGGGCATGGGCAGCTACTACCAGTTCAAGGAGCTGTTCGACAAATACTCCAAAGAGGCGGGCAAGCAGCAGTACCTGATCCCCTACTTCATCTCCGCCCACCCGGGCACCACAGATGAAGACATGGTCAATCTGGCGCTCTGGGTCAAAGAGAACCGCTTCAAGCTCGATCAGGTGCAGAACTTCTACCCGTCGCCGCTCGCCAACGCCACCACCATGTATTACACGGAGAAAAACCCGTTAAACAAGGTGAGCCGCGAGGGGGGCGATGTCTTTGTCGCCAAGGGCGAGCGCCGTCGCCGCCTGCACAAGGCGCTGCTGCGCTACCACGACCCTGCTGGCTGGCCGATGATCCGCGAAGCCCTGCTCGCCATGGGCAAGGGCCACCTGATTGGCAATGGCCCCGGCTGTCTGGTGCCGGCGGAAGGTCGCAACGAGCGCGCCGCCAGCGGCAAGGGGATGAAACCGGCCCTGACTCGCCACAGTAACATTGCCCATCAGCGTGGCAATGGCACAGGCAACAAGCCGACGGGCGGCAAGCCGGTGGGCTCCCAGCTGCACAAAGGCGCGGCTAACGGCAAACCGGCCGCACAGGGCGAAGGCAAGAGTGCGGGCCAGAATGCGGGTAAAAGCAAACCTGCCGGAAAACCCGCCCATAAGGGTAAAACCCCGACCCGCGCAGGCTCTGCCAAGCCGGGGGCCAAACCCGCCGCTCAGGGCAGCAAGCCTGCGGCAAAAGGGAATAGTGCCAAGAGACCGGCGCGGTAATATTTCATGACTGGAAAGTGATAGAAATTAAAAAGGCGACCGGATGGTTAATGCCAGTCAGTTAAGCTCTTTTATGACTAAATATTCGAGATATTGAATATAAAAAGTAGCTCCATGATTAAGGAGTCAAGTTGGCTCCAACCCTTGGCCTGACTGGCATGCAATAAAAAGAGGGAGGCATCATGCCTCCCTCACTCGTTAGCCCTTATACCCCGCGGGTTGGGACTCAAATTCTCTTAACTGACTTGCATTACGACCGGATGGTCGCCTTTTTTGTTTTATGGTGATCTGCAGCAAAACTGCAAAACTAAATATAACTATATTTAAAAGGGGGTGAAATTATAACACCATATTATATTTTACATCCCCATCCCAAAGTCATTTGTTGGAGTGTTATCTGGTTCAGATGAATCGAGTCGTGCATAAATATCACTGTTGATTTTTATAGGTTCAAGACTAAGTTCAAGTTCTGGACTTAGGGTTGTTTGTGCAACAATAAGATACTTAACCCCTCCATTATTGCCAAGAAACCCTTTAACTTCGTTTACTAAGGTTTGATCAAAATCCAATTCATAGCCTTGAAAATAGCGGTTTGTTAAGCAGTATGAAAAACGTTCGCAATAAGGATAGATATCTCTGTTATTTTTATCGATAGTTAACAAATGTCGAGTCGGTAGAGTTAATGAAAATGCGAAATTTTGATTGCTTATATTTTTCACATCATAAAGCACTGTTCGATGAAAGGAGGAGTTATTACAGTACTTTTCTAACTGCAACATATCTAGCGCTTCAAATTTTGATTTTGTGTCATCGAGAGAGTCGTGATAAATACGCTTTGCTTCTAGAAAAGCTACGCCCTCCAAGATCTTGGAATCATCAAAATGCAATTGAACGAGAACACCAATGTCACCATGTTTCTGTTCAATCCCTTGCTCCTTTGTATTTTTATATATATCCCAATGACACTTTGTATTCTTACCAATTATTTTATCTTTCTCAATTGTTACTGTTGAGTGTTCATCTCTTAACGCTCTTAAAAGAGATCTAGTCAGATGGTCTTCATCTTTCCAGTCACGAGGATAGCATTTACCAAGTGCATTACTAACGGTATTGTCAACAGCTTTGTGCCAATCAAATCTTGAAATATAATTTTCCATTTTTCAAATTCCAGTTAAGCATGTCTTTGGAAAGATATATGCCCCATATTTTTGTCTGAAAACGAGCAATTTGTGCTCTGGTGTGAAGGGGGAGTAAAGCTATGCAGAGTTGTTAGCCTTTTCCTTCGTTAAGTAATTTTTCCTTGTCAGGCAATGGTGGGTTGAAGCTTTCAGTGGCGTATTGTAGTTGTGGCTTTTGGGGATTCGTCGGTTGAGGTGGGGGAGGAGGGGTTTGAGTTTGGTTGGTAGTTTTTTTATTGTCGGGCTCGGACATAGCGTTATTCCTTTCGTGGATAAAAAATTGTGATTTAGCTACAAAGGTGCCAAGATCGTTAAGTTTATTTGCTAGAGGAGATGATTCACTAAATGAAGTTGATACTTTGCGTGGAGATGATGCATCCATATCCTGAACCACAAATAACAAGGCTGATGCTCCAAATGGTATTACCGCACAAAGGATATAAAACAGCGCTCGCCTAATTAGATATCTTCGCGTTTCATTTAAAGCGTAATTATGATCAATGCACTGGCTCATAGCCTCGCTTACGAATGACTCAAATCTTGATTCGTGATCTGGTAAGGGAACATTAAGATTGTAGGTGGAATTATAATTCTGAGTTGCTTCCGTATCGGCTCTGAGTTTTTGGTCATATTCATACATTTCTTTGGCTTTTGGAAGCATTGCATATGTGTGCCCTGTAAGGGCCCTCCATGTTGCATGAGCTGAAAATAACAGTAAAGCCACGGTTGTGATAATGCCGACATAAAAAAAAGATAGATATATGCATGGGGTTGAGTAATCAACCATTCTGGCCATATATGCAAGCATCGCAATCGCACTTGCATAAATAGCATAGTTAAGCTGTAGCCTAGCAAAAATTCGATCTCTAGTATCTAGCTCGTGAAAGTAGAGCTCTGAAAAAGTCGTTCCAATAGTCCCCATATCATTCTCTTGGTATCATTAACATTTGTATAGTGTGCGATAATGTATTATCGCCCCAGAGCATCTTTTATATTTGGCTTCGCTCAACCGCAACCTACAATTGGGTAGGTTAAAAATTGGGACACCCACCTTTCTGAGCAAGGCGTAACGCTACCAAATCCCACGCTACCGCCCGTGGATTACAGCTTCCAATATGCTTCCTTGGCCTGCGCTGGCAGTAACCCATCGCAGCTCAACAGGTTCTGAATGGCTATGGTAAGCTAAAGGAAACTGTCTGAGCGAGCCTTAAAATGCTGTAACCATCAGAATCTCATCGTTTTTTGAACTGGATCAGCAAATGGATTTGAAAGAAAAGATGGGACACCCACCTTTCTGAGCAAGGTATAACGCCTCTGAATTCCACGCTACCGCCCGTGGATTACAGCTTCCAATATGCTCCCCTGATCCGCGCTGGCAGCAACCCATCGCAGCTCAACGGGTTCTGGATGGCTATGGTAAGCCAAACGAAACTGCTTGGGCGAGCCTTTCAGTGGCTCAACTATCAGAAATTAATCGTTTTTTGAGCTTGATCAGCAAATGGAGCCGGAAGGCGGCTTTATAGCCATATTCATCTCTGGCAAGCAGGGAAGGGGAGTGAATAGGGGCGACCTGCTGGTCGCCCCTTGTTATTGCCATATCCGGCGCGTGAAGGGTTAGCCGTTATAGCCGTAGCAGCGTTTGAGCTCCTCGAAATCGTAGTAGTGGCTGCCGCTCTGGTAGGGCTGGCAGCCCGTCTTAAAGGCGATCTCCTTTTCGTTGTAGAGCATCTTGACCAGCACCTGCCGCTGCCCGTTCTGGTAGATATCCCACTGAATATTGGCGGTATAGGGGGAGACCCAGCCGCCGCGCCACTCGTTGTTCTGCTGGCTGAACAGCTGATCCGGGCTGGCCCCCTGACGGCTCCCTTCCAGCTTCATCAGGGCGGCGAGGGGGATGATGGCTTCGGCGTGGGCAAAGCGCAGGGTGGCTCGTCGGCTCTGCTCACCCTCCACTACCTGACGTTGCACCTCGCCAAACAGGCCGTCGAGCAGCGGCTGGGCAATGGCGTAGGGGGCGCTCTGGTTGGCAAAGCTCGGCCCCTTCTCGTAGAAATCTTCCGCATCAGAGAGGTAGGAGAACCAGGCAGACTCTTCCGGGGTGAGGAACTGCTCCAGCGCCCAGGGTTCGCTGCCCTGTGCCTGCGCTTCGCGGATCATGCCGGGGCCGATGATAAAGAGGTTGTAGAGCATCAGCGCGGCATCCACCTCGTCGTGCACATAGGTCATGCCGCCATCTTCCGGGTTGACGGCGACAAACTCGACGCCACCCGCCAGATAGTCGACAAAGCCCTTGCTGTAGATACGCTCCAGCATGCTGCGGGCCATCTCTTTGGTCTTGCTCAGGTTTTTAAGCTGATCCAGCGCCCTGGCCAGCTCGGGGGCCGGGGCGATTGCGGCATCTTCGTCGCCGATAAAGCGCTGGTAGCTCTCATAGGCGGGCAGGTAGCGGGCGTAATCCCCCTCGGGCGTGGTCTTGTGGAAGTAGAGCTCGAACTTGTTGACCAGCATTTTGTCGATCTTCGAGGGGTCATCCTGCGTGAGGTAGCACTGCGCCGAGTCGCTGACATAGCTCACGTCGCGCTTGAGGCTCTCCATAAAGTAGAAGGCGCTTTCGTTGGCCCTGTCCTTGCCCGAGGTGACCACCTTGATGCAGTGGGGCTCGCTGCTGTTGAGCAGGGTCGGCAGCCGTGCCGCCAGTCGGGTGGCGAGATTGGCGTGCTCCTCCTTGCCCAGCGCCGAGAGCAGGCCATAACCCAGTTTCTGGTTGGCGGCCGTCACCAGATCGACCTTGCCTCCCAGCCCCTGCCCGAGGGTAGTAAGCGCCCCCTGACGCTGCGCCTCTTCCCAGACCAGCTTGGTCAGCACGTCATATTTCGGGCTGGAGAGGGAGCGCGAGCCGTGGCGCGCCACCATCTCGGTAAAGACCGGGCTGAACCCCTGGGGCGCTGGCTCGTAACTCTCCTCCTGCTGCTGCGGGCTGTAGACCGCTTTGGTGCTGTATTGGTAGGCGGTTTTGCCCTGGCTGTCGGCAGACGATTCGTTCTCTGACTGGCAGCCGCCAAGCAAGACCAGCGAGACGGCCAAAGCCACATAAGAAGAGCGCGGGAAAGTCATGATGTTCCTTATCTATCCATATGAAAAATAAGTGAAAAACTCTATGACTTGAAAATGACCGCGGGATGTCAGCCAGATGACAGGCTGATGACTTCTGATAAAGCAGTAAGCAAGGGGGAGAGAGGATGGCTATAGGGAGGGCAATAGAGGCTCAACCAACCACTGCGCCTGTCACGGCAGAGTGGTCAGTGAGCGTTGTTGGGATGGTGCCCTATTGCCTTACCTCCTGCCCCGCCATCTTGATCCAAAGGGGGAGGCCAATTGAAGATTGCCAATTAAAGGTTGCTTAATACCACGCCAATAATGCATCGAACATGCGGGTATGAGTCACTTGCAGGTTTGCCGCTTTGGCAGAAATGGCTGCGCTATAGAGCTGGACGCCGGGTTCGTTATGACTCTGCACCAGATAGTTTTTATGGCGACAGGTCCCGTAGAGGGAGAGGCTTTTTCTCGCACTGTGGCCGAGAAACAGCACCCCACCAAGGCCGATCATCAGGCCACATATATCCAGCAGATTGATATCGATCTGATTGACGGCGTGCAGGGCAAATTGTGCCTCGGCCTGCTGCGCGAATTCATAGAGTGACACTGCAACCATGGCGCCGCAGAGCAGCAGTTTGAGGCGGGCTAGGCTGGTGAGTTTGGTCTGCATCACGTCCGGCGAGATAAAATAGAGATTCTCCAGATGCCGTCTCTGCTCCTTGATAAGGATCCCGCGCACATTGACATCAACCTCGACCTGGGTTGATTCGCGATAGACCAGCCCCTGTTTTTCCCACTCGTCCGCCAGCATGGCAACCAGCACCGGATAGACGACAATGGCCAGGCCGCAATAAATCGGCAGCGCATGATATCCGCTGGACATCAGTCCAACTGACAATATTGCGAATATATAGGGCGACAAGGCTTTGAGTGCAATTGATGATTTCATCGTTATACATCCATAAATAACGCGTTTTATAAGTGCCGATAGTGCACAGGCAATAGTGGCCGCACCAATAAGCTGCGGCCAAATAGAGCGTTGGTCAGCGGTAATTCATTCCGGCAAATAGCCTGAAATAGTCCCTTTGCTCGGCAACAGGGACAAGAGCGCCATAGTAAGCCAAACGAGGCCACTCTGACAGTGACCCGGATGACATAAATCTGTGTGCCGCCGTCGAAATGAAATCATATTTTGTCGCTACTCCGGTTCCTCTATGCAAAAAGCCCCGAGAGCAGAGCTTTCGGGGAAGAGGAAAAACATCGACAAGGAATTACAAAGGCATTGGGGTCACACCTGAACCGGATCAGGCATCGACATAGAGCACCTGGCCGCTAATAAAGCCATCGACGGAGCGCTCAAACGCCTTGCCGACCAGAGCTCCCGGCACCGGCTGGAAGCCAGGCATCATCTCGCCATATACGTCCCACGCCTCTTCCAGTACGGTCGGGTTGACCACATTGATGCGAATGCCACGGGGCAGCTCGTGGGCCACGCACTGGACAAAGGTATCGATGGCGCCGCTGGTGGTGGCATCGGCAATGGCCAGCGGGATCGGCTTGATATTGAGGATGCCGGAGATCAGGGTGAAGGAGCCCCCCTGATTGATGTAGTTGAGGCCGATATTGACCAGATTGATCTGCCCCATTAGCTTGCTCTGGATGGTGGTTTGCCACTGCTCGTCGCTCATCTCGCCAAAGGGGGCGTATTCGCAAAATCCTGCGGTATTGACCACCGCATCGAAGGAGCCCACGTTTTGGTAGAGTCGCTCGATGGATTCTCTGCTGGTGATATCCACCTGAAAATCACATCCCTCGCCGGAGCGGCTGGCGGTGATCACCTTGTGCTTGCCCAGACCACTGAGGGCGGCTTGCCCCATTTTCCCCTGAGCACCAATCAGAATGACAGTTTTCATCGTTAACCTCGCTTTGCTGGAAGAGCTGCAAGGTTAGAGAGCCACTGATACAATGTAAATCATGGGTGATTTGTATGTGATACAACTGAAATTGGTGAGGTAAGGGTGGAAAAGATCGATATCAGGCAGATGCGGGTGCTGGTGCTGCTGGTGAGATACAAGAGTGTGTCGCGGGTGGCCGAGCTGCTGGAGATCTCCCAACAGGGGGTGAGCAGCCATTTGAAAAAGCTGCGCGATCTCTTTCCCGCCGAGCTCTTTATCCGCCAGAGCGCCGGGTTGCAGCCCACCGATTACGCCTGCGATCTGGCCGCCAGGTTCGAGCAGATCCTGGCCGATATCGACGGGGTCTTTGTGGCTGCCCCCTTCGACCCCGCCAGCAGCGAGCGCACCTTCAAGGTGATGGCGAACGAATATGCCCAGCTTGCCATTATCCCAAGGCTGGCAAGCGCTCTGCGCAGTCAGGCGCCCTCCATCCGGCTCGATGTGGTGGACTTTCAGACCGAGCTGCATCTGGAGACGCTGGCCAGCGGCGAGGTCGATCTGGTGATTGGTTTTGATGCCTATCTCGACCCGGGGTTGCTGCGCGCCACCTTGCGCCGGGATCACTACTGCTGCGTGCTGCGCCGCGACTCCCGATATCTTCCGGACAACGCCCCGCAGGATATGGCGGCCATCCCCTTTGTGCAGTTCGCCAACAGCGTCGGCAATTTCGAAGGGCAGATGAGCCCGCAGCAGGTTGCCAGCGCGGTGGTGGCAACGCTCCCCTGTTACACCTCGCTGCAGGCCTTTATGTCGGTCAATGACGTGGCGGCCTGCATTCCATCAGCTATCGCCGCCCTCGGGGATTTTCGTGTGCTGGAGCTGGCCGGGGCGCCCCAGCCGTTCGAGGTAGTGGTCGGCAGACACCGCAAAAGTCAGGGCAATCTCGCCATCGAGTGGCTGGCCGATGTAATCAAGTCGGTCAGCGCTCCAGCCATGCCCGGATAACGTCGCCGTTTGCACAGATCTGCACACGCCAGCCAGCGTGCTAACGGCAGGCTGGATCTGCGGGACAAATCCTGCGATGGTGCGGGCAGTTATCCGCTTGTCCCGTTATCGAGTGAAAAGGAGTTGAGATGCGCATTGCCATGATTGGTCTGGGGGATATTGCCCAAAAAGCCTATCTGCCGCTGCTGGCGAGCGATGAGCGGGTCACCCCGCTGCTCTGTACCCGCAATCCGGCGGTGCTGGAAAAGCTGGCCCGCCAGTATCGGGTCGCCGAGTGCTTTACCGATGTGGCTGCCATGCTGGCCAGCCGTCCCGATGCCGTGATGATCCACGCTGCCACCGCCGTTCACCGTGAGCTGGCCGAGCAGTGCCTGCGGGCAGGGATCCCCACCTTTGTCGACAAGCCCCTGTGCGACAATCTGGCCGAGGCAGAAGCGCTGGCCAATCTCGCCATCGCGCAAGATTGCGCCCTCTTTACCGGTTTTAACCGCCGCTATCTGCCCGCCATGGCCGAGGCCCGCGCCCAGCCGCTCACCGAGCTCAACTGGCAGAAACACCGCTTTGCCCTGCCGGGCAAGGCGCGGGATTTTATGTTCGATGACTTTATCCATGTGCTCGACAGCCTCTGCTTCTATGGCGGCGTGCCGGGCGGCGACTTTCATGCGGTATTGCGACCGGATACGAAGGACAAGAGTTTGTTGGCCGGGGTCAGCGTCAGCTGGCAGAGTGGCAATCGCGCCATCAGCGGCAGCATGAACCGCAGTGCCGGGATCACCGAGGAGCGCATCGATGCCTACGGCGACAACCTCTCCCTGCACCTTGAAAACTGCACCCGCGGCAGTATCGCCCGCGACAAGCAGGCGCAGATGCTTAGCCCCAACGACTGGCAACCGGTGCTGGCCCAGCGCGGCTTTGCCGCCATGCTGGAGCACTGGTATCAGCAGATTGAATCGGGCAAGGCGGATAGCGAGCTGATCGCCTCCTACCTGCACGGTCACCGGCTGGCGGAGCAGTTGGTGGCGCTTGCTGTTTAACGAATAGAGGTGGAACAATTACAACTACCATGCTGAGTGATATGACATCCTTGGTAGTTTTATTGCACTGGCAAGAATCATATTCCATATCGGACAGAATACTTGGTTCTTTGTTACACTCAAATTCATCTCAAGGTGAATAAAAGTTATTATTCGAGGCGGTGTTATGGGATGGGATATTACTTATCACCCAATCAGTAAAGAAGAAGTTCATTTAATTTATTTTAAAGGTCTGCAAGATCTTGAGCATTACAAGACCATTGCTTCGCAATTTGGAATGGATGATTTTTATACTGAACAATTAAAGTCAAGATTCGCAGAAGCGAGAACTATCGAAAAAGATTTGCCTTTTAACAAAGGTCATGCCTTTTATATAGCAATTATTTCTGGGTTTTTACGCAAACATCATTACCTCAGAGGAGCTGCATTTTCATTTTTAGCTGATGATAAATTAATGTCACGCTATGTTAGTGACTGGAAACAATTAGTGCCAGAAGATTTTAAAAACTGCTTATTTGATAATCGCCTGACAGAAAATTACTGTGGAGGTGTTTTCTTGTCCAACGAGGCACTGAAAGCATTACGCAGTGATTACAGTTGTAACTCTGCAGTTCGTGACAAACTGGACGATATTTTTTCTCATGGTCGTCTGGATATATTTTGGCGTGCAGTTGATGACGCTATAGAAAATGACCTGGCACTGGTTGAGGCGACAGAAATAGTTGAGCCGAATCCACTAGATTTGAACTCAACTCGCAGTTTGACAAATTTATTTAATTGTTATCCCGATGGAGCCTTGCTGTATGCAGAGGCGAGCCTTGAACAACTTGCTCAGATAGAAAGTATGACTGAGCCAGTAACACAAGAAAAAAAGAAGGGATTCTTTGCAAGGTTGTTTGGTAGATAAATGGCTTTTTGTTGCCAACAACGAATGGAATGGGCGGTGATTTTGCACCGCCCGCTTTATGGGATCAGATGCACTTCACCGGTTTGGGCAGGCCGCCAATCTTGGTTGCCTGCTTGGCGGGCCCTTCCGGGAACAGCTTGTAGAGGTAGCGGCTGTTGCCCTTCTCGGGGCCGTACTGTTTTTCCATCGCCTTGACCAGCGCGCGGATGGCGGGGGAGGTGTTGAACTCCAGATAGAAGGCGCGCACAAAGCGCACCACTTCCCAGTGCGGCTCCTCAAGCGTGATCCCCTCCTGCGCGGCCAGTACCAGCGCCAGCTCCTCGCTCCAGTCGTTGCTGTTGAGCAGGTAGCCCTTGGCATCGGTCTCGATGAGTTGGCCGTTGAATTCCAGCTGATGTTTTTCGGACGCAGACATGAGGGCTCCTCGCTAATGGGGCTATCAGGATTGGGCGGGCATGGTAGCGCCTTGATCCCCGGTGAGCAACCGACTCTCGTTGGCCAGATGCAGCAGCTGATCCGCCAGCTCGCTGATCAGGTTGAGCTGCTGGGTCAGCATCAGCTGCTCCTCGCTGCTGTCCGGACTTATCACCGGGCACTGACCTCCGATGGAGCTGGAGGGGTTGCCCGCCAGATGGCCGGCGGCCTGCTCCAGGGTGTGGCAGATATGGTGGCGCACCTCATCCAGCCCGCTGATGGCCTCCAGCTTGTCGCGATGGGCCCCCAGCGCCGAAATGTAGGAGAGCAGGGCATGGTTGCGCCAGGTGAGGGTAAAGCAGAGATCGAGGAAGCGGCGGCGCTTTTGCGGCTCCACCAGCATGCTCTGCCAGGCGGTAGCCAGTTCGCTGTCCGCCAGATGGGCGCTCTTGCGCGCCACCCGATAGTCGATGGACTCGTCCCGTTGCTGCTTGAGGCTTGCCAGCACCGCCGAGAGGTAGCGGGCGTTGGCCGAGAGCGAGTTGGCGATAAGTGTCGGCAGCCGCTTGTACTGCCAGTCCGGCCAGAGCCAGGCTACCAGCCCGTAAGAGATCAGGCAGCCGAGCAGGGTATCGAGCAGCCGTGGCCCCAGAATGGCAAAGCCGATGCCATCGAGCAGGTTGAACGCCATCAGCACGTAGAGGGTGATAAAGCAGACCGCGGCGCTGTAGTTGTTGCGCACCTGGGTGAAAAACAGGAAGGCGGCCAGCCCCATCACCACCAGCTGAACGTGCAGCTCGGGGAAGAGCCAGAGCACCGGAATGCCCACCAGGATCCCGGCGAAGGTGCCGAGCATTCGCTGCACCAGTCGGCGGCGAGTGGCGCTGTAGCTGGGCTGGCAGACAAACAGCACGGTCAGCAAAATCCAGTAGCCCTTTTCCAGATCAAAGGCTTGTAGTATGCCGTAGCCAATCACCAGCCCGAGCGACAAACGCAGCGCGTGGCGAAACACCATGGAGTGCAAGGTGAGGTGCTGCTTGAGCTGGGTCAGCAGCGGCAGGCGGGGCGGCCGCGCCAGCGCGGGCAGCTCCTGCTCCGGCTGTTCGGGGTTTTGCAGCACTTCGGCGCTGCCCAGCAGCTGGTTGATGCTGGCCAGATTGCGGCGCAGGAACTTCATCGGCGTCAGCAGGGTTTTCGGGTAGTGCTGCTTGAGATTGGTGAACTCCAGCTGATCGCCGAGGGCCTCCAGCGTCCAGTGAATGCGCTTGTTATGGGCGTAGGGCTTGTGCACCAGAATGGCGTAACCGAGCCGCTGGCACGCTTCGGAGAGCTGCAGGAACACCTCCTGAAATCCTTCCAGTACGATGCCCTGCTTGAGCTCCGCTTCCAGCCGGCTGTAGGGGTAGTGGCTGGAGGTGGCGCGCTCGTGAATCTCCAGCGCCAGCAGGTAGAGGCGCAGCAGGCTGGCAAGCTCGGGGCTCGCCGGATGGCGGCGGCTCAGGCGGGCGTTGAGGGCCGACTTGGTGAGGGTCAGCGCGCTCACCAGATTGATGTTGAGCTGGGCCAGATTGTGGCGAATGGCCTGGGCGCCGTGCTCGTCTGCCGGGAAGAAGCGGGATTTTTCCAGCAGGTAGCGGCCAAGGGCGAAGTAGCTCTGGGCCAGCTGCTCGTGCAGGGTCTTGTAGGGTAGCAGCCAGAGCCAGATAAACGAGACCAGCCCGTACCAGAGGGCGCCAGCGCCGAGGGCCAGCGGCTGGTAGAAGAGATCCGGCGCCTTGGTGGCACCCAGCATGGTGTAGATGGCGATCAGCAGCGAGCCGAAGCTGATGGTGGCATAGCGGGCGCCGAGCGCCCCCACCATCACGAAGATAAAGGTGGAGCTGGCGAGCCCAATGGCAAACAGCCAGGGGGTGGGATAGAGATACTGCACACAGAGGGACGCGAACATGAAGCAGATGAGCGTCATGGCGAGGTTTTTGAGCCGTCCCCACAGGCTGTCGTCGGTTTCGGCGATGGCGCCCGCCACTACCCCGAGGGAGAGCAGTACGGTGAGCTGGATATTGCCTGTGGCCAGGGTGAAGGCGAGCAGACCGAGAATGGCCAGCAGCACCTTGAGTGCGAAGTAGATGTGACTATCGGTCAGCAGTCGGCGCAGCAGGCCAGAGAGATCCATCGGCATGAAACAGGAACAACCCTTGAACGAAACGAGGGCAGGATGTTACCCCGCCAAGCGAGAAGCGGCCCTGATTTGGATCAGGGCCGCTTCGCATCATATCCTTGATTTGCAACTTATCCTGACAGAAACAGGAGCCAATAAAAACCCCGCCGAAGCGGGGTTTTTGATTAGTTGCGGTTGCCGCCAAGCAGGCTCAGCAGGCTCAGGAAAATGTTGTAGATAGAGACATACAGAGTGACGGTGGCGGAGATGTAGTTGGTCTCGCCGCCGCGCACGATCTGCTGGGTAGTCAGCAGGATGGCACCGGAGGAGAAGAGCATGAACATGGCGGACAGGGCCAGGCTCAGGGCGCTCATCTGCAGGAAGATGTTGGCAATCATGGCCACCAGCAGTACCCAGAAACCGACGAACAGCATGCCACCGATGAAAGAGAGATCACGCTTGGTAGTAAGGGCGTAGGCCGACAGACCGAAGAAGGTGAGCGCGGTGCCGCCAAGGGCGGTCATCACGATCTCGCCACCACCATTGTTCATGTACATGTTGATGATGGGGCCCAGGCTATAGCCCAGCAGACCGGTCAGGGCGAAGGTGAAGACCAGCCCCATGCCGTTGTTGCGATTCTTCTCGGTCAGGAACATCAGACCGTAGACACCGATCAGGAACACGGCCCAGTGCAGCGGCGGCATGTTCATCACGGTAGCGACCCCCGCCACCACGGCAGAGAAGCCCAGAGTGAGGGAGAGCAGCATATAGGTGTTACGCAGCACCTTGTTGGTATCGCGTACGGCACTTTGGGTGCCAGTGTAGATAGAACGGGTATCCATCTTGGGTGTCCTCTTGATGTCCGGGTGAGACGGCGAGCAGCCGCCTCGTGATCGCTGTTTGTTACTGCATGTTTACGCATTGTATGTAGAACAAATAGGGATGACGAGGAACAATTTCAAGCCACCTGCCATTTTGCTCCCGCACACTATCCCACAGGAAATATGTATTGCATATGAACAAGGGCTTAGCGTAGTATGCACGCCGTTCGGAGGGGTGGCAGAGCGGCTGAATGCACCGGTCTTGAAAACCGGCGATGGGCGACCATCCGTGGGTTCAAATCCCACCTCCTCCGCCATATTCAAAGAGAAAGCCCAAGTGATTCAATCGCTTGGGCTTTTTTGTATCTGTCGTATCTGGTATTTCAACTGACATGTCACATGGACGATAAAAATGGCTCGGGTTGTCCCTGAGCCATTTTCACCTTGAATGAGGGCTTAGATCCGCCCCTGATAGCGCAGGGGGAAGCGGCCCTGACTGTCGGGCTGGCCGAGGAAGGGGAGCCCTTGCTGCATCTGTGGCGGCAGTGCCGGGCCCGGCTTCAGGGTGCCCTGGAACAGGTATTGGCCATTGGGTTGCAGCTCGAGGCGACCGCTGGTCTGCACCGCATCCGAGCCCTGCTTGAGTTCGGCCACCAGTTTGGAGTCGAGGCAGGTGAGTTTCAGCTCGGGGTCAGCCAGATCCAGCTTGCCCGCAGGGGTATCGGCGCTGGCGTTGTACCAGTCGAGGTTGCCGTAGAGGTTGTCACACCAGGGGTTGCCCTGGACAAATTGCTCCACTTTGAGCTGCAGCTGGCCGGTGACGGTGATCGGGATCGGCAGGCGCATCGGCACCCGGCTTAGCAACCAGGGGGCGGGGGCGTTGAGAGTCAAGTCCCGGCCGAAGGCGGCGCCATTCCAGCCGACAACGCCCTGACCATTGAGTCCGTTGCGATCGCCAAAGCGAATGGCCACTTCGGGTGCGAAGCGCAGCAGCGACCAGCCGTTGAGATCCCAGCGCAGCTGGTTCACCGATTCGCTGGCATATTGCAGTCGGGCGATCTGGCCATTCCAGAGGGTGCCGCTCACCCCTTCCAGTTTCAGCAGGTTGGCAACGTTGGCAGGCAGCGGCAGATAGCGCGCTACCAGCGCTGCAGGCAGGGTGGCCAGCAGGAAGAGCAGATAGGCTGTCAGAAACAGGCTGGCAATCAGGATGCGTTTTTTCATTGTGGACGACTCAACTGCAAACGTCTGACCTTGACCAGACCCGGGGGCAGATCCTCGCGGGCGATCTCGATGATTTGAACCTGAATGCCGTGCTGCTCCACCAGCGTGGAGAGCCAGAGCAGCAAGTCATCGAACTGGACCGTGTCGATCCACACTTGCAGCTCCTGCGCCTGGGGTTGCAGCCGGGCAATCTTGATCTTGTGGTTGAAGGCAGTGCGGTTGACCACCCCTTCCAGGGTGCCGCTGGTATCGATCTGGCGACCCGAGCCCCCCTGCATGGCCAGCACCTCTTCACCTTTCTCCTTGAGCCATGCGAGGGTCTGCTGCTGGTTCTGCACCTGCCGCTCCCGCTCCGCGATGCGGTTGGCGATGGGTTGCCAGACGCTCCAGTAGAAGAGACCGACCAGCAGCAGAACGCCGCCTGCGGCCACCAGCCGCTGTTCCCGTGCGGTGATGCCGTGCCACCAGCTCTGCAATTTTTCCATCATGATGATTTACCCTTGAGCACCAGTGCGCCCTCTACCTTGCCCTCGGTGCTGCGCACCTCGCCTTGCTGTACCTCGAATTGCTTGCCAGCCAGCTCGCGGAACCGCTCGATCTCGGCAAAGCCTGGGGCGGTCACCTGTAGCCGCAGCTCGCGGCGACTGGCATCAAAGCGCATCACCTGCGGCTTGAGGCCGGGGACTTCGGCAAAGGTGGGGGCCAGCTCGGTGAGCATCAGCAGCACGCCGTTTTGCGGGGCTTGTCCCATCTGTTGCAGATGCTTGTTCATCTGGCTGCGCACGTTCACGATGCGGCTCTCACCCGGGAAGATGCGGGTATAGACGGTGCGGATCTCCGCTTTCAGCGCCTTGTCCTGCTCGGTGAGCTGATAGAGTTGCACGCCGCGCTGGCCGAGGGCCACCAGCAGCAACAGACCGGCGGTGATGGCTACCTTGCGCCACTGCAACCAGTAGCGGGCATATTCGGTCTGCGGCCGGTAGGGGCCGGTCAGCAGGTTGGCCCGGCAGGTGAGGGCCCCCTTGGCCAGCAGCAACATGGGGAGTTCCGGCTCCGCCGCCTGCCAGTTGGCGGCGGCAATGGCGGGCACCGGGGTGTGACTGTGGATGGTGACCGGCTCGGTTTCAGTCGCCAGCAAGATGGCCAGCAGCGGCTCGTCGGCGACGATCCCCTGACAGGGGCCCTGGCGCACCAGCCACTCGTTGCCGAGTTGCAGCGCAGACCAGCCATCAGCGGCCTGTGGCAGCGCCAGCACATCGGGCAGCAGTTGCAGGCTTTTGAGGCCAGCGGCATCGAGCCAGCCGAGCCACTCGGCCATCTTCTGCCGATCCACCGCCATCAGATCCACCTGCTGGCCCTCATGGGCCAGCACCACCAGATGGAGCTCGTCCACATCGGAGGCAATCTGCTCCTCCAGCAGGTAGGGGAGGGCCGCTGCCGACTGGCGGTTGTAGCGACCCGGCAGGGTGACGCGCCGGAAGATCAGATCGCTGCCCGGCACCAAGGTGACCACGGGGCGACCACCGGCCCGCTCCTGCAGCTCGCTCAGGGCATCGGCCGAGGGCAGGGTGCCGGAGGCGATGATCTCCTGCTCCTGACCGGACCAGACCAGCCAGGCCACGGGTTGTTGTTTATTGGTCCCCAGTCGGATGACCAGACTTTCGCTCACGCATCTCTCTCCTGCGATACCGGTTTGCAAAGGGCGTTGTGCGCCCTGGCAACCGGTGCGCAGCCCGCAGGCTGCATCCAACATCTCTCGTACCCGCGGGCGATGGCCTGCAGGTGCGCTGTTTATTCGGCGCCGCTACTGAGGCGGCGCAGCATCACCAGTTTATTGTCCTTGCCCCGCTGGAACAGGGTTTCGAGCCAGGCCCGGTTATCGCCGACCTCGGCCACGACTCGGGCTTCGAAGAAGTCGCTCTTGACCACCAGCGCCTCTTTCAGTCCTTTCACCGAATCGACCGGAGCGAGCATGTCTGTCATCAGCTTGCTCTCTTTCCACCCCTTCTGTGGCCGCTCGTTCAGTACTCGCTTGGCGTCATCCAGCCCGATAGTGCCCAGATAGAGGGCAACCAGCAGCTCGGGGCGCTGGGGGACAAGGGTATTGATATTGATCTTCAACTTGTCGTTGGGCAGGGTGCAGACGTAGGGTGCCAGTTTGGCATAGACCCTGGCCGTCACCCCGCGCACCGCCCGCAGCTCATCCTTGCCCAGCATCCACTGATTGGCGGTCAGGTAGGGTGGCTTGAGCCCCTCGTAATAGGCGTCCTCTGCGCCAAGGCTGGAGGCCAGCACCGTATCCTTGTCGGTCCAGTCACGGATGGCATCGGTGAGCTGGGCCGCCTCGTAATCATCCATCGCCAGATGCTTGAGCAGTTCACGAAACACCTGCACCGGATAGGGCTGCTGCGCCAGCTCTTCGCCGCTCCCCGCCTTGGAGGCCACGCTCAGGCTGTTGAGGTTGAAGCAGGATTGCAGGTCGGTCACCTCGCCCTTGAGCTGGCCATCGTCCACCGGAAACACAGTGTTCTTGCGGGCCCAGTTCTGGCTGAGGTTGACCACCTCGGGATTGTCCTTGAAATCCTGCGTCAGCACCTTGCTCACCAGCGCCTCTGCCGAGAGGGCATACCACCACGCCTGTTTGCCTGTGGTGATGTTGGCGGTGCGGCGCAGCTCAAGCTGCAGGCGGCCGCTCATATTGCTGGCGATGATCACCATCACCGAGAGGATCAGCAGCACCACCAGCAGCGCCATGCCGCGCTGGCGACCGGGGGCGGCGAGATTAGCCCGCATTGGCGCCCCCTCCGTTCTGGCTGTCACCATTGCCACTATTGGTATTGCTGTTGCCGCCGTTGTTCCCGTTGTTGTTGTTGCCACCTTGGTCGGGGTTGCTGCTCTGGCTGTTCTCTTCGGCGCGCTGGCCACCGGCACCAATCAGGAACTGGCGGCGAATGGTGCCGTAATCTTCCAGATCCAGCTCCACTGCCAGCCCGTGGGGCAGCACGCTGCGCTGGGTCCACTCCTCCTTCCAGTTGCCCTTGTCGAAGAAGTAGAGGCGAAACGCCGTGACCCCTGTCAGCACTGGCTGGATGCGCGGCTCGGTGCCGATCACCGGATCCGGATAGAGGTAGCTCAGGCGCTCCAGCTTCTGATCCTTGAGGCGCCAGCCGACCCGTTGCAGATGGGAGCGGGGCAGCATGCCGTCCGGGTTGAGCCAGCCGCTGCGCATAAAGGCCATGCCCCAGTCATCGCTCTGCTGGCCGAACCGGGAGGCCGCCAGCAGCACCTTGTTGTTCTCCCCCTCGATGCGACCGCTGCGCGGCACCATCTGGGTGACGTCTCGCTCCAGCAGGGTGAAGGCGAGTTGCAGTTCGTTGAGGCGAGCCTCCTTGCGCTTGGCCACCTCGTCGCTGGTGAGTACCCCCTGCAGCACCTGATAGGCGCCCATGCTGAGAGTGGCGAAGATGGCGATCGCCACCAGCATTTCGAGCAGGGTAAAACCGGCGTGACGGACGGGGCGAGGCGTGCGGGCGGATAGCTGGGTCATCGGCTGATATAGGTCCGCATCATGGCGACCGGGTTCTCGGCCTTGGCCTCGGTGCGCACTTCCATATCGAGCGCCCGGAAGTTGTTGTCGGCGGTGGCGACGCCGCGATAGCGCCAGTACCAGGTGCTGCCCGCCATCTGCTCATCCCCTTCCACCCAGCTGTCACCAGGCCACTTGTTCTCGAGCTTCTGTTGCACCAGCTGGTTCTCTACCACCCAGGTGGCGAGTGTCTTCTGCTCCAGATAGTTGAGGGCCGAGAGGTGTTCGCTGGCGGTTTTCATTACCGCGAGACCCGCGATGGCAAAGACGGCCAGTGCGACCATGACTTCGAGTAGTGTCATGCCGCGGGCGTTCATTCGCTCACCTCTTCATCTTCATCGCCGGTGAGCAGGGTGAGGCGGCCGAACTCATCCCCCTTGACGATGCGGGTGTAGCGGGCATCGCCATCCTGCTGGGTGAAGGTGAGCACGAACGGGCTCAGCTCGCCGCCCGGGAAGATCAGTAGCTGCGGCGTGCGCTCCTTCTCGTCGCGCTTCTGTTCGGTTTTCTCGTCGGAGTCCGGCTGCCAGCCAAAGCCTTCCAGCTCCAGCGCCAGCGTCATGTTCTCGGCCAGTTGCACCGGCCCCAGTTGCTTGTCGCCAGTCAGGGCCAGCCACTTGCGATCCTTGGCCTGACGCTGCATAAACTGCCAGCCATTCTCCTCGACGCGAATGCCCACCAGCCGGCCATCCATCACCGCGTACTCCTGCGCCAGTTGCAGCGTCGCCATCAGGCGACGCGCCTGCTTGTCCAGCTCCCGATCTCCTCTGGCGCCTCCCATGCTGAGAGTGACGGCGGTGGCCACCAGTCCCATCAGCATGGCGACCAGCAACACTTCCAGCAGAGTAAAGCCGGATTGGCGATGAAATGAGAGAGACCGCTTCATGCAGTCAGCTCACAAGGAGTGCGGTGGCGGCACATCACTTATTGGAAATCCTTCAGGTTCCAGTTGCCGATGTCGTCATCGGTACCGGCTTCACCATCCAGACCCATGGAGAAGATGTCGATCTTGCCGAACTGGCCCGGGCTCAGCAGCTGGTACGGGTTGCCCCAGGGATCTTGCGGCAGGCGCTTGATGTAGCCGCCATCGCGGTAGCTGCGCGGCGCCGGATCGATGGAGGGCTTGGTCACCAGCGCGTCCAGACCCTGTTCTGTGGTCGGGTAGCGGTTGTTGTCCAGCTTGTACATGTCGAGGGCATTTTCCAGCGCCACGATATCGGAGACCGCTTTCTGCTGGTCAGCCTTTTCCTTGTTGCCCATCAGGTTGGGCACCACCAGACTGGCCAGAATGCCGAGGATCACGATGACCACCATGACTTCCAGCAGGGTAAAACCGGATTGACGACGTTTGTTCATGAGTTGCTCCGTAACGAATGAGATGGGATGGCCCATCAGAGAGTGATCACTGGGTGGGTTCGACGGGCCGCCAGCGGCGCCACCGAACACCGGAAACTTACATATTCACCATATTGTTGAGCTCGAGGATCGGCTGCAGGATCGACATCACGATAAACAGCACCACCCCGGCCATGGAGACCACCAGCATGGGTTCGAACACCCCGAGGGCGATATTGACCTGGGATTCAAACTCCCGATCCTGGTTGTCCGCCGCCCGCTCCAGCATGCTGTCGAGCTCGCCGCTCTGCTCGCCGGAGGCGATCATGTGCAGCATCATGGGCGGGAAAATCTTGGTCTCGGTCAGCGACTTGCGCAGACTGGTCCCCTCGCGCACCCGTTCGGCGGCCTCGAGAATGCGCATTCTGGCAAAGTCGTTGGAGAGCACTTCGCCGGAGATCTTCATCCCCTCCAGCAGCGGCACCGCGCTGGCGTTGAGGATGCTTAAAGTACGGGCGAAGCGGGCGGTGTTGAGACCGCGACTGACCCGGCCAATCACCGGCAGACCGAGCAGTACCTGATGCCAGCGTCGGCGACGCTTTTCATCGGTGAGCCACCAGCGCCAGACAAAGCTGCCAAGGAAGATCAGCAGCAGGAACCAGAGGCCGTAGGCCTGCATCAGTTCGCTGGTACCGATGAGAAAACGGGTGGTGCCCGGCAGCTGCTGGCCCATGTGTTCAAACTGGGCCACCACCTTGGGCACTACGGCGGTAAGCAGGATCGAGATAACCCCGATAGCCACGCAGGTAAGCACGATGGGGTAGATCATCGCCTGCAACAGCTTGGTGCGCATATGCTGGCGCTGTTCGGTGTAGTCGGCGAGACGGTTGAGCACCTTCTCCAGATGGCCCGACTTTTCACCGGCCGCCACCATGGAGCGAAACAGCTGGTCGAACACATGGGGGAAGGCACCCAGCGAGTCGGCCAGCGAATAACCTTCTACCACCTTGCTGCGCACGGTCGCCACCAGAGAGCGCAAGTGGGCCTTTTCGCACTGCTCGGCCACCGCCTTGAGCGCCTCTTCGATGGTGAGACCGGCCCCAACCAGGGTCGCCAGCTGGCGAGTGATCAGGGCCAGTTCGGCAGTGCTGGCACCACGCCGAAACAGGGCGAAGCGGGTCGCTTCCCGTTTCGCCTTCTCGGTGGTCTCGTTCACCTCGAGGGGGGTGAGCCCCTGTTCGCGCAGCAGCTGGCGTACCTGACGGGCCGAGTCGCCCTCCATCACGCCGCTCTTGCTGCGCCCCTTGTTGTCGAGGGCCTTGTATTCGAATGCCGCCATCTCAATCTTCCCGGGTCACGCGCAGTACCTCTTCGAGGCTGGTCTGCCCCTTGAGGACCTTGTCGATGCCGTCACGGCGGATGCTGGGGGTGTGGCCGCGGATCAGCCGCTCGATGGCGAGCTCGCCGCTGGCACTGTGAATGGCTTCACGCACCGCTTCATCGATCACCACCAGCTCGTGAATGCCGGTCCGGCCACGGTAGCCGGTGTGGTTGCACAGCTCGCACCCGACCGGACGCCACACCTGCTGATCGGGGGCCAGCTCGATCCCCATGGCGAGGCGCTCCTGCTCGGTGATGGGGCGCGGGGCGCGGCAATCGGGGCAGAGGGTGCGCACCAGCCGCTGGGCCAGCACCGCCAAGAGCGACGAGGAGAGCAGGAAGGGCTCGATCCCCATGTCCCGCATCCGGGTGATAGCACCGATGGCGGTGTTGGTGTGCAGGGTCGACATCACCAGGTGACCGGTGAGGGAGGCCTGCACCGCGATCTGGGCGGTTTCCAGATCTCGAATTTCCCCCACCATCACCACATCCGGATCCTGACGCAAAATGGCGCGCAAGCCGCGGGCGAAGGTCATGTCCACCTTGGTGTTGACCTGGGTCTGGCCCACCCCTTCGAGGTCATATTCGATGGGATCTTCGACGGTCAGGATGTTGCGATCCCGCGAGTTGATTTCAGACAGCGCCGCATAGAGGGTGGTGGATTTACCGGAACCGGTCGGGCCGGTGACCAGAATAATGCCGTGGGGCTTGCGAATAAGCTCGCTGATGATGGTGCGGTTGGCCGCGGTCATCCCCAGCTGCTTGAGCTCGAGGCGCACGTTGTTCTTGTCCAAGAGACGCAATACCACCCGCTCGCCGTAGCTGGACGGCATGGTGGAGACCCGCACGTCGACGGCGCGGCCGCCGATACGCAACGAGATACGGCCATCCTGCGGCACCCGCTTCTCGGCGATATCCATCCGCGACATCACCTTGATCCGCGAGACCAGCAGTGATGCCAGCTTGCGATGGGGGCGAAGGATCTCCCGCAGCACCCCGTCGATGCGAAAACGAATGACCAGTGCCCGCTCGAAGGTCTCGATATGGATATCGGAGGCCTCCTCCTTGATCGCCTCGCTCAGCATGGCGTTGATGAGACGAATGATGGGGGCGTCGTCATCGGCATCCAGCAGATCTTCGCTTTGCGGCAGCTCTTCGGCCAGGGCGAAGAAGTCCATCTCGTTGCCGAGATCTTCCATCAGCTGGCGCGCCTCGGAGGAGTCGCGCTGGTAGTGGGCCATCAGCAGCTCTTCGAAGGCCTCGTTGTCGAGTTGCTCCACCGCGAAGCTGCAACCAGCGACCCGCCGCACCTCCAGCAGGGCCTGCGGGGTGACGCCAGGGCGGCACTGCAGCACGGGAGCGCCGTCCCGCTCAATCAGGATCACCCCGAAGTTGCGGGCAAAGACAAAGGGGAGCTCGGGCAGTGGCGCAGGCCCGGCGCTTCCATCCAGATGGTAGGCACTCATCAGGGCTTACTCTGCACAAACGGGGTGGTGGTCTCGACAGTGCTTTGCTGTCTGCTCCGCATCTCGTTGATCTGCTTCTGGATCTCTTTTTGCAGCTCGGGCGACACCATCACATCCTGGCCATAGGCAGGCAATACCTGACGTTTGGGCGAGGTGAGATAGCCCTCTTGGGCTGCCGCATCCAGCTGTTCGGCGCGGAACAGGGAGTATTTGTTGCTGGAGACACCGGTATAGACGTCCGCATCGCGCAAGATGGTCGGCCGGATAAAGACCATCAGGTTGCGCTTGGAGGTGGTGTTGGAGGTGGAGCGAAACAGATAGCCCAGCACCGGGATATCGCCCAGCAAGGGCACCTTGGAGACCTGCTCCTTGGTCTCCTCATTCATCAAACCGCCCAGCACCACGGTTTCGCCGCTTTTGACCAACACCGCGTTCTTGACGGTACGGGTATCGAAAGTGGGGCCAAGGTTGGCGGTACCGGTCGCCTGGGTCTGGGCGACGCTGGAGACCTCCTGCTCGATATTGAGCAGCACCGAATCCCCTTCGTTGATCTGCGGGGTCACCACCAGCTTGGTGCCCACCGTCTTGCGTTCGATGGTGTTGAACACCTGATCGCTGGTGGTGGAGCTTTGCGAACCGCTCTGGACCGGGACCTCCTGACCGACGTTGAAGGAGGCCTCCTTGTTGTCCATGGTGACGATACTCGGGGTGGAGAGAATATCGTTCTTGGTATTGGAGGCCAGCGCCGTGGCCAGCATGGCCCAGTCGCCGTGATAGAAACCGGCGGCCATGCCGTTGAACTCTTTCAGCAGACCGGCAGCGGTGTCGGTCTTGCCATTCTGGTAATCCTTGCCCGCCGCAATGGCGCTGCCGAGAGGCAGACCTGAGTTGGTGAACTGGGTGCCACCGCCGTTGGCATTGCCCCACTGGACGCCAAGGGTGAGGCCGTCGCCATCCTGCATCTCGACGATGATCGCCTCCACCAGCACCTGGGCGCGGCGGATATCGAGCTTGGCCACCACCTGCTCCAGTTCGGACATCACGTCCGGCTGGGCGGTGATGACCAGCGCATTGGTGGTCTCGTCAGCTGAGATGGCCAGCTTGCCACCGCCGATGCTGGCGCCACCTGTGGTTGCGCCGCCGCCCTTCTTGTCGGCCTCGATGCTGGAGCTGACCCCCTTGAGCACCTCGACCATATCTTTGGCCTTGCCATATTTGAGGTAGAAGACCCGGGTGTTGCCCTGGCTTTGCAGGTCGCGGTCGAGCTGGCGCACCATCTGGATGATGCGGGCGCGCGCTTTCGGCTCACCACTCACCACCACAGAGTTGGTGCGCTCGTCGGCCACCACCTTGGGGGAGAGCAGCAGGGAAGCGGTGCCCCCCTGGGGATTGCCATCCTTGTTGAGATTGGTTACCAGCCGCACCATTTCCCCCGCCGAGGCAAACTTGAGCTTGATGATGTCCACATCCTGATCGCCTGCGCGGTCGACCCGGTTCACCACCTCTACCAGACGGTTGACCACGGCGGCGCGGCCGGTGATCAGCAGCACGTTGGAGGGCTCGTAGTGCACCACGTTGCCACCGCCGGCGTTGTCGTTGAGCTGGCGCAGCAGCGGTGCCAGCTCACGGACCGAGACGTTGCGCACCGGCACTACTCTAGTCACCATCTCGTCGCCGGAGCCCGGGTTGCTGCCATCCACCACCGGAATGGCGGAGGTCTTGGCATCCCGCGAGCGCAGCACCTTGAGCACCCCGTTGTCCATCGGTACCACGGCAAAGCCGTAGACGTCGAGCACGCTCAGGAAGAACTGGTAGTACTGATCCTCATTGAGCAGGTCGTAGCTGCGCACGTTGATCTTGCCGCGCACCGAGGGCTCTATGATGATGGTTTTATTGAGGTTCTTGCCCACCGTATTGATGAACTCTTCAATCTCGGTGTTCTTGAAACTGGCAGAGTATTCGGTGGCCCAGGCTGAGCCCGCCATCATCAGTGCCGCTGCGATAGTGGCCAGACGCCAGCTTTTCCCTTTAGTGGTCATTATTGGTACGACTCCAAATCATTATTCTGACAAGCGCACATAGATGTCGAACTGTTCGCCCTGTCGCTCGACGGTCACTGTCATTTCCGTTGCGCCAGCCATCTGCTGCATCGCCTGCATGGCTTGCATGTTGTCCCGTAAATCCAGCCCGTTGATGCTGATGGCCAGGTCATTGGCCTGCAGCCCGCTCTGGTTGAAAAACTCAGGATTGCTGCCCGGGTTGAGGCGATAGCCGGTCATGCGGCCATCCACCTGAACCGGTGAAATATTGAGGTAATCTGTGATCTTGCCCGGATCGGCCATCAGCTCGCTGCGCAGGGAGCCAAGGGGGGCGGCGTTGGTCTGTGGCAGCGGCTTGCCATACTCCTCACCATCCAGCATCAGAGTCTCGTCGCGGCCATCCCGCTCGATGATCACCCGATCCGGATAGACCTGCCGGATCCGCGCCTGGGTGCCGTCAATCATGTCACCGATCCCGTAGGAGTTCTGGATGCCGGACATGGCGATGATGGCGATGGATTTGGCGGGATCCGAGCTCGCCAGCACTCCGTTGAGCTGGGCATTGAGCTGGGTACGCGGCGCATTGGCGGCCACGGCGGCTTTGGCCTGTGCCTTGGGGATCGCCTTGCCAAACAGCGCCAGTCGGCTTACCTCGCCCAGTTCAAGGCGCGGGTTGCTCTGGCCGTTGACCGCCACGGCGGAGGGTTGCCACGGTTGACTGGTTTGCGGGCTTGCCAGGGTGAGCAGACGCCAGGTGAGGGCGGCGCTCTGCTGGGCCAGCATGATCAGCAGCGCCAGAAAGGCCACCTGGGTGACTCTGGTCATGGGAAGCCGTCGGCACTGGGCCAGCAGCATGGTCAAGATGTCATCCCTGAATCGTAGCGTCATATTAATCAACAAATTCCAGGCTCTGGGGCGGCTGCGTATTGTGTACGGCGGAGTGCTGTGACACAACGGGTCGGGGCGCGCCAAACCGTAAAAATGGATATTTCATCACACCGTAAACCTTTGAATGCTCACAAAAGTGGCACTCAGGTGAGGTGTATCGCAGCTTGCCAGCGAACATCAGGGTACGGTGCGTACTCATCCTCGCCAATCCTGCAGCGCCTTGAGGGTAACGCTCTGTCCGGCGACCTGCAGCACTATGTATTGCTGGTCGATGGTAGCGAGCACGACCCCCGGGGCGATTTCGCTCCCCTCCCGGTATTCCCGGCCATTGAGCACTACGGCCCGCTTGGCGGGGTTGGAGGAGAACACATGAGAGCCGTAGCTCAATTGCGGTACCTGCTGGCGCACCGACTGGGGTGCCGAGCCCAGCGCCATCAACTGGGCCGGTTGCACGTTGTTCTGGCCGGTGGCGTGTGGCGTCTCCTGCAATGGGGTTTCATTGAGGGCTTTCATCAGCTGCTCGGCCAGACTCAGCGCGGGGGTATTCCCCTGACTGGTCCCCTCGTTTTTGGCCACTGCTCTGGGTTGGACCACCGGCTCCGGCAGGGGCGGGGGGAGCGGTCGGGTCACCATCGCCTTGGGTTCGACCCGCACGAAGGGCGGGGTGATCACCTCTTTTACCTCTACCTTCTCCTCGATGGGGCGCAGGTGGAGCAGATGCCAGCCATAGTTGGCGCCCGCCCCCAGCAACAGGGCAAGGGGAGCCAGCAGCCAGCCGATGCGGCGTGGGCTGCGCTCCTCTTCCCGGGGCATGGGCAAGCCCATGGCCAGAATATGGGCGGAGAGTTGCGGTTGCTGCGCACGGCGCAGCGCCTTGAGCAGGGTCGACATCAGGAGGCCTCCTCCAGTCTGGGCATGGGTTCACCGGAGAGGGCGTTGAGACGCAGCAGGGTGTTGCTGCCAGCGATGCCATCAGGGGTCAGCCCCTGATCCCGCTGGAACTGCTGCAGCTTGTTCTTGAGCTCGCCATCGAAACGGCGCACCTTGCGCTCGGGTTGTTGCAGCGCGCGGCTGAGGGCGTTGTCGAGCCACTGGATCTGGGTCTGACCGGCATTGCTGGCAATCAGGCTCACCCCCCCTTTCGGCATGCGCCAGAGCAGGGTGTAGCTGCCGCCCCAGTTGTCGCTGAGCCACTGGCGATCCACCTGCCAGCTCTGGTCACCTATCATCAGGCTGGCCTTGTTCGGCCCCAGATTGACCAGGGTCCCGTAGTAGAGGCCGCCAGTCTGGTCAGTGAGCGTGATCATGGCTGGGTACTGCAGGGCGCGCAGCTCGTCAAGGCTTGCCTCTCCCTCCTGACAGCGCAGACCGGCACGGGGCGCGTTGTCGCAGGTTGCTTCGAACGGTTCCGGTTCATACCCCCAGACCCGATAGAGATTCTGCATGGCGCTGTCGGGGTCGATGGCCTGATTGATCGCCTCGGTCAGCTGCTCCTGCTGCTCGGCGGTCTCGTCGATGGTGACCGGCACCTCGACCTTGACTACCGGACGGGTGGGGAACACGCCGAAAAATTGCCAGCCCCACCAGCCTGCGGCCACCAGCAGGGCGCCAGCCAGCGTCACCATCAGACCGGAGGCCCAGCTCCCTTCGTCCCGAACGCCATTGACCTCGAAGGCGGCCTGGCTGATATCGCTGTGGACAATCTTGTAGCTGCCACGGGCGAAAGCGGCGATCAGGGCGCGGTCGCAGATGAGGTTGATGAAACGGGGGATGCCGCCACTCAGGCGATGAAGCGTCTTGATGGCGCGCGGGGTGAAGATGGGTTGTACGCAGCCTGCAACTTGCAGCCGGAAGCGGACGTAGGCATCCACATCGCTGTGGGAGAGCGGCAGCAGGTGATAGCGGGCGGTAATGCGCTGGGCCAGCTGACGCAGCAGGGGTTGGCGCAGCATCTGTTGCAGCTCGGGCTGACCGATCAGCACCACTTGCAGCAGCTTTCGTTCGTCGGTTTCGAGGTTGGTGAGCAGACGCAGCTGCTCCAGTACGCCGGGCAGCAGGTGCTGCGCCTCATCCACCAGCACCACGCTGCGCTTGCCTGCCGCCAGGTTGGCCAGCAGGTGATCGCGAATAAGGTCGAACAGCCGCTTGATCCCGGCATCTTCGGGATAGGGGAGTTGAAACTCGTCGCAGATGGCAGCCAGCAGATCCCGTTCGGTCAGGGAGGGGTTGAGGATATAGGCGATCTCGGTCTCGGCGGGCAGCTGTTGCAGCAGGCAGCGGGAGACGGTGGTCTTGCCGGTGCCCACTTCGCCGGTCAGCAGCACAAAGCCGCCGCCATCCTGCAATCCATAGTTGAGGTGAGCAAGGGCTTCGCCGTGGCGCTCGCTCATATAGAGGTACTTGGGATTGGGCGAGATGGAAAACGGGTGTTCCGAGAGGCCGAAGAACTGTGTGTACATGAGGGTATTCTTTTGTAGCCGGCGACAGATGAAAAATGTCTCCGGATGATAGCAAACCTCGCTTTCATTGGAAGCCATCATTGGCGCCGGAGGGCAAATTGCGGCCTTTTCCTGCCATCTTGTGATCCCGGTTGCGTCATTGGCACGACTCCGGATCACAAAATGACAAAAAACAGCTGTAAATAAAGGGAAATATCAATATGTGCGCGGCGTGGCAAAGGCCGTCAGCATGGCGCTGAGTCGGCCATGGTCAGACCTGTTTGTGTACAATTTATGACGCCGGTTGCCCTGTCAGCCATCAGAGCAAGCTGGTCAGCATGTACTTGCTCAGTGGTGATCCTGAAACTGCGCGGCAATCTCCCTGAACTGCGCTTCGCAGGCGAGAAACGCCGCGACAATGTCGGGATCAAAATGGCTGCCGCTCCCCTTCACGATGATCTCCTTCGCTTCCTCATGGCTGAAAGCAGGTTTGTAGACTCGTTTCGAGATGAGGGCATCGTAGACATCTGCTACCGCCATCAAACGCCCGGAGAGAGGAATGTCCTCACCCGCCAGCCCTGCCGGATAGCCGCTGCCATCCCACTTTTCGTGATGGGTGAGGGAGATCTCCCGGGCCAGCCGCAGGAAGGAGTTCGAGCCCAGCTGCGCCTCGGCACTCGCCAGCGCGTCGGCTCCGATCTGCGGGTGGCGCTTCATGATGGCGAACTCCTCGTCGGTTAGCTTGCCCGGCTTGAGCAGGATTGCGTCGGGAATGCCCACCTTGCCCACATCGTGCAGCGGGGCCGATTTGAACAGCAGATCGATGGTGGCGTCATCGAGCGGATAGCGATCCCAGTCGCTGCGACTGAGGTATTGCGCCAGCGCCTTCACATAGTGCTGGGTGCGGATGATATGGGCGCCGGTCTCGTTGTCCCGGGTCTCCGCCAGCGAGGCGAGGCCAAGGATGGCCACGTCGCGGGTCAGGTTGAGCTCGTCGCTGCGGGATTTCAGCTCACCGATCATCTGATTGGTGCTGGCGGCGATAAGGCCGAACTCGTCATCCCGGGTGACCGGCACTCGGGCGTCGAAGTCACCACACTGTACTCTGGCCATTGTGCGGGTCTGCTGGCGCAGGGATAGGCCGAGATTGCGACCATAACCGTGAATAATGAGGGCGAGATAGCAGAAGGTCACCGTCATTACGAAGGCGATCTCCCAGAGGATGTAGTGCTGGGCATCGACCCTCGGCAGGCTGCGCTCCACCGTCACCAGCCACTCCAGATCCTTGTTGAACAGCAAGAAGAAGACGCCCCCCAGCAGGGTGAGGGTCGCCAGGGTAAAGAGGGTGAACTTGCGTGGCAGCGGCATGGCCAGCGGGTGGCTCAGTGCCAGGCTTTGCTCGGCTTGCCGTGCTCTGGCCCGATGCAAGTCCCGCTCCAGAGTCAGGTCGGCTGCCACCAGAAAGCCGAGGGTGGTCATCCCCAGCAGCACCTTGAGGTGACTCTCCAGCGGGAAGTTGTGGGTCAGGGCGTTGTAGCCAGAGAGCAGCAGCGCTCCCAGCAGGTAGAAACCCACCTCCAGTCCAAACCCGTCCAGCCCGTTACGCGGCAGGGGCCACCTTGAGAGCAGCCGGTTGCGCACGGCGAACATGATGGCGAACGTCACCAGCGTCGGCCCCAGCAGCTGGGGCAGGGTGAGGCTCTCAAGAAACGGGCAAACCTGCCAGCCATAGAGACAAAAGAGTGACAGGGTTACCCCGTAGTGCAGGGCGCAGCGCCCCGAGATTCTCATCATGATTTCACCTGAACAGCGTTTTTGTTGTTATGGCCGCCGCGGCACGTATTTCATGCTCAGCATCGTTGCAGCAGCAGGCTACCGATAGAGTAGCCGGCGCCAAACGAGCAGAGGACGCCGCGCGCCCCGACAGGGAGGTCGCGATTGTACAGATGAAACGCGATGATGGAACCCGCCGAGCTGGTATTGCCATAGCTATCGAGAATGACCGGCGCCTCCTGCTGGCTGGCATCGTGACCGAGCAGCTTGCGGCCGATGAACTGGTTCATGGTGAGGTTGGCCTGATGGAGCCAGAGCCGGCTCAGGCTCTCGGCAGGCCAGCCCTGCTCATCGAGCTGGTTGGCTATCTGCTCGCACACCAGCGGCAACACCTCCTTGAACACCTTGCGCCCCTGCTGGCGGAACAGCTTGTCGTCGCTGTAGCGGGTACGCGGGCTCAGCCGGTTCAAAAAGCCAAAATTGTTGCGGATGTTGTTGGAGTATTGGGTCACCAGCTTGCTGGCCACCAGTTGCCACGGATTGGCCACCTTGCAATCGGTCTCCCGCTCCAGCAGCACCGCGGTGCAGGCATCGCCGAAGATAAAGTGACTATCACGATCGCGAAAATTGAGGTGCCCCGAGCAGATCTCCGGATTGACCACCAGCGCCAGTCGGGCGGTGCCAGCCGCCAGCATGTCAGCGGCTGTCTTGATGCCGAAGGTGGCGGACGAGCAGGCCACGTTCATGTCAAAGGCCATGCCGCTCGCCCCCAGATAATGCTGCAGCTCGATGGCCAGCGCTGGATAGGGACGCGGCATGTTGGAGGCGGCGACGATCACCAGATCGATCTCGCCGGGCTCGCGACCGGCGGCGATCAGCGCCTGCTCGGCGGCGGCCACCGCCATCTCCACCATGATGGAGGGCATCTCATCGGGCCGCT
This sequence comes from Aeromonas sp. FDAARGOS 1411, assembly GCF_019047125.1. Taxonomy (NCBI): domain Bacteria; kingdom Pseudomonadati; phylum Pseudomonadota; class Gammaproteobacteria; order Aeromonadales; family Aeromonadaceae; genus Aeromonas; species Aeromonas sp. FDAARGOS 1411. The sequence goes on along the minus strand of NZ_CP077214.1, from coordinate 2,413,225 downwards.
CCGCCAGCAGCGGCTGCATGATATCGGGGTTGAGCACCCCCTCGCGGCTCACCAGATAACGGCTCTTGATGCCGGAGGCCTTCTCGATGAACTCGCAGCTGGAGTGCTGCTTGGCGGGGAGCTGGCCGGCGTCGATGGCAGAGGCGTTCTCCTCGTTGTAGAGATCCACATACTGGTTGAAGGCAGCCACCAGCTCTTCATTGCTGACGGCAAAGGGTGGGGTATAGAGGCCTGAGCCACTGATCACGATAGAGGTCATCTTTGCTCCTCGCCGGGTGCGTTCCCGGCTTGTCGGTTTATAGGGTAGAGAGGGTTACAGCTGGTCGATCGCCGCAGCGAGACCCGCCAGAGTCAGCGGATGCATCCGTCCGCCAACCACGTCATTCATCAGCTTGATGGAGGGGTGCCAGAGCCACTCCCGTCGCGGGGTGGGGTTGATCCACACCAGTTTTGGGAAGTGCTGCTGCAAGCGGGTGAGCCACACCTGACCCGACTCCTCATTCCACTGCTCGACACTGCCGCCCGGCCAGGTGATCTCGTAGGGGCCCATGGTGGCATCCCCCACCAGGATCACCCTGTAGTCGCTGCCGTAGGTGCGCAGCAGCCGCAGGGTATCGAACCGTTCCTCAAAGCGGCGGGCGTTATCCTTCCAGACGAAGTCGTAGAGGCAGTTGTGAAAATAGAAGTACTCCAGATGCTTGAACTCGTGGCGCAACGCGGAGAAGAGGCGCTGTACCTCGGCCACGTGGGCATCCATGGAGCCTCCCACATCGAAAAAGACCAACAGTTTCACCCCGTTGTGGCGCTCGGGCCGCAACTTCACATCGAGCCAACCCTGGCGGGCAGAACTTTTTATGGTGTCGTCGAGATCAAGCTCGTCGGGATTGCCTTTGCGCACCCAACGTCTGAGTTTGCGCAGTGCCAGCTGGATGGCGCGCTGGCCGAGCGGCGAGTCGTCGCTGAAGTTGCGATAGTGACGGGCCTCCCATACCTTGGCCGCCTTGCCGTGCTGCCCCTCTCCACCCATGCGGATGCCCTCGGGGTGAAAACCGCCGTGGCCAAACGGGCTGTTGCCACCGGTCCCTACCCACTTGTTGCCACCGGCGTGGCGCTCTTTCTGCTCGCGTAATCGCTGGTTAAGGGTCTCCAGCAGTTTGTCGAGTCCGCCGAGGGATTTGAGCAACGCCTTCTCCTCTGGGCTCAACAGCCGTTCGAACTCCTTGCGCAGCCACTCCTCGGGCAGGCTCTCCGGCAGCAGGGGAATGGCTTCCAGTCCCTCGTAGTATTCGGCGAAGGCGCGATCGAAGCGATCGTAGTGAGCCTCGTCTTTTACCAGCAGGCAGCGGGAGAGTTGGTAGAACTCGTCCATATCGACAGCGACCAGCCGGGCAGCCAGTGCGGCGTGCAAGTCCAGCAGCTCGCGCAGGCTGCAAGGGAGCTTGTGGCGGCGCAGGTGGGTAAAAAAGTCGATCAGCATGGGTCAGCTGCCGCGCCGGGCCAGAAAGGCGAGCTTCTCGAAGAGATGCAGATCCTGCTCGGTCTTGAGCAGAGCGCCATATAGCGCGGGCACCAGCTTGCCGGGCTCGCGGGCGCGCATCGCCTCGGGGGCGATATCGTCGGCCAGGAGCAGGCGGATCCAGTCCAGCAGCTCCGAAGTGGAGGGCTTCTTGCGCAGCCCCTCAACCTCGCGCAGATCGAAGAAGAGATCCATTGCCTCCCCAAGCAGGCTCTCCTTGAGGTCGGGGTAGTGGAGTTTGACGATGGCCTGCATCTCGGCCTTGTCGGGGAAGCGGATGTAGTGGAAAAAGCAGCGGCGCAGGAAGGCATCCGGCAGCTCTTTTTCATTGTTGGAGGTGATGATGACCACCGGCCGCTGGCGAGCCCTGACTCGCTCGCCGGTCTCGTAAACATCGAACTCCATTCGATCCAGCTCCAGCAGCAGATCGTTGGGGAATTCGATGTCGGCCTTGTCGATCTCGTCGATCAGCAGCACCGGTCGCTGCTCGGCGCTAAAAGCCTGCCACAGCTTGCCCTGGCGAATGTAGTGGCTGATATCGGCCACTCTGGGGTCGCCGAGCTGGGAATCGCGCAGCCGCGCTACCGCATCATATTCGTAGAGTCCCTGCTGGGCCTTGGTGGTGGACTTGATATGCCAGGCAATGAGATCGGTGCCGAGATGGTCGGCGACCGCTTCCGCCAGCACCGTCTTGCCGGTGCCCGGCTCCCCTTTGATCAGCAGCGGTTTTTCGAGGGTGATGGCGGCATTGACCGCCATCTTCAATGCATCGGAGGCGAGATACTGGCTGCTTCCTGAAAATCCCATAACGTCGGTTCCTTTGACGATTGGCTCCCGGAGTCAGGGGCCAGAGAGAATAAGCTCTATATGTTGTAATACCATATGGTTATAACGAATAGTCACTTCTCATTCAGAAACCACAGGGTAATCTTGTTTCATCGTCGTAACAAACACAGGGATAGCACCATGAGCAAAATTTTTGAGGACAATAGCCAGACTATCGGTCACACCCCGCTGGTTCGTCTCAACCGTGTTACCAAAGGCCGCGTGCTGGCCAAGATCGAGAGCCGCAACCCCAGCTTCAGCGTCAAGTGCCGGATCGGTGCCAACCTGATCTGGGATGCCGAGAAGCGCGGCATCCTGACCAAGGGTAAGGAGATCATCGAGCCCACCAGCGGCAACACAGGTATTGCTCTGGCCTTTGTCGCGGCTGCTCGCGGCTATCCCATTACCCTGACCATGCCGGCCACCATGAGCCTGGAGCGGCGCAAGCTGCTCAAGGCGCTCGGGGCCAATCTGGTGCTGACCGAAGGGCCGCTCGGCATGAAAGGGGCCATTGCCAAGGCCAACGAGATCCTCGAGTCCGAGCCGGGCAAGTATGTGTTGTTGCAACAGTTTGAAAACCCGGCCAACCCGGAGATCCACGAAAAGACCACCGGCCCAGAGATTTGGGATGCCACTGACGGTGAGGTGGATGTGTTCGTGGCCGGGGTCGGTACCGGTGGCACCATTACCGGCGTCTCCCGCTATCTGAAGAAGATTCAGGGCAAGGCGGTGGTCTCTGTCGCGGTCGAACCGGCCGAGTCGCCGGTCATCAGCCAGAAGCTGGCCGGTGAAGAGATCAAACCGGGCCCCCACAAGATCCAGGGGATCGGCGCCGGCTTTATCCCTGGCAACCTGGACCTCTCCCTTATCGATCGGGTGGAGAAGGTAACCAGCGATGAAGCCATCGAGATGGCCCGTCGCCTGATGGAGGAGGAGGGGATCCTGGCTGGTATCAGCTCCGGTGCTGCGGTGGTGGCAGCCGGCCGTCTGGCCGAGCTGCCGGAATTTGCAGGCAAAACCATAGTGGTCATCCTGCCGAGCGCGGCGGAACGTTACCTCTCCAGCGCCCTGTTTGCCGGGGTGTTCAGCGAGCAGGAGCTGCAGCAGTAACTGATCGGAATCTTTCAAAACAGCGGCGCTCCCAGGAGCGCCGCTTCTTTATGGGCTAGACTCAACCCCTGTTAGTGTCACTTGATCCTTATTTTTTGGGGTAAAATAACAAGTTCCGGAGTGAGAAAAAAAGCAGACAATCCGCTCTAAATCTCATATCCTGTGCGGCGTCACGCGGTGTTTGCTGGCTGGGTATCACAAAGTAACAAAGTGTTATTTTTCGTTATAAAATAATTTCAGGCCAGTCCTGATGCGGCTTGTAGCCCAATAACTGAAAATTGCCAACCAGCGCGCCGATTACTGCACAGAAACTTGACCTGGATTAAACCATTGCGGGTCTGCTTTCGTTACTTTACAACATATCCATACTGACACGGTGGGTCAGGTTGCTTCAAAAACGACCAATCCACCAAAAAATATCAATAATATGGGGTGAAACCATGTACGAGAAGTCTGTTGTTATTACTGCTGAAAACGGCCTGCACACCCGTCCGGCAGCTCAGTTCGTGAAAGAAGCCAAAGAATTCCAAAGCGAGATCACTGTGGTCTCCGGTGGCAAGTCCGCCAGCGCCAAGAGCCTGTTCAAGCTGCAGACCCTGGGCCTGACCAAGGGTACCAACGTAACTATCCAGGCTGATGGCCCGGATGCTCAGCAAGCTGTTGAGAAGCTGGTTGCCCTGATGGACGAGCTGGAGTAATCCAGCTTTAGATTCCTCCCCCACAGTCGTTTTAATAGGAAGGATTATGATATCTGGCATTCTTGCGTCCCCCGGTATCGCATTCGGTAAGGCGCTTCTTCTTAAAGAAGATGAAATCGTTATCAATCAGGGCAAAATCTCTGCTGACCAGATTGATGTCGAGATCAACCGTTTCCTCGAAGCTCGTACCAAGTCAGCTGCCCAGCTGGAAGCCATCAAAGAGATGGCCGGTCGCACCTTCGGTGAGGAAAAAGAGGCCATCTTCGAAGGCCACATCATGCTGCTCGAAGATGAGGAGCTGGAAGGGGATATCAAATCCTTCATCAAAGACAACAAGGCTTCCGCTGACAAAGCCATCTATGAGGTGATCGAACAGTACGCCAAGATGATGGCCGAGCTGGATGACCCTTATCTGCGCGAACGCGCTACCGACTTCCGTGACATCGGTACCCGTCTGGTCAAGAACGTACTGGGCATCGCCGTTGTCAACCTGAGCACCATCGACGAAGAGGTGATCCTGGTCGCCAAAGACCTGACCCCGTCTGAAACCGCTCAGATCAACCTGAAATATGTGCTGGGTTTCGTTACCGACATCGGTGGCCGTACCTCTCACACCTCTATCATGGCCCGCTCCCTGGAGCTGCCGGCCGTGGTAGGCACCAACGACATCACCGAGCGAGTCAAGAACGGTGACATGCTGGTGCTGGATGCGATCAACAACCAGATCATCATCAATCCGACCGCTGAACAGCTGACCGAAGCCAAGAAGTTCCAGGCTCAGTTCCAGGCCGAGAAAGATGAGCTGGCCAAGCTGAAAGATCTGCCTGCCATCACGCTGGATGGTCACCAGGTCGAAGTGTGCGCCAACATCGGTACCGTCAAGGATACCGAAGGTGCCATCCGCAATGGCGCCGAAGGCGTAGGTCTGTACCGTACCGAGTTCCTGTTCATGGACCGTGACGCGCTGCCGACCGAAGAAGAGCAGTTCAAAGCCTACAAAGAAGTGGCCGAAGCGATGCCGGATCAGCCGATCATCGTGCGTACCATGGACATTGGCGGCGACAAAGAGCTGCCGTACATGAATTTCCCGAAAGAGATGAACCCCTTCCTGGGCTGGCGTGCCGTGCGTATTTTCTTCGACCGCGAAGACATCATGCATGCTCAGCTGCGGGCCATTCTGCGCGCCTCTGCCTTCGGCAAACTGCGCATCATGTTCCCGATGATCATCTCTGTCGAAGAGTTCCGTAGCCTGAAAGCCACCGTAGAGACGCTGAAAGCCGAACTGCGTGCCGAAGGCAAAGCCTTTGATGAATCCATCGAAGTGGGTATCATGATCGAGACCCCGGCCGCTGCCGTGATGGCTCATCATCTGGCCAAGGAAGTGGATTTCTTCAGTATCGGTACCAACGACCTGACCCAGTACACCCTGGCTGTCGATCGTGGTAACGAGATGATCTCCGCCATGTACAACCCGCTGTCACCCTCCGTCCTGACCCTGATCAAGATGGTTATCGATGCGTCCCACGCCGAAGGCAAGTGGACCGGTATGTGTGGTGAACTGGCTGGTGACGAGCGCGCTACCCTGCTGCTGCTGGGTATGGGTCTGGATGAGTTCTCCATGAGCGCCATCTCTGTACCGCGTATCAAGAAGCTTATCCGCAACACCAACTTCGAAGATGTGAAGGCAATGGCTGATCAAGCACTGAGCTTTGCCACCGCCGCTGAAATCGAAGCATGCGTAGATAACTTTATTAAGCAGAAGGCAGTCTGCTAAGATCGGCTGCAAACAGCGACAAATCATCTCTAGGAGCTTTATATGGGTCTGTTTGATAAACTGAAGAAACTGGTTTCCGACGATAGCTCTGACACCGGCGGCATCGAAATCTTTGCTCCGCTGTCTGGCGAAATCGTGCCGATCGAAGATGTGCCTGACGTTGTCTTCGCCGAGAAGATCGTTGGTGACGGTATCGCCATCAAGCCGGCTGGCAACAAGATGGTTGCGCCGTGCGATGGCACCATCGGCAAGATTTTCGAGACCAACCACGCGTTCTCTCTGGAATCCGACTCCGGTATCGAGCTGTTCGTTCACTTCGGTATCGACACCGTTGAACTGAAAGGCGAAGGCTTCAAGCGTATCGCTCAGGAAGGCCAGCAGGTCAAGCGCGGCGACACCATCATCGAGTTCGATCTGGCCGTTCTGGAAGCGAAAGCCAAGTCTACCCTGACTCCGGTTGTCATCTCCAACATGGACGAGATCAAAGAGCTGATCAAAATGACTGGTGCCGTGACTGTGGGCGAGACCCCGGTTATCCGTATCAAGAAGTAATGCCCGGCTGGCTCACGCCAGTTGCGCAGTAAAAAACCGAAGCCTTGTGCTTCGGTTTTTTTATGGCCGCGAGTCGGCTTTCCTTTCTGGTTATTACTCTATTCTGTCGAAATGACAACCCGGTTACGGCCCTGATCCTTGGCCTGATAAAGGGCCCGGTCGGCCATCATCAGCAGATAGTCGATGCCCTCCTGCCCCTTCATGCTGGCACACCCCAGACTGATGGTGAGGGATAGCTGCGTCCCTTGCCATGGCAAGCGGGTGGTACTGACATGCTGGCGCAGCTGTTCGGCGCGCCGTGCCGCCTGTTCAATATCGCAACCAGGCAGGATCAGCAGGAACTCCTCTCCGCCCCAACGGGCCAGACTCTCCCCCGGCAACAGCTGGCTCGCCATGGCGTGGGCGACGGCGCAGAGCGCGGCATCACCCGCAGGGTGGCCGTAGCGGTCATTGACCTGCTTGAAATGGTCGATATCTCCCAGTACCACCGAGAGGGGCTCCCCCTGCAACCAAAGGGCCTGCAATTGTTGCTGGGCGCCCCGTCGGTTGGTCAGTTCGGTGAGCGGATCGGTGCAGGAGAGGCGGCTCACCTCTTCCACCATGCACTGCAGGTCGTGGATATCGCGAAAGGTGACGATATGGCCATCCGGGATGGCATCGGCCCCCAGCTGGGCAGTGACGATAAACCAGCGCGACTGACCGCTCTTGCAGCGGATCAGTGCAGGCATTTCGGCGACCTCCAGCCCTTGCGACAAGCTCTGTTCTACCTGGGAGTGCCAGGAGTCGATGATGGTGCGGCGATACCCTTCATCCGGGTAGGCGACCTGAAACCAGGAGGCCATGTCCGGCAGATCGTCAAGGTTGTAGCCCAGCTGCTCAATGAAGGCTTTATTCAGGAAGCGGTGGCGCCGCTGCGGGATCATGTCGGGTGAGCTGCCATCGTGACGGGCAATGGATTCTGACACCAGAATAGGCAGCGGGATCACATCGAAGGAGCGAAACAGGATCTGTTGCAGTTCTCGGTCATTCATAGGAAAAGCAGCTCCACGATGCATCTTTTATATGCTTTACCATAGGTCAGACCAGTGTGGTGGTAAACCGATTTATGGCGGTTACGCCGCCGGTTTTTCAGCCAATGGCAAAGGCGAGAAAACGACGGAGTTGTTTGCCGTGGCCGTATCGGGTGAAAGCTGGGCAGGCTGAGGAGAAGCGGCGGGGCAAAAGGGTCAAAAAAACCCACATGGTCAGGCACATGTGGGTCGGGAAAAACCAGGCAGGGTAAAACAGACACTCCCTGTGTCGGTCATCTTCAGCTCAGGTGGAGGTGGTCCATCTGCTGGAGCTTTTCGGGCCAGGGCCCCTGCTGGTGGTCACCAAATCTTCACGCGCTCGGAAGGTGGCAGATAGAGCTTGTCTCCCGGCTTGATGGCAAAGGCGCTATAGAAGGCCGGCATATTGACGACAACGCCGTTGACCCGGTACTCCAGCGGCGAGTGGGGATCTGTCTTGAGCAGAACGGCAGCGAGCTCGGGCCGGTACTTCCCTTTCCACACCTGTGCCCAGCCGATAAAGAATCGCTGCTCGCCGGTAAAGCTATCGAGCACCGCTGGTTGGTGGTTGCCCAGGGCGAGCTGGTACGCCTTGTGGGCGATGGTCAAGCCGCCGAGATCGCCGATGTTCTCGCCAAGGGTCAGTTGGCCATTGACATGCTCCCCCTTGATGGGCTCGAAACGGTCGTACTGTTTCGCCAGTTTTTGCGCTCTGGCGGTGAACTCCTTGAGATCGGTCGCCGCCCACCAGTTGTGCAAGGCACCGTTGCCATCGAATTTGGCCCCCTGATCATCGAAACCATGGCTCAGCTCGTGACCGATGACCGCGCCGATGGCGCCATAGTTGACCGCATCATCCGCCTTCAGATCGAAGTAGGGCGGTTGCAGTATGGCTGCCGGGAAGACAATCTCGTTGTTGTTCGGGTTGTAGTAGGCGTTCACCGTCTGCGGATTGTCGAACCACTCCTCCTGATCCACCGGTTGATGGAGGCGGGCAAGGTGCTCGTTGTAACGCACCGTGGCCGCGCGCTGGGCATTGCCGACCAGATCATCGGGACGGATCTCGATTGTGCTGTAATCCTGCCACTGGTCGGGATAGCCGATCTTGACCCGTACCTTCTCCAGTTTCGCCAGCGCCTGCTGTTTGGTCGGGGCAGACATCCAGTCGAGCCCACCGATCTCCTGGCGATAGGCGGTGATCAGATTGTGCACCATGGTCGCCATCTGTGCCTTGGCTTCGGCCGGGAAGTAGCGCTCCACGTAGAGTTTACCCACCGCCTGACCCAGATAGTCGTCCAGCACCTCCATGGCCTGCTTCCAGGGCTCCCGCTGCCGGGGGATGCCGCTCAGGGTCGTACCGTAGAAAGCGAAGTGCAGGGCATTGCTCTGGCTGTCGAGATAGGGCGCATAAGTGCGTAGCAGATGGAACAGGCAGTAGGATTGCCACTGCGCGATGCTGGTCTCCTGCATCACGGCGGTCAGCTTCTCCAGATAGTCCGGCTCACTGACGATGATCTCCGCTTCCCCGGCGATACCGGCCTCTGTCAGGTAGCGTTGCCAATCCAGAGTGGGTAGCAACTGACTGAGGCGGGCGATGGGCAGTTTGTTGTAGGTGAGGTTGTCATCCCGCCGCTTGACTCTATCCCACTGCAGGCTGGCGAGGTGGGTCTCCAGCGCCAGAATGCGATGAGCCTGTTCGCTCGCCCCCTCGACGCCGGCATGATTGAGCAGGGCGGTAATGAACTGCTCGTAGCTGGCCCGCAGAGCTTTGCTGGCGGCATCTTCTTTCAGGTAGTAGTCCCGATCCGGCAGACCGAGACCGGATTGCTGCAGGTAGATCCCGTAGCTGTCAGGCTGCTTCTTGTCGGCCATGATCCCGATACCAAAGGGAGCTCCGCCCCCCAGCTTGTTAACACGGGCAAAGTAGGTGGCCAGCGAGGCGCCATCATGGATGGCCATGATCTCGTCGCGCAGTGGTTGAATGGGCGTCAGCCCTTTGGCATCCCGCCCGGCCTGATCCAGATAGCTGGCGTAGAGATCGGCGATCTGCTGGCGAGGAGTTCCGGCTTGTTGCGGGCGCTTGAGCAGCGCCTCCAGCAACCCCTTGCGATCCTTCAGCGACTTGTCCGCCAGCAGATTGCCGATGGTCTCCCCCGGCATGTCATCCGGTATCCGGGTCTGTGCCAGCCAGTTGCCGTTGACGTGGCGAAACAGATCGTCCGCCGCGCGCACGCTGTTATCCATGTTGGCCAGATCCACCCCGGAGTGGCCGCTGGCGGCACCGGCGCATGGCGCGAGGCCGAGCAGGGCCAGCGCAATGAGGCTGGCGATCATGCTGCGTTGCTGTTTCATCTTGTGTGTCCTGTATGTGGTGCCAGTAGTGAATTGGCTATACCCGCTGGCCAATCAGCTGCTAACGACCGAGAGGAAGCGACCGTCGTGATTGAAGGTGCAGGTAAAGTCGACCGCATCATCGTCGGTCTCGTACTGGCCATAGACCTTGTATCTGTGGCCGCTCTCTTCTGCCGGCTCGGTGGTGATATCGTGCGGGGAGACATGGAATTTGCTGGCTGCTTCCCCCGAGCAGTAACGGGGCATCTTGCTGGTGGCCATATGCTGGTCATCGCTATCGTCATGCTGGCCATCATGCTCGTGTTTGTTATCGCTGTGCTTTTTTCCGGCGTAATAGCCAGCAGCGCCGATGGCACCCAGCGCAGCTGCACCTATCAGGACTTTCTTGGTGTCCATATTCTGGCAGCCGCTCAATGCCAGACAGGCGGCTATTCCCATTACCATCAAGGGGTGTTTCATCGGGTGTTTCATCTCTCGGATCCTTTCAATTATCAAATGAGCAAGTCGGTGTCAGCAGGGTGGTGGTCACAGTGCCCGGCGCTGGAATGGCGCCACTTTGCAATGGACAGGATGAAGAGGACACTCAAATAAAATTAAAAAAAGTTATAAAAGTCCGGGAGCCAGGGCGAGCGCGCTATGGGGGGCGCGGTGAGGGGAGAAGGGCGCAGGTTTCATCCATGCGTTAAGTAGCAGTGTGGGGTAAGTGTTTGTTTTTTTAAATTTTTATTTCTCTTTATATTTTATCAAGGGTGATGGCTTCCTGTTGTGCTGCGGCCAGCCATGCTGGCGGTGGATAGCCGTCTCTATCTTCCTAAACCGGGCATAAAAAAGCCGCTCATCTGGGTGAGCGGCTGTTGCCATCAGATCAGTGCAGTTCGCTATCAGGCTGGCTGCTTGCCATCTTCCGCGGGCGGCGGCAGAGCGGCGGAGTTGGACTCCACCTTCTGCTCTTCGCCCTGCATGTTTTTGATGTAGACATCCATCTGGTTGAAGGCGATCTCGATGCCGTTCTCGCGGAACAGCTGGTCGATCTTGCGGTTCAACTCGTCCACCGCCGGGTTGCGATCCCCCAGTTCGCTCACGAAGAAGCGCAGCTCGTGATCCAGGGTGCTGGCGCCAAAGGTGAGGAAGTAGACGATGGGAGCCGGGTCTTTCAGTACCCGGCTGTTTTCGTCGGCCGCCTGTTTGAGCAGGGTGCGGGTCAGTTCCAGATCCGAACCATACGCCACGCCCACCCGTACGATCACCCGGGTGACGGTGTCACTCAGCGACCAGTTGATGAGCCGTTCTGTCATCAGCTGCTGGTTGGGGATGATCACCTCTTTGCGGTCGAAGTCGGTCAGAGTGGTGGCGCGAATGCGGATCCGCGAGACGGTACCGGAGAAGGAGCCGATGGTGACGGTGTCACCGATCCGCACCGGACGCTCGAACAGGATGATGATGCCGGAGACGAAGTTGGAGAGGATCTCCTTCATGCCAAAACCGATACCGACTGACAGACCACCCGCTACCCACTGCAGCTTGTCCCACTGCACGCCCATCATGGAGAGAGCGGTGAGGGAGCCAAAGCCGATCAGTACGTAGTTGAGCATGGTGGTGATGGCGTAGGCGGTCCCCTGAGCCAGGTTGAGCTTGGAGAGCACCAGCACCTCCAGCAAGCCCGGCAGGTTGCGCGCCAGTGACCAGGCACCGCCGAGCAGCAGGAATCCGATCAGCACGTCACTGAGGCTGATGGGGAACAGCACGGCGTTGGCGCCGGTGCCTTCACTGCGGTGCCACAGCACCATGCTGTCGAGGTAGGAGAAGACCGCGACCAGATCGGACCAGAGCCAGTAGAAGGCGACGCCGAAGATCAGCATCAGCACGGTACGGGTCAGACGCAGGGACTGCTGGCTGACATCCTCCAGATCCATGGGCTGCTCTTCGATGGACTCGCCACCTTCTGCATCTTCCGAAGATTTGTGCTCACGCTTGGCCACCGCACGGCGGTAGGCCAGACGACGGGCCGCCAGCTCCAGACCACGCAGAGCGGTGCGGTAGACCAGGCTCCAGATGATGATGAGGTAGAAGGATTCGATCAGGCGACCGGTCAGCTTCAGCGCGGTGTAGTAGTAACCGAGCACCGCCAGCACGATCAGCGCCACCGGCGCCAGCGCCAGAGCGATGGCGATCAGTGACTTCTGCATGCTCGCCTCGCCCTTGATGCGGGCGCGGGAGATGGGGAACACCAGATAGGCGGCCAGCCCCAGCAGGGTCAGGGTCATGGCCTGACCGATCACGTCGTTGCCCAGGGTGGAGGGTTCAACCACCGCCTTGGTTGCGAGCATGATGAGCGGCAGCAGTGGCAACCAGATGTAGCGCATGCTGTTGCGCTTGGCCTGCAGCTCCGCTTTCGGGATCCGGAAGTGGGTTTCGGCGATGCCGCCCGGGCGCATCACCGCCAGATAGACGCTGAACACTAGATAACCGAGGGCGAGGTTCAGGGTGATCTGGAACATCAGCTTGGGACTGAGCAGACCGCAGTAGGTGAGCAGCAGACCGCCAGCCAGAATGAACATGCTGCCCGGCAGGCGTTGCAGCACGGTATAGAGCAGGGCGCGCGGGGTGTGCCACTGGCTGTCCTGACGGAAACGGCCAAGGTCCTTGGTGATCTTCTTCTCGCGCTCAACCAGCGCCGGACGTTTCCAGACCAGCAGGCCGCCGATCAGCAGCAGCGGGAAGGCGAGCAGGGAGATCCCCAAGAGCTCTTCGCGCCAGCGTTTCCAGTCCGGTTTCAATACCCAGTCGGATGCCTGTTTGTAGGCCTGGGCGGGCCAGCTGATAAACCACTTGCTGTCGATGGGCTTGTTGCTGCTTACCCAGAAGATGTGTTGCTGCAGGGTAAATTCGATAGAGGCATAGACCCGCGCCAGCTGCTGCTGGGTCAGCTGCAGGCTGATGGCGTTGGTGAGCTGGCTGTCGAGTTGGCGGTTGAGCTGATCGAGCAGATTGATACGGGTATCGAGCAGCTTGGCAAGGCTCTCCTTGTCCTCCTCGCTGACCGGATCCTTGCTGCCGGCGATCAGATTGTCCAGATAGAGGTTCTTCTGGAACAGCTGGTCACGCTGCTGGCTCAGTTCAAACTGGGCCAGATGCAGATCGGCAATCTGCTCTTCCAGGTTTTTGACGGCGATGGTGGGTGCCGCTTCCAGCTGCTGATAGAGCTGATAGAGGATGCGCGACAGCAGCAGATTGCCCTTGAGCATCTGCACCTGTTCATTGAGGTTGCGCTCGGTCTGGATGCCGCGCTCCAGCCAGCTCTTGGCTTGCAGGTTTTTCTGTACCAGCGAGTTGAGGCTGGTGGTGGCACCGATGAGCTGCTGGCTGAGCTGGTGGTTGAGCTCCTGCTCTTTTTGCACCAGCGGGCTGTCTTCGGTCGCCACCAGTTCACCGGTCTGCTCGGCGGTTTTTTCGGTGTCGCCGAGGCGCTTGGCGCTGCTCTGATCCTGCAACAGCTGCAGTTTCTGCTCTTCGCTGGCGAGACGGGCACTCTGGTAGTCGCGCTGCTTGATCGCCAGATCCTGCATGCTGGTACGGTTATCCAGCTCCTTTTGCAGATGGGCCAGTTGCAGGTCGAGCAGGGCCAGCTCGGCACCGAGCTTCATCTTCTCGGCGCTGGAGACGCTTTCACCTGCGTTGAGGCGGGTACGGATCTCCTGACTGCGCTGGTAGGCACGGCTCATGCTGGCCTGGGCCCGCTCCGGCAGGGTCTGCAAGCTGGTGAGCTGGCTGCCGATGGCGCCGAGGGCCTCCTGGGCCGCTTGCATGTTTGCCAGCACTTCCGGCTGACGGCTGTCGAGCTCTGCCAGACTCATGCTGGCGTATTCGCTCTTGATCTGCTCGGCACTCTTGCCCTTGGTCAGGGCATCGAGCTTGGCGCTGATCTCTCTGAGTTCAGTGGGCAGGTTGCGGATCCGCTGGGCCTGGGTCTTGGCCTTCGCCTCTTCCTTGTCGATGCTGTCGAGCAGGCCGAGGGTTTCGGTCAGCAACTTCTGATCCGCTTGCTGACTGACGGTCAGGGTCTCTGATTTACCCAGACCATCCAGCGCTCGCTGAACTGCGTTGCGAGAGGGGACATCTTGCGCCATGGCTTGCGGGACGCAGAGGCTGGCGAGGAGACAGAGCAGCGGCAACAGGGTGGCCGAGACTCTTTTAAAACGTATTGAGGGCATATAACTTCCGGGTTATTACGCGATATTCGGGAGATTTCCCGCATAGATTAAATTCGCGTGGATTCTAACACCGGGCTTGTCAGGTAAGCAGGGGGGAGGGACAAAAAAAACGGCGCCCGCAGGCGCCGTTTTCAACTCGTTCAGCTCTGATTAAAGAACGTGAACAGAAGCGGTGTTGGTGGTGCCGCTCGGTACCAGAGCACCGGAGACCATCACAACCACGTCACCTTTCAGACCCATGCCGATTTCCAGCGCGGCTTCTTTACCGATGCGATAGAAATCGTCGGTAGAGGCGATGCTGTCAACCACGTGAGCAACCACACCCTTGGTCAGAACCAGCTGGGCAGCAGTTTTCTTGTTGGTGGTGATAGCCAGGATCCAGGCTTTCGGGAAGTACTTGCGAATGGCCTTGGCAGACTTGCCGCCTTCGGTAGCAACCACGATCAGCGGGGCGTCCAGCTTCTCGGAGGTCTCTACGGCGCCTTTACATACGGCTTCGGTGATGCGCAGCTTGTTGCTGTCGTTGGCAGCAGACAGGTTGGACGGCATCACGGCATCGGTACGCTCGCAGATGGTGGCCATGATGGTCACGGCTTCCAGCGGGTACTTACCCTTGGCGGATTCACCGGACAGCATCACTGCGTCGGTACCGTCCAGGATGGCGTTGGCCACGTCACCAGCTTCGGCGCGGGTCGGACGCGGGTTCTTGATCATGGAGTCCAGCATCTGGGTGGCAGTGATAACCACTTTGCGGGCTTTGTTGCACTTGGCGATGATCATCTTCTGGGCGAAGATAACTTCTTCAACCGGGATCTCTACACCCATGTCGCCACGAGCAACCATGATGCCGTCGGAAACAGCCAGGATCTCGTCGAAGTTGTCCAGACCTTCCTGGTTTTCGATCTTGGAGATGATCTGGATGTTCTCGCCACCGTGGGCTTTCAGGTGCTCACGGATTTCCAGAACGTCTTCTTTCTTACGGATGAAGGACGCAGCAACGAAATCAACGCCTTGCTCGCAACCGAAGATCAGGTCGCGCTTGTCTTTCTCGGCCAGGGCCGGCAGCTTGATGGAGACGCCCGGCAGGTTAACGCCTTTGTTCTCGCCCAGGTCACCGTTGTTCAGCACTTTACAGATAACTTCGCGCTCGGTGATTTCGATAACGTCCAGACCGATCAGGCCATCATCAACCAGGATGCGGTTGCCGACGCGCAGATCGTTGGCGAAACCTGCATAGGTCACGGCCACTTTGTCTTTGTTGCCAACCACGGTCTGGTCGGTGGTGAAGGTGAAAGTCTGGCCAGCGACCAGCGCGACGTCGTTGCCGCCTTCCAGCTTCATGGTACGGATTTCCGGACCCTTGGTGTCCAGCAGGATAGCTGCGTGCTTGCCGGTCTCGGCCATTACAGCGCGCAGGTTGCTGATGCGGCTGCCGTGCTCGGCGTAGTCACCGTGGGAGAAGTTCAGGCGCATGACGTTCATGCCGGCGTCCAGCATTTTGGCCAGCATTTCTTTGGATTCGGTCTTCGGACCGATGGTGCAGACAATTTTGGTCTTTTTCATGTCAATCTTCATGGTTAAGGAATTTCCGCCGAGCAATATACACCAGTTTTTGGAATCTTTTTATGATCCAGAAACAACGTTTTGACCAGATAACGTTTTCTTTTCAGGGATAACGTTTTCCTGTGAGTCACATTTTAGAGCATACGGCCACAGGTTCGGGCTGAAGGGATACAAATGTTGCCATCTGTGGTTGTTTGGCCGGGTTGAGGTTCAGATGTTGTAAAATGACCACCCGTCCGCTGTCACCGTCTTGTCACCGTCTTGTCACCGGCTTGCGCAAAAATGTTAGCTCATTGGCGCACGGGTGAAGGAGGCCGGGATGAAAAACAGCCATGAAACCGGATGGGCTCTGCTCTTGCTGGGTGCCGCCCTGCTGCTGGTTCAGACGCTGCCAGCCCGCTACTGGCCTGGCAATGCGCGACTGCTGGCGTTCTTCTCCCATCCGGTGAAAGGGGAGGCGGCCGCCGAGGGATTGGCGTGGCGAGAGTGGCAGGATCACAGTGCAGCGACCCGGATGGCGCTTCGCGTAGCACGACCGCTGCCGGAAGCGCCGCAGCCTTGATATCGATTGCTGCTTACCGGTCGTGAAGGCGTGAAATTATCAACCATTAGTTGATAGTTCTTATCTATTTTGCTGGATTGTTCACCTTTAATGGCGGGGGGATAATCGATTCCAACAGCGATATCTCTCCGGTATCGCCCCCTGATACTTTGTTGGAGTCTGCTTTATGTCCCTCGCCCCCGTCTGGTTTATCTCTCACGGCGCACCGGATCTGGTGCTGCGTGAGCAATCCGCCACCCGCTTTCTGCGAACCCTGCGTCTGGGTGAGCTCAAGGGGCTGGTGGTCATCTCCGCCCACTGGTTCAGCCGCGAGTTGCAGATCAACGTCGAGCCCAAACCGGCCTTGATGTACGACTTTTACGGCTTCCCCGAGCCACTCTACCGGATGCGCTGGCCTGCCAGCAGCCCCGAGTGGCTGCAACAAGGGGTGAGCGACCAGCTGGCGCTGGCCGGACTGACCGCCACCCCGGTGCGGCGCGAGCTGGATCACGGGGTCTGGTCGCCCCTCTCCCTGATAGACCCTGAGAGCGAGATCCCGCTGGTGCAGATCTCCATCCCCGCAAGCTTCACCCCGGCCCAATTGTGGCAACTGGGGGAGGTGCTGGGGGCGCTGCGCAGTCAGGGGATTGGCATCCTCGCCTCCGGCGCCATCACCCACAACCTGCGGGCGCTGGCACAGGAAGGCTCGCCAGTACCGGAGTGGGCTAGCCAGTTTGTCGGTTGGCTGGAGCAGAAGATGGCCGACGAGGATCGTCTGGCGCTGCTCGACTATCGCCAGCAGGCCCCCGGAGCGGTGGAGTCTCATCCCCACGATGACCACCTGCGCCCGCTCTTTGTGGCGCTGGGGGCGGCCGATGGTGTGGCGCCCACCCGGCTGCACGAGAGCTGGGATGGCGGCAGCCTCTATATGGGCGCCTACCGCTTCGGCTGATAACCTCTCAACAAGACCCCGCCAATTGGCGGGGTCTTGTTGTTTACGGCGTGGGGGGGAGCCGATGGTATTGGTGATGGAACTGATGCTACTCAGGGGACCACCACCCGGCTCTCGCCGCCGCCGAGGGCTTCGACCCTGATCTGCACGCCGATCCGCTCCACCAGCGTCTGGACGTGGGAGATGACCCCGATCTGGCGACCGGCGGCCTGCAGGGAGTCTAGGCTGGCGAGCGCCAGATCCAGACTGTCCGGATCCAGGGTGCCAAACCCTTCGTCGATAAAGAGCGACTCGACCAGGGTCTGCCGTGACGAGAGGCTGGAGAGGGCCAGCGCCAGCGCCAGCGACACCAGAAAACTCTCGCCGCCGGAGAGAGAGTCCACCGAGCGCACCTCATCCCCCATGTCGAGATCCACCACCTGCAGTGCCAGATCGGTGCCGGGTACTCGCTCCAGCCGGTAGCGCGGTGATAGTTCGGCGAGCTGGGCGTTGGCCTCCAGCAGCAGACGCTCGAGGGTAAGGCTCTGGGCGAAGGTGCGGAACTTGGCGCCGTTGGCTTGCCCGATCAGATCGCACAGCTGCTGCCAGTGGTCGGCCACTGCCTGCTGGGCGGCCAGCTCCTGTTGCAGGCTACCGGCCTTGAGAGCGGCGGCTTCGGCCTGTGCCAGCTTGCTCTTGCACTCGAACAGCTGCTCTTCAAGGGCGCGACAACGGGCATCGAGTGCCGCCAGTTGATCGCTCAGCTTTGCATCCGGCAGGGCAGCCAGCTCGGGGTGATGCTCGCGATAGCGATCCCGCTTGCTCTCCTCCAGTGCCAGTGCCCGTTGCCGCTCGGCAAGGCGGGTGCGCGCCTCGCCAACCGCATCCTCCAGCCCTTGCAGGGCAGTGCGGCGAGCCTTGAGTTCATCGGGGCTGATGGCGAGCAGACGGCGCAGGTCGTATTCGGCGATGCCGAGGGTACTGGCGTGGGCAGCCCAGCGCCCCAGCACCTCCCGCTTGCGGCGGCTGCTGGTCTGCTTTTCCTGCTCCACATGGGTGAGACGGGTCTTGAGTTCGGTCTGCCGCTCCCGCAGAACGCGGGCGCTGCTTTGCATCAGCTCCAGTTCGCTGGCGAGCTGTTGCAGCCGCTGTTGCCAGCGGCTCTCGACCAGCGGGATCTCCTCGCCATTCAGACAGGCGGCGCGGCTGGTGAGCAGCCCCTGCCGCTGCTGCTCGTGCTCCTTGTAGTCCCGCTCGAGTTTGTGCAGCAGCTCGCGCTGGGTCTGCAGGCGCGCCTCCTGCGCACTCAGGGCGGGGGTGAGGCTGGCGATCTCGCTGGCCAGCCGCTCCCACTCGCTCTGGCCGTGCAGCCAGGCTTCGCAGGCTCGCTGCCACTCGTGCCACTGCTGGCTGCCGAGCCATTGGCGCCACGGTTGGCCGCCCATCTGTTCGTCGAGGCGGTGGGCGCCCTGTTCGAGGCGCTGGCGCAGGGTCGCTTCCTGCTCGCCCATCCCCTTCACTTCCCCTTCCAGCGCGATGCGCTGGCGATCGGCCTCTTGCCACTGCTGGTCAAACTGCTGGTGCTGGGCAGCCAGTTGGCTCAGTTGCTGACGCACCCCTTGCAGCTGTTGTTGACCAAGCTGGGCCTGACGCAGCTGCTGCTGGCTCTGGGCCAGCCCCTGCTCCAGCGCCTGGCCACGGCCAAGCAATGTGCTCATCAGCTCGTTCCACTCAATGGGGCTCTGGCGCAGCGGCAGCGGATGACCCAGCAGGGTATCGCCCCCCAGCTGTTGCCAGCGCTGGGTCAGCTGCTCGGCGCGGGCTTCCAGCTCCGGCAGATGTTGCTGACGCACCGCCAGCTGGCGGGCCAGCTCCTGACGCTCGCTCTCGCACTGGATGTATTGATGATTGAGCCGATCCCATTCGAGTTCGAGGCTTCTGACCCGCTCCGCCAGCTGACCCAGGATCCCCGCCACCTGGGGCTGGCTCTGGCTGTAGGGGTGCTCCCCTGAACCGCACAGCGGGCAAGGTTCGCCATCGCTCAGGATATGGCGATACTGCTCGAAGCTGGCGATGGCGCGGGACTGCTCCAACGCGTGGCGCGCCTCATCCCGCTGCAGGGCGAGCCGCTCGCGGGCGGGGGCCAGCTCTTCGCCAAGGGTGGCGAGCTTGCCCAGCGCTTGCTCCAGCTGGGCAATCTCCTGCTGCAAGCGGCCATGTTGTTCGCCGTGGTTGCGGCCATAATCGGCCAGCTCCAGCAGCTGGCGCAGCTGGCCCAGCTGTTCGGTTTGCTGCTGCCACTGCTCCTGCGCCTTGGCGAGGCGGCTCTCCCACTGCTGCTCCTGCAGCTCGTTCTGTTGCTGTTGCAGCCGAGCTTGTTCATGTTGCCAGTAGTCGCGCTCTTGCTGGCCTTGCTCCAGCTGGCGCTGCAACTGTTGCAGGGCGCGCAGCTTGTGATCCCGCAGGGTGAGCAGTTGCTGCAGCTTGTCGGCATCCTCGGCCCAATCCTGCATGGCGGTGAGCAGGGGCTGCCACTGGCGAGCAACCGGTGCCAGCTCCTTGTGCTCTTCGAGCCAGAGTCCCCACTGCTGATGCTGCTGCTTGAGCAGTTCTACCTGTCGGCTCTGCTCGCGCCAGCCCTGCTCCAGCGTGAGTTGCACTTCTCGCTCCTGCGCCCCCTCCTGCTGGATCTTCTGCAACTGCTGCACTTTCTCCCGGATGCGGGTATCGAGCTCTTGTGCCCGCTTGAGTTCGGGTTGCAGGGCGCCCCATTCCCGCTCGGCGGCGATCTTCTCCGCCAGCAGCTGCTGCTCGGTCAGCGCGCTCTGTTGGGTCTGCTCCTCGAGTTTGGCAAGCTCCGGCCCAAGCTCTGCGATCACCTTCTCCTGCTGCTGCACTTCCAGAGTGAGGCGGGCCAGCTCGTCGTGATCGGCGCGGGCTACTTGGGCCTGTTCGGCACGGGCAAACTCCTCGCGCTCGGGGGCCGCGGCGCCGTGGGCCTGCAGGGCGGCATCGAGCGCCGCCTGTCCCTCGGCGCAGCCCTGCAGCTGGGCGGCAATGCGGCTGTTGAGGTCGCGCAAGTCCTGCATCAGCAGCTGCTGTTGCTGCTCGTGCTTGAGGGTGGTGGAGAGGCTCACCTGCTGGCTTACCCACTGTTCGCGGGTCGCTTCATCCATCAGCGCCACGTCGCCGAGGCGCTGGGCGATAGTGGCCAGCTTCTGCTGCTCTTCCCGCGCCCGTTCATAGGTCTGGATGGAGATGGCAGAGTAGAGTTCGGTACCGGTCATCCGTTCGAGCAGGGCGGAGCGCTCGTTGGCATCCGATTTGAGGAAGGCGGCAAATTCCCCCTGCGGCAGGATCACCGCGCGGCGGAACTGCTCCCAAGAGAGACCCACCAACTCGTCGATGCGATCTTGCAGCTCCCGCTTGCTGCCGGAGAAAACTTGCCCGGACTCCACATCGGTCAGGGTGCGCTCTTGCGCCTGAAAACGCCCCTCCGAGCGGTTTCGCGCCCGGCGCACCGCCCAGCGGGCCAGCCAGATGCGGCCATCGCAGCCACGAAACTGCACCTCGGCAAAGCCGCTGGCGTGGCCGCGGCTGAGGATATTTTTAACGTCATTCGCTGTTAATTTTTCTTTTTCGTCTTCATCGGCACGACCAATTTTTTCGACATTCTGACGCATTCCCATCAGACGCGGCATCCTGTCGTAGAGGGCCAGACAAATGGCGTCGAGCAATGTGCTCTTGCCCGCGCCAGTGTTGCCGGTGATGGCAAACAGACCCGCAGCGCCGAGCGCCCCCCTGGTAAAGTCGATGGTGAAGGGGCCAGTCAGACTGGCCAGATTCTCACCTGACAGAGACAAGATTTTCATTGGTTTGACTCCTTCACCTGCTCCAGGATCTCTTCAAACGAGGCAACCAGCCCAGCCTCGGGTTCCCCCTCGAACTGGCGCTGATAGCAGAGGCGAAACACCTCGGTGGGGGAGAGTTCATCGAGCCTGCGCCGCTCGCGGCCATCGGCCAGCCCTTCACCGGAGCCTTGATATTGGGTGCTGATGCGGGCCAGACGCACCGGTTTGTCTGCGATGGCGGCGAGAATCCGCTCGCGGATGCGCGCCTCGGGCTTGGGCAGCAGCAGCCGCACTTCGAGGAAGGGTTGTGCCTCTTGTGGACAAGCAGGCAGGTCGAGCAATGCGATGGCGTTCAGCGTGTCGTCGAGGGTGCTCTGGGGCAGGCGGATCATCTCCACCGCGCGGGGCACCGGGATCCGCTCCAATCCGGTCAGTTTGCCTTCTGCAAAGGTCACTTCCAGCACCTGATGGTTGTAGTTGGCTTCGGCAAGCGAGAGCGGTAGTGGCGAACCGCTGTAGTGCACCCCCTCGGCCGGGCTCTGGGCCAGATGGAGGTGGCCGAGCGCCGTGTAGTCTGCACCGGCAAAGAGTTCGGCGGGCAGGGCATGCTGGTTGCCGCCAAGTACCCGCCGCTCCGACAGCTCCGAGAGCTGGCCCGCCGCCAGATAGGCGTGGCCCATGGCGATGAGCGGCAGCGCCTCCCCGCAGCGAGCGCGCCCTTCGGCCAGCACCTCGGCGTAGACCTGTCGAACCCCTTCGATCAGCCTGTCTTGTCCTTCTTCCAACGACTCTACCCGCAGATCGCTGCTGCGCAGGAACGGCACTGCGGCGCACCAGGCGGCGATCTTGCCCTCCCGGTCTTGCAGCGGTACCAGCAGACGGTCGGTCTCGAGCTTGCCCTCACTGTCGCGGCTGATGCTGCCCACCAGATGCAGATCAAAGGCGCGCAGCAGCTCGTGGGGGGCATCGAGCTTGGAGGGGGAGTCGTGGTTGCCGCCGATCAGCACCATGTTGAGGTGGGGCATCTCGGCGCGCAGCCGCGCCAGAAAACGGTAGAGTTGTTGCCAGGCGCTGGCGGGGGGATTGGCGGTATCAAACAGATCACCCGCTACCAGCAGAGCGTCAATCTCGCGCGCCTTGAGGGTGTCGCTCAGCCAGTCGAGAAAGGCATCGTGTTCAAAACGGCGGTCATGACCATGAAGTTGGTGGCCAAGGTGCCAGTCGGCGGTATGGAGGATTTTCATTGGAAAGCAGCCCGGTTGCAGGGACGGTGCCTGTGGCACCCGATGGTGACAAGATGAGGATGCCCCGTGCTTTTTTCAAGTAAAACAGGGGGCTGGCATCGATTCAGGCAGGTTCGCAGCACATCCGGTATTGGGGGTGGCCGGTAAGGGGATCGGACTCCTCGGCCTCGATAACGAAGCCGTGGCGACGATAGAAACGCACCGCCTGATCATTCTCGACAAAGACCCGGGCGTGGAGCGACGCCCCCTGACGCTTGGCCTCCTGCAGCAGGGCGTGGCCGACGCCGCGGCCCTGACGGTCGGGGCGTACGAACAGGGCGGCGAGATAGTTGTCCACCAGTGCCATGAAACCGAGCAGATCGCCGCGCTCCTCGAACACCCAGATGGCGGCGCGATCGAGATAGCGGGTACGCAGATCCTCCTGGGCCTGCCACCAGCAGGAGGCATCGACGAAATCGTGGGCCTGCAGGGAGGCCAGCAACCAGATTTCGACGATCTCTTCCATGTCTTCCGGGCGACTGGGCCGCAACATACCTTCATCCTTATTAACAATTTACTTTCGCAGTCTAGGAGAACTTGATGAACAAACAGGTGACATAAATGAGACCCTGTGAGGTCGATCGCCCTTTATTTAGCGAGAATGATTGGCTGATCACAAAGCGCCTCTCTAGTACAATGCCCGCCGGACAATCTAGAGACCGAGGACGCCATGTGGTTTAAAAACCTGCAGATTTATCGCTTTACCCGCCCCTTTGACCTGACCGTGGATCAGCTGGAAACCCAGCTGGAAGCCTGTGCCTTCACCCCTTGCGGCAGTCAGGACATCTCCCGTTTCGGGTGGGTCAAGCCCCTTGGCAAATTCGGCTCAACCCTGACCCACTCTGCCTCCGGCCACATCCTCATCTGCGCCCGCAAAGAGGAGAAGATGCTGCCCGGTACCGTGGTCAAGGAGATGCTGGCCGAGAAGGTAGAGGCGATCGAGTTCGAACAGGGACGCGCCCTCAAGAAGAAAGAGAAGGAAGCCTTGAAAGAGGAGATCCTCCACACCCTGCTGCCCCGTGCCTTCAGTCGTACCAGCCAGACCTTCGCCTGGATCAATCCGGCCGACAATTTGATGGTGGTGGACGCAGGTTCTGCCAAGAAGGCGGACGATCTGCTGGCGCTGCTGCGCAAATCCATCGGCTCCCTGCCGGTGGTGCCGGTGGCTCTCAAGAACCCGCCCGAGATCACCATGACCGAGTGGTTGAACGAGGGCAATCTGCCTGCCTCCTTCACTCTGGAAGATGAAGCTGAGCTGCGCAGTGCCATGGAGCACGGCGGCATCATCCGCTGCAAGCAGCAGGATCTGATGACGGATGAAATCAAGAACCACCTGGCCAACGACAAGCTGGTGACCAAGCTGGCCCTCAACTGGGGCGAGACAGTCAGCTTCGTGCTGGGGGATGATCTCTCCATCAAGCGTCTGAAATTCAGCGAAGAGCTGCGCGAGCAGAACGACGACGTCACCAGCGAAGATCCGGCCGCCCGTCTGGATGCCGACTTCGCGCTGGTCACCGCCGAGCTGTCCCAGTTTATCCCGGCGCTGTTTGCCGCCCTGGGTGGCGAAGAGCAGTCCATCTAACCGGACATGCGCCTGTTTGGCCTCTGCCATCCCATCGTAAAAGCCGCCTTCGGGCGGTTTTTTTATACCTATTGCGGATAGCCATTATTGATAGATGAGTAAGATATTGATCTTGTTCAATAACTTGAGCTGTCAGCGCCAATCGTGACATAGTCCCTCTTCATGGTCATAAAACAGACAAGGAGAGTGTCATGTTGCGCAAACCTCTGGGGCTGGCTGTCGCCCTTGCCCTGCTGGCCGGTTGTGCCAGTGACAGCGGCTTTCACTACACCCCGCCAGCCCAGACCCTGATCGCGCCGGAGGCGGCCAGTGGCTGGACCGACAAGCAGGGCTGGCAGGGCCATGACTTCATGGTGGCGGCCGCCAACCCGCTGGCGGTGGATGCGGGCTACCAGATCATCAAGGCCGGTGGCAGTGCCGTCGATGCCGCCATTGCGGTGCAGCTGGTGTTGACGCTGGTGGAGCCGCAATCCTCCGGTATCGGTGGCGGAACGCTGCTGCTGGTGTGGGATGGCCGCAAGGTGAGTGCGGTGGATGGCCGCGAGACGGCGCCGGCCGCTGCCACCGACCAGCTGTTTATGCAAGATGGCAAGCCGCTGGCGTTTTATGACGGGGTGGTGGGGGGCCGCTCGGTCGGCGTTCCCGGCACCCTGCGCGCTCTGGCACTGGCCCATCAGCGTTATGGCAAGTTGCCCTGGGCTGCGCTGTTCGAGCCTGCCATCACGCTGGCAGAACAAGGATTTATGATTAGTCCACGGCTGGCCACATTGCTGGCCAAGGATCCCTATCTGGCACGGGATCCGCAGGCGCGTGCCTACTTCTATCAGGCGGATGGCAGCCCCAAAATGGCAGGCACCCGGCTGACCAACCCGGCGCTGGCCAAGGTGCTGCGCACTCTGGCCACAGAGGGGGCGGATGCCTTCTATCGGGGGCCGTTGGCGGATGCCATGGTGGCCAAGGTACGCCAACATCCCACCAACCCCGGGGTACTGGCGGCCACCGATCTGGCCAGCTATCAGGCCAAAGTGCGGGATGGCCTCTGCTTTGACTATCGCCAGAGCAAGATCTGCGGTTTCCCCACTCCCTCATCCGGCACCCTGGCGCTCGGCCAGATCTTCGGCATGCTGGAGAGCCGCGATATGGCGGCCCTCAAGCCGATCACCACGAAAGAAGGGGGGCTGGCAGCCTCCAGCGAGGCTATCCACCTCTACAGCGAAGCGGCGCGACTGGCCTTCGCCGATCGCAACCAGTACGTCGCCGACAGCGATTTTGTCAGCGTGCCGGTGCAGGGGCTGCTGGACAAGGGCTATCTGGCCGAGCGCGGCAAGCTTGTCGGTCAGCTTTCCATGGGGATTGCCAAGCCCGGTACGCCGCCACTGGCGCTGGCACGCGGCAAGGATGCGACCCCGGAACTCCCCTCTACCAGCCATGTCTCGATTGTCGACAAGGCGGGGATGGCTATCTCCATGACCAGCTCCATTGAGGATGGTTTCGGATCGCGTCAGATGGTCAACGGCTACCTGCTCAACAACCAGCTCACCGATTTCTCTTTCACCTCGGTGGATGCCGCCGGTCTGCCGGTGGCAAATCGGGTGGAGCCGGGCAAGCGGCCCCGCTCCTCCATGTCACCCTTGCTGGTGTTTGACAAGCCAAGCGGCGAGCTGACCATGACGCTGGGCTCGCCGGGGGGCTCCGCCATCATCAACTACGTGGGCAAGACCCTGCTCGGTACCCAGGATTGGGGCCTGAACCTGCAACAGGCCATCAACCTGCCCAACTTTGGCAGCCGCAACGGCCCCACCGAGCTGGAAGCGGGACGCACCCCCATGTCGGTGGTCGAGGGATTGAAGGCGAGGGGACATGAGGTGGTACTGAACGAGCAAACCTCCGGCCTGCAAGGGGTTGAGCGCAACGCTGGCGGCTGGTTTGGCGCAGCGGATCCGCGCCGGGAAGGGATCGCCAAGGGGGAGTGAGGTTTCCATAGCAACAAGGCCAGCATAATGCTGGCCTTGTTGCTGATGGTGCGCTTACTGGATGCCCAACAGTTCCACGTCGAAGATCAGGACTGATCCCGGCGGGATTTTGCCAGCGGCACGGTCGCCGTAGGCGAGGTTGGCAGGGATGTAGAAACGGGTCTTCTCACCTTCCACCATCAGCTGCACCCCTTCGGTCCAGCCAGCGATCACCTGATTGAGGCCAAACTCGATGGGCTCGCCACGGGCGACCGAGCTGTCAAAGACGGTGCCGTCCAGCAGCTTGCCCTCGTAGTGCACCTTCACCTTGCTGGTGGCGGTGGGGTGAACGGTGCCGGTGCCCGGGGTCAGCACTTCGTACTGCAGGCCGGAGGCGGTGGTGGTCACCAGCGGCTTCTCCTTGTTGCTGGCGAGGAACTCGGCGCCAATCCGCACGTTGTCAGCCGCCAGCTTCTTGTTGTTGCTGCTGGAGTAGAAGTAGTAGGCCACACCGGCGATGAGCAGCGCGATCAGTATGAATTTCATCGGTTTTTCCTGTTCCATGAAATGTAAAAAGTGCAATGAGGGCGCCATCTTATCGCGCACCGCTCCTGATGGCGAGCCACAGGGCGGGAGGATGTGAGCGGGCAGGCAAAGCTCGGAGACGCAGACGCAAAAAGGGGCGAGTCGGTGACTCGCCCCTTGTCATGGCGGCGGCGCTTACTTGGCGGCCACCATCATCAGGGCGGGCAGGGCGAAGAAGAGACCCGTCACATAACCCAGAGCCAGCAGCT
Source organism: Aeromonas sp. FDAARGOS 1411 (assembly GCF_019047125.1). Taxonomy (NCBI): domain Bacteria; kingdom Pseudomonadati; phylum Pseudomonadota; class Gammaproteobacteria; order Aeromonadales; family Aeromonadaceae; genus Aeromonas; species Aeromonas sp. FDAARGOS 1411. Next base: position 2,386,641 of record NZ_CP077214.1, on the reverse strand, counting down.
TGTTCTCGCTGCCTACCCGGGCCAGCCCCTCGGCGGCGCGTACCGGCAGGTCGCGCAGGAAGGGGATACCATAGATGATGACCACGGCAAAGAGGTTGAACAGCACGTGGACCAGCGCGATGGTCAGGGCCAGCTGGGCACCGGCTCCACTGATGGCGGTGGCAGCCAGCAGGGCGGTGATGGTGGTCCCGATATTGGCCCCCAGGGTGAAGGGGTAGAGCTGACGGGTGCTGAACACGCCGCCGCCGGCCAGCGGGATCATCAGGCTGGTGGTGGTGGAGGAGGACTGCACCATGATGGTCACCAGCGCACCGGAGGTGATGCCGGTCAGCGGGCCACGGCCCAGCGCCTTGTGCAGCACCTCTTTGGCACGGCCAACCAGTACCTGTTGCAGCACTTTGCCGAGATAAGTGACGCAGGCGAGGATCAGCAGGATACCGATGACGATAGTGGCGATGGCGGCACCCTTGCCCGGTAGGAAGGAAACAGCGCTGTCAATCAGCTGCTGGGCCGGTGCGGTCAGCGGCTTCATGAAATCCATGCCCTTCATCGACATATTGGCGGAGCCTACCAGCAGGTTGGCCAGCCACTCGGCGTTGTGTTGCAGCAGGCCGAACATCAGTTCCAGCGGCAGGAAGATGAACACCGCCAGCAGGTTGAAAAAGTCGTGCACAGTGGCGGCGGCGAAGGCGCGGCGGAACTCGGCGCGATCCCGCACATGGCCCATGGAGACGATGGTGTTGGTGATGGTGGTGCCGAGGTTGGCACCCATCACCATGGGGATGGCCATGCTGATGGGCAGGCCGCCAGCCACCAGACCGACGATCACCGAGGTGACGGTGCTGGAGGATTGCACCAGCGCGGTAGCGAGAATACCCAGCAGCAGGGCGACAAAGGGGTTGTTGGCAAAGGCGAAGATCTGGGCTGCGCCCTCGGCGCCGCCGGAGAAATCTTTGAAGCCGTGGGAGATGGCGCCCACGGCAACCAGGATCAGGTAGACCAGTACGATGACACTCATCCAGTTGAACAGGGCGCGGGTCGCGGGCGGCTGTGACAAGGAGTGATGGTGTTGCATAAAGCCTCTTGAGACGGTCGTTCCGTCTTGGGTTGTTGATGACCCGCGCATTTAATCAGTGGTTAATGACAGAAATATGACAAGGTGACACTTTTATGATGGTTTTATGACTTGCTTTGGTGGTTTGCTCGCTAATAGATGATGGGGATGGCGAGAAATATGGCTGGTGACGCCATCCGCCCTGTCTGTTCCTTGCCGACCAAGCAAGTGCGGGAGAGTGGCAATAGTCGAGCCCCATATTCAGCCCGTCAAATAGCAAAAGGGGAGCCATGGCTCCCCTTCTGTCTATCCGTTATCCGCAAAGGATCAGGCGTCAGCCGCCTCTTCGTACTGACGGAACGGGATGCGGAACACCGCCAGACGCAGGAACAGATAGGTTGCGCCGAGGCCCGCCCAGATCAGGCCCAGCTCCAGCGAGCTCTGCTCCAGATTGATCCACAGAGCACCGATGGTGGCGGCGCCGAGCAGCGGCATCAGCAGGTAGATGATGTGATCCTTGAGGGTCTTGTTGCGCTTCTCGCGCACCCAGAACTGACCGATCACCGACAGGTTGACGAAGCTGAACGCCACCAGTGCGCCGAAGTTGACCAGCGCCAGTGCGGTATCCAGATCAAACGACACGGCGGAGAGGGCCAGACCACCCACCATCAGCACGTTGATGGCCGGAGTACGGTATTTCGGGTGGATGTAGCCAAACACCCGCTCCGGGATCATGCGATCACGCCCCATCACGTAGAGGATGCGCGACACACCGGCGTGAGCCGCCATGCCGGAGGCCAGTACCGCGACCGTGGTGCAGACCAGCACCACGGACTGGAAGAAGGTGCCGCCAACGTAGAGGGCGATCTCCGGCAGTACCGCATCCGGATGCTGGAAGCGGGCGAGGCTCGGGAAGTAGAGCTGCAGGCAGTAAGAGACCACCACGAAGATGATGCCGCCGATAAGGGCAGTCAGCACGATCGCCTTGGGGATCACCTTGCCGGCATTCGGGGTCTCTTCGGAGAGGGAGCTCAGACCGTCAAAGCCCAGGAACGAGAAGCAGAGGATGGTCGCACCGGTAAAGAGCGGTACCAGCTGTGCTGACTCGAAGTGGAACGGACGGCTGCTCATCAGGGTGCCAGCCCCTTCACCGTGGTAGATGCCCCACGCCATCAGGCCGATAAAGAGGGTGATGATGGCCAGCTGGATCACCACGATCAGACCATTGAAGTTGGCGACCAGATTGATGCCGCGCAGGTTGAGGAAGGTCATCACGGTCACCAGACCGAAGATGAACACCCAGGGCTCGACGCCCGGGAACATGGCGGTCAGGTAGATCTTGGCCAGCAGAATATTGATCATCGGCATGAACATGTAGTCGAGCAGGGATGACCAGCCGACCATGAAACCGACGTAGGGGTTGAACACCTTCTGGGCATAGGTATAGGCAGAGCCCGCAGAGGGGAACTTGCGTACCAGATGTCCGTAGCTGAAAGCGGTGAGCAGGATGCCACCCAGAGCCAGCAGATAGGCGGTGGCGACCCGGCCATCGGTGATGTCACCGACGATGGCGAAGGTGTCGAAGACAGCCATGGGGGTCAGATAGGCCAGACCCATCACAATCACTTGTGTCAGGGTAAGGGTCTTGAGCAGCTTGGCGTTTTGCGATGCCATTACGCTTTCTCCTCAATCAGTGCCGCAGCACATGCTTGCAACGAGCGCAGGGATACGATGGATTCGCAAGCCTGTACATCAAGGGCGCCGGGGAGGCGCATACCGGGCTGTACCGGCAGGAAAGCATTAAAACGCCCCATTGTTATCCTCTCAACGTCGGGAGATTGTTTGGCAATCTCGAATATCACTTCCGGAAACGTTCCGGCCTCTTGTGGTGGGTTTGTACTGCACTTCAAAAATACAAAAACCGATGTCGCAGTGAACATCGGTCCTTTATTGGCGGCGTATTGTGCATTCGGTCAGCCCCCTTGACAAGCAAAAAAGGGCGGATTAACGCATTTTTTTGCATACGCACGGGGCAGGTAAGTGGTCACTCGCCCCCTGCAGCCGTCCCCGAGCCGCTCCCCCTTTTTCGGGGGGGAACAGAACCCTGTCATGGCGTATGAAAAATCGGCAAATCGGGGCTGCAGGGTGCATAGCGCCTCAACATTGATCCTGATCATATTTGGCGGCGTTCCCCCGGGCTCGAGTCCTGCGATCTTACCGACTGGCGGGGGATGGGAGGGGGGGAAGTGGAAAAAGATCTATTGCATATCCATTCACATTAATGACTGAGGATAGAAGGCAACGCGGCTCGGGCCATGGCACGGCGAGCAGCCCGGCTGGGTAGTTATTTGAAATCAGTCACACTTCCTGCAGAAACCGCATTTCTGACCACCCGTGCTGCTGGCCACCAGAGCACCGCAAAAACAACAAGGAGCCCGCAGGCTCCTTGTTCGCTATCGGGGGGAGGGGCGCCAGCGGTTACTGGGCGATCTCCACCTTGTCGGCGGTATGCAGCGGGATGCGGAACACAGTCAGGCGCAGGAACAGGTAGATGGCCCCCAGCGCCGCCCAGATCAGCCCCAGCTCGAAGGAGGAGGGCTCGAGGTTGAGCCACAGCACCCCGATGCAGGCAGCGCCACAGAGCGGCAGCAGCAGGTACATCAGGTGATCCTTGAGACACTTGTTGCGGCCCAGCTTCACATAGAAGTGGGCAATCACCGCCAGATTGACGAAGGTGAAGGCCACTAGGGCGCCAAAGTTGATCAGCGCCAGCGCCATCTCCAGATCCAGCGACACCGCAGAGAGGGCCAGCAGGCCGACCAGCAGCACGTTGAACGCCGGAGTCTGCCACTTCGGATGGATGTAGCCGAAGAAGCGGGCGGGCAGGGCGCGATCACGACCCATCACGTAGAGCAGGCGCGATACACCGGCGTGGGAGGCGAGCCCCGAGGCCAGCACCGCTACTGTGGTGCAGACCAGCACCACCGCCTGGAACAGCTTGCCACCGACATAGAGGGCGATCTCCGGCAATACCGCATCCGGATGCTGGAAGCGGGAGATGTCCGGGAAGTAGAGCTGCAGGAAGTAGGAGGTAGTGACGAACAGCACACCGCCGATCAGCGCCGTCAGCACGATGGCGCGGGGAATCACCCGATCCGCGTCCGGGGTCTCTTCCGACAGGGTACTGATGGCGTCAAAACCGAGGAACGACAGACAGAGGATGGAGGCCCCCATCAGCAGCGGTGACACCTGGATCTGCTCGGAGAAGAAGGGACGGCTGCTGGCCACGGTCCCCAGCCCTTCACCATTGTGAACGCCCCAGGCGATCAGGCCGATGAAGATGGCGATGATGCTGAACTGCATCACCACGATCAGGCTGTTGAAGTTGGCCACCAGCTTGATGCCGCGCAGGTTGAGGGCGGTCATCACCGCCGCCAGACCGAAAATATAGGTCCAGGGCTCTACGTTCGGGAAGAGGGCTTCCAGATAGATCTTGGCCAGCAGCATGTTGATCATCGGCATGAACATGTAGTCGAGCAGGGAGGTCCAGCCCACCATAAAGCCGACATAGGGGTGAAACACCTTCTGGGCATAGGTATAGGCGGAGCCGGCTGACGGGAACTTGCGTACCAGATGGCCGTAGCTCAGGGCAGTGAACAGCATGCCGATGAGGGCAAACAGGTAGGCGGTCGGCACATGGCCTTCGGTGATTTCGGTAACGATGCCGAAGGTGTCGAACACCGCCATGGGGGTGAGGTACGCCAGTCCCATAACTACGACCTGCCACAGTTTGAGGGTCTTTTTCAGACCAACCAGCTGGGCCGCCATTATGCATGTTCCTCACGCAGTGCCAGAGTGGCACGGTCCATCAACGAAACCGGGAGAGAGGCCCGGGAATCAAGGGCGCCAGGGCGGCGCACACCGGCCATGGCCGGTTGGAAAGCATTGAGATGCCCCATGTTGTTCCTCACTAGACTTGGTGTCGGGAGACTGCTGCCAATCTCGCTATCTTTTCCGGGGGTGATCCGGCCTCGTTTATGGGTTTGTTCACTGTCTAAAAAAGAACCGATGCCATTGTTTTACATCGGTTCTTTCAGTGGCGGCGCATTGTGCATTTGCAGGGCCCCCTTGACAAGAAAAAAAGGGGGCAAAATTGCATTTATTTGCACAGGTGAGTGGTCACTTTCCTGCTGGTCAGGCCAGCACGGCCTCCAGTGATTTTTCAAGGAGTTGCAACCCCTCGTCAATCACTGCCGCAGGGGCTGTCAGGGGGGCGAGAAAACGGATGACATTTGCGCGCACCCCGCATGAGAGCAGGACCAGACCCCGTTTGCCCGCCTCGGCCACCAGACGTTTGGTGAGGTCGGGATCGGGCTGGCTGGCATCACGCCGTTTCACCAGCTCCATGGCCACCATGGCACCGGGGCCGCGAATTTGACCTATGCAGTCAAAACGCTCGGCTATGCGTTCCAGCCCCGCCTTGATCTGCTCCCCCTGATCCAGCGCTTTCTGGTTGAGTTTCTCCTCGTCGATCACCTGCAATACCGCCAGCGCGGCGGCGCAGGCAATGGGGGAACCGGCATAGGTACCCCCCAACCCCCCCGGCTTGGCCGAGTTCATGATCTCTGCCTTGCCCACCACGGCCGACAGGGGGAAGCCGCCAGCCAGACTCTTGGCCAACGTCATGATGTCCGGCTCGATGCCGGCATACTCGGTGGCGAAGGTCTTGCCGGTGCGACAGAAGCCGCTCTGAATCTCGTCGCAGATGAGCAGAATGCCGTGCTGATCGCAGACGCTGCGCAGCTTCTGCATAAAGCTCGGGGAGGCGGGATAGAAGCCCCCTTCCCCCTGTACCGGCTCGATAATGATGGCGGCAACCCGGCTCGGCTCGATGTCGGCGCTGAAGCAGAGCTCGAGGGCGTGCAGGGCATCCTCTTCACTTACCCCGAGATAATCGGCGGGGAAGGGGATGTGGTAGACCTCCCCCGGGAAGGGGCCAAAGCCGGTCTTGTAGGGCACTACCTTGCCGGTGAGCGCCATGCCCATCATGGTGCGGCCGTGAAAGCCCCCTTTGAAGGCGATGGTGCCACTGCGACCGGTGTGGGCGCGGGCAATCTTGATGGCGTTCTCGACCGCCTCGGCGCCGGTGGAGAGAAACAGGGTGCGCTTCGGCGTCGGGCCGGGCACCAGGGCGTTGAGCTTTTCGGCAAGCTCGATATAGCCAGGGTAGGGGGTGACCTGAAAGCAGGTGTGGCTGAACTTTTCCAGCTGCTCGCGCACCGCCGCCACCACTTTGGGGTGGTTGTGGCCGGTATTGAGCACGGCGATGCCGGAGGCAAAGTCGATGTAGCGGTTGCCCTCCACATCCCACAGCTCGGCATTTTGCGCCCGGTCGATGAAGACCGGCAGCAGGGTGCCAACGCCGTTGACCACGGCCGCTTCGCGGCGCGCTTGCCACGCCTTGTTTGATTCTGACTGACTCATCTTTCCTCCCTGAGGGGCCGCAGCCCCCGATATTCCCTGAAAATGTGGCAGGCGTTTTGGCGCCCATCACCGCCGATCAGCCCATCGGGCCAGCTCGGCGGCGCCTTGTCTCTCTGTTGCTGCCCTAGCGAATGGCGCCAAAGCAGAGGTATTTGGTCTCCAGATACTCCTCCAGCCCCTCGGCTGCCCCTTCGCGGCCCAGTCCCGACTCCTTGATGCCGCCAAAGGGGGCCAATTCGGTTGAGATGATCCCCTCGTTGATGCCGACCATGCCGTATTCGAGCTGCTCGGCGACGCGCCAGACCCGAGCGATATCGCGACCATAGAAGTAGGCGGCCAGGCCATAAGGGGTATCGTTGGCAATGGCGATGGCTTCGGCTTCCGTCTCGAAGCGCACCAGCGGGGCGACCGGGCCGAAGATCTCCTCCTGCAGGATGGGGTTGGTTTTATCCACCTTGCCCAAAATGGTGGGGCGGTAGAAGAGGGGACCGGCGGGATGGGCTTCGCCCCCCAGCAGCACTTCGGCACCGGCAGCGACTGATTGCTGCACCAGCTCGGCCACCTTGCTGGCGGCGGCGGGGTTGATCAGCGGGCCGATCTGGGTGCCCTCACTCATGCCATCCCCCACCTTGAAGGCGCTGACGGCAGCGGTCAGCTTCTCGGCGAAGGCGTCATAGACACTGGCCTGCACCAGAATGCGGTTGGCGCAAACACAGGTCTGCCCGGCGTTGCGGTATTTGGAGGCGAGCGCCCCGGCCACCGCGGCGTCGAGGTCGGCGTCGTCAAAGACGATAAAGGGGGCGTTGCCACCCAGCTCCAGCGACAGCTTTTTCATGGTGTCGGCGCACTGGCGCATCAGCAGCTTGCCGATGCGGGTGGAGCCGGTGAAGGAGAGCTTGCGCACCACCGGATTGCTGCACAGCTCGTTGCCCACCGCGCTCGCCTGATGACTGGTGACGATATTGATGACACCAGCGGGGATGCCCGCCTGCTCAGCAAGCAGCGCCAGTGCCAGCGCGCAGAGCGGGGTCTCGGCGGCAGGCTTGATGACGATGGTGCAACCGGCGGCCAGAGCCGGGCCCGCCTTGCGGGTGATCATGGCAATGGGGAAGTTCCACGGAGTGATGGCGGCGACCACGCCCACCGGCTGCTTGATGGTGGCCAACCGGCGATCGCCGCTAAAGCCCGGGATGGTGCGGCCATAGGCGCGCTTGCCCTCCTCGGCGAACCACTGGATAAAGCTGGCGCCATAGGCCACCTCGCCCTTTGCTTCCGCCAGCGGCTTGCCCTGCTCGCAGGTCATGATGCGGGCCAGCTCGTCGCTGTGGGCGGTGATGGCGGCAAACCAGGCGTAGAGCTTGTTGCTGCGCTCCTTGGCGGTCAGCACCGCCCAGGCGGGTTGTGCCGCGTGGGCGGCCGCGATGGCGCGGCGGGTATCCTCGGCATCCATGTCGGGCACCTGGGTAATGACGGCACCGCTGGCGGGGTTGGTGACCTCGAAGATGCGGCCGCTGGCGGCCTCGCACCACTGTCCATCTATATAGGCGCGGGATGTGATCAAGCTGGAGTGGGATGTTGTTCCTGACATGAGAAGCCTCGAGTGTGGGTCAGAGCAGCTGGTTGCCGGAGTGAGCCGGCCCTTCCTGCGCCGCTGCCGTATAAAATAATAAGCACAGGAAGACCATAATTTGAGCTGAAATGTTTTTCAAGTGTTAAATATATTTGAATTGCTGGGGGGCGCCATGCTAGAAAATGGGCTGTGTAGCGCGCTTTCTCCGGTTCACTGGCAGGCTGCAAGTGGGCAGATGACCGGGGGATGGTAAATCAGGTGTGCAAAATAATGAACGGTTTCGCTGTGTAACATAGTGAACGGCAAGGGAAAGCTGGTCGGCTATTTTAACCAGCAGGGTAAACGGGCTGCGCCTGATCCAATGCGATCACGCGCAAGCAGGAGAGGCTGATGATGCAAGGATGCAGACATGGCGCAGAAGGGGGCCTTTCATGAGCGGGCCACAGAGCCGGGAGGGCGTGGCTCGACCGGTGAGTGGGACTGACGCCGGGGCGCGCACCATGGGGGAACGGCTGGCGGCGGTACGCCATCAGCTGGGGCTCTCCCAGCGGCGGGCGGCCGAGTTGAGTGGCCTGACTCATGGCGCCATCTGCATGATCGAGCAGGACAAGGTGAGCCCTTCGGTCGCCTCCCTGCAAAAGCTGCTCACCATCTACGGCCTGCCGCTGTCGCGCTTCTTCGCCGAGGAGGAGAGCCGCACTCCGGAGGTGGTGATCAAGGCTGATCAGCTGATCGAGCTGGGCAGTCAGGGGGTCTCCCTCAAGCTGGTGCACAACGGCAACAACCGCCGCCAGCTCGGCTTTATGCTGGAGACCTATCCCCCCGGCACCGACACCGGCGGTCAGGTGACCCATCAGGGGGAGGAGGTCGGCACCGTGCTGGAGGGGTCGGTGATCCTGACGGTGGCGGGCCAGAGTTATCCGCTGGAGGCGGGCGACAGCTATGTGATCGACACCGGCGAGCCCCACAGCTTCAGCAATCCGTCGGGGGAGACCTGTCGCATCGTCAGCGCCCACACCCCGGCGAGCTTTTAATCCTGACAGTAGTTTGGCAACCGAACCGGTAAGGAAACAGGGATCATGACCGAACATGTAAACAGTTACTACGCAGCCAGCGCCAATAAACACGCGCCCTATTCGACATTGACCGAGCAGCTGGAGTGCGATGTCTGCGTCATCGGGGCGGGCTATACCGGCCTCTCCAGCGCCTTGCATCTGGTAGAGAAGGGCTACAAGGTGGTGGTGCTGGAGGCCGCACGAGTCGGCTTTGGCGCCAGCGGCCGCAATGGCGGCCAGATCGTCAACTCCTACAGCCGCGACATCGACACCATAGAAGCGAACTGCCCGCCGGATCAGGCCAGGCTGCTCGGTTCCATGTTGTTTGAGGGGGGCCAGATCATCCGCGAGCGGATCAAGCGCTACAACATCCAGTGCGATCTGCAGGAGGGGGGGGTCTTTGCCGCCGAGACCGAAAAACAGTTCCACGAGCTCAAATCCCAATACACCCGCTGGCAGAAGTGGGGCAACGACCAGCTGGAGCTGCTTGATGCCAAGGGGGTGCGCGAGGTGGTCGCGAGCGATCGCTACGTCGGCGCCCTGCTCGACAAGAGCGGCGGCCATATTCACCCTCTCAATCTGGCGTTGGGGGAGGCCGAAGCGATCCGCATGCTGGGGGGGCAGATCTTCGAGCAGTCCGCCGTCACCAGTATTACTCCGGGTCAGCCGGCGCTGGTCAAGACCGCCAAAGGAGCGGTGAAGGCGCGCTTTGTGGTGGTGGCGGGCAACGCTTACCTCGGTAATCTGGTGCCGGAACTGGCCAGCAAGAGCATGCCTTGCGGCACCCAGGTGATCGCTACCGAAGTGCTGGGGGAGGAGCGGGCCCGTTCACTGCTGCCGCAAAACTACTGTCTGGAGGATTGCAACTACCTGCTCGACTACTACCGTACCTCCGGCGATCACCGGCTGCTCTATGGCGGCGGTGTGGTTTATGGCGCGCGGGATCCGGCGGATATCGAGCGGCTGATCATCCCCAAGATGCTCAAAACCTTCCCGCAACTGGCTGACGTCAAGGTGGAGTACACCTGGACCGGCAACTTCCTGCTCACCCTGTCGCGGCTGCCGCAGTTTGGTCGCATCGGGCCCAACATCTACTACATGCAAGGTTACAGCGGCCACGGTGTTACTTGCACTCATCTGGCGGGCAAGCTGCTCTCGGAGGTGCTGAGCGGTCAGGCGGAGCGCTTCGATGCCTTTGCCAAACTGCCGCACTACCCCTTCCCGGGTGGCCGCCTGTTCCGCATCCCCTTCACCGCCGCGGGCGCCGCCTGGTACACCCTGCGCGACCGCTTGGGGGTATAAAGGGCTGCCCAGAGAGAAATGTGGGTTGGTGGGTGCCGCTTAGATAGCGCTGACGTCAACACCAATACCGGAAACAATAAGGCCACCGCGAGGGTGGCCTTATTGTTTATCAAGCAGCAGCGCGCTGATTAGCTGTAGAAGGCTTCAACGGTGCCCTTGAGCTTGATCAGGATGGGCTGACCACGGCGATCCAGCGCTTTGGGGGAGGGGATCTTTACCCAACCTTCGCTGATGCAGTACTCCTCGACATCGGTGCGCTCTTTGCCGTTCAGGCGAATACCGATCGGGTGCTCGAAGCAGGCGGCCACATAGTGAGGGCTGCGGGGATTGCAGGAGAGGTGATCCGGCAGAGCCGGTTTGGTGCTGGTATCGCTCATCGATATAACCCGAAATGAATAAAAAGTGGGTCATTGTAGAGAATGCCGTCATGGCATTCAAGGCGGCCACAAAACAGGCAAAGCGTGCTCGCCATCGCTATGGGAAACCCGCTTAATCCCGTTGCCAATGCATCACCAACTCGGGGTGGCCGCTATGCTCGCATAACTACTGCTCACCCTCTTTGAAACCGTTGCGGGAATAGAAGCGCCGCGCCTGCTCATTTTCGGCGTAGACCGTCAACTCGAGTCGATCATATTGGGCTTTGAGGTGTTCGATCAGTTGGCGACCCAGCCCGTGTGATTGGTGATCTGGGGAGATAAACAGGGCGGCAACAGACCCCTGATACCAGGAGATAAAGCCCAGTAGCAGTCCATCCTCCTCATAGCCCCAGCTCTGGCTGGCTGGCGGGCAGGTAGATATCGCGCATCGCTGCCTGTTGCTCACGCCAAAAGGTGGCGGGAATAAAGTCGTGGGCCTGCACCGATGCCTGATACCAGAGCTCGACGGCGGCATCCAGATCGGTGGCAGATAATGGGCGGATCATATTGGCCTCGACTGTAAAGAGTGGCCGCACGATATGCCCGATCCATGTCGTGTTATCGGGCATATCGTCTATCGCAGGCTGGCTACTATTTGCGGGTCAGCTTGTCGAGGTAGCCCATGGCGAAGGCCGAGAGGACAAAGGTGATGTGGATCAGCAGGTACCACTTGATCTTGTCGTTGGGGAGGTTTTCGGCATTCATAAACACCTTGAGCAGGTGAATGGAGGAGATGGCGACAATGGAGGCGGCGACCTTGTTTTTCAGGGAGCCGGCATCGAGCTTGCCGAGCCACACCAGTTTGTCGCTCTCATCCCCGACATCTAGGCGCGAGACGAAGTTCTCATAGCCGGAAAACATCACCATCACGATAAGTCCCCCCACCAGGGTGATATCGATCAGCGACAGTGTGACCAGCACCAGATCCACCTCTTTCATCTCCAGTATGTTGGGCAGGATATGGAGGATCTCCTGAAAGAATTTCACTCCCAGTGCCAGCAGTATGAGGCTGAGCCCAAGATAAATGGGGGCCATGATCCAGCGGGATGCGTACATCAATCTTTCAAACATGTTTTCCATAGTGCGATTACAGGTCCATCAAATGGTTAACAAACGAGTCGGCCATAGCTTAACCGAGATGCCTCACATCTCAAGCATCTCGATAGCATATTGCTGAATTGGGTGGTGTCAGGCAGGAGTTTTTAACCCTGGGTAGGGCAGTGCAGCGGGTGGCAGAGGGCCCGTGGTCGGGCCTATCCGGTGTCAGGGCAGATCCAGGGTAAAGCGGGCGCCGCCGAGGGGGGATTCATCGACCCGGATCTGGCCGCCGTAGCTGTGGACGATTTCGGTCACCACCGCCAGTCCTATGCCCTGACCGGGTGAACTGTCTGCCCGCACGCCGCGCTGGAAGATCTGCTCCGATTTGGCCGGATCGATACCCGGGCCATCATCTTCCACTTCGATGCGCAGCCGCTCGAGATGGCGGCGTACCGTCACCTTCACTTCGCTGATGGCAAACTTGCAGGCGTTGTCGAGCAGGTTGCCCATCAGCTCCATCAGGTCGCCCTGTTCGCCGTGGAAGAGGGCGTCATCATCGAACTTGAAGTGGGTTTGCAGCTTTTTGTGGCGATAGACCTTGGTCAGGCTGGCCAGCAGTTTTTCAATCAGCGGTACCGGCTCGGTACCCTTGCTGGCAAGGCGCTGGCGGCCGGTTACTGCCCGTCTGAGCTGATACTGGATCATCTGATCCATGGTGAGGATCTGCTCGTTGATGTTGTCGTGGATCTCCCGCCCCAGCTTCACTTCGCGGGTGGTGATCTGGATCAGCGCCAGCCGGGTTTTCAGGCTGTGGGCGAGATCGTTGAGGGCGTGCTGGTAGCGCTGGGTCTGCTGGCGTTCGTTCTCCAGCAACTGGTTGATGGAGTCGGTCAGGGGGGCCAGCTCCCGCTCAAAATCGCTCGAGAGGTCATCGCGCTTGCCGGCCCGGATATCGTCGATCTGACGGGCGATGGTGCGCAGGGAGCTGAGGCTCCAGAAGGTGGTGAGCAGCAGCAGCCCGGCCAGCAGCATATAGGCGAGCAGCGCCTGTTTGGCGGTCTGGTAGAGATAGGTGCGGGACTCTTCGTGGTAGCGTTTGGCCGAGTCGATCATCACCACGTAGTAGGCAGTGGTGCCGCTGCCGGGATTGCGGATAAACCGCAGGCTGTAGACGAAGTAGCTCTCGCCGTTCTTGATGGTGTGCTTCTTGAAGAAGTAGTCGAGATCCATCCCCCCCAGATATTTCATCAGATCGCCGCAGATGGTCTGTTTGGCCTTGATCACCTCCGGCATATGGAGGCTTGACCAGACCAGATCGCCATCGGCGCGGCAGATCAGGGTATCGAGGTTGCGATCCCCCGCACCACGGGATATCCGCCCCAGCTCGACGTTCGACCCCTTGTCATCCGGCTCGGTGGAGGAAAACAGCTTGGCCAGGTTCTCCTGCATCCGGGCGCTGGCCTTCTGGGTCTGCTCCTCGACGTGGCCAAGATAGAGGGCGTAGACGGCAAACCCCATGATCAGCGCGATGACCAGCAGCGAGCTGAGCAGCAGTTTGATGTGCAGTGAGCTGCGGATCATCTTGATGGGGCGCGGCAGATGAAACTGCATCAGTTACAGGAGAGGTTGAAGATATAACCCTGACGCCGGATGGTGGAGATGGGTTGAATCGTCCCTTCCGGATCCAGCTTCTTGCGCAGGCGGCTCACCATCACTTCGATGGTGTTGGGGTCCCCTTCGCCGTCGCCGTAGAGCTGGTCGAGCAGTTGCTGCTTGGAGACCACCTGACGGGCATTGCGCATCAGGTACTCCAGAATGAGGTATTCAAAGCTGGTGAGCACCGCCACTTCACCGGCGATAGTCAGCTCCTTGCGGGAGAGATCCAGCTCGTAATCACCGGCCTTCACCTTGGGCGAGATAAAACCGGCGCTGCGGCGCACCAGCGCATTGAGTCGGGCCAGCAGCTCATCTTTCTGGAACGGTTTGACCAGATAGTCATCAGCACCTGCTTCCAGTCCTTCGACCTTGTCCTGCCAGTTGCCACGGGCGGTCAGCACAATGATGGGGAAGGGGATCTGCCGTTCGCGCAGTTGCCGGATCAGTTGCAGGCCGTCCATATCGGGCAGACCGAGGTCGATGATGGCCACATCAATGGGATAGTCGGCGGCGTAGTGCAGTGCAATCCCGGCCTGGTCGGTGCTGTAGACCTGATTGTCGGCTTCAGTCAGCAGAGAGGAGAGGTGGTGATTGAGCAGCTTGTCGTCTTCGACCAACAGAATTTTCATGATGTGAGCGGTCATAGGGATCCAAGCTGTCAATTAGAAAGTGTATGTCGCTTCGAGTCAATTCGAATCCTAATGCATCCCGGCTGTATCGGGACTGAATCAGTGGGACTTCAGAGTTCGCGCCAACTGGTCGTTTAACCATGGTCCGGGTTGTCGATGGCATGCTGGTCGGCAGCCATGCTGCAAAAGGTTTGATGTGATGAGAGAGATGGCCGGGAGGCTGCTGGCGCGACTGCAACAGCGTGAGCGCAGCGACCTCCTCTATATTGTCTGGCTCTGCTGGGGGGCTGCCTTGCTGCTCTACGTGCTGGGGTCGCCCTGTTTTCTGTGGCCAGTGGCGCCGATGCCGCTGGTTCTGCTTGTGTGGTTGGTGGAGAGAGTACGGATGTTTGGAAGAAACAAAGGTGGTGCGGCTACTGGGTCGGCCGGGGCCACTGTGATTGCAGCCGGTGCCCGCTTCAAGGGCGAGTTGCAGGTTGAGGGGGATCTGGAGGTGCGCGGTCAGATCAATGGCACCATCCAGCTCATCGGTGGTGTGCTGCGCATCATGCAGGGTGGTAGCGTTGAGGGGGAGGTAAGTGCGCCCCACGTGATCATAAATGGTCTGCTGGAAGGCACCTGTACCTCCGCCGAGGTGGAGATCCTGGAGAGCGGCAAGATGCAGGGGATCTTCAAGGGGGGCAGTCTCTCCATCTGCAAAGGCGGCAACTTTGTTGGCCAGTCCCAGCCCACCGTGGCCGGCAAGGCCGATCCCGTGTTGCAAGCCTTGTCTGAAAATCGATCGCCAGAGAGCAAGCAGCCGGAGAGCAAGAACAATGTGAAAAAGCTGCCGCACGAGCCGAAAGGCAAGCCGACCGAGGAGCTGGTCAAGCAGGCGTGATGCTCTTTGCCAGCGTGCTGTTCAGGAAAACAGAGAGGGGGCCACGATGGCCCCCTCTGCGTTTCTCTGTCACCCGTTAGCTGCGGCGTGGCGGCAGCATATTGGTGAGGGTGTTGTCTTTGAGAATATGGTGGTGATAGAGGGCCGCCACCGTGTGCAGGCCGATCAGGGCGTAACCGATATTACCCAGCGTCTCGTGCACCTCCTTGATCAGCCCCTTGAGGTCCGGACTGGGGGAGAGCAGGGCCGGTAGCTCAAGCCCGAAGAAGGGGATGGGCTTGCCCGCGGCGCTTAGCAGCAGCCAGCCAAACAGCGGGGTGAGAATCAGAAAACCGTAGAGGGCGAGGTGGGCCAGTTTTGCCAGCTTGTGCATGACCGGGGAGAGCTCGGGCACGATACGGGGTGTCGGGCTCATCCAGCGCAGCGCCAGTCTGACAAACACCAGGGCGAAGATAAGCAGCCCCAGCATAAAGTGCCACTCCTTCATCAGATCCCGGCCAGGGTCCCCTTTGGGGAAGATATCGCGAAATTCGATCAGGGCGTAGACGGCGATCATGGCCCACAGGGTCAGCCAGTGCAGCCCGATATTCAGGGTGCCGTAACGTTGTTCACTGTTCATCAGCATAGGTTTGTTCCTTCGAAGTACTGTCACATCCGTGTGGCATCCCCGCACTCAAACGTGTCGGGGCGAGGCCAGATCCTTTGGCGGCAACAGCAGAGCTACCATGCTTGCCATACATCGATAGCCTGCCGCTGGCATCAGTCAGAGAGGAGATGCCCTCTGCTGTCTGCATGGTATCACTGGTAACCGGGGGGATAGTCTGATCAATGCCACACAATTTACAGGCTCATTAAGCCCCTTGTGACGTGAAGACGGCGTGAAATAGCATCAGTGATGTCGGCCCGCCCAGGTTCAGGCGGGCTCGATGGCCAGCACCACGCAATCCGGCTCGCTGATGCGAAAACGGACATTGCAGTCAAACAGCCGCACCCCGTACTCCTTCTCATCGGGCTTGCCCTTCTTGTAGGCGGGGCGCGGATCTTGTGCCAGCACTTCGCTCACCAGCTGGCGCAGCTCGGGATGGGCCTTGAGCCAGGGTTGCAACTGCTGCTCTGCCTCGGCACTGAAGCTCACCGCCAGCGGCGGGGTGGGCGCGTCCGGGGCAAAGCCGCCACGGGCATCCGGCAGGCTGTCGGCATAGGGAATGTAGGGCTTGATATCGATGATGGGGGTGCCATCGAGCAGATCCACCGCCCCTAGCTCCAGCCACAGCTTGCCCCGTTCGCGACCGACCCCGTGCAGTTCGACCACAGAGAGGCCAAGGGGATTGGGGCGGAAGGTGGAGCGAGTGGCAAAGACGCCGACCCGTTCGTTGCCGCCAAGGCGCGGCGGGCGCACTGTCGGGTGCCAGCCCTGCGCCATGGTCTGGTGAAACACGAAGCTTAGCCACAGATGGGAGAACTGCTCGATGCCGCGCAGTACATCCGGCTGATCGTAAGGGGGAAGCAGCTCGAGGCGGGCGCGGGCCGATTTGACCAGACCGGGCTGGCGGGGGATGGCGAACTTCTCCTTGTAGGGAGAGCGGATGATCCCGAGGGTGTCGATTTCGAACTTCATGGCGGATCCTGACTGAAAACCCCGGCAATTTAGCACAGACAGCCCCAAAACGCAGGCTTGGCCTCGATACGCCCTTTTCTGCGGCGCTGCCGTGATCCCTGTCCCATCCCGGCCAGTCGGGGGCTGTGCCCGCGCGCCAAGTTGCGTAGGGTGGAGGCAACTGGCGTGTCAGGATGAAATGTGCGCACTCGCGCCGAAGGGGGAGGGAGAGGGATGAAACTGCTGATTATCGGTGGCACCGGCTTTTTGGGGCGCCACCTCACCGCGCTGGCACTGGATTGGGGCCATGAAGTGACTCTGTTCAACCGCGGCCTGCACCAGCATCCGGACTGGCGCGATCTGGTGCAGCTCACCGGCGACAGGGACAAGAGCCTGAGCGCCCTGCAAGGGGCCGGGTTGCAGTGGGATCTCGTCATCGATACCTGCTGCTATCGCCCCGAACAGGCGGCAAGCCTCTCGGCCGCCTTGCTCGGGCGCTGCGCGCGGCTGATCTTTATCTCCACCATCAGCGTCTATCGCGATTTCTCACTGCTCGGGATGGATGAGTCTGCGCCGCTGCACCCTATCCCCGAAGGTGAAATGCCCACTGACTATGGCCCGCTCAAGGTGTTGTGCGAGCAGGAGTATCGCGCCCACTGGGGCGAGCGGCTTTGCATCCTGCGCCCGAGCGTGCTGTGCGGCCCCCATGATCCCACTGGTCGCATGGCCTGGTGGATTAAGCGCGTGCAGCAGGGCGGGCCCTGGTTGCTGCCGGGCAGTGGCGAGGATCGCTTGCAGTATCTCGATGTGCGCGACTGCGCCGAGTTTGTGTTACGGGCCGCCGAGCAGCAGTTGGGGGGCACATTCAACTTGCTCAAGCCCGGCATTACCCTCTGCGACTGGCTGGAGCGGCTGAGCGCCCGGTTGCAGCCCGCCCGCCCCATCCAGCCCGAGTGGTTGCCCTGGTCGACCCTTATGGCGGCCGGTATCGAGCCCTGGCAGAGCTATCCCACCCTGCTGCCCTGCGCGCAGGCGGAGTTTGCCGGTTATGGTTCGGTCAGCGCCGAGGCGGCCATCGTCCACGGGTTGAACTTCCGGCCGCTGGAGGAGACCGCCGCCGATCTTGCCCACTGGCTGGCCATCGAGCCTGCCGCCGAGGTGGCGGAACATGCCATGACTCAGGCCGAGGAGACTGCGCTACGGCAGCAGTTGCTGGAGCCCAGTCTGCAATAAGAGAGGGTGCATCGAGACGCTGCTACCAAGCGTGGCGCGGCAGGTGTGAATACAACGAGAGAGGGCAGCCCGCGGGATGCCCTCTCTCTCTATCCAATGTCTGATGGTTGCCGAATACAGGCTGACGCGATTCCCCATCCCATCGCTGTCGCTCGCCGAGTTAGCGGATGGCGGCCCCCGCGGCTACCAGCAGCTCTTTCAAAATTGTGCGATGGCAGCGGGACTCCTGCTCGCAGTAGCAACCCACCGACAGATTGGTGGTGTGGGAGAGGGCGGCCAGCAGCGCCAGATCATGCCTGGCGGCAGGTTGCGCCATCTCGGCCTTGTACTGTTTGCCAAACGCCGCCCATTGGGCGGGTGTCTCGGCTGCCTGCCCCAGCTTCATGGTTTCGCTGCTGGGGGCCAGATTGGGGAACCAGACATCGTACCAATGCTGGCTGGCAAATTCGCTCTTGGGTACGCCGCGGGGCGGGCGGCGCACCGTGCCGATCCGCAGCCCCTCATCGGGCAGGCGCGGGCTGCCAAGGCGAACGATAGCGAGGGCCATGACAGCGGTTACTTCTCTTCGGCCACTTTCAGCGCCTGCCCGTAGCAGATCACCTGTTTCAGGCAGCCCGGGGTGTCGCTGAACTCGGCGCACTTGTCGATGGTGACGCCGTTGCCGCCCATGTCGGCGGCGCGGCGGCGGGCCAGGGTGCGTGCTTCACCGGCGTTGGGCACCGGCTGGTTGGCATCGGCCTGGCAGGATTCACCCTCGATGGTGCCGAGGTAGAGGTAGTTGAGGTCAGCCAGCTCATCCTGTTCATAGATGCGCACGCTACCGGGTTTGAAGTATTCGTCGAAGTTCTCTTTATCCAGATTGCTGTTGAAGGCGTAGTTGGCACAGCCGGAGGCAATCAGGGGCATCATCAGGATCAGGCGTTTCATCGTCTCGTATCTTGTGTCGGTGATGAGGACAGTAGAAATGCGCAGGCGCTCCATGTCGGCATCTTGTTGAATAATGAGGGGGACATTATAGGGGCCAGCCGCCTGCGGCGACCAGCCCCGTTTTGCGCCCTGTTGTCAGGGTGTGACCCCCATCAGCCTGATATCAAACCGGAGCCAGCCGCTGATAGAGGCTGCGGTAGTAATCATCCGCCAGCAGCTTGTCATGAGGGGCGCAGAGGCGGATCTGTCCCTCTTCCATCAGGGCAATCCGGTCCATCTGCTCCATCCCCAGCAGGCGGTGGGAGATGAGCAGCAAGGTGCGATTTGCCCCGAGCTTGAACAACAGATCCATGATCTCCCGTTCGGTCTGACTGTCGAGCCCTTCGGTCGGTTCGTCCAGCAGCCAGAGCGGCGCATCGTGCAGCAGGGCGCGGGCGATACCGATACGGCGACGCTCACCACCGGAGAGGGGGCGGCCGCCGTCACCGAGCCAGGCGTCGAGGCCCGCCTCATCTTCCAGCAGATTGGCCAGTCCGACCTGGGTCAGTACCGCAATCAACTGCTCGTCAGTGGCGGTCGGGGCGGCCAGCTTGAGGTTGCCCCGCAGGGTATCGGCAAACAGGTGCACCCGCTGGCTCACCACCGAGATGGAGGCGCGCAGCGCCCCTTCGCTATAGTCGGTGAGCGGCTTGCCATCGAGAAGGATCTTGCCAGCCTGCGGGCTCCACTCCCGGGTCAGCAGCCCCATCAGGGTCGATTTGCCGCAGCCGGTCTGGCCCAGCAGCGCCAGCTTCTCACCGGCGTGCAGTTGCAGGGTGCAGCCACGCAGCACCGGCTGGGGGTTGCCGGGGTAGCCAAAATAGAGGTCATTGATCTGCAGCGCGCCAGCGGTAGCGTGGGTCTGCTCGTCGCCCCACTCGGGGGCTTTTGCCTCTTGCAGGATCTCGTTCAGGCGGCGTGCCGAGGTGAGGCTGGTGGAGAGGTGCTGGAAAGCCCCCGCCAACGGCATCAGTGCCTCGAAGCTTGCCAGGGTGGCAAAGACCATCAATGCGGTCATGGGGTCGGGCGCAGCACCCGCCACCCCATGGCCGGCCAGCCAGAGCATCAGGGTCAGGGTCCAGCCGCTCAGCAGTTGCACCGAGAAGTTGGCCAGCCCGCTCACCTTGGCCATCCGGGCCTGTGCGGCGAGCAGCGCCTGTTCGGCCTGTTGCAGCTCAACCAGCGCCTTGGGAGCCGCGGCAAACATCTGCAGCTCGGCCTGACCATCCAGATAGTCCACCATCCGGGTACGCAGGGTCGATTTTTCGGCAATCAGCGCCTGACCGGGG
This sequence comes from Aeromonas sp. FDAARGOS 1411, assembly GCF_019047125.1. NCBI lineage: Bacteria > Pseudomonadati > Pseudomonadota > Gammaproteobacteria > Aeromonadales > Aeromonadaceae > Aeromonas > Aeromonas sp. FDAARGOS 1411. The sequence goes on along the minus strand of NZ_CP077214.1, from coordinate 2,366,472 downwards.
CGACGGCCGAGGAAGTAGAACACCAGCGGCAGGGCAATCATGCCAAACAGCAGAATGGCACCCAGGGTGAGGGCGAGACGACTGTCGAAAAACGACAGGAAGAAGACCAGTCCGGCGGTGCTGAGCAGGGCCGCGCCTATGGGGGTGATCAGCCGCAGATACACGTGGTCCATCGCATCGATGTCGGCCACCAGCCGGTTGAGCAGATCCGCCTGACGGAAACCGGCCAGAGTACCGGTGGAGAGCGGCGAGAGTTTCTGCCAGAACCAGACCCGTAGTCGGGTCAGTACCCTGAAGGTGGCGTCGTGGCTCACTACCCGCTCACCCCAGCGACCGGCTGTGCGGACGATGGAGAAGAAGCGCACCCCGCCCGCGGGGGTCATGTAGTTAAAGGCATGGGTCGTCGCAACTGTCATCCCTGCCACGGCGGCGGCGGAGAGGAACCAGCCGGAGAGGGAGAGCAGCCCCATGCCGGCGGCCAGGGTCACCAGCGCCAGCAGCAAACCAATGGTGAGGCTGAGCCAGTGTTGGCGATAGAGGCGCAGAAACGGCAACAGATCACTCATCGAGAGAACCTCCGGAACGTTGGGAGAGCAGGCGGGCAAAAGGCCCATCCGCCTGACTCAATTGTTGGAAGCTGCCTTGCTCCACCAGCTGGCCGCGGGCCAGCACCATTATCTTGTCCATCTTGGTAAGCTGGTCGAGGCGGTGGGTGATCATCAGCAGGGTCTGGCCAGCCATCGCCTGCTCAAGGGTGGTCATGATGGCGCGCTCGGAGTGGCGATCCAGACTGGCGGTCGGTTCGTCGAGCACCATCAGCTGGGTCGATTTGAGCAGGGTGCGCGCCAGGGCGAGACGCTGAGCCTGACCGACCGAGAGGCCGCCGGCCTGATCGCCGACCGGATAGTCGAGCCCCTTCTCCATGGCAAATTCCCACGCCTGCGCCCGTTTCAGGGCATCTTCCAGCTCGGCATCGCTGGCCGTTGGCTTGGCCAGCAGCAGGTTATCGCGCAAGGAGGCGTGGAACAGCTGCGGGTTTTGCGAGAGCCAGCCCAGTTGCAGGCGCCACTGGCTCATGTCGAGGGTGGCAAGCTCCTGCCCGTTGACCTTGAGCTCACCGCGATAGGGGGCAAAGCCGAGCAGGGCGTTGACCAGCGAGCTTTTGCCTGCGCCGCTGACGCCGATGAGGGCGGTGCGTGAACCGGCTTCCAGGGTGAAGTCGATGGGGCCGACCAGCACCTTGCCTTCGGCGCTCAGCACTTCAAGTCCTTTGGCTTCTACCTTGACCGGGCTGTCGGCATGGAATGGCACCGTGCCTGCGGCCGGTTCGCTCACCTCGGCTTCGAGGAATTCCAGCAGCTGCTCGGCAGCGCCAATGGCCTGCGCCTTGGCGTGGTAGTGGGCACCCAGTTCCCGCAGCGGGGCGTAGAACTCGGGGGCGAGAAACAGCACGAACAGACCGGTAAAGAGGGTGACCTTGACCCCATAGCTACCAAAGTTCAGATGGTCGATGTAAGAGAAGCCGAAGTAGACGGCGACCAGCGCGACTGAAATGGCGGCGAAGAACTCCAGCACGGCGGTGCTCAAAAATGCCAGGCGCAGCACCTCCATGGTGCGCTCGCGAAAATCTTCCGAGGCGTCGCGAATGGCGTCACCTTCTGCCTGGGTACGCATAAAGAGTTGCAGGGTGCGCAGCCCCTTCAGCCGATCGAGGAAGTGGCCGGAGAGACGGGCCAGCGCCTGAAAATTGCGGCGGTTGGCATCGGCGGCGCCCACACCCACTAGGATCATAAAGATGGGGATGAGGGGCGCAGTGCCCAGCAGGATCAGACCTGCCGCCCAGTTGACCGGGAACACGGCAACCAGAATGACCACCGGAATAAAGACGGCGATAGCCATCTGCGGCAGATAGCGGGAGAAGAAATCCTGCATGTTTTCAATCTGTTCCAGCAACAGGCTGGCCCAGCTACCGGCCGGACGGCGCTGGATATAGGCAGGGCCGAGACGACTCAAGCGCGTGAGCACCAGCTGGCGGATGGTCTGGCGCACCGCGCTGCCCGCCTTGAAACTGGCCACTTCGCGGCCATAGGCCAGCGCCGCTTTGCCAAGCGTCACCAGCAGCAGGGTAATAAAGAACGTGATGGATTGCTCAGGCGTTGAGCCTTCGATGATAAAGCCGTGCAACAGGGTCGCCAGCAGCCAGGCTTGCGCCACCATCAGAATGCCCTGGCCAAGGCCAAAAGCGATGGATATCGTGATCCAGCGGCGACCGTGACTCGATTGCTTGCGCAACCAGCCATAGAGACGTTTTTGCGTTTTTTTATCCATTACCACCATCCTCGCGTCGAGTGGCGCAAGACTATCCTTGCCGTTTGGCCTTGGCAACCTTGTAAATTATCTGTGTTGAAAATGTTTGATTGAAAAAGCAACCGTCTGTTCAATCCTTGTCCGAACAGATTGATTTATTGAAAAAAGTGGCAAAGGCGCCATTGCGCTCGGCGGCAAAATGCATATAGTAGGAGCCCTGACGCGGGTGTAGTTCAATGGTAGAACGGTAGCTTCCCAAGCTGCATACGTGGGTTCGATTCCCATCACCCGCTCCAAATTTCAGATGCCAGGCGGGCATCGTATAATGGCTATTACCTCAGCCTTCCAAGCTGATGATGCGGGTTCGATTCCCGCTGCCCGCTCCAGCTTCAAAGCGAAAAGCCCACTCCTGCGAGTGGGCTTTTCGTTTTTCATCTATCCTGTGCGCCGTTCGACGTCACGCTCACCGTTTCTCAGCTTTTAAGGCAAACCGCAGAGACAGAAAAGGCGCCCAAGGCGCCTTTTCAGATCAACAGCGTCGCGGGAGCTTATTCCTGCTCCAGCTCACCACAGAAACGGTAGCCTTCACCGTGGATGGTGGCGATGATCTCCGGAGTATCGTTGACGCTTTCGAAGTGTTTGCGAATGCGACGGATGGTCACATCGACGGTACGGTCGTGGGGCTTGAGCTCGCGGCCTGTCATCTTCTTCAGCAGCTCGGCACGGGTCTGGATCTGGCCCGGGTTTTCGCAGAAGTGCAGCATGGCGCGGAACTCGGAGCGCGGCAGCTTGAACATGTCGCCAGTCGGGCTGACCAGTGCGCGGCTGTTGATATCCAGCGCCCAGCCGTTGAACAGGTAGCGCTCAACCAGCTTCTTCTCTTCGCCACCGGCAGCCACGTTCATGGTGCGGCTCAGCAGGTTGCGGGCACGGATGGTCAGCTCGCGCGGGTTGAACGGCTTGGTGATGTAATCATCGGCGCCGATCTCCAGACCCAGGATCTTGTCCACTTCGTTGTCACGGCCGGTCAGGAACATCAGGGCGATGTTGTCGTTCTCACGCAGCTCACGGGCCAGCAGCAGGCCGTTCTTGCCCGGCAGGTTGATGTCCATGATCACCAGATTGATGGTGTGGGAAGTGAGGGCCTGATGCATTTCGTCGCCGTTGTTGGCTTCGAGCACGATGTAGCCTTCGGCTTCAAAAATGCTTTTCAGGGTATTGCGTGTGACCAGCTCGTCTTCGACGATCAGAATGTGTGGTGTTTGCATGAGTATTCCCAGATTCTTATCAGTTAATTATCTTAAATTTAACACTCTTTGGCGTTTCAAACCGATTTCCTGACTGATCCTGAAAATTTATTACGTCATCCTGGGTATGAGAGTCAGGTCGGAATATCGCGAATTAGGCATCAGTACCGGCAAGTATCCCTGTGCCACTTATAGGTTCCCGACAAGTCTGGTCGAGCAGAGCCTGGAAAGGTCGTCCATTACGAAAGTGGCCGCATTTTATCAGTTAACAGGAGCATAACAACACTCTTTGCCGTCAGATAGCAACTTTTTAACTCTGATTTGATATAGGTCAAACCCTGGTACAGCAGCATCATACTTGGCCTGAACCGGGTTTTCGCCCCTACAAAATGTAATGGAATGTAACATGTGATTGACATGAATTTGTGGGAAAACTACAAGAAAATCTGCTTTATCGCGCCATTTGAGCCACCAGACTGGTCTGCCTTTGCCATCATCACAGCCTGGAATCCGGCCAGCCAGTGGGTCACACAACGACACAATATGCGGCGGGAACGGGCGCTGTGGCGCCATCTGACCGTGGATTTGCAGGTGCCCGTGGTGGGGCCGTTTTGGGGATCTGACCCGGACGAACGCTGGCAGGAGTCATCGCTGGCGGTGGCGCTATCCCTGCCACAAGCCTGTCAGCTGGCTGCCCGTTTTGGCCAGAACGCTATCTACTGGGTGGAGGATGGCCAGCTCTGGCTGACACCAGTATTGACGGATAAATCAGCAGCTTGTCTGGGCAATATTGAATCCTTCTGGATTGCCAGAAACCTTGCCTGATGAAAGAATGAACACCTTCATATATCTGAAAGGAATCAAATCATGCTGGATCTCCTGCCCGACCTCTGCGATCAACATGGCGACTTGCTGCAAGTGGCCGACCCGGTGTTTCAGGATTTTGGCGGCAAGGCCCTCTTTTATGGTCGCGCCGTAACGCTCTCCTGTTATGAAGACAACAGTCTGGTGCGGGATCTGGTGAGCCGCCCCGGTCACGGCAAGGTGATGGTGATCGACGGCGGCGGCTCGCTGCGCCGTGCGCTGCTCGGCGATCAACTGGCGGTCAAGGCGGTGGAGCAGGGGTGGGAGGGGATCCTGATCCACGGCGCGGCGCGGGATGTGGGCACCCTGGCGACATTGGCGCTCGGGGTCAAGGCGCTGGCGGCCTGTCCGGTCAAGACCGAGAAGCGAGGATTGGGAGAGATTGGGGCTGTGGTCAGCTTTGCCGGTGTGACCATCCACGAAGGGGATTATGTCTATGCGGATCGCAACGGCGTGGTGGTGAGCGCCACGCCGCTGTTGTGATCATCAGAAATTGAAGCCGACCCCCAGACTCAGCGCCTGATCGGCAGTGATGGCGCTGACGCCGTAGTTGGCTGTGAGGGAGAGTCTGGGGGTCAGCAGCAGGCTGGAGTTGAGCTCCAGCAGGGTGCTGGCCTTGTTGAGATCGAGATGCTTGATCTGGCTGCCGATATTGAATGCCGGAGAGAGCTGGTAGCGTACCCCCGAACTCATATTGAAACCGGATGTGCGATTCTGATCCGCCACCGCCGGGCCCGCTTCCATAAAGAGGGTCACATCATCCACCACCGGATATTGATAGCCGCTATTGACCAGCCAGAGATCAAAACTGTCGCTGTGATGGCTATGGCCATTGAGCAACACACCCGAGTAACTTTTGACATAGAGAGACGGGTTGGATTGCGGCTGAACCACTGCCCAGTCGGCGGCCTGAACAGCCATGCTGGCGCAGGTTGCAAGCAGTGTGATGATGAGTGATTTGACCATTCGTTTCCCCTCCCTGGGTCCGGAACTGAGCCTAAGCATGGCACATGCCAGCTGGTAGTAAAGTGAAGGGAGATCACAATAAAATCCTTTGGCATGGGCGCCAGCCATGTTAAACAGGCTGCCGTATTGATGGCTCTAATCATTAAGAGGTGAATCCATGAACAAGAAACTGACTCTGCTGGCCGCGCTGGCACTGGGAGGCTGCGCAATGGCAACAGGTTCCAGCATGGCTCAACTGCAAGCATCCAGCTGGCAGCTGCAAGGCGCCACCGGCGATACCTTCACCCTGCAAGTGGTTGACGGCAAGGTGGCGGGCAAGGGCGGCTGCAACCGCTTTTTTGGCGGTATCACCAAGCAGGGTGACGGTGTCTTGACGCTGGGTGCCATGGGCTCCACTCGCATGATGTGCATCGGCGACGCCATGAACAAAGAGACCGAGTTCCTGCAAAAGCTGGAGAAGGTGGCAACTTACTCCATCAACGGCAACCAGCTGACTCTGAGCGATGCCAACAAGGCGGCCCTGCTCACCTTCAACGCTGTGCCAGCTGCCAAGTAAGGCACGCGTTCGTCTGATTGCCCCGACAGCTCTGACTGTCTGATACACGCCCTCCCTCTGGAGGGCGTCTGTTTATCTGCGATGAACCCTGTGTGGTCATCCGCGATTGTTGTTCACTCGTCGATTCTCCAGTCGGCCCGCTTTGATGCCAGAACCTCGTATCTTCGCTTCGGTACATATCTTGATCATTTCAATAATTCTTGTATAGTTGAAGTGAAAGGTCGCACCAAGGGGAGTGAAGATGAACAAAGAGATGGCCACCAAGGTCTTTGAATCGCTGGCATCCGGCATCCGGCTCGATGTATGGCGGCTGCTGGTGAAGGCCGGGCTGGAGGGGCGGGTCGCCGGTGAACTGGCCAGCGAGCTCGATATTGCCCCCAATACCCTCTCGTTTCACCTCAAGGCGATGCTCAACACTGGTCTGCTGTCGGTGGAGCAGGAGGGGCGCTTTCTGCGCTACCGCGCCAATATTCCCCTGATGCTGGATGTGATCGCCTACCTCACCGAGGAGTGCTGCGCCGGTCATCCCGAGGCGTGCGGCGTGATGCGTGCCGAGTCAGCCTGCTCCCCCCATGTTCTGCCTGCGCAGCCCTGCTGCAACAAGGAGTAATGCCATGTCCTCCATTCAGATTTTTGATCCCGCCCTCTGCTGCTCCAGCGGTGTCTGCGGTACCGAGGTTGATCAGGCACTGGTCACCTTCGCATCCGACCTTGCCTGGGCCAAGGAGCAGGGCGTTGCCATCGAGCGTTTCAATCTGGCCCAGCAGCCGATGCAATTTGCCGAGACACCTGCCGTCAGCGCTTTTCTGACCCACGCCGGGGAGGAGGGGTTGCCACTGGTGCTGGTAGAGGGGCAGGTGGTGTTGACCGGCCGTTACCCGAACCGCAGCGAGCTGGCCCGTTATGCCGGGCTGCCTGCGCCGCAAGCGGCCATCAAGGGGATCGTCAAGGGCGGCTGCTGCTCTGGCAGCGGTTGCTGCTGAGTCGTGACGCACCATTCGGGAGAGGCTATGTACCATTTTCTGACCAATCCACCGCCGTTTCTCTTTTTCACAGGCAAGGGCGGGGTGGGCAAGACCTCGCTGGCCTGCGCCAGTGCGGTGGCTCTTTGTGATATTGGCAAGCGCGTACTGCTGGTCAGCACCGACCCTGCCTCCAACGTGGGGCAGGTGTTTGCCACCGAGATCGGCAATCGCGTCACCGCCATCGCCGCTGTGCCCGGTTTGTCGGCGCTGGAGATAGATCCCCCCGCGGCGGCCAAAGCTTATCGGGAGCGGATCGTCGGGCCGGTGCGCGGCAAGTTGCCCGAGAGCGTGGTGCGCAGCATCGAGGAGCAGCTCTCCGGCGCCTGCACCACCGAGATCGCCGCCTTTGACGAATTCACTGCGCTGCTGACCGACCAAACGCTGCTGGCCGAGTATTACCATATCGTCTTTGATACGGCCCCAACCGGCCACACCATCCGGCTGCTGCAATTGCCGGGCGCCTGGAGCGAATTTTTGGAACAGGGCAAGGGGGATGCCTCCTGCCTGGGCCCGCTAGCGGGGCTGGAGAAGCAGCGCAGCCAGTATGCAGAGGCGGTCGCTGCGCTGGCTGATGCTGCTCGCACCAGGCTGGTGCTGGTGGCGCGGGCCCAGCAATCCACTCTGCGGGAAGTGGCTCGCACCCACGAGGAGCTGGCCGCCATCGGCTTGTTGAACCAGCAACTGGTGATCAATGGCCTCTTCCCCGAAGGCGCCATTGCCGGAGATCCGCTGGCAATGGCGCTCTGGCAGCGCGAGCAACAGGCTCTCGCCCAGATGCCGCAGGGGATCAAGGGGCTGGCGCAGGATCATATCCCGCTGCTGGCCACCAATCTGGTGGGGCTCGACAGTTTGCGCCTGTTGCTGCAATCAGAGGGAAGCGCCGCCCAATCCCCGACAGCACACTCCACTGTCAAGCCAGCCCAGCCCGAGTTGAGTTCGTTGGTGGACGAGCTGGCCGCCGATGGTCACGGCCTCATCATGCTGATGGGCAAGGGCGGGGTAGGCAAAACCACCCTGGCTGCCGCCGTGGCGGTGGAACTGGCGAGCCGCGGTTTGCCGGTGCACCTCACCACCTCGGATCCCGCCGCGCACCTGAGCGAGACGCTGGCAGCTAGTCTGCCCCATCTGGAGGTGAGCCGCATCGACCCCCATGCCGAGACCGAACGTTACCGTGCCCAGGTGCTGGCCACCAAGGGAGCAGCCCTGGACGAGCAGGGGCGGGCACTGCTGGAGGAGGACTTGCGCTCCCCCTGTACCGAGGAGATCGCCGTGTTTCAGGCCTTCTCGCGCATTATTCGCGAGGCGGGCAAGCGCTTCGTGGTGATGGATACTGCCCCCACTGGCCACACCCTGCTGCTGCTTGACGCCACCGGCGCCTACCACAGGGAGATCGCTCGCCAGATGGGAAACAAGGGGCTGCACTTCACCACCCCCATGATGCAGTTGCAGGATCCCAAACAGACCAAGGTGTTGATTGTGACGTTGCCCGAGCCGACGCCAGTGCAGGAGGCGACCAATCTGCAGGCCGATCTGCGCCGGGCTGGCATCGAGCCCTGGGGCTGGCTCATCAACCACAGCTTGCAGCAAGCCGCGGTCAGCTCACCGCTGCTGCAACTGCGGGCCGAGCGCCAGTTACCCCATATCGAGGCAGTCGAGCAGCAACACGCCAGCCGCTACGCCGTGGTGCCACTGCTCGCCGAGGAGCCGGTGGGGCCCGATGCCCTGCGCCGCCTCTGCCAGTACCATTGAGTCGCCGCCCCGGTCTGCTGCCGGGCGGCTTGAATATGCCGTTACTTGTTATAAACCCGTGTTTTGAACCAATAGAAGATGCGAAATTGCGCCGCATCGGGAGCTGTGATGTCTGCAACATGTGATGCCAAGGCCGTGCCTGCCATCGGCTTTTTTGAACGTTATCTGACCGCCTGGGTCGCCCTCTGCATTCTGGTGGGGATTGGCCTCGGGCAAGGTTTGCCGGATCTCTTCAAAGCGATCGGTGCCATGGAGGTGGCCAAGGTCAACCTGCCGGTGGGGCTGCTGATCTGGGTGATGATCATCCCCATGCTGCTCAAGATCGATTTTGGCGCCCTGCATCAGGTGAAGGGGCATCTCAAGGGGATTGGAGTCACCCTCTTTATCAACTGGCTGGTCAAACCCTTCTCTATGGCCTTTCTCGGCTGGCTCTTTATCCGCGTGCTGTTTGCCGACTGGCTGCCGGCAGATCAACTCGACAGCTATGTGGCGGGGCTGATCCTGCTGGCGGCGGCCCCCTGCACCGCCATGGTGTTTGTCTGGAGTCGCCTCACCAACGGCGATCCCTACTTCACCCTGTCGCAGGTGGCGGTGAACGACCTCATCATGGTGTTTGCCTTCGCACCGCTGGTGGCGCTGCTGCTCGGGGTCTCCAGCATCATAGTGCCGTGGGATACCCTGCTTACCTCAGTGGTGCTCTATATCGTCATTCCGGTCATCATCGCCCAGCTGATGCGCAAGGCTTTGCTGAAAAAGGGAGAGGCCCATTTTGACGGCGTCATGACCCGCATCCAGCCCTGGTCGGTGGCGGCCCTGCTGCTCACTCTGGTGCTGCTGTTTGCCTTTCAGGGCAACGCCATCATCGAGCAGCCGCTGGTTATCGCCCTGTTGGCGGTGCCCATTCTGATCCAGGTGCTGTTCAACTCCGGGCTGGCTTACTGGCTCAACCGCAAGGTGGGGGAGAAGCACTCGGTCGCCTGTCCTTCCGCCCTGATCGGAGCCTCCAACTTCTTCGAGCTGGCGGTGGCCGCCGCCATCAGCCTGTTCGGCTTTCACTCCGGCGCGGCGCTCGCCACCGTGGTCGGGGTACTGATCGAGGTGCCGGTCATGCTGCTGGTGGTGCGGGTGGTTAACGCCAGCAAACCCTGGTACGAAGCGGGGCTGAGCCGTTAACTGATGGCCGCTAACAGCTGGCCGCGAACTAGATGCTATCCATTTTCTATTCACTTGATTAATGAGAGACACGCAAATGAGTGCAATCACCATCTATCACAACCCGGAATGTGGTACCTCCCGTAACACCCTGGAGCTGATCCGCAACAGCGGCGTCGAGCCCACTGTCATCCACTATCTGGAGACGCCCCCCTCCCGTGACCAGCTGGTGGCGCTGATCGCCGCTATGGGTATGCCGGTGCGCGATCTGCTACGCAAGAACGTGCCGCCTTACGAGGCGCTCGGGCTGGCGGAAGATCGTTTCAGCGATGATGAACTGATCGATGCCATGCTGGCCCACCCCATCCTCATCAACCGGCCTATCGTGGTCACCCCCCTCGGCACCAAACTGTGCCGCCCATCCGAGGTGGTGCTCGATATACTGCCCGATCAGCAAAAAGGGGCCTTCGCCAAGGAGGATGGCGAGCAGGTGGTGGATGCGAGCGGCAAGCGCCTCAAGTAATCGTCTGAACGCTCAAGTACGGATTGAAACAGGGCCAGCTTCACGCTGGCCCTGTTTCGTTGTGTGAACAAGTTGAAAAAGTTACTCCGGTCAATCGTTTTACCGCTTTTTCTGTGACGATGATCACTGTACCATCGCCGCCCGACCTGCCACCCGGCCGCATCTCCCCCTGCGACGGCGCTGGCGTCACCCGATACATGCTGTCACCCGGAACGTGAATGACCCCAGGATGGGACCCGCCACTAACCTGTAGGTTTGTGGTCTGCGTGTCGCGTGGGTCGGCACCTCTCCCGCCGGATCTCCCGCGACGCCTGTCTGCAGACTTGCCATATGAAACTCCTCTCTTCATAGGTGCAAGATGACACTGTTATTGAGTCTGGTCGGTATGCTGGCCCTGATGTTTATCGCCTGGCTGGCGAGTGAAAACCGCCGAGCCATCCGCTGGCGAACCGTGCTGGGTGCGCTCACCCTGCAAACCGGTTTTGCTGCCCTGGTGCTCTATTTCCCCCCCGGACAAATCATGCTCGGTGCCATGAGCAATGGCGTCTCCGCCCTGCTCGGCTTTGCCGACAGCGGCATCCGTTTTGTGTTTGGCGATCTCGCCAGCAACGGCTTTATCTTCGCCGTGCGGGTGCTGCCGCTGGTGATCTTTATCAGCGCGCTGATCGCCGTGCTCTACCACTTCGGCATCATGCAGTGGGTGATCCGTGTATTGGGTGGCGCCGTGCACCGCCTGCTCGGCACCAGCCGCGCCGAGTCGCTGGTGGCTACCGGCAATATCTTCCTGTCGCAAGGGGAGTCGCCGCTGCTTATTCGTCCCTTCCTCGCCGGTATGACCCGCTCCGAGCTCTTTGCGGTGATGACCTGTGGCATGGCCTCGGTGGCGGGCTCGGTGCTGGGCGGTTACGCCGGTCTGGGTGTGGATCTTAAATACCTCATTGCCGCCTCCTTTATGGCGGCGCCCGGTGGCCTGCTGATGGCCAAACTGCTGGTGCCGGAGCAGCAGCAGGTGAGCGATCAGACCGAGATCACCCTCGACAAGAGCGACTACAGCAACGCCATCGACGCGCTGGCGGGCGGCGCCATGGGCGGCATGAAGATCGCCGTGGCCATCGGCACCATCCTGCTCGCCTTTGTCAGCGTCATCACCATGATCAACGCTGGCCTCACCACCGTAGGCGAGTGGTTCGGCTGGGCCGATCTCTCCCTGCAGCAGCTGCTGGGCTATCTGTTTGCTCCGGTGGCCTGGCTGATTGGCGTGCCCACCAGCGAGATGATGGCGGCAGGCTCCCTGATTGGTCAGAAGGTGATCATGAACGAGTTCGTTGCCTATCTGGACTTTGCCAATATCAAGGCAGATCTGAGCGCCCACACCCAGATCATCATCACTTTCGCCCTCTGTGGTTTCGCCAATCTGGGCTCTATTGCGGTGCAGCTCGGCTCCATCGGCACCATGGCACCGGAGCGCCGTCACGATGTGGCCAATATGGGCTTCAAGGCGGTGCTGGCGGCGACCCTGGCCAACCTGATGAGCGCCACCCTGGCCGGGATCTTTGTCTCCCTCTGATGAGATAAAACGAGGCTGCGCCAGTAAAAAAGCGCCCGCCCCATGTGGGGCGGGCGCTTTGCTTTATGGGCTGGGTGCTAGCGAGCGTTCGCTTCCCCCAGCCGTGGGTTGAGGGAGAGGATCCGGGTCTTGCTGACCCGGTGGCGATAGATCTCCCGCAGATAGAGCAGCGCCTTTTTCACCGATTCACGGCTGAGGCGAATATCGTTGATGGAGACGAACTTCTCCTTCTCGCGGATAAGCTCCCGATATTTCTTCTCATACATGGGCTTGATGGCGTACCAGTTGGTATCGAGGATCTTGGCCGGGTTCTCGAACTCGTTGAGCATGCTGTCGAGCAGTGTGTCGTTCCACTCCTCATTGCTGATCATCTCGATCACCGCCTTGTCCAGATGCTCATCGAAGCGATAGTGATCCTTGGCAAAGCAGCGCTTGATAAAAGCCACGATCAGGGTCAGGAAGTCATCGCTCAGGCAGGGGCTCTTGACGATCAGGGTAGTGAGGGAGATGTTGGCCGACGCCCCGATGACCAGCGCATAGCGCTTGAGGGTGGTATTGGGGAAGAGCCCGTTGAGGTGAGACTTGAGCCGGTTGAGATCCATATAGGAGAGCTTGTACTCCTTGGGCAGGGAGATGATCGACACCACGGAGGAGCAGTTCTTGAAGAAGTGCAGCTCGTTGAGGTGGGCCGGGTCATGGCCGCTTTTCACATAGTCGTCCAGATACTCCCGATAGTTGCTCGCCTCGATGGGCAGCAGGCTGATCCCCTCGATGGCCTGGGTCATCTTGTTGAAGTGAGGCAGCTCGATGGAACGGGTGAAGAGATCGTCCACATTGAGCCCGTCCTCCTTGTCAAACAGGCCGCCGGGGGGCGAGATGGACTCGGCATACGCCACCGCCACCGGCCCCGCCAGACTCATAAAAAGGTCGTTGGCATCAAGCCGAATGGTCTCGCTAATGTCGATGCCCGCCCGGCGAAAGTAGTTCTCGTCGTAGTCGGTGGTGACAGCCTGGGCGGTGAGAATGTTGAAGATCTGCTGGGAGATGTACTGATTGGCGTACTTCTCCATGGTGTTGACGTCAACATGCTGGATCTCGCCATCGTCGCTCTCTTCGGCGTAGCGCATGATGTCGTTGGAGATCAGCATCATGGCATTCCAGGGTCTGATCCGCTTGAGCATGCTGGCATCGCACGCCTGCTCGTTGTCGAAGTGATAGGAGAAGTCCCACTCCTCGGCCAGATACTTGCACAGCAAACGCCCCGCGTTGATGTGCAGCGCTTCCGAGATCTCGATACCCCGATCACAGATATTGGGCAGGATGCAGATGCCGCTGGTGAAGATGGGATCGAACATGAAGTGCTCCCCGAGGGAGAGATGCTCCTCCTCTTCTGACGGGGGTGAAAAGGTCTTGCTCATGTAGGAGTACTGCTGGGCCAGCCCGAACTCGGAGGCCATGCCGGAGCCGGTGCCGCCCCCGGCGCTGAAGATGTAGAAATAGAGTCGGGACTGGTTGGCCTTGATGCCGCAGGAGTCCACCAGATAGGTATGAATGGCCTGCCACTCGGAGTTGGCGAAGTAGTGGGGGCTCTTGTTGAGGATGATCTTGGCCAGATACTGGCCAAGTATGGGGGCGTTACCCGCGCCTCCCGCGTGGATCTCCGACAAGTCCATCACCCGCATCTTGGCGTAATCACGCAAGGAGCCACCTTCGCCGCTGCGATTGGAGTGGCGGATGCGGCCATCTATGTCCTTGTCCAGATCCCCCAGCATCACCATGGGCTCGATCAGAAAGACCGGCCGGGCCCCGTTGTTTGGCAGCCGCAGATTGTGCCGGATCCAGCTCACCGGGCCAAACTCCTTCTCCCGCTTGCGTTGCTCTTCACTGTTGAATTCATTGAGATAAAAGCTGCGGGCGTTGTAGACCAGAGAGGCCACATCCTGCGCGATGTTGGAGCCGCAGCGTCCCAGCCCCACCAGACAGACGGACGGAAAGTTGTGGGGCACGGCGGCGCCCGTTTCGCTCTCTCCGATGGCGGCGGGAAACACCGCATGGCGCAACTGTTCCAGATTGGCGAGAATGCGGGCCAGATCCCCTTCGGTGTAGTAGAGGTAACGGTTGCCTGCGTCCTGCTCATCATCCGTGTTGATAGGTAGCAGATCGATATGCTCGGTCATGAAAAAAGATCCCTCTTGGCGGCGAATGTATATAAATCAGCAGCTTTGGACTGCCCGCTAACTCTAGATGATAAAAAGCGGGGGCGCGGTGAGAGGAGGGCGAGAGTTGTGACTGTGTGATCATGGGCACAGCAACATCCCGGAAATCTGCCGGTACCCCCCACTGGACGGATGGGGCAACGGCGCCTCATTCCCCTGAAAAGGGGGGCGACCACACTCAACAACGTGTTGACCCCGTGCCGGATCATCCCGCTCTGAGCAGCCAGTTTCCCTTGCGCTGGCGTGGTGGAATAAACACGGAAAAAATTTTTAGATTGGTTTTGGTACTTCCAATCGATTATTTGATTGGGCAGTAACGGCATTAGCGATGTCAGATTAGGGGAGCAGGTTGGCCAACGCGCCGTCAGCCAGTCTTTATGCGGTCACACAAGGAGACACTCTGATGGAAACACTTGACCAGAAAATCGACACCATGCGAGAAGCATTTATGCAGCAGGAGCGTAAACAGGCCCACGACAAGTGGCAAGCCAGGGTCGAGGAGCTGCTACAGATACGGGGTGAGGAGAGACAACCGGAGGAGCAGGAAGAGTAGTGCTCGTTCCCGGGCGAAAGTTGAGGTAGCGAACCCTTTGTATCGGCTACCCGTTATCTACCACCGATAAAAAAACCACCGACCTTTTGCTGGTCGGTGGTTTTTTTATGGATTGCGGCTGATTGGGTGGCCTGACTTCCGGGCCGAGCAATGGGGTCACATCCAGGGCGTAGGGACGCGCCTACTTCGAATGGGTGACGGGCTCTTCGGAGAGCAACTCGTTAACGAGTCCTGCAGCCAGATGAATATTCGACTCCATCTTGTCGCCGTCCACCGCGTTCTCTTTCCACGACTCGGGGGCTTCGGGGTGTGGCCCGGAAACGGCCACCTTGCCTTTGCCGTATGAGCTGATCAGCGCGGCAATCTGATGGTTTTGAAAATGGGCGATGACCTTGACCTGCTCGGGGCTTGGCACCGGCGTAAATTGCGGGCCGGCCTGGTAATACATCTGGCGCGCTTCACCAAGCCAGCTGATTGGGAAGATCCTGGCGCTAAAGTCGCCGTCATAATCATCGGATGTGGCAGGAACAAGGCCCAGCGCCGGCACAAAGCCCTCTTCTTCAGACCAGCCGGTGGATGCCACAAAGGCACCCCCACAGATCCCGAGGTAGCGGCCACCATTCTGCAAATAGGTTTTTAACGCCGAGCGCGCGTCCGCGGTGAAGGCATTGAGGAGCGGCTCAACATCGTCCTCAGTGCCGCCAACGATAAACACCCTGGCATTATCGAGCTCTGCAGGCAGCGCTTCGATATTGGAGAGATACCTGACTGGCAACCCCACCTGCTTGACCACATCCGCAATCGCCTTCGTGCTATCCCCATCAGAAACAGGCCCGTTATAGATCAGCGCGTACTGCTCTTGTTTCGGCTGCGCAGAAGCGGCCTCTGCCATGCATCCTGTCATTAACCAAAGGCTGATAACGCTCGCAATCAGCCTGATGCTTTTTGAAAAATTCATCGCTGCCACTGTCCCTGTGATGTGAATCGAAGAGACTACTTATCACGATCTCGTTCTGCATGTCAGCCGCAGTTAAATGAACATTTCAAGTTAATGCGCTAACGCTGATTAGGCCTGCGTTCGACACACAACGAACGAGCCAATACAGAGGGACAAACCACAGGATTTCGGCCCCCGCTTCGGAGCGCGTGCAACAGCCGTCTCACTTCTTCCTGTGTGACGCCTCTTCTGGCTGATGGATAAGGATTCGAGGGAGGAATCAAGCAACATAAGAGGGCGCACTTCACCTTCACTTCACCGAGCGGGGGTAGGGTAGGCTCACGTTTTCAGTTGGAGCTTTATTCTATGCCGACCATAGTCACTCACGCCGCCGTACCTCTCTGCCTTGGACTGGGGCTTGGCAGCCGGATTATCCCGCCACGCCTGCTGCTGGCAGGGGTTGCCATCGCCATGCTGCCCGATGCCGATGTGCTCGCCTTTAAACTGGGGGTCGCCTACGGCCATGTCTTTGGCCACCGCGGCTTTACCCACTCACTGCTGTTTGCCTTTGCCTTGCCCACACTGGCCATGCTGTTTCACCGCCAATTTCGGGCCAGCGCCGCCACCGTCTGGTCGTTTTTGCTGGTCTCTCTGCTCTCCCACAGCCTGCTCGATTCCCTCACCACCGGCGGCAAAGGGGTTGGCTGGCTCTGGCCGTGGCGTGACGAGCGTTTCTTTGCCCCCTGGCAAGTGATCCGGGTTGCCCCCTTCAAGCTGGAGGCCTATCTCACCGCCCGAGGCGAAGCGGTGATCCTCTCCGAGCTCTACTGGGTCTGGCTGCCGTGGGTTGTAGTGATGCTGGTATTGATGGGATGGCGGGTGTGGTTGGATATATCATGACCGAGCAATAATATTAAAAATTAGATATCAACCTCTTCTGTTATGGCTATGCAACGGTTTGCACAGAAATATGGGGGGCTGGTTTTTAGAAATATTATTAAATATGGTTATTATTAAATATGGTTTTGATTTTTTCTGCAATTTAGCTTTCTAATTATTTTGGGCACGTTAACTTCAATGCCATAGATATTTATTGCTGGTATCTTAATATAGCCACCGAATAACGCTATGGGCTGTTCTTCTACAGTCCTAGTTTCTTTATGGTCAATAATAGTTGCGTTGGGAGCTAGTTGATTTAATTTGCTTTTATAAATCGAAACTTGCTCTATTAATTCAATTACTTCTTGTGAGCAGTCCTTTAACTGTAAATTGTCTATTGTTGGTAGTAATAAAAATGCACCTAATGAAGTTTCGAGTTCACTGTTGGTGCAACTGCTTAGTTGTAGTATGGAAATATGGATTAGTTCATCAACTATACTTGATTGAAAGCTAACAGGAATATCTAAATTTTTCAAGTACTGAGGCAAGTAGCTTAAGTAGTTAAATGTTGCAAACTTTACACACTCATCCACTTCTATTGTAAAGGAAACAAGTGCAGAATTGTTTTCGGCAAGTTGAACAGCCCGATTTAATATTGTTCTAATATATTTTAGCTCGTCTATTAAGTTGTTTTTCTTTTTTTCAATATTAAAGAAGAAATCATAGATATCATTTCCATAGGCATTGCCAAAGTAAATGTTATCTCCACCCATAGTTCCTGAAAGGGAGTTGATAATTTCCTTGAGTCTTTTGTTTTTCCTTGTGTCGTTAGTGCTAAATTTAAAAATAACAATAAATCTCCCTTCACTCATCTGTCGTGTATCGACATATTTCACAGCTAAAATGTCTTCAAAAAAAACAGAGTTGTTACTATTCATGACAATTCCTAAATTAAGATGGTTTTTATAAAAAAGATGAGTCGATCACATTTTAAGGACGAGTGGTGCGACACAGGGACTCTCATATTTTTGGGTATTGGCAATGCTACGCCGTACTCAGAATGAAGAGTGTCATGATTTCTCTATTTTATGCATTTAGTAATGCTCTCTGTTATGGTTTGAATTGGTTGTACATTGCAAAAATGTATCATAATACCAATTAAGTTTACTTCCTTTTTAATTCAATATACGAGCGATATCAGCTTGAGATACGTTACTTTCCTCCCAGAAATGATTCACTTCGCAAAAAAATAAATTTTTCATAATCTTCGCTAACACTAATTATAGTGGCCGTGACTACGGCCAAAATAAAAAACTGAGGCGAATGCAATTCGATCTGATTGCGCATAACTTTCTAGAAATAGTGTTGTATCAGATTTTTGATTGGAAATGTATATAAACTCTTAAGTTTCTAACAATTGATTTAGGTGTATAATTCATCTGCTTTTGATTGAAAAACCAAGATATTCTTTAAATTTGCTTAACATTGAAATTAAGAATCGCCAAAGACACTTTGCTATTGCTTTTTAGGCCATCAGCTGATTTATACACTCAGCAGTTTTTGCTCGTAAAAAAGCATTATTTATAGGGGTTTCTACTTAATACTGTAAAGGAAATCTACCTTCCTGTGAGCTGTCGATGGTACGTCTTGTGCTGAAAAGCTGGCATCCTGATATTTATCGTGATTCTCAACACTGAAACTAGACTTTTAGTTATATTAAATTATGGAAGATTGCAATTTGAAATTCCTTTTTTTGTTAAAAAATATTTCCAGTTACGACTTGATGGGTGAGGGCAGCCGTTAATCACGGTATGTCCAGATATATTGCAAGCATTAAATACATTGGTGGCAAAATTACCGCAAGGAATAAAGCATATAACTTTCCCATTGCAGGAATTTATTATGCTATTAA
Organism: Aeromonas sp. FDAARGOS 1411; assembly: GCF_019047125.1. Classification (NCBI taxonomy): domain Bacteria; kingdom Pseudomonadati; phylum Pseudomonadota; class Gammaproteobacteria; order Aeromonadales; family Aeromonadaceae; genus Aeromonas; species Aeromonas sp. FDAARGOS 1411. The sequence continues at coordinate 2,348,019 of NZ_CP077214.1, read as the reverse complement.
TTCTATTGTGAAGGTTGGAAACAATAAACTTTTCAACAACCCCTACTGGCTTATAATTATTCATTATTTTTCTTTGTAATTTAGTTTTAACTTTAGTTAGCTTTTTTGATAGCCTTTCATCAATTGATGACATACAGACTCCTGTATATGCATTATTGTGCATTGGTATAACACAAGCATTAATTATGCTTAACTTTGGGTATTTAAGTTTTTTACTTGACATCCTAAAGGGCTCAAAGGGTTAAATGTGCTTAACAGTCCATGGTGTTTAAAAATAAAAGCCATCCTTTTACCAGCCTGACCAGCTAATGGATGCCCGTGCAATATCTCTTTTGTGTGTGGAGATTCTAATATTAAAACAACTTCAAGTTGCATGTTATTGATTGTTAGATCAGGAACAATAAATTTCTTTAAACTCAAAAGTGTCACCTTAATGTAATTGTGGTTATCTAGTATCTTGGACCAAAAATCGTAGGTTGGTGCTGAATGAAGTGAAGCCCAACTTTTACTGCGAATATATCTGCAAATCTGTTTTATGGAGCTGCAACATCTATCTTTATCCCGCTTAGGTTGGCGTAATAATACTCACCTGCTGGACTTCGCTCTTCGCCAACCGATAACAACCACGCTACCGCCCCTGAGTGACAGCTCCCAGTTCGCTGCTGTTAACCTGCGCGATAGTAACAATCGCTGTCATGGCGCACTTCCGAGAGGTTGATTGTCATTCGGGTATCTTAAGGGGGAGGGGGGACGTTGAGAAGCGTGTTTTGGCGGGAATCTGTGTTGGATCAATAAATTAGTCATCAATAGTATTTAATTTGAGCAAATTAGGTTGCTGTAGCTTCCCCTCACCCCAACCCTCTCCCAAGGGGAGAGGGGACAAAGATGCTGGGAGCGGCAACAAGCAGGAAATAGAAAGGGAGCCGGTCAGGCTCCCTTTCTGCACTCACGCTTAATGGCGTTTGACTAATGCCGCCCCTTATCGATTGGTCGCGGCCTTCATCCCTTCCACAAACTCTTTCAAACGAGTGAGCATATGTTCCGGGTTTTGGTGGTGGGTCTCGATGATCTTCACCACGGCGGAGCCGGAGATGGCACCGGCGGCGCCAGCGGCGATGGCTTCACGCACCTGAGCTGGCTCGCTGATGCCAAAGCCGAGCAGGGCGGGGGGGGCGTTGAACTCGCGCAGGGTATTGATCAGCCCCTCCACCGGCATGCCGGCCTTGGTCTCGGCACCGGTGACACCGGCGCGGCTCACCAGATAGGTGTAGCCATTGCCGAGCTCCGCCACCTGTTTCAGGGTTTCGGCGTCGCCATTGGGCGGGGCGATAAAGATGCTGTCGATACCGAACTTGTCGGCCGCCGCCTTGTAGGGGGCGCACATCTGCACCGGCACGTCGGCGACCAGCACCGAATCCACGCCCGCCTGCTGGCACTTCTCGTAGAAGCCGTCAATTTTGCGCACATAAACCAGGTTGGCGTAGACCAGCAGGCCAATGGGCAGCTGCGGGTACTTGGCGCGGATGCGGCCAAGTAGCTCGAAACAGTCGTCCGGGGTGGTGTGGCTGGCAAAGGCGCGCAGGGCGGCGCCCTGAATGGTGGGGCCGTCCGCGACCGGATCGGAGAAGGGAATGCCGAGCTCGAGGGCATCGGCGCCCCCTGCGACCAGCGCATCGACGATGGCCAGTGACAATTCGGGGGTGGGGTCACCCAGCATCACGAACGGCACAAAGGCGCCCTGATTGGCTTCGTCCAGACGGGAGAAGAGTTGTGCGTAACGGTTCATGACAAGGTTCCTTCTTTCTCGAAAATGTCAGCGACGGTGAAGATATCTTTGTCGCCACGGCCGGAGAGGTTGACGATCAGCACCTGCTCTTTTTCCGGTTCACTGCGGGCCATCTTGAGGGCGTGGGCCAGCGCGTGGGAGGACTCCAGCGCGGGTATGATGCCTTCGGATTTAGCCAGCTCCTGGAAGGCGTCCAGCGCCTCCTTGTCGGTCACCGAGGGGTACTCGGCACGGCCGATGGCGGCCAGGTGGGCGTGCTGCGGGCCGACGGAGGGGAAGTCGAGCCCCGCCGAGACGGAGTAGGACTCCTGAATTTGCCCCTGATTGTCCTGCATCAGGTAGGAGTGCATGCCAAAGAAGACCCCCTTGCTGCCGTGACCCAGCGGCGCGCCGTGCTCGCCACTCTCGATGCCGTGACCACCCGGCTCGACGCCGATAAGGCGCACCGACGGCTCATCGATAAAGTCTGCAAACATGCCGATGGCATTCGAGCCGCCGCCGACACAGGCGATCACCGCATCGGGCAGTCGCTCCTCCTTCTCGAAGCACTGGGCCTTGGCCTCTTCGCCGATCATCTTCTGGAACTCCCGCACGATAGTGGGGAAGGGGTGGGGGCCCGCGGCGGTGCCGAGCAGGTAGTGGGCCGACTCGTAGTTGGCAGCCCAGTCGCGCAGCGCCTCGTTGCAGGCATCTTTCAGGGTGGACGAGCCGGAGTGCACCGGAATGACGGTGGCGCCCATCAGCTTCATGCGAAATACGTTGGGCTTCTGGCGCTCGCAATCCTTGGCACCCATATAGACCCGGCACTTGAGGCCGAGCAGGGCGCAAGCCAGTGCGGTGGCGACGCCGTGCTGACCGGCGCCAGTCTCGGCGATGATCTCGCTCTTGCCCATCCGCTTGGCGAGCAGCGCCTGACCCAGCACCTGGTTGGTCTTGTGGGCGCCGCCGTGCAGCAGGTCTTCACGCTTGAGATAGAGGCGGGTCTTGGTGCCCTTGGTCAGATTGCGGGTCAGGGTGAGCGGAGTCGGGCGACCGGCATACTCGGTCAGCAGGGACTGAAATTCGGCGATAAAGGCGGGATCATCCTTGGCATCGACGAAGGCTTTTTCCAGCTGGAGCAGGGCGGGGATAAGGATTTGGGGTACATACATACCGCCAAATTCACCGAAAAACGGGTTGAGCAGGGTCATGGCTTCTTCCTTGTATTAGCTAAATCGAAACATCAAAAAGGGTTGCGTTACAGGTTGCGCAGTGCGTCGAAGGCGGCTGCAATCTTGTGCGCATCCTTCTGGCCCGGGGCACTCTCCACCCCGGAGTTGAAATCAAGGCCGAGGCAGCCGACTTGCGCCGCCTGCAGGGCGTTGTCGGGGTTAAGGCCGCCCGCCAGCATCAACTTGCTCTTGTCGAGCGTGGCCAGCAGGGCCCAGTCGAACACCTGACCGGTGCCACCGCTCTGGCTGCCTACTTTGGTATCCAGCAGTAGCCGATCGGCCGGGTAGTCGAGGGCGGGCAGCGGCTCGTCGCTTTCCTTGCCAAGAGAGACGCCCACCGCTTTCCAGATCTGGCAGCCAGTTGGCAGCAGCGGATGCAGTTCCTCGATGTAGGCGGCATCCTCATCCCCGTGCAGCTGGACTGCGGCGAGCCCCAGTGCATCCACCGTCTTGGCGATGGTGGCGGGTTGGGCGTTGCGAAATACCCCGACATAGGCGAGCGGCGCACCCGCCATCACGGCGCGGGCGGCAGGGATGTCCACATAGCGCGGGCTTTTGGCCACAAAAATCAGGCCGCCAAATACCGCGCCCGCCTGATGGGCGGCGGCGGCATCCTCGGCGCGGGTGAGGCCGCACACCTTGTTCTGACCCAGTACCAGCTTGCGCACAGCCGCTTCCAGATCCGGCTCGGCCATCAATGACGAGCCCACCAGAAAGCCCTTGGCGTGGTGGCGCAGATCCGCCACCTGAGCGCGGTGATTGATGCCGGACTCGCTGATCACCACCCGATCGCTCGGAATATCTTTGGCCAGCTGTTTGGTGCGGTTGAGATCGACGCTCAAATCCCGCAGATCCCGGTTATTGATGCCAATCACCGGCGCGCCCAGCGCGATGGCCCGGGTCAGCTCCTTCTCGTTGCTCACCTCGGTGAGCACGCCAAGGCCCAGCTCCTTGGCCACCGCGAACAGGGCACGATAGCCCTCGTCGGTGAGCACCGAGAGCATCAAGAGGATGGCGTCCGCCTGATAGTGGCGGGCCAGATAGACCTGATAGGGGTCAATCATGAAATCCTTGCAGAGCACCGGCTGCGATACGCGACCGCGCACCCGCGGCAAAAAGGCGAAATCCCCCTGAAAGAACTTTTCGTCGGTCAGCACCGAGATGGCGGTGGCGTATTTGCCATAGATGTCGGCGATGGCCTCCGGGCTGAAATCGTCGCGGATCAACCCCTTGGAGGGAGATGCCTTCTTGCACTCCAGAATAAAGCGGGTGGAGCCCGCCTTGAGTGCCCCGACGAAATCCCGATCGCTTGGGGTTAGCGTGCTCTGGAAGCTCTCCAGCGGCTGGGCCAGCTTGCGGGCGGCGACCCACTCCTGCTTGGCCGCCACGATTTTGCCGAGGATGGTCTGGCTGATGGAGGCCATGTTCAGAAAAGCATGGGGGGCAATAAGGTCTGACATCTCGTTATCCTTGCGAAACTGGCTTTTGCCCTGTGGGCGTTCTGAATGACTGCTGTGCAGAGTCGTGGCTGACATCATGCCTCCTGATGGCCCGCTTCCTGATGGCTCAAAGTGGCGAGCCGAGCGGCCAGATCCGCTGCCTTGCCGCTCGCCAGCACCGCCAGTACCTCGGCCGCCGCGCTCTTGAGATCTTTCGCCTTGCCCGCCATCAGCAGCAGTGGCGCCACATTGGCGGCAATGGCGGCGTTGTGGGCCGGGGTGCCACGCCCTTCCAGGATGGCTGCGGTGATGGCGCGGTTCTCTTCAGGCTCACCGCCCTGAATGGCGCTGACCGGATAGGTCTCGAGGCCAAAGTCGGCTGGGGTGAGCAGAAATTCGCGGATCTCGCCGTCACGGATCTGGGCTACCTGGGTCGGGCCGTGGATGGCAATTTCATCCAGCCCGGCGCCGTGAACCACCATACCGGTTTTCAGCCCCAGTGCCAGCAGGGTTTCTGCGATGGGGCGCACCAGCTCGGGGGCATAGACTCCCATCAGCTGATAGGTGGGGCGAGCGGGGTTGATAAGCGGCCCCAGCACGTTGAACAGAGTACGGGTTTTGAGGGCCTGACGCACCGGCATGGCATGGCGCACGCCAGCGTGGTACTGGGGGGCGAACAGGAAGCAGATGCCGAGCTCGTCCAGGCAGCGGCGCGCCTGCGCCGGGCTCATGTCGAGCTTGATGCCCATCTTGTCGAGCAGATCGCTCGAGCCCGACTTGCTCGAGACCGAGCGGTTGCCGTGCTTGGCCACTTTCAGGCCGCAGGCGGCGGCGACCAGCGCCGAGGTGGTGGAGACGTTGATGGTGTTGAGGCCATCGCCACCGGTGCCGACGATGTCGCAGAACTCGTAATCCGGACGCGGGAAGTCGCGCGCTTCTGCCAAGAGCGCCTCGGCGGCACCGGCGATCTCCTCCGGGGTCTCCCCCTTGATCTTGAGGGCAGTCAGCAGGCTTGCGAGCACGATGGGGTCCACTTCGCCACGTACCACCTGGCCGAAGGCGTCGCGGGTACTTTCACGGCTCAGAGACTGACCCTGATAGAGGGTGTTGAGATGTTGATGCATGTTGGTCTCCTTACCGCACACTGCTTTCTGGACGGGTGATATGGGCGAGCGCCTGAGTCAGCAGACGGGCCCCTTCCGAGGTCATGATGGATTCCGGGTGGAACTGGAAGCCCAGTACCCGCTCATCCTGCTGCTCAATAGCCATGGGCATGCCCTGATAGTGGGCAATCACCGTCAGCTCTTCCGGTACATAGGTGGCGACCAGCGAGTGGTAGCGGGCCACCGGCAGCGGGCTCGGCAGACCAGCGAAGGCGCCGTGGCCGTTGTGCTCAATCAGGGACCGCTTGCCGTGGACGATCTCGCCCGCTGCGCCGACGGTGCCGCCGTAGGCTTCACACAGAGCCTGATGGCCGAGGCAGATGCCGAGGATGGGCACCTGACCGCGGGCCAGCTTGATAAGGTCAATCAGGCAGCCCGCCTCGTGGGGGGCGCCCGGCCCCGGTGAGAGCACCAGCACGGCGTCTCCTTCACAGGCAGCGATTTCGCTCATGATGCGGCTGGCCGGCAGGCTGTTGCGGTAGATCCGCACTGGATAGCCGAGGGAGCGGAACTGGTCGACGAGGTTGTAGGTAAATGAATCGAAGTTATCGAGCAGGAAGATGTTAGTCATGGCTCACGTCCTTATGTTGCTCCTGCTGGGCGCTCAGGGCTTGCAGGGAGGTGCCATGGCTGGCGGCGATGGCGGCCAGCACGGCCGCCGCCTTGGCGCGGGTTTCGTCCGCTTCTGCTTGCGGCTTGGAGTCATAGACCACCCCGGCACCGGCCTGCACATGGGCCACGCCATCTTTCACGAAAGCCGAGCGGATGACGATGCAGGTATCCATCTCGCCAGCGCCGTTGATGTAGCCGACGGCGCCGCCGTAGCTGCCGCGGCGCTTGCCTTCCACCATGCGAATAAGCTCGCTGGCGCGGATCTTGGGGGCGCCGGTGAGGGTGCCCATATTCATGCAGGCCTGATAGGCGTGCAGGGCGTCAAGGTCGGAACGCAAGGTGCCGACCACCTTGGAGACCAGATGCATCACGTGGCTGTAGCGGTCCACCTTCAGTAGCTCCTTGACGTAGCGGGTGCCGGGCTCCGAGATGCGGGCGATGTCGTTGCGGCCCAGATCTACCAGCATCAGGTGCTCGGCCACCTCTTTCTCGTCCTGACGCAGCTCCAGCTCGATGCGGCCATCGAGATCCCGGTTGATGCTGCCATCCGGGTTGAAGCCGCGGCGGCGGGTACCGGCGATGGGGTACATCTCCACATCGCGGCTGGCGGCGCAGAATTTCACCGCGCTCTCCGGCGAGGCGCCAAACAGGGTGAAGCCCTCATCCTGCACGTAGAACATGTAGGGGCTGGGATTGGTCTGTTTGAGGCGGCGATAGGCGGCCAGGGGGCTCGGGCAGGGCAGGGAGAAGCAGCGGGACGGCACCACCTGGAAGATATCGCCACGGCGGATAAAGCCCTTGAGCTTCTCCACCTCGGCACAGAACTGTTTGTCGCTCTTGTCCACGCTCATGCCGCCGGTCAGGGGCTGGGTGGTCAGCTCGGCGCAGAGGGGTTGCTGGCAAATCTGTTTAAAGTCGGTGAGCCGTTCGGTCAGGCGGGTGTATCTGTCTTCCACCAGGCTTTCGTCGCTATCGCCGCCAAAGATGCAGGCCAGCAGTTGAGTGGTGCGTTCGATATGGTCGATGGTGATCAGGGTTTCGGCCACATAGAAGCAGTAGTCGGGGCAGCTGTTGCTCCCCTCCGGCACTTCAGGCAGATCTTCAAATGAGGCGATGAGGTCGTAGGCAAAGCTGCCCGCCATAAAGAGCGCCTCTTTACCCAACTGGCAATCGAGCTCCCGCTGCAGGGTGCGTAGCACGTCCAGCACGCTGCTCCCCTTGAGGCGGGAATCTTCATCCTGCTCCCGATCGGAGGCAGGGAAGTCGAGTTGCAATTCGCCATCTACCAGCGAGCGGGCCACCACCACGGGCAGCCGTTCGGCCAGCAGGCTCTGCAACTGGGCGCCGTTGTCGTTCAGGCTGCGAACCCGCACGGTGCGGCCACGGCACTCGATGCGCAGGCAGGCATCGACCAGCAGCAGGCTCTGTTTGCCCGCCTTGGAGTCGATCTCCACCGATTCCAGCAGCAGGTTGTTGGGGCGGCCCTGACAGAGGCGGGTATAGAGCGCCAGCGGATCGGCCACATAGGGGGCGTTGAGTTTGAGGGTATCGAATTCACCCAGAGGAAGGCGATGTGTGGCTGTCATAGTGCGTTCCCTTGCGTGTGATGCTTTTTACCGATGTTCATGACGTTGAATTCCTTGAAAATTTAATTGGTCCGGGGTGGCTGGTTCAGGGGCGCCATCGCCAGGTCAGCTTGCTTGTCTGAATTCTCGGTTTCATCACAGGTCCATTTGCCGGATAATAAAAAAGCCCGCTGGGGTCAGCGGGCTTTTTCTTTGGGTTCTTAATTTGCTGTCAGATTACAGGTACAGCAACGACCACACGCCCGCATGTCAGGGAGTGTGCCACCACCAGATGGTCAGGATGGAAGTCGTTTGCATGATAAAGTCCTGTAAAAAGAAGTTTGCAATGAAGTGCCTACAGAAAACGATAAAGCCGCGGCCAAGTCAAGTCGCTTTTTAGCCTTCTTTCACCGATTTGCCATGAATGGTGACCTGACCACGAGAGCGGAATAACCTGATGAGATTCGATCTTCACTGCCATACCACTGCCTCCGACGGGGTGCTGAGCCCCGCCGAACTGGTGCGCCGCGCTGCCGAAAAACAGGTCGAGGTGTTAGCGGTTACTGACCACGATACCTTCGCCGGGCTTGATGAGGTGCGCCGCACCATCGAAGCCGAGCAACTGCCGCTGCGACTGGTGAGCGGGGTCGAGATCTCCACCGGCTGGGAGCATCACGAGATCCATATCGTGGCGCTGGGGGTGGATGAAAAAAATCCGCAGCTGACCGACTTTCTGGCTGGTCAGCTGGCCCGTCGCGAGGCGCGCGCGCTGGAAATCGGGCGTCGTCTGGAGAAGTGCCTCATCCCCGGCACCTATGAAGAGGCCAAACAGCTCGCCGGTGATGCTGCCGTGACCCGCGCCCACTTTGCACGAGTGCTGGTGGCGCGCGGGGTGGCCGACAACATGCAGAAGGTATTCAAAAAGTACCTGAGCCGTGGCAATAAAGGGTATGCCCCGGCCGAGTGGCCCGAGATGAGCGAAGCCATCGCTGCCATTCACGCCGCTGGCGGGCTGGCGGTGCTGGCCCACCCCAGCCGTTACGATCTCACCGCCAAGTGGATCAAGCGGCTGCTGGTGGCCTTCAAGGCGGTCGGTGGCGATGCCATGGAGGTCTCATTGCCCCAGCAGAGTCCGCAGGAGCGGGCCAATCTGGGCCAGTGGGCCAAGGATCACGACCTCTATATCTCGGTGGGATCGGATTTTCACTTCCCCTCCAACTGGACCGAGCTGGGCCGCCACCTCTGGCTGCCCAAAGAGGGAATGCCCGTCTGGCTGGCCTATCCCGGTCACTTTGGGCTCACCACCGAGCAACACGCCGAGCTGCTGGCAAGTCGATAACGGCGCCAGCGAAGCGGCCACAAACAGGTTAAGGTAGTGTCATGGGTCTTTGGCCCGTGACCATACGAGCGGGCAGGTATTGCTGCCCCCATTGCGAGAACAAGCTATGAGTCAGCATTTTTACGTACATCCTGAAAACCCCCAGGCCCGTCTGATCGGTCAGGCGGTACAGATCATCCAGAACGGCGGCGTGATCGTCTATCCGACCGACTCCGGCTATGCGCTGGGTTGCCAGATGGGTGACAAGGGCGCGCTGGAGCGCATCTGCCGCATTCGTCGTCTCGACGCCAACCACGACTTCACCCTGGTGTGCCGCGATCTCTCCGAGATCTCCACCTACGCCAAGGTCGACAACAGCGCGTTTCGCCTGATCAAGAACAACACCCCGGGCGCCTACACCTTCATCTTCAAGGCGACCAAAGAGGTGCCGCGCCGCCTGATGAACGAGAAGAAGAAGAGCATCGGCATCCGGGTGCCGGACAACAAGATTGCCCAGGCGCTCTTGGAAGCCCTCGGCGAGCCGCTGCTCTCTACCACATTGATCCTGCCGGACTCCGAGATGGCCGAGTTCGACCCGGAAGAGATCTTCGACAAGCTGGGCAAGCAGATCGATCTGGTGGTCAACGGTGGTTATCTGGGCGAGCAGCCCACCACTGTGGTCGATTTTTCTGACGACGAGCCGGTATTGCGTCGTCGCGGCGCCGGGGATCCGACCCCGTTTGAGTGATGTCGCTGAACCGGTGACAGTTCCTTCCGCCGAGACGGGGGCTGGCGCCGCGCTACCCATCGCAAAAGTCCTGGGGCAGCCCTATCACGAGCTGCCCCAGGACCTGTTCATCCCGCCCGATGCGCTGGAGGTGTTCCTCGATACCTTCGAGGGGCCGCTCGATCTGCTGCTCTACCTTATCCGGCGCCAGCAGCTCGATATCCTCAACCTGCCGATCCTGCAGATCACCGCCCAGTACATGGAGTATGTGGAGTTGATGCAGGGGCTCAACCTTGAGCTGGCGGCCGAATATCTGCTGATGGCGGCCTGGCTGGCGGAGATCAAATCCCGCCTGCTGCTGCCCAAGGCACCGGAGCTGGAGGATGAAGAGGAGGGAGAAGACCCGCGGGTGACCCTTATTCGCCGGCTGCAGGAGTACGAGCGCTACAAGGTAGGGGCGGAGCGGGTCAATGAGCTGCCACGGGTAGAGCGGGAGATTTATATCGCCGCTGCCTTGCCCCCCGATTTTGGTGCCCTCAAGCCACTGGCGCCCGATGTTTCGCTGGTTGAGCTCGCCCTTTACATGCAAAGTGTGGTAAAACGCGCGACTCATTTCGAACATCACCAGGTCCGCCGCGAGCAGATCCCGACCCGGGTGCGCATGGCGGAGATCCTTGCCATGCTCACGCTGGGGCAGACCCTGCGCCTTGAGCAGGTGCTGCGCGCCGAAGAGGGGCGCATGGGGGTACTGGTGACGTTTCTGGCCCTGCTGGAGCTGTGCAAGGAGCAACTGATCTGGATCCTGCAGGCAGAACCCCTTGGCCCAATCCATTTTGCATTGGCCGAGCAGAGCGAGGAGGGCAACCGTGGCGCTGCCCACTGAACGACTCAAGACCCTGATCGAAGCGGCGCTGTTCGTGGCCGGTCGTCCGCTCAATGTCAGCGAGCTGAAAAGCAGCGTGCTGGCCGATTATCCGGTGACCAGTCGCTATGTTCAGCTGCTGTTGGCCGAGATCAGGCAAGATTACAGCTCGCGGGGCGTCGAGCTCAAAGAGGTCGCCTCCGGCTGGCGCTTTCAGGCGCGTCAGGAGTATGCCGAGGAGCTATCAAGGCTCTGGAGCGAGCGTGCTCCGCGTTATTCCCGCGCCGTGATGGAGACACTGACCCTGATCGCCTATCGCCAACCCATCACCCGGGCCGAGATCGAAGCGATCCGCGGGGTGGCGGTGTCGAGCCAGATAGTGAATACCCTGAAAGAGCGTGGCTGGGTGCGCAGCATCGGCCACAAAGAGGTGGCGGGTCGCCCCGAGCTGCTCGCCACCACCAGAGAGTTTCTGGATTACTTTAATCTGCAGAGTCTGGAGCAGCTCCCCGAGCTGGATCCGGAGCTGCAACCCCTGTTGCCCTCTGCGGTGGACGGGGAGAGCGATGCCCGGTGAATGGCGCCCAAGCGTGCCGATGTCACCGGGATATACATTATTCAACTGTGGTGAGTGCTCCAACCGGCGTTTGTTACAGTTAACCCCGTTGCCCCTTTTACTAGTGGGCAGCGATCAACAATCAGGTAACCCCGATGAGTGAAAAACTGCAAAAAGTGTTGGCCCGCGCGGGTCACGGCTCCCGTCGTGAGATGGAGGCCCTGATCACCGCAGGTCGGGTCAGTGTGGATGGCAAGGTCGCCACACTGGGGGATCGCGTCGAAGTGAACGCCGTGATCCGGGTGGATGGTCACCAGGTAAAGACTCGTGCAGCAGAGGAAGTGATCTGCCGCGTACTGGCTTACCACAAACCGGAAGGGGAGATGTGTACCCGTCACGATCCGGAAGGTCGTCCCACCGTGTTTGATCGTCTGCCCAAGATGGAAGGTGCCCGCTGGATTGCGGTCGGCCGCCTCGACGTCAACACCTCAGGTCTGTTGCTGTTCACCACCGACGGTGAGCTGGCCAACCGACTGATGCACCCGAGCCACGAAGTGGAGCGGGAATATGCGGTTCGTGTCTTTGGCGAAATCACCGAAGCCATGCTGCAGCGTCTGCGCAAGGGCGTGCAGCTGGAAGATGGCACCGCCAAGTTCAACAAGATCAAACCGGCTGGCGGTGAGGGTCTGAACCAGTGGTTCAACGTCACCCTGACCGAAGGTCGCAACCGTGAAGTGCGCCGCCTGTGGGAATCCCAGGAAGTGCAGGTGAGCCGCCTGATGCGGATCCGCTACGGCGACGTCAAGCTGGACCGCGGCATCCCGCGCGGCGGCTGGCAAGAGCTGAAACTGCCAGAAGTGAACTACCTGCGCGGTCTGGTCAACCTGCCGCCGGAGACCGAATCCAAGGTCGACCTGCAGCAGGATGGCAAAACCAGCCGTCACAAGCAGGCCGCCCAGATCCGTCGCGCCGTACAGCGTCACAAAGAGATGCAGGGCAAAGAGCCCCGCGCTCGCGCCACCACCGCCCGTCGCAAGCCGCAAGCTTCTACCCGAAACTCCGGTACCGGCAACAAGTAAGCCGACAACCCGTTGCGAACTGCGCGCCGTTCAAGTGCGCAGTCGGCCAAGCAAAGGCCCGCACCAACAGGTGCGGGCCTTTTCATCTCTAGCGGGGGACCTCCAGCTGCCGGCTGGCTCCGGTCATATGGCAATGATTGCTCTCACACACCTCAGTTGGCCGGTGTCATCCACTCTTTGTTGAAGTTGCGGATAAACATCTCTCCCTCTTCATTGCGGGCGGTGACCAGATAGAAGGTGACGTTCTGGCGAAACAACGAGAGGCGGTAGAGGGCGGCGTTGTCCTCCTCCGAGAGGTTCTTTTTCGAGGTGTCGTTGATGGGCACCAGATCGACTTTGCCCTTTTTCAGCAGTTCGACACACTGGTTGAGGCGGTTGGTGGTTCTGACGATCAGCTTCTGCTCGATGGTCACCCGCTCGATAGCATCGGAGAACCACCCCTTGGGCACGCAGGCGGTTTTCTGCTGCCAGGGTGGGGATTCCAGCCCCTTCTTGTCGGGCGTGGTGTACCAGGACTGGATATCGAAGGCGATGGGGGTACTGAACAACAGGGTGTTGCTGCGCTCGTTGGTCCAGGTAAAGGGGAAGGCGGCGATAGCGTTGCCCAGCTCGATGTTTTTAAGTCCTCTCGGCCAGGGCTGGTAGGAGACCCTCAGATCCGGGTGGCCTGCCGCTTTGAGAGTGGTGAGCACCTTGCTTGCCAGCTCGCCGCCATTGGCCAGCGTCGCTGAAGAGTAGGGGGGCAATTCGCCGGTGATAATTACCGCGCTCTGCACAGTGGCGGCCGGGAGCAGCGAAAGAGCAAACAGGGTGGCACGAAGGCGAAGGGACGAGCGGAGTCGATAAGTGGCAGAGGGCGTTACCGGATAACGGATGTGCATGGCGGGTGACCTCACCTCTATCGATTGCTGACAGCGTAGCGGTTTCGGCAGGGAAAAAACAGACTCGATAAATGCTGTTGGTCGCGGTGTATGGCCCTTGAAGTTCCCTTTGGCGGGCGGAAGGGGCTGTGGCGGTTGCTCTGCTCCGGTGAGCTTGTTAGCCTGTGCGGCTCTGATAGAGGAGTGAACAATGAGCAAGGTACTTGATGAGCTGCTGGCGTTGCTGGCGCTGGAAAAAATCGAGGAGGGCCTGTTTCGGGGCCAGAGCCAGGATCTCGGTCTGCGGGCCGTGTTTGGCGGACAGGTAATGGGGCAGGCCTTGTCAGCTGCCAAGCAGACGGTCGAGACCGGCCGTCAGGTTCACAGTTTTCACTCCTACTTCCTGCGTCCGGGGGATGTGACCCGTCCCATCGTCTATGACGTGGAGAATATCCGCGACGGCCAGACCGTCTCCACCCGCCGGGTCAAGGCGATTCAGGGCGGCAAGCCCATCTTCTATCTCAACGCCTCGTTTCAGGTGCCGGCCGATGGTTTCGAGCATCAGGTGCAGATGCCCACCGGCATCACTCCGCCGGAGGAGCTCAAGAGCGAGCTCGAGCTGGTGCGCCCCTACGAGAACCTGATCCCGGCCTCCCTGCGCGACAAGATCCTCTGCGAGCAGCCCATCGAGATGCGCCCGGTGACTCTGGTCGACCCTATTCGGCCGACGGTGCAGGATCCGGTGCGCCACGTCTGGTTCAAGGCCAACGGTCAGATGCCGGACGATCTGCGGGTGCACAAATACCTGCTGGCCTACGCCTCCGACTTCAACTTCCTGCTCACCTCGCTGCAGCCCCACGGGGTGTCGTACTGGGAGCCGGATATGCAGGTGGCCACCATCGATCACTCCATGTGGTTCCACCGGGATTTCCGCTTCGACGACTGGCTGCTCTACGTGGTAGACAGCCCGAGCGCCAGCAGCGGCCGAGGTCTGGTGCGCGGTCAGTTCTTTACCCGTGACGGCATGCTGGTGGCGAGCACCATGCAGGAGGGGGTGATCCGCCGTCGCGGCAGTTAAGGCGCAAAGCGGATAGCAAAACGGGGTGGCTTGGGCCACCCCGTTTTCGTTGCTGCGATGTGCGCGGGCGCTGCGGGATCAGCCGCCGCGCTGGTATTTGAAGCGCTTCTTGCGCCGGTAGGGATAGACATCCTCGAACACCCCCACCTTGATGTTGCTCTGCAGCATCTTCCAGTAGTTGGCGTCGAACATCTCCTTGTGCAGTTGCAACATGATCTCCCGCACCTGCGGCTTTTGCAGCAGGAAGGTGGCGAACTCCTCGGGGAAGATGTCGTTGGGGGCGACCGAGTACCAGGGCTCGGCGCTCCACTCATCCTCGGGGTAGCGCGGCGGCGGGATCTGGCGGAAGTTGCACTCCGTCATGTAGCAGATCTCGTCATAGTCGTAGAAAACCACCCGGCCGTGGCGGGTGACGCCAAAGTTCTTGAACAGCATGTCCCCCGGGAAGATGTTGGCCGCCGCCAGCTGCTTGATGGCGTTGCCGTACTCCTCCAGCGCGAGGCGGGTCTGCTGCTCGTCCGCCTTGTCCAGATAGAGGTTGAGAGGGATCATCTTGCGCTCGGTGTAGAGGTGCTTGATCACCAGCTTGTCGTCGCTGATGGTGAGGGCCGAGGGTGCAACCGTCTTGAGCTCGGCAAGGAGCTCCGGCGAGATGCGATCGAGTGGAAACTCGAAGTTGGTGAACTCCTGGGTATCGGCCATCCGGCCCACCCGATCGTGCTGTTTAACCAGCCTGTATTTTGCCTTCACCTGCTCGTGGCTCACATCCTTGGGGGGCGTGAACTCGTCTTTTATCACCTTGAACACCACATCGTAGGAGGGGAGGGTAAACACGCTCATCACCATCCCCTTGATGCCGGGGGCGATGATGAACTGATCCCGACTCTGGGCCAGATGGTGACGGTAGTGGCGATAGAGCTCGGTCTTGCCGTGCTTCTGGCAGCCGATGGCGTTGTAGATCTCGTAATCGGGCTTGTGGGGCATGATCTGGCGCAGGAAGGCGACAAACAGTGCCGGTTCGCGGGCATAAACCATGAAATAGGCGCGGGCGAAGCCAAACACGATGGAGGCGAGATCCGGCTCGAAGATCACCGTGTCCACATAGATGCTGTGGCCGGTGCTGAGCAGGGGCAGGATAAAGGGGAACACCTGATCCCGGGCCCGGATCAGTCCCACCAGATAGGCCCCCTTGTTGCGGTAGAACACCTCTTTGAGGAGCTCGATGGCAAAGGGTTCGTCATGGAGTATTTGCGGGCCGTTCTCCGCAAGATGGCGGTGGATGTCGACAATATCCCGCTGCTTGTCCTCGTAGGGGAGGGTGAAGCTGTAATCACCCAAAAGTTGGCTCAAAGTCTGCGGCAAGTGGGCGAGATCGGTGCGATAGATGCGCAGCAGGGCGCTCAGGTCCGGTTTTTCGCCACGGCTGACAAAGGGGTGGATATAGAGGTTCTCGTCACGGATATTGCGATGGCGAAAGATCCGGCGATAGACGGAGTTGAAGAAGGACTCCGCCACCTCGAAGTTGTCACAACGGGGCAGCAGATCGCTGAAGGCGCTTTTGACCCGCTTGAGCAGCTCCTGAGTGGCGTGATGCTCACCCATCATCTGGCGGATGGAGCTGGCGGTGGCCCCCACATGGTGGTCATAGAGGCGAATACGCTCGCGCCCGGCGAGCTGCACTCCCAGCCAGTCACTGTTCTCGAAGCGGCTCTTGCTGCCCTGGGTTATCTCGAGAAACCGGCTGTAAAACGACTCGAAGCGTTGCAAGATAGTCTCGGCGACGGCCTGTTCCAATGGCTGCTGCATCTCTCTCTCTTCCTTGTGATCTGTCGGGCCGATAGCGCGAAGGATTGGGTGTAATTTGTTCACACGTCAGGCCACTATCGCAACATTCAAACGTCTGTTCAAGTGGCAATTTTCGGGGATAAACGGTAGATTGCGCCCCTGTTTTGGTGATGGTTTAGCGACTGTTTGCTGTCTGTTTGAGAGGCCGTCCGGCCTGTGAGGAAACCCGATGAAGCTCTATTTTGTCCTGGTGGCACCTGCCCGTCCTGCGAACGTGGGGGCGGCGGCCCGCGCCATGAAAACCATGGGATTCGATGCCATGCGACTGGTGGCGAGCCGGGTACACGAAGAGGAGGAGGCGAGCTGGGTAGCTCACGGCGCTCAGGAGATCCTGACTCAGGCCGAAGCGTTCGATACCCTGCCCGAGGCGCTGGCGGACATGGATCTGGTGATCGCCACCACAGCCCGTGAGCGCGGTCGCTACCAGCACTACCTCACGCCGGGGGAGATCCGCGAGCAGATCCGCAGCAAGCCTTCACTCAACAAGGTGGCCATCGTCTTTGGCTGCGAGGAGTCGGGGCTCTCCAACGAGCAGTTGGCCGAGGTCGATCTCATCAGCTATCTGCCCCTCAAGGTGAGCTACCCGTCCCTCAATCTGGGGCAGGCGATCATGCTCTACGCCTACGAGATGAGTCAGCTGATGGATGAGCTGAACGCCGACGGCGCCGCTGCGGTAGCAGAAAATTTTGATAACGCCGGGCAGGTTCGGGTGCTGAAAAGCAAAACAGCAGAATTACTTGGTGAACTCGGAGTTTCACAGGATGAAAAACTGCATCAGTGGGTGATGGACCGGGTGCCCATGCTGCCGCAGCGGGATTTGAACATGCTCCACCTGCTCTGCAAAGACCTTGCGCGCAAACTTGGTAAAGAGGTTTAAGTTGACAGCCCATCGCCCGCCGCGGTATTGCTAAAAGCCAGCTTCGTCAACGAGTGTTCGTCATGCAGTTATTCACCAACGTTATCACCACCACCATTATTACCGGTACCACCACAGGTGGCACTGGGGCCGGTTGATGCGCTGACGAACAAGCACAGAAATCAAAAAAGGCCCGTACCCACCCAGTACGGGCCTTTTTGTTGGATTGGTTTTTAGATTGAATTTCATAGATTTACAGGGAGAGAAAGCGATGAGAGTGTTGAAATTTGGCGGGTCTTCACTGGCCGATGCAGAGCGTTTTTTACGGGTGGCCGATATCGCGGTCAACACCCACGGCCAATCTCAGGTAGCCCTGGTGCTCTCTGCACCTGCCAAGGTGACCAATCATCTGGTGGCGCTGGTGGAACAGACCAGCCGCGGCATGGATGCCAGTTCCACCCTGTTTGAAGTCAACGGCATCTTCTCCCGCCTGCTGGCCGGGTTGAAGGCGGCCTATCCGGCGCTCGATGACAAGGCGCTGCTGGCCCGTCTCACCAGCGAACTGGATCAGGTTGAGCGGCTGATGCAGGGCATTCGTCTGCTGGGCCTCTGCCCGGACAACGTGCAGGCGCGCATTCTGAGCCGTGGCGAGAACCTTTCCATCGCCTTTATGCACGAACTGCTGCGGGTGCGCGGTCTGGATCTGGAGCTGATCGTACCGGAAGAGCTGCTGGTGACCGATGGCGGTTATCTGGAAGCCCACGTCGATATTGAAGCCTCCCGCCTGCGCTTTGCCGCCAAGGGGCTGCGTAGCGATTGCCTCTACCTGATGCCGGGCTTTACCGGTGGCAGCGACAAGGGCGAGACCGTGCTGCTGGGCCGTAACGGCTCCGACTACAGCGCCGCCGTCTTGGCTGCCTGTGTCGATGCCGAGTGCTGCGAGATCTGGACTGACGTCGAGGGCTGCTACAGCTGCGACCCCCGTCTGGTGCCTGATGCCTACCTGCTGAAAACCCTCTCCTACAAGGAGGCGATGGAGCTCTCCTACTTCGGCGCCAAGGTGCTGCACCCGAAAACTATCGCGCCGGTGGCCCAGTTCCATATTCCCTGCCTCATCAAGAACAGCTTCAACCCGCAGGGGCCGGGCACCCTGATCGGCCCCGAGAGCGGCGAAGATGACCTGAAAGTGAAGGCCATCTCCGACTTGTCCGGCATGTGCATGTTCAACGTTTCCGGCCCCGGCATGAAGGGGATGGTCGGCATGGCCGGTCGCATCTTCTCCGCCGTCTCCCGCGCCGGGGTCAGTATCGTGCTGATCACCCAGTCATCCTCCGAGTACAGCGTCAGCTTCTGTATCCACAGCTACGACAGTGAGAAGACCCGCAAGGTGCTGGAGCGCGAGTTCGAGCTGGAGTTCAAAAACCAGCTGCTGGAGCCGCTGGATATCATCAGCGATCTGGCGATCATCTCCCTCATCGGTGACGGCATGCGCACCAGCAAGGGGATGGCGGCCCGCTTCTTCACCTCACTGGCGCAAGCCTCCATCAATATCGTCGCTATCGCGCAGGGGTCGAGCGAGCGCTCCATCTCGGCGGTGGTGCGGGATCGCAAGGTGGCGGAAGCCATCAAGGCGTGCCACCAGAACTTCTTTGGCAGCCAGCAGTTTATCGATCTCTTTGTGGTCGGGGTCGGCGGCGTCGGTGCCGCGCTGGTGGATCAGATTGCCCGCCAGCAACCGGTACTGGCCGAGCAGGGCACTGGCCTGCGGGTGGTCGGCATCGCCAACAGCCGCCAGATGGCGGTCAACAAGGATGGTCTGAACCTCGCCAACTGGCGGGAACAGCTGGCGGAAGCCCGCGACAGCTTCTCGCTGGAAGGGGTGAAAAAGCTGGTGGAAGATAGCCATATCATCAACCCGGTGATCGTTGACTGCACCTCCTCCGAGGCGGTGGCCGTCCAGTACGCCGACTTCCTCGCCGCCGGTTTCCACGTGGTCACCCCGAACAAGAAGGCCAACACCGGCTCGCTCGATTACTACAAGGCGCTGCGCCGCACTGCCCGCCAGACTCGCCGCAAGTTCCTGTACGAGACCAACGTCGGCGCCGGTTTGCCTGTTATCGAGAACCTGCAGAACCTCATCAAGGCCGGTGACAAGCTGCGAGCCTTCGACGGCATTCTGTCCGGTTCGCTCTCCTTTATCTTCGGCAAGCTGGACGAGGGGATGGCCTTCTCCGAGGCGACCCAAATCGCCCGCAGCAACGGCTTTACCGAGCCGGATCCCCGCGACGATCTCAACGGCATGGATGTGGCGCGAAAGCTCTTGATCCTGGCTCGTGAGGCTGGCATGGCGCTGGAGCTCTCCGATGTGGAGGTGGAGCAGGCGCTGCCACCCGGCTTTGATGTGAGCGGCGACGTGGAAGCCTTTATGGCCCGCCTGCCGGAGGCTGACGGCTGGTTCCGCGACCAGTTCGCCGCGGCCCAGCGTGAAGGCAAGGTGCTGCGCTATGTGGGCTCCATCGAGGGTGGCAAGTGCAAGGTCGCCATCAAGGCGGTCGGTGCCGACGAGCCGCTGTTCAAGGTCAAAGACGGGGAGAACGCGCTCGCCTTCTTCTCCACCTACTACCAGCCGATCCCGCTGGTGCTGCGCGGCTACGGCGCCGGTACCGAAGTGACCGCGGCGGGCGTCTTTGCCGACGTGCTGCGCACCCAGAACTGGAAGCAGGAGCTATAAGCATGAGTTCAGACATGTACCCCTCTTATATGACGGAAGGCGCCATGGGTAATGACAGAAGTGTGGTCGCCTATGCCCCCGCCTCCAGCGCCAACCTGAGCGTGGGATTCGATGTACTGGGGGCGGCGCTCGCCCCCGTGGATGGCTCTCTGCTCGGCGATCGGGTGCAGGTAAAAGCGGCTGACGTGCCGTTCGCCCTCTCCGCCGTGGGCCGCTACGCCCACAAGCTGCCGGACGATCCGAAAAAGAATATCCTGTTCGACTGCTGGGTGGCCTATGGCGAGGCGCTGGAGAAGCGCGGCCTTGGTCTCAAGCCGCTCGAGATGGTGCTGGAGAAGAACCTGCCGGTCGGCTCGGGTCTGGGTTCCAGCGCCTGCAGCGTGGTGGCGGCGCTGGAAGGGCTCAACGCCTTTCACGGCGAGCCGCTCGACGAGCACGCCCTGCTGCTGCTGATGGGTGAGATGGAGGGGCGCATCTCCGGCTCCGTCCACTACGACAACGTCGCCCCCTGTTATCTCGGCGGCATGCAGCTGGTGGTGGAGGAGGCGGGCGTTATCAGCCAGGGCATTCCGGTGTTTGACGAGTGGTACTGGGTGGTCTGCTACCCGGGCACTGTGGTCTCTACCGCCGCGGCCCGCGCCATTCTGCCGGCCCAATATCGCCGTCAGGATTGCCTCACCTACGGTCGCCGTCTGGCTGCCTTTGTCCACGCCAGCTACACCGGGCAGGAGCCGCTGGCCGCTAGCGTCTTGAAAGACGTGATTGCAGAGCCCTACCGCGCGGCGCTGATCGAAGGCTTTGCCGAGGTGCGGGCGCAGGCGGCCCAGAACGGGGCGCTGGCTACCGGCATCTCCGGCTCCGGCCCCACCGTGTTCGTGGTGATGAAGGAGCTGGCGCAGGCCGAGCGGATGAAGGATTGGATGGAAGCACATTTTGTGCAGAACGAAGATGGATTTGCCCGGGTCTGCAAACTGGACATGGCCGGGGCACGGGTAACAGGAAGCGAGCTATGAATCTCTACAACATCAAGGACAACAGCGAACAGGTGAGCTTCGCGCAGGCGGTGCGTCAGGGCTTGGGTCGCGAACAGGGGCTCTTCTTCCCCGAACAACTCGAACCGCTCGCCGATGTGGATGCCCTGCTGGATCTGCCGCTGGCCGAACGCTCCGCCCGCATCCTGAGCCACCTGCTGAGGGACGAAGTGCCCGCCGCGAAGGTGAGCGAACTTGTCAACGCCGCCTTCACCTTCCCGGCGCCGCTGGTGAAACTCAAGGATGGCACCTATGCCCTCGAGCTGTTCCACGGCCCGACTCTGGCGTTCAAGGATTTCGGCGGCCGCTTTATGGCCCAGTGCCTCGCGGCCTTTAGAACCAACGACAAGATTACTATCCTCACCGCCACCTCCGGCGACACCGGCGCCGCCGTGGCCCACGCCTTCTTCGGGCTGGAGGGGATCGAGGTAGTGATCCTCTATCCCAAGGGCAAGATCAGCCCGTTGCAGGAGAAGCTCTTTTGCACCCTTGGCGGCAATATCCGCACCATCGCCATCGATGGCGACTTCGATGCCTGTCAGGCGCTGGTAAAACAGGCCTTTGACGACGAGGCGCTGAAAAAGGCCATTGGCCTCAACTCCGCCAACTCCATCAATATCAGCCGTCTGCTGGCGCAGGTTTGCTACTACTTCGAGGCGGTGGCCCAGCTGCCGAAAGCCGATCGCGCCAAGGCGGTCATCAGCGTGCCGTCCGGCAACTTTGGCAACCTCACCGCAGGTCTTATCGCCAAGGCGCTGGGGCTGCCGGTGAAGCGCTTTATCGCCGCCACCAACGCCAACGACACCGTGCCGCGCTACCTGAAAACCGGTCAGTGGGAGCCGCACCAGACAGTGGCAACCCTGTCGAATGCCATGGATGTCAGCCGCCCCAACAACTGGCCACGAGTAGAAGAGCTGTGCCGCCGCAAGGGCTGGGCGCTGGAGACCCTGGGTTCTGGTATGCGTGACGATGCCCAGACCCGCGCTGCGCTCAAACGCCTGCACCAGCTGGATTACCTCTGCGAACCCCATGGCGCCATTGCCTGGGATCTGCTGGGGGAACAGCTGGCTGAGGACGAAGTGGGAGTGTTCCTCTGCACCGCCCATCCCGCCAAGTTCAAGGAGTCGGTGGACGAGATCCTGCATCTGGATGTACCGCTGCCCGGCCCGCTCGCCAAGCACGCCGAGCTGCCGCTGCTCTCCGTTAATTTGCCAGCGGAGTTTGCCCAGTTAAGAGCGTTTTTGGTGGGTTAACTGC
The DNA here is from genome assembly GCF_019047125.1 of Aeromonas sp. FDAARGOS 1411. Lineage (NCBI taxonomy): Bacteria > Pseudomonadati > Pseudomonadota > Gammaproteobacteria > Aeromonadales > Aeromonadaceae > Aeromonas > Aeromonas sp. FDAARGOS 1411. The sequence continues at coordinate 2,326,043 of NZ_CP077214.1, read as the reverse complement.
CGCTTTGAGATAATCGATAGAAATACCCCCCCGGTAACGGGGGGGGATATATTGAGATGTATGAGATTAATCAGGGACGAGGTGCAATCCGAAGAATGGTATTTCCATTTCTGAATCAGATTGTTTCCTCCTAAAAGAAGTTACTTAGAGATTTCTGGCTTTGCATTATATTTTTTCTTGTCACAACCGCCCGAGATAGCTAGCTAAACTACTGTTTTCTCCGAAGTGTGAGGGTAAGTATTTATTATGTCGATACAACATCCAGATGTGGCCCGCAATATCCAATAACAATTATTTTCTTTTTGGTGTCAATGTGAAAATATACACGAATAGTTTCATCAGGGTTTCTTGAGTTACCAATCTTTAAATGTCTAAACATGGGGACTTCAGCACCCTCATAATTAAAGGTTCGCTGAGAGGCGTATTTGTCTGTTCTCTCTACAGTTTCTGATTCACTAGCTGAATATGCTGCACCAAATAAAGATCTAGCTTTGGCGTCCCCTTCAGATAAAACCAAGTCTAAATATTCTGTTACCAATCTACTTAGAAGGCTGAGTAATTTGCTCGAATTCTTGAATGACAATGATTTTGTTGTTGAGTGATATGCGTCATCCAAAATTAACACTCTGTTTGGAAATAACTTTGAAATAAGAAGGAGAGAAGTTTTTGGGGTTAGCCCATCAACGAGGATGTCAGTGATTTCCGTTGGAGAGAAAAATGTTTCACTCTGCGAACCTTTATTTGCACTTTGACTTAGTTGATACTTTAAAGTTTCTATTTGATGTTGTTTGGCTCTGTTTTCTGCTGTAAGAGTTTCAGTTTTGTTCTGCTCATCAGATAACTCACTTATCCATTTTGTTAACTCTTCATTAAAATCGGATTTTAATCTATCTATTATTGCCTCATGCTCATCTAATTGTGAAAATGCATCTTCAGCTAGTTGTTTAAATCCTTGGTCATCTTGAAGTTCATCAAATTTATTTTTTAAAAAAACTCTTTGATCTTTCTGCCTTTTTGCCCTTACATCGGTTGGGCTAAAATGTTGCTTTTTCCTAAATCCGTTTGTAGTATGAGTGATTATTGATAGGATTTGAGAGTTTATATTTATATGATTGGCTTTCCATTCCTCAATAGTGGAGGAAAGTAACAATCTATTATAACAGAATCCACGGCCTTGTGATGGATAGATTATATTTATAGCTCCCCCCCAAGCAGAGTAACGCCGCGTTAGAACTCTTTCCATTTCCCAGCTATCAATTTCTTCTGTAGTAGAAACAACTTGAGCCAATCCAAACAATTGTTCCTGTAGCTTTAATGGATTTATTAGAGGTTTTCTATTGGTCCCATTGCTTATTATTATTATAGGGTGACTTCTATCTTCTCGCTCAATTTCAGAACTTAGTGAGATAAAACTGTCAGTTGTATTACTATAATTTTTTAATTGCTTTCCAATAGTATCACGATCAAGTTCTACATTTTTGCTTAAGTATGTAACAAGCTTTGGTCTTGTTGTTGTCGGTATTTCGACAACCTGTGTGCTAATGTCACTCGTTTCTAATAGAATTGATATCTGAGTAAATGTTTGGCATTCTTTAACACCTATTTCAGTTACCCATTGCCTTCCACTAACTTGGTCATCTGGGTGTGTTAACATAACAGAATGCATATAGGGTTCAAATTGAGTTGCAGCATAAGTCCTTACCGTCGAACGTTCTAGTTTGAATTCATCGCTGCTTTTAAGTTGCTCAATGCTAAATATCTTTCCAGTTTTTTCCTTTAACCATCCCGCAATAGTATTAAATGCTCTATTTGTTGCATTATCACCTATCAGATTAAACTGATTCACATAAATTAACATTTGTTTTTCCTTGGAAAGACCTTTTAAGAGAATAAGGGTTGTATATCTAGTTTTTTAACCCTGTAGATTGGCGTTAAACGAAGTAAGATAATAAAATATAGCAAGAAGGCGATTTTTAATTGACAGCTATTTATTTGCGACAATTAAATTGCCTGTCAAGATATCTGTCTCTCGTCGAGCCAACGCTACCGCCCGTGGATTACAGCTTCCAAAATGCTCCATAACCAGCGAGGGCAGCAGCCCATCGCAGATGAATAGGCACCGGATGGCTATGTTAAGCCAATCGAATCCTGCCGCACCAGTCAAAAAGTGACGTAACTATCAGGAATATCTGCGTTTTATGCGCTGGCTCAAGAAATCGCTGTGGATGGGCACCGGATTCCCACGGCCCTTGATTTTATTGGGGTTGGCGGGCGTGGCGGGAAAGTAGGGGGCCGGCTTGCTGTTGGAGAAGGCCTTGCGGGGACAATCCCGCATGGCCAATCGGCGCTATAGTGCGGGCGATGGTTGCCCTCTGCTCCGTCTCCCAAGCTGGCGAGGCGGGGGAGCTGCGGCAACAATCAGCTGTTGCAATCACAGCCATTTGCAACACATCGTCATGCAAATATGACCATGCAAACACATCACCAGATAGAGAGGAGATCTCCCATGAAGCGTACCATCCTGTTTGGCCTGCTCTGCGGCAGCGTGCTGCTGGCCAATCCGGTCTTTGCCAACGACGCAGCCCAGTTGCAGTGCGAGGCACAGGCCGCGGCCAAAAAGCTTAACGGCGCCGCCAAGACCAGCTTTGTCGGCAAGTGCGTGAAAGATGCCGCGGGCGCCGCGTCCGGCGAGTGCGAGAAGGCGGCCGCCGACAAGAAGCTGGCCGGTGCGGCCAAGAACAGCTTTATCCAGAAGTGCGTGAAGACGGGGGCGGCGATGGATCCGGCGGCCAAGTGCGAGAAGGCGGCGGCCGACAAGAAGCTGGCTGGCGCGGCCAAGAACAGCTTTGTCCAGAAGTGCGTGAAGGATAGCGCCGCCAAGTAAGGCATTTTCTCATCCGGTGTGTTTGCGGGGGGCCATCAGGCCCCCCGCGCTTTTTGGGGCGCACTGATGGCGCAACGCACAAGCCTTGTATCGGGGCGGCAATAGCGACACTATTGACTCCTTTTATGGGTTCCGCAGAGGTGCAGCCATGACCTGCCGTGACCGGACGAGGCGTTGGCGAGCCCCATTTGTGCGGGATTATGCGGGATAAAAAGGAGCAAAGCAGGATGATGGAAGGGATGGAATGGCGCTGGCTCAATGAACCGGCCGAGTGGCACCAGACAGACGACGGTTTGCAGGTAGTGACAGACCGGCAGACCGATTTTTGGCGCAGCACCTGGTATGGCTTCGAGCGCCACAGCGGGCATCTCTATGGTTGCGAGGTGGCGGGGGAGTTTACCTTTCAGGTCTGCGTCGAGGGGGAGTTCACCACCCTCTACGATCAGGCGGGGCTGATGCTGCTGCAAGACGAGGCGCACTGGCTCAAAGCGGGGATAGAGTACAACGATGCCCAGCCGATGATCGGCAGCGTGCTGACCAATCCGCGATCTGACTGGGCCACCGGCATCTTTACCGGTAATCCGCGCCGCTTCTGGCTGCGGCTGACCCGGCTGGCCGATTGCCTGCGTTTGCAATATTCCACCGATGGCGAAGTGTGGCCGCTGCTGCGCCTCGCGCCGTTCCCGCCAAGCGAGCGCTGCTTTATCGGGGTGATGTGCGGCACGCCGGAGCGGCAGGGGTTGGCGGTGCGCTTCTCTGACTTGCGCCTCACGCCGCCCCTTGGCAAGGCGCTCCATGATTTGAGCTAGGCCAGAGGTTTTGCCTGCGTCATTCAAGCAATAAAAAAGCGCCCGCAGGCGCTTTTTCCATTTGGCTGGTAAGGCCTCAATTAGCTGATCAGGCTGGCCCACAGGTCATATTCGTCGGATTCGTCGATCCGCACCTTGACCATGTCGCCCGGCTTGAGGCTGGTTTCGCCGTTGAGGTAGACCAGACCATCGATCTCCGGCGCATCGGCGAAGGAGCGGCCAGTGGCACCCTCTTCGTCCACTTCGTCGATGATAACGGTCATCTCCTGACCCACTTTGCGGGCCAGTTTGCGGATGGAGACCTGCTGTTGCAGCTCCATAAAGCGCTGGAAGCGCTCTTCCTGAATCTCTTCCGGTACCGGATCCGGCAGCTCGTTGGCCAGCGCCCCTTCGACCGGGCTGTATTTGAAGCAGCCGACGCGATCCAGCTCCGCCTTGTCGATAAAGTCCAGCAGCATCTGGAAATCTTCTTCGGTCTCGCCCGGGAAGCCGACGATAAAGGTGGAGCGCAGGGTGATCTGCGGGCAGATCTCGCGCCACTTCTGGATCCGCTCCAGGGTGCGCTCGACGGTACCCGGGCGCTTCATCAGTTTGAGGATGCGCGGGCTGGCGTGCTGCAGCGGAATATCGAGGTAGGGCAATACCTTGCCATCGCGCATCAGCGGGATGACGTCATCTACGTGCGGGTAGGGGTAGACGTAGTGCAGGCGCACCCAGATATCGAGCTTGGCCAGCTCTTCGCACAGGGCGACCATGCTGGTCTTGACCGGCATGCCGTCGTAGAAACCGGTGCGGTGCTTCACATCGACGCCGTAGGCGGAGGTGTCCTGGGAGATCACCAGCAGCTCCTTCACGCCGGCCTCTTTCAGGCGCTTGGCTTCGGCCAGCACGTCGCCGATGGGGCGGCTCACCAGATCCCCGCGCATGGAGGGGATGATGCAGAAGGTGCAGCGGTGGTTGCACCCTTCGGAAATCTTCAGATAGGCGTAGTGGCGCGGGGTCAGCTTGACGCCGTGGGCCGGTACCAGACTGGTGAAGGGGTTGTGCTGCGGCTTCTCCACATATTTGTGGACGTGGCCCAGTACCTCTTCATAGGCGTGGGGGCCGGTGATCTCGAGCACCTTGGGGTGGATCTCGCGGATCTGATTCTCTTTGGCGCCAAGGCAGCCGGTGACGATCACCTTGCCGTTCTCGGCCAGCGCTTCGCCGATCGCTTCCAGCGACTCTTGCACCGCGCTGTCGATAAAGCCGCAGGTGTTGACGACGACCAGCTCGGCATCGTCATAGCTGGGCACCACATCGTACCCTTCGGTACGCAGCTGGGTCAGGATGCGTTCTGAATCGACCAGGTTTTTGGGGCAACCCAAGGAGACGAATCCTACTTTGGGGGCCTGTTTTGTGTTGGACATCGCTCAATCACTCTTAGGTGGCTCTTCTTTAAGGGCGCGGATTTTACCGGAATGGTTAACCAAAAACTATACAGCCAGCATGGCAGAACCGAACAATATCTCCGACCAGGCAAGATTGGGCCGCACCAACAGTCGTTGATGGCGCGCCCTTGATAGGGCTATTGCCTCTGCCGTGCGGGCTTGTTGTGGGGACGCTGCTTTGTTGATTTTCCTCTCAATATTGATCTGGTGACAGAGAGGAGAGCACCGGGAGTCACTATACTCCCGGTACGGGAACCCGTTGGAGAAGGCGATGGAAAGTTCATTTGGCGAAAAAATGCAGAGCGTACATGCCACGCTCAGGCAGCGCTTTGACAAGCTGAGTCGGGTGGCCATCGCGATTTACGATCCCCATACCGATCAGCTCAAGACCTTTGCCCACAGCACCGAGGGGCCCTCGCCACTGGTGCAATATGAGGTGAAGCTGAGCGATGTTCCCTCCCTGAGTTATCTGGCGGAGCACAAGCAGCCCCGGGTGCTCGGCAATCTGGATGCCCTGCGTGGCTCTGCATCGGAGCACAGCCGCAAGGTGCTGGAGGCGGGCTATGCCTCCAGCTATACCGAGCCGCTGCTGTTCAACAGCAAGCTGTTTGGTTTTCTGTTTTGCGATGCCATGGAGCCGGGATACTTCGAGGAGCCGATCCGTAGCGAGCTGTCGGCCTATGCCCAGGCGCTCTCGGCCATCATTGCGGTGGAGTTTTTCTCCATCCAGACCCTTGGCGGCGCGTTGACCACGGCGCGGGAGTTCAGCCGCTATCGGGATGAGGAGACCGCCAACCATCTGCACCGGATGTCGGCCTACTCCCGGCTGATCGCCAAGACGCTGGCCCCGACCAGCGGGCTGAGCGATGAGGAGGTGGAGTTTATCTACCTCTTCTCCGAGCTGCACGACATCGGCAAGATTGCGGTGCCGGATGCCATTTTGCTCAAGCCGGGCAAGCTGACGCCGGAAGAGTTCGAGATCATGAAGATCCACCCAGGCAAAGGGCGGGAGATGATCAGTCTGATGATCAACGAGTTTGGTCTCGATGGCATTCACCACACCGATATGCTGACCAATATCATCGCCAGCCATCACGAACGCTTTGACGGCACTGGCTATCCGCTGGGGCTGGCGGGGGAGGCGATCCCGCTGGCAGCACGCATCGTGACGGTGGCCGATGTGTTTGATGCTCTTACCAGCGAGCGCCCCTACAAGAAGGCATGGCCGTTCGAGACGGCGTTTGCCTATCTGGAGGAGCATGCCGGCAGCCAGTTTGATCCCGCCTGTGTCGCTGCGGCCCTGCAGAACAAGGCCGAGTTTTATGCCATCTATCAGCAGTATCAGGATCCGGCCTGCTCTGCGAGTGTGGCGCCCAGCGGCGCCGAGCCGGGTTGAGCGCGTGTGATGAGCATAAGGGGGAAAGGGGTGGTTCAAGCATGACAAGGAGTAAATAGAGAGGGGGCACCAGCAGGTGCCCCCTCTCTTTTATGCGCCTCTCGATTCCACGCGCCCTTATTTTGCCGACCTTCTATCTGCGGCTATGGCGTTTGCGGTCAGGTTACTTTTTGGGCGTCGGCTCGCTGATCTGATAGAGGTGATCCGCGCAGGCACTGGAGCAGCCACAGGGACGCACCTCTTTATCTTCCCGCTTCTGGGCAAGCTGGTATTGGCGCCACCAGATGATGGTGCCCATGGCCAGGATCAGTACGAACGAGGCGAGCAGGCTCAACAACCAGATGGACATGATCTCTTCTCCTTGATGGTGATGACATGCACGGCGATGGCATCAGTGATGATGGCAGCAACCGCCCTGTTGGCCTGCGCCCTCACTGTCGTGACAACAAGTATGGCCTTGCAGTGGGCTCTCTGCCTGATTGCCACTACTGGCGCAACAGTGATCGGAGCCACTGTTGCACCCACCGTGGCAATTCGCATGACTCTGGCCTGCGCCGAGGGGCTGGATGGCACGGATAGTCGCCTTGTTCTGATGACGGCGAGATGGACGGCCCTGACTGGCCTCGGTAAGAGGTTGCAAATTGGCGGGGGCCAGCAGCGCGGGCAGCGGCAGGCGGGCAGAGCGGCACTGCAGCACCCGGATATTGACCGCCAGCAGGCGACCCAGCATCCGCTCGCCGATATTGCGCACCACCACCTGACCCACCTGATGATGGGTGAGGGCGTCGAGCAGCGCTTGCTTGCCGTGGCAGCCTTCGGCTGCGGCCGGATTGGGCAGGGTGGCGATGACGTTCCCTTCGGGGTTAAGAATTTGCAGCTGCTCGGCACGGGTAAAGTGGCCAGCCAGCAGCCCCTGACTCAGCATCAGGGCGCTGTTGCAGGGGGTGGTGGTCATGGTTGTGACAGCATTCATGTCGGCTCTTCTCCACTGCTTGGGTGGTCGGGCTCGGTGGGTTGCATCATCAATGCCTTGCCCAGACTCAGACACTCCACCACCTTGTAGCGCCCTTTTTTCAGGATATTGGCCAGGGTCTGGCGGGAGACCCCCATCACCAGGGCGGCCTCCTGCTGCTGCATTCCTTGAAGGTCGACGAGGCGCAGTGCCTCGAACTCGTCAGGGGCCAGCGTGACCTGTTCCAGCTGATGCATGGGGCGGCCGTTGGGTTTGAAGCAGCTGTTGGCGGGGTGGCCACAGATCTGGCGGGTAATCTTGGGTCTTGGCATGGTGGCTCCTAATTGGCATAAGCCATTTATACGCTCATATGTAGCATATGCCAATAATTTTGTCGGGTGTAGAGAGCTGCGCCAGTGCTGTTTACGGCAGAGGGGGGGTAAAGAGGGGGAGGAGGAATACGTACAAAAGCAGTGAAAGTGGCAGAAACGACGCAGGCCCGAACACGGTTCGGGCCTGCGGTTTTGCAGAGGATGGCGGTTGCCTTCCCGACGAGCTTACGCCTGTTCGGCCTCGGCCACTGGAGCGGCGCTCTCGCTACCGTTGGCGAAGCGATCCGCCCACAGGGCAATCACGCCGTCACCGGTGACGTTGCAGGCGGTGCCGAAGCTGTCCTGCGCCAGATAGAGGGCGATCATCAGGGCGATGGAGGCTTCACCAAAGCCGAGCATGGAGGTGAGCAGACCCAGCGCCGACATCACGCCACCACCCGGGGCGCCCGGGGCTGCGATCATGATCACCCCCAGCATCATGATGAAGGGGAGCATGGTCTCGATGCCCGGAATGGCAAGATGTTCGGAGAGGAACATCACCGCGGTGGCACAGGTGACCAGGGTAATGGTGGAGCCACAGAGGTGAATGGTTGCACACAGCGGCACGGTGAAGTTGGCGATACCGTCGCTCACCCCGTTGTTCTTGCTCGATTGCAGGGCGACCGGAATGGTGGCGGCGCTCGACATGGTACCCAGCGCGGTGAAGTAGGCGGGCAGCATGTTCTTGATGAGCTGGGCCGGTGAGCGGCCAAGGGCCAGACCGGTACCGACGAACAGCACGGAGAGCCAGATCCAGTGCATCAGGATGGCCATCACCAGTACCACGCCGAAGGTTTTCAGGGTGGCGAATACGGTGCCTTCTACCGTCATCTCGACAAAGACGCCGGCGATGTAGAACGGCAGCAGCGGAATGATCACCTTAGCCAGCAGGCGGTCGATGATGTCACGACCCTGATCGGCGACCCGGCGCAGATCGGTGGCCTGGGTGGCGCTGATGCCGATGCCGAACACGAAGGCAGCGGCCAGTGCCGACATCACGCCAAACAGCGGCGGGATCTCCAGATTGACGTAGGAGGCGAGTTTGATAGCCGTGGCCGTGGTGGGCTCGGCGGCGGTGGTGAACTGCGGGATAAGGTGGCTCGCCACGGTAAAGGCGAACAGCCCTGCCAGAATGGTGGAGCAGTAGGAGAGGGCCACGGTTTTGCCCAGCAGCTTGCCGGAGTTTTTCGGCAGGCTGGCGATGCCGCTCATGATAAAGAACAGAATGATGAGCGGAATGGTGAAGGTGATGAGCTGACCTATCACTGTCTTGGCCGTAAACAGCACGCGCGCCACCCACTCAGGGGCGTAGAGACCGAGCAAGAGACCGGCAAGGATGCCAGCAATGAGTTTCAGGACAAGTTTCATAAGGAAATCCGGAGTTGGTTGTATTGTCTGTTTTGTTATTAAAATTTGATATTAATCACACTTTTTAACACGTAAGCCGTGTTATGTCTGCCTTTTCTGCGTTAACGTCGAGTTAAATATTGTCGAAAGCCAAGATCGCCGACTAGCTGTCGGCTTGGCGTTGAACGGGAAAATCCGTGATGAATTAGCCCGTTAGGTGGCCTGATGATCGCCACGCACCAACATGACGTACTGGGTGGCGTTTTGACTTGAGGAATCTGACGTACTGGCTGATACGGCTTCCATCGGCGCCAGTTGCAGTGCTATCCCGGATGTGGTGACCAGTTGCTGTAGCTGATGGTGACTTATCTTGCCGCTTGGGGGCAGGGGGAAGCAGAGCGGAGCACCCGCTTTGAGCAGGGTCGCCAGCTGTTGCAACTGGGGAACAAGGGTGGCCGCGTCGCCATCAAGCGGGCGGCTTAACCAGATGCCATCGTAAGGGAGCACCGAGTGCATCTTCGCCAGCGGGCAGACCCGCACTGCTTGTCCGGATTGCTGTGAGGCAACTCTGGCGTCTGCCAGTACCGCTTCACAGGCGGTGACCACATACCCTTCTGCACGCAGCCAGCACAGATCCTCCCCCATACCGCATTGACCATTGAGCAGGTGAGCGCCGGGTTTAAGGCGCGCCACAAAGGCAGCCTGAGCGTGGGCGTGCTGGTCGTTCAAGGGCCGGGAAGCGGGGATGGCGTCAGAGTGTGGCACAGGGGTTACCTCAAGCAGGGGGCGCACAGGGTAACAAATCGGGGCCTGACTGCCAAAGCGCGCGGTCAGGCCCCGATTTGGATGGGGGGGAGTTGCTGGAGCCGGCTAGCGGCCACAGGCAGGCCCGTGGGGCTGGGCCAGCATGGTGAACATGCTCTCTATCATAAAGGCGGATTCGCCCTGCAGGTCTATCCGCCCCGGAAAGTGGAGCCAGTTGATGATGTAGCCATCCAGGGTGCAGTGGAGCAGGGTGGCGGCGCGCTGCAGGTTGAGGTTGGCTGGCAATTGGCCTCGCCGTACCGCATTGGCCAGGGTGGTCTCCAGGTCCCGAAAGAAGTTGGCGGACTGGCTGCGGATATGCTCGCGCAGTGAGATGGCTTCCCCCTCCAGCGATTCGAGATTGAACAGGATGGTGAACATCTGCCGCTGGGCCGGATTGTGAATGAAGCTGTGGAGTACCCCTTCGAAGAAGAGGCGCAGTTGCCCCAGCGGATCCGGCTCATCTGGATTGAGGCAGGCGTCGAGCTGATGGGCGAGGGGGCTGCAGAGCTCCTGCCAGAGCGAAATGAAGAGTTCATCCTTGTTCTTGAAGTGCCAATAGATGGCCCCGCGGGTCAGGTCTGCCGCCCTGGCGATGTCGGTCAGGCTGGTCTTGGCCAGGCCCTGAGAGCAGAACAGATCCAGCGCCGTGCTCATGATGTGGCAGCGGGTTTGCTGCGCCTCTTCTTTGGTTCGTCTGGCCATCGAAATTTGTGCCTCATGCAAGCAAAAAGTCACTTACATACATTTATGAATGTATGTATATTGCCTCATCTTTCGACTATTTACCAACAGGGCCCATGCGGCCCTGATTGTTCATTGACTGGCAAAGGCTCAGGTGTTTCATGCATAAACATATTCTTGCTCGTTCAGTTGGTCTTGCCTTGCTGGCTACAGGCTTGCTGGCAGGTTGTGGTGACAAGGGGGGCGCACCCCAGGGACAGGGCGGTATGCCTCCCGCGGCGGTCAACGTGGTGACTCTGCAGAGCGGTCCGCTGATGTTGACCACCGAGTTGACCGGTCGCAGTGCCCCGTTGCGGGTGGCCGAAGTGCGTCCGCAGGTGAGCGGCATCATCCTCAAGCGCCTCTTTACCGAGGGAAGCGATGTGAAGGCGGGCGATCTGCTCTATCAGATCGACCCGGCTGTCTATCAGGCGGCAGTCGCCAGCGCCAAAGCCAATCTGGCCAAGGCCGAGGCCAACGAGCAGAGTGCCCGCCTCAAGGCGCAGCGCTATCAGGAGCTGCTCAAGGTCAAATCCATCAGCCGTCAGGACTATGACGACGCCGACGCCAGCTGGAAGCAGGCCAAGGCGGAGATCATGGCGAGCAAGGCGGCCCTGCGCACTGCCGAGATCAATCTCGGTTACACCCGTATCACCGCCCCCATCAGTGGCCGCATCGGTAAATCCGCGGTGACCGAGGGGGCGCTGGTGACCGCCCAGCAGGCTGCCAGCCTGACCGCCATTCAGCAGCTCGATCCCATGTATGTGGATGTGCGTCAATCCACCGCCGATCTGCTGCGCCTCAAGCGACTGGTTGCCGAGGGCAAGCTGACCCAGGACGAGCAGAAGGGGGCCAAGGTGACCTTCCAGCTGGAAGATGGCTCCACTTACGGCGAAGAGGGCTCGCTGCAGTTCTCCGATGTGACCGTGGATGAGACCTCCGGCATGGTGACCCTGCGGGTGATTGTGCCCAATCCCCACCAACTGCTGCTGCCCGGCATGTTCATGCGCGCCACCCTGCAAGAAGGTGAGCGGGCGCAAGGGCTGCTGGTGCCGCAAACGGCCGTGACTCGCACCCCCAATGGCGGCGCCACCGTGATGGTGGTAACCGCTGATAACAAGGTGGAGCTGCGCAACGTGCAGCTGAGCCGTGTCGTCGGCAGCAACTGGGTGGTGGAGTCAGGGCTCACCTCCGGCGAGCGGGTGATCGTGGCTGGCTTGCAGAAAGTACGACCGGGCGCCGTGGTCAATCCCGCCGAGCAGGGTGCTGATGCAGCGTCTGCTCAAGCTGCGTCCAACACCCCGGCCAACAAGTAGGATGGAGTAGTCGCTTCATGGCTCGATTTTTTATAGACAGACCCATTTTTGCCTGGGTGATCGCGCTGGTGATCATGCTGGCGGGCAGCCTGGCCATCATCAAGTTGCCGGTCGCCCAGTATCCGAGCATTGCGCCGCCCGCTGTCGGTATTTCTGCCAGCTATCCGGGCGCCTCCGCCAAAACGGTGGAGGACTCGGTGACCCAGATCATCGAACAGAACATGACCGGGCTGGATCACCTGCTCTACATGTCTTCCCAGTCTGACTCCGCGGGGCGGGTGTCGGTGACCCTCACCTTCCAGCCGGGGACCGATCCCGATATTGCCCAGGTGCAGGTGCAGAACAAGCTGCAGCAGGCGATGTCGCTGCTGCCGCAAGAGGTGCAGCAGCAGGGGATCCGGGTACAGAAGACCTCCAGCAGCTTCCTGATGGTCGCGGCCTTCATCTCCAGCGATGGCTCGATGAACAACGACGATCTGGCGGACTATGTGGTCTCCAACATCAAGGAGCCCCTGAGCCGTCTGGACGGGGTAGGGGATATCACCTTGTTCGGCAGCCAGTACTCGATGCGGGTCTGGCTCGATCCCAACAAACTCAACCGGGTGCAGATGACCCCGGGGGATGTGCAGGCGGCCATCAAGGCGCAGAACGCCCAGGTGGCCTTCGGCAAGCTGGGCGGCACACCGTCGGTAGAAGATCAGCAGTTCACCGCCACCATCATGGGGCAGACCCGTCTCTCTACCGTGGAGCAGTTCAACGACATCCTGCTGCGGGTGAATCAGGATGGCTCCAAGGTACGGCTGAAAGATGTGGCCCGGGTCGAGCTGGCGGGCGAAAGCTATGACGCCGATGCGCTCTACAACGGCCAGTCCACCGCCGCGGTCGCCATCAAGCTGGCGACCGGCGCCAATGCGTTGGATACCGCCGAGAAGGTGCGTGCCAAGCTCAATGAGCTGTCGGATTACTTCCCGGCCAACATGGAGATCGTCTACCCCTACGACACCACGCCGTTTGTGAAGATCTCCATCGAGGAGGTGGTGCAGACCCTGATCGAGGCGATCTTCCTGGTGTTCTGCGTCATGTATCTGTTCCTACAGAACTTCCGCGCCACCCTGATCCCGACCATTGCGGTGCCTGTGGTGCTGCTCGGTACCTTCGGGGTGATGGCGGCGTTCGGTTTCTCCATCAATACCCTCACCATGTTCGGTATGGTGCTGGCCATCGGCCTGCTGGTGGATGACGCCATCGTGGTGGTGGAGAACGTGGAGCGTCTGATGAGCGAGGAGGATCTCTCCCCGCTGGAAGCGACCCGCAAGTCGATGACCCAGATCACCGGCGCGCTGGTGGGGATCGCGTTGGTGCTCTCCGCCGTGTTCGTGCCGATGGCCTTCTTCGGCGGCTCGACCGGTGCCATCTATCGCCAGTTCTCATTGACCATCGTCTCGGCCATGGTGCTGTCGGTGCTGGTGGCGTTGATCCTGACCCCAGCGCTCTGTGCCACCCTGCTCAAGCCGATGAAACATGGCGAATTTGGAGCCAAGCGCGGCTTCTTTGGCTGGTTCAACCGCGCCTTTGATGCCGGTACCAACCGCTATCAGAGCGGCGTGCGCAAGGTGATCAAACAGGGCGTGCGCTACAGCCTGATCTACGGTGCCATGCTGGCGGTACTGGCAGTGCTCTTTATGCGAATGCCCACCTCCTTCCTGCCGGAAGAGGATCAGGGGGTCATCATGTCCATGGTGCAGCTGCCGGTGGGGGCCACCAAGCAGCGCACCGAGGTGGTGCTGGCGGACATGCGCGACTACTTCCTGAAAAACGAAAAGGAGAACGTAGATTCCGTCCTGACCGTATCCGGCTTCAGCTTCGCTGGTAGTGGCCAGAACGCGGGTATGGCCTTTATCAAGCTCAAGGACTGGAGCGAGCGCAAGAGCCCGGATCGCAGCGCCAATGCCATCATCGGCCGCGCCATGGGCTATCTGTTCAGCATCAAGGAGGCGCAAGTGTTCGCCTTTAACCTGCCTCCGATCCCGGAGCTGGGGACGGCGACCGGTTTTGACTTCTTCTTGCAGGATCGCGGCGGTATCGGTCACGACAAGCTGATGGCGGCGCGTAACCAGCTGCTCGGCATGGCGGCGCAGGATCCCACTCTGGTGCGAGTGCGTCCGAACGGGATGGAAGATACGCCGCAGCTCGATATCAAGATCGATTACGAGAAGGCGCTGGCGCAGGGGCTATCCATCGCGGATATCAACAACACCCTGGCCACTGCCTGGGGCTCGTCCTACGTTAATGACTTCGTTGACCGTGGCCGGATCAAGAAGGTCTACATGCAGGCGGATGCCCCCTTCCGGATGAACCCGGAAGATCTGAAACTCTGGTATGTGCGTAACAGTGCCGGTCAGATGGTGCCCTTCTCCGCCTTTGCCAGCACCGAGTGGAGCTTCGGCTCGCCGCGTCTGGAGCGTTATAACGGCGTGCCGGCGATGGAGATCGTCGGTGAGGCGGCGCCTGGCAAGAGTACCGGTGATGCGATGGCCGCCATCGAGCAGATGGTGAAACAGCTACCGGAAGGGGTGGGTATCGAGTGGACCGGGCTCTCCTTCCAGGAGCGTCAGGCCGGTTCACAGGCACCCGCGCTCTACGCCATCTCCTTGCTGGTGGTGTTCCTCTGTCTGGCGGCCCTCTACGAGAGCTGGAGCATTCCGTTCTCGGTGATGCTGGTGGTACCGCTGGGTGTGTTGGGGGCCATTGTGGCTGCCACCCTGCGCGGGTTGGAAAACGACGTCTACTTCCAGGTAGGCTTGCTCACCACCATAGGCTTGTCGGCGAAGAACGCGATTTTGATCGTGGAATTTGCCAAAGAGCTCTATGACAAAGGGATGGGCTTGGGTGAAGCTGTGGTGGAGGCGGCACGCCTGCGTCTGCGTCCGATCCTGATGACCTCGCTCGCCTTTATCCTCGGGGTGCTGCCGCTGGTGATCAGCTCCGGCGCCGGTGCCAGCAGTCGTAACGCCATCGGTACCGGCGTGATGGGGGGGATGATCAGCGCCACCGTGCTGGCCATCTTCTTCGTGCCGCTCTTCTTTGTGTTGGTGATGCGTTACTTCACTAGCCACAAGAGTAAAGAGGCGTGCATGGCTGCAGCAGTTGAGTCAAAAGGTGACTGATGGCATGCAGGTTTAGCTAATCTGAACAGAGTCCAATAAATCGCCAGCCAGCTTTGGTTTGGCTGACAATCAAACAGGGCAACCCCATGGGTTGCCCTGTTTTTTGTGAAAAATGTAAGCAAAAATTGCGTGGTTGTAATTGAAAAAGCGAGGTATGAGAAGGCGTTTCGCGCTCTTGATGTTGTGATGAGCCTCAAGTTGCCCCCATCACAAATTACTTTCAACTGTTCATCCTTGGGAAAAACGGGATAGAATTCCCTATAAAATCGGGCTGGTGCAGTGTGCCAACTCGCGGCGTGCCCGTGAGAGGGGGTTGCGATCAACGCTGCCAAGACATAACGATGCTGGAGGCATGATGACCAAAGGCGTGAGCAATATGGTAAAAAGCAGCAAGCTGGGGGCTGTAACCCAGGGGCGGTAGCCATGATGTTTACCTGTTATCAATGTAACTTTTGCTTTGTTTAAAATGTCAGATCCCCGGATCTCGGATATTGAGTGAATTTTAGACATTGCCTCAACTCTTCAGCGTTTTACTCCATTTCAGTCCGCACCTGTCACATATCAACTCTTTGCAAGAGATAACATATCTATGAAAATTCTCGTTACCGGTGGCGCTGGTTTTATCGGCTCTGCCGTGGTGCGCCATATCATCTGTGATACCCAAGATTCCGTTATCAATCTCGATAAACTTACCTATGCCGGCAATCTGGAATCCCTGGCCGATGTATCGACAAGCGAGCGTTATGCGTTTGAGCAGGTGGATATCTGCAATCGCGCCGAGCTGGATCGGGTGTTTGCCTTGCACCAGCCGGATGCTGTGATGCATCTGGCCGCTGAGAGCCATGTTGATCGCTCCATCACAGGCCCGGCTGACTTTATCGAGACCAATATCGTCGGCACCTATATGTTGCTGGAAGCGGCGCGCGCCTACTGGAACGGTCTGGATGAGGTGCGCAAGGCGGCCTTCCGCTTCCACCATATCTCCACTGACGAGGTGTATGGTGATCTGCCCCATCCGGATGAAGTGGCTGCCGGTGAGACGCTGCCGCTCTTTACCGAGACCACCCCCTACGCCCCCAGCAGCCCCTATTCTGCCTCCAAGGCTTCCAGCGACCATCTGGTGCGCGCCTGGCGCCGCACCTACGGTCTGCCAACCATCGTCACCAACTGCTCCAACAACTACGGCCCGTACCACTTCCCCGAGAAGCTGATCCCGCTGGTCATTCTTAACGCGCTGGATGGCAAGCCGTTACCTGTCTATGGCAAAGGCGACCAGATCCGTGACTGGCTCTATGTGGAAGATCACGCGCGCGCGCTCTACAAGGTGGTGACCACGGGCTTGGTCGGGGAGACCTACAATATCGGCGGTCATAACGAGAAGCAGAATCTGGAGGTGGTATACACCATCTGCGATTTGCTGGACGAGATGGTGCCGAAAGCGGGCTCTTACCGCGATCAAATCACCTATGTAGCGGATCGTCCCGGTCACGATCGCCGCTATGCCATCGATGCCAGCAAGATGAGCAGTGAGCTCGATTGGCTGCCAGAGGAGACTTTCGAGTCAGGTATTCGCAAAACCGTGCAGTGGTATCTGGATAACCAGCAGTGGGTCAGCAACGTCAAGAGTGGTACCTACCAATCTTGGATTGAGCAGAATTATGGGGATCGTGCCTGATGCATATTCTGCTGTTTGGTAAAAATGGCCAGTTGGGATGGGAGATGCAGCGAGCACTAGCTCCGCTCGGAAAATTAACGGCACTAAGTCATGATTCTAAAGATTATTGTGGCGATTTTTTGAATCCTAACGGGCTGATTGAGACGATACGATCACTAAAGCCTGATGTTATTGTCAACGCTGCAGGTTATACCGCTGTAGATCTTGCTGAGACAGAGCAGGATATAGCCATGAGAATTAATGCCGAGAGTGTAGAGGTAGTGGCCAAAGAAGCAAATAAGTTAGGTTCTTTACTAGTGCATTACTCAACTGATTATGTTTTTGATGGTAGCGGTTTTCAAGCATGGAATGAACTAGATAACCCTTCTCCAGTAAATTTTTATGGGAAAACAAAGTTATCTGGTGAGCAAGCTGTGCAACAATATTGTGATAGATATCTAATATTCCGTTCGAGTTGGATTTATTCCACATATGGCGATAATTTTATCAAGACTATTTTAAATCTTGGATTAGAACGAGATATCATTTCAGTTGTTAATGATCAGTTTGGTGCTCCTACTAGTGCAGACTTATTAGCTGATTGTAGTGTTCATGCAATTAAAATAGTCTTAGAGGATGAATCTAAGTATGGCTTATATCATGTAGCTGCTAGCGGAGTTACAAGCTGGTATAAATATGCGCTTTTTATATTTGATTTTGCTAAAAAACAAAATAAAAACATCAAGGTGAAGGAAGTTATCGAAGTTCCATCAGCATCTTTTTTACGTGAGGCAATTAGGCCTATGAATTCAAGACTTAGCACTGAAAAATTCCAGCGTGAATTTAATCTTGTTTTGCCGGAATGGAAAGGTGGTGTGGAGAGAATGTTGACTGAACTCATGGCAAAATAAAACTTAATATACTAACTATAGGTTATGTCAATATGAAAAAACGTAAAGGTATTATATTAGCTGGTGGTTCAGGCACACGTCTTTATCCTGTAACGATGGCAGTGAGCAAACAATTACTACCTATTTATGACAAGCCTATGATCTACTACCCGCTCAGCACCCTGATGTTGGCTGGTATTCGAGATATTTTGATCATCAGCACGCCGCAAGATACTCCTCGCTTTGAACAATTATTGGGTGATGGCAGTCAATGGGGCTTGAACTTGCAATATCAGGTACAGCCAAGTCCGGATGGATTAGCGCAAGCATTTATTCTTGGTGAACAATTCATTGGTTCAGATCCCTGTGCCTTGGTATTGGGCGATAATATCTTTTATGGCCACGATCTTCAGAAACAGCTGGAGGCTGCTGCAGCTAAAGAGAGTGGTGCTACTGTATTTGCCTATCATGTACAAGATCCTGAGCGTTATGGAGTTGTCGAGTTTGATACTCAAGGAACAGCAATTTCACTGGAAGAAAAGCCCCTGAAGCCCAAGAGTAACTATGCAGTGACGGGACTCTATTTTTATGACAATAGTGTAATTGAGATCGCGAAGAGCCTTAAACCATCCCCCCGTGGTGAGCTTGAAATTACTGATGTGAATAGCATCTATTTAGAGCAAGGAAAACTATCTGTCGCTATGATGGGGCGTGGTTATGCTTGGCTCGATACCGGTACTCATCAGAGTCTTATTGAAGCAAGTAATTTTATTCAAACAATAGAGACGCGTCAGGGCTTGAAAGTTGCTTGCCCAGAAGAAATCGCGTATAGAAAGAAGTTTATAGATAAAGAGCAAGTTTTGAGATTAGCAAAGCCGCTCTCAAAGAATGGCTATGGTCAGTATTTATTACGGATGGTGGGTGCTTAAGAACTATAGGAAGAGAAATGAAGGTGATTAAAACAGATATTGATGATGTATTGATTATCGAACCTAAAGTGTTTGAAGATGAACGTGGTTTCTTTTTTGAGAGCTTTAATCATCGAGAGTTTGAGCTTGCTATCGGTAAAAAGGTTAACTTTGTCCAAGATAACCACTCTAAGTCGATACAAGGAACACTCCGCGGCTTACATTATCAAATTCAACACGCACAAGGAAAACTGGTTCGTTGTGTAGAGGGCGAAGTTTATGATGTTGCTGTCGATATTCGCAGAGAATCACCAACATTTGGAAAGTGGGTTGGTGTATTTTTAAGTGCTGAGAATAAGCGACAACTATGGATACCAGAGGGTTTTGCTCATGGTTTCTATGTTACTAGCAAAACAGCTGAATTTTTGTATAAAACAACAGACTATCGATATGCAGAATATGAAAGAGGATTAAACTGGCAAGATTCTACACTTAATATTGATTGGCCTATAAATCATGAAGTGTTACTTTCAGAAAAAGATCGTAATGCTGCAAACTTGTTACAAATAGAAACCTACTAAAAATTAGGAGTAAACCTGTGTCTATTCAGCTTTTTGTTCCAACATTTCGTGTTGAAGAGTGCCTTGAACAAGTTCGTGAATGTCTTGAAAAAGGTTGGACTGGTCTGGGATTTAAAACTCAGCAAATTGAAGAAGAGTGGAAAAAGTATACTGGTTTGCCACATGCTCACTTTTTAGCTTCAAATACAGTTGGTCTCCATCTTGCTTTTCATATGTTTAAAAGTGAGCAGGGTTGGCAAGATGATGATGAGGTTATCACTACACCTTTGACTTTTGTTTCAAGCAATCATGCTATTTTATATGAAAACCTTAAGCCGGTGTTTGCTGATGTAGATCAGCACCTTTGTCTTGACCCTGTTGATGTAGAAAAGAAAATAACCAGTAAAACTAAAGCTATTATCTTTGTCGGGTTAGGTGGCAACGTAGGTCAGTATAATAAAATTCGCGAAATCTGTGACCGTCACAATCTGAAGCTTATTCTTGATGCTGCTCATATGTCTGGCACCCGTTTTAACGGTAAACATGTTGGCTATGATGCTGATGTAACAATATTCAGTTTCCAAGCTGTCAAAAATATGCCTACTGCTGACTCAGGTATGATTTGCTTTAAAAATGAAGAAGATGATGCTCGAGCTCGTAAGCTGTGCTGGCTTGGTATTAACAAAGATACATTTGCTAGAACCACTACTCAAGGCGCATATAAATGGATGTATGATGTTGAAGAAGTCGGCTTCAAGTATCATGGCAATTCAATTATGGCTGGTCTTGCACTCGTATCTCTTAAATATCTTGACCGAGATAATGCATATCGCCGTCAACTTGCTCAATGGTATGAAGAGTTGTTTGTTGAAAATGATAAAATAAAAACAATTCCTATGGCGGAAGGATGTGAGTCCTCACGACATTTATTCCAGATTAGAATCAGTAATCGTGATGAAGTCATGTTGGCGTTGCACGAACATGATGTATATCCTGGGGTACATTACCGTGATAATACTGCATATCGTATGTATGCGCATGGTGCAGGCATGTGCCCTGAGTCGCATAAAGCTAGTGATGAAATCTTATCGCTACCCATGCATATGGGGGTGTCACGTCAAGACGTCGAATTCGTAGCTGAACTCATTAACAAGTACGTGAAATAATATGAAACCAGCCCTTTCTATTAAAAATGAGGGGCTGCTTTTGCGGCCCCTAAATGAAAAAGATCTTGGTGACACTCTAAATTGGCGCAACCGCGATGGTGTGCGCCAGTTTTTTTTCTATGACAAATTAATTAATATGGATGAACACTTTAGGTGGTATGAAAGTTATTTAGGGAAAGATACTGATGTTGTTTTAATTGGCGAGTCATTCGGTGAAAAAGTAGGTCAACTTGCCGTATATGATATTGATTTGAATAAAGGTAAAGCAGAGATAGGGAGATTTGTTGTTTCTCCAGACTTTGCCGGCAAAGGGATGATGAGGCGTTTAATCATCTTGCTTTGTGATGCTTGTGCTGCATATGGATTGAAGGAACTTTATTTAGAAGTCTTACCTAGTAATGAAAGAGCAATCAGGCTCTATGATTCTATAGGTTTTACCATTATTGATGAAACACCAACCGCTATAAAGATGAGTAAAGTTATAGGAGTATAATGTGACTGAATATATTGAAGCTCTTCGGCAATGGCGAGTTTGGTTATTTCTAGGTTTGCAAGATATAAAATCTCGATTTAGAGGATCAATTGTCGGTCCAGCTTGGCTGCTTATAAATCAAGCTGCGCTAATGTTAGCTGTTGGGGTTATATTTGGTCATCTCTTTCATCAAGATATGAGCAATTTTTTACCATTTCTTGCTATTGGGTTAGTGTTATGGGGGAGCTTGACTTCTTCAATCATAGAGGGCGGTAGTACCTTTATTATTGCTGAGGGATACATTAAGCAGTTTACGTTCCCTAAGGCTGTCTATGTATTCAGAACTTTAGTGTCAAATATAATTGTGCTACTAGTTGGCTTGATTGTGTTTCTTGTGGTTGCGGCTTGTTATGGTAAGTTAACAGTTATAGGTGTTATTTGCTCTTTACCTGGTATGGCATTGTTTATAATTATTAATTTATTGACGATGGTTATATTTTCACATATAGGTGCAGGTTTTAAAGATATTCCTCATCTATTTTCAAGTGTAATGCAAGTGCTATTTTATGTGACACCGGTAATGTATACACCCGAAATGTTATCTGCTCGCGGATTGGATTTTGTATATAAATACAACCCACTCTATTATGCAATGGAAATTGTCAGGTATCCATTTATAAATGGTTCGCTTGCAAGTTATGATGTGTACTTGAATGCGTTTATTTATGCATTTACACTATTTATTTTGGCAGTGATTGTTGTCAGGAAATATTCTCGTCAAGTGGTTTATATGTTATGAGTAATGAATTGAAAATTTCTCTCGAAAATGCATCTGTCCATTTCAAAGTAAATATGAATGGAGGTTCTCTTAAGTCCAGAATCATTGGTGCTTTACAGAGAGATAATAATGTCAAATATGTAAAAGCTCTGGACAATATAAACCTTTCTATAGGGCAAGGTGAGCGTGTCGGCGTTATTGGACTAAATGGTGCAGGAAAGAGTACTTTACTGAAACTCATGGCAGGTATATATCCGCCAACGAGTGGCAAAGTAAATGTTATTGGTCATGTATGTCCCATGTTTGAGTTTGCCACTGGTTTTGAAATGCATCAAACCGGTTGGGACAACATTAGAATTCGAGCGCTTCTATTGGGTATGCAGCCTGATGAAGTTGAAGAGAAAATTCACAAAATAGCTGAATTTACAGAGCTTGGTGAATTTCTAAATTATCCAGTGAGAACCTATTCTGCAGGAATGTTTATACGTCTTGCGTTCGCTGTGTCTACATCAATTAACCCCGAAATTCTTTTATTAGATGAAGTCGTTGGTGCCGGTGATATGAACTTTGCTGCAAAAGCAAAAGATCGTATGTTTGAGTTTATGCAGAATGGAAAAATTTTGGTTTTCACTAGTCATTCTATGGGGTTGATTAGAGAGTATTGTGACCGAGTTATATGGATTAAATCTGGCAAAGTTATTGCTGATGGTGATAAAGATAGCGTTATAAAGGAATATGAGAGAACAGGAGTTCTGTAGATGCGTGTAAAGGATTTGGTTGAAGCAACTATCTGGGTTCCTAATAAAAATAAGGATGCTACACCGCCCCTTGTGTCAGTATTGTTACCAACTTTCGAGAAGGCCCATAACGGGCTTCTCAAAAGAGTATTGGATTCAATCATTGCACAGTCATTTAGAAACTTTGAAGTCATTATTGTAGATGATGCAAGTTCGGATAATACAACCGAATTGGTTAAGAGTTATATGGATTTTGACAATCGGATTCATCTACTTCAACATCCTGAAAATATTGGTTTACCAGCAGTGTCCGAGTGGGAGGCATTACAGAGGTCAACAGGGAAATATATATTTTTTGCGTTTGATGATAATTTCATATACCCTAATGCATTTGAAGTTCTGTTAAGCGCCATCGATAGTCGAGATGATGTTCTTTGTTACGGTAATGTAAGGCTGATTTCTGCCGATGGAAGATCTGATTTTTATCTTGGGCAGTCTGAAAACAAAAATATATATATATTTAATTATGTTGGTAATAGCGCGGTACTACTACCAAGAAAAATAATAAATGACGTAGGTTTTTATGACCCGCATATCCTAATGTCCCGTAATTGCGACTGGGATTTATGGCAACGTATTGCACAAAAGTATGCATTAGAACATCATAATGTGCTAGTTGCGGATGAGTTTGGGCTTTCAAATAAGAAATCTCTAGGTAACACATATCCGTTTGATTCTTGGGGGAATTATTTCCGGAGACAGAAAAATAGAAACAGAATGTTACAGCCATCCACTTTTGAATGTGTTGATGTCTTTGAGGTTGATGAAGATTTTGATTATTTATCCAAGATTACAGTCTCAGAGTTGGCATATAATCACGCAATCAAACGAGGATGGTGTGATAGTAAAAAGGATGCCATTATAATTATTTTGTATGATGGTTATAGTACTGCAACAATATCTCATGCTTTTGGTTTTTTACCTTTAGAAATAAAGTATAGAATTCGTCTGGTAAATGTGCATACGGCCTCTGTCGATCTGTTGTCTAGGGCATCAGCACTTATTGTAGTTAGAGGCATTAAGAGTTATTTAAATTGGATAGTAAGAGCAAAAGAATTAAAAATAAAAGTTGTTTACTATGTTGATGATAACTTGTACTTGTTGAGTAGTAATGAGCTAAAAGCAAATGGAAAATCGATATTTGATAGTTCTCTTGCTGACGTGAAATCATATGAGTGTTTTGATGAAGTGTGGTGTAGCACCCAAAATCTTACTAGCGAATATAAGTCTTACTTACCACACAAATTAGTTTACATACACTCTAACAATTACTCTACTATTTCCTTTCCATTCGATTTAGAGTATCAAGACCTCGCAGAGCTTATTGTATTTGGTTTTATTGGTGGTGCTCATAGATTAACGTCATTTTATGATGATGTTGTCCCTCAGATACAAAGTCTGGCCTGCGAAAAAAAAATAAGGCTGATAATGGCCGGTCTTTGTGATAAGGATAAAAATATATATGAGGGTGTCTTTAGGAATCTGAATATCGAGTTAATGTTCATAGACTTTGAGCCTGATTGGCAAATGTTGATGATAAAACTTCGCTCTCTTCGTTGTCACTTCATTTTGCATTCTTCAAGTGATAGTATTAATAGACCTTATAAAACAGATAATGCGTTAGTCTGTGCAACATATGCAAACGCAATTTTATGTACTGATGAGACTGCTGTTTATTCGGATAGTCCTCAAGCATATATCTCTATGAAGAGCTGGGATAAAATATTTGATGTGATTAAGCTAGAAACTAGTGAAAGCATCAATAAGAAGCTCTTGATGGCTAGGGCGGTTGTTATAGGAAAGAGTCACTCAAGTCGTATATTCGACTTACATGATAACCTTATTTATCAAGTGACGTCTTTGGATGTTTATAACAGGCTTATAAAAATTAATAGTAAAGAATGTTTATATTCAGATAGAATGGCCTCCTTGGAAGAGGTTATTTCAAATAAGGACAAATACATATCGGAAAAACAAATTTTATTAGATGAGCGGTACAACATAATCATTGAGTTGCAAGAAATGCTAAGGCAGAGAGAACATGAGTTTTTTAAATATTTCATTAAGAATCTAATAGTGAAGTTGAAAACATCACTAAATTATTTTTTTAGGGCGAAGAAAGTATAATGCATGTTTGGACTAAAATTAAATACAATCCTTATCTATGAGGCTGAGATAGCCACCACCCAGCTTGTTGAGAGGGTTTTAGCTAACCCTAACCTTTTTAATTTAAAAAAAGAGATATCCCAAAATGCTTTGAGCAATCTAGATAAGTTATTAAATGACAATGAAGAACATTTACCAATAATTATCAGAAGCGCTTCACCTGAAACCATTCAGATGGTTCGTATTTATGTTCAAAAGGCTATCCCTTTTGTATACTATATAGATGACAACTTCTGGGAAATTAAAGGTGATACTCCGCTGGCAAAGTACTATCAACATCCGATTATTCGCGACGGATTAAAGTATATTGTTGGCCATGCATCAATGGTTCTGTGTAATTCTGCACCGCTAGCTGACTATATCCGAGAACGCTATACAAAACGAGTTTCTGTTGTTCCTCCTATGTTTGATTTTAATCTTCTTGAGGGGGTGCATTCTTATTGTGGGGAAGAGATAAGGATAGGTTTTGCTGGTAGTTCTAGCAGGCTAAAAGATATTAATTTTTTAAAAAATGTCATTCCTGATATATTAGAAAAGTATCCACGTGTTGTCTTTGAGTTTGCAGGTGTTATGCCTGAAGGTCTAAAGATATCTGACCGGATTAGATATTTCAAACCGGTTTCAAGTTATGCAGATTATATAAGTTTTCAATATTCACGTGGTTGGAAAATTGGTTTGGCCCCTCTTTTGGGATCAGAGTCCGATTGTTATAAAACAAACAACAAGTTTCGTGAATATTCAGCTTGTTATACAGCTGGTATATATTCTGATAGTTTGTCATATAAAGGCTCATTAAAAGATAATGTTAATGGACTTGTTTGTTATTCATTAAACCCTCAGGAATGGTTATTAGCTATATCCTCTCTGCTTGATGATGCAGCACTACGGGATCATCTTGCACATACTGCTCATGAGTTTGTAAAAAAACATTATGATGTGAATATCATATCTATGGCTTGGCATAAGACGTTGCTTGCAGCTAGCAATGTCCCGCCTAAACCTGAATCGAAAATAATACCGCTGGTTAGCTTCTATAAAAGATTTAAATGGCAGCTTTTTTTATACAAGTTAAGAGCTGAGGATGTTTATAAAAACAGAGGTGGTACAGGATTAGTGAAGCATATCTTAAATTTTTTATATAGAAAACTTGTTGGTGTTCATGGAAAAATATAAACCATTTAAGTCATCTGCTGTTATCGTAACATACTTCCCTGATGCGGATGTGGTTCCAAGAATAATAAAGATGTCAACTTTGGTAGACCTTGTTTATGTAGTAGATAATACCCCCGAGATTGATTGTAAATCTATTTCTGCTGTTATCCCAAGCAATGTCAGTGTATTAACATTAGGTGAAAATAAGGGGATTGCTACTGCATTGAACTGTGGAGCTGATCTGGCATTTAAAGATGGTGCTGATTTTGTTTTTTTCTTTGATCAAGACAGTAATCCAGATCAGTCCATGATCGATACATTGATCGCGGTCAGTTCCGGTTTTGTGGACAGTCATGTCGCAGTTGTTGGTCCTGCATATTTTGATACGCGTTTAGCCAAGAAAGCGCCATTCATCACGTTTAAACAAGGTAGGTTATGTAGGGTTCCTGCTGAAGGGGACAAGCTGATTGAGGCCGATTATCTTATTACGTCTGGCAGCATCATCAGTCGTAAGTCTTGGGAATGCATAGGACCTCACGATGACTCGCTATTTATAGATTATGTTGATATTGAATGGTGTTTGCGGGCTAAAAGTCTTGGGTGGCGTGTTATTGGCGTTCCATATGTAGTTATGGAACATACACTTGGTGATGAGCCAATAAACGTATTTGGTAAGAAATTACCTGTACATTCACCAATCAGGCATTATTATTTTTTCAGAAATTGTATTTCTTTACTACGTAGAGATTATATACCCACAGGCTTTAAAGTAAGAGAGCTCTGTTTTTTGCCGATTCGATTTTTTATCTATGCATTTTTCACAAAAAACAAGTTATCTCACATTACTAAAATGACTAAGGGGCTGCTGGATGGGGTGTTATCTAAGTCAGGTCCCTATCTGTAATCTCTATAAATTACTTAGTGGTGTTTTTGAAATGAGTAATGTGATAAGTGTCAGTCTTGTTGTATATAAGCCAGTCAAACACGAGTTATATGCTACGTTGCAGAGTTTGTTTAATGCAGCCTTGCAATACTCGACCATTGAATTGACCATTATTGACAATTCACCAAGCAGCTCTAGGATACAAGTTGAGGACTATATATCTGCAGAGTTGATTAGTCAGGCTAGCGTGATTTATCGACATAA
The DNA here is from genome assembly GCF_019047125.1 of Aeromonas sp. FDAARGOS 1411. Lineage (NCBI taxonomy): Bacteria > Pseudomonadati > Pseudomonadota > Gammaproteobacteria > Aeromonadales > Aeromonadaceae > Aeromonas > Aeromonas sp. FDAARGOS 1411. Next base: position 2,299,154 of record NZ_CP077214.1, on the reverse strand, counting down.
TCCGAATAACTTGGGCTTTGGTGAAGGGCATAATCAAGCATTACAGATCGATTCTAAATACCACCTTATCCTCAATCCCGACTTGGAAGTTGCCCCAGATGCACTGAAAAATGCACTCGAGTTTATGGAGCAACATCCGGATTGTGGATTATTGACACCTTTCGCTACATGGGAAGATGGTGAGGTACAGCGGCTTTGCAAACGCTATCCAACCGTATTTGATTTATTGCTGCGTGGATTTGCTCCTGCGAGTGTGAAGAAGTTATTCCAGACGCGCTTGGCAAAATATGAGATGGCAGACCAGCTCAACGATCGTGACGTGCTGTGGGACCCACCCATTGTCAGTGGTTGTTTTATGCTGTTTCGCACAGATGTTCTGCAGCAGCTCGGAGGGTTTGACCCTCGCTTCTTCCTCTATTTTGAAGATTTTGACATCAGTTTGCGGGCAGGAAAGATCAGCCGGATTGCTTATGTCCCTCAGGTGAAGGTCGTTCATCACGGTGGGCATGCATCCCGCAAAGGCTGGCGCCATATCTGGATGTTTGGGCGTTCCATGGTGACTTTCTTCAATATTCACGGTTGGCGTTGGTGGTAATGGCAGATATCAAAAGTACAGTCTTGGTGACAGGTGCCAACGGATTTGTAGGCAAAGCGGTCTGTGAACACCTGCTTAGGTGTGGAGCGAATGTGAAAGGTGCAGTACGCAGTAGCCCGCTCGCTTCGTACCAGGTTCAGGCTCCCTCTTTGACTGCCGATGCAAACTGGACAGCCCAATTGCAACAGGTGGATGTGGTTGTTCACTGTGCAGCCAGGGTGCATGTGATGTCGGATACCGCGACAGATCCTTTGGCGGCTTTTCGAGCGGTGAATACAGAGGGCACCCTCGCTCTTGCTCGACAAGCGGCTGAGGCAGGGGTGAAGCGCTTCATCTTTATCAGTTCGATCAAAGTGAATGGCGAGCAGACCGAGCCAGGCAAGCCATTTGATGAGAATGTGCAAAGTCCGCCAGAAGATCCCTATGGACGCTCGAAGTATGACGCGGAACAGGGGCTGATGGCACTCGCGAAAGAGTGTGGTATGGCTGTAACCATCATTCGTCCTCCTCTTATTTACGGGGAAGGGGTGAAGGCTAACTTTGCCAGTATGATGACCTGGGTGCGCAAAGGGATCCCGCTCCCTTTTGCCCGTTTGACCAATGCGCGTAGCCTGTTGGCGTTACCTAATTTGTGTGACTTCATTGCCCATGCGATGGAGCACCCTGCTGCAGTGAATCAGGTCTTTTTAGTCGCAGATCCTGTCGCAGTGTCGACGTCGCAGTTATTGGCGGCGATTGCAGAAGCAGAAGGAGTTAGCTGTCGGCTCTTTTATCTCCCACCAGGAGTAATAAGAGTGCTTGGACGCTGTTTGGGGATTGATGCCAAGCTACAACGGATTTATGGCTCTCTGGAAATGGATACCCGCAAGGCTCAGAGCCGATTACAATGGTCGGCACCCTATTCGCTCTCTCAGACCTTATCTCTGATGGCGTCAATCCATAGTGAGTCGTCTTGATGCTGGCATTTGTTTTGTTGTCGATATTTTGTCTTTTTCTTTCAATCACCATGACCGGCCTGCTCAGGCGCTACGCACAGACCCGCTTGCTTGACCAACCCAATCATCGCAGTTCGCATCAGGTGCCTACCCCGAGAGGCGGTGGCATGGCTATCGTGGCGACCTTTCTGCTGACAGCCCCGTTGTTTGTCACCCTGATCCCACTGCCCGCCGGCATATCCCAGAGCTGCTTTGGATTGATATGGGCTGCGGCGCTGGGAATTGCCTTGGTAGGTTTTATCGATGACCACATCTCTCTCAAGCCCCGAACCCGCCTGATTGTGCAGAGCATGGCGGCAGCTTTGGTGGTTTCTGCGGTTGATGGTTTGCCAGCGCTGACCTTCTTTGGCTGGCAGCTGGACCTTGCCTGGTTTGGTTACCTGCTGGCCTGGCTGGGGGTGATCTGGTTTATCAACCTGTACAACTTTATGGATGGCATCGATGGCTTGGCAGCTGGCGAGGCCGTTGTCGTCTGCCTGTTCATGGCGTTTTGTCATTATCTGGTTGGCGGGGAGTGGTCGTCTGCCAGTTTGATCCTGCTACTGGGGATTTCGGCGGCGGGCTTCTTGTGCTGGAATTTTCCGCCCGCCAGGATCTTTATGGGAGATGGTGGCAGCGGATTTCTTGGCTTGATGCTGGCTTCCCTGATGCTGCTGGATGCTGCTTCTTCACCTCAATTCCTGTGGGCATGGCTCGTCATGCTCGGGGTCTTTGTGGTTGATGCGACCTGGACGTTGCTGAATCGCTTTCGCCTGAAATGTCGTCTGAGCGAGGCTCATCGTACTCATGGCTATCAATATCTTGCGAGACGTTGGCAAAGTCATCGAAACGTGACCTTGGCTGTGCTTCTTATAAATAGCCTCTGGCTTGCGCCGATCGCTGTCATGATTGTATTGGGCCAGCTCGATGGTGTGAGCGGTCTGGTCATTGCCTACTTGCCGTTAGCTTTTCTTGCGTATCACCTGAATGCAGGAGTACCAGAATGAGAAATGAGCTTTTACCCGGTGGGAGCTGGCTACTGACTTGCCTGGGCTCCCTGTCACGAGCCAGCAAGCGTGCCATCTCTGTCACCGTTGATATGATCCTGATCACCATGACCTATTGGGGAGCGTACTGGATCCGGCTTGAACACAACTGGCCAATCGATAGCCCTCATCACTGGGCACTGCTTGGCGCAATTATCGTTGTCAGCATAGGCCTGTTTGTACGGCTGGGGCTTTATCGCGCAGTGCTCCGATATGTCAGCTTTCGGGTGTTATGGACAATCTCGCTAGGGGCATTTCTTTCAACCTGCTTCTTTGTTCTATCTGCGTTTTATTTCGATATCTTTCTGCCGAGAACGGTCTCGGTTATCTATCTCTCCTTTTTGGTGTTACTGGTTGGCGGTGTGCGGCTGTTTTTCCGGGCGCTCCTTAATACCACCCGTTTGGCTCGTACCCAGGTATTGATCTATGGCGCGGGCTCTTCGGGTCGACAACTGCAAATGGCCTTGTTGCAAGGCAATGAGTTTTATCCCGTCGCCTTTATTGATGACGATCCCGCCAAACAGGGATGCGTGATCCAGGGCTGTACCGTTTATCACAGTGCTCAGCTGCCAACCCTGATTGACCACCATGGGGTGCAGAAGATCTTGCTGGCCATGCCGAGCAGCACCCGGGCTCGCCGTCAGGAGGTGATCAATGCACTTGAGCCCCTCTCTTGTGAAGTGCTCTCTATCCCGGGGATGGCCGATCTAGTCAATGGCTCTGCCCGCATAGACCAGCTCAATGAGGTCTCCATCGACGATCTATTGGGCAGAGATCCGGTAGAGCCTGTGGCCACCTTGATGGAAGCCAATATCACAGGCAAAGCGGTCATGGTGACAGGTGCCGGTGGCTCTATTGGTTCTGAGCTCTGTCGCCAAATCTTGCGGTGCCGTCCATCCACTCTGGTACTGTTCGAACTATCCGAATACGCCCTCTATGTCCTGCACAAGAACCTGCGGGAGCAGTGTCAGCGTGAAGAAATCGAAACGGATCTGGTGCCGTTACTGGGGTCAGTGCAGCGCCAGCATCGTCTCAAGACGGTGATGCAGAGCTTCAGGATCCAGACCGTCTACCATACGGCTGCTTACAAACATGTCCCGCTGGTTGAGTTCAACATCATTGAAGGGGTACGTAACAACGTATTCGGTACTCTTTATGCGGCACAGGCGGCCATTGAGGCTGGGGTAGAAACATTCGTGCTGATCTCTACCGATAAAGCCGTGCGGCCAACCAACACCATGGGGGCCAGCAAGCGTCTGGCCGAGTTGATCTTGCAAGCCTTGACCCGCGAGAAGCACAGCACCCGTTTTTGTATGGTGCGTTTTGGCAATGTTCTCGGATCTTCCGGTTCAGTGGTGCCGTTATTCAGGCAGCAGATCGATAAGGGGGGGCCTATCACCCTGACTCACCCCGATATCATCCGTTACTTTATGACGATACCTGAAGCTGCCCAGCTGGTGATCCAGGCTGGCGCCATGGGGGAGGGGGGCGACGTCTTTGTGCTCGATATGGGTCAACCGGTACGGATCATGGAGCTGGCCAAACGCATGATACGCCTCAGCGGCCTGACACTGCGTGATGAGCAGCGTCCCGATGGTGATATTGCCATCGAGGTGACGGGGTTGCGGCCGGGCGAAAAGCTCTACGAAGAGTTACTGATTGGTGATGATGCCAGAGGAACCGAACACCCCAGGATCATGGTGGCACAAGAGAGCTGGCTGCCCTGGTCCCGACTGCGCCCCTTGCTGGCCTCGCTGGATGATGCTTGTCACCGTTTTGATCAACAGCAAGTGCGCGAGATCCTGATGCATGCTCCTGCTGCATTCGAACCGACGGATGGTATCTGTGATCTGGTGTGGCTGGCCAAGCAGCAGCTACCACCAAGTGATAATGTTGTTAAATTGCCCTCACATAACATAGATTTTTTGCTTGCCAATCACTGAGTTTTTATATTAGCGCCCATTATTGGGCGCTTTTTTTTTGCTTTCCCCTCAATTTGTTTGTTTTTTAATCGATCGAGCCAGTCATGGACCAGATTGGCTACTCATTTCGATGAACCATAGGTACAATCCCCCCCCGCTATTTCGGAATTATCCTACATTTTGGCGTGAAATATTGGTGCACAGTGTAGGGGGTTATGGCGAATAGCTGGCGTGGCGACTGGTTTTGTCGCCCCTCTTGCCAGAGGCTGATGATTGTAAATCACAACGCCATTTACTAACTCTTTTAACAATATAAAAAGACTGCATGCACACTGGGAGCTGTAACTCAGGGGCGGTAGCCATTATTTTTTTTATAGATTGGATTGTTTTTTAGTCCGTTACTGACTTCTTTGTAGTCAATTCGGCGCTTTAGCGATAGCGATGATATCGATACAAGAGGGACCGTCAGTAGTCCCCAGATACATGGCACGGGATAGAGAGTGTGACAACGCCGGAGTGTGATCATTCGGGCGTTTGTCACTGGTTGGCAATCGATTGTAATTGAGATGTTTTTACTGCCGGACTCGTCAACTCGACGAGTTTGCCGAGCTCCTCCTGTCCAGCCCTTCGCTTTCAAATAAAAATCAATCTCTTTTCTTTGTTCGTTTCTCGCTGTGGCTCGTTTCGACAAGCTGCCGGAGGGAAACACAAAATCTACGTGACGTGGCAGTCAAATGCCGATGAGACAAACCTCGATGGTTGTTTCTCTGGGTATAGACATGAAGAGAGCTTATGGGAATGCATAATAAAATAGACAGTAGTGCAGCCTTCGGGATTGCTGCGAATGAACAGTTGACGGCCGAGAGCCATTCACTGGATATTGGTAATCTGGTGTATGAGCTTAAGCGGGTTCACATGAAAAGTGATGAGCTTTATGTTTACTGCAGTGACAATGACAAAAAGCTTATCGAACGGGTGCTTGCTGATTATCCGTTCACATTGAACTTCAATGTGACAGACCTCTCGGCCCTGAAAGGCAAAACCCTTGTGCATTACAAGAGTGGTGACCTTCCCGATGAACTGGCCGCAATGCTGGTGCTGGCCACCAAATATGGCGCCTACGTTGAACCGCTGGTCAGTTATCTGGACCGTCGTTTCGGCCGCACTGAAGTGGAGTTGCTGCACAGCGGCTACTTCCTGCACATGAAATCTTTCTCCATCCTCTCCCGTCCATCCAATCGAATTGTCAAGCGTGCGCTGGATCTGGTCTCTGCCATTGCGCTCAGTCTGGTTGCCATTCCCATTGGCTTGCTTGCTGCGCTGGCCATCAAACTGGAATCACCTGGTCCCATCTTTTATCGTCAAGCCCGGGTTGGCCTGTTCAACCAGGAATTCGACGTAATCAAGTTCCGCTCTATGCGAAACGATGCCGAAAAAAATGGTGCTCAATGGGCAAGCAAGAACGACGCCCGAGTCACTCGTGTTGGCCGTTTCATTCGCAAGACCCGTATTGATGAACTACCGCAACTGATCAACGTCTTTAAAGGGGAAATGTCTCTGGTTGGCCCAAGACCCGAGCGGGAAGTATTTATCAAAGAGCTGGAAGCCGTTATCCCGTACTATCGCTTCCGTCATGCGGTCAAGCCCGGCATTACCGGCCTTGCCCAGGTCAAATACCCCTACGGGGCATCTATTGAAGATGCCGTGTGGAAGCATAAATACGATATCTTCTATATCAAGCATCAAAGCCTGATGTTGGATATCAAGATCTTGCTGCTGACAGTCAAGACTGTGCTGTTTGGGATGGGGCGATAGCCATTGCTATCATCGTGAGTAACAAGATTTAATTCATGCATAATTTTATAATCAGAAACAGATCCGCATTATATTCTATCTGTTCATTATTTCTTAAATTGATGAGCGGACCATTAGCGGTTCTTTTGGTTGCAACTAAGCTAACCCCCGAAGTTCAGGGGGTTTATTATACCTTCATTTCAATATCGACTATTCAATGGATATTTGAAATTGGCTTTTCAACTGCTATTGTACAGCACTTATCTGCTACAAAAGTAAAAAGTCATTTTAATAGTTATGTGAGAGTTGCGGTATGTTTTTTTACTGTAATGTCACTATTAGTATTGTTAAGTTCACAGTTGTATGCCCAATGGGTCTTTGCGGATACGAGTAAATCAATATGGCTAATGCCTTGGCTATTGTACTCCCTACTGTTTTGTTTAAACATACTAAATAACATTGTCCCACTTGTTGAAGAAGGTAGAATTAACGCTGAAAAAGTCTACTTATCAAAACTAATTAGTGGTGTAGCATACTCAGTCAGCTTGATAATATCATTATGGCTAGGTGCTGGTTTATACTCATTGTTTATTTCGCAGTTGTCTATGTTTTTGGCAAATGTGGTTTTGTTCAAGAGTGACTACTCCACTATATTTTATGAGTATAAAAGCAGTTCTGTAAAAAGATCCATTGCTGTAGCCAAGAGTATGTTGTCATTTCAGTATAAGTTATCCTTGGTTTGGATTGTTGGATACTTCTATTGGAATATATATTCTGTTTATTTTTATAAATACGTCGATGCTGTTTTTGCTGGTCAGTATGGCGCAACAAATTCAATCATTAATGCTCTTGCTATCGCCATGACAGCATGGATTCAGACAAAGAGATCTCATTTAGGAAACTTGGTTGCGGGAAATAAAGTTTCAGATACAGTACCCATATTAAAGCAAGCGTTATATTTTGGTTTATTTGGCTACATCATTATTGCATCCATATTTATATTGTTTCTTAAACTAGATGTTCTTAATTTACAGCACAGATTTCTTGTGACTGGATTGGTATTGCAGATCGCAATAATGAGGCTTGCAATTTTGGCACATGAAATAGTTTTTATGTATTTTAGAACATTCAAAGATGAACCGTTTTATCGTATATCAATTTTAAATTATATAATCACTCCTCTGGTTGTTATTTTTGCTCACCGATATGGCGCTATTGAATATTGCTTTATAGCTGCGATAGCAATACAGTATCTATTGATTGTACCTATTTATATCAAGTCGAAAGAAATAATTATGGGACGAATTTAAATGATCAGTGTTATCATGCCAATTTATAATGGTGAACAATATTTGAGAGATGCTGTTGAGAGCATACTGGCTCAAAGTTACACTAACTTTGAACTTATTTGTATCGATGATGGTTCCACTGATGGTACACTTAATATTTTAAAAGAATATGCTGCCATTGACTCTCGCCTAGTAATAATTAGCAGAGAAAACAAGGGTTTAATTGCGACATTAAACGAAGGTATTGTACGCGCAAAATATAACTACATTGCAAGAATGGATGCAGATGACATATCTCATGTGGATAGGTTTATGTTGCAAGTTGAATATTTAAATACTCATCCTGATGTGGCTGTAGTTGGCTGCGCATACGAATACATTAATGAAAGTGGTGCTTATATAAGTACGAGGAAGACTTATAATTCTGATTTTATGTTGAAGACCATTTGTCTACTTGGTTCGCCATTTGCACACCCCAGTGTAATGATAAATAGAAGCATTTTGAATGATGACTTGTATTATGATCAGAGATATAAGCATTCCGAGGATTATGAACTATGGGTTCGACTTTCTCAAAAATATAAATTCGGAGGGATAAATAAAGTTCTACTGAAATATCGAGTCTTAAATAGTAGCGTATCTAGACAAAATTTCGTCGAACAGAAGATGAATATGGCAAAGGCTGCCAGAAATCATCTTTTCAAAAACAGACTCTCTGATGCTGAAGTTAATACGTTGAGTGCATTATATATTGAAGGTCGCTTTGGATATCAAACTGCATTAACTATATTAAAACAAAGGAAAAAAATGGCAGCAATAATTCAGTTGGGATATCTGTTTATAAAAAGATGAAACCATTTCATGACAATGTCAATAAATATATAGCAAGCGTCAGGCAGGAGCAATGAAAACATTATATTGTACATTGATTGTATTTCTTTTTTTGTTCTCTTTTCCCGTACCATTTTTTTATAACTCCCTATGTATTGCGTTATTGTTATCGATTCCATTGTGCGATAATAAAGTGATCAATATCATGTGGTCTTTTATTAAAACACGCCATGTAATATATGGGATGCTGCTTTTGCTTACTTCACTGTTATATTATTCATTGTCAACAATATTGTCTGGGGCTTATGACTACTCACTCATGAAAATATATGTTGGAATGTTAATATATGGAGGTAGTGGAGCATTTGTCGCAGCGGTTATTTATACCAATGCTGGACGGAATTCTTTACCAACAATAATTTTACTTTGTTTGGTGGTACAAGCTTCAATTATCTTAGCCTCATTTGCTAGCCCTGCCTTCAAAAGTGCACTTGATATATTTCGAACTACAAATAGTGTTGATATCGCCGAGCAATATTATGGGGGAGGGATTCGAGGTTTAGCTTTATCTGGTAGCCAATTCTTTGGATTAGCAGTTCTTCTTGCATCTATGACATATATATGTTACGTGATGGAACATCAATTCAGTAACAGGGCGTGGGTTTATATACTATTACTAGTATGTTCAATTATTTTTCTGTCCGTCGGGCGTACTGTAATCTTCGGTGTTGTATTTGGCTTTGTATTTTTTTTGGTAAACATAAGTTCAACAGCTGGGATGATTTTAAAAAAGGTATTTTTAATTTTCATACTATCAGCCATACTGATAAATTTTCTTCCATATCTTGCACCATCATTAAAAGAAAAAATAGATTCATTCATGTATTTTGCTTTTGAAGCAATTTATAATTATATTCAGTATGGTGAAGTTAGAACAAGCTCTACAGATGTGCTAGCTCAGATGTATTACCCGTTATCCACAAGCACATTGCTACATGGTGATGGACAGTATTTAAATTTAGATGGTACATACTATGGGCATACTGATGCGGGCTATATGAGGGATGTTCTTGCTCTTGGTGTGCCATTTACTGTTGTTATAATAATTTCTTTCTTTCTAGTGATGATGCCTTCCAGAGAAATAATAAATTCTAAAATTAGAAAGTCTGCATCTATTATTTTCATAAGCATGATGTTACTGCTACATTACAAGGGAGAGGTATTCTGGACGCTATTATGCCAAGTTGGCCTTATATTCTTTATTTCAGCATATGGTCATGCATATAAAAAATATAGCTCGAGTTGTTTGGTGAATTAGTGATTGATAAAACGACATTATGTGGGCTATTATCTAGCTCTATTATATAACGCGATGGTAGAGTTTTGAAAAATGTTAACAATTGCTATATCCACCTTTGGTGATAGAATTGATTTCATAAATGAATATACCTTTGATAAAAGGGTCCTTTATATAATACTTTGGCAGTCATCTAGTGATGCTGATATGGAGCTACCAAGTAATGTTAAGTTAATAAAGTTAAGTAGTATTGGTGTAACACATAGCCGTAATACTGCTATTGAGTTATGTGACACTGAATGGCTTTGGTTTATGGATGATGATGTGCATATAACTGAAGATGTTATAAGTTATTTACTCAATACTTTAGAGCATAGAGATAAAAATAGAGTTATTATATCATCAGTTATTGATGAAAATGGCTTTTCGATGAAAGCTTATAATAAAAAAAGTTCTGATTCTATATTAGATATCTTAAATGTTGGGACTATACAAATCATACTTAACAATAATGTTATTAAAGATGAAGGGGTTCGTTTCCCTATATATATGGGGGCTGGCAACAAATATCCAGCTTGCGATGAGCCTATTTTTTTATCGAGACTTCTTAAAGCTAAATTAATATCTGGCTTTGTGTTTGATGATAGGATCATTGTTTCTCACCCCAAATATAGCTCAGGAATGAACTTATCTGGAAAGGGACAGCTTATATCGAGAGCTATTTTATTTAGAGAGGCTTTTGGATTTCCTCTTTGTATCATGGCTAGCTTTTATTTTTTTATAAAAAACTTTTCTCTTATAGGCTCTAAATCTAGATTTCTATTTTACTTCTGGAAAAATGGTGGGTGAACTCATGTTTTTATTGAGGGTTTTATGATGCTTAAAGAATATATGCCACCCTTAATCTCTATTATAATGCCTTCGTATAACTCCAGCTTGACTATATCTGATTCTATTGACAGTGTTTTAAAACAAACATATCAAAATTGGGAGCTGATTATCACCGACGATTGCTCGAGTGATAACACGTTGGAGATTCTTAGAGAATATGCCTGTACGGATTCCAGGATTAAATTTACCCGTAATGAAACTAATTCTGGTGCTGGTTTTTCAAGAAATAGATCCATCGATATTGCCAAGGGAAAATATATAGCATTTTTGGATGCTGATGATCTCTGGCTTGAGAATAAACTCTCCAATCAGATCTCTTTTATGGAGAAAAATGGATACTTGTTCTCATTTTCATCCTATCAAAAGTTTTCGAAAGATGGTGACGGTGGCGTCGTTGTGGCACCAAGCTCAGTTACATATCAGCAACTTCTTTATGGTAACGTCATCGGCTGCCTTACTGCTGTGTATAATGCTGAGGTTTTGGGAAAAAAGAAAATGCCACTTATTAGAAAGCGGCAAGATATGGGACTCTGGCTTACCTTGTTGAAAGAGTGTGAGGCTGCATATAGTCTACCGGATGTATTAGCTAAATATCGCACGGATACTGGTATGACACAGAATAAGATAAATACAGCAAAGTATCAGTGGGAATTTTACAGAACGGTTGTTCAGTTGAATTTATTTAAATCCAGTTGGTATTTCTGCTGGTATGCATTAAATGGTTTGTTAAAACATAGAGTATAAATAATATGAAAATTGCTATTGCCGGCACGGGATATGTCGGTTTATCAAATGCTGTTTTACTTGCGCAACACCATGAAGTGGTGGCAGTCGATGTGATTGCCAGCAAGGTTGAGCTGATCAATCAGCGCCGCTCCCCCATCGTCGATACAGAGATTGAAAGCTATCTGGCCAGCCGTGATCTGCATCTGCGAGCCACCCTTAATAAAGAAGAGGCTTATCAAGGGGCAGACTTCGTTATCATCGCAACGCCAACTGATTATGATCCCGAAACCAACTACTTCAATACCAGCACGGTGGAGTCTGTGGTGAAGGATGTGATGGCTATTAATCCCGATGCGGTGATGGTGATCAAATCCACCATTCCGGTCGGCTTTACTGCTCGGCTGCGTGAAGAGTTGGAATGTGACAATCTTATTTTCTCGCCGGAGTTTTTGCGTGAAGGGCGTGCTCTTTACGACAACCTGCATCCGTCTCGCATTGTTGTGGGTGAGCGTTCCGAGCGGGCTCACGTGTTCGCCAATTTGCTATTGGAAGGGGCGATCAAGAAAGATGTGCCTGTGTTGTTTACCGACAGCACAGAAGCCGAGGCGATCAAGCTGTTTGCCAATACCTATCTGGCCATGCGGGTTGCCTTTTTTAATGAGCTCGATACCTATGCCCAGCTGCATGGTCTCGATAGTCGCCAGGTTATAGATGGTATCGGTCTCGATCCCCGTATTGGTAGCCACTACAATAACCCGTCATTTGGCTATGGTGGTTACTGCTTGCCGAAAGATACCAAGCAGCTGCTGGCCAACTACAACAAGGTACCGAATAACCTGATCCGGGCGATTGTTGATTCCAATACCACGCGTAAGGATTTTGTTGCCGACTCGGTGATCCGCAAGAATCCAAAACGAGTGGGTGTCTATCGACTGGTGATGAAGGCGGGGTCTGATAACTTCCGTGCTTCTGCCATTCAAGGGGTCATGAAGCGGATCAAGGCGAAAGGGATTGAAGTGGTTATTTATGAGCCCACCTTGAACGAGCCCGAGTTTTTCCGCTCCAAAGTCATGACCGATCTGGCGCAATTCAAAGAGAGTTGTGATGTGATATTGGCCAACCGTATGGTTGAAGAGCTGAGCGATGTAACAGACAAGGTATATACCCGCGATCTGTTTGGTAGTGACTAATATGCCGACAGCGGTTCCCTCAAGCTGGGGGAATCGCATTTTATTGTAAAAAAGTCGTTAAATATTACGTTGGTGCGATTCAATCACATATCTGATTCAATCTGTTGGGAAATCAGGGCTGATTTTAATATCAGCACCAAAGATGGTGTGCTTGAAGATGGGTATATATCCATTGAATTGTCAGTGTTCTGCTCATATTGAGCGGTTCCATTGTTGCTGTGATTTTATCCGTAAATTTATCTCAGAATTCTCCATGTTTTCCGCTATCATACGGCGATTTTTCCGTTCAGTTCTTGATGGCAAGCTTAATAAGGTGTGGTAGTGAAAAGGATTCAGCTCATTCCTCTGTTGTCGGCCGTGGCCCTGCTCAGTGCGTGCACTGTGGTGCCCGGTACCAATCTTTCCACCAGTGGCAAAACCGAGGTGGCTACAGGTTCCGTTGATGTTGATCAGCTGGCAGATGTCTATCCGGTTACACCGGCGTTGATCAGCAAGCTGCGCAAGGCACCGGTGGTGGGCAAGGCCAACCCCGAGCTCAATAGCGAGATCAGCCGTTACGAGTACCGGATTGGTGTGGGCGACATCCTCAATGTCACTGTATGGGATCACCCCGAGTTGACCATCCCGGCCGGTTCTTACCGCAGTGCCAGCGAAGCGGGCAACTGGGTCCACGCCGATGGCACCATCTTCTACCCCTATATCGGCAAGGTGGCCGTGGTGGGTAAAACTGTGGCGGAGATCCGTACCGATATCGCCAAGCGCCTGGCCCAGTTTATCGAGAGCCCGCAGGTGGATGTGAGCATTGCGGCGTTCCGCTCCCAGAAGGTTTATATCTCCGGTGAGGTAACCAAGCCGGGCGCCCAGCCTATCACTAATGTGCCGATGACCCTGCTCGATGCCTTCAATCTGGCTGGCGGGTTGACCCCGACCGCAGATTGGCACCATGTGGTGTTGACCCGCCAGGGCAAGGAGTTCCCGCTCTCCATGCAGGACCTGCTGCAGTATGGGGATCTCTCTCACAATCAGCTGATGCGTGACGGCGACATGCTCTATGTGCCGCGCAACGATGCCCAGAAAGTGTTTGTGATGGGCGAGGTCAACAAGGCATCGACCCTGACCATTGGTCGTGAGGGGATGAGCCTGACAGAAGCACTGAGCAGTGCCGAGGGCCTTAACCAGAATGCCGCCAATGCGACCGGCATTTTCGTATTGCGCCCCGCCGCGAAAGCCCAAGAGAAAGCCGCCATTTATCAGCTCGACCTGAGTGATGCCACCGCGCTGGTGATGGGGACCGAGTTTGCATTGCAACCTTACGACGTGGTCTATGTCACCACGGCGCCGGTGACGCGCTGGAATCGCGTGTTGAGTCAGCTGGTGCCCTCCATCAACGGCTTTAACGAGCTGACCGAAGGCATGCTGCGGGTTCGCAACTGGTAAGACCGTGATGTTGCTTAACCTCTCCCACTTGATTGACATGTAGCCGTACTCCCTCAAAGGGACGGCATTGAGGGGGGCTGATGCCTCCCTTATCTCCGGTTGTTTGTTGCCTTGATACGGTGACAAACGGGGAGGATAGGGCAGAGGGCTATGCCCTCTACCCGCCTCCCTTCAGGAAGATGCATGTTGTGAGGGGCGGTTGCTGCAGATTTTATTTTTAAAGAGCGACAGCGATATGTTTGAAAAAATTCTTGTGGTGTGTGTGGGCAATATTTGCCGCTCCCCAACCGGTGAACGACTGCTTCGCGAGCGTTTGCCCGGCCGTCAGGTCAGTTCTGCCGGTGTCAGTGCCCTGGTTGACAAGCCGGCCGACAAGGTCGCGAGCGAGGTGGCACAGCAGCATGGGCTTTCCCTAGAGGGACACTCGGCGCGCCAACTGACCCGCGAGCTCTGTCAGGATGCCGATCTGATCCTGGTGATGGAGAAAGGACATATCTCTGCCGTCACGGCCATTGACCCGGGGGCCCGTGGCAAAACCATGCTGTTTGGCCACTGGCAGGGGGAGAGTGAAGTGCCCGATCCCTATCGTCTGAGCCGGGAAGCTTACGAACATGTTTACCAGCTGTTGGTGCGTAGCGCCGATGGATGGGCGAAAAAACTGTAACGACATCCGCAGCGTCTGGTGGTGTTTGGGTTGTATCTGACTATAAAAATGGATTGTGTTTAATGACGACTTCTTCTGTTTCGTCCCGGCAGAGCAGTGCCGCGGTGGAGAATGACGAGATCGATCTGGGGCGCCTGCTGGGTTACCTGATCGATGGCCGTTGGTGGATTGTGACGATCACCGCTCTGTTTATGGTTCTTGGCGTTGCATACGCTCTGTTGGCGACCCCGGTCTTCAAGGCAAACGCCTTGCTGCAGGTGGAGAAAAAAGCCAGTGGTGCTGCGCTGCTCGGGGATATGGCTGATGTATTGGGCGGTGAACAGCCTGATGCCGCCGCCGAAATTGAGCTGCTGACTTCTCGTATGGTGCTTGGCCGTACGGTACAAGAGCTTCACCTCGATACCGTAGTGACTCCTAATTTCTTCCCGCTGGTTGGCCGTGGTCTGTCACGGCTGATGGGGCATCCCTATCCGAAGATGGCGGTAAGCCGCTTTGAAGTTGCGCCTGAACTGTTGGATGTACCGATCACATTGACCCTGGGTGAAGACAAGCACTTTACCCTTGAGGTTGAGGGGCGGGTGCTGGAAGGTCAGGTAGGCAAGCTGCTTGAGAAAGAGGATGTCACCCTGCTGTTGTCTGATGTGGCTGCCGATGAGGGGCAGGTCTTCACGCTAGTCAAACAACCGGTACTGGATGTGATTGCCGAGTTGCAGCGTGATCTTCAGGTCAGTGAAAAGGGCAAAAATACCGGGATCATCTCGCTGGCGCTGGAAGGGGAAGACAAGGGCCGCATTCGTGCGGTGCTTGACAACATCAGCCAGAACTATCTGCAGCAGAATGTGGTACGCAAGACCGAAGAGGCCCAGAAGAGCCTGGATTTCTTGCAGACGCATCTGCCTCAGGTTAAAGAGGATCTGAATCGTTCTGAAGAGCAGTTGAATGTTTATCGCCAGCAGAATGAGTCGGTAGATCTGTCGCTGGAAGCGAAAGCCGCACTGGATACCATGGTGGGCCTCGAGAAGCAGCTCAACGAGCTGACCTTCCGGGAAGCGGAGTTGCAGCAACTCTATACCCGCCAGCACCCGGCTTACATCGCCCTGATGGAAAAGCGCCAGACCTTGATGAATACCAAAAATGCGATCAACAAGTCGATCAAGCGTCTGCCAAAAACCCAGCAGGAGATTTTGCGTCTGACCCGTGACGTACAGGTTGGTCAGGAGATCTTCGTCCAGCTGCTCAACAAGCAGCAGGAGCTCAACATCATGAAGGCGGGCACTATCGGCAATGTGCGGATCATCGATGATGCCGCTGTTGAAACCCGTGCCGTCAAGCCTAAGAAACCGCTGATCGTGGTACTGGCGACACTGCTGGGTGGCATGCTGTCGGTGGGGTTGATCCTGGTGCGCGCTGCCTTCCACCGTGGTGTGGAAAGCCCGGAACAGTTGGAAGAGATGGGGCTGTCTGTCTATGCCACCATCCCCTATTCCGCTGAGCAGGCCACCATCGAGCAGCAGCAGAAAAAGCGGCGGCAGGTCATGCCTCTCAACGAAGCCTTGCTGGCTGCGCGAAATCCGGCCGATCTGGCGATGGAGTCACTGCGTAGTCTGCGAACCAGCCTCCATTTCGCCATGATGGAAGCCAAAAACAACATAGTGATGATCTCGGGCCCCGGCCCGGGTCTTGGCAAAACCTTCGTATCGACCAACTTCGCTGCCACGTTGGCTCTGGGCGGCAAGAAGGTGCTGGTTATCGATGCCGACTTGCGCAAAGGCTATATGCAGAAGGTTATGGGGCAGGAGATGGGCGCTGGTCTGAGTGCCTATCTGGCGGGTCAAACAGAGCTGGCACAGGTTGTGAGCCAGACCGGGTTTGATGGCCTTGATTTTGTCTGCCGTGGGGCTGTGCCACCCAACCCTTCCGAGCTGTTGATGCACCCTCGTTTCAAAGCGCTGTTGGATTGGGCGAGCGAGCACTACGATTTTGTCATCGTTGACTCCCCTCCCATCCTGGCGGTCACCGATGCGGCCATCGTTGGTCAGCATGTGGGGGCATCCTTGCTGGTTGCCCGCTTCGCCAAGACTGCGGTCAAAGAGGTGGAGGTGGCCATTCGCCGCTTCGAGCAAAACGGGGTCGCTATCAAGGGGATCTTGCTCAACGCGGTAGAGAAGAAGGCGAGCAGTTATTACGGTAACTACGGATATTATCAATACAGTTATGGCAGCAAGGAAAAAGCCTGACATTCTGTTTGGATAACCGCAATAGGTGAATGCAGGGTGCGTCTTCATGGCGCACCTTTTTTATGACCACCAAAAATAGTTTTCGAATGCAACCTGTATTTCAGTGCAATAATAGCGTCCCGATGGTATGCTATATTTGCAATTATCTATGTTTACAATGAGTTACTTAACTTTTTGTGAACATGGCAATGCGCTGGTAAAGGGATATATGGTAATAGCATTGTTGTCATGCCATATTTTCTCCGAGCCACAAGTAGACAATAAACAAGGAAAGATGAAATGAAAAAAACCGCCCTGATTCTGGCTGCTGCCATGGCATTCTCTCATGGTGTGATGGCTGCTGAAGAAGCTGCTGCTGCTACCGCATCCACCGGTTCTGCCGGTGCCGCAGGTGCTGGTGCTGCCAGTGCTGCTGCCATCGGGACTGGCACCATTGTTGCCGTTGGTGTAGGTGCTGCGGTTGTTGCTGGTGTTGCCATTGCAAATGCCAACTCCAACGATGATGCCGGCCGTGGTACCGGAACCACAACCAGTACTCGTTAATATGATATAGGGCTGCTTTGGCAGCCTTATTTTTTTATATGTCACTGTGGTCACTCTATGTCTTTATCGCGCAATCTTGTTTTTCTTGGTTTGTTATCTCTCACCGGTTGTTCAAATACTGCTTCTGTGACGAGCGAAACTATCAAATATGCCGTGTTGGGGGCTGATGATGTGACCGTCAGTGCCGAGCATGTCAATAAACTGCCTTATGCAAGTGCTTATCTGAAAATCGGTGATAACCCGCGGATCTTTGTGGTATTGGCTTATGTCAATGGAGATGAACTCTCCTGGCTGACAGCCGATCGGGTCATGATTATTACCCGCCACGGCCGGGTCATTAAAACTGTCGGTATGGAAAATGACCTGGTCATGAGCGAGAGTGGTTCTGCCGACCCACTGTCGATGGCTGCTGCCTCATCTGCCAACTGGAGTGCCTTGTCAGAGTGGGAACAGCGCTATCTCAGCGGCTACCGTCTTGAAGGGAAGATGGTCCGTGCCGGACAGGATGAGCTGGATCTGGTGACGCGCCGAGTTTCAGCTACGCGTTTTGAAGAGACGGTTTCAATGTTCCCGGGGGGGAAATCCTGGACCAACGTTTTCTGGCGAGATCCGGTTAATGGACAGGTAGTAAAAACCCAGCAACATCTCGGCCCTGATCTGCCGGTCATTGAACTCACCATTTTGAAGCCATTCTCGTCATGAAAAAACTGACCCTATCTCTTTTATTGCTGTCCGGTGCTTGCTTCGCGGATACCAGTGTCAGCATTTACTATCAGAGGCATCTTCAAGATCCCATCACCTTGAGTGAAGGGGCACGCCTTGATGCCTTGCTGAGACACAAGCTGCTGCCATCACCCATCTATTGGCGCTCTGCCCAGATTACGACGCCGGCCCGTCAACATGAGTTTGAGCTCAAGCAGGCGGCGGTGATCCGTGAGTTGGAGAGTCTGGCGAGCATATGGCGTAGCGAAGGTGAGGCTCAACGTGCCTCTTCTGCTGCTCGTCTTGCACATCAACTCGAAGGCATCACCGTTACCGGCCGCTTGCCTGTGATAGTTGATCCTGACAATGCCCAGCGCTCCCCGCAGGATAACCCTCGCCTGGAAGGCAACTACCGACTGTTTGTTGCTGCCCGCCAGCCTCAGGTTGCCATGTTTGGCCTGATGGAAGCGCTCCCCACGTTGCTTCTGGCTCCCGGTGCAGGTGTCGATGAATATTGGAAGCGTGATGCGCTGCTGGAGGGGGCCGACTCGGCTCATCTGCTGTTGATCCAGCCAACCGGTGATATCGAGATGGTCCCCGTTGCCGTCTGGAACAAGCTTCATCGTGAACCCATGGCGGGGGCTGCACTGCTGGTCGGGTTTGATCCTGACCTGTTGCCCTCTGCATTTGCCGGAATAAATCAGCGGATCGCCGAGATAATTGCAAACAGGGTGCCTCATTAATGATTCCAAAACTTTCATATATTGCCCTGGCCGTCTCGACCGTTTGTGTTGCTGCACCCGGGGCGAATGATCCCTATGGCCCATCGCAAAGTGATTTCGGTGGGGCAGGTCTGCTGCAGATGCCCAGTGCCAGAATGGCCGCAGAAGGCGAGTTCAGTTTCAACTACATGGATAACGAAGAATATCGACGCTGGTCGATCTCCATGCAGCCCTTTGACTGGTTTGAGGCCACGCTGCGTTATACCGATGTCAGAACTCGTCTATATAGCCCTTACGAGCAGTTCAGCGGGGATCAGACTTATAAAGACAAGTCGATGGATTTTAAATTCCGACTTTGGCAAGAGTCTGATTACTTACCCCAAGTATCATTGGGCTTCAGAGACTTGATGGGGACTGGCCTGTTCGATAGCGAGTACGTTGTTGCCAGTAAACGTTATGGCCCGTTTGATTTCACCCTTGGAATGGGCTGGGGGAATATGGCCGAGAGCGGCAATATCAAGAACCCCTTCTGTGAATATAAAGAGAGTTGGTGCCAGCGTAATGATGGTTATGCGGGCAATGGCGGCAAATTTGAGGTCGATAGTCTGTTCCACGGCCCGGCGGCCTTGTTTGGCGGTATCGAGTATCAGACGCCATGGCGCCCTTTGCGTCTGAAACTCGAATATGACGGTAATGATTACAGCCGCGAGTATGCGGCCCGTAACAGCAAAGGCGGCTACGGAGCCTTGCCGCATAGCTCACCTGTCAACATAGGTGCCGTGTATCGTATTTTCGATAATATGGATACTCATCTCAGCTATCAGCGTGGGAATACCCTGATGTGGGGTATTACTATGCGGACCAACTTTAATGAGTTGCAGCAGGCCCATCTGGATGAGCCCCGGCCTGAGTATCAACCGGAAAAGAGTCCGGCCCAACTGGATGATGTCGATTGGGCTGCACTCAGTGCGCAGACGAAAAGCAATGCCGGATATCGTGATCTGGTCTGGTATGGCACGGACGATCGTGTTTTTGTCAGCGGTGAGCAGCTGAAGTATCGCACGCCAGATGAAGCCGAAGATCGAATGTCATTATTGGCCGCGAATGCGTTGCCCGCTTCGGTTCACTCTCTGCATATAGTTGAGCAGAAGAAAGGGCTCGATATCCGTGAGACAGTAGTGGACATGGACTCTGTACGGTTGGCAAACAGTGACCTCCCATTGGGACAAGAGACTACTTATAAGTCGGATGTCATCGCAGCCAATGCACCGTCGGCACCTGTTCGCCATGAAAGTCGCAGCTCGGCGCTGAGTTACAGCGTGGATCCGGTGTTGAACCAGTCTGTTGGGGGGCCGGAGTCTTTCTACATGTATCAGCTTGGTCTCAACTTCAATGGTGATTGGCGGGTGACCGAGAAGAACTGGCTGGGGGGCACAGTATTTGTGAACCTGGCCAATAACTACGACAAGTTCAATTATAAGAATCCACCGCTGGACGGGGATGCTTTGCCCAGGGTGAGAACCTGGATCCGGGAATATGTCAGCTCCTCCGATGTATTGCTTAACAACCTGCAAGCGACCCATTTCGAGCAGTTCTCACCTGAGTGGTATGGTCAGGCTTATGCCGGTTATCTGGAGATGATGTACGCCGGTGGTGGTGCCGAACTGCTGTATCGTCCTTTTGGTCGTTCATGGGCGATTGCGGCTGATGTGAACTGGGTCAAGCAACGGGATTGGAACAATACCTTGCGGATGGCCGATTACGATGTGGCAACAGGCCATGTGACCGGTTATTGGCAACTGCCCTATGTTGATGATGTGACTGCCCAGCTCTCTATTGGCCGTTATCTGGCAGGGGATGTCGGGGCGACACTGGATCTATCCAAACGCTTCTCATCCGGCGTTGTGGCAGGGGTGTTTGCAACGCTGACTGATGTGTCTGCTGACGAGTATGGAGAGGGGAGTTTCACTAAAGGTATCTATGTGACGATTCCCTTCGACTTGATGCTGCTCCGCCCGACAACCAGCAAAGGCTCGATTGGCTGGATGCCATTGACCAGAGATGGCGGCCAGATGTTGGCCAGAAAATACAGTCTTTACAGTTTGAGTAGCAACGCGTCATTTCCTGACTAATTAATGCTATAGCTTGAGTAAAGCGCTCTGAATATGGTTGTATGAAACACCATTTTTTCAGAGCGCTTTTTTTATGCCTACATTTCCGTCCACCGGGTCATCAGTGCTATCAGCCCATCGGGAAAAGCGAGTATTTTTTCTCTTTTGGGGGATAAGCATACTTTGGCTGGGACTTGGAATGCATTTTTTCATGCATAACCCAGGTGGGGCAGGTCTCTATCTTCCTTTCAACGCATGGGGATGGATATTTGCTTCTTTGATGATCTGTCTGGGGTTGTGGCATATCACGTCGAAAGGCGAATTGGTATCCAGCAGGCTCTTGCAAGTTTGGGGGGGCGCGATTGTATTGATGCTGCTACCCATGGCGTGGTCTGACGCCACCTTGCGTGATTACGCACTTCCTCGCCTCGGTGGTCTTGTCGGCGGCGGATTATTTCTCTTCTCGCTCTATCAGTTCCGTCTTGCACCGAAGGCGCGTCAACAGCTATTGACGCTTATGCTGGTCGCGATAGCTATCGAAATGACTTTGGGCCTGGTGCAGTATTACCTGCTAACACCGGGCAATTGGCTTGGCTATGACACCAAAGCAAATCGCCCCTATGGTATTTTTCAGCAACCCAACGTGATGGCCAGTTTTATGGCCACCGGTTTGTCTCTGGCTGCTTTGCTAAATACCCTCAACCAACATCGATGGCTGAAGGCACTTCAGGGGTATGTGATCGTTGGTTCAGTGGTATTGCTGATTGTTCTTCAATCTAGAGTTGGGCAACTGGGTGGAATATTGGCTTTGCTGATGATGCTTCCCTGGTTGAAGAGAAACCACGCTTTGAAGGTGACTCTTTCATGTGTCTTATTGGGCGTGCTGTTCGGACTCGCATCTCTGTATGGTGTGGAAGGGGTCAAGCGGGGTCTTTCTGTCTATCAGTCGGGGGGATATCGTACGATTTATTGGTCGTATGCATTGCACCTGCTGTCACAACATCCTTTTACCGGATGGGGATATGGTTCTTTCGAATCTGTATTCCTGCATAACTATATGGCAGACAAGTTATTGAATCCGGTGATGCCACAGATTGAGTACAACCTTGATCATCCTCATAATGAGTTGCTTTATTGGGCTGTTGAAGGGGGTATCTTGCCAGTCATCGGGCTCTTGGTGATGGGCGCCGCTGTGATATGGCGTGTAGTGGGTCAATCCTGGTCGCATGGATTGGCCTTATTGGCATTAGTCGTACCCATTACACTTCATACCCAGGTCGAATATCCCCTCTATCACTCCATTGCTCACTGGATTTTTTTATTGATGTTGGTCTGGTATATCGATGAAACCTGTGGGGCAGACGCGGCCAGAGGGATAGCCGTATACCGTTACCCCCATAAGTTGTTGTTACGCTTTCTAGCGGTTTCCATCCCCTTGTTTATCGTTCCATTCATGTTGACTGCGCTTCATACTGCCTGGGTCGTCACCAAATACGAACGGGGTGGGTATAAGGAGCCATCATTGTTGCTGGATATTATTAATCCAATGGCTTGGTTGACGCGGGTTGAGTTTGATGTAAATGCGGTACGATTGATGGTGGGTTTACAGACTCAGAATAAGACCGAACTGGAAGCTTACCTGGCATGGGGGCAAGATTTTGTACGCCATACACCCAGAGCCAATATCTACGCGAATATGGTTGTTGCATTGAATGCGTTGGGGCGCCCTGACGAGGCTCGTAATTTAAGAGCCGAAGCGCTCCGTTGGTATCCAAAAGAACCATTGCTGATTGAGGCAACCTCTAAACCAATGGTCAGTGGTGTGGATACGTTACCTACTGGAGCAGCCAACTAAGGCGTGGAAAATGGGATATGAGGCAATCATAGCGGCTTGTCTCTATCCCGTTATAGCTGTAGGAATGAACCTGTGGTTTCCGTGCAAGAGGTAAGTTGGAGGGGAAATGCATCTTTAGTCGCACGCCTTTTTTATGTTCATTGGGTTGTTTTTAACTTGTTGTTTTTAAATGGTTTTAATCCCTGGTGCGATTGATTGGGTAATATGACGCATGGTCTTAATCTGCTCATGATGCGAGCAGGCATCGTTCTATTTTTTTATGCAGGTATTGCTCAGGAATCGTTTGACGCACTAGTTGCATTTTCTGAAAAATGTTGATGGCAATTACCCTGAACCTCATATTAATAGTTTCAGATGTGTATGTTCGATTTGGTGGTGATATCAAAAGAGATGTCTAGGCGAGATAGGTTTAATGGGTGAAAGCGTGAGTTTGTTGGCAAGTTTATTTTCATATTCTTTCCAAGTATCCCCTGATAGTAAAAATTGCATGTAGTTATGAATTGTCCATGCTATTCTGAAACAGTTATCCCTGTAACCGACTTTTTTGTGAGGAAATAATGAACGAGTTTCTGAAAGTTCTGCTGAACATTCGCAGTTTGCGTGCGGCTATTCGTGAGCTGCCGTTTGAGCAACTGCTGGAAGCTAAAGAGAAGTTTGACCTGGTTTACCAAGAGCGCGCCGATTCTGTTGAACAGGAGCGTGCTGAACAGGAAGAGCGTCAGCGCAAGCTGAATGAATTCACCGAGATGCTGCAGCAGGCTGGTATTGATCCTCGCGAGCTGCTGGCGACTGCTGCTGCTCCGGCTGCTGCGACTGGCGCTGCCAAGAGCAAGCGTGCTCCGCGTCCGGCTAAATACAAGTACGAAGAAGATGGCCAGGAAAAAACCTGGACCGGTCAAGGCCGTATGCCGAAAGCCATTGCTGCTCAAGTAGCACTGGGTAAAGACCTGAACGATTTCCTGATCTAATTCTTCAGGTTCAGAGATTGAATAATGCCGCCTTTGAGCGGCATTATTTTTGCCGTTTTACTCGTGGTTATCCAATCTGCCCCTTCGCCCCATTGTTATCTACATCCTCGCTTGTATCCTTTTTACCGTCGTTTCACTTCACTGTTACTTTGCTCAATATCACTCATTGTTTACGATTAATTTTGTCGTGCAGAATTAACTGCGTGATATCGCTTATTGTATGCATCGTGCAGATATGCGCTTCGGATATGTCTCTCACGATTCACGGGGCGCCGCTCGGCGAGAGTCGAGCTCTCTGCTGATGGAATATCCGGTAATCGTTATCTCCACAGGGTGCGTGAGGTATAGAGGTGGTCTCAAGGTATGGCCGGGATATTCTGGGTCGCCTATGCATGTAATTGGATCGGCTGCCGTAACTGCCCCTGATGATGAGCAATGGCGTTCGTCTGCCGTGTGGGCGAGGGAATTCGGTGCGGTCGATGGCGATGGTATTCCCCACTCTACAGGCAGAGTGGGGAATATTGGGGGGAGGCGTTATCGGGGCGCCACGCTATCGCTGCCACCCAGGGCGCGATAGATTTTGGCAGTGGTGGTGAGCTGCTCTTTTTGCTGGGCCAACAGGCTCTGCTGGGCATCCCACAGTCGGTTCTGCTCATCGAGCCAGGCTTGCACGCCGGTCGCACCCGCCTGGAAGCGAGCCTTGGCCAGTCGTTCGGCCTCCCGGGCATAACTCAGTTGTTCCTGCAGATAATCGAGTCGCTGCTGGCCATAGTGGCGGGCGGCCAGATTGTCTTCCACCTCCACCAGTGCGGTGTAGAGCTGTTTGCGAAACTCGGTTTCAGCGATTTGGTAATCCAGCTTTGAGCTTTCGATGGCGAGCTGGGTGCGGTTGTATTCAAGGAAGGGGAGGGCGAGGCTGGCTCCCAGCGTACCAACCGGATTTTGCAGCACCTGCGCCAATCTATCGGATGCGGTGCTGGCGCTGCCGGTCAGGGTCAGGCTGGGGTAGAAGCTGGTGCGGATCTCGTCACCTTTTGCCAGCGTCTTGCGCAGCCGCAATTCGGCCGCTTTGACGTCGGGGCGGCGGGCCAGCACATCGGCCGGAATACCCACCGCAAGTTCAGGAATGGTCTGCTTTGCAAGGGAAGCGGGTGCATACTCCAGCGGCCCGCTGCTGCGGCCCAGCAACAGACGCAGGGCATTGCGAGCCTGCTCCTGCTGCGCCTTGAGGGAGGCCAGCTCAGCCTGCTTGCCTGCCAGTTGCTGGCGTGCCTGCGCCAGATCGAGTCGGGTGATGGCGCCTGCCTGGTATTTGGTTTGGGTCAGCTGCTCGGTTCGCGTCAGGTTGGCCAGCTGCTGTTCTCCGAGTGCGATGGCAGAGCCGAGATAGCCGAGCTGCCAATACTGCTCCAGGGTATTGCCGATCAGCAGTAGTCGGGTGCTGGCGAGATCCTGCTCGCTTGCCGCCGCCTCCCAGCTTGCCTGATCTCGCACCGAGGCAAGCTTGCCCCACAAATCTACTTCGTAACTGAGGCTCAGCGAGGGGCCCAGACTGTTGGTGCCTTTGCCGGTTTTCAAATCCTTGTTGCCACTGGCTGCGATAGTGCCATTGACCGAAGGCGTGAGGTTGGTATCGGCCTGCTCGGCGCCCAGTCGGGCGCTTTTGAGCTTGAGGGCCGCCACACGCATGTCCGGGTTGGCGGCCAGTACCGCGTCGACCAGTTTGTCGAGCTGGGGATCATGAAATTCCCGCCACCAGGGGCCTGCCTGCGCAGTCAGTTGGGCGCCCTCTGCCTGTTGCCATGTGGGGGCGATCGCCAGCTCGGGTCTTTGATAGGTGCTGTGCTGACTGCAGCCGCTGAGGGCCATGCAGAGAGCCAGCCAGGAGAGTTTGTGCATTGTTATTCCCTCGCCAGTGCGACAACAGGGTCGAGCCGCGCCGCATTGCGTGCCGGCAGGTAACCAAACAGGATCCCGATGAGTGACGAGCAGCCAAAGGCCATCAGGATGGAGAAGAGCGAGAACTGCATCTTGATGGAGTCCACCAGCAGTGAAAAGAGCACGCCAATACCAAGCGAGAGGCCGACGCCGAAGATGCCCCCCAGCAGGCTCACCATCACAGCCTCAATCAGGAATTGCTGCAGAATATCCGACTGGCGCGCGCCCACGGCCATGCGAATGCCGATCTCGCGGGTGCGCTCCACCACCGACACCAGCATGATGTTCATCACGCCCACCCCGCCGACGATCAGCGAGATCACCGCGATGGCCGAGACCATCAGGGTCATGGTGGCTGTGGTTTTCTCCACCGATTTGATGATGCTGTCGCTGCTGAAGGTGAAGAAATCCCTCACCCCGTGGCGCTTGGTGATCAGCTCGATCACCGCCTGTTCGGCCAGCGCCGGTTGTACCCCGTCTTTGACCCGGATGGTGATCTGGCTGAAGTGGTGCTGCGAGATGAGGCGACTCATCACTGCGCTGTAGGGCAGCCAGATATTGACCGACTGGCTGGTGGGGCGGAAGCCGGTCTCCTGCGAAACCACACCGACAATCCGCACCGGCAAGGTGCCGACCAGTACCACCTTGCCGACCGGATCCTCCTTGCCAAGCAGGCTGGTGATGCTCTTCTTGTCCACTACGGCAACGGCGGCACGCTGCTGGATATCTTGCCACTCCAGTAAGCGACCACTGACCAGCGTCATTCCCTTCACCTTGAAATAGTCGTTACCAACCCCGGTCACATTGCCGCTGTTGGTCTTGTTGCGATAGCGCAACTGGCCGGAGCTGCCGATCTCGGGGCTGGCGCCCGCAAGATAGGGTTGTCCCAGCAGAGCATCGAGATCCCCCTTGTTGAGGGTCTGGATGCTGGCCATCTTCTCATCGCCCCATCCCTTGCCCGGGAAGATTTCGATGGTGTTGGTGCCCATCGCATTGATCTGGTCGATCACCTTGGCGCGCGCCCCTTGCCCCAGCGCCACCACGCTCACCACGGCGGCGATGCCGATGATGATGCCGAGCATGGTGAGGAAGGTGCGCATCCGGTGGGCGAGCATGGCATGCATCGCCATCCGTCCCGCTTCCCGATAGCGATCCCAGTCGTGACCCATGGCGCCTTTAGTGGGCACAATTTTTTGATGGGTTGTGGCGGTGGCTGGAGCCAACACGGCCGTTTGGCTGGGGCCGCTATCTTGTTCAATCCGACCATCTTTGAGAGTGATGATACGGTCGGCATGGCTGGCCACGTTCATATCGTGGGTGACCAGAATGATGGTATGGCCCTGAGCGTGCAGCTCCTTGAGGATAGCCATCACCTCCTTGCCGCTCTGGCTATCCAGTGCGCCGGTCGGTTCATCGGCGAGGATCACTTCGCCGCCATTGGCCAGCGCCCGGGCGATACTGACCCGCTGCTGCTGACCGCCGGAGAGTTGGCCCGGGGTATGGTGGCTGCGATCGGCTAGACCCAGTCTGCCCAGCAGCTGACGCGCACGTGCCTGGCGATCCGGGCGGCTGGTGCCGGCATAGACGGCGGGGATCTCCACGTTGGCGGCGGCATCGAGATGGGGCAGCAGGTGGTAGCGCTGAAAGATAAAGCCGAAGTGGTGGCAGCGCAGCCGGGCCAGCGCCAACGCATCCATGGTTGCGGTGTCCTGACCGCGAAACAGATACTGGCCGCTGCTCGGGCTATCGAGACAACCCAGCAGGTTCATCAGGGTCGACTTACCGGAGCCGGACGCGCCGACAATGGCGATCATCTCTCCTGCCGTGATAGTGAGATCAAGAGGGTGGAGCACGGTGACTTCGCTGTCGCCGCTCTGGTAGCGTCGCTCGACCCCTTTCAGCTGGATCAACGGCAGCTGGTTCAGGGGCTCACTCATAGCATCACCGCCATCTCATCATTGTCGGCGGGGGCTCCGTGATTGAGCTGCACCTCCTCCTTCTCACTCAGCCCGCTGATCACCTCAATGCGGATCTCGTCCTTCATACCGGTCTTGATATGACGGGTTTCGGTTGTCTCATCGTCCTTGATCACGGTGACTTCATACTCGTTGTCACCCAGCGACTTGCCGAGGGCGGTTTGCGGCACATTGAGCACCTGCTTGCGCTCGCCGAGCACTATGGTCACCTGGGTGGTCATTGCCACCCGCAGGGTATGATCCGGATTGGGCACATCGAACAGGGCGTAGTAGTAGACAGCCGCATTGCTGGTGGTGGTACCTGTGGTGGCCTGATCGTTGATGTTGGTGGGCGCTAACTCCACGGCGCGAAGCGTACCCTGATAGCGGGTATCCGGATCGCCGATCAGGGTGAAGTAGACCGGCATGCCGGCTTTGACCTTGGTGACATCGGCTTCGGAGATCTGAGCCTTGACTGTCATGGTCTCGAGGTTGGCCAGCTTGAGCACGGTCGGCACCGTCTGGCTGGCTGCCAGGGTCTGGCCCTGACGGGTCACAATGCTGATGACGGTGCCATCCATCGGCGCCAGGATCTTGGTGTAGCCCAGCTCGGTCTTGGCCCGATCAACCTTGATCAGGGCGTTGTCGATATTGGCCTGACTGTTTTGCAGTTCGGCGCGGGTGACCGCCAGCAGGGCCTCGGCACTCTCCAGATCGGCCCGTGAGCTCGCCTCCTGCTTGAACATCTGCTGCTGGCGCCGCCAGGCGAGCTCGTTCTGTTTGAGTTGTGCCTGCTTGATCTTGAGCTGGGCGCGGTTGCTGGCAAGCTCCGCCTCGGCCGTCTTGAGGTTGTTCTGGGCAATCAGGGGATCGATCTCGGCCAGCAGGTCTCCCTGCTTGACCTGATCTCCGGCCTCGACGGCCAGCTTGGTAACCTGACCGGAGACCTGGGCCCCCACATCCACCTGCTCTACGGCCTGCAGCACACCACTGGCCAGCACGGTCTGGGCAATATCCTCGCGGGTCACCTGAGCGGTCAGCATCGCCTTGGGTGGTTGACTGGGCCAGAGCAGCCAGCCGAGGAGCACCACGGCGATCAGCATGGTGATGGCCAGTGTTCTCTGCTTGGGGGTTATGTTCATCGATCACCTGAATGGAAACGGAAAAGGTTGTGCGCGGCGATTATCCTGCAGCAAAGCCCTGATAAATAACAGCCGCAAATATGTAAGCAAAGTTATGGCGTTAACTGTCAATAAGCCGAGAAAGGAGTAAGCGAGAGGCCGCAGTCGTGAGCAACATGATCAGCAAGAGGGGGAGTGCGGCTGGCGGTGGCGATGAAAAAGCCCTGCGCAGAGGCAGGGCTTTGGAATAGGTGATGGCGAGGGAAGATCAGGCCTTGGCCAGCAGTTCCATCACCCAGGGCAGCCCCTGCTTCTTGCGGCTGACAAAGCCCGGGTGGTAGCTGGACTCTGCCGGTACTTTGGCGTGCTCGGTAAAGTAGATACGGCTGGCAGCCGCAGTCAGGTCAGTCACCATCAACACGAAGAAGTCGAGCCCTTCGCTCGCCACGCGCTGGGCCATCTCCTGCTGCAGGGCTGGCAGGTGCTCGGCCAGCTGCTGCTCGCTGCCCACTTCGATCTGGCTCATGATGAAGCTGCAACCTTCCGCCTGGAACGCTTTCTCATCCTGCTGCAGCAGTTGAGCCGGAGTCAGGCCGCTCAGGTCGGTTTTCGCCATCAGCAACTGTTGGCCGAATTCGGCCAGCGATACTTCTGCCAGCGGTGCCAGACGCTCACAAGCGATCTTGTCCTGCTCGGTGGTGGTCGGTGAGGTGAGACAGAGGGTGTCGCTCATGATGGCACCCAGCATCAGGCGAGCCTGGCTGCGGGTCACGGTACCTTGCTGGCTCAGCAGATCGAAGGCGATGGTGCAGGTACAGCCGACGGCCCGGATCCAGGCATCCAGCGGGGACTGAGTGACCAGAGTGCCGAGACGGTGGTGATCCACCAGACCCAGTACATTGGCTTGTGCCAGTGTGGCAGGGCCCTGTTCCAGATCACTGAAATCCACCAGCCAGACATCTTCACCGGTCAGATCTTTGGTCAGCAACTCGGGTTCGCTGACGCCAGCATGCTCCAGAATAAAACGGGTTTCAGTGCGCAAGTCACCCAGACGCCATGGGGTGGCCTGACGGCCCTGGCCATTGAGCCAGTCGGTGATAACCAGCGCACTGCAGATACTGTCGCTATCAGGATTCTTGTGACCAAAAACGTGGATCATAGACAAAGCCTCACAATTGGATACCCATAAAGGGGGGCAACACTATGCGAAATCCGCCACATGAAGGCAACCGGATCCACGCCCATGTTGCTGCCAGCTTCGCCTAACTCGCCATTTTATTGATCTGGGTCGGTAATCCTGACGCGAGTTCAGTTATCACAGTTGGCTATTGGCTATTGGCTATTGGCTATTGGCTATTGGCTATTGGCTATTGGCTATTGGCTATTGGCTATTGGCTATTACTGGCTGCGCAGGCCATAGCTCTCGCCTGTGCCTGCGCAGTCAGCATGTTCTGTCAGCGCTATCAGTCGCCATCGCTGCAAATGGGCTTTATTGCCTGATTTAGCGACGCAGCAGCTCGCGGGCATTGGCCAATGTGTTGTCGGTGATCTGGTCGCCACCGAGCAGGCGTGCCAGCTCGTTGAGACGGGCTGTCTCATCAAGGGCACTCATTTGGGTTTCGGTGGTTTTGCCATCGGTATGCTTGCTCACCACCATATGCTGGTGGCCGTTGCCTGCCACCTGAGGCAAGTGAGTGACCACCATCACCTGGGTTGACTCGCCGAGCTGGCGCAGCAGGCGACCGACCACAGCGGCAGTTGGGCCGCTGATCCCCACATCCACTTCGTCGAAAATCAGGGTCGGGGTTGAGACCTTGCGAGCACTGATCACCACGATGGCAAGGCTGATGCGCGACAGCTCACCGCCTGAGGCTACCTTGCCAAGCGGCTGGATCGGTTGGCCCGGGTTGGTGGTGACCATGAACTCCACCCGATCTATACCCAGTGGTGACAGACTGCTCTGGGCATCGGGGCGGACCTCGATGGCAAAGCGGCCATCGGGCATTGCCAGTTCGTGCATGCTGCTGGTTACCTTGGCGCCCAGCTCCTGGGCGTAACGCTGACGGCTCTGGCTCAGGGCTTCGGCGGCCTGGACAAAAGCCTGACGGGCCTCGGCCAGCTCATCTTCCATCCCCTCTAGCCGCTCTTCGTCAGAGTTGAGGCGGGCGAGATCCGAGGCCAGCTCCTGATGGTGCAGGGCCAGATCCGCCGGTTTGACGTGGTGCTTGCGGGCCAGATTGATCGCCTTGGAGAGGCGGGCCTCCAGCTCGTTAAAACGTTCGGGATCCAGTTCCAGCCGATCGAGGTAGCTACGTAGTTCGCTGTGACTCTCCTGCACCCCGATCAGTGCTTCGTTCAGCATCTCCAGTACCGGGGTGAGGCGGCTGTCCATGCTGACCAGCCCCTCGGCCCGATCGACGGCCGATTGCAGCAGCCCTGCGATAGTGGTCTCTTCGTTGTCATAGAGCAGATCGAGGCAAGCGCCGCACTCCTGCATCAGCTCGGTGCCGTTGGCCAGACGCTGGTGCTCCTCTTCTATATCTTCAAACTCCCCCGGCTGCAGGGCGAATTCGTCCAGCTCCTGCACCTGATACTCGATCAGCTGGCGACGAGCCTCTCGCTGCTGCTGCTCGGCTTTGAGCCGGTTCAGTTCGTTTTGCAGTTGGCGCCACTGCTGATAGTGCTGGCGCACCTCGTCGAGCAGCAGATGGTGACCGGCATAGCCGTCGAGCAGGGCGAGCTGGTAGTCGGGTTTGAGCAGCATCTGGTGGGCATGCTGACCATGTACGTTGACCAGCAGCTGACCCAGATTCTTGAGCTGGGTGAGGGGGACGGGCACGCCGTTGATATAGCTGCGTGAGCGGCCCTCGGCGGAGATGACTCGCCGGACGATACACTCACCTTCGTTTTCCAGTTCGTTGGTGGCGAGCCAGGCGCGGGCGGCCGGGTTGTTGTCGAGCAGGAAGCGGGCGCTGACCTCGCTTTTGTCGCTATCGGGTCGCACCATGCCGGCTTCGGCCCGCTCTCCGAGGCAGAGACCGAGAGCGTCGATTGCAATGGATTTACCGGCGCCGGTCTCACCTGTGATGCAGGTCATGCCCGGTTGCAGATCGAGTTCGAGAAACTTGACGATGGCGAAGTTGTTGACGGTCAGCTGGGTCAGCATGGTCTCATCCTGTATAGGTCAACATTACTGTGTATGTATCCAGTATATACTGGTCTTATATACAGTAAAGAGGGCGCCGCCATTTTTAACACAGGAAAGCCGCGCCAGTGCGCCATGGCTATGAGAATGCGGTACTGACTATTGGGACGCGGTACGGATATGAGAGTGCAGGGGACGTTGCCACGACAGAAAAGAGAAGGGCGCCAACTCAGGCGCCCTCTCTGGCAATGCCGTTATCGGTCAGCGCCGATTAAAACAGCTTGCTGCCCCAGCCGAGCTTGTTGCGCAGCACGTGGAAGTAGCTGTAGTCGAGGGGATGCACCAGATGAAGCTGGTGGTGACTCTTCTTGATCAGGATCTCGTCCCCCGGGTGGACCGCCAGGGTTACCTGACCGTCACAGCTGACCTGCATGGCATCGTCCTGATTATCCGGCGAGACCAGCAGCCGTACTTCGCTGTCGGCATCGAGCACGATGGGGCGACTGCTGAGGGTATGCGGGAACATGGGCACCAGCGTGATGGCGTTGAGCTTGGGGGTGAGGATGGCGCCACCTGCCGACAGTGAGTAGGCGGTGGATCCGGTCGGGGTGGCGACTATGATGCCGTCCGAACGCTGGCTATACATAAAGCTGCCATCGATATAGACCTCGAACTCGATCATGTGGGCGATCTTGCCCGGGTGCAATACCGCCTCGTTGACCGCCAGATTGCTCGACTTGCGCTCGCCGTGGCGATAGACCGAGGCTTCCAGCAGGAAGCGGTGTTCGCTCTTGTAGTGGCCGGAGAGCACCTGCTCCAGCGGCAGCAGGTAATCTTGTGGCGAGAGATCGGTCAGAAAGCCGAGGTTGCCCCGGTTTACCCCGATCACCGCCACATCGAAGCGTGACAGTACCCGCGCCGCCCCCAGCATGTTGCCGTCACCGCCGACCACGATGGCGAGATCGGCCTGCTGGCCCAGTTGCACCAGATCCATCACGTTTTCATCGAGGATGCTCAGGGTCTGGGCGACCCGGCTCTCCACCAGTACCCGAAAGCCGCGGGCGGTCAGGTATTGATGCAGGCCGGTCAGCGTCTGGTTGGCTCCCTCATGGTGGGGTTTGCCAATCAGGGCGATGGTTTTGAACGGAGAATCCATAGTCAGTCAGATCTGGGATGGGTATTGCGGGCCAGTATACAGTGCTTTGCTCCGCTTGTGACGCTCTCCCGTGTGACGGGGGTGGCTATCCCCTTGAGGTTACTGGTTAAACGGTGAGCGGCAACCCGGATAAACCGCCGGTTGCGGCTATTCAGCAACCCTGATTGCCCTTTACCCCTTGAAAGCCGGGGATGCATCCCCATAATAGCGCCAACATAGTCGGTCTGTTGTCGTCCGGTCGCTCAACCAGACGTCAGGGCCCTCATAAGTAACCCCGGAATTGGAGATGTCATGAACCACGAAGAGCAAAAGGTTGAAGCGATGGAGCAAGTGGAAGCCCAGCCAGTCGAGCCGACCGATGTAGACAGTGAAGTGACAGCCGAGCAGGCCCGCATTGCCGAACTGGAAGCGCAGCTGGAAACCGCCATCCAAAAAGCGGCGGAAGAGCGTGAACGCGCCCTGCGTACCGCCGCCGAGATGGAGAACCTGCGCCGTCGTACCGAGCTGGATGTGGAGAAGGCGCACAAATTCGCTCTGGAGAAGTTCGCCAACGAACTGCTGCCGGTGCTGGACAACCTTGAGCGTGCCATCGAACTGGCCGACAAGGAGAACGAAGCCCTCAAGCCGATGATCGAAGGTGTCGAGCTGACCCTGAAATCCATGCAGAGCGGCGTGGCCAAGTTTGGTCTGGTGGCGCTTGACCCGATCAACCAGCCGTTTGACCCCAACGCCCATCAGGCGATGAGCATGGTACCGAGTGCCGATGTGGCCCCGAACACCGTCATTGCAGTGATGCAGAAGGGCTATGACCTCAACGGTCGGGTGATCCGTCCTGCCATGGTGATGATCGCCAAAGCGGTCGACTGATTGGCTGTGGGTGCCCGAGCCCGCCCCGTGGCGGGCTTTTTGTTTCGCAGTGCAGCATCTGTTCATCTTGCCCGGTTTTACGGCTCAACGTGACCGCGCAACCATGACAAAGGGTGTGGTTTTTTAGGGTTGGGGCTTGAAGCTGCGTCTGGCGACCCCATATAGGTAGCAAGGCCGCGGCGGCACAAAAAATTTGATGCCGGGAGCTTGAAAGCCAGATTGGCAGCCCCCACCTAGCCGTTAACGCATTAAGGCGAGTTCCTCGCCAGTTTATTCAAAGTATTTGGAGATTCGTCAAATGGGTAAAATCATCGGTATTGACCTGGGTACTACCAACTCCTGCGTCGCTATTCTGGATGGCGACACTGCTCGCGTGATCGAGAACGCAGAAGGCGATCGTACTACTCCGTCCATCATTGCCTATGCCGATGATGGCGAGATCCTGGTTGGTCAGCCGGCCAAGCGTCAGGCCATCACCAACCCGAAAAACACCCTGTTCGCCATCAAGCGTCTGATCGGTCGTCGTTTTGAAGATGAAGAAGTGCAGCGTGACCTGAAAATCATGCCGTACGCCATCGCCAAAGCTGACAACGGCGACGCCTGGGTTGAAGTGAAGGGCAAGAAAATGGCACCGCCGCAGATCTCTGCCGAAGTGCTGAAAAAGATGAAAAAGACTGCCGAAGACTATCTGGGTGAGCCGGTAACCGAAGCCGTTATCACTGTTCCGGCCTACTTCAACGACGCCCAGCGTCAGGCTACCAAGGATGCCGGTCGCATCGCCGGTCTGGATGTAAAACGCATCATCAACGAACCGACTGCTGCTGCCTTCGCTTACGGCGTGAACAAGGTCAAGGGCGAGCGCAAGGTTGCCGTATATGACCTGGGTGGCGGTACTTTCGATATCTCCATCATCGAGATCGACGAAGTTGAAGGCGAAACCACCTTCGAAGTACTGGCGACCAACGGTAACACCCATCTGGGTGGTGAAGACTTCGACAACCGCGTCATCAACTATCTGGTAGACGAGTTCAAGCGTGAGCAGGGCATCGACCTGCGCAACGACCAGCTGGCTCTGCAGCGTCTGAAAGATGCCGCCGAGAAAGCCAAAATCGAGCTCTCTTCTGCCCAGCAGACCGACGTCAACCTGCCGTACATCACTGCAGATGCCACCGGTCCGAAGCACATGAATATCAAGGTGACCCGCGCCAAGCTGGAATCCCTAGTAGAAGACATGGTGAAGGACTCTCTGGAGCCGGTTCGTGTCGCCCTGAAAGACTCCGGTCTGGCAGTTGGCGAGATCGACGACGTGATCCTGGTTGGTGGTCAGACCCGTATGCCGCTGGTTCAGAAGACCGTTGCCGAGTTCTTTGGCAAAGAGCCGCGTAAAGACGTTAACCCGGACGAAGCCGTGGCCATGGGTGCTGCCATCCAGGGTGCCGTACTGTCCGGTGACAAGACCGACGTACTGCTGCTGGACGTTACCCCGCTCTCCCTGGGTATCGAAACCATGGGTAGCGTGATGACTGCGCTGATTGAGAAGAACACCACCATTCCGACCAAGAAGTCCCAGGTGTTCTCCACTGCCGAAGACAACCAGTCTGCCGTGACCATTCACGTGCTGCAGGGTGAGCGCAAGCGCGCCAGCGACAACAAGTCTCTGGGCCAGTTCAACCTGGAAGGCATCCGTCCGGCACCGCGCGGTCTGCCGCAGATCGAAGTGACCTTCGACATCGATGCCAACGGTATCCTGCACGTCTCTGCGAAAGACAAAGAGACCAACAAAGAGCAGAAGATCACCATCCAGGCCTCCTCTGGTCTGTCTGATGACGAGATCGAGCGCATGGTACGCGAAGCCGAAGCCAACGCGGCCGAGGACAAGAAGTTTGAAGAGCTGGTACAGGCTCGCAACCAGGCTGATGGTTTGGTCCACTCTGTACGCAAGCAGATCACCGAAGCCGGTGAAGCCCTGCCTGCCGACGACAAGACCAAGATCGAAGCTGCTCTGAGCGAGCTGGAAGCGGCCATCAAGGGTGACGACAAGGCTGCTATCGAAGCCAAACAGCAGGCTCTGCTGGAAGCGTCCCAGAAGCTGATGGAAATTGCCCAGCAGCAGGCTCAGGCCCAGGGTGCAGCCGGTGCTGATGCCGGTCAGTCCTCCTCTTCTGCCAAGGCTGACGACGACGTAGTCGACGCCGAGTTCGAAGAAGTGAAAGACGACAAGAAGTAAGCCCTACCCAGATGGGCGAAGTCCGCTTCGCCCATCGGCTTGGTCAATGAATTCACGGGCGTTGGGTAACCAACGCCCGTCTGCGTAACCACAGGATGAGTATGTCGAAGCGCGATTTCTACGAAGTACTGGGTGTGGCGAAAGATGCCGACGATCGCGAGATCAAGAAGGCGTACAAGCGCCTGGCCATGAAGTATCACCCGGATCGTAACCAGGGTGATGCCGCATCCGAAGAGAAGTTCAAAGAGGTCAAGGAAGCCTACGAGGTCCTGACCGATGCCAACCTGCGTGCCCGTTACGACCAGTACGGCCATGCCGGTGTCGACCCGAGCCAGGGGGGCGGTGGCCACGGTGGCTTTGGTGGCGGTGCCGACTTCGCCGACATGTTTGGTGACGTATTCGGTGACATCTTCGGCGGTGGCCGTGGTGGTGCCCGTCGTGGCCCGGCCCGTGGCTCCGACCTGCGTTACACCATGGAGCTGACGCTGGAAGAGGCGGTACGCGGGGTCTCCAAGGAGATCAAGGTGCCGACCCTGGTTCACTGCGAAGTCTGTAACGGCTCCGGTGCCCACACCGGCAGCAGTGCCCAGACCTGCCCGACCTGCCACGGCTCCGGCCAGGTGCAGATGCGTCAGGGCTTCTTTGCGGTGCAGCAGGCGTGTCCGCACTGTCACGGTCGCGGCAAGATCATCAAGGATCCGTGCCGCAAGTGTCACGGTGAAGGTCGCTACCAGCGCACCAAGACCCTGTCGGTGAAAATTCCGGCGGGCGTCGATACCGGCGATCGCATCCGTCTCTCCGGCGAAGGGGAGGCAGGGGAGGCAGGGGCTCCGGCAGGGGATCTCTACGTACAAGTGCACGTCAAAGAGCACGAGATCTTCGTGCGTGACGGCAACAACCTTTACTGCGAAGTGCCCATCAGCTTCACCGCAGCTGCCCTCGGTGGCGAGATTGAAGTGCCGACCCTGGATGGCCGCGTCAAGCTCAAGG
Source organism: Aeromonas sp. FDAARGOS 1411 (assembly GCF_019047125.1). Lineage (NCBI taxonomy): Bacteria > Pseudomonadati > Pseudomonadota > Gammaproteobacteria > Aeromonadales > Aeromonadaceae > Aeromonas > Aeromonas sp. FDAARGOS 1411. Next base: position 2,261,961 of record NZ_CP077214.1, on the reverse strand, counting down.
TCACTCCGGAGACCCAGACTGGCAAGATGTTCCGCATGCGCGGCAAGGGCGTGAAGTCAGTACGCTCCGGCCAGGTAGGGGATCTGATGTGCAAGGTGGTGATCGAGACTCCGGTCAACCTCACCGAGCAGCAGAAAGAGCTGCTGCGCCAGCTGGACGAATCCTTCAGCGGCGCAGCTGCCAAGACCCACAAGCCGAAATCGGAAGGCTTTTTCGAAGGGGTGAAACGCTTCTTCGACGATCTGACCAGCTGATTTCAGCGACCCGAATAAACAGAGCCGGCCTTGTGCCGGCTCTTTTTTTGCCCGCCGTTTAGCCAGGATCCGCCTTATTGAGTGGATCCTGATGAGGGATCCTCCTCACAACTCCCGCCAATTCCTGCTGTACAAATGTTATCCCGCTCACACTGTTGCTAAATCGGTTTAGTTGCTGTGTTGAGCTGGCTAAAGCGGTTTAGCTATGCTCCGTCTGTCGATAACAACAGCGCCCGTCCGGGCCACAGATGACAGGTGAGGAAGATGATGATGTTCAAGAGCAAGTTGGCGCTGGCGGTAGCGCTGGGATTGGGGATGAGCAACCCTCTATGGGCGGCGCAGGTGAGTGTTGCAGGTGAGAGTGTCGAGGCCAGACTGGCTGCGCTGGAGGCGCGGGTACAGGCGGCTGAAGCGAGAGCCGAGGCAGCAGAGAGCCGTGCCAGTCAGGCGGAAGTGAAGGCGAGCGCGGCCAGTGAGCAGGCGCAGGCGGCCGACAACCGCAGCCAGAAGGTGAATGAGAAGACAGCCGGTGCCCAGGGCTTCGAGTTTCACGGCTATGCCCGCTCGGGCCTGTTGGTAAACAGCAATGGCAACGGCGGGCGCGGTGGCCCCTACATCACCCCGGCCGGTTCGGTGGGTGGGGCTGTCGGTCGCCTTGGCAACGAGGATGACACCTACATGGAGGCCAACCTGCTGAAAACCCAGACCTTCGAGGATGGCAGCTGGGCCCGCTACAAGCTGATGCTGGCTGACGGGGTGGAGACCAGCAACGACTGGACCGCCAGCGATTCGAGCCTCAATACCCGTCAGGTGTTTGCCGAGATCGGCAATCTGGCGAGCTTCGACGGCCCCTTCAAGAATGCGGTGCTGTGGGCGGGCAAGCGCTTTGATCGGGACAACTTTGACATCCACTGGCTCGATTCCGACGTGGTGTTCCTGGCCGGTACCGGCGGCGGCGTCTACGACGTGCAACTGGCCGATAGCTGGAAGGCCAACTTCTCCCTCTATGGCCGCGATTACGGTGACATCAGCGCCAGCGGTCTCTCCGATATCGAGAGCTACATCCTCACCATGAACAACCGCGTCGGTAACTGGCAGTGGATGGTGAACGGTCTCTCGGCCAAGGGCAATGACGCCCGCATCAATGACAAGGGGACGGGCAGCGAGGCGGCGGACAAGGGGGCACACACCCTGCTGGCCTACCACGGCGAGAGCTTCTTTGGCATCAACCCCGGTTTTGCCAAGGCGGCGGTGCTGTATGGTCATGGGCTGGGGGCCGAGGTCAAGGGGCTGGGCTCTGACAGCGAGCTGTTGCCGGACGCCGATGCGGTGCGGGTCGCCGTGTTTGGCGCTACCGATCTCAACTCGCGCTGGCATTTTGCCCCGGCCCTGCTGGCCGAGCAGAGTCAGGATCGCTACGTGAAAGGGGATGAGTACCGCTGGCTTACCTTCAATACCCGGGTGGCGCAGGTGCTGAGCCAGAACGTCGAGCTGGTCTACGAGGCGGCCTGGCAGTACATGGATCTCGATCCCAAGGGTTACAAGGGACGCCAGGCGGTGAATGGCAACTTCACCAAGCTCACCTTCGCCCCCACCTTCAAGGCGCAGACCGCCGGCTTCTTCGAACGGCCCGAACTGCGGGTGTTCGCCAGCTGGATGGACTGGTCCTCCGAGCTCGACAACTACGCCAGCGACGATGCCATGGGCCAGAGCAACTTCACCGCCGGTGGCGAGTGGAACTTTGGCGTACAGATGGAAACCTGGTTCTAGTTCGTTATCCCGATCACAAAAATGGCAGTCGGTGCCGAGATCTATTGGTTGGCTAAAACGGTTTAGCTGATAATGCCAGCCAACAGAACAGAGTTCGGGTTTGACCGTGGATCCGATGCAGCAGTGGAGTAGCAAGGTGACGAATCGTGTGTGGGTAATGGGGGATGCGGTGGTGGACTTGATCCCGGAAGGGGCGTTGCACTACCTCAAGTGTCCGGGTGGCGCGCCCGCCAATGTGGCGGTTGGTGTGGCACGGCTGGGTGGCGATGCGGCCTTTATCGGCCGGGTTGGTGCCGATCCGTTCGGCCGCTTTATGGCCGATACCCTGAGCGGGGAGGGGGTGGATATCGGTGAGCTGCGGCTCGATCCAGACCATCGCACCTCTATCGTGTTGGTGGCACTGGATGATGAGGGGGAGCGCAGCTTCACCTTTATGGTGCGCCCCAGTGCCGACCAGTTCCTCACCCCGGATGAGTTGCCCCGCTTCGATGCCGGTCAGTGGCTGCTCACCTGCTCCATCGCGCTCGCCAACGAACCGGTGCGCACCAGCTGCCTGCAGGCCATGGCGGCCATCAAGGCGGCAGGCGGGCGGGTCTGCTTCGACCCCAACCTGCGCCCCGAGGTGTGGGACAACCCCGCCGAGATGCTGCCGCTGGTGCGTCAGGCAATTGCACAGGCGGATGTGGTCAAGCTCTCCATCGAGGAGCTGCAACTGCTGAGCGGTGAGGATGATCTGGCTGCCGGGCTTGCAACGCTCTCTGGCCCGGCGCTGGTGCTGGTGACCAGAGGGGCGGCCGGGGTGGTGGCTCGCCTTGATGGCGAGTTGCTGGAGTGGGTGGGGCAGAAAGTGACGCCCATCGACACCACGGGGGCGGGGGATGCCTTCGTCGCCGGTCTGCTGGCGGCCCTGGCCGGGTGCTCGTCGCTGCCGACGCTGGCCGAGCTACCCGCCATCCTGGCTCAGGCCCACGGCAGCGGGGCGCTCGCCACCACCGCCAAGGGGGCGATGACGGCGCTGCCGACCCGCTCCGAACTGGATGCTTTTTTGCGATCAGACGCAAGCGGCTGTTGAGCTGCGGCTAGAAGCCCGGCTCGACAGCCCCTACTCTCATGTGACAAGGGCCCGCCAGCGTGGCGGGTCATAAGAGGAAGAATATGAATATCAGTGCGATAGCCAAGGATCTGGTGCCCCTGCTCGGGGGCAAGGAGAATATCGTCAGCGCTGCCCACTGCGCCACCCGGCTGCGGCTGGTGCTGGCCGATGACAGCAAGGTAAACAAGGCCGCCATCGACAAGCTGGAGGGGGTCAAGGGGTGCTTTAGCAACGCGGGCCAAATTCAGGTGATCTTCGGCACCGGCTTGGTCAACAAGATCTATGCGGAGTTTGTGGCGCTGACCGGTACCGGCACCACCAGCAAGGCTGAGCTGACCGACATGGCGGCGGCCAAGCTCAATATGGCGCAGAGGCTGGCGCGGACTCTGTCCAACATCTTCGTTCCCATCATTCCGGCCATCGTCGCCTCGGGCCTGCTGATGGGGCTGCTCGGCATGGTGCGCACCTACGGTTGGGTCAATGCCGACAGCGCCCTGTTTGTGATGCTCGACATGTTCAGCTCGGCGGCCTTTATCATACTGCCGATCCTCATCGGCTTTACTGCGGCGCGGGAGTTTGGCGGCAATCCGTACCTCGGGGCGACCCTTGGTGGCATCCTCACCCACCCGGCGCTGACCAACGCCTGGGGCGTGGCCGGTGGCTTCAAGACCATGGATTTCTTCGGGCTCGATGTCGCCATGATCGGCTATCAGGGCACCGTCTTCCCGGTACTGTTGGCTGTCTGGTTTATGTCCCATCTGGAGAAACAGCTGCGCAAGCGCATTCCGGACGCGCTGGATCTGATCCTCACGCCGTTCCTCACCGTCATCATCACCGGTTTCGTGGCACTGCTCTTTATCGGCCCGGCGGGTCGGGTGCTGGGGGATGGCATCTCGTTCGGTCTGAGCGCCCTCTATGAGCAGGCAGGCTGGTTGGCGGGGCTGGTGTTTGGCGGCACTTACTCGCTTATCGTCATCACCGGCATTCATCACAGCTTCCACGCCATCGAGGCGGGGCTGCTGGCCAATCCGCAAATTGGCGTCAACTTCCTACTGCCCATCTGGGCCATGGCCAACGTGGCACAGGGTGGGGCTTGCCTCGCGGTCTACTTCAAGACCCGCGATGTGAAGATCAAGGCCATTACCGTGCCGGCGGCCATGTCCTGCCTGCTGGGCATCACGGAAGCGGCCATCTTTGGGGTGAACCTGCGTTACATCAAACCCTTCCTCGCCGGTCTGTTTGGCGGGGCCTGCGGCGGCGCCTACGTGGTGGCGGCCAAGGTGGGGATGACGGCGGTGGGGCTGACCGGTATTCCCGGCATGGCCATCGTCCAGCCCATGAGCCTTATTCATTACATCATCGGGCTGGTGATCGCCTTTGGCGCCGCCTTCGCCGCTTCTTACCTGCTCAAGTACAAGGTGGAGTGATGAAGGAAAGCGATCTTCTCAACCAGATTGTCCGGTCGCTGCTGGCCGGACAGCTCAAGGCGGCGGCCGATCCCCATCGGCCCCGCTGGCATCTGGCAGCCCCGGTGGGGCTGCTTAACGATCCCAACGGCTTTATCGAGCACGACGGGCGCTACCACCTCTTCTACCAGTGGAATCCGCTGGGCTGCGAGCACCGCAACAAGGGCTGGGGCCATGTCACCTCCACCGATCTGCTGCATTGGCAGCATGAGCCGGTGGCGCTGTTGCCCACCGAAGCCTATGAGAGCCACGGCTGCTATTCGGGCTCTGCGGTGAGCGACGAGCAGGGGCGTCTGACCCTTATCTACACCGGCAATGTCAAATACCCGGATGGCAGCCGCACCGCCTATCAGTGTCTGGCCCGGGCCGACGGTGAGGGTGGTTTTGCCAAGCTGGGGCCTGTGCTGGATCTGCCCGCAGGCTACAGCGGCCACGTGCGCGACCCCAAGGTGTGGCACGACGGCCAGCAGTGGCTGATGGTGCTGGGGGCCCGCACCCTGGATGACAAGGGGGAAGTGCTGCTCTATCGCGGCGACACGCTGGATGCTTGGACGCTGGTGGGCCCCATCGCCGGCAGCGGGCACGGCGGCCTCGGGGAGTTTGGCTATATGTGGGAGTGCCCGGATTTCTTCCCGCTGGGGGAGCGCCATGTGCTGATCAGCTGCCCTCAGGGGATTGCCCCGGCAGGCGAGGATTATCGCAACCTCTACCAGTGCGGCTGGCTGGCTGGCGACTTCGACGGCGAGCGCTTCGAGCACGGGGCTTTCCACGAGCTGGATCGGGGCTTCGAGTTCTATGCGCCGCAAACCACCCTGGACACTCAGGGTCGCCGCCTCCTGTTCGGTTGGCTGGGGTTGCCGGAGGAGAACGAGATGAGCCAACCCACTATCCCCTATGGCTGGATCCATCAGATGAGCTGTCCGCGGGAGCTGTTCTGGCAGGATGAGTGGCTCTGCCAGCGGCCGGTGGCGGAGCTTGCGGCGCTCAAGGGAGAACTGACTAGCTTCGAGGGGACGCTCGGCGAATTTCCGGGGCTGGCCATCGACTCGGCCTGGCTCGATCTGGATCTCTGCGGTGAGGGGAGTCTCTGGTTCGGCGCGGTGGCCGAGCTGTGCTGGCAGCCGGGGCGCATCACCTTGCGGCGCCAGAACTGGCAGAGCGGGGCGTGGGAGACTCGCAGCAGCCCATGGGCTGGCGGGCGGATCACCGTGCTGTGCGATCGCTCCAGTCTGGAGTGCTTCATCGATGAGGGGCGACACAGCCTGTCAGCGCGCTACTTCCCCGGGGAGAAGCCGCAACTTTCATCAGGTAACGGCGATGATGGCTGCAAAATTTGCCTCAATCACTGGCCGCTGTCGGCGTGCCTAGTACAATAGCCCGGTTCTAGTCAGCCGGGAGGCCAGGTGGAGAAGAAGAAACGGATCACGATTGCCCAGATCGCCGAACTGGCGGGGGTGTCCAAGGCGACCGCCAGTCTGGTGCTCAACGGGAAGAGTGCGGAGTACCGGATTGCCGACGATACCCGCAAGCGCATTCAGGCGGTGGCGGAGGAGTGTCACTACCTGCCGAGCTTTCATGCCCGCTCCCTGCGCGAGACCCGCAGCTACACCTGGGGGTTGGTGATCCCCGATCTCACCAACTTCGGTTTTGCCCGCATCGCCCGCGCCCTCGAGGCCCACTGCCGGGAGGCGGGTATCCAGCTGCTGATCGCCTGCTCCGAGGATGATCCCGCCCTCGAGCAGCGGGTGGTGGACAATCTCATCAGCCGTCAGGTGGATGGGCTGATTGTCGCCTCCAGCGGCCACAGCGATGACATCTATGCCCGCATCCACGACCGCCTGCCGGTGGTGCAGCTCGACCGCCACATCGGCGAGTCGCGCCTGCCCATGGTGATCTCCGATGCCTGCAAGGCGACCGCCGAGCTGGTGCGGGACATGGCCAGCGAGTGCGGCGAGGAGATCTACTACTTCGGTGGCCTGCTGGATCTCTCCCCCAGCCGTCACCGGCTGGCGGGCTATGAGCTGGGGCTCCATCGCGCCGGTTTTGAAGCCGATGCAGCCCGGGTGCGTCATCGCGACTATCAGCCGAGCTCCGGTTATCAGCTGATGGCCGAGCTGGTGGCCGAGCTGGGAGCGCCCCCCAGGGGGCTCTTTACCGCCTCCTTTACCCTGCTGGAAGGGGTACTGCGCTACCTCAACGAGGCGGGGTTGATGGAGACAGGCATGCGCCTGTGTACCTTCGACGATCACGACCTGCTCGACTGCATTCCCATGCGCATCGATTCGGTGGCGCAGGATTGTCCGGCGCTGGCCCTCGCCGCTTTCGAGCTGATGCAGCAACTGATTGCGGGCAATCCTCCGGCGCAAACTGCCCAGGTGATCACCCCCAGGGTGCGCTGGCGCAGTCGCCGCTAGCCACTCTTCGCCCATCCCATAGTGAGAAAGCCCCGCCATTGCTGGCGGGGCTTTTTGCTGTGGGCGTATGGTTCGTTCCTCTGACCAACGGCTCAGTCGGTGGTACTGGTGCGCCAGAACACCTGCTTGATATGGGGATGAATGCCGAGTTTCACCATCAGGGCATCCAGCTCGTCGCCATCGATGGAGGTGGCGAGCAGCACCGCAGAGATCTCCAGATCCCCCTCGCCAAACGGCTCGATGTCGAGCTCGCTCAGGGGGTAGTTGGCCTGCTCCAGCATCTCCTCGAGCCAGTGCAGCACCTCTTTTTGATGTTCGCGCTGGGTCAGCGCCGTCACCTTGTAGGTCACTTCGGTGTCGGTATTGTCCACCGGGCGACGGTTGATCTGGTTGACCAGCGGTCGTAGCAGGGTGTTGGCGGCCAGCACGAACAGGGCGCCCAGAATGGCCTCCATGGCCAGCCCGGCGCCACAGGCGGCGCCGACAGCAGCGACACCCCAGAGAGTGGCGGCAGTGTTGATGCCGCGGATATTGCCCGACTCGCGCATGATGACGCCGGCGCCGAGAAAGCCGATGCCGGAGACGATATAGGCCACCACATGGACCACGTTGTAGTTGCCGCCGTGCAGGTCATAGATGCGCTGGGCCAGACTGACGAACAGGGCGGCCCCCACGGCGACCAGCACGTTGGTGCGAAGACCCGCGGTACGTTGGCGGTACTGGCGCTCCAGCCCGACCAGACTGCCGAGCACAAAGGCGAGCAACAGGCTGGCCAGGGTGTCGAGCAGGGAGAGCATGTCGATTTGTTGCCACATCTTCATGGCGTACTCCTTCTGATAAGCGCTGGCTTGGCGCAATCCATGATGAAACGCCGGGAGGCGGATGGATCAGGGGATGATTGCGCGGATGGCCAGCAGAAAAAACAACACAGCGCGCCCGCTCTCGGGGTGCGAGCCGAGCATAGGCGCGAACATAAGTGCGAGCATGAACGGCGTATCGGCTATCCGATCCGCCGCAGAGCAAGCTGTTGCTCACGACAAGGGGGCCAGCGTGGCTGGCCCCTTTCACTGTGGTTAACGCAGGTGTGCGGTCAGTTGAGTTCGGGATCGCAGTCGATGCGCGGGCGCAGTTGCCAGCGCACCGGATGTGCTACTCCGACCTGATGAACGAACTGCACCAGATAGCGTCGCTGGGGCGGGGTGCACTGCAGGTTGAGCACCAGCTCTCGCCCGCCGCCGCGACCCGGCTTCATCGATTGCATCGGTTGCAGCCCGGCCGGTTGCAACGTGTGGTTCACCATATTCAGCACCTGCTCCATATCGGCGCGATCCTCACAGCGGATCTGCAGCCGGTAGTGGTGCTGACGCTGTTTGCCGCCCAGCCAGCGTGGCAGCATGCCACGGCCGAGCCGGCTCAACAGGGGGTGAGCCCGGGTAGCAACAGAACCTGTTGCGACCGTGCGATCCGCAGCCGGTTTGATTGAGATAAAACGCATAGCAGCCTCCTTGTGGGAAGCAGAAACTATGCAGGCATGGCGACCGTGGCGGTTGGCCTCTGGTTGCCAGACGTCAAGTGTAAAAAGGGAGAAGAGGGGAGTGGATTTCCGCTTCTCGCAGGGTTGCGAGCATGCGGCAGAGAAAGACCTGCGGCTAGCTCGCGACCTTGGTACCGACGATGAGGGTCGGTCTACAACTGTCACTTGATGAGTTGCCCACTGATGGTCTCCGCTATTGATAAGAGGCTCGAATGATAGCCGAGGTGGCAGGCAGGGTAAACCCCGCGCCGCCCGCAGCAACATCTTGAAACATAATCGAAAGCCCCGTTTTGCCGCGCAGGGCCGTAAAAAGAGACCCGGCGAGGGCCGGGTCTGCGGGGTCATTCGGTCTTGTCGATGCCGAGGTATTTGAGCATCAGTTTCTCGTAGATGGGCTCGGTATCCCCCACCTGCATCTTGTGCAGGAAGTACTTCTCAAAGGCGATCTTGGCCAGATGGACCCACTTTCCTTTCTTGAACCAGGCGACGTTGCGCGGCGGGATCTGCGGCATGGCGACGAAAGCGGCGCCGGTGTCCCCCATGTCCGCCAGACAGATAGCATTCCACACTGCCTTGGTCACCGGCGGCTGGCCGCTGAGCTCCGCCTTGATGTTGTGGCTCAGGGGGCGCACCATCGCCTCAATCATGTAGCCGGTCTTGGGCACCCCGGTTGGTACCGGCGTCTTGTGCGGCGGGGCAATGGCGATGCAGACCCCGGCGGCGTAAATCTGCGGGAAGGCGGGGTTACGCTGGTGTTCGTCGACGATGACAAAGCCGCGGGGATTGACCAGCCCCTCGATGCTCCGCAGCGGCGCAATGCCGACAAAGGCGGGCAGCATCATGGCGTGTTTGTAGGGCAGAGTGTGGGTGCGCTTGATGTTGCCCTCATCGTCCAGCTCCTCCACCGTCATCTGGCCATCTTGCGCCGCCACGGTGCGGGCATTGCAGATCCACTGCACGTCGCGCATCCGCAATTCGCTTTCCAGCATCCCCTTGGAGTCGCCCACGCCGTTGAGACCCAGATGGCCGATGTAGGGCTCGCTGGTGACAAAAGTCATGGGCACATTCTTTCTCACCTTCTTGTCGCGCAGGTGGCGATCGAGGATGAACGCGTACTCGTAGGCGGGACCGAAGCAGGAGGCGCCCGGCATGGCACCGACAATCACAGGGCCGGGCTCATCGACCAGTGCGCTGACACTGTGGCGGCACTCTTCGGCGTGGGAGAGGGTACAGACGCTGGTGGTGCCACCGGATTCGGGGCCAGCCCCCGTCACCTCGTCAAAGGCGAGGGCCGGGCCGGTGCAGATTGCCAGAAAGTCGTAACGCAGGGTCTGGCCATCGGAGAGGGTGAGCTGCTGCGCCGCCGGTTGCAGCTCGGTCAGGGCGGCATGGATAAAGCGGATCCCCTTTTTCTTCACATGGGGTTCGATGGGGATCGAGGTCTCCTTGCGCTCCCGCCACTGGACGGCAATCCAGGGGTTGGAGGGGGTAAATTCAAAGTCCGGCTTGTCGTTGATGAGGATCACCTCATGCTGCTTGCCCAGTTCGGCCTTGAGTTCGTAGGCGGCAGACATGCCCCCCAGACCCGCGCCGATGACGATTACCGTTGCCATGTTCAGCCTCCTGCGTTTATTACACGCTCATGTGAGCCGGGTCATCCGACCCGTTTATTTAAATCCTATCCGTTTGAGGATCATCGCTGCCGGGCAGAAACCGGTGAATGCGCTCTGGATCAGGTTGACCCCGACAAAGGCACTCAACCAGACAAAGCCCGGATGAACCCAGCTGGTAAGGATCAGCGAGAGCAGCAACATGCAACCCGCGACGATTCTGACTCCGTTATCTACTGTCATGGTCTTTCTCCTTATCTACTTTAGATGTTGCTAATTTAGTGTTGTTTTATACAATAGAGCAAATATCAGCAATCGCTAATTTACTCTTATGAGCCAATTCGACGAGATGAACAGACATGCGACAGCCGCCGCCTCCCTGCTCAAGGCGTTGGCTCATCCCGAACGCCTGATGGTGCTCTGCCAGCTGGTGGAGGGGGAGAAGGGGGTCGGGGAGCTGCTGGCCCATAGCCAACTCGGGCAGTCGGCTTTCTCCCAGCAACTTTCGGTATTGAAGCGCTACGGCTTGATCCGTTCGCGCAAGGTCTCCCAGCAGATCTACTACTCGCTGGTGAGCGAGGCGGCTGCCGATGTGCTGGGGGCGCTGCAAACCCATTTTTGTCACTCGGAAAATAAGGAATCTTGATGATGGAAAGCCAATGGCTGCTCTCTTTGGGCGGTGGCATGCTGGCGGGGCTGTCGGCCCTGATCCTGATGTTGTTCAACGGCCGGGTTGCCGGGATCAGCGGCATTCTGGCCGGAGCGCTGCAACACCGTACGCCGTGGCGGGTGCTATTTCTGCTGGGGCTCGGGGCGGGCGCCTGGTTGGCGCTGACTCTGGGTTGGGCCACCATGCCCGCATTCACCACCTTGCCCGGCTGGCTTGTAGTGCTGCTGGCCGGTCTGCTGGTCGGCATCGGTACCCGTCTTGGCAATGGCTGCACCAGCGGCCACGGCATCTGTGGCATGGGGCGGCTCTCCCTGCGCTCCATCGTCGCCACCCTCACCTTTATGGCGGCTGGCTTTATCACCGTCTTCGTCACTCATCATCTGCTGTAAGGGGCTGATTGCCATGAAGTTGCTGACAAGTTTGTTTGCGGGTGTGTTGTTCGGACTGGGGATGGCCATCTCCGGCATGATGGATCCCGCCCGGGTCACCGGTTTTCTCGATCTGGCCGGGGCCTGGGATCCCAGCCTCGCCTTTGTGATGGGGGGCGCCCTGCTGGTCTTTATGCCGGGTTACTTTCTGCTGGTGAAACCCCGTCGCCAGAGTGTGCTGGGGGAGCCCATCGCTGCCGTACCAGCTCCTCGGCTCGAGCGCAGGCTGATCGGCGGGGCTGCGCTGTTTGGCATCGGCTGGGGATTGGTGGGTATCTGCCCGGGGCCTGCTCTGAGTCTCATTTCCAGCGGGCAGCCCATGATAATGTTGTTTATAGCGGCCATGGTGGCCGGGATCTTGCTGTTTGACAAAGGACTGGCCAGGGTGCTGACCAAGGCGCCAGCTCGGGGAGTGGATAAGGTGCGCCAGTCCCATACCGCCTGATCCCGTGAAGTGACAGATTACGCTAGGGAAGGAGAGTGATGATGGAAAAGAGCCGGTTGCTGGGGATCACCATGTTGGTGATGACATCGCAGGCCATGACATCCCCCCTGGCCTTTGCCGCGGACGGGGAGCCTATTGCCCCACTGACAGTGCCCCTGTTGACAGTGGCGCCACAGCCGGTGACTGACTGGCTGACGCTGGATGGCACCGTCAGTGCCATCAACCAGGGGACGGTGGCGGCCCAGACCAGCGGCCGGGTCTCCCGCATGCTGGTGGATGTGAACGATCAGGTGCAGGCGGGACAGCCGCTGCTGGAGATCAGCGGCAAGGAGCAGTTTGCCGCCGTCACGGGTGCCGAGGCGCGACTGGCCAGAGCCAAGGCCCAGCAGGTGGAGGCAGAGCGCCAGCTTGCTCGTTTTCAGGCACTTATCGCCAAGGGAGTGATCACCCGCGCCCAGCTCGACAATGCCCAGGCGACTGATCGCGCCGCCCGCGCCGAGGTCAATGCGGCCGATGCGGCCCTCACTCAGGCCCGCGAGGCTTACGGTTATACCCGCATTCTGGCCCCCTACGCCGGGGTGGTGACCAAGCGGTTGGTGGAGCTGGGGGAGACTGTCGCCCCCGGTACCCCGTTGCTCTCCGGCTTCTCCCTAGACACACTGCGGGTGGAGGTGGAGTTGCCCCAATCCGCCCTGACGCAGGCTCGTGAGCCTGCGGATGTGCAGGTGCTGCTGCCCGATGGTAAGTCTGTTACCCCGGTCAAACTGACCCGCTTCAACTATGCCGACAGCCAGAGCCACGCCTTCAGGTTGCGCCTCGACTTGCCGCCGCAAACCGCCGGGGTATTGCCCGGCATGTGGCTCAAGGTGCAGCTCAAGCAGGGTGAGCGTCAGGTGTTGCAGGTGCCGGATCGCGCCCTGCTGCGGCAAGGGGAGTTCAACGGCGTCTATCTGCAGCAACCCGCTGGCTGGGCCCTGACGCCGGTGCGGGTCGGCCATTGCGTCGAGGGACAGTGCGAGATCCTGGCCGGGCTGCAAGCCGGTGACAAGCTGGCTCCAGATGCCTGGGCGCAGCAGCAGGAGGTGGCCCATGAGTAGCGAGCTGAACGGCAAAAAGGAGAGGCAGGGGCCTGCCGGTCGGCTGGCTGCGCTGTTTCAGGGCTCGGCCATCACCCCGCTGCTGGCGCTGGTAGGGCTGTTGCTCGGTCTGTTTGCAGTGCTGGTGACCCCCAAGGAGGAGGAGCCGCAGATCGATGTCACTTTCGCCGATGTCTATATTCCCTTCCCGGGAGCCAGCCCGGCTGAAGTGGCCTCTCTCGTCACCACCCCTGCCGAGCAGGTTGTCTCCCAGATTAAGGGCATTGATACCCTCTACTCTTTTTCCCAACCCGATGGCGCCCTGCTGGTGGTAGTGTTCAAGGTGGGGGTAAGCCGCGAGCAGGCCATCGTCGATCTCAACAACCAGCTCGACTCCAACCGCGATTGGCTGCCGCAGGGGATTGGAGTCGGTCAGCCGCTGGTAAAACCCCGGGGGATCGATGATGTCCCCATCGTCAGTTTGACCTTATGGAGCAAAGAGGGGAGCAAGCAACTGGGAGCACCCGAGCTGACCCGGGTCGCCCATGAGCTGGAGACCGAACTCAAGCGCATTCCCGGTACCCGCGATATCTACACGCTGGGCAGCCAGAGCGCCGTGTTGCGGGTGATGCCAGATCCGGCGGCCCTCAGCGCCCACGGCATCAGCTGGGGCGAGCTGAGCCAGCGACTGGCGGCCGCCAATCAGGTAGGCACCACACAGGCTATCGAGCAGGACAACAGTGAGATTAAGGTGCAGGTGGGGCAGTTCCTGCAAAGCGAGCAGCAGGCCCGCGAGCTGGTGGTGGGGCTGCACGACGGCAAGCCGGTCTATCTGGGGGATGTGGCCAAGGTCTCTCTGGGTCAGGAGACCCCGACCAAGCGCAGCTGGATGGGGCTGGGGCAAGCCAGTTATCCGGCGGTGACCCTGGCCATCGGCAAGCAACCGGGCCAGAACGCGGTCGATGTGGCCAAGCGGGTGGAGGCGCGGGTCGAGAGTTTGCAGAACCGGCTCATCCCTGCCGGGGTCGAGGTGACGGTGACCCGGGACTACGGCGTCACCGCCGAGACCAAATCCAACACCCTGATCGGCAAGCTGATTTTTGCCACCACGGCGGTGGTGCTGCTGGTGCTGGTGAGCATGGGTTGGCGAGAGGCGCTGGTGGTGGGCGTTGCCATCGTCATCACCCTGGCACTGACCCTGTTTGCCAGCTGGGCCTGGGGCTTTACCCTCAACCGGGTGTCGTTGTTTGCGCTGATCTTCTCCATCGGCATTCTGGTGGATGACGCCATAGTCGTGGTGGAGAACATCCACCGCCATCGCGGTTTGGGCAAGGGGGCGCTCAAGGATCTGATACCGGGGGCGGTGGATGAGGTGGGGGGGCCGACCATACTGGCGACCCTGACCGTCATCGCGGCCCTGCTGCCGATGGCCTTTGTCAGTGGACTGATGGGCCCTTACATGAGCCCCATCCCCATCAATGCCAGCATGGGGATGCTTATCTCCCTGCTGGTGGCTTTTATCTTCTCCCCCTGGCTGGCGAGCCATTTGCTCAAGGATTCGGTGCAAGGTGCCCACGGCGAGGCCAAGGCGGGTCTTTTTCACCGGCTGATGACCCCTTTCCTGATCGGTGATGGCGCCAAGCGCGCCAGACGCAAGCTCTGGCTGGCGGTGTTGCTGCTGGTCGGGGCGGCCACCGCCATGCCGGTGGTGCAGTGGGTGGTGCTCAAGATGCTTCCCTTTGACAACAAGTCGGAATTTCAGCTGGTGCTCGATATGCCGGAGGGGGCGACCCTGGAGCAGACCGAGCGCACTCTGCTGGCGGTCGGGCGGGAGCTTGCCAAAGTGCCCGAGGTGAAGGATTACCAGATCTACGCCGGTACCGCGGCCCCCATCAACTTCAACGGGCTGGTGCGCCACTACTTTATCCGCAGCGGTGCCAACGTGGGGGATATTCAGGTCAATCTGGTGGACAAGCATGAACGGGATCGCAGCAGCCACCAGATTGCCCAGTCGGTACGAGCCCCGCTGCAGGCCATCGCCAGCGCGGTGGGTGGCAACCTGAAAGTCGTTGAGGTGCCGCCGGGCCCGCCGGTCTGGTCATCCATCGTTGCCGAAATTTATGGCCCGACTCAGGCTGCCCGAGAAGCGGCGGCGCGCGCCGTACAGGCCCGCTTTGTAGCCACGGCGGATCTGGTGGATGTGGATATCTATCTGACCGACCCGCAGCCCAAGTGGCGGCTGGTGGTGGATCGCAGCAAGGCGGCCCTGCTCGGGGTCGATCTCGGCGATCTGGTGAACACCCTCAATGGCGGGGTGGGTTATCAGGATGCCAGCTGGCTGCAGGGGCACGGCGCCAAGTATTCAGTGCCGATCCGCATCGAACTGGCTCCCGGTGACAAACGGGATCTGGCGGGCGTACTGGCCCTCAAGATGCGCAGCCAGAGCGGCCAGCTGGTGCGGGTCTCCGAGCTGGTAAGTCGCCGTGATGAGGTGGCCCCCAGCTATATCATGCACAAGAACATGCAGCCCATGGTGATGGTGGTGGCCGACATGGGTGGCCACACCGACAGCCCGCTCTACGGCATGTTTGCCGCCGGTGCCGATATCGACCTGCCCCAATATTACGTGCAGCAGCCCGACAAGCTGGGGGAGGTGGCGCTGTTGTGGGACGGGGAGTGGAAGATCACCTACGAGACCTTCCGCGACATGGGGCTAGCCTACGCCGTGGGGATGATCCTCATCTATCTGCTGGTGGTGGCCCAGTTCCGCTCCTATCTGGTGCCACTCATCATCATGGCTCCCATTCCGCTCACCATCATAGGGGTGATGCCGGGCCACGCCCTGCTGGGGGCCCAGTTTACCGCTACCTCGATGATCGGGATGATCGCCCTGGCCGGGATCATCGTACGCAACAGCATCCTGCTGGTGGACTTTATCGAGCAGCAGCGCCGCGCCGGAGTGGCGTTCGAACAGGCGGTGATCGAAGCGGCGCAGGTGCGGGCCAAACCCATCATGCTGACGGCGCTGGCGGCGATGATCGGAGCCCTGTTTATCCTCGATGACCCCATCTTCAACGGACTGGCCATCAGCCTGATTTTCGGGATCCTGGTCTCCACTTTGCTCACCCTGGTGGTGATACCCTTGCTCTATTATGCCCTGCTCTCCCGACGCACATGACGGGAGTCACTAGCGAAAGGATGCGCGATGAAGAGAGGTTGGTTGTGGTGGGGAAGTTGCGCCGTGGTAGCGGTGGCTGCGGCAGCATGGTGGTGGCGACCGCAGCCGACGCCGATCAGGCTGGCAGAGGTCGGGCGGGGGGATGTGCTGGTCACTGTGGTCAACACCCGGGCTGGCACCATCAAGTCGTGCCAGCGGGCTGGACTCAGTCTGCCCGGTGGCGGCGTGGTGGAGCAGATCGCCGTCAAGGCCGGTGAGCGGGTAGCCCGGGGAGATCTGCTGCTGACCCTCTGGAGTGACGATATGCACGCCGATCTCGCCCGGGCCCGCGCCCAGCAGGCGCTTGGCAAGACCCAGCGCGAGGAGCGTTGCAGCGAGGCGGCCTACTACGAGCGGGAGGCCAACAGGCTGGCCACCTTGCTGGCCAAAAACCTCACCTCCCGCACCCTCGCCGAGCAGGCCCAGAATCTGGCCGATACCCGCCGCTATGTCTGTCAGGCATCCCGTCAGCAGGAGCGGGTCGACGAGGCGCAGGTCGCCCAGGTGGAGGCTCGCTTGAGCGAGCGCCGCCTGCTGGCGCCGTTTGCCGGCGTGGTGGCTGAGGTCAACAGCAAGCTGGGCGAATACATGACTCCCTCACCGCCCGGGGTCGCCATGCCTCCGGTGATCGATCTTATCGACGATCGCTGTCTCTATGTCTCAGCTCCCATCGATGAAGTGGATGCCGCCCGCCTCAAGGTGGGCCAGCAGGCTCGGGTGCTGCTCGATGCCATGCCCGGGCGCGATTTTGCCGCCACCGTCACCCGTATCGCCCCCTATGTGAAGGAGTTGGAGAAGCAGGCTCGTACCGTGGAGGTGGAGGCAGCGCTCACTGCCCTGCCCACCGATGTGCCCCTGCTTATTGGCTACAGTGCCGACCTTGAGGTCGAGGTGACCCGCGCCACCGATGTGCTGCGGGTAGCGGCCAGCAGCCGGGCCGACGATGGCAGTGTGCTGCGGCTGGAAGGGGATAAGCTGGTGCGGGTGGTGCCCCGCTGGGGCGTGGAGAACTGGAACTGGATTGAGGTGGCCGAGGGGCTCGCTACCGGTGATCGGCTGGCGGCCCAGCCCGGACAGATTGTCGGGGAGGGCCCTTTCAGCGCCGCCACGGAGCAGCCGGATGAGTGATCTCATTCGCCTTGATGCAGTCAGCCGTCGTTTCACTCTGGGGGGGAGCGAGGTGGCCGCCCTCGATCGCGTTTCCCTGCGGGTTGTCGAGGGGGAGTATCTGGCGGTGATGGGCCCCTCGGGCTCTGGCAAATCGACCCTGCTCAATGTGCTGGGGCTGCTGGATCGGCCCGATGAGGGGCGCTACTGGCTGGGAGGGGAGGACACCGCCACCCTGTCAGAACTTGCGCTGGCCCAGCTGCGCGGTCATCGCATCGGCTTTGTGTTCCAGTCGTTTCACCTCATCTCCCGCCTCACCGCCCGTGAAAACGTCGAGCTGCCGCTGATGCTGTGCGGGATCGCCCCCGCCGAGCGCCATCGCCGAAGCCAGCAGTTGCTGGGAGATCTGGGGCTGGAGAACCGGGCCGGACATCGCCCTGCCGAGCTTTCCGGCGGTCAGCGTCAGCGGGTAGCCATCGCCCGGGCCATGGCAATGGCGCCGCGGCTGATCCTGGCCGACGAGCCCACCGGCAATCTCGACTCCCGCTCCGGGGAGGAGGTGATTACCCTGCTGGAGGAGCTCAACCGGGAGCAGGGGATCACGCTGGTGGTGGTAACCCACGACCCGCGCCTCGGTGATCGGGCGGGCAGGCGGATCCTGATGAACGATGGCCGCATCAACATTGATAGCGGCGGTGGCTGAATGCGGCGGCCCGATGTGATCCGCTTTGCCGCCGTGGCCCTGCTGCGCCAGCGCTCACGGGCGCTGGTCTTGATCCTGGCTGTGAGTCTGAGCGTCACCTCGGTGCTGCTGCTCACCGCGCTGGGGGAGGGGGCGAGGCGCTATGTGGCCGACCAGTTCAGTTCCCTTGGCAAGGATCTGCTGGTGATGTTCCCGGGCCGCAAGGAGACCACCGGCGGGCTGCCGCCGGTCACCGGCAACAGTCTGCGGCAGATCACCCTCGATGACATGCACTACCTTGGCCAGCACCAGCCAAACGTGCGGCTGGTGCCGCTGGTGATGGGCTTTGCCGAGGCCAAACAGGGGGCGCGGTTGCGTCAGACCATGCTGCTTGGCAGCAGCAACGGGCTGCGCGATACCCACGGGCTGCAGCTGCTTTCCGGCCGCTGGCTACCGGGAGATGCCGCAGAGGACAGGCCGGTCGTTCTGCTCGGGGCCAAGGTGGCCCGGGAGCTGTTCGGTCAGGCCGATCCGGTCGGCCAGTGGCTGCGTTTTGACAATCGCCGCTTTCGGGTGGTGGGGGTCTTCACCAGCCAGAGCAGCAATCTGGGGATGGATATGGCCGAGGCGGCGCTGATCCCGGTCGGCAGCGCCATGCGGCTGTTCAATACCGAGGGGCTGTTTCGGCTGCTGATCCAGCCACTGGCGGGACAAGCGGTGCCCCCGCTGGTCAAGCGACTGGAGCAGCTGATGCAGGCGCGCCACGGGCTGCTCGATGTGACCGTGGTGCGCCGCGACGCCATGCTGGCCACCTTCTCCACCATTCTCTCGACCCTCACCCTGGCAGTTGCCGGCATCGGTGCCATCAGCCTGCTGGTCTCCGGCATCATGATGATGAATCTGGCGCTGATCAGTACCCGCCAGCGCACCGGCGAGATTGGTCTGCTCAAGGCACTGGGGGCCGACAGCCGCCAGATCCGCCAGCTGTTTTTGTGGGAGGCGCTGCTGCTGAGCGGCAGTGGCGCGCTGTTTGGCACTGCTTTGGGTTATGCCCTGGTGGCCCTCGCTGGGCTGGTATGGCCCGCTTTTCCGGCGGCAGTCCCTCTGCTCGCGACCCTCTGCACCCTGCCCGCGGCCCTGCTGACCGGGCTGTTTTTTAGCTGGCTGCCCGCCTCCCGGGCGGCACGACAAGATCCGGTCAGCAGCCTGCGCAGCGGGCAATGGAGTGGTGGTTGATGCGCGCCGCCGATCTGCTGTTCTGGTTGTGGCGCGCCTTGCTAGCGGTGCGCAGTCGCAGCCTGCTGTCGGCGCTAGGCATCGCCATCGGGATTGCCTCGGTGACCCTGCTCACCGGCATCGGTGAGGGGCTCAGGCTCTATCTGCTCGACAGCTTCTCCCAATTCGGCACCCGGCTGATCGCCGTGACCCCGGGCAAGACCGAAACCGCCGGCGGTCCGCCCGGCATCCTCTCCAGCAGCCGTCCTCTGTTGCTGGAGGACGCCGATGCCCTCGCCAGATTGGCAGGGGTAGAGGCGGCGCTCCCTGTGGTGCAGGGGCAGGGGGAGGTGCGCAGCCGCGGATTGACCCGCAGCACCGCCATTCTGGGCACAGGTCCGGCTGCGCTCTCAGGCTGGCGGCTCACCCTGGTGCAGGGGCGTTTTCTGCCCGCGGATGACAGTGCCATGCCCCGCGCCTATGCGGTGCTGGGGGCCAAGGTGGCGGCTGAGCTGTTTCCCGGTGGCGATGCGCCGGGCAGTCTGCTACGCGCTGGTGATCGCCGTTTTCGGGTGGCCGGGGTTTTGGCTCCCAAGGGGCAATTTCTCGGCTTTGATCTGGACGACATGATCTATCTGCCCGCCGCTCACGCCCAGGCGCTGTTCAACAAGGAGGGGCTGCAGGAGATCGACGTCATCTATCGCGCCGGGCAGACGGAGGCCGACATCACAGCCCAGATCCGGCGGGTGCTGATCGCCCGCCACGGCGCCGAGGATTTTACCCTCACCTCCCAGCAGGACATGCTGACCAGCCTCGACAAGATCCTCTCCATCATCAAGCTGGCGGTTGGCGGGCTCGGCATTATCTCGCTGCTGATCGGGGCGGTCGGCATCTTCAGTATCATGAGCATCGCCCAGCAGGAGCGGATCCCCGAAGTGGGCTTGCTGATGGCGCTGGGCTGCCCACGGCGGCGCATTCTATTGCTGTTCCTGCTCGAAGCCGTGGTGCTGGCGCTGCTGGGCGGGGCCATGGGGCTGGCCCTGCTCGGCGGGCTCAAGCTGCTGCTCACCCTGCTGGCGGCCGGCTTGCCGCTCACCCTCCATCCTCTCTATCTGCTGCTGGCGCTCGGTTGCAGCGCCCTGGTCGGCCTGCTGGCCGGGGTCGCTCCCGCCTTGCGGGCGGTGCGTCTCGACCCCGTTGTGGCCCTGCGGGGTGACTAGGCCGCCCCTTTCGCAAGAGTCGCATTACGCTCGGGTCTGAACAGAGGAAAGTAGCGGCGATCCGCCTGACTCATGTGGCCGACCACCAGCTCCTGAATGATGAAGTTGAGCAGCTCGTCGTTGCCCAGCGTCCCCGCTTTGGCGGCGTGCAGCAGTTGGTTTGCTTTGTTGAGCAGGCGCTGGTGATCCTGACGGTGGCTGACGAGTTCCTGATAGTCGATCTCCGCCAGCATCTGCTCTTCAAAGGCGAAGTGATGGCGGGCCATGTCGAACAGGCTCTCCAGACTCTCCAGAAACGGGGCCGGATCCTCGTGCTGATCTTTCATCCGCTCCAGCAGCCGGTTGGTCAATACGAAGAGCTGGCGATGCTCGGCATCGATGCGCGGGTGACCGCACTCGTGGCCGGGTTGCCACAGCAGTGCCCCCTGCTCGGGATCAAGGCCTTCGGTATAGAGGCAGACCCGGCCGCGGCCCCGATTCTTCGCCTGATACATGGCCTGATCGGCGTGGTGCATCAGGGTTTTGGCATCCTCCCCGTGCTCGGGATAGAGCGCCAGCCCGATACTGCTGGAGATGAGCAGCTCCTGCCCCTCCAGCTGGAACGGATGGCGCAGCTGCTGGTGCAGCTTGTCGGCCACCGCCAGCACTTCGTCGCCACTATCCGGCAGCAAGATAACGAACTCATCGCCCCCCAGCCGTGCCACCAGATCCTGTTTGCGCACGCAGTGGCTCATCCGCTCGGCCACCATATTGAGCAGAATATCCCCGGTTTCATGGCCGAAGGTGTCGTTGATCGGCTTGAAGTGATCGAGATCGATAAACATCAATGCCAGCGGACGGGGTGCCTCCTGCTCCATCAGCTCCTTGAGCCGTTGCTGCAGCAAGCGGCGATTGGGCAGCCCGGTGAGGGGGTCGTAGAAGGCGAGCCGGCGCATCATCTCCTCTCGCGCTGCCCGCTCGGTGATATCCCGGGTGACCCCGAGGATCGCCTCCGGCTGGGCATTGTGGTTGCCATGGAGGGTGGTGATGGTTTCGGTGGCCACCAGATGGCCATCCTTGCGGCGCAGCTGGGTACGAATGACCCGGCGAGTCTGGTCATGTTCCCCCCGCTGCCAGGCCTCCAGAGTGGCAGAGATCTCCTCGCGCAGCAGTTGCCTTGAGGCATCCGGCAGCAGCTGTTTGAGGGGCAGGGCAAACAGCTCGGGGGCCTCGTAGCCGCTAAGAGGAGTGATGGCCGGGCTGACATAGCGAAAGCGCAAGCTGGCGGCATCCATGGTCCAGATCACATCGGCGCTGTTCTCCGCAACAAAGCGGTAGTGTTGCTCACTCTGGGCCAGTTCACGGGTCAGCCGCTGGCGATCCCGCGCCTCCTCACGCAGGCGCAGATAGAGGTGCAAGAAGATGCCGAGCAGGGTCATCAAGGTAAAGGTGATAAGCATGGCCACCGCCACGCTCTTGTCGAGCAGCAGCCGTTGCTGGCGCAGCCGCTCCTGCGCCGGGTCGTAGATAAAGCGGTCGAGGTTGGGCAATACCGTGAGCATGCCCGCCTCCAGATAGGTTTTGGCGATCTGCAGCCAGCGCTCCTGCTGCATGTAGCCAGGTTCGATCAGATCCGGCTGCATCAGCTCTCTGGTTTCACGAGCCTCGAACTCCAGCTGTTCACGGCCAGCCCCGGTCGGGTACTGCTCCATGATGAGGTTGATCATCTCTTCGGGGTGGTCCATCGCATAGCGCCACCCCTTGAGGCTGGCCTGCTGGAAGGCGTAGACCCGATCCTGTCGGGTGATCAGCTCCCGCTCGGAGGTAAACAGGTTGTCGCCGTAGAAGTCGAAGTCGATGGTGCGCGGACTGAAGACCCGATAGGGGATGCCTCTTTGCTGCAGATAGAAGGGTTCGGTAGTGCTGTAGGCGCTGATGGCATCCACCTTGCCCGCCAGCAGTGCCTCTATCCCCTGTTTGTAGGGAAGGGTGACCCAGTCGCGGCTGCGGGTATGGTGGGAAAGGTAGGTCAGCAGCTCGTTGGAGCCCGGCTCCAGCATCAGTCGCTTGTTGGCCAGATCGGCCGGGTTGCGAATATCTGGCCTATCCAGCGTGAGCAGAACCAGCGGCGAGTGCTGCAGCAGGGCGGCGAGCACCACCACCGGACGACCGGCAGCCCGATCCAGCAGCAGATCACTGCCGCTGATGCCAAACTGGGCCTTTCCCGAGATCACCTCGCTGACCACATCGGTGCGGGAGTCCGCTTCGCGCAGGGTGACATGCAGACCGGCCTCCCGATAAAATCCTTTGGCGATAGCCGCGTAGTAACCGGCAAACTGGAACTGGTGTTGCCACGGCAACTGGACGATGACCTGCTCGCCGGCTCGCACGGGGGAAGAGGTCAGGGTCGCGATGACCATACCGACCAGCATTGGCATAAACCAGCTGAGGGGCTGGCGGGGGGCTGCGTTCTCCGTCATACAACGTTTCTCTCGGGAGCGATGTCTAGGCTAGATTCAAGCAATTTTGTGTCACCTGCAAGGGGAGAAAAGGCGTTTGCAATAGGGTATAGGGGGGTTGGAAAGTCATTTTTGTGTCGTTCATCACACGGGATGGATACATGCCGTTTTTTTGCAAGTTATGTGACCAATAAGAGAGTCATATGGCCTATCGAAGTGGTCGCATTCTAGCCACTTTTTCCCGTTTTTATCGTTGTCATTGTGGCTTGACTGCATTTTTTCCGTGGTTGCACGTCAAGCTGTGTCGTTATATCAATAGATACTTTTATGGGGCGGTCAGGTGTGACGCAAATGTGTCGCGGCTGCTGCGCACCGGTTAATGTGCGACAGCTCAGTGATGGTACCCCGTCAGTGTTATCATGCTGCCCCCAGTTCCGGATAAGGTCTTTTTATGTCCCGCTTGCGTCTGCTTGTCTCCGACTCTCACGATCCCCTGTTCAATCTGGCCGTCGAGGAGTGCATCTTCCGCCAGATGGACCCCGGCCAGCGGGTGCTGTTCCTCTGGCGCAATGCCAATACCGTGGTGATTGGCCGTGCCCAGAACCCGTGGAAGGAGTGCAATACCCGCCGCATGGAAGAGGACGGGGTGACCCTGGCGCGTCGCAGCAGCGGTGGCGGCGCCGTGTTCCACGACCTTGGCAACAGCTGCTTCACCTTCATGGCGGGCAAGCCGGAGTATGACAAGAGCGTCTCCACCGCCATCGTGCTGGACGGGCTCAAGCGATTGGGGATCGAGGCGTTTGCCTCTGGTCGCAACGATCTGCTGGTGGCCACCCCGGACGGGGAGCGCAAGGTATCGGGGTCGGCCTATCGGGAGACTCAGGATCGCGGTTTTCACCACGGCACCCTGCTGCTGGATGCCGATCTCGGCCGCCTTGCCAACTATCTCAACCCCGACCCCAAGAAGCTGGCGGCCAAGGGGATCACCTCGGTGCGCAGCCGGGTGGCCAATCTGTGCGAACTGCTGCCGGGGATCGACCATCAACAGGTGAGCGAGGCGCTGCAGGAGGCCTTCTTCCACCATTACGGCGCGCGAGTTGAGCCCGAGCATATCTCCCCGGAGCAGATGCCGGATCTGCCGGGCTTTGCCGAGACCTTCGCCCGCCAGCGTAGCTGGGAGTGGAACTATGGCCATGCCCCGGCGTTCAGCCATCTGCTGGAGGAGCGGTTCAGCTGGGGCGGGGTGGAGCTGCACTTTGATGTGGAGAAAGGGGTCATCACCCGGGCGCAGCTCTTTAGCGATACTCTGGAGCCGGCCCCGTTTGATCTGCTGGCGGCCGAACTGGCGGGTTGCGGCTATCGGCCGGACGCTGTCGCCGCGCGCTTGCAGCCCTGGCTGGCGGCCTTTCCGCAGCAGCAGAGCGAGCTGGCGGAGTTTGCACGGTGGCTGTTGGCCTCCCTGCGTTGAGGGGGCGCTGTGCTGATGGTGGTCCGTTAGTGAGGGCGCTGTCAGCCAGGATGGGAGCAAGATCACGAAATATAAAGAGGCGCCTCAAAGGCGCCTTTTTGCCAGCCCTTGTGATGACTGATACATGACAAAAAGTAGGGTAGGCCATTAGATATTGTCACTGTCGGCCCTGCTGCCTCAGGGGTATAACGGCCGCACATTTGCTGTACTAATGGTATAAAAATGAGTGACTTAGTTTATCTGCAAGACGAAAGCGTCAATGCCGTCCATCCCGATTTCTCCGCCCGTTTCGCCACCGTCAAAGCCAACTTTTTCTCGCGTAATCCCGATCTCTGGCCCGTTTTTCGCGAACCCGGATTTGCCACCCTCAATGAATTTCGGGCCCGTGGCCTGGCGCCGGATGCCCGCCTGAACGCCTGGCCTGATGGCCGTGCCCGCCTGGCCGATCTCTGCGAGACCATGCCGGTGCCCGCCACCATGCGTACCCCGGGCGAGCCGATGGCCGAGCTGCTGTTTGCCGCCGCGCTGTCGAAGGATTGGGAGAACCCCTCCAGCGTCGAGAACGTCATCACCATGTCGGCGGACCCCGCTATCTATGGCGCCCAGCTGGGTATTCTGGCCAACCCTAATCTGGTCTACTCCGAATACGCCGGAGTGGCCGAGGAGCTGGAGAAGAAGGTGGTGCGCCAGATAGCGCTGCTGGCGGGTTACGACCCGGCTCGCGCCACCGGCATCTTCACCCAGGGGGGGACCTTTTGTAACCTCTACGGCTACCTGCTCGGCATTCGCAAAACCTTGCCGGAGGCCAAGCACAAGGGGCTCGGCCACTATCAGGATTACCGCATCATCAACTCCCAGGGCGGTCACTACTCCAACATCACCAACCTCTCCCTGCTCGGGGTCGATATCGAGAACAAGACTATCCGCATTCAGGTCGGCGAGAACAACGACATCGATCTCGACCATCTCGAGCGCACCCTGACCGCCTGTTTTGCCCTCAAACACGTGGTGCCCACCATCATGCTCACCATGGGCACCACCGACACCTTCGGGGTGGATCAGGTGAAACCCGTGTTCGAACTGCGCAATCGCTTGTGCGAGCAGTTTGAGGTGGCGGTCAAACCCCATATCCACGTCGATGCCGCCATCGGCTGGTCGATGATCTTCTTCCTGGGTTACGACTTTGCCGTCAACCCGCTCGCCATCAACAGCGCAACTCTTGCGGGGATCGAGCGCAACGTGGCGCGCTTTGCCGAGCTCAAATATGCCGACTCCTTC
Source organism: Aeromonas sp. FDAARGOS 1411 (assembly GCF_019047125.1). Classification (NCBI taxonomy): domain Bacteria; kingdom Pseudomonadati; phylum Pseudomonadota; class Gammaproteobacteria; order Aeromonadales; family Aeromonadaceae; genus Aeromonas; species Aeromonas sp. FDAARGOS 1411. The sequence continues at coordinate 2,236,576 of NZ_CP077214.1, read as the reverse complement.
ACCGTCGACTTCCAGAAGTGGGGCTATGTGCCCTACACCTCCAGTCTGGTGATGATCAAGGAGCAGGATGACCTCAAGGCGATGGAGAATGACCCGGAGAACTTCTCCTACTTCGAGCGGGACATTCAGGGCCAGACCCACCTGCAATCCACCATCGAGTGCTCCCGCGGCGCGAGCGGCCTGTTCGGCGCCTATGCGGCCCTTAACTATATGGGTGTGGAGGGGTATCGCACCGTGCTGGCCCACTGCCTGCAAAATGCCAACTACTTCCGCTTCCGGTTAAGCCAGCTGGGCAACGTCATGCTGGTGGCGCAGGAGAATCAGGGGCCGAGTGTCGGCTTCAAGATCTACAATCCCGAGTGGGTGAGCGATCCGGAAGCCGAATTCGCCTTCGAGCTGGCCCGCTCCAGCGATCCTGCCTACAAGGCGCGCTTGCAGCGCAACACTGACTACCACCGCAGCCTGTTCAAGGGGCGCGGCAAGTTGGGGCTCTACACCAACTGGGTGGAGGCGGTGGCCCACTCCGACTATGACGCCCGCGGCAAGTACTCCTACATCGCCGGAGAGAAGGCGGTATTTATGAACCCTGCCTGCACTCGCGAGCAGATCGACGCCTTTATCGACCATATTCGCGGTTGATGGATGTTGCCCTGACAGTCGAGCGCGGCCTGTGATGGCAAGAGGCGGTCAGGGTACCTCGCCAACAGATAGACAAAGGGCAAGCCGGTTGGCTTGCCCTTCTGTTTTCACGACTGAATGCGAAAGCGGTGGAAAAGGCCGGGTTCAGAGGGTCAGCAACTGCTCGTTCTCGACAATCTCGCACCCAGCGGGCAGTTTCGAGAGGGCGATCATGGCGCGAGCCACCTGACTGGCCTCGATGGCGCGCCAGCGGGCGAGCTTGCCCACCAGCAGCGGCCGAAACAGCGGGTAGATGGTCTGAAAGATCTGCTCGGAGAGGCGCGGTGGCTGGCGATCTCCGAGCAGCATGGCGGGCCGCACGATGGCGAGCCGTGGCCAGGATTGGGCCAGCAGGGCCTGCTCCATCTCTCCCTTGGTACGCGGATAGAGAGCCGGGGACGATGCGCTGGCCCCCATGCTCGAGACCACGATCAGCCGTTGACAACCGTGGCGGCGGGCCAGTTCGGCAAAGGCGATCACATAGTCGAGATCGACCCGGCGAAACGCCTCGGCAGAGCCCGCTTCCTTGCGGGTGGTACCGAGGGCACAGAAGGCGATATCCACCGGGCGGGAGAGGGTGACGCTGGCCAGATCATCAAAATTGACCGGCAGCCAGTGGTGCGCCTCCTTGCCCGGCTTGCGACAGAGCAGGGTCAGTTCATGTTCGGCAGGCAGTTGCTGCACCAGTTCGCGACCGATCAGGCCGCTGGCTCCGGCAATCAGGATCCGGCTCATGGGGATTCTCCCTGTGTCATTCGATGGTGTTGATGCCATGGTGGCTGCTCATCAGCATCAGGCAATTTGCGGGTAGCTGCAATGGGGAGAAATGACTCAGTGTTGTCGGGCAGGATGAATTACGCGGGGCTTGATAAAACAAAACCGGCGCGAGGCCGGTTTTGCGGGATATCAGAGCGGGGTATTGAAAGCTGCTGGCAGCGGGAAGTCACCCGTCACAGTGGTCAGCCTGTCGTTGGCGAAGGTGACGGTGAGCTCTTTGCGCTCCTTGTCGCCGTGGCCCGGCTGGAATTCATAGAGGTAGTACCAGGTGTTGGGGTCAAAGCCGTCGCGCAGCATGGGGGTCCCCAGTACATAGCTGACCTGCTCGCGGGTCATCCCCTGGCGCAGTTTGTCGACCTGTTTTTGTTCCACATAGTTGCCCTGGGGAATATCGATACGATAGACCAGGCTGCAACCGGAGAGGGTGAGGGCGGTCAAAGCCGCGGCAATCAGGTGTTTCATCCGCATATCGAGTTCAGATCATCCATTCAAGTCTTTTTACGCTGGCCGAATCATACCTACTCCCTTGGCGGAAGTAAAAAGCCAAGGCAAAAATAGCCAAAGGGAGTTAACCCCCTTTGGCCAGCACGGCATCATTCACTGTGGTTAGGGATTGGCCTGACGAGCCTAAGCATAGGAGCACTGTAACCGCCTTCATTAAACACTTCATGTGATGGTTCGAACTGAAGGTAGTTGTATCCATCTCCGGAGGAACTGTCTGAAATAAACTGGAGCATGGTTAAGGCATAGCTTTGGTTGGTTAGCTTGTTGCAAGTCTGTTTCTGCTCTTCCGTCGGCTCAATATATTCGTCGGTCACCGCATCAAATCTGGCTTCACACGCACGCAGTTTGAGGACTTCAGTGTCTGCGGTCAGCTGAGGGTCTGGAAAGCCCACTGCGCTATAGGTAGCAGGTTGGCACTGAGGGTTGTAGAGGGTAAACAGCTCCTTGATGTCTGGGGCCCGCCAAGGGTGTGCAGGGGAGCCAAGCCGGTCGTTGGCCTGCATGATGATGGTCATCAAGGGGTTGTCGCTCGGGCTTGCTCTGCTGCTGATCACCTCAGGCATGCCCTCGCAGCCAGAGCCATTATCACTGACTTGTTGACCGTAGGGGCAGTAAAGCCACTGCAGGCCGGTGGCTCTGTCGTTGACCACCTGCAGCTTGCCTTCGGCCGTGTCGATCAGTTCGCTAACGAAACGGGTACCATCGTCCTGATAGCCAGGCAGACATACACGGGCCTGGCTTGCTACTGGCAACAGGGCGGCAGTTAGTAACAGAGGGAAGAGAGAGTGGTGCATTTTATTCTCCTGTGACCTTGAAGCCATCGTTCACCAGCATGACGTGGTGAGGTTGATACTGGCGGGCAATGCTGCCACGTAGCTGGGTAGTTGGGCGAACCTTGTAAGCATCTGGTCCGCCATCATCTTTCGCCCAGGTGCCGATGGGGCGACTGACCGGCATCACATCCGAGGTCCAGAAGCCGTGGGAGATACTCTCCAGCTCTTTCCACTTGCCACTGGTGTATTGCAGACCCGAATAGAGCGGGAAGTAGCGGGTATCGAGGGCAATGGGATTATCCCGGGTCAGGGTCATGATGCCGTAGAACTCCTGCTGGCTGGGGGCGCGCCAGTTGGAGAGGCCGCACAGCTTGCTCTGGTTGACCTGGCTTATCTGGCGTTTCAGATTGCAGCGGCTACGGTCACTGGCCAGAGCACCACTTTGCGGGTCATAGCAGCTGCCGTTGAAGGCGTTGTTGCTCTGGATATCGTCATAGGCAAACAGGCTCTTGTCATCGTGCAGGGAAGATTCGCCATCCTTGTGTTGTACCTTGGTCTCCCATACCAGCCCGCTCAGGGCGTCGGCCACGCAGGCAAACGGCATCTGTTTGTAGGAGAGATCCTGGCGGGGGAGCGGTTCTCCCCGGTTGTCCAGCTTGATATAACGAGCACCGAGCACCCCATCCAGATTGCTGTTGACCGCTTGTCCACTCAAGGGATCGCAGCGGCTATCCAGGTCACGGCCACGCTTGCCATCATCTAGCCCCATGCTGTGGGTGATACGGGTATCGGCCACATGCAACTGCCCGGCTCGGTAGGTCAGTGGGGCACTGATGGTGCCACCCTCGCTCATCACTCTTATCTGGTAGTCCTGATAGTGAGGGAGACCCTTGAGGGTGATGCGAGTTTGCTGGCTGATGTCTTGCTGTTCGGCGTTTTCAATATGTTCAAACGGGGTTTTCCCCCAGCCAATTCGATATTGACTCACCCCCTCCTGGGGTTGCCAGCCGAGGGTGACCCAGTGGCTGCCATCCTGATCACGGCCCTGGCCCAGAATAGCCAGGCCGATCACTTGATCTGACAATACCTCGCGCTGACAGACAGGGGATATGGGGCTGTTGGGGTAGGGGGTGAGCCAGCTACCCGCTGTGCTGGTTCCGGGATAGAGAAGAGCGTCGCTTTCCGAGTTGCGGATCAGACCGGCCGCCGCCTTGATGATGTGGGAGATGTTCTTGTCTGGATTGGCATTCAACAGGGGGCCCAGCCCGCTATTTTCGGCGATGGTGGTTTCCAGTTTGAACAGGTCCGGTATCTGATTGTTGCGGGACACGGTTGAATATTCATTGGCCATGTTGATCTCCAGCCAGCTCAGCAGTTGCTGGCGAAAATCAGTGCCCTCGATCAGGTTGACAGGTTGCTGCCAGAGCTCCCCCTCGGCCTGCAGGGCAACCATGGCTGCCAGTAGCTCAACCTGATGCCTCGGTAGTGCCTTGAGTTTTTGATCCAGCTCCGCCAAGGGCCAGGCTTGCCAGTCCAGGAAAGAGCCCATACCAGGGTTGAGGGTGCTTTTTAGCAGCAGAGCCCACTGCGCCGTGGTGGTATAGCCCACATTGAGGCGCGGATATTCGTTGGCACCGAGCATGCCATCACGATTTTCATCGCGCTTGACCAGCTCGCAGAAAGAGCCGAGCACCGAGCGCAGTTCCACCTCACTCTTGGCATCCTGTACCACCAGGGTCAGGGTGTCTTCCATCAGATCATCACTGGTCTCGCTGCTGCCCGGTTTGCAACTGGCGAAGCTGTTGTTGAGGTCAGCGAGCGTGAGAGTGATGCTGTACTGGTTGCCCTGCTTGATGGGAAGAGACTCTTGCATCCGACCACTCTGGGCCATTACCGCAAGCCGTTGTGGCCGAATGGGGCGTTCGGGTTTGAAATAGTGGGCATTGAGCCCATCGTGGTTGGGTTTGGCACCGATCTCTACCGATACCGATGCTTCGCTCAGACGAGAGGGGAATTGTCCCAGCAAGGTCAGTTTGCGCTGTGGATAGAAGGTGGTGAGCAGCTGGTAGTTCGCTGTGCGGGTATCCAGTTTCTCCATGGCAGCGAGGGCACCCTTCAGCCGTGCTTCCGCGTCGTCAGGTAATGTTGTGCCTTGGCTGGTGGCCAGTGTCGTCAGGTGTTCAAACAGGGTGGATGCCGGGTTGGACTGTTGCTGGCTGACCAGTGCAGTTGCCAACTCACCGAGCTGCCGGGCCGGGTTCGGCATATCGCCGTTCAGGGTCAACTGCAGCAAGGCGGTGAGATCTCGGGCAAAACGGTGATTGAGATGAGGGTCACTGAAGAGCTGGCCAGAGACATCCTGTTTTCCCTCCTGCTTTTGCAGCGCCGCCATGATGCTCTGATATGCCAGCGGCATGGGGGAGAGGTGCAGACGAGGGCTCTCTTGCTCGGTGATGATGCCATCCCCGTTTTGATCCTGTTTGAGCAGTTGTGTCAGCGTAGGCAATTCACTGCTGAGGGATAGCCCGCTGTTCTGACGGTGGCTGGCGACAAGGCGCAGCGCCTTGTCTTGTGGCCATTGGCTCAATTTCAGTTTGAAGCCGAAACTGCCATCAGCCTGAGCGCTCTGGGTGACGCAGACCTTGTCAGCACAGAGCTGAATATCAAATTGCCCACCCTGGTCGTGAGTCAACGGCAGTGCGCCGGCCAGATCCAGCGAAGTGGGTGGGGCGGGCTGTGTTGTCCCCGTTGTTGGTTGGCCCGATTGGTCTGGTGACGTTGTTCCCGAGCCGCTACCTGAGCTCCCTCCGCTGCTACTGCTGGTGCTTCCTCCGCTGGCAGTACCTCCCGCAGTGCCCGGGTTGTTGCCACTTCCGCTATCCGGTGTGGTGGGTTGCTGGTTGCTACCGCTTCCTCCGCTGTTGCTTGCGTTATTTCCCGCCTGCTCGGGGCTGCCCAGCTCTGCCTTGCATGCCAGCAATGTGGCGCAGCAAAGGAGCAATAGCAGTAGTTTCGTTGTCCTGAACACGTTCGACTCCGTTATTGTTCTTTAGATTATTAATCTGCCAAGTCCGGCTTTTAGCGCGTAAATGAAACCAATTGCAGATGCTTTCGCTGTTAACTCCGTTAAATTGGCAAATTCACTCTGCGAATTATTTCATTTTATGATAATGATATTGATTCTCGTTTGTGATCTCAATATCATCTTGTCGTTGTTTAATTTCAGGCATAAAAAAACAGGGACAAAAAATGACGATGCGAGTTTGGGATTACCTTCGTGACTACCTGAAGGATGAAAGCGGTGCCACGGCCATTGAGTACGGCATCCTGGCTGCCGGGTTGGCGGCTGGGATCCTGGCCATATTTGGCTCGGACGGGATCTTCATCACGGCGTTGAAAGAGAAGTTCACCGCTATCGTTGCCGGGTTGAATATGGACGCGGCTGGCAAGTGATGGCGTGGGGGCAATGGCTCGCCATACTGATGGCCTGCTGGTGTCTGGTCAGTGATCTGTTCGAACGGCGGATCCCCAATCTGGCGGTGCTGGTACTGGCTCTCTGGGTTGGCTGGTTGTTGCCGTTCAATCCGCTGTCACTGGTGTTGGCCATACTGACCTTGCTGTTGGGGCTGGTTGCCTATCACCGAGGCTGGTGTGGCGCCGGGGACAGTAAGTTGCTGGCGGTCTGCCTCTATGGGGCAGGCGAGCAATGGCCCGAATTATTGCTGTTGATGGCGTTCTCCGGTGGCCTGCTCAGCCTGGTGTGTTTTATCCATAGCCGCCTGCGCCCTTCACCCAATCCAACTACTGTGCCTTATGGGGTTGCCATCCTCTGGGCGACAGCTCTGACCACACCTCTATTTATGTAGTCACACCTTATGAAGAAACTCTTTTTGCTTATCGCTGCACTGCTGGTGCTGGCGGCGATGCTGGCTACCTTGTGGCCAGCTGAACCTGCGCCGCAGAGCGGTACGTCCTCACAGGATCCGCCAGCAGAATCGTTGGCGCCGGATCGGGTGGCCCAAGTGCTGGTTGCCGCCCATCGGGTGCAGGCCGGCTCTTTCATCCATCCCGAAGATCTGGGCTGGCAAGCCCTTCCCGAAGCCGAAGAGAGGAACCTGCCGGGTCTATTTCTGTTTGGTTTTACCGATACCAAGGCCCTTAAGGGGAGTCTGGTGACCCGCACGCTGGAGGCGGGCCAGATCGTCTCTGCCGATGATTTGGTTCGTCCCGAGCAGAGTCACTATCTCTCCGCCATGATGGCGCCGGGCATGCGAGCGGTGACCCTGGCGTTGGGGAGGGAGGCGGCCAGCCACGGCCTGATCCGGCCCGGTAACCGGGTGGATGTGATCCTCACCAGCAAGCATGCGCGTCAACACAATGCCCAAGGGGCAGAGGTAACCAGCAATCAGTCGGCCGAGATCATTCTGACCGATATCAAGCTGCTGGCCATCGACGCCCAGGTGACCGATATCGCCGCGCTCAACGGCAATCCTGCGGCACAGGATAACTTCGACCAGGTCGCCGTGACCTTCGAGTTGCCCCCTCGGGCGGCAGCACGCTTGTTGCTGGCACATCGCTTGGGAGAGCTGGCTCTGGTACTGCGTTCGGCACAGAGCGCACCGGCGGGCAGCCCTGCGATGGCGCTGCCGGAGGGGAGTCTGATATGGGCTGAACAGGTCGCTCGCGGCCAGAACCCGAGAGCCATTCCAGGTCATGGGGTCAAGATCAGTTATGGCGACGGTAACGACCGAACCCGTCAACCCTAATCAACACAGAAAGGAAATGATGTTGCGAACATTTGCCATATTGCTCGCCATGCTGCCGCTCTGGGCCGCAGCCGCCGAGAGCCTGACGCTAACTCCCGAGCAATCCACCCTGCTCAATTTTGATGAACCTGTGCTGGATGCCTTTGTGGCCAATTCGGAGCTGGTCAGAGTACACAGCCCCTCTGATCAGCAGTTGCTGATCTATGGCCGCAAGGTGGGCCACACCGATCTGGTGGTGACCGCCCTCGATGGCCGAACCCTGGGTCACTATCGGGTAACCGTCGTCGCTGATCTTGCACCGCTTGAACAGCTGGCCCGTCAGCATTTCCCCCAGAGCCGGCTCACCTTTAGCGAGTCGGGCGGTGCCATAGTAGTGGCAGGAGAGGTGACCAGCCCGCTGCAGGCGCACGAAATCCTCAGCATGGTGGAAGGCTTTGCCAAGGGGCTGCAACCGCAATCCGTCGCCCAGAGTACGGTGATGGCCCCTTCGCCTCAGGCGGGTAATCAGGATGAAGGTGCAGCAGTCGCCGGTGGGGGCAGCGGTCAGTACGCCAATGTCATCAACCAGCTGCGACTGGCCGGATCGGATCAAATCAACATATCGGTGCGCATCGTCGAGATGCAGCGTACTACCAGTGAACAGCTGGGGCTGCGCTGGAGCGCAATGGGTGAGTATCTGCAGTTGGGTGTCTCGCCGGGTAACCGTTTTCCGAAGCCGCTGGAGCGAGGCAACTGGGCCGGCAAGAAAGATGTGGTCTACATCAACGCCATCATCGATGCGCTGGTGGAAAACAGCCTGGTCAATGTACTGGCCGAGCCCAACCTGACGGCCAAATCGGGAGAGGCTGCGACCTTTATGTCCGGCGGTGAGTTCCCCTTTCCGGTTGGCAACGGGGATAACGGGCCCGAGATTGAGTTCAAGAAGTTCGGCATCTCGCTGGAGCTGACGCCGACCCTGCTGGACAACAATCGCATCAGCCTGACGGTCTCCCCGGAAGTATCGACCCTGAGCCGGGAGAACAGCGTCACCATTGCCGGGGTCGTAGTACCTGGCATCGAGACGCGTCGTACCACCACCACCATCGAGCTGGCTGACGGCCAGAGCTTTGCGCTGGCAGGTTTGGTGCGCAGCCATCGCAACCAGAATAACGAAGCGTTGCCCTTCCTGGGAGAGATCCCCGGGCTGGCCCCCTTCTTTGGCAGCAACAGCTTCAAAAATCAGGAGAGCGAGCTGGTGATCATCGCCACCGCCCGTCTGGTGCAGCCCACCAGCGATCCCCTCTCCCTGTCGACGCCGCTGGATCACTACCGGGCTCCGAGTCGCTTCGAGCGACTGTTCTTCACCGACATGGGGTCAACCCAATTGCCGGCGGCGCAGACAACCCGCCTGTTCGGCAACTATGGCTACAGCTACTGAGGAGGATGACCATGTTGAAAGAGACGCTGTTGCTGGCCATGACGTTGCCGTTACTGGCTTGTACCACCCCACCTCCGGCTGCCCCTCTCAAGGATCAGCTGCAATTCCGGGTTGCCCCGTCGCAGTTGCAACAGCAGTTGCAATGGCAACTGGCCTCCTTGGCCAATCGGCTGGAGGCGGGCACCGTCACGCTGCAGATCAGCGGGCCGCAGCCAGCAAGCCATGCGCCAACGCTGGAGGCGCTGCGCCAGCAGCTGGCTCAGTGGCTGGCGCTCGATACCCGGCTCATCTTCACCCCGACCGGGCAAGGTGACTATCAGGTGCAACTCGATGCCACCTTGCAGCCGGATAGCTGCCGTTATACCAGAGGCGGGGCGTCAGCCCCTGTCAGCGCCTGTCTGGTGCTGCGCAATCAATATCGTGCCCAAAGCCATGGCGAGCACTGGGCTCGTGGTGCCCGTTATGACGGCAGTGGTAGCGCCCTCGATGCCGGCGCGGTACAGCGCCTCTATCAGGGCAAGGCCAAATCGGCCAAGAAACAGCAGACGACCGGGGAGTAAGTCATGAGTGAACAAGCCAAACGGCTGGTGGCCGTGACGCGCCAGCCTGCCTTGAGTGCCGGGGTCGAGCGGGTGATGGCCGGATTGAGCGATGTGGAGCACCTGCAACTGACGGGCTCTCTGGCGGAGGCCAGAGCGCACTGTCTGGCTCACGGGGCGCCCGATATCCTGCTGGTGGAGGTGGAAAATCAGCAGACACTGGCGGCAGATCTGGCGGCGCTTGCTGAATGCTGTCCACCCCAGATGCGACTGGTGCTGGTGGGGGAGCGGGGGGATGTTGCCCTGTTTCGCTGGTTGATCTCGGTGGGGGTGGATGATTACTATCCGGCGCCGCTGGATCCTGATGCACTTCGTGCAGGTCTGCTGCGTCTGCTGGGGGTGCCGCTGGTGACCTCCTTGCGTAAAGGGAGAGTGATCTGTGTCGTGGGGGCCGCGGGTGGCGTGGGCACCAGTACCGTCTGCGCCAATCTGGCACTGGAGCTGGCAGAGCAGCATCACCGTCAGGTGGCCCTGCTGGATCTCAATCTTTATCACAGCCGTCACCCCATTTTGCTGGGCAGCGACTATGCCCCGCCCGGCGAGCAGTGGTGGCAGGCGACCGATCGGTTAGATGGCACCTTGCTGGCCCACACCGCTCATCAACTCGGGTCACGGTTGTTCCTTTTCTATGACGAGGGCGCTGAGCTGGTGCTCGGCGCCGAGCAGCTGGTGGCCGCGGTCAATGTGATGGCGGAGCACTACAGCACCCTCATTATCGATGTGCCGGACCTGCGCAGCCATGGGTTACGCGCCTTGCTGCAAGAGGCAGATGTGGTGATCTGGTTGCACGATTTCAGTCTGGGGGCATTGCGACTGCTGGGGAACTTGCCCAAAGGAGGGCAGGCTCAACGTCACCTGCTGGTAGGCAACCATTGCCGCGGCAAGGAGGGGCGAGTGCCCGCCGCAGAGCTGGAGCGGGTCTGTGGTCAACCTCATGCCGCCGTATTGCCTTATGACCACGGCGCCTTTGTACGAGCCGAGCGGGCCGGTATGGCGCTTATCAAGCAAAAAAGCAAACTGGCCCGAGCAATCAAGTGGCTGGCAGCCGAGCTGGTTGGCACTCAACCAGCGGGACGCCGCCGGGGAGGATTGCGCTGATGTTCGGACAAGCCAGCAATCGTCAGCCGCCGGTACAAGGGGCGCTGCTGACCATGTCTGAGGCCGCGCGCGAGGCGTTTTACGAGCTGGTGGAGCCTTCGGTGGCCGCCACCTTGCCCCGTGATGCATTGCTGGAGCGGGTCGCCAATGCTCTCGATCAGCTCTCGAGCCGCCGCATGCTCCCTTACAACCGTCAGGAGTTGCTCCTGCTGGGGCGGCAACTGGTGGACGAGATGGTGGGGGTCGGGCCGCTGCAACCCCTGCTCGATGATCCCGAGGTGTCGGACATTCTGGTCAATGGTCCGGACAAGGTCTATGTGGAGCGGCACGGCAAGCTGGTGTTATCGGGGGTGCGCTTTCGCGACCGTCAACATGTGTTCAATGTGGCGCAGCGGATCGTCAATGCGGTGGGACGGCGGGTGGATGAGTCCACCCCCATGGTGGATGCCCGTCTGGCCGATGGCAGCCGGGTTAACGTCATTGCACCGCCGATCGCCCTGTGCGGCACCTCCATCTCCATTCGTAAATTCCCGAGTAGCCGCCTGACGTTGGCTCACCTGGTGGAGAAAGGGGCCTTGTCGGACGCCATGGCCCGCTTTCTCGGTCTGGCTGCTCGCAGTCGTTTCAACGTGTTGATCTCGGGGGGGACGGGGTCGGGCAAGACCACCCTGCTCAACGCCCTGAGCAAGCACATCAACGACGACGAGCGGATCATCACCATTGAGGATGCTGCCGAGCTCTCTCTTGAGCAGCCGCACTGGGTACCGCTGGAGACGCGCAACGAGAGTGCCGAAGGCAAGGGGGAGGTGAGCGTGCGGGCGCTGGTGCGCAATGCGCTGCGGATGCGGCCGGACCGGATCATCTTGGGGGAAGTGCGCGGCGTCGAGGCGTTCGACATGCTGCAGGCGATGAACACCGGCCATGACGGTTCACTCTGCACCCTGCACGCCAACACCCCGGAAGATGCGTTGCTGCGCCTGACCAACATGTTGCAGATGGGGGCGGAGCGCCTCTCCGAGCAGATCATTCAGGCCCAGATCGCCAGCGCGGTGGATCTGGTGGTGCAACTGGAGCGAATGCGCGATGGTCAGCGCCGCATCACTGCCATCAGTGAAATCACGGCGCTGGAGGGAGGCCAGATCAGGATGCAACCGTTGTTTCGTTTCGTGCTGGAGTCCGAGCTGCATGGCAAGTTGCAGGGGCGCTTCATGGCCCATCCGCTCTCGGCCGGGGTACAAGAAAAGGCTCGTCAGGCGGGCCTGCTAGCCGAGTTGCAGGCGTGCATGGATGAAGATGGGGAGGAGGGCGCATGAGTATGCTGTTATCCGTCTGCCTTGGCTGGGGGGCGGCTTGTCTGCTGCTCTGGCAGTGGCAGAGTCGGCGTGAAGCCTGGCTGCAACAGAGCCAGCGTTATGGCGGGCAACCGGAATCCCGGGAGGCGGCGCGTCCCTTGCCCCAGTGGTATCAGCAGATGGTGACCATGGTGGGGCAGGAACAACTGACACGCTGGTGCTGGCAGGGGCCGGCAGGCGCTGCACTTGCCTGCATCTTGCTGGTCGCCAATGGCATGCCGCTTTGGCTGGCGTTGTTGCTGGCGGTTGGTGGAGCGCTGCTGTTTGGTCTGCTGCTCTATCAACAGCTGCAACAGCGGGCGCTGGAGCAGTTTCGCACTGGCTTGCCCGAGGTGATAGACGGGATGATCCGGGCGCTGCGGGTGGGGGCGCCGCTGGCCGATATTTTCCAGCAAGTGGCACGGCAGCAGCGCGGCTTGATGTCACGGCTGTTTGCCCAGATGCACGACGAGTTGCAGGTGGGGCAACCGGTAGCGCAGGTGATGCGACAGGCGGCAAGCAGGGTCACGGTGGCCGAGTTCCAGTTTCTGACCATAGTGCTCAGCCTGCAGCAAGAGACCGGTGGTCGCCTCTCCGACGTGCTGGCACAACTGGTCGAAACCCTGCGTGCCCGTCAGACCCTGGCGGCCAGCATCCAGACCATCACCGCCGAGAGTCGCAACTCTGCCAAGGTATTGGCCGCTCTGCCTGTCATCATCCTGCTGGTGCTGTTCAGTACCGGGCGGGAGCACTTTACCTATCTGATGACCACGGCCAGCGGCCAGTGGGTGATGGGGTATGTCTCAATCAGCGTGGCGGTGGGGCTCTGGCTTATCCGCCGGCTCACGCGTCTGCAGGGGTAGGTCATGGCTGTTACCCAACTATTCGGATTGGCACTGCTGTCGCTTGCGCTTGCCGCTGTGACGGGCTGGTACGGTTACCGGCAACAACAACAGTGGCAACAACAGTGTCGCCGTTATGCCACTCTTGCCGCGGCAAAGGTGCCGGGGCGTGAGTGGCTGGCGTGGTGCGGCCGCGGTTATCCGGTGGGCGGCCGCGAGCAGGCACGTTTGCAGCAGTTACTGGCGCAAGCCGGGGTCTTTGCCAGCCAGGGTTTTGACCGGTTACGGGGTGCCAAGCTGCTGGGGGGGCTGGGGTTGGCCATCATGGTGCTGACATGGCGCCTGCTGGTTGCCCCGGCCGATGGATTCACCCTGATGTGGGTACTGATGGCCTATGTAGTAGGGGCCGGTTTGCCGGAGCGCTGGCTGCAATGGCGGGCCCGCAAGGTCAAGGCGGCTCAGCAGAAGGTGGTGCCTGATGCCATCGACCTGCTGGTGATCAGTGTCGAGGCGGGGCTTGCGCTGGATCGGGCGTTGCTGCGAGTAGGTCACTATCTGGAGGCGCTGGAGCCGGGGCTTGCCCGGCAATTCTTGCGTACCCATGCCGAGATCCAGATGCGCGGCGATCAGGCCAGCTGTCTGGCACGGCTTGCCTGGCGGACCGGTTTGCCCGAGCTGGATCGTCTCGCCAACACCTTGCAGATGGCTCAGCAGTACGGGTCGCCATTGGCCGAGACCATGCGCACCATCAGTCAGGAGGCGCGCCAGATGCGACGACTGGCACTGGAGGAGCAGGCAGGCTCCCTGCCGGGCAAGATCACCCTCATCCAGATGGCGCTCATCATGTTGCCCATGCTGGTGCTGATCATTGCCCCCACCCTCAATTTGTTGATCAACAGCCTGCGTTGAGCAGGTGATGGAATCGGATATGAAATCAAGCTATTACCTCATTTTTATCTCGCTGCTTCTGCTGGCGGGATGCAGCAGCCATGGTGATGTATCGGCACAGAGTCAAAGCAATGGCATGGCGGTGGCCAAGGCCGCTTTTGATTCTGCCCAGTATGAGAAGGCTGAACGCCTCTATCTGGCGCTCTTGAGCAGTGATGTCTCGCTGGAAGAGGCGCAGCTGATGCTGGCGCGAACCCGTTATCAGCAAGATAAAAAGCAGGCCGCGCGCGATGGCCTGCAACAGCTGCTCGACCGCGCTGGCAAGCAGGCACCGGAGGCGGCCAATTATCTGGGCAAGTTCCTGCTCGATGATGGGCGCACGGAGGAGGCCGCAACCGCTTATCGTCAAGGACTCGCTTTGCCGGAGCTGACACCGTTGGCACGGGCCCGGCTCAGCAACGGGCTGGGGGTAGCCAGTCTGCGGCAGGGGGCGTTTGCCAAAGGGCGAGCGCTGTTTGAGGCGGCGGTCGCCGCTGCTCCGGATGAGCCTGACTATCGCGGCAATCTGGCATTGGGCTGGTTGATGGAGGGTAACCGGGTCGCAGCTCGTCAGGCCTTCGAGCCGCTGCTGCATTATCAGAGCCTGCCACCCCAGGTGGAGATGAACTACGCCCTGCTGCTGCTGGCCGAGGGCAATGAACCTCAGGCTCGCCTCATCCTGTCGCGCTTTCTCAGTGCCAGCCAGCTGGAACACGATATCCGGCTGCTCAAGGCGCAACTCAGAGGGCAGTCTGTGTGAATCATCAGCGTGGCGTGGCCAGCATCGAACTGGTGATCATCTTGCCACTGCTGCTGGCGTTGTTGTTGCTGGTGGTGGATGTGCTGCGGATACAGCTGCAATACAGCACCCTGGAGTATGGCCTGCGCGCTGCATTGCGGGAGCTGCAGGCCGAGTCGGCCGCTGGGCGTATCCCCTTGGCTGGCGCTATTCGGGAGCGGTTACTCAAGCAAGGGCACGGTGAATTGGCCGGGGTGGAGGTGACTGTCAGGCATCATGTGTCACTTGCAGCCATGTTGGGGCAACAAGAGGGAGGGCAGGATCCGGGCAGTGACACCCGTGCGCCTGCCGATCCCGTGCTGGAGGTGACTGCCAGACTTCGCCCCCGTTTGCTGCTGACCCCGAGCTGGCTGGTGGCCGATCGCCAGCTGGGTTATCAGAGCACCTTGTTGTTGCTGACTGACCGGTTGCCGGCAGGTGGTGCAGGATGAGCAGAACCATCTCTCGACCCGCACAAAACAGAGGGAGCATCAGCATCGAGGCGATGCTGTTTATCCCCGCGCTGTTGGCCCTGCTCAGTTTTGGCAACGAGGCATTGCAACTGCTGCGCCTTGAACAGCGGTTGCACAATGTGGCCTATAACGTGACTCAGATCGTGACCCAGCAAGGGGTCACGCAGGATGCGGCGGCAGTTTCCCAGCTGGCGTTTTATCAAGGATTTGTGCAGCAGCAACTGGCGGCTCTGCATGGTGGGCAAGCGGCGTTGACCATAGAGCAGTACAACAGCGCCAGTGGTGAACTGTTGCCGCTGTTGCAGGGAAGTGGCTGTGCCGGGCAGGGCAATTGGCCGCCGCTGCGGGTTGGCACCTTGATGCGGGTGACCCTTTGCTATCGTCCGGATTTGGAAGGGGGGGGCATGTTTCGCCGCCTGTGGGGCGATCGTGCGTTGACCACCCACTTTATTCAGGAGATCCACTGATGCCACTATTGTCTGAACAGCGTGGCGGCTTATCTCCGGCATTCGCATTGATGCTGGTCGGGGTATTGGCGCTGACCGGGGTCGCCATCGAGCTGGTGCGCGGTTACAACGGCCAGAGTCTGCTCAGCGCCGCTGCCGATGCAGTCATCTACTCTGCGGCAGATAGCGATACAGCCTTGCAAGATGCTCAGGCGCTGATGCAGGCCAATCTGAGCGGGCGTAACCTGCAGGTGGCTACTCCCCGCCTGAACCAGGGAGAGCAGGGGGCGCAAGTGATCTTGCAGGGAAAAGTGCCCGCTCTGATGGATCTCTCGGCGATAGATGAAGGGGAGGAGGGGATGCCGATTGCGGCGGCTGCGCGTGCCAGCAGTGCACGAAGCCGGATCGAAGTCGCGCTGGTGCTGGATATTTCCGATTCCATGTCAGGTGCACCCATGAAGGCGATCAAGCAGGGCCTTGTCGAGTTTGGCGAGGTGCTGTTTGGTCGCGAGCGGCGCAATCAGGATCGGGTGGTCAGCATCATTCCCGCCACCGGGCTGGTCAATATCGGCGATCATCCCGAGCTGTTTCATCCCGAAAGCATCGAAATTCCCTTCGGGTTGCGGACGCTGGCAGAGGAGCGTGGTTGGCTCAATCTGTTGTCGCGAGAGGTGCCTGGGCGTCAACGCAAGGCATTCTGTGCCAGATTGCCGGAACATGTTGATGGTATCGATCGGGTGGCAGAGGTCACGCCCGGCTGGATCCGCAAACTGGAGCAGGCCCCGCGGGATGAACTGAGGCCCCATCTTTTTTACAGCACCAAGCCTCCCCCCATTGCCCGTTATGGCGATGGGACGCCCTTGCTGGCCTTTGCGCCAAAAGAAAATCCGCTGGATCGCTATCTGGAGAACCGCCGTGACAAGCTCGGCATCTTCGATGATCCGGATTGCGGGGTGAGCCCCATTCAGGCGCACCTGTCGACCCGTGCCGACTATCGTCAGGCGCTTGATACCCTTTATGCCGCATTCAATACCAACACGGCAGAGGGAGTGATGTGGGGTTGGCGGCTGCTTTCACCAGAGTGGCAGGGACGCTGGCGGCAGGGGGCGGCAGCTTTGCCGCGCCCATATGGGTTACAGGATAACCGCAAGATCATGGTGCTGTTTTCCGATGGGGAACACATGACCGAGGCGGCATTGCGGGATCGCAAGCAGTTGCTGTTATGCCGGGAGATGAAACGCAAGGGGATCCAGATCTATACGGTGGCGTTCGAAGGGGATACCCGTTTCGTGGCTCAGTGTGCCAGTGATCGCTCCCTGGCCTTCAAAGCAACCAAAAGCAATATTCGTACTGTACTGACCCGGTTGGCGAGCTCCATCAACGATGTCGTGTTAACGAAATAATGCAAAGAGGGGCCTGATCGGCCCCTCGCTATTCAAGGTGTTAACAGGGTCACATCGCCGCGCGGAAGATGGCAACGATCTCTTCGTGGCTCGCCTGTTTCGGGTTGGTGAAGCCGCAGGCATCTTTCAGGGCGTTGCTGGCCAGGGTATCGAAGTCATCGGCCTTGACGCCGAGTTGCTCCAGACCCGCCGGGATCTTCACATCCAGCGCCAGCTGCTTGATGGCGGCAATGGCCGCGGCGGCGCCTTGTTCGTCGCTCATGGCGCTCACGTCTACCCCCATGTAGCGGGCCACATCCTTCAGACGAGCCGCGCTCACCTGGGCGTTGAACGCCTGAACGTGGGGCAGCAGCACGGCGTTGCAGACACCGTGGGGCAGGTCATAGAAACCACCCAGCTGGTGGGCCATGGCGTGCACGTAGCCCAGGCTTGCGTTGTTGAATGCCATGCCGGCCAGGAACTGGGCATAGGCCATCTGCTCGCGGGCATGCAGGTCATCGCCGTGGTGAACGGCGGTGCGCAGGTGCTTGGCAATCAGCTCGATGGCCATCACGGCGCTGGCATCGGTTACCGGGGTGGCGATGGTGGAGACATAGGCTTCGATGGCGTGAGTCAGGGCATCCATGCCGGTGGCGGCGGTGAGACCAGCCGGCTTGGCCAGCATCAGCTCGGGGTCGTTGACCGACATCAGCGGGGTAACGTGCTTGTCGATGATGGCCATTTTCACGTGGCGCGCTTCGTCGGTGATGATGCAGAAGCGGGTCATCTCGGAGGCGGTACCGGCGGTGGTGTTGATGGCGATAAGCGGCAGTTGCGGTTTGGCGGAGCGATCCACCCCTTCGTAATCCTTGATGCTGCCACCGTTGGCGGCGACCAGCGCAATGCCCTTGGCGCAGTCGTGAGGCGAGCCGCCCCCCAGCGAGATGACGCAGTCGCAGCAGTTGGCCTTGATCATGGCCAGACCCGCTTCGACGTTGCTGGTGGTGGGGTTGGGTTTGGTCTCATCGAAAACAGCGCTTTCAATGCCATGTTCAGCCAGCAGGGTGGTGAGCTTGGCAACCACACCGATCTGGTTGAGGATTTTGTCGGTGACGATCAGCGCCTTGCGATAGCCGTAACCCTTGATATCGGCGGCAGCCTCTTGCAGACAGCCGGCACCCATCAGGTTGATTGCGGGAATATAAAATTTGAATGTAGCCATGATGGACTTCCTATAGTTAGCCATTAAGTGGTAGTTGAGAGCTAGGCTACCATCTAGAAAGGGATACAAAAGCATCTTGTTTACAACTTTACGGGGTCGATCACGAGTCGTTAATTAAGCGCTGAACCAGGCTTGACTTTCCCGCATCTGACTCGATTTGCAGAAAAACGTTTGTCAATTATTTCATTGAGTTAGCAAACGTTTTGCGCAATGTTTGTCACTGTCAATGCGTGGAAGTGTGAGGCGCTTCAAGGAATTGGAAAGCGCTTTCGACCATAGTTGGCGCCTCCCCGAAGAGGGGGGTAAAGGCTTGAAAGTATCATAAAGAATCATCTTAACTTGTGCCCTGACCATGCTGGCAGGGGGCAACCAGGAGTCCAATATGTCTGATGTATTTCACTTGGGTTTGAAGAAAGCGGATCTGCAAGGCGCCACCCTGGCGATCGTCCCCGGTGACCCCGAGCGCGTGAAGCGTATCGCAGAGCTGTTGGATAACCCGGTGCACCTGGCCAGCCATCGTGAATTCACTACCTGGCGCGGCGAGATGGACGGCAAGGCCGTGATCATCTGCTCTACCGGTATCGGTGGCCCGTCCACATCCATCGCGGTAGAAGAGCTGGCCCAGCTGGGCATCCGTACCTTCCTGCGTATCGGCACCACTGGCGCCATCCAGCCGCACTTGAACGTGGGTGACGTGATCGTGACCACCGGTTCCGTGCGCCTCGACGGTGCCAGCCTGCACTTCGCACCGATGGAGTTCCCGGCTGTTGCCGACTTCGACTGCACCACCGCACTGGTGAACACCGCCAAAGAGATGGGCTCCAAGCTGCACATCGGTGTGACTGCCTCCTCCGACACCTTCTACCCGGGTCAGGAGCGTTACGACACCGTATCCGGCCGTGTAGTGAGCCGTTTCCAAGGTTCCATGAAAGAGTGGCAAGCCATGGGCGTGCTGAACTATGAGATGGAATCTGCAACCCTGCTGACCATGTGCTCCAGCCAGGGCCTGCGTGCCGGTATGGTGGCTGGCGTTATCGTCAACCGTACCCAGCAAGAGATCCCGAACGCCGAGACCATGGCGAAGACCGAATCTGATGCCATCAAGATCGTACTGGGCGCTGCCCGCAAGCTGATCTGATAGCACCACAAAGAGTGGGGGGGGGGCCGTTGCGAAAGCGCGGCCCCTATCTTTATCCGCCGTTTACCGCTTTTCCTCTCCCGTTACCCCTTTCACTGATCCCGCCGCACTCGCGCTGGTTGTCTCTACTGATTGCCTCTAAAACGGCGCTGGACAGCGCACTTGCATCGGCTCGCCGCTTACCGGATGGACAAAATCCAGCTCGCTGGCATGCAGCATCAGCCGGGGGGCCTGTTCGCAGCCGGGTAGCAGCAGGCCACCATAGAGATCGCAACCGAGGATGGGGTGGCCCAGCAGCTGGCTGTGGATGCGCAGCTGATGGGTGCGGCCGGTTTCCGGCACCAGTCGTACCCGGGTCAAAGGCACGGTCTGCCCCTGTATCTGCTGCTCCAGCCGTTCAACCACCCGATAGCGGGAGCGGGCGGGTTTGCCGCTGGCGGTGCAGATCTTCATCAGCGGAAAGAGGGCCGGATCCTTGGCGATGGGGGCGTCGATAACTCCTTCGTCGTCAATCAGATGACCGCAGAGCAGGGCGCTGTAGGCCTTGCTCACCGCCCGCTGACTGAACTGCTGGCAGAGCAGGGCATTGATGGCCTTGTTTCTGGCCACCACCATGAGACCCGAGGTACCAAAATCGAGGCGATGCACCAGGGTACAGCCGGGGTAATCCTGCACCAGTCGATAGTGCACCGAGTCGAGGTTCTGCGGATTCTTGCCCGACAGGCTCAGCAGGCCGCTTGGCTTGTTGATGAGCAGCAGGTGTTCATCTTCGAACAGGATCTCGATGGCGGCACTGCAAGGTGGGGCGATAAAGGTGTCGACGATAACGGACATAGGGCACACGGGCTGGAAACGGGGGACGATCATACCCGAACCGGCGCGGCCGGGCGAATGGGTGGTGCGCAGCCTCGGAAAATGAACGGGATGACGCCATGCAACCTATTGATAATGTGCCGCGTTGAGCGAGACGGTGTGCCGTGCAAACCGCCCAGGTCAGCAACAAGGCCCCGTTTTGTGACCCCTTCCCGAGTTCATCCGAGGCTTGCTTGTTAAGGTATGGCTCCCTGTTATGTTGTAAGGACTCATCCCATGGCACTGCCCGTTATTCTCGATTGTGATCCCGGCCACGACGACGCCATCGCCCTCATTCTGGCGCTGGCCAGCCCAGAACTTGACGTGTTGGCAGTTACCACCAGCGCGGGCAACCAGACGCCGGACAAGACCCTCAACAATGCCCTGCGCATCCTCACCTTGCTGGGGCGGGACGATATTCCGGTGGCGGCGGGGGCGCCGAAACCGCTGGCCCGCGAGCTGATTATCGCCGACAACGTCCATGGCGAGTCGGGCCTCGATGGCCCCAAACTGCCGGATCCCGCCTTTGCGCCGCAGGGGATGACGGGGATCGAGTTGATGGCCAAATGTCTGCGCGAGAGCCCGCAGCCCGTGACCCTGGTGCCGACCGGCCCGCTCACCAATGTCGCCCTGCTGTTGGCGGCACATCCCGAGCTCAAACCCAAGATTGCCCGCATCGTATTGATGGGGGGCGCCGCAGGGGCCGGCAACTGGACGCCGGCGGCGGAATTCAATATTTATGTGGACCCGGAAGCGGCCGATATGGTGTTCAAGTCGGGCATCCCCATCACCATGTGCGGGCTGGACGTGACCCACGAGGCTCAGGTGATGGACGAGGATATCGAGCGGGTACGCGCCATCACCAATCCGGTGGCCCAGTGCGTGGCGGGGTTGCTCGACTTTTTCATGATCTACCACCGGGATCCCAAGTGGGGGTTTGCTGGCGCGCCGCTGCACGACCCCTGTACCATTGCCTGGTTGCTGGCTCCCGAGCTGTTCCACGGGGTCGAGTGCCGGGTCGATATCGAGACCCGGGGGGAGCATACCGTGGGGATGACGGTGGTGGATCGTTATGGTCTGAGCGGCAAGCCAGCCAATGCGCTGGTATTGTTGGGGCTGGATCGTCCGGGCTTTATCGATCTGCTGGTGACGCGGCTGCGGGCGTTTGACTGAGCGCCGGTTCATTTTTGCAAGAAGGGGCGGGGAATGTGGAAGAGAGGCTTGGTGCTGCTGGCCGGGTTGCAACTGACAGGCTGTGCGACGCCATTCGAGCGGATGTGGCAGGGGCTGGCGACCTGTGAATTTACCGATCTCTATGTGAATGAGACGGGCAGGGCCGCCAATCTACAACTGGCCAATTACACCCCCTACAAGGTGAGCGACGGCTTTGCCTGGTACAAGGTGCACGAGGAGCTGCACGGCCTGCCGGTGGTCGGTTTTATCGTGCCCGCCTCCAGCTTCGAAGTGCATGCTCTCTTTGTCGATACTCCCATCGCCAACGCCCGCCGCTTGACCCACAACGCCTACGGCAGCGAGTTTGGTGACGAGCAGAAGCATGACGAGGGGTTGGCGCCTCTGCTGCTGCGCGATCCCAACAACCCCAAGCGCTCCATCATCGACTGCACCCGCGGCGAGTCTGACGGGGAGCTTGAGGATTCGGCCATGCCCGAGTAGAGCCACCTGTCACGCTATCGGCCTGAAAAAAGAGGGGCCAGCCTTGTCGGCTGGCCCCTCTTTTTTATTGTTGCTTAGCGCCCTGATCAGGGATAGCTCAGCGTCTCCTTGATAAGCGGCAGTTGAGCCTTGATCCACGCCGGATTGATGGGGCCCCAGTCGCTGATACGGTAGTGCCCCTGCAGGTGGCGAGCCCCTTCGGTCTGCTCGAAGGCGCAGCTGATATCGAGTTCGGCCAGCGCGTTCAGGGTATCTTGCGCGGTGCGGCGCGGCATGCCGGTTGCCTCCATGATGGCGGGCACCGTATCCGTGCCCTGGCTGATCAGCCAGGCCACGTAGAGCCGCCGGTAGAAGCTGGTGCGGGTCTTGCTCGGCTCACTCATAGCTCGTCCTCAAGACGATCGAAGTAGCGCCAGGTCGCAATCGCTGCTTTGCCCATCACCAATGCCCAGAGGCCGAACCAGAACCAGCGGAAGAAGCTCCAGGTGGAGGCGTCAGGCTCAGTGCTCTCAATCTTGGTGACGTTGGGGAACATGGAGAACATGTTGATGCGCCAGCCGTAGGAGGTGATGATGGCGAGCCGTTTTTCAAACTCCATCGACTTGGCTTTGGCCTGTACGTCGGCGGCGTTGAACTTGAAGTAGAAGGGCCAGCCCCACTCGGTATCTTCATTGCGAAACACCCGGATCTTCTCGCCGGGGCGCTCGGTGTAGATGTAATAGACGTCGGTGGTGGGGCCGTCAGCCGGGTTTTTCTGGCTGATGGGGCCATCCTTGTCGGTGCGCTTCACCTCGACCCCGGTGATGGTAGCGATGGTGTGCTCCGGCAGGTAGTAGTCGAGCCAGGCGGCGGAAATGAGGGCGATGAGCCCCAGGGCGATAAAAGCGGGTTTCTTGAATCTCAGGCTCATGGTGTGCTCACGTGAGGGGGAGTAACGTGCCTCTACCATACCGATATTTGACAGGGCAGCCCAGCCCCTTATGGCGCCACAAGCCAAAAAATGGCGTTTAAAACAGAGACAAAGCCATTGCTGCATCAACAAGAAAGGCCCTTGCGGGCCTTTTTGTCTGGTTCACTTTGTGCGCTTACAGCTGGAATTGAGCCAGCTGTTTGCGTTGCTGCTCGGCGAGCTGGGAGAGCTCGTTGCTGGCACTGGCGCTCTGGCTGATGCCGGCGGAGCTCTGGCTCACGATCTCGTGAATATTGGTGATGTTGCGGTTGATGTCGGCAGTGACGCAGGACTGCTCCTCGGCGGCGGTGGCGACCTGGGCGTTGGCGTCGTTGATCTGGCGCACGGCACCGGTAATGCCGCTCAGCAGATCCTGCACCTGAGCGGACAAGCGCTGGTTATGGCTGAGGATCTCCAGAGTCTCCTGCACGCCGTTGTTGGCGGATTGGGACTGGCTCTGCAGCCGCTCGATGATGGCCTGGATCTCCTTGGTGGAGTCCTGGGTACGGGCCGCCAGCATTCTCACCTCGTCGGCCACCACCGCAAAACCACGACCCGTTTCACCGGCACGGGCCGCTTCGATGGCGGCATTGAGCGCCAGCAGGTTGGTCTGCTCGGAGATCCCCTGAATCACTTCAATTACCTTGCCGATCTGCTCGGACTGGGATTTGAGCTGGGCCACGATGGCGGCGGCATCTTCCAGACTGCCCGCCATCCGGCTGTTGGCGGCGATGCTTTCGGTAAAGAGGGCGAGCCCCTGCTCGACCCGGCCATTGGCATCCCGCGCCAGCTCGTCGGCGACGGCGGCGTTGTGGTTGACGTTGTCAGCGGTGCTGGATAGTTCGGTTACGGCGGAGGCGACCTGTTCGATCTCGCTGTGCTGCTGCTTTGCATTGGCCTCGGACTGGGTCATCACGGCGGCCAGCTCGGTGGCGGCGGAGGCGACGCTGTTGCTGATCCCGGTCAGGCTCTCGATGGTGCTACCAAGTTGCCCCAGAGTGAGATTGATATCTTTGGCCAGACGGGTCAGCTCGTTGTTGCCCTCCGCTTTGGCGCGCACGTTGAAGCGCCCTTGCGCCACGGCGTGCATCACCTCTTGTAGCTGACTGATGGGGCTGACGATGCGCCCGGAGAGGACCCAGCCGCAGATCAGCGCCGCCAGCAGGGTACCGGCGGTGAGCAGCAGGGTACGGAGTAGGGTGGCGTCGTAGTGGGCCTGCTCTTCGGCCAGCTCTTGCTGGATCAGCTGGTTGATGTGGGCGGACATGCTGTCTATCTGCTTGATCAGCTGTTCACCCAGCTCGCGGAAATGGAGGCGAGCCGCCTCGTAGGCGACCGGATCGCCGCCACCCTGATGTTTTTGCGCCAGCAGCGGCAGCATGTTGCTGCGGGTATGGCTGAGGTAGGCCTGCAGGGCGGCAGCGACCTGCCGGTTATCCTGCTCGGCACCGGGGAGCACCAGACGGCCGAGGATGGCGTTGATCTCCTGCTCGGCGCTGTTGAGGTTTGCGGGCAGAGCGGCAAACAGCTTGGCATCGTAGAGGCCATAGATGGCGCTGGTGCGTAGCCGGTAGGTGGCGTGGATCAGTTTGGCAATATCGTCCTTGTGCTGGACCACGCTCTGGGTCGTCTCATCTATGTCATTGATGGCTTCATCCAAACCCTGTTTGCTGATGGCGATCATCACCATCATCAGCAGGCTGGCCAGCAGCAAAGGTATCAAGACCTGGATACGTATTGATAGATTATTCAATGACATAAATGACTCTAATCCGGAATTGGAGGAGCCGACATATTACACATGCACGTCAGGAGCTGTCACAGGCTTTTATTGCTGAAATGTGCTGAAGAAAAGGTTTTTTCTTGTGAGAAAGGAGCCATTTAGGCATGATTGAGCGCTTTATCCCCTGAATATGTGGTACAACTGGCTGGGTTGTGTCAATCCTGTCCCGTTTTCGTGATTTCCCGCTCTCGTCATATGGAGGTGTGTTGTGTCCAGCTGGATCGATCCGGCCATTCTGGCTCTGTTTATCCCGACCTTTTTCTTTGTCTCGGTGACCCCCGGCATGTGCATGACTCTGTCGATGACGCTGGGGATGAGCCTGGGGGTGCGCCGTACCCTGCACATGATGTGGGGAGAGCTGATCGGGGTCGGGCTGGTCTCGGTGCTGTCGGTGATCGGGGTGGCAGCCATCATGCTCAACTATCCGGGGATCTTCGCCGCCTTCAAATATGTGGGGGGCGCCTATCTGGTGTGGCTTGGCATCCAGATGTGGCAGGCCAAGGGGAAGATGGCCATTCCGGCGGATCTCTCGGCCGGTCAGCAGACCAGCGCCATGGGGCTGGCGCTGCAGGGCTTTGTCACCGCCATCGCCAACCCCAAAGGGTGGGCCTTCATGATCTCCCTGCTGCCCCCCTTTATCTCTGCCGAGAAGCCGATGGCGCCGCAGATCAGCGCGCTGGTGGCGCTGATCCTGGTCATCGAGTTCTCCTGCCTGCTGCTCTACGCCAGCGGTGGCCGCACCCTGCGCCACTTCCTCGCCAAGAGCGGCAACGTCACCCTGATGAACCGCATCGCCGGTACTCTGATGCTGGGGGTGGGAGTCTGGCTGGCGCTCGGGTAAGAGCTGTCAGTGACTCTCGCCAGAAAAGAAAAATGCCACCGATCGGTGGCATTTTTTATGGGCGCCGGGTGGCTCAGCGAGGCTTGAAACGCTCGACCCAGGGGTTGGCGCTGAGGCCGTGCAGGATGACGCTCAATATGATGGTGCAGAGCACGGTGGCGATGATGGGGCGCTGGCCAATCAGGGAGGGCTCTTTTTGCAGCACCATCACCGCAAAGACGATGCTGGCAAGGCCCCGCGGCCCGAACCAGCCGATAAAGAGCTTGAGCTCCGGCTTGAGGCCGGTACCGATGAGGCTCAGCCAGACCGGCACCATCCGCAGCAGGGTGAGGCTGGCTGCCGCATAGAGCCAGAACTGCCAGTGCAGCAGCTCCGGCAGGATGGGCATCAGGGTGGCGCCAAACACCATCCAGATCACCACCGAGAGCAGATCGCCATACCCCTCGCAGCTATCCATATAGGCGTGCTTGTGCTCGCCAAGGCGCCGTCCCATCAGCAAACCACCGACGAAGGCGGCGATAAAGCCGCTGCCACCGAGAGTCTGGGCCAGCGCAAAGCAGAGCAGGGCCAGCCCCGGCATGGTGAGCTGGCGCCAGAGCGGCAGTTGCCAGCCGTTGAGATAGGAGACTTTCAGCAGCCGGACGGTGAGGGCGGTCAGCACGAAGGCGACCAGAAGACCGATACCGATCTCCTCCAGCATCAGGGTGATGGCCAGCGTCGCGGTGCCGGTGTGCTCCTCGGTGGGGGCGATAAGGGCGAGCAGCAGGAGCAGCACAGGCACGCAGATGCCGTCGTTGAGGCCACTCTCCTGATTGAGCCCTTCGCGCAGTGGTGCCGGTACCGCCGGATTGCTCACCACCGCCTTGCCGAGCGCCGCATCGGTCGGGGCGAGAATGGTGGAGAGGATCGCCATCTCCAACAGTGGCAGGTCGGGGAAGATCCAGTGGCCAAACAGGGCGCCACAGAGCAGGGTGAGGGGGAGGCCGATCAGCAGCAGCCGGATGGGGAGCTGGCGGTTGGCCAGCAGCACCTGCCAGTTGGTGTTGGCGGCATCGTTGAACAGCACGATCACCAGAGTCAGCTCTGCCAGCAGCTTGATGCCGGCGCTGTCGATGGAGAGGGAGAGTAGCTCCAGCCCTCCCGGCCCCAGTAGCCAGCCGGTCAGCAGAAATAGCAGGGGGCCGTTGACCAGTTTTGATTCAAAGCGCCCCGCGATCAGGCTGTAGATCAGCAAGAAGGCGGCGGTCACCGCCAGATTCTGGTAAAGCAGGTGTGCATCCATACAACCTCCTTTCTGCCCCCCGCAGGGGTGGTTTAATCGGTCAGGCAGTCGGGGTCGAACACATACTCCCCGTCCAGCCAGCGCACGATTTCGTCTACGCAGGATTGGTCACGAAACGGCAGATAGCGCGCCTTGAGGGCGGCAATCTGCTCGGGGGTGAGCTGGGCCAGCCCCAGATCCTGAAACAGCGGCAGGTCGGCCTCGATCATCGCCGAGATCTGCGGGCCGCAGGTGGCGTTGAGGGCGGCATGCAGCGCCTTGTCGGGGTCGTACTGCTTGCCGAGCCGGTAGCTCATTGGCAGGGTGGCGAGGGGCAGGGCGGAGAGCGCCGCCTGTTTCATCGGGTTGACCGCGTGGCCGGAGACCAGCTCTGCCAGCTCGGCAGGGCGATTCTCGAAGGCGCGCAGGTGCAGGTAGCTGCTCGCCTTGCTGCCATCGTTGACCGGGTAGTTGTCCCACAGGAACGGCTTGCGGCCGAGCAGTTCGCTCACCTGCTTGAGGTGGCTGGCCGGATATTCGCTGGAGCAGACCTTGGGGCCGGTCCAGAAGATCTCGAAACGGCGATCGAGCTGCTCGCCAAGCTCCTCCAGATAGCGGGGAGGCATGGCGCCAAACACCTTCTCCAGCACCGGATCGGTCGAGTAGTAGCTGGGGCAGAAGATGAGGCGGCTTGCCTTGCTGTGGGCCGCGATATCGTGGGCGATGGTGAGCTGGTGACGGGCCAGGTCCGGGGTATCCCCCTTCATGTCGTCAAACAGTACCGCCAGAATATCGGGCTGGAGCATCTCGTCGATGAGGCGCACCTTCTCAAGCAGCGCCGAGCGTTTGCGATCGTAGTCGTGATGCGCCCCCATGGGGCTCAAGCCCACCCCGAAGGCGAGCCCGTTGGCACGGCTCTGGCGCGCCAGCTCGGCGAGATCGGCCAGCTGCTGCTCGGGCCAGGGGAGGGCCCAGTGCTTGCGCAGATAGCCATCCTCTTTCGGAGCGTAGATATAGAAACCGTAGCCGTGGCGTGGCAGCCACTGGGCGTAGCGGGCGCGGGCCTGCCAGCTCCATCCCTTGCCAAAAAAGCCTTCAATCACCCCCAGATTGGCAGCGGGGGGTAGGTGGCCGGACAGCAAACTTTGATATGGCATAACACTCTCCCTTCTTGCTGGGGACTTGATACGGGACGGTCGGTCAGACCGGGTCCTCTTCCTGAAAGCGCACCCCGATCTTGCTCGGCACGCTTTCGTCCATTTCGGCCACGGTCCAGATCAGGCCCTGCCATTCGATGTTGTCACCGACCACCAGATTATCGCCCAACTGGCTGGCAATAAAATCGCCCAGTGTCTGATCCGCCACCTCGCTCACATCCAGCCCGTAGAGAGGGGCGAGATCCACCAGTCGTGCCGCCGCTTCCAGCAGGAAGTCACCGAAGAAGCGGGGGCCGAGATCCTGCTCCGGCGCCTGACTGAACAGCTGACCGAGGGCGGGGAGGTCACGTTCGTGACCGATGACGCAGAGGATGTCATCGGCCTGAAGACAGGTACTGCCCGAGGGGTGGAGCAGCTCGCGGCCTCGAAACAGGGCGCAGATCCGGGTGCCGGCGGGCATCTGCAGATCCCGCAGTGGCGAGCCGATGCACCACTTCTCCTCCCCCAGCTGGTAGACGAAGGTCTCCCACTGGCTGTCGAGATCGATCTCGAGCCCGGAGCGGTTGATGGGTGACGGCGGTGCCGGTACCTCCACCCGCGCCAGTTTTGAGGCCAGCGGCAGCGAGCTGCCCTGCAAAATCAGCGAAACCAGCACCACGAAAAAGGCGACGTTGAAGTAGAGCTGGGCATTGGGAAGTCCCGCCATCATGGGGAACACCGCCAGAATGATGGGCACGGCGCCGCGCAGGCCGACCCAGGAGATAAACCAGCGCTCGCGGGGGGCGAAGTTCTTGAACGGCAGTAGCCCGATCCAGACCGACACCGGGCGGGCAAACAGGATCATCCACATCGCCAGCGCCAGCGCGGGCAGGGCGATGGGCAGCAGCTTGTGGGGGGAGGCAAGCAGCCCCAGCACCAGAAACATGCCAATTTGGCTGAGCCAGGTCAGACCGTCCAGCACCGACAATGTGGTGCTGCGACTGCGCAGGGCGAGGTTGCCGAGCAACAGACCGGTGAGATAGATGGCGAGAATGCCGCTGCCACCGACCGCCGTGGTGAGGGCGAAGATCAGCAGACCGCCGCTGACGGTGAGCAGCGGATAGAGTCCCGGCGCCAGACGGGCGGTGTTGATGAGACGCCACAGCAGCCAGCCGCCGCCAAGGCCAATCCCGGCGCCAAGACCAAACTGCTTGACCAGTTGCAGCAGCAGGAAGCCCCCATCCAGCCCTTGCTGGGCGGTGGCGAGCACCTCGATCAGGGTGACGGTGAGAAACACCGCCATGGGGTCGTTGCTGCCTGACTCTATCTCCAGAGTGGCGCTCACCCGCTCGTTGAGGCTGCGCCCGCCAAGCAGGGAGAAGACCGCTGCCGCATCGGTGGAGCCGACGATGGCGCCGATCAGCATCCCCTGCATCAGGTTGAGGTCAAACAGCCAGGCGGCGGCCAGACCCGTCAGGCCGGTGGTGATGGCCACCCCGACCGTCGCCAGCGACAGGGCAGGCCAGAGCGCCACCCGGAACGATGAGACCCGGGTGCGCATGCCGCCGTCGAGCAGGATTATGGCGAGCGCCAGGTTGCCCACCAGATAGGCGATGGAGTAGTCAGCGAAGTGGATGCCACCTGGGCCATCCTCACCGGCCAGCATGCCGACGGCGAGGAAGATAACCAGAATGGGAATACCGAGGCGGGAAGAGAGGGCGCTCAACAGTACGCTGGCTCCCACCAACAGGGCAGCGACAAAAAAGAAACTGTTGATGGTAGCGGCATCCAAGGGCGAACTCCTTCCTAGTAATGTGCAAAGTAGGCACATTATATGCAGTTAGGCCCCCCTTGTGTGGCTTATTTGTGCATCAATTTGCACTTTCTTACATTTTTCATCCCTTTTTTCAGCATGGCCGCGCCATATTCTGACTGTGACGGGGTCAACGAAAGCGGAGTCAAAGGAGAGTCAATTTCAGGATGCGCAGGGAGGATAAGGCGGGGAAAAGCGCAACGGCACAGCAGAGGGAGAGGGGAGCACAAGGGCGCTCCCCACGGGATGGGGGCGGGATTCAGTCGTCCTCGTCATCCTTCACTTCGCGGATCTTGTCCTTGTAGTTGGGCAACTGCTTCTCCAGCCGTTTCATGTCTTTGATGGCATTGAGAAACAGCCCGAGCAGGAACAGCAGCGGCAACCCTATCCACAGCCAGAGATTCATGGGATTTTCCTTTCGTCAGGACAGGTGGTGACATAACGGGCCAAAATTTCATCAAGGTTGGCCAATATGGTCGACTTGCCTTCAATATCCGCCTGTTGCAGACAAAGCGCCAGTGCCGCGGGATCGAGCCGCTGCTCGTCGGACTCCAGCGAGAAGCTGATATGCCAGGGCTCGTAGGCGACCCCGCTCTCTGCCCCGACCGGCTTGGCATAAGGGAGGAAGAAGCCGAAGTCGCTCATATGGTCGCTGAGCCACTCGCTGAGATCCGCAAACCAGCCCCCGGCTTCATACTCCCACGGCTCCAGTGCCAGTTTGGTATCGGCAGGCAAACAGTCCGGGTCGTAGATATCGAGATCGGTCCCCCAGTGGTGACGGCTGGTGCCGGGCAGAGCGCTCCAGCGCAAAATGGCGTGCAGCCGCTCTGTCTCGCAGAGTTGCAGGGCATCGATGGGCTGGCTGTTGGCATCGAGCAGTGGCCGTTCGCCGCGCCACTTGCCATTCCAGATGGCGAGCTGGCGCTCGAAGCTGCGCCAGCTGGAGGCCGCCTGCAGGTTGAATCCCTCATAGGCAGCCGCCACCTGCATGTCGTTGAAGGCCGCCGCGGTAGCGGCGGTCAGCCGATGGGGGCCGCGCCCCACCACAATAAGGTGGCTCTCATCGAGCCCCAGCAGTTGTTCCTGCGTCATGCCAGCAATCTCTCGAGCACCCCTTGGTACATGTCCGCCAGCAGATCCAGATCGTCCGCCTTCACGCACTCATTCACCTTGTGAATGGTGGCGTTGACGGGACCGAGCTCAATCACCTCGGCGCCAGTGGGGGCGATAAAGCGCCCGTCCGAGGTGCCGCCGGTGGTGAGCAGGGCTGGCTGCTGGCCATTGACCGCCTCGATGGCAGAGACTGCCGCCGCCAGCAGTTTGCCTGTATCGGTGAGGAACGGCTGGCCGGAGAGGGTCCAGCTCAGCTGATAATCGAGGCCATGTTTATCCAGCAGCGCTTCGACCCGCTCGCGGATATCCATGTCGGTCAGTTCGGTACTGAAGCGGAAGTTGAACTGTACCTGCAGCTCGCCCGGAATGATGTTGGAGGCGCCGGTGCCGGCCGAGATGTTGGCGATCTGGAAGCTGGTGGGGGGGAAGTAGGCGTTGCCCTCATCCCACACGGTGGCGGCGAGTTCCGCCAGCGCTGGCGCGGCTTTGTGAATGGGGTTGTCAGCCAGATGGGGATAGGCGACATGGCCCTGCACCCCGCGTACCAGCAGATCGCCGGTGATGGAGCCGCGGCGGCCGTTCTTCACCACATCGCCTACCACGGCGGTGGAGGAGGGTTCACCGACGATGCACCAGCGGATCTTCTCGTTGCGTGCCTCCAGGGTGTCGATCACCCGGGTGGTGCCATTGATAAAGGGCCCCTCTTCATCGGAGGTGATGAGAAAGGCGATGGACCCGGTGTGATCCGGATGCTCGGCCACGAAGCGCTCGACCGCCACCACCATGGAAGCCAGCGAGCCCTTCATATCGGCGGCACCGCGGCCATAGAGCAAGCCATCCTTGATGGTCGGCTCGAACGGCGGGGTGTGCCATTTGTCCAGCGGCCCGGCGGGCACCACGTCGGTGTGACCGGCGAAGCAGAACAGCGGCCCCTCGCTGCCACGACGGGCCCAGAGGTTGGTGGTGTCCTCAAACACCATGGGCTCGATAACGAATCCGATCCTGGCGAGGCGCTCCGCCATCAGGGTCTGGCACCCTTCATCGAGGGGGGTAACGGAGGGGCGGCGGATCAGATCCTTGGCCAGTGCGATGACATCCGACATCAGTTGTCCTTAGTTGTCCTTAACGGGAGAAGAGGGATTGGTAGTGATCAGCCTTGAAACCCAGGGTCAGTTCGCCGTCACGGTCCAGCAGCGGGCGCTTGATCATGGCCGGATGTTCCAGCAGCAGGGCGCGCGCCTTGGCGGTGTCGAGCCCCTGTTTGGCCTCATCCGGCAGGGCGCGGAAGGTGGTACCGCGACTGTTGAGCAGTGCTTCCCAGCCGAGTTTTGCCAGCCAGCTGTCCAGATCGTCCGGGTTCAGACCATCGGCGCGGTGGTCGTGAAAGCGGTAGTCGATACCGGCCTCATCCAGCCACTTGCGGGCTTTCTTGATGGTGTCGCAGTTCTTGATGCCATAGAGGGTGATGGCCATGGGGAGTCCTTCTCTTGTGGGCGCTGGCCGTGGCCGTGCCCGAAAATCCGAATCAACGCAGTGCAAGGGCCCGATTCTGGCATTGTGGCAATCCCATGGCAACGCCGATGGTCTGGCTCGCGGGTTTTACCGGAACTGGTCACACCTGAACGGCGATTTTGAGCACAAGGTCAGAAGCAGTGGGGCTGGCGTGCCCGATGGGGTTGGGTATTGCGGGAGAAGATCGACTATTGCAGGAGAAAAAGAGAAGGGGGCAAACGCCAGATAGCCAAAACGCGCCAGCGGGCGCGTTTTGGTCGGCATCATCAAGCACCTCAATCAGTGCAGGGTGGTCCACTCATGGTCAAAGACCCGGGCCCGTTCCCAGGGTGCATCAGGCAGGCTGGAAGAGAGGCCAGTGTATTTGCCCACGTCGTCCACCACGATGGCGGAGAGGATCGGCAGGTTGTTTTCGGTGCAGTACATGCGGATGCGTTGCAGCAGGGTGCGCAGTTCATCCTGGCACTGCTCCAGCCCGGCCTGCTTGGCCAGTTTGGAGTAACGAATGGTAGTGCGTTCCTTTGCAGACTCGACGAGGATGTCCCACAGCTTGTAGTCGCAGGTCGAAGCACCTGCGGTGGCTTGGCTTGTCATAACTCTCTCCGGCGCGAAATGGTCGCTATATGTCGAAGCGCATCTTCGCCAGTTCGGCGCCGTCATATGTTGATCCAACGCAAAAAAGAGGGGAGTCGCGTCACACAATTCCCGGATATAGGGTGATAAAGGTTTTTCGGCAGTTGAAATAACGAAAAATTGTTACATGGCCGACATATTATGCTAATGAATCACGGTGACGGCACCTTTATTGATAGGGATCAAAGGCAAACAGTGGTCAGATCACTAGATTTCGCTCTTCGATAAATTTATCAGGAGTGAATATTGGAACTTTTATTCGTCTTGCTCGTTCTGGTCGCCGTGGTCTACGGCATCATCAAGGATTACAACCCGCAGGCGGTGCTGGCGCTGGCGGGCATGGCCATTTTTGCGGTGGCCTACTGGCTGGGGCTGCACCCCATTCTCCCCGCTGACAAGAGCACCGGTTTCGCCCTGTTCGACCTGTTCGAAGTGTTCAAGGGGATCTTCTCCTACCGCGCGGCGGGACTTGGCCTCACCATCATGGCGGTGGCGGGTTTTGCCACCTACATGTCCCATATCGGGGCCTCCCAGGCGCTGGTGCGGGTGGCGGTCAAACCGGTGGCAGGCATCCAGTCCAGCTACCTGATGCTCTCCATCTGTTATCTGGTGGCGGTCTTTGTCTCCCTGTTCGTTACCTCCGCCACCGGCCTTGGCCTGCTGTTGATGGTCACCATGTATCCGGTGATGCGCAACCTCGGCATCAGCCCGGCCTCCGCCTGTGGCGTCATCGCCACCTCACAGGCGTTTGAAATTGGCCCAACCCAGACCAACGCCATCTTCTCTGCCGGTCAATCCGGTATGGATCCGACCAGCTATTTCGTCGACTACCAGATCTGGCTGGTGGCCCCCATGCTGCTGGTGACCATGGTGCTGCACTTCTTCTGGCAGCGTCACTGCGATCGCAAGGATGGCTGGGATCCTGCGCTCCATCGCGGCGATCACGCCGAGCTGGACGAGCAGGGCACCGAGAGCGTGCAGGCGCCTACCTGGTATGCCCTGCTGCCGATCATCCCCTTCGTGCTGATGATGACCTTCTCCAAGCTGCTGGTGAGCGACATCAAGATGAGCGTGGAGGTGGCCATGCTGCTGTCGGTCTTTATCGGCATGCTGTGCGAGCTGCTGCGTAGCCGCTCGGTGCGTACCGCATTTGCCGGGCTGTCGAGCTTCCTCGATGGTATGGGCAAGGTGTTTGGCCCCGTGGTGGCGCTCATCGTCTGTGCCGAGCTGTTTGCCGAATCCCTCAAGGCCATCGGCGCCATCGATACCTTGCTGCACTCTGCCAGCAATGCCGGTATCGGCAGCGGTCTGATGACCCTGGTGATGGTGGCGCTGATCATGGTGGCGGCGGTCATCATGGGCTCCGGCAACGCGGCGTTCCTCAGCTTCTCGACCCTGGCACCGGCGGTGGCGGCCAAGTTCGGCGTACCTGCGGTGACCATGCTGCTGCCGATGCAGCTCGCTTCCAGTATCGGCCGCACCGTCTCCCCCATCGCTGCGGTACTGATCGCCTGTGCGGGGATTGCCAAGGTATCGCCCTTTACCGTGGTCAAGCGCACCAGCGTGCCGATGGCGGGGGCGCTGCTGACGGCGTTGACCCTCAACTATCTGCTGTTCATGTAGTGATGTGGGTTATGTAAGTGGTGTTTGGAATTTACCGGTCGGGCGGGTGGCATGGCTGCCCGCCTTTTTCTCACTGTGTCGCATTGTTGCAATAGACGATCGGCCATCAACGCTGATTGTTGCATGGAGAAGATAATGACAGTTGTAAAGAGCCCGTTTTCCCTTGATAGCTATCTGGCCGATCTGGCTCCGCTCATCAACCTCGATTGCGGTACTCGCACCCCGGCCGGGGTAGCGAAAGTGGCCGACATCATGACCGAGAAATATGAGGCCATCGGCTGGCAGGTGACCCGCCACCAGTTCGCTGCCGAGTGCGGCCCCTGCCTCGAGATCACCAATGCGCCGGGTGCCGATCACTACGACGTGATGCTGTGCGGCCACATGGATACCGTCTTCCCCGAGGGGACGGCGGCCAAGCGCCCGCTGAAAATCGAAGGCAATCAAGCCTTTGGTCCCGGCGTCTCGGACATGAAGAGTGGCCTGCTCTCTATCTGGTATGCCCTCAAAGAGATGGATCCGGCATTGCTTGCCAAGCTCAAGGTGCTGGTCTGCTACAACTGCGACGAAGAGATTGGCTCCCCCTGGTCGAAAGATTGGCTGGTGGAGAAGGCCAAACAGAGCGGCTGCGTGCTGGTGGCCGAGGCTGCTCGCCCGAGCGGAGATCTCATCAGCGCCCGCAAGGGCAATGCCAAGTACCGCATCACCTTCCACGGCAAGGCGTCCCACGCCGGTTCGGCCCTGACCGAAGGGGTCTCTGCCATTACAGAACTCGCTCATTGGGTGCTGGCCATCAACGAGCAGGTCAACATGACCACGGGCACCACCATGAACGTTGGCGTGGTACAGGGCGGCACCGGCGTCAACGTGGTACCGGACTTTGCCGAGGCGATCGTCGATCTGCGCTTCTGGAGCAACGAAGAGGCCGCGGCGGTACACGATCGGCTCACCTTTATGGCCAACAACCCCTTCCTCGCGGGCTGCCGGGTCGAGGTGGATCGCCAGACCTTCAAGCCGGCGATGCGACCGAGCGGTGACACCGAGGCGCTGATGGCGCTGGTGGAGGCGGCAGCCAACGAGGAGGGGATCCCCTTCAACTGGCTGGAGGCCGGTGGCGGCTCGGATGCAAACTTCACCGCCGCCGCGGGTGTGCCGTCCCTCGATGGCTTCGGCCCCATGGGCGGTGGTTTCCACTCGGAGGCGGAATTCCTGCTGCTGGAGAGCATCGAGCCGCGCATCCGCCTGCTGCAGCGGGTGCTGGGCAAGCTGGCGAAATAAGCCGGTTTATCCCTTGTTCGGGTCGTCATGGCCCGCTCAAAACTGGCCCGATCAAACCCCAACGGGAGGCTGTTGCCTCCCGTTTTTTTATCTCGATTTTTCGTGCGCTGAGTGAGCGGGCCAGATGGCCTGAGGCCGTTACCCCTGTGGCTCGGCCAGATAGGCCAGATGATCCTGCCGCGCCACCTGCCAGCCATCGAGGCGCAGCGGGGCGGCAAAGCCCGGGCCGTAGGTCACCATGGTGTGGTACTCCCCCTGCTCGCCGCAGGCATCGAAGCCCTCGCGCTCGGCCAGTTGCTGTAATTCCACGAGGGTAGCGGCATCGAGGGTGCGTCCAGTCCACTCGGGAGCCAGCACCCGGGTATCGACGCAGGAGAGGTGGGCGACGATGCCGCGGGTCAGCATATCCGCCAGCAAGGCTTGGCGAGATTGCTGCCAGAGCGGGGTATGGACGGTGAGACCAAGCGGCTGGCAGCGTTCGCGGATCCAGTTAGGCGCACCGCCCACGCTGTCGATATCGCCGGTGACTACGCCATCGAGTTGCCACTCCTCCTTGAGCTGCGCCAGTGCCCGCTCATAACCGAGATCGAACGGCGCTTCTATGGTGACCGGCAGATGGGGCAGCTCGAGGGCTTCCGCCTGACGGCGCACCAGCGGCAAGGGGTGAGCGAGAAATCGGGGCTCTGGCGGGGCAAAGGTGGCCAGTGCCACCACCTGATGGCCCGCTTGGCGGGCATGACAGAGGGCCAGCATGGCATCTTTGCCACCACTCCAGAGCAGGATGACGCGAGACATGGATGAGATTCCAATGGTGAACGAGGGGGCATGCTACCCAGCGGCGGGGGCAGAGGTAAAGGTATAGTGTCCGGAAATGGCGGCGGGGAAATGGTTGGGGTCACAGAGCGGGAAAAAGCAGACCCCCGAAGCGGGGGCCTGTATTGCAATAGTGTGGTAAACGCCGCTGCGATTAGAGCAGGATGCTGGTGAGGATAAAGCCCAGCGAGCAGGAGGTCACCACCCCGATCAGCCCCGGAATGATGAAGCTGTGGTTGATGATGAACTTGCCGATGCGGGTGGTGCCGGAGCGGTCGAAACCGATACAGGCCAGATCGCTCGGGTAGGTCGGCAGCACGAAGTAGCCGTAGCTCGCCGGCAGGAAGGCGATCAGCAGCTTCGGCTCCACACCCAGCGCCAGACCCATGGGGGCGATGGCGGTGAGGGCAGCGGCCTGGCTGTTTACCAGCTTGGAGATGAGGAACAGCACCAAGGCGTAGGTCCAGGGCTGGGCCTGTACCACATGGGCCAGGGTCTCTTTGAGCAGCGGCATGTGAGCCTGGAAGAAGGTCTCACTCATCCATGCCACCCCGAATACGGAGAAGATGGCGACCATGCCTGCCTTGAAGACGGCACCGTTGGCGATCTCGCCCGGCTTGACCTTGCAGCGCATCAGGATGATGGCACCGGCGATCAGCATCATCATCTGGATCACCAGGTTCATGGAGAGCGGGCCGGTCTTGTCCTTGATGGTGAACACCGGACGCAGACCTTCGTTGGCACCGAGCAATACCACGGCAGCGATGGCGGCGAAGAAGATCCAGGTAGACCAGTAGGCCTCTTTCGGGAACTTGGTGTTGAGCAGGGTCTCGCCACCACCGTAGATGAAGGCGCGCTGCTCCGGGTCTTTGATCTTGGCCTGGAACTCTTCGTCCTTGTCCAGATCCTTGCCGCGACGCAGGCTCCACAGGGCCGCCACGATGACACCGGTCAGGGAGGAGGGGATGGCGATCATCAGGATGTCGAGCAGGCCGTAAGCCTGACCGATACCATGACCGGCCGCCAGAATGGAGACCATGGAGACCACGGCAACGGAGACCGGGGAGGCGCAGATGGCCATCTGGGATGCAACGGAGGCTACGGCCATCGGGCGCTCGGGACGGATGTTCTTCTGCAGCGCGATGTCAGCGATGATGGGGAACATGGTGTAGACCACGTGGCCGGTACCGCACAGGAAGGTGAGGGTCCAGGTCGTGAGCGGCGCCAGGATAGTGATGTATTGCGGGTGACGGCGCAGCAGACGCTCGGCTACCTGCATCATCAGGTTGAGGCCACCGGCAGTCTGCAGGGTGGCGGCACAGCCGATCACCGCCAGAATGGTCAGCATTACCTGAACAGGCGGTTCGCCCGGCACCAGGCCGAAGACGAAGGTCAGCAGGAAGAGACCGATACCACTGATGAGACCGAGTCCCATGCCCCCAAAGCGGGTACCCAGCAGCAAGCAGCCGAGTACCACTAAAAATTCCATCAAGATCATTCCGTTACCTCGTGTGATTCAACCCATATTGCCGCGGGTAGCCTGAACCATGAATTGTCATTGTCTGTTTTATTTAGCCCAAAAGGGTTAGTTGCTATTCTGCTCCCCTGAAAAAGTGAAAAAATTGAGTTACTTCAATAACTCGATGAATTTTTGATTAAACCACTTAAAAACCACGTACTAACAAAAACATCATTTTTGTTACCAAGTGGTATCACTCGGGGCCAAGCCATCGGGTGGTCATGGTGGCAGCACAGTTTGGCAACAGGGCTGCAGGGGAGGGGCATAAAAAGGGCTCGATTGCGGCAGAAGAGGGTGAAAAAGCCAGCGCTCAGGCTATTTTTGCCAGCAAGGGCTGACTTCGGCGGGTTGGCTCACTTGGCCGCAGGTGCTTGCTGCAGATAGCGGCGCTGATAATCCTCGCTCAGCTTGGCAATATCCAATCTGGCAATAGCCTGCGCCACCCGTTGCTGCAACGCCTGCTGATCGGGGCGAAACATGATGTGCAGGCTCTTGTGTTCGAGGATCTTCGGGTGAAATTGCAATCCGGCGCTGCTCAGCTTGCGATCATGGTTGATGAGCCAGTGAAAGACATCCCGATCGACTACCGCCAGATCGAGCCGGTCGCGCTGCAATTTGCGCAGGTTGAGCAGGTCGGAATCGACGGCGGCAGTGTTGAGGCGCTTGCTAGCCATCAGGGCATCGAATTCACGGGTGTTGACGTATCCCTCCACCACGCCGATCCGGTAGGGGGCGAGATCCGTGAGCTGCTGCCAGGGGATGGGGGGGCCTGAGCGCTGCGCCATGCCCAGCACGCTGTCGCCCACGCTGGGGGAGTTGCGCCACAGGGTCGGCAGGGTGTCGGAGAGGTACTCGGGAAAATAGCCGCTATAAGGCTGGGTCGGGTCGGCCGCTAGCCGCACCGCCCGCTGCCAGGGATAGAAGTCGAATGTCACTTCCAGTCCCGCTTCGGCAAAGGCGCGTTTGACGATATGACCGGTGAGGCCGCCATCGGGCAGGCTCTGGCTGGTGTAGGGGGGCCACTCCAGGGTGGTCAGACGAACGGGCTCGGCCCACAGTTGAACAGGCATGCAGGACAGCAATAGCGAGAGCAGCAGGCGATATCCCATAGGCGACGAGTTCCTTGTGCCGGTTGATCCTGAGTATCACCCATAACGGTGACAATAAAAAAGCCGACCCAGAGGTCGGCTTTTGCAATGCAGTGGCAAGATGCCGCTGATCAGAACTCGGCGGTACGCGGAGTACGCGGGAACGGGATCACGTCGCGGACGTTGCCCATGCCGGTCACGTAGACCACCAGACGCTCGAAGCCCAGACCGAAGCCGGAGTGCGGCACGGTACCGAAGCGACGCAGGTCGCGGTACCACCAGTAATCTTCCTTGTTCAGGCCCATCTCGGCCAGACGGGCATCCAGCACGTCCAGACGCTCTTCACGCTGGGAACCACCGATGATCTCGCCGATGCCCGGTGCCAGTACGTCCATCGCGGCAACGGTCTTGCCGTCGTCGTTGAGGCGCATGTAGAAGGCTTTGATATCTTTCGGGTAGTTCTTCACCACCACCGGAGACTTGAAGTGCTCCTCGGCCAGATAGCGCTCGTGCTCGGAGGAGAGATCGATACCCCAGGAGACCGGGAACTCGAACTTCTTGCCGCAGTTTTGCAGCACTTCGATGGCGTCGGTGTAGTCGATCTGGGCGAAGTCGGAGGAGACGAAACGCTCCAGACGGCCGATAGCATCCTTGTCCACGTGCTGGGCGAAGAACTCCAGATCGTCGCGACGCTCGGTCAGTACGGCGTTGAAAACATACTTCAGCATGGCTTCGGCCAGTGCGGCGTTATCTTCCAGATCGTTGAAGGCCACTTCCGGCTCAACCATCCAGAACTCGGCCAGGTGGCGGCTGGTGTTGGAGTTTTCAGCGCGGAAGGTCGGGCCGAAGGTGTAGACCTTGGAGAGGGCGCAGGCATAGGTTTCGGCGTTCAGCTGGCCGGATACGGTCAGGAAAGCCTCTTTGCCGAAGAAATCTTCGTTGTAGTCCACCTTGCCGGCGTCGGTGCGCGGCAGGTTTTCCATGTCCAGAGTGGAGACGCGGAACATCTCGCCGGCACCTTCGGTGTCAGAGGCGGTGATGAGCGGGGTCGCAACCCAGAGGAAACCCTCTTCGTGGAAGAAGCGGTGGATGGCTTGCGCCAGGCAGTGACGAACGCGGGTCACGGCGCCAACGATGTTGGTGCGCGGGCGCAGGTGGGCCTGTTCACGCAGGTATTCGATGCTGTGGCGCTTGGCGGCCATCGGGTAGGTGTCCGGATCTTCGACCCAGCCGACTACCTTCACCTCGGTCGCCTGCAGTTCGAAAGCCTGGCCGCTGCCCTGAGAGGCGGCAACCACGCCGGTCACTTCCACGGAGCAGGCAGTGGTCAGACGCAGCACTTCATTCTCGTAATTGGCCAGGGTATTGGGGACAACTGCCTGTACCGGATGGAAACAGGAGCCATCGGAAATGGCCAAAAATGAGATCCCCGCCTTGGAATCACGGCGAGTCCGGATCCACCCTTTGACAGTTTGGGTGGTGCCGACCGGATACTTACCGGCCAGCACATCTACTACGGATGCGTGCGTCATCGAAATATTGTCTCCAGCTTGTTCTTGCAGCGCTATTTGCAACACTAGGGAGTCTGGCCCGGGCACAGATGGCCCACCATGGCAGACTAAGCCGTCAATCTTACCCGCGCGGGTTTGATAAACAAGCAAAAATGTCGGACTCTGGTGGGGTTTTCGGCATGGTTCACTCAACAAGAGTGTCACGGGCGCAGGAGAGGTGGGTGAAAGATCGGCGGCATGGGCCAGATTGGCTGACACGGGTGTTGCAGGGGCTGGTGATGCTCTGCTGGGGCGGCTTTATCGTGCTGCTTTCCCTTTACCACTATGCCCGGCCCGAAATTGCCTACGGTTTTCTGGTCTATGGCGGGATCGAGGTGCGCGATTATTGGGACCCGTCCCTTACCCCCTGGCTGGTCTACGGGCTCTGGAGCTGTTGCGCCCTGACGCTGGCGGTGTTGCTGCTGGAGCGCAAGCGCAGCCGCCGTCAGGATGACTCCCGGCATGTCAATCTGGCCATCCTGCTATTGGTGCTGATCGCCAGCTTGCTCTTCTACTACGTCGGTTAAGCGCCCGCCTCAGCGGGGCTGATCCGGCTCCTGCCTGCTGGCCTTGGTGCGCTTGCCGAGCTGGCGCTCCACGCTGTCGAGCATCTGGTTGTAGGCCACCGCCACCCGGCCAATCTCGTCGCCGTCATCCCCCTCCAGCCGGTGTCCGAAGTCGTGCAAGTCAGTCGCCTCTTCCATGGAGCGGGTCAACTGGTTGAGAGGGCGCACGATCCAGGTGCGGATGACCCAGAGGGTCAGCAGCAGTCCCATCCCGAAGATGCCGGTGAGAATGAGCGCCGAGGTGAGAATATTCTGCTCGACCCGGGTAAACAGCGAATCGAGGGAGTAGTCAAAGCGCACCGCCCCTAACACAGTGTTCTCCGGCACCAGATGACAGCTGGTGCAGTCGGTGCCGCGAAAATCCTTCTTGGCCAGCAGCGGTCGGGTGACCACCAGACGGCTGTGCATGCCATTGTGCACCACCTCCAGGCTCCCTTTGCCCGCCAGTGCCAGCTCATCAAACTCATCTTTTACCTGTTCTGTCTCCCGTCCCGGCCCGAACTGTTTGCTCACCGCGTCGCCACGGACGATGCGGGCATCCTCCACATGGGCATGGTCGAGAAATTTGCCGCGCAGGGTATCGCGGGCATCCATCTTGCCGGTCAGCATCAGCATGTTGAGGCCATCGAAATAGGCTTCGGTCTGCTCGCGGCTCTGCTCCTTGATGAGGGTCAGGATGAGATCGCGCTCGCGCACCGCCTGATAGGCTGCGGAGAAGACCAGTACCATGGAGAAGATGAAGAGCAGGAAAAAGTTGATTTTGGCAGCAATGGAGAGGCGCATGAGCAGTCTTTCTTGATGGTAAAACCGCAGCAGTTTACCCCTCTTGGGGCCTCAGGTCTGGTGTTTTGCTCACATTACGGCAAGTGAAAGCGCACGGAAGTGGATAAAGTTGCCCTCTTTATATATCAAATGCCGGTAGCCAAACGGGCGGCAGCGATGGCCGCCCGCTGCATGCCTTAAAACTCGCCTTCGGTGATGGCCTGACGGATGGCGCCGGTCAATACCCGTAACTCTTCAGGGGTGATGACGAAGGGGGGCATCAGGTAGACCAGCTTGCCGAAGGGGCGGATCCAGGCGCCCAGTTCGACAAACTTGCGCTGGATGCGCGCCACATCCACCCGCTCTTTCATCTCCACCACCCCGATGGCGCCGAGCACCCGCACATCCGCGACCGCCGGGTGCAGGGTCAGCTCCACCAGCTCGGTACGCAGCTGATGCTCGATGGCGCGCACCCGCTCCTGCCACGGTGAGGCCAGCAGCAGATCGATAGAGGCGTTGGCCACCGCGCAGGCGAGGGGATTGCCCATAAAGGTGGGGCCGTGCATAAAGACGCCCGCCTTGCCGTCACAGATGGTGCGGGCGACATGCTCGGTGGTCAGGGTCGCCGAGAGGGTGAGGTAGCCGCCGGTGAGCGCCTTGCCCAGACACATGATGTCGGGGCTGATCCCCGCCCAGTCGCAGGCAAACAGCTGACCGGTACGGCCAAAGCCGGTGGCGATCTCGTCGGCAATCAGCAGCACGCCGAACTCGTCGCACAGGGCGCGCACCCACTGCAGGTAGCGGGGGTGATAGAAGCGCATGCCGCCAGCGCCCTGCACTATGGGCTCAAGCACGATGGCGGCGATCTCTTCGTGATGATCCGCCATGAGTGTGGCCAGCTCCACCACGCACTGCTCGTCCCACTCGGCGTAGAAGCGACAGCTGGGTGCTTCGACAAAATAGTGTTCCGGCAGGAATCCCTTGTAGAGCTCATGCATGCCGCCATCGGGATCGCAGACGCTCATGGCGCCAAAGGTGTCGCCGTGATAGCCGCTGCGCAGGGCGACAAATTTGGCTCTGGGCGTCCCCTTGGCGTGCCAGTACTGCTGCGCCATCTTGAGCGCCACTTCCACTGCCACCGAGCCGGAATCGGCCAGAAATACCCGATCAAGCCCCTTCGGAGTGATCTCCACCAGCTTGCGGCAGAGCTCGACCGCCGGGGCGTGGGTGAGGCCGCCAAACATCACGTGGGACATCTTGCCGAGCTGGGCGGTGGCGGCAGCATCCAGCTCCGGCACCTGATACCCGTGCACGCAAGCCCACCAGGAGCTCATGCCATCCACCAGTTTGCGGCCATCGCTGAGGGTGATGGTCACCCCTTTGGCGCTGGCCACTTCATAGCAGGGTAGGGGGTGAGTGAGGGAGGTATAGGGGTGCCAGATGTGATGCAGGTCGAATTCTTGATTGGTCATTTGTTGTTCTGTTGTCAATTGGTTTGATCTGGTCGGTGTTGACAGTCTACGCGTGCTCTCTACACTAGCCAACAATTTCAGCCACTTGGCACTGCGCATCACCCTGAGCGCACAGGCCAGGCGGCGGGTTTTGTGGCCGTCCATCCCGAGATGGCGGGCGCAGGATCCCACTAATAACAACCGGAAGCCATGTATGAATGCTCTCACCGCGGGCGGTCACGCCCTTCGTCATGACTGGACCCTCGCCGAGGTTCAGGCCCTGTTTGCCCTGCCGTTCAACGATCTGCTGTTTCAGGCCCAGACCGTCCACCGCGCCCACTTTGACCCGAATGAAGTGCAGGTGAGTACTTTGCTCTCCATCAAGACCGGCGCCTGCCCGGAAGATTGCAAATACTGCCCCCAGAGCGCCCGTTACCACACCGGGCTCGAGGCCGAGCGGCTGATGGAGGTGGAGAAGGTGCTGGAGCGGGCCCGTGAAGCCAAGGCCAACGGCTCGTCACGCTTTTGCATGGGGGCCGCCTGGCGCAACCCCAAAGAGAAGGACATGCCCTACATCATCCGGATGATTGAGGAGGTGCGCGGGCTGGGGATGGAGACCTGCATGACGCTAGGGATGCTCACCGCCGATCAGGCGGCACGTCTTGGCGCTGCGGGGCTCGATTACTACAACCACAACCTCGATACATCGCCGGAGTTTTACGGCGAGATCATCTCCACCCGCACCTATCAGGACAGGCTCGATACCCTGGAGCATGTGCGCAGCGCCGGGATGAAGGTGTGCTCCGGCGGTATCGTCGGCATGGGCGAGCAGGCCAAAGACCGTGCGGGCCTCTTGATGGCGCTCGCCAACCTGCCGCGGCACCCGGAGAGTGTGCCCATCAACATGCTGGTCAAGGTGAAGGGAACGCCGCTGGAGGATCAGGAGAACCTCGATCCGTTCGAATTTATCCGCACCATCGCCGTGGCACGGATCATGATGCCCGCCTCCCATGTGCGCCTCTCAGCCGGGCGGGAGAAGATGAATGAGCAGATGCAGGCCATGTGTTTTATGGCCGGGGCCAACTCCATTTTCTATGGCTGCAAGTTGCTGACCACCCCCAACCCGGACGAAAACAGCGATATGCAGCTGTTCAAGCGGCTCGGCATTCGCCCTGCCCAGCGGGCCCAGAAGCCGGATCAGGTTCAAGAAGAGGAACTGCTGGCCGAGGTGAGTCGCCAGAGCGAGCCTGCCGAGATGTTTTATGACGCCACCCGCCCCCGTGCAGGGGCTGCGCGGTCATGAACGGCCCTGCAGTAACGGGCCCCTTTGTGTTGGGCACGGCTCTGGCCGAGCGCGAGCAGGTGGGTCTGCTGCGCAACCGCATCGCGACCGACGGGGCGAGTGGCGGGCGGCTCAAGGTTGCGGGGCGCGACTACCTCAACTTTTCCGCCAACGACTATCTGGGACTGGCGGATCACGGCGCCATCAAGAC
Organism: Aeromonas sp. FDAARGOS 1411; assembly: GCF_019047125.1. Lineage (NCBI taxonomy): Bacteria > Pseudomonadati > Pseudomonadota > Gammaproteobacteria > Aeromonadales > Aeromonadaceae > Aeromonas > Aeromonas sp. FDAARGOS 1411. The sequence continues at coordinate 2,191,718 of NZ_CP077214.1, read as the reverse complement.
CGCCTTCAACGCGGGGATTGAGCGTTATGGCACGGGCTCCGGCGCCTCGCCACTGGTGACTGGTTACAGTCATGCTCACCAAGAGCTTGAGGAGACTCTGGCCGAGTGGCTCGGAGTGGAGGCGGTGCTGCTGTTCAACTGCGGTTTTTCCGCCAATCAGGCGGTGCTCAAAGCGCTGCTCGGCAAGGAACATCTGCTGTGGCAGGACAAACTCAACCACGCCTCTTTGCAGGAGATGGGCAGCCAGCTCCCTTGCAAGATGAAGCGTTTTGCCCACAACGATATGGCGGCCCTTGAACGGCAGCTTGAACCAAATCGCGGGCTCATCGTCTCGGAGGGGGTGTTCAGCATGGACGGGGATCAGGGCCCTTGGCGCGATCTCGCAACCCTCGCCGCCCAAAGCGGCAACTGGCTGATGATCGACGATGCCCACGGTCTCGGCGTGCTGGGACCCGAGGGGCGTGGCACGCTGGCGGCGCAGGGGGTTAACCCTGCCAGCGTACACATCCAGATGGGCACTTTTGGCAAGGCGCTCGGGGTTGCCGGTGCCTTTGTCGGCGGCAGTCGCGAACTGGTGGAGTATCTGGTCAACTTCGCCCGCCACTATGTCTACAGCACCCATATGCCCGCCGCGCAGACTTACGCGGTCAGCAAGAGCATCGAACTGGTGCGCGCGGCTGATGAGTCCCGCGCCCATCTTGGCCAGCTGATCGCTCGCTTCCGGCAAGGGGCAAAGGATCAGGGTTGGCAGCTTGGCGCGAGCGATACCCCGATCCAGCCGCTGCTGGTGGGGGAGAGCAGTGTTGCCCTGCAACTGGCAGAACGGCTGCGGGAACGCGGCGTCTGGGTGAGCGCCATCCGTCCGCCCACGGTGCCAGTCGGTACAGCCCGGCTGCGCGTCACCCTGAGTGCGGCTCACCGCGAGCAGGATGTGGATCGCCTGCTCGATGCCTTGGGTGTCTGCCCTGCAGTTACAACGCTTGGGGAGGCTCACTATGGCTGAGCGTTTTCAAACGGTCGACAAGGCGCAGCTTGCTCGCCGTTTTGGCGCCGCCGCTCGTCATTACGATGCCCACGCCCGCTTTCAACAGGAGGTGGGTCAGGCGCTGTTGGAATGGATGCCAGACAGGCTGGTTGGCACTGACCTGACGGTGAGCGGGCTGGATCTGGGCTGTGGCACCGGCTTTTTCTTGCCCCAACTGGCGAACCGTTGTCACCAGCTGGTGGGGCTGGATCTCGCCCCCGGCATGCTGGCGCAGGCCGCCTTGCGTGGCAGCAGTGCTCGCCTGCTCTGCGGCGATGCGGAGCAGCTTCCTTTCGCCGATAACACGTTCGACTGGGTTTTCTCCAGTCTGGCGTTGCAGTGGTGCGAGCGTCCGGCCCAGGCTTTCGGCGAGCTGCTGCGGGTGGTCAAACCGGGCGGCCAGATCTTTTTCTCGACCCTGCTCGATGAGTCGCTCTGGCAGTTGCGAGCCGCTTGGCAGCAGCTTGATGGTCGCGCCCATGTCAATCGCTTCCTCAGCCTGCCACAATTGGAGCTGGCGCTGGCGAGCGCCGGGGTATCTGCTCCCGAGCTGCGTGGTATCACCTGGGATCTCGCCTATCTTGAATTGCCGCAGTTGTTGCGCGATCTCAAGGGGATTGGGGCTAATCAGGTCAATGACAATCAGGGGAGTGCCGCCCCGGCCGGTCTGAGCGGTCGCGCCAGATTGCAGCAGCTGGCGCAGGCATATGAGGCGTTTCGCCAGCCCGATGGCAGGCTGGTCGCCAGTTATCGGGTGTGCCTCGGTCGCCTCAGCAAGCCTCGTTGAGCGCCGGGAATCGCAGTGTGTGCAGGGTAGTCAATGGGCCCAGCCAAGGAGAGAACCGTATGAAATCATTCTTTATCACCGGCACCGATACCGATGTTGGCAAGACGCTGGTGGCGCGCACCCTGCTGCGCGAATTTAGCGCACAGGGAATCAAGTGTGCGGGTTACAAGCCGGTATCGGCCGGATGTGCCCGCACTCCGGACGGGCTGCGCAACCTGGATGCCGTCCTGTTGCAGGAGGCGGCGAGTCTGCCGCTGCCCTATGAGGTGGTCAATCCGTTCGCCTATGAGCCGCCGATTGCGCCCCACATTGCCGCCAGCGAGGCGCGCCAGCCTATCACCATGCAGGGGTTGAGCGAGGGGCTACGCAAGATTGAACAGGCCGGGGCCGAACTGGCGGTAGTGGAAGGGGCAGGGGGCTGGTATTTGCCGCTCGATCGCAAGCATCTGCTGTCGGACTGGGTCAAGCAGGAGAACATGGCGGTGATCATGGTGGTGGGGGCCAAGCTGGGTTGCCTCAACCATGCGCTGCTCACCTTTGCCGCCATTCGCAATGATCAGCTGCCGGTGGTGGGGTGGGTAATTAATCGGCTCCATGGTTCCATGAGCCATTATCAGGAAAATCTGGACACCCTGAGGGGCTTGCTGCCAGCCCCCTTCCTTGGCGAAATTCCGTTTATAAACAATCCGCTTGAAGCCGATTTGCAGGGGCGTCTTGATATCTCGCCGCTACTTTGACGGCATATTCAGCGAACATTCATCGAATCTCCCTAGAATGTCGACATTAACATGATCAGGTGGGGATCCCGAGTGATCCCCGGTCATGTCCCTTATCTTCACAAGGAGTTTATATGAAGCGAATTATGCTATTCCTAGTGACCAACCTGGCCGTCATGCTGGTGCTGGGGGTGGTACTCAATATCCTGTTCTCGGTTCTGGGGATCAACAAGTCCAGCATTTCCGGGCTGTTGGTGTTCTGTGCCGTGTTCGGTTTTGGGGGTTCCTTTATCTCCTTGCTGATGTCCAAGTGGATGGCCAAGCGCAGCTATGGCGTCCAGGTCATCGAGCAACCCCGTAACGAGACCGAGCACTGGCTGGTGAGTACTGTGGCCCGTCAGGCCCGCGAAGCGGGTATCAAGATGCCGGAAGTGGGGATCTACGACTCTCCCGAGATGAACGCCTTTGCAACCGGCGCCCGCCGCGATGATTCGCTGGTGGCGGTCTCCTCCGGCCTGCTCTACAGCATGAGCCGTGACGAGGCGGAAGCGGTACTGGCCCACGAGGTTAGCCACGTGGCCAATGGCGATATGGTGACCCTGACCCTGATCCAGGGTGTAGTGAACACCTTCGTGATGTTCTTCGCCCGGATCGTGGCTGGCGTGATCAGCAACTTCTTCAGCTCCAACAACGAGGAAGAGAGCAGCAGCACCGGCGGTTTTGCCTACATGATCACCGTGTTCGTGCTGGAGATGCTGTTCGGTATTCTGGCCTCCATCATCGTCATGTGGTTCAGCCGTCAGCGCGAGTTCCGTGCCGATGCAGGTGCCGCCAAGCTGGCCGGTCGCGACAAGATGATTGCCGCCCTTGAGCGCCTCTCCCGCGGTGCCGAGCCGCAGCTGGAAGGCTCCATGATGGCCTTTGGCATCAACGGCAAGCGCTCCATGAGCGAGCTGTTCATGAGCCACCCGCCCATCGAGCAGCGTATCGCCGCCCTGCGTGGTTGATAGATACTGAATGACGGGAGATGACCCCGAATAAAAAACGGCTGCCTTCGGGCAGCCGTTTTGCTTTTCAGCGTTCTTTAAAGCTTGAAGTGTCCCATCTCCTGGCGCAGTACCCGTGACAGCTGCTTGAGCTTGGCCGCCTCTTGCGACACGTGACGGGCGGCATCCCCCGATTGCTCGGAGAGGGAGGTGATGTTGCCGACGGTCGAGACCACCTCGTTGGCGGCGGTGGACTGCTCGCGCAGGGTGTGGCTGATCTCCCCCATCAAGCCGGTGAGGTTGGAGGCGTGGCTCTGGATGCTGGCGATCGCCTCGCCGGTCTGGTTGGCCAGCGTGACCCCGCGAGAGACGTTGTTGACCGTATTTTCCATGCTGCGGATGGAGGCATCCGCCCCGCTCTGGATCTTGCTGATCATCCCGGTGATCTGCTGGGTTGAGGCCGCCGAGCGGCTGGCCAGATTGCGCACCTCGTCGGCCACCACCGCAAAGCCGCGACCCTGTTCACCGGCCCGCGCCGCCTCGATGGCCGCGTTGAGAGCCAGCAGGTTGGTCTGATCGGCGATGCCGCGGATCACCCCGATGATCTCCGAAATCTGCTGGGTATGGCCGTTGAGCTCGGAGATGGTGCTGGCTGCATCCCCCACCGTGGTGGAGATATTCTCGATGCTGCCAAGCGTCTCTTTAATGACCCCTGACCCCTCCTCCAGGGTATTGGCGGAGACCTTGCTCAGCTCGTCGGCATGGGTGGCGTTGTCGGAGAGGTGGCTGATGCTCACTACCAGCTCCTCGATGGCGGCGGCCATGGTCTGGGTGCTGGTTTGCTGATCGGTGGCAAACTGGGCAGTCTGCTCGGCGATCTGGGCGATGCTGTCGGCAGAGTGGGACAGCTCCTCGGTGGAGTGGGAGACCTTGGCGATGATCCCTTTGAGGGTGGTCTGCATGCCGCCGAGCAGGCCGATCAGGCTCTCTTTCGATCCTGGCGGCACCTTGATGGGGCGCGAGAAGTCCCCTTCCGCCATCATATGGAGATCTGTCTTGAGCTGTTCGACCGAGGTGCCCACCAGATCGAGCAGGGAGCGATAGGTGCGCCAGAGGAAGAACATCAACACCAGACCGAGGGCGATAAAGAGATAGCGCAGCATGTCGGTATTGGCGATGGCGCTCTCGACTGCCTCATGGTTGCGCTGCTCCATCATCACGTAGAAGTCATCGATGGGGGACATGATGCGCCCCTTGTTCTGGTGATAGGCCTTGTCATGCATCATGGCGATGGCTTTTTGCTGGTTGGCAACCGGATCGCCATCGCTCTGCTGAACCAGCTTGAAGGCGGCGACCTCGGTGTTGACCAGCGCATCCGAGTTGTTTTTGGCCTCGTTGAGTTTGGCGAGTTCGCCGTCGGTGAAACCGGCATCCTTCATCAGGTCGATCAGGCCACGGCGAACATTGCTGTCGGGACGGGGATTCTGGCCGTTGGCGGCGACAAAGTCCCAGTAGATACGGTTGTAGCCATCCGGTCTCGGCTGTTCGCCGTTGCGAATGGCCAGGATCCGCATGTACTGCTGTTCGTAGGCTGGATCCTTGGTGATGACATAGGTGCGCCCGAGTCGTGTCAGATCATCGGAGGATTGGCGCAGTTCGTCGGCCAGCAGGTAGGAGACATATTGTTGTCGATAACTCTCTTCCAGTTGTTTACCCGCCCAGCTGTAGGCGAAAAACACCAGTGACAGCAGGATCAGGGTGATGACGGATAGCAGCAGGTTAAGCTGAAAGGCGGGCTTGTTCTGTTCCATGGTATGGGCGTCCTTTCCCTATGGCTGAGTGTCGTATGGAGCATCGCCAAGTCAATGGCTGGCAAGGCTTTTTGCTCTGAGAGTATAGGAAGGGAAACTCACTGATGAAGGCCGTGGGGACAAATTAAGGGCGGATCAGGTGAACAAGTGTGGATAAAGATGACCGGGGTCAATTCCCCGGTCATCTGGGGTGGCGTGAGTTAATGCGGCCCGATCACCCGATCATAGGATTTCAAGGTCGGTGAGCGGCACGGCGCAGCAGGCAAGGATCTTGCCCTCGGCCCGCTCGGCGGCGGTGATGGCGGGGGCGTCGGGGTGATCCACCTCGCCCGAGATCAGCGTCTGTTTGCAACTGCCGCAGATGCCGGCGCGGCAGCTCCATGGCAGCTCTACACCTTGCTTGTTGGCCTGATCCAGCACAGTGCCCTGATTGTTGCCGGTAAAGGCTTGGGGGCCGATACGCAGTTGAACCGCCTGATGGGGGCGGGCCACCGAGAGAATGGCGCCGCCAAAACTCTCCTGTTTGATCCGTGCGGCCGGAACGCCGAGGGCTGCAACTCTGGCAGCAGCATCGGCCATAAAGCCGTGGGGGCCGCAGATAAAGACTTCTTTTTCGGCCAGCCCTTTGATCCGTTGCAGATGCTCATCGCTGAGTCGCCCTTGCAGTCCCTGCCAGTGATTGTCCGGCTGGCTCAGGATCAGGGTGAGGGTCATCCCCTGTTGCGCCATGGCATGCAGTTCGCTAGCGGCGGGAATGTCCGCTTCGCTGCGGCACTGGTGCATAAAGTGAACCTCTTCCAGCTCCCCGCGAAGGGCCAGGGTGCGGGCTATCGCCAGCATGGGGGTGACGCCGGAGCCTGCGGAGAGCAACAGCAGGTTGCGCTCGGACCCTAAGTGAAACTCGCCAGCGGGGTTGGCGGCCAGCAGCCGGTCGCCCATCTGCAACTGCTGGTGCAGCCAGTGGGAGATGCGGCCACCCTCCACCTTTTTGACGCTGATGCTGTAACGCTCCGGGTGATCCGGCGTGGAGCCCAGGGTATAGCGGCGCAGGATCCGCTCGTTTTTGATATCGAGGCTGATGGGCAGATGCTGGCCCGGCAGGTAGTCGGGCAGGGGCTCGCCATCGGCGGCTTCGAACCAGAAGGTCTCCAGATCCCGCGCCAGCGGTTCGCGGGCCACGCAGACCAGCTCCCGCTTCTTCGGTGCGGCGGCGGGATAGACCACCGGACGGGTACGCTCCAGCACTTCTATCTCGCTGCCAGCCTCAATCCACCCCTCGTTCAGGGCGATCAGATTCTGGCCGAAGTAGACCTCGCCATCCTCGCCACGGCGGTAGCGGGTGAGGGTGGCCAGCGGCTCTTTCAGGGCGTTGAAACGATTGGTGCCCGCTTCCACCGTGGTCATGATGCAGCGGCTGCAGGGCTTGACCACTTTAAATTCCACTTCGCCGATGCGGATGCGCACCCAGCTGTCCTCCTCGAAGGGCTGGGTATTGCTTGCCACCAGATTGGTGCGGAACTGGCTCATCTGGTGCAGCGCATCGGAGCGCAGATTGAGGTCTTCCAGAGAGGCCTGGCTTATCAGCAGCAGCGGATAACCGTCGGCAAAGCTGACCCGGGTGCCGGTCTTCTCGCGAAAGCGATCAGAGGTTTCACCCAACCAGAGCAGCTGCACCGTTTCCCCAGCCACCCGGCTCAGCCACTCATCGGCGTTGGGGTCGGTGTGCAGGGCGGTGAAACGGTCGCTCCAGACTCCGGTAGCTTGCGGGGCGCGGCTGAAGTCGACCTCTTGCAGGGTGAGCGGTTCAAAGCCCGGATAGCGCAGTTGCAAGCCACCTTCGATGGGGGTAGCCACGACCTGTTGCAGTTGGGGATGGGTTCGGGCGGTGATAAAGGTGCCGTCCGGTTTGACCACCATGTAGCGGCGATCCCCTGCCAGTCCCTCTTCGGTCACCCGGGCGCGAGCCAGCGGCATACCTGCAGTCGATTTGATGGGGTAGAGGTGAATGCTGTCTAGCCTGGGCATCTTCATATCCTTGTGACGCGGCGCGTTCGCCTGGAAAAAGGGGAACATAACGGTTCCCCGGCGATCCGGCAATCCTTTCAAGGGGGCGGTCTATAGTTGGGAAAACAGAACAAGAGGGCATAGGGATGAAAATATGCTGGTTGCTGGCGGGGAGCCTTTTTTGCCACGGGCTCTGGGCGCAGGAGCTGACCTTGACCACGGGGGAGTATCCCCCTTACTGCTCCGAGACGCTGAAATATCAGGGGCTTATCCCTCATGTGGTGAGCGAGGCATTCAAGAGTGAAGGGGTAAGCGTCAAGTTCCAGTTTCTTCCCTGGAAGCGGGCCTTTCGCTTGTCGGAGGAGGGGGTGGTGGATGGCACTGTCCACTGGTATGAGTCGAGCGAGCGGCGCAAAACCCATCTCTACAGCGATCCCATCCTGAGCGAAACCTACGTCTGGTTCTATCTCAAGTCCGATCCGCTGGAATGGCGTGGCTATCAGGATCTGGCGGATCGCAAGCTGGCTGCGGTCAGCGGCTATACCTACAATGCAGATTTTTTTGCAGCCATCGCGCAGGTGCCGCTGCAGGTGCAGTTTGTCACCCGGCTGCGCCAGAGCTTTGATCTGCTGCTCTCTGGCCGCGCCGACCTGACCCTGGAGAACATAGATGTCGGCTACTACTCCCTGCGTCAGTTCTACCCGGCCAGCACGGTCGATCTCTTTGCAACCCATTCAAAACCCGTGATGAAAGTTGAGGGTCACCTGCTGATCAGCCGCAAGCGTGCCAACGCTGACGAATTGATCAAAACCTTCAATCGGGGGCTCGCCAAACTGAAAGCCAGCGGTCAGCTGGAGAAGATGTTACTTGAGTCACGTTCTGGTCTCTATGAACCATAAAGTGCAACATTTTTTGATCCTGATTCGCTAATCAGTACAAAAAAGCGGCCATTATCGACTCAGTTCCCAGTTTCTAACGCTTTCGCTTCTTCCCCATCCGGCCACCGTCCGCTTCGGCTACACGGTATCAAGCGCCATCGGGTGGGGCCTGTCACACAAAAAGAAGAAAGCAATGTATGAGCAAACAACTGGACATGACCCCATTGCCGGATCTCTCCCTGAAAACGGGAACAGGCCCGGTGCGTACTCGGCTACCCGTTTGGCGGCCGGCCCTGCCACCCTGCAATCACGCCTGCCCGGCCGGAGAAAATATCCAGGCTTGGCTCTCTTTGGCGCAGGCCGGTCGTTTTGAGGCGGCCTGGCAGACTCTGATCGAAGAGAACCCCTTGCCCGCCATTCATGGCCGGGTCTGCTATCACCCCTGCGAGAGCGCCTGCAACCGCGGTCAGGTGGATGAATCCGTCTCTATCCACGCCATCGAGCGTTTCCTCGGCGACGAGGCGCTGGCCCGTGGCTGGCAGCCTGCGCCACCCGCGCCCGCCAGCGGCAAGAAGGTGCTGGTCATTGGCGCGGGTCCCTCCGGCCTCTCCTGCGCCTGGCACCTCAACCGGCTCGGTCATCAGGTGGAGATCCGTGAAGCGGGGCCGCTGGCGGGCGGCATGCTGCGCTTTGGTATTCCCGCTTACCGTCTGCCTCGCGATGTGCTGGATCGGGAGGTGGCCCGCATCGTAGCGGCCGGGGTGACCCTGACCCTCAACCACAAGGTGGAGGATGTGCTGCGCGAGCGCGACGAGGGGGGCTTTGACGCCGTCTTTATGGCCATTGGCGCCCATCTGGCCAAGCGGGTCGATATTCCGGCCCGGGAAGCGGGCAAGATCCTCGATGCGGTGAGTTTCCTCGAACAGGCCAGTCTGGCCGAAGAGAAAGGTTTGCCGCCGCCCAAACTGGGGCGGCGGGTGGCCATCTACGGTGGCGGCAACACCGCCATGGACGCGGCCCGCACCGCTCGTCGCCTCGGTGTTGAAGAGGCGATGATCATCTATCGCCGCGACCGCGACCATATGCCGGCCCACGCCTTCGAAGCCGACGAGGCCGAGGAGGAGGGGATCAAGATCAACTGGCTGCGCACCATCCGCCAGCTCGATAGCACCAGCATCGAAGTGGAGGTGATGGCGCTGGATGCCGAGGGTAAACCGGTGCCCACTGGCAAGTTTGAAACCCTCGAAGCGGACTCCCTTATTCTGGCGCTCGGTCAGGAGGTCGACCTCTCGGTGCTGGAGAGCATTCCCGGCGTGCGGGTCAACAAGGAGGGGGTGGTGCAGGTTGGTGAGAACCTGATGACGGATGTGCCGGGTCTGTTTGCCGGTGGCGATATGGTGCCCTCCGAGCGCACCGTTACCATCGCCACCGGTCACGGCAAGAAGGCGGCACGCCATATGGATGCCTGGCTGCGTGGTCGCCACTATCACAAACCGCTCTCCTACCCGCTGGTGGGGCCGGAGCAGTTGCAGCTCTGGTTCCAGACCCATGCCCCTGCCAGCAGTCAGCCGGTCAAACCGCCCTCGGCGCGGGACGACTTTGGCGAGATCATCGGCGGGCTGGATGAGGTGGCCGCCCGTTACGAGGCGGCGCGCTGCTACTCCTGCGGCAACTGCTTCGAGTGTGACGGCTGCTACGGCAGCTGCCCCGAGCAGGCCATCGCCAAGTTGGGGCCGGGTCTGGGGTATCAGGTGGATGCCGAGCGCTGCACCGGCTGCGGTGCCTGCCACGACCAATGCCCTTGTCACGCCATCGAGCTGCGCCAACCGGAGGAGTCCCAATGAAACATGAACTGATCATGGTTGACGGCAACGAAGCCGCGGCCCGGGTGGCGTATCAGCTGAGCGAAGTGTGTGCCATCTACCCCATTACCCCGAGCTCGACCATGGCCGAACTGGCCGACGCCTGGGCGGCGGAGGGGCAGACCAACCTGTGGGGCAACATCCCCACCGTGGTAGAGATGCAGAGTGAAGGGGGGGCGGCCGGTACGGTACACGGCGCCCTGCAGGCGGGGGCGCTCGCCACCACCTTCACTGCCAGTCAGGGGCTGATGCTTATGCTGCCCAACATGTACAAGATCGCCGGTGAATTGACCTCGGCGGTGTTCCATGTGGCGGCCCGCTCGCTGGCGGCGCAGGGGCTGTCGATCTTTGGCGACCATCAGGACGTGATGGCAGCGCGCAGCACCGGCTTTGCCATGCTCGCCTCCGGCTCGGTGCAGGAGGCGCAGGACCTGGCCTTGGTTGCCCATAGCGTCACCTTGCAGTGCCGGGTGCCCTTTATCCACTTCTTCGACGGCTTTCGCACCTCCCACGAGGTGAACAAGATCACCGCCCTGCATCGGGATGAAATTCGGGCCCTTATCGACAACGACTGGGTGCGGGCTCACCGTGCGCGGGCGCTCAACCCGGATCATCCAGTGATGCGCGGCACAGCCCAGAACCCGGATACCTACTTCCAGTCCCGCGAGAGCGTCAACCCCTTCTACGAAGCGGTACCGGCGCGGGTGCAGCAGTGCATGGACAATCTCGGCGAGCTGACCGGTCGTCACTACCGGCTGGTGGAGTATCATGGCGCGCCCGATGCCACCGACGTCATCGTGCTGATGGGCTCGGGAGCGGCCACCGCCCGCACGACTGTGGATTGGCTCAATCGGCAGGATCGCAAGACAGGGGTAATGGTCATTCGCCTCTATCGCCCCTTCCCGGTACAGGCGCTGCTCGATGCGCTACCGCATAGCGTGCGGCGCATGGCGGTGCTGGATCGCACCAAGGAGCCGGGGGCGGGGGGCGAGCCGCTGCTGCTGGATGTGCAGAGCGCCCTGATCGACGGCTTGCAGCGCGGCCTTATCAAGCGGTTGCCGTGGCTCAGTGGCGGCCGTTACGGCCTCTCGTCCAAAGAGTTCACCCCGGCCATGTGCGCGGCGGTGTTCGAGGAGCTGGCATCCGATGCGCCGCGCCCGCGCTTTACCGTGGGGATAGTGGATGATGTGTCGGGCCTCAGTCTGGCCTGGCACCCCATCGGCGATCTGGAGCCCGCCAGCCGGGTACGGGCACTCTTCTTCGGCCTTGGTGCCGACGGCACCGTGGGTGCCAACAAGAACAGCATCAAGATCATCGGCGAGCTGGAGGGGTTCCACGCCCAGGGCTACTTCGTCTACGACTCCAAGAAGTCGGGCTCGCGCACCGTCTCCCACCTGCGCTTTGGCCCCGAGCCCATCGACGCCCCCTGGCTTATCGAGCAGGCGAGCTTTATCGGTTGCCACCAATGGGGCTTTGTCGAGTCGGTGGACCTGCTGGAACATGCCGCGGAAGGGGCGACCCTGTTGATTAATGCCCCCTATGAGGCGGACAAGGTGTGGGGTCAGCTGCCCGAGCGGCTGCGGGCCCGTATTCGCGCCCTCAATATCCAGCTCTACTGCATCGATGGGGATCGGGTGGCCGAGCAAAACGGCATGGGCAATCGTATCAACACCATTATGCAGACCTGCTTCTTCGCGCTGGCCGGAGTCTTGCCGCGGGATGAGGCGATTGCGCTGATCAAGGAGAGCATCGAGAAGAGTTATGCCCGCAAGGGACCCGAGGTGGTGGCGCGCAACTTCGCGGCGGTGGACGATACCCTGGCTCACCTCTGCAAGGTGGCGATCCCGGCCGGTGACGAGCAGATCAGCGACTATCCGCTGCCACTGGCGCCGGGTGGCAGCGAGTTTGTCCAGCGGGTCACAGGCGAGATGCTGGCGGGGCGCGGCGATCTGATCCCTGTCTCCATGCTGCCGGTGGATGGTACTTACCCCACTGCCACCAGCCGCTTCGAGAAGCGGGATATCGCCCGCGAGATCCCGATCTGGCACTCCGATATCTGCATCCAGTGCGGTAACTGCGTCTTTGTCTGCCCCCACGCGGCGCTGCGGGCCAAGTTCTACCATCAGGACTGGCTGGCGACCGCCCCCGAGGCTGCACAGTCGGTGCCCGTCACCGCCAAGGGCTTCCCCGACAGCCGCTATACCTTGCAGCTCTATCCGGAGGATTGCACCGGCTGCGGCCAGTGCGTGCAGGCCTGTCCGGTACGGGCCGGGGCCGATGAGGAGCACGAGGGCGAACGTGCCATCACCATGATGGATAAGGCGCCCCATCTGGCTGGCCAGAAACAGGCGCTGCGCTGGTTCGAGAGTCTGCCGTGGCCTGCCCGCGAGCGGGTGGACTTCTCCACGGTGCGCGGTGCCCAGTTCCTCGAACCCCTGTTCGAGTTCTCCGGTGCCTGCGCGGGTTGTGGCGAGACCCCGTATCTCAAGCTGCTGACCCAGCTGTTTGGTGACCGCATGCTGGTGGCCAACGCCACCGGTTGCTCCTCCATCTATGGCGGCAACCTGCCGACCACGCCGTGGGCCAAGAACGCGGAAGGGAAGGGGCCGGCCTGGTCCAACTCCCTGTTTGAGGACAACGCCGAGTTCGGCTTTGGTTTTCGTCTCACCGCCGATCAGCATCACGGTCAGGCGGTGGCGGCCTTGCAGGCGATGAAGGGGGAGCTGGGCGCAGAGCTGGTCGATACCCTGATTAGCGCCCCGCAGCGGCTGGAGTCGGAGATCCGCGCCCAGCGCACCCGGGTGGCACAAGTGCGCGAGCGGTTGGAGGAGGTGAAATCCGGCAAGGCCCGCGAGCTGCTGTCGCTTATCGATCAGCTGGTGCGCCGCTCGGTCTGGATCATCGGCGGCGATGGCTGGGCCTATGACATCGGCTCGGCGGGGCTCGATCATGTGCTCGCCTCCGGCCGCGATGTGAACGTGCTGGTGATGGATACCGAGGTCTACTCCAACACTGGCGGCCAGATGTCGAAATCGACCCCGCTTGGCGCCGTCGCCAAGTTCGCGGCGGGGGGCAAGACGCTGGCCAAGAAGGATGTGGCGTTGCAGGCCATCTCCTACGGCAACGTCTATGTTGCCCGCATCGCCTTTGGTGCCAATCCGCAGCAGGCGCTGCAAGCCTTGCGTGAGGCCGAAGCCTATCCGGGCCCGTCGCTGATCATCGCCTACAGCCACTGTATCGCTCACGGCATCGACATGGAGTTTGGCCTGACCCAGCAAAAACGCGCCGTGGCCTCCGGTCACTGGCCGCTGATGCGCTACAACCCGGTATTGCGCAGCGCGGGGCAGAACCCCTTCAGCCTCGACAGCCTGCGTCCCTCCATTCCCCTTGCTACATACCGCCAAGAGGAGACCCGTTATCGGGTGCTGGCCCAGAGCCATCCGGAGGAGGCCGAACGGCTGATGCAGGTGGCGCAAAAAGTGGCGTGGCAGAAGTGGGCCACCTACGAGGAGATGGCCACCCGCGAGGCCAGCCATTTCCATCCGCTGGTGTGAGGATGGGCGAGTGAAATATAACCAAGCGGGCCAATGGCCCGCTTTTTGTATCGGGAGACTATTGGATGTCACTACTCACTATCTGATAGCAACTACAGGCGTTGTGTTGGTGAAATGAAAAATGATGTGTTGATATGTTATGAGAAGCTGGGCAGGATATATGACATATTTATGTGTGACATAATAGTTTTTGTATGTTGAATATTCCGCTTTGCTTTATTCTGGAGGTAATTTGAGATTTGTAAGTTACATGATGGTGTTTTTATTTGGCGTTGTTATAGATGCTACAGATTATCAGTCTCTAGTAAAGGAAGTAAAATGGACTGATATTATTGCTGCTCTCGCTACCGTCGTGACAGCAATTATCGTATACATAACTTATTCAAGATGGCTCGACTCAAAGAAAAGAGAAGATGCCTATCAGACATCGAAGAACTATATATCATGTTTGGTAGATATATCAGAGTTGCTTGATGAGATAATGTCTCCATTTGAGCAATGTGTTCCACAGGCTGGTGGTATACCGATTAAATGTGAACAGAGTAATTCATTATTAGCCAATAGCAATGATGCTCTTTATAAGCTCATAGCAAAGGCTAAAACATTAGCAAGAACAAAATCAGAGTTGAGCTTTTGGGAGGTAAGTTTGGTTCCAGAATTTGAAAAAAACCATGAGAGAATACTACAAGAAGTATCTGATGTTTTTGTTGTCGCGGGTGCACTTCAAAGCCAAGTGTATTGGTATTACAATGTTGATCAGAGTAAGCAAGATAGTATGTTTGATGAGTTTTCCAAGTTAAAAGCCAGAGTGATAAATGCTAAAAAGCTATTGGGGTTGAGATATAGTCGAAAATACGCAGACTTTTTTGTTCACGAAAAATAGATTTAGCTATGTGCAACCGATATTTTTTGTTGTAAATATATTGGGCGGCTCAGTATTCATAAGACGTGTAGATAATAAGGAACCTTATGCAAGGAATGCTTCTAAAACATGGCACAATCTATCACCACTTTAGCGTAATCATCCTATCTACAGCATTAGGCTTCCTTTTCCGACCAAGGCAGGTAAGCTGCGGGGCAAATAGCGTCAAGCAGGAGAAGGGACGATGACAGAACAACATATCGCCGGGACGATCGGCATTCTGGGGGCGGGGTGGCTGGGGCTGCCGCTGGCGCGGGCCCTGCTGGCGGCAGGCAAGCCGGTGGCGGTGACGGTCAGCAGCGCCGAGAAGGCGGCCCGTCTGCAGGGGGAGGGGCTCAACGCCTATCCGCTGACCATCTCTGCCAACATGGGCTCTGCCGAGATGTCCGTTGCTGATCAACAAGCGCCGTGGCCCATCCCCTGCGAGAGTCTGGTTATCTGCGTACCGCCCAGCAAGACCGATGACTATCCGCAGGCGGTGGCAAGGGCCTGCGCGTTGGCCAAAGCGAATGGCACCCGGCGGGTGCTGTTTGTCAGCGCCACCTCGGTATGGGGCGCGGGGCAGCAGGAGGGGGAACTGCCCAAACCGCGCCATGCCCGTGGTGAGCGGATGCTGGCGGCGGAGCAGGCGGTGCTGGCGGCCGGTTTCGAGTCGGTGATGATAGTGCGCCCCTCCGGCCTTTATGGCCCGGATCGCCATCCCGGTCGTTTCCTGGCGGGCAAGACGCTGGATGGCGGCGCCCAGTCGGTCAATCTGGTCCATCTGGACGATGTGGTGGCGGCTTGCATGCTGCTGCTGGAGCGGGGCAAGGACGGGGATGTGTTCAACCTGAGCGCGCCGGTGCATCCGCGCCGCGAGCAGTTCTATCCCTTTGCGGCGCGCCAGCAGGGGCTGCCTGCGCCGGTCTTTATCGAGCCTGCCGGTGAATTTCAGCCCATCGACGGTCAGCTGATTTGCCAGCAGATGGGATTCAACTATCGCTGGCCCGATCCGGCCCACTGGTTTGCCGAGCTTGCCGCCTCGGGCAATTGAGGTTTGCCAAGGGGGTGATCGCCCCCTATCATGCCGCCATCCATGAGAGAGAGGCGGTAATGATGGTAGATACAAAACGTCACCCCGATGGGGAGTTGTTGCTGAGAACCCTGGCAATGCCAGCCGATACCAACCCCAATGGCGACATCTTTGGTGGCTGGATCATGTCCCAGATGGATATAGGTGGGGGCATTATGGCCAAGGAGCTGGCAAAAGGACGTATTTGTACCGTATCCGTCGAAGGCATGACCTTTCACAGTCCGGTCAAGGTGGGCGATGTGGTCTGCTGCTACGGCCGCTGCATGAAGATCGGCCGCAGCTCCATGAAGCTCAAGCTGGAGGTGTGGGTCAAGCCGGTACTGCGGGAAAACGATGCCCAGCGTTACTGCGTGACCGAGGGGATTTTCACCTATGTCGCCATCGACGAACAGGGCAAATCCCGCCCGGTTCCGGTGAGTGCCTGATTAAATCAGCCGGGCATTGATGATGGATATTTCCTGCTCAAGCCCGGTTTTTTGCCGTATCATGCGTTCCAGCATCTCTTCCGAGCCCACATATTGCAGGGTGTCAAATAGGCAGAGATCGCATTGAGGGTCCCGTCTTATCTGGTAGACGGTGGACAGCTCCACTTGATGACAATTTCCTTGTTGATCATAAAACGTCACGTTGTACCGAAGTTCTTTCGCCATGAGACAAGGTCCTTCTGGTTGGGTGGAACAGGGACTATCAGCTTAGTCGGCGTGGATGACGTTTGTGATGGTCGCAACAAAAAGCAAAGGCGGGCGGTTGTTAGCCAATGAAAAATAGTTATCGCATTCTTGGCACCTCCCTGCTGACCCTGGGGTTGGTAGGCTGTTTTGAAGTGCCGGATCAGAACCATCTGGTCACAGCTCAAGGGATTGTGCCGGGACTCGACTGCCAGCGTCCGCCGCTGGTAGCGTTGGCGACCACGGCGCTGCCCCGTGAATTCGGGGTGACGGTGTGGAATCTCTACAAGGGCCAGCGCAAAAACTGGCGCGAAGGGATGGACAGTTATGCCAAGGGGCAGGATCTGGTGCTGCTGCAAGAGTCGGCCACCCGTCCCGATATGCTCGACTGGCTGCGCGCCGGTGATTTCCAGTGGCAACAGCTGCAAGCCTTCACCCAGGGCGGCGTGTCGTTCGGGGTAATGACGGTGGCCAAGACCCCGCAGGCGTTCGTCTGTGGTGTGCGCTCCCCCGAGCCTTTGCTGCGCATCCCCAAATCCGGGTTGGTGAGCCTTTATCCGCTGCAGGGCGATCCTGACGGTGTGATGGTCATCAATATCCATGCGGTCAATTTCGAGCTGGGGATGGCGACCTTCCGCGAGCAGCTCAACGATCTGACTGCCTTGGTGCGTCGTCATCAGGGGCCGGTGATTCTGGCCGGTGATTTCAACACCTGGAGCGACAAGCGTCAGTTCTGGTTAAGCAAACTGGTGGACGAGCTGGGGCTGCAAGAGGCCGTGCCGGTGCCGGACTTGCGCCGCACCGCCTTCGGTCGCCCGCTGGATCACCTCTACTACCGCAATCTGGACCTGGTGGAGGTGAGTTCACCGGCGACCGATAGCTCCGATCACAACCCCATCATTGCGCGCTTTGCCGCCCAGTCTGTGACTCCCTGACAAGAGATGGTGCGAGTTCCGCTCATAAAAAATCCGGCGCCTGATGGCGCCGGATTTTTTATACGCTCTGGCGGTCAACCCGCTCGGGATGACCCGCAGGCATTACTGGTAGAGACCCAGATTCGCTTTGGCGTAGGCTTCGAAATCGGTGCAGCCACCGATGTGCTGCTCATCCAGGAAGATCTGCGGCACGGTATTGACCGGCTTGCCGGCGCTCTTGGCCAGATCTTCTTTGGTGATCCCTTCGGCATGGATATCCACGTAGCGGAATTTGAAGTCATCGCGCTGTTCGGTCAGCTGCTCGGCGATCTGTACGGCACGGACACAGTAGGGGCAACCCGGGCGACCAAAAATCACTGCAAACATATTTTCTCTCCGTTTTTTAAGCCGTTTTTGTATGGCCGTTGATATGAGGCAGGCAACAGCATAGCCCTGCCTCGTGGCGACTTGAAGCCGAAATTATCGATACCCTGATTCGAGTGGGCCTATTGGATCAGCTCTCATCGGCGATCTGGATAGGCTGCTGCTGATAGATGCTCTCCAGCACCCCCTTCTCGAATACGGTCCAGGGCCAAGGGGCCTTGCTGGCACGATAGCGCTCATGGGTGGCCGGATCTTGGGACAGACCGCGCTGGAACATCACGAACGCCTTGCGCTGGCCGCCTGCCGTGTCGATAAAGCCCACCAGATTGGAGGTGCCGGTGATGGTACCTGTCTTGGCATGGACCTTGTTCTTCATCATGGGGGCGGTGACGCTGCGGCGCCACGCCAGGGTGCCATCCACCTGCGAGCTTGGCAGCAGCTTGATCAGGCCAAGCTCGGCATCATTCTTCTGGATGAAGTTGAGCACCGACATCATCTGACGGGCGCTGATGAG
The DNA here is from genome assembly GCF_019047125.1 of Aeromonas sp. FDAARGOS 1411. Taxonomy (NCBI): domain Bacteria; kingdom Pseudomonadati; phylum Pseudomonadota; class Gammaproteobacteria; order Aeromonadales; family Aeromonadaceae; genus Aeromonas; species Aeromonas sp. FDAARGOS 1411. The sequence goes on along the minus strand of NZ_CP077214.1, from coordinate 2,173,622 downwards.
ATTGTGAGCTGAGAGACCGGAGCCATCGGCCAGAGTGGCATTGCCCAGATCGATGCCGTTCTTGGTCAGGATGGCGCGCACTGCCATGGTGCCGCTGCGATAGCTGCCCGGCTTGTTGTAGTAGTGACGGCCCACGGTTTTGAGGAAGGTATCGGCATAGAGGTTGTCCGATTTCTTCAGCATCTTGGCGAGCATCACCGGCAGGGAGACCGAGTAGTGGGTGCCGAGGGTCTCAGCCCCTTCAGGGGCCTTGTGGGTGACTCGCAGCAGGCCATCATGCTTGATACCGGCACGGTTCATCGCCCAGCGGATGTTGTCCCAACCCCAGGCTTCCACATCGTGAATGGCGAAACGCAGCCCCTGCGGCTCCTTGTTCGGGGTGATGCAGCCCTTGAGCTCGTAGAAGTTGCCCTTGGCCATGTCCACTTCCAGTGCGCAGAACTGGCGCGCCATGTCGCCATAGCTCATCACCTCCACGTTGTCGGCACCGATGCCGATGGGGACGCCGGTGGCCACGTTGCCGACCGCCGGTTTGCCAATCTGGGTGGCAGTGATGGTGCCGTAGGCGCAGTTCTTGTCGATGATGACCGAGGAGACGGGAGCGGCGAAGCAGAGGGTCTGATCCCCCCACGACCAGCCGTTGCCGCGCTCGTAGCCGTTGTAGGCGCCGGTGTTGACGTAGACATTGCCCTTGATGCTGGTGACGCCGAGTTGCTTGAACAGGGCCAGCAGATCCATGCGGGAGAGGGTGGGGTCGCCGACGAAGTTGATCCAGATATCGCCGTTGATGGTGTCACCCTGTTTGGCGCCCGGCTGGGCCTGAATGTCGGTGGCGAAGCGGAAGTCGGCACCCAGCTCGAGGCGGGCCGCCAGCGCGGTGAGCACCTTCATGGTGGAGGCGGGGGCGATCATCTGATCCGCATGGCGGGCGAACTCGACGCCGTTATTGCCCTGCACCATGATGGCGTACTGGCCACCCTGAGGGGGCGTCAGCGGGGCGGCGTGAGCCGCCAGAGAGAAAAGAGCACAAAAACCAATCAACAGCCGCTGCATAACATCCTCTAACGTGACGAAGGGCCCGGCAGTGGTGCCGCCCCTGATAATTCAACCCGCCGATGCGGGATCGACGGGATAACGCAATTCATGCCATGTATGCCGGTCGCCATCATGTAATCGAGTTGGCGGTACGATAGCGACCCTCATAATCAAAAATTTTCTCTTTTATCTGCCAGAAGCGACCCGATTTGCGGGCGATGACAAAATCCGGATGACGGAACTGGCTTTGCGCGGCCAGCACGCTCGCCAAGGTGGCAAATTCGGGCTCCAGCCCCGGTGCGGGCCAATGATGACGCACAAAGTGCTGTTGAAACAAGCGCCGTGCGCCCGGGGAGTGAAATCCGAAGTATTCACTGAGGGTCAACCCATCCTCATCGTGGTAGGTCACCTCCAGCCGCTCCCCCTGTTTGCCACGCCCGGCTGTGAGGGTTAGCCCCGCACAGCGGATCACCATGCAATCCTTGAGATTGAGCGCCTCTTTGAGCTTGTCGTCAGGGTCGACCAGCAGCTGATCGCAGCTCTGGCAGCGGCGGGCGGCGATGTCGTTCTCCGCGCCACAGCCGGGGCAGATCTTGGCGCGAAAGCGGTAGTCACACTCCTCGCGGTTGCCCTCGTCATCTTCAAACAGCCCCTGACAGCGGCGGCCGTAGTGCTCGATCACCTTGCCATCCTCGTCGGTCTTGCCCCAGAAGGTGTTGGCAAAACCGCAGGCGGGGCAGGGCACCTGTACCGGCTCGGTACCGGCATGGGGGCGAGGCTCCCCCACTTCGGGGGCGAACAGGTTGAAGTTGTTGCCCGCATAGTCGAGCACCAGACAATCGCTCTTGCCCGGCGAGAGACGCAGGCCCCGCCCGACGATCTGCTGGTAGAGGGAGACCGACTCAGTGGGGCGCAGCATCACGATAAGATCGACATGAGGGGCATCGAAACCGGTGGTGAGCACCGCTACGTTGACCAGAAACTTGAGCTCGCGCGCCTTGAAGGCGCTGATAAGGGCATCGCGCTCCGGCCCCGGCGTTTCGCCGGTGATAAGGGCTGCCTGCTCCCCTCTGGCGCTCAGCAGGCCGTGAATTTCGCGGGCATGTTCGACGGTGGCGGCGAAGATCATCACCCCCTGCCGGTCGGCGGCATACTCCAGCACTTGGCTCAGGATATGGGGGGTGACCCGCTGCTGGCGCTTGAGCTCTCCGTTGAGATCTGCCTCGCTAAAGAGGCCGTTCTCCCGTGCCACCAGCTTGCTGAAGTCGTAGTGGACTATGGGGGCATCCACCATGCGCGGCGGCGTCAGGTAGCCGTTTTTCACCATAAAACGCAAGGGCAGCTCGAACACGCAGTCGCCAAACAGCCGCTCGCCGTGGCTCTTGACCATGCCGTGGTAGTGGCGCCGGTAGATCCAGCCCAGCCCGAGCCGATAGGGGGTGGCGGTGAGGCCGAGGATCTTGAGGGCCGGATTGGCAGCCTTGAGATGGTCGATCACCTGATGGTACTGGCTGTCGTCATCGAGCGAGACCCGATGGCACTCGTCGATGATGAGCAGCGAAAACGCCCCGTCGAAGGCAGCCAGATTGCGCGCTACCGACTGCACCGAGCCAAACACCACCTGGGCGCTTGCCTCCTTGCGATCCAGACCGGCGGCGAAGATGTCGGCCTTGAGCCCCCACGCCTCGTACTTGGCGTGGTTCTGCTCCACCAGCTCCTTGACGTGGGCCAGCACCAGCACCCGACCGCGTGCCTTGCGGGCCAGCTCGGCGATCACCAGACTCTTGCCGGCCCCGGTGGGCAGCACCACCACGGCGGGATCCGGGTGTTTGCGAAAGTGGCTGATAACGGCGTTGACGGCGTCGGTCTGATAGGGTCTGAGAACGAACATGCAGGCTTGGGTATGTCGATGTGGGGTGGTGCAAGATGGCGCCATTATAGGGTGCTTGCAGTCACAAAAACAGCGGGCCGGCATGATGCCGGCCCGCAGGGTGCTTGGGTGCTGATCAATGGAACGGGAAGATGTAGTTCATCCAGCTTGCCATGCGCAGCAGCACTTTGCGCATCACAGATACATGGTGGAAGTACTGGGTGTAGACCGCGGCCTGCCCACTGGCACCGGCAATCATCTGATACTTGGCCCACTCGGGGTCGGTGATGGAGATAACCACCGGCAGGCGACCCGGACGCACCGCCGTGGTCTGATCCAGCAGACCGGCGTTGGCCTGCACGTTACCGGCGGCAATGGCCGGAACCACGGCTGTCACCTTGCCTTTGAAGATCTTGCCGGGTACGCCATCGATCACCACTTCGGCCTCATCGCCCACCGCCAGTCGCTGCATGCTGTTTTGCCAGAACCAGCCGACGTAGGCGGTGTCATCCTTGTGGATGAAGGTCATCACCGGACGATACATGAAGGGGGTGGCGATCATGCCGGGGCGCAGGGCCAACTGCACCACATGACCATCGCTCGGGGCATAGACCACGGTTTGTGACTGCTGGTACTTGGCTTCCATCAGCTGGGCCTGCAGATCGTTCAGGGTGGCTTTCTGCTGGTCAATCTGGGCCACGATGTCATCCATGTTGGCCTGGGTGACGTCGAGGTCACGCTGCTTGCCCACGCCACGGCGCATCAGGTCGCTGGCGCGATCCCGATCCAGCCTGGCGGAGCGCAGTCTTGCCTCAATGGACTTGAGGTGCTCGCGGTTGGATTCGACCCGTGCGGTGAGGCTCTCCACTTTCAGGCGGAACGGTTCGTCATCGAGGCGAAACAGCACGTCGCCTTTTTTCACCGGCTGGTTGGCCTGCACCGGAACCTCAACGACCCGGCCCTTGACCAGCGGCACTATGGGGGTGGAGACGTAGTAGTTGCGCGCCATCTCGGAGTAGGGGTGGTTGTAGTTCATCAGCATGATCAGGGTGCCGATGAGCAGCACGCCGCCCAGTGCTGCGGTGGGGACGGTCCACTTGTTGAGTGGGATGCGGAAGATTTTGAATATGGCGACACACAGCGCCGTGTAGGTCAGGATCAGTAGCAGGTCCATGGTTTATCCCTGTTGCTCACTCTGTTCGATAGTGTTGATACGGCTCTTCAGATCCGCCAACTCCTGCTTGAGGGCCGCCAGCTCCTCTTCATCTTTTTGCAACCGCTGGCTAAAGCCCCAGCCGCGATCGGGGCGATAGATGGTTGCCCAGATCCAGAGGAAGGGCCACAGCACATGCAGGGTAAACAGGCTGACCCAACCTGCCACGTGAATGGCATCCTGATGAGGGTGATTCCGATGTTTGGCAATCTCGTAAGGAATATCGTGGATAACGATGACTCCATAAAAAATGACCAGCCCGACAAAGACGAGCAGACCAAGTGCAAAATAATCAAGGGCCATTTATAACCTCCACTGGCATGACGCACAGCTTAATCATTGGTTCCAACAAGCACTAAAGCAATTAAGAATCACACATTTATCGTCAGTTCGCCCGGAATCTTAAAGCTATTCGCTGTATTGAAGCTGAAGCCTTTCAACAGTTGCATTATTAGTCTTTTTGTCATTAAAAAAGGCGCCATCAGGCGCCTTTTTTGTGCTGCTTTCGCTGCATTTTTTGCTGTTTTTACCCTTCGCTGGTACTGCTGACCAGCGGCTGGCGGAACTTCATCAGGAAGGCCACGGTAATGGCTGCCGTTGCAGTCAAGCCGATGATGGTGGAGGTTCCCATCTCCAGCCCGAACCCGATGGGGGCGTTGGCCAGATAGGTGATCACCACAGCAGTCATGAACATGGCGGGAATGGTGCAGATCCAGTGCAGCTTGCCCTCTTTGATGAGGTAGGCAGCAGCGGCCCACAGCATGATGACGGCGGTGGTCTGGTTGGCCCAGCCGAAGTAGCGCCAGATCACCCCGAATTCAGCCTTGGAGATGATAAAACCAAGGATAAACATGGGGATGGCGATCAGCAGACGCTTGGCCAGCGGCTTCTGGGTCATCTTCAGGAAGTCCGCCACGATCAGACGAGCACTGCGAAACGCGGTGTCACCGGAGGTGATGGGCAGGATCACCACGCCGAGGATGGCCAGAATGCCGCCGACTGTGCCGAGCAGGCTGGTGGAGACTTCGTGTACCACGGCTGCCGGGCCGCCGTTGGCCATGGTGGCGTTGAGCGCTTCAGTGCTGTCGTAGAAGGAGAGACCCAGGGTGCACCAGATAAGGGCGATGATCCCTTCACCGATCATTGCGCCGTAGAAGATGAAGCGGCCGGATTTTTCGTTCTGCATGCAGCGCGCCATCAGCGGTGACTGGGTGGCGTGGAAGCCTGATACCGCGCCACAGGCGATAGTGATGAACAGCAGCGGCCACAGCGGCAGTTCGGTCGGGTGCAGGTTGGAGAAGTCCATCCCGGTATTGTAGAAGCCTTTGCCGGAGGCGATCAGGCCAACGATGAGGCCGACCGACATGAAGACCAGCAGGGCGCCGAAGATGGGGTAGAAGCGACCGATGATCTTGTCGATGGGCACTATGGTCGCGAGGATGTAGTAGGCAAAGATTGCCACAATCCAGTAGACCAGATCGGTGGAGGTGAGGTTGGCCAAGAGGCCTGCCGGGCTCAGCACGAATACCACGCCCACCAGCATCAGCAGCACCACGGCAAACAGGTTCATGAAGTGCTTGGCGGCAGTGCCCAGATGTTCACCGACCACGGTTGGCACCGAGGCACCCTTGGCGCGCACCGACAGCATGCCGGAGAAGTAGTCATGTACCGCACCGGCGAAGATGCAGCCAAAGACGATCCACAGCATGGCGACCGGGCCGTAGAGGGCACCCAGGATCGGGCCGAAGATGGGGCCGACGCCAGCGATGTTGAGCAGTTGAACCAGATAGACTTTCTTGTCCGACATCGGGACATAGTCCACCCCGTCAGCCATGGTGATGGCGGGGGTTTTCAGCTCGGGTTTCGGGCTGAATATCCGTTCGATGAATTTGCCGTATATGAAGTAGCCGGCCACAAGTAAGCCGACACAGAGGAAGAACCAGATCATTGCTACGCTCCTGCATTGTTATTTTTAGGTGTGCGCAGCCACTCTAGGACGTTGGTCTGTTAATGGCAGGTGAAAAAAGATGAGCGGCGCCATGGCGTGCCGAGCGGTCGGCGGCTGTGATCAGGCGCACACTCCACGGTTCACTCCAGCCCTAGTCGCTCCTTCAGCTCTTTCAGGTAGCGGCGGCTGACTGGCACCCGGGCGCCGCTCGGGGTGACGATCTCTGCCAGCTGGTTATCGAGCAGCCGGATCTCGAAGATGGCGTTGGGGGAGACCAGATACTGGCGGTGGCAGCGCAGCAGCAGGCTCTTTTCTTCCAGCGATTTGAGGGTGAGCTGGGTGTGGAAGAGCTCGCCCTGACAGGCCACATGGACCCCGCCCAGATCGGAGAAGGCATACTCCACCTGCGCGATGGGCAGCAGCCTGACCCGATTGTGCAGATAGCCCGGAATATGTTCTATGGTGGGGGCCAGCCGCTCGATGGGCTGCGGGGAGATATCCTGCTTGAGGCGAGCGAGGGTCTTGGCGAGCCGGGCGGGCTCCACCGGCTTGAGCAGGTAGTCGAAGGCGTTCTCTTCAAAGGCCTGAATGGCATATTCGTCAAAGGCGGTGACAAAGACGATGCGGGGCAGGGGGTCGAGCATGGCGACCAGCTCCATGCCGCTCAGCTTGGGCATCTGGATATCGAGGAACACCACATCAGGCTTGAGGCGCTGAATAAGCGGCAGCGCCTCGATGGCGTTGGCCGCTTCCCCCACGATCTCGATGGCAGGATCGCAGGCCAGCTGTTGCCTCAGCTCTTCGCGGGCGTAGTGTTCGTCATCGACTATCAGGGTGCGGATCATGGTTACTCCTTGGGGATGGTGAACGAGACCCGGGTCCACTGCTCAGGCTCGCAGGCAATAGTCACGCCATAGCGCTCGCCAAAGGCGCTTTTCAGTCGCCGATCGACAATGGTCATGCCCAGACCGTCGCCAGCGGGGTGCGCTTGCCAGGTGCCTGCATTATCTTCCACATGGATGGTGACGCTGGCGGGTTGCTCATCGGTATAGAGGCGAATGCGCCCTTGCTCCAGCAGGGTCGAGACGCCGTGCTTGATGGCATTCTCGATCAGCGGTTGCAGGGTGAAGCTGGGCAGTCGCAGTGTGGCCAGATGGGGCGGGATCTCGTTTATCACCGTCAGCCGATCGCCAAAGCGGGCCAGCTCGATCTCCAGATAGGATTGGCAGTGCTCCTGCTCCTCCTGCAGGGTCGCAAGGCCGCTCTGGCGTTTGAGGTTCTTGCGAAAGAACAGCGACAGGTGCAGCAGAAGGTCTCGCGCCTTGTCCGGATCGCGCCGGGTGATGGCACTGATGGTGTTGAGGGTGTTGAACAGAAAGTGGGGGTTGATCTGGGCCTGGATCAGCTTCAGCTCGGACTGCACCAGCAGCCGCTGATGCTGCTCCAGCCGACCGGCCAGCAACTGCTGTGACAGCAGGTTGGCAATCCCTTCACCCAAGGTGTGGTTGATCTTGAGAAACAGCCGCTTCTTCGGCTCGTAGAGCTTGATGGTGCCGATCACTCCTTTGTCCCCCTGCAGCGGGATCACCAGCACCGAGCCCAGCTGGCATGCGGGGGAGAGGCTGCAGCGATAGGGCTGACTGTTGCCATCGGCAAACAGCACCTTGTTCTGGGCGATGGCCTGCATGGTGATGGCTGACGCAATGGGGGTGCCCGGTAGGTGGTGATCTTCGCCGGTGCCGATAAAGGCGAGGATCTGCTCGGTGTCCGTGATGGCGACCGCCCCCACGCCGGTCTCCTCCTGAATGATGCGGGCAATCTTGTTGCTCGCCTCCGGGGTAAAGCCCTGACTCATGATCCCCACTGTACGGTTGGCGATATTGAGCGCCTTGGCGGAGAAGACCCTGGAGAACTTCTCATACATCCGCTGCTGGTCGCGGATCATGCTGATAAAGAGCGCCGCGCCGCAGGAGTTGGCCAGAATCATCGGGGTGGCGATGGTGCGCACCAGCAGCAGGGATTTGTCGAACGGGGTCGCCACCAGCAGGATGATCACCATCTGCATGATCTCGGCGTAGAGGGTGGTAAAGAAGGCGATACGCGGTTCAAACAGGGTATCCGTTCGCCCCGAGCGCATCAGTCGCCAGTGCACTATGCCCCCGAGCAACCCCTCGCAGGTGGTGGAGATGGCGCAGGCGAGATCGGTAAATCCCCCCAGCGTATAGCGGTGCAGGCCGCCGGTCAGCCCCACCAGAAAGCCCACCAGCGGTCCCCCCAATAATCCCCCCAAGACGGCGCCGACCGCCCGGGTGTTGGCGATGGCATCGTCGATATCGAGGCCCACATAGGTGCCGAGGATACAAAAGCTGGAAAAGATGATGTATATCAGTATCTTGTGAGGTAGTCTCACGGAATAGTTGGCAAGCGGGCGCAGCAGCGGGCTTTTCGAGAAGAGATAGGCGATCACCAGGCTGACGCTCATCTGTTGCAGCAAGGAGAGAACCAACTGCATAAAAAACGCTCCTCATAAGCCAGCTGAAAAAATAGCCAGCCCGTGAATAAGTGTGATCAGGATCTTGTTCTGTTGGCCCAACTGGGCGCAACGGGCCGCCAGTTTGCCAGAACAAGTGGATAAAACCATATCAAATCAGCATGTTAAATTGATATTTGTGTAAGCGGCAGCGGGTTGATATTGATGGATGGAGCATGAATGTATCCACTGGATACGCCACACGGAGGTGGCATGCTCCGCCCGGCCCCTTGGCTGGGCGTTTTTTATACATGGTCAGTTGGCAACCTTCTGATGGGGGTTTGAGCAATTATTCCGGTTTGTCCAATGAGTTATCCCCAGCTTCTGGGGATAACTCAGAATGCAAAGTAGTAGCAGAAGCGGCGGGTCAGGTTAAAGAACTGCCGTTGTCCCTCATCCAGCTCTTCCTGTTTGATAAAAGCAGTGATGGTGCGTTCATCTTCCCGCAGATCGATCATGGCAACGGCTTCCGGCCGCTGGGCCTTGATATAGGGCAGGATCTTCGGCTTGAGGGGCATGGTGGGTTCGGTAGAGAGCACCAGCGCGATGCTCTCGTCGGAGAGTTTCACCAGTGATCCCGGCGGATAGACCCCCAGCACCTTGACAAGCAACTTGACCAGATTCTGGTCGAACTTCTTCTGGGATAACTTGTAGAGCTGGCTGATGGCCTGACTCGGCGCGGCCGGGTTGCCGCTGTTGCGGGGATGGAGCAGCTCATCGTAGAAGTCGACTAGTCCGATCAATCGCGCCAGCGGCGGGATCTCCCCGCCCTTGATCCCGAGCGGATACCCGCTGCCGTCGAGCCGCTCGTGGTGCAGATGGGCGACCTGACGGATTTTCGGTTCAAAGGCGTTGAGCTGGGTCAGCATGTCAAATCCGTACTGGGGATGCATATTGAGGAAGTTCTGCTCGGCCTTGTTGAGATCCCCCCGTTTTTGGGTGATCTGGCTCGGGATTTTCAGTTCGCCGATGTCGTGGATAAGTCCCGCAAGTCCCGTCTCCTCAATCTCGATGGGGTTCATGCCGAGTTCGCGGGCCATCAGCATGGCAATGAAAGCCACATTGAGGCTGTGTTGCAGCAGGATATCGGTGTGGGGGCTGCGAATAAGGTGGAGCCCGAGAGGCCCTTCATGCTGACTGAGGGTGAAGGCGGCATTGCGGACGATCTGGGCGGTATTGGCCAGCCCCTCATCCGGTTTGAGGTTGAGCGCCCCGAGTGCATCGCGCAGCTCGCTCATGGATTGGCCAAAGGCTTTGTCGGCGGCGCGCATGGAGCGGCGAAAGGCCTTTTCGTCAAAGGGGGGCGGGCCCGAGGCAATCAGCTCTTCCAGCTCATCAAGATCAGGCCCGGCATCCGGGATATCGCCGCGCAGTAGCGGCTCGATGGGCAGATCGCTCTTGTCGGGGTCGACCATCAGCAGGGTGAGATCAAGATGACGGAGAATGTCGAGTTGCTGCTGGTCCTTGATCTTGAAGGTATTGAACATAAATGGGTGGTTAGTCCATCCCGTGGGGAGATGGATATAGTGGCCTACTCTCAATTGCTCTATCGAGGCTTGGATCAGTGCCATCGGTTAACCTGCATTTCGTGAATGCCTACTCAACAAGCTAGCAAAATCCGATGGATAGACAACTAAAAATCCATTTCGGTGCCGCGGAGCACTCCGTGCTGTGATGGGGCGCACGAGCGCCGTGCTTCTCCTCTTAATTCGCGCTTAAGTTTTACTTCCTACGCTGGCCCTGTCCGTTTTTGTTGGCTTGGCCGGCCCGCTGCACTGCAGGCCGGTATGTAGGAGTTGTTTATGCGTGTAACTCTCGGTGTACTGCAGACCAATCTGTTGCTGGTGCTCTTTTTCGCCCTGGTACTGAACTGGCCAGTCTTTTTGCATTTCTATACGGTGCTCAGCGCCTTGACCCATGTCAAAGCCGGATTTGCCATCTCGATCCCGCTGGTGCTGATCGCGGCGCTCAATGCCGTGTTTATTCCCTTCACGTTCCGGTTTGTGCTCAAGCCCTTTTTTACCGTGCTCATTCTGACTGGCTCTATCGTCAGCTACGCCATGCTCAAATACGGCGTCATCTTTGATGCAGGCATGATCCAGAACATAGTGGAGACCAACAGTGGTGAGGCGGGGGCCTATTTGAATGGCTCGGTTGCGCTCTGGTTTCTGCTGACCGGGCTGCTGCCTGTTCTGGTGCTCTGGTCACTGCGGATCCGCTATCCGGCTCGCTGGTATCAGGGGTTGGCGTGGCGGGCAGGTGTATTGGCTATATCTCTGCTGTTTATCGGGGGCGTCGCGGCACTTTACTATCAGGATTACGCCTCGGTCGGTCGCAACAACAAGTCGCTGGCCAAAGAGATTGTGCCTGCCAACTATGTGCACGGCCTCTACAAATATGGGCGGGATGTGCTGTTTGCCACGCCGATCCCCTACCAACACTTGGGGACCGATGCCAGGGTGGTGGCCCGGGGAAGCAAGCCGACTTTGATGTTCCTGGTGGTGGGGGAGACGGCGCGCAGCCAGAACTACTCCCTTAACGGGTATGGCAAGGCAACCAACAGCTTCACGGCCAAAGAGCAGGGGGTGGTGTCGTTCAGGAATGTGCGCTCCTGCGGTACGGCCACCGCCGTCTCGGTGCCCTGCATGTTCTCCAACCTCACGCGCCGTGGCTACGATGACCAGCTTGCCAGCTCCCGTGACGGCCTGCTCGATGTGCTGCAACATGCCGGGGTCTCGGTGTTGTGGAAAGAGAACGATGGCGGCTGCAAAGGGGTGTGCCGCAATGTGCCGACCATCGAGATCCTCCCCAAATCCTATCCTGCGCTCTGTCAGGGGGAGTCTTGCTATGACGAGGTGCTGCTGGAGGGGCTAGATCAACAGATTGCAGGCATGAAGGGCAACAAGCTGGTGGCCTTTCATCTGATGGGCAGCCATGGCCCGACCTATTTCCGTCGTTACCCTGCCAGCGAGCGCGCCTTTATGCCGGACTGCCCGCGTAGCGACATTGAAAACTGCAGCAACGAAGAGCTGGTCAACACCTATGACAACACCATCCGCTACACCGACAAGGTGGTGGGACTGCTGATAGACAAGCTCAAGTCGCTGGAGAGCCAGTACGATGTGGGACTGGTCTATCTCTCCGATCACGGCGAATCCCTCGGGGCCATGGGGCTCTATCTGCACGGCACGCCCTACAAATTTGCGCCGGATGATCAGACCCGGGTGCCGCTGCTGACCTGGTTCTCGCCCCAGTTACAGGCCGATCGCCAGCTTGATATGGGTTGCCTGGCGGCGGAGGCGAGCAGTCAGCGCTTCTCCCATGACAACCTCTTTCACTCCATGCTGGGGATCATGGATGTGCAGACCCGTGTTTACGACAACAAGCTGGATCTGTTCAAGCCATGTCGGGCGGGCTAAACCGCCAGCAAAGCACACAATAGAAAACGGCAGCCACTGGCTGCCGTTTTGTTATCTCGCAAGATCAGAGCCTTACTTCTGCTCCATGATGATCTGCAGCAGATCTCCCTCCAGCAGGGCGCGCTTGACCAGCGCAAAGCCGCCATAGGTCGGCTGGTTCTGGAAGCGGGCTTTCACGATGGGCAGGCCACGGTGGAAGCTCGGCAGGGATTGATGCTCGACACAGCGACGAATTGCCGGGAAGAGGATCTCTTCGGCGGCGGTGATTTCACCGGCGATCAGCACCTTCTGCGGGTTGAACAGGTTGACCGTAATAGCCACCGCTCGTCCCAGATGCTCACCCACGTTCTCGATCACGCTGCGGGCCAGCTCATCACCTGCCAGTGCCGCCTTGCACACCTCCTGAATGGTGATGTGTTTCTCTTGCAGTGCGCTCTGGTGACCGCGGCTGATGAGCTCCTTCACCTTGTCGATGATCGCTTCGTTGGAGGCGATGGTTTCGAGGCAGCCGAAGTTGCCACAGTGGCAGCGCTTGCCGAGCGGCTCGACCTGAATATGGCCGATCTCGCCGACGTTGCGGTTCTGACCGAGGAACACCTGACCCTTGGTGATGATCCCCGAGCCCGTCCCCTGATGGACGCTCACCAGAATGGAGTCCATGCAGTCGCGGGACTCGCCGAAGAAGTGTTCGGCCAGCGCCAGTGAGCGGGTGTCGTTGCCCACATAGCAGGGGAGGTTGAAGTGGTTCTCAAGCAGCTTCGCCAGTCCCAGATTGCGGATCTGGTACTTGGGGGTGTAGATGACCATACCGGATTCCGGGTTGACCAGACCCGGCATGGTCAGCGCGATGCTGATGAGGTTGCGACAACGTTCGCGGTTGGCATCGATAAAGGCGCCAATCTCTCGCAGCAGCATGTCGACTACGGGTTGCTGGTCGATCTCGGTCACCTGAATGACGTGCTGGTCGAGCTCCTTGCCATCGAGGTCATAGAGACTCAGTTGCAGGTAGCCGCGGCCCAGCTTGGCAGAGACAAACTGAAAGCGATGTTTGATGGTGGTCAGGGAGATGGCACGCCGCCCGCCGGTTGAGGCTTGCGGAGAGGTCTCCTTGATCAGGCCATGCTCGATCAGTTGCCGGGTTATTTTGGTCACGCTGGCCGGGGCCAGCTGACTCAACTCGGCAATCTTGACCCGGGAGATGGGGCCTTGCAGGTCGATGAGCCGATACACGGCTGCACTGTTGACCTGCTTGATAAGATCTACGTTTGCTATTTGTCCGCCAGTCATGATGTCACTGTTGTGTGTAGTGTCCGTTAACCACGGTCCCACGGACCGTGAAGTCCTGATCGAAGACAGTGAGGTTGGCTACTTTACCGACCTGGATACTACCGAGACGTGAGTCCCATCCAATGGCGCGAGCGGGGTAGAGGCTGGCCATTCTCAGTGCTTCATCGAGCGGTAATCCGACCTGCTTGACCAGATTTTCCACCCCCTCAATCATGGTGAGGGAGGAACCGCCGAGTGTACCATTCTCGTCGACACACTGACCATCGCGTAAAAAGACGGTGGTGCCACAAAAATCAAATTTCTCAAAGCCTTCCGGCGCTCCGGCTGCCGCGGTGGCATCGGTGACCAGCACCAGTCGCTCCCCCAGCGCCTTGTGAGCCAGACGCACGTTGGCCCAGTGCACATGGTGGCCATCGACGATGATGCCCGCATAGACATCCTTGCGATCGTAGATGGCACCCACGACGCCCGGCTCGCGACCGTTGAGGGTCGGCGTCATGGCGTTGTAGAGGTGGGTCGCAAAGCGAATACCGTTATCGAACCCGGCCATGGCCTGATCGTAACTGGCGGCAGTGTGACCGGCCGAGACCAGAATGCCCGCTTCCACCAGACGGCGGATATGGGCCGGCTCGTTGCGCTCCGGTGCCAGGGTGATCTTGGTGATGGCATCCGCGTTGGCGCAGAAGAAGTCGATCATCTCGTCCGCTGGCTGACGAATTTGCGCGGCAGGGTGGATCCCCTTGCGCTTGAGGTTGGTGTAAGGCCCTTCCAGATGGACGCCCAGCACCTCGTTGGGGTGTGCCGCCATGTAGTCACGGGTCACAGCAACGGCCTGCTTCATGTCCGCATCCGGACTGGTGATCAGGGTCGGCAGGAAGCTGGTGGTACCGGATTTGAGGTTGGCCGCCTGCATGGTTGCCAGGGTCTCGACCGTGATCTCGGTGTTGAACATCACCCCGCCACAGCCGTTGAGCTGCACATCGATAAAACCGGCGGTCAGGTTGGCGCCTCTGAGGTCAATCTGCTCGATGCCCGCAGGCAGTTCGGCCAGGTGAGAGATGGCGACAATCTTGTCGCCCTCGATAAGCACCCCGTAGCCGGTCAGCACGCAGCTGCCGGTGTAGAGGGTGCAGTTGGTCAATGCGTACATGACGACTCCTTACAGACGGCCGATGTTGGCGGCTTCCAGCTGCTGGAAGTAGCGAACGGTCTTGACCTTGAGCTCCATGGTGGAGGGCTCGTCGCACACCATCATTCCCTTCGGATGCAGCTGCAGGGTGGAGATGGTCCACATGTGGTTGACGCTGCCTTCCACGGCGGCCTGCAGGGCCAGTGCCTTGCCGTGACCGGTGACCAGGATCATGATCTCTTCCGCATCCATCAGGGTGCCGACACCCACGGTCAGGGCCAGTTTGGGCACCTGCTCCATGTCGCCACCGAAGAAGCGGGAGTTGGCGATACGGGTATCTTCGGTCAGGGTCTTGACCCGGGTACGGGAAGAGAGGGAAGAGGCCGGCTCGTTGAACGCGATGTGGCCGTCGTTGCCCACACCACCCATGAACAGGTGGATCTTGCCGTAGGACTTGATCTTGTCTTCGTAGCGCTTGCACTCGGCCACCAGATCCTCGGCATTGCCGTTGAGGATGTTGATGTTTTCGGGACGAATGTCGATGTGGCTGAAGAAGTTGTTGTGCATGAAGCTGTGGTAGCTTTCCGGGTGATCTTCCGGCAGGCCGACGTACTCGTCCATGTTGAAGGTGACCACGTTCTGGAAGCTCACTTCACCGGCTTTGTGCAACTCTATCAGGCGCTTGTAGGTGTTGAGCGGGGTGCCACCGGTGGGCAGGCCCAGTACGAAAGGGCGATCGCTGGTTGGCTTGAACGCGTTGATGCGGTCAACGATGTAACGAGCAGACCACAGGCCTACTTGGCTGGCAGATTTCAACGGGATCAGGCGCATATGGGATACCTCTGTGTCGGGTTGCGACCGGTTTGGCGGTGGCAATTGGCTAAGACGGATTCAAGTTGTTTTATAGCGTAAATAAAGATTGCGAACTAAGCCACATCTATCCACCACCTTTATCTTGTTTGGGTGATAACGATCACGATTATCGGTTTATTAATTTGCGCAGCGAAATAAAAGCCCTAGACTGCCAAACAAGCCTTGATGGCTTATGCGTCAAACGTGATAAGCACTTAATTTCTAGAAAAACATTAACTAAGGAGAGGAACCGTGAACATTCTCGGTTATTTGCAAAAGATCGGCCGTGCCCTGATGGTGCCGGTAGCGGTATTGCCTGCCGCAGCGATCCTGATGGGGGTTGGCTACTGGATTGACCCGAATGGTTGGGGTGGTGACAGTGCGCTGGCTGCCTTCCTGATTAAAGCGGGCGCAGCCATTATCGATAACATGTCCGTACTGTTCGCAGTCGGTGTCGCTTACGGTATGTCCAAGGATAAAGACGGTTCTGCTGCGCTGGCAGGTCTGGTCGGCTTCCTGGTCGTTACCACCCTGCTGAGCCCGGGCGCTGTGGCCCAGATCAAGAGCATCCCGGTGGAGCAGGTTCCTGCCGCGTTTGCCAAGATCAGCAACCAGTTCGTGGGTATCCTGTGTGGTGTTATCGCCGCTGAGCTGTACAACCGCTTCAGCAGCGTCGAGCTGCACAAGGCACTCTCCTTCTTCTCCGGTCGTCGTCTGGTACCGATCGTAACCTCCGTGGTGATGATCGTCGTATCCTTCATCCTGATGGCCGTATGGCCGGCAATCTATGGTGGTCTGGTCTCCTTCGGTGAGTCCATCGTGAGCCTGGGCTCTACCGGTGCCGGTATCTACGCCTTCTTCAACCGTCTGCTGATCCCGATCGGTCTGCACCACGCCCTGAACTCCGTGTTCTGGTTCAACGTGGCCGGTATCAACGACATCCCGAACTTCCTGGGTGGTCAGGCTACCATCGATGCCGCTCTGGCCGCAGGCAAGAGCCTGGAGCAGGTGAAAGGCGTGGTCGGTATGTACCAGGCTGGCTTCTTCCCCATCATGATGTTCGGTCTGCCGGGTGCTGCGCTGGCCATCTACCACTCCGCCAAGAAAGAGAATAAAGAGAAAGTTGCTTCCATCATGATCGCAGCTGCCTTTGCCTCCTTCTTCACCGGTGTTACCGAGCCGCTCGAGTTCTCCTTCATGTTCGTGGCGCCGGTACTGTATGTCATCCACGCCGTACTGACCGGTATCTCCGTGTTCATCGCTGCCTCCATGCAGTGGATGGCCGGTTTCGGTTTCAGTGCCGGTCTGGTGGATATGGTGCTCTCCAGCCGTAACCCGCTGGCGACCAACTGGTACATGCTGATCCCTCAGGGTCTGGTCTTCTTCGGCCTCTACTACACCGTGTTCCGCGTAGTGATTGCCAAGCTGAACCTGAAAACCCCGGGTCGTGAAGATGACGAAGAGAGTGTTCCGGCTGCCGCTCAATCTACCAACCGTACCGAGCTGGCCAAGCAATACCTGGAAGTGCTGGGTGGTCAAGAGAACCTGGTCTCCATCGATGCCTGCATCACCCGTCTGCGTCTGACTCTGAAAGACCGCAGCATCGTCGATGAGCGCAAGCTGAAAGCCCTGGGTGCGGCAGGTGTGGTCAAACTCGGTGAGCAGAACCTGCAGGTGATTCTGGGCCCATTGGCCGAAATCATCGCCGGTGAGATGAAAGCCCTGCGTTAATCGAGAGACTCGCTCACCTCAAGTCTAAGTCCATTGTTGACATAACTAAGGGCCCCGCTCAGGGGCCCCATATAAAAAAGCCAAGAAAATCCAACCTTTACTTCAAATGAGAGCAGCAGTTATGAACTTGAAACATTCTCTGTTAGCCATTGCCATGTCTACCGTTTTTGTCAGCCAGGTCCAGGCAGCCGATGCCGCCAAGCAGGCCGTGGTCGACTCCCTCGCCAACAACCTGGTGGTCAAGTATGAAGTGGTCACCAACGACGGTGCCGGTGCCGGCCTCGATTGCCAGGCGCTCGGTTCCGAGTGGGCGAGCTGTGGCGTTGCCAAGCTGCACCTGACCAATACCGGTGCTGACGTCACCTCCAAAGACTGGAGCATCTACGTCTCCTCCATCCGTCGTATCCAGCGTGTGGATAACGACCAGTTCACCATCACTCACCTGACCGGCGATCTCTATCGTTTGACGCCAACCGAGAAGTTCCAGGGCTTTGCCAAGGATGCCACGGTCGAAGTGCCGCTGGTGGTGGAATACTGGGTGCTGTTCGAGTCTGACATCATGCCGAACTGGTATGTCGCCAGCGAAGGTGCCGAGCCGAAAGTACTGGCCAGCATGAGCAACATCAATGATGCCAGCACCTACGAGAAGCCGATGCCGGCTGATGGCTGGAAGCGTACCAAGGATGACAAGAACATCCTGATGAACAGCGAGACCCGTTTCGCGGCCAACCAGACCAGCACCCTGCTGCCGGCTGGCAAGATTGACAACCAGATCCTGCCGACCCCGATGAAGCAGGTAGTCAAAGCGGGCCCGCAGGTTGACTTCTCCACCATCAAACTCAATGCCCTGGACTTGCCGAGCGATCGCGCCGAGGCCCTGAAGGCTCAACTGACCAAGCTGGGTGTTACCCTCTCCGACACCGGCTACCCGGTGACCATCAAGCTCGGCAGCAAGCTCAAGGAGGCTGAAGGCTATGACATGACCATCGGTCAGAAGGGCACAGTGATCCAGGGTCGCGACATCGACGGGGCATTCTGGGGTGCACAATCCCTGATCTCCCTGCTGGGTGTTGATGACAAGCTGGTGAGCCCGATGACCGTCGAGGATGCGCCGCGCTTTGAATACCGTGGCATGCAGACCGACGTGGCCCGCCACTTCCGCAGTCTGGATACCATGAAGAAGCTGGTTGACCAGATGTCTGCCATGAAGCTCAACGTACTGCACCTTGGCCTGACCAACGATGAAGGCTGGCGTCTGGAGATCCCGGGTCTGCCGGAGCTGACCCAGGTCGGTAGCCAGCGTTGCCACGACGAGTCCGAAACCAAGTGCCTGATGCCGCAACTGGGTTCCGGCCCGACCAGCGACAACCAGGGTTCCGGTTTCTACAGCAAGTCTGACTACGTGGATCTGGTGCGTTATGCCAAGGCCCGCGGAGTGACTGTGATCCCCGAGATCAACATGCCGGCCCACGCTCGTGCTGCCGTGGTCTCCATGGAAGCGCGCTACAAGCGTCTGATGGCGGAAGGCAAAGAAGCCGAAGCCAACCAGTTCCGTCTGACTGACCCGGCTGACACCTCCAACGTCACCTCCGTCCAGTTCTACGACAAGATGTCCTTCATCAACCCTTGCCAGCCGGGTGCTGCCACCTTCGTGGCCAAGGTAATGGATGAAGTTGCCCAGATGCACCAGGCCGCCGGTCAGCCGCTGACCGCATGGCACTATGGTGGTGATGAGGCGAAGAACATCATGCAGGGCGGTGGCTATCAGGATCCGGCCGTCACCAAGAAAGAAGAGCTGGTCGCCTGGAAAGGCAACGTCGACTCCAGCAAGCAGGACAAGCCGTTTGGCAAGTCCCCGATGTGCCAGAAGATGATCGACGAAGGCAAGATCAAGGAAGTGGGCGAGCTGCCGGTTTACTTCGCCAAGGAAGTGGGCCAGATGGTCAAAGACCGCGGCTTCTCTACCCTGCAGGCGTGGGAAGATGGTCTGAAGTACGCCAGCGGTGCCAAGGACTTCGCCACCGACAACACCCGTGTCAACTTCTGGGAAACCCTCTACTGGGGTGGCTTCAATGAAGCGATGAAGTGGGCCCACAAGGGTTACCAAGTGGTGCTGTCCAACCCGGATTACCTCTACTTCGACTTCCCGAACGAAGTACACCCGGCCGAGCGTGGCTACTACTGGGCTACCCGTTTCAACGACACTCGCAAGGTGTTTGCCTTCGCCCCGGAAAACCTGCCGCAGAACGCCGAGACCTCGGTTGACCGCGACGGCAACGCCTTCGTGGCCAAGGGTGACCAGGATCCGGTCAAGTTCAAGGGGATCTCCGGTCAGCAGTGGAGTGAAACCGTGCGTACCGATGCTCAGTACGAGTACATGGTCTACCCGCGTATCTTCTCTGTGGCCGAGCGTGCCTGGCACAAAGGTGGCTTCGAGCTGGATTACGTGAAGAACCGCGAGTTCTCCGGCGAGACCAAGTTCGTCAACAAGGCCACCCTCAACAAAGAGTGGAACCAGTTTGCCAACGTACTGGGTCAGCGCGTGTTGCCGAAACTGGATCAGGCCGGTGTTGAATACCGCCTCTCCGTACCGGGTGCCAAGGTAGTGAACGGTGTGCTGGAAGCGAACGTGGATCTGCCGGGTCTGCCCATCCAGTACAGCCTGGACGGTACCAACTGGAGTGCCTATGACGCCGCGGCCAAGCCGAGCGTGAATGGCAAGGTCTACCTGCGTACCACCAGCTTCGATGGCAAGCGCACCAGCCGCGTCACCGAACTGAACTGATAGCAGTCAACCGTTAACATGAGGTGGGTCGCAAGACCCGCCTTTCCCAAGGGCGATGGCGCATCGGATTTGGGAAAGGTTGACTGTGCGTGTGAGCCTTTGTTGTGTGTAATTGTCTGTTTTGTGTTTTTCATCACTTTCAGCCCCGCCTAGTGCGGGGCTTTTTTATGCATTTGGGGTGCAATGTGCCAAGCCACGCCGTTTTTAGCGGCGCAATGGCCGGGAAATGGCCCGGAAGTGCCAAATTCAGGTTGAGACAGCGCCCGTAATAAGGGATCATATCCGGCTTGACGGCGGGGGGATGAGGGTGCCAGCCGGCACAACTTCCGCCAGTGACGCTTTTTTGAGGTGAGCCATGAGTCAGGCGAACAGCCCAACTAACTTTATTCGTCAGATCATTGATGAAGATCTGGCCAGCGGTAAGCACAGCAGCGTGCATACCCGTTTTCCGCCCGAGCCGAACGGTTATCTCCATATCGGCCACGCCAAATCAATCTGCCTGAACTTCGGCATCGCCCGCGACTATCAGGGCCAGTGTAACCTGCGTTTCGATGACACCAACCCGGTGAAGGAAGATATCGAGTACGTAGAGTCCATCAAGCAGGACGTACAGTGGCTCGGCTTCCAGTGGAACGGCGAGATCTGCTACTCCTCCGACTATTTCGACAAGCTGCACGGCTACGCCATCGAGCTGATTGAAAAGGGTCTGGCCTATGTGGACGAGCTGACGCCCGAGCAGATGCGCGAGTACCGTGGCACCCTGACTGAAGCTGGCAAGAACAGCCCGTTCCGAGATCGCAGCGTGGAAGAGAACCTGGCGCTGTTTGCCAAGATGAAGAACGGCGAGTTCGCCGAAGGCACCGCCTGCCTGCGCGCCAAGATCGACATGGCATCCCCCTTCATGGTGATGCGCGATCCGGTTATCTACCGCATCAAGTTTGCCCACCACCACCAGACCGGTGACAAGTGGTGCATCTACCCGATGTATGACTTCACCCACTGCATCTCGGACGCGCTGGAAGGGATCACCCACTCCATCTGTACCCTGGAGTTCCAGGACAACCGTCGCCTGTACGACTGGGTGCTGGACAACATCACCATCGACTGCCATCCGCGTCAGTACGAGTTCTCTCGTCTGAACCTCGAATACACCGTCATGTCCAAGCGCAAGCTGAACCTGCTGGTGACCGAGAAGCACGTCGATGGTTGGGATGACCCGCGCATGCTGACCGTCTCCGGTCTGCGTCGTCGTGGTTACACCCCGGCCTCCATCCGCGAGTTCTGCAAGCGCATCGGCGTCACCAAGCAGGACAACATCGTCGAGATGAGCATGCTGGAAGCCTGCATCCGCGAAGACCTCAACGAGCATGCGCCGCGCGCCATGGCCGTGCTGCATCCGGTGAAAGTGGTCATCGAGAACCTGGCTGCCGACGAAGTGCTGACAGCCCCGGCCCACCCGAGCAATGCCGAGATGGGTACCCGCGAGCTGAACTTCACACGCGAGATCTTCATCGATGAAGCGGACTTCAAAGAAGAGGCGAACAAGCAGTTCAAGCGTCTGGTGCTGGGCAAGGAAGTGCGTCTGCGCAATGCCTATGTGATCAAGGCCGAGCGCATCGAGAAAGATGCCGATGGCAAGGTCACCTGCATCTACTGCTCCTACGACCCCGAGACCCTGGGCAAGGATCCGGCCGATGGCCGCAAGGTGAAAGGGGTGATCCACTGGGTCAGCGCCACTCACTCCCTGCCAGCCGAAGTGCGTCTCTACGACCGTCTGTTCAAGGTACCGAACCCGGGCGCCGAGGATGACTTTGAAGCTGCGCTGAACCCGGAATCCCTGGTGATCATCGAGGGGGCCCGTGTCGAGGCTTCCCTGAAGGACGCCAAGCCGGAGCAGGCTTACCAGTTCGAGCGTGAAGGTTACTTCTGCGCCGACAACAAGCTCTCCAGCCCGGAGCATCTGGTGTTTAACCGCACCGTTGCCCTGCGTGACTCCTGGGGCAAAGTCGAAGGCTAAGCCGATAGGGCAGGGGAGACCCTGCCCTGTGCGATGCCAACGGCCTGCGCCGGACAATAAAAAAGCCAGCATCAGCTGGCTTTTTTATTGTCCGTTATCTGCAAGTCGCGGGCGACTTATTCGTCGTGCTTGCACTCACCGGTAGCACAGTGACCGTAGAGGTAGAGGCTGTGGTTGGTGAGACGGATATTGAATTTCTTGGCGATCTCGCGCTGACGCTGTTCGATCACTTCGTCGGAGAACTCGATCACCTTGCCGCAGTCAAGGCAAACCAGGTGGTCGTGGTGCTCCTGAGTGGCCAGCTCGAATACCGACTTGCCACCTTCGAAGTGGTGACGGGTAACGATACCGGCATCATCAAACTGGTTGAGAACGCGATAGACGGTAGCGAGACCAATCTCTTCACCCAGGTCGATCAGTCGTTTATAGAGATCTTCGGCGCTGGTGTGCTGGCAATCCGGCTGTTGCAGGATTTCCAGGATTTTGACCCGGGGCAAGGTGATCTTGAGCCCGGCCTTTTTTAACGCTTGGTTGTTGTCTGCCATATTCTACTTATTCGCATTCTCGAAGGTGGGGTTATTCTGATGGACTGCCGCAGGAATGGCAACCTTGAACTCGCTTGGCCTGTCATTATAGGTCGTAGCCTCCCTAAAAATAAACCCAGCAATTCAAGGGGTTTAGCCATAAAGGGCCGGTTGGATTGAAATAATCAATCGTGTCGTCCGACTTGCTGGCATGGCAGATGTTGATAAGATGTAACTTTCATATTCTGGTCGGATGAGATCCATGGATTGGCTTTTTGACAATGCGGCCTGGGTGCGCCGCGCACTCAACGCCTGGCCCCCTTTCTGGGGCGCCGGTATCAAGATAGAGACCCTGAGCGATGACTTTCGCTACTGCCGGGTGACCCTCAAATCCCGCTGGTGGAACAAGAACGCCAACCGCACCCAGTTTGGCGGCAGCATGTTTGCCATGACTGACCCCATCTATCCGCTGATGCTGATGGGCTACTTCAAGAATCGCTACTACGTCTGGGACAAGGCGGGCAGCATCAACTACATCAAGCCGGGCAAGGGCAAGCTGGTGGCCGAGTTCAACCTGACCGAGGGCAAGCTGGCCGAAATCGTGGCGGCGACCGAAGGTGGCAACAAGCACTTCCCCGAATTCGAGGTGACGGTACAAGACAAGAGCGGCGAGCTGGTGGCGCAGGTCAAGCGCACCCTCTATGTGCGGGCCAAACCGGAGCACAGAGGTGAATAACAGGGAAGAATGAAGGCAGGCATCGCAACAAGCAGATACAACAAGGGCCCCGTCGGGGCCCTTGTTGTCAGAGGTATGAGGGGAAGCGGATTACTCCAGCTCGCCCAGGCACATCTCTTCGTGCAGCTGCTTGCACCAGCCCTTGACGCGCTCGGCAGTCAGCTCCGGCTGGCGATCTTCATCGATACCCAGACCGACAAAGTGCTTGTCATCGACCAGTGCCTTTGAGGCTTCAAACTCGTAGCCTGCAGTCGGCCAGTGACCGATGATGATGGCGCCTTTGGCTTCGACGATGTCACGCAGGGTGCCCATAGCGTCGAGGAAGTACTCGGAATAGTCTTCCTGATCACCGCAACCGAAGATGGCGACCAGCTTGTTGGTGAAGTCGATTTCGCCCAGATCGGGGAAGAAGTCGTCCCAGTCGGCCTGGGCTTCGCCGTAGTACCAAGTCGGGATGCCGAACATCAGCAGATCAAAGCTCTCGATGTCGGCCTTGCTGCTCTTGGCGATGTCACGGACTTCAATCAGGTTTTTGCCCAGCTCTTTCTGGATCATCTTGGCGACAGCTTCGGTGTTACCGGTATCGCTGCCAAAAAACAGACCTACACTTGCCATAGTGTTTAGTTACCCGTATTTGGTGTTAATGCTCAACGCTCAGACTGCAATGTCCACCGCAAAGGCGGACTCAATCTGTTGTTTCAGGATAGATTGGATCAGCTCGGCTCGGCTGATGTTCTGTTGTAACGCAAGTTGGTTCAGGCGCTCCAGCAACTCGGCCTCCACCTTTAACTCTACCCGCTTCAGCCCATTTTCCCGATCGCGCTTAAGCTGGTTACGCTTGTTGATCTTGAGCTGGGTCTCGCGGGGGAGTGGATTGGTCTTTGGCCTGCCGGGGCGCTTCTCATTTGCGAACAGATCCAGTGTTGTTCGATCAGTTTGCTGTTTGGCCATACATCACAGATGAAAATAAGTTAGCCGAGTCCTGAGCCTTCCCAGCCCAGTTCGATCAGCCCCTTGGCGACAAAACCCGCACAACCCAGAAACAGTACCAACCAGACGATAAAACGACCGAAACGGGGCACGTTGCCGCGCTTGAGCACGTCCTGAATGGCCAAGCCAATCAATATGAAAATGGCCACAAAGAATAACTTGAGGCCCAAACTTTCGATCAGGTCGATATGTTCACTTAGCATGGATTGCGCACACTCCTTATGACCGGCGCACTATATCACAAAGGATTTGAAACTGTTAACCGCCTGTCGACAGGAAATCCACAACCAATTTGTTGAACAGAGCCGGTTTTTCCGCATGCAGCCAGTGGCCGGTACCCGCGATGACACGCACCTTTGCCGCCGGGAATTGGGCCAGTGCCGCCTCGCTGTATTGGGGCTGCATATAGTCAGAATCCCCCCCTTTGATAAAGAGCACCGGCCCCTCGAAGCGGCGTTCATCCTCTGCCCAGCCCATGATGTTGGCGTAGTTCTCCTCAAGGGCGGGCACATTGAAGCGCCAACCCCAGCCCTGCTCGCCTCTGGCGAAGGATTTGAGCAGGAACTGGCGTACCCCGGCGATCTCGATGTGCTGCGCCAGCATGGCTTCCGCTTCACTGCGGCTTTGCGGCGGCGTGCGCAGTGTGGCGTTGAGTCCGGCAAAGACATTCTGGTGGCGGGAGTGGGGATAGGCGACCGGTGCCATGTCGGCCACCACCAGCTTGGTCACCCGCTCTGGCGCCAGCTTGGCGACCTGCATCCCTACCTTGCCACCCATCGAGTGGCCAATCAGGGTCGCTTCGGCAATCTCCAGCCGATCCATCAGGGCCAGGATATCGGCTGCCTGGGCTGGATAGCTCATTTCGCTGCTATGAAAGGAGGCTCCGTGGTTGCGCAGATCGACGCTGATGACCCGGTATTGTTCGCAGAGGGCACGGGCCAGCAGGCCGAGGTTGTCGAGGCTGCCAAACAGCCCGTGGATCAGAATGACCGCCGGGCCCTGACCCTGCTCCTTGAAGTTCAATATGCTGTTTTGTTGCAAAATGACACCTTGTCGGTCGTGGGTGCGTATCGCTGTTTTATTTAACGCACTGGAAAGAAAAGGATTTCGTCCAACGGATGGGGAATAAATGTGGTTTTTTTTCTAAAAAATTCCGTCCGGATCGGCTATCAGTGCGGCTGATCACATACTTGGCCCGCTATTATGCCGTATTCTCGATGAGATTCATGTACATCTGCCAGCCCCTTGCTTGGGCTGTCGGGTTTGCCTATGTATAATCGCCGCATCCGAATTTCGACGAGTCCAGCGCATCCCTATGAAAACCATCGAGCTTGATGACGATCTCTACTTCTATATCGCCAGCCAGACCCGGCACATTGGTGAGAGTGCCTCCGATATCCTGCGCCGTCTGCTGGAACAGCCTGCTAACCAAGGTGTGCCGGTTGCCGAGCCAGTTGCCGTCGCGCAGCCCAGTGCGGTAGCCACCCAACAAGGGCTGCAAGCCCTGCTCGATTCAGGTGAGCTGCAAAAGGAAGAGAAGTCCATCAACCGCTTTATGCTGGTGCTCAGTACCCTCTACCGGGATAACCCGGAAGGCTTTACCCAGGCAACCGAAATCAAGGGGCGCAAGCGCGTCTATTTCTCGCAGGATCCCGAGGCTCTGCGTGCCAGTGGCAGCACCACCAAGCCCAAGCCGGTACCGGAGACCCCGTTCTGGGTGATCACCAACACCAACACCAGCCGCAAGCAGAACATGGTGGCCCAGCTGATGGCCAGCATGGGCTATGGCGAAGAGGTGATCGTGCAGGTGTGTGGCGCAATTTAACGATTCTTCAAGACTCAGGCCTTGCCCGGCAAGGCCGCCATTACGCAAGGAAAACGCCATGGCTCAGCATTCCCACGCCGGTCAACCGGCCCGTTTAAGCGACCTGACCAACATCCCCCGTCTGGTCAGCGCCTACTACCTCAACAAGCCGGACATGAGCCGCCCCGAGCAGCGGGTTGCCTTCGGTACCTCCGGCCACCGTGGCAGCGCCCTGCACAGTGCCTTTACCGAATCCCATATTCTGGCGGTGACCCAGGCCCTGGTGGAGTATCGCCAGCAGGCCGGCATCACGGGCCCGCTGTTTGTCGGTATGGATACCCACGCCCTGTCCGAATCCGCTTTTGCCAGCGCAGTCGAAGTGCTGGCGGCCAACGGCGTCGAGACCCGCATTCAGGCTGGCCTCGGCTTTACCCCGACCCCGGTCATCTCCCACGCCATCCTGCGCTACAACTCTGGCAAAGAAGGGGCCAGCAAGCCTGCAACGCGCGCTGATGGCGTGGTGATCACCCCATCTCACAACCCGCCGGAAGACGGTGGCTTCAAGTACAACCCGCCCCACGGTGGTCCCGCCGAAGGGGAGATCACCAAGTGGGTAGAAGACCGCGCCAACGCCATTCTGGAAGCGGGTCTGGCTGGCGTGAAACGGATGCCGTTCGCCGAGGCGCTCAAGAGCCCGTTCGTGGTCGAGCACGACTATGTCACCCCCTATGTGGATGATCTGAAGAACGTGCTGGACATGGATGCCATCAAGAACGCGGGTATCAAGATCGGTGTCGATCCGCTGGGCGGCTCCGGTGTCGCCTACTGGGACGTCATCGCCAAGACCTACGGTCTGAACATCGAGGTGGTGAACTACAAGGTCGACCCGACCTTCTCCTTCATGACCCTGGATAAAGACGGCAAGATCCGGATGGATTGCTCCAGCCCGTTCGCCATGGCGAGCCTGATCGCGCTCAAGGACAAGTTCGACATCGCCCTTGGCAACGACCCTGACTACGACCGTCACGGCATCGTCACCAAGTCTGGTCTGATGAACCCGAACCACTATCTGGCGGTGGCAATCCAGTATCTGTTTACCCATCGCACCGGCTGGTCTGCCGATGCGGCCGTTGGCAAGACGCTGGTCTCCTCTTCCATGATCGACCGGGTTGCCGGTGAGATTGGCCGTACCCTCAAAGAGGTGCCGGTCGGCTTCAAGTGGTTTGTGGATGGCCTCTACAGCGGCGAGTTCGGTTTTGGTGGCGAGGAGAGCGCAGGCGCCTCCTTCCTGCGCAAAGATGGCACCGTCTGGACCACCGACAAGGATGGCTTCATTCTGGCGCTGCTGGCGGCGGAAATTCTGGCGGTCACCGGCAAGGATCCGCAGGCCCACTACGACGCGCTGGAAGCCAAATTTGGCCGCTCCAGCTACCGCCGTATCGACGCCCCGGCCAACAGTGCCCAGAAAGCGGTGCTCTCCAAGCTGGATCCGGCGTTGGTGGAAGCCTCCACTCTGGCCGGTGAGCCCATCATCGCCAAGCTGACCAAGGCGCCGGGCAACGATGCCGCCATTGGCGGCCTCAAGGTGGTGACCGAGAACGGCTGGTTCGCGGCGCGCCCCTCCGGCACCGAGTCCATCTACAAGATCTATATGGAGAGCTTCAAGGGCGACGCGCACCTCGACCTCATCCAGCAGGAGGCCCAGCAGATCGTCTCCGCGGCACTGGCCAAGGCCGGCGTATAAGCCACCTTCCAGTCGCTGACCGCTGACTAAAAAGAGGAGCCGCAATGGCTCCTCTTGTTTATGCATGGGTTGAGGTGGTCTGGTGTTTACACCTCGTGACAGATCCCTGTACTCGCTCGGCGGGCTTGCCAACGTTTGAAGAAGGAGCGTGCTGGCAGTTTCATCAGGAACAGGGAGAGCAGGATCGCCCCGATGCCGATCCACTGGCTGACATCCAGAGTTTCACCCACCATCAATACCCCAAGCGACACAGCCATCATGGGATTGGTGAGGGCCAGCATGCCCATCACCTCCGGGCCGTGGTGCTTTAATCCCCACAACCAGGCCCAGTAGCCCAGCGCGGTGTTGAGCAGGATCAACCAGAGCAATCCCGGCGCACTGGCCGGATCCGGTAATGGCATTGGGCCAGCTAGCCACCAGGCGAGCGGGATCAGCATCAAGCCCCCAAGCAGCAATTGCCAGGCGGTCAGCGCCAGCAGATCGTTTACCGGCCAGTGGCGCATCCAGCGGCTGGATTGGCCGATCAGCACGGTGGCCAGCATGGCGCATGCAACTCCGACAGGATCCAGATTGGCAGAGGGGTTGAGCAACAGTAATACCCCAGCCAGCCCCATCAATCCCAGCAGTAGCCATTTCAGGCTTGGTCGTGTGCCATCTTGCAACCAGGCCAGTAGCATCAGCACCAGCGGCAGGGTGGCACCAAGTGTACCTGCTACTGCTCCCGGCAGCCGGAAGGCCGCCACAAACAGCAAAGCGAAGAAAGCGGCAATGTTGCAAAACGCCAACAGGAACTGCTTGCCCCAGGGCAGAGGCGGCATGCGCGGATGCAACAGTAACAAGAGCAGCCCGGCAGGCAGTGCCCGCCATACGGCAACCCAGTAGGGTGAGTAGTCAGTCAGGTAGAGGCTGACGACAGCATAGGTGCTGCCCCACAGCAGTGGAGCCAGCAAGGCGATCAGCATTGGCATTATTTATCTCTTCACAAAGTATCTTTAAGTGAAGATAAATTAGCGCCAAATTGATTTATCATCAAGTATCTCGATATAAAGATAAGTGGTTGGCGATGAAATCAGATCATGTAGACCTGCTGCTGGCTCAGTGGGCCCGGCAGCGACCGGATCTCGACTGTTCTCCTATGGGGGTGCTGGGTCGGGTAGCCCGGATGGCGGCAATTGCCGGTCGTGAGGTGAGTGAAGAGCTCAAGGAGTGTGGCCTGCTTGGCACGGACTTCGACATTTTGGCGACCCTGCGTCGGTCGGGTGAGCCACTGACGCCGACAGTGCTCTACCAATCGGCCATGTTGAGTTCGGGTGCCATGACGGCCCGGCTCGACAAGCTGGCCGAGCGGGGACTGATAGAGCGGCAAGCGGCGCCCAGCGATCGGCGCAGTCTGCTGGTCTGCCTCACCGAATCGGGCAAAGCGCTTATCGACCGAGCGGTTGAGCTGCACGTGGCCAACGAGCGTCGCCTGCTGGCGCCACTGACCGAGGCGGAGCAGGCTCAGTTAGCGGCACTGCTCAAACGCTGGTTGCTGGAAAACGAATAACAAAAACGGGCCAGCAGGCCCGTTTTTGTTGGCAAATCAGTGCTTGACTCAGTAACCGCCTTTGGCCTCTTTCACCGCCAGACCCAGCTGCCACACCGCCATGGCGTAGTGGGTGCTGTGGTTGTAGCGTGTGATGGTGTAGAAGTTGGGCAGGCCGTACCAGTATTGGTAGCCGGTGCCGACATCGAGGCGCAGCAGGCTCGACTCGCTGTGGTTGCCGAGGGGGCTGGTGGGCGTCAGCCCTGCGTGGCGCAGGGTGGCGACCGGGTAGCGGGTCTGGAAGCCATGCTCATAGCCGGGCAGCTGGCCCTGACCGCGTACCGCCACCGGTTGGCCTTTCTCCCAGCCGTGGGCCTTGAAGTAGTTGGCGACGCTGCCGATGGCATCCACCGGATCCCACAGGTTGGTGTGGCCGTTGCCGTCAAAATCCACCGCGTAGCGCTGGAAGCTGGAGGGCATGAACTGGCCGTAGCCCATGGCACCCGCGTAGGAGCCTTTGGGTTCGGTGGGATCCATCCCCTCATCGCGGGTCATCACCAGGAAGGCTTCCAGTTCGCTGGTGAAGAACTCGGCGCGGCGCGGGTAATCAAACGCCAAGGTGGCCAGCGCATCCAGAATGCGGGTCTTGCCCATCACCCGGCCCCAGCGGGTCTCGACCCCGATAATGCCGACGATGATCTCCGGCGGCACCCCGTAGATCTGCTCCGCCCGGTTCAGCTCGCTTGCGTATTCACGCCAGAAGTTGACGCCGTTCTGTACGTTGTCGGGGGTGATGAACTTGGCGCGATAGCGGTTCCAGGCACCGGTCGGGCCGGTGGGCTTGGCGGTGGTCGGCGCCTGGGCATCCATCAGGCGGATGATCCAGTCGTAACGCTCTGCCTGTGCCAGCACCTGATGCAGCTGGGCGTTGTCAAAACCGTGCTTCTCGACCATTTTCTGGACGAACCTGTCCACGTTGGGGCGATTGGCGAAGTCCCCCTTGCTAACCCCTTGTGTATAAACGGGTTTGCTCGATGGCGCCTGATTGATAAAGGCGCTCTTGGGCTGGGGGACGACCACGGGCTTTGGTGCCGGCGTGCTGCTGCAGCCACCGAGCAGGGGGAATAACGACAGAGTGAGAAGAGAGGCAAGGCGACGCATAGGGTTCTCAAAGAGACTGATAAAAGTGTCGTCATGGTAAAACATTGCCATCCCCGTGCAAGTGTTCCGTGCGCCTTGTTTGCCGCCAATTCATCGTGCGATGGATTAGCCCTTCTGTGAGGGCTGTGCTGGTTAGCGCTCGGGGGGACGCAGGGTGTGGTAACCGCTCCAGAGCCGGGTCAGGGTGGTGATGGCGCAGAGCAGGGCAAAGCCGTAGGCGAGCGGGGCGAAGGCGGCGGGCCACAGGCACATCAGCACAAAGAGCGCGATGGTCTCGCTCCCCTCGGTGAGGCCGCCCAGATAGTAGAGAGATTTATGGTGGTAGACCGGATTATCGATCCCCCGCTTGCCCGCCATGATAGCAAACGCCAGAAAGCTCGAGCCGGTACCCATAAAGGCAAATAGCAGGGTGGCGGCGGGCAGCGCATTGGCGGGGGCGGCGAGGGCAAAGCCCAGCACCACGGCGGCGTAGAAGATAAAGTCGAGCGTGATGTCGAGAAAGCCGCCGCAGTCGGTGATGCCGGTTTCCCGCGCCACGGCGCCATCGAGCCCGTCCAGCAGCCGGTTGAGCAGGATGGCCGCGAGTGCCCACTGATAGCCGCCAAAGGCCAGCAGCGGCAGCGCCAGCATGCCGATGGCAAAGCCGGTGAGGCTCACCTGATTGGCACTGATCCCCGCACGGCAGAGCGGTTTGGCAAGCTGGGTGAGGGGGCTGCGGATCACGGGGATCAGATGGCGATCAAACAAGGTGAACATTCCTCGGTTAACAGTGGCATTCGGTGAGGTTGAGTATGGTGCCCGGCGCGTCTTCCGCATCGTGGGTCACCAGGATGGCAGGGATGGCCAGCGCCTTGATCTGCGCGAACACCAGTTCGCGAAAGGCGGCCCGCAGCGGCTTGTCGAGGCGGGAGAAGGGCTCGTCCAGTAGCAGGGCGTCGGGTTCCGCCAACAGTGCCCGCAGCAGGCTGACCCGCGCCCGCTGCCCCCCTGACAGCAGCGGCGGCAGCTTGTCAGCCTGATCTGCCAGTGCGACCTGCGCCAATGCGGCCAACGCCTTTTCCCGCCGCGCGCGTTTTCCCTTGATGATCGCAGGCATGCCGAACATCAGGTTCTCCGCCACCGTCAGATGGTCGAACAGCAGGTCATCCTGAAACAGCATGCCGATGCGCCGTGCTTGCGCAGGCAAGGTGTTGAGTAGCCGCTCGCCGAGCCTTATCTTCCCCTCCAGCCGGATCGGGCCATTTCCTGCCAGCGCGCCGGGCAGTACCCCGGCGAGCCCCGCCAGCAGGGAGCTTTTACCGCAGCCGCTTGGTCCCATCAGGGTCAATACCTCGCCGGGGGCCACTTGCAGGGCAGGGAGTGAAAGCAGCAGATTTTCATCAAGGTAAAGCCGAAGAGGCGTGGTGCTCAGCATATGGTTGTTTCCATCGTGAGAGTTCATCGTGAGCCGCCCCCCTTGAGCGCCGGATTGAGCCGCGCCGGCAGCCAGAGCGCCAGCAGATAGATAACGAGTGGCAACAGCAGTTGCAGCAGGCCGTAGAGCCCCGCCAGCCGCCGGTTGAGGCCGCTGCCGATGGCCACCGCTTCGGTGGTGATGGTGACCACTCTGCCAGCCCCAAACAACAGGGTTGGCAGATACTGGGCCAGACTCACCGCCGCCCCGACGCCGAAGGCAAACAGCAGCGGGCGCGCCAGCAGCGGCGCTTTGACCTGCCACCAGGCTTGCCACGGTGTGGCCCCCAGCAGCAGGGCGCTCTGGGTGATCCGCGGGTCGAACTGGCGATAGGGGCCGTGCAGGCAGAGATAGACATAGGGAAAGACAAACAACAGCTGGCTCCAGAGCACCCAGCCCCAGCCAATGCCGCTGCTTATCGAGTCATGCGCAAGCCAGTCCAACCCGAGCCGGATACCAAACAGCAGGCTCGCCTGTGGCAGCAACAGCGGCAGGCAGATGAGCCAGAGCGGCCAGGGGCGGCGCCCGGCTTGCGCCTCCAGACTACACACCGCCATTCCCAGTGCCAGCAAGCCGCTCACCAGCGCCAGCAGTACGCTGGTTGCCAGCAGTGGCAGCAGGGTTGGCAGCAGATCCAGCCAGTAATGACTGCTCCACTGGCTGGGCCAGAGGGCGGGAAAGGGCCAGCGGCGCGCCAGTGACCAGAGCAGCAGGGCCGCCAGCACCGCCAGATTGAGGGTGATCAGAGTGAGTGCAGAGCCTGCTGCGAGCCGGTTGGCAAAGGAGTGGGACGCAGCTCGTTTGCCATCGAGCCAGCAGCCTTTGCCCACCTCTTGATGAAGCCACTCCAGTAATCTGAGCATGGCGATCAGCAGCGCCGTGATAGCGAGCAGCAGCAGGGCGCCGCTGGCGGTGGCGCCGCGCCAGAGCAGATCCGGATCCTGATACCAAAGCCACAGCCGTACCGCCAGCGGGGCGGGGGTGTCAGGCCCGAGCAGCTGGGCGAGATCCACCACCGCCACTCCGTAGGCCGCCACCGCATAGATGGGCAGGCGCAGGGCAGGCCAGAGCGCCGGCAGCAGCAGGCGCCACCAGATCTGGGGGGCGCTGAAGCCAAGGCTTGTCCCCAGCCACTGCTGGCGTGCCAGCTGGATGGGTTGCTGCGCGGCCATCGCCATCAGCAGCAAAAAGGGGGTCTCCTTGAAAACGAGCAGTGCAATCAGCCCGAGCCCCCAAGGATCCCGAATGGTTTGCCAATCGGGGGGAAGATCAAACCCCGTTAGAGCTGGCGAGAGGAGCCGCAGCAGCCAGCCGGAGGGGGCGAGCAGAAAGGCAAAGCCGATGGCAAAGGCGACGTGGGGCATGGCCAGCATAGGCGAGAGCAGGCGACGGAGCAGCCCGAAAGCCCGGCTGTCGCTGTGGGCCAGCAGCAGGGCGGTCAACAGCAGGCTGCCAAGGGTCGAGGCGGCGCCAATCCACAGGCTCAGTGCTGCTGAGTGCCAAAGACCGGGTTGGGCGAGCAGCAAGGCGAGATGAGAGGCGGCCATCCCCTCCGCCAGCAGTTGCCACAGCCCCGCCAGCAATGGGATGACGAAGAGTGCCAGATAAATGACCGCCATCCCCGTACTCATAGTGGGGTGGCGTGTCAACTGGCGCCACGGTCGGGAGCGGGAAAGCGGGTGACCAGCGGCACTCATCAGTGACCGTAACGCTCGGCCCAGGCCGCTTCCAGCTTGAGCTGCCAGCTGGGGTGAGGCTCGGCCACCGCTTTGAAGCGCAGTGCCGGTTGCCCCTTGGCGGGGTCAGGCAGGGCATCGGCCCGCAGCACGCTGGGATCACCCCAGAAGGCCGGATTGGCCTTGCGCGCCTGCGCCGCCGGGCTCAGCAGGAAGTTTGCCACCACCTTGGCACCCGCACGGGCACTGGCGTTGAAGGGGATGGCGAGAAAATGGCTGTTGGTGAGTGCCCCTTTCTCCATGGCGACCGCTTCCACACTGGGGGGCAGGGCGCCAATCTGGGCGGCGCTTTGCGCCTCCTGCGGGTTGAAGCTGATGGCCATGGCCAGTTCGCCATCATCGAGCAGTTGGCGGGTCTCGGCGGCGCTGGTGGGGAACAGTTTTCCCTTGCGCCAGAGTGCCGGATGCAGCTCATCGAGCCAGGCCCAGAGCGGGGCGGTGAGTTGGGTAAAGTCGCTCTCGGTCGCTTCCCGATAGAGGGGGGCCGGGTCTGGCGTCAATTCCAGCAGGATCTGCTTGAGAAAACTGGAGCCATGGAACTGGGGCGGCTTGGGATAGGTGAAGCGACCGGGATGGGCCTTGGCCCATGCAAGCAGGGCTGCTGCCGAGGTGGGCGCTCTGGCGACCTCTTCGGTGTCGACCATCAGATTGAGCTGGCCGATGCCCCAGGGGGCTTCCAGCCCTTCCACCGGCAGGGTGAAGTCCTCACTCACCGGCAGGGTGCTGTCTACCAGCACCATGTTGGGTAGCTCGGCGGTAAAGGGAGCGCCGAGCAGCCCCTGCTCCTTGAGCGCCTTGAAGTTCTCGCCGTTGACCCAGAGCAGATCGATGGGGCCGCCAGCTTGCTTGCCCGCCTGCTTGTTGGCCAGCAGCTGGCTGACGCTCTGGGCAATGTC
Organism: Aeromonas sp. FDAARGOS 1411; assembly: GCF_019047125.1. Taxonomy (NCBI): domain Bacteria; kingdom Pseudomonadati; phylum Pseudomonadota; class Gammaproteobacteria; order Aeromonadales; family Aeromonadaceae; genus Aeromonas; species Aeromonas sp. FDAARGOS 1411. Next base: position 2,139,237 of record NZ_CP077214.1, on the reverse strand, counting down.
ATCCACCTTCACCTGCACCAGTTTGACCTGATAGTCGTGCGCCAGCTCCTGCCCGGCCCACACCAGATAGGCGTTGATCTCCGGGCTGCCGCCCCAGGCGTTGAAGTAGACGGTCTGCCCCTTCGCCTCCTCAAGGGTCTGCTGCCAATGGTCATTAGGGGTGGCTAACAGCGGGCCGCTGGCGAGCAGTGGCAGGGCGCACAGCAGGGCGTTAAGCCGCTGTTTGAGCCAAGAGTTGCGGTGCGAGTTGAGGTGTGAGCCGAGCAGTGAGAATGGCTTTAGCATAAACGTTTCCCTGATTGTCAGGCGCCACGGCGCCAGCGGTGATAACGGGCCAGCAACGCCAGCACCCGGGTGGGCTGGTGGGCCCGTTTCCATTCACCCGCCACATATTTGTTCCCCTCCATCAGGGTGGGATAGGCGTGAATGGTGCCGAGGATCTTGCCAAGGCCGAGGCGGTGACGCATGGCGAGCACGAACTCGGCGATCCGTTCACCGGCGTGAGTGCCCACTATGGTGGCGCCAAGGATAGTATCCTTGCCCGGCACGGTCAGCACCTCGACAAAACCGTGGCGATCCCCATCGGCGATGGCTCTGTCCAGCTCGGCCAGCTCGAAGCGGGTCGCCTCGAAGGGAATCCCCTGCGCCTCGGCTTCCTTGCGATTGAGGCCAACCCGGGCAATCTCCGGCGTGGTGTAGGTGGCCGCCGGAATGACCCGATAGTCGGCCCGAAAGCGCTTGAACTGACCAAACAGGGCATTGACCGCCGCATACCAGGCCTGATGGGCGGCGAAGTGGGTGAACTGGTAAGGGCCCGCTACGTCTCCTACCGCCAGTATGCTGGGGAAGTTGGTGGCAAGGAAGCCATCGACCGCTATGGTGCCGCGGGGGGCCAGCTCGACCCCCAACGCTTCGAGCCCGAAGCCGCTGACGTTGGCGACCCGACCCAGTGCCAGCAGCAGTTGATCCCCTTCAACCACTTGTGTCTCATCGCCCCGGCGCAGTTGCAGCCGGATGGGAAGATCCCTCTCGGCTGCGGGCAGATAGTCGGCTCGTTCGGCGCGCCAGCCGGTGAGTAGCCGCACGCCATCTCGGCTCATCTGCCCGGCCAGGGCGTCGGCTACCTCTCTCTCTTCGCGGGGCAGCAGTTGCTCCGATAGTTCCACCAAGGTCACGGGAATGCCGAGCAGGGCGAAGCTCTGGGCCAGCTCGCAGCCGATGGGGCCGCCGCCCAGCACCAGCAGGCGGCGCGGCGGGGTGCGCAGCTGCCAGAGGCTATCCGAGGTGAGGTAAGGCACCTGATCCAGCCCCGGCAGCTTGGGCACCAGCGGCCGGGCGCCGGTGGCGATAACGATATGGCGGCTGGCAAGGCGCTGGCCGTTAACCTCCACCTCCCAGGGAGAGACCAGCCGCGCCTCCCCTTCGATGCATTCCACTCCAAGCCCCTGATAGCGCTCGATGGAGTCGTGGGGCTCGACCTCCTTGATGACGCAGGCGACCCGTTCCATCACGGCAGCGAAATCAGCGCTGGCTTGATTTGGGCCAAAGCCCAGTTCACTGGCCCGGCGTTGTTCGGCGGCAAAGCGGGCACTTCGGATCAGCGCCTTGGAGGGGACGCAGCCGCTGTTGAGGCAATCGCCCCCCATCTTGTGCTTCTCGATGAGCGCCACCTTGGCCTTCACCGCTGCCGCGATATAGCTGGTAACCAGCCCACCTGCCCCGGCACCGATCACCAGCAGGTTGTAGTCATAGCGAGCGGGTTTGCGATAGGGGGCGAGCAGGCGCCGCTGCGCGAGCTTGGCGGTCAATTTCTTGACCAGCCAGGGCATCAGCCCCAGCAGGGTCAACGCGACCATCAGGCCGGGGGAGAGGATATTGCCGGTGCTGGTTAACTGGCCAAGCTCGCTCCCCGCCAGCACGTAGACGAAGGTGCCGGGCAGCATGCCAAGCTGGCTGACCCAGTAGTAGGTGCTGACTCTGATGGGGGTGAGCCCCATCAGCAGATTGACCAGAAAGAAGGGGAAGATGAGGATGAGGCGCAGGCTCAGCAGATAGAAGGCCCCCTCCTTCGCCATGCCGGACTGAAAGGTGGCCAGCTTGTCGCCAAAGCGCTGCTCGACCCAGTCGCGCAGCAGAAAACGGGCGCTGAGAAAGGCCAGGGTCGCACCAATGGAGCTGGCAAAAGAGACCAGCAGCAGCCCCCAGGCGACGCCAAACACAGCGCTGCCACCCAGGGTGAGCAGGCTGGCGCCGGGCAGGGAGAGGGCGGTGCTCAGCACATAGATAAGCACGAACAGCAGGCTGGCCGAGACAAAGTGGCTGTCGACCCATTGCGCCACTGCCGCCTGCTGGGCCTGCAAGGCGTCCAGAGTGAGGTAACGGCCAAGATCGAGGGCAAAAAAGGTGCCGATAAGGCCCCCCATCACCAGTGCAAGCAGCAGGCGGGTCCGGTTCATCAGGCGTCCTTGCTGTCTGGCTGGGCAGGGCGTTCCGGTTGCACCGGCAGCTGGCAGAAGCCCTGCGGTGCGATATCGAGGGCGGCGTTGAACTTGGCCGACATGTTCTGAAAGGCGATAAGACCGGTCAGCTCCACCATGGCATCGTCGTCGAACCAGGGCTTGAGGCGGGCAGCCTGTTCATCGCTCACCCCATCGAGGCCAGTCATCGCTTCGGTATAGTCGAGCACCGCTTTTTCCCGCTCGTCAAACAAGGGGCTTTCGCGCCAGTTGGCCAGCGCCTCCACTTTCTCGCTGGAACCGGCTCTCTTTACCAAGGTCATGGCGTTGATGTCGACGCAAAAACGGCACCAGTTGAGCTGGGAGACCCGCACCGTCACCAGCGAGCGCAGCACGGGATCTATGGGGGAGCGCTTGCGGTTGATGACGCCATAGAGGGTGGCGACGGCGGCAAAGAGGCGCGGCGAGCGGCCCCAGCACTTGCCCGGAATAAGCACCTGACCATAGTTGCGCTTTTGCAGCCAGAAAAAGGGGCGGATAAACCAGGCATATTCCCGGTCGGGTTTGACCTCAACGCGCATCAGTTACCTTCTTGTTGTTTCACACTTACGGTTTCAAATTGGGTTTGTAGGCCTGGCCGAGGCGCTCGTTCAGGCGGGTCAGGAAATCCTCGATCCGCGCCCGGTTGGTGCCCAGATCGCTTTGCCCCTGACGGGAGGCTGATCGCATATCGATGCGGGTCTCTTTGGGGCCAGCAAAGACCCGCAGCGCCACATCACCCTGAAAGCCGAACCAGCCGGTGGTGACCACTGCATCCAGACCGTCGGGGCTGGGTCGTACCTGCCAGCCCAGCTCCTGCATCAGCTCCTCAGCCTCAATAACCACCTCTTCGGGGGCGGTATGGGTAAAGAGAGGACCGGGTTTTGCCTCAACTGCTTTCAGCGGGGCGCTATTTATTGGCAGATCCTGCGCGGTTCTGAGCTCTGCCGCCCAGCGTAGCTGGGGGGGATTGTAGGGATCTGTGCTCACATCGTTGATCAGCGGCATCCGCAGCGCCTGTGCCACAAAGGTCAGCGGCAGCAGCAGTGGCAAGGCGCCAAGGCAGCTGGCGTAGCGGTGGCGGCTCCAGGGCAGGCGTACCAGCAAGATCAGGGAGACAAGGGCTCCGATGAGACAGATCGCAAAACCGATCCACCAGGGCCAGAGATGAAAGCGGCTGCCGAGGGCGCCAGCGAGCGGGAGTAACCAGGCCAGCAGGGGCCACAAGCAAGAGCGGGGCATAGCACGGGATCCATCGTCGAATGTGGACAATGCCGAGAAGGATAAACTTAATTGCCTGATAACGTTAGTAAATTGATGAGAGTTTGGCGTGGTTTTGGTCAGTTTTGCGAGGGAGATGCAGAGGTCGGTGAAGCCAGCCTGACGGGAGCTTCACCGAGAAAATGGTCAGTTGCGATGACTTAGTTGCGATAGAGCACTTTGATCAGATGGAAGCCGAACTTGGTGCGCACCGGCCCCAGCACCTTGAGCAGTTCGCCCTTGAAGACGGCATCGTCAAATGCTTTCACCATATCGCCCTTGGAAAATTCTCCCAAATCGCCAAAACGCTTGCCTGAGGGGCAGGTAGAGAAGCGCTTGGCCATCTGGCCGAAGTCGGCTCCCTTCTCGATCTTCTCCTTGATCTCCAGACACTGTTTTTCGGTCTTGACCAGAATGTGCTGGGCACAGGCTTTTTTCATCGGGGCGCTCCTGGGAGTGATGGCGAAGGTTGTTAACGCCAAGGGGGGTAGCAAATCGGAGCGCAAGAGTACCCCAATTTGCCACTGGCGTCAGCCATCACAGCCCGCCCTTTATCGGTCGTATTATTGGCGAGCGCGGGTGGCCAGCATGGCGCGGGGACGCGCTTGCCAGATGATCTCCAGACCGAGCAGGGCGTAGAGGCTCCAGATGGCCAGCGGATTGAGCCACTCTCCCCCCAGTTGCAGGGTCATCAGGGCGCAACCTGCCAGCAGCAAGGTGATGCCCGGCAGCCGCCAGTGGACGGGCAGGGGGGCCAGCAGCGCCATCGCCAGCAGAATGCCGAGGCCAAACGGCAGGTTCAGGGCGGTAAAGGCCAGCGCCTGTTGGCCACTCATGCCGGTCAGCAGGGCCAGCAGGGCGCTGCAACAGGCGAGAAAGGTGATGAACTCGAGACGATCGGCAATATAGTCAGCCATCTGTTCGCTACGTGCATGCATGATGTGTCTCCTTCAGTTGATGGTTCAAGTGTGAGGGAGGGACGTTCGCAAAGGCAGCGGGATAATTCGATTGCGCTGAACGAGCAATTCTTAATCACCCGCTACGGCGGGCTTTGGCGTGTGCCGGGCCTGTTAAACGGTGAGGGTGGGGCGATGCCGACAAACTCTGTCGTGGTGGGTTTCTGGTGGTAAAAAGAGAGGGGGAGAGGTGATAAATGGTGCCTGACGACGAAGTGAACCTTGTTCAGGGCGGGTCAGCTCGCCCTCATCGGGAAAGCGGGCGGCGTCATTGTCACCAAAATGTGTGATTTGTGGTCAACCTCTTAAAAGATATGGCGAATTTGCCAATGGCGCCGCGCTGTCGCTGGCCGATGCCTATGTTAGGATAAGGTTCGCCATTTTTCTGGCGCGCATTTTTGTGTCACGGCCATGCACTGCATGGCGTGCTGCGCCGCATTCGGGGTTGGCCCGAAAGGGCGCTGTTTTCCTTCACCACAGATTCAGGAATATTGACCTTTGACAGGATGCATTTCATCCCTGCTGGCAGGGCGTTCACTGTCCGGCTCTGCCTTTCGCCGCGGCCTGCGGGTTCTGGGGGTGGGCCTGTTGCTGTCGCTGCTGGCTTCGCCCGCGTTTGCTGCCAAGCTCACCTATCAGGTCAAGGGGTTGAAAGGGGAGAACAAGGATAACGTTGAAGCCTACCTCAATGCCCTGCCGGTCTATCAGGAGCGGCAATACCGCCCGGCCCGCGCAAAAATTACCGAGAGCGTGCAAAAGGCGCTGCAGGTATATGGCTACTACCAGCCGAAAATCACCCTGAGTCGCGACAAGAAGACTCCATCCAAAGTGGTGATTGAGGTGGATAAAGGGGAGCCGGTCATCGTCTCCCGCCTCGATATTCTGCTGGAGGGGGATGCGGGCAGCGACGAGCTTTACAGCGCCCTGCTGGACAAGTTGCCCCTCAAAGAGGGCGAGCCCCTCAACCACGCCAAGTATGAATCCATCAAGGCGGATCTGGGCAGCCTCGGGCTGGCCCGTGGTTACTTTGATGCCAAGCTGAGCAAGAGTCAGGTCAAGGTGTTTCCGGACAAGGGGACGGCGGAGATCTTTATTCTGTTCGAATCGGGCCATCGCTACCGTTTTGGCGAGATCCGCTACGATGCCACCCCCGAAGCGCTTCACCTTATTCGCCCGCTTATCAACATCAAGAGCGGCGACCCCTATCTCGCCATCCGTCTGGCCGAGATGTCGCAGGATGTCTCCTCCACCAAGCTGTTCCGTCAGGTAGACATCAAGCCGGTATTGAGCGAGGCGAGCAACTATCGGGTTCCCATCGCGGTGACGCTGGATAACCGGGTCGATCACGAAATCGAGACCGGTATCGGTTATGCCACCGACGTAGGCCCGCGGATGAGTGCCACCTGGGAGAAGCCCTGGGTCAACCGCTATGGTCATCGTCTGTTTGCCACCGCCAAGGTGTCGGCGCCGGAGGCAGAGCTCAGCTTCGACTATCAGATCCCGGTGGGCAACCCGCTGCGGGACTACTACTCCATCCAGACCGGCTACCAGTACAAGGACAACAACGATACCCGCTCCGATCTCACTACCATCGGTGTGCACCGCTGGACGCGGCGGCCGGAGAGCTGGGATCGGGACGTCTTTATCCGGCTGGAGAACGAGATCTATACCCAGGGCGCCGACGAGGGGAACAGCTTGCTGCTGATCCCCGGGGTCTCCTGGTCCCGACTGCGGGTGCGCGGCACCCTGGTGCCCGACTGGGGGGATCGCCAGCAGCTGACGCTGGAGTTCTCCGATCCCAGATGGGGCTCCGACATCAGCTTTATGCGGGTGTGGGGACGCAGCAAGTGGCTGCGAACTCTTGGCGATAACCACAGATTCCTGATGCGGGCAGAGCAGGGGGCCATCATAGGTGACAGCTTCTCGTTGGTGCCGCCGTCTTTGCGCTTCTTTACCGGTGGCGATCAGACGGTGCGTGGCTTTGGTTACGAGAGCATCTCCCCCACCGGGCCGGATGGCAAGCTGACCGGTGGTCGTTACACCAGCGTGGCCAGTCTGGAATACAACTATCGCTTCAGCGAGAAGTGGCTGGGGGCCATGTTTGTGGATGGCGGCACCTCCACCACCGATTACAGCGAGCCCTGGAAAATAGGTACCGGCGTCGGTGTGCGCTGGGTCACCCCCATCGGCCAGGTCAGGCTGGATCTGGCGGTCGGGGTATCGGAGGAGGACAAGCCCTTGCGGCTGCATTTCGCATTGGGGCCTGAATTATGATGTTGTCTAAACGCTTTTTTCTTTGGCCGCTGCGGCTGTATCTTTCGCGGGGGTCTGCATTGTGATCTGGCTAAAACGCATCTTTCTCTGGCTGATGGGGCTGGTGTTCCTGCTGCTCATCGGCGTCAGCCTGCTGGGCTTCACCCATCAGGGCAACAAGTGGTTGTGGCAACAGGCCAAGGGGGCGCTGCCCTCCCTAAAGGGAGAGCTGGTGGCGGGCCAGCTTGGCTATGGCTGGACTCTGGAAGGGGCGGGTTGGCAGGATGAGCTGGTGGATGTCACCGTCGATCGCGCCGTGCTCGACTGGGATCTTGGCAAGTTGCTGCAGGGCAAACTCTGGATCAAATCGCTTGAAGTGACTCATCCGGTGGTCAAGGTGGCCGACTCGGAGCCTGCCCCGGAAGAGCCGTCGGAGCCTTTTGTCTGGCATCCGCTCCCCCTCAAAATTCAGGTCGACAGTCTCAAGGTGGCTGACCTCGATCTGGCGGTACCCGGTGTTGCCGTGACCCTGGGATCCCTCGATATCGGCGCCACCCTCAACCGCAAGGGGCTGATTGTACGCGGCCCGGTGCTTGATAACCTGACGGTGACGCTTGATGACGCGGCACCCGCCAGCGCAGCCAAATCTGCCAAGCAGCCGGCCGCTAACGAGAAGCAAGCCGGTGCTGCGGTGGCGCGCAACGACAAGGCCAGCGCCGAGACAGCCAAACAGGGCAAAGGGGCGCCAGCTGCAAATACGGCAAAGGCTGCCCCCATTCTCCTGCCCGCCATTCATCTTCCTTTCCCCATCCAGCTGGAAGGGGTCAGCGCGACCCGGGTGCAATATAAGCAGGGCGAGTTGATCGAAGGGCTCGACAGGCTGCTGCTCTCGGCCACTGCTGCCGACGATCGCATCGAGGTGCGCGAGCTCTCGCTGCGCCATGCCATGGCCGATCTGGCGCTCAAGGGGCACATCCAGCTCAGTGACGACTACCCGCTGGCGGTGACCCTGGATGCCAAGGCCCGCAAGGGGCTGCTGGATGGCGAGCTGCAGGGTGAGCAGGCCACGCTGGCGCTGAGCGGTTCGGTCGGCAAGCTGGGGCTGGCGTTGTCGGCCAAGGGGCCGGTCGCCGCCAGTCTCAAGGGCTCGCTGGCCGCCCTCGACCCGGATCTGCCTTTTGATGTGGCCCTCGACTGGAAGAGCCTCGGCTGGCCTCTTCACAAGCCTGCCAAAGATGAGCCGAGCTATCGGCTGGACAAGGGGAGCCTGACCGCCAAGGGCAAGCTCTCCGGCTACCAGTTTGCCCTCAATACCTCCGGCAAGGGGACCGATGTCCCCCCCTTCAAGCTTGCGCTGGACGGCAAGGGGGATCTGGAGCGGCTCAGCAAGATCGCCTTGCAGCTCAATGGCCTCAAGGGGGAGCTCAAGCTCGATGGCAAGCTGGCATGGAACAAGGGGATCGAGTGGCAGGGGACCACTCTGTTCAAGGGGATCAATCCGGCCGAGCTGTTGCCTGAGCTGAAAGGGACGCTGGCCGGTGAGCTGGAGAGCCGTTTCGTGATGAACGAAGCGGGCCACTGGGAGCTGAAACTGCCCAAGCTCAAGGTGGATGGCAAGCTCAACCAGTACCCGCTGGCCCTCAAGGGGGAGCTTAGCGGCAACGACAAGATGGAGTGGCAGATCCCGGCGCTCTCGCTGCAAAGTGGCCCCAACCAGTTGCAGGCCAAGGGCAGCATCAGCACTGCCCAATGGAAGCTCGATGCCAACCTGCAGGCTCCCCAGCTGGGGGGGATCTATCCCGGCCTGAAAGGGGATATCAAGGGACAGGTGAAGGTCAGTGGCAATCAGCAGACGCCAAAAATCGATGCGGATCTCGTCTCCGACCGGCTCTACTATGCCGGCACCGACCTGAAGGGCATTAGCCTCAAGGGTAATGCGGTGATCGGTGCCAAACCGGCCGGTGAGCTCGCGTTGTTGGTGGCGCAGCTGAAACAGGGCGAAACCAAGCTCAGCCAGCTGGCCCTGAACCTCAGCGGCGATATCAGTCAGCATCTGTTGACCCTGACCATGAAGGGTGACCCTGTTGCGGCCAACCTCAAACTGGGTGGCGGCGTGCGCGGGGATCACTGGCGCGGGGCGCTCTCCGAGTTGCAGTTGAAAACCCCGCTGCGCCGTTGGGACTTGAGCTCCCCGTGGGCACTGGATCTCGATCTGCCGCGTCAGCGTCTGGCCATGGGGGATCTCTGCCTCGGTTCCCAGGGGGCCAGCCTCTGCGTCAAGGGGAGTCAGGTCTCCGCTGCGCAGGGCACCCTGGAGTTTGCCCTGAGCGAGTTTGATCTCAAACGGCTGCGCCCCTGGTTGCCGGACAACTTCCGCTGGCAGGCGACGCTCTCCGCCGATGGGCGTGCCAGCTGGCGTGGCAATCAGCCGACCCTGCATGCGGTGGTGCGCACCACGCCGGGCACTTTTGTGGCAGATGGCCTCAAGACCGACTATCAGCAGCTGGCTCTGGCCCTGGATTTCGAGCGGCAGCAGGCGGCCATTCGCCTCGATTTTGCCTCCAAGCAGATCGGCAATATCGATACCGATCTGCTGATCAGGGAGCCCGCCGGTCGCGGTCTGCTCGGTGGTCAGCTCAAGTTTGACGATCTCAAGCTCAATACCTTTGCGCCGCTCATCCCTGAGGTGCGCTCTCTGCAAGGGATCATCTCCGCCGATGCCCGTTTCGATGGCACCCTGGCGGCGCCCCTGCTGTTTGGCCAGCTCAACCTGCGTGACGGTGAAGTGCAGACTCACTCCGATATGGTGACCCTGACCAAGCTGGTGACCCGCCTCAAGATCGAGGGCAACCGCGCCGAGCTCGATGGTTCCATGTTGGTGGGCAAGGGGCCGCTGGCGTTGGGCGGCTGGCTCAGCTGGGCCAAGATGCCGGTCAGCGGCAGCCTCACCATTCAGGGCAAGGAGCTGGAGGCGCAATATCCGGGCATGGGCCGGGTCAGAGTCTCGCCCGATATCGCGGTGTCGCTGGGGGAGGAGACTCGGATTACCGGTCAGGTGGATATTCCCTGGGCGCGCATTCTGGTCAAGAGCCTGCCGGATTCGGCGGTGGCAGTCTCAGATGATGTGACCGTGGTCTATGACGATCTGCCCCCGGCCCCCAAGCAGGCCAGCCTGCCGCTGGCGATGAAGGTGGCGATCCGTCTTGGCAACGATGTGAAGCTCGATGCCATGGGGCTGAAGACCGATGTCTCCGGTGGCCTCAATATCCGTCAGGATCCCGAGAAACCGCTGGCTGGCAATGGCCAGCTGGTGCTGACCAACGGCCGCTTCAAGGCTTACGGTCAGAACCTCATCATCAAGGAGGGGCGGATCCTCTTCTCCGGTCCGCTGGATCGGCCGTTCCTCAACATCGAGGCCAACCGGGATCCCGATACCATCGAGGGTCAGGTGACGGTCGGGGTGCGGGTGACCGGCCCTGCCAGCAAGCCTGAGATCACTGTCTACTCCGAACCGCAGATGGCGCAGTCGGAACAACTCTCCTATCTGCTGCGCGGCAAAGGGTTGCAGACCGGCGGTGAGGATGGCGGTTTCAACGGTCTGCTGGTGGCCGGTGCGGTGAGTCAGGCCAATGGCGTGGTGTCGAGTATCGGCGAGTCGCTGGGGATGAGCGATGTCTCCCTCGATACCGCGGGCAGTGGTGACAACACCCAGGTGACTCTGTCTGCATATCTACTACCGGGCTTGCAGTTCCAGTACGGGGTCGGGGTTTTCAGCCCCATCGCCGAATTCAAGCTGCGCTACGAGGTATTGCCACGACTCTATCTGCAGGCGATGAGCGGGGTGGCTCAGGCGGTCGATATCTTCTATCGCTTTACCCTGTAACACGTCACTCTGTAACAAGGCAGAGATGAGAATAAACGGGAGGCGCTGGCCTCCCGTTTTTTTATTGCGCGATCGGCTGTAGGTAAATGGCGATAAGGGACTGGAGTGCAGAGGGAGAATGGATTGCGGCGGGCTATAAATGCGAAAACCCGGCGCCAAGCCGGGTTTTCTGAATGATGGTGGAGGGAGAAGGATTCGAACCTTCGAAGGCAGAGCCGTCAGATTTACAGTCTGATCCCTTTGGCCGCTCGGGAACCCCTCCACGGGGTATTGCTTTCAAATTGTCGCACTTGAAATGGTGGAGGGAGAAGGATTCGAACCTTCGAAGGCAGAGCCGTCAGATTTACAGTCTGATCCCTTTGGCCGCTCGGGAACCCCTCCACAAGTGCGAGGCGCATACTAACAGATCTTCCGGTTTTGTGAACCCCCAAGCAGGATTTTTCCATTAAAAGAATTGGATTTGTGGCCGATAACCAGTGAAATCGCCATTTTCGAGAGTTATCTCATGCTGCCCAGTTCAATCCGTAATCACCTGCTCGTCGATGAGGGCCAGTTGGGGCAGCGCCTCAACCGTGACCTGCAACATGGCGATCGCGCTGATTTCCGGTTGCATCTGGCCCTGCTGACCGATGCGGTGGAGGAGCAGCCCTGGTTTGATACCATACCGGCGGCCACTCCCCAGAGCCGTGACTGGCGTCTGCACTTTGATCTGAGACCGGCAGAGGTGCTGGTGGCTGAAGGGGCGGGGAGTGACTGCTGTGCCATCAATGAGCGGTTGCAGCAAGGGGGAAGCATGGTGGATGTGCGGCTCTGGCTGGCGCTGCAAACACCGCCGTTGGCGGTCAAACAGCCACTGCTCGATGAGGCTGTCTACGACAACCTGTCGCCGCTGGCGCGGGAGCGGTTGCAAGAAAAGCTGGCCGATGTGCCGAGGCAGGAGGATCCGCTGGTATTGCTGCCGATCCTCGATCGTTTGCAAGAGGGGGTGGATACCCGGTTGCACTGGCTCAGTTGATGGCGCTTGTTCAGTGGTGTAACGCGATGCTTGTCGGCAAATCACAGGCAACAAAAAGGCGGGTGACCCCGCCTTTATGCTCTTTAGAATTTTTAGCCTTGCGGCATGCAATCAAGCGTCAGCTTCATCCGGTTGCGGCTGCTCTTTGAGTGCGGCATTGGCACGACGGGCAATCGGCTTTTCGGTGTGACGGTTGAGTTGGCGCTCCAGTTTTTGCCCCAGTTCGTTGATGGCGGCGTAGAGATCCTCATGCTCTGCCTGGGCAAACAGTTTGCCGTTGGGGATGCCAGCACTGGCTTCGACAGTGAACATCAGACGCTCTTTGGAAACAATCACATGGGGTGTGATGAGAGGCACCTGAAGACGTTCGAGCTTTTCAAAACGGGATTCGATGCGCTCGCGGATAGCCGGGGTGATGTCGATGATTTTGCTGGTAATTTCGATTTTCATATTGGCCCCCTTCGGGTCGTCTTGCTTGTGTCTTCACCTTCAGATTACTCATTGGTAAAGATTGAAATGTGATCCATGTCACATAACCTTCCCTTGGCTATTCAGCAACTTATAAATTGTGATCTTTTCCGGTTTCGTGCCAAAAACAGCTTGAGCTCCATGAAACTGGCAGGCAGTATGACGGGAATAGGATCGTTTCTGTCCCTTCTTGGCAGCACTTCGTGTCGACCTCATGTCCGGTTTCCACTGCTTGATATCGCATGTTTGTACTCTTCCCTCGCAACCTCTGATCTCATGAGCGGATGCAGGGGGCGTTGCTATGCCTGATTGGACATCAAACGTGGTTGGTTGTTGTGTTGGAGTGGTAAATGAAGCAGCAGGCCACGCAAGTCATGTGGTTTTTCGATCGGCAACATGATCAGTGGAGTCTCTCTGATCAGGGGGCCTACCAGCAGTGGCAAGGGGAGGGCAATCATCCTTGGGCCGCTCGCCTGTTACCGGAAGATGAGGCAGGCTTTGCCGACTTTCTTGTCCGGCTTCATGAATCACATCTGCCTGAACAGTTCATCGGTCATCTGAAAGATGATCAGGGGCAGCTCAACCATGTGCTCTGGAGTGGCCAGTTTGTGCCCACCCAGCAGATCTGCTGTGGCTGGCTGGCCCCTCTTGATACCGCCAACAGTGCTGTCTCCTCCCTCAATCTCTCTTTGCCATTGCTGCAAACCACCCTGCTCACCCAGTTGGCGCAGGCGCTCTCTGCCCGCACCGGGCTCGATTTCTTCAATACCCTGGTTAGCCAGCTGGCTCATATCCTCAAGGTGGATGCGGTCTGGGTGGGGGAGTTGTGCGGTGCCGACCGGGTCAAAGTGCTGGCTGCCGACGGGTTGTCGCTTAAAGACTACCCGCTGGCGGGCTCCCCCTGTCAGGAGCTCTATAAGCAGGGGGCCATCTGTTTCGAGGTGATCGACGAGTCGCAGGAGTATCAACCCTGGCTGGCGGCCGAGCAGACTTATTATGGTCAGCCGCTGTTTGATGCCAGAGGCCAACTTCTGGGCCATCTGGCGCTGCTCTATTCGGCCCCGGCAGATACCAGCAATCTCACCTCGGTGCTCAATACCTTTTCGGTACGGATGGTGGCCGAGCTGGAGCGATTGCAATCAGATGCCCAGATGCGACTCTCTGCCGTTGCATTCGAGACCCACGAAGGGATCATCATCACGGATCCGGGGTTCAAGATCCTGCGGGTCAACAACGCCTTCAGCCAGATCACCGGCTTTGACAGCCAATCGGTGCTGGGCCTGCATCTGGAAGAGGATCTCTGGCCCAATCTGGGGGGGCTCGGTTACGAGCTCAATACCCTCAGCCGCTGGCAGGGGGAGACCCAGCGTCGCCATGTCGATGGTCACACCTATCCCCAGTGGGAGATAGTGACACCGGTGCAGGATGAAAAAGGGGTGATCAGCCACTTTGTCATCTGTTTTGAAGATATTTCCGAGCGCAAGGCGGCCGAGCGACGCATTCAGGATCTCGCCTATTACGACGAGCTGACCGGATTGCCCAATCGCCGTCAGCTCCACGAGACTCTGGTGCAGACCTTCAACGAGGCGACCCGCGATGGCTTGATTGGCGCGCTGCTCTTTATCGATCTCGATCACTTCAAGACCATCAACGACTCCCTCGGCCACGCTACCGGTGACTGGCTGCTCAAGGAGGTCGCCGCCCGTCTCAAACGGTTGGTGAGACAGGGGGATTGTCTGGCCCGCCTCGGCGGTGACGAGTTTGTACTGTTGCTGCCATCGCTCTCGGCGAGCCCGCCCCAGGCTGAGATGCAGGCCGATATCATTGCCGAACGGCTTATCACCGAGATTGCCGCTCCTTATACCTATGTGGGGCAGGTGTTGCACATCGGCGCCAGTGTCGGTATTACCCTGTTTCCGGATCGGGAGCAGGGGGTCGATGATCTGCTCAAGCAGGCAGATACCGCCATGTATCAGGCCAAGTCCGCTGGCCGCAAGACCCGTCGCTTCTTCGATGCCTCGATGCAGCAGCAGGCGGATCGCCGTCTGCTCATTCACAACGAACTGCGTAACGCCCTCAGCCAGCAAGAGCTGACCCTCTACTATCAGCCCCAGCATATGGTCGATGGCGGCGATATCATTGGTGTCGAGGCGCTCATTCGCTGGCAGCCAGCCGGTCGCTCGCTGGTCTCGCCGGCCGAATTTATTCCCATTGCCGAGGAGACGGACCTGATTGTCGATATCGGCAACTGGGTGCTGCACGAGGCGTGCGCCCAGTATGTGCTGTGGGAGGAGAACGGCATCCACATTCCGCAGATCTCGGTCAACGTCAGTGCCAAGCAGTTCCATGCCACCGACTTTGTCGAGCGGATCCACGATGTGCTGGCACAAACCGGCATGGATCCGGCCTGCCTCAATCTGGAGATCACCGAATCCGTGGTGCTGGGTCATGCCGAGGACACCATCAGCAAGATGACCGAGCTCAAGGAGCTCGGCATCAGCTTTGCCATCGACGATTTTGGCGCCGGTTACTCCTCTCTGAGCTACCTCAAGCGGCTGCCTGCCGATGAGCTCAAGATCGACCGCTCCTTCATTCAGGACATCCCGAAAGATGGCGACAACATGGCCATCGTCGAGGCGGTGATCGCCATGGCGCGACATATGGGGTTCAACGTCACGGCGGAAGGGGTGGAGTCCCGTCAGCAACTGGAGTTTCTCAAGGCGCAGGGGTGCAGTTTCTATCAGGGCTATCTCGCCTCCAAGCCGCTGCCGGTGCCCTATCTGGAGAAATATGTACAGCGGCTGACCAGACCGGAGCAACTGCGCGAAATGCAGCTGAGTGAGGCAGAAAAATAGTCCCTGCTCCCCGCTGTAGCGCTGCCCGGCAACGGGTAGAATGAGAGGCAGTAGACCCACCGCCACCGGGCGGTGTATTGCCCTCAATGGAGATGTTCAGTGAAAGCTGTATGGGGAATAGTTTTGTCGGCGCTGTTCGTGCCGACCCTGATGGCGCAGACTGCCGACCAGACGCTCTACCGTCAGGCGTATGACGCCGTACGGGCCAATGATCAGGCCCGTTTCCAGCAAATTCGTGCCCGTTTGACCCATTACCCCCTGCTCCCTTACCTCGATTACTATCAGCTCGCCTTTCGTCCGGGGGCGGCCGATTACAACGATGTGACCCGCTTTATCCGCCAGCATGGGGATACTCCCCAGTCCAACCGGCTGGAGCGCAGTTATCTGACCTATCTGGCCCAGAGCCAGCAGTGGTCGCAGTTCCTGCGCTTCTATCCGGCCAAGCCGAGCTCTACCGACCTGCTCTGCATGCACTATCAGGCGCTCTATTACACCGGCAAGCCGAAAGAGGCGTTGCAGGGGGCGGGCAAGATCTGGATGAGCGGCCAATCCCATCCCGATGCCTGCTCACCGCTGTTCCAGCTGTGGCAGGCATCCGGTCAGCGAACCCAGGAGAAGATCTGGCAGCGGATGACGCTGGCGTTCGAGGCGGAAAACCCCAACCTGATCCGCCACCTTGGCGCGACCCTGGGTAGCGGCTTGCAGAGCTATGGCGATCAGATGGTGACCCTGTTCGAGCAGCCCGCCAAGGCGATGAACCCGGCCTATTTCAGCAGCAACCCCTATTCCCGCAAGCTGCTCTCTCTTGGTTTGACCCGCTATGCCAATCAGGAGCCGGAGTCGGTGCTGCGCCAGCTTACGCTGTTTCGCAGCCGTTTTGGCCTGACCCAGGCCGAGGTGAAACCGGTAGAGCGTGCCATTGCCCGCCGCCTGCTGCTGGATCGCTCCATTGCCCAGCGCAGCTGGGTCGATAGCACGGTGAAAAAGCTGGCGGATCCCGACATTACCGAGCTGCGGGCGCGACTGGCCATCTGGGAGCAGGATTGGCGTGGCCTCTCCGGCTGGGTGAAGATGATGCCGATGGCCCGTCAGAAAGAGGATCGTTGGCGCTACTGGATGGCGCGCTCCCTTGAGGTGCAGGGGCAGCAAAAACCGGCGCGGGATCTCTATCTGGAGACTGCCAACCTGCGCGGTTTCTACGGCTTTATGGCCGCCCAGCGCACCGGCGTGCCTTATCGCATCAAGAACCAGAGCGTCAAGCATGTACCGGACTGGCGCACGGCCAGTCAGCGCTGGCCCTTCCTGTTGCGGGTGCGCGAATTGCTCTCGATGAACGAGATTGCTGCGGCCCGCTCGGAGTGGATCCACAACATGGATCGCAATCCGGTGGCCCAGCGCATCGAGTTTGGCCATATCGCCCTCAATCAGGGGTGGCACGAGCTGGCCATTCTCGCCAGCATTCGCGCCGAAGCGTGGGATGCCCTGGACCTGCGCTTCCCGCTGCCGCTCAAGCGCACCTTCTCCCAGATGGCGCAAGAGCGCACCATGAACACCAGTCTGCTCTATGCCATCTCCCGTCAGGAGAGTGCCCTCTATCCGCTGGCCCAGTCGCCGGTGGGGGCGCGCGGTCTGATGCAGCTGATGCCGGCCACCGCCAAAGAAACCGCCGGCAAGCTGGGGGTGCCCTATCGCAACGAGCAGCAACTGTTTGATCCGACGATGAATATTCGTCTGGGGAGCGCTTATCTCAAGCGCTTGCTGGATGTCTATGACGGCAACCGGATCCTGGCGGCAGCCGCCTACAACGCCGGGCCGGGACGGG
Organism: Aeromonas sp. FDAARGOS 1411; assembly: GCF_019047125.1. Classification (NCBI taxonomy): domain Bacteria; kingdom Pseudomonadati; phylum Pseudomonadota; class Gammaproteobacteria; order Aeromonadales; family Aeromonadaceae; genus Aeromonas; species Aeromonas sp. FDAARGOS 1411. The sequence goes on along the minus strand of NZ_CP077214.1, from coordinate 2,122,230 downwards.
TAAAACGCTGGCGAGAGCAGAGTGACAACAAGCCGATGGACGTGTGGGTCGAGAGCATCCCCTACAAGGAGACCCGCAACTACGTGCAAAACGTGTTGTCGTTCGATCTCATTTATCAGCACAAGCTGCAGCAGCCGCTGCGCTTCATGTCAGAGCGGGAGCTCAATCACGCCTATTGAGTCGGGGGCCGCCAGCCGGCCCCTGTTTTCAAATTTCCCTGCTGCCGGGTATCATCGGGTAAGGTTTTGTTACCAAAGGAAACATGCCTGGTGACCTGGCTCCGGGAATTGCATCAGGCCGCAGGGTATACTCGGGCGTCGGCACCGACAGGTTCCCCCACAATAAAGGAATGGATAGTGGCAACGATTAAAGACGTTTCTCAGCTGGCAAATGTGTCTATCTCCACCGTGTCGCGGGTTATCAACAACACGGCACAGGTAGCACCGGAAAAGCGTGAGGCCGTACTGGCGGCCATGAAGGAACTGAATTTTCGACCCAACAGTTTTGCCCAGGCATTGGTCAGCAAGCGTTCCAACTGCATTGGCGTGCTGGTGGGCGACCTCTGCGGCGGCCCCTTCTTTGCCCAGATGATGCGTGGCATCGAAACCATGGTCGATCAGGCCAACAAGTTCACCATCGTCATGTCTGGCAACCATGATATCGCGCGCGAGCGTCACGCCATTCAGGCGCTGCTGCAGCGCCAGTGCGATGCGCTGATCCTCCACAGCAAGGCGCTTCCGGACGAGGAGCTGAGCGAGCTCGCGGCTGGCTCTACCCCCATCGTTTTCATCAACCGTCAGGTACCGGGCTTTGAGGATCGCTGCGTCTGGCTCGATAACCAGGCGGGGATCACCACCGCGTGCCAGTACTTGCTGGATGCCGGGCATCGCAACATCGCCTTTATCACCTCCGATGATGAAGAGTTTGTCGATGGTCAGCAGCGGATGGCCGGTTACACCCAGACTCTGGCCAGAGCCGGGATCGCCTTTGATCCTGCACTCGTCAGCCGCGCCTTTGCCGACGAAAATGGCGGCTATGTGGCGATGAGTGAACTGCTGGCCCGTGGTGTCGAGTTCACTGCCGTGCTCGGTTTCAACGACGGCATGGTGGCGGGGGCGATCTCTTGCCTGCTGGAGCGGGGTTACAAGATCCCGCAGCAGGTGTCGGTAGTGGGGTTCGACGATATCCCTTACGCCCGCTACATCTATCCCAAGCTCACCACGGTGCGCTACCCCATCGAGGAGATGGGCAGCCGCGCTGCCGAGCTGGCGCTGCGCCTGCTCGATCACAAGCCGGTGGACGGCCTGGCGCTCAAGTTTGAAGCCCAGCTGGTGGAGCGGGAGTCAGTCGCCTGACGAGTGTCAAACAGCGAACAACAAGGTGGCCCCATCGGGGCCACAGTGTTTTCTGCGTTATCTGAATAATCCGCCATTTATCCCGCGAGGGCGATCCGCTGCTGACGGCGCGCCTCCACCCCTTCTGCCACCATATCGAGCAGCTGCCTTGTCTGTTCCCAGCTGATGCAGCTATCGGTGATCGACTGGCCGTAGCGTAGCGGTTTGCTGCCAATCTCCTGACGCCCTTCGCAGATAAAACTTTCCACCATGATGGCGGCGATGGCATGGCTACCAGCGCCCAGCTGGTCGGCGATATCTCGGGCAACCAGCAGCTGGCGGGCATGCTGCTTCTGGCTGTTGCCGTGGCTGCAATCGATCATCAGCCGGGGTGACAGATGATGCTGGCGCAGCAAGTCTCCAGCCTCTGTAACATGATTGCTCTGATAGTTGGGTTGGCGGCCACCGCGCAGGATCAGATGACAGTCGGGGTTGCCATGGCTGCGCACCAGTGCCAGCTGGCCATCACCGGAAGGCTGGGTATAGAGGTGGGCTGCCCGGCTGGCGAGGATCGCCTCGACCGCGATCCGGATATTGCCGTCGGTGCCGTTTTTAAAACCAATGGGGCAGGGGAGGGCCGAGGCCAGTTGGCGGTGGAGCTGGGATTCGGTGGTGCGGGCACCGATAGCGCCCCAGCTGATGAGATCCCCCAGATAGAGCATGCTGGTGAGATCGAGAAATTCGGTGGCACAGGCGAGCCCTTCCTGTCCAAGGGCCAGCAGTAACTCTCGGGCCTGGGATAGGCCCTTTTCCAGCCGATCGCTGCCATCGAGGTCGGGATCGAAGATAAACCCTTTCCAGCCGAGCGTCGTGCGCGGCTTTTCGAAATAGGTGCGCATCACCAGTTGCAGCTGCTCCCCGTATTGGTCCTGCAGTTCAGCGAGCTGGCCACCATAGTCGCGGGCGGCAGCCGGATCGTGAATGGAGCAGGGGCCGATCACCAGTAGCAGGCGATCATCCTCACCCTGCAGAATATGGCGGGCTTGCTGGCGGCTGCGTGCAATTTGGCGAGCGAGCCGTACCGGACAGGGTCTGGCCTTTAACATCTCGTCAGGGGTGGGCAATGTTGCAAGGGGTGAAGCATTCAGAAGTGAGGTGAACATGAGCGATCCTGATGAAAATGGAAATCTGCATGCTCTTTGCTGTCCAGTGGGGATCTCCCCCTTATTCTCTTGGTTAACAGAGCGCGGGCATGGGCCCGCGCTCTGTTATATCGGCCTTGGCTACCTTAGAAGCGGGCTGAGCCGCTGACGTAGTAGCTGCGACCCGGTTCGACGTTCTGGAAGACGGTGTCTTTCTCTTGCAGGCGCACGTCGGTCAGGTTGTTGATCCCCAGTCGCAGGTCAAAGTTCTCGGTGACCTTGAAGCCGGTGCCGAGATCGAAGGTCTGATAGCTGGGCAGCTTGTGCAGCACCACGGCCTTGTTGACGGTCTGCTCCGCATATTGGGTGCCGGTGTAGGTGGTGCCAACGAAGGCGTTGACCCGCTCGGTGGCCTGCCAGGTCAGTTTGGCGTTGGCCTTGTGCTCCGGCCGTTCGGGCAGGGCCTGACCCTGATCGCCTTCCGCTTTCAGGTAGGTGTAGTTGGCACCCAGATTGATGTCGTCGGTCAGATCGAGCCTGCCGGTCAGCTCCAGCCCTTTGGTGGTGGCCTTCTCCAAGTTGTACCAGGTGCGGTCAGTGGAGTTCGACAGCTGTTTGAAGGTGAGCATGTCGTCGATATCGGAGTAGAAGAGGGTGGCGCTGGTTTCCCAGATCCCTTCTCCTGCGATAACGCCCAGCTCGTAGTTGGTGCTGGTTTCCGGCTTGACCTTGTCACTGCCATAGATGCGGCAACTGCCGCCGCAACTCTCGATGCTGTAACCGTTGGAGTACTGGTGCGGCGCCGGTGCCTTGAAGGCCTGGCTGACCCCGCCTTTCACTGTCACCACATCGTTCATCTCATAGACCAGATAGCCGCGCGGGGTGAAGTGGCTGCCGTAGATCTCGTGGTGATCGTAACGGCCGCCCAGCGTGAAGGTCAGGCTGTCGGTCAGGCCAATTTCGTCCTGAGCAAACAGCGCCTCCTGAGAGTGACTCTCTTTGCCGCCGATATCCTTGTAACTCACCGCATCCACCAGCTCCCGATCCAGATATTCACCACCCAGGGTCAGGTAGTGGTTGGCCAGCGCCAGGTTGGTGTAGCCCTTGAGGGTCAAGGTGTTCTCTTCCAGTTCGCGCTGCTGCGGGGGCGAGTAGCTGGTATTGAAATCATCGATCTGGGAGCTTTCATAGTTGGCCATGACGGTGGTGTCACCCCAGCTCCAGTTCCCCTTGTGGGTCAGACCAAACAGGTTGCGATCGTTTTGCTGCTGGCGGCTGTGCACCTTGTTGCCGGTTTTACGGAAGATATCGAGAGGCCGCTCATCCTGGTTGTAGAGGTAATCCAGCTCGAAGCGCTGCTGCTCATCCACCAGCCAGCTGAGGGTGGAGGCGAAGTTGCGGGTCTGTTTGGCTTCGATAAGAGGGATGCCGTCAGCAGCTTCGGTGGGGGTCCAGGCTTGACGGTCATACACCTCGCCGTTCATCCGGATCAGCAGGTTGTCGGTCAGCGGGCCGGTAAAGCCCAGGTTGGTTCTGTGCTGATCGCCGCCATCCTTGCCTTCGATAGCCTTGAAGTCGGCATCGGCCGCCCCTTGCCAGGTTTTGCCCGGCTGCTTGGTGATGATGTTGATGACACCACCGATGGCATCGGAGCCGTAAAGTGCCGACATGGGGCCACGGATCACCTCGACCCGCTGGATCATGCCAAGGGGCACGGGAGTGTTGTCGAAGTTGCCGCCGCGCCACAGGGCATTGGAGGAGGAGAGGCGTTTGCCATCCACCAGTACCAGGGTGTACTTGCCGGACATGCCGCGAATGCCGATATCGCTGCGGCCATTGGTGTCAGCTTCAGCCTGAATGCCCACTTCGTGGCGCAGCAGGTCGGCAAGGTCATTGACGGGCGCGGCGGCGATCTGTTCGGCCGTGATGACAGAGATGGAGGCTGGTGCCGAGCGGGTATTGTGCGCCGTGGTGGTGACGGTGATCACTTCATCGGCTTGAGGGGCGTTGCTGGCGGCGATCGCTTGCTGGGTCAGCAGAGTGACGATGGTGGTGGCCAGCAGGCTGGGAGCAATAAAACGGGAGGTTGAGGATTTCATTATTTACATCTTCCATAATATACAAATGATAAGCATTATCATTATCAAGTTGAATTTGCTCCGATCGCAACTCTTTTTTATCGGCGAAGCTCAGTTTCGTTCGTCACCTTCTTTTGACTAAAAAGAAGTTAATGAAATTGATTCTCATTTGTATTGATCGTTTTTTCGCTCCTTGTTAGGATGCCGTTCACCCTGATATCTGGTGAGTCAAATGACTCACCTTAAGTCGTGTCAGGCAGTGATTCATTCCAAGGAGTAGCACCGTCATGTGTGACCATGCACTGGAAGGAGAGTGGCCCGCCACAGCGGCCGGGCTGGATAAAGTGTGCTGTTTTGCCAGCGGTGACAGGGTACTGGTCGCCTCCGGTATCCACGACAGTTTTACCGGCATCCCACCGGATAAGCTCCTTGCCCATCTGCGTCAGTTGCGCCAACAGGGGATGGTCAATCCCATCGCCATCGGCGCCATTCCGTTTGATACCCAATCCCCCTGGCATCTGGTGATCCCGGCGCAATCGCAGTGGGTCAAACGGGATGCGCTGTTGCCCGCCCGCTGTTGCCAGCTCCATGGCGAGGTGAGCGAAGTGACCGGCTCAGCCCACTATCAGGGGGCGGTGCGGGCGGCGTTGCAGCAGTTCAGCGAGGGGCAACTCGAGAAAGTGGTGTTGTCGCGCGCCATCGATGTGCAGAGCGCAGAGCAGACCTCCCCCGCACACGCCTATGGCTCTCTGCTGGCCCAGAATCCGGGGGCCTATGTGTTCCAGATCCCGCTGCCGGAGGGGGAGACCCTGCTTGGTGCCAGCCCCGAGCTGCTGGTATCGCGTAGCGAGATGGGGGTGGTGAGCAATCCGCTGGCGGGCTCCCGTCCGCGCCACGCTTTTCCTGATCAACAGGCGGCCAGTGCCGAACTGCTTGGGGCGCAGAAGGATCGCTATGAACATGCGCTGGTGGCCGATGCAGTCGCTGCGGCCCTCGCTCCCTTCTGTCGCGAGCTGGACGTCCCCCTGGAGCCGCAGGTGATCGCCACTCCTACCATGTGGCACCTCTCGACCCGCATCGCCGGGCGGCTCCATGAGCCCTCTCCCGTGCTGGCTCTGGCGCTGGCACTGCACCCGACGCCAGCGGTATGCGGCACGCCGCTCTCGGCAGCACGTCAGGCCATCGCCCGGCTCGAGGGGTACGATCGCCGCTTCTACTGCGGCGCCGTCGGCTGGATGGATGCCGATGGTAATGGCGAGTGGGTAGTCACCATTCGCTGTGGCGTGCTGGCTGGCAGGCAACTGCGGCTTTATGCTGGCGCCGGGGTCGTGGTGGGCTCCTCGCCGGAAGCGGAGTGGCAGGAGACCGCCGCCAAGCTCGGCACCATGTTGCGTGCCTTCGGCCTCGAAAGCCGGGAGCCGGAGGTAACCGCATGAAGCCGCTGGTGCCCTTTACCCCCTGGCCCGCCGAGCTGGCAGCCCACTACCGTGCGCAAGGGTGGTGGCGCGGGCAACCGCTCACCGCCCTGCTCGATGACTCCGCCGAACGTTATCCCGAGCGCACGGCCCTGATCTGCGGCGAGCGCACCCTCAGTTATGGCCAGTTAAAGCGTGAGGTCGATGCGCTGGCGGCGGGGCTGGCAGCGCGCGGGCTGGGCCATGGCGATACCGCTCTGGTGCAGTTGCCCAACTGCGCCGAGTTCTATATCTGCTGGTTTGCCCTGATCCGCTGCGGCGTAGTGGCTGTGCACGCCCTCTACAGCCATCAGCGGCGCGAGCTGGTGGCCTTTGCCCGCCAGATTGAGCCCGCCTTGCTGGTACTCAGCCCCTCCCATCCCGGCTTTGCCGGTGAAGCGGGGAGCCTCGCGGCCCTTGATGAGCTGGTATCTCCTTCCTGCCAGACACTGCTGTTCGAGCAGGCTGAAGGCTCCGATCTTCTGTCAGGATTTGCATGGCGTCAGCCTGAAACCGTGGATCGTGCTGATGGTTCGCCGCTGACGGCTATCGCGCCAACTCCTACCCCGGCCGATCAAGTCGCTTTTTTCCAGCTGTCCGGCGGCAGCACCGGCACCCCCAAACTGATCCCCCGTACCCACGATGACTATGGCTACAGCGTGCGCCAGAGCGTAGAGGTGTGCGGCTGGGATGAGCGGGTGAGCTATCTCTGCGCCCTGCCAGCGCCCCACAACTTTCCCCTGAGCTCCCCCGGGGCACTCGGGGTGTTTTATGCCGGTGGCTGCGTGGTGCTGGCAAAGGATCCCTCTGCAGCAACCTGTCTGCCGCTGGTGCAGTGCCATCAGGTCAACTGGGCGGCACTGGTGCCACCGGCTCTGGCGCTCTGGCTGGAGGCGGCCAGCCACTATCCGCAGGCCTCTCTGGAGTGTGTGCAGGTGGGAGGTGCGCGCCTCAGCCCGGCTCATGCCGATGCGGTAGCGAGCCGCCTTGGTTGCCGCTTGCAGCAGGTGTTCGGCATGGCCGAGGGGCTGGTCAACTACACCCGCACCGAGGATGACCAGTGGCACATCGTCAATACCCAGGGTTGCCCGATGAGCCCGGGTGACGAGGTGGAGGTGCGGGATAGCGATGGGCACCCCTTGCCCGATGGTGAGTGCGGCGAGCTCTGGACGCGTGGCCCCTACACCTTTCGCGGCTACTTCAAGGCTGATGCCCACAATCAGCGGGCTTTTGATCGGGACGGTTTCTACTGCACCGGCGATCTGGTCTGCCGCTTGCCCGGCGGTCATCTGATGGTGGTGGGGCGCAACAAGGATCAGATCAACCGGGGTGGGGAGAAGATCGACGCCCTCGAGATTGAAGAGCTGCTGCTGACCCACCCGGAGGTGCGGCAGGCGGCACTGGTCGCAATGCCCGATCCCATGCTCGGGGAGCGCAGCTGCGCCTTTTTGATGTGCCGCGAGCCCCTTAATCTGCCCCGCTTGCGCCGTTTCCTGCGCGAGCAGGGGGTGGCCGATTACAAACTGCCCGATCGCCTGGTGCTGGTGGAGCAACTGCCCCACACCCCGGTCGGCAAGATAGACAAACAGAGGCTGCGCGAGCAGCTCGCCAAGGAGTGTGCATGACCATTCAATCCCTCGCCGCCTATCCGCTGCCCACCGCTGAGGAGCTGCCCACCGGGCGGGTGAACTGGCCCTTCGAACCGGGCCGCGCCGCCTTGCTGGTCCACGATATGCAGCACTATTTCGTCGACTTCTACGGGACGGACAATCCGCTGATCAATCAGGTCATCGACCATATCGCCACCCTGATCCGTCAGGCGCGTGCTCTCGGCATGCCGGTGGTCTACACCGCTCAGCCCGCCGAGCAGAGTCAGGCCGATCGGGCGCTGCTCAACGACATGTGGGGGCCCGGATTGACCCGAGCGCCCGAGCGTCAACCCATCGTTTCGGCGCTGGCCCCCGAGCCGCAGGATACGGTGCTGACCAAGTGGCGCTACAGCGCTTTTTGCCGCTCACCGCTGGCCGAGCTGATGGCCGGATGGGGGCGAGATCAGCTGGTGATCTGCGGCATCTACGGTCATATCGGGGTGATGCAGACGGCGGTCGATGCCTTTATGCGCGATATCCGTCCCTTCCTGGTGGCAGATGCCATCGCCGACTTCTCACGCGAGGATCATCTGCTGGCGCTCTCCTATGTCAGCCGCAATGCCGGTCGAGTGATTACCGTGGCCGAGGTGATGGCGGCCAGCAAACGCCCTCTGACTCGCGAGTCACTACGTGCTCAGGTGTTGGCACGGCTGCCCGCCGAGATGCAGCAGGAGCAGCCTGCCGAGGATGACAACCTGCTTGACTACGGTCTCGACTCGCTGGCGGTGATGGGGCTGGTGGAAGAGTGGCGTCAGCAGGAGCTGGTGGTGGAGCTGGCCGAGCTGGCTCGCACGCCGACCCTGGCCCATTGGTGGGCGCTCCTCTCCCGTCAGCTGAATGTCAGTCAGGACACGGCTTATCAGGTCAACGAAGAGCACGTCAGCGAACCGGAGTGCACCCCATGAGCGAGTGGCAAGGCAGAACCATCTGGGTGACCGGCGCGGCGCAGGGAATTGGCCATGCGGTGGCGCGCACCTTTGCCGAGGCGGGGGCCAGCGTGGTGGCGCTCGATCTGCAACTGGCCGAGGCGCTACCCGGCAACGTGAAGGGGGTGGTGATCGACGTGAGTGACAGCGAGGCCGTGACCCGCTGTTGCGAACAGCTGCTGGACGAGGGGCTGGGGCCCGATGTGCTGGTCAATGTCGCCGGCATACTGGCGACCGGCAGGATCGATGAGGTGGATGACGCCCTCTTGCAGCGCACCTTCGCCATCAACACCTTCGCCCCCTTCTACCTGATGCGGGCCCTGACCCCCTGGTTTCAGAGGCGGCGCAGGGGCGCCATCGTCAATGTCTCCTCCAATGCCGGTCGGGTGCCGCGAGTGGGGATGGGCATCTATGGCGCCTCCAAGGCGGCGCTGACCAGCCTCACTCAAACGGCAGGGCTGGAACTTGCCCCCTATGGGGTGCGCTGCAACCTGGTGTCGCCGGGCTCGACCCGCACCCCCATGCTGTACGGCATGTGGCAGGAGGGGGAGGCTGAGCAGCGGGAGGGAGAGCAGCGCACCATCGCGGGCCTGCCCGGGCAGTTCAAGCTGGGGATCCCCCTTGGCAAACTTGGGACCCCCGACGAGGTGGCTGCCTGCGTGCTGTTTCTCGCCTCCGATGCCGCCAGCCATATCACCCTGCAGGATCTGGTGGTCGATGGCGGTGCCACCCTGGGGGTTTAGCCAGCGCACTGCCGATCTGGCAGGCGTGACACTCTCTTTATGGAGGAGGCTTGGCCTCCTCGCTTTTCAGCCATGCGGGCAGGGGCAAGCCACTGCTCGCTCGATGTTTGCGCAAGGACATTCCCATGGAACAGACAATGGCGATGCGCGCCACCCACCAGCGTGGTGAGCTGCCGCGCTGGCCGCTTACCACGGCTCAGGCGGGCATCTGGTTTGCCCAGCAAAAATACCCGCAGAGCCCCGCCTGCAATACCGGCGAGTACTGGCTGCTGGAGGGGGCGCTGGCACCCCATCACTTCACCCGCGCGGTGCGCCAGACTATCGACGAGATCCCCGGTCTGCACTGCGCTTTTGTGGCCACTGCCGATGGTCCGCAGATGGTGGCCAACCCCGCTTGCTGGCAGCTGAGCGAGCGGGATCTGCGCAGCGAAGCCGACCCGCTCGCCGCTGCGCAGGCCGAGATGCGTGCACAGTTGGCCGTCCCCTTCAATCTGGCCGGGGGGCCGCTGTTTACCACGACGCTCTATCGCCTTGGCGAGGGGCGGTGGGCCTGGTTTATCGCCGTGCACCATATCGCCATCGATGGCTTTGGCCTGAGCCTGCTCTGCCAGCGGGTGGCAAATTGGTATGAGGCGCTCTGTGCCGGCGAGCAGCCTGTACCCTGCCGTTATGCATCCCAGCAGGAGTTGCTGGCTGAAGAGGCGGCCTATCAGGATTCGCCACGCGCCGTTCGGGATCGCGATTTCTTCGTGCAGCAGCTGGCCGGGGTGGAGAATCCGGCGTCGCTCTCCCGCCGTCCGGCGCAAGGGGCGGGCCCCACATATCGTCTTGAGCAGCGGCTGGCTGGCCGCCAGTGGCAGGCATTGGTGGCACGGGCGAGTCGTTCGGCCTGTCACCCCTACAGCCTGCTGCTGGCGGCGGTGGCCAGCTATGTGCAGCGGATGAGCGGCGCTGGCGAGGTGGTGCTGGGTATTCCGCTGATGGGGCGGCTAGGCTCAGCGGCGGCCGATACCCCCTGCATGAAGGTCAATGTGGTGCCCCTGCGCATCGAGCTGAGCGGCACCAGCCGGGTAGGGGAGTTGCTGGCACAGGTCGAGCGGCAATTTGCCGCCCTGCGCCGTCATCAGGGCTGCCGTCAGGAGTGGTTGCAACAGCGTCAGCCGGGTCAGCCGCTGTTTGGCCCTCAGGTCAATTTGATGCCCTTTGCCCGCACCCTCAGCTTTGGTGAAGGACACAACCAGGTTCGTGGTGAGGTGCAGGTGCTGGCGGCGGGGCCGGTGGAGGAGTGCGCCTTCTACTTTGGCGAGGAGGCAGGCGCTATGACCCTGACCCTCGAAGCACATCAGGGGCGCTTCAGCCAACAGGAGAGTGAACGTCATCTGGCCCGGCTGGTAGCTTATCTGGCGGCCTGGAGTGAGGCGGGTGACGAAGTCGAGGCTGTGCGCTTGCCGCTGCTGCTGCCCTGCGAGCAGGCTGAGCTGGCGCGCTGGAACCAGACCGACTATCCGTTGCCGATCACCACCCTGAACGCACTGCTGGCCGAGGGGCTGGCGGCGGCGGATCAGAGCGCCATCGCGCTGGAGTGTGGCGCCGAGCGCTGGAGTGTGGCTGAGCTGCGCCAGCGTACCCGCCAGCTGGTCAGCTATCTGGCAGGGAGGGGCGTGGGCCCCGGTTGTCGGGTGGCGGTGGTGATCCCGCGCTCTCCCGAGCTTATTCTCGCCCAGCAGGCCATCATGGCGGTGGGGGCCGTCTATGTGCCCGTTGATCCGGACTATCCGGCGGAGCGGATCGGCTACATTCTCGCCAGCAGCGATCCTGCGCTGGTGTTGACCAGCCATACGCTTCAGATGCCGCTCGACGTGGCCGCGCCACTTGTCTGCCTAGATGCCCCCGGTGTGGCAGAGCAGCTGGCGACGATAGACGTGGCGGGGATAGCACCTTGTGATCTGCCAGCCCCCAAACCGGAAGATGCGGCCTATATCATCTACACCTCCGGTTCGACCGGTCGGCCCAAAGGGGTGGTGGTGAGCCATGGCGCCATCGTCAACCGGCTGCTCTGGATGCAGCACATGTATTCCATCGGTCCGGCGGATCGGGTGCTGCAAAAGACCCCGGCCGGTTTCGATGTCTCCATCTGGGAGTTTTTCTGGCCCTTTATGACCGGGGCGCGGCTGGTGCTCGCCAAACCGGGCGGCCAGAAGGATCCCGCCTACCTTGCCGAGCTGATTGAGCAGGCCGGGATCACCACCTTGCACTTTGTCCCCTCCATGCTGCAGATCTTCGTCGCACAAGCCGAGCCTGCCCGTTGCCGCGCCCTGCGGCAGGTCTTCTGCTCCGGCGAGGCGCTGCCCGCGGATCTGGTGCAGCGCTGGTATGGGACATTCTCAGCCCCCCTGCACAACCTCTATGGCCCGACCGAGGCGGCGGTGGATGTCACCTGGTATCCCTGCCGGGCAGACGAGGCGGTGACCAGCGTGCCCATCGGCTATCCGGTCTGGAATACCAGCATCTACATTCTTGACCCCTGGTTGCAGCCGGTGCCGCCCGGTGTGGCAGGCGAGCTCTGGATCGGCGGCGTGCAGGTGGCGGAGGGCTACTTTGGTCAGCCCGAGCTCACCGCCGAGCGCTTTATTGCCAACCCCTTCGGCGCGGGACGGCTCTATCGCAGCGGCGATCTGGCTGCTTGGCGCGAGGATGGCGCCATCGAGTATCTGGGGCGACTCGATTTTCAGGTGAAGATCCGTGGCCAGCGCATCGAACTGGAGGAGATCGAACAGGTGCTGCTTCGCCATCCCCGGGTGGCGCAAGCGGTGGTGCTGGCCCCCGAATTTGCCCCCGGCGATCGCCGTCTGGTGGCCTACGTGGTGGCCGCAGATAGCAGCGAGTTGACGCTGGCCGAGTTAGCACCCGCCCTTGGCGCCGCGCTGCCCGACTACATGGTGCCGGGACTGTTGGTTACTCTGGCCGAGCTGCCGCTCACCCCCAATGGCAAGCTGGATCGCAAGGGGCTGCCGCTGCCTGATATGGCGTCGGCGGTCGGTCAGTCACTGCCAAAAAACCTGCTGGAGGAGCGGCTTTGTCGCCTCTTCGCCGAGATACTGGGGCTGGAGCGGGTCGGCGCCGACGATAACTTCTTTGCCCTCGGCGGCCACTCCCTGCTGGCGGCGCAACTGGTGGTGCGCATTGAAGAGTCGACCGGACAGGCGCTCACTTTGGCCAGTCTGTTCGAAGCACCGAGCCCTGCCCAGCTGGCGCGTCGTCTTGGCGGCGAGCGGGAGGCGATGCCCATGCTGTTGCCCCTGCGGGCGCATGGTGCGCAGTCTGGCACATCGTGCCCCACCCTCTTTTGCGTCCACCCCGCAGGGGGGCTCGGCTGGTGTTATGCGCCACTGGTGCCCCATCTGCCGACCGACATGGCGGTCTATGCCCTGCAGGCGCGGGCGCTTTGTCAGCCGGATGCGCCGCTGCCCGCCAGTTTCGACGAGCTGGCACTTGACTATGTGACCGAGCTGCGTCGTCAGCAGAGCGAGGGGCCCTACTGGCTGCTCGGCTGGTCCCTCGGGGGCATGCTGGTGCACCGGATGGCCGCCATGCTGCAAGAGCAGGGACAAGAGGTGGCCATGGTGCTGCTGCTCGATGCCTACCCCTGCCAGCAGTGGCAGACCCAGCCGTTGCCCGACGAGCAGCGGATGCTCGATGCGCTGCTGCGGATGGGGGGGATTGCGGTTGCGGACGAGGCGCTCGACTCCCTCACTCGCGACGAGGTGGTGGCCCGACTGGGGGCGGAGGGGAGTGCGCTGGCCATGCTCGACGAGCAGGTTGTGAGCGCCATGATTGAGCAGGTGGGCCACAACAACCGGCTGATCCGTGAGCCGGTCAACTACTGCTACCACGGGGAGGTGATCTTTATCGAGGCGTCAGCCTCCCGCCAGCCCTGGCTGGATGGGCGTGGCTGGGCGTCGCTGACAAAAGGGGAGATCCGCTATGAGCGCTTCCTCTGCCTGCATCAGGAGATGGTGCATCCCGACTGGTTGGCGAAGATCGGCGCTTTTATTTGTGAGCGGGTCTATGGGCTCGGGCAGCAACCGCACATCCGGCAGGAGGGGGACGCATGACCCCTGTTGCCGCTATCAGGGAAGCTTTGCAGGCGGGCAAACTGGTGGGGCTGGGGGAGCCGCATTGGCACCCGGATTTTATCCGGCGCCAGCACGCCTGGCTGCGTGATCCGGCGCTCTGGGGAGTCATGACCGATCTGGTGCTGGAGTGCGGCAATCGCCGCCATCAGGGCTTACTCGATGCCTGGCTGACGGAGCAGGAGAGCTGGCAGGGTGAGCCGCTCACGCTGGCGCGGCTCTATCCGGTCTGGCTCGACTCCTGCGCCTTTCCCGCCTGGATGGCCCCCGAGTTTCCGGCTCTCTTCACCGCTCTGCGCCAGAGCAATCTGGCGCGCCCCGAACATGTGCGGCTGCGGGTGCATCTCTGCGAGCCCTTATTCGAGTGGCAGGAGATGAGCCCGGAGCTATGGCAGCAACACAACAGGGGGCGGGATCGGGCGCTGGCCGATTATCTTCTTGCACTTCCCGCCCGCGGCGTGGTGGTGCTGGCGGGGGCGCGCCATCTGCTCAAAGCCGCAGGAGATCCCCACTTTGCGCAGCCGACGCTGGGCCAGTTGCTGGAGGCCGCAAGGCCGGGTTGGCTGCAGGTGCTTCACCCCTGGCCAATGGTTGATGGGAAGGGAAATGAGGAAGAGGAGCGGGTGTGCGAGCTGGCCGGGATCGCGACGGCCGACCTCTATCCTCACTGGCCGGCGCATCCGCCGCTGGAGACTCTCATCGATCGATTGGTGCGCGTGGCTGACCGGGGACGGGAGATGCGAATTTGCCCTACCTTGCTGGCCGAACCCTGGCGCAGCCACTTGCTAAGTCGCGCTCACTTGCTGCCAGTTGGCATGGCCCGCCAACTGCAACACTGGCTGGCGTAACTGCTGGTTGGAGTAACGGCGGACCGAAGTAACAGCTAACTGAAGTAACTGCTGACTTGAGTAACTCAATGGGGGAGCAAGGCTCCCCTTTTTCACATTTTGCATCCTGCATTCAGCGCTGCAAAGTTGCACCATTTACGGCATACCTTGCCACTCATCGCCGAAAATTCAGCTCCTTCGCTACTTTAAAGAAGTTTCTACTGGTCTTACCTGAGTAAATCCCTTTGCTTTTTATTTAACAAGGTATTTACATCTAGGTGTCACCAGCATCGGTGACGCTCACAACGGCAAGGAGCCAGTTATGACCCATGTCGACATCCCTTTCCTTCGTTACCTCGATGCGGAAGGGTGCCCGGTCGCCACCTTACCGACCTGGCTGGACAAGGCGATACTGCACACTTTCTACCGCAATATGGTGATGGTGCGCAGCTATGACAAAAAAGCGATTGCGCTGCAACGAACCGGCAAACTCGGTACTTTTCCCTCCCATCTCGGCGCAGAAGCCGTGGGGATTGGCATTGGTCTGGCCATGCAGCCGCAGGATGTCTACGTTCCCTACTATCGGGACATGCCCACCCTCTATGTGCGGGGCGTACCGATGGAGAAGAACCTGCAATATTGGGGCGGTGACGAGCGGGGGAGTTATTTTCTCAAACCCGATGGGACTCCCTCTGAAGATCTCCCTATCTGCGTCCCCATCGCCACCCAGATCACCCACGCCTGCGGTATTGCCTCGGCTTTCAAACTGCGTAATCAACCGCGCGTTGCCGTAGTCACCATCGGCGACGGCGGCACCTCCAAGGGGGATTTTCTGGAGGGGCTCAACTGCGCCGGGGTCTGGCACCTGCCGATGGTCATCATCGTCAACAACAACCAGTGGGCTATCTCGGTGCCGCGCAAGCTGCAATCGAGCGCTCCTACGCTGGCCCAGAAGGGTATTGGCGCCGGGGTGCGCAGCCTGCAGGTGGATGGCAACGATGTGGTGGCGGTCTACGATGCCGCCCGCAGTGCCGTCGAACGGGCCCGCAGCGGCAAGGGGCCGACCCTGATCGAGGCGGTCAGTTATCGCCTCGGCGATCACACCACGGCCGACGATGCCACTCGCTATCGCGATGGGGCCGAGGTCGAGGCCGCCTGGGCGAAAGAGCCGGTCAAGCGGCTGCGCCAGTTTATGCATAGCAAAGGCTGGTGGGATGAAGAGCAGGAGCAGAGCCTGCTGGCGGAGGCTACCCGAGAGGTAGAGCAGGCTGTCGCCCGTTATGAGACGATGGCGCCCCAGCCGCCGGAGGCGATGCTCGATTATCACTACGCCAGCCTGCCCGCCGAACTCGTGCCCCAGCGCGAGCGAGTGATTGCCAAGGGGATGAAGCAGGAGGTTGGCCATGAGTGAGATCAGTTTGCTGGAAGCGGTCAACATGGCCCTTCACTACGAGATGGAGCACGACCCGGATGTGGTGGTACTGGGCGAGGATGTGGGGGTCAACGGCGGGGTGTTTCGCGCCACTGTGGGCCTGCGCGACAAGTTCGGTTTCAAGCGGGTGATCGACACGCCGCTGGCCGAGGGATTGATCGCCGGGGTGGCGGTCGGCATGGCGACCCAGGGGCTCAAGCCGGTGGCGGAGTTCCAGTTTCAGGGCTTCATCTTCCCCGGGATGGAGCAGATCATCTGTCAGGCGGCGCGGATGCGAAACCGCACCCGTGGCCGTCTCTCCTGTCCCCTTGTCTATCGCTCCCCGTATGGTGCGGGCATTCATTCGCCTGAACATCACAGCGAGAGCGTCGAGGCGCTGTTTGCCCATATCCCTGGGCTACGGGTAGTGATCCCCTCCAGCCCGAGACGCGCCTATGGCCTGCTGCTCTCGGCCATCCGCGATCCGGATCCGGTGATGTTTTTCGAACCCGATCGCATCTACCGTTCGATGAAATCCGAGGTGGTGGATGACGGTGTCGGCCTGCCGCTGGATGTCTGCTTCACCCTGCGCCCTGGCCGCGATATCACGGTAGTGGCCTGGGGGGCCTGCATTCAGGAGGTGATGCGGGCGGCGAACCTGCTGGCCGAGCAGGATATCCAGTGCGAGGTGCTGGATCTGGCCACCATCAAGCCGCTGGATATGGAGACCATCCTCACCTCGGTACGCAAGACCGGCCGCTTGCTTGTGGTGCAAGAGGCGTGTGGCAGCTTCGGGGTCGGGGCCGAAATTGTGGCGCGGGTGACCGAGCAGGCACTTCCCAGCCTCAAGGCGCCACCCAAACGGTTGACCGGGGTGGATGCCGCCGTCCCCTACTATCGCAACGAGGCGTATTACCTCATCACCGAGCAGGATATCGCCGATGCCGCTCACCAGCTGATGGAGAACCAGTGGCTATGAAATTTTTCAAATTACCGGATCTGGGTGAAGGGTTGGCCGAAGCCGAGATCGTCGAGTGGAAGGTGAGTGCCGGTGATACCGTCGCGGTCGATCAGGTGCTCTTGTCGGTGGAAACGGCCAAGGCGCTGGTGGATGTGCCCTCTCCGGTGGCCGGGGTGATTGCCCGTCTCTGCGGCGCCGAGGGGGATATCCTCCATATCGGTGCGCCGCTGGTGGAGTTCGAGGGGGGGGAGGATGATGGCACTGTGGTGGGCAAGGTGAGCGCCCATCAGCAGCATATCGAGGATCACTTCGTGGTAGGGGCCATTGCCCCGGGGGGATCGCTGGTGCAAGCCATGCCTGCCGTGCGCCTGCTGGCGCAGAAGCTGGGTCTGGAAATCGACCGGATCAAGGGAAGTGGCAGCGGCGGCATGGTGACCGAGCTGGATGTGCAGCAGGCATTCGAGGCCCAGCAGAGCAGTGGCAACGAATTCCTCAAAGGGTCGCGCAGGGCCATGGCCAAGGCGATGGAGCTCTCTCATCAGACTGTGGTGCCGGTCAGCATCACCGACGAGGTGGATTTGCGTCACTGGCGGCCTGATGAGGATGTGACGGTGCGCCTTATCAAGGCCATTGGCATGGCGTGCCGCGCCGAGCCCTCGATGAATGCCTGGTTTGATGGCGACACCCTGTCACGGCGGCTGTTCAAAGAGGTCAATGTGGCCATCGCGGTGGATTCAAAGCATGGCCTCTATGTGCCGGTGATGGAGAACGTGGCCGAGCGGGAGGGGGCAGATATCCGGCAGGGGCTGGATCGGATGATCGCTGATGTTAAGGCGCGCGCCGTGCCGCGCGAGATGTTGCAGGGGGCGACCATTACGCTCACCAACTTCGGTGCCATCGCAGGCCGTTATGCCAGCCCCATCGTCACGCCGCCGCAGGTGGCCATCATAGGGGCAGGCAAACTGTTCGAAAAAGTGGTGTTCATCCACGGTGAAGCGCGTCCCGTCAGGGCATTGCCGCTGTCGATGACATTTGACCACAGAGCCTGTACTGGCGGGGAGGCGGCTCGTTTTCTCAGAGCACTGGTGGAAGCGTTGGAAGCGGCCACCTTATAACGGTTTGTGCCCTGCCGTTGGCAGGGCACAAATTTGTTTGCGTAATCTACAAAGCCACGTATAATCCAAACCAGCTTGAAAGGGCGATAGTTATGTCAATGAATACGATGTTTCACATCTTGTCCTGTTGTTCATAAGTTAATCCCGTTTTTTGAGCTTTACCCGCTGAAAAGCATAAGTAATTATTTTGAATACAGGTTTAAAAGATATGTCTAACATGATCACCGGTACCGTTAAGTTTTTCAACGAAACCAAAGGTTTTGGCTTCATCCAGCAAGAAAACGGCCCGGACGTTTTCGTTCACTTCAGCGCCATTCAAGGTAACGGTTTCCGTACCCTGGCTGAAGGTCAGCGCGTACAGTTCTCTGTGACCCAAGGTCAGAAAGGCCCGCAGGCTGAGAACGTAACCGCTCTGTAATTCTTACAGAATTTAAGAAAGCCGTGGTACCTCTGGTGCCACGGCTTTTTGTTTATCTGGCTTCTGCTACTGACTCCCATGTGCTGAATCATGCTGCTATCGCTCCTGCTTGCTGCCACCTTGACTCCGACGTCTGATGCGCCGGTACCGGTTCAATCCGCGATGGAAGCGCAGGTGATCTGCCAGCAATTTGTCCAGGTCCGGATGGGCACTGCACAGCAACCCGATGAGGTGAATGCGCGACTGGTGCCTGAAAGGGAGGGGGAGTGGCTGGTGGATGGCAAAGTA
The DNA here is from genome assembly GCF_019047125.1 of Aeromonas sp. FDAARGOS 1411. Taxonomy (NCBI): domain Bacteria; kingdom Pseudomonadati; phylum Pseudomonadota; class Gammaproteobacteria; order Aeromonadales; family Aeromonadaceae; genus Aeromonas; species Aeromonas sp. FDAARGOS 1411. The sequence continues at coordinate 2,103,751 of NZ_CP077214.1, read as the reverse complement.
AAAGGACCCGAAGGTCCTTTGCTGTTTGCCTGTCATCTTCACCAAGGGGAGCGCTGGGAGCTACTCAACTTTTCACTCTGGGCACCACAGCCGGTCAAAGCGGTTTGAGTGCGACCAGCAGATGTTGCAGGTGTTCAACCATGGTCATGCCAAACGGGGTGAGATAGCCGCCATCTTCTGCGCTGATGAGCCCCTGTTGATGCAGACGGGCTGCCGCCTGGCACAACTCTTCAGACATATCGCTGCGTAATTTAATCCCCAGGCTCATGTTGGCCGGATCAAAGCATGCCAGTATTTTCAAATCGTTCACGAATTCGTTAGAAACCTGGTCGATCCCAATCATGGATTTACTCCTTACGCTAAAGATGTATGCAAACTAGCATCCCCGGATCCACTTTAGTGGGCGCTGGCTCAAATTATTGATCTTTGGCTGGATGTTGCGTTTCAAATGCTGTTTTTTTCGGCGTAATCAGATGGTTGGCTGACAGGTTCGCCAAGGGCCGAGCCGGACCAAACGTGGTAGGATAGGGCACTTCTTTATATCGGACGGTCTATTGGTGGCTGTTCGCCCTGTTCAAGGTATCGCTCATGGTCAAGATCACTCTGGTATCCCTGCTGCATTCACTTTGTACCCGCTTTCCGGTTTACCCCGCTGCTTCGTTGACGTCCCTGTTGGATGCCCATCAGGGCGAGGTATGGTTGCCTGCACGCAAGGGGGCCGACATTGCGCTGTTACGCAAGCATGCCAAGGGGGCTCATGAGCTGGCGTCACTCGATGCGGGCTGGTGTGATTTTGCCGCCAGCGACAGCGGCGATACGCCAGAGCTGGATGCACTGGCCAACTACGACAGCGAGATGATGGATAACCTGCTGATGTACTGGCACACCGCCGCCAAGATCAACAGCCCGATCACCGATAACCTGTTCGAGTTGCGCCGCGAAGTGGTGGATGAGGCCCACGGTGCCAAACTCGCTGCCGCCTGGGAGCAGCAACAACAGCTTCGCTTTGAACAGCTGATGATGATGGCGGCCAATGGCCGGGATCTGCTCTGCTTTGTCGAGGTGGAGTCCGCCTACTGGCTGCGGCAAAAGCTGAGCGAGCAGCCTGATGTGGAGCTGATCACCCCTGCGCTGTAAAAGGGGCAATATGATGGCTGGCGGTCTCGCTATCGAGGAGGCTGCTCTATCCTTATTTGCGTCATTGTCCTCCCCATCCGGTGCCAAGGGGCTGCAAGCTGGACAAGCTGACGACAAGATGTGAACATGGCGCCCTTTATCGAGAGAGAGACTTGGCCAATGAGCTATGAACTGAGCGACACCGAGCGCAATGCCGCGCTGCAACTGAACGCTGATTACCGTTACGATCACTTCATCAGCAAGCTGGTCGAGCATGAAGAGCTGTTCGTCCTGACTGACGAGCATGGCGTCATGATGCTGACCACCGACGATGAAGATTGCATCCCGGTATGGCCGCACCCGGAGTACGCCAAGGCGTGGGCCGAAGGTGAGTGGGCCGATTGCAAGCCGCAGTCCATCACCCTCAAGGTGTGGCTGGAGCGCTGGGTTGACGGTATGGAGCAGGATGAGCTGTGTGTTGCCGTGTTCCCGACCCCGGATCAGGAAGGCATCGTACTGGAGCCGGCTGACGTGGCTGACGCCATTGCCGAGAAGCAGGCCAAGCGCGGCTGATCACCGCTCGATTCGCAACACCGGTTGCCAACAAAGACCCCGCTATCTGGCGGGGTCTTTTGTTTTAAGGACTTTTGCCGATGGGCTGATGCAATCAAGGCTGGCGATAAGTGGTGTCGATTATGGGCGCGGCCGGGAAGGTCTTGCCGCTCTTTATAGCTGCCCTGGTCTCGGATTTTAGCTCTTCATCGATCCACAGCAGACCGCCATAGCTGTAACCGCTGTTGTCGCCACCGAGGGGCCAGTAGAGCTGCTCGCTCTTGGGCGTTGCAGGTACTTTTGGCAGTTTTATCCAGCGCCAGGCCCCTTCCCGGGTATAGGGCACCTGATAGGCAGGCACGAAACTCGCCAGCTCATAGAGCCGCTGCTGGATCTGCCGTGACAGGGCCGCCTTTTTGGCAAAGTCGAACTCCTTGTCATACTGCTCCACCAAGGCCGTGATGGCGTCATCATCGATGTTCATGATGTTGTTGGTCTGGGGTTTGTTGGCGTTGACCTTGTGGAAGAACTCCCAATAGGCGGGATAGCGGCTGCCTGCCCAGGCCATCCAGGCGCTCTGGTGCTTTTTCTCCAGCATCGATTTGAAACCGGCCGAGGCATCCATCAGGTTGAGCTCCAGATTAAGCCCCGCCTTCTTGGCCTCTTCCCGCAACAGCGTGAGCCGCTGGGCGTGCTCCGCGGTGGTGTAGGTGATGGCGAGGGTCAGTGACTGCCCCTTGTCGTTTTGCAAAATCCCCTGTGGCCCCACTTTGTTAAAGCCTGCCTTGGCAAAGTATTCCCGTGCCAGTTTGGGATCGAACGGACGGGCCTTGATCTCGCTGTTGGTAAACTCACCCTGACCTGAGCCATAACTGTTGAGTCGCTGGTAATCCCCCCGCAGCAGAGTGGTGAGCATTTTGTCGAGGTTGAGGGCATGCTGGACCCCGAGCCGCACATCGAGATTATTCAACAGCGGATCGGCGGTGTTGAGATAGAGCCCCATCGGCGATTGCGGGGTCTGGTTGAAGAACCAGGTGCGCGCGATATACCCCTTCTCGAACTCGGCGGTTTTGGTCTTGTCGTGCCACCAGTTGGGCATCACCAGCGGGAAGGTGTCGAGATCGCCGCGCAGGAAGTGCTGCCAGGCGATGTTCAGATCCCTGAGCACCTTGATCTCGATCCGCGCAGGATTGAAGCGATGCTGGAAGTAGCGCTCGTCATCCCCCCACCAGTTTTCAATCCGCTTGAAGGTGACCGATTTACCCTTTTTCACCTGATCGATCTGATAGGGGCCGGTGACTGGCAACACCTTCCAGTTGTACTCCTTGACCCAGTTGGCGGTGAGCTTGATGGCGTGGCTCGGCTCCGGGCTGATGGGCAGTGACTCGAGCAGATCCTGGCGGCTCTTTTCGGTGCCGCTGGTGATGGCCAGGGTGTGATCATCAAACTTGGTTATGTCTGCTATCTGGGCGCTGTAGTAGTTGTTGTACCAGGGGTCGTTGATCTCTTTGCTGCGCATCATCTTGAGGGTAAAGAGCCAGTCATCGGCGGTGACCGGTTGGCCGTCTGACCAGCGCGCCTTGGGATTGATGCGAAAATAGAGGGTCTTGTTGTCGGCGCCGAAGGCCCACTCGTTTGCCAGCATCGGCATGGGGTTGCCGGTGACGGGATGAGTGCTCAGCAGTGGCAGGTTGGTTTCCCGCACGTAACCGGCAAAGCCGCCGTTGGAGTCGGGGCCATATTTGCGCAGGGTCAGGGGGAAGCTGGTCATAAAGGTGCGAAAGGTGCCGCCGCGCTTGGCGGCCGGATCGGCATAGAGAGGATCCTGGTTGTTGCTCTCCCACTTCAAGTCGGCAGGCAGCGTGGCACTCCAGCCAAACGGGCTCCAGCACAGGGTCAGGGTGATGGCGGTGGCGCGAATGATAGGGGGGAGGCGGCGCTCCCCGGCGGTGATGGTCGATGGCATGTCCTTGCTCTCCTGAAGTCTGCTTCCTGCAGATCACACACTGGTGATGTCAGTCCCGATGGGGACTGGCTCATCATGAAAATTTTATCCTGTCAGGTCAATGAAATAGCGTGAATTAGCGGGTGGCCTAGGCCGCAACGCAGTGCATTGTGATCCCCTTGGCCGCGATGGCTGCCCGCATGGGGGCTGGCAGGGCATCGTCGGTAACCAGCACGTTGATCTGGCCCGGCGCGCCAAGCTGGCTCGGATGGATGGCGCCAAATTTGCTGCTGTCGGTGATCACCACATTGGTCATCCCCTTGGCCAGCACGCTGTTGACCACATCGGCCCGCATCATGTCGCGGCCGGTAAAGCCCATCTCGGGATGAAAACCGTCGACCCCGATAAAGGCCTTGGAGAAGTGCACCTGCTCAATGCAGAGGCGCGTGAGCGGCCCCACCACGCTCTCGCTCTGATGCTGGAACAGCCCGCCGAGCAGCACCACCTGAGCCGGGGTATCTTTGAGCAGATGGGCGATATAGCTGCTGATGGTGATGATGGTGACCCGTTTGTGCAGGGCCAGATGTCGCGCCAGCATGGCGTTGGCGCTGCCCCCCTCGATAAAGACCGTCTCGCCATCTTCCACCAGCTGGGCGGCACGCTCGGCGAGGCGCTCCTTGAGCAGGTAATTGATGTTCATCCGGGCATCCGGGTCATCGGTCTCCAGCGCCATGGCCGAGCCGTGTACCCGTCTGAGCAGTCCCTGTTTCTCCAGCGCGGTGAGGTCGTTGCGCACCGTCACCTCAGACACGCCTGTGTGTCGGGAGAGTTCACTCACGCTCATCTTGCGAGCCTGATGGACCAGAGTGAGGATCAGTTGGTGGCGTGGATTCATGGTGCGCTCACATGCAAGGTGGTGGATAGCGGCAAGCCACCCGAGGGTGGCTTGCCAATCATATGACGTCACAGGCGCCATGGGGGGCGCCCCGTCAGAGACTGTGCTCGGTGCGGGCGATGATATCATCTTGCGCATCCGGGGATAAGGCGGTGAAGAAGGCCGAATAGCCCGCCACCCGTACCACCAGATCCCGGTATTGATCCGGATTGGCCTTGGCTGCCAGCAGGGTTTCCCGCGAGACGATGTTGTACTGCACGTGCCACCCCTTGTGCACCTCGAAGAAGGTGCGCAGCAGGCTCATCAGCTTGGCCTTGTCCCGCTCGTTCTCAAGGCTCGCCGGGCTCAGCTTCTGGTTGAGCAGCACCCCGCCGAGAATGGCCGCCGTGGGCAGCTTGCCGATGGAGTTGAATACTGCTGTCGGGCCGAGACGATCTGAACCCGACGAGGGGCTGGCCCCTTCCGCCAGCGGCGTGCGGGCGTGACGACCATCCGGGGTGGCCATGGTGGCGGCACCGAAGGGCACGTTGGCGGAGATGGAGGAGGTGCCGGCATAGTAGGTGCCGCCGATGGGGCCACGGCCGAAGCGGGTGTTGTGCAGCTCCTTGAGCTCGTCGATGTAGCTCTGGTAGGCCCGCACCAGCAGCAGGTCAACCTCGTCCAGATCGTTGCCATATTTGGGGGCTGCGTTGGTGAGGCGCTGGCGCAATTGCTCCCCTGCCAGCCCGGTAAAGTCTTGCTCGAGTGCTTCGGCCAGCTCTTGCTGCTCCACCACGCCCTGCTCGAACACCAGTTTCTTCAGGGCAGCCAGGCTGTTACCAAGGTTGGCGATCCCCACCTGCAGACCTGAGACCCAGTCATAGACGGCGCCCCCCTCCTTGATGGTCTTGCCGCGCTCTATGCAGTCATCCACCAGAGTGCTGCAGAGGATGTCATGGGCTTGGGCTTCCAGCACGCTGTCGACCACGCAGTCGATCTCGATGGATTTGCGGGTGAAGTAGCGCACCTGCTCATCCCAGCGGGCCATCACCTCGTCAAAGTTGCCAAAGCTCCCGTCTCGCAGCGATTGGGTTTGGGGCAGGAAGACCTTGCCGGTGGTGGCATCGCGGCCGCCATCGAGGGAGGCCAGCAGGATGCGGGCGAAGTTGATAAAGCTCATGCCGGTGCAACGGTAGCCCCACTTGCCGGGCACGGCGGTCTCGATGCAGCCGATGGCGGCGTAGTGGTGGGCATCCTCCACGCTCACCCCGAGCTTGATGAACTCGGGGATCACCACCTCGTCGTTGTTGAAGGCGGGCATGCCAAAGCCGCAGCGGATCACCTGAATGCAGGCGTCGAGGAAATCCTCGCTCATCCCGGCGTGGTAGCGCACCGAGAGGTTGGGCTGGGTGGATCTCAGCTGGCCGCAGGACTCCAGAATCGCGTAGGAGAGGCCGTTGACCGCGTCATGGGCACTGCCATCCCGCCAGTTCTGGCCGCCGATGGTGACGTTCTGATAGAGCGGGCTGCCGGCGGAGGCTTTGGAGTGGGAGCCGGAGCGGATCTTGTTCACCTCCAGCAACTTGAGCCAGCACCCTTGCAGCAGTTCGATGGCGCGTGTCCGAGGCAGGGATTCCGACAATTCCACCTCGCGGCGATACCAGGGGTAGAGATACTGATCCATCCGGCCGAACGACACCGAGTGGCCATTGGATTCGATCTGCAGGATGAGCTGGATAAAGTAGCAGAGCTGCAGTGCCTGCCAAAAGGTCTCGGGGGACTGGTGGGCGATGTGGGCGCAGTTGAGCGCGATGGTCTCAAGCTCGTTTCGGCGCTCGGGGCGAGATTCTTGTGCTGCCATGTCACGGGCAAGGGCAGCGTAGCGCCCGATGTGAGCGCTGACCGCATCCAGAGTGATGGCGACGGCGTGCAGGAACTGCTCGCGCTGCAGATCGGCCCAATCCGCCAAATCCAGCCGACTGCGGCGCTCGGCCACCTTGGCCTTGAAGCCATCGAGACCCAGCGTGAGCAGCTCCTCATAGTTGACCGCGAGGTGGGCATCCCCCGAGGTCATGTTGCCCTCGGCCTTGATGATGCCGCTCTCCAGCAGCGCTTTTTGCTCGTCGGTAAAGAGGCCGAAGCAGCGATCCTGCACCGTCTGGCCGCGCCAGAAGGGGGTGAGGGCGTGGATGATCTCCTTGTCGGTTTCGCTGACTGCAAAACCGGCGCCGGGACGGTCTGCCAGCTCGTCGATCTCCTTCTCAATCCAGCTCACCGTGTATTCGGGAAAGAGCGGGGCCGCCCGTACCTGACTGGCCTGATTGCCGACGATAAGCTCGTCGTGCTTGATCCAGATGGTGCGCTCCTTGAGGTGATGAGCCAGCGCCAGGGCGCGGCGCACCGGCAGCGGCCGGGCGAGATGAGCCTGATAGGCCTCGGTGTAGTGGCGGGCACGCTCGGTGCAGACCGGCGGCTGAACGATGTGGATCAGGCTCTCTTTGTGGGCGCGGATCCGCGGGCTGAGGGTATTGAGGTCGAGCTGGGTCATGATCTTATCCTCTGGTCACAGGGGTCAGCCCCTGACGTTGGGCGTATGCATGGGCAAAGTGGAGTAAATCGGGGTCCTCGAGCGGTGTCTCTGGCGCCTGATAGGGCAGATCCAGCAGGGCATATTTGCCCATCCCCAGGGTGTGGTAGGGGAGGAAGTGGATCTCCTGTACCGTGCCGAGGCTGGCAGCGGTGTCGGTGATGGCGCTGATCGATGCGCGGTCGGCATTGAAGCCGGGAATGAGCGGCACCCGGATCTGCATCGGCACGCCGTGCTCGGCGAGGCGTTTGAGGTTAGCGATGGGCAGCTCCACCTTGCCGCGGGTCCAGTGGAAGAAGCGTTCTTTATCAACGTGTTTGAGATCCGCCAGCACCAGATCCAGTGAGGGGAGGCTTGGCTCAATCTGATGCCAGGGCACATGCAGGCAGCTCTCGACCGCGGTGTGCAGCCCTTCGGCCTTGCAGCGGGCCAGCAGGGACGCGGCAAAGTCGGGCTGCATGAAGGGCTCGCCGCCGGAGAGGGTGACGCCACCGCCGCTGCGCTCGAAGAAGGGGCGATCCCGCAGTATGGTGTCCATCAGGGTGTCCAGGGTGTCATCCCGACCGCACACCTGTAGCGCTTCGCTGGGGCAGAGGCCGCGCAGCCGTTCCATATCGTCGGCCTTGAGGGCAGAACGGCTGAGCTGGATGCCCTTGCTGTCACGCAAGATTGCCGGACACGCCTGGCTGCAGAGCTGGCATCCCTCGATGCATTGGCGCCGGTCGAGTAGTATGTCCGGCTTGGGAGAGCGGCTTTCCGGGTTTTGACACCAGCGACAGGCCAGCGAGCACCCCTTGAGAAACACCAGGGTGCGAATGCCGGGGCCATCGTGAGTTGAATATCGTTGCAGGTCAAAAATCATACCGCCTCCTTTTGTATTTGCATTCTATTTGCTTTCATTCGAAAGTTGATTTGATTCCGATCAAGCTATTTGCAGATGTTTTATCGCTAGAATGGCGACATATTGAACATCCCGTTAAGGAGTTAGAGATGGAGCTGTATCTCGATACCGCCGATGTGGCGGCAGTGCGTCGCTGGTCACGGATCCTGCCGTTGGCCGGTGTCACCACCAATCCTTCCATTACCGCCGCCGGGGGATTGCCGCTCTGTGAGCTGCTGCCCGCCCTGCGCGACGTGCTGGGCCCCAAGGCGCGCCTGTTTGCCCAGGTGATGGCCAAAACCGAAACCGAGATGGTGCGCGAGGCATTTGCCCTGCGTGAGCTGGACCCGGATCTGGTGATCAAAATCCCAGTATGCGCAGAGGGGCTGGCGGCCATCAAGAGCCTGACCGCCAACGGTGTGCCGACTTTGGGCACCGCTGTCTATACCCCGCTGCAGGGTTGGCTGGCGGCGGTGGCGGGGGCGGAATATGTCGCGCCCTACGTTAACCGGCTGGATGCTCAGGGGGGCGATGGCATCGCCACCGTGCAGGAGCTGCAACAGCTGCTTGCGCTGCACGCCCCGAACAGCAAGGTGCTGGCGGCGTCATTCCGTACTCCCCGTCAGGCGCTCGATTGCCTGCTGGCGGGTTGCCAATCGATCACCTTGCCGCTCGACGTGGCGGAGCAGTTGCTGAACGTGCCTGCGGTGGATGCGGCGCTGGTGAAGTTCGATCAGGATTGGCAGCGCGCTTTCGGTCGCTGATCCCGGTGGCAAGCTGATTGGCGTGATTGAGGTGGGGGTGAAGAAGCGCGGGTGATGGAGATGACCGACTAGACTTGAAACAGGTGGCCACGTTCGCTGGCCGCCCTGCAGTCTACCGGAGGTATCCCATGAGCGACCATCTGCTACTCCCCCATGGTGAAGATTTGCGTCGTGCGGTGCTTTGGCTCAGCGAGCATCACCAGCACGATATCGCCGCCATTGAAGAGGCCAGTCTGCGTTTTGATCTCTCGCCGCTGGATGAGGAGTTTTTGATCCGGCACTGGCTCGACAGCCAGCGCCAATCATGAATATTCGAGGTGAGAGATTTAGAAGAAGTTGGCGAGGTTGATGCCAAACTCTTTGGGGTCGACCGTGTTTTCGATGCTCTCCTGCACCCCTGACTTGGCCAGATCCAGCCACTGCACCTCGAGGTAGTGACGCTGGGTGGCGTGATAGATCACCTTGACCACCGGCTTGAGCGGCTGCTGCTCGTTGCGCTGCATCACGATAGCCAGGCGCTGGTTTGAGAGCTGTACCAGAGTGCCCACCGGATAGACTCCCATGCACTTGATGAACTTGGTAACCAGTTCGGCATCAAAGTGCTGATTGATCCCCTTGAGCAGAATGCGGAAGGCCTGGGTCGGCTGCATACCTGCTTTGTAGACCCGATCCGCGGTGATGGCATCATAGACATCGACGATGCCACTCATCCGGGTATAGAGGGAGAGCTGCTCCCCCTTCAGTCGCTGCGGGTAGCCGGAGCCATCGAGCCGCTCGTGGTGGTTGGCGGCCACCTCCAGCATGGTGGGGGTAATGCCAGGGGTATTGCTGAGGATCTCGTAACTGTGTACCACATGCTGACGCATGATAGCGAACTCCTCATCGGTCAGCTTGCCCGGTTTGTGGAGCACCTCGTCCGGAGTCATGATCTTGCCCACGTCGTGCAGCAGGCCACCCAGGGTCAGCTCCTTGAGCACGCTGCGCTCCAGTCCTAGATAGCGGCCGAAGTTGGCCAGCAGAATGGCCACGTTCATGGAGTGCTCCATCAGGTAGGCATCCTTGGCGCGAATACGGGCCAGACAGAGCATGGCATCGCCGTGGGTGAACATGGTGTCCACCATCTCTTCGGCGACTTCGGCCAGCGGGGTGATGTCGATGGGTTCACCCGCTTTGAGATGGCGAATGAACTTGCCTTGCAGCTCGCGCGCTTCCTGATAGAGGCGGCGGATTTTAAGCTCCCGTCCTTCGCCGTTGGCACTGGCACGGCGCCCTACCTGGGCGCTGTTGGCATTGAGATCGGGGGAGGTAACGGCGTCACTTTCGGCACTGCCCAGCTTGCTGCGGGCCAGATCGATGCGCACCGTGAGTACCCCCTGACGCACCAGATTGGCAATTTGCGCTACGCTGGTCACCAAGCCCATCTGGGCGATCTCCATCCCACCTGTCTGGCTGGCGATAGCAATGACATACATGCCGGGTTTCAGCTGGTTGACGGGAATGACGGGATAGGATGCTTGAGACTTCATGAGGGCTTCCTGACTCTTATTATTATGAGTATCGTTCGGATGGGTCACACCGGAGAAGTGTAACATCGGATGACCAGTTCGTCATAATTGGCAACCCCTTGACAGTGGCGTTGTCGCCCCCGCCCGATATAATGACGCCCCTTTACTTGTTGGACTCCGAGGTTGTGAATGCGGCTTGATAAATTTCTGTGCGATTGTTCCGATTTGACCCGCTCGCTGGCAGGCAAACTGATCCGTCAGGGCGAGGTCATGGTGGATGGTATTGTGGTCAAGCAGCCCGCCTTTCATATCAATGAGCAGAGCCAGATCGAGTTTGACGGCGTGCTACTGACGCTGGAGCAGCGCAACCGCTATTTCATGCTGCACAAGCCGGAAGGGTATGTCTGCTCCAACGAGGATCCGGATCACCCGACCGTCTTCTTCCTGATGGATGAGCCGGCGATGGGCAAGCTGCACGTAGTGGGTCGCCTCGACCTCGATACCACGGGTCTGGTGCTGGTGACCGACGACGGTCAGTGGTCCCACCGCATCACCTCGCCGCGCCACGAGTGTGCCAAGACCTATCACGTCTGGTTGGCCGATCCGGTGAGCCCGGATGCGATCGCGCTGTTCGCCGAAGGGGTCTACCTGCGTAACGAGACCGATAAAACCCGTCCTGCCCAGCTGGAAATTCTCGGCGAGTGCGAGGCCCGTCTTACCATCCATGAAGGCAAGTACCATCAGGTCAAGCGGATGTTTGCCTCCATCGGCAACAAGGTCGTTGGCTTGCATCGCGAGCGGGTGGGCGGCCTGACGCTGGATGAAGAGTTGGCACCCGGTGAATACCGTGAGCTGACCGCTGAGGAGATTGCCCTGTTCTGATCAGGTATGGTGCCGGGGGTCAGTGAGTGCTGAAACCCAGCACCAGCGCCGTGCCCAGGGTGGCAATCAGTGCCCCCGCCCAAGCGGCAACGGATGGCCGCTCCCCCGAGTGCCACCACAACAGCGGCAGCAGCAGTACCGGCGTGGTGGAGGAGAGAATGGCTACCATGCCCACCTCGCCCTGCCGCAGCGCCATCAGGATCAGCGTCATCCCCAGCCCCATCGCCAGAAAACCGTTGGTGGCAATCATGGCGAGGATATGGCGATTGACCGGTTTGAGCGGCATGGCCAGCGGCAAGCGCCCTAGCCGAAGGACGCAGTGGGCCAGCAGGGCACTGCCCATCCGGATACCCGATGCACTCACCGCATCCACCTCACCACTCATCATCACCGGCTTGGCGATGATGGCTCCCACGCTTTGACACAGTGCCGCCGTCAGGCCAAGGCCAATTCCCAGCGCCAGATTGCCACGGATCTGCTCCCACTCGTTGCTGCTACTGCGTCTGCCAAACAGAATCGCCAGCATCACGCCGGCAAACACCAGCACGGCCCCCAGCAGTCGCCAGCCTGTCAGCTGTTCATTAAAGAGCCACAGCCCAAGCAGGGCGGAAAACAGCGCATGGCAGGAGAAGAGCAGGGCACTGCGTCTTGGCCCCAGCCGATTCATACAGGCAAACAGCGCGGTATCGCCCACGAAGATACCGACCAGCCCCGAGATGGCGAGCAGGGGCAGGGCGCTTGCGGTGAGGGTTTGCCAGCCACCGGTGAGCAGACTCATGGTGCCGAGCATCAGGCTGACCAGAAACATGCGCCAGCGGCTGTAGGCAAATGCGCCGAGATGACGGGCCGGTTTGACCGAAATTAGCGCTGCAATTGCCCATAAACTGGCCGACGCGAGGGCCAGCCACTCATAACCCATAAAAACTCCTGAAAAAATTAACCCGAAAGACTCCATCTCCCGGGCAAGCCCGATACAATACGGGGCGTTTTCGGGGATAACAAGAGCGGCTTCAGGCATTCATCAGGCGCGCCGTCGGCCTTCCCCTCCTGTAGTGGTTTTATTCGAGGTTTTGTCATGAGGTCTGGTTTCTTCCCCAAGCTGGCGCAACGCTGGCTCTCCCCGCTATTGCTTGCCGTGCTGGCTGGGCCCCTGGCCCATGCCACCACCGTTGAGCAGCAGCCTTTGCTTGCCGATCGGCAAACCCTGGTCAAGGGCAACGGTGCCGAGCCGGAGTCGCTGGATCCGGCGCTGGTGCGATCCGGTTTTCCGGGGGAGGCGGTACTGGTCGATCTGTTTGAAGGGCTGGTCAGCGAAGATGGGCAGGGGCATATCGTCCCTGCTCAGGCACAGCGCTGGGAGGTGAGTGAAGATGGGCTGGAGTGGCGATTCTTCCTGCGCCCTCAACTGAAATGGTCCAATGGCGAGCCGCTGGTGGCCGCTGATTTCGTCTATGCCTGGCGCCGTCTGCTCGATCCGGCCATCAACTCTCCTTCTGCCGGATTGCTGCTGGCGACGGGGATCAACAATGCGCAATCCATCTATGCCGGTGCGCTGGAGCTCGGCAATCTGGGCATTGAAGCGCAAAGCGATCAGATCCTGAAAATCACTCTGGAGCGGCCGGCTCCCTATTTCCTGCAACTCATCAGTCAGCGCCCCTTTGTGCCAGTCAACCAGAAGGCGATAGCCAAATTTGGCAAGCAGTGGACCGAGCCCGGCAAGCTGGTGAGCAATGGTGCTTACCGGCTGGCAAGTTGGACGCCAAACGAGCGGATCGAAGCCGAGCGCAATATTCACTACTGGGATGACCTTCACACCCGTATCGGACGGGTCACCTACCTGCCGATCACCTCGCAACATGCCGAACGGCTGCGCTATGAGGCTGGTGAAATCCAGCTTACCAACAAGGTCTCCCTCGGTTATTACCAGAAGATGAAGCGCGAATCTCCGGAGCGGCTCTGGGGCTTGCCGCTGTTTGGCACCTATCTCTATGCGTTCAATCTGAAGCGCCCCGAACTGCAGGATGTGCGGGTGCGTCAGGCGCTCTCCATGGCGGTTGATCGACAGCAGCTCATTGGATCGGTGAGCGGGCAGGATGAACAGGCGGCATGGTCGCTGTTGCCGGAGATGCCGGGTTACCCCCGGGTGATATTGCCTGTGGCGCTTGAAGATATGCCAACCCGCCAGGCCAAAGCGGCAGCGTTGTTGTCAGCGGCCGGGTATAACAGTGCCAATCCACTCAAGCTGAGCATTACCTACAACAGCGCAGAAACCCACAAGCAGATGGCGATGGCCATTGCCGCCATGTGGCAGAAGCTGGGGGTACAGGTCACCCTCAACAGTCTGGAGTGGGGTGCCTATCAGGTAGCCAAGGATAGCGGTGATTTTCAGGTGGCCAGAAGCTTCCTGTTTGGCGATTACGTGGAGCCGTCTGCCATGCTGGGCAGCTTCCGTTGTCAGGATCTGCGCAACGAGAGCGGCTACTGCAATCCCGACTTTGATCTGCTGCTGGAGCAGGCAGCCAATACGCTGGACAGCGCGAGTCGGGTTGAACTCTACCGGCATGCCGAACAGTTGCTGCTTGAGGAGGCGCCGATCCTCCCCGTGTATCATTACAATCAGATGAGACTGGTTGATCCCACCCTGCGAGGGCTGCCCAGCCAGAATTTGAAAGGGACGATTGCCACCAAGGATCTCTATTTCAGCCCGCAGTGAGGAGCATTTTATGAAACTTGCCATCATTTCCGACATCCACGGCAGCATCATTGCGCTGGAGCGGGTGCTGACCCAACTTGAGCCCTGGCAGCCGGACCACTATCTGCTGCTCGGCGATCTGCTCAACCATGGCCCGCGCAATCCTCTGCCGGAGGGATATAACCCGGTCGCCGTGGCTGATCGGCTCAACGAGCTGGCACCGCAGAGCATCGCGGTGCGGGGCAATTGTGATTCCGAAGTGGATCAGATGCTGTTGCGCTTTCCCATCACAGCCCCCTACAACCAGTTGCTGGTCGATGAGCGGCGCTGGTTTGTCAGCCATGGCCATCTTTATCGCCCGGACGAGGTACAGCTACCGCCGGGTAGTCTGTTCCTGAGCGGCCACACCCATGTGCCGGTGCTGGAGTGGCAGGGGGAACGGATCTTGATGAACCCGGGGTCAATTTGTTTCCCGCGCGGCGAGTTGCCTGCCAGTTACGGTAGCTATGAGGACGGAGTACTGCGCGTCAATGCGTGTGAGGACGGGCGAGAGTTGTTGCGACTGGTGCTTTAAAACGGAGAGCAAAAATGCAAGGCCTGATAAGAGATGTCAGGCCTTGATACCGTAGGAGCGGGTGCCAGAGCGAGTGTTACCCTTGGCGTCATAGGTGAGGCTGTTGCGATCGCGGAGCTGACTCAGAAAGGTTGCCAGACGACGGTTGGAGACGATGCTCAATTCAAGCAATCGACCGTTGATATCATTTTGTGCCTGGCAGGCATCCAGTTTTGCACGAAGCTGCACCATCTCGTCGGGATAGGCTGCCAGCTGCAGTGCCAGTTCCGGCATCTCTGCCAGTGTCTTGTCCAGAGTTTCTATCGCAGCAAGCAACTGCTGTTTGCGCTCGGTCAGTGCGGGCAGGGCCAGTGCCTGATGCTGTTCGAGCAAGCTGAACTCCTCTTCCAGAATGCCTTGCATCTGGCTGAGGTAGTCATCTTGGGTGTGCAGTAACGAAGGTAAGTCCATCATCCCAGAACTTTGTCCAGATTGGCCTCGAAACTGAACATCTTCTTGGCCACAGCGTCGCTGTTAACCTGATATTCGCCACTCGCGACGGCTTTTTTCAGCCGTTCGACCTTGCTCTCATTGCCGGTCGAGGCGGTATTGAGGTTTTGTTGCATCTTTTGCAATTGTTGCGCCTCACTGGTCAAGGAGACGGAGTCCAGCTTGACAGTAGCCGCTTTGTTTTCGGGCGATGAGGTGACTGACTTGCTGCCTGTCCCCTGGCTATTAGCGGTATTTTGCAACCGATTATTCGCCAAGTTGTTGATATTGTTGATGGCCATTTTAGTTACCTTCGTCTGCTTTAAGGTTTGCTTACCTGTTTATCGGTGCGGCAGATCAAAACTTTAGAAAAAAGTTGTCAAGGATCCGGATTTAAAAAGTGACCGATACGGCACCTACCGCACTGACTTTACCCTCAACGGTTTTGCCGGAGCGAATATTGACGAGTTTGATGATCTCTCCGAAGCTGCCATCTTGCAAGGCTCGGGCCATGGTTTTGATCTGGAAGTTGCTGTTTTCTGCCGTCAGGGTGACCTGATCCCCTTTGCACACGACACAAACCTGGCTCAAACGGATGGGTTGCCCAGGTTTTAGCTCCCGCTTGCTGCGTACTCCGACAAGAGGGGCTGTGTCAGTCAGGTAGTCGCCGCGGATAAGGGTCTGATCCTGATAGGCCAACACCAGCTGGCTTTCACTCAGCAGGTCCCCCTTGGCGATGGGGTTGGTCACAGTGACATAGGGCTTTTGAATGCTGACCCGCACCGGGAGATAGACGTCCCAAGGCCTTTCTTCCTCACATTTAAGGTAAACTGTTGTATTGCGGCGAATTTCCATTTTTGCTGGTAAGCTGATAGTGAGCAGATCTTCGCAGCGGGTCAGTGGGAGCCGTTCATCCAGCGTGGCAGAGGTGACCTCAGCTCTGGCATCCAACGGAATATCCAGCTGGCTGTAAACGAACTCTTGTGCCTTTTCTTGCAGATAAGTAGTGACGTCCGAGGCGTAGCTGGAAGATATGCTGCCAAAAAAGAGGCTGATGAGTAAAAGTCGGTTAATCATTTTCGCTCGTTGGTCGATAAGTTGTTCACGCATATCACCATACTTTTAACTATGATTGCTTCAGAATCTGTTCGTTGTCACATCGATAGTCTGACGCAATCCATCACGCATGCATGATTAATGCCAAGCGTTTTTAGGGAGTGTTTATGGCCAGTATCCTGGACTCGGTCAACCAACGTACCCAGCTAGTGGGGCAAAACCGGCTGGAGTTGTTGTTGTTTCGTCTCAATGGACGTCAAAGATTTGGCATCAACGTATTCAAAGTGCGTGAAGTGTTGCAGTGTCCCCCCTTGACAGTGATGCCCAAACTGAACTCCTGCATCCGCGGGGTCGCACATATTCGTGGCCAGACTATCTCGGTCATCGACCTCAGCATGGCGGTTGGCAAACGCCCGATTGATGATCTGAGCAAATGCTTCATTATCATCTCCGAGTACAACCGCTCTATTCAGGGTTTTCTGGTGCATTCGGTCGAGCGCATCATCAATATGAACTGGGAATCCATCCTGCCTCCGCCTAAAGGTGCGGGTCGCATCAACTACATGACTGCCGTGACTGAAGTCGACGGCGAGTTGGTCGAAATTCTTGATGTTGAGCGGATATTGAACGAAATTTCGCCGGTTGCAACGGATGTTAGTGAGGAGTTGGTTCAGGCCAGTGTCGATCACCCGACTCTGGGGCGTCCTGTTCTTGTTGCGGATGACTCCTCAGTAGCACGCAAACAGGTACAACGTGCGCTTGAGGCTATCGGTGTCGAGTGCGTGTTGGCAAAAGATGGCCGCGAAGCATTGAACATGCTGCTGGAAATGACCAAAAATGGTCCTATCAAGGATCAGGTTGCGCTGGTTATTTCGGATATCGAAATGCCGGAAATGGATGGCTATACCTTCACTGCCGAGATCCGGAATAATCCCAATCTCAAGGATTTGCATGTTATTCTGCATACCTCGCTCAGTGGAGTATTCAACCAGGCAATGGTGCAGAAAGTTGGTGCGAACAATTTTATCGCCAAGTTCCAGCCTGATGAATTGGCCAAGGCCGTACAAAACGCACTCTAATAAAGAAGAACAGCTGCATGAAGACACTTTCGGACGACTTATACAAACAGTTCAGCAACTTTCTGGCGGTACAGAGCGGAATTGTGCTGGGGGATAACAAACAGTATCTGGTGAAGAGCCGTCTTTCACCTTTGATGGCTCAGTTTGGCATCGAGAGTCTGTCTGATCTGGTTACCCGTGCAATGAGTGTGCGAGAGCGTGACCTGAAAATGGCCGTGGTGGATGCCATGACGACCAATGAGACCCTCTGGTTTCGTGATACCTATCCGTTTCAGCTTCTTACCGACAAGATTTTCCCCGAGTTGGGGAAAAGTGGCCGCCCCATCAAGATCTGGTCGGCTGCATCCTCGTCAGGTCAGGAACCCTATTCCATTGCCATGACGGCACTGGAACAGCAGATGAAAAAGCCGGGTACCTTGCCTGGTGGCGTGCAGATTGTCGGGACGGATATTTCGACGACCATGCTAAATCAGTGTAAGGAAGGCGTTTACGATAGCCTTGCTCTGGCGCGCGGTTTGTCACCGGAGCGCAAGAAGATGTTTTTTGAGCCCTACGGTGACAACAAGATGCGGGTTGCTGAGCGAGTCAGAAAATTGACCACCTTCCGGCCACTCAACTTGTTGGAGAGCTATAGTCTGCTCGGCAAGTTTGACATTATTTTTTGCCGTAACGTGCTCATCTATTTTGCGCCGGAAGTGAAGTCGAAGATCCTCAACCAGTTTGCAGCCAGTCTCAACCCCGGTGGATATCTGATGCTGGGTGCGTCGGAGTCACTGGCCGGGTTGACTGATCGGTTTGAGATGATCCGCTGTAATCCGGGGATTGTCTACAAGGTCAAATAGGCCTGACCGCCTTGATATTCGGGGTCTGCCGAATATTGCCACCTCATGTAAAGAGGGAAGCTACGAGCTTCCCTCTTTCTTTATCTACAGCTCAGACTTTCTATTTACCTACCATATCTCGCCACTGCAAAAATGGTTGAAGCCTTAAGGTGGCCAAATGATGCCATCTGACTCAAGGCACGAGATGCTCATGCCGTTTTCGGTCTGAACTGTGCTCATACCCAAACCATCGAACTGAGTGATTTGCTTATGGCACACCTCTTGCAAACAAAATAAACCAAGCAGGAGGTGTGCTATGGCTCTTTCATTTGACAAGGCATTCGGTGTGCATCAACACACCATAAGCGTTCGCGCCAAGCGTGCTGAGGTGCTTTCCAGCAATATTGCCAACGCAGATACCCCGGGCTTCAAAGCCAGGGATATCAATTTTGCTCAGGCATTGCAGGAGGCCCAGTCGCATCAGGGGTTTGGTTTGGCAACGACCAGCGAAAAGCACTTTGCCTTGAATATGGACGCCCCAGGTACAGTGCAATATCGCAACCCGCTGCAACCGGATACCGGTGACGGCAATACAGTCGATGTGCAGCAGGAGCGCAGCGAATTTCTGCGCAATAGCCTCGAGTATCAAACCTCCCTTGAATTTATGAATAGCAAGATCAGTGGCCTGCTCAAGGCCCTGAAAGGAGAGCAGTGATGAGTTTGTTCAAGGTCTTTGACATAGCAGGCTCGGCTATGAGTGCACAGTCAGTGCGCCTCAACACGGTTGCCAGCAACATGGCCAACGCGGACAGCGTCAGCTCCAGTGTGGAAAATACTTACCACGCCAGGCGGCCAGTCTTTGCCGCCCAGCTCGATCAGGCTATGTCTGACAAGCAGGGCTCGGTCGGGGTTGAGGTGAAGGGGATTGTCGAGAGCAAGGCGCCACTGCTCAAGGAGTACAACCCCAACCACCCGATGGCGGATAAAGACGGTTTTATCTTCAAGCCAAACGTCAACATGGTTGAAGAGATGGCCGACATGATCAACGCCTCGCGCAGCTACCAGACCAACGTACAGGTTGCAGATTCGGCCAAAAAGATGCTGCAGCAGACGCTCCAGCTTGGCAAATCCTGATAGGAGGGATGTAGCATGGTCGATACAACCAATAATGTGAACGGTATCAGCCGTACCACGACCCAGACGACAGGCACCACTACAACGCCGAAGAAAGAGCTGGATCAAGCTTCTTTTCTGAAGCTGCTGACCATGCAGCTGTCGTATCAGGATCCTTTCAAGCCTGTTGATAACGCCCAGATGCTCTCCCAGATGACATCCATGTCGACTTCTGAGGGGATCAACAGCTTGTCCACCCAGATGGGCAATCTCAATACTCTGATGACATCTAGTCAGGCGCTGCAAGCCTCTGCACTGGTCGGACAAAATGTGCTGCTCCCAAGCAATATCGGTTATTTGGAGAAAGAGGGGTCCATATCCGGGGTTGTGGCTGTCGGTGTCGAGAACAAGTATTCGAATGTGAAAATCACGGTGGAAGATGAAAAGGGTCAGGTGATAAAGGAGTTTCCTCTGGAAGGTGATTTACGCGGCAATGTTGAATTTGCTTGGGATGGTAAAGACAAGAGTGGCAATCCGGCCAAGCCTGGAAAATACGTGATTAAAGCTAACGGCACCATGGATGGAAAGTCGGAGAGCATCTCGGCCCTGACCTATGGCAAGGTTGATAGTGTGGTCCTGGGGAACGGAACCAACCCGACTCAACTTAATCTGAGAGGTCTAGGCACTACAACGCTTAACAGTATCCTGCAAATTTCAGGATCTAATCAGAACAAACCAACAACTCAGTCAAAAACCACGTCGACAGCATCGATCTAAGGAGCTGGATATGTCATTTAACAATGCCTTGAGCGGTGTCAACGCGGCACAAAAAGACTTGAACGTCACCGCCAACAACATTGCCAACGTTAACACCATGGGCTTTAAGGAGTCCCGAGCCGAGTTTGCGGATGTCTATGCCAACTCCATCTTTGTCAACGCCAAGACCCAGGTCGGTAATGGTGTGGCGACCGGTGCGGTTGCCCAGCAGTTCCATCAGGGGGCGCTGCAATTTACCAATAACGCACTCGACTTGGCGATTCAGGGGAATGGATTCTTTGTGACCTCCGATGGCCTGACCAACCTAGATCGCACCTATACTCGTGCCGGTGCCTTCAAGCTCAATGAAAACAGTTATATGGTCAACAATCAGGGCCATTATCTGCAAGGCTATGAGGTGAACGTTGATGGAACGCCAAAAGCGGTGAGCATAAACGCAACCAAGCCTATCCAGATCCCGGATCGGGCAGGGGAGCCGAAACAAACAACCAAGATTGAAGCCAGCTTCAATCTGAAGTCTGATTCAACCCCGTTGGCTGCAGGTAACACTGCTGCAGACGCCTCCATTTTTGATCCGATCAATAATCCTAAAAGTTATGCCTCATCTACATCGGTCACTATTTATGATTCATTGGGTTCTCCTCATGTGATCACACAATATTTTGTCAAGGAAGCTGACCCAGCTGATGTGACAAAGCCTGCCAATCCTACCGCTTGGCGTATGTACATGTATGAGGGGGATAAACCCATTGATGTTGCAGGGGGGGTTCCAACAACGATGGCGGCTGGCGTGACTCCTGTTCCACCGCTTGCCGCACGCATCACCTTTGGTGCTGATGGCAAGATGGTGACGCCAACAACACCGGCAACCATCAAGACAGAACAATTGGGGGTCGCGCCCCCGGCAGGTGCTGGCATTATCACCAACGGTGCCGATCCCACTCAGGAAGTTGAGATTCAACTTGGCACTGTGACTCAGTATTCTTCTCCGTTTGAAGTCAACAAGTTGACTCAAGATGGCTCTACTGTCGGCCGTTTGACCAAGGTGGAGATCACGCCAGACGGGATTGTCTCTGCTACTTATAGCAATGCCACCACACTCAAGGTCGCTATGGTTGCCATGGCAAAGTTTGCCAACTCGCAAGGATTGACTCAGGTTGGCGATACCTCCTGGCGACAGTCCTTGCTCTCTGGCGATGCCTTGCCGGGGACGCCGAACTCGGGTACTTTCGGGACCATCAAATCATCGGCGCTGGAGCAGTCCAACGTGGATTTGACCTCGGAGCTAGTGGATCTGATCACTGCTCAGCGTAACTTCCAGGCCAACTCCCGTTCTCTGGAGGTCAATAGTTCGCTACAGCAAACCATCCTGCAGATCCGTTAATCGCGCAATACATGATAATGAGAGGGGGCTTGGCCCCCTCTCTGTTTCTGTCGCATTCCCATCCTCCTTATCCCCCCATATCTCTGCTGTTGGCACTCTAATTGCATTTCTCCTGTCAGAGTCATCTGTTTGACGGAGAATTCCATGGATCACCTGCTTTATATCGCCATGTCCGGGGCCAAAGAGACCATGAACAGCTTGGCTGTTCGGGGCAACAACCTCGCCAATGCCAATACCACCGGCTTCAAGTCCGATTTTGAGCAGGCCAGAAGCATGCAGGCGTTCGGAGAGGGCTTGCCAAGCCGGGTGTTTGCCATGGCTGAGCGCCCGGGTCAGAACCTGCAGCATGGCATGCTGATGACCACCGGACGGGATCTGGACGTGGCGGTGGATGGTCCTGGCTGGATTGCCGTGCAGGATCCCAATGGGGGTGAGGCCTATACCCGCATGGGGAATTTGCAGGTCAATGCGACCGGCAATTTGCAGACCTCGACCGGTCTGAATGTGGTGGATGACGGTGGTCAGCCCATCGTGCTGCCGATGCCGATGGAGAAACTCGAGATCAATCGGGATGGCACCATCAGCGGTCGACCGGAAGGGGCTGCCGCCAACTTGCCGGAAAATTTCCAGCGGATCAAGCTGGTCAATCCGGCCGCCGATGCGGTGGAGAAGGGGCAAGATGGTCTGTTTCGCCGCAAGGATGGTCAGAATGAACCCGCCTCTGCCAATGTCGGCCTGATTGCCGGCTCCCTTGAGGGGAGCAACGTCAATGTGGTGGATGAGATGACCAACCTGATCCGGCTGCAACGCCAGTTCGAAACCCAGGTCAAAATCATGAAGACGGCCGAAGAGAATGATGAAGCTCAAACCCAACTGCTGCGAATCAGCTAATCAAGGAGTTACCTATGAATCCCGCACTCTGGATCAGCAAGACCGGGTTGGATGCACAGCAGACCAATATTTCGGTCACTTCGAACAACCTGGCGAACGCCAGCACCGTGGGCTTCAAAAAGTCACGGGCCATCTTTGAAGATCTGCTTTATCAAAACATCAACCAGCCCGGTGGCCGCTCCTCTGCCGATACCGAGCTCCCCTCCGGCCTGATGCTGGGGGCGGGTGCCAAGGTGGTGGCGACCCAGAAAAACCACAGCCAGGGCAACGTGCAAACCACCGACAACTCGCTCGATTTGATGATCAGTGGTCGTGGCTACTTTGAAATTCAGCTGCCGGATGGCAGTGCGGCCTATACCCGCAATGGTCAGTTCACCCTCAACGATGAAGGGACCATCGTGACCCCGGGTAATGGCTACCCGCTGCAACCGGAAATCCAGATCCCGGAAAACGCCCAGAGCGTCACTGTGGGTGAAGATGGTCAGGTCTCGGTGCAGCTCAAGGGCGATGGCGCTTCTCAGGTCGTCGGTCAGATCAACATCTCCGACTTCGTCAACGCCAGCGGCTTGCAGCCGATGGGGGAAAACATGTTTGTCGAGACCCAATCCAGTGGTGCTGCCGCTCAGGGGACTGCCGGTGCCGATGGCTTGGGGGTGATCAAGCAGGGGATGCTGGAGACTTCCAACGTCAACGTGACCGAAGAGCTGGTGAACCTCATTCAGGCTCAGCGGGTCTACGAGATGAACTCCAAGGTGCTCTCCGCCGTGGACGGCATGATGTCCTTCCTGATCCAGCGTACCTAATTAGGAGGTGCATGATGAAAGCCGTATGGATGCTGGGATTGCTGGTGCTGGGAGGGTGTAGCAGCACTCCCAATACGCCCAAGCCTGATGATCCCGAGTTTTCCCCCGTCTACGGGGAGTCGGAGCCGGTGTCGGTGCGACCGACTGGGGCGATTTTCCAGCCGGATCAGGTCAATGGCATCTATTCGGATATCAAGGCACACAAGGTAGGCGACATCATTACCATCGAGTTGTCGGAATCGACCTCTGCCTCGAAAAAGGCCAATACCCAGAGTGGCAAGAATAACAAGTTCAATCTGGACCCGGTCAAGTTGGGTGGTGTGCCCGTGACCGCCAGCCCCTATGATCTCTCAGCCTCCATTGCTCAAGACAGCGCGTTCAAGGGGCAGGCCAAAGCGGACCAGAGCAACAGCCTGCAGGGCAATATTTCGGTCAGCGTGGCCAAGGTACTGCCCAACGGCAATCTGGTGGTGCGCGGCGAGAAGTGGATCATGCTTAATAATGGCAATGAATATATCCGGATCACCGGCCTTATTCGCCCGGAGGACGTGACGTCTGATAACAGCGTTTCGTCCCAGAAAGTGGCCAATGCCCGCATTTACTACGGTGGTACCGGCGATCTGGCCAATAGCCAGGAGCAAGGGTGGCTTACCAGCTTTTTCAATGGTCCCTGGTGGCCGCTCTAGGAGATGTTATGAAGTCACTCCGTCTTGTCACTCTGCTTTGCTGTCTGCTGCCCTTGGGTGTGGTCAATGCGGCCCGGATCAAGGACATCAGCTCGGTTGAAGGGGTGCGTAACAACCAGCTGATTGGTTACGGTCTGGTGGTGGGGTTACCCGGCACTGGCGAGAAGAACAACGCCTTCACCGAGCAGACCTTCCGTACCATGCTCAACAACTTTGGCATCAAGGTGCCGGATAACATCAAGCCCAAGATCAAGGATGTGGCGCCGGTGGCGATCCATGCCGACCTGCCCCCCTTCTCCAAGCCGGGCCAGACCATCGACGTAACGGTCTCTGCCATTGGCGAGGCCAAGAGCCTGCGGGGCGGCACTCTGCTGCAAAGCTTCCTGAAAGGGCTCGATGGCCGGGTTTATGCGGTCGCGCAGGGCAGTCTGGTGGTCGGTGGTCTGGGTGCCGAGGGGGCTGATGGTTCCAAGGTAGTGATCAATACCCCGACTGTCGGGCGGATTGCCAACGGTGCGACCGTGGAGCGGGAGGTGCCCAACTCCTTCAGTCAGGGGGACACCATCACCTTCAACCTTAACCGACCCGATTTTACTACGGCGCGCCGTCTGGCCGATGTGGTCAACGATCTGGTGGGGCCGAATACCGCTCAGGCGCTCGATGCCACCTCGGTCAAGGTCTATGCCCCGCGGGATCCGGGTCAGCGCGTCTCCTATCTCGCCACCATCGAGAATCTGGAGGTGGATCCGGCCAACGAGGCGGCCAAGATCATCGTCAACTCCCGCACCGGCACCATAGTGATCGGCAGTCAGGTCAAGCTCAAACCGGCTGCCATCAGCCATGGCGGGTTGACGGTGACCATCGCCGAAAACCAGCAGGTCTCCCAGCCCAACCCGTTGGCGGGAGGAGAGACGACGGTGACAAACAACTCGACCATCAATGTCCAGCAGGAGCCGGGGCGGATGTTCAAGTTTGATACCGGTGCGACCCTGGACGATCTGGTCCGGGCGGTCAATCAGGTCGGGGTCGCCCCGGGTGATTTGATGGCCATCCTTGAGGCACTGCAGCAGGCAGGCGCCATCGAGGGGCAACTGGTCATATTGTAACAAGCGGCAAGTGGTTGCCACGGGTGGCAATGAGGTAAGCAAAATGGTGGAGTTTGACAGCAACAGCGGCATGAATCTCGGGATGGTACAGGACATCAAGAACCTGGACCGTTTGCGCCAGATGAGCCAAAGCAAAGAGGGGCAGGCCGAAGCGCTCAAGAGTGCGTCACGCCAGTTCGAGTCAATCTTTACCCAGATGCTGTTTCAGAGCATGCGTCAGGCCAACGGGGTGTTGACTCAGGACAACCCGATGAACAGCAGCTATACCCAGTTCTATGAAGGGATGCTGGATGAGCAGCGGGTCGCCGACATGTCCAGCAAGGGGGGGCTGGGATTGGCTGACATGGTGGCCAAGCAGCTCTCTCCCGAGACCTTTACCCATCAGGATGGACGGGTGCTCAAGATGCCACAGCGCACCGAACGGACCTACAAACCCTATCAGCCACCCACGGCCGCTGCCGATGATTTGATCGCGGCATCAAAAGTTGGCAAAGATTTTGCTGAAAGAGAGATGACCGAGGGGGTCAAGGAGAGCCACGCACTCACTATGCCCCGTCGACCGCACCGCAGCATTCCGCCCATGGGACGCATGGCCAGCGAAGAGGGCAGTGCCACCGGTAGTGGGGGCAAAGAGTTCGATACACCGGAAGAGTTCGTCAATCGCCTGATGCCGCTGGCCAAGAAAGCGGCCGACAAGCTGGGGTTAAGCCCGGCGGTACTGGTCGCTCAGGCGGCACTGGAGAGCGGTTGGGGCAAGCGGGTGATCAAGGATGGCGAGGGGCAGGTGACCCATAACCTGTTTGGCATCAAGGCCGATCCACGCTGGGAAGGGCCAAAGGCTGTGGTCAGCACGCTCGAGTATGAGCAAGGCGTTGCCTCACGCCAGAAAGCGGCATTTCGCTCCTATGAGTCGTTTGAAGAGAGCTTCAACGACTACGTGGACTTCCTCACTTCCGGCTCTCGCTACAAGGGCGCCCTGGCGAAGGTGGATAGTCCTGATCGCTACTTTGAGGCGCTGCAACAGGCGGGTTATGCCACCGACCCGCACTACGCCAGAAAATTGAAACAGGTATTGCGCAGTGATGCCATTGCCCAATACCACGAGATGGAGCTGTAACGTATGGCAAGCGACCTGCTTGGGATTGGTTCATCGGGCGTGCTGGCACAGCAACGCCTGCTGCAGACCACCAGTAACAACATAGTGAACGTCAATAGCCAGGGCTATGTGCGTGAGCGTACGCTGGTGTATACCAATACCATCGGTCTTGGGACCGGTGACATCAAGACCCAGCGGGTGATCAATGACTATATGCAGGGGGAGGTGCGCCGTGATACCTCCGCCTATCATGCCTCCCTGACCCATTATGAACAGCTGGCTGGCGTTGACAGCTTGTTGGGGGATACCAGCAACAGCGTGGGGGCAGCCATCACCTCCTACTTCAAGTCATTTCACTCTGCCAATGAATCGCCTGCCGAGATCGGTGGGCGCAAGGTGGTGATGACGGAGTTGAGTGGCATGGTCAACCGTTTTCATACTCTCTCGGCACAGCTCGACAAGCAGAGCGATACCCTCAATACCCGCATTGAAGATGAAACCAAGCAGGTCAACAGCCTGCTCACCAGCATCAATGATCTTAATCAGGCCATCATCCGCACCCAGGGGTCACCCGAAGAGAACCTGATGCTGTTTGATCAGCGGGATGAGGCGATCCGCCAGCTGTCGGAGAAGATGGATATTCGTACCGTAGCCCAACCCAACGGCAGCATGCTGGTCAATATGAGCACCGGCCATTCGCTGATCCTCGATGGGGGCGTCGCCCAGTTCAAGGTGATTGCAGGAGATCCTGACTCCCGAGATCAGGAGCTGCAACTGACTCTGGGGGATAATCAGGCAACCATCGACCACGATACGTTTGGTGGCGCCATGGGGGGGCTGTTCAAGGCGCGTACCGACCTTGAGCCTACCAAGCGCGAACTGGGGCAGCTGGCCGTGGCGATGGCCGATGCGATGAACCAGCAGAACCGCCTCGGGATGGATCTGGATAACGAGATTGGCGGCGATATTTTCACCCTGCCTACCAGCAAGGGCTTACCCTATGGCAATAACACCGGGACGGTCGGGGCGAATGTCAGCTTCGTGCCGGGCAAGGGGACATCAGTGACCCCGTTTGATTACGAAGTGCAATTTAGCAGCGCTACCGGTTATGAGGTGTTCTCGCTGGACAAGTCTGGCAATCGTACCTTGATCACTGCGGGGGCTACCCCACCAACAACCTTTGAGCTGACTGGGCACGGGATCTCGATCGATCTCACCGGCACGCCGGCTGCGGGTGACAAACTGTTGCTGCAACCCACCAAAAGTGCGGCCGCCGCTCTGGGTCAGCTGATCACCCGGCCGGAAGATTTGGCCCTGGCTTCTCCGCTTAAAGCGGAAAAGACCACCAATAATGGCGGCGGGGCTGATATCAAACTGGGTGGCGTATTCAATACCGGTGCTGGGTCAGGTTTTGGTACCAATAGTCTGAGCCCGACAGCGCCCCAAGTGGTCAAAATTGATGCCAGTGGTAACTATCAGGTTTTCCAAGCCGATGGTACTACCTTGATAGGCACGGCCCCCGCGAGCAGCAAGGGGCAAAACCTGATGTCTGCGATCGTCAACCCTTTCCCCGCCGGAGCCGCAGTCTATGCCAACCCGAAACAGGCCCCCGGCTACGAGTTCAGCATCACCGGCACGGTGGATGCCGGTGACAGCTTCAAGCTCAGTTACAACAGCAATGGCTTTGCCGATAACAGCAATGGCCTGGTTCTGGCCGAGCTGCAAAACAAGGATCTGGTGCGCAAGAGCACCAATGGTGGGACGACCAACGACAAGATGACCTTCAATCAGGCCTATTCCGGGTTGGTGATGGAAGTGGGTAACAATACCAGTCAGGCAAAAACGCAGCTCAAGGCCAATGAGTCCAAGCTTATCCAGAGCACCGGCATCTTTGAAAGCGTGTCTGGGGTCAATCTGGAGGAGGAGGCGGCCAATCTGATCCGCTTCCAGCAATCCTATGCGGCATCGGCGCAAATCGTCAGCACGGCCAAAACCATTTTCGATACACTGCTCTCTTCCGTGAGGTAACATCATGCGCATCACCACCAACATGATCTACGACCGGAATTTATATTCCCTCAACAGTGCCAACGAGCGGTTGAATTCTGCCTATCAACAACTGCAAACCGGCAATAAATTTCAGACAGCTGGAGAAGATCCCGCAGGGATGAGTCAGAAGATGGCTCTGACCAAGGAGATTGACCTGTTCAAGCAGTACAGTGTCAATGGCAGCTTGCTGGAAAACAGCCTGGGGCATGAAGAGACAGTATTGGATTCTCTTAATACGGCGATGCTCAGTGCCCAGACCCTGATCCAGAAGTCAAATAATGGCGCTATCAGCATGGATGATCGCAAGGCCATCGCCAGCGAGCTTGAAGGGTTGCAGCAGCAGATGTTCGACCTGATGAATAGCAAAAACTCATCAGGTGAATTTATATTTGGTGGCAATCAGAGCAAGACCCAGCCATATATAAAAGACGTCAACGGAAAATATATTTATCAGGGTGATCCAGGTCAGCGGAATATTCAGGTCTCACCCACAGTACAAATCGCTGCCAATGATTCCGGGCAGGATCTGTTTGAAATCGTGGCGACCAGAAGAACCGCCAGTGCAACCACCGCAAATATCAAGGTCGGGATAGGCGATCAGGGTAACTTTGATAATTTCTATAAGTCCAATTATAACTCGGCACTGCCCAGCAACACTTATACCGTATCAACCACCATAGGTCCGCCTGATACCTATGATATCAAGGATGCCGGTGGCAATACGTTGCAAACGGGTAACTACACTGCTGGCACCAAGATCCCCTTTAATGGTCTGGAGTTGACCCTTGATTTGCCTGCAGGTGGTGCGGCTCAGCAGTTTGATCTTAATCCACCGAAGAATGACAACATATTGAATGGTATGTCGGACTTTATTACGGCTCTGCGAGATCCGGCTATTTCTGCCGAGACCTTCGAGCAGAAAATAGCCGATGCCACCGTTCATATGAAAAATGCCCGCCTGAATATCGATCATGGGTTGGGTGAGTTGGGCGGCCGGATGAACAGTCTGGAGCAGGCTATGGGCTCCAATGAAGGATTGAGTACCCTCAACGCCGAGGCGAGAGCCAAGGTGTCGGAAGCGGACCTTTATGAAGTGATTTCCGCGCTGTCAAAAGAGGATGCGGCATTGAGTGCCTCACAACTCTCTTTCAGTAAAATAAGCCGTCTGACGCTATTTGACTATATTCGCTAATTAAAGAAGGGCCCCTTTGGGGCCTTTGCTTTTGTCCAGACTATGGAAATTGGTTCCGTGTCATCTCCTGCCAATTGTAACAAGCTGTTGCCGTTGCCAATTTAATGGTGGTTGCGGGGTTGACCTCCCAGCGGGATTGGATAATCATGCCGCCCGCACAACAGAGGGTTGTGCGCATTATTTGCAGCATCTCGTTAGGCGAGGCTCCTGTATAAACACAGGCCACTGATCTCACGACGTCCAGAGACGCCCAAGATCAGGACAGTTTTCATCGGATTAAGGTGTAAACCCAAGTGGCTTCCGGCATGCCGGATACGTTATACAGTGCTAAAGCTGGTACGTGGGGATGATGACACGCCGAACGGCGTCATTTCCTGCCTATTACTCGTCAATCAAATTGCTGTTTTCTTGTCGTTGCATCCGGCTATTTCCGGAGGCATTCAGGCTCGCCTGAAATCACATGAGGATATCTGTGATGAAGAAAACACATACCATTCTTAACCGTCACCAACTGCTCGATCTGGCCGCCCTGCAGGGTTGGCTGGAACATAATCTGGATCCGGTTCAGCGCGCCGATCAACTGCTGACCCTGCGTCCGGAAGAGCTCAACTGCATCTTTGATACCCTGCCAATTCCGCAAGGTGCCGAACTGCTCGGCTCACTCTCGGCCGAGAGTGCCGGGCGCCTGTTGCAGCGGCTCCATGGCAGCATCGTCAGCGTGTTGCAGGAGGCCATTCCCCGACGCGAGATGGTCGCCATCCTGCGCAAACTGGGGCGTCAGGATCGCACCATGTTGCTGGCTCGCTTCCCGACCCAGGCGCAGGCCATGTATTACTCCCTGCTGGATTGGCCCACCGAGTCGGTGGGGGCCAACATGCGCCACGAATATCTGGCGGTGCGGGAGGAGGACACGGTCGGTCACGCCAAACAGCTGATCCACGATGCCTGGGACAATGCCCAGCTGTTTCGCCATATCTATGTGGTCAACGGGGATGGTCGTCTGCAAGGAAGCCTCTCCCTCAAGACCTTGCTGATCGCCGACCCGCTGGCCAGTGTCGCGACCCTGATGGATCGGGAGACGGTGCGGATCAATGCCCGTGCGGATCAGGAGCTGGCAGCGCGCCTACTCATCGACCGCGACCTGTCGGTATTGCCGGTCGAGGATCAGGGGCGACTGGTCGGTATTTTCCACGTCGATGATGCGGCGGATATTCTGGAGCTCGAATCCACCGAGGATGCCGAGATGCAAGGGGGCTCATCACCGCTCGATACCCCTTACTTGCAGGCGACGCCCTGGCAGCTGTGGCGCAAACGGGTGGGCTGGCTGCTTATCCTGTTTGTGGCGGAAGCTTACACCGGCACCGTGCTGCGGGCATTTGAGGAGCAGCTGGAAGCGGCCATCGCGCTGGCCTTCTTTATCCCCTTGCTGATCGGTACTGGTGGTAACAGCGGCACCCAGATCACCACCACCATAGTACGAGCCATGGCGGTCGGGGAGGTGAGTCTGCGCAATCTCGGCACAGTGCTGAAAAAGGAGCTCTCCACCGGTCTGCTCATCTCGGGTGCCATTGCCATGGCGGCTTGGGTACGGGCATGGAGTCTTGGCGTCGGTCCCCAGATTGGCATGGTGGTGACCTTTACCATCATCGCCATCGTGCTCTGGAGTGCCACGGTCGCATCCATTATTCCCATGGTGCTGCGTCGTTTCCGCATCGATCCGGCGGTGGTCTCTGCGCCATTCATCGCGACGCTGGTGGATGGTACCGGCCTTATCATCTACTTCGAGATGGCCAAGTGGTTGTTGCCCGAGTTGCAGTAACCGGGAGATTGAGATGCAAAAGGCAGCCAGTGGGCTGCCTTTTTCATTTATCTTTCCGGTTTAGCCGAGCTGGAACAACAGTGGCCAGCCCTGCTCCTGGCAATAACGATGCTCCTTCTCCAGATTCTGCATCAGGAGACGGTTCTCCTCGCACCAGTCGATCGGCAGGGTCACGACCAGCTGATCCCCTTGTACTGCGACTTTCCACTCAGGCAGCAGGTTGTCCTGACGCTTGTGGTGAGCGGCGACTGCGAGGCGCAGGATGCGGATGCAGCGCAGCACCGTCTGCATGTCGTGGTTGGGCAGGGGCGGCAGCTCGGAGAGCTTGAGCCCCTTGCGCTGAAAGCGTACCAGCGCCGCCAGCAGCGCCTGATCGTCCTGGTTGAAGCCGGGCAGGTCGGTGTGTTGCAGGATATAGGCGGAGTGACGGTGAATGCCGCTGTAGTTGATGGCAAGGCCAATTTCGTGCAGCCGCGCCGCCCAGCCGAGGATGGCGCGATAGGGCTCTATCTCCATCTGCCAGGGCTCTTGCAAGGCATCAAACAGCGTCAGCACGCTCTGCTCCACCCGGGCTGCTTGTTTGCGGTCCATCCGGTAGTGGGTACCGAGCGCCTGTGCGGTACGCTCGCGAATATCGTGGTGCTGCAAGCGCTCCTCGAATTCATAAAGCAACCCTTCACGCAGGGCTCCGTCGGAGTAGTCAAGCCGCTCGATGGGCAGCGAGGTAAACAGCCCGAGCAGGATGGCGACCGCAGCGGCAAACACCTCCTGACGCTCCTCGGTAAGCCCGACCAGTTTCAGGTTATCGACTCGCTTGCGCTCAATCATCAGTGCCTTGAGCCGCTCCAGTCCCTCCAGCGTAATGCTGCCGTCAGTCAGCCCTTCACCCTGCAGTACATCCCGAACCGTACGAATGGAACCTGAGCTGCCAAGGCAGCTCTGCCAGCCCAGCTTGCGGTACTGGTTGACGATGGGGGCGAGCTGGTGCTGCGCCTCCAGCACGGCATTGGTGAAGTTTTTCTCGCTCAGCTTGCCGCTGGCAAAGAAGCTCTGGGTAAAGCTGACGCAGCCCATCTTGCGGCTGGTGAGGGCCTTGTGTTCAAACCCTTCACCGATGATGAGCTCGGTGCTGCCGCCACCGATATCGATGACCAGTACCTGGCCCTCGATATGCTGGGTATGGGCAACCCCCTGATAGATGAGCCGTGCTTCTTCCTGCCCGCTGATGATCTCGATGGGGTGGTTGAGCACCTTGGCAGCTTCACTCACAAATTCGCGGGCATTGCTGGCGCGGCGCAGGGTATAGGTACCAGCGATGCGGATCTGATCCGGCTTGATATTGGTGAGTCGCTCGGCAAACAGCGACAGACAGGCGAGGCCGCGTTCCATCGCCTCCGGGCTCATTCGTTTCTGCTCATCCATCCCTTCCGCCAGCCGCACCCGCTCCTTGATGCGATCGACGATGCGAAAACGCCCTTCGCTCAGATGGGCGATCACCATATGAAAACTGTTGGAGCCGAGATCCACGGCGGCATAGAGACTATTGTCCATTGTTTGACTCGATACGTTTGAGATAGTCGTAAATCGCCACCTGAGAGCGGATCTTGCGGCGGTTGCCCCGCTTCACATATTCGTTCTGCTGGTCGGCATCAATGACCCGCGCCTTGCAGGTATCACTCAGTTGTAGTTCGAGAATGTCCATGATGCGCTGCTTGAGCCGCTCATCATAAATGGGGGTGCCCACCTCAATACGGCCGTCGATATTGCGGCTCATCCAGTCGGCGCTGGAGATATAGAGCTGGGGGTTGCCCTTGTTGTGGAACACCATCACCCGCGGGTGCTCGAGGAAGCGGTCGATGATGCTGATCACCTTGATGTTGTCACTGAGGCCCGGTACGCCCGGACGCAGGGCGCACATGCCACGGATGATCATCTGGATCGGCACCCCGGCCTGCCCGGCGGCATAGAGGCGGTTGATGAGATCCTTGTCCACCAGATTGTTGATCTTGAGGATGATGCCGCTCGGCTGGCCCGCCTTGGCGTTGGAGAGCTCGTTGTCGATGAGGCGATAGAGCTGACGGCGGCTGTTGATGGGGGAGACCAGCAGGTGATTGAATTTGTAACGCTTATAGGGGTACTCGATGTATTCAAACACCCCTTCCACTTCGGCGGTGATATCCGGATTGCGGGTCAGCAGCGAGAAGTCGGTGTAGATCTTGGCGGTCTTCTCGTTGAAGTTGCCGGTACCGATATGGGCATAGCGCACCGCCTCGCCATTTTCGTGGCGGGTGATGAGGCAGAGCTTGGAGTGGATCTTGAGGCTCGGCACCCCGAACACCACCTTGACCCCGGCATCGGTGAGGATATTGGCCCAGTCGATGTTGGCCGCTTCGTCGAAACGGGCGCGCAGCTCGACCACCACGGTCACCTTCTTGCCGTTGTTGGCGGCATCGATGAGGGAGTGGATGATCCGCGACTTCTTGGCGACCCGGTAGATATTGATGCGAATAGCGCTCACCGCCGGGTCGAACGCCGCCTGGCGCACCAGCTCGGTGAAGTGGTGGAACTTGTGATACGGGTAGTAGAGCAGAATATCCTGCTTGGTAATCGCATCGAAGGCGTTGACGAAGCCGTCAAAATCGCGGCAATCGAGGGCCGGCAGCTTGGGGTTCTCCAGATAGTCACGGCCCACGTTGGGGAAGCCGATGAAATCCTTGAAGTTGTGGTAACGCCCGCCCGGCATGATGGCGTCGTAGGAGCTGATCTGCAGCTTGAGCTTGAGGAAGCTTATCATGGCAGCGGGCATCTCCCGCTCGTAGACGAAGCGCACCGGCATGGCGGTAAGGCGCTGCTTCAAGCCGTCACTCATCTTGTCCACCAGGCTCAAGTCCAGCTGGTCGGAGAGATCATATTCGGCATCCCGGGTCAGCTTCACCGCATAGGCGGCAATCTCGTCGTAGTCGAAGAAGCCTTTGAAGATCTCGTCGAGGCAGAAGCGGATGACGTTATCCAGAATGATGATCTGCTTCTTGCGGCGGGTCCCTTCCGGCGGCAGCTGGAAGAAGCGGGGCAGGTCGTCGGTCGGCACTTCCACCAGGGCGTACTGGATCACCTGACCGTTCTTCTTCATCTCGATGGCCAGATAGGTGTACTCATCCTTGAGGAATTTGACCGGATTGACCTCCTTGTTGAGCAGGATCGGGATGATGTGACGCAGCACCTTCTCCTTGAAGAAGACCCGCAGCCACTTCTGAATGGCATCGGAGAGCTGGTTCTCGTTGACCAGGAAGATGTTGTGGCGAGCGAGCGCAATCAACAGCTCCTTGTAGGTGTTGTCGAACGCCTCACCGAGCGCCATCACCTTCTGCTGGATGGCGCGCAGCAGCACTTTCGCTTCATCGTCGCCACCATGTACTTCATTGATGAGGATGCGACGCTTGACGTCCGATACCCGTACCTTGAAGAACTCATCCTGGTTGGAGGAGAAGATCCCCAGAAAACGAACCCGCTCGATGAGGGGCACCGTCTTGTCCATTGCCTCTTGCAACACCCGTTCATTGAATGAGAGCCAGCTCAGCTCTTTCTCTTCATACTGCTTGTCGGTGCTCATCTTGTGCCTCTGTTTCAGGTCGCGTCTGCGCGGCAGTTATGGCGTTAATATATGACAAATAAATGACAGTATTGTTACTGCTCGCTGAACGCTTCGTCGATGTCGACCACCAGATCGTCGGAGAGGGATTCCAGCGCGGTGATAAGCGTATCCATCGCGAGCCCGTCGGGCAGGGCAACCAGCGCATGGGCATAGAAGAGCGGGGCGCCGGAGTGGGGAGCCGGTTCACAGCCGGTGGTGAGATCGGCCACGTTGATCTCGAGCTGGCGCAGGATGCTGGCTACTTCATGGACGATGCCGGGGCGGTCGTTGCCGGTCACCGTCATCATGACTTGATGGGCTGGCTCGGTGGTCGGTGTCCCTTCGGCAAAGCTGATGGTCAGACCCGGTAGCATGGCCAGTGCTTCGCACAGGCTGCGATAGTGCTCATCGGGGACAGAGACATGGAGGATACCGGCAAACTGGCCCGCCAGTTCGCTCATGGCGCTGCCCAGCCAGTTGCCCTGCTCGCGGCTGATGACTGCAGCCAGACTCTCGACGATCCCGGGTTTGTCTGCACCGATCACGGTGACCACCAATTGCTTTTGCATCCTGCTCTCCTTGAAATGGGATTTTGTGCTCTATCCCTATTGTGCCTGCTGGGGCTGGTCATATGAACCCCCGCCTGCTGACAAATAGATAAAAAGACGGGACTTTTCACTTTCTATACACGGGTCTGCTGCCTTGCTCCGTGGCGGCTGTGGTAAAGTAATTCCCCTTTCGTGTCGTGAACTGGATCGTGCTCTCATGAATACCCTTGTCCTATCGGGATTGTTGTTGCTGGCGCTGCTTGTGCTGGCGATCTTCTGGAGCAGAGGCAGACAGCAAAAGCGCCTGCCCTATGATGTGCAGGAGACCCTGTTCAGTCCCGCCGAGCGATCCTTCCTCGGGGTGCTGGATCTGGCGGTGGGTGACAAGGCCCGGGTCTTTGCCAAGGTGCGGGTGGCCGATGTGCTGACGCCGCAGGCCGGGATCGGCAAAAGCAAATGGCAGCAGCATTTCAACAAGATCAGCGCCAAGCATTTCGACTATCTGCTTTGCCACCCTGCGGATCTCTCCTTTATCTGCGCCATCGAACTCGATGACAGCTCCCATCGTCACCAGAAGCGCAAGGCGCGGGATCTCTTTCTGAAAACTGCCTGTGACAGCGCCGGTCTGCCGTTGCTGCAGATCCCGGCAAGTGCCAGCTATCTGGTGGAAGAACTGCGCGAACAGATCCTGCCGCTGCTGGTCAAAACCAGCGAACAGGTGATCGACGATCTGCCGCACGGGGCGCGCCGCGAGCCGACGTTCAACCCTCTGTTGCTGGACGGCGTGGATGTCGGTGCCGGGATCCGTGGCCGCACTGCCCATGCCGAGGCGATCTCGCCTGCGTCGCTCCACGAGCCCGCCATTCAGGCCAAGGGGATGGTGGAGGCGCCGCAGAGTGAGGGTGAGCTGGTCGATGGCTTGTTCGCCGATGTAGAGGATGATGAAGAGCACGAGGTACACCACTGCCCCCGTTGCGATGCGCCGCTAGTGGAGCGGGAGGCGAAAAAAGGTCCCCACGCCGGTCGACTCTTTCTGGCTTGCAGCCGTTTTCCCGAGTGTCGTTACGCGGCGCCGCACCACCATAATCGCCACTGAATGCGCTTCACCGTGTCCCATGCTGCCCTCTGACGAGGGCAGTTTTCTTTCCGCTATTGGCGGCGTTTGTTAACGGCGCCAATGCAGAAAATTCCTCGGCAAAATTTATCTAATCTCTCGTTTCTGTCGATACACTTAGCCTGAATACGACAATTTTTGACAATGTGTCGGAATTTTGGCACTTTGTGTGCCAGCAGAAAGACAGTCGGTAGCTGTTTTATCATTAAATAAAACAATAAGTTAGTTCAGGACATCGCGAGGAATGGATATGGTGGAGATGGGCGTGTTGATTGTTGATGCCGATGCGCAGCGGCGCCAACAGTTGGGAACCGTGCTCTCGTTTATGGGGATCCCGTGGCAGGAGGTGGCACAAAGCGATCTGGATGTGGCCATCGAATCCTCCGGACCGCTGCAAGGGGTGCTGGTGGGTGAGCTGACCGACCGTCCCTTGTCAGAGCTGCTGGCTGCTTTCCCCCGTACCCCCTTCCTCTCGCTGGTTGAGGCCGATCTGCCCAACAGCAACTTTATCGGGGTCGCGATCTCGCCCTTTACCTATGAATCCCTCACCCGTCATCTGCACTTCTGTCAGGCCTTTGTATCCTTGCATCCCCGTCAGCAGACCCATGACAAGGGGCAGGCCCTGCTGCGTTTGCTGGTGGGCAAAGGGAAGGGGATCCAGGAGGTACGCCGCCTCATCAGCCAGGTGGCCGAGACCGATGCCAACGTGCTGATCCTTGGGGAGTCTGGTACCGGTAAAGAGGTGGTGGCGCGCGCTATCCACGAACTCTCTTCCCGAAGTCAAGGTCCCTTCGTGCCCATCAACTGCGGCGCCATTCCGGCCGAATTGCTGGAGAGCGAACTGTTTGGCCACGAGAAGGGGGCGTTTACCGGCGCCATCGCGGCTCGTCGCGGTCGCTTCGAGTTGGCGCAGGGGGGCACCCTGTTCCTCGACGAGATCGGCGACATGCCGATGCCGATGCAGGTCAAACTGCTGCGGGTATTGCAGGAGCGGCTGTTCGACCGGGTCGGTGGCGGCAAGCCCATTCAGGCCGATGTGCGCATCATAGCGGCTACCCACCGGGATCTGGAGGCGATGATCCGCACTCAGGGTTTTCGTGAAGATCTCTACTACCGCCTCAACGTCTTCCCCATTGAGACGCCGCCGCTGCGGGATCGCATCGATGACATCCCGCTGCTGCTGCAGGAGCTGCTCAACCGCCATGCCGAGCAGCACCATGGCTTTATCCGGTTGACCCAGCGGGCGCTGGAGTCACTGATGCAGTACCCCTGGCCCGGTAACGTACGCGAGCTATCCAACCTGCTGGAGCGGCTGTTGATCCTCTACCCGCACCAGATCGTCGATGTGGCCGATCTGCCGAGCCGTTATCGTCTGCTGCCGAGCGAGCCGCGGGATGAGCGGCTGACCGAGATGGATGAGCGGGATGCGCTGGCGGCGGTGTTTCAGGATCCGCCCGAGCTGGATCACTCCCTCGCCTCTGCCCGTACCATGCAGTTGCCGGAGGAGGGGGTCAACCTCAAAGAGATGCTGGCCGACCTCGAAGTGGAGCTGATCCGTCAGGCGCTGGAGTCTCAGGACGGGGTGGTGGCCCGCGCCGCCGATCTGCTCGGTATGCGCCGTACCACTTTGGTGGAGAAGATGAAAAAGTACGGGATGAGCAAGGACGTCTGAGGGTCAAAGCCTTGACGCTCATGCGCAATTCATTGTTTTAATTCATATAATTTAGTGGCATGGAAATTGAATAACCTGACCCAATAGCCAGTTTGAGGTCAGGTTTATGACAATCCAGCAGCAGGACATGCCACTCCAGTCCCACGAAGTGAGCCAGCTCTATGCCATCTTCAAGGCGCTCCCCACAGGGGTGTTGCTGCTTGACGGGGCTGGGGTGGTCACGCGCGCGAATCCGGCGGCCATCTCCCTGCTGGGGGAGCCGTTGGAAGGGGAGCTCTGGCGTCATATCATTGCCCGCTGCTTCGAGCCGCGGGAGGATGATGGCCACGAGATCTCCCTGCGTGACGGGCGCCGGGTGCAGCTCTCGACCCAACCGCTGCCGGATCAGCCCGGCCAGCTGGTCTTTATCAATGACCTGACCGAAACTCGTAAACTGCAAGACCGCATCAACCACATGAAGCGGCTGTCGGCGCTGGGCAATATGGCGGCCTCGCTCGCCCACCAGATCCG
Organism: Aeromonas sp. FDAARGOS 1411; assembly: GCF_019047125.1. Classification (NCBI taxonomy): domain Bacteria; kingdom Pseudomonadati; phylum Pseudomonadota; class Gammaproteobacteria; order Aeromonadales; family Aeromonadaceae; genus Aeromonas; species Aeromonas sp. FDAARGOS 1411. The sequence goes on along the minus strand of NZ_CP077214.1, from coordinate 2,065,565 downwards.
CACGCCGCTCTCTGCCGCCATGCTCTATGCCGCTAATCTGGCCAACCGCACCCTCAAGCCGGAATCTCGCACTCAGTTTCAGCAAAAGCTGATGGCCCGTTTGCAGGATCTGGAGAAGCAGATCAACGACATCCTGCTGTTCGCCCGCAACGGTGACAATCAGGTGGTCACTCCCATCTCGGTACAAGGGCTGCTGGCCGAAGTGCAGGCCGGAGCCGAGGCCTTCTGCCAGCAGCAGGGCTGCGAGCTGCACATGGAGGCGCCGGAGCCCGATCTCTGCCTGCTGGCTAACAGCAGTGCGCTGGCGGGGGCCATCAACAACCTGATTGCCAATGCCCAGCAGGCAGGGGCCACCTCACTCTTGGTCAGCGCGGTGCGCAGCGGTGCCCGGGTGGAGATGCGGGTCATTGATAATGGCAAGGGGATCCCTTCCCATCAGCTCGGTCAGGTATTCGAACCCTTCTTTACCACTCGCTCCCAGGGCACAGGTCTCGGGCTGGCGGTGGTGCAATCTGTAGTGCGTGCCCATCAGGGGGAGGTCGGTGTGGCCTCGGTTCCTGGTGAAGGCACCTGCTTTACTCTGTCGTTCCCCCTGCACCAGCAACCGGTGCAGCTTGGAGGTGTAGCATGACACAGGCCAGGATCCTGGTCGTTGAAGATGACAATGGCCTGCGCGAAGCGCTGGTGGATACCCTTTTGCTCGGCGGTTATGAGTGCCGTGAAGCGGACAGCGGCGAGCGGGCTTTGCTGGCCCTCTCCCGTCAGCCGTTTGACATGGTGATCTCCGATATCCAGATGGGGGGAATGGACGGCCTCACCCTGTTGGCTACCATCCGCCAGCAATATCCACAGATACCTGTGCTGCTGATGACCGCCTACGCCAATATCGATGGCGCGGTGCGCGCCATGCGTGAAGGGGCCATCGACTATCTGGCCAAGCCGTTCTCGCCGGAGGTGCTGCTCAATCAGGTCAGCCGCTATGTGCCCGCCCAGAAGGTGGAGAAGCGCGCCGTGGTTTATGGGGACCCCAAAACTGCCGAGCTGTTCCAGCTGGCGACCCGGGTGGCCAGAAGCGAAGCGACCGTGATGGTGACCGGCCCGAGCGGGACGGGGAAAGAGGTGCTGGCCCGTTACATTCACGATAACTCCAGCCGCGCCGAGCAGCCCTTCGTCGCCATCAACTGCGCCGCCATTCCGGAAAACATGCTGGAGGCGACCCTGTTTGGCTACGAGAAGGGGGCTTTCACCGGTGCGGTACAGGGGTGCCCGGGCAAGTTCGAACAGGCGCAGGGGGGCACCCTGCTGCTCGACGAGATCACCGAGATGGATCAGGGGCTGCAAGCCAAATTGCTGCGGGTGTTGCAGGAGAAAGAGGTGGAGCGGCTCGGCAGTCGCAAGATGATCCCGCTGGATGTGCGGGTCATCGCCACCAGCAACCGGGATTTGAAAAAAGCGGTGCAGGATGGCCAGTTTCGCGAAGATCTCTACTATCGCCTCAACGTCTTCCCGCTGCGCTGGTCTGCCCTGAGTGAGCGGCCCGGCGACATTCTGCCGCTGGCGGAGCACCTGCTGGCACTTCATGCCAGTCAGCAGGGGCTGCCGACACCGCAGTTGACGGATGCCTCGCGGGAACGGCTGCTGGCCCACCCCTGGCCCGGCAATGTGCGGGAGTTGGACAACGTGGTACAGCGTGCCCTGATCCTCAGCCCCGACGGGATCATTGATTGTGACCACCTCATTCTGGAGGAGCTGGACGAGCAGGAGATGGAGTTTGTCAGCGTGGAGCGCAGCTATGGCGGCGATCGCCTCGGCAGCGAGCTCAAGCAGCAGGAGCACCAGATCATCCTCGACACCCTGCAAGATTGTAACGGCAGTCGCAAGGCGGTGGCCGACCGGCTCGGCATCAGCCCGCGCACTCTGCGCTACAAGCTGGCCCAGATGCGGGAAGCGGGGATCGACCTGCCAGCCTGAGGCCGGGAGGGAAACCGCACTGTGTGGGGGCTGTCATGGTCTTGACGGCCCGGCTCGATTATCATGGGGCCCTTGGCGCTTTGAGCCTGGGCCCTGTTTTTATTGGTAAAGCAGGGGACCGAGCCTTAATAAGGGACCCCAATGATCTCTCATCGAAAACTCGAAACCGTACTGAACCATCTGCTCGAACCGCACGCCATCAAGGATTACTGCCCCAACGGCTTGCAAGTGGAGGGGCGCGAGCGCATTCGCAAGGTGGTGACCGGTGTCACCGCCAGTCAGGCGCTTATCGACGCGGCGGTGGCTGCCGAAGCCGATGCCATTCTGGTCCATCACGGCTACTTCTGGAGCGGTGAACCGGCCCAGATCACCGGCATGAAGCAGCGTCGGCTCAAGACCCTGCTGACCCACGATATCAACCTGTTTGCCTACCATTTGCCGCTGGATGTCCATCCCGAGGTGGGTAACAACGCCCAGCTAGCCAAGCTGCTCGACATCAAGGTACGCCGCGGTCTGGAGCCGTGGAACAGCAAGAGCGTCGCCATGGTGGGCAAGCTGGAGCAGCCGATGAGTGGTGCCGACTTTGCCAAGCTGATTGCCGAGCGCCTTGGCCGCGAGCCACTCTATTGTGGCGACAGCGGCCCCGAGCTTATCCGTTCCGTGGCCTGGTGCACCGGTGGCGGTCAGAGCTACATCAATTTGGCGGCGGAGCAGGGCATCGATGCCTTTATCTCTGGCGAGGCTTCTGAACAGACCATTCACACCGCTCGCGAGATGGGGATGCACTTCTACGCCGCAGGCCATCACGCCACCGAACGTTACGGCGTCAAGGCGCTGGGGGAGTGGCTGGCGACCGTGCACGGGTTGGATGTCACCTTTATCGATATCGACAATCCGGTCTAAACCTGTCCACGATCTGGCTACGAAACCGTGATCAAGGCTCATGTGCTGCTCGGAATCCTCACGTATGTCTATACGCTCCGGTTCCTATGCTGCTCTTCACCTTGTTGACGGTTTCTCGCTGCAGGTCGTGAACAGGTTTAAGCCTGTGCCTGTGGTGGGAAAATTCAGGAAATAAAAAGGAGGCCATCGGCCTCCTTTTTCACATTTCGACAAGACGTCTGCTTACTCGCAGGCGTAACCAGCGGAGCCCAGCAGGGCGCCATCCAGTTGCACGGCGCCATCTACCATCTGCAGCCTGCCTTCGCAGAACCAGCGAACCACCAGCGGGTAGATGCTGTGCTCCTGCGCCTGCACCCGTGCTGCTACCTCGTCCGCCGTGTCTCCTTCAAAGATGGGCACGCGGGCCTGCAGGATCACCGGGCCCCCGTCCAACTCTTCGGTGACGAAGTGGACGCTGGCGCCGTGTTCACTGTCACCGGCATCTATGGCGCGTTGGTGAGTGTGCAAGCCCTGATACTTGGGCAGCAGGGAGGGGTGGATATTGATCATCCGCCCGGCGAAATGGCGCACCAGATCACCGCTCAATATCCGCATAAACCCGGCCAGCACCACCAGATCCGGCTGATAGTCTGCCATCAGCGCCAGCAGGGCGGCGTCATACTCCTCCCGGCTGGCAAACTGCTGCTGGGCCAGAATGGAGGTCGCCACGCCAGCTTCTTTGGCGCGAACCAGACCATAGGCATCGGCCTTGTTGCTGATAACGCCGACCACTTCACCGGCAATCTTGCCGCTGGCGCAGTGGTCGAGGATCGCCTGCAGGTTGCTGCCGCTGCCAGAGATTAGGACGAGGATCCGCATCATTTGATGACGACCTGCTCCTCACCGTCTGCTGCCTTGGCGATATGACCGATGTGCCATGCGTTCTCGCCTTCCGCCTTGAGCAGGGTCAGCGCCTTCTCCAGCTGGTTGGCGGGCAGGGCGATGATCATGCCGACACCGCAGTTGAAGGTGCGATACATCTCGTGACGGGTGACGTTGCCAGCCTGCTGCAGCCAGCTGAACACCGCCGGCCACTGCCAGCTCTGCTCGTCGATCACTGCTTGAGTATTGGCAGGCAATACGCGGGGGATGTTCTCCCAGAAGCCACCGCCGGTGATGTGGGAGAGGGCGTGGATCTCGCACTCCTTGATGAGCTTGAGCACAGGTTTCACATAGATGCGGGTCGGCTCCAGCAGGGCGTTGGCCAGGGTGGTGTCCCCCAGCGGCTGATGCACGTCTGCTTTGGAGACTTCCAGAATCTTACGGATCAGGGAGAAGCCGTTGGAGTGAGGGCCGCTGGCGGCCAGGGCGATCAGGGCATCCCCTTCACCGACCTTGCTACCGTCGATGATTTCGCTCTTCTCCACCACACCGACGCAGAAACCGGCGATGTCGTAGTCTTCCCCTTCATACATACCCGGCATCTCGGCGGTCTCGCCGCCCACCAGGGCACAGCCTGATTGCTCGCAACCGGCACCGATCCCGGTGACTACCGCGGCCGCGGTGTCCACGTCCAGCTTGCCGGTGGCATAGTAGTCGAGGAAGAACAGCGGCTCGGCGCCTTGCACTATCAGGTCATTGACGCACATGGCCACCAGGTCGATACCGACGGTGTCGTGCTTTTTCAGATCGATGGCGAGACGCAGCTTGGTGCCCACACCATCGGTGCCGGAGACCAGTACCGGCTCCTTGTAGCCCGCAGGGATTTGACACAGGGCCCCAAAGCCGCCAAGACCACCAAGGACTTCAGGACGACGAGTGCGCTTTGACACGCCCTTGATACGTTCAACCAGTGCATTGCCAGCATCGATATCTACGCCAGCATCCTTGTAGCTCAGTGAGGTTTTGTCAGTCACGAGTATTCCCCGTCATGTAAAGAAGTGGAGGGTAAAATTCGGGGCGTATTCTAACAGTGGCGGTGAAAAACCAGAAAGGAAATCGTTTGCGCGTTTTTGCGCGGAAATGCTCTACAAGCGGTGGCTTTTGTTGTATGATTCCGCGATTTTTTTGCGGCAGGTTAGAGGAGATAATAATGAAAGTCGTTGAAGTCAAACACCCCCTGGTCAAACACAAGATCGGTCTGATGCGTGAAGGCGATATCAGCACCAAGCGTTTCCGTGAACTGGCCAAAGAAGTGGGCAGTTTGTTGACCTATGAAGCGACCTCTGACTTCGAAACCGAGAAGGTTATCATCGATGGCTGGAATGGGCCAGTAGAAGTTGACCAGATCAAAGGCAAGAAGGTAACCGTCGTACCTATCCTGCGTGCCGGCCTTGGCATGATGGATGGCGTGCTGGAGCACATGCCGAGCGCCCGCGTCAGCGTGGTCGGTATCTACCGCGATGAAGAGACCCTGCAACCGGTTCCCTATTTCGAGAAGATCGTCAGCAACATCGAAGAGCGTCTGGCGCTGGTCATCGATCCTATGCTGGCCACCGGTGGTTCCATGATCGCCACCATCGATCTGCTGAAGAAGAAAGGCTGCCAATCCATCAAGGTGCTGGTACTGGTTGCCGCGCCGGAAGGGATCAAGGCGCTGGAAGCCGCTCACCCTGACGTAGAGCTCTACTGCGCTTCTGTCGACCAGGGGCTGAACGAGAAAGGCTACATCGTGCCGGGTCTGGGCGATGCAGGCGACAAGATCTTCGGTACCAAATAAGTTTATGCCTTGACCTGCTTCCCATGTGGAAGGGGTGATCGGAGCCGGCGCATCGCCGGCTCTGCTGTTTGTGGCCGCTTGTGCCAGCCTTGCCGCAGGATGCGCCTTGCCGCTACCATTAGCACACTCTCCCATTTCGAGACTCTGTTCATGTTCAAACGTGTTGTGACCGCCCTCTGCTGCGGCTTGTCATTCATGGCCTCGGCCGCTCAGGTGACCGACCTCTATCAGGGCAAGGCCCCGACCAGTGGTGACATGGTGGCCGCTCAAGGGCAGGCACTGGGTCAGGTGCTGATCAAGGTGACCGGCAAGCGCGACATCCTCACCCAGCCGGTGGTGGTCAAGGCGCTGGCGGCCCCGGGCGACTATGTCAAAAGCTATGGCTATCAGGATCAGGACTCCGTCAAATATCTGAAGGCCGAGTTCAAGAGTGACAAGGTCAACAGCTTGGTCTCCGAGAGCCAGTTTGCCCTGCTTGGCCCGGCTCGTCCCCAAATGGCCATCTGGCTGGTGGTGGATCAGGGTGAGCGTCGCTTGCTGGCGGATCAATCCAGCGATGGTTGGGCGCAAGCCTTGCGCGAGCAGGCCCAGACGCTGGGGCTGCCCATCAGCATTCCGCTGATGGATCTCGATGACAACATGGCGGTCAGTGCCACCGACGTCTGGGGACGCTTTGCCGACCCGATTTTGCAGGCAAGCCAGCGCTATGGCGCCGAGATGGTGGTGTTGGGCAAGCTGACACCGGAAGGTGACAAGTGGAGCATCGATTGGGGACTCTACGGCCCCAAAGCGGCCGGTGAAGTGGCCGAGCTGACCCGTGGCAATAACACCGGCACTCAGGCCGAAGTGGCGCAAGGGTTTGCCGATACCCTGGCGGCCTGGCTAGTGAAAAACTACGGTGCCCGCATTTCTGGTCCGGCAACCAGCCAGACCCTGGTGGTAGATGGCCTCTCCGAAGTGGACAGCATGATCGCCGTGCAGAAGATGCTGCAGGGGATGGCCAACGTCAGCAAGGTGGCGATCGGCAAGCTGGAGGGGGACCAGGTCACCTTCAACTTTACCCTGCAAGGGGAGCAGGCCGAATTGGTGCGGGCGCTGCAACTTGAGAGTCGTTTGCGCAAGGTTGACGATAATGGCAGCGGTTTGCGTTACCAATGGTCGCAGCCCTGATTTTATAAGGCTTTTGTAGACCGCCCGGCTTGTCCGGGCGGTTCTCTATCTGCCTTTGCGATGATACACTTAGCCACAAATGTCACAGTCAAAGCCCAACGAGTGAAGCAACCGGCCCAACTGTCTTTAGCCGTACAACTACCGGATGATGAAACCTTCGTCAGTTTTTATCCCGGCAACAATGCTCATCTGATCACCGCCCTCAAAAACGCGGCCATCGGTCAGGGATCGCCTTTCCTCTATTTCTGGGGAGCCAAGGGATCCGGACGCTCTCATCTGCTCCACGCCACCTGTGCCGAGGTCAACGCCCGCGATGCGGCGGCGGCCTATCTTTCCCTCGATCAATTTGAACAGCTCGATCCCAGCATGCTCGATGCCCTCGAAAGCCTGCCGCTGGTCTGTCTCGACAGCCTTGAGGCGATCGCCGGCAATGCCGTGTGGGAGCGGGCGCTGTTCGATTTCTACAACCGCTGGCAGGAGAAGGGCGAGGGGACGCTGGTGGTCACCGGCTGCAGCGCACCGCGCAAACTGGGACTGCAACTGCCGGATCTCGCTTCGCGCCTCGACTGGGGTGTCAGTTTCCATCTCGAAGAGCTGGATGATGAAGGCAAGCTCAGTGCCCTGCAGCTGCGTGCCGAGCTGCGGGGCTTCAAATTGCCCATCGATGTGGGCCGCTTCCTGCTCAACCGACTCTCCCGCGATATGCGCACCCTGCTCACCACCCTCAATCAGCTCGACAACGCCTCATTTCGCGCCAAGCGCAAGCTGACCATTCCCTTTGTCAAAGAGATCCTCGAGCTCTGATCCTCTCTGCGGTGTGCGGTTGTGGCCTGACTTTCGTTTGAATGGCAGATAAAAAGAAACCCCGGCATCAGGCCGGGGTTTTGCTATTTCAAGGCAGCTCTCTTATTAGTGGAACTGATCTTCTTCGGTGGAGCCGGTCAGTGCGGTCACCGAGGATTGGCCACCCTGAATGACGGTGGTCACCTTGTCGAAGTAACCGGTACCAACCTCCTGCTGGTGTGCCACGAAGGTGTAGCCACGGCTGGCGGCGGCAAATTCCGGCTCCTGCACCATCTCGACGTAGTGCTTCATCCCTTCGCCACGGGCGTACTGGTAGGCCAGCTCGTACATGTGGAACCACATGTTGTGGATACCCGCGAGGGTGATGAACTGGTACTTGTAGCCCATGTCGGAGAGCTCCTGCTGGAAGCGGGCGATGGTGGCATCGTCCAGATTTTTCTTCCAGTTGAAGCTCGGGGAGCAGTTGTAGGCCAGGATGCGATCCGGGAACTTGGCCTTGATTGCTTCGGCAAATTTACGCGCTTCGTCCAGATCCGGCTTGGCGGTTTCACACCACACCATGTCGGCGTAGGGGGCGTAAGCCAGACCGCGAGCTATGGCCTGATCGATACCGGCACGCACCTTGTAGAACCCTTCGGCTGTGCGCTCGCCAGTCAGGAAGTCTGCATCGTACGGGTCCGCGTCGGTGGTCAACAGGTCAGCGGCGTTGGCGTCGGTACGGGCGATCACCAGGGTGGTGGTGCCGCACACATCGGCTGCCAGACGGGCAGCAACCAGCTTCTGCACTGCTTCCTGAGTCGGTACCAGCACCTTGCCGCCCATATGACCGCACTTCTTGACTGATGCCAGCTGATCTTCGAAGTGCACGCCGGCGGCGCCCGCTTCAATCATCCCCTTCATCAGTTCGAAGGCGTTCAGCACGCCGCCGAAACCGGCTTCAGCATCGGCCACGATCGGCAGGAAGTAGTCGATAAAGCCCTCATCCTGAGGTCCTACCTTGTTGGCCCACTGGATCTGGTCGGCACGGGCGAAGGAGTTGTTGATGCGCTCCACCACGGACGGTACGGAGTTGGCCGGGTAGAGGGACTGATCCGGATACATGGTGGAGGACAAGTTGTTGTCCGCCGCCACCTGCCAGCCGGAGAGGTAGATCGCCTCGATCCCCGCCTTGGCCTGCTGCACCGCCTGACCGCCGGTCAGGGCGCCGAGGCAGTTGACGTAGCCTTTCTTGGCGTCGCCGTGGATCAGACCCCACAGCTTGTCGGCTCCACGCTGGGCCAGGGTGTGCACCGGCTGCAAGCTGCCGCGCAGGTTCACCACATCTTCGGCGCTGTAGCCGCGCTTGATCCCTTTCCAGCGGGGGTTTTCCGCCCAGTCTTTCTCGATAGCCTGGATCTGTTGCTCACGGGTCAGTGCCATATCAGTTCCCTCTTTCATTGATTTCACGTTTCCATTGACTTGTTATTGGCGAGCCCCGCTGGGGGCCCGTGATTCAGAGCCGCTCGTAACCGGGCAGCGTCAGAAAATCGATCAGGGTGTCGGCGCAGGTGATCTCTTCCATCAGTTCGCTCGCCTCGGCAAAGCGTCCTGCCAGCCAGCGTGCTGTGCCCACCTCGGCTTTGACCACCTCCAGCTCCTCGGCCAGCATCTGGCGGAACAGCTCTTTGGTCACCACCTTGCCGTTCGACAGGCTCTTGCCGTGGCGGATCCACTGCCAGATGGAGGTGCGGGAGATCTCGGCGGTGGCGGCATCTTCCATCAGACCGTAGATGGGCACGCAGCCGTTGCCGTTGATCCAGGCGTCCAGATATTGCAGGGCGACCCGGATATTTGTACGCATGCCTGCTTCGGTCCGCTCGCCCTCACAGGGGGCCAGCAGGTCGGCGGCAGTGATGGGGGCATCCTGCTCGCGCAGTACGCCGATCTGGTTCTTGGCGCCAGCCGCAATGGTGGTATTGAACACCGCCATGGCGGTATCAGCGAGGCCAGGGTGGGCGACCCAGGTACCATCGTGGCCGTTGTTGGCTTCGCGCTCCTTGTCGGCCTTGACCTTGGCGAAGACCTGCTCGTTGGCGGCAGCGTCCTTGGCCGGAATAAAGGCGGCCATGCCACCCATCGCCAGCGCACCGCGCTTGTGACAGGTCTTGATCAGCAGCCGCGAGTAGGCGGAAAGGAACGGCTTGTCCATGGTTACCACCTGGCGGTCGGGCAGGACGCGATCCGGATGGTTCTTCAAGGTCTTGATGTAGCTGAAGATGTAGTCCCAGCGGCCGCAGTTCAGCGCAACGATGTGATCCTTCATCTGATAGAGCAGCTCATCCATCTCGAATACGGCTGGCAGGGTTTCAATCAGCACGGTGGCCTTGATGGTGCCGCGGGGCAGACCGAACTTGTCCTCGGTCCAGGCGAATACTTCGCTCCACCAGCGCCCTTCCAGATGGCTCTGCAACTTGGGCACGTAGAAGTAGGGGCCCGAGCCTTTGGCCAGCAGCGCCTGATAGTTGTGCAGGAAGTAGAGGGCAAAATCGAACAGACCGCCGGGGATGGGCTCGCCATCGAAGGTGACATGTTTTTCCGGCAGGTGCAGACCGCGCACCCGGCAGATGAGCACCGCCGGATTGGGGGTCAGGGTGTAGGCCTTTCCTTCCGGACTGGTGTAAGAGATGGTGCCGTTGACCGCATCTCGCAGGTTGATTTGGCCCTCGATCACCTTATTCCAGGCGGGAGCCAGTGAATCCTCGAAATCCGCCATGAACACCTTGACGTTGGCGTTGAGGGCGTTGATCACCATCTTGCGCTCGACCGGGCCGGTGATCTCCACACGGCGGTCTTGCAGGTCGGCGGGAATGCCGCGAATGGTCCAGTCACCTTCACGGATGTGGGCGGTTTCCGGCAGGAAGTCCGGCAGCTCGCCGCCATCGATACGGGCCTGGCGTGCCACACGTTGTTTCAGCAATTCCCCTCTTTGGGGAGCAAAACGTTCCACCAGTTCGGAGACCAGAGCCACCGCGTCCGGCGTCAGAATTTGCGCGTATTCGGGCAGCATCTCGCCCTGGATGCGAAGGCGGGCGCTGCAGTGGGTCTGAGCCGGTGCCGACATAAGGTTCACTCCTTTGAGAATTACATTTTGAACTTACTAACTACGACTAAAGTCGAATCCCTGTTCCTGAAACGTTCCCGCAACAACGGGGTAACACGATTGATAAGGTGCGAAATATTGTTGAGTACGTCAACAGTTTTTTTTAAACACTTGTTTTTTGGATATGGTTAAGTTGATGTTTTTTATTGCTTTATTTGATTGGTATAAAAACTCTACGCAGATGGTTATGCTCCTGCTTTTTCCCATCGAACAACGGCTAATTTGGGCCGTTACCCTGCGCCTCGTTATGTAACTTATTACGTAATAAAATTACAAATGCAAAAACAAATCCCGACCTAACTCCAGGCTTTGCCAAAACAGCCGTATAAAGTGCGTTTGAATGTGGCAATGAATGTTTTGCTATTGCTAGACCTAGTTAGTGAACGTTCGTTTTAAACTTAGCTTGGTGATGCAGGCTCTGTTGGCACCAGCGGTTGCAACGATGGAAAGTGAAGCGCAATAACGTAGGTTTGTATCAGTTGTCGGGGGGAATGCCGGAGAGGGAAGGGGGAGACACATCAGTCAATAATACTGCCATCCTTGATAGAATTAGCAGTTTGTCGTTTTTTGCAGATTTCTCGCCAAGGACCTGAAACGGAGAGCGTTGAACAGGCGATGTGCCGGTGATTGAGCAGCCATCTGGCCGTGCTCAATAGTCATCATCCGGTTCGGCAAGATCGATCACATCCAGCTGGATGACCTGTTCATTTTCGCTTTCGGTGTGGCAAGGGGTGTCGTGAGGAACGGAGTAAAGCGTAATGGCGGGTGCGAAATCGGTGTTCTGGTTCATGCCTGGTCCTGTGTTGCACGCAAGCCGGACAGTGATCCCTTCACTCGTGTTTCCACCTCCCTGTGTTGTCTACCGGCGGAAAGTTGCGCATCTTAATGAGTTCGGCAAAAAGATTCAAGTGGTTCTGAGTGTTTTTTGTTCTTGGTAGGCTGGCGTTGTCAGGAGGATAAATCGGAGGCAAAAAAATAGCCCAGTCGTTTGACTGGGCTATTCTCGGGGAAAATGGTCGGTGTGAGAGGATTCGAACCTCCGACCCTCTACACCCCATGCAGATGCGCTACCTGGCTGCGCTACACACCGACGGAGTCAGACTCGGCTGACGGGGAGGGAGTCTAATAGCATGGCCAAACGGGTGCAACTCCTTTTTTATCATAGAGATGCCGATTGCTTCTTTATTGCTCAGTCGGGATGCGGCTTGGGTCTGACGTGCAGATTTGGCATAATCGCCGCCCTGTCACCGCGAGCTATCATGCCTGCTATCTATGGAATCATCTGACAGGTATGGATAGCTGGAATGCAAACTTGAACAATATAAAGAGGGGATGGGCGTGAAACCATCAGAGGTCCCAGAGACACCGAGTCAAACCGAGCTGGACGAACAGTGGATGCGCCATGCCATGGCATTGGCTGCCCGGGCCGAAGGGATTGGCGAGATCCCGGTCGGTGCCGTACTGGTGATGGATGGTCAGGTGGTGGGCGAGGGGTGGAACCGCTCCATCAGCGAACACGATGCCTGTGCCCATGCCGAGGTGATGGCAATCAGGGCGGCGGGCAAGCAGCTGGCGAACTACCGGCTGCTCGACACCACTCTTTATGTGACGCTGGAGCCCTGCTGTATGTGTGCAGGTGCGCTGATCCATAGCCGGGTCAAGCGGGTGGTTTACGGCGCCCGAGATCTCAAGACCGGTGCCGCGGGGTCGGTGTTCGAGATCTTGCAGGACCCGCGCCACAATCACAGCGTTGAGCTGACCGGCGGCGTGCTGGCCGATGCCTGCTCGGCTCAGTTGTCGGCCTTCTTCAAGCGCCGCCGCGCCGAGAAAAAGGCGGCCAAACTGGCGTTGCAACAATCAAACGATACCCTTTCCTGAATCATTCGGGGGCAGCGCAGGCTGCCCTTGCTGATTATCCTCATAAATATCCCTTTATAAACAATATATTGCGTCCATTTTCCTTCGAAAGGATCCCCGCCCATTTTTCCGTTAACAACCTCTGTTAAAGCGCTCTCGATGTAACAAAACTGTCATGCAACCGCCATATAATGCCGCGAAGCCTAGCTTACATTGAGGTCTTGCATGTCATCGGAATCGTTAAACCTGGTCATGGCGGGCAGTAGAAAACGCCGGATCAAGGATAAATTGGCCAAATATGGCGTCACCACAGGCGGAGCCCTGGTACTGGTGGCGCTGCTGCTTATCTTCTTTTATCTGCTCTATGTGGTGAAACCCATCTTCAATGGCGCCTCCATGGAGCCGACTGCCTCGTTTACCCTGCCTGCCGCAGGGAAGACCGCCTGGCTCGGCGTGGAAGAGCAGAACGAGATCGGCTATCGCTTCAGCGATAAAGGGCAGGTCAACTTCTTTGCGGTGCAGGGAGATGACAAGATCAAGGTCGGCCAGTCACTGGGTCAGGCCCAGGTTGCTGGTGACATCACCACGGTAGCGACCCCGGCACCGGGCCAGCGGCTGATTGCTTACGGCTTTGCCGATGGCAAGGCGCAGGTCGTCCAGCCAGCGTTCAAGGTCTCCTATCCCAACGATGTGCGGGTGATTGAACCCAGCCTGCAATATCCCTTCGGCGAAGAGCCGGTGGTGATCGACCCGCAAGGGAAGGCACTGCAACTGATGGTGTTCGAAGCCACCAAGGACAAGATGGCGACCGCCGCCGTGACCGAAGATGGTCGTGGCGTGATGACGGTGATGAGCGGTGAGGAGAACTTCATCTCCGGGGAGATTGAGTGGAGCAGTGAAAACTACACGATTCCCTCCCTGCCGCGCCATGTGGATCAGATGTTGCTGACCCCTAATCTGCGGATCCTGTTCGTGCGCGAGGGTAATCGCCTCTCCGTCTATGACATTCATAACCTGAGCGAAATCTCCCTGCGCAACGTGTTGGAGATCAATGCCCCCAACGCCAATGTGACCCGGGTTCAGCTGCTCTCCGGCGCCTCTTCACTGCTGGTGGGTAATGACAACGGCGTGATTTCACAGTGGTTCGAAGTGGCAAAGGATGGCAAACGCCAGTTCACCCAGATCCGTGACTTCAAGGGCGATGGCGCAGTGGATCTGCTGACTCCCGAGCACTTTCGCAAAGGCTTCATCAGTGCCGACAAGGACGGCATCATCAGCTTCTTCCACGCCACCGGCGAGACCAAGCTGCTGACCGAGACGGTGGAAGGGGGTGAACTCTCTGCCCTGGCCATCTCCCCCCGTCACAACCTGTTGCTGATGCAGCAAGGGAATACCTTCAAGCTCTTCTCGGTGGAGAACGAACACCCCGAAGTGACCTGGTCTGCCCTCTGGCAACAGGTGTGGTACGAAGGGTATCCGGAGCCCCAGTATGTGTGGCAATCCACCTCCGCCAGCAACGACTTTGAAGCCAAGCTGAGTTTGGTGCCGCTGGTATTCGGTACGCTGAAAGCCTCTTTCTACGCCATGGTGTTTGCTGTGCCGCTCGGCGTGGCCGGTGCCATCTATACCGCCTACTTCATGTCGGCGGGGCTGCGCAAATACGTCAAGCCAACGGTCGAGATCATGGCGGCGCTGCCGACCGTTATCCTGGGCTTCCTGGCGGGTCTGTGGCTGGCGCCGATCATCGAGGGTGCGTTGCCCGGGGTGATCCTGCTGCTGATATTGCTGCCGATGGGGATGCTGCTGACTGCATTGCTCTGGAACTATCTGCCGGAGCGCGGCAAGTCCTGGCTGCCGGAGGGGTGGCACGCCATCCTGCTGATCCCGGTGCTACTGCTGATTGGCTGGGGGGCCTTCGCCCTGAGCCCCATCATAGAGAACGCCTTCATGCACGGGGATTCCCGCATCTGGCTGACCCACGACATGGGCATCAAGTTCGACCAGCGCAACTCCCTGGTGGTCGGCATCGCCATGGGCTTTGCGGTGATCCCCACCATCTTCTCCATCGCCGAAGACGCCGTCTTCTCGGTGCCCAAGCACCTGACTCAGGGCTCGCTGGCGCTGGGGGCCACCCCGTGGCAGACCCTGAGCCGGGTGGTGATCCTCACTGCCAGCCCGGGCATCTTCTCTGCGGTGATGATGGGCCTTGGCCGCGCCGTGGGCGAGACCATGATCGTGCTGATGGCTACCGGCAACACCCCCATCATGGACTTCTCCATGTTCCAGGGGCTGCGCACCCTCGCCGCCAACATCGCGGTGGAGATGCCGGAATCGGAAGTGGGCAGTTCCCACTATCGGGTACTGTTCCTCGCGGCCTTTGTCCTGTTTGTGTTCACCTTTTTGTTCAACACCCTGGCCGAGTTTGTCCGTCAGCGGTTGCGTGAAAAATACAGCTCGATGTAAGGGGCGACTCTGTAATGGACAAGGAATCGACAATGGGTAAGTGGTTTAAATCAGGGGCCCCCTGGATCTGGATGACCGGCGGTGCCGTCAGCCTGAGTCTGGTGGCGGTACTGGGTCTGCTGCTGCTGATCGGCTGGCGTGGTCTGGTCTACTTCTGGCCGCACCCCATCTATGAGTGGCAGCTGGAAGATGCCAGCGGCAACAAGAGCGTACTGATCGGCGAGATCAACGATCGCGAGCAGGTACCGGTGGAGCGACTGCGCGCTGCAGGTCTGCCACTGGAAGGGGAAGAGCGCGAGCTGCTGACCCGCTATCTGGTCAAGACCGGCAACCGCGAGTTCGTTGACCTCGATTTTCGCTGGGTGCTGGAGACGGACATCAAGTCCCAGAGCCAGCCAGCTGAGCTGGCCATGGTTGAGCGTGCCACCAACGGCAACTTCTATGGCTATATCGTCGGGGTGAAAGAGGATGGCCGCGAGCTCACCTCTGATCTGCATCCTGCCCTGCAGCGGGTGCTGGCGCGAGCCAATGCCCTCTCCGAACAGGCCAACGATCTGCAAAAAGGGGACATCGGCAGCATCAACTATCAACTGGAGCGGCTGCGCCTGAAAGAGCGCAAGGCCGAGCTGGATGACAAGCTGACCGATCAGCTCAAAGCCGAACTGGCCAGCGAGCGTCAGGCCCTCAACGATCGCTATCAGGTGCTGGAAAAAGAGCTCTTCTCCCTGCGTAGCCAAGCGGACCGCGACGCCATCACCGTCAAGGATATGCGTGGCGAGCTGGTGACCATGCCGATGTCCAAGGTACTGGACGTGGTATGGCCCAACGACATGAGCCTGCTGGCCAAGGTGGGTCACTGGTTCCACCAGATCGGCAAGTTCGTCTCTGACGATCCCCGTGAAGCCAACACCGAGGGCGGGGTGTTCCCGGCTATCTTCGGCACGGTGTTCATGGTGTTCCTGATGGCGATCATCGTGACCCCGCTGGGGGTGGTGGCGGCAGTCTACCTGCACGAATACGCGGGTAAGAACAGTCTGACCAAGATCATTCGCATTGCGGTGATCAACCTGGCGGGCGTGCCCTCCATCGTCTACGGCGTGTTTGGTCTGGGCTTCTTCGTTTACACCCTGGGGGGCAGCATCGACCGCCTCTTCTACCCGGAAGCGCTGCCGAGCCCAACCTTTGGTTCACCCGGCGTGATCTGGTCGGCGCTGACCCTGGCCATCCTGACCCTGCCGGTGGTGATTGTCTCCACCGAAGAGGGGCTGGCGCGGATCCCGAGCACCATCCGTCAGGGCTCGCTGGCACTGGGCGCGACCCAGGCCGAAACCCTCTGGCGCATCGTGCTGCCGATGGCGAGTCCGGCCATCATGACCGGCCTTATTCTGGCGATTGCCCGTGCAGCCGGTGAAGTGGCGCCGCTGATGCTGGTGGGGGTGGTAAAACTGGCACCGACCCTGCCGATGGATGGCAACTTCCCGTATCTGCATGTGGAGCGCAAGTTCATGCACCTGGGCTTCCACATCTATGACGTCGGCTTCCAGAGCCCCAACGTTGAGGCTGCCCGCCCGCTGGTCTACGCCACCTCCTTCCTGCTGGTGACGGTGATCGTGGGTCTGAACCTGACCGCTATCGGTATTCGTAACCACTTGCGCGAGAAATTCCGGTCGCTGGAGCATTAATCCGGCGCCTCTTGAGTGATACAAGAGTGAGATAACAGAGGGGCGGCCGAGCGCGAGCCGCCATCTCTCTGCACCAATACGTGAGGGGCGCCGGCAGCTGTCCGGCCACTCCAGATAGATTTTGAGGTAACAGATGATCAACGTAACGACCACGTCTACCCAGCACACCGCGCTGGACCTGCTCAACCTGACCCCGGAGCAGACCGCGCTGGAGGTGAAGGATCTCAACCTGTACTACGGCAGCAAGCAGGCGTTGTTCAACGTCAACATGAAGATCCCCAAAGGGCAGGTGACCGCCTTTATCGGCCCGTCAGGCTGTGGTAAATCGACCCTGCTGCGCTGCATCAACCGGATGAACGATCTGGTGGAGATCTGCCGCATCGAGGGGGAAATTCAGCTGCACGGCCACAACATCTATGACAAGAGCGTCGATGTTTCTGCCCTGCGCCGTCAGGTGGGCATGGTGTTCCAGCGTCCGAACCCGTTTCCCAAGTCCATCTACGAGAACGTGGTCTATGGTCTGCGCCTGCAGGGGATCAATGATCGCCGTACCCTGGATGAGGCCGCCGAGCGCTCTCTGCGCGGTGCGGCCCTGTGGGACGAGGTGAAGGATCGTCTGCATGACAACGCCTTCGGTCTCTCCGGTGGTCAGCAGCAGCGTCTGGTGATTGCCCGTGCCATCGCCATTGAGCCGGAAGTGTTGCTGCTCGATGAACCGACCTCGGCGCTCGACCCCATCTCCACCCTGACCATCGAGGAGCTGATCAACGAGCTCAAGAGCCAGTTCACCGTGGTGATTGTGACCCACAACATGCAACAGGCTGCGCGAGTGTCGGATCAGACCGCCTTCATGTATATGGGCGAGCTTATCGAGTACTCGGATACCAACACCATTTTCACCACCCCGGCCAAGAAAAAGACCGAAGATTACATTACCGGTCGTTACGGCTAAGGAGAGGAGAGGATGAATCTCAGCAAACAGATTGGCAGTCGGTTCAACGGCTAAGGCATAATCGGAGCAATCAAGGATTATTTGTATGGACAATATGAACCTCAATAAACACATCTCCGGTCAGTTCAATGCCGAGCTAGAGAGCGTGCGCAACCAGGTGCTGGTGATGGGCGGTCTGGTGGAGCAGCAGCTCACCGACGCCATCGCAGCGATCCACGATCAGGATCTCGATGCGGCCCGCAAAATCGTGGCCAACGACCACAAGGTCAACGCCATGGAAGTGGCGATCGACGAGGAGTGCACCCGCATCATCGCCAAGCGTCAGCCGACAGCCTCCGACCTGCGACTGGTGATGGCCATCATCAAGACCATCACCGATCTGGAGCGCATTGGCGACGTGGCCGACAAGATCGCCCGCATGCTGACCGACAACGCCAACAAGCCGCAGCCGCCGCTGGTGTCTCTGGAGAACATGGGCCGTCGTACCATCAAGATGCTGCACGATGTGCTCGACGCCTTCGCCCGCATGGATCTGGATGCGGCGCTGGCTGTCTACAAGGAAGATGACAAGGTAGACCGGGAGTACGAGTCCATCATCCGCGAGCTGATGACCTACATGATGGAAGATCCCCGCACCATCCCCCAGGTGCTCAACGTCTTGTGGGCGGCGCGTGCCATCGAGCGGGTCGGCGATCGCTGCCAGCACATCTGCGAGTACATCGTCTACTACGTGAAAGGCAAGGATGTGCGCCACACCAAGGCGGATGATCTGGGCACCCTGCTGGGCAAGGGCTAACCGGAAGTGAATAAAAAGGCGCGTGAAGCGCCTTTTTTGTTGCATAACTGGTCGGAGTAAGATAAAGCCCCCAACTGGCTGTTTTCTGATAGAATACTCCCCCTGTGTGAGTCCCGGATGGGCTCACGGTCCGGTCTCCCGGGCCCAGTTTGCCGTCTTGTGCTAAGGCGGGTGTAGCAATAGGTTAATCATGAGTTTTGCCGATAGTTTGTTCTTTTTAATGCTGCTGGTTGGCGGCAGTGTGTTCTTCTCCCTCTCCGAGATCTCTCTCGCCGCGTCTCGCAAAATCAAATTGCAGGTGATGGCGGATGAAGGTAATCGCCAGGCCGAAAAGGTGCTGGCCCTGCAGGCCCAACCGGGCAACTTTTTCACCGTGGTGCAGATTGGCCTCAATACCGTCGCCATTCTGGGCGGTATCCTGGGGGAGTCTGCCCTCAACCCTGCCATCAAGGGAATTGTCTCCCAGTTCTACCAGGGCCCCTGGCTTGGCGAGATCAGCTCCGGTGCCTCCTTCGTGTTCGTCACCGGCATGTTTATCCTGATCGCCGATCTGATGCCCAAGCGTCTGGCCATGACCATGCCCGAGCAGATTGCCGTGGTGGTGGTACGCCCCATGCTCTTCTTCGTCACCGTGTTGATGCCGCTGGTGTGGGTCTTCAACGGATTGGCGAACTCCCTGTTCCGTCTGATGCGTGTCTCCACGGTGCGCAACGACGAGATCACCTCCGACGATATCTATGCCGTGATGGATGCCGGTGCCGAGGCGGGGGTTATCCAGCGTGAGGAGCATCAGCTCATCGAGAACGTGTTCGAGTTGCAGTCCCTTGGTGTCACCTCTGCCATGACGGCCCGCGAGAGCCTCATCTACTTCACCCTTCAAGAGAGTGAAGAGAGCATCAAAGCGAAGATCGCCGAACATCCCCACAACAAGTTTCTGGTCTGTGACCACAACCTCGACAGCATCAAGGGCTTTGTCGATGCCAAAGAGCTGCTGATCCGCGTTATCGGCGGCCAGAGCATCGACCTGATCGGTGGCAACCTGGTGCAGAACGTCATCATCATCCCCGATACCCTGAACCTCTATGAGGCGATGGAGTACTTCAAGAATCATCGTGGTGACTTTGCCGTGGTGATGAACGAGTATGCGCTGGTGGTGGGGATTGTCACCATGAATGACCTGATGAGTACTGTCATGGGCGAGTGGGCGACCCACGTGGTGGAAGAGCAGATCGTCCAGCGCGACGAGAACTCCTGGCTGGTGGACGGGGTTACCCCCATCTCCGACGTGATGCGCGCCTTCGATATCGAAGAGTTCCCCGAGAACCAGAACTACGAGACCATCGCCGGCTTTATCATGTATATGCTGCGCAAGATCCCCAAGCGCACTGACTCGGTCAAATACGCCGGTTACAAGTTCGAAGTGGTGGATATCGACAGTTACAAGATTGACCAGCTGCTGGTTACCCGGGTCGAACCGGCTGTGGCCGAGAAGCCAGCTCAGGAATCGTAAAAGGAGCGATATAAGAGTCATGAAGATGCAGTCTCATTCCCGTGCGCTGGCCTGTGTCGCGCTCGCCCTGGCACTGGGTGCCTGTAGTCAGAGTGCGCCGCGCAAAGCCACAGTGGCAGCCAAGCCGGTAACCCCCAAGCCTGCCGTGGTCGTGCCGCAGCCGGATCCCGATGCGGTGGTACAAAGTGGCATGGCCGAGCCGAGCCCGGTCTTTGACGAGCAGTATCACGGCCTGGATCTGGGATCGCTGGAGTCGGTGACCGCCCTGTTTGCCCGTGGCTATATCGAGTCCGCCATGCGCGAGACCATGCTGGCTGCGGTGCACAACGACTATCCGCTGCTCGGCATGCGGGATGTGCGGTTGACCGATCCGGTCTCCAAATTCCTCACCTCCGAGCATGCGGCCACCACGGCCCATGACTACCTCTATGCGGGTGTGCAGCGTCGCCTCGGTCGTCCGCTCAGCCCTGCCCAATGGGAGCAGATCTGGCGCGGTTTGCCGCAGCAGGGCCGGGTCTCCGACTGGGTCAAACAGATTAAGCGAGTGCTGGCCGGGCGTTAAGTTACCAGCGGATCAAGATTGTGAT
The DNA here is from genome assembly GCF_019047125.1 of Aeromonas sp. FDAARGOS 1411. Taxonomy (NCBI): domain Bacteria; kingdom Pseudomonadati; phylum Pseudomonadota; class Gammaproteobacteria; order Aeromonadales; family Aeromonadaceae; genus Aeromonas; species Aeromonas sp. FDAARGOS 1411. The sequence continues at coordinate 2,045,033 of NZ_CP077214.1, read as the reverse complement.
GAGGCCACCTTAGGGTGGCCTCTTGCATTTCTGCGTTTGCCTCGCCGTTTGCACGCTGATTTCTGCTGATACTGATTGCCGCCCGTGGCACTTTGTTTTATCTTGTTTTGGCCATCTAAACATCCATATGTTTTTATGGCTGCATAATAAAAGGGCTTCCCAGGATGAAGCAGGACGATCTGCAGCGATTCGATGCGAAACCGCAGATCAACAAAACAAACAGATAAATACGCAAATAAACAACGCACATAACAAAGAGACACGACAGATGGAAACCAGGGAATTGTGGGTGCTGGATGGGGGCATGGGGCGCGAGTTGGCACGGCGGGGGGCACCGTTTCGTCAACCCGAGTGGTCGGCGCTGGCCTTGATGGAGGCGCCAGAGACGGTGCGTGATGTGCATCAGGCCTATGTGGCGAGCGGGGCCAGGGTCATTACTACCAATAGCTATGCGCTGGTGCCGTTTCATATCGGCGATGAGCGTTTCTTTGCCGAAGGGGAGGGGCTGGCAGCGCTTGCTGGTCAACTGGCCCGTGAGGTGGCTGACGAGCAGAAGGGGGCCGTGCAGGTGGCGGGTTCTCTGCCGCCGCTGTTTGGCTCCTACCGTGCCGACCTGTTCAAGGCGGACCGGGTGAACGAGCTGGCCACGCCGCTTATCCGGGCGCTATCCCCCTATGTGGATATCTGGCTGGCCGAGACCATGAGCCTGATTGCCGAGCCACTGGCCCTGAAAGCGCTGCTGCCTGATGACGGCAAGCCGTTCTGGGTCTCCTTCACCCTGGAAGATGAGGCGCCGGGCAACAAGCCGCGACTGCGTTCCGGCGAGCAGGTGGCTGATGCGGTGACCTCGCTGGTGGCGGCCGGGGTCGATGCCATCCTGTTCAACTGCTGTCAGCCCGAGGTGATCGAGGGGGCCCTCGAGGTTGCCCGCACCCGATTGCAGGCGCTGGGTCGCATCGACATCCGCCTCGGTGCTTACGCCAACGCCTTCCCACCGCAACCCAAAGAGGCCACCGCCAATGACGGGCTGGACGAGATACGCGGCGATCTGGGGCCGCTGGATTATCTCGGCTGGGCCGAGCGCTGGCGCGCGGCCGGGGCTAGCCTCATCGGCGGCTGCTGCGGCATCGGCCCCGAGCATATTCAGGCGCTGAGCAGCCGGTTGCGCTAAGGAGCTTCCATGAAAGAGAGCAAGATTGGGCTCTGGTCACTCACCGCGCTGGTGTTCAGCTCCATGGTGGGGGCGGGGATTTTCAGCCTGCCCCAGAACATGGCCGAGGTGGCGGGGGCGCGCGCCGTGCTGATCGGCTGGGGCGTGACGGGAGTGGGCATCCTGGCGCTCGCCATGAGCTTTCTCTATCTGTCGCGGTTAAGGCCGGATCTCGACGGCGGCATCTACAGCTACGCCCGCGCCGGTTTTGGCGATCTGGTGGGCTTTTTCTCCGCCTGGGGATACTGGCTCTGCGCCACCATCGGCGTGGTGGGTTATCTGGTGATCGCATTTGCGGCGCTGGGCAGCTTCGTCGATACGCCGGAGCAGGTCTGGTTTGGTGAGGGAAACACTTTGGCGGTGTTTGTCGGCGAGTCCTGCATCCTCTGGGCGGTGCATCTGCTGGTGGCCCGCGGCGTGCAGCAGGCGGCGCTGTTCAATCTGGTGGCTACCCTGGCCAAGAGCCTGCCGCTGCTGCTGTTTATCCTGTTTGCCTGCTACTGGTTCGATCCGGTCACTTTCGCGGCGGATCAGCAGGGCAGCACCCTGGCGGTACCGGTCTCCGAGCAGGTGCGCAATACCATGCTGATCACTCTCTGGGTCTTCACCGGTATCGAGGGGGCAGCGGTGCTGTCGGCCCGCGCCAGAAACCGGCGAGATGTGGGCACGGCCACTGTGCTTGGCGTGGTATTGGCGTTGCTGCTCTATGTGCTTATCTCGGTGCTGGCGCTCGGAATATTGAGTCGGCCCGAGCTGGCGGCGCTGCCCAACCCCTCCATGGCAGGGCTGATGGCCCAGATGACCGGCTCCTGGGGCAAGCTGCTCATCAGCGTCGGCCTTATCGTCTCGGTGCTTGCCTCCTACGTGAGCTGGACCCTCTTCTCGGCGGAGGTACCGTTCAGCGCAGCCCGCCACGGCGCATTTCCCGCAATCTTCCGGCGCCAGAACCGCAATGGGACGCCTATCGCCTCGCTCTGGCTCACCAGCGTGACGGTGCAGACTTGCCTGCTGCTGGTGTGGCTGCTCGGCAAGGGCTACACCAGTCTGCTGCTTATCTCCACCTCGATGATTTTGGTGCCCTACCTGCTGATCGGCCTGTTTCTGCTCAAGCTTTCGTTCAGCAAGGAGGGAGAGAGTGGGCAGGGCCGAGGCCTGATGCGGGCGGTGGCACTGGTGGCGAGCGGTTACGGCTTCTGGCTGCTCTATGCCGCCGGGGTGGAGTATCTGCTGCTGTCGTTGTTGCTCTACGGGCCGGGCTTGCTGCTGTTTCTCTACAGCCGCCGTCAGCTGGGCGCAGATCTTTGCCTGAGTGGTCGCGAACGGCTGTTGGCCGGAGTGACCTTGCTGAGCCTGATCCCCGCCGTCTGGTCGTTCGCCCATCTTTGACACCGAAGATATGGCAGACCATAAAAGAGAGCGCCCAGTGGCGCTCTCTTGTTATCAAGGACTGGTTATCAGGGGCTTGCTATCCGGTAGTTGCTATTCGATGCGAAGGCTCAGCGGCTGGCAGGTCCGGCCGGTTTGCCAAACAGCACTGCGAGCTTTTGTCGCCAGGGTAGGCCACGGGCGTCACGCAGCATGTCGCGCCACTCATGGAAGGTGAGAGTGAGGGGGTTGAAGCTGTGGATCGGCTTGGTGATGCCAAAGCGACACGACTCGGCCGGGTCTTCTTCCACAAAGGTGCCAAACAGACGATCCCAGATGATCAGCACCCCGGCGAAGTTGCGGTCTATGTATTTGGCGTTGCTGGCGTGGTGCACCCTGTGGTGGGAGGGGGTGTTGAAGATCCACTCAAGCCAGCCGAGCTTGCCCACCACCTGGGTGTGGACGAAGAACTGGAAACCCAGACTCAATAGCACGGTGGCGACCACCGCCTCGGGCGGGAAGCCGATGACAATCATCGGGATCCAGAACAGCCACATGCCGGAGATGGGATACATCAGGCTCTGGCGAAAAGCGGTGGAGAGGTTGAGCCGCTCCGAGCTGTGATGCACCACGTGGGAGGCCCACAGCCAGCGGACATGGTGGCTGGTGAAGTGGAACAGCCAGTAACAGAGATCCTGCAATAGGAAGAGCAGCAATACGCTCCAGAAGGTGAGGTCGATGTCGAACAGTCGCCAGCCCCAGAGGGTGTCATACAGATAAGCAATGGCGATGGCCGCCAGCGCATCGCCCCCTTGGTGCATCAGGGCCAGGGCGGCGTTGGCGAACAGATCCCGCCACTGGTAAGTGGCGGTGGGAAAGGCCGCGCCATGTTTGCGCAGGTAGAGCATCTCCCAGCCGATAAAGGCCAGAAAAATCGGGGAGAGATAGAGCAGAAGCAGTTGCACATCCATATGCGGCCATCCATTCAGAGCAATTGCTCTCCAGCATAAAGGATGGTTTTAATATTTCATTAACATTTTTCAGCCAACGAAGAGATGGCATGAAATATGGCGCGCCAGCAGAGGAAGGCGCAGTGGATGACTATGCTTGATGCAGGCTTTTTCAGGAGGTGCTGGCTTATGCGCGTCTGGTGTTGCTTGTTGTTGGGGTTGTGCATGATGGCGCACGCCAAGACCCGGGTCGAGATCCTGGCGGATGCCGCCTATCCCCCCTACTCCTGGCAGGAAGGGGAGGAGGTCAGGGGGATCTATGCTGACATCATCCGCGAGGTGACCTCTGCCATGCCTGACTATGAGGTGGTGCTCAAGCCCATGCCGTGGCGGCGCGGTCTGAGCATGGTGGAACAGGGGGCCGCCTTCGCCATCTTTCCACCCTACTACATGCCCGATACCCGCCCTTATATGTGGCCCTACTCCCAGCCGATGCTGAATGAAGAGCTGGTGGTGATGTGCGGCGCCAGTGTGGCGGCTAATACCCCGCAGGCCAGATTTCCGCTCGACTATCATGGTTTACGCTTTGGCATGAACGCCGGTTTTGCCGTCGGCGGCGATGCCTTTTGGCTGGCGGTAAAAGAGAAGCAGATCGACGTGGAGGAGGTGAAAAGCAATCGGGAGAACCTGCTCAAGATTGTTCGCGGCCGGGTCGATTGCACCATCAATGATCGCCTCTCCCTGCTCTATGAGTTGCTCAACATGATAAAGGCCGATCAGCTGGCGGTGGCCGATATGTCCCTGCTCAAACAGGGGCCGGTGCTCAGCAAGGAGCAGGGGTTTCTCGGCTACAGCCGCAAGGGGGAGTATCCCTACAAACAGGCCTTTATCGACCAGTTTGACAAGGAGCTCTATCAGCTCAAAAAACGTGACGGGGTGAAAGTGATCGTGGAGCGCTATCTGGGAAAGTCCCCGCGCTGAGCCGATGAGAGGGGCACTCGGGTTCAGCTGGGTTAAGCCTGCTCAGCGTGGCGCACAAGAAGAGGGACCTTGCGGTCCCTCTTCGTTTATCCAGCAGAGCGTGTTGGCTACAGCACCTGACTGAGGAACTGGCGCAGGCGTGGGGAGGGGGGATTGTCGAAGAAGTCGGCCGGTTTTTCATCTACCAGCAGTTCGCCACTCTCCATAAAGAGCACCCGATCCGCCACCTCGCGGGCAAAGCCCATCTCGTGGGTCACCACCACCATGGTCATTCCTTCGCGGGCCAGCCCCTTCATCACATCCAGCACTTCCCCCACCATTTCGGGGTCGAGCGCACTGGTGGGCTCGTCAAACAGCATGATGCGTGGCTGCATGGCGAGCGCCCGGGCGATGGCCACCCGCTGTTGCTGACCGCCGGAGAGTTGGGAGGGATAGCTGGCCGCTTTCACCGACAGCCCCACTTTCAGCAGCAGGGCCTTGGCTCTGTCTTCGGCCTCTTTGCGCGACAGGCCGCGCACCTTCTGCGGAGCGAGGCAGATATTATCCAGCACCGTCAGGTGGGGGAAGAGGTTGAAGGACTGGAACACCATGCCCACCTCTTCCCGCAGCTTGTTGACATCGCCGGGCTCGGTCAGGCTGATTCCATCGACCACGATATTGCCGTCGTTGATGGTCTCCAGCTGGTTGAGGGTGCGCAGGAAGGTGGACTTGCCCGAGCCACTGGGGCCGACGATCACCACCACTTCCCCTTCGGCCACCTCGGTGCTGACATTTTTCAGGGCATGCACTTCGCTGCCGTAGAACTTCTCGACACCGGTCGCTTTGATGATTGGATCAGTTGCTGCGCGCATATTTCGCCTCCAGAAAACGAACCGGGAAGGCGAAGGGGGTGCCAGTGATGGCTGCACTTCTCGATGCCTGTAGCACCTTGATGATGGGATCAGTTGCTGCGTGCATATTTCACCTCGAGACGGCGTACCAGGAAAGAGAGGGTGCCGGTCAGCACCAGATAGAGCAGGGCCACGGTAAACCACACTTCGAACGGGCTGAAGGTGGAGCTCACCACCTCGCGCCCCGCCTTGGTCAGATCGGTGATGGAGATGACCGAGACCAGCGAGGAGTCCTTGATCAGGTTGATGAACTGGCCTGCCAGCGGTGGCAGCACCCGCTTGAACGCCTGCGGCAGGATGACATAGCGCATGGTCTGGGCGGAGGTCATTCCCAGGCTGCGGCCCGCCTCCATCTGCCCCTTGTGAATGGAGCTGATGCCGGCGCGGACGATCTCCGCCACATAGGCACCGGTAAAGACCGCCAGCGCGGCGACCCCGGCGGTGAAGCGATCGAGGTTCAGCACGGTGCCGATAAAGAAGTAGACGATGAAGATCTGTACCAGCAGCGGCGTGCCGCGGATGAGCTCAACGTAGGTGACCGCCAGATTGCGCAGGGCGGGATTGGGGGAGAGACGCGCCAGCCCGGCCAGGGTACCGAGCAGGATGGCGAAGATGCCCGCCACCAGCGAGAGCTTGACGGTGACCCAGACGCCCCAGGCGATGGGGCCTGCGGTCCAGCTCAGTTGGGTGTCGAGGGTATCGCCACGAAAAACGGTATCCCCTTCGGCGACTTGTACGCCGGTACTGGCGATGGCTTGCCGCACATTGGGATCGAGATCGTCTTGCAGGAACAGCTTGCCCTTCTCGGCCTCGCTGGTGCCCGCCATCACGGTGCCGTCAAATTCGGCGAGATTCTTCTGCTCCGCCTGATAGGCGATGTATTGGGGAATGCGTTCCCAGCGCCAGGTGTAATCCACTGACTGGACAGCCTTGTAGATGCCGAATACGGCAACCAGCAGCATCAGCAGGAAAACCCCATGCCAGAGTAGCTGATTGGGCTGTTTTTCCATCTGTCTTGTCGGTTTGGGTGTGTGCACAGTCACAACCTCTTCTCGTTATTGTGTGGGGAGCTGCGTGGTGCAGGGGCGGCATGTGCCGCCCCCTGGAGGTTATTTGAGCTGATTCAGCCAGGCGTTGGATTCGAACCACTTCTTGTAGAGACGGTCGTAGCTGCCATCGCCCTTGATCTGGCGCAGGTAGTTGTTGAACCAGTTGAGGGTGTCCTGATCCCCTTTGCGGATGGCCCAGGCCAGCGGCTCGAAGGTGAACGGCTTGTCGAGGTGTACCACGGCGCCCTTGTTCTGGGAGGCGAAAATAGCGTTGTAGGGCAGGTCATAGACGAACGCATCGACCTTGCCGTTGATCACTTCCAGCTTGGCGTCATCCTGAGTTTCAAACTGCAGCAGGGTGGCTTTGGGGATCAGGCGCTTGACTGCCTGCTCGCCGGTGGTGCCGAGCTTGACCGCGATCTTGTATTTCGGGTCGTTGAGGTCGGTGAAGGATTTGATTTCGCCCGCCTTCTCTTTGCGCAGGACGATGGTCTGGCCGACCACGATGTAGGGATCGGCAAAGTTGACCCGCAGGTTGCGCTGGGGAGTGACGGTCATGCCGCCCATGATGACGTCGAACTTGTTGGTCAGCAGCGCCGGAATGATGCCATCCCAGGCGGTGTTGACGAATTCGACCTTCACGCCCATTTCTTTGGCGACCATCTTGGCGAGATCCACATCAAAGCCGATGTATTGGCCCTGCTTGTTGGTCATCTCGAAGGGTTGATAGCCTGCATCGAAGCCGACTCGCAGCACGCCGCGTTCGAGTACGGCATCCAGGGTGGAGGTGGGGGCAGGGGTCGGGGCCGCCGTGGCGATCCCGCAAAACAGCAGGGTAGAAAGAATCAGTTTTTTGATCATAAGTGACGTCTCTGTCGGTGGTGTGTTCGGCCTTGAACCTGATCCCGTGCGACTCCGTGGCACAAGAGACTGCTGCATCCGGCAACAGGCAAGACAGGATGAATGTCTTGAGCGGGACAAAAGCCCCATATGAGATGCTATGAATAGTGGTTGAGTGAAAAATGTACCAAAAACAGATTGTGTCAGAAGACTCAACAGGTTAGAGACATTTATTGCTCATGGCTTCATTCATAAAATCACACGAAAACAACATATCTATCTAATGGGGTGGGTTCAAGCCCAAATTATCCCCAAGACATTTTGTTACATAGAGAGGGGCTCGTATGTGGCTCTATTCTGGTTGGGCTTATCTTTCTTGCATATCTCAAACCTGCTATAGCGGAATGGTGTGAGTTATCTGGTGGTGTGAAAAACAGACGAACAATATGTTTTTATTGTGAAAACAGTCAGGGTCTCTGGGTCTTGGCAAACGGTTCTCATATACTCACTTACCTCCCTCTGCCTGGTTTTGATATGGATGTCTCGTTGTTGCTGAAGCTGGATGTATTTACCCTGATGGTGATGGCATTGGGGGGATATAGCCTCGGGTTTATCACGCTCTCCATTATCTGGTCGACCCACCGGGAGATCCCGGGCATCGGGTTATGGTGGTGGTCCAGTCTCTGTGCGCTGGTGGCCCAGATACTTTTCTCGTTACAGGCATTTTTCCCCAGCTCCTCCGGCATCTGGCTGGCCAATACCCTGATCACGCTCTGCATTGTGTTGATGCCGCCGGCGCTGCAGCGCTTTTTCGGACAGCCCCCGAACTGGCGTGCCGGGGGGCTCTTCATGCTGGTCTATCTGCTGCTTCTGAGCTGGTGCATTGTGGAGGGGGGGATGGCGTCCCGGGTGTTGCTGGCTTGCCTGAGTTACATGATGCTGGGTGCGGTGATCGTCTATCTGGTCTGGCGCCACGGTTACCCCCACTATCTGCCGGCGGTGATGGTCTTTACCCTGGTCAACGTGCTGCTCTACGCCTTCTACCTGATGCGGCTCTGGTTCCTCTGGCAGGACAACGTACAGATGCTGATGGATAAGAGCGGGGTCAATGTGCTGCCCTTCCTCTCCATGTTGATGGGGAGCTATCTTTCCACCTTCGGGGTGCTGCTGCTCTGTACCCAGTATCGTGCGCTGGCGCTGCGCCAGCAGGCTAGCCATGACCCTCTTACCGGTCTGCTCAACCGGCGTGGCTTTATGGAGCAGCTGAAGCAGCAAAAGTGGGGTGACAGTGGCGCGCTGGCCGTGCTCGACATCGATGATTTCAAGCAGATCAATGACCAGCATGGCCATGAGGTGGGTGATCGGGTGCTGGCCGAGCTCGGTGCCTATCTGGGTAGTCAGCCCGATCTGGTGTGCAGTCGTTTCGGTGGCGAGGAGTTTGTGCTGCTCTTCTCGCAGCCCGGCGTGCTGGCCCTGCAGCGCTGCGAGGGATTGCTGGAGGAGGTCGCGAACCGCAACATGGGCGGCCTCTCCATCACGGTCAGCATGGGACTCTCCCACTGGCAAGGGGAGTGGCACTTTGACCCTCTGTTCACTCAGGCCGACCATGCGCTCTACAGCGCCAAGCGGCAAGGCAAGAACCGGGTCTGTCAGGCTGGTCGGGAGGTGTAACTCCCGTTCAGTCCGGTATTACGTTATCTCGGCAGGCTGGGGGCGCGGTGCCTGCGCCTTGAGGAAGGGGAGCAGCAGCAGGGCCGAGACGCCCGCTGCCACCGAGATCACCACGAAGAAGCCGTTCCAGTGCCAGATCTCCATCACCTTGGCCAGCGGATAGCCTGACAGCGCCGCCCCCATATAAGCGAACAGCCCGACAAAGCCGGTGGCCGCCCCCGCCGAGTTCTTGTGGGAGCACTCCGCCGCCGCCATGCCGATCAGCATCTGGGGGCCAAACACGAAGAAGCCGATGGTAAAGAAGCAGGCCGCCTGCATCACATAGCTGAAGAAGGGCATCAGCCAGAGCGACCCCACCGCCAGCAGGATCCCCACCGCAAAGATCAGGTTCATCGGGCCACGGTTGCCGTTGAACAGCTTGTCCGATCCCCAGCCCGCCACCAGCGCACCGATAAAGCCTCCCACCTCGAACATGGAGATGGCCGAGTTGGCGCTCATCAGATTGAAGCCGCGCTGCTCGGTCATGTAGAGATTGCCCCAGTCATTGATGGCGGTGCGCACCACATAGACCAGCACGTAACAGCAGGCGAGCAGCCAGATATAGGGGTTGCCCAGTACATATTTGCGCAGGATCTGGCGATGGGAGAGCCCCGCATCCTGAGTCTGCTGGGCCAGCTCCATGGCATCCTTGCGCCACTCGCCTACTGTCGGCAGTCCCATGGCACTCGGGGTATCCCGCAGTCGCCAGCAGAGGAACAACCCCGCGATGATGGCGATAAGGCCGGGCACTATCATGCCGTAGCGCCAGCCATGTTGCAGAGCGATGGTGCTGACGATAAGGGGGATGAGCGCGCCGCCGACGTTGTGGGCGGTGTTCCAGGCCGACCACCAGACCCCGCGCTCGGTACGCGAATACCAGCTGGTGAGCAGCTTGGAGCAGGGTGGCCAGCCCCAGCCCTGGAAGAAGGCGTTGGCGACCCAGAGGGCGGCAAACATCCAGAGTGCCGACGAGAGGCCGAACAGGATGTTGATCACGCCGGTGGCCATCAGTCCGACACCCATGAAGTAGCGCGGGTTGGCGCGATCACTGATGATGCCGGAGAAGAACTTGGAGCAGCCGTAGGTGATGTAGAACAGGGTCCACAGCATGCCGATGTCGGACTTGTCTAGCATGCCGCTCGCCAGCATGTCCGGCATGGCGAAGTTGAAGCTCTTGCGGGTGAAGTAGAAGACCGCGTAGCCCAGATACATGGTCAGCAGCAGGTGCAGCCGCCAGTGGCGATAGGTGGCATCGATCTCGGCCTGATCCCGGATAAGGGGCCGGGGCGGCGCGCTTCTCATAAAACTCAGCACAGGCAGGCCCTCTGGTGGTGATTAGCCATGACTCTCTTCCCGTCTGCGACTGGGCAGATTGACCGTCAGCTGGGTGCCGTGAATGCAGGAGAGTTGCAGACTGCCCCCGAGGGCCTGTACCCGCTCGCGAATACCGAGCAAGCCATAGCCCTGTTGCGGGCGGCTTTCCGGCAGACCGCGGCCATCATCTTCCAGCACCAGTTGCAACTGCTCGCCGCTGGTCCGGGCGCGAATGGTGACCGAGTGGGCGTTGGCATGTTTGACCACGTTGTTGAGCCCCTCCTGACAGACCCGAAACAGGGTGACCCGCTGGGCATCCGAGAGATCCCCATCCGCCAGCTGCCACTCCAGCCGGGTGACGATGCCGTGACGCTCCAGCTCCAGCTCCCGCAGCAGTGCCCGTACCGCCTGTTCCAGCGTCATGTCGTCGAGCTGACGCGGGCGCAGCCGCCCGAGCAGACCGCGCACTGCGTCGTAGATCCCGAGCGACAGTGTGTCGATGAGGGCGCTGCTCTGGCCCACCCCGGAATTATCGGGGGCGAGGCGGCGCACGATCCCTGCCTGGGTACGAATGGCTGTGATGGTTTGGCCGATGTCGTCGTGCAGCTCGCGCGCTACCTCCTTGCGGATGCTCTCCTCGGTCTCCAGCAGCCGCTCGGTGAGCTGGCGATTGTGGGCGAGCTGGCGGGTCAGCGCCTGATTAAGTTCGCGCTGGCGCTGGATCCCGGCGCCGAGCAGCAGGCCGGTGAGGCTCTGGGCCAGCAGGGAGAGCAGCAGATCCAGTGGGTGATCGTGCCAGGCCTGACTGGCCAGCAGGGCGATGGTGTTCATCAGGGTGGCGAGCAGCGCCCCCTGCCAGCCGTAGCGCCACGCCATGGCGATGATGGGGATGGCCAGACAAAACGGGGTAAAGCGTACCAGCGAGTTGGGCAACCCCAGTTGCAGCCAGAGGCTCAATACGAACAGCAGCAGATACCAGACCAGATGGCGAAAGCGCCACTCCACCGGTTGATCCACCAGCGCAGGCCCCAGCGGCACCCAGGTGGCGCGGGTGAGGTAGTGCCAGATCAGCATGCAGGTGGAGGTCAGCGTCAGCCCGCCGGTCAGGCTGAGCAGCAGGGCCGAGAGGCCATCTTCCCCGGCCAGATGCCAGAGCAGGGCTTGCAGCAGCGCCGCCGCCGTGACGGTGGCGAGCAGCAGCAACAGTTGCTGCCAGTCGTTGCGCACCTGTTGGCGACGGGCAATCAGCAGCGGTAGCAGGGTCAGCAGACTGCCCGCGACCAGCCAAGGCCAGTGGGGCAGCCCTACCTCCAGATTGAGCCAGTAGAGCAGCAGGCCTTCGCACAGCAACAGCGGCGGCCAGTAGTGGCCGGGACTTTGCAGCAGCAAGCCGAGGCGCAGGCCGAAGGGGAACAGCAGCACCGCCAGCGCCGGGCCACCCGCCAGATGCAGGCTGATGCTCCAGAGGCAAAACCAGCCAGCGGCAAAGATGAAGCAGGCCGCCAGCGCGATGGCGACATAGCTGGCAAAACGGGAGATCACCAGCTATCCAGCATGCGGTGGGCCAGCTTGACGTTGTTGCTGACCTTGAGCTTGTCCATCAGGTTGGCGCGATGGACGTGAACCGTCTTGGGGGAGAGGCCAAGTTGCTCGGCGATGGCTTTCACCTCCAGCCCCTGTGCCAGCAACTGGGCAATCTCCCGCTCCCGATTGGTGAGGGGATCCCGGCTGCTGCTGGCCAGCTTCTGGGCGATGTCTGGTGTCAGATAACACCCCCCCTGGGCGGCGGTACGCACCGCGGCGATCAGCTCGTCCGGACTGCACCGCTTGGAGAGAAATCCCTTGGCACCGGTTTGCAGCGCCTGCTCGATGAGGGCGGGGCTGTCGTGAACCGAGAGCATCACTACAGCCAAGCCGGAGGGGAGCTGCTTGAGCAGATCCAGTCCCGACTGGTCGGGCATCGAGATGTCACAGACACAGACCCGCGCCCCGCTGCCGGGCAGACCGACAAGGGCGTCGCTGGCGGAGCCGAATTCGGCGACCACCTGCAGATCGGGCTCCAGATTGAGCAGTTGGGCAAAACCGGATCGGACGATCTGGTGATCGTCGATGAGGGCAATTTTTATCATGATGTCAGCCTGAAATTCGGTGCGTCATGACCATGACGCGGCCAACAAGATACCTGCCCCCCGAGTCAGGCTCAAGCAGCAGCAGGAAAAGGGGCTAAAAACCGGGGGGCAAGGTGCGCAAAGCTTGATCGGGATCAGCTGGCAAGGGCGAGCAAGCGGGCTGATCAACAGGGGATGACCAGCCCGGGGGACTCAGCGGTGCAGCTCGCCGGCGCGTTCCGGCTGATAAACCACTTCCAGAATTTCGACCTCGATGGTGCGACCGGCCGGGCCCGGCCAGGCGATGCTGTCGCCCACTTTCAGGCCGAGCAGGGCGCTCCCTACCGGCGCCAGTACCGAGATGTTGCTCTCGTCGCCCTTGGCATCGCGCGGGTAGACCAGGGTGAGGCAGAACTCGTTGCCGCTGCTCTGCATCTTGAAGCGAACCTTGCTGTTCATGGTGACCACGTCCGGCGGCATGTCGGCCGGTTCGCGGATCTCGGCGCGGTCCAGCTCCTCTTGCAGGGCCAGATGCTGCGGATGGTTGCCGAGCAGTTGTTCGATACGGTCCAGATCAAGGCTGGAGATAACCAGATGAGGTTGTTTCATAAGATATTCCTTATCAATAGCGGATAGCCCCATACCGGCGGGGGCAGGTAGGCCATCACGCAAAGTGTTACAAAAATGGATTCAACAGGTTCAATCGATTGAAAATGCCATGCCCCCAAGCGACTCGCGGCCGAAGGAGCGAGGCGGGGGCTCAGCAGGGTGTGAGCAAATGCGCGGAAATAGCGAGTATTTTCATGGGGCTACCATAACCATTCTGGCCGGCCTTGGCAACCGCGATTGAGTGACTACTCAGGAGCCTGATAGTTGTACTGACGGATGATCCGCGCCAGTGTGCCATCATGACGCATCTCGTCGATTACGGCTTGCCAGCGACGTCCCTCGGTGAAGGGGAGCTCTTTGCTGGCGGCGACATAAAACTGGGTACGCATCAGAGTCTCCCCGCGTACCAGCCGGTCGGTTGGCAAATCACCAAGGCGCTGGTTATAGAGGATGGCGTTCCAGGCGGCCACCCAGGCATCGATACGGCCCCGATGCAATTTCTGGGCATTGAGCTTCTCGGTGGCCACGGTATCACTCTCAAGCTTAAGTCGTTGTCTCAGCAGATGTTGACCGAAGGAGTAGCGCAGGGTGCCGATCTGCAGCGGTGGGAGATCTGTCACTTTGAGGGGAGAAGGATGAAAGTGGCGATCGCTGACGATGACAAAATCGTCATCGAGTATCGGTGTTACCCAGTAGTAGAGGTGTTCCCGTTGAGTGCTGCGTACCGGCGGGATCAGCAGCACATCCTTGCGGTGGATAGCCTGAGTGAGGGCTCTGGCCAGTGGCATCAGCTCGATAATGAGCGGTTCTTTAAGGCGTCGGGCGGCCTCCTCCATGATCTCGATGGCGACACCGCTTGGTTTGCCGTGAGAGGAGCGAATGACATAGGGGGGCAGCTCGGCCGCCACCAGCACAATAGCCTGGGCACCGGTGTTCACCAGCAATAACAGCAGGGCAAAAAAGGGCAGGCAGAGAGCGCGCATCAAGGTCGTGAGCCAGAGTCGAATATGCAGAGTGTAACATTCCTGCCTGCGTTGTCGTTGTGCCCGCTGAGGGGTTGGGATCTCAGTCGAAGAAATCCCGCAGATCGCGCACTTCGTAATCAGAGAGTTGCTGCCAGGGGAGCTGAGCAGGCAGCTTGCGCAGGGTCACCTCCATCCGGTAGCTGCGATATCCATCGAGGCTGGCCGACTCGACCACCAGCGGGATCTGCCACTGACTCGACCAGAGAATGCGGGTTCGTTGCTGCCCTTCGCGCTTTTCATACCAGCGGGCCTGCTCGGGGGCGGCCTCATCCAGTGGGGTCATCCCCTCGATCAGCACCGGGTTGACGAGATGGCGGATCCGCAGCCAGTCGGGCTTGAAGGCCACCTGGCCATACTCTTCCACCGGCACTTCAACCAGCTGGTTGTGCCAGCTGTCGGCATAGCGCAGCTGAAGTTCACCCTCATCACTGCGACTGACCCAGCGGGCCGCCATCTGGTGGGTAAAGTGCTTGTGGCCGGGGGTGGCGTCGTGAGTGGCGTGATAGGCACGGGCAAGGGGGAGGGGAATGAGCCGCTGGCTCCACACCTGATTGCCAACGCGCAGCCACTTCTCTTGCCAGACACTCTCTCTGGCGATGCCATCGCTGCCGGTGTTCCGGTCGTGATAGCTGATCCGGGCGGCGAGATCCGGGGGCGTGTCGTCAGCATGCAGGGGGAAGGCGAGGGTGCTGCCAAGCAGCCATAACGAAAGCAAAAGTCGCATCATCATCTGTCGCTCGAAAGAGCCGGGGCCCGGGCCGCTGAGTCAATTGCTCAGATGCACCCGGGCCCCTGCTGCTTACAGGCCGAGCGCCTCCCGCAGTTTGCCAAACACCTTGGTGTTATCCAGCGTGCCTTTGAAGCGGTTGCTGCCGGCTCCATCGGCAAACAGCATCACATCGCCGCCGCCGTGGGTTTCCGATGTCAGTTTGACGCCGGTCTCCTGCAGATAGTCATTGGCCATCACCTGATCGCTGGTGAGGACGGGGCGCACATCAGGGCGGTTGGGGCCGTTACCGAACACCAGGGTGGTGAAGGGCTTGCCATCCACGTCGTTCTGGGTCGAGCCGTCGCCATTTTTCACCAGATCCAGCACCGGATTGCCCTTGGCGGAGTAGCCGTTAATGGTCATGGTGTGGTCATGGTCGGCGGTGACCACGATCAGGGTATTGTTGAGATCCACTTTACCCAGCGCCGTCTTGACCGCCTCATCCAGTGCCACCGCATCGGTGAGCGAGCGCTTGGCGTTGGTGCCGTGCAGGGCATGATCGATCCGGCCGCCTTCTACCATCAGGAAGTAACCCTGACTGTTCTTGCTCAGCAGGTCGATCGCCTTGGCGGTCATTTCGGAGAGGGACGGCTGGGTATTGGCTGCCCCCTTGGCGACCCGATCCAGCTCGTAGTCCAAGTGGGATTTGCTGCTGAATAGACCGAGCACCTTGCCGCTGGTGACCTTGGCCAGTTCACTTTGAGTGGTGACATAGCTGTATCCCTGCGCCTTCATCTCGGCGGTCAGGTCGCGGTTGTCATTGCGACCGCTCTTGTTGCTGGCGCTGTAGGGGGTCCAGTGGTTGGCACCACCGCCCATCAGCACATCGACCCCATCTCCCAGCGCCTGGTTGAAACCTGCGCCTCTCGGAACAGCTTGTGCAGCGATGTCATAGGCAGCATCCCGATGGCAGATGTGGGCGTAGGTAGCCGCCGGGGTCGCGTGGGTCAGCTCGGTGGTGGTGACGGCCCCGACCGATTTGCCTGCTGCCTTGGCCAGCTCCAGGATGGTGGGCACCGGCTTGCCGTTATCGCTGCTGCAATTGTTGACGGTTTTGTTGCCATTGACGTCTTTGCCGGGGGCGACGGCTTTGGTGTCGCTGCTCATGGCGATCACCTCGTTGTTCATCTTGACCCCGGTGGTGTAGGCCGCCATGGAGGGGGCCGAGTCGGTGGTCTGGGCATCGTTGGAGAAGGTCTTGATGCGAGCACTGCGCGGCAGTTTCATCATCTCCAGATTGCCCTCTTCCCCCACCTTGAACAGGCGGGTGGCGGTGAGCACGGTGGGGCCCATGCCATCACCGATAAAGAGAATGACGTTTTTGGCATCACCGGCCTGTGCCTGGGTGGTTGCGCCCAACGCACTGAACAGGGCGGCGCAGACCAGCGTGTGCTTGATGGATGTGTTCATCTGTTTGCTCATGAAAGTGCTCCTTACAGCTTGGCCGCAGCCTTGATCTTGCCGAACACGGCGGTGTTATCGAGTGAGCCATGGAAGCTGTCAGCCCCCTTGCCGATGGCGCCGAGGAAGACATCTGTGCCGCCGTGGGTCTCGTTGCCGATTTCGCCTACCTTGACCACCACTTCCTGGTGGTAGTCATTGGCGGAGACGGTGGCATCGTCGAGCGGGGCAACGCTGCTGCGCGGGCCATCTACCCGGTTGTAGCCGTTGCCAAAACCTATGATGGTGTAGGGCATGCCCTCGCTATCCTTGCTTGGCTCGCCAGTCTCGTAGTTCTTCACCAGCCCGAGTACGCCGGGGTTGTCGGCGGTGGTCTTGCCGGTGCGCTTGGCATAGCCGTTGAGCACGAGCGTGTGGTCGTGATCGGCGGTGACCACGATCAGGGTGTTTTTCAGCTCGGGGTCGCTCTTTTTCACCTCGTCGATGGCGGCCTTGATGGCGTTGTCGAAGGCGATGGTGTCCTGCAGCGCCCGCTTGGCGTTGGTGTCGTGCAGGGCGTGGTCGATACGGCCCCCTTCCACCATCAGGAAGTAACCCTTCTCTTTGCCCTTGAGCTGCTTGATGGCGGCCAGGGTCATCTGGGCCAGTGACGGCTCGCTGGCAGGGCGGTCCAGGTCATATTTCATGTGGCTGGAACCAAACAGCCCCAGCAGCGGCTTACCCGCATCGGCCTTGTTCAGCTCATCCAGATTGCTGGCAAACTGGTAGCCCTTGGCCTGCATTTCGCTGATGAGGTTGCGGCCATCCTCCCGCTTGCCCTTGTCGGCTTTGGGCAGGAAGAAACTGCTGCCGCCACCGAGCACCACATCCAGCCCCTCCTTGAGGGCGCTGTTGTAGCCTTTGCCGCCCGGTACCAGCTGGACGGCGATATCCGCTTCCAGATCCCGGTTGCAGATATGGGCATAGGTAGCCGCCGGGGTGGCGTGGGTCACCCGGGTACTGGTTACCACGCCGGTACCGCGGCCATCGGCTTTGGCCAGCTCCAGCAGGGTAGTCACCGGCTTGCCGGCGCTCTTGCTGCAGTCGCTCTCATAGGTGGCGTCGCCGTCCATGCTGATGACGCCGTTGTTGCTCTTGACCCCGGTCATGTAGGCCGCCATGGAGGGGGCCGAGTCAGTGACCTGGGCATCGTGGGAGAAGGTCTTGATAAAGGCCGTCTCTGGCAGGGTATCGATGGTGAGATCACCCTCTTCGCCGACACCGTAGATGCGGGCGGCCGTCAGGGTGTTGAGGCCCATGCCGTCACCGAGGAAGAAGATGACGTTGGTGGGTTGGGCTGCGGGCTTGGTCGCCACCGTGTCATTGTCTGATTTGCAGCCGGCAGCCAGGGCGGCGCCGATCATCACTGCAAGTCCTGCCATTTTTCTCATTGGGGTTCGCTCCTTGTAAAACCTGAGCGCAGCCTAGAGGGGGTAGATGACACTTTTACTGACTATCGGTGACGGTTGTGTGAAAAAGTGATGAAAATGTTACACTATATCAATGTGTTATCTATCAATTGAGCCAGTTGGTCCGGTCGCTTCCGGCAAGGTTGCTCCGCCTCGGCGGTTTGCTGATTTGATGAGGTGATGGTTAGAATGACCTGTCAAAAGAGGCCCGCAGCAGGTAAAATGCCCCCCCTTCGTTCGATGCCCGCGGCAGAGCGCCTGTTGTTCCATGCGCGCGCCCGCAGCCCCACAGAGAGTAACGGATATGTCCATCAACTGGTTCCCCGGTCACATGCACAAGGCCCGCAAAGAGATTGCCGAGGTCATGCCCCAGGTCGATGTGATCATCGAGATGCTCGATGCCCGCATCCCCTTCTCCAGCGAAAACCCGCTGGTGCCCGAGCTGCGTGGTGATACCCCGGTGATCAAGGTGCTGAACAAGGCGGACCTGGCCGATCCGGCGATCACCGATCTGTGGGTGGCGCACATGGAAAAAGAGAAGGGGATCAAGGCGCTGCCGTTGACACAACAAGAGCCGGAGAAGATCAAGCAACTGCTGACCCTCTGCCATGAGATGCTGCCGGAGCGCAATTTTGAGCTGCGCGGCGTGCGGGCGATGATCATGGGGATCCCCAACGTGGGCAAGTCTACTCTGATCAATACCCTGGCGGGGCGCATCATCGCCCGTACCGGCAACGAGGCGGGGGTGACCAAGTCCCAGCAGCGGATCAAGCTGGATAACAACGTTATCCTGACCGATACCCCGGGTTTTCTCTGGCCCAAGCTCAATCCGCCCTCCTGCGGTTATCGTCTGGCCATCACCGCGGCCATCAAGGACACGGTGTTCGACTATGCCGATATCGCCATGTTCGCCGCCGATTACTTCATCAAGGCCTATCCGGAGCGGATCAAGGCGCGCTACCAGATTGACGAGCTGCCCGAGACTGAGATCGAGCTGCTGGAGATGATCGCCCGCCAGCGAGCGTTTATGCGCAAAGGGGGGCTGGCCGACCTGCACAAGGCGTCCGAGATCCTGATTAACGAGTTCCGCTCAGGCTTGCTTGGCCGCATCTCGCTGGAGACGCCGGAGATGGTGAGTGTCGAGATTGTCGAAGCCGCCGCAGAAGCCGAGCAAAAAGCCAAAGAGAAGGCCGAGCGGGAAGAGGAGCGTCAGGCCCGCGCCCGTCGCAAGTACGCCCGCAAGCGTCAGAAATAGTTATCCTCAGGCGTCCCGAGCTTGCCTGACTGCGAGCGAGCTTGTGTGACCGAGATGACGAAACACGAAGAGGCGACCCCAAGGGTCGCCTCTTCTGTTTTATCTGGTGAAATGCCGCCCACTCTGATGGGGTGTCCGCGCTATAAAGCCATGCCATCAGCCAAAACGGTGGAGCGCTGCCTCAAACAGCGACATATGAAGCGGGATCAGCTGTTGCCAGTCGCGGCGATAGCCGCCACCGGGTACAGCGGCGACAGGCAACCCATGCTTGATTGCACAGTCAAATACCATGGCATCGCGCAGGCGAACCCCTTCATCGCTCAAGGAGAGATAACCAAGCTCGTCGGCATGATGCACATCGACGCCCGCCTGATAGAGGATGAGGTCCGGCGAATAGAGGCGCAGTGCCAGTGATAGCGCCTGTTGCAATGTGGTGAGATAGGTATCGTCCGTCATGCCGCTTGGCAGCGGAAAGTCGAGGTGAGAGGTGGTTTTGTTGTGGGGAAAGTTGTGCTCACCATGGAGGGAGAGGGTGATGATATCGCGCCGTTCGGCGCACAGGGCCGCACTGCCATCTCCCTGATGCACATCGAGATCGACGATCAGCACCTGTTCACAGCGCCCCTCATCGAGGCAAGTCTGGGCGGCAATCACCAAATCGTTGAACAGACAAAAACCGCTGCCGTGATCCCGATGGGCGTGGTGGTAGCCGCCTGAGATTTGCAAGCCGCAGCCCTGCTCAAGTGCATAGCGGCTGGCGGCAATAGTGGCACCCACCGAGCGCAAGGTGCGCTCTATCAGCATGGGTGACCAGGGAAAACCGATCTTGCGGATGGCGCGATCTTCCAGCTGGCCGTTCAGGGCTGCCGCGACATAATCGGCATCGTGAATGCGACAGATTTGCTCCTGGGTAGCGGCGGGCGCTTCGCCCACGGGGTAACCCTGCACCTGCAGGCGTTCAAACAGCCCCTGATACTTGGCCAGCGGGAAGCGATGGCGCTCGGGTAGCGTCAGGGAGGAGTAGAGGGGGTGATAGAAAATGCGCAACGACATGGTGCCATTCTCCCTGGCAAGGTGGCGCTTTCTATATATGAAATCAGCAGATGAATCCATATATGTACTCCCTATATAAAGGGGAAGTGGCAGCGCATAAATCAAGACGCGTCGTGAGTAAGACCGCAAGATATGGAAAAGGGGAGCTTGGCTCCCCTTTCAGTCAATCTCTCAGCCCGGCTTATTGCTGCTGGATAACCCAGATCTGGAAGGCTTTGCGGGTTTCCGCATCGGCCTTGTTGTACCAGTTTTGCAACTGGGTCAGCGCTTCCGGATTGCTTTGAGCCTTGCTGGGGGCAACCTGAACCGGTGCGCTGGCGGCAGCCATCACGGCAGCAGAAGAGACGGCCACTGCTTTGGGCTGGTTGAAGGCTTTCCCCAGGTTGATCAGCTCTTGCTGATAGTCACGGGTCAGCTGGAAGCCCTCTACTTTCGGCATCACGAACTGTTCGCTGCTCACTTGCTGACCACTGACCTTGTCTTTCAGCGCCACTTTTTGATCTTTGACAAACTGCTTGGCTTCGGCTTCGTTGCGGGGCTTTTTATAGTCCAGCACCAGCAGCTGATTGTCGGCGGCGGTGAAGTTCAGCACCAGCGGCTCGGCGGTCACCAGCTTGATTTCGTTACGGCTGGAGTAGTTGCCTTCAAAGGCGACGACCAACTGGTGTTTGCCGGCAGAGAGGGGGAAGGTGCTGGTTTTGTCGAGCAGCTTGGGGTTGATGGATTGACCATCGATCAGCTGGACGACATACGGGGTGGTCACTTCCAATTGGGCATCAGCCAGAGCGCTACCGGCCCACAACAGACCAGCCAGCGCCGGTACCAGAACAGTCAGTTTCATTTCATCTCCTTGAACAGTCAGGCGATTGCCCACTGAAAACAGGGGCTCATTTTTACAGGTTTGGCCTACTGCGGCAATGGCTCTTTCTGGTGGTCGATGTTCGCGCTGCTGTCAGTTTGTTTATCAATAGCGACCGACTTATTTATTCGATCCGCCGTGTAAACGGGGGGAGGGCGTCGAGCAGCCCCTTGCCATAACGTTTGGTCAGCAGGCGGCGGTCGAGAATGGTGACCCGTCCCCGATCAGCCTCTTTGCGGATGAGGCGGCCACAGGCCTGGATAAGCTTGCGCGATGCCTCCGGGACCGTCAGTTGCAGGAAGGGGTTGCCGCCTCGTTGCTCCACCCACTCGGCAGTAGCCTCCTCGACCGGCGAGTTGGGCACCGCAAAGGGGAGCTTGGTGATGACCAGATTGGTAAGGTAGTGACCCGGCAGATCCAGCCCCTCCGAGAAGCTGCCGGTACCAAACAGGATGCTGGCCTGACCGCCATCGCATTTTTGTTTGTGCAGGGTGAGCAGGGCATTGCGGGAGGCTTCCCCCTGCACCAGCAGTGACAGCCCCTTGGCTCGCAAGCCAATGGCCACCTCATTCATCTGGCGGTAGGAGGAGAAGAGCACCAGACTCGCCTCCTTGCCCGCCAAAATGCGTGGCAGTACGCTGATGAGCTCGTTGGTAAAGGCCGGCGAGTTGGGTTCGTGCTCCATTTTGGGCAGATAGAGCTCGGCTTTCTGATAGTCAAAGGGGGAGCGCAGGCGCAGATAGCGGGTGCCGTCGTGCTCCTTGAGCCCCACCTGATGGCGAAAATAACTAAAGGAAGAGAGGGCGGTGAGGGTCGCGGAGACCAGCACGGCCCCCAAACATTTTGACCAGAGCCACTCCTCCAGTAGATAGCCCACCTCTATGGGGGAGGCATGCAGCCAGATATCGCCGTCATCGCTCTTGGCCATCCAGCGGGCGAGCGGGGTTTTACCGGTCGGGACATGGCGCCCCAGCATCTCCCACAGGGCGCAGAAACTCTCCAGCCGCTGCAGATGAAAACCGCTCTCTGCCAGCAGAGGTTCGGCCTCCTTGCGGCGGATCTCGCCATCTTTCAGCGCTTCACCTATGGCCCCTTGCATCCGATCCAGCGCCCGCAGTGCCTTCTTGCTCGACTCCTTGAGATTCTCCGCCAGCATGGGCAGGGGATCCGGCAATACCCCTTCGGCAAAGCGGTAGTGAGGTTCACTGCCAAACAGCCGATCGTTGGCGCTGAGCCACTGCTCGACCGCCTTCAGGTCGGGCTGGATGGAGGCCAGTGCATCCTGCAGCTTGAGTTGGGGGTCGAGCAGGCTCTCCTTATTAAGAGTCCGCGCCAGCTTGCCTGCACTTTGTACCAGCTTCTCCAGCCAGCGGCGCGAGCCTTTGACGCTGGCCGACGCTGCGCCGTGATCCCGGGCGATAGTGGGCAGGTGATGGGCCTCATCCAGCACATAGATGCACTCATCAGGGGGAGGCAGAATGATGCCACCGCCCATGGTGAGATCGGAGAGCAGCAGCGCATGGTTCACCACCAGCACATCGGCGCTCTCCATGTCGTTGCGGGCGCGATGAAAGGGGCAGTGCTGGTGATGGCTCAGCGCCTTGTTGCAGGTGTGGCGGTCGGCGGCGATGCGATCCCAGCAAGTGTCGGGAATGGGCTCCGGCCAGTTGTCCCGATCCCCATCCCACTTGCCATTGGTGTAGGCCTGCCACAGAGCCTGGTAGCGATCTTTGTCGCTGTCAGATGGTTTGGATTTGCTCAGACTGCCAAAGTCGAGCTCGAAGTTGGCCATCTCGGCGCCACTGGCTGCCTGCTCCAGCAGATGCTCGCAACAGTAGCGCTGACGCCCCTTGACCAGCATAAAGCGAAACGGCAGCTCGCTGTGGCGGTGGTAAAAAGGAAGGTCTTTGTGGATCAGCTGCTCTTGCAGGGCCACGGTGGCGGTAGAGATCACCAGCTTCTTCTGGGTGAGCCGCGCCACCGGGATGGCACCCTGCGCATAGGAGAGGGATTTGCCGATACCGGTGCCCGCTTCGGCCACCAGGATCCGGCGCTGCTTGTCGTACTCGCCGGTCAGGGTTTTGGCTATCTCTGCCACCAGAAAGTTCTGCTCTTTGCGCGGCACAAAACCGGGTAATCCATCCGAAATCTGGCGATAGGTTTGACGAATGGTGGCTTTAAGGCGAGTAGAGAGCATGAAGAGAAGGCCAGTTAGAGGTTAATCGAAGGACAAGGATACCCGCAACCCCTTGGTGAGGTCGAGGCAACTGCCATTATCACGGCTGTTTTACGCTGATCAGACCACTTTGGTTGTTTATCAGGTAGTTAGCGTTATTTGCATGCAAAATAGACTATTTGAGTCCAAATAATCAGCAGGATTCATTGTAAACGTTTTCCTTTTGCCTTGCCGCTAGGTGAGACTTGGCTCACATTTTTGCCTCCATGACTATGGTTTCCGTAAAAAGTTCCAAGTTTTTTCATTGCGGTTCAAAAAATCCGGTGCTAGTCTCGGCGGCATAGTGATGCAAAGAACATCGCTAACACAGGGAATAACAACAACTTAGTGTTTAATTACAGTAGGCATTGGAAACTATGAAAAAGACAATTCTGGCTATTGCTATTCCGGCTCTGTTTGCATCCGCCGCTAACGCCGCAGTGATCTATGACAAAGACGGCACCACTTTCGACGTATACGGCCGTGTACAGGCTAACTACTACGGCGAAGCTAACGACAAATCAGCAGAACTGGTTGGTGCAACCCGTCTGGGCTGGTCTGGTAAAGTAGCTCTGAACAACACCTGGTCTGCCATTGCTAAAACCGAGTGGCAAGTAGCTGCTGAAAACTCTGGTAGCAACACCAGCGACATCGATCCGCGTCACATCTATGCCGGTTTTGATGGTTCCCAGTACGGTAAAATCATCTTCGGTCAGACCGATACCGCTTTCTACGACGTACTCGAGCCGACCGATATTTTCAACGAGTGGGGCGATGCCGGTAACTTCTATGACGGTCGTCAAGAAGGTCAAATCATCTACTCCAACACCTTCGGTGGTTTCAAAGGTAAAGTTTCCTACCAAACCAACGATGACGTAGCGGTCAAAATCACTGACGTTGGTCAGAAGATCAAAGAAGACGCTATTTGGGGTAAAGACGTTAAGCGTAAGAAAGCTTACGGCGTAGCTGCTGGTTATGACTTTGACTTCGGTCTGGGCTTCAATGCCGGTTATGCCTACTCTGACCTGCAAAACAAAGTTAATGGCCACACTGGTAAGAAAGACGAGTGGGCTGTGGGCGCGCACTACGCTATCAATGGTTTCTACTTCGCTGGTGTTTACACTGAAGGCGAAGTGAAGAACAAGAGCTTGGGCATGAAAGATGACGGCCGTGGTTACGAGCTGGCTGCTTCTTACAACGTAGACGCTTGGACCTTCCTGGCTGGCTACAACTTCAAAGAAGGCAAGGCTAACGCTCAAGCTGCCGGTTCTACTTACAAGGATCTGGTTGACGAGACCCTGCTGGGTGTTCAATATGCCTTCACTCCGAAGCTGAAAGCTTACACCGAGTACAAGATCCAGGGCATCGACAAGCAAGACGACGAGTGGACTGTTGCTCTGCAGTACAACTTCTAATAAGTTGCACATGAGTAATATCCAGGCTTGAGTCTTTGACCAAGCTACGAATGGCCGAGATGATATCTCGGCCATTTTCTTTTTGGCTGCATTGCTATTGCGTAACGGAGTTCTGGTGAATCGCCGGATTGTAATTTCTAGTGATAGTTGGCAAATTGCCGGTCTCGGTTAATTTGTACAGATCTAGTTATCACCTGACACCGGCCTCAAACCGGTGTCTTGTTTACGCTACTTTAGAGCGCACTTCCTTCGGTATCAATTTCAGACCCTTCTTGAACATGCTGTAGGGGGTTTGACACTCCATCATCCTGCCCTGATGTGGCCGCTGGGTGTTGTAGTGCACCAGATAGCTATCCAGGTCTGTCTGCATCTGCTCTACCGACTAATACCAGGTCGTCCTCCCCTTGATTCGGAAGTGTTCATCCAGCAGTGTGCGATGCAGCCGCTCGATAAAGCCGTTGCTTTGCGGCCTACGTACCTTGGTTGTCCGGTGCCCAATCCCCTCCAGTTGCAGGAACAGCTCGTAGGGATGATGGTCTGGGCGCCCACAGAACTCACGTCCGTTATCCGATAGGATGGTGTAGACCCGTGCCTCGTGGGTTTCAAAGAATGGCAGCACCGTTTCGTTGAGCACATGTACCGAGGTGATGGGCAGCTTGCTGGTGTAGAGCCTTCCCCAGGCGTGGCGACTGTAGCAGTCCAGCACGGTTTGTAGATACACCTTGCCAACCCCCTTGAGCGCGCCGACGAAGAAGGTGTCGACCGCCACCAGTTCTCCGGTGTAGTGAACCTCAATCTGGCGTTCTCGGAACTCGGGACTGAATCGCTCTAACAGGCGAATTTGCTCGTCATTGAGCTCAATGGTCTGCTCACGGTGAGTTTTCTCAAGGCGCAGCAAGCGGTCGTGTTTAGAGAGCAAGTCGTGCCGTTGCCACACGCCACGCACACCGCCCGCACTGACATTGATGCCTTGCAGAGCCAGTTCTTGCGCGACCCGCAGCGGGCCTTGAGTTGGTCTGGTGAGGGAGTAATCGAGGATGGCCTGTTCAATCTCGGGAGCGACCCGATTGGGATGAGCCCCTTTACAGCCAGGCAATTTGTCGAGCAATCCCTCGGCGCCATAGGTCTGGTAATTACGGCGAATTTCGTAGAACTGCTGACGGCTGTAGCCGATGAGCTTGCAGGCTTTGCTGACGTTATTGAGCTCTTTGGCGAGCTCTAGCAGGCTGAGTTTGCGACGTGCTACTTTCTCGTTGGTGATCATGCAGAGGCTGATAGTATTTTACAGGTGCAAAAAAGCCCCTTGGCGGGGCTTGGGGTCTGGCAGGCCGTTGTCGGGATTATCAATCGAACAGGATGCGGCCGCTGGTGCCAGCATCACTGTCTTTCCAGCTGGCGCCGCTGTTGCGCAGGGTGTAAGTGATGGTCTCCTGCTTGAATTTCAGGTAGTCGCTGCCGCTGTGGCTCGGTTTGACCTGATTGCCATCGATATAGGTCTCCCCTGTGGTATCGACGTGAATTTCGGCCACGGTGCGGCCATCGTCAGTGACTGCTTTATAGTTGCCAGCCCACGGGCTCTCGTCCCCATACTGCACGGCCCCTTCCTGAGCGTGCGCTTGGGCATGGGTCTTGTGGCCATGATGGGTTTTGGCCACGGCGCAGCCGGAGATACCGACCGCCAGCAGGCAACCGAGGGCGACATTGAGCAGAGTCTGTTTGGATTTCATCTTCATTTACCTGTATCAAATAATTGCAATGGATAAGGGGTGGAGCCCCTACGGTCGGTGTGGGCCCCGCTGAGCCGTGGCTCGAAATCAGTCCTGATTGATGCCAGAAATATGGCCGCGGGAGTCGGTGAGGCAGTGCCAGAGCCGGTCATGGGGCCCCTTGATATCAATCATCATCCCCGCCTGGGAGCCGGCCACATAGTCGAGGGTCAGTTTGCTGCGGCTGACGCCCGCTTTTCTGGCGACGGCGTTCATGCAGGCGTTCTCGGCAACCTTGGTTTGCGCAGTGCTACCGTTGTAGACACTGCTACTGGCGATTTCATTATCATCGCCGTCGTCATTGTTCTCATCGTCATTGGGCTGGCAGGCGCCGCTGTCGCCATTTTGGACAAAATAGGTGATGCCCCAGTCGCCATTTTTCACCATGGAGAGGGTGGTGCGCCCCTTGCTCGCCTCGTAGAAATTTGAATTCACTTTTTTAAGTGGAACTGGCTGGTTATTGATATAAGCCGTGCCATCTTCGACGCGAAGATTAATATGTCCAGGACAACTGGCGGATAAATCAGGCACCCCTGCATATGCGGTTCCGGTCATGAACAATACAGAGAGAGCAAGCAGCGTTTTTTTCATCAGATAACCTCAAATCAACAAGGATCAGCAAGTGTGATGTCGTCAAAATAACGGTTGCTATGCCTTAACGTTATTTCTGTGCCCATTGCACACCTGTTATCGGTAGCCCGCAGTCAGTCGTTTCAGTGCGCCTGGTCCTGCCGGGATGACGCCAAATTTAGCAGTCGGGTGATGTAAGTAAAATAAAACAGGATTAATTGGATTCATAAAATATGAAAAACTATAAAGCATTTAAAACAAAGAGTTAGGTGTGTTCTGGGCACTTTGCAAAAGATGGGGGACCATCCGAAATGGTTCCTTATGGGCATCGATAAAGTTGGCCATCGGTCTATGATGTCGGGCGTTTGGTATTTTTTCTGTTGCAAGCGGGCACAGGCTGGCGACATCAAGGGCCAATCAGCCATTGCGCGCCGTAAATACAAAGACAAAAACTCCAATATTCGGTGTGCGAGGGGAGGATTAGCCTACCAGCAGGTGGATATTTTTACCTGATATGGCAGGGTGGTGAGGAATATGAAGGGGACAAGATAAATAAACCCTCCGTCAATAGATGCATGATTATATGGAGTGTTAATGTGTTTTCCCAGAGGATTCCCCATTCGTGGCAGGAAAATATAACGACTTAGAAACTCATGGCCAACCCGATGGAATAACCGCTGGTGTTGTGGCTGAACATATAGCGGGCAACCAGCCGGGTGCGAGTGACAATGATGTCGTACTTGCTGCTGTCCAGCTCCAGACCGGCGCCGATGGAGTTGAGGGAGTCAAAGCCAAGCAATCCCCGCTGCTCCCCCAGATATGCGGTATGGGCCCCCTCCAGTACATAGCGCACCGGTCTGTCGAGCAGTGTCCAGTCAAACAGCGGGGCCCGGCGACGCAGATAGAGACCGAGGTTCTCCGCCTCGGCGTGACCACGGACGCTGGTCGAGGTACCGCCAAAGCTCTGCAGGTGCTGGTAGGAGTAGCGCACTTCGATATCGATATCCTGCGCCTTTGAAAAGAGCTCGTAGTCGAGCATCAGCGAGCCCCCCAGTCCGTACATATTGAGCTGCCCACCATCGAGAAAATCCAGCGAGTAGCCCTTGGTGCGCTCCAGCAGCCAGTTGCCGATCCGCAGATCGCTGGCCATGGTACCGAGCGAGACGTTGGCGATAGGGCGCAGCACCCAGTGGCCACCGCGCGGGTCTTCATGGAGGGCGATATCCCAGCCGACCCCACCAGATGCGGTCAGGCTGTTCCATTTGGTCGGGAGGGTGCGGCTCTCGGTGCCGTTGCTCACCACAAACTGGGGATCGTAGCGGCTAAAGCCGATCGCCCCTTCCAGATAGATGGGCACGGCTTCGCTCATGGTGGCGCCGCCACCGATCTGGGTCATGTTAAGGGCGGCAGATTGATTGGTGCCGCTGCCGATATCGAGGTTGCTGGCGGTGATGTCGGGCACCACGGTGAAGGTCATCAGCGAAAGCACCGCATTGGCGCGCTCCTGTGCCCACTCCTGATCCTGTGTTGCAGCCTTGACGGCGCCGCCGGATAGCGCCAGCAGCATTGGCAACAACATCTGCAATAAAGAGGAGCAAGAGCGGTGCATGAGTTTGGTTCCCGATAAGCGGCGTCTGATTGCCCTGGCTTTACTGTAGCGAGCTTCCTGCCGGTTGGCACGGAGCAAAGAGGGGGAGAGTGAGCGCCGCTTGTGGTCGGTTGCCGCCGGGGGCAAGCCTTTGCCACACCAACGGCACGCCTTTGCAGTTTGTCGCTAAAGCTTGGCCTCTTGCCGCCGATACCCCTTGTGAGATCGTGTGGAGGACAAGCAATTGAACGCTTGGGTGTTGGGGTTGGTCAGCATATCCGTGAGTATGCAGTTACAGGCTGGGGTCACCGAATTTGGTGCCGGTCTGGATCAATCCGTCTGGCGTTTGACCTCCGATACCCAGATTGAGTGTCGCCTCGAACACCCTATTCCCAATTGGGGAACGGGGGCCTTTGTCAGCCGCGCCGGGCGCAAGATCAACCTCGACTTCGAGCTCAAGGGCAAGCGGCCACAGGCCCAGACACAGACGGTGAGTCTTGGCATCATGCCACCGGTATGGCGCCCGGGGATCGCCGGGCGAGAAGTGAGCCAGCTGCGCTTCTATCAGCAGTTCGATGGGCTGGTAGAGGGGCAAACCGCCTGGACCATGCTCGACGAGCTGGAGGGGGGGCGGATGCCGACCTTCCAGTATCGGGACTGGTATCGCCAGAACCGCGCGGTGCGGGTGTCCCTCTCGTCGGTCAACTTTCGGGTGAAATATCAGGCTTTTATCGACTGTCTGAGCGGGCTCTTGCCCTACAGCTTCAATGACATCGCCTTTAGCGTGCTTACCTACGACAAGAACAGCGATCAGCTCTCCATCCCCTCCAAGCGGCGGCTGGCGATGATCAGCGAGTTTATCAAGGCGGACAAGAGCATCGATGTGGTGGTGATCGACGCCTACAGCGACAGCTATGGCGGCCGCTGGCCGAACCTGAAACTCTCCGAGAAGCGGGCCGATGCCATCAAGAAGGTGTTTGTCGATCTGGGGATCGATCCCGGCAAGATCTCGGTGGAGGGGCATGGCGAGAAGCAGCACGTCGCCTCCAACGAAACCGAACAGGGTCGTGCCAAGAACCGGCGTGTGGTGATCAGCATGGGGCGTAACGGCGAGATCTAGCTTTGCGGCCCGGTCAGAGAAGCATAAAAAAGAGCGCATCTGCGCTCTTTTTTGATCCTGCCATTAGGCAGCGGGATTAGGGCAGCTTAGAAGCTGTCACCGAGGCCAGTACCGGCATCTTTCTTGGCGATCAGTTCAATCTTGTAACCGTCCGGATCTTCGACGAAGGCGATGACGGTGGTACCGCCCTTGACCGGGCCCGGTTCGCGGGTGATCTTGGCACCGGCGGCGCGCAGGGCATCGCAAGTGGCATAGATGTCGTCCGCTTCCAGCGCGATGTGGCCATAGGCAGAGCCCAGTTCGTACTCGCTCACCCCCCAGTTGTAGGTCAGCTCGATCACCGCTTCATCCTTCTCGTCACCGTAACCGACGAAGGCCAGGGTGTACTTGTACTCGCTGTTCTCGCTCTTGCGCAGCAGCTTCATGCCAAGGACACGGGTGTAGAAGTCGATGGAGCGTTGCAGATCGCCGACACGCAGCATGGTATGCAGAATTCTCATTGCTCAGTTCTCCGGGTTGGTGATGTGTACTGCTTTCAATCTCGGTTGCGAGGCTATCAGCTTTCGGGATAGACCTTCTCTTTGTACTCGCAGAGGTCCTCGATGATACAGGAACCACTGCAGCAGATGTTTGCGAGCGAGACAGGTAGGACGGTTGTGGCGCCCAGTCATTCAGCTCTCGGGATAGACCTTCTCTTTGTACTCGCACAAGTCCTCGATGATACAGGAACCACAACGGGGCTTGCGAGCCAGACAGGTGTAACGTCCGTGCAGGATCAGCCAGTGGTGGACATCCAACTTGAACTCGGCGGGTACCACTTTGAGCAGCTTCTCCTCCACCTGATCCACGTTCTTGCCTACCGCAAAGCCGGTGCGGTTCGATACTCGGAAGATATGGGTATCGACGGCGATGGTGGGCCAGCCAAAGGCGGTGTTGAGCACCACGTTGGCGGTCTTGCGGCCGACGCCGGGCAGGGCTTCCAGCGCTTCGCGGTTCTCAGGTACCTCGCCGCCGTGGCGCTCCAGCAAGATGGCGCAGGTCTTGATGACGTTCTCGGCCTTGGTGTTGAAGAGGCCAATGGTCTTGATGTACTCCTTGAGCCCGTCCACCCCGAGATCCAGCATTGCCTGCGGGGTGTTGGCCACCGGATAGAGCTTGTCGGTTGCCTTGTTGACGCTGACATCGGTCGCCTGCGCCGAGAGCAGCACGGCGATCAGGAGTTCAAACGGCGAGTTGAAGTTGAGCTCTGTGGTGGGGTGGGGGTTGTTTGCCCGCAGTCGCTCGAGGATCTCTCTGCGTTTCTGGTTGTTCATGCCTTGCGTCCGGTCATAGTTCGGTCGCCCGGACGCGGGCCGGGGCAACGTTGCAGTGGGCTACGGTAGCGGCCTGTTTGCGGTCCCGCCAGTCGTTGATGGCGTTCTTGGCGGCGATCAACAGTCCCAACCCGATAAAGCCGCCCGGCGGCAAAATCGCCAGCAGCAGGCTGGCATCGGCGTGGAACAGCTCGATGCGCAGGGATTTGGCCCACTCGCCCAGCAGCAGCTCGGCGCCATCAAACAGGGTGCCCATGCCGATGATCTCGCGCATGCCGCCCAGTACCAGCAGCACCAGAGTAAAGCCAAGGCCCATCATCAGGCCGTCGAGGGCCGCCAGCAGCGGCGGGTTCTTGGAGGCATAGGCCTCGGCGCGGCCGATGATGACGCAGTTGGTGACGATGAGGGCGATAAAGATGCCGAGCGCCTGATAGAGGCCATAGGTGTAGGCGTTCATCAGCAGCTGCACGCTGGTCACCAGCGAAGCGATGATCATCACATAGACCGGGATGCGAATATCCTTCGGCACCCAGTTGCGCACCAGAGAGACGGCGAGGTTGGAGCAGACCAGCACTGCCATGGTGGCAAGGCCCAGCCCCAGCGCATTGGTAAAGGTGGAGGAGACGGCGAGGGTCGGGCAGAGCCCCAGCACCTGCACCAGCGAGGGGTTGTTCTTCCACAGCCCCTGACTCATCAGCTCCTTGAGCTCGCCCTTGCGGCTTTCCAGCTCGGTAATCGGGGCTGCGCCCGTTTCAATCTGTTCCATCTGGTTCATGATGGCTCGACTCCGTTAGTTCGCCGCCGGACAAGCCGGGGCGTTGCTGAGCAGTTCGGGTTGCTCCTGCTGCAGTTTAAGCAGGTTCTTCACCGCCTTGACCACGGCTCGCGGGGTGATGGTGGCGCCGGTAAAGGCATCGAACTCGCCGCCATCTTTCTTCACCGCCCACTGGGGCTCGTTGTCATGGGTCAGGAATTTTCCGGCAAAGCTGTTGATCCAGTCCGATTTCTTCAGCTCGATCTTGTCACCCAGGCCCGGGGTCTCGTTGTGAGCGAGCACACGCACGGCGGTGATGGTGCCCTTGGCATCAAAGCCCGCCACGATGCGGATCGCCCCGCTGTAGCCATCCGGCGCAATCGCCTCCAATGCATAGCCGGTCACCACGCCATTTTTGCTGGCGGTATAGAGGGCCTGCGGCTGATCGCTGCCGAGATACTTCCTGCTGGTCACCTGCTTGCAGCTGGCCACCAGATCGTTGTCATAGCTCCCCTCTGGCAGCAATACCGAGAGGGTCTGCTGTTTCTCCAGCTGTTGCTGGTGAGCGATTTTATCCTTGGTCAGCTCGTTGGTCAGTACCACCAGCGCGGTACAGCCGAGCGCGAACATCGCCAGAATAAGGCCGTTCTTGCGCATGCTCTTTAACATGTCCGGGCTCCGTCAGCTGTGATGGGGGAAAAGGGCAGAAACATCATTGGCGACGGGCTCCATACACTTTCGGGCGAGTCAGGCTGTCAATAAAGGGTACGCAGAGGTTGGCCAGCAGCACGGCGAAGGCAAACGCATCGGGATAGCCGCCAAAGCGGCGAATGATGTAGACCAGCACCCCGATCAGCACGCCATAGACCAGTCGGCCACGCGGCGTGGTGCAGGCGCTGACCGGATCGGTGGCGATAAAGAAGGCCCCCAGCATAGTCGCGCCGCTAAAGAGATGGAACATGGGCGTGGCAGTCGCATCCGGGCTTACCAGATAGCCGATGGTGGAGGCCGCCAGCAGGGCACCGAGAATCGCGGTGGGAATGCGCCAGTTGATCACCTTCTGTTGCAGCAGGAAGAGGCCGCCCAGCAGATAGCCGAGGTTGACCCAGCTCCAGCCGATGCCGCCCCAACCCTCAAACAGTGGGCCGCTCAGGATCTCGCCGGTGGTGAGCCCCTGAGTCAGGCCGGTTTTCAGGGTATCGAGGGGAGTTGCCATGGTGAGACCATCCACCCCCTGCTTGAGCTGGGCCATGCTGTAGCCGTCGAGGCTAAAGCCGGTGAAGATGACCGACGCCGCATCACCAAAGCCGAGGCTGTAGGCGCGCACGCTCTCCGGCGGCAGCCAGCTGGTCATCTGCACCGGGAAGGAGACCAGCAGCAGCACATAGGCGACCATGGCCGGGTTGAACAGGTTCTGACCCAGTCCGCCGTAAAGGTGTTTGGCGACGATGATGGCAAAAGCCGTGCCCACCACCAGCATCCACCACGGCAGCAGCGGCGGCAGGGAGAGACCGATCAGCACGGCGGTGAGCGCCGCACTGCCATCCATCAGGGCAGGCTTGATGGCGCGGCCCCGCAGCTTGAGCACCAGCGCCTCGCACAGCAGCGCGGTCACCAACGCCAGCAGGATCTGGATAAAGGAGCCCCAGCCGAAGAACCAGGTCTGGGCCAGCAAGCCCGGCACGCAGGCCAGGATCACCAGCAGCATCAGGGTTCGGGTCTGTTTGCGGTTATGGGCAAACGGCGCAGTCGCAATATTGAACATGAGTCTGTCGATTACCTTGTGGTTGTTCGGTCGGCTGACGGGGCATCTTCAGCGGCGGTCTCTGCGGCTCTGGCTGCCTCGGCCGCCAGCTTCTTCGCCTTGGCGCGGGCCACGGCGGCTGCAATGGCCGCTTTTTTCGGATCAACCGGGGCATCAGCCGCAGGGGCGTTCGCTTCAGGCTCGGCAGTGACGGCAAGTGGTTGCTCACTGCTGGCTGCATCGGTTTGCATCGGCTCGGCCGGTGCGCGCTCACCCTCAGTTCCGGCACTCTCTACCTGAGTACCAGCGCTTTCTACCTCAGCACTGGTACTTGCGCTCTGCTGGGCCAGCTTTTTGGCCTTGGCACGGGCGATGGCAGCGGCGATAGCGGCCTTCTTGGGATCGACCGCTTCGCTTGCAGCCGTATCGCTTTGGCTGGTGGTTACTTCGCTCTTGGCTAGCGTCACGTCACGGGTCTCCGCGCTTGCTGATAGCTCAACTTGCGTACCCTCAGCACCGGCACTTTCGCCCTGTTGGGCCAGCTTTTTGGCCTTGGCGCGGGCAATGGCCGCGGCGATAGCGGCTTTCTTGGGATCGACCGCTTCGCTGGCCGCAGATGGCGCATCACTTTGGGTTGCAGCGGATTCGCTGGCGCCAGCATTTGCAGTCAGATCGCCCTCAGCGCTGTTACCCTGCTGGGCGGCCTTCTTGGCTTTGGCCCGGGCGATGGCGGCAGCAATTGCAGCTTTTTTGGGATCGACAGGGGCATCATTTTGCGTGTTGACCTCGGCTGCCGTGCCGTTGGCAGCGCTTACCGGTTCACCATTCGCCTCGGCCTTTTTGGCCTTGGCGCGGGCAATGGCGGCAGCAATCGCCGCCTTTTTCGGATCAACCTCTGCTTTTTGCTGATCAGCATCTACCGCAGGCGCAGCAACGGCTTCGGCAGTCACAGGCTCGGCGCTCTCGCCAGCCTGAGCGGCTTTCTTGGCCTTGGCGCGGGCCAGTGCGGCGGCGATGGCCGCTTTCTTGGGATCGCTGGCGAGGTCAACCGCCTCGGCGGGTTGCGCCGCAGCGGCAGTGTCGCTGTTTGCGTTCTCTGCCAGCTTGGCGGCGCGGCGCGCCTCCGCTTCCCGTTTGCGGGCTTCGCGGGCGGCAATCACGGCGCTGTTGTCAGGCAAGCCCTCGGCGGTGGCGGCAATGGCAGTGATGGGGGCATCCTGCTTGGCCTTGATGCGGGCCAGTGCCGCTGCCACCGGATCTTCCCCGCCTGCGGCCGTCATGGTCTGACGGCGCTGGGCGGCGGCTTCGGCGTGGCGCGCTTCGCGGGCTGCTTTCTCCCGCTCGAAACGGGCCTGCTTGGCCTCGAAACGCTGCTTGGCGCGTTCGGCTTTTTCGGCCTCGGCACGGGCTTCGCGAATGTCGTCTTTGGCGATCTTGTAGTACTGCACCAGCGGGATCTCGCTCGGGCAGACCCAGGCGCAGGCGCCGCACTCGATGCAGTCCATCAGGTTGAGCTTCTCGGCCTTGTCATACTCCTTGGCCCGGCTGTACCAGTAGAGCTCTTGCGGCAGCAGGGTAGCCGGGCAGGCATCGGCGCAGGCGCTGCAACGGATGCATGGCTGCTCCGGGCCGGGGGCGGGCAGTTCGGCCTGCGTCGGCGCCAGCAGGCAGTTGGTGGCCTTGACCACAGGCACCATGGCGTGGGGCAGGGTAAAGCCCATCATAGGGCCCCCCATGATCACCCGCTGCTCCGCTTCCGGTTGCAGCTCGAAACGCTGCAACAGCCAGCGCACCGGCGTACCGAGGCGCACCCAGGCGTTGCCGGGCTTTTTGAAGCTGTCGCCGGTGAGGGTGACGATCCGCTCGATCAGCGGCTCGCCGTCGATGATGGCGCGCTTGATGGCAAACACGGTGGCGACGTTGAGCACCATGATGCCGATATCGACCGCGCGGCCACCTTTGGGCACCTGACGGCCGGTGAGCAGCTCGATGGTCTGCTTGGCACCGCCCGAGGGGTACTTGGTTGGCACCGTCTTGACCAGCACATCCGGGTCTGTGGCGTGGCGGGTCAGCTGCTCGATCGCCTCGGGCTTGTTGTCTTCCACCCCGATCAGGGTCAGCTTGGGTTTGAGCAGGTGCTTGAGCACCCGGATGCCATCCATAATCTCGTCGGCATACTGCTGCATCAACCGATCGTCGGTGGTGATATAGGGTTCGCACTCCAGCCCGTTGACGATCAGGATCTCGGTGAGCTGGCCGCGGCCGTCGAGCTTGCTGTGGGTCGGGAATACGGCGCCGCCAAGGCCCGCTACCCCTGCCTGCTGGATGCGCTCGAGCAGCTCGCCCCGCTCCAGATTCCAATAATCGGCTTTGCCATTGCGCTCGCCCCACTCATCTTCGCCATCGGGGGTGAGAATGACGCAGAGATCGCCGAGTCCGGAGGGGTGGGCAACCGTGTGGTTGCCAATCTCGGTGATGGTGCCGGAGGTGGAGGCATGGACAGGGACGATCCGACCCTTGGCATAACGGGTCAGTGGCTGCCCTTTTTTGACCTTGTCGCCCACCTGCACCAGCAGATCGCCGGCGGGGCCTGCGTGCTGGCGCAGCGGAATAATGAGGCGCGGTGGCAGACCGGCGTCTACCACCGGGCTCTGGCTTGATTGCAGCTTGTTGTCGGCGGGGTGAATGCCACCGTGAAAGTCCCAGAGCGTGCCGGCTTTGATACGTTCGAGTAAGGAATGCATGATTGCTCCGCTGTTTATTCCACTATCTTGACCGGAATCTTGCCCGGAACATGCACGTTATTGAGATCCCACTTCCAGTTATCGACCGTGGTGGGCACCGGGATCATCTCGATGCAGTCGGTCGGGCAGGGATCGACACAGAGATCGCAACCGGTGCACTCGTTGGCAATCACGGTATGCATCGCCTTGGTGGCGCCGACAATGGCATCCACCGGGCAGGCCTGAATGCACTTGGTGCAGCCGATGCACTGATCTTCGTGGATAAAGGCGACCTTTTTGACCGGCACGGCGGCCTCGTCACTGCCCCCCAGCGGCTGGGGCTCGACCCCCATCAGATCGGCAATCTTGCGCATGGTGGCCTCGCCACCCGGCACACACTTGTTGATCTGATCGCCGTTGGCGAGCGCCTCGGCGTAGGGTTTGCAGCCGGGATAGCCGCACTGGCCACACTGGGTCTGGGGCAGCAGGGCATCGAGCTGATCGACGATGGGGTCTGCTTCCACATGAAACTTGACGGCGGCAAAGCCCAAGATAATCCCGAACGCCAGCGCCAGCAGGGTGAGCACCAGAATGGCAAAGAGAATATGGATCATGGTTATATCTTGATAAGGCCGGTAAAGCCCATAAAGGCCAGCGACATCAGACCGGCGGTGATCATGGCAATCGACACCCCGCGAAACGGCGCGGGCACATCGGCGGCGACCAGACGCTCGCGCATGGCGGCAAACAGGATCAACACCAGCGAGAAGCCGGTGGCGGCGCCAAAGCCGTAGATCACGCTCTGGATAAAGTCGTGTCGCTCATTGATGCTGAGCAGCGCCACCCCGAGCACCGCACAGTTTGTGGTGATGAGGGGCAGGAAGATCCCCAGCAGGCGATAGAGGGTCGGGCTGCTCTTGCGCACCACCATCTCGGTAAACTGCACCACCACGGCGATCACCAGAATAAAGGCGAGGGTGCGCAGATAGGCGATATCCAGCGGCAGCAGGATATAGTGCTCCACCAGATAGGAGCTGGCACTGGCGAGGGTCATCACGAAGGTGGTCGCCAGCCCCATGCCGATGGCGGTTTCCAGCTTGCCGGAGACCCCCATAAAGGGGCAGAGGCCGAGGAATTTCACCAGCACGAAGTTGTTAACCAGCACGGTGCCGATCAATAAAAGCAGGTACTCAGTCATCAATTACCGTCACTGAAAGTCGGGTTATCGGGGTTTGAAGGCGGGCGGTATTATCTGACGTTAGGGCCAGTTAAACAACCGCAAGGCCGCATGGTTATTATGCAACTGGATAATTTAGCCGGGGTTTTGGGCAAGATTGAGGCAGTTTGGCAAGCTGTTCGCATGAGCACCATGACTAGAGGGTACTCAGAGGGTTTCGAACTCAGGCCAGTCAAGAAAAGAAGTTGTTCCCTTTATCCGTTCCTGCAGCCAGCTCAATGTCTGAACATCGGCATTTTTGAGTCCGCACTCCCAAATCCTGAACACTCGCCAGCCAGCTTCATGCAGCTGTTTTTCAACCAGTTCATCACGCTCGGTATTGGCCGCAAATTTCTGCAGCCAGAACTCGGTATTGCTTTTGGGGGTTGCAGCAAAGCGGCAGCCCGGATGGCGATGCCAAAAACAGCCATGAACGAAAATGCAGAGCCGGTAGCGGGGAAGAACGATATCAGGTTTGCCGGGAAGCTCTTTGACATGCAGTCGAAAACGAAATCCCAATCCATGAAGATATCTGCGCAGTGTCAGCTCAGGGCGTGTGTTTTTGCTTTTTATGCCAGCCATCATGGCTGAACGGGTTGCTGTATCGACAACATCCATGCTTTTGCTTCCTGCTTGGCAAGCTTCCTGGTATCTTTATGGCCTGATCAAAAACACAGTAATTACCAATGAGCATTTTTTCATCATCCATCCCCGTAGTCGATTTGTTTGCCGGTCCTGGTGGTTTGGGTGAGGGGTTTTCATCTCTCAACGATGGCAAGGCATTCGAGATTAGGGTTTCCGCGGAGAAGGACCCAATAGCGCGTGAAACCTTGAGGCTTCGCTCCTTTTATCGTCTGCTCAAGAATCATCGGCGAGATTGCCTCCACGATTACTACCAGTATTGCAATGGAGATGCTGAACAGCCCTACACGGAAAAGAGCATTGACCTGTGGGAAAAGGCTGGTTTGGAAGCCATGTGTCTGGAGATCGGCAGTGAATCTGGCAATCAACGACTTGATCAGGCGATTACCAAGGCGCTTGAAAACAGAAGCGAATCACAGCCATGGGTGTTGATTGGCGGACCGCCCTGCCAAGCATACTCCCTTGCTGGGCGTTCCAGAAACAAGGGCAAATCCGATTACAAACCGGAAGAAGACCATCGACATTTTTTATACAAAGAGTATCTGCGGATTATTCAAAGAAACAGGCCAGATATATTTGTCATGGAGAATGTCAAAGGCATCCTCTCTTCAAAAATAAATGGGGATTTCATTTTTCATCAGATACTTCGAGATCTGGCAAATCCCAATGCTGCATTGGATATGCCCGATGATGATTTGCGTTACCAGATTGTGTCACTGGTTAGCGACGAAGTATTCAGGGATGGTGATGACCCCAAGGCAATTGATGCAAGAAAATTCATCATTCAATCAGAGGATTATGGCATTCCACAAGCTCGTCACCGAGTCATTTTGCTCGGCATTCGGGATGATCGTATATTGACTGAGTTGCCGAAATTGTCGAAGGAAGATCCCATTACCGTAAAGCAGGTAATAGGGGGCTTGCCTGTATTGAGAAGCAAGTTGAGCAAGCAGGAAGATTCTTATGAAAATTGGGTTTCTTCTGTTAATGATCAACTAATGGAACTTGCCCTGCATGCACCATTAGGCGCTGATCATATAAAGCCTCTTGCCAATAAATTGTCTGCAGTGGCTGAAACCCTTGATGCAAGAAATACTGGTGCATTGCGTCTTAAAAAAGATGACAAGTCTGGTTTTATTGGCAATTACGAGTTAGATGAGTGGTATTCTGATCCCAAGCTTAAGGTATGGTTGAATCATGAAACCAGAGGGCATCGCGTTGATGATTTGGCCCGTTATGGTTTTGCGGCATGTTTTGCTGAAGAATATGGTCGTTCACCAAAAGGCCATACAGATTTTTGTCTGCCTGGATTGGCTCCGGATCATAAAAATTGGGAGTCTGGCAATTTTTCTGACAGATTCAGAGTGCAGCTGGCTGATGCACCATCAACAACAATCACCAGTCATATATCTAAGGATGGGCATTACTTTATTCACTACGATCCAAGGCAATGTCGCAGTCTGACAGTGAGAGAAGCCGCCCGCTTGCAGACATTTCCTGACAACTATTTCTTCCAAGGGGGAAGGACACAGCAGTATCATCAAGTTGGTAATGCCGTGCCGCCATTACTTTCGAATAAAATTGCAAAAATAGCATACTCTATTTTATGTAAGGATGGTTAATTTATAATATGTTTTTAATTGACCTGAAAATAACTAATAATTAATGAGCAATGTCATTGCATAATTTTTTTAACATTATGCAATGACAGGATTAATTAACTAGAGTGGTTTGAACCTATCGAAATCTTTTGGTAGCATGGCAGCTAATTTATTCCATTCCAATTTCTCAATGTCATAAGTTAACCCAAGCTGTTCTAGTACGGTTGAAAGACGTCTAGGTGCTCCTTTATCTTTTCCTCCACTCCCTTTTTTTAATTTCCCTTCCTGTTCATCAAAATAAAGTTTAGTAACTAATGTCATAATTCCTGTGCTTAGTACAATCCATT
This sequence comes from Aeromonas sp. FDAARGOS 1411, assembly GCF_019047125.1. NCBI lineage: Bacteria > Pseudomonadati > Pseudomonadota > Gammaproteobacteria > Aeromonadales > Aeromonadaceae > Aeromonas > Aeromonas sp. FDAARGOS 1411. Next base: position 2,005,183 of record NZ_CP077214.1, on the reverse strand, counting down.
TCCTAGCCATCATCTGCTCAAAAACTTCACCAGTCTTGTTGACCGGAATACCCAATACAGCTCTGAGACATTCTGGGGTATTTCGGTGAGCTCTATAAGCTAACCAAAGAGGTGCCATTTTTTGACGATATACTTTTCGCCAGTTACCAGGTTCATATATCCATAGAGCATATTCACCTATATTTCCTTTATTCCCAATGAAGTTATCAGCATATCTGAGCGTTAACCAGCTCCAGAAACCTTGATCTGATTCTAAGGATTCTTCTTCAAGCCCTGCATCTTTCACGGCTATGTCTATGGCTTTTGCTAGATCCAACTTTGTGCTGAATGCCTTATGGTTAAATATATCAGGAGAAATTGGTTTACCTCTCACATCAGTAAATTCATTGCATTCCAATAACTCAATTGGGATTGAAATCGATGAGCTATGTCTAGCCTGTTCCAACCAGATACGCATTTGCTCTATGCCACTTTCGTTAAAGGCTCGCATTTGTAGGGTTTTCATTTTTAATCCTCCAAAGCTAAAAAATTAATAAGTCGGTCACGAAGCTTTTTCTCTCGACAAAAACCAGTAGAACCTTTTTGAGCCCAGTCATCAATTTCTTGATGGTTACCATTATTTGGATGGGACTCTCCGACCCATTTTTTTCCCAATGCTAGCCAAGTCGTTGGGCTACCGCCATCGGTATCTAATTCATCATCATGGATATTGTCTTGGTGAGCATAAGCTTGATATACCAAAATGGCTCTTATCACACCTGGTAGAAGAGATGATAGTACAGGGCTAGACTTGAGTTCTTGCTTGGTGCCTAAATTGCTATCCAGTACAAGAGTCGGCATATCATCCATATTTTCTAGTTCCCAAATCCCACCCTGTAAATCACGTATTTTTATTGGAAGCAAAGATCTTTGAGGGAGGTCACCATTCTCGCGGTCATAAGCTTCTAAATTTTCAGCAGTGGCTAGCAGGCGGCATGATTTTGGATCAACAACCATAACGCGGAAACGTACGTCTTCTGTATCTCCAATGGAAGTTATGTCAAACTCGGAGCTTGCTCCATCGGCTGTGAACGCATGGCCTGCACATCCCCAATCATGTCTTAAGCGTAGAACTCGACCTCGTTCCGCTTCCACAACAACCAAGGCATCATGGCTAAACTTATTAATGTCTAGCTTGAGTTTGATATTGCTTACGATGCGATTATTTCTATGTTCAATGGTGATATTCACATCATCCGTTGAAATTTTTTCACGCTCTGTAAAGTTGAAGCGATGACTCATTCCGTTATCTCCTCATCTTCATATGAAGACTCCCCTATAGGAGCTGAATTTACTTTTATGATCAAATCACGATTAAGGTCTGCTGGTTGAAGGATTACCTCGAAATCAGGATTTTTCACTAGAATCACCAAGCGTCCATAATCACCACTCTCGATTTCTGCTCCTCTGATGGCAACTTGGAATCCAGTTATATTATCTGTCCCATTTTCAGCAGCTTGCTTTAAATTAAAGTCGTATTTTGAATGTGCTTTAAATGGGTTTCGACCATGGATATCATATGCAACCTGAAGCGTTAATCTATATCCGCACCCATTAGTAAAGCCACTATAGTTACCAGTTAGATTAATTTTCCCTTGGGATTGTTTCAATTTCCAGCATCGTGGAGTTGAAGGCGGAATGCTAGGGTGGTCTGATTTCGTTGTTCTTTCTTTTTTATTTCGATCGTTCAAGGGAATATTGTTGCTTGGTTGCAAAAAGGAGTTGTTTGAGGGGTGCGGGAGTAAATCTGCCAATAAGTTATGATCTGGTTTTTCATCTTCCGTGGATAATTTTTCAATTAGTTTATGAGCACTTTCACGTACAAATGGTATTAATAAGTTTGCAGAACGATACCGCTGCTCTTTAAATTTATCTCGGCTGGCTTTCCAGTCGGTGTGTGCGGGGCATTCTGCTTGTCTCAATGCTCCAGAAATAGCATTATCTGCGCAATAAATTAATGCTATGCTATCCGGTGTTTTCTTTCTGGTTGGTTGGTTGGGAATGACCAGACCATCTCGAATATAGAGAGGGTAATGGCGCCCAGGCTTTCTCTTTATTAGTACATCGAATGTAGCTTCAACATGCGATTTATCTGCTGCTTTTATTGTCATTGGGACTTTGAAATGTACTACGCGCCCATGATCTAGTTCTGACTCAATATCTTGCGATGGCACTTCAGTTCGGTAACTATTCCAGTTGTAATTGATTTCATCCGAACCAGATTCATGAGCTACTTTGACCTCTAACGGTTCGTTTTGGCCTAGCCGAAGTAAACAGCTAGCTAGTTGGATTGCATCTTGTAGCTGATCATCATTTGGGGCTGTTTTTTTGAGCTCTTCAGCACAGCTTGCATCGAACCGTTGATAAATGTCACTACTGTGGTCTTTCAGTTCTACAACAAGATCTCCCGCCAATATGGGAATGAAATATTCTTTGGCAATAACTGTAGATAGTATTTCTAAAGTTAAATATTCCTTATATATCCATGGAATTACAACGCTTAATCCTAGCTCATTGTTTCGACTTAATCGGAAGTCTTTCATCAATTGATTTGTCACAAAATCACTAGTAAATGGAACTTGTAATCCATTTTTGTCTTTACTGAACCAGCCATCTGGAGTATATCTTTTCCCATCCAATTCATGATGTCGTAAAATGGTCTGACCTATGAGGTGCATACCTTTATCGGATGCTCTCTGTGTCATTGCAAAAAAAGAACGCACTCTGCTCGCCCGTGGAATAACTATTTTTCCAACACCCCAGCTACCCCGCTCACCTTCCTTTTTATTGGACAGGCCTTCAGCGCGAAAAAAGTGGTAAAAATTTCCGCCTTCTTGAGGTGTTTCTGAGTCAACCTTCCCTTCAAGTCCTTTGGTTCCAAAGTCCTCAATGGTGAGATAGGTACATTCTTCCATCCCCCAGTTAGGTAGGTTGGATAATTTAATTTCCTTTGCTGCATAGTGATTTTTAATTTCTGCTGGGAACCAAAAATTAGCTCTATCAGCTGTGAGCGAGCCTAGTGATATGACTACTTTGACAGGAGCTCCGTGAGCACTCTCTCGTGCATCTAAGGAGTTTTGGATTGTCTCACGAATCAACGCGTGTCCGATCCCATCGATAGACTGATCTTGGAAAAATTCATCCTGCATCGGGTCTCGAGCTTTGGCTCCCTTGGGGTTTTCCAAGAAGCGCCACTGTGGCTGTTCGGTCATGATATCTCTCCGAAAGGAAAAATTGTTTTGGTACATGGTTCTAAGAGCCTTCAAAAGATGCAATGCTACATTCGAAAGCAGTGCTGGCATATCCCAACTGTCTAAAGTGCCATGAAAACATATATTAAGCTAGGTTGAGTTATATACAAGGCTACCCTCATACAGCAGCTACTTATAGAGATAGGTCGCCTATGTTTGGCAAAGCGAGCAAATATATCTATTCTATTATTAATTGTTTTTTTAATCAATACTTGGCCGTGGCCCAATGTTCATTTAATGTTTTTGTATATCAAGTGCAATGCATGTGTGCAACAGTCAAGTGATAGCTTGAGCTTGGTATTGTATGGGTAGGTAAACTATCGCATTCATAGCGACACGCCCATCTGAAACATTTTATTTACATTTGGCACGGTATGCCTTTATTAGCGTGATCCAAATCTCATATAGTGAAAAAATCTATCTTGTTGTTGGTAAGTATAACTAGATTGTTAGTTCGAATTGATTTATCTGCATTAGTTATTTCTTTTATATTCATTAGAATCGTCCGCGACTATATCAATATGGATTCATACATGATCAGCCATATCGACCATCTGGTATTGACGGTCAGTGATATCGAACGGGCCGTGGCGTTTTACAGTTCGGTGCTCAATATGGAGGCCATCACCTTCGGTGCAGGGCGCCGGGCGGTAGGGTTTGGCAACCAGAAGATCAATCTGCAACTGTTGGGGCAGGAGCCGCGCAATCGGGCGCAGGTGGGGTCGGGGGATGTCTGCCTTATTACCCGCTGGCCGCTGGAGCAGGTGATGGCCCAGCTTGCCTGCCACGGGGTGGAGATTGTCGAGGGCCCGGTGACCAAAAGTGGCGCCTGCGGGCCGATAGAATCAATCTACTTCCTCGACCCTGACCAGAACCTGATAGAAGTGAGCATCTATCCCTGAGCCCATCAAGCCATCACTCCGATTGCCATCATCAATAGAAAGGGGCCGTCAATTGACGACCCCTTTCTCGTATCGCCATCGACCCAGCGCCAGTGGCTCTTTGCCGATACTCCAGAAACGCCCTAGAAAGGCGCGCTGCTCTCGTCGCTCTCCTGTAAAAACTGCTCCACTTCTGCCTGATAGGCCGCATCATATTGATTGCTGCTGGCAGGTATTACGGCGGCAGGCCGGGCGACGGGAGGGGCGGTGAGGGTCTCCATCACCCGCTGCTGCAGATAGGGGTAGAAGGGGTTGGAGGAGGTGCGGGTGAGGGCGCCGGGGTTGACGATCAGCACGCCGCGCTCGCCACGCAGGGCCAGACCGCCGAGATTGATGCCGTATTGCTCCCGCAGCTCCGGGCGCGCCGCCATGCCATAGAGGGGGTCGTCCATCGGGAAGGGGAGCGCCACGTGGGAGAGGGAGTAGATCTCCTTGGGATAATCGATACCCAGCAGGCGGAGCTGCTCAGGCTGATCGGCGCTGGCCAGCGTTCTGGCCTGGGTTGCGGGAGAGGCGGGTTCCACATTGCCCACCACGGTGAGGCGATAGTGCTCGGGGGCGTTTGGCAGCAAGCGTTGCAGCGCCAGCTCGGAGGCCGAGCTCATCAGCGGGCCAAACAGGGTGCTGCGGTTGATATCAAACAGCACCAGTTCGCTGCCGTTGGCCGGCAGGTAGTGGTAGAGATCGGCAATGATGGAGCGTGTGCTGACGGTGTAGTCCATCACCGACTGGAAGGTGAGGGCGGGGGGAAACGCCGCCAGCTCGCCACTGGCGGCCAGCTGGCGTACCTGCTGCTGGATGGCGTGGGTCAGGCGATAGGACTGGCGCGCGCCGTTGACCGGAAACGAGTTGTACTTGAACGGGTTGAACTCCGGCATGGTGTCGAGCCAGGCGGCGTTGGCAAAGGCGGGCAGCAGGGCAGGCACGGCCTTGAGCCCGGCGAAGCGGGCAAAGCGGGTCACCCCGATCATCGGGGAGATCAGCACCAGCCGATCCGGTTTTGCCAGCGTGCCGCTCGGGTCGGCCAGCGCATCGAGCGCATATTTCACCGCCAGCGCGCCGCCGTTGGAAAAGCCCACCAGATGCAGCGGCCGCTTGCCCGGTGCCAGCAATCTGGCCTCCCGCACCGCCAGTCGGGTAGCGGCCAGCCAGGTTTCCCAATCCACATCCACGAGGCCTGCGGGCACGGTGCCGTGGCCGGGGATCCTCAGCCCCAGCGCAATAAAGCCCTGCTGCTGATAACGTCTGGCCAGATGGCGCAAGCTGTAGGGGGAGTCGGTCAGGCCGTGCAGTAGCACCGCCACCCCTTTGATGTCCCCCTCGGGGCGCAGCAGGTAGGAGCGGTTCCAGTTCTGTTGAAAGCGGGCGGGATTGATGGGGGCGTCCTGATAGTAGCGATTGCTGGCCAGTTGCTGCTCCGGCGGCGTCTTGGCGACTACCTCGGTGGCCACCAGCTCGAACAGCTCTGTTTCGCGGGCCAGATAGGTTTGCCAGTCGCTGCTGTCGAGCTCATCGGCGCTGAGTTCGGGGGGCACCACTGTGTGCCACAGTTGCAGCGGCGCTGCCTGCCAGGCGAAGTAGGCGATCACCGCCCAAGCGGTCAGCAACAGCAGCAACAGGGTCAGCAGAGCACGGCGAACAAGGCGGCGAGTGTGAGCCAGCATGGTGCAATCCTTGGCGATAGAGATGGGGCCGCCTCTGGGCGGGCAAGTTTGGCGCAGCATCCAAGGCGCTGCCAACCGGCTTAAAGCCTAATGGAAACAAGGTGATATGTATAGTTGATGGCGTTCGTCCGCGCTGGCTGTGGGCACCAGATCCTGCCGTTGGCATCAGGCTGGCCGTTCGAAGGCTGCATCGCGGGCCATCTGGCGCTGTGAACTTATCCGCGGATGCCCGCTTGGGCGCTGCGACCTTGCAACTATCTGCCCCTGAAAGGGGGCAATTATGCTACTGTAGCGGCGTTTTTTGATGGATAAGCTGGCATTGGCCTTTTTTGAAGATGGAATGGTATGCAGAACTTTGACGTAGTGAATTGGCTGATGCAGCAAACAGCCTCCCCGGCACAGCCGGAACAGGCGATGGCACAACCGGGCGCGGCCCAGAACCTGTGGCAGGTGATCCATGCTGGCTAACGAATCCATGCGCCTGAACAAATACATCAGCGAGAGCGGTATCTGCTCGCGCCGCGAGGCCGACCGCTTTATCGAGCAGGGCCACGTCTTTATCAACGGCAAGCGCGCCGGGATTGGCGATCAGGTGCAGGTTGGTGATCTGGTCAAGGTGAACGGTCAGGTGATCGAGCCGCGCGAGGCGGACAGTCTGGTGCTAATCGCCCTCAACAAGCCGGTGGGCATCGTCAGTACCACGGAGGCGGGCGAGAAAGACAATATCGTCGATTTCGTCAACCACAGCACCCGGGTCTTCCCCATCGGGCGGCTCGACAAGGATTCGCAGGGGCTGATTTTCCTCACCAACCACGGCGATCTGGTCAACAAGATCCTGCGGGCAGGCAACGATCACGAGAAAGAGTATCTGGTGACCGTCGACAAGCCGGTGACCGACGAGTTTGTGCGCGGCATGGCGGCCGGGGTGCCGATCCTTGGTACTGTGACCAAGAAGTGCAAGGTGAAGAAAGAGGCACCGTTCGTCTTTCGCATCACCCTGGTGCAGGGGCTGAATCGCCAGATCCGCCGCATGTGCGAACACTTCGGTTTTGAAGTGACCAAGCTGGAGCGTATCCGCATCATGAACGTCAGCCTCAAGGGGCTGCCGGTGGGCGAGTGGCGCGATCTGACCGACGACGAGCTGATCGATCTGTTCAAGCTGATTGAGGACTCCTCCTCCGAGGTGAAACCGGCCAAAGGCGACAAACCCAAGGCGGCCAAGGCCCCTGCGGCGCAAACCGCCAAACCGGGGCAGGGCAAGAAGCCGCGCCGCGATGATGATCACGAGATTGGCGGGCGTCCTAATGTGCCGGGCCCGGAGGCTTTCGAGAAGAAGCTGCCGGTGGGCAAGGGGGGCGCGGGTAAAGGTGCTGCCAACAAGGGCGGCGCTGGCAAAGGGGCTCCCAAGGGTGGCAAACCGGCCGCTGGCAAGCCGCGCACCGCTAACACCGGACGGCAGAAGAAGGGGCGCTAAGTTGCTCCCCTGAGTGGCATCAGCCGCCAGTCATCTCCAATACGGTTATCCCCAACACTATTATCTCCAACACACCGGCCTCAGGCCGGTGTGTTGTTTTGGGCAGCAGAGCTGGTTGGGAGGGGGGCCGAAATGGTCGGCTCGCTGGCGGTCGGTAACCCCATGACGCGGGGATAGTGGCGCGGGTCTAGGCGCAGCACCAGCAGGCTCATCAGCAGCAAGCCCCCCAGTTGCCACTGCCAGGCGGCCGCAAAGTCGCCCACATAGTGATAGAGCCGCGCCGCCACCCAGGGGCCGGTGGCCGCCAGCATAAAGCCGAACCCCTGCATCAGGGCGCTCAGGGTGCCTGCGCGGCGCGGGTCTGGCAGGTGATCGAGCGCAATCACCATGATCAGCGAAAAACTGCCGCCAAGACCGGCGCCGCACAGCATACACCAGAGAATGGGGGCGCTGGCTGGCGCCAGCCAGAGGCCGCCGAATCCCGCCAGCTGCATGGCAATTGCCAGCGCCATCCATGGCCGCCGATCCATCTTGCGGGCGGCCAGCAGCGGCAGGCCGAGGCCACTGGCAGTCTGGGCCAGTGCCAGCCAGGCGACCAGCTCGCCCGCCTGCGCGGCGCTCCACCCATTCGCCATATAGGCGGGGGCCAGCCAGGCCACTACGATGCCGTAACCGCTGTTGATGATGCCAAAGCAGACGATCAGCAACCAGCTGCGGGGCAGGGTGATCAGCCGCTGTTCGCCGTGGGGAATAGCGACTGCCGCGGTGCTTGGCAGACGCACTTTCCACCCCAGCCAGACGAGGGCCAGCAGCACCGGCAGGCTCCAGAGTGCCAGCGCCCGCGACCAGTCGAGGCTCACTGCCAGCCTTGGCGTGAGGCTGGCCCCCAGCGCCCCTCCCCCCATCATGCAGGCGGAGAAGATCCCCATCACCAGCGGCACCTTGCGGGCGAAGGCCTGCTTGATAAGGGCGGGCAGCACTCCCTGCACCAGTGCCGACCCCAATCCACACAGCGCCGCGCTGGCGATCAGCAAGGCACCGCTTTGGGCATCGAAGCGCATCGCGCTGCCAATGCCGAGCAGCAGCAGGGCCGCCCCCAATAGTTGGCACGCACTGGCGCGCCGACGCAGGCTGGGGGTGAGCAGCACGCCAACCCCGATCAGCCAGAGCGGCAACAGGGTAAGCCAGGCGAGGGTGTCCATCCCCAGCGACAGGGCGCGGCCAATCTCGCCGCTCAGCGGGCCGATGGCGGTAAGAAAGGGGCGCAGATTCAGGCCAGTCAGGATCACCAGCACCAGCAGGGCAAACTGCTGGCGGCGCGCTTCTGCCGGGCGTTCGAAAGTCCCTTTACTCATGATCAGGCGCTGCTTGTTGCGGCTGGTGGCCGTAGAGATCCGCCGCCGTCATGGTGACGGCCAGTTTGACCAGCGGCAGAGGTGGCGGTGCCAGCGGCAGTCCCAGCGTTTGATAGGCGGCAGTGCTGTCAAAGCCGAACGGGGCCGCATCGGCGTTATCAAAGGCGTAATAGACGGCGGCTATACCGTTCATCACCAGCGCGCCGAGGCACATGGGGCAGGGGTGACCGCTGGCATAGACGATGCTGCCCGCGAGCGGCGCGCTCTGGCTTGCCTTGCGCAGCGCCTCCAGCTCGGCGTGACTGGTGGGATCGCCATCCAGATGAATGCCGTTGACCGCGCTCGCTACCAGCTGGTCATCGCGCACCAGCAGGGCGGCGAAGGGGCGACCGCCCTGCCGGTGATTTGCTCTGGCCAGTTGCACCGCCTGCTCCAGCCATTGTCGGTGAGTCTGTAGTGAGGTTGATGGGGTGAGCGAGCGAAGAGGGGTAGACGCTACAAGAGGCTGTGACATGATGAAAAACCCTGACTTGACAGAACAAATGCCAGCCTAGCGGCGAAAAAAGTCATTTGGAAATTAAATGATAGAATGAGTTTCAGTGGTTTTGTAAATGGAGTGCCCCATGCTGGATCCCCTGTTACTGCGCAGTTTTGTCGCCATTATCGACACCGGCAGTTTTACCCGCGCCGGTGAACGGGTTCATCTGACCCAATCCACCATCAGCCAGCAGATCCGCCGCCTTGAGCAGCAGCTCGGCTGCCCGCTGCTCGATCGCGCTGGCCGAAGGGTGGTGGCGACGGCGGAGGGGGAAAAATTGCTGGGGCTGGCCCGCCGCATTCTGGCGCTGCTGGCGCAGGCCGAAGAACAAGTGACGGAAGGGAGCGTGGCGCTCAGCCTCGGGGTGCCGGAGGATTTCGCCGCCGGTGCCATCACCCCGGTACTGGCCGCCTTTGCCCGCGATTACCCCGAGGTGCGGCTGGAGGTGGAGAGCGGCCTGAGCCACGAGATCTGGCAGCGCTTCGAGGCGGGAGAGCTGGATCTGGCGCTGGTCAAACAGACGCGGGGGCAGGGTTCGCCCCTTGCCAGCTGGCGCGAGCCGCTGGTGTGGGTCGACAGCCGCGACTGGCCCGCCCGGGAACGGGATCCGCTGCCGCTGGTGGTGTTCCCGAGCGAAGGGCTCTATCGGCGCCAGATGACCGAGGCGCTCGATGGTCTGGGGCGGCGTTGGCGTATCGCCTATGTCAGCGCCAGCCTCGCCAGTTTGCAGGGGGCGGTGAGCGCGGGGATCGGGGTGAGCTTGCTGCCCAAACGGCTGATGCCCGCCGATCAGCTGGCCCTGACCCAGTGGCCCAAGGTGGCGCCGGTGGAGCTGGCGCTCCATGCCGGGGGAAGCGGGAGCGAGCCGCTCACCCGCTTGAGTGCGGCCCTAATCGCCCTGTGCGACGAGGTGATGGGGCCGCAGTGAGTGGCTATGTGGGGGAAAAACTTCTGTGGGGAAAAACTGGCGTCGGAAAGATAAGGCAGAAAAAGTGCGGGGAGGGATCAGTGATCCTTCCCCTCCGCCAGCTTGCGCTCGTAATCCTGTTTCACAATGGCCAGTGCCGCCAGCACCAGCTCGGGAGCCAGCTCATTGGTTTCCAGCAGTTCAATCAGATCCACCGCGAGTTTTACCTCGGGCGGGGCAGTTTCCAGTGACATGGGCAGGGTTCCGGTTGCGGGAAGAGGGGGGATTATACAGGGGCGCCGCCGCAGGCCGAAAGCGCCCGCTGTATCGGGAAGGGGAATCACCAGGGTCAGAGGTGCTGGCGCATCTCCTTGTCGATCTCCTCGCGCAGGGCGATCAGCTTTTTGGCGTACTGCTGCAACTGCAGATCGCTCTCGCTCACCGGCTGCCACTGGGGCACTGGGGTCGGCTTGCCGTGCTCATCCATCGCCACGAAGATGATGATGCAGTGGGTGGTTTTGTGGCGCTCGGTCTCGGTGGGATGGCGGCTGTAGACATCCACCGCCAGATGCATGCTGGTGGTGCCGGTGTGGATCACCTGGGCGTGCACCTCTACCAGTTGGCCAATCTGGATGGGGCGCAAAAAGCGGATCCCCCCTACATAGACGGTCACCGCATAGCCGCCACACCAGCCAGCGGCGCAGGCATAGCCCGCCTGATCGATCCACTTCATCACCATGCCGCCATGCACCTTGCCGCCGAAATTGACGTCGGAGGGTTCGGCCAGAAATTGCAGGGTCAGTTCGCGGGGGGGGATCATGCTCTCTCCTTGGTTCGGGGTCATTGACGGTAGCTCTTGCGGTAGGCGTCAGCCTGTTGGCAGGGGGGCAGGTTGTTGAGGTCGGGCCGCTTGTTGCCCTCGCGCTGGCCGAAGCTGGCGAACTCCTGCTGGCACTTGTCGGCCTTGCCGCCCTCCTTGATGCAGGCGTCGATCCGCTGTTGCTTGCCCTGCTCGACCAGTTGCTGCTGAGCTTGCTGGCAGGCGGCATCCAGCTTGGCCTGCTGGGCTGAGCGATCCAGCTCGCTGGCGGCACTGGCAGTGCCGCACAACAGCAGAACCACGAAAGGGGTTATGATGCGCATCCTGATGCTCTTTGTTGACCTGTTTCAGGTATACCGCGAATGGCGGCAGGATGCACAGGGGACGGCGCAATAATGGGGCCCATTCACTCTTGGTTCATGACGCCAGCGCCAGCATGGGGCGAACAATAGCGAGGTGTCACGATGAAACAGATGCTGGAACAGTTGCTGGGGGCTGGCAAAGGCTGGCTCAACGAAGGCGGAGAGAAGCGCAAGGGGCAGATGCAGGGGGCGCTGGCCGGTGGCGCGCTCGGTCTGCTGCTGGGCAATAAAAAAGTGCGCAAATATGGCGGCAAGGCCGCTGCCGTGGGCGGCGCGGCGGCCCTTGGCGGGCTGGCCTACAAGCTCTATCAGGATTGGCAGGCCCAGCAGGCGGCACCGGCCCAGCCCACCCATCCCATCAGTGGGCTGGAAGGCAATGCGCTGGATGCCCGTGCGGCGCTTTTGGTGCGCGCCATGGTGGCTGCGGCACGGGCCGATGGCCATATCGACGGCGCCGAGCGCCAGAAAATTCAGGAGTACCTGACCGAACAGGGTCAGAGCGATGTCGCCCGCTGGATTGACGCCGAGCTGGCCCGTCCCCTCGATCCCCACGCGCTGGCGCGGGAAGTGACCGATATGGAGCTGGCCACCGAGGTCTATCTCGCCTCCCTGCTCGCCATCGAAGTGGATCATTTTATGGAGCGAGGCTATCTCGACGAGCTGGCACGGGCCCTCAAACTCGATGACAACCTCAAAGGGAGCATCGAGCGGCAGGTGGCCCAGCTTAACGCCCCCGCCTGATACCCCTCATCGCCATGGATTGCCGATAACGCCCCGCTCAAGGGGCGTTGTTGTTTCTGCTGCCCGCCAAAAGATACGGATGAGCCTATTTGGATTGTGGGGCACAGCCCCTAAGATGGCGCAGGACCATCACCCTTTTTGCAAGGAGCAACCGTTGGAGATACGCAAGGCAAGCGAACTGGATATCGACGCGATTGTCGAGCTGAACCGGCAGATAGGAGAGATCCACCATCAGCACTATCCCGAAGTGTTCAGCCCCCCTTCGCCAGAGGAGCGGGCATTTCTGCTCGGCGCCATCGGTGCAGAAGGGCGTCTGTTCTGCGTTGCCGAGCAGGATGGCAGGGTGGTGGGCTTTTTGACGGCGCGGATCGACATCAATGAGAGCGTGCCTTTTCTCACCCGTGCGCCGATTTGCCGCATCGGCTCGGTGGTGGTGGATGAGCAGCACCGTTCCCGCGGGATTGGCAAGGCGCTGATCGCCCATTGCGATGAGTGGGCCAAGGCCCGTGATGCTCAGCAAATCCGGCTGGAGGTGATGGCCTTCAACGAGCGTGCCCAAGCGCTCTACGAGGCGCTGGGCTTCAAGGTGCAGTCGCAGATCATGGCCAGATAACCAGTTTCTGATGGCGAGCCAAGGCGCGTCACTCCCCAACTACACAGGCCCGTTACGGGCCTTTGTTCGTTTCGTCAGCGGCTCTTTGCCACGTTACTTTTCACCGAGTTGTGCGGCAATCAGTGCGGCCAGCCGGGTGAGGGCCTGCTCCAGCTGTTCGCTCCAGGGATGGGAGCTGTTGAGGCGCAGGCAGTGGTTGTGTTGTCCCTGACTGGAAAAGAGGGCGCCGGGAGCCACTGAAAAACCGCTGCCCAGAGCCTTGGCGTGCAGGGCGCGGCTGTCGAAATGAGCAGGCAGCGCCAGCCAGAGGAAGTAGCCACCATCGGGGGAGGAGATCCGCACCTCGTCCGGCAACAGCCGTTGCAGGGCCGCCCGCATCTGCTGCTGGCGCTGGGCCAGGGTGTGGCGCAGGCGGCGAAAGTGGGCATCGACTCCGCCCTGGCGCAGCATCTCGGCCAGCGCCAGCTGGCTCGGCACATTGGTGGAGAGGGTGGACATCAGTTGCAGCCGCTGCACCCGCTCGGCATGGGGCCCCGCCACCACCCAGCCGACCCGAAAGCCCGGCGCCAGGCACTTGGAAAAGGAGTTGCAGAGCAGGCTGTCGCCACGCTGATCCCAGTGGCGGATCGGCTTGGGGCGCTCGCGGCCAAAGTAGACCTCCGCATAGACGTCATCCTCCACCAGCGGCACCCCATGGCTGTTGAGCAGCGCCATCAGCCGCGCTTTGTGACTATCAGGCATGGTGTGGCCGAGCGGGTGCTGCACATTGCCCATCAGCCAGCACGCCTTGATCGGCATCTGGCTGAGGGCGTCGGCCAGCAGGTCGAGATCGATGCCCACCCCCGGAATGACCGGGATCTCCACCGCCTTGAGTTTCAGCCGCTCGATGGCCTGCAGGGCGCCATAGAAGGTGGGGGACTCCACCACCACCCAGTCACCGGGCTCGGTCAGCACCTGCAGGCTGAGGGAGAGCGCCTCCATGGCGCCGGTGGTGATGATGATCTCCTGCGGATTGACCGCCACCCCATCGCTGGCGTAGCGCTGGGCGATGGCACGACGCAGCGCTTCGTTGCCGGGGGGAAGGTCGGCCACCGTGCTAAAGGGATCGAGCTTGCGCATGCAGCTGGCCAGCGCCCGCCCGAGCTGGGGATGTGGGAACAGGGTCGGATCGGCCACCGACATGCCAAGGGGGACCAGATCCCGCGATTTGCTCGCCTGCAACACCTCGAACACCAGATCGTTGATATCCACCGAGCCGCTGTAGTGGGTCTGGCTCGGGGTGTGCTGCACGAGCTGTGGTGAGGCGGCTTTGACGTAGTAGCCGGACTGGGGGCGGGCGAGGATCCGCCCCTGACTTTCGAGCAGTTGATAGGCCTGCAACACCGTCATGGGGCTGAGCCCGTGGGTCTTGCAGCTCTGGCGAATGGAGGGGATGCGCTCCCCCGGTTGCCAGATGCCGTCATCGATCTCGCGGCTCAGGCGTTCGGCCAGTTGTTGGTAAAGAGGCATGATCTGGATCAACTGTTATAGGTGTAATTCAATATAACTGCATCTGTTATAGGTGTCATGCTCCGTGATGTACTTGTCACGCACGAAACGTGCAAGGCAAATACAACAAAAGAGAGTGACGCATGATCAATCCGGATGACGTGGTCAGCCTGTCTCGCCTGCAATTTGGCGCCACGGCCCTGTTCCACTTCCTGTTTGTGCCCCTCACGCTGGGGCTGTCCTGGATCCTGGTGATCGCCGAGTCGGCTTATGTGATGACCGGCAAGGTGATCTATCAGGACATCACCCGCTTCTGGGGCAAACTGTTTGGCATCAACTTCGTCATGGGGGTCACCACGGGGATCACCATGGAGTTTCAGTTCGGCACCAACTGGGCTTACTACTCCCACTATGTGGGGGACATCTTCGGTACTCCGCTGGCCATCGAGGGGCTGATGGCCTTCTTCCTCGAATCGACCCTGGTGGGGCTCTTCTTCTTCGGTTGGGACAAGCTCTCTCGCGGCAAGCACCTGCTGGTGACCATGCTGGTGGCGCTCGGCTCCAACCTCTCGGCGCTCTGGATCCTGATCGGCAACGGCTGGATGCAAAACCCGGTGGGGGCCGAGTTCAACCTGCTGACCCAGCGGATGGAGCTGGTAGATATCGCCGCCGTGCTGTTCAACCCGGTGGCGCAGGTGAAGTTCGTTCACACCGTTGCGGCAGGCTATGTGGCCGCCTCCATGTTTGTGATGGGGGTGAGCAGTTGGTATCTGCTGCGCAAAACCGAGGTGCAGTTTGCCCTGCGCTCCTTCGCCATTGCTTCCGGCTTCGGGCTGGCGGCCATTCTCTCGGTCATAGTGCTCGGGGATGAGTCGGGCTATCGCACCGGCGAGGTGCAGAAGGTGAAGCTCGCCGCCATCGAGGCGGAGTGGGAGACCGAGCCAGCGCCAGCTTCCTTTACCCTGTTCGGCTTCCCGGATCAGAGTGCCGAGACCACCCACGCCGCCATCAAGATCCCGTATCTGATGGGGATCATCGCTACCCGCTCCATCGACGAGGCGGTGACCGGCCTCAAGGATATCAAGGTGCAGAACGAGGCGCGCATCCGCAGCGGCATGGTGGCAGCCGAGGCCCTCGACCAGATCCGGCAGGGCGCTGATACACCTGCCAACCGCGCCCGCTTCGAGCAGCATGGCAAGGATCTCGGCTACGGCATGCTGCTCACCCCCTATGCCAGCAATATCGCCAAGGCCGGTGAGGCGGAGATTGCCAAGGCGGTCGATGACTCCATCCCGCCGGTGGCACCGCTGTTTTGGGGCTTTCGGGTGATGGTGGGGCTTGGCGTCACCATGCTGGGGCTGATGGTGGTGAGCTTTGTTCAGCTCTGCCGTAACCGGCTGCAAGACTCGCCACGACTGCTCAAGACCCTGCTCTGGAGCATTCCGCTGCCCTGGATTGCCATCGAGGCGGGCTGGCTGGTGGCCGAGCTCGGTCGTCAACCCTGGACCATCAGCGATGTGCTGCCGGTCTCGGCCTCGGTCTCTTTGCTTCAGCCGGGCCAACTCTGGTTCAGCCTCATCGCCATCTGTTCCATCTACACCCTGTTGCTGGTGGTGGAGCTGTTCCTGTTGCGCCATGTGATCCGCAAGGGGCCCGCCATTCTCCATACCGGCCGCTACAGCGGTGAACAACCCGAACTTGCGAGGATCGCCTGATGGATTACGCAACCCTGAAACTCATCTGGTGGGCACTGGTGCTCTTCATGATGGTCGGTTTTATCGTGATGGATGGCTTCGATCTCGGCATCGCCATGCTGCTGCCGGTGGTGTCGAAAGATGACGACGACCGCCGTCTGGTGATCAACAGCGTGGGGCCGGTGTGGGAGGGCAATCAGGTGTGGCTGATTGCCGGTGCCGGCGCCCTGTTTGCCGCCTGGCCGCTGGTTTATGCCGCCGCCTTCTCGGGGCTTTACATCCCCATGGTGGTGCTGCTGCTCGGGCTCTTTCTGCGTCCGGTCGGTTTTGACTATCGCAGCAAGCTGGCCGATCCGGTGTGGCGCCGCTGGTGGGATCGGGCACTGGTGGCCGGCGGCCTGATACCGGCGCTCATCCTCGGTGCGGCTATCGGTCTGGTGATGGAGGGGCTGCCGTTTCGCTTCGACACGGCGCTGCGTCTGCACTATGGCGCCTTCGACTTCCACTGGGGCTGGCTGCTCTCGGTGCTGGCCACCGCCATCAGCCTGTTGCTGCTGCACGGCGCCGGTTTTCTGCAAGCCAAGGTGAACGGCACCCCTGCGCTGCGGGCTCGGGGGATCGCCATCCTGCTGGCTCCGCTAGTGACCCTCTGCTACCTGCTGGCCGGCTGGCATCTGGTGGATCTGCAAGGGTTTCAGCTGACCGGTGTCGGCACACAACCCTTTGACCCGAATGCTGCCATCAGCCCGCTGATGAAGGGGGTGATCCCCCACGCCGGAGGCTGGCTGCGCAACTATTTTGACTATCCGCTGTTGTGGCTGGTGCCGATCATCGGGGCGCTGGCGCCGCTGGTGAGCGGGATTGCCTCCTGGCTGGAGCGGGGCCGGATTGCGCTGCTGGCCAGCGCCATCGCCTGCGCCGCCATGCTCTGCTCGGTAGCCATCGCCCTGTTCCCCTTCGTGCTGCCCTCATCCCTCGATGCGGTCAGCAGTCTGACCCTGTGGGACAGCACCTCCAGCTACAAGACCCTGGCCATCATGTTCGGCCTCGTGCTGGTGCTGATGCCGATCAACCTGGGCTATACCGGCTGGGTCTATCGAGTGGTGCGCGGCAAGCTCGACCGTGCCCGCATCAAGCGCGACAGCCATCAACTCTACTGACCTCAAGGGATCTGCTATGTGGTACTTCACCTGGATTTTGGGGCTCGGCTTTGCCCTGCTGCTGGGCTTGTGCAACCTGCTCTGGCTGGAAGCGCGCTGGGAAGCCGATGAACGGGACGGCAACTGACGGCGGGGACTCGCGCCCCGCCATGGCCGGTGGCTGGCGTTCACTCGTCGCCATCGGCCCCTCTCTCCCCCTCTTTAAACGACACACACGACACACTTTCAACTGACAACCAACCGACAGGTAATTGTGATGAAACAGAGATTGAAAGCGGTGGCGCTGGCCATCGGCTGCGCGCTCACCGTCGCCCCGGCCTGTGCCGAACCGGTACAACTGACGCCACTGGATAAAACCTTCACCCTGCAGGTGCTCGGCAGTGGTGGCCCCATCTCCGACGATCTGCGCGCCTCCTCCAGCGAGGTGATCTGGTGGAAGGGAAAATCCCGCATCCTGATCGATGCCGGTGGCGGCGTCTACCTGCGCTTCGGCCAAGCGGGGGCCAAGCTCGAAGAGGTCGATTTTATCGGCATCACCCACTTTCACACCGACCATGTGACCGACCTGCCCGCCCTGCTCAAGGGGGCCTACTTCTTCGAGCGCAGCGATCCGCTGGATCTGGCGGGGCCAGAGGCCGGCTCAGCCTTCCCCAGCATGAGCGGCTACTTTGATGCCCTCTTCAACAAAGACAAGGGCGCTTATGCCTACCTGAGCGGTTTCAAGGATGGCACCGATGGCCTCTTCCCCATCACCCTCCATGATGTGCCCTACCAGAGCCCGCAGCCTCACACCGTTTATCAGCAGGATGGGCTGACCATCACCGCGCTCGGCATTCCTCACGGTGACGTGCCCTGTCTGGCCTATCGCATCGAGAGCGCCGAGGGGACCATCGTTATCTCGGCGGATCAGAACGGCAGCAACCCGGCTTTTGTGCCGTTTGCCAAGGGGGCCGACATTCTGGTGATGCCGCTCGCCATCCACGAAGGGGCCGACCCGGTCTCCGCCTCGCTTCACGCCAAGCCATCTGTGGTGGCCAAGATTGCCGCCGAGGTGAACCCCAAGCTGCTGGTGCTCAACCACTGGATGGGGGTTGGCCTCAATCACAAGAAAGAGGCGATGGCCATCGTCAAGCAGCAGTTCCACGGTCAGATCGTGGCCGCCCGCGATCTCTCCAGTTACCCCGTTTCAGCAGTCAAGGAGTCCGCTCATGAGTAACTCAAGCAGCAACAAAACCACCGGCAAACTGACCCTCTCCATCGCCATGACCAGCCTGATAGCCCTGACTCCGGGGCTGGCGCTGGCGGCCACCCCGAGCGATGCGCCGGTGAAAGCCGCCCCCAGCGAACAGCACGGCGGCAAGTGCGCGGCGGGCAAGTGCGGCACCGAGAAGCGCTTTGAAAAGCAAGCCCTCGACAGTGATCCACAGGGGCGGCTGGTGCGCGCCCGCGATGGCAAGTGTGGCGTGGCGGGCGAGGGGATTGATGGCAATACATCCAGCCAGGGCAGCAAGATGACGGAGGGGGTATGCGGCCAATAAGCTCCCGCAGTCGGGGGATCGGGCTGCGTCAGGAGCATCTGGATGCGCTCTGCTCCGGCCCCGTCCGCCCCGGCATCGACTTTCTCGAGCTGGCGCCGGAGAACTGGATGGCTATAGGCGGAGCCAAGCGGGCGCAGCTGCATCAGCTGGCCGAGCGTTACCCGCTGGTGGCCCACGGCCTCAGCCTCTCCCTCGGCGATTGCCAGCCCCTCAATCGCACCCTGCTCAGTCAAATCCGCACCTTTCTGGACGAGTTCGGCATAGAGGTCTATAGCGAGCACCTGAGCTTTTCCCGCGACCAGCAGGGATATCTCTACGAGCTCTTACCAGTGCCGCGTCAGTGGGAGAACATCCCCTATCTGGCAGAGCGGATCGCGCAGGTGCAGGAGGCGCTGGCCCGCCCGCTGGTGCTGGAAAATATCTCCTACTACCACGGCTATGACCACGAGATGCCGGAGGAGGATTTTCTCGCCGAGCTGGTGGCGCGCAGTGGTTGCGAGCTGCTGCTCGATATCAACAACGTCTTTGTGAACAGCCGCAACCACGGTTACTGCGCCAAGCGGATGATTGCCGGGCTGCCGGGCAGTGCGATCAGCTATTTCCATATCGCCGGTCATCTGGAAGAGGCGGATGGCACCTTGCTGGATACCCATGGTCGTCCGGTCTGTGAGGAGGTGGTAGCGCTGGCCCGTTATACGGTGCAGACCCACGGCCTGCGCCCCCTGCTGCTGGAGCGGGATCACCATCTGCCACCGCTGGCAGAGCTGGAGGCCGAGCTGGCACGGGTGCACGGCGCCTGTTGTGAGGCGATTGACAGTCAGGTGCGGGAGGTGCGCTATGGATAGACGGTTATCTCTGATCACTGCGCCCAAAACGGCACCGCAGCGGATGCAGCAGCAGACCGCCTGGCTGGCGAGCCGGGTGCGGCTGCCGCAGGATGGCATCGCCAGCCACTATGCCCGCAGCGTGCGCGCCAATGTGGAGTTGGTGCTGGAGAGCGCTTTTCCGCTCACCCACGCTCACTGGGCAGCGGTGGACAGGTGGCAACTGGTGGAGGGCTTTGTTATCGCGCACGGCGCCGAGGCTCCCGAGTTTCACCATATCGCCACCGAGTTTGTCCGCTATGTGCAGCATCGCCACAGTGAAGGCTCTCTCAACTGGCCCAGGCAGCGGCTGGCGCTGCTGGAGTACGAGTGGGCCTGCCTCTGTGTCGAGATTGATGAAGGGGTGGTGCCGCAAGTGTTGCCGGGGGAGGAGGTAACGGCGGAGAGTTCGTTTACGCTCAATCCCACCCTGCAACTGCTTGAGCTCCCCTTTGCCATTCGTCGCAGCGGCGTGGTGCCGACCCGACAGGGCAACCACTTCTATGGCCTGTTTCGCAGCCCGGAACATCAGGTGGTGACCCAGCGCTTGCGCGAATGGGATGTGGCGCTGATCCAGTTGCTGCAACAGCAACCTGGGATCACCCAAGCCGCGTTCCAGCAGCAGGTGCAACAGGTTCGCAGTGATTTTGATCTGAGCGAGTGGGCTCGCCATTTTCACCGGCTGGGTCTGCTGACCTTGTCCGTTGGCGAGCGCCAGCCCGGCGCCCCCTTGCCCCCATTTAGCAAACACCAAGGAGAATTCCCATGAACAACACTCTGATCCAGTGGTACGAGCGGGCGGTGGCCCAGTGCAAGCGGCTCGATTTTCTGGCCCTGCTGGCCATTCGTCTCTATCTCATTCCGGTCATCTATGTGGGGGCCCACTCCAAGGTGATGGGCTTTGCCGGCACGGTCGCCTGGTTTGGTGCCCCGGTCTCGGAAGGGGGGCTCAACTTGCCGTTCCCGACACTGCTCGCCTTTCTGGCGGCGGGCACCGAGGTACTGGGCTGCATCTGCATCGCCCTTGGCCTCTTTACCCGTATCATGGCCATTCCCACCATCTTCCTGATGAGCGTGGCGAGCGCCATGGTGCACTGGAAGCACGGCTGGGACGCCATCGCCACCGGCAGCATGGAGGCCACTGTGCGCCTCAACGGATTTATCGAGTGGCTGGCCGCCAACTTCCCCGGTCGCTACAACTACATCACCGAGCTGGGTGATCCCGTGATGCTCAACAACGGGATGGAGTTTGCCGCTACCTACTTCGTGATGCTGCTGGTGCTGCTGGTTTACGGCGGGGGCCGCTACGTCAGCCTCGACTACTGGCTCAAGCGGGCGGTGACCGGCAAAGCAGGCGTGCAACAGGCGGCATAATGCTTGCCCACAGATAACAAAAACCATAACGACAGAGCGTGAAAAACAGCGAGCGGCCGGGGGCCGCTCGCTGTTTTTGTGCTTTGGGGGGGCAGCTACTACTGGTAGCGGCCGACTGCGATGGGGGACTCCTGCTCAATCTGGCCAAGGCGCTCGGCCCACTGGGCGAGCCAGGCTTCCCGCTCTTCTTGCGAGACCCGCACCGGGGCATAACAGATATGGGGGCGCAGCACATCGAAGCCGACAAATTGCAGGATCCCGCGCTGGATGGGGCGCAGCACCCCGTCGATATCGCCGTTGAAGCCATCGGGCAGATAGGCCTCGGCGGGGCCGCCGGTTGTGAGGCTCAGCAGCGCCCGCTTGCCGCGAAACTTGCCGCTCTCGTAGATATGGCCCTGACCGTAGACTCGCCCCATGGCAAAGACCCGATCCACCCACCCCTTGAGAATGGCGGGCAGGCCAAACCACCAGAGCGGGAACTGGAAGATCAGCAGATCGGCCGCCTCCAGCTTTTGCATCTCCTGCTCCAACTGCGGGGCAAAGCTGCCCTGCTCGGTGGCAGCCAGCTCTTCAAGCTGCAGCTTGAGAAAATCGGGATCGCTGGCGGCAGTGAAGTTGCGCCGATCCGAGACGGGATCAAAGCCCATAGCATAGAGATCGCTGGTCATCACTGTGTGGCCCGCCTGCTCCAGCGCCCTGATGGCGTGGCAGAAGAGGGCACCGTTGAAGCTTTTGGGTTCGGGATGGGCATAGACGATAAGCACCTTCATAACAGACTCCGTGGCAAATGATGCTAGGGGGTAGGCTTGGTTACTGAAACAGTTGCTGAAATGGTTGCCGCTGTGTCACAGCATAGAAGCCTGCCGCGCCGATTGCAGCAGGCGCCACGCCCTTGCGTGACGCCTGCTGGCGCAGCTTATGCCTGACAGGCGGCGAGCCGGAGGGCTTCGCGGCGCTCGCTGACATGGGTTAGCCCGTAGGCCAGCAGCACGATAAGGGCGCCGATCCAGGGGGTGTGCATCAGGCCGAGGTGCTCTACTACAAAACCACCAACCACAGATCCCAGCGCGATGCCGACGTTGAAGGCGGCAATATTGAGGCCCGATGCAACATCCACTGCCTTGGGGGTGTGCAGTTCGGCTTGTTTCACCACCAGCACCTGCAGACCCGGCACGTTGCCGAAGGCAAAGGCGCCCCACACCAGAATGGTGAGCACGGCCAGCACCGGATGGGGGGCGGTGAAGGTGAGGGCCAGCAGCACCAGCGCCAGACCGGCAAACAGCAGTTTCAGTGCGGGCAATGGGCCCATCTTGTCGGCCAGCTTGCCGCCCCAGATATTGCCGACGGCAACCGATACCCCGTACACCAGCAGGATCAGGCTCACCGCACCGGCGCTAAAGCCGCTCACCTGCTGCAGGATGGGGGCGAGGAAGGTGAAGGCCGTGAAGGCGCCGCCATAACCAAGGGCGGTTTTGGCGTAGACCAGCAGCAGCGGCTTTTTGGTCAGTACCGAGAGTTGCTCGCGGATGGTCGAGGCTGCCCCCTTGGGCAGGTTGCTCGGGATCAGCAGCAGGCTACCCACCATGGCGATGAGGCCGAGCAGGCTTACTACCAGAAAGGTTTCACGCCAGCCAAAGACCTGACCAATCCAGGTGCCGAGCGGTACGCCGGTCACCAGCGCCACGGTGAGGCCGCTGAACATGATGGCGATGGCGCTTGCCGCCTTCTCTTTGGCCACAAGACCCGTGGCGATGGTGCTGCCCACCGAGAAGAAGACCCCGTGCGCCAATCCGGTGAGGATGCGGGCCACGATCAGGCTCTCGTAACCCGGGGCCTGCCAGGCCAGCAGGTTGCCGGCGGTAAAGAGTGCCATCAGCCCCACCAGCAGCCACTTGCGCGGCACTTTGCCAGTCAGCGCTGTGAGCACAGGGGCGCCGATGGCTACCCCAAGGGCATAGAGGCTGACCAGCAGGCCCGCCGAGGGGAGCGAGACATTGAGCTGCTGGGCGATGGTGGGGATAAGCCCCACGATCACAAATTCGGTAGTGCCGATCGCAAAGGCACTTAAGGTAAGGGCAAATAACGCCAGTGGCATAACAACTCCTTGGATAGGGACTCCCGACGGGAGAATGGCGCCAGTATGCCGATGGGTTTTGTTGGCAAAAATGACGGTGACATCAAATTACTTTTGCCAAATTAGCAGCAATGGCGATGAGTGGGAGGGGGTTGTGCTGCCCGCTGCGTGAGCGCAACGCAGTGATCTGCCTCGCAGAACGGGATGAACGCTGCTCCTTTTCTGAGCTTGCTTAAGCTCCAGTACAAGCTGGCCGCCATAGGATTTTCCCTGTGAAACCCGTGTGTGTTGAACCCATGCGCGCCGGTGTTGTGATGGCCGTGCGCTTTCATCTACAGGCAATAGACAGGCAATACCCAGCTGACAGGTAACATGATGACATTGAATCGACTCTCCTCTCTTTTGCTGCTGTGCGGCGCCTTTGCGGTACAGGCTGGCCAGAGCGATCCCCTCTCTGCCTGGAATGACACGGCGGCCAAGCAGGCGATTACCCGCTGGGTGACCAATGCCACCGATCAGCAGCAGGCCACTTTTATTCCGCCAGAGAAGCGCCATGTGGTGTTTGACAATGACGGCACCCTCTGGCCTGAAGCGCCCATGACCTATCAGCTGCAGTTTGCGATGGACGAGATCAAGCGCCTGGCGCCGGAACACCCGGAGTGGAAGGCTGACCCCATCGTCGCGGCAGTGCTGAACAACGACCTCAAAGCCGTGGCCAAATCGGGGGAGAAGGGGTTCGCCAAGTTGGTGGGACTGACCCACAGCGGCATGACCACCACCGAGTTTACCGAGCGGGTTAGCCGTTGGGTCAACAGCAGCAAGGATCCCCGTTTTGGCTGCCACTACGATCAGCTCGGGTATCTGCCGATGAAGCAGCTGCTGGGGTACCTGCGGGATAATGGCTTCCAGACCTGGATTGTCTCCGGCGGCGGCGTCGATTTTATGCGGGTGATGTCCGAGCAGATGTATGGTATCCCGCCCCAGCAGGTGATTGGCTCCTTTACCCTCGGCGAGTTTGCCCTGACCGGGGAGGGCAGCGAGATCCGCAAGACCATGAACGGCGCTTATTTCGATGACAGCAAGGCGAAACCGGCCGCCATTCACCTCTTTATGGGGCAGCGTCCGGTCGGCGCTTTTGGTAACAGCGATGGCGACGTGCCCATGCTGCAATACACCTCGACCAACCCGGATTACCACACTTTTGGTCTGTTGGTGCACCACACCGATGCCACGCGCGAATACGCCTACGACAGCCATCCGCCTGCCAGCGGCAAGCTGATCGATGGGCTGGCACAGGCAAAAGCGCGGGGTTGGGTGGTGGTCGATATGAAATCAGACTGGAAGCAAGTGTTCGATCCCGCCCTTTGCCAGAACGCGCCCTGATTGCGGGGCTGTATCTGGCATCAATGTGGCGACTGGACGTTCAGCAAGCGCTGCAAAGCGTGAGGCAAGAAAAGAGACAGGGAGAGCATGATGCTCTCCCTGTCTAATTTGGCTTGCTGGCGAGCCAGCCTTTCTTTCGCGTTAGTCTCACGCCTTTCGCGTCAGTCCCATGCAGGGGCAAAGTCGGGATTGGCGCAGCGCTCACCCCGATCCAGCGTGGCGATGGCGGCCATCTCCTCGCTACTCAAGGTGATATCGAGAGCGGCCAGATTGGCAGCCTGATTCTCCCGTTTGGTGGAGCTCGGGATCACTGTCATGTCCTGCGCCAGCAGCCAGGCCAGCGACACCTGCGCCGCCGATACCCCGTGGCGCTGGCCAATCTCCATCAGCAGCGGCTCGCTCAGCACTTTGCCATAGGCGAGCGGCATATAGGCGGTGACGGCGATACCGTGGGCCTTGCAGAACTCGACTACCTTGCGGTTTTGCAGCAGGGGATGAACCTCGATCTGCTGGTGAGCGATGGCCCCAGGCCCCATAATCTCGATAGCCTGTTTGAGTTGGGCCACGGTGAAGTTGGAGACCCCGATCTCCCGGGTCAGGCCCCGGGCCTTGGCCTCGGCCAACTGCTCCAGATAGACCGCCATCGGCACCTCATCCTTGGGGGAGGGCCAGTGGATCAGCGCCAGATCCAGATAGTCAGTGCCCAGTTTTTCCAGGCTTACCTCCAGGCTCGGGATCAGCTTGCCCGGGCCAAACTCGCTGGTCCACACCTTGGTGGTCAGGTAGATCTCGTGGCGGGCAACAGTGCTGCGGGTCAGCACGGCGCCGACCTCGGCTTCGTTGTCATAGATCTGGGCGGTATCGATATGGCGATAGCCCAGCTCCAGACCGTTGGTCAGGGTGGCAAGCAGCGGCTCGCCCTTCAGGCGGAAAGTGCCCAGACCCATGGGTGGCATATTGATCATCTTGTTCCTCAATGGGGTGGTGGTTGGCCCTTGATGGGCTAAGTGGAAAGTGGCACAGGGGCCAGTCAGGCGCCCAGCGGCAGATAGCGGCGAATGGTGCTGCTGGCAAACCAGGGCTCGGCCTTGGCGACAAATTCGGTAAAGTGGGGTTGGCCCTGATGGGCGGTGAGGACCGCTTCGCTCTCCCATACCTCGTAGAGCATCCAGCTGTAGGGATTGTCCAAGTTCTGATGCAGCTGATAGCGCTGGCAGCCCGCCTCTTGCAAGGTGGCCGCAATCAGCGGCTCAAGGGCGGCGCGAAACTGGGCGGCGAATTCGGGTTTGGCTTCAAGCTGGGCAATCACAATCACGGGTGATGACATCTGAACCTCCTTGGCAAAAACGAAGGGCCAGTATGCCTGCCGTGACTTGCTGGAAACAGAGCGCTGGTCGCAAAACAGTATTGAGGGGAGAGCAGCAATAGCAGTAGTGAGAAATTTTTATGAATGATTGTCTGAATTTGTAGTCAACCCCCCTGTTTCTGCATGAGTCATCAGCTCACCTTCGCTGATTGCGCGTTCAATGGCAAACCACCTAAAACCCGCAAAGAGATATTACTGGCCCGTATGGACGCTTTGATCCAGTGCTTATCTCACAGTGAGGGCACAACTGTTTGATCATCTAGTGAACTACTTGATTATTTGTGGCTATGAACGTCCAAGCTATAGCCAATCATTACAAGGCTGCCATGATGGCCGGATGAAGCTTTTTTGCGATCACCATGCCAAGGAAAATGGAGGCAAATAGAGGGAGAGGATCCCAGCTTCGTCGATAGCTGCGCCAGTTGCCATTGTGGTGGCGGAAAAGCCTGTAGGCGAGAACCAAGAGGCCAATGGCGGTTTGGATGAGGCAGTTAATTGAAAAGCTGATAAAAAATTTAACGAAATCTGGCAAGGTGAGAGTCCGAGTCTGTGAAAGTGTGCTCTTCAGAACCTGTATTGCACCCAGTTTCAATCGGCAGCAGGAGCTTTAACCTTCTTCTGCTGTGCCTTCACTGATGTGCTGGTGATCCAACTGCTCCCATGGGGTCAATCCAAGCTGCCGGCGCTTGAGCCAGAGTCCAATTAAGGTGAAAAGACCAAATACGCCAGCGAACATGGCTGTGTTGAACAGGGCTGATAAAAGATCCCTTCCCTCTGGATGCCAGACGAATGTCCACATAATCAGACCCCATAACGGCGCAATAGAGAGGCCGGAACAGAGGAAATTGGTAAGCCAGCCCGCGTAATAAGGCGGCTTGACGGGGACGTCGAGTTTACGCAGCAATTTGAACAGCCACGGATTGTAGTGAAATTCCTTGAGGCCACTATCAGCCAGTAGTTGATGGGCAATAGCCAGCCGTTCTTCAAACTCCATTAATGTATCTCCTTGATGATCTGGCTTCATACGATTCCTCTTGATGGCATTCTACTGATTAAACAGGATGAGCGATAGTGATTCTCTCTGGTTATTTCTCTTCGAAAAACAAGATCGTCTCTCTGAGCACGCTTGCCAATCCACAGCAGCTACGCCTATAAAGACTCATTACTCTTGTCCGGATAACAGCAATGAAGACCCATTCTGATGAACTGACCCTGTTTGTGGCGGTGGTGGAGGCGGGCAGTTTTCGCCAGGCGGCGGAGAACCTCGGCATGGATAACTCGGTGGTGAGTCGCGGTATCAAGCGGCTGGAGGAGAAGCTCTCCACCGTGCTGCTCAATCGCACCACCCGCCGGGTCAGCCTGACCGAGGAGGGGAGCTGGTTCTATCAGCGGGCGGTGAAGATCCTGACCGAGATGAGCGAGGCGGAGGGGCATCTGCTGATGCGCCGGGAACAACCCGAAGGGGTGTTGAGAGTAGATGCGGCCACCCCCTTTATCCTGCACCGGCTGGTGCCGCTCATCGGCGAGTTTCGCCGTCGCTACCCTGCCATCGAGCTACAGCTGCACAGCTCGGAGGGCTTTATCAATCTGATGGAGCGGCGGGTGGACATGGCCATCCGCATCGGCGAGCTGACCGACTCCTCCCTGCGTGCGCTGCCGCTTGGCCGTTCGCGGCTGCGGCTGCTGGCCTCTCCTGCTTACTTGAGCGAGCGCGGCATCCCGCGCCAACCGGCGGATCTGCTGAGCGGTCACGAGCTGCTTGGCTTTTTGCATCCCGATCACCTCAACCACTGGCCGCTGCTCAGTGCCGAGCAGGGGGATCGCTTTGCCATCACCCCCAGCCTGCGTGCCAGCAGTGGTGAAACCTTGCGTCAGCTGGCGCTGGCGGGTCAGGGGATTGTCTGTCTGTCGGATTTCATGACCGGGCCGGATCGGGAGAGCGGCGCGCTGGTGGAGGTGCTGGCCCGCAGCAACAGTGGCGCCTCGCGCCCCATCAATGCGGTCTTCTACTCCGAT
Organism: Aeromonas sp. FDAARGOS 1411; assembly: GCF_019047125.1. Lineage (NCBI taxonomy): Bacteria > Pseudomonadati > Pseudomonadota > Gammaproteobacteria > Aeromonadales > Aeromonadaceae > Aeromonas > Aeromonas sp. FDAARGOS 1411. The sequence goes on along the minus strand of NZ_CP077214.1, from coordinate 1,977,522 downwards.
GCCCAGCGGGATATCCGACTGCGGGTCTGGCTCGATTTTCTCAAAGAGCAGCTGGGCAGCCATACCCTTTAGCACAGGTTGGTTTGTGCGGTTTGTTTGAACGGTTAGTCGCTGCGGTTTGCTTAACGAAAAACAAGCCGCTCATTCGTTGGGGTCAATCAGCATTAGCCTGGCGGCAGATAAACAGACGGCCGACTTGAGGGGCGGCCGTCGGTTCGGGAAGGTGTGTGAGGTGAAGCGCAGTTACCGTGGCAGTTTGCCCCATACCCGGCTGAGCAGGGCGCCGCCGATCACCGGCGGAATGGCCAGCAGCAGGGTCCACTGCCAGGAGAGGCCGCCGACGGTGGCGGCCAGTACGATGCAGGTGAGCACCACCAGTTGGGCCACCATCATCAGGAAGGTGCCTTCGCGGGGGGTCAGGGTCTCTTTTTGAGTGGCGACGTGGGCTACGGACGCTTGAGTGGTGGTCGGTTTCATGGCGATATCCCTCTGTTGAGTCTGATATCACTAAGCAATGGCCGTTCCACATTTTTTCATGTTAATTATCAATGCCTTGCGAGTTCTGTCGTCATTCCCGTTTCGAGAGCGCAGGCAAAATGATTTGCAAAATGAAAACGCCACCCTGTGGTGGCGTCTTGGTTATTGAGAGGGAGAGAGGGAAGCGCCGGGTCTAGCCAATCCGGTATTGGCGGATCTGCTCGTCGATGGCTTTGGCCAGTTCGAACAGTTCGCGGCTGGCGGCATTGCTCTCCTGTGCGTGTTCCCGCTGGTGTTCGGCCACCATGGCCAGCTCGTCGAGCGCCGTTCTGGCTTGCCCCATCTGTTGATTCTGCGCCTGCGCCAGCGCGCTGATCTCGTTGATCTCGAGGGCGGTTTGGTTGATCTGGCTGGTGGCATCAACCAGCACCTCTCTGGCCTGATTCATCCGGTTGTATCCCTCTTCGCTCAGGTTGCGGGAGTCTGCCATCGAGCTGCTGGCCTGCCGCGTTCCCTCCTGCAGGCGCAAGATAAGATCCTGTACATCCTTGGTGGCGGTCTGGGTACGCACCGCCAGTTGGCGTACCTCGTCGGCCACCACCGCAAAGCCCCGTCCCATATCCCCCGCACGGGCCGCTTCGATGGCCGCATTGAGGGCGAGCAGGTTGGTCTGGTTTGAGACATCGCGGATGAGGTTCATGATCTGGGTGATGTTGTTGCTGTCTTTCACCACCTCATCGAGCAGGGCTGAGGAGCTGCCGATGCTGCTGCGCAAGGTGTCGAGTTGCGCGGCGCTCTGGGTCACATCCTGCTCGATGCTGAGCATATGGTTGGCGATGCGTTGGGTCACGTCGTTGACCCCTTCAGAGCGGCTGGCGATCTGCTCGGCGTTGTCGCCGATGGTGGTGACCACAGTGGTCAGCTCCTGAATGCTCTGGGCCTGCTGGCACGCTTCTCCTGCCAGTGCCTGGGCCTGCTGCATGGATTGGGACGACTGGGCGGAGAGGGCACTGCCTGACTGCTGGAAGCGGGAGAAGCTCTGGTTCAGGCTCTGGATCAGCTGATTGAAACTCTGGGCCATCATTCCCAGCTCCGACTCATCAGAGAAGTCAAGGCGGGTCGCCAGATCCCGATCGGCAGTGATGTGATGCATGCCATCTGCTGCTTGACGAATGGGGCGACTGATGGAGTGAGCCAGCCAGGCGGAGGCCAGCATGGCGATCCCGCCGATGGCGAGCGAGACCATGATGATGAGCTGGCGGGATTCCTGCAGTCCCTCTTCCAGCTCGGCGCTGTTGATCTCGCCAATCAGCAGCCGGTTGAGGGTGGGGATGTAACGCACCGCGATGAGGTAGGTTTGCCCCTCCAGCGTTAGCGCCTCTACCGCCACCTGTTCCCGGGCATTGGGAATAAGCCGTTTGACGGTATCGAGGAAGGATTGCTGGTGGTGGGCGGCCCCCTCCACCTCCTGCTCGGGGTGGATCTCGATATTGCCCTCCATGTCCGCCAGATAGACCTGACCGCTCTTGCCGATCCGATAGCCGCTGATGAGTTTGCTCAGGGCACTCATGTCGATGGAGGTACCTGCCACCGCCAGGGTCTTGCCCTCGTGGGTGACGGCGGTGTTGATATAGAGGGAGGCGCGCTTGTCAAAATCCGAGATGTCGAGGTTCAGCTCATAGGGTTTGCTGCGTTTGAGAAAGCCGAAAAACCACCCATCTTTCGGGTCTGATTCGCTCAGCGATTTCTGGGCGATGGGGCCGCCGCTGAAGTTGATCAGGGTGTTGCTCTGGCGGGGGGCGATAAAGACGTTGCCGCCGATCCGCCGTTGCAGATCCTGAAAGTAGCGCTCCATGGCGGGCCACTCTTGTTCTGGCATGCCAGCGGTCAGCCAGTCGATGACAAAACGGTTGCTGGCTAGCGCCTGCGCCTCGGTCAGGTGCTGGATAAGCTGCGCGGTCAGCTGGTTGGCAATGCGATCCACACTGCTTGGTAGCTCGTAGCGTTCGACCCGCTGCTGGGCCTGACTGTGGGATATCTGCTCGAGGATCAAGGTGATGCAGCTGATGGCGATGGCCATCAGTATCGCCACGCCAGCGAGGATCCGGGTGCGGATCCCGAGCCCTGACCAGAGTGATTGCAGTGTAAAACGGTGTATCGCCCTCTCCATATCGCTCTCCTCATAAATAAGGTCGCATATGCGACCCAGATGATGATTATAGATAGAGAACTCAATTGCGTTGTGGCGGATGGTAACAACAGAGGGCGGCAGAAAAACAGGAGTGAGCAATGAGCGGGGAAGGGGGCAGAAAGCGGCAAGGGAAAGCATAAAAAGAGAGGCCGACATTGCGGTCGGCCTCTTGGGTGTTTATCTCAACGGAATGTCGGGTACCCGATCAATCCTCTTCAGCCCAACGGCGTGAACGCTCAACTGCTTTCTGCCAGCCGCTGTAACGTTTGGCGCGATCGTCTCTGTCCATCTGCGGGATGAACTCGCGGTCAACGCTGAACTTGTCTTCCAGCTCGTCCGAGCTCTTCCAGAAGCCGACTGCCAGACCTGCCAGGAAGGCGGCGCCCATGGCGGTAGTCTCGATGCGGGTCGGACGTACCACCGGGGTGTGCATCATGTCAGCCTGGAACTGCATCAGGAAGTCGTTGGCTACGGCTCCGCCGTCTACCTTGAGAGCTGCCAGCTTGATGCCGGAGTCCTGCTGCATCGCATCCAGCACATCGCGGCTCTGATAGGCGATGGATTCCAGCGCAGCACGGATGATGTGGTTGCGGTTGGCACCACGGGTCAGACCGACCATGGTGCCGCGAGCATACGGATCCCAGTAGGGGGCGCCCAGACCGACGAAGGCCGGCACCAGATAGACGCCGTTCGTGTCACCCACCTTGGAGGCGAAGTAGTCGGTATCGCGGGCATCGTGAATGATCTTGAGCTCGTCACGCAGCCACTGGATGGTGGCGCCGCCCATGAATACCGCACCTTCCAGCGCGTAGTTCACTTCCCCTTTCGGGCCGATGGCGACGGTAGTCAGCAGGCCGTTGCTGGAGCGAACCGGCTCGGTGCCGGTGTTCATCAGCATGAAGCAGCCGGTGCCGTAGGTGTTTTTGGCCATCCCTTTTTCAAAGCAGAGCTGGCCGAACAGGGCAGACTGCTGGTCACCGGCGATACCGGCAATGGGGATGCGGGAGCCGCCGCCACGGGTGGTGTAGCCGTACACTTCGGAAGAGGGTTTCACTTCCGGCAGCATGGACATGGGGATGCCCAGCTCGTCCAGCATCTTCTCGTCCCACTTCAGCTCGCGGATGTTGTAGAGCATGGTACGGGAGGCGTTGGTCGGGTCGGTGACGTGCACTTCGCCATTGGTCATCTTCCAGACCAGCCAGGTATCGATGGTGCCGAACAGCAGTTCGCCGTTCATCGCTTTCTCGCGGGCACCTTCCACGTTGTCGAGGATCCACTTAACCTTGGTACCGGAGAAGTAGGCATCCAGCACCAGACCGGTGTTTTCGCGAACGTACTCTTCCAGACCGCGTGCTTTCAGCTCCTCGCAGATGGCGGCGGTGCGGCGGCACTGCCAGACGATGGCGTTGTAGATGGGCTTGCCGGTGGCCTTTTCCCAGACGACGGTGGTTTCACGCTGGTTGGTGATACCGATGGCGGCGATCTCTTCGCTGCGCAGGCCGGTCTTGGCCAGCACTTCGGTAAAGACGGAGGATTGGGTCGCCCAGATCTCCATCGGGTCGTGCTCTACCCAGCCCGCTTTCGGGTAGTGCTGGGTGAATTCGCGCTGGGAGGTACCGACAATGTTGGCATCCTGATCAAACACGATGGCGCGGGAAGAGGTAGTACCCTGGTCCAGAGCGACGACATATTTCTTTTCAGCAGACATGATGTTCTCCACGTTTCTATTTTCCACGTTTTTATACGTTGGAGGGGGCCGCTCTTATGCGGCAGCCTCTTCTTTGGCGGTTTGGGTCGCTTGCTCGGTGGTGACGACACGGTTGCCCGGGACGCAGGGAGCCAGCACTTTGACATACAGAGCGGTACCAATCTGGGCGCCAACGATGGGGCCAAGGATCGGAACCCAGAAGTAGGGGTTGTCACGACCACCGGTCAGGGCAACATCCCCCCAGCCAGCAAAGAACGCGAACAGTTTCGGACCAAAGTCACGGGCCGGGTTCATGGCAAAACCGGTTAACGGGCCAAGGGAGGCACCGATCACCGCGATCAGGATACCGATCAGCAGGGCGGCCGCGAACCCTTTGGGGGCGCCGTTGTTGTTGTCACCCAGCGCCATGATGCCCAGCATCAGCACGGCGGTGATCACCAGCTCGACGGCGAAGGCTTGCATGTTGGTCAGCAGGGCGTTCGGGTAGGTGGAGAAGATCCCGGCGGTGCCGAGGCTCTCGACGCTGCCGCGCACCACGTTATGGGTCACTTCCCACTGGGTGAAAAGGTTACCATAAAGGAAGTAGACAAGGGCCGCGAAGCAGAAGGCACCGGCCATCTGGGCGATGATGTAGGGCACTACCTTGCGCTTGTCGAACCCGCAGAAGGTCATCAGCGCCAGGGTTACAGCCGGGTTCAGGTGAGCACCTGAAATGCCGCCGGTCACATAGATGGCGATGGCCACACCCAGACCCCAGGTAATGGAGATTTCCCACTGCCCGAAGTTGGCACCTGCCAGCACCAGTGCCGCCACACATCCGACGCCGAAAAATATCAGCAGGCCGGTTCCGATAAACTCGGCGATGCACTCGCCAAGCAGGGTATTGGGTCTTTGTATGCTCATACTTTTGTTCCTTATATCCACCCGTAGAGGTTTGATGTTCCGTTTTATCTTTTTGTGTCTATCCGTTGCCGCCGAAAACGTTTCCTTGTTGTTTTTGTGTCTTGCGCAAACGTTATGCTCGTTTGCGCTCGTTATCGGTCGTGACAGAAAATAACCCTTCCCAATAATTTCACCATCCCCCCTCCATAGGAAATGTGGACAAGATCCCACTCATTGCTAAGAAAATGTGACGTAAAGCATCTTGATAACCGCTAGTTACCACTTAGGGGGTAGCTTACAACCCTTGCCACACAAGGGCTGGCGCTTGCTGAGTAATTTCTCATTTGGAGCTTTTATTTGTAATAAAACTGCAATATTTGAGCATGCATCACAGATTAAATGAGCGCATATGAGCACAATAGGCTCGCTTACGAATCAGCGGACTCACATGATTCGTTGGAATGGTCAGGGCATCCTCAACCGCCCATAACAACAATAAGGAAGCAGAACATGCTTAGTCTCTTCAGGCCTGCGGCGCACATCGACAGGCTCCCGGCTGACAAGGTCGACCCCTTCTACAAACGCATGCGTTGGCAAGTGTTTTTCGGGATCTTCTTCGGTTACGCCGGCTACTATCTGGTACGGAAAAACTTCAGTCTGGCGATGCCCTATCTGATCGAGCAGGGCTTCTCCCGTGGTGATCTCGGTTTCGCGCTCTCCGGGGTCTCCATCGCTTACGGTTTGTCCAAGTTCCTGATGGGGAACGTCTCTGACCGTTCCAACGCCCGTTACTTCCTCTCCGCCGGTCTGCTGCTCTCGGCTGCCATCATGTTCATGATGGGTACCATGCACTGGGCCACCTCCAGCATTGCCATCATGTTTGTGCTGTTGTTCCTGAACGGTTGGGCACAGGGCATGGGCTGGCCGCCCTGCGGTCGCACCATGGTGCACTGGTGGTCACAGAAAGAGCGCGGCGAAGTGGTTGCGGTCTGGAACGTGGCGCACAACGTGGGTGGCGGCATGATTGGCCCGCTGTTTATCCTCGGGATGGGCTGGTTCAACGACTGGCGCAGCGCCTTCTATGTACCTGCGGCTGCGGCGGCCGCCATCGCGGTGATCGCCTTCTTCGTGATGCGTGATACCCCGCAATCGGTCGGTCTGCCTCCCATCGAGGAGTACAAGAACGACTATCCGAAGGATTACAACGAGAGCCACGAGCAGGAGTTCTCCGCCAAGGAGATCTTCGTCAAGTACGTGCTGCACAACAAACTGCTGTGGTACATCGCGATCGCCAACGCTTTCGTTTACCTCATTCGTTACGGTGTGCTGGACTGGGCGCCAACCTACCTGAAAGAGGCCAAGCACTTCACCGTCGACAACTCCTCCTGGGCTTACTTCCTCTACGAGTGGGCCGGTATTCCGGGCACCCTGCTGTGTGGCTGGATCTCTGACAAGATGTTCCAGGGCCGCCGTGCCCCGGCCGGTATCCTGTTCATGGTGCTGGTGACCCTGGCTGTGCTGGTTTACTGGTTCAACCCGGCCGGCAACCCGACCATCGACATGATGGCGCTGGTGGCTATCGGCTTCCTGATCTACGGCCCTGTCATGCTGATCGGCCTCTATGCTCTTGAGCTGGCACCGAAGAAAGCAGCCGGTACTGCGGCAGGTTTCACCGGTCTGTTCGGTTATCTGGGCGGCGCCGTGGCAGCCAACGCCATGCTGGGTTATACCGTTGACCACTTCGGTTGGGATGGCGGCTTCATGGTGCTGACCGTCTCCTGCGTGCTCTCCATCATACTGCTGGCGATGACCCTCAAGCATGAGAACATTGCTGTTGCGGCCAAGAAAGCGGCTGCCCATAAGGCATAAAACGTGATCCTCAGCTTATTGATCCCAAAGGGGATCAGGTAAACTGCCAAAAGGCCCCGCATCTGCCGGGGCCTTTTTTCGTTTCATCATCGGAGTGCAAGCGTGAAGCAAACCCAACGACATCTGGAGATCCTGGACGTCCTGACGCGGCAGGGATTTGTCTCGACCGACGATCTGGTGACCCACTTTGACGTCAGCCCCCAGACCATTCGCCGGGATCTGAACGATCTCGCCGAACAGAACAAGATCCGGCGCCATCATGGCGGTGCCTCCCTGCATTCGAGTACCGTCAATACCGCCTACAGCGCCCGTAAAGTGATGCAACTCAAGGAGAAAGAGCGCATCGCCCGCGAGGTCGCGGCCAATATTCCCGACGGCTCATCGCTCTTTATCGACATAGGCACCACCACCGAAGCCATTGCCCGCGCCCTGCTCGATCACCGTGAGCTGCGCATCGTCACCAACAACCTCAACGTGGCCAGCATTCTGACGGCCAAGGATGACTTCACCGTCATCATTGCCGGTGGCGAGATCCGCAACCGCGATGGCGGCATCGTGGGGGAGGCGACCCGCGACTTCATCGGTCAGTTTCGCATGGACTATGGTGTCATCGGGATTTCGGGGATCGACAACGACGGCTCCCTGCTCGATTTCGACTATCACGAGGTGAAGATCGCCCAGGCCATCATCGCCCACTCCCGTCAGGTGTTCCTGGCCGCCGACCACACCAAGTTTGGTCGCAACGCCATGGTCAATCTGGGCAATCTCAGCCAGATCCACGCCCTTTTTACCGATCAGGAGCCACCGGAAAAGCTGACGCGATTGATGGCGCAACACCAGATCGCTTGCCACATCTGCTGACGGCGAAACACGCCAAGGCTGTGCCGGTCGCCCGTCAGGGCGGCCTCCTTTCTTTTTCTCTCCCCCAGCCCCGGACTCATCTCACCCCTTTATAGGTATTGCAAAAACCACAATTCAATCTGTTTTTTTGGCTATTAACCCGCCGATGTTGGCCCGACGCCATTTGCTCCGCTGACCTGTCCCCTTTGCCACCTCTGGCGGGCTGTGGCGATCACACTTTCATCATAAAATGTTCGTTTGTTGTATTTTCATGTTCTAAAATGAGCGAAATCAAACATTGCTGTTATAGCAATCATAAAAATGAAAGTAGGTGAACATGAGCGAACATTATGATCTGGTCGTCGTCGGTGGCGGCATCAACGGGGTCGGTATCGCAGCCGATGCGGCAGGACGGGGTCTGAAGGTTGCCCTGTTTGAGGCGCAAGATCTCGCCTCTGCCACCTCGTCCAACTCCAGCAAGCTGATCCACGGCGGTTTGCGTTATCTCGAGCATTACGAATTCCGGCTGGTGAAAGAGGCATTGGCGGAGCGGGAGGTGCTGCTCGGTATGGCGCCTCACATCGCCCGTCCCATGCGTTTTCGTCTGCCGCACCGCCCGCACCTGCGTCCGGCCTGGATGATCCGTGCCGGTCTCTTCCTCTATGACAATCTGGCCAAGCGCGACAAGCTAAAGGGGAGCTGTGGCGTGCGCTTCCTGCCGCAAGATGGTTTGACCGCAGGGGTCAATAAGGGGTTTGAATACTCGGATGCCTGGGTCGACGACGCCCGGCTGGTGGTACTCAACGCCATGATGGCCCGTGACAAGGGGGCCGACGTGCAGACCCGCACCCGCTGCATCAAGGCGGTACGTGGATCCAAACACTGGACGCTCACTTTGGAGCGGGAAGGGGGCGAGCAGTTCACCGTCACCTGCCGTGGTCTGGTCAATGCGGCGGGCCCCTGGGTCAAGACCTTTTATGACGAGAGCCTGCACGAGAAATCCCCACGCGGCATTCGCCTTATTAAAGGCAGCCACATGATAGTGGCGCGCATCCATGAGCGCGAAGAGGCCTATATCCTGCAAAACGAAGACAACCGTATCGTCTTCGTCATCCCCTATCAGCAGGACTACTCCCTCATCGGCACCACCGATGTGGAGCACCACGGCAGCCCGCGGGAAGCGAAGATCAGCGAGGCCGAAATTACCTACCTGTGCAAGGTGGTCAACGCCCACTTCACTCGCCAAATTGCGCCGCAAGATGTGATCTGGACCTATGCCGGAGTGCGTCCGCTCTGTGATGACGAGTCAGACTCGCCGCAAGCGGTGACCCGCGACTACACCCTCGAACTCTCTGGCGAATCCGACGGTGCGCCGCTGCTCTCGGTATTTGGCGGCAAGCTCACCACCTATCGCAAGCTGGCGCAGGCCGCCTGCAACAAGCTCAAGCCCTGGTTTAGCCAGATGGGGGATGACTGGACGGCGACCACCCGTCTGCCCGGCGGCGAGTTTGACTGCTCGGTGCGCGAGCTGGCCCGCGCCTTTGCGCTGGAGTTTGACTGGCTCGATGATCGCAGCGCCCTGCGTATTGCCGAGGCCTATGGTGCCCATGCCCGTCTTTGGCTGAAAGAGGATCGCGGCATTCACTTCGGTGGTGGCCTCTACGAGTCGGAAGTGCGTTATCTCATCGAGCGGGAGTGGGCCTGTTCACTGGACGATATCCTCTGGCGCCGCAGCAAGCTGGGGCTGCGCCTGAACGACTCAGAGCAGCAGATGCTGCAGATTTGGCTCGACCAATACCATCAGGCTCTGCGCAAGGCGAGCTGATGAGTGACGGTGGGCAGTGCGCTGCTGCCCACCGCTTTCCACCGTAAATATGCAACAAACCTCTGATAGAACAATTACCTACACACAATAATAAAGAGCATCACATATGAAAAAACTCGCCGTTTCTCTCATCGCCTTGAGCCTTGGGGCATCCCTCTCATTACCCGTGTTGGCTGCCGATGAAGGCAAGGTTGTGATCGCCCACCGTGGCGCTTCCGGCTACCTGCCCGAGCATACCCTGGAGTCCAAGGCGCTGGCCTATGGCATGGGCGCTGACTATCTGGAGCAGGATCTGGTCATGACCAAGGATGACCAGCTGGTGGTGATGCACGATCACTTCCTCGATGGCATCACCGATGTGGCGGCGCGCTTCCCCGGTCGTGCCCGTCCGGACGGCCGTTATTATGTGGTGGATTTCACCCTGGACGAGGTGCGCTCCCTGCGTATGACCGAGCCGTTCCAGCTGGTGGATGGCAAGCAGGTGCCGGTCTATCCGGCCCGCTTCCCGCTCTGGAAGTCAGACTTCAAGATCCATACCTTCCAGGAGGAGATCGAGATGATTCAGGGGCTCAACAAGAGCACCGGCAAGAACATCGGGATCTACCCGGAGATCAAGGCGCCCTGGCTGTTCCGTCACGAAGGCAAGGATATCTCCAAGGCGGTGCTGAAGGTGCTCAAGGAGTTCGGCTACACCGGGAAGGATGACAAGGTCTATCTGCAGTGCTTCGATGCCGATGAACTCAAGCGCATCAACAGCGAGCTGATGCCCGCCATGGGTATGGATCTGAAACTGGTGCAGCTGATGGCCGAGACCGACTGGAACGAGACCATGGTCTACGACGCCAAGGGTAAGGCGACCCCCTACAACTATGACTGGATGTTCAAGCCGGGAGCGATGAAAACCATCGCCAGCTATGCCGAAGGGATTGGCCCGTGGAAACCGATGATCGTCACCGAGCCGGGCACTTTGGGCAAACCGGTCTTCACCGGTATGGTAAAAGAAGCCCATGCGGCGGGCCTGAAAGTTCACCCCTATACCTTCCGTCAGGATGAGGGGCAGATCCCGGCCTATGCCAAGGACTTTACCGATCTGCTCAACATCTTCCTCTATCAAGCCGATGTGGACGGGGTGTTCAGCGACTTCCCTGACAAGGCGGTGGCCGTCATCAAGGCCCATCAAGAGGCGGCCAAATAGCACTCTGGCGCCATTTGAATGCAAAGCGAGGCTAATTGGCCTCGCTTTTTGTTTCAGGCTCTTGCAACGGGAGTGTGCGCCCTGTCAGAAAATAGCCAGATCACGTCATGGTGTGCCGGATCTGCATCATTTTACGCAGTTTTTACGTAGCAGATCGCTGGCATGAAATCGGCAGAGCGGTTAGTCTAGCGGCGTTGAACCAACCCCATGAGGTACAGATGAAAACCGTATTGCGTTTTAGCCTGCTGGGCGCCTTGTTGCTGGGTGGCCATGCCTTCGCCGCCGAGCCGAAAAAATTTGATATCAGCATGTTCCCAGCCGCTGACGTGAATCAGGAACGTGTGGTGATCCGCCTGCCTGAAGTCGAGAAAGAAGCCGACATGATGGTCGAGCTGCAGGTCGGCAAAAAGATGATGGTTGATTGCAACGTACCGCGTTTTGCAGGCAACCTGGAACAGCACAGCGTCAAAGGCTGGGGCTACAACTACCTGAAACTGGGCAAAGTCTCCGACCCCATCAGCACCCTGATGATGTGCCCGGATAACCAGCAGAAAGAGACCTTCGTCCAGATCTACGGTCAGGGCTTCTTCGTGAACTACAACTCAAAACTGCCATTCGTGATCTACGTGCCGCAGGAGTATGAAGTGCGCTACCGTCTGTGGCGTGCCGACAACCTGGCCCAACCGGCCATGATTGAGTAAGCATGTTTGAACCAAAGGTTCAGCTGGTTCACCTGATGTGACAAATAAAGCGCCGTATGGCGCTTTATTTTTGCCTGCACAGTCCAGAAAGTGACGTGCAAATTGGCTGCACGTTTACATAAGTTTATTATTTATCAACGTTTTTTGTGTGTTATGCCACAAAATCGGCGTCAACGATGGGGCAAACTGACTTCGATAAAAGATATTTATTAACATAGTGAGAAAATTGATTTTGCACTCGGCGATGGCCTGATGATACTTGCCCGCAAAGGTCAAACTAACCAGAAAAAAGAGCACTATGAGCTTCGAATCAGACAAGCGTTTCAACGACTTCAAACATTTTCCCCGTGGCCTGCGTCGCAGTGGCGAATTCACTGTGGCCGAAGCGGACAGTCTGGAAAAGTATGGTACCGCCATGCTGGCACTCTACCAGGGCAACCTTGCACCCCGTGACGATGTCGAGTCCGCCTTCGTCGAGCAGGTCAAATCCGGCGAAGCCGGTGCCAACCCCCATGCCAAGGTGTGGTTCAAATACCTCAAGGTGATCGGTCCCAAGCGCGTTCATCGCCTCTGCACCGTCGTTGGCGGCGCCAGCGAAGAGAGCAGCGGTGGCGGCAGTTTTGATGTCGGTGGTGGCAGCGGCGGTGGCAGTGACGAGTCCATCGATTAATGGATACCGAGCTGCTTCGGACCTTTATCGAGGTGAGCAAGACCCGGCATTTTGGCCGGGCTGCTGAAAATCTCTACCTGACCCAGTCGGCGGTGAGTTTCCGGATCCGCCAGCTAGAGCAGCAACTGGGTGTCAGTCTGTTTGCCCGTCATCGCAACAACATCCGCCTGACCGCCTCCGGTGAGCGTCTGCTGCCCTATGCAGACGCCATCTTGCACACCCTTGGCCGTGCCAAGCAGGATGTGGCGCTCTCACCTGGATTCAGCCAGCAGTTGGCCATCGGCGCGCCCGCGGTGTTCTGGGAGCTCGATTTCAACGACTGGCTTAACCACATCTATGCGCTGGCGCCCGGTTTGGCGGTACGGCTGGAAACAGCCTCCCGCGAGCATCTCTGCCGCCAGTTGCTGGAGCGCTCCCTCGATCTGGCCCTGCTCTCCGAGCCCACCAAGATCGACGAGATTGCCCTGCATCCCATCGGTGAGCTGGTGTTCGAGCTGGTGAGCCGGGATCCGGCCGCCAATGCCGACAACCTGATGCAGATGCCGCACATCCACCTCGACTGGGGCACCAGCTTCGAGCCGCAACCCAGCCGTTTGCAGAGCCTGCAAAAGACCCCGGTGCTGCACTCCAGCTCTGCCAGCATGGCGTTGCAGTTCGTGCTGGCCAACGGTGGTGCTGCCTACCTGCCACGGCGGATGGTCAGCCCCTTCCTCGAGAAGGGGGCGTTGTATCTGGTAGAAGGGGGCCAGCCGCTGAGCCGCCCGCTCTATCTCGCCTATCTGGAGAAATCCGATCGCCGGGAGCTGATCGATCAGTTGCTGACCCTGCCACTGGGTTGGCACGATGCCGAGTTGCGCCTCAACGTCGAATAAGCGTCGAGTGTTATCCAAGGAAGAGCCCACCCCACGGTGGGCTCTTCTGTTTGGGGAAAATTGCAGGGAGCGAGGTCACGTAATTGGCGTGGGAGGCTTGGCGTCATCGGTCTGTAACGGTACCTTTTCAGGCTGTTTGTTTATCCGATTGAGCACTGACAGGAATGGATTGTAATTGATCGACTTTAGTCACCCCGAATGGCGGGCGCTGGCGCAGCAGTTGCTGAGCCACTCACCTGTGGTGATCCGTGGCCGCCAGTGGCAACCGCTGGTGGGCCTGCTCAAGGATAACCAGCTGCTGCTCGCCCATGGCAGCCACAGCTATGAGCTCACCCCGGCCGGACGGCGCTATCTCACCCGCGAGCTGATGCTGGCCGAGATCGCCACCGCGCCCCCCGAGCCCGAGGAGTGGTTGCATGCTCAGGGCTGGCAATTGGGGGAGCTGGTCAATGAACGGGTGCTGGCGGCGCTCTATCGCAAGAGCGAAGTGAACTTCACCCCCAACGAGCAGATTGATTTCGAGGACAAGGGCATCCGGCTCTGTGCCGATCAGCTGTTGCGCTTGCGCGCCGCCCAGCCGTTCAGCCTCTTTTTCAGCGGCGGCACCCTGATCGATGCTGCCCCCTGGTTGCAGGCGCTGGGGGAGGTGGCCCTACCCGAGCGCACCCTGGCGGGTCTTGGCAAGATCCTGTGGGGGGAGGGGAGTATCGAGCGGGTGATCACCACCGATAGCGTCGGCGCCTTTGCCGAGATGTCCCTTGATATTGGCACCTTGCTGGTGTGGGCCCCACCATCGGCTCCTCTCGCCTTGCAGCAGGTAGTGGCCGCCTTGCCCCCCAATGTGCTGTGGAGTCATCTCACCTCCCTCGATCCTGCAGGGGTGGATCGGCTGCAGGCGTTGGCCCAGCGGCTGGGTCGTCCGGCCAGCTGGTGGTTGCCCCGTGATCTGGCCCCCATTCTCAGTGCGTATGCCCAACCTTTGATTGAGGCTAGGCCGTGGGAACCGAGCCGGATCCCCAAGCCATTGTTAGCAGTTTGTAGCGGTTTGGTTGAGTTCAATGGTGGCTTGTCGGCCGAGGTGTGCGCACTGGCGCCAGCGTGGCATGCCGTTGGTTGAAATTGGTCTGAAAGCGAGCCAAAAAGCGGTTTTCCCCCATTGAACGCGGTGATATAAAGAGTTGACGAAGCGCTCGCCAGATGAGCGCTTTTGTTTATCAAGCCGCTTTGCCACCCAACGAACTCAACGGAATACAGGGAATACCATGTTTGAAAAGGTTGTTGCCGCCCCAGCGGATCCGATCCTGGGCCTGACCGAAGCCTTCCGTGCTGACTCTCGCAGCCACAAGATCAATCTGGGCGTAGGGATCTACAAGGACGAGTCCGGTGCCACCCCCATTCTTCACTGCGTCAAGAAAGCCGAGCAGAAGCTGCTGACCGACGAGAAGACCAAGAACTACCTCGGTATTGAAGGCAATATCGAATATGGCCGCATCGTACAGCAACTGCTGTTCGGGCAGTATTCTGCGCTGGTTGCCAGCGGCCGCGCCAAGACCGCCCAAGCGCCGGGTGGTACCGGTGCCCTGCGTATCGCCGCCGAATTTGTGGTGCGCAACGGTCTGGCCAAGACCATCTGGATCTCCGATCCCACCTGGGCCAACCACGTCAGCGTGTTCCAGGCCGCCGGTCTGACCGTCAAGTGGTACAAGTACTACGACGCCGCCACCAAGGGGCTCGACTTTGCTGCCATGCAGGCCTCGCTGGCCGAAGTGCAGCCGGGTGAGCTGGTGCTGCTGCACGGCTGCTGCCACAACCCGACCGGTATCGACCCCACTAGCGATCAGTGGCGCGCGCTGGCCAAGCAGAGTGCTGCCGCCGGCTGGTTGCCGCTGTTTGACTTCGCCTATCAGGGTTTTGCCCGTGGTATCGAAGAGGATGCCGAAGGCCTGCGCATCTTCGCCGAGTGCCATGACGAGCTGCTGGTGGCGAGCTCTTTCTCCAAGAACTTCGGCCTCTACAACGAGCGGGTCGGCGCCTTCACGCTGGTGAGCGCGACCAAAGAGATCGCCGATGTGGCCTTCACCCAGGTCAAGACCGTCATTCGTGCCAACTACTCCAACCCGCCGTCACACGGCGCCGCTGTGGTCACCGCCGTGGTGAGCGATCCGGCTCTCTATGCCGAGTGGGTCGAAGAAGTTGCGGCCATGCGGGTGCGTATTCGCGAGATGCGCGAACTGCTGGTAGAGAAGCTGGCTGCCCTCGGCGTGAGCCAGGATTTCAGCTTTATCCGCGAGCAGAACGGCATGTTCTCCTTCTCCGGTCTCACCAAGGATCAGGTGGAGCGCCTCAAGAGTGAATTTGCCATCTACATCGTCGGCTCAGGCCGGATCAGCGTAGCCGGGATCACCCGCGCCAACATAGATCCCCTGTGCGAGGCCATTGCCAAGGTGCTGTAATCGCATTGCCTTGTGCTCTGGCACTATGCCATGAAAAAGCCCGTCACCTTGGTGACGGGCTTTTTTGATCGCCAACGGCTGATCGTCAAACAGTCAAACAATGGGAAGGGGGACTCACTGGTGGCGTGCACCTTGCCACAGCTTGCGCAGTTGCAACAGCAGCGCGGTCAGGGCGCCGCCGCTTAGGGCGGTGAGTACCGCCAGCAGCAGGCTGCCGAGCAGGAAGGGAGGCACCAGAGTGGCCGCCTCCTGCTCCAGCCAGTGCAGGGTCCAGCTGAGGTGGAAAGGCTCCGGCGTCTGGTGCAGTACCAGACAACCGGTGCGATAGGCGTAGAGGTACATGAACGGCAGGGTCAGCGGATTGTTGAACCAGACCGCCAGCAGCGCCAGTGGCAGGTTGAGGCTGAATGCCAGCGCCAGACCGACTGCGATGAGCGAGTGCATCGGGATGGGGAACCAGCAGGCGAAGATCCCGGCCGCCACCGCGCCACTCAGGGCGCGAGTGCCCCCTTGCCAGAGGGCAGGGGCAAGCAGTCGCTCACCAAACAGGGCAAACCACTTCTGCTGGCGCAGGGTATCGGGATCGAGCTTGAAGCGGGAAAACCAGCGACTCAGCATGGGCGGGCCATCTTGCGTTTTTGCCACTGGCGCACCGTGCTGATCCGCCAGAAGGTACGGATCAGGGTGTAGCCGATAAGGGAACTGAGCAGGGCCAGGATCAGCGAGCCCAGCAACAGCGGCGGTGCCACTGTGCCCAGTACCGAGACCAGCCACTCCCAGGTGAACTCAATCTCTATCTGCTGCGCCGAATGTCCCAGCAGCTGGCAACCCACCAGATAGGCGCCATAGAGCAGGGGCGGCATGGTAAAGGGGTTGGAGAGCCAGACCAGCGCCACCGAGAGCGGCAGATTGACCCGGCACAGGATGGCGCCACCGGCGGCCAGCAGCATCTGGCAGGGGAGCGGCACCCAGGCCATGAAGAGGCCCACCGCAAATGCCCCGGCAGCCGAGCGGCGGTTGAGGTGCCAGAGGTTGGCATCGAGCAGCAGTTTGCCGAACAGTCGCAGGTGCTTGTGTTCTTTCAGGGTTTGCTGATCGGGCATCCAGCGTTTAATGAGTCGTTTGGGCATATTGAAACCTTGCTAAATACTTGCTCCATGGATCTGCGTCTGTTGTCGTTTGCCCTGGGGGCAAGCTCCTCACTGCTCTGGCCATGGTTACCTTCACTCGCATGGGGGGGCCTGTTGCTGTCCCTGCTGATCCCCCTTGCATATTGCCGTGCCTGGCGGTGGCTGTTTCTCCTGCTCGGCATCCTCTGGATGCAGGCCAATCTTGCCTATCGGCTGGCCTGGTTGGAGCGGTTGGGCGATCAGACGAGCCACATGATAACCGCACAGCTGCAAAGTGCAGAGCCCGAGGGGGATAAATTTGTCCGGCTGCTGCTGCGGGTGAGCACCCTCGACGAGCAACCGGTGACACCTGAGCCCCTGATCCGGGTCAATGCCTATCAGGCATTACCCGCCATGACGGTAGGCAGCCGGATCACCCTGGTGACCTCGTTGAAACCGGCTCACGGTCTTGCCAACGAGGCGGGGCTGGATGGGCGGCGTCTGCTGCTGGGCAAGGGGATCACCGCCACTGGCAATCTGCGTCGGGTGATAGATATTCAACAGGCACCTGCGGGTTGGCGTGAACGCTGGTTGGGGGCCGCGACCGAGAGTTGGCGTCCGCTTGACCATGCCCCCTTGCTGGCGGCGCTCACTTTTGGCGAGCAGAGCGGCATCACGGATGCCCAGTGGGAGCTGTTTCGCGGCAGCGGCCTGACCCATATCATCGCCATCTCAGGGCAACACATCGCGCTGGTGGCGGTGCTTGGGTGGTGGCTGGGCAGGCTGTTTGGTCTGCGCGGCGCCATCATCACCTCCCTGCTGTTTGCCGCCGTCTACAGTGCGTTGGCCGGATTTGCGGTGGCCACCGAACGGGCTCTTATCATGGTGCTGGTGTGGAGTGTATTGCGCTGGAGCCGGCGAGAGTGGCCGGCCTGGCGCATCTGGCTGTGGGCCTTTGTGGTATTGACCCTCTGGGATCCCTTCGCCCTCTATTCGGCCGGCTTCTGGCTCTCGTTTCTGGCGGTGGCCATCTTGCTGCTGGTGGGATATGTCCACGACAAGCCGGGGCTCTGGCAGATCCAGCTCTGGCTGCTACTCGGTCTGCTGCCGCTGCAACTGGCGTTGTTCGAGGGGATAGCGCCCCTTGCCATGGTGATCAACCTGTTGGCGGTGCCGCTCTTTTGTATCGCCATCATCCCGCTGGCCCTGATCGGTGTGCTGCTGGCGCCGCTTTCCACCTCGCTTGCCTACGGCCTGTTCTGGCTGGCGGATTTGGGGCTCGGGTGGGTGTTGACGATCCTGAACTGGCTTTCCGATCAACTGCAACTGTGGTGGCCACTGCCCGGCTGGTGGCTGCCGCTTTGCACCCTGCTGTTGCTGCTCTGGTTCGCCGCGCAGTGGCGCCCGGCACGTTGGCTGTTGCTACCGGGTCTGTGTGCGCTGTTGTTGGCGCTCTGGCCAACGCCAGTCCGCTGGCAACTGCGGGTGCTGGATGTGGGGCAAGGGCTGGCAGTGCTGATCAGCAAGGGGGAGCGTGCCATCCTCTATGACACAGGTGATCGCTATCCCGGAGGCTACAACATGGCGGACGCGGTGATCCTGCCCCAGCTAAGCCATCTGGGGATCTGGGTCATCGATCGCCTCATCATCAGCCACAAGGATCGGGACCATGCCGGCAATCGCAAGCGACTGCTCAGCGCCATGCCGGTGCGTCACGAGTTCTCCTCTTACCCCTTCAGTGAGGGAACCACCCTGTGCCAGCGTGGGCAACAGTGGCGCTGGCAGGGGCTCTCGTTTGTGGTGCTCTGGCCCGAATACCCAGGCGGTGGGCGTAACAACGATGGCTGCGTGGTACGCATCAGCGATGGCGAGCGCAGCATATTGCTGAGCGCCGATATCGAACGGCAGGCCGAACAACGACTGGTGGCGCTGGAGGGGGAGGGGTTGGCCAGCACCTTGCTGGTGAGCCCCCATCATGGCAGTCGCACCTCCTCCACACCCTCGTTTGTCGCGGCGGTGGCGGCAAAGGATGTGATCCACAGCGCCGGTTTTATGAATCAGTGGGGCTTTCCCCGTCCCGATGTGGTGGCCCGCTATCGGGATGCCCGCCAGTGGATCACCGGTCAGCAAGGGGCGATGCTGGTCGAACCCACCGCAGCGGGCTTGAGCGTCACTGCCGAGCGAGATCTGGGTCCCTGGTACCGGCGCAGTGGCGAGTGGTGGCGACCGCGAGTGTGGTTTGAGCAATAATCGGCCATTTCTGCCGTGGAGGAATGCGATATAGGTGGCGGCGCTTGGTGTAAGCCTGCGCTTTGGCTAGAATAGCCCGTCATTTCCATTACTAACGGCTATTCATGCAACAAGAAACCTCACAAGAGAGCTGGCCAGTATTCAAACGCCTGCTCGGTTATGTCCGTGATCGCAAGCTGGGCCTGGTCGGTGGCATCATCGGGATGCTGGGCTATGCCGCCGTGGATACCACCTTTGTCTACTCCATCAAGCCGCTGATCGATCAGGGCATCAATGGCAACGACAGCACCGTTTTGAAATGGATGCCTTTCTTCGTCCTCGGCATCGTGGCCCTGCGCGGTGTCGCCAACTTTCTCTCCAACTACTGCATGGCCTGGGTTGGCAACCACGTCGTGATGCGTCTGCAACAGCAGGTGTTCAATCACATGGTGGCGATGCCGATGAGCTTCTTCGACCGTCAGAATACCGGTCATCTGCTCTCCAAGGTGACCTATGACGCCAGTCAGGTCTCCTCGGCGGCGAGTACCACGCTGGTGACCCTGGTGCGGGAAGGGGCGACCGTGGTCGGCCTGCTCGGCCTGATGTTCTGGCACTCCTGGCAGCTGTCGGTGATCTTTTTGGTGGTTGGCCCGCTGGTGGGGGTCATCATCGGCCTTATCAGCCGTCGTTTCCGCCAGATCAGCCGTCACATTCAGCAGGCGGTGGGGGATATCACCACCTCCACCGAGCAGATGCTCAAAGGGCACAAAGAGGTGCTGATGTTTGGTGGCCAGAAGGTGGAAGAGAAACGCTTCTTCCAGGTCAGCAACAACATGCGCCAGCAAACCATGAAGATGGTCGCGGCTGATGCCATCGGCAGCCCTGTGGTGCAGATGGTGGCCTCCATCGCGCTGGCTGCCTTCCTCTATGTAGCTACCATCGACAGTGTGCGCAGCGAGCTGACTGCCGGTACGTTTACCGTCATGATCACCTCCATGATGATGCTGCTCAAGCCGCTGAAAAGCCTGACCGACGTCAACAACCAGTTCCAGCGGGCCATCACTGCCTGCCACAGCCTGTTTGGCCTGCTCGACACCGAGCCGGAGCAGGATACCGGCACCCGCACTCTGGAGCGTGCTCGCGGCGAGATCGAGTTTCGCAACGTCACCTTCACCTACCCGACCAAGGACACCCCGGCGCTGCACAACGTCAGCTTCAAGGTGGAGGCGGGTAAGTCGGTGGCGCTGGTGGGCCGTTCCGGCTCTGGCAAGAGTACCATTGCCAGCCTGCTGACCCGCTTCTACGACATCGATCAGGGCGAGATCCTGCTGGACGGCATCAACATCCGCGAATACAAGTTGAGCGAGCTGCGCAAGCAGTACGCGCTGGTCTCCCAGCATGTTCACCTGTTCAATGACTCGGTGGCCAACAACATCGCCTACGCGGCAGAAGACAAATACAGCCGCGACCAGATCGTGCAGGCCGCCCGTATCGCTCATGCCGACGAGTTCGTCAGCAAGATGAGCAACGGGTATGACACTGTGGTTGGCGAGAACGGTGCATCCCTCTCCGGTGGTCAGCGCCAGCGTGTTGCCATTGCGCGGGCTTTGCTGCGCGATGCGCCGGTTCTGCTGCTGGATGAGGCCACCTCGGCCCTCGATACCGAGTCCGAGCGCCACATTCAGGCGGCTATCGACGAGCTTTGCAAGGCGCGTACCTCGCTGGTGATCGCCCACCGTCTCTCCACCATCGAGAAGGCGGACGAGATCCTGGTGATCGACGAAGGTCATATCGTCGAGCGCGGTAACCACGAAGCATTGATGGAGCAGCGCGGCACCTATGCCCAGCTGCGCGCCATTCAGTTTGGCAACGCGGGAAGCAAGGCCTGATGCTGGAACGGCTCTGGTATCGCAAAAGTGG
Organism: Aeromonas sp. FDAARGOS 1411; assembly: GCF_019047125.1. Lineage (NCBI taxonomy): Bacteria > Pseudomonadati > Pseudomonadota > Gammaproteobacteria > Aeromonadales > Aeromonadaceae > Aeromonas > Aeromonas sp. FDAARGOS 1411. The sequence goes on along the minus strand of NZ_CP077214.1, from coordinate 1,956,581 downwards.
CTGGCGCTGGTTGCTGGCCCCCTTTGCCCTGCTGTTTGCCATCATCAGCGGCACCCGCCGCTACGCCTATCGTCACGGCTGGTGCAGGGGGTATAGCGCCTCCTTGCCGGTGATCGTGGTGGGCAATATTTCGGTGGGGGGCAACGGCAAGACGCCGGTGGTGGTCTGGCTGGTGGAGCAGTTGCAAGCCCGCGGCTATCGCCCAGGGGTGGTGAGCCGTGGTTATGGTGGCAAGGCGCCCCATTACCCCTATCGGCTGGATGAGACCAGCACTACGGCGCAGGCCGGAGATGAGCCGGTGCTGATTGCCCGGCGCTGCGGCTGCCCCGTGGTGGTTGCCCCGAAACGGGCCGACGCGGTACGACTGCTGGAGCAGAGCGGTGAGGTGGATATCATCATCACCGACGATGGTCTGCAGCACTATGCGCTGGCCCGCGACATCGAGCTGGTGGTGGTGGACGGAGCGCGCCGTTTCGGCAACGCCTGCCTGCTGCCGATGGGGCCGCTGCGCGAGCCGGTCACTCGTCTCAAACGGGTGGACGCCATCATCTGCAACGGCGGCGAGCCGGGCAAGGGGGAGTACCCCATGCAACTGGTTGCCGACACCCCGCGCCGGGTGCGCGACGATGCCCCGCTGGCCGCCCCCTTGTCGGGGCCGGTTGATGCGCTGGCGGGGATTGGTCATCCGCCCCGCTTCTTTGCCACCCTAGAAGGGCTCGGCTATCAGCTGGATCAGCAGGCCGCCTACGGCGATCATCACCCCTTCGATCGGGATGAGCTGGTGGGGCGCTTTGCCAGCAAGCCGCTGCTGATGACCGAGAAGGATGCGGTCAAGTGCCGCCCGTTTGCCCTCGATAACTGGTGGTATCTGCCGGTCAGCGCCGAGTTGCCCGCCTCCTTGCTCGATACCTTGTTGCACAAGCTGAACACGAGTGGAAAGGCGCAAGGCGTAACCAAGGCACAAGATTAATCTCTCTCGCCTCGGCGGGGGAGCAGGGGGGGAATATGCCCCGCATGGAATAGCTGGTTGCTCGACATCCATCGCTGGCGTGATGAAGCCGCCAGCGCGACATCGTTGAAGGAGTATCGTTTTGGCTTTGGACATCAAGTTGCTCGACATCATCGCCTGCCCGGTCTGCAAGGGTAAGCTGCATTACAACAAAGCAGTTCATGAGCTGGTCTGCCGCTTCGACAAGCTGGCCTATCCGCTGGAAGAGGGGATCCCGGTACTACTGGAGAACCGTGCCCGTCCGCTCAACAGCGATGAGCTGCCGTCATGAGTTTCGTCGTCGTCATTCCTGCCCGCTATGCGTCAACTCGTCTGCCGGGCAAGCCGCTGGCGGATATCCATGGTAAACCCATGGTGCAGCACGTGGTGGAGAAAGCTCTGCAATCAGGTGCCGATCGAGTGATCGTCGCCACTGACGATGCCCGGGTACAGCAGGCACTGCTGAGCACCGGCGTCGAAGTATGCATGACCTCACCGGATCACCAGTCTGGCACCGAGCGTCTGGCCGAGGTGTGCCGTCACTACGGCTTTGCCGCCGATACCATCATCGTCAATGTGCAGGGGGATGAGCCGCTCATTCCGCCCGCCATCATTCGTCAGGTAGCGGATAATCTGGCCGCTGCCACGGCGCCGATGGCGACCCTGTCTGTGCCGATCAAGGATGCCGAAGAGGCGTTCAATCCGAACGCAGTGAAAGTGGTGACTGACAAGGATGGCTACGCCCTCTACTTCAGTCGCGCCAGCATTCCCTGGGATCGGGATCGCTTTGCCAAGAGCCATGAGCAAATTGGTGACCACTACCAGCGTCATATCGGTATCTATGCCTATCGCGCCGGCTTTATCCAGCGTTACGTAGACTGGGCACCGAGCGTGCTGGAGCAGGTCGAGGCGCTGGAGCAGCTGCGGGTGCTCTGGTACGGGGAGAAGATCCACGTCGCCCAGGCCCTTGAAGCACCGCCGGTTGGGGTGGATACCCAGGCCGATCTGGAGAAGGTGCGCGCCTTTTTGGCCAAGTGATGGCCACAGCACTAACGTCATGAAAAACGGTGTCGCAAGGCACCGTTTTTTGTTTTGAAAATTTATATAATTATTTGATTTTAAACGCTAAACATGGGTTTTCTCAAACTTTTGGCGTGCATGGTTTGCCAAAGCGACGAGTTTGGTTATGATGCAAGACGCCCTGTTAACCCTAACCGGGCGGCTAAAACGAGATAAAACGGGGTGTTTGGGTGATAAATGTATTCCTGGTCGATGATCATGAGCTGGTGCGTACAGGGATAAGACGCATTCTTGAAGATGTGCGCGGGATCAAGGTGGTGGGCGAAGCACAGAGCGGCGAGACAGCAGTTACGTTCTGTCGCCAACACCATCCGGACGTGATCCTGATGGACATGAACATGCCGGGTATTGGTGGTCTGGAAGCGACCCGCAAAATTCTGCGGATCCGCCCCGATGTGCGCATCATAGTGCTGACCATTCATTCAGAAAATCCGTTCCCCACCAAGGTGATGCAGGCCGGCGCCGCCGGTTACCTGACCAAGGGGGCTGCCCCTGACGAGATGATCCAGGCGATCCGGTTGGTGCACTCCGGTCAGCGCTACATCTCCCCGGAGATCGCCCAGCAGATGGCCCTCAGCCAATTTGCCTCCGCTGACGAGAATCCCTTCAAGTCCCTCTCCGAGCGCGAGCTGCAGATCATGATGATGATCACCAAGGGGCAGAAGGTGACCGATATCTCCGAGCAGCTCAATCTGAGCCCGAAGACGGTCAACAGCTACCGCTATCGGCTGTTCAGCAAGCTGGGGATCAACGGTGACGTGGAACTGACCCATCTGGCCATTCGCTATGGCATGCTGGATGCCGATACCCTCTAATCGGGTGGCGTGTGGTCACAAAGGCGGCGCGTGCCGCCTTTTTGCTTTTCTGCCCTTTTGCTTTTCAGGCGGCGGGGGCAGTATGCTCTGCCCGTCAATTTTTGCCTTTGTGTGAGCCGAGTAGCTGATGACCCTCTCTCCCGAACCACTCTTCGACAGCAAGGCGTTTCTGAGCGCCGTCACCCATCAGAGCGGCGTCTACCGCATGTATGACAGCGGTGGCACCGTGATCTATGTGGGCAAGGCCAAGGATCTGAAAAAGCGGCTCGCCTCCTACTTTCGCACCAACGTCGACAGCATCAAGACCCGCACCCTGGTGCGACAGATCGCCGATATCCAGGTCACCGTCACCCACACCGAGACCGAGGCGCTGATCCTCGAGCACAACCTGATCAAGCAGTACCAGCCCCGTTACAACGTGCTGCTGCGGGACGACAAATCCTACCCCTGGATCATCATCACCGCGCACCAGCATCCGCGTATCGGCGTCCATCGCGGCGCCCGCAAGGTGAAGGGGGAGTACTTCGGCCCGTACCCCTCTGGCGGCGCGGTGCGTGAGAGCTTGCACCTGATGCAGAAGATTTTTCCGGTGCGTCAGTGCGAGGATGCGGTCTATGCCAACCGCACCCGTCCCTGCCTGCTCTATCAGCTCAAGCGCTGCGCCGGCCCTTGCGTACCCGGACTGGTGAGCGAGGCCGAATATGCCCAGCAGGTGGAGCTGGCCAAGCTGTTTCTGGCGGGCAAGAACCAGCAGGTGATTGGCGAACTGGTGGGCAAGATGGAGTCCGCCAGCGGCGATCTGCGCTTTGAAGAAGCGGCCCGCTACCGGGATCAGATCCTGGCGCTGCGCCGGGTCACCGAGCAGCAGTCGGTGAGCGGCAACGTGCTGGACGAGCTGGATGTAGTGGGGGTCGCCTTCGAGCAAGGTGCTGCTTGCATCCACGTGCTCTTTATCCGTCAGGGCAAGGTGCTGGGCTCGCGCAGCTACTTCCCGAAAGTGCCGGCTGACACCCCGCTTGACGAGGTGGTGCAATCCTTCCTGCTGCAGTTCTATCTGTCGGGGCAGGGGGGGCGGCAGATCCCGAGCGAGGTGCTGCTCGATGTGGCCCTTGAGGACGAGAGCGTCATCGCCGAGACTCTGAGCCAGACCGCAGGCTACAAGGTGCGGGTGGTGAGCCGTACCCGCGCCGAACGGGCCCGCTTTATCAAGCTCGCCTCCATCAACGCCGAGACGGCGCTGCGCTCGCGGCTGGCTCACAAGAGCACCATCACCGCCCGCTACGATCAGCTGGAAGAGCTGCTGGAGCTGGAGCGTCCCATCGCCCGCATGGAGTGTTTCGATATCTCCCACACCATGGGGGAGCGCACCGTGGCCTCTTGCGTGGTGTTCAACCGGGAGGGGCCGCTCTCATCGGAATATCGTCGTTTTAATATCGACGGTATCACTGGCGGCGATGACTACGCGGCGATGGAGCAAGCGCTGGAGCGCCGCTTTGGCAAGCAGCAGGAGCCGGACAAGGTGCCGGACGTGCTGTTTATTGACGGTGGCCTCGGCCAACTGCGCCGCGCCGAAGAGATCCTGGCCCGTCAGCTGGAGTTCCTCGGCGGCAAATATCCGCTGCTGGTGGGGATTGCCAAGGGGGTCACCCGCAAGGCCGGGCTGGAAACTCTCATCATGGGGGAGAGTCACGAAGAGTTGCATTTGCCGGCAGATATGCCCGCTTTGCACCTTATTCAGCATATTCGCGATGAATCCCATCGTTTTGCCATTACTGGCCATCGGGCCAGACGGGCCAAGGCCCGCACCAGCAGCAGTCTGGAGGATATTCCGGGGGTGGGGCCAAAGCGGCGGCAGGCGCTGCTCAAATATCTGGGTGGCCTGCAGGAGGTCAAAAAGGCGAGCGTGGATGAACTGGCCAAGGTACCCGGCATCAGTCAGGAGCTAGCCCAGACCATCCACGATGGCTTGCACAGCGCCTGAGCAGGGTTAGCGGCATGGCAAAATCGCTAACTCCTTGATGCACAAGAGCCGTGACGCGGGGGGGGCGTAAATGCCATAATGGCCATCGCATTTTGAGAAGATTGATGGATTAAAAAGACCAAGACGGGCGCCAGTGCGGTTGCATCGCAAATCGGCTTTGGCGCACTATGTAGCGACGTACAAGAAGTGGCTGAAAATAATGACAAATATACCTAACCTGTTGACGTTTTTCCGGATTTTGCTCATTCCCGTCTTCGTCATCCTGTTCTATCTGCCTTATCAATGGTCCTATCTGGCTGCTGCCATCATCTTTATTCTGGCCGCTGCCACCGACTGGTTTGATGGCTATCTGGCCCGCAAGCTCAATCAGTCCACCGCTTTTGGCGCCTTCCTTGACCCCGTTGCCGACAAGATCATGGTTGCCGCCGCACTGGTGGTCATTGTCGAACACTACAACACCATCTGGGTGACCATCCCCGCCATGACCATGATTGGCCGCGAGATCATCATCTCCGCCCTGCGCGAATGGATGGCCGAGCTCGGCAAACGCTCCTCGGTGGCGGTCAGCTGGATTGGCAAGTGGAAGACCATGATCCAGATGGTGTCGCTCACCGGTCTTATCTGGCAATACAACGTCTGGATGGTGTGGCTCGCCTATGTGATGCTCTATGTCGCCACCGTGCTCACCTTCTGGTCGATGTTCCAGTACATGAAGGCGGCCTGGGGCGATTTGACCCACCACGCCAACCTGTGAGTCACTTGCGCCGCAAGGTGAGGTTTCCGCTGATTTGAGGCAGGAAACGGCCAAAGGCGCTAAAACTGTTCAAAAAGGGCAAAAAATGCCCGAACGATCAGGTAATTAAATATTTCTGGTTGACTGGGCGAGGAACATCGCTAGAATGCGTCCTCGTAGTCAGGCAGTCAGCCAGACCAATGCGGGAATAGCTCAGTTGGTAGAGCACGACCTTGCCAAGGTCGGGGTCGCGAGTTCGAGTCTCGTTTCCCGCTCCAAATTCAGACAATAGAGAGCCAACTCTCTTTTGCATGGCGCGTTAGCAAAGCGGTTATGCAGCGGATTGCAAATCCGTTTAGTCCGGTTCGACTCCGGAACGTGCCTCCATATTGACAAGCCCGCCACGCGAGCTTGATACCGATTGCGGTGCCCGAGTGGTGAAATCGGTAGACACAAGGGATTTAAAATCCCTCGACGTTCGCGTCGTGCCGGTTCGATTCCGGCCTCGGGCACCATTAAAATCAAAGAGTTACGAAAGGCCACTAGAAATAGTGGCCTTTTTCTTTTTCTTCAGTGTCCACATTTGATCCACACAGATTTATTCCGGCAGCTCTGCCAGTTTCACTTCGAGTTGCAAGCGGTTGGTGTAGCCCTGGTCGGTGAGGTCGTGGACGACCTGGGTGAGTAGCCAGTCTGCTTCGTCGATTTGCGGTTTGAAGCCCCTGACCGTGGTGGGTTGTTCCGGGTAGAGCTCGGGGCGACCTTTGGCCAGGGTGATTTGAAACTCTGCCACGCCTCGCTGCAGCTTTTCCCACTCAGCCCGCGCTGCCCTCATTGCGTTGCCTTGGCTGGCGTAAACGTGGCGCAGCTCCTTGACGTTCTCACTGTCGCCAACCAGCAGATCGTTCTCCTTCTTGTTGACTACCACCCCCGGTGGTAGCGGCCGTTCCTCTTTCGGTTTGGTCTTTCGCTTGCGCTTCACCTCGATTTTCTTCTTCTCGGCGGCTTTGTTGTCTTGCCAGTAAGCGATGACGCCGGTGTAGGCGTCGCGGTCGGCCACCGAGAACTGGTGCTGATCGCCGTCCTGGCGGGTGATGGTGACAGCCGGCAGTGACTTACCGCTGGCGGTGGTGCCGTTGCCCGCCTTGATGAGCATCAGGCGGCCAGATTTGACAGTGGCGATGGCATCTTGCTCGGTAGCCAAGCGGGTGAGAAAGGCCAGATCGCTCTCGTTGGTCTGGTCGATGTGGTCGATCACCATCCCCTTGAAGGCGTCGCCAACGCTCGGTGTCAGGCCATAGCGGACGGCCAGCTGCTCAACGATGGCGCCGATGGTTTCGAAATGCCAGCTGCGCTCGCGCAGTTTGTTCATGTTCCCGCGCAGATCTGCCGACTTACCCCGGATGGTGAGCACGTCCGGTGCGCCGCCGTGTTCCACCTCGTCAATTTTGAAGGTGCCTTTATCGACCAGGGGGCCACCTTGTCAGCCAATGCTGGCTTGGAGGGTGGCCCCACGGCGCGGCATGGCCAGCTTGCCGTCGCTGTCATCGATGGCGATCTCGATGGTGTCGGCCGAAAAGCCCCGGTTATCGGTGATGGTCATGTGCATCAGGCGTGGGCGCAGGGTGCCCGAGATATCGCTGCCATCGACCAGTACCTGATAGGCGGGCGCCGGATGTTGCTGGCGCAGGGCATCCAGTTGGCTGGTGATGCCAAGGTTTTCAGCCAAGCGGGTACCGAACTGGTCGAATGCCCCCATCAGAGCAGCCCCCCGAGTTTGCCGCCTACGGTGTTCAGCAGCTTGCCAACGCCCAATCGACCGAGCAGGTTGCCCGCAGTGCGCCCGAGCAGGGTGTTGCCGAGGGAACTGTCGTTGTCATCGACCCGTTTTAGCTTGATGCTGAACTCAATTTTTCGGGCGCTGCCATCCTGGAAGAACTCGCTGCGGGTGGTGCTGATCCCCTCTATCACGAACGAGCCGCGCATCACGCCATCCCCCTGGATCAGGGGGAAGGCTTGGCCGCTGTCACCCATGCTATTGAGCATGTCGAGGGATACGGGCCCGCCGGTGAGCTCTGGATAGAGTACCCCGCTTAAGTTACTGAGCTCGTCATCGGGCCCGAGGTACTGGTATGAGGGGCGGGCGCCGACCCGATTATTGCCCGGGTGGCGCCATGATTTTTCGTCTTGTTGGGATTGCGGGGCCACGGTCGAGCGCATAAACACGAACCAGCCCAGGGTCATCATCATGGTGGTTGCTCCTTAGTTGCGGTCGTTCAGGGAGGCACGGCCACTGGCGGCCGCCTGCCGTTCGCGTCGGTCCAGTTCGCGGCGCACCTCTTGCGCCACATCAGTGGCTGATTGTCCCGGCTGCTGGGTGATACTGATCGGGGCGTGGATCTGGGTGGTGCTGTTGCCTCGGGCCACTGGTCGCACCGGGGTGACGATGCGCGGGCCGTATCCCGAACCGCCCGCCATGGCCGGGGTGTTGTAGTTGCCGGTGAGGTAGCCGGACGGATTGACGTTGGCGGTGACCGAGCCGCCCCCCTTCATCCAATCCGGCAGCAGGTCGGTGAGGGCTTTGATCTTGTTCTTCAAGCTCTCCCACTTGGCACTGATGCCACCAATCAGGCCGTCGATGATGGCCTTACCCTTGTTGGCGGCGCCCGCAGGCAGGGTATCGAAGAAGGCCCAGATCTCGTTCCAGTGCATGATCAGCATGCCGATGGGGGTCCATGAGAAGAGCTCTTTCAGGAGTTCCCAGAAGGCGAGAGCAGGGGCCTTGCACTGGGCCCAGAGGTCGCTGAACCATTTGGTGACCCCATCCCAATGTTTATAGAGCAGGTAGGCCCCGGCCGCGATTGCCACAATCCCCATGATGAACCAGCCGATCGGGGTGGTGAGCATGGCAATCCCGAGCCTGACCATGCCCATGGTCAGCGCCTTGATGAAGGTCAGCAGCGGGCCGCCATAAACCAGCAGGGTTGAAAGCCCCATCTTGATGGCAGCCAGTGGCCCCAGCAGACCGGCCACAATCAGCAGCAGCGACCCGCCAGCGGCAGCCGCTACGGCGGTGACTGCCGCAATACGGGTCAGGGTCGAGGTGAGCTCTGGGTTGGTCCGCATCCAGTCGCCAGTGACCTGGATGATCTCGGTGGCGCGCTGGATAATGCCGCGCAGTGGGCCGTTTTCGGTCTCCATCATCTGGATCCCTACGTCATCCCAGGCGGAGGTGAGGTTGTCCAGGTCGCCGATGGCGTTATCGGCCATCACCTTGGCGACCTTGCCCGCTTCCCCCTGGGTTTGCTTCAAGGTGGCGATTAGCTCCTGCAGCTTGCCGGAACCGGCCTGCTCGGTCAGCACGGTCAGGGCAGCAAATGCCTCTTCGCCGGCGATGGCCTTGAAGTAGCCAGAGCGGGTGGCGTCCCCCATCTTGCTGGTTTTCTTGTAGAGCTCGTCCAGGATATCGGGCAGCGAGCGCAGGTTGCCCGCCGCATCGGCGGTCTTGACGTTGAGGGCAGCCAACGCATCGTTCGCCGCCTTGGGCGGAGAGGCCAAACGGCCGAGAATGGCGCGGATGGCAGTCCCGCCCATGCTGCCCTGAATACCCGCATCCCCCAGCTTGCCCGCCATGGCGGAGGCGGTTTCAAGGTCGACCCCGAGCCCTGCCGCCACCGGCCCCACGTATTTCATGGTTTCGCCCAGCATCTGCAAGTCGACGTTGGCGCGGGTGAAGGTGCCGACCATCACATCTCCCAAGCGGGTCATCTGGTTGGCCGGTAACTTGAAGCCGGTCAGGATGTTGGATCCGATATCGGCTGCGGCAGCAATCTCGACGCCGCCCGCCTTGGCGATATCGAGTACCCCTGGCATGGCGTCACGGATTGCCTTGGGGGTGAAACCGGCCATGGCCAAAAAGCCCTGACCCTGCGCCGCTTCGCCCGCCGTGAAGGCGGTATTGGCGCCGAGCTCCCGTGCCTGAGCCCGCAGGGCGGCCAGTTCGCGGCTCTCTTTGCTCAGCCGGGTGATCGCCTGCACCTTGGACATATCGACATCAAACCCCATCGCCTTGCCCGCGATATTGGTGCCCTTGTAGATGGCGGCGGCCCCGGTTGCCATGCCCGCAGCGCTATAGCCCGCCAGAGTGCCGCGCATCGACATGGTTTTGTCGTAGTTGGCTTTGATTTGGTTAAGGCGCTTTTGTTGGTCGGCCAGTTGCCCCAGCTTGGCCCGCTGCCGGTCGAGCTGGTTGTTGGCGGCAGCGAGATCACTCTTGAGCTGGCGCTGGTGCATACCCAGTTGTTTGGTGTTGATGCCTGTCTCGCTCATGGCCCGTTTCAGGCTGCCGTGACGGGCGACCATTTCCCGCTCTTGCTGGGAGAGGTTGCGCACCTTCTGCTTGGCTTGCTCCATAGCCCGGGTCATGGCCTTGGTCGGTTGCTCGACCTTGGCGAATTGCTGGGACATCTGCTGGGCGTCGCGCTGGGCTTGGGTCAGCTGGGCGCGGGTTGCGCCAATCTGCTGGCCGAGGGTGCGATAACCATCAATCTGGCCGCTCTGGGCTTCCAGCTCCTTGATGCGCTTTTTCGTGTCGACCAGGTCTTTGGCGGTGATGCGGCTCTGGCCGCTGGCTGCCTTGAGGGGGGCGGTCAGCTTGTCGATCCCGTTAAGCAGGATTTGAAGTTTGAGAGAGTTCATTGTTGTTCTGCCCCGTTGATGCGGTTGTGGGTCTCAACGAGGCGTTGGTGCCAGCCCATCAGCTCGCTGATCTCCATGACCGCCATCTCGGACGGCGGCCAGTGGGCGATGATGGCCAGATCGGCCATCACCTCGTCTACGCAATGAGGTAGGCCATTCTCTTCGGTACCAAAAAAGCGCTTACCTCGCTGCCCAGTTGCATCAGGTCAGCCGGATCCATGTTGCCGATCTCGGCCTCGGTCAACATAGGGGTGGTGATGCGGGGCAGCAGTTTGGTGAGGGCGTTGACGTCCATCTGCACCACATCGGTCATATTGAGGCCGCGCATTTCGCCAGCCTTGGGCTTGCGCAGCTGGATCTCGGTGAGGGTGGTGTCGCCGCGCTGGATGGCTTGGTCGAGGGTAACGGTTTTGTTTTCCATGGTCTGGGTTCCTGGTGATGTGGTGAGGGCGGCACTTATTGGTTGGATAAGGACCGCCCATTGGATGAGAGAAGGGGTTAGAGGCCGATGGCTTTGCGGTGCTCGGCCATGCGGTCGACGCCATCGGGGGGCGTTGTTTCCCAAATCGATGCCGCTTGAATGGAACTAACTGAGGACTTGGTGATCTGATCACCACTATCCTCTTCAAGTCTGCATTATGGGCATATCGCTTCATCCCATCACCAACTGGCCTCAATACAACAAGTCTTTGATTAACCGTGGTTCACTCACCTTCTGGGTTGATACCGAGGCCATGAACAACTGGTTTCACCACGACCATCACGGACGGCGGGGCCGCAGCCAGCTCTACACCGACCAGACCATTTGTACCTTCCTGATGCTCAAGGGGATTTTCAACCTCACTCTGCGAGCCACTCAGGGACTACTCGACTCTCTGTTCGAGTTGATGAATATGCCGTTGTGCGCACCGGACTACAGTTGTGTCAGCAAGCGCGCTCACACAGTGAAAGTGGCCTATCGACAACCCGCCAAGGGGCGTATCACCGACCTGGTTATCGACTCGACCGGCCTGAAGGTATTTGGTGAAGGCGAGTGGAAGGTCAGAAAACACGGCGCCGAGAAACGGCGAGTGTGGCGCAAGTTGCATCTGGCGGTAGACCCTGTGACCCACGATATCGTGGCGGCGGAAGTCTCACTGGAAAATGTCCATGATGCCGAGGTGTTGCCCACCTTGCTCAACCCTCTGCGGCGTAAGCTGGGACATGTTTATGCTGATGGTGCCTATGACAGCAAAGCCAGCCATCGGCTTATCTCGCGCAAAGGGGCGACAGCCTGTATCCCGCCCCGCAAGAACGCTGGGCTGTGGAAAAAGGGGCATCCAAGAAATGAGGCTGTGCTGGTAATACGCAAGGAAGGGTTGGCGCACTGGAAGAAGATATCGGGGTATCACCGTCGCTCGCTGGCATAGACGGCAATGTATCGGTTCAAGCAGCTAATGATGGGCAAAATCAGTCTGCGAACATACAACGGTCAGGTAGGGGAAGTGATGGCGTATGTGAGTGCGATAAACAAACTGAACAGGCTTGGTCTGCCAGTCAGAAAGCCCCGAGTGTAACGGTCACCTGGGGCTGTAGAAGTCATGACTTTTTAGCTGATTTGGGAAACAACGCCCCTGATGGATTACTACAACTGGCGGCGTCCACATCAATACAATGACGGGATACCGCCAGCAAAAGCCGAGGTTCGGCCTAACCAAGAGTCCGGATTTAGTTGACCACTACATCTATTTTTGCACTTAGAAAGTTAGAAGTTTTCCATTTTTTCTGCATGGGTAAGCTATTTAAATTGGCACAGCACTTATATTGCAAATATGACACTTGGTCAAAAATAGAATTTTATTTAGGTGCTACAAGAATGTTTTAGATGAACGAATATGTAGCTGGTGATGTATGTTGTTTAGCCTGCTTCTTTGTCAAGGTAATATCTTGTGGTTTTTAAAATGACGGGAACCTTTGCCGATATTGGTGAAGGCTCCCGTACAATTTACATCGCAGAGAATACATTCATAATTACACCGCCTGAAATAATCAAAATCATAGCTCCTATTGCGGGTAAATCAGGCTTCTGCTTATACAGAATCATAGAGCAAATTGTAACACCAACGATACCAAATCCACACCAAAGTGAATAGGCAACGCCTACGGGAATTGTACTCATTGCACGTGTCAGAGCAAAGTAACAAAGGCTGTAGGCACAAACGACTAATGCTGATGGAGCTAGCTTGCTAAATCCATTTGTTTTTTTAATCATTGAGGTGCCAGTTATTTCAGAGCCGATGGACAGTGCTAGCCATAAAAAACCTATGTTAAACATGGTGTATATTCCTTAATTTTAATTATCAGATTTTTAGCGTTGTTATTTTGAAGCTTTGCCTGATGAGGCGTCATCTTCTTCACTACCCATTTTTGAAAATACGTTCATTATAACTATGCCACTTGCAATAACTGCCATCCCGATAATGGCAGCTGTGTCTGGATGTTGGCCATAAAAAGCCATACCTAATGTAGATACGACTAAAATTCCGGTGCCAGACCAAGTAGCGTAGGCAAGTCCAACTGGAATATCTTTTACCGCACGAGAGAGTGAGTAGTAGCAGGTACAATAGAGCAGTACGAGCAAGCCGAGCAGTAGCATCTTAGTGATGCCCTCACTGCTACCGAACATTTTTAAGGTGGAGGTTGCCGATGTTTCGGACACAATCACCAACAGCATCCATAACCAACATTTTGCTTTTGAAGACATAACTTAAACTCCGGGGTTGTTATTTAAGGTAAGGTTCTCTTTCTTTTTTACTGTTTTTCAAAAAATCAATCGCTGCATCGGTTAGCTGTGCCGTGGGGGCTCGGGCCAGCATCGGGTTCATCTCCACATCGCTGACGGTGAGATAGCGTCGTGGGGGGCTCGCCGTATTCACTGGTTTCAAGTCTGCAAAGTGGTCCGATGCCAATTTATCTAGCAGCTCATTCATGGTGCATAAGGTAACGCCAATCTCGTTCAGACCTGTTAGTGCAGCCTGCATATGCCCGGCATACGCCGTGTTCGTTTGCGCTCCCAAAAGTTGATTTAGTTCACTGGTGGGATCGCAGTGATAGCGCAGTGCAAGTACCGGCAAGCCGCTCAACAGGGCATCGTGCAGCCGCCGGGCCACGGGGCTTTGCAGCGAGCCGTGCAGCAGGTCCATCGCCAGCGGGTAGTCGAGAAAGGGCAGCACCAGCGCGCGATAGGGCGCGAGCGGTAGGGCCTGTTGCCAGACGTTGGCCGGCACTGTCTCCCCCAGCGGTTGCCACAGCGCGCCATCCTCGATCTCTTCTGCCAGTGCAAGCTGCAGAGGCTGCCCACAGCTGGCCAGACGGTTTCGAATGGCCTGCCGATAGCCCTGAGCCGCGGTCACCATCACCAGCAGTGGCGGCTGCAGGCGTTTGAGCATCTGCTCGACCAGGCGTTCAATTTGTTGGTCGGTCATTGGGATCTCCATTAGCCGAGCAGCCTAACCTGCGCGCCGTTTTTCAATCCGGCGGCGTTGGCCTCCTCGGTATCGATGTGAAACTCCAACGCGAAATCGTCGCGCACCCGCACCACCACCTCATCGAAGGTCAACTGGCGCTCGCCGTCGCTGCGCACGCTCACCTTCTGGCCATTGGTCACGTTCAGCTGGCGGGCGTCTTGTGGCGAGAGGTGGATATGCCGCCAGGCGCAGATCACTTGGGATCGCAACTCCACGTGGCCGGCGGGACCGATGAGCAGCGCGCTGCCGGTATTTTCCAGCTGGCCGGACTCACGGACAGGTGCCTTGATACCGAGGGTGAAGCAGTCGGCGCGGGATATCTCCAGCTGTGAAACCGGCCGGGTCGGGCCGAGCACCCGCACCCGGGTTAGCGAGCCTTTGGGGCCGACCACGGTGACGCACTCTTCGGCGGCAAATTGGCCCGGCTGGCGCAGCGGTTTGAGCGGTGTCAGGGTGTAGCCCTTGCCGAACAAGGCCTCCACATCCTGTTGTGCCAGGTGAACGTGGCGATTCGAGATGCCGACCGGGATCGCCGGGCTAACCAGGCTCAGGCGGGCGGCGATCTTTTGATGCAACTGGGGATCGATCATACTTTCTTCCCTTTTCTTGCCGCGGCCTGTCTGTCTTCCGCTTGATCCCCAGCAGGCTTGCTGGCCGGTGGAGTGGCCGGTTCGGTATCGGCACCGCTTGGCGGTGGCAGGGCCGGGGCTGCACCTGTTACGGCCGTTAGCTCAGTGCTGGTGCTGGCCGGTGCGCGCGGCGGGAAGCCCTTGAGGTTGCTAAGCGCCGCTACCGCGCTTGGCTCCGGGCGTGCAATCACCAGTGAATGGACCTGCTGGTCGATAGTGGCAGCCACTGCTACACCACGCTCGATGGCGGTATGGATGGCGCTGATCTCCCCTTGGAAGCAGACACTCACTAGCCCAGAACCCACCTTGCGATAGCCGATGCAGGTGACGCTTGCGGCTTTGCAGGCAGCGTCCACGGCCTGAATGGCGGCGATCAATCCTCGCGTTTCAATTACGCCCAAACTTTTCATCGTCGACTCCTGTTAGTGGCGGACCAAGCGAATATCGAAATCAAATTGTGCAAAGAAGGTCTCCAGCCGTTCTAATTCATCCGGCGTGTAAGACGGGTCTTGCGTAATCGGGTAGGGCATATCCAGCCGCTCATATTTCTTGCGTCCCAGCTGGTGGTACGGCAGCATGTCGATCCGTAGGATATTTCCCCGCTTTGCCAGTTTCTGTACATATTCGATAGCGCCGGTGATGGCATCCCATGAATCGTTATATCCACGTATAAGGGGCATGCGCACAATGACCTTAGCACCATAATCGACTAGCCATTCCAGATTGCGGCGAATACCTTCATTGTCGATGCCCAGCATTGCCTTATGTTGTTCGCTATTTATTTGCTTAATATCGAACAGAAAGGTATCGGTGACGGGAGCAAGCTGCTGGTAATTAGCCAGCGAGGTGGTGCCCTGGGTCTCTATTGCGGTATTGATCATCATCTTTTTACATTCGCGAAACAGCGCGACAGCAAAGTCAGTCTGCAGGCTCATTTCGCCACCACCGATAGTGACACCACCGCCAGAGGAGATGTAAAAGTCATAGTCCTGCATGATGATGTCCATCAGCTCGCTGACGGTGACATCCTTGCCAATAATGTCCAAGGCATGCTGGGTGCAAACTTCTTCACATTTACGACAGCCGATGCAATCCTTATTGCGATTAATGAAGTGTTTCATACTGCCGTTCTCTTCGGCTCGGTAATGGATTCCGGCCGGGCAGACATTTACGCAGTCACCACAGTTAATGCATTTATCATGCGAGAACATCACCTGAAATTGGCTGCTCAGCCCTTCAGGGTTAGCGCACCAAGGGCAGCGAAGGTTACAGCCCTTGAAAAAAATCAGCGTGCGAATGCCATCGCCGTCGTATATTGAATATTTTTGGATATTGAATATGCGGCCGGTTAATTCATTATTCACGTTCACGCTTGCCTCCTCTCCGTATGTGGCAGGCCGCGGTTGCATTATTTGCGACCTGCCATTACGGAGTACTTCCGGTTATTTTTACGATTAAGAAATATCTGTTATCAATATGTCGGTCAGAACTTCTCAATCACGGTACGGCTGATGATTTCATCCTGTACTTCTTTGCACAGCTCGACGAAATAGGCACTGTAGCCCGCGACGCGTACGATGAGATCGCGGTACTTTTCCGGTTCCAGTTGTGCTTTTTTCAGTACTTCGTTGTCGACGTAGCTGAACTGCATCTGGCCGTTGCCGAGGATTGAGGCTGTACGCAGCAAGGTGATGAGACCATGCCGACCTTCTTGGGTATCCAGCAACCCCTTGAGGAACTTGAAGTTATGCACCATTCCGATGTTCATGGTCTCCACGTTCATTTTGCTCACAGACTTGATAACAGCGGTAGGACCTTGTTTATCTGCCCCTTGGGTAGGACTAATGCCGTCAGAAAGCGGCATCCATGCCAAGCGGCCGTTTGGCGTAGCGTTGGTCAGCTGACCAATTGGCGTGTTGTTGGAGATGGATAGGGTGCCGTGACTCATTCTGGAGTAGAGCATTTTGTACTTGCGACACTCCTTCTCCGTCCACTCGGTAATATCCAGCGCATACTGGTCGACGTAGTTGTCGTCATTGCCGTACTTGGGGGCATTAAGACAGTCGCGGAGCAATGCTTCATACCCTTCGAAGTTGGCTAGCAACGCATCGCGGATTTGTTCCAGAGTGTATTTCTTCTCCTCGAATACCAGCTTTCTGATGGCAGCCATGGAGTCGACATAAGTTGCAAGGCCAGAAAAGATGAGTCCGGGTCCATAGTTGACCATTGCACCACCAGCAGAGACATCTTTTCCGCTCTCCATACACCCCTCCACCATCAATGACATCAATGGTTTCGGCGCCACATCGCGGTGAACACGCTGACTTATCACAGTCCCGATCGCTGACATACGTACGATATGGGCAATCTGCTGTTTTACCGCAGCATCGAACTGCTCAAATGTCCTCAAATCACGCAGATCGCCAGTATCCAGCCCTTGTTCGCTGTCGAACAACACCATACGTCCACGGTTGAGTACGAACTCGATGGCGATCGGCCATTGGGTGTAACCTGTGGAGGTCCACTGGTAGATCCGGCCTGACTTTTGCGGTTCGACACAACCCATCAGGCAGTAATCGCGAGCATCCTCAAAATCGAATCCCTTACGTAACATCATCTTGATGTGGGAGTCATCGAAGTGGCAGGCAGGGAAACCCATCCCTGCTTTCACGACATCGACGATTTTCTCCATATATTTCTGCGGTGACTGGTTGTGAATGCGGCATGCCAGCGATGGTTGGTATACCTTCACGAACCGCACGGCATCCATGATGAGGTAGGTCAGATCGTTGCAGGCATCGCCACCGATGCGTTTCTGGCCACCTACGGTCAGGTTGATGAAGGGCTGATAGCCAGCGAAGTATTTCGCCCCTAGCTCACTCGACATCCACATCAGCTCGGCACACTTGATGATAAAGGCTTGTATCATCTCGAGCGCGCTTTCATGTGTTAGGCGTCCCTCGCGGATATCCGCTTCGAACATGGGGTAGCAGTACTGGTCGACCCGACCGAGCGACAGGCCTGTCTGGTTTTCTTCGATCTCGAACAGTGACTCCACCGTCCAGATGCTCTGCAGCGCTTCTTGCAGGGTCTTCGGTGGATTGGCTGGTACATTCTCGTTAACCTCGGCGATAGTCAGCAACTCTGCGCGGCGCTGGGCATTCTGCTCTTTGGCAGCCAGCTCACGGGCGTGAGCCGCGATGTGGCGGGCGTAGTTGATAACCCCTTCACAGGTTTCGACTGCTGCCTTGTAGAAATAGATGCGGTCGATATCTTCCGGGTTTTCCATGCTCAGCTGATCAAGATGAGCCAGTGCGTCAGCCTTGATGCCATTCATTCCCTTAGTAAACAACAGTACGTCATAGCCAGGGCAGGTATCGCCACCACCGTTGATCTGGTGGTAGGAGAGGTCGCTGACATAGGTTTCGCCACTAAATGCCCAGACGCCAGCCTCACGGTATTGGGCTTCCATGACCTCATCCAATGAGCGCCCCTGCCAGAACGGCACAATCTCTTCGCGGATAGTTTTCTTGTCCGCTTCGCTGATTTCAAAGGGATCTTGCGGGCGTGTGCTCATTGTATCGAGTTCGTCATGAACCCAGCGCCAGGCAATGTCCGGTGAAAAGGCGCCAGCACGTGGCTTACCACACGGATGGCCGACGATCAGTTCGTCATCCTGAATCAGGATGGGGCCTGTTTCACAGGCATGACGGAATGCCTTAGCACGCAGTAAGATGGTCGGCATCCCTGGGTTTGCTTTGACAACTTCGGTAACGGCGAGCGCACGGTAGATGGAGACGCTAGGACGCATCGTGAGATAGTTATTCCGTAGACGTTGCATTCGCGGCGTCAACCCCTCCATCACTGGCATATCGGCACTGGCGGCGAATGGGACTGCAGAGACGTGCTGCACTCCGCGAAAGAGGCGTACCGGCAGTTTGAGGGTGCTCAGGTTTTGTTGGGCGCAGAGGAACATCTCGGAGAGCGGGTTGATGCTCGCCTGCTCCAGGCTGGCGCCGTGTAGTAGGGCATCAAACATGGGGTAGCCGTCGAGGGCACAGGTGGCGCGCACTTCACTCAGCTCTGCCAGCTTGAACCACAGGCACTCGACGATTTCGTACGCCTGTTGTTCGGTGAGAGCGCCGTTGGTGATATCGCGCTGAAAGTAGGGCAACAGCGCTTTGTCGGCACCTTCCGGGTTAACCGCATAGCTGCCGTTATCGAGCTGGAGCGCCAGCTGGAACAGGTAGAAAGATTGACAAGCCTCTTTGAAGTTGCGTGCCGGGTATGCCGGTACATGGTGCAAAATGGCGGCGCTGTCGCGCAGCTCGGCCTGGCGGAACGGGTTGGTTTCTGCGGCGGCCAAGGTTTCGGCGCTGTTGGCCAGGTTTTGTGCCAGTGCCATCAGGGCATCGCAAGCGTAGATGGCTGCTCGGCAGCCGTTGACTTCGTCCATGCCGCTGCGGCTGACGGCACTGCCCAGCGCGCGGGTTTTTTCTTCCAGCTGCAGCTTGATGGCGAGCACGCCCTTCTCCACTACCAGCTTGTAGTCGGGGGAGTCGATGGCGTTGCTCAGATTCAGGAACTGAAAAGTAGACGGACGCTGCCCAGCACTTTCATCGTGAAATATGGCGCCGTGGGGGGTACGGGTCTGGTTGCCGACAATCAGTTCGTCGGCACTGATAGTCAGCGGCAGCTGGCGCATCAGTTCGTAAAAACGGCGTGCCGGTTTGACTGCGGCGGGAATGCCCGCGATGTCACCGTCCAGCCTGCTCAGAATCGTTGCGTGTTCGCTGCACAAGGTGCTGCTGTGCGCTAATAAACGTTCAGCCAGCACGTTTACGCGCGGTGTTAAGCTGTAGTGTGCCATGAGGTAAGTTCTCCTGTTCTTGTTCTTAGTGGCTGGGGGCTGTGTTGCCACGCCATGCCTTACGATAGAGTTCGGTTAATACCCACTCATCCGGTGTGCGCGGGTTGGTTGGGGTACAGTTGTCGCGCAGCGCCTGACTGACCATCTCCGACAGCCGCAAGTCGAAATCGGCAGCGAGGAGGCCGGTATCGCCAATGCCGACCGGCATCTTCATCTCGTCTTTGAGTGCCTGGATGGCCACCAGCAGGCTGTTGACCCCCTCGCGCGGCGTATTGGCTGGCAGGTCCAGCAGGTGGGCCAGGCGAGCATATTTGTGGGCTGCCGGGGTATCACACTGCCCCTCATAGTCGGCGTTCCATGCCACGACCTGCGCCATCAGGAGCGCGTTGGCACGTCCGTGCGGGACACGGAACACGCCGCCGAGGGCATGAGCCAGGCTGTGGGTGATGCCGAGCGAGGCGTTAGTGAAGGCCATGCCAGCCATGCAGGAGGCGTTGTGCATCTTCTCCCGTGCCAGCAGATCGTGACCGTTGCGCCAGCAAGCGGGCAGGTAGCGAAAGACCTGTTGCACCACCTTCTCCGCCAATGCGTCGGAAAAATCGCTGGCCGCCCGTGAGACATAGGCCTCCAGCGCATGGCACAGCACGTCCATCCCGGTGTCGGCGGTGATGGCTGGCGGTACCGATGCCACCAGCGAGGGATCGAGAATGGCGATATCCGGCAGCAATGACGGGTCGACCAGCACTAGCTTCTCGCTGCGGGCCTTGACCACCGAGAAGCTGGTCACTTCCGAACCGGTGCCGCTGGTAGTCGGGATGGCCACGAAGCAGGGGCGCTCGCGCCCCAGATTCGGGCGAGTTTGCGCCAGAGCGAACATGACCGCTTTGGCTGCATCAATTACCGAACCGCCACCCAGGGCGATCACCAGATCCGGATAGCAGCTGTCCATGAGTTTCATGCCGCGCACTACCGTTGTTATGTCCGGATCAGCCACAACATCGTCCCAGAGCTGGAATGCGATGCCGCGTTGGCGCAGGATCTGCGTCACCCGGTCGGCCAGGCCAACTTGCACCATCACCTGATCGGTGACCAGCAGCGCCTGGCGGGCCGGCTGTTCGGCCAAGGCGGACAATGCGTCCTGACCGAAGCGGATCCGGGGTTTCAGCAAAAATTCACTCATTGGATCATTTACTCCTCAAGCCTCCCGAAACACCTTCTCGACAATGGCGACCACCGACATGGCCTTGTAGCGGTCTCTGTTGAGCGCGAGGTACTCCTCGGCCAGAACGATGTCGTGCATGCCTGCGCCGACACTATCGATGGCGACCCAAGAGCGGTCCTTCATCGGTTGTTGCTGATCGTCCAGTTGGGTGATCAACAGCAGGTTGCTGCCGCGCAGTTCATCGCACTTCTGCGTGGCGACGACATGTCCGGTTACCTTTGCGAGAATCATGGTTTTTATCGCCTTATCTCAATGGGTTACTTGCCAAGACGCTCAAGCACCTGACGGATGACCCGTTCCACGTTCTGCTCGCTGATCTCGCCGCCGACCTCGGCGGTGGCGCCGGCAAAGCGGTTGTCGGCGCTGTGGCAGGTTGGCGTCTGGGCACTGAAGCGAGCATCGTCTAGGATGCTGCAGTGCTGGGGTGCTGCCGGGGCGGAGCTTGCGGGCTGCACCGCAACCGGTTGGATGGGGGCTCGCAGCTCTTCGATGGTGCGTACGCCGTAACCCACCTTGCGGATGTTGAGCAGGTTCATCGGGCCGACGTTGTCGGAGCTGGAGCCTCCGCCAACGGCTCCGCAGCCGAGGGTCAGTGCTGGCGTTAGGTTGGTAGTGGCCCCAATGCCACCGAGGGCGGCTGGGGTGTTGATCAGGATTCGGTGGACCGGTTTTTCTAGGCTGAACTGGCGGATCACATCCTGGTTGCGGGTATGGATCACCAGGGTGTGGCCAAGGCCTTCGTTGGTCAGCAGCTCAACCACCCGATGACAGGCGGCTCTCCACTCCTCTTCCACGTAGAGGCCGAGCACCGGGCACAGCTTTTCACGGGAGTAGGGGTTACTGTGGGAGACGGTGGTCTGCTCGGCCACCAGCACGCGGGTGCTGGGTGGGACGCTGAAACCGGCCAGCTGGCTGAGATGAAATGCGGTCTTGCCCACAACTTTCGGGTTGATGGTGCCGTTCGGGCGCAGCAGCAGGGCGGCCATCTTGGCGGCCTCGTCTTCGTTCATGAAGTAGGCGCCCTGGGCTGCCAGCTCGCGGTGAACCTCGTCGTAGATGCAGCGTTCGACGATGATCGACTGTTCGGAGGCGCAAATCACGCCGTTGTCGAAGGTCTTGCTGGTGATGATGTCCTTCACCGCTTGGTGAATGTCGGCACTGCGTTCGATAAAGGCCGGGCCGTTGCCCGGGCCGCCGCTGATGGTCGGGGTGCCGGAGGCATAGGCCGCGCGCACCATGCCTTCGCCACCGGTTGCAAGGATCAGTGATACGTCCTTGCTATGCATCAGCTCGGAGGTCGCCTCCAGGGTCAGCTGGGTGACGCCGTCCACGATACCCGCCGGAGCCCCGGCGGCTTCGGCGGCACGCTTGACGATTTCAATGGCTTTCCAGCTGCACTGGCGTGCGCCCGGATGTGGCGAAAAGATGATGGCATTGCCCGCCTTGAGGGCGATCAGAGTTTTGTAGAAGATGGTGGAAGTCGGGTTGGTGGAGGGTACCAGCGCACATATCACGCCCAGCGGCACGCCCACGTCCATCACTTTTTTCACCTGATCGTCATGAATGATCCCGACGGTCTTCATCTCTTTGATGGCATCGTAAACGTGTAGCGAAGCGAACCTGTTTTTCAACACCTTGTCCTGCCAGTTGCCAAAGCCTGTTTCTTCTGCGGCCATTTTTGCCAGCGTTTCGGCATGGCGCGCGGCTTCTTCGGCCACGTTCTTCACGATGGCGTCGATTTTCTGCTGCGAAAAGGTGGCCATAATCACCTGTGCCTGCTTGGCGTTGCGCACCAGTTCTCTCGCGTTCTGGCGGGAGAGCAAATCGGTATCGAGTTCAATCATGAATCTATCCTTCATCAGACTAAAAAAGTGCGGGCGGGGCGTGCCCTCTCAGGTTATGCCTTGTGCTGCGCCGCTATTTTTTCGATGTCGTTGTGCGGGCGGGCGATGACGCGAGAGGTGACCACTTCGCCAATGCGTTTCGCCGCTTCCACACCGGAATCCACCGCCGCATTGACCGCGCCGACGTCGCCTTTCACCATGGCGGTGACCAGACCTGAGCCGACGTTCTCATAGCCGATCAGCTCGACGTTGGCGGCCTTGCACATGGCATCAGCCGCTTCAATGCAGGCCACCAGACCTTTGGTCTCAATCAGACCAAGTGCTTCTTTCATCATGTTCTCTCCCGTTATTCGGAAATTTTGTAGTGGGCGACAATCTTGCTGATGTCACTGTGCGGACGGGCGATAACCAAGGAAGTCACCACTTCACCAATGCGTTGTGCAGACTCCACGCCCGAGTCCACAGCGGCTTTGACTGCCCCTACGTCGCCTTTCACCATGGCGGTGACCAGGCCAGAGCCGACGTTCTCATAACCGATCAATTCGACGTTGGCGGCCTTGCACATGGCATCAGCCGCTTCAATACAGGCCACCAAGCCTTTTGTTTCAATCAAACCCAATGCATCACCCATTTGAACTCTCCTAGCCTTAAGCCTTGTGTTTAATGACGATTTTGTTGATGTCGTTGTGCGGCCGAGCGATAACCAGCGAGGTCACTACTTCACCGATGCGCTGTGCCGACTCCACGCCAGAATCCACCGCCGCCTTCACTGCGCCGACATCCCCCTTCACCATGACAGTGACCAGGCCGGAGCCGATGTTTTCATAGCTGATCAGTTCGACATTGGCGGATTTACACATGGCATCCGCAGCTTCAATGCAGGCCACCAGACCTTTAGTTTCGATAAGCCCCAATGCATCACCCATGGTGATCTCCTCAGAACAGGTTGTGTTGTGTGGTTAAGAAACACCGTCCGTATCACGACATTGAGGCACGGTTGCGGCGTTCAACCGCCACTATAGGTATTGGCAGCGTTTGTGGAATTTGAATCTAATAAAATGTGATTTTTAGTTTTTTATTCTTATTTTATGGTTTTTATACGCGGTATTTATGTATTCATGCTGCAGTTGAAAGGGGGTTTTCGCCTTGCATAAGGCCTGATTCAGGCTCGGGAAAATATCGTCTGTCGATGTTAAAGAGTTGTTAGGTAATGGGGGCGAGAGGTAATTTGGCCGGCTGCTAACTGTGGTGGAGCTCATATTTTGCCAGTGACGCTAAATGTTGAAAGTGAGTGGGATGTAGCAAGAGGGAGTGATAAGGCGGTGACTGCGGGTCAAAAAAAGAGGCGGGTATTGCGTGCAGGCTGAGAGAGCATATGGGGTGGGCTGGAAAAGTGGAAGGGGCCGCTCCTGTTGTGCGATACGAAAGAGGCGAGTGTCGCTATGGGAGTAGAATCAGGAGAAAGAGCAGGGAGACAATTACCACATGGCTGTCTTTACGAAAAATGGGATGACATGCCGCATGAGTGGGGAGCCATCAAGGATATTTGAGCCCGCCAAGTCGTTGGGGGAGGGCGATATGTGTCAGCGTCATCGACGCTTGGGTCGGAGCATCCATAGTATTGACGGGACTAGTTCAGTTTGCTGCCAGATTTGAGGGTGCAGATCCAGAGTGGTGAGTTGATGGAGCTCAGTAGTATCGCCTGCTGATTGAGCCGTTGTGCACTCAGGAACAACCCATCGTGACTATCGGACATCTCACGCATGAAGTAGTCGAAGACCACATCCGGTGACTGATCGATGGAGGAGGCGCTCGCCTCCCATTTGTTGATGCGGTACTGGCGTTCGGTGGTTGAGACACGGCTGCTGTTGTAAGTGAACGTGACATAGCGCTGGAGGTAGAGCCAGCCGGCGGCCGAGTCGGTATAGCCTTCAACTACCATTGAGCCCTTTCCCTGGCGGCCAAAGTTGAAGTGGATATTACCGTTTACGTTCTCTTTGTTCGTGTCTTCAAAACGCATAATGCCTTTAGTGGCGCAGCTCATGACGCCATCATTTTCGGTAGGTAGCTGATAACAGGCATAGACTGCCGCAGCTAGGAATACTGAGCAGGACAAAAGAAAGAAGGGACGCGGCGCAAGTTTCATCACGGCTTCCAAGAGTAGTAAAAATAGTTATCGCAATAGCTGAACGGGTTGTCTTCGTGCATGGCGCAGTGGGCAAGAAATACCCTGCCCAAACCGTTGGTCTCCAGTCTATCTCCGTAGAAAAACAGAAAACGTTCGCCGGGTTTGCAGTTGATGTTTAAACGCTGCCGCACCTGGTCGAAATGCTCACCGTAGGCAGTGGTGCTGACCGATCGCAGCATCTCGTCGCTGGCCAGTAATTCGCACTGGTTATTGGGGATCTGTGTCATTGTAAGGGGGTGGGGCTCACGGTCATTCAACAGACCGAATGCCACCAGTAGTAGGGCAAAAACGAGCATGCAGCCCCCTGCGATATACCAGCATATTCCTCGTGAGTGTGGAGTGAGGGGAAGTTGCCACTCTGCAGGCTCAATTATCGGTGCGGCGGTCGCCACCATGGTTGGTGGGGTCGCTATTCCATTGGGGGGCGCGGGAGCATCATCGATAGGTTCAATTATGACGTCTGGATTCAGCTGCAAATAACCGCGCGATACCGTGATGATGATATTGTCTATATCGTACTGGCGAAAAGCCTTGCGCAATATGCTCAGGTATTGGTTGAGATTGCTGTTCGATGAAGTTAATCCGTTATCATCCCAGACTTTTTTAAGCACCTCGTCTCGGCTCACGATCCCTGTATTTCGCAAGAAAAAATAAAAAAGCGCATTGGCGGTAATGGATAATTGACTGTCCTGCTCAACACTTTCCCGCTGAGTCAAGGAACCATCTGTCGCATCATAAATGAAGCGGGCATTGATGAAGTAGCGCATCTCGGCCTCAATCCATGTGCTTTATATGGGGAGCGTCATATTATGCAAAGTTTCAACCAGCGCCTGACGGTGCGTTGCAATCATGGTGCGCCCTTCGGTTAACTCCGATAGCCAAATACCGTCCGCGGCATAACGTACCAGCGTACCAGTATGGCTATTGTCCAACTCATCTCCTTGCTCTAGATGTGCCTGCATCCAGTCACGCCAACATTTTCGCAACACTGGTTCATCCGGCATGGCCAATGAAAGTACCATTAACTGGCGACTCTCCTGGGTGTCCGTTAATTCAGGGGCAGAAAGATAGTGCAGGTAAGCACGAGTAAAACGGCCATATTCAGTCTTGTCAGCAGCCATCAGTGCTGAGATAGCCTCTTCCATAATTGCCAGTAGACGAGCAAAGAGAGCAAAGATCAGTGATTGCTTATTAGGGAAATGGTGTAGTAATCCACCTTTGCTTACACC
Organism: Aeromonas sp. FDAARGOS 1411; assembly: GCF_019047125.1. Classification (NCBI taxonomy): domain Bacteria; kingdom Pseudomonadati; phylum Pseudomonadota; class Gammaproteobacteria; order Aeromonadales; family Aeromonadaceae; genus Aeromonas; species Aeromonas sp. FDAARGOS 1411. Next base: position 1,930,798 of record NZ_CP077214.1, on the reverse strand, counting down.
GGCTTCAGTGGCTACGGCATTCAAAGACAGAGCTGCGATGCCGTCTCGAGCAGCGATTGTGGCTGCTGACTCCAGCAGTTGTTCCTGCAAACGGACAGGATCTTTTTTACGGTGTGCTGTTTCCATGTTCATTACTGAATCATACCGACCAGACGGTATGATTTTGTTTGATCGCTATCAACTCAGAAGATGTGTTCCAAGACGAGATGCCATTCTTGTGTATTAGGTCACATTTACCCATGTGCCTTGAGGCCGGCTATCAGCTCACAAGTCCAGATAATGATTAGCGACTGCGGTAGGGCAGATTGCCAGGTAAGGGAAAGTCGATGAGGGCCTATGTGCTGGATGAAAGAGTATTGGGTGATGAAGGAGATGACGTAGGGGGTGAATAACCCCAGTGAGCAGGAACCAAGGGCCACGGGTATGCCATTTCGGCGTTGTTAATGAAAGAAGCAAAAATGGTGGCTACAGTGGCTACAAAAAGGGGCTGTAGCCACCAAGTAAAAAGTATGCAGCCACCTGTAGCCACCATTTTTTTGAGTAGTGGCTACACGACAAACACAGCAATGGCGCGGTCTAGAAGGGAGTTGTAGCCGCGTAGCCACTGTCGCCACCGATTTTTCATATATACAATGCAATCAGTCGATCGAGATCACACGTTTGTCGTGGTAGGCGTATTACTGAGCAAGAAGATGTGAGTCACTTTGATGACTGGGCCTGTATAGGATGATGAGTCAAATGACGACAACCAGTAAGCAATGGCCTAACGAGAGTTCCTCTTGTTTCCTGTTGCTTTTTAAGTGTGGTCTTTATCATTTGATTAATGTGGTACGCCCCGAATCATGTAGTTCAACCGTGGTCAGCTTAACTCCGTGGGAGAGAAGGAGTTCTTCTGCTGCCAAGGGTAAATTCTTATCAGTGATAACTTGGTCGATCACCTCCCAGCTAGCTACATTAAATGTCCCCACTTTGCCATATTTTGATGAGTCGCAAACGAGAATCCTCTTGGCAGCAGCATCTATTACTGCACGCTTAACAGGCACTTTCTGTTCACTTGGTGTAGAGATGCCTGTTGCATCCCATGAGGAGGTTGAGAGGAAAGCAATATCAAGATGCAGGTTTCGCAAAAAATGAGCAGTGGCTTCACCGGCACAAGACTGATTGTCACGGACTACTAATCCACCTGTGTGATATAGACGATTGCACATTCCAAACTCAATCAGATAGCCGCACACCATGAAATCATTGGTCACAATCATCAGGTCATCACGCGAGGCCAGCAGACGAGCGAGCTCAAGGGAAGTGGTACCTGCATCGAGATAGACAGAACTTCCATGCTCGATAAGTTCAACAGCCGCGTGTGCTATCGCGACTTTAGCATCTTGCATTAACGTTCGTTTGTCCGCATGAGAGGGCTCGCTTCGAATACGCTGAGTCAGACTTACTCCACCAGAAACGGACAGAACCCTGCCTTGTTCCTCAAGCTTTTGAATATCCCGCCTTACGGTCATATGGGAGACCTGAAGCCACTCAGTGAGCTCCGTAATACTAACTGCCCCACGTTCTGCCAGTAGATGCAGAATTCGTTGCTGCCGCTCTATCGGGATCATGGATATCTCCAGTTCAAAATACTGGAGCCATCTTAGCCCAGGTGAATGGGAAAAAATGGTAAAAACTCTTAAAAAGCATCAGGAATCACATTTATTCACAATGAGAATCGATGTTTAGTGAGGTGGAAATCCTAGAAACTTGGTTAATCACAAATGTTAACATCAAGAAGTTAATTTATGTGATCGGTGGTTGATATTTGATCACCTCAAGCCCCTATCATGGCCTCATCCGTAGTTATTGAGGAACTAACAGATGAGCAAACCATATCACGTTGCCGTCATAGGCCTAGGTGCCATGGGTATGGGTGCAGCTCGCTCCTGCCTGCGGGCCGGGCTTGTCACCTATGGCATTGACCTTTGCGAGAACGCTCGAGAGCAACTGCAGGCCGCCGGGGCTGCTGCTGTTATGGCCGACGCCCGCCCCTTAGCAGAGACGTTGGACGCAGTCCTACTGCTAGTGGTCAACGCAACCCAAGTACGCAGAATCCTGTTTGGCGAGAACGGTTTGGCCGCTCATCTCAAACAGGGAACGGGCGTAATGATTTCCTCCACTATCTCAGCAGATGAGGCTGCCACTTTTGCTCGCGAGTTGGCAGGGTTCGGACTATTGATGCTGGACGTCCCAGTCTCAGGCGGTGCAATTAAAGCCGACGCGGGTGAGATGACAGTAATGGCTGCTGGTGCCGACGCCGCCTTTGCACGCTTGCAGCCGGTTCTTGATGCTGTGGCTGGAAAGGTCTACCGGATCGGCAGCGAGCCAGGACAAGGCAGCACAGTCAAGATTATCCACCAGTTGCTGGCTGGTGTGCACATTGCGGTCGCCGCCGAGGCCATGGCACTCGCAAGCCGTGCAGGCGTCTCACTGGACCTTATGTATGACGTTGTGACCCATTCCGCCGGTAATTCCTGGATGTTCGAAAACCGCATGACCAGGGTACTGACCGGTGACTATCAAGCTCGCTCGGCAGTCGACATCTTCGTCAAGGACCTCAATCTGGTTGCTGATACAGCCAAGGCGCTGAACTTCCCGCTGCCGCTGGCTAGCACTGCTCTCAATATGTTCCTCACGGCTAGCAATGCCGGTCATGGGAAGGAGGACGACAGCGCTGTCATCAAGATCTTCAACGGCATAATCCTGCCGGAACAGGAGGGCGCAGCATGAAACTTGGTGTTATTGCAGACGATTTTACCGGCGCAACCGATATCGCTGGTTTTCTAGTGGAAAACGGCCTCGCCACAATCCAGTTCTCCGGTATCCCTGCAACGATGGACCTGACGGGAGTTGATGCTGTGGTGATAAGCCTCAAGAGCCGTTCCTGCCCGACTGACGAGGCGGTGCGCGATACCTTGGCTGCCCTAGACTGGCTCAAGGCGCTCGGTTGTCCACGCATCTACCAGAAATATTGCTCTACCTTCGACAGCACGGCAGCCGGCAATATCGGTCCGGTCACTGACGCTCTGCTGGGGGCGTTGGAAAGCAGGTTCACGCTTATCTGCCCAGCGCTGCCGATAAACGGGCGTACCGTCTATCAAGGGAACCTCTTTGTTGGTGCCCAGCTGCTCGCTGAGTCTGGTATGCGACACCACCCCATCACTCCTATGACAGACAGCAATTTGCTGCGACTGATGGAGGCACAGGCCGCAGGGCGTGCCGGACTGGTGCCGTTCGCCATCATCGAGCGGGGCCCTCGTGCCATTACTGACGCTTTTGAACAACTTAAACAAGATGGTGTGCGTTACGCCGTGGTAGATACCCTTACCGAGCAGCATTTGTTGGACATTGCTGAGGCCGCTATCGATATGCCGTTGGTCACTGGTGGTTCCGGACTCGCCATCGGTTTGGCCCGGTTGCTCGGCAGCGGTAATCTGGCCGCTGCCCGCGAGGCAGGACGGCCAGTCGGTACCCGCGCTGTTGTGCTGTCGGGCTCCTGCTCCGAAATGACCAACCGCCAGGTCGCACACTATCGCTCTGTTGCGCCGGCACTGGCGCTTGATGTGGCTGCTTGCCTGACACAAGCAGACTATCCGGCCGAGCTGGCCCGTTGGGTCCTGAACCGACCGGTTTCTCCTGCCCCTATGATCCACGCTACGACCAGTCCGAACGAGCTAGCTGTCATTCAGGAACGCCATGGCCGTGACGCGGCAAGTAAAGCGGTGGAGCAATGCTTTGCACAAGTGGCCGTGCTGCTGAAAGAGGCCGGCGTGGATAACTTCATCATCGCTGGCGGCGAAACCTCAAGCCGTATTACCCAGGCATTGGGCATCGCCGCTTTCTACATAGGCCCCCAGATTGCTCCCGGCGTGCCATGGGTTCGAGCTACCGACGCACCGCTTTCGCTGGCGCTTAAATCGGGCAACTTTGGTGACGACACCTTCTTCAGCCGGGCACAGGAGTTTTTCCATGACTGAACAGGCTCTGCGCAACACCATGGTGATGCTGGGCGCATCTCTTTTCGAACGGGGTTATGCCACAGGCGGTGCTGGCAATCTCTCGGCCAAACTACCGGATGGCACGTTGCTTGCCACCCCAACCGGCTCCAGCCTTGGCAGGCTCGATCCGACTCGTCTCTCAACCGTGAGCATGAGCGGTGAACACCTCGGGGGGGACCGCCCTTCCAAGGAGGTGGCTTTCCACCTCGCCATCTACCACAACAATCCGGACTGTCAGGCAGTGGTACATCTGCACTGCCCCCATCTAACCGCCCTCTCTTGTCTGGAGGGGTTGGATCCGACCAATGTGATACGTCCCTTTACCCCTTATTACGTGATGCGAGTTGGCCAGCTGCCGCTCATTCCCTACTACAAGCCTGGGGATGTACGCATTGCTGAGGAACTTGGTCGCCGTGCTCCTGATGGCAACGCCTTCCTGCTGGCTAACCATGGCCCCGTGGTCACTGGCAAGGATCTGGTCGAGGCGGTCAACAACATGGAGGAACTGGAGGAGACGGCTCGCCTGGCCCTGCTGCTACAAGGCAGGCAGATCCGCTATCTGAACGAACCAGAAATCAAGGAATTAAGGAGTCTGAAACCATGAGCAAATTTGCCGCCAATCTCACCATGCTGTTTACCGAGTTACCGTTTCTGGAACGTTTCGCTGCGGCCCGTGAGGCTGGCTTTGAAGCGGTGGAGTTCCTGTTCCCCTACGAGTGGCCAGCCGCCGAGCTCGCCCGCCAGTTACAGCAGTTCGGCTTGACGCAAGCGCTGTTCAACATGCCGCCGGGAAACTGGGCGATGGGGGAGCGCGGCATGGCTGCCATCCCCGGCAGAGAAGCCGAGTTTCGCAGCCACCTATCAACAGTGCGTGACTACGCCCTGGCGCTTGGATGTCGCAAGGTACACGCCATGAGCGGCATCGTAGATCCGGCCCACAGCTTTGCAGCCCATCGCCAGACCTTGATAGAAAACATCCGCTTCGCCGCCGACTTTTTGGCAGAAGACGGCATCAAGGTGCTGCTTGAGCCGCTGAACGATCGGGACGTGCCCGGCTACTTTCTGGCTCACCAGCTCTATGCATTGGCGCTAGTAGAGGAGATAGACAGACCGAACGTAGGGGTACAGCTTGACCTCTATCACGCTCAGATCATGGACGGGGATCTCACCCGTCTCATCGGCAAGCTGGGCTCGGCTATTGGCCACGTCCAGATCGCCTCAGTGCCGGATCGCCACGAGCCGGACGAAGGGGAAATCGCCTACCCGTACCTGTTCAAGGTACTGGAGGAGGCGGGCTACCACGACTGGATCGGCTGTGAATACAACCCCAGAGGCAATACCCGGCAAGGACTGACCTGGCTGACAAAGCAATAACAACCCTACACACGAATGAGTCTGAGGATAACGATATGCAGATAATTATCACCGGAGGAGGCGGCTTTTTGGGACAAAAGCTGGCTCGTGCCCTGTTGCAGAGTACAGTCTCTTTCAGCGAGTTACTGTTGGTAGACATTCAGGAGCCACAGCGCCAGCCCGATCCACGCGTACGCTGCCTGCAGGCAGACCTGACTACCCTGGGGGTGGCCGAATCTCTGATATGCGAACGCACTACCATTGTCTATCACCTTGCCGCCATCGTCAGCAGCCACGCCGAGCAGGATTTTGATCTCGGCTGGAAGGTCAACCTGGACACCACCCGCAGCCTGCTGGAGGCATGCCGTCATGCCCATCCTAGCATCCGCTTTGTATTCACCAGCTCGCTGGCTGTCTATGGCGGCCCACTGCCTGAGATTGTGGACGACAGCACCGCGCTTACCCCGACTTCCTCTTATGGCGCGCAGAAGGCGATGGGGGAGTTACTGGTCAACGATTACAGCCGCAAAGGTTATGTGGATGGGCTGGTTCTGCGGCTACCCACTATCTGCGTACGACCAGGTAAGCCGAACCGTGCTGCCTCATCCTTTGTCAGCAGTATTATCCGCGAGCCTCTACAAGGGGAGATCGCCATTTGCCCGGTGAGCCCCGAGCTTCGCCTTTGGCTCTCAAGCCCCGCCACTGTTGTTGATAACTTCCTGCGGGCCGCCAGGCTTCCCGCCACTGGCGATTTCCGCAGCATCAACTTGCCCGGCATCAGCGTTACCGTGGGCGAGATGATGGAGGTCCTCGCTCGGACTGGTGGTCAGGCTGCGCTGGATCGGGTGCAGTTTGCTGCCGATCCTGCCATCGAGCGCATCGTCGCCAGTTGGCCTGGACAGATTGACAACAGTCGGGCATTGGCATCCGGCTTCATGGCTGACAGGACGTTTGCTGGGATCATTGACAGCTTTATAGCCCATGACCTGCAGGAGGCATTATGAGCACCATTCCTACCCCTATCATTGGCCTTATCATTGCGGTTTTCGTATTGGTGTTTCTGGTTATCCGCACTCGGGTACATGCCCTTATTGCCATGTTGGCGGCGGCCTGTATCGCCGGGATCACCGGAGGCATGAGCATCGACAAGACCCTCACCGTCATCACCCAGGGCTTTGGCTCCACCCTTGGCAGCATTGGTATCGTCATTGGCCTCGGTGTCATGATGGGCCGCCTGTTGGAAGTGTCGGGAGCAGCAGAGCAGATCGCTTATAGCTTCATCAAATGGCTCGGCAAACGTCGCGAGGAGTGGGCACTAGCCATTACCGGCTACATAGTCAGCATTCCTATCTTTGTCGATTCCGCCTTCGTCATCCTATACCCGGTTGCCAAGGCGCTGGCGAAAAGCGGCAAGCGTTCCTTGCTCACCCTGGGAGTTGCACTTACTGGTGGCCTGGTAGTGACCCACCACACCGTGCCGCCAACACCGGGCCCACTCGGTGTCGCCGGTCTGTTTGACGTGGATATTAGCGCCATGCTTTTGATGGGCATGGCCCTGGCCATCCCCTGCGTGATAGGCATCGTCTTCTACGCTCAGTGGCTAGACCGCAAGTCCCCCGAGTTTTCTCAGCAGGCGGAAAAAACGCCGGATGAGTTGCAGGTCACCTACGAACAGTATCTCAAGGAGAAGGAGGGCAAGCCCTTGCCAAGCCTGACCTTGTCGCTGCTGCCGATCTTGGTGCCCATCGTGCTTATCTTCCTCAAGGCCATCTTCACCACGCTCGCCACCCTGGAGGGAATGAATGGTCTGATGGAGAACCCCTTGGTGCAGGGCGTCAACTTCATTGGCACACCGATAATCGCACTCGCTATCAGTGTGCTGCTGGCGGTCTATACCTTGGTGCCGCACATGGACAAGCACGCCACCGCTGAGCGCCTTGAAGAGGGGTTGCAATCGGCCGGTATCATCTTGCTGGTGACCGGTGCTGGGGGGGCGTTGGGGGCAGTTCTACGTGACAGCGGCGCTGGCCAACAGCTTGCCGAGCAGATCGCTTTGCTGCCAATCTCCCCAATTCTGATCCCCTTCATCGTGGCAACCTTGGTACGCATCATCCAAGGTTCTGGCACAGTCGCCATGGTGACGGCCGCCTCCATTTCGGCACCAATCTTGGCACAGATCCCCGGGGTCAACATGTTGCTGGCTGCCCAAGCTGCAACCATGGGCTCACTGTTCTTCGGTTACTTCAACGACAGCTTGTTCTGGGTGGTTAACCGTATGATGGGGGTATCCGACGTGAAGCAGCAAATGGTGGTCTGGTCTATTCCTACCACTATCGCCTGGGCTATCGGCGGTACTTGCGTAGCCCTGCTCAACCTGCTGTTTGGCTCCGGTGGCACCTGGCTTGATCCTGTTCTGCCATTACTGGTACTGGCGCTTATTATCTGGATTGTTCGTCGTCAACCTGTTCCGGTTCTCAGTGACACTGTGACGGAAAATAAATAGCGACTAGCTCACATAGCTACACCGACGTTGCTCAAGGCGGGACCAGAGCAGGTCACACCGGTGGCCCGGAGCAGGTCTGGGTCGCAGATATCACCTATCTGCCAGCCAGGAGCGGGCCACTGTACCTGAGCCTGGTGACGGATGCGTACTCACGCAAGATAGTGGGCCATCACGTGCACGAAGGGATGCACGCGGAGTCGGTGGCGATGGCGTTCAAGAAAGCGCTGAAGCAACGGCGTGGCAGCGGTGAACTCATCCATTACTCAGACCGCGGCGTGCAGTATTGCTCTGGGCGGTATCAGTCACTACATGAACGGTTCGGGGTGAAATGCTCGATGACGGATGGGTATGACTGTTATCAGAATGCGTTGGTGGAGCGGGTGAACGGGATTTTGAAAGGAGAGTTATTGTTGCAAAGCCCGCAGGATTTGACGCAAGTGCGTGAAGCGGTGGATATTTACAACGCGGAGCGGCCGCATCATGCGTTGAAATACAGAACCCCCGATGCGGTACATCGGGGTTCTGAGTAGAGAAATGCTAGTTGAAAATGTGTAAACCTATTTCAGGACTAGACATTGTTGTACGTATAGCAGTGGCAGCTGTTTGGCTAAAAACGGTACTCGATATGGAGGGTATGGCTGTCGAGCCCCGGGTTCTTGTCATACATATAGGCGTTGGACATGTGCTCATACTGATAGCCGATCAGCCAATTCTTGGTGATGGCGTAACCGAGGCCGATACCCAGAGCGAACTGGAAGGGGCCGCCGTAATCCTTGTAGCCTTGGCCGCGGTTGCCAAATTGATACTGATCGAGCCAGACCATTTCGCCGGGGAGCCAGGTCACCCAGTTACCCCATTGGCATTCGATACGGGCACCGCCTCCCAGTCTTGCTGTCTCTTCATCTTCTACCTTGAGGGTACCGACACGCACTCCCAATCCAAATTGACAGACCGAGTCTCCCCAGCGCCAGAACATATGGTGAAACTTGGCATCGGCGATCTTGATGTCGAGCTTTTCATTGCTGAACGCCTTGCCCAGCTGCAGGGCAAGAATATTGTCATTGGCCACGGCCCCTGTGCTGGTGGACAGTGAAACCAGCAGGCCGATCCTTGATAGAGTGTTAGCATCCATGCCCCCTCCCGATCCTTGTTGTCATCCTGGTGATCCTGTTGATCACCCTTCAGGCATAGTCAATCGACGCGCTCTCTGTCAATGCATGGTCACTTGGTAAAAAAATTAAATATTTATGAAAAATCAACTATCTGCATGGCCTAATGTGATTTGGCGAGCGTGGCAATGGGCACATGAATAAGCCCTTCACCATGGTGAAGGGCTTGTTGCTATCTGGCGTTATCCGCTCGGGTGAACCCGTTAGGGTTTAGTAGCCTTGCTGGTGCACGTCCATCACGGCGCGGCCAGACGGGTCTGCCATCTCCTTGAACTTGGCATCCCACTCCAGCGCGGTAGGGGTGGAGCAGGCGACCGACTTGCCGTAGGGCACGGTGCGGGCGGCGGCTTCCAGCGGGAAGTGCTCGTCGAAGATGGCGCGGTAGAAGTAGGCCTCCTTGGTGAGCGGGGTGTTGATGGGGAAGCGGAAGGCGGCCGCTTCGAACATCTGATCTGTCACTTCGGTCTCGACCATCGCCTTCAGGCTGTCGATCCACGAATAACCTACGCCGTCGGAGAACTGTTCCTTCTGGCGCCATGCCACTTCGTGGGGCAGCAGATCTTCAAACGCTTCGCGCAGGATGTGCTTCTCGATCTTGCCTTTGCCACACATTTTGTCGGTAGGTTGCAGGCGCATCGCCACGTCCATGAACTCCTTGTCGAGGAAGGGCACGCGACCCTCGACACCCCAGGCGGCCATCGATTTGTTGGCGCGCAGGCAGTCATAGAGGTGCAAAGAGGCGAGCTTGCGCACGTTCTCTTCGTGGAACTCTTTAGCGTTGGGCGCCTTGTGGAAGTAGAGGTAGCCACCGAACAGCTCGTCGGAACCTTCGCCGGAGAGCACCATCTTGATCCCCATCGCCTTGATGTAACGGGCCATCAGGTACATGGGCGTGGAGGCGCGGATGGTGGTGACGTCATAGGTCTCGAGGTGATAGATGACGTCGCGCAGGGCATCCAGACCCTCCTGCACGGTGAAGTGGATCTGGTGGTGGATGGTGCCGAGGTGATCAGCCACCTTGCGGGCGGCGGCGAGATCCGGCGACCCTTCCAGGCCCACGGCGAAGGAGTGCAGTTGCGGCCACCAGGCTTCGCTCTTGCCATCGTCCTCGATGCGGCGCGCCGCATAGAGCTTGGTTATGGCGGAGATAACGGAGGAGTCCAGCCCGCCGGAGAGCAGCACGCCATAGGGCACGTCACACATCAGCTGGCGCTTGACCGCCGCTTCCAGCGCCGCTTTCAGCTCGGCCTTGTCGCTGACGTTGTGCTCGACCGCGCTGTATTCCATCCAGTCGCGCTTGTACCACTGTTTGAGCTCGCCATCCTTGCTCCACAGGTAGTGTCCCGGCGGGAAGGTCTCGACGCTCTTGCAGACTGGTACCAGCGCCTTCATCTCGGAAGCAACATAGAAGTTGCCGTGCTCATCGCGACCGGTATAGAGGGGGATGATCCCCATGTGGTCGCGACCAATCAGGTAGGCATCCTGTTCGGCGTCATAAAGGATGAAGGCAAAGATGCCGTTGAGATCGTCGAGAAATGCCGGGCCCTTCTCCTTGTAGAGAGCCAGTAGCACTTCACAGTCGGATTTGGTCTGGAACTGGAAGTCGACCTTGAGGGTTTTCTCCAACTCCTTGTGGTTGTAGATCTCGCCGTTGACCGCCAGCACATGGGTGCGCTCGGGGTTGTAGAGCGGCTGGGCGCCATTGCCCGGATCGACGATGGCCAGACGCTCATGCACCAGAATGGCTTTGTCTGAGCTATAGACGCCGGACCAGTCAGGCCCGCGGTGACGCAGTCGCTTGGACATCTCCAGCGCCGATTTGCGCAGGGCTACTGCATCGGACTTGATATCCAGAATGCCGAAAATTGAACACATTGGCGGTAATCCTCTTGATTTTTATATGAGCCCCCCACGTTTGGGCTCGAAATTCCATTTACATTCCTCGTCAGACACAATGCCTAGCGGAAAAACCTTTTGCAAGCGGGAAAACCGCAGAAAATCATGCCGTAAGCGTCAAGCGGATCAACAGGATAAGGGCTGCTGCAACGGGGCAGGGTGACGTGAACGTCAAGCCGAGGCGGGTTCGAAGATCACATAGACCTTGCGACAGGGGTTGAGGGTCTCCCACTCACCGACAAAGCCGGCGGGAATGACGAATTGATCGCCGGGTTTGAGGGCCAGCTGGCCGCCCTGACTGTCGTGGATCACCACATCCCCCTCCAGCAGCTGGCAATACTCGTGCTCGGTGTAGTGGATGGCCCAGCGGCCCGGCTCGCAAGCCCAGAAGCCCACGTGAAACTGCTGGCTGGGATCGGAGTAGTGGTTCCACACCGTCTGACTCGGATGGCCTGCTTTAATGCGATCGGGGGCGGGCATCAGCGGGGTAGGGGCCGCCTCGTGGCGATCGAGCAAAATCCAGTCGTTGAGGGTCTTCATGGTGCCTCCTTGGCTTCGGCAGATAGGAAAGCGGGGCCATACAGGCCCCACGTTTGTTCGTTTTATTAAACGAGGTTATGCATAACTTAAACGATGCGCATTCCCTTGCCAATAGCCGCTGGCCGCAGGATCAGAGCGGCTGCAAACGGCGGATCACATGGCGGGCAAAGCCGCTGCCCGCTTCGTTGTAGACGTTGAACACCGCATCCACCCCCTGCTCCTGCAGGGAGGCGATATCATCCTCGAAGCGGACGATGGCGGCGATCTTGCCGTTGAATCCATGGCTGCGCAGCTTCTCGATGGCGTAGAGGTTACCCGAGTGGTGGGGCATCGCCAGCAGCACCAGATTGACTTGATTGGAGAGCAGCACCTTGTCCCAGAAGTCGGTATCGGTGGCATCCCCCTCGATGACGTTCATCCCCTGGGCTCGCAGGGTGGGCAGTTTCTCGCTGTCGTTCTCCACTCCGAGGATGACGTTGCCGTACTTGTTCTCCAGCTCGAAGTAGGCCCCCTGACCGATCCGCCCCATACCGAGGATGATCACCTCCGCATCGCCCAGCTCGATGGGTCTGTCTTCCGGATGGAGGTTGCTCGCTTGCAATCCCCGCAGCCAGTGGCCGATGCGGTGATAAATGCGCTCGCTCTGGGCATTGAGCGGGGCAGAGATCATAAAGCTCGCCGCCAGTGCAAGCGAGACCGCCACCAGCCACTCGTGGGAGAGCCAGCCCGCCTTGGCTGCGATGGCGGCGACGATCAGGCCAAACTCCGAGAAGTTGGTGAGCGCCAGGGTCGAGAGCAGGGCGGTGCGCACCCTCAGGTGAGCGCCGCTGTAGACCAGATAGTAGAGGACACTTTTGAGCGGCAGGGCCAGCACCAGCGCCAGTGCCAGCAACATGGTGTCGTGGGTCGGCAGGCCGTTGAGGCCGATGGTGAGAAAGAAGCAGACCAGAAAGAGATCTTTGAGGTTGAAGAGCGCCTTGGCCAGCCCTGCCGCAGCAGGATGGGAGGCGAGCATCATACCGATTATAAGGGCCCCCAGATCCGGCTTGAGGCCGACCACTTCAAAACCGGCAGCCCCGACCACCAGCGCCAGAAACACCCCGAACAGCACCTGCAGCTCGCCGTGCCCGGCACGCTCCAGCAGCTTGAACAGCAGCGGGCGCAGCAGCGGCAATCCCAGTACCCAGAGCGCCCAGATACTGGGCCACTTGCCGCTGGAGAAGGCCAGAAACGCCACGGCGAACACATCCTGCATGACCAGCACACCGATGGCGATGCGGGCGTAGAGGGCATTCATGTCGCTGCGATCTTCCAGCACCTTGACCGCAAAGACAGTGCTGGAGAAGGAGAGGGCAAAGCCCAGCAGCAGCGCCAGTTTCCAGTCCAGCGAGAGGGCAAGTTCAAGCCCCAGTCCCTTGCAGACCAGCAGTACCACGGTAAAGAGCAGGGTGGAGAGCAGCAGGTGCAGGCTGGTGGTGCCCCACACATCGCGCCGCATCAGGGTCTTGATATTGAGCTTGAGGCCGATGGTGAACAGCAGCAGGGTGACGCCGAGATCGGCCACCTCGCTCAGGGCAGGGGTATTTTCATATCCCATGCCGTTGAGGATAAAACCGGCGGCCAGGAAGCCGAGCAGGGGGGGCAGGCCAATCAGATTGACTACCATGCCGCAGCCAAAGGCCACGGCGATCAGAATGGGTTCCATAACAGATCCTGCAAGGGCAGGAGAGACCTGCCCTGTTTAACGCTTGGGTGGTGATTAGACGATATCGATGTCGACCACGGAGTCGAAGATGTGGTTCGGTCTGAACGGCATACGGTCGATATCGGCGACCTTGCTCACCCCGGAGAGCACCAGCACCGTCTCGAGACCGGCCTGAAAGCCCGCCAGAATGTCGGTGCGCAGGTTGTCGCCGATGATGATGGTGTCGTCGGAGTGGGCCTCCATCCGGTTGAGCGCCGCACGGATGATCCAGGCGCTCGGTTTGCCGACATAAAACGGCTTCTTGCCGGTCATCCGCTCGATGGGGGCGCACAGGGCGCCGCAGGCCGGGTGCATCATGGGGCCGTGGGTGTCGGGGTTGGTGGCGATAAAGCGGGCCCCCTGATCGACGAACTTGGCTCCCTGTTGCATCATGGTCCAGTTGTAGTTGCGGGTCTCCCCCACCACCACGAAGTCGGGGTCTATGTCGGTGATGGTGAAACCGGCCTTGTAGAGCTCGTGGGTCAGCGCCCCTTCACCGATCACATACGCCTTCTTGCCATCCTGACGCTTGAGAAAGTCGGCGGTGCCCATGGCGGAGGTGTAGAAGCACTCCTCCGGCACTTCGATCCCGGCGGAGCGGAAGCGGTTTTGCAGATCTTTCTGGGTCTGGGCCGGGTAGTTGGTGAGGAACAAGAGCTTGCTGCCCTGCTCCAGCAGGCGATGGACAAAACGGTCGGCACCGGGGATGAGATCGTTGTTGTGCAGGATGACACCGTCGATATCGCAGATGACGTTCTTCTTCATGAAAACTCCTTGTCAGGGCGCAGGCGAGCCGCCAATCGTTAAGATGTTCAATCATTTATGATTTTTGTGACGCCATTATAAGTCTGTTTGATGACAAGTCTCCCCTGTCTCGCCACTTCGGTGCACAATAAAGCTGCCGTCGGGTCAGTCTGGTGGAGGGGCTGACGCCGGATCACTTTGCTGATGGAGCCGTCGCTATGGACACCCCGATTTCCAAGCCAGTCACACCCGAACACCTCACCGCCGCGCAATTTATCGCCGGACTGCCGAAACTGGAGCTGCACCTGCATATCGAGGGCAGCCTCGAACCCGAGTTGATGTTTGAGCTGGGCCGCCGCAACGGTGTGCCACTGCCCTGGCCCGATGTGGCCAGCGTGCGCGCCGCCTATGACTTTGACTGCCTGCAATCCTTTCTCGATCTCTACTATCGCGGCGCCAGCGTGCTGGTGACCGAGCAGGACTTTTTCGACCTCACCTGGGCCTATCTTGAGCGGTGCGCCGCCGACAAGGTGGTGCATGTGGAGATCTTCTTCGACCCGCAGACCCACACCGCCCGCGGCGTTCCTTTTGCTACTGTGCTGGGCGGCATCGAGCGGGCGCTGCAGCGCGGGGAGCAGGAGTTTGGCGTCAGCTGGCGGCTTATCATGAGCTTTTTGCGCCACCTGAGCGAGGATGAAGCGTTCGCTACGTTGGCAGAGGCTATGCCCTTCTTGTCACGCATTCACGGCATCGGCCTCGACTCTGGGGAGAAGGGCAATCCGCCGACCAAGTTTGCCCGGATTTTTGCCAAATGCCGCGAGCTGGGGCTGCCGGTAGTGGCCCACGCCGGTGAAGAGGGGCCTGCCGACTACATCTGGCAGGCGATCAACGAGCTGCAGGTATGCCGCATCGATCACGGGGTGCGCTCGGCCGACGATCCCGAGCTGCTGCGCTATCTGGCGGATACCCGGCTGCCGCTCACCGTCTGCCCCCTCTCCAACACCCGGCTCAAGGTGTTCGGCAATATGGCCCAGCACAATGTGTTGCGGCTGCTGGAGCAGGGGCTCTGCGTCACCATCAACTCGGACGATCCCGCCTACTTTGGCGGCTATATGAATGCCAACTTTGTGGCGCTGGCCGATGGCCTTGGCGCGACCATGAGTCAGCTCTGCCGCTTGTCGCTCAATGCGGTGGAGGCGAGCTGGCTCTCTCTGGCCGACAAGGCGCGGCTGACCCGGGAGATCCGCAGTTATGCCGCGACTCACGGGGTGATCTTGCATTGAGTAAGGCGCCAATGAAGTCGAGATGACATGCACTATATAAAGAGAGGCCCGCCATCACTGGCGGGCCTCTTTCGTTTCAATGGTCGGTGTGGTTATCAGGGCAGGTCAGCGTTATGCCATTCGCACCAGAAACTTCTCCCCTTGTCCTTCGCGCTTGAAGCGCTCGAGCAGGGTGGGTAGTTCCTCAAAGTCGCCGACCACCAGTGGCGGCAGGGTCAGCTCGCCGCTCGCCATCTGCGCCATCATGGCGACACCGGCGGCGACCAGTCGGCTCCACTGTTTGTCCGAGCCAAAGGCGTGCTGGGCGCCCAGCGCAATCTCGTGCAACGAGTGGCAATGGCTAAAGGCGGGCAGCGGATTGTGCGGGATGCGCCCGAGCACAGTCACCATGTGACCGTAGTAGCCAAGGGCGGGCAGCAAGCTTTCTGCCTGTTGGCTGGAGACCAGATCGATGATCCCCTCAAACGGCTCGTTGCCGTTGGCCGCCTGCAAAGTGGCCAGCCAGTCGGGATCCCGATAATCGGCCACCCCCTGCACACCTATCTGCTTGAGCCAGTGATGGTGGCGTGAGCTGGCGCTGGCAAAGACCCGCGCTCCTTGCTGGAGGGCCAGTTGCACCGCAAAGCGGCCGACACTGCTGCCGGCACCTGTGATGAGCAGCGCTTCCCCTTGCAGGCGCGGCAGCTTGGCCAGCGCCTGCCAGGCAGTGAGGCCGGGACAGGGCAGGGCGGCGGCCGCCTCGTCACTTAGGGCATCGGGCACCGGCAGCAGGGCGCGGGCTGGTACCCGGGTGTGGCGGGCAAAGCTGCCGTGGTGGCGCAGGTCGGTGTGATAGGCGACCCGGGCACCGAGGCGCAGATGGCTGACGTTGGCGCCGAGGGCCACGATAGTGCCCATGCCATCGACGCCGGGCACCTGACCATCCTGCCAGTTGGAGTGGCCATATTCGATCAGCTTCCAGTCCACCGGATTGAAGGCGATGACCCGGTTGGCCACCAGTACCTCGTCAGGGGCGAGCGGTGCCAGGGGCAGATCGGCGAGGGTAAGCTGGGTCGGTTCACCGGGGGCATGCCAGCACCAGGCTTGGGTGTGATTCATGATGACTCCTTGTGAAAGCGAGGGGAGAGAACAACGAGGTCATTGCAACAGTGATTCGGTCAGTCATATCACTGTTGCTAATGCGCAACAATACGGCGGGCCCCAACCTGTGGGGCCTGCTTTACGTGGCCGGTTGGCCATTGGCAATCAGCGGCTGGCTGCTGCGTCCTCGGCCTGATAGACGGGGTAGTCTGTCAGCCCTTTTTCGCCGCCGCCAAACAGGGTGGCCGGATCGTGTGGGGCCAGCGGATAGCCGTGGCGCAGCCGGTTCGGCAGATCCGGGTTGGCGACGAAGGGGCGACCAAAGCCAATCATGTCGGCCCAGCCGGCATCGAGGGCGGCGCGTGCGCGATCACCATCATATTTACCGGCGTAGATCAGGGTGTTGGGGAAGGCATCCCGCAGACCCAGTTTGAAGTTCTTCGGCATCAGGGGGGCATCGTCCCAGTCCGCCTCGGCAATGTGCAGGTAGACCACGTTGAGCTGGCCCAGTAGGCGGGCGGCCGCCAGATAGGTCTCCTGCGGATTGGCATCGACGGTGCCGTTGAGGGTGGTGAGCGGCGCAAGGCGCACCCCGACCCGGTCAGCCCCGATTTCGCTGCTGACTGCCTCGGTCACCTCTTTGAGGAAGCGCAACCGGTTCTCCAGCGATCCGCCGTAATTGTCGGTGCGGGCGTTGGATTCGGAGTCGAGGAACTGGTTGATCAGATATCCGTTGGCGGCGTGCAGCTCGATGCCGTCAAAACCGGCGCTGATGGCGTTGCGGGCCGCCTGACGGAACTGGCCCACCACCGCATCGATATCGGCCTGGGTCATGGCGCGCGGAGTGACGGTCTCGACAAAGCCCGGCGCATCGCTGCCATTATCGACGAACACCTTGACGCCCACTGCGGGCAAGGCCGAGGCCGAGATGGGCTGGGCGCCGCCGATGTTGTCCGGATGGGTGACTCGGCCCACGTGCCAGAGCTGGGCGAAGATGGTGCCCCCCTTGGCGTGCACGGCATCGGTCACGAGCTTCCAGCCAGCGATCTGCTCGGCGCTGTAGATGCCCGGCGTCCAGGCATAGCCCTTGCCCATGGGGTCGATTTGGGTGCCTTCGCTGATGATCAGGCCCGCCTCGGCGCGCTGGGCGTAGTAGGTGGCCATCATGGCGTTGGCCACGTCACCCGGCTGACTGGCACGGGAGCGGGTCATGGGGGGCATGACGATGCGGTTGGCAAGGTGCAGCTGACCCAGTCGCTGCGGGCAAAACAGGTGATCGTGGCTCATCTTGAGTTCCTCATGGTGGGATTGATGGTGACTCTAGCCGCCAATAGCGTTGCAACAAAGAGGGGTAATTGCACCATTGAATTGCACTGAATGCAGCAATCGCGACTGACTGCGGATGAACGTCGCGGCGGATGGCTGGCGGGGCAGAGAGGGTGTTGCAATCGGTGCATCACATGCAAATGAAAGGCGAATAAAAAAAGAGGGCTCGCTGGCCCTCTTCTCATGATTGCGTTGCGGCTCGATTAGCCAGCGACCGGCATCACCCGTACCCGCTCAATGCGCCGCTCGCTTACCTCCAGCACCTCGAAGTTGAGCGCCTGCAGTTGCAGCTGCTGGCCCGGGGTGGGCAGGGTGCCGAAGTGGGAGAGCAGCATGCCGGCCAGGGTCACGTACTCGTCGCTCTCGCTCACCAGCCCCTCGTGCTCCAGCACCTGCTCCACATGGTGGATGTTGGTGCTGCCATTGATCAGCCACCCTTCGCCATCGCGCACTATATCCGGGGTTTCGTCCTCGTCCGGCAGCTCGCCGACGATGGCCTCCAGCAGATCGTGGGTGGTGACCAGCCCCTGGATCACGCCAAACTCGTCGGAGACCAGAATAAGGCTCCCCTTGGCTTTGCGCAGCTCCGCCAGCAGGCGGATCACGTTGATGGTCTGCGGCACGATTATGGGATCGTTCTGCTTGGCCAGCGCGCTTAAG
Source organism: Aeromonas sp. FDAARGOS 1411 (assembly GCF_019047125.1). Lineage (NCBI taxonomy): Bacteria > Pseudomonadati > Pseudomonadota > Gammaproteobacteria > Aeromonadales > Aeromonadaceae > Aeromonas > Aeromonas sp. FDAARGOS 1411. Next base: position 1,912,460 of record NZ_CP077214.1, on the reverse strand, counting down.
GATTGCCCTTCGTTGAGGGCAAACAGCAGGTCCCGCGCCTTGACCACTCCGATCACCTCGTCCAGATCCCCGTCACAGATGGGGAACAGGCTGTGGGGCTCGCGCTGCAGCAGGGCGCGGATCTCGTCGCTGGAGTCGTTGATATCGATCCAGGCCATCTCCGAGCGCGGGGTCATGATGGTGCGAATGGAGCGCTCGGCCAGCGACAGCACGCCGGTCACCATATAGCGCTCCTCCTCGCCAAAGCTCACCGGCGCTACGGCCGGGGCATCCAGATCGTCATCCGGCTGATCCTGATAGGCCTTGCTGCCCATCAATTTGAAGATGGCGGCGGTGGTGCGCTCGCGCAGGGGCTGTTTGGATTCGTGACGCATGGCGCTGCGCTGGGCCAGCTGGTTGAAAAACTCGATCAGCACCGAGAAGCCGATGGCTGCGTAGAGGTAGCCCTTCGGAATATGGAAGCCGAATCCTTCCGCCACCAGGCTGAAGCCGATCATCAGCAGGAAGCTCAGACAGAGCACCACCACGGTAGGGTGGGCGTTGACGAAGCGGGTCAGCGGCTTGGAGGCCAGCACCATCACCACCATGGCGATGGTCACGGCGGCCATCATCACACCCAAGTGTTCCACCATGCCGACGGCGGTGATGATGGAGTCGAGCGAGAAGACCGCATCGAGCACCAGAATTTGGGCGATCACCACGCCGAAGCTGGCGTAGGCGCCGACAGGGCCGTCATCCTGAGGTTTGGCTTCCAGCCGCTCGTGCAGCTCGGAGGTGGCCTTGAACAGCAGGAACAGGCCGCCCCCCATCAGGATCAGGTCCCGACCGGAGAAGGGGTGATCCCACAGGTGCAAAATCGGGGTGGTCAGGGTGACCAGCCATGACATGACGCTCAGAAGTCCTAGTCGCATCAGCAGGGCCAGCGACAGGCCGATAATGCGCGCCTTGTCCCGTTGGGCGGGGGGCAGTTTTTTCACCAGGATGGCGATAAAGACCAGGTTGTCGATCCCCAGCACGATTTCCAGAATGATCAGGGTAAACAGACCAATCCAGATATGGGGATCCAGCAGCAATTCCATTGTATGACCTCAATAAAAACAGACAGAGCAGAGAGTGATCACGGCGCACGATGGCCGCAGTAACAGCAAGGCAAAGGTGTTATTCAGAGGCGCTGATTAAGCAGAAAAAGATAGGCTTTGACAGAGAGAGACGAAGGGCAACTTCGGGGATTGTCCATGATGGGCAATAAAACCTCGGGTGAAAAATGAGCCCTGATGATAGCGGCTGGCGCCAATTTGGCAAGAGCAGTGTCAGTGGGGCGTGATGGGGTTGTGATGCGACAGGGGGAGGCGGCGGTGCCACGCTCCCCCATGCGGTCGTTACAACCAGCGCTTTTCACGGGTGAAACAGACCGACAGCCAGGCATCGCCCAGGGTGTCGCCAAGGCGAGACCAGAGCTCCTGGCGCAGGGCATCCTGACGTTCGACGGGCCACTCCTGACCCGGCGCCACCAGAATGTTCAATTCCAGATCGAAGCGGCGACCGCTTTTGGCCAGATGGCTGTAGCACTCTATGCCGTGGCGCTGGCGCAGCGCCTCGATCTCCTGCTCGACTTGCCGTGGCACATCTCCCTTGGGGGCGATCTTCAACACTTCCCGCAGGTTGCGACCGAGCACCTTGATGGGAATGAGAGTGGCGCAAAGGGCCAGTAGCGAAACCAGCACTGGGTCTATGTAGCGGTTGTATTGGCCGTAGCCGATGGCATCGAGGCCGATGGCGACCACGAAACCGATAAGCAGGGTGGCGCTGAGCAGGGTATCCACCAGCCACTCCTTGGAGTCGACCCGCACCAGCTCGGAGTCTACCTGCTCGGCGACCTGGGCTTCGATACGATAGATGATGGCGCAGAAGAAGGTGGAGACGGCGGCATAGATGAGAGCGTGGCCGAGATCGATCTCCCGTCCTCCCTCCAGCAGGGTGGTGATGCCGCTATAGAGAGCGCCAAGGCAGAGCAGCAGAATAATGGTGCCATTGATGACGTTGGTTATGGGCTCGAAGTGGGCGTAGCCATACTGGAAGCGCGCATCGGAAGGGCGGGTAACGAGATAGGCGGTAACAAGACCGAGGCCTGTCATGCCCATGCTGAACAGGGTGAAGATACCATCGAGCATGATGGCGTTGGAACCGACGAAGAGGCCGTAGCCGATGCCGAAGATGGCAAAGGTGATACAACCGAACAGCGACAGGGTAAGCGCCTGTTTTTCGGTGGTGACCAGCGTACTGATAACATGGCTGTGGTGAGCCATAAAAGTCCTCCTTTCAAATGGTGAATATTGCCAAGCGCAAGCGGTTTTCTAGCTGATATACTGCCCGCTCACATGTGAGCGGACTGGCCTGACTGCCATTGACAGGCGGCTGGCCAGTCGTTGTCGCCGGCGTGCCGGCATCAAGCAAAGGATGGGAACAAGGATTCATGATCCCGAGACTCGATTACCAGGACAGTTTGTCACCCGCAACCCTGCAGTTTCTTGAGTTGCTAGAGCGCAGCGCATTTCGTGGTGATATCGAAAAGTCTTATGCAAGCCGGTTGGCGATGGCGACGGATAACAGCGTCTATCAGGTAGTACCTCAGGCGGTTCTCTATCCGCGCAGTGCGGACGACATAGCAGCAATGCTCAAGCTGGCCGCAGAGCCGGCGTTCGCCTCCCTGAGTTTTTTCCCTCGCGGTGGCGGTACCGGCACCAATGGCCAGTCATTGGGCGGCGGCATTATCGTCGATCTCTCCCGTTATATGAACCAGATCATGGAAATTAATCTGGAGGAGGGGTGGGTGCGAGCCCAGGCCGGGGTGGTGAAAGACCTGCTCAACGCCTATCTCAAGCCCCACGGTTACTTCTTCTCGCCGGATCTCTCCACCTCCAATCGCGCCACCTTAGGGGGCATGATCAACACCGATGCCTCGGGGCAGGGGTCTCTGGTCTACGGCAAAACCTCGGATCACGTGCTGGGTCTCAAGGCGGTGCTGGAGAATGGCGACATCATGGCCACCGAGCCGCTGACCGGTGAGCGACTGGCCGACAAGCTGGCGCTGGAGAGTCGCGAAGGAGAGATCTATCGCACCCTCTATCGCATCGGCAAGGAGCGCCGCGCCGACATCGAGGCGACCTTCCCCAAGCTCAACCGCTTTCTGACAGGCTACGATCTCAAGCACCTCTATCAACCGGATACCGACACGCTGGATGTGAGCCGGGTGCTGTGCGGATCTGAAGGGTCTCTCGGCTTTATCACCGAAGCCAAACTCAATATCACGCCAATCCCGCGCTACCGGACGCTCGTCAACGTCAAGTACGACAGTTTTCCCTCCGCCCTGCGCAACGCCCCCTTTATGGTTGAGGCCCAAGCGCTGTCGGTGGAGACGGTAGACTCCCGGGTGCTCGGGCTGGCCCGCGCCGACATCATCTGGCATTCGGTGAAAGAACTTATTCAGGATGTGCCCGGCAAGGATCTGCAGGGGCTCAATATCGTCGAGTTTGCCGATACCGATGAAGCAGAACACAAGGCCAAGGTGGCGGAGCTCTGTCGCCGTATTGATGCGCTGCTGGCCAAGGGTGAGGCGGGGATCATCGGCTATCAGGTGTGTGACCACCTGCCGAGCATCGAGACCATCTACACCATGCGCAAGAAGTCGGTGGGGCTGCTGGGCAATGCCGAAGGTCGCAAGAAGCCGGTGGCCTTTACCGAAGATACCGCGGTGCCGCCCGAATCTCTGGCCGATTTCATCATGGAGTTTCGTGCCCTGCTGGATGCCCACGGCCTCGACTACGGCATGTTCGGCCACGTCGATGCCGGTGTGCTGCACGTGCGCCCGGCGCTGGATTTGTGCGAGCCCGAGCAGGAGGTGCTGCTGCGCCGCATCTCCGATCAGGTGGTGGCGCTCACTGCCAAATATGGCGGCCTGATGTGGGGCGAGCATGGCAAGGGCTTTCGCTCCGAATACAGCCCCGCCTTCTTTGGCGAGCTGTGGGAAGAGCTGCAGCGGGTCAAGGGGGTATTCGACCCGGGCAACCGCATCAACCCGGGCAAGATCTGTATCCCCTACGGTAGCGGCGCTGAGTTAGTGTCGGTGGATGGGCCCAAGCGCGGCAAGTATGACCGCCAGATCCCGCTCGCGGTGCGCACCAGCTACACCCGCGCCATGGATTGTAACGGCAACGGTCTCTGCTTCACCTTCGAGACCGACTCCCCCATGTGCCCCTCGGTCAAGATCAGCCGCGATCGCCGCCACTCCCCCAAGGGGCGGGCGGGCCTGATGCGTGAATGGTTGCGTCAGCTGGCGGAGCAGGGCTTCGATCCGTTGGCGGAAGAGGTGGCACTGCAATCCGGTGGTGTGCGCTTCAAACAGCTGGTGGACAAGGTGCGCAACAGCTGGGCCAAACAGCGCGGCGAGTATGACTTCTCCCATGAGGTGATGGAGGCGATGGCGGGCTGTCTGGCCTGCAAGGCATGTACCAGCCAGTGCCCGATCAAGGTGGATGTACCCGATTTTCGCGCCCGCTTTATGCAGCTCTACCACGGCCGCTACCTGCGTGCGCCGAAGGATTACTTCGTCGGCACCGTTGAAAGCTATGCGCCGCTGCTCGCCAAGGCACCGAAGCTGGTCAACTTCTTTCTCGAAAAAGAGTGGGCCCAGAAGGCGACCGAGAAGAGCATCGGCATGGTCGATGTGCCGCTGCTCTCGGTGCCGACCCTGGCCGAGAGCCTGCACGATAACCGCGCCCGCTATTTTGATCTGCCGGGTCTGGAGCGGATGAGTGCCGAGCAGCGCAAGCAGGTGGTGCTCATCGTGCAGGACCCCTTCACCAGCTATTACGACGCCCCTGTGGTGCGCGACCTGGTGAAACTCGCCAGCAAGCTCGGCTTCCAGCCCTACTTGTTGCCCTTTAAACCCAACGGTAAACCCCAGCATATCAAGGGGTTCCTGCGCGCCTTTGCCCGTACAGCGGCCAACAGCGCCCAGTTCCTCAACAAGGTGGCGGCGCTTGGCATTCCCATGGTGGGGGTGGATCCGGCCATGGTGCTCTGCTATCGCGACGAGTATGCCAAGGCGCTGGGGTCGGCCCGCGGTGATTTTCAGGTGTTGTTGCCGCAGGAGTGGCTGCTCTCGCTGCCAGCAGATCAACTGCCTGCTCGCACTGACAAGACCAAGAGCGAGGAGGGGGGCGAGCCCTGGTATCTCTTTGCCCACTGCACCGAGAAGACCGCCAAGCCCTCCACTCACGGTGACTGGAGCACCCTGTTTGGTCGTTTCGGGGCCAGCTTGCAGCCGGTCTCTGTGGGTTGCTGCGGTATGGCGGGCACCTATGGTCATGACGTCAAACAGGTGGAGAACTCCAAGGGCATCTATGGACTGAGCTGGGCCGACCCGCTCGCCCGTCTACCCAAAGCGCGCTGCCTGGCGACCGGCTATTCGTGTCGCAGTCAGGTCAAGCGGATGGAGGGGGAAAAGCTCAAACATCCATTGCAAGCCCTGCTGGAGCTGCTCTGATGCTGACGTTTCCCAAGCGGTTTCGGGTGCCGAAGGCCTATCGGCACCCACGTTTCTTGCTGTTACCCGCCACTCCCGCTCAGGCGGTGGTGGAGTTTGTCGCCATGTTGCGCGAGCGCGAGCAGCTCCATCAGCTGTTTCGCCCGAACGATATCTGGCCCTCGGCCAACTTCAGCCTGAGCCAGCACGAAGGAGATCTGGAGTGGCAGCAGTCGGAGTTTCTGGCCAAGCGCTCCTTTGCCTATGGCCTCTGGAGCCCGGATCGGGAGCCGCAATTTTGGGGCGGGGTTTATCTCTACCCCTCGGTGCTGCCAGAGGTAGCGGTGGAGCTCTTCTTTTGGAAGGTGGCCGAGGCGCCCATCACGGATGAGGAGCTGGAGATTCAGCTGCGCGAGTGGCTCGCCAGGGGGTGGCAGTGGCCAGAACCCCGCTTGCCGGGGCGAGATGTGCCTTGGTCCGAGTGGCCCGGCGTTACCTACCCCTGGTGACATCCCGCTTAAGGGCATGATTGTGTAACACGCAGCTCCGGGTCGGGGCTGCGTTGTTACCAAGTCACCTGGTAACCAACAACTCATATAACCGAACCATGTTGCCGATGGAGGTCGTTTCACTCATATCGGTACGCATTCATCGCTTACATAAGGAGTCTGCTCGCAATGAGTCACGATATTGCGCACATCTGGCGTAAACCCATGAGTCTGGAAGGCCTCAACGCCACCTCTCGCAACACCCTGATGGCCCACCTCGATATCATCTACACCGCTTTTGGCCCCGACTGGTTGGAAGCGACCATGCCGGTGGATCACCGCACCCACCAGCCCCTTGGCATGCTGCATGGTGGTGCGTCCGTGGTGCTGGCGGAGACGCTTGGGTCGCTGGCGGCCAATATGGCGGTGGGGCCAGATAGCTACTGTGTGGGGTTGGAGGTGAATGCCAACCATCTGCGAGCCAAGCGGGAAGGGGTGGTGACCGGGCGTTGCGCGCCGCTCCATCTGGGAGCAACAACCCAGGTGTGGCAGATTGAAATTCGGGACGAACGTGAGCGTTTATTGTGCACCAGCCGACTGACTATGGCGGTGCTCAAACACAAGCGGGGCAAGGACTCCAGCGAGGAGTGATCTGCAATAACGCACTATGAGTGCAAAATAAGCAAGCCATACTCGCCAGATCCCTCTATAATTGCCAACGTCTTGAGAGGCTTATCACATTTTTCAAGACAGCAGAACAAAGTGGCGCTATAATCGCCGCCTTTTTGCTATTCCGCGGTGTTAGCCGCCTGCCTTAATCTGGAAGAATCTATGTCTGATACCGAACAACTGCCCCTTTTTAGTGAGCTTGGACTGGCCGCGCCTGTATTGAAAGCGCTGCAGGACGTGGGCTATGAGCGCCCGTCACCGATCCAGGCCGCAGCAATTCCCCACCTGATGGCGGGACACGATCTGCTGGGGCAGGCGCAAACCGGTACAGGGAAGACCGCTGCTTTTGCCTTGCCTCTGTTGTCTCGTCTGGAAGCTGGTAACCGCAACACCCAGATCTTGGTGCTGGCGCCTACCCGCGAACTGGCGCTGCAAGTGGCTGAAGCGTGCCAACGCTATGCCCACCACATGCCTGATTTCCACGTACTGCCGATCTACGGTGGTGCCTCCTACGAAACCCAGACCCGCGCCCTGCGTCGCGGTGCTCAGGTTGTCGTCGGTACTCCGGGCCGCGTGATGGATCTGATCCGTCGCAAGAACCTGGACCTCTCCGGCCTGAAAGCTCTGGTACTGGACGAAGCTGATGAAATGCTGCGTATGGGCTTCATCGACGACGTTGACTGGATCATGGAGCAGTGCCCGAGCACTCGTCAGGTTGCCCTGTTCTCTGCCACCATGCCGGAGCAGATCCGTCGCGTGGCCCAGAAGCACCTGAAGCAGCCCAAAGAGATCAAGATTGCCTCCAAGACTGCTACCGCTACCACTATTCGCCAGCGCTACTGGCAGGTAACCGGTCTGCACAAGCTGGACGCCATGACCCGTCTGCTGGAAGTGGAATCCTACGAAGCCCTGCTGGTGTTCGTGCGTACCAAGAACGCTGCCGAAGAGCTGGCTGGCAAGCTTGCCGCCCGTGGTCACGCCTGTGAAGCGCTGCACGGCGACATCCCGCAGAAACTGCGTGAGCGTACCGTCGACAAACTGCGTCAAGGCCAGCTGGATATCCTGATCGCCACCGACGTTGTCGCCCGTGGTCTGGACGTTGAGCGCATCACTCACGTAGTGAACTACGACATTCCGTACGACACCGAATCTTACGTTCACCGTATCGGCCGTACCGGTCGTGCCGGTCGTAAAGGCGAAGCCATTCTGTTCGTCGCCCCGCGCGAGCGTCGTATGCTGCGCGCCATCGAGCACGCAACCCGTCAGGCCATCGAGCCGATGAAGATGCCGAGCACCGAGGACATCAACCAGCATCGTATGGCCAAGTTCAAAGAGCGCATCCGCGAAACCATGATGGGTGAAGAGCTCGAGATCTACCACAACCTGGTCAACGAGCTGATCGAAGAAGATTCTGCCGATCCGCTGGAGCTGGCTGCTGCACTGGCCAAGCTGGTACAGGGTGACCAACCGCTGCTGCTGGATGATTCCATTCCGGATCCGCTGTTCAACAACAGCAACGATCGTGGTGGCTTCGAGCGCCGTGACTTCAACGACCGTGGTGGTCGTGACTTCGGTGACCGTGGCGATCGTCCTGCCCGTCGCATGCCGTCCCTGGAGCCCCGTCCGCTGAAAGACAACCCGGATGTGGAGATGGAGCGCTATCGTGTAGACGTGGGTGCTCATCACGGCGTCAAGCCGGGCCAGATCGTGGGCGCCATCGCCAACGAAGCGAATATCGAGAGCCGCTTCATCGGCAACATCGACATCGCTGACGACTTCTCTACCGTCGACCTGCCCAAGGGTATGAGCGCCGATGTGCTGGAAGTGATCAAGAAAGCCCGTGTTTGCCAGCGTCCGCTGCAGATCACTCGCTACACCGAAGTGCCGGCCGGTGGCAACACCAGCAGCCGTCCGCCCCGTGGTGATCGTCCGTTCCGTGGCGACCGTCCTTTCAACAAGGATCGCCGTCCCCAGGGTGACCGTCCGTTCAACAAGAGCGGGGAGCGCCGTGAAGGTGGCTTCAACAAAGATCGCAAATTCGGTGGCAAGCGTCGCGAAAGCTGATTGCTGATCCCGTTATGAAGAAGGCCGCTCATTGAGCGGCCTTTTTTTCTGCCTGCGGTTTACCCTGTGTTCTTACTGAACGCCAGATCGGCATAAGCCGTTAAATGGGGGAGCGCATGATGGCCACTATTTGATGACTGGATGTCGGGGAAAGAGAGAATACCTTTTCTACTCGACAGGCGGTTGTGACGTGGTTGGGTATCATCCGCCGTTCTGCCATAGGTCTGGGCTGGCAGCCGTTTCTTTGTATTGGCAAGCGTTGGGACGTATGCACTTGGGCGGATAGTTGGATGGGGAGTGACAGCATTGCGCCCGCTGACTCCGGCGGTCGCAAGGGGTGGCGACTAGTTGGCCGCTCAGAGGCTTTGTCTGGCTGGCAGCCATTATTCATATCGAGCGGGGTAATTGGTTGGCATCAATAAAGAAGGCGACCATCTGGTCGCCTTCTTGTTTTGCATTGTGATGTGCAGAGGTCGCAGCCCGAGGGGCTATCAGAGCACCATGGCGGCAATCCAGCCGAAGATCACCAGCGGGATGTTGTAGTGAATAAAGGTGGGCACCACGCTGTCCCAGATATGGTCGTGCTGACCATCGGCGTTGAGGCCTGAGGTGGGGCCCAGGGTCGAGTCGGAGGCGGGTGAACCCGCATCCCCCAGCGCGCCTGCGGTACCGACCAGGGCGATGATCGCCATCGGTGAGAAGCCAAGCTGCAGACAGAGCGGCACATAGATGGTGGCGATGATGGGCACGGTGGAGAAGGAGGAGCCGATCCCCATGGTGATGAGCAGACCCACCAGCAGCATCAGGAAGGCGGCGATCCCCTTGTGCTGACCGATGCCGGAGGCGACCACCTGAACCAGAGAGTCGACCCCGTGAGTTGCCTTCATCACGGCGGCAAAACCGGCGGCAGAGATCATGATGAAGCCGATCAGCGACATCATCCGCACCCCCTGGGTGAAAGCATCCTGGCTTTCGCGAAACTTGATGACGCCGCCGCAGGTGAAGATGACAAAACCGGCCAGCGCACCCAGTACGATGCTGTTGGTCATCAGTTGCAGCCCCAGCGCTACGCCAATGGCCAGCAGGGCCACCCAGATGTGGGTGAGGTTGAGCTCGACCGCTTCGGGCTCGGCATCCAGGATCTTGGCCAGATCGTACTGGCGCGGTTTGCGATAGCTGATGAATACCGCAATCAGCAGGCCCAGTACCATACCCGCGACCGGAATGGCCATCGCCAGCGGGATCTGGCTGGTGGTGATGGGCACGCCGTTATCGATCAGGTTCTTGGCCAGAATGTTGTTCAGGAAGATGCCACCAAAGCCGACCGGCAGCACCATATAGGTAGCTGTCAGGCCAAAGGTGATGACACAGGCCACCTGACGACGGTCGATCTGCATCTGCGCCATCACATGCAGCAGTGGCGGGATCAGGATGGGAATAAAGGCGATGTGAACCGGGATCAGGTTCTGGGAGGAGATCGCCACGGCCAGCACGGAAGAGAGCAGCAGGGTTTTGACCCACATGATGCGGGTCGAGCTGGCATCCTTGCCCAACTGGTTGATCACCTTGCGGGCCAGCAGGTCGGTGATCCCGGAGCGGGAGATGGCAACCGCAAAGGCGCCCAGCATGGCGTAGGAGAGGGCAATCTCGGCGCCACCGCCCAGACCACCGCTGAAGGTGGTGAGGGTATCGGTCAACGACAGCCCACCGACCAGGCCGCCAGCAATGGCCCCCAGCGCCAGCGAGACCACCACATTGATCCGCAGCAGACTGAGCACCAGCATCAGCCCGACTGCGATAACAACTGGATTCATTTGATTTCCTTATAGTTTGTTATTGCTGTCTGTCATGTGAAGGGGAGTTAGTTTGCGAAAAATGTGACAAATGTCGAGAAAAAAATCAGTCAACCCCCTCATATCGCAGCAGCATGTGGCACAAGGTTGCTCAACATGAGGGTTTGTGACCTGTTTGTATCCGTGCATCCCATGCGCTGCGGTGGATAGTGACCTTGATAGAGATTTCCGGTGCGCTGTGCAATCAATCACTTCCCCAAAAAGCGAAGGCTGCCAGTGGCAGCCTTCATCCGTTTATTCTTGCCCCTCATCGTCGGCAGGAGCATCGGTTGTGTCATCATCCGGATGCGCTGGCGGCCAACCCCCCATGCTCTTCCAGCGGTTAACGATATGACAGAACAGCTCTGTGGTGCGTTCGGTGTCATAGAGGGCAGAGTGCGCCTCTTTATTGTCAAACGGGATGCGGGCACTCTGGCACGCTTTGGCCAGCACGGTCTGACCCAGCGCCAATCCGGAGAGAGCAGCGGTGTCGAAGGTCGCAAACGGGTGGAATGGATTGCGCTTGAGGCCAGCGCGCTCGGCGGCAGCCATCACGAAGCCGTGATCAAAGGTGGCGTTGTGGGCCACTATGATGGCGCGGCTGCAATCCTGCTCCTTCATTCCCTTGCGGATCCCCTTGAAGATCTCGGTCAGTGCCTCTTTTTCCGAGACAGCGCCACGCAACGGGTTGTAGGGGTCGATGCCGGTGAACTCCAGCGCAGCCTTTTCCAGGTTGGCCCCTTCGAAGGGCTCGACATGAAAGTGGAATACCTGATCGGGAACGAGCCAGCCCTGCTCATCCATTTTCAGGGTGTAAGCCGCGATTTCGAGCAGGGCATCGGTCTTGGCGTTGAACCCGGCTGTTTCAACATCGATGACGACGGGGTAAAAACCACGGAAACGGCCCTTGAGGGTATGAACTGCGTCGGTCATGGGATCTCGGTCGGGATAAAATGAGGCGGCATTATGGCAAAAAAGCACAGGCTTGTCCCCCCATCCCACGCAGGATGCCGCGCCAAGATGGCGCAGGATTCAATATCTGTGCAGCCACCAGCGGGCGGCAATCAGCGCCGTGAGCGACCCCAACAGGGCGCTGGCCAGCACATCCACCGGCCAGTGCATTCCCATCACCATGCGCGACAGACCAATTCCCAGTGCCCACAATGGCAGCAGCCAGACGCCCGTGGGAGCGCGGGCCAGCCAGATCAGACCAAAAAATTGGGCCAGGCTGATGGCGGCGATGCTGTGGCCGGAGGGGAAGGCGTAGTTCACCTCGGCCTGCCAGTGGTGGCCGAGCCACTCTGGCAGGGCCAGCAACTGGCTGGCGGCGTGAACCTGTTCACTGCGCACATCGATGCTACTGGCGTAGAAGTGCTTGATGGCAGGGATCAGTGCCTGACTCTCAAGCCAGAGCAGATAGGGTCTGGGCTCTTCGGTCAGGTATTTGATCAGGCTTTTGAGCACCCAGTCGCTGGCGAGCAGGGCTGCCAGCGCGCATCCCAGCGCAATGAAGGGGGTCAGTTCCAGTTTCAGTTTGTAGCGGGTCAGCAGCAGCAAGAGGGCGCCACTGACCCCGATCCCGGGAATATCGACCATGCGGGTGAGGGCGTATGACCACCATAGCCAGCCTGATTGCAGGGAGCCGGTCAGAAAAGGCTGCCAGGGCAGGGTGGCGAGCAGTAACAGGGGCAGGATCAACAGGGCAGTGAAGCCAAGCACCTGACTGCGGGTGAGTGAGGCGGTTGACGTTGGGAGCGACGAAGCGTGTGGCGGCATGGTGGGTATGGGCGATCGCGAAAAAGAGGGGCATTGTGCCACCGTGATATGCTCGGACAAAGCCGCGCAGCACGTTTGTTACCTCTGCTTACACATTTGTGGCGACATCCTCTGTTTGAGCGGGCGGATGGGGCGGCTGCCGCGCAATGTGGTCCCCTCTCGCGCCGGATTGCATCACAGGCTGAAATCTCGGGCGGCTTTGCGCTAGAATGGCGCCCCCGTGGCGGTTGTGACCAAAGAGAGCCCGATGAAGATAGTCGTTGATGAGAATATGCCCCATGCCGTGGAGCTGTTTGCCGAATTTGGCGAGGTGATCCCCTTGCCCGGGCGGCAGATGCAGGCCCGCGATCTGCAGGATGCCGATGTGCTGCTGGTGCGTTCGGTCACCCGCGTCAACAGCGATTTGCTGGCGACCAGCCCCAAACTCGGCTTTGTCGGCACCGCCACCATAGGCACAGACCATGTGGACAAGGCGTTGCTGGCAAGCCGCAATATTCCCTTCTTCAGCGCCCCCGGTTGCAACAAGTATTCTGTGGGGGATTATGTACTCTCCGCCCTGCTGGTGCTGGCGGAGCGCTATGAACTCGACCTCTCGGCCATGACGTTGGCGGTGATTGGCGCGGGCAATACCGGCGAGTGCGTGGCTGGCAAGGCCCAAGCGCTCGGCATGCGGGTACTGCGCTGCGATCCACCCAAGGCGCGTAATACCCCCGATGCGGGCTTTGTCGATTATCAGACCGCTCTTGGTGCCGATATCGTTAGCTTCCATGTGCCCATTACCCGCGAAGGGCAGGATGCCACCTACCATCTGCTCGATGCCGAACAGATTGCCGCGCGCCCTGCCGGACAGATCCTGATCAATGCTTCCCGTGGCGAGGTGTGGGATAACCGGGCCTTGCTGGCACGCCAGCTGAGCGATGCGCCATTGCGACTGGTAATGGATGTGTGGGAGAACGAGCCCGAGCCACTGGCAGCGCTGGTGCCCCATACCGAGATTGCCACCCCCCATATCGCCGGTTACAGCCTGGAGGGGAAGGCGCGCGGCACCTGGATGCTCTATCAGGCGCTCTGCCAGCAGCTGGGACGCCAGCCTCGTCAGGATTTGAGTCAGCTGTTGCCTGCCCCCGATGTGCAGGCAGTGGTGCCGGGCCGCGCACCGGATCAGGCGCTGATCAAGCAGCTGGTGCATCTGGTCTATGACGTGCGCCGCGATGATGCCCGTTTCCGTGCCCGACTCGGTCTGCCCGGCAGCTTTGACGAGCAGCGCAAACACTACCCCGAGCGCCGTGAACTATCCTCCCTGCAGGTTGAGGGGGCGTTTGCCGACCAGGCGCTGGGTGAGCTGGGATTTGCGCTGTCACGCCCCTGAATCGGGGACTAGGAGTTGGAAGATAACCGGAAGGGGTGAGCCGTACTGGCTACCTCGACCCCATTTTTTACTGAGCTGGCGCAGATCCTGCTGCGCCAGCTCAGCCATATCAGGCAGCGTCATCTCGCCTTGCGGGAGCCTGCCGACCATGGTGCCACCCGGCGCCATTGCAGCATTATCAGAGGAGAACAGAATGAGCCAGCAGTTTAACGTAGCGGTATTGGGTGCCAGCGGCGCCGTGGGTCAGGCGATGATCGAGATCCTGGAAGAGCGCGAATTTCCGGTAGCGACCCTCTATCCGCTGGCTTCCAGCCGCAGCGCCGGTGATACCGTGCGCTTTGGCGGCAAGAACCTCGAGATCCTCGATGTGGAGGAGTTTGACTGGAGCCAGGTACAGATCGCACTCTTCTCCGCCGGTGCCGAGGTCTCGGCCAAGTGGGCGCCGATTGCTGCCGAACACGGCTGCATCGTCATCGACAACACCTCCTGTTTCCGTTACGACGAAGATATCCCGCTGGTGATCCCGGAAGTGAACCCGGATGCGCTGGCCGATTTTCGCAATCGCAATATCATCGCCAACCCCAATTGTTCCACCATCCAGATGCTGGTGGCCCTGAAGCCGCTGCACGACGAAGTAGGCATTGCCCGCATCAACGTGGCCACCTATCAATCCGTGTCAGGCTCCGGCAAAGAGGGGGTCAGCGAGCTGGCGGGCCAGACCGCTCATCTGCTCAACGGTCGTCCGGTGGAACCGACCCTCTATCCGCAACAGATCGCCTTTAACCTGATCCCGCAGATCGACAGCTTCACTGACAACGGCTACACCCGTGAAGAGATGAAGATGGTATGGGAAACCCAGAAGATCCTCGGCGATGCCAGCATTGCCGTGAACCCCACCTGCGTGCGGGTGCCGGTCTTCTACGGCCACGCCGAGGCGGTACACGTCGAACTGCACCAGCCGCTCGATGCCGAACAGGTCAAGGACCTGCTGCGCAATGCGCCGGGTGTGACCCTGTTTGATGACGAAGGGGACTATCCGACCCCGGTGCGTGACGCAACCGGCAAGGATGAGGTGCTGGTGGGTCGGGTGCGCCAGGATATTTCTCATCCAAGTGGTATCAATATGTGGATCGTGGCCGATAACGTTCGTAAGGGCGCGGCAACCAACAGTGTACAGATTGCCGAGCTGCTGGTTCGCGACTATCTGTAAGGCTGGTCAGATGCCACCGATGCGCAGCAGGGAGTGCTGCGCATCCGGCCTGTGATCAAACCGGGGTGTGACCCATGCCGCACTCCGTCACTTCAAGATTCTGTTGCGATATCAACTGATTAAGTTTTTTCCTACACTCAGGGTCAAGTTGGGTGCTAAATGTGTCGGACTGCTGGCTTGCCAGGCGAGCCTGATTTATATTGAACCGACTGTTTTGGGGTAACTATCCAGATTTTTCAATGTGATAGGGCCGTCATACGAAGGAACGAATATGGGACATTCCCGCATAACATTGGCAACGCTACTCGCATTGGGTCTGCTGGGCACCGTCCAGGCTGAAGACTCGGCGCGGGAGCCTTTTTTTGTCGAGCTAAAAGGCCCTGACGAACCCGCACCTCCCGCCGTCAATTCCCAGCCGCTGGCGCAGCCGGTCGCCAGACCCGTGGCGCAACCGGTGCGTGCAACCGCCCAGCCGGTGGTGCGTCAGGTCACTGCCAATGCCGGTAGCTATGGCCCTGTTCGTCCGACCGATACCCTATGGAGCCTGGCGAGCAAATATCGCCCCTCCAATCGGGTCAGCGTCTACCAGACCATGGTGGCGATTTACGAGAAAAACCCCCGCAGTTTTGCCGATGGCAATATCAACCACATTCTGGTGGGTTCCCGCATTCTGCTGCCGACCGCGGCCGAGGCGAGCGTCATCACTGATGCACAGGCCCGCGCCAAGTTCCGCAGCGACAACGCCAGCTGGAAGGGGTTAAGCCCCAAATATCTGGCTGACAAGCAGGCCCATACCGCCAAGCCGGCTGCCGCCAAACCCGCGAAGGTGGAAGCCGCCAAGACCGAGCCGGTGAAGGCTGCGCCTGCGCCGCTGCCAGTGGCGAAAGCCGCCCCCATTCCCGCCCCGGTGGTGGCTCCGCAACCGGCTGCCGAAACCAAAGAAGTGGCCAAGGTGAGCGAGCCTGCGCCGAAAGAGGCGGTAGCACCTGCTCCTAGCGCTGCAGAAGGCACCACACCGGCGCCTCTGCCTTCCGATCTGGATAAACCGGTGGGCAAACCGGCTACCGAGATGGCGCTGGCACTGGAAGATGCCAATGCCCAGCTCGGCCAGGTGACCGAGATGAACCATAGGCTCAAGCTGCGTCTGCAATCCCTGACCGAAGAGGTGGAGACCCTCAAGGCCCAGCTGCAGGATCAGACCGCGCTGCAAAAAGAGATTGCCGAGCTCAAGGCCCAACCGGTCCCGCCGGTGGCAGCCGAGCCTGAGCCTGAGAAAAACTGGTTGATGGATCTGCTCTCCTCACCGCTCAACCTCGCCATGATCATTCTGCTGCCGGTGCTGCTGGTATTGGCGCTGGTGACTCTGTGGCTGCGTGCCCGTGCTCGCCGAGAGCTGGAAGAGCAGGAGAAGAGCCTCTCCGAATCCACCGCCATGATGATGGATCAGGAGCAGAGCGAGTTTGATGATCTGCTGAGCGTCGATGTGACCGACAACGAGCCGGTACGCCCGGTGCCGGATCTCAACACCCCCGATGGCTTTATGCCGATGGAGCCTGACGAGCCGGCCGCCAAGCCGGATGTTGATCTGGTGTTCAGCGACGACGGCGAGATGGAGCTGCAGGGCTTTGAACCCGAGCGGATGGCGGCCCAGCCAGCCAGTCGTGACCCGGACCTGGTGCCGGATCTCGATCTTTCGCTGGATGAGCCCATCGCGCTGGCCAACGAGCCCGCCATGGATCTGGCCAGCGAGTTCAACCCCAAGCCCAAGGCCGCTGACGAGATCATGAGCGAAGAGGAGCTGCAGGCAGCCCTGTTTGCCGAGCTGGATGCGGATCTCTCAGCCGACCTCGAGCCCGATTTGAGCTCCATCGACGAAGTCGGTGCCGCTGACGACGATCTGGCGAGCTTCGATCTCGGCGATTTCGACAATGCCCTCGACGAGCCTGCTGCTGGCAAAGATGATAACGCCATTGATCTCAGTGCCGCAGAGGACGCTGACGAGAGTGCGGATGCCATGCTGGCCGAGCTCGGTCTTGAGCCTGTCAAGGCGAAGGAAGCGGAGCTGGATCTGGAGTGGGATCCCAACGAGCTGGCGCTCTCCGATTTCGAAGATGCGTTCGCCGAGGTGGAATCTCATCCGGCAGATCTCCAGCCCCGTGAGCAGGCGCAAGAGAGCGGCTACGTCGAGATCGACAAGCTGCTGGCCGAAGCGGATGCCACCGCGCCGGAGCAGGAGCCTTATCAGGGCTTCTCGCTGGATGTGGGGCTCGATGGCTTCCCCGAGGTGCTGCCGGAATCCACCGGATTTGACGTGGATGCCGATGACGGCGGTGTGGGTGCCAAGCTGGATCTGGCCCGTGCCTACCTCGAGATTGACGACAAGGATAGCGCCCGCGAGCTGCTGCAAGAGGCTGCGGAGCAGGGTAGCGATCACCAGCGCGCCGAAGCCGAGAAGTTGCTCAAGCGTTTGGGCTAAAGCATTTCCCATCACGGGATCAGCAAAACGAGGGCAGCCAGCAGGCTGCCCTCTTCTTTTGGCGAGTTGCGATAGGGGGATCATGGCCGAGCAGGCTCGCAATCCAGGCCAATTGCGCCTGTGGTGGGACTTTTCAGGTTGAGCGCGTATAATCCGCCCCGTTTCTTTCACTGCGTTTTCACAACAAGACAAGTTTATCCATGCGAATTGCCCTAGGTATTGAATATGACGGCAGCCGGTATTTCGGCTGGCAGCGTCAGCGTGAAGTGATCAGCGTGCAGGCTGAACTGGAGACGGCGCTGAGCCGGATTGCCAACCACCCTGTCTCCATCCAGTGTGCCGGACGCACCGATGCCGGTGTCCATGCGACCGGTCAGGTGATCCATTTCGATACCGAGGCGAACCGTGCCGAAGGGGCCTGGACCCTGGGGCTCAATTCCAACCTGCCACCGGATATCGCCGTGCGCTGGGTCAAGCAGGTGGACGAGAGCTTCCACGCCCGCTTCAGCGCCACCGCCCGTCGCTACCGCTATGTCATCTACAACCACAACTACCGGCCGGCGATCCTCGGCAGTGGCGTCAGCCACTACCACGAGACCATCGATGCCGAGTTGATGCACCGGGCGGGCCAGAGCCTGCTGGGGGAGCACGACTTCAGCACCTTCCGTGCCGTCGCCTGCCAATCCAACACCCCGTGGCGCAATGTGACCCATCTGTGTGTCAGCCGCTCCGGCCCCTACATCGTGCTCGACATCAAGGCCAACGCCTTCCTGCACCATATGGTGCGCAATATCACCGGCTCCCTGCTGCTGGTGGGGCAGGGGCTCAAACCGGTGGAGTGGATTGCCGAGGTGCTGGCTGCCAAGGATCGCAATCTGGCCGGGCCGACCGCCAAGGCCGGTGGCCTCTATCTGGTCGACGTGGATTACCCGGCCGAGTTTGCTCTGCCACAGTTGCCGCTCGGCCCGCTGTGGCTGCCGGACTCGGCACCGGGTACGACCAGTTTTTAGTAACTGCGCCCGAAAAATTGTGGTTTAATGACCCGTCATTTGTTGCCATCGAGCTATTAAGTCATTGAACAATCTAGGCTCGATGCGTTTTGTCAGGCACAAAAGCATTAAGGAATTCCATGAGCTGGCTTGAGAAGATTCTTCCCAAGAGCAAGATCACTGCGCCCCGTCGTCACAACATTCCGGAAGGGGTGTGGACCAAGTGCAGTGCTTGTGAACAGGTGCTCTACCGGGCAGAGTTGGAGCGCAACCTCGAAGTGTGCCCCAAGTGTGATCATCATATGCGCATCAGCGCCCGCGCCCGTCTCGAGAGCTTCCTCGATGAGCAGGGTCGTACCGAGATCGGTGCCGAGCTGGAGCCGCAGGATGTACTGAAATTCAAGGATTCCAAGCGCTACAAGGATCGTTTGTCTGCCGCTCAGAAAGAGACGGCGGAGAAAGATGCGCTGGTGGTGATGAAAGGGACCCTCAAAGGGGTACCGGTTGTCGCCTGTTCGTTCGAATTCTCCTTCATGGGTGGCTCCATGGCCTCCGTGGTCGGTGCCCGCTTCGTGCGTGCCGTCGAGGAGTGCATCAAGGAAGGCCGCGGTCTGGTCTGCTTCTCCGCCTCTGGTGGTGCTCGCATGCAGGAAGCGCTGTTCTCCCTGATGCAGATGGCCAAGACCAGTGCAGCGCTGGACCGACTCACCAAGGCGGGCCTGCCCTATATCTCCGTGCTGACCGACCCCACCATGGGTGGCGTCTCTGCCAGTCTGGCGATGCTGGGTGACATCAACGTGGGCGAGCCCAAGGCGCTGATCGGCTTTGCCGGCCCGCGCGTTATCGAGCAGACCGTGCGCGAGAAACTGCCGGAAGGCTTCCAGCGCTCCGAGTTCCTGCTGGAAAAGGGTGCCATCGATATCATCATCGATCGCCGTGAAATGCGTAACCGTCTGGCCAGCCTGCTCGCCAAAATGCTGAATACTCACGTCATCGAAGAGTGAAGATGAGTTCAAACATGCAACAATCCCAAAGCCGGTCGCTTGTCGACTGGCTTTCTTATTTGGAGCAGATCCATCCGGTCAATATCGACATGGGGCTGGATCGGGTCGGTGCCGTTGCCCGGCGCATGGGTCTCACCCAGCTGCCGTTCAAGGTGATCACGGTGGCGGGCACCAACGGCAAGGGCTCCAGCTGTGCCATGGCGGCCAGCATTCTGATGGCCGCAGGCTACAAGGTCGGCGTCTACTCCTCGCCCCATCTGCTGCGCTTTACCGAACGGGTGCGGGTCAACGGGCAAGAGCTGGCCGACAGCGATCACTGCGCCGCCTTTGCCGAGGTGGAAGCTGCTCGCGGCGAGATTGCCCTTACCTTCTTCGAGTTCGCCACCCTGGCCGGTTTGTGGCTCTTCTGCCGAGCCGCCCCCGATGTGCTGCTGCTGGAAGTGGGGCTGGGTGGTCGGCTCGACGCCACCAACGTGGTGGAGTCCGATGTGGCGATGATCACCTCCATTGCCCTCGATCACTGCGACTGGCTGGGTGATACCCGCGAAGCGGTGGCGGTGGAGAAGGCTGGGGTCTATCGCGCCGGTAAACCCGCCATCAGTGGCGAGCCCAATCCGCCTGCGACTATCGCGAGCGAAGCACAGCGTCTTGGCGCCAACCTGCGTCAGGTCGGTATCGATTTTCGTGGCGATGAGCACGAGAGCGGTTGGGATTATCACGGCCTAAACCAGTGGCGGGATCTGCCCAAACCGGCGCTACCGCTGATGAACGCGGTGACCGTGCTGGCGGCGCTGGAGTCCCTCGGCTTGCCGCTGCCGGAGTCCGCCATTCGTGACGGGCTGGCCAATGCCCGGCTGGCTGGCCGGATGCAGCAGTTGCAAAGTGCGCCGCTGGTGATCGTCGATGTGGCCCACAACCCCCATTCGGCGGCCTATCTGGCCGCGCAATTGCGCAAGATGCCCTGCACGGGTGTGCGCCGCGCCGTGGTCGGCATGCTCAAAGACAAGGACATGGCGGGATCCCTTGCCGAACTCGATGGCCTGATTGGCGAGTGGTATCTGGCCAGTCTCACCGGCCCGCGCGCCGCCACCGCAACGCAACTGGCTGCGGCGTTGGGGGAGGGCAAGGGGCCTGCCAGAGAGTTTGATGATGTCAGCGCCGCTTATCAGGCAGCGTTGGCCGCATCGAGTCCGGACGATATGGTCATTGTGTTTGGTTCGTTTTACACTGTCGCCGACATTCTGGCGGGTGTCGCCGTCTAGGCCACACTCCGGCCCCCCGGCCTTCGGGCGGGGAGCCAAATCGCATATTGAGTTACGTAAAGGTAGGATTCAACTTGGCCTCGAAGTTTCAAAACCGTCTGGTGGGCACCGTCATCCTGGTGGCCCTGGTTGTTATTTTCCTGCCGGACTTGCTGGATGGTCACAAGCTGGCACAAAAGGAGGAGGCCTTTGCCAAGATCCCGCTGCGCCCCGAGCTGGAGCCTGCCAAGCCTGCGCTGCAGGTCTCGGCAGCCAGCAGCCTGCCAGCCGATCATCTGGCCAGCCAGCAACAGGCCTCTGCGGCCCAGCAGTGGCAAGTGGAAGAGGTGGCTGACCCCATGACCCTCGCCGGTCAGGGCAACGGTGCGCAGCCGGCGACAACCCCTGCCGCACCGGCACCGGTTCAGCCGCAACAGAATGCCCAACCCAAGCCACAGCCCAAGCCGGAAGTGGTGGCCAAAAAACCGGTAGAACCGCCAAAGCCAGCACCCAAGCCGACGCCAGCCAAACCGGTTGAAGTGGCCAAGGCACCCGCACCGACCAAGCCGCAGGCGGGTCAGATCAAGTCCCTCGACGATCTGATTGAAAGCAAGATGACCCAGCCGACCACTCCCGCGCCTGCTGCGGCACCGGCGCAGGGCAGCTGGATCCTTCAGCTTGGCGCCTTCAAGAACGTCGACAGCGTCAACGCGCTGGTGAGCAAGCTGCGGGCGGCGGGCTACTCTGCCCACACCTCGCCGCGCACACCGGTGCAGGGTCAGCTCAACCGGGTCTTTATCGGGCCGGATGTCTCCAAGGCCAAACTGCAGGGGATGCAGGGGCGGATCTCCCAGATGACCGGCCTCAGTGGCTCGGTGGTCTCTTACAATCCGTGACGGCTTGCCGTTGGCAATGGCCCTCTGAAACAAACACCGCGCCCCGTGCGCGGTGTTTTTTTATCTGGCCGTCGTGATTTTTAAGGACGGCGTCGTACAGGTCACCCCCCCAGTTGGGATTTTCGGGCAGTTGGGGTAGTCTGAGCCCTTCTGCTACTCACAGGAGTTCAAGATGATCCTCTCGACGACCCCCACGCTGGAAGGCAAAGCCATTCGTGAATACCGCGGCATCGTGGTTGGCGAAGCCATTCTCGGCGCCAACATTTTCAAGGATCTCTTCGCCGGGATCCGCGACATCATCGGCGGCCGCTCTGGCGCCTATGAAAAAGAGCTGGCCCGTGCCCGCGAGATCGCCTTCGATGAGCTGAAAGAGCGCGCCGCGGCCCTTGGTGCCAACGCAGTGGTCGGCATCGATATCGACTACGAAGTGGTGGGGCAAAATGGCAGCATGCTGATGGTCAGCATCAGTGGCACCGCCGTGGTGGTCTGATCGGGCATCCACTTCTGCATGGGCAATGAGCCGATAACCGGGTTATCGGCTTTTTTATTGCTGGCTGATACGTGGTGGCTGGCAGGGTTATCACTCAACTCATTGATTTTAAATATTTATATTTATTAATAATTCCGCTGGCCGGTTTTATTTTTTTTAACTGGGTAGCCCGAGAGGGTCAAGCTAGAGTGCCGCCATCAGGAACGACACCGCTCACGGACGAGGTTCTCTTCTCTTGAAGGCGTATCACTATGATTCAAAAACCTGCTCTGCTGACCCTTGTCATGTTGGCCATGACCGCCCATGCCGGCAGTGCCCTCGCGGCGCTGCCCAACTTCAGCGCCACTTGCCCCACCGATATCCGGGTCAAGTCGCAAGGGGGCAACGTCTTTATCAATGGCAAGAAGGCGACCCTGAAAACGCTGGCGCCCGCCGCCTATTCGGCCACAAGCGGCAAGGTGGTCATCGGGATCACCTTCGATCTGCCCGCCAGCGAACCCACCCTGGATTACGTCATCAAGCATGATCGCCGAGCCCACGGCTTTTGCACCGTGCACGCCTGGTCGGCGGGCAAGGCCGCCGCACTGCCGATGGCCAAGGGGGACTCACCCTATCAGGGCAAGTGGATCGCCAAGAACCGCGAGACAGGCGCCACGGTGGCCAATATTCAGGTGGATGGCAAGGAGCAGGTGTGGGTCAACGGAGTCAAGGTGAAGGCCAAGCGGGCCGATGGCGCTCTGCAGTTTCGTCAGGGCACCATCCTCTACACCTTGCAGGGGGATCCGCGTATTCGAAATGAGAGCGACTGGAATGACAGCGATGTTCAGAACACCGGCCCCATCACTCTGGAGTAACAGACGCGCCGTGCCACGGCTTGGTCATTGATGAAAAAAACAGAGAGCGGCATGGCCGCTCTCTGTTTTGTTGTCTCTATTGGGTGATAGCCGTGCGGGGTTAGATGCCGTGGATGGCGTTGGCTTCCCCATACCAGTTCAGCTTGTCGGCCAGAGTGACCACCGAGCCGATGATGATGAGGCTCGGGCTCTTCACCTGACGGGCCAGTTCGGCCAACTGCTGCAGCTCGCCGCGCACCACCCGCTGGCTGAGCTGGGTGCCTTGCTCCACCAGCGCCACCGGGGTGTGACCGGGCATGCCGTGGGTTTGCAGCGCATCCTGAATGCGGGCGGCGTGGGCCAGCCCCATGTAGAACACCAGGGTCTGGCGGGGGGCCGCCAGCGCTGACCACTCCTGGGCGATATTGCCCTCCTTGTCGTGGCCGGTGATGAACTGCACCCGCTGGGCGTGATCGCGGTGGGTGAGGGGAATGCCGCTGTAGGCGGCGCAACCCGATGCAGCCGTGATGCCCGGTACCACCGAGAAGGGGATGCCCGCCTCGGCCAGGGTTTCCAGCTCCTCGCCACCCCGGCCAAAGATAAAGGGATCGCCCCCCTTGAGCCGCACCACCTGTTTGCCCAGCTGCGCTTGTTCCAGCAACAGCTGGTTGATCGCCTGCTGGGGCACACAGTGGCGGCCCGCCTCCTTGCCAACAAAGATCCGCTCGGCATCCCGGCGAACAAGCGCCAACACCTCCTGCGAGACCAGCCGGTCATAGACCACCACATCCGCCTGCTGCAACTGTTGCAGACCACTTAGGGTAAGCAGTCCCGCATCGCCGGGGCCGGCGCCCACCAGGGTTACGCTTCCCTTGCTCTGCAGCGGCTCATTCAATAGCTCTGTGACGCTCTGCTCGGCCGCCTGCTGTTGGCCGCGCGCCAGCTGGCATGCCAGTCGCTCATGGCTAAAGAGTCGCTCCCAGAAGCGGCGGCGGGCCAGCTTGTCCGGAATGAGTTTGACCCGCTCGCGCAGCTTGCCCGCCAGCGCAGCGAGCTGGCCGAGGTGTTGCGGCAGCATGGCTTCAAGTTTTTCCCGCAGCTGGCGGCTTAGAACCGGCGCCGCGCCTGCGCTGGAGATGGCCACCATCAGCGGCGAGCGGTCGATGATGGCGGGCATGATGGCGCTGCAGTGGGCCGGAGAGTCCACCACATTGCAGAAGATTTGGCGCAGGTTCGCCTCATGAAAGACCTGCTGGTTGACCTCTTGCTGGTTGGTGGCGGCGATCACCAGCCACTTGCCATCGAGCAGTTCGGGATGAAAGCTGGCGGCGCAGGCGGTCAGGCGACCCTGCTCGGCCCAGCTCATCAGCTGGGGTTCCAGATGCGGGGCATTGATGGTGATCTTCGCCTTGGCATCGAGCAGCAGGCGCGCCTTGCGCACCGCCACCTCACCGCCGCCGACGATCAGGACCGGCTTGTTTTGCAGCTGACAGAAGAGAGGGAGAAAGTCCATAACAGGCTCCGGATGCTGGCCCGCTCGCAATGCCGCGCCGGGCGAGATAGCAGGGCGCGCCGTGACGCACCCCGGATGGCCGGGGGAAAGATCCCCCGACGGGAATAAAAAAGGGGAAGGGTGATCTACGCCCGGGCCAACGACAGATCCCCACCGGTGTCGGCCACTTGATCACGCTTCCCCAAACGAGGTTTTTCCTATTGCACCGCTTTGACGTGCATGTTGGCGACGTACTGATCTTCGGCCCAGAAGATGCGGTCAGCGACCATGGCTTCCGGGTTGAGGGTGACGCCGCGCAGCACCCGCTCCTTGAACTTGTGATAACCGGCCCGGTCGATAAGGTGACCCATGTGCAGGTAGATGGGCTTGCCATCCAGCATCTCGGCCTCGAACTCGAACAGGTTCTTGATCACCGCATGAAGCACCTCTTCGGTTACCCAGTTGAGGAACAGCTTGCCGGTACGGGGAGTCTTCTTGCTGGTGCGTCCTCCCAGCTTGACCATATAGAGCTGCTTGGGATCCCGCTGCCAGGCCAGGGTCGGGCAGGCCAGCACGCACTCGCCACAGCCGATGCACTTGCTCTCCTCCTTGACCGCCTTGCCATGCTTGATGGCGAGGCAATCCACCGCGTGGTGGCTGCACGCCTTGACGCAGGCGCCGCAGCCGATGCAGCGCTCGGCATTGAAGTGGATCTTGGCGATGCCGAGGATACCGAAGTCGGCCATGTTGGCCTTGGCGCAGTCGTTGGGGCAGCCGGCGATCACCATCTTGAGGTGATAGGGGTTGGGGTAGAGGTGTTTCTCCATCCGCTGGGCCAGCCCGGTGCAGTCGATATTGCCCTTCTGGCAGATGGTGTTGCCCTGACAGGCGACGATATTGCGCCCGCCGATGGTCTGGTAACCGGCTGTGGTGTCCTCTACCTCGATGCCGCAGGTCTCCACCTCGATCTCCTTGATAAAGGGTTCGAGGGCGGCGTTGACCTTGTCCATGTCCTGATACTTGATGCCGGGCATCGCCAGCTTCTGGCGGGTGGTGAGGTGGATCAGGCCGTTGCCGTACTGTTCGGCGATCTGCTGGGCCACCGCCAGCAGGTGGGCTGGCATGATCCCGCCGGGAATGCGTACGCTGATCATCGCTTCGCCGCGCACCTTGGAGAGGCGGTATTCGTTCTTGGCGCGGGCCTTGATGATGTCGATATCGAGACTCATGGTGTTCTCCCTCAGTCGATCAGATGCTGGGCCTGGTCAAAACGAAAGACCGGTCCATCCACGCAGATATAGGTGTCGCCCATCCGGCAGTGGCCGCATTTGCCCACGGCGCAGGCCATGCGGCGTTCGTAGTCGACCCAGATGCGATCCTTGGGGATGCCCCGTTCGAGGAAGGCGAGCACCACGAAGCGGATCATGATGGGGGGGCCGACCACGATCACCTGGATATCCTCCTTGTCAGCGAGATCCAGCTGGTCGATGTAGTCGGTGACCCGGCCGATGCGAAACTGCTCGCTCTCCTTGCCCTCGTCCAGGGTGACGATGAGGTTCTGCTGCTCGGCCCAGAGCGGCATCTCTTGGCGATAGAGCACCGCCTGCTCGTTCTTGAAGCCGAGGATCATGTCGAGGGACTTCACCTCTTCCGGATGTTTGCTGAAGCGGCGCAGCAGCCCCTTGACCGGCGCGACGCCGGTGCCGCCCGCCACCACGATGAGGTGCTGGTTGCGGTAGGTCTCCAGCGGATAGCCGTTGCCGTGGACGCCGCGCATCCACACCTTGTCGCCCACATCGAGGGCAAACAGCGCATCGGTTACCTTGCCGACTTTGCGGATCAGCAGATCCACATAACCATCGCCATAGTCGGAGACCGAGATGGGCGCTTCGCCGACGGTGGGCAGGGAGATCTCCACAAACTGGCCGTAGTGGACATCAAAGTCGCGTGATACCCGAAAGTTCCACTCCAGCTCGGTGTGACGCTCGATGGCCAGAATGGTGTAGGCCTTGGGCAGCAGGCGGTTTTCGACCACGTCCTGCTGCGGTTCTGCTGTTGCGGTTTGCTGGCACTGGCACATATCAGTTCGCCCCCTGCGCGTTGTCGGCTGCGATGGTCTGTTCGACCACATCGGTCATCTTGTTGATGATGTTGCTAAAGGAGATGTAGTGAGGGCAGCGATCGTCGCAGCGGCCACAGCCGACGCACATGTGCTCCTCTCCCTGACGGGCCTTGTAGTCGTTGACCTTGTGCAGGGCGCGATAACGCAGGCGCTCGCCATGCTTGGTGCGAAAGCCGTGGCCACCGGCCATGTCGCTGAAGCCATCCACCATGCAGCTGGCCCACTGGCGACGGCGCTCACCCTGATGGGGGTTCTCGGCATAGGTGAGGTCGTGCACGCTGTAGCAGCTGCAGGTCGGGCAGGAGGTGGTACAGCGGCCGCAACCGATGCAGCGGCTGTCGTACTCGGCCCAGACCGGATGAGCGGTGAGGATTTGGCGGATCCGCTGGGGGTCGTCACAGACGCTGTCCGGGGTGCGTACCTTGACCGGGTTGCTCTGGACAAATTCCGGGGTGAAGTCGTCGGATTCACCCAGTTCGGCAAAGTAGCCGAGCAGCTCGGGATCCTTCACCTCGATGCGGGCACCCTCATCGCTCAGACGAATGGCGGCGGCGTAGTCCTGGGTCTCGTTGCTGCCCATGGAGACGCAGAAGCAGTTCTCGAAGCTCTCGCGGCACTCCAGCAGTACCAGCTTGAGCTTGCTGCGCAGCCGGGCGTAGTAGACGTCGCTGTTCTGACCATTTTTCAGGTAGACCTGATCCAGCCTGCGCAGAGCGTGGATATCGCAGCTGCGCAAGAACAGCAGGGTGGGTTTGGCCTCCACCTTGGATTCGCGCAGCTCCAGATTGTCGAAGTGGAACAGGGTCTGGGTGATGGGGAGCACCACCTCTTTCGGGGAGAAGTGGGACTTCTCCTGCCACACCAGATCGGCCGGATGGCGGATGCTGTGGTAGGTGACGTTGTCGGTGTCGGAGAAGCGGCCGCCCCGATATTCGGCCGCGGGCGCCATGATCCGGTAATTGGGCAGCAGCCGCTCGAACAGCTGCGCCAGCGCGGGATGGGTGAGAAGAAACGACATAAATAAACACCTTGTATGAGGGTGAGATGCCCTGGCATAGGGATGAGGCGCGGGCCGGTCAGGGTGTCTGGCACCGGTTCTGGCCGCGCTTGCCTCGCCACGGTCTGTTTTTATGACTCATGTTGCTCAACTGACCCGATTGTTATTGTGTTGGCGGCGCGTACGTCGCGGCAGGTCGGGTCATGCCTGTAAAACCCTTATCAATTGAGCAGGGCGGCCTGATAGCCTGCGCACTTGCCCATCACGTATCCCATCTCCAGCTTGTTGATATCGCGGGTAAAACGGGAAACGGGGAAGTAGTCGGCCGGGGCGATCACCTCGATCTGGCAGTCCTCCGGCGGATTGGCGATAAAATCGAGCGCCTCGTTGTAGCTGCGATCCCGCTGCTCCAGCGCCTGTGCCAGCGCGGGGCGGGTCTTGAGCAGGGTGCGGATCATCCAGGGGAAGGGCATCGGCTTGAGCCGATAGCCAAGGGGCTCGGAGAGGATCACCGTCAGGTGACGGGCACCGCGGCGGTAGGCCTCGATCACCGGGATGGAATCGGCCACCCCGCCATCTGTCATCGGTACCCCGTGTACCTCCGGGTATTCGTGGGAGGCGAGGGGAATGGCGCAGCTGGCGGGCAGCACCTCGTTCATGTTCTCCGGCTTGACCCGGATGTACTCCGCCTTGCCGGTCAGGGTATTGGTCACCACCGCATAGAAGGGGATGCCGGTCTCCCGGTAGGCGTGAATGTCGAGGGGATACTTGCGGCAGCTGGTGTTCCACAGCCAGTGGATATCCACCAGATTGCCCCCCTTGGCAAAACGCAGGGGATCCATAAACTGCTGGCTGCATGCCAGTTTGGTCAGGATCTCGTGGCTGCGGCCATGCTGGCTGGCGAGATAAGCCAGCAAGTTGGTGGCCCCCGCCGAGACGCCGATGGCGAAGTCGAAGGGGCGATAGTCATGCTCGATAAACGCATCCAGCACGCCGCTGGCAAATATGCCGCGCATGGCGCCGCCTTCTACAACCAATGCGCTGGGGGATGCGTTTTTGTTCATGACAGGCACCTCATTGATAAGTCAGAGAGAAAAAGTGGGAAAGAGAACATCCGGGCTGTCAGGCCGACCGTTCTGACAACCAACCGGGGTTGGCCATCGCAATGAGGTCATTCTAGGAAGGGGATAGTGTTTAGAATATCTGTTAATAATGAATAAAGTGTTTGGTATTTCTAAACGATAGTGATAAACCCGTTGTGATCAACGGGGTTGTGTAGGAGTCTCAACGACTCTGCGATGGCTGGATATTGGCAAGGATGAGTGTGTCATGACGTTATTGGTTCCCCCGCTGCTCCGATGTGGCGATACCATCGCTTTTTTCTCCCCCTCCAGCGCGGCGACCGCCTGGGCACCCAACCGTTTTGCCCGCGCAAAAGCCTTTCTTGAGGGGCAGGGCTTTAGGCTCAAGGCGGGCAGCCTCACCGGCCAGCAGGATCACTGGCGCTCCGGTTCCATCGCCGCGCGGGCCGAGGAGCTCAACGCCCTTATTCGCGACCCAGAAGTGCGCTGCATCATGTCGGTGATTGGCGGCAGCAACTCCAACTCCCTGCTGCCCTACCTCGATTTTGATGCGCTGAGGCGCGATCCCAAGATCATTGTTGGCTACTCCGATGTGACGGCGCTGCTGCTCGGCATCCATGCCCAAACTGGCCTGGTTACCTTTTATGGCCCGGCGCTGGTGGCCTCCTTTGGCGAGTTGCCGCCGCTGGTGGATGAGACGCTGGCCAGTTTTTTACAGATTGTGCTGGCCGATGACGCTGGCGTCCCCTGCACGTTGCCTACGCCAGCACAATGGAGCGATGAACGGCTAGACTGGGAGAACCAGGCCCGGGCCAAGCAGTGCCAGCCCAATCGGCTGATCTCGATGGGTTCTGACCAGGTAGTGGGGCGACTGATCGGCGGCAACCTCAACACCATGGCGGGGATCTGGGGTTCTCCCTATATGCCGGCCATCGAGCACGGGGACATTTTGCTGCTGGAGGACAGCCTGAAATCTGCCGAGACGCTGGAGCGCTCCTTCGCCCACCTCAAGCTGTGCGGGGTGTTTGATCGGATCGGCGCGCTTATCCTCGGCAAGCACGAGTTGTTCAACGATCAGGGTAGCGGCAAGCGCCCCCTCGATATCCTGCTGGAGGTGGTGGGGGAGCCGAGCTTCCCCATTCTGGCGGAGTTTGACTGCGCCCATACCCACCCCATGCTGATGTTGCCGCTGGGTATCGAGGTGGCGCTCGATCTCGACCGCCAGCAGCTCACCTTGCTGGAGCCATGGTGGCGAGCAGAATGAGGGCGAAATGAATGTCCAATAACAAGGCCGCGGATGCGGCCTTGTCTGTTTTTATGGGGAGGGATCAGGGCAGGGCATCGGGCCGGAAGCTGGCGCGGATCTGCGGCACCAGGCTTGAAGGGTCGAACCCTTTCTCCTCCCCCAGCACCGGATGGAGCAGGGGCTTCTCTTCGATGGGGGTGATATCCCCCGCCAGCAGCTGGCGGGTGGCCTGACCCATCTGGTAGAGCTGGCGCACCGGCGCAAACTGGGTCGCCAGATTGAGGGGATCATCTGCGCGGGCAAAGGCCATCATGGGGATCTGGTAGGTGGCATCGCGCGCCGGCTTGTCACCGTGAATGCCCTTGCCGGCGGACATCAAAAACGGCTGGTGATCGCCAAAGGCCACCACCAGATAGCGCTTGTCCGACTGGTCTAGGGTCTTGAGCAGTCGCTCCAGCGAGGCCATGGCATCCACCACCCCGGTGTAGTAGGTGTTGAGCAGCTGGGTGTCACTCTCGCTCTGGTTCGGGCAGGCGCCGCTGCGCTCCTGCCCCTGATAGCGGGGGCCATCGAAGGGGCCGTGCCCCTGCATGGTGACTGCATAGGCAAACAGCGGTTTGTCATCCTGTTCGCTGCGCTTGAGCAGGTGGTCGATCAGCGCATCATCGGAGATATAAAGCCCCTTGTGCTCAAGGGTGGTGAAGCGGGTGTCGAACCAGCGCTCCTCATAGCCAAGCGCCGGGATTGCCTTGGCGCGGCCCCAGAACTTCTCCACATAGGGGTGGGCGAACAGGGTCTGGTAGCCGTTCTGTCTGGCGCTCTGGGCCAGCCCCGGCACCTGCTGCGAGAGGTAGTAGTAGGGCACCACCCCCTGCTTGAGCAAGCCCACCGGCAGGCCGGTGTTCATCTCGAACTCCGCCAGCACCGTCATGCCGCCGGTGGTGGGGGAGTGGATGGTTTTTTGCCACTGCTGCACGCTGGCGGGCAGGGCGAGGGTGGGAGCCGGGGCGCAGATCCGCCCCTTCCAGTCGAGCCAGAGCGACTCATATTGCAGCACGATCACCAGATCCCAGCGCGGCGCTATGCCCTGGGGCGGATAGCTCAGCTGCGGGGTCAGCTCGTTGATCTGCAAGGGGTAGCGAAACACGCTGCCGCTTTGCAGCATCTCGTCCACCAGATTGAACAGATAGAGGCCGGGGCCGGAGCGGATGATGTCCCTGTGGTAGTTGACCGCGCGATCCACGTAGCGAATGTTGGCTCCCAGCAGCTTGTTGCCGGTCTGGGTGGCAAAGACGCACAGGGCAAAGAAGGCGACGGTGGCCGCGGCTGTGCGCAACACCCAGCGTGACAGGGCAAAGCGCCAGCAGAGAAACAGTGCCAGCAACACGATGAAGATGGGCAGGATGGGGTGCTGGTCGAGCAGGATCCGCAGCAGCGCGAGCAGGTTGCCAAAATCATCCCCGCCGAGCGGCACGCCGTAGATGGCGATCTTCATAAAGTTGGCGAGCAGGCCTATACCGGAAAGCGCGGTAAAGACCAGCCCCATATAGAGGTTGAAGCCTGCCAGCGCGCAGAGGCTCCAGCCCAGCACCATGCTGCCCCAGGCGAGATAGTAGTGCTCCGGGCGAAAGCCTGACCAGAGCAGAAACTCCCCCAGCTTGAACACCACGAAGCCGTGCAGCAGCACGAAGGTGAGGTTGCCGAGCAGCAGGCTGCCGATGATCCGCCAGCGCAGGCTGCGGCGCAGCTTTGGCAGCACCGTCTTGAGCACGGCGGCGCTCAGGGCCAGCACCAGCGTCAGGCTCACTACCAGATAGGTGAGGTTGAAGCCCTGCTCCGGCAGGGTTTGCAGGATCTGGCTGAAGTCGCCGCTCTCGGGGCGATCTTTGAGCAGCAGACCGATGCGCAGCTGATAACGGCTGGCCAGCGCATCGTCCGGGGCGCGCAGGGTGCTGTTGAGATCCAGAGTACAGCGGTGATTGCGGCACACCTGACGCTTATCCACCGCCTGACTCAGCTGGTCGATCCGCTCCCCCTTGTCGTTGAGCAGCTCTACCCGTACCTTGTCCCCCGCTTGCAATGGCCCTCGCAACTGCCACTGACTGCGTACCACCAGATAGAGGCCGCGGCTGTCGCTTTTATAGAGCAGGGCGTGGCGGGTGAGGGTGGCCAGTGGATTGTCGGCGGGGCCCAGCACCAGCGGCTGGGCACGGCCCAGCCAGTTGCCGGGATTGATCAGCGGCAACAACAGGGTCAGCAGCAGCAATCCGCCCAGCAGGGCAAGCAGCAGAGAGGGCAGACTCAGGACGCGGGGGCGGCCTGAGGAGGGGCGATTCATATAAGCTCATCCTTTGAGCGAGTGAGGGAGAGATCGTTCATCCGCATAGAGTTTGACCCGATGGTGCGGGCCTTGTTTCAGCTTGTCAATTTAATGACCACTTAATGAATATTTGGTTACAGCTCAACCTTGCAAATTGTGATCCCGATCGAGGGGTTGTTCGGAATATGTGATGAAAGCGTCATCATGGGGTTTTGCCACTGGCTTGGGAGGGATCTGCTGTTTAGTCTCTCGATAGCGACTGGAGGTACATGTATGAATCCCAAAGTGATGGCACGTCAGGCCAGATTGCTGCGCATGCTGGAGAGCAAGGAAGAGATCCGGATCGGACGCGAGCGCGACTGCCCGCTGCCGCTGGCCCAACTGGTCAAGCTGAAGGATAGCCATCCGGCTGTGGTCAAGGTCTATCGCCACGGTCTCACCGCCGAGGTGTTTCACCTCAAGGTGGAGGGGCATCACTGGTGCCTCAAGCGGCGCCGTCAGGATTCACTGGTGGCCAACCTCGATGGCAAGACCGCCTTTCTGACCGAGCTGGAGCGGCGGCGCGAAATCGAGGCGCTGCGCGAGCTGCATCCTACTGTCCTCTCCCACGTGGTCTGCACCAGCTTCGGCTCGGCGCGGGCCGGTGTGCTGGTCTCCCCCTGGTTGCGGGGTGTGCCCGTCCATCAGCTCAACGAACGCAATCTGGCCCAGATGCTGGAGGTGCAGGGTGAGCTGGCGCGCTGGGGCTGGTTTGACTGGGACCCGAGCCCGGGCAACCTGCTCGATGACGGCGAGCAGATCTGCGTGTTCGACTTTGGCTATATGTGGACCTTCGATCCCCGCTTTGAATACAACTCCAACGGTCTGGTCGACCCGCAGTTCCATGTACCGGAGCGGTTGGAGACCCGCACCCTCTCCGGGCTTTGGCTCGATGAGGCCGATCCTCTGCCGCAATTTCGCTACTGGCGCGAGCTTTGTCTGAAATGGGTCAAACGGGAGATCCACCACCTGATCCGCGAAGGGGCCAGCGCGCCCGTGCTGGCCCGCTTGCACGCCCTGCAAGGGGAGTGGAGCGCCGCGCTGGCGAGCGACGAGGCGCTGGTCGCCAACTGGTGGCGGGACATGTATCGCAGCCACCGGCTCGATGTGGCCGATGATCTGAGCGGCCAGAGCTGCGGCCCGCTCACCCTGCGTCGCCTCGACTGGTTGATGCAGGCGGTGACGGATCACTATCCGCTGCTGGTGGACAATCTCTCGCCTCAGGAGACGGAGCTCGGCCAGACCGGGCTGCTGGCCCGCTTGCAGCAGCTGCGCCGGGAAGCCGTGGCCTGCCAGTTGCCTGCCACCAGCCTTGCCTGAGCTAACACATCCGCGGAATACAAATAAACAGGGCGCCTTGCTGGCGCCCTGTTGCGTGTTCGAAATTGCCTAGCGGTGAGGGTCAGTCCAGCAGCTCCTGATGGAGACGATTGACGATATTGCCCGCCTCGCTCTCCTTGACCAGGAAGCAGAGGTTGTGGGCGCTGGCGCCGTAGCAGATCATCCGGATGTTGTGCTCGCGCAGGGCGTCAAAGACCTGACTGCCCACCCCGTTCACTTCGCTCATCCGGTTGCCGATGAGCGCCACCAGTGCCAGACCGGTTTCCACCTCCACCTTGCAGAGTTGCCCCAGTTCGGCCAGTACCTTGTCGCTCAGGATCGGTTCGCCGTTACTCTGGCTGCCGGTGTGATCCAGCGTCAGTGACACGCTCACTTCCGAGGTAGTGATGAGGTCGACCGAGATGCGGTGACGGGCCAGAATGCCGAACACTTCGGCCAGAAAGCCGTAGGCGTGGAACATGTTGAGGCTGTGCAGGGTCACCAGCACCTGCTGGCGGCGCAGGGCGACGGCGCGAAACAGCGGGCTTGAATCTGTGCTGGCGC
The DNA here is from genome assembly GCF_019047125.1 of Aeromonas sp. FDAARGOS 1411. Classification (NCBI taxonomy): domain Bacteria; kingdom Pseudomonadati; phylum Pseudomonadota; class Gammaproteobacteria; order Aeromonadales; family Aeromonadaceae; genus Aeromonas; species Aeromonas sp. FDAARGOS 1411. Next base: position 1,878,417 of record NZ_CP077214.1, on the reverse strand, counting down.
GGATCCAGGTACCACCGGCGGCAGGATCCTTGGCGGAGCCGACAAACACCGGAATATTCTGGCGCACCGCCGGTTGCAGGGTGGCGGGGTGCAGCACCTTGGCGCCGAAAGTGGCCATCTCGGCCGCTTCGACAAAGCTGATTTCGGGAATGGGACGGGCGCGGGTGACGAGGCGCGGATCCGTGGTGTAGATGCCGGGCACATCGGTCCAAATCTCGATACTGGCGGCATCGAGCGCTTCGGCCAAGAGGGCTGCGCTGTAGTCAGAGCCGCCGCGCCCCAGCGTGGTGGTGCGGCCATCGCCATCGGCACCGATAAAGCCCTGGGTGATGATAAGGCTGTCGCCAAGCTGCGGGCCCAGCGTCTGCTGGCAGAGGGTTCGGGTGGTGGCCAGATCGACGGTGGCCTTGCCAAATCGGCTGTCGGTGCGCATCAGCTGGCGCACATCCTGCCAGTGGGCCTTGACGCCGCGCTGGCGCAGCAGTTCGGTAAAGAGGCGGGTAGACATCAGCTCGCCGCAGGCGATGAGGCGATCGGCCAGCTCCGCATCGGTATGCTGGTGGGCTTGCTGGGCCATGAGGCGAATTTCGTCCAGCTGGCCATGAATGAGGGCGCTCACATCAACGGGGTTGCCGAGATCGGTCAGAATGGCCTGCTGGATCCCGGCCAGTTTGGCCAGATGCTCGTCGCGGCCCGCTTCGTCCAGCTCCCCTTGTGCCAGGGCGACCAGCAGGTTGGTGACACCGGCGCTGGCGCTCAGCACCACCACCCGGGTGGCGGGATTGGCCAGCACGATGTCGGCGCAGTGATTCATGGCCGGGAAGTTGGCGACACTGGTTCCGCCAAATTTGGCGACATTGATCGGGCTCATTGCTTACTCCTGTCTTATTTTAAGATTCCGGTTCCATCGGGCAAAAAAGAGAGGAGGAGGCTGAAAATGGCAGGAATGAACGAAGCTATCCCGGCCAGAAGCACTCCACCTGCAGAGCCCATCCCGTACCGCCCCTGACAGGGCGCGGTGGGGGATGATCACTACCGATGACAACCCGGGGGATTCAGCCCCCGCAGCCGACGTTGAGGTTACCAGTCTCCTCACTCGTCTCGGCGCTGCTCCCCCTGACCCAAGTTCACCGGACGCTGGCGTCCTCCCTTGGGCTGCCTGGGCAGCGCTCCTCTTCTGGCTCCACCAGGGTGGTGGAGTGCATTTAGAAATAACCTGCGTTGGATTGCACTGTCAATCGAGTTTGTGAAAAAGTTCAAATTGTCGGCTAACTCAACGCAGAATCAATGGCTTAGGCAATTGTCTTTGACAAAACCTTGGAACGGCGCTGCCAGTTGTAGAGACGCTGGCGCGCCACCGGCAGATCTTCCACTTCCAGCGGATCGAAGCCCCGCTCCCGGAACCAGTGGATGGAGCGGGTGGTGAGCACGAACAGGCGGCGAATGCCAAGCCGCTTGGCCCGCTCGGCCACCTTGGCCACCAGCTGATCTCCCCGGTTGGAGTTGCGATAGTCGGGGTGGATGGCGACGCAGGCCATCTCCGCCATCGCCTCTTCCATAAAGCAGTAGAGGGCCGCGCAGCCGATGATGAGACCATCGCGCTCGATGATGGTGAACTTGTCGATCTCCATCTCCAGCTGCTCGCGGGAGCGGCGCACCAGAATCCCTTCCTCCTCCAGCGGGCGAATGAGATCCAGAATGCCGCCGATATCCTCGATGGTGGCGGCGCGGGCTTGCTCGGCACTTTCCCGCACTATCTGGGTGCCGAGGCCGTCGCGACTGAACAGCTCCTGCAGCATGGCGCCATCATCCTGATAGCTCACCAGATGGGAGCGGGGCACTCCGCCACGGCAGGAGGCAATTGCCGCGCGCAGATAGCGGGCGGTGCCGGACATCTCTTCGCCAGCCTGCTCCAGCTCTACCAGCAGCTCTTCGGCCTGTTCGGGGAAGAGCTCGGAGATAGCTTCGCCGCGCCTGTCCATTACCCCCTGGGTGCTGCTGAAGCAGATGAGCTTGTCCGCCTTGAGGTCGACCGCCACCCGGCGGGCCACCTCTTCGGAGCTCAGGTTAAAGCTCTCGCCGGTGACCGAGCAGCCGATGGGGGAGATGAGCACCAGACTCTTCTGATCGAGCTGGCGGGTGATCCCCTCCACGTCGATGCGGCGCACCCGGCCGCTATGGCAAAAGTCGATGCCATCATCTACCCCCAGCGGCTGGGCGGTGACGAAGTTGCCGCTCACCACACTGATCCGCGCCCCCTGCATGGGGGTGTTGGCGAGCCCCATGGAGAGCTGGGCGGTGATGTCATATTGCAGGCCGCCACACACCTGCTTGATGATGGTAAAACTCTCGTCATCGGTGACCCGGATCCGCTTGTGATACTGGGCCTCGATACCGGCGCGGGCCAGCGCTTCATCGTTTTGCGGACGTGAACCAAACACCAGCACCAGGCGTATGCCCAGTGTCTGCAGCAGGGCGATATCGCTGACAATATTGGCGAAGTTGGGGTGGCAGATGGCTTCTCCCCCCATCATCAGCACAAAGGTGGCACCCCGATGCACATTGACATAGGGGGTGGATTGCCGGAAGGCATTGACCAGACTGGGTTCGCGTTCACGCACTTGATATTTCTTCCATAAAAAAACAGCGATTGGCTCAATATATGAAAATTAATTCACAAATCAAGACTAAATATTGATTTTGGCCGTTTCTGGTCTACGAGGAGCGGCTTGGCAGTGCGGATCGGGAAAGGGTGACGGACGGTGCAGACGGCCGCCGGGGCGAGCGGGGAGGGGCCCGCCGGTTGATCCGGCGCGATAAACTGCTATCTTCGATGCTCCTTTTCGTCAGCTGTGTGATTTCACAGGGTTTTATACAAGGACAGAATTCATGGAACAGATTATTTCACCGGCAGATGCCCTGCCGGGACGGCGCGAAGCGATGGTGATTGGTCAGCAGCATGCGGTGAATGGCAACCCGACCCAGGGTCCCTGGCCCGAGAACATGGAGATCGCCTGGTTTGGCATGGGTTGCTTCTGGGGCGTGGAGCGCCTGTTCTGGCAGCAGCCGGGCGTCTACTCCACCGCGGCAGGTTATCAGGGCGGCGTGACCCAGAATCCCACCTACAAAGAGGTGTGCAGCGGCCTGACCGGTCATGCCGAGACGGTGCAGGTGGTGTTTGATCCGGCGGTGATCAGCTACGGCGACCTGCTCAGACTGTTCTGGGAGCAGCACGACCCGGCGCAGGGGATGCGTCAGGGTGGGGACATTGGCACCCAGTATCGCTCGGTGATCTTCTATGGCGACGAGAGCCAGCAGATCATTGCCCAGCAGAGCATGGCGGCCTACCAGCAGGCGATGGCGGCAAGCGGCGACAGTCGCGCCATCACCACCCGCATTCTGCCGCTGGCGCCCTTCTATTACGCAGAGGATTACCATCAGCAATATCTGGAGAAAAATCCGGATGGTTACTGCGGATTGGGTGGCATTGGAGTCTGTTTGCCGCCCAGCCTGAACCGCTGAACAGGTTTGTAGTCGATTTCTTAATAAAAGTGAAAATAAATGGTCGGAGGAGGGAACTTATTGCGACCAGTCGGGACTAACTAGGTAGCGTCCAGGGATCGGATGCAAAGTCCAGACACATTTCTTGCCTTGATAACCGCCTGATGAATGAACGCACTGGCGGGTTGAAAATGATAGCAAGCAGGGCTGCCCACCAAGGCGGCCCTTTTCCTTATCTGCTGCTTTGAAATCTTGCGTTGGGCGGGAGAGCCGGACGGCAGATCAGCCGATGGCGCTGTCGAACAGGTTCTTGATGAGATCGATAAACTCGATGAGGAAGGTTTTCTGTTCCGGGGTCGGGGCGCGCAGCCAGACGGCGGAGAGCACCTCTTCCAGATCGGCGACCACGGCGTCGGCCTCCTGCATGATGGCGAAACGCACCTTGGGATCGAGCTGGGGGTTTTGCTCGCAAATGGCCATCAGGTTGCTGGCAACACGACCACTGACCAGATCTTCGATGGTCTCTTCACCATCGTTCTGCTGCTGGGATTCAAACAATCCCAAACTCTCCACCAGATACTCGATCAGCGAGATATAGCCTTCACTTTCTACCACCATGGTTGCTGCCTCAATACAGTAACAATACGAAAATTAAGCGTATTTTAGTGGCTTGCCCTAGCTTGGCAAGCAGCAGTGCAGGCGATGGCGAGTAAAACTGACTCCGCCCCGCTCCACGCACTCCAGCCCGGTCAACGTAAAGCCATGTCGTAAAAATAGCTCATAACTGAAGGCGCTGGCCTCGGTGGTGATGAGGGTCATACCGAGCCCTCTGGCCCCCGCGAGCGCCGTGGTGAGCAGCAGATTGCCCAGTCCCTGGCGCTGATGGTCGGCGCTGACATAGAGCAGACTGAGGTGGCCATCGGGGCTCAGGGTGACAAACCCGAGGGGCACATTTGCCTGCTCCGCCACCCAGCCGTGGTGCTCGCGCAGCTGGCTGACAAAGCCCGGATGTTGTGAACCGAGGGCCCACTGCTCCACCTGCTCGGCGCTGTAGTGCTCGGGGCCGCAGCATCGCACCGCCTGCTCAAACAGGGTCACGAGAGCAGGGATATGTGCCTCGCCAAGGGGAACAATACAAAGTGCTGGATTAAGTGCTGGCGTCATAAGGTTGGGTCGTCAGTGGTGGAGAGGGGGCGCGGCGCCTGTGGCCGTTTGGCTTTGGGCAGACCCGCGACAACCCGCTCATAGGAGTGGTGCACCCAGCCCTGCCACAGATCATCCGGCAAGGTGCTGTTCAGGGTCACTGTGTTCCAGTGTTGCTTGTTCATATGCCAGCCCGGTTTGACCTCGGGGTGGATCTCGCGCAGCAGCAACGCCAGCTCGGGCTCGCATTTGAGGTTGATGGTGAGCGGCTCGGCCTGCCAATCCACCAGCGCGAACATCTTGCCCGCGATGCGGTAAACCAGGATCTCCGGGCCAAACGGGGTATCTTCGGTGGCGCCCGGCAGGGTCAGCAGAAAGTGGCGCAAACGGGTCAAATCCATGGAAAGTTCTCGCGCAAGGGGTGATCCGGGTCATGTCAGGCGCATATCTATCGGCGGGCCTGTTCTGTTAATATGCGCGCAGCCGAGTATACCCCCCATCACCAAGGGAGCCTATTGGATGTTGTATCACAAGACTTTCGAACTGGGTCCCGAGCGGGATTGGGTGGTGTTTGTCCACGGCGCCGGTGGCAGCTCCTCCATCTGGTTCAAGCAGCTGCGCGCCTATCGCGAGCACTTCAACGTGCTGCTGCTGGACTTGCGCGGCCACGGCCAGTCCCACCAGCTGCAGCAGGTGGTCAAGGGCCACTACAGCTTTCGGGAAGTGACCGAAGATATCGTTCGACTGCTCGATCATCTCGATATCCGCCGCGCCCACTTTGTCGGCATCTCCCTTGGCACCATCCTTATTCGCCATCTGGCCGAGCTCTGCCCGGAGCGCGTGAAAAGCATGGTACTGGGGGGAGCCATTTTGCGGCTCGATATCCGCTCGCGGGTGCTGGTACAGCTGGGCCGACTCGGCCAGCACTTCCTGCCCTATATGTGGCTCTACCGGCTGTTTGCCTTCATCATCATGCCGCGCCAGCACCATCAGGAGTCGCGCAACCTCTTTGTGCGCGAGGCCCGCAAGCTCTGCCAGAAAGAGTTCAAGCGCTGGTTCCGCCTCGCCACCGAGGTTAACCCGCTGATGCGTTACTTCCGCGAACGTTCCCTGCCCATTCCCACCCTCTATGTGATGGGGGAGGAGGATCATATGTTTCTGGCACCGGTGCGCGAACAGGTGGCCCGCGATGCCAGCTCCTCGCTGGCGGTTATTGAACAGTGTGGCCATGTCTGTAATGTGGAGCAGCCGGAGCAGTTTAATCGTCGTACGCTGGCATTTATTCAATCGCTGGGGGGCGGGAGGAAGTAGCCTATTGTCCCTGATATACACTTGTGCAGTGCCCACTGTGCAACGACTTTAGCTTGGCTTATTATTAATTGTGGTAGCACAATCACAAATCACTAGAGAATTAGGTGCTTGATATAGCATATTTTATAGTTTTTTATTTACTTCCAATTGATAGGGTCATTTTTATAGTCTTCCTTATCTAAACGCTCGAGATATGAAAAAGAGGCTCTTTCTTTAACCTCATTCCAAACTGAATGGAAAGCAACTTTGCGTAGATTTTCTTGTATGCCATCGCACCAGCTTTCCCAGCGTTCTTTACCAATTCTTCCTTTTGCTCGGAGATAAATCTGTTGATTGCAAAGATCTAAATAGTTGAAAATGATTTCCCTTATATCGTCACTAACTAAACTGCAATTGTCAATTAAAACATCAACTGGAATTTCTTTGGCTAGATCCCGATACTGTTGATCAATAGAGTCTTCAAAAGCTGTTTCTGCGATCCTACGTGAGAGATGAGTTTGATAAGCACTTATTCCAAGACTAATTGCAGCAATTACAGCAGCAACTGCTGTTGCACAGTCTGCGATATAATTTATTTGAAAGTCCATCCATTTAAAGCCTTTTAGGGAAATAATGAAAGTTAACATCTTAAAAGTTAACATCTTAAAAGTTAACCGTATCGCAATTATTAATTATAAATCAGTATGATAATTAAATTTTAAAATTTCAATGCAACTAACTCGTTCAACTGCTTGCTTAAATTTTGTATCTGAAGGCATTTGATCAATTATGAATTGTTTAGCATCAGGTTGCATACGACAACCAAAAATAACTGATTCTACAAAATCTGGATTGTAGGGCATAATAATAAACTGTTTATCAGCGGGTATTCTACCCATGGAGTTATTAGCTTGAAACCTATACTCAGACTCGTAATTCCATTCAATAAGTTTTGTTCTTAGGCATTGCCATATATGCATGCCTACATCTTCACCATTTATTAAGTTTAAGCTGGAAAGAAATATCTCAGTTATGTTTAATTTTGGGATTTTATCTTGATATATTACTTTCTCCGCTGGCATAAACTTTGATTTGAATTCTATACAAAATCCCTTATGAGAGTTCGCGTAGTGTGACCACATTAGATTACTAGTAGGTGTGCTGGATATACAATAAAAAGCATAGCTATCTATTAATTTATTGAACTTACTTTCTAATTCCTGAATAAATTCAATCCCTGCATAGGTAAACTCTCCATTATGAATTAGCTTTCTTATGAAATTTCTTTCATGCTTGTTTACTCGCACCATTATTTCTTTTAACTGGAATGGTGTAGGTTTTATTAACTCTATTTTAGAGTCAAAAAGATCATTGAAATTAGTCCTACTGGAAAAGATAGCTTTATTTTTTATCAAGGCATCAATGGCATAATCATCTTGAAAATTGCCATTACTATCAATAGGGCGGTATTTGTAAAAAAACTCTGGATACTCGGTACTCACGATTCTTCCTTTGGTCTGATTGAACGAGAGTGAACCATAGACATATCTGATCTGTTTAGTGGCTACATGGTCCGGACCGGATTAGTAGGGTATCAAACGCTGACCAATCAAAGTGAGATAAAAGTTATTTATCGCTCGGATTTTGAAAGGTTTTTTGACTGGGATCAGACTTGAGCCAAGTTGACAGCGGGTTGAGTGAATGAGGGGTGTTCAATAAATAAACAAGGCATCCTTGACGACTGGTGCCAAGTGACGGAAGTGGCTGGGCGATATCACGGTTATGCCCTGTTATAAGGGCTATGGATTTCGGGTCATCGAGCAGACCGACCACCCGAGTGGCCGGTATCTGCAGAGGGCCGCAGTCAGTGGGGGGCCAGTGAGGATTACTCACGGCCCTCTTTTTTGATCCCCAGCAGCCAAGGCACGATGGTCAGAATAAACAGCGCGATCAGGGTGGCGAGCACCGCGGTGGACTCTCGGCCCATACCCGCGGCAATGCCGATGGCGGCGGTGACCCAGATACCGGCGGCCGTGGTCAGCCCCTTGGTTTCTGTTTGTCGGGTGCCCAGAATGATGGTGCCAGCCCCCAGAAATCCCACCCCGGCAGTGAGCCCCTGCAACACCCGTGTCAGATCGGCTGTTGATGCGCCAGCTTGCTGGGGGATCAGCACGAACAGGGCGGCGCCAATACTGACCAGCATATGGGTGCGGATCCCGGCACTTTTCCCTTTCTGTTCACGTTCGTAGCCTAATAGACCGCCGAGCAGACCAGCCACCAGCAGGCGCAATACAATCTGGGTCATCTGCTTGATATCTTGAATATCGGTGAACTCGGAGACGATGGTCTGCCAGATCTCTTGCCACATAAATGCCATCCTTGTGCATGCTGCATATGAGTTGAACGAATCAAACCGGTTAATACTGTCGCCATGGGTGCTATACGCAAATACGCCATGAGACCTCATCCGAAGGGTATCAAACGCTGATTTCCCTTGTTGAGTAGAAGCCTCTCCAAGTTGTCGGATTTTAATGAGTTCTTGATAGCGCCCTGCTTTTGAATCAAGCGTCAGAATAAGGGATGACCGGCGATGGTCGCAGGCTTAATAGCCGGTCATCTCCAGATAGCCGACCCCCTTGGCATCCCCCGAGACAGAGACTGCACCCTCCCAGTAGTCAAAGCGACCTGTCATGGCCTGATTGGGCTGACGGGCTTTGATGGTGAGGCTCATCCCGGCGGCGTTTAGCTGCCACTCAACGGGGTACGCTTGCCCCTTGGGGCCGCGCCAGGTGTTGCCCGGCGTAAGGCGAATCGCGTCGGGGGCGAGCACCCGGCTGCTGCCATCCCGCTCAATCAAGATACCGTAGCGGTTTTCTGGCTGGTTTTCGGGATTAGCGCGGCCCGATTTGGTGCGCAGGCGAAACAGCATCAGCTCGCGGCCATCGTTCAACTGGAGCGAAAACCAGTCCCAGCCCGATTGCCACTCGGCCAATACCGAGCTGCTCCACTCGTGATCAAACCACCCTTGTCCTGTGACGGTGCGGGTCTCGCCATCGCTGATCAGGGTGCCGCTCAAATGCAGGCGCGGGTAGGAGTAGTAAAAGGAGGCGTTGCCCGGGCTCTTCTCGCTGTAACCGGCCTTGCCTTGCAGCACCAGCGGCTTGGCGGCAGTGACGGTGAGGTTCAGCTCGCCAATCTTGCTCTGCACCTTGAGGGTGGCGGGGAACAGCGCCGCCCCTTGCGAGGCAAGCCGCCACTCCCTGAGCCAATATTGGCCGCCGCTGGCTCCCGCCAGTCCCGGTCCCTGCCGACTGGCCCGTTCATCTTGCCGGTGGCTGCCACGGTCGAGATCCGTGATGGCAAACTGGGCCAGCCAGAGCTGGGGGGTGAGCCAGGGGTTGCCGGTGCGGAGTTCTTGTTCGATCCCTTGGCGAAACAGGGTCCACTGCATGCCATATTCGCGCCCCTGTTCATCCTTGAGGTTGCCGGTGAGATACCACCACTCGGAGCGGTAATCGGGGTGGGCGGCGTGCTCCTCCGGCAATTGAATGGTTTGCCCCGGCAGCACCTTTTTAAAGCTGTCGTTGCCACCGCCGAGCAGGGCGCCCAGATCGCTGGCAGCGATAGCCCCGCTATAGAGCGTCCAGAGCATACCCAGCGCCAGCGGCCACCCTTTGATCTGTTTCATACCACTCTCCTTGCCGCATACCAGGAGGCCAATGCGCCACAGACCGGCGCCAGCAAGAGGGCGGTGACCGCATGAAGGGGGGCGGCCTCGAAGGCGAGGCGCCAGCCAAAGGCGCGTGGGTTGACCACCTCGATCAGCACCCAGGCGAGGCCATACCCCACCGGCAGGGCCAGCAGGGCAGTGAGCAGCCCCAATCCAGCCCCTTGCCACACCAGCAGCTGGCGGCAGTGACGGGGGCTCAAGCCCAGACTCTGCAAGGTCTGCAGCTCGCCACGGCGCGCCAGCCCCAGCACCATAAAAGCCGAGCCGATCCCGACAAAGGCGATGCCGAGGATCAGCAACTTCAATAGCTCGGTCACCACAAAGGTCTGGTCAAACACCTTGAGCGCCGCGCTGTGGATGGCGGGAGCGGAGAGCAGATTGAGCTGCTCGCCAAAGCGCTCGCGCAGACGGTCGGCCAGCTGCTCGGGGTCGTTGCTAAAGAGGGCGAGGGATTGCACCGCCCCCGCCTCGAAGGCGTGCAGGATCTGCCCCTTGTCGCTGCCGTAGTCCTGATAGACACCGGTGACGGTGAACTGCCGTGGCCCCTGCTCGCCGCTGATCGCCAATGTCTGGCCTACCTTGACCCCGAGGCGCACCGTCAGCGGTTCGCTCGCCAGCACTTCGTCGGAACGGGTGGGCCAGCGTCCGGCCAGCAGCGGATAGGCCGCTTTAAGCTGGGGGATAAAGTCCATCTGCGCCCACTCGATGGGCTGCCCCTGCCAGCGGGCGGGGTGTACCGAGCGGCGCGAGGCGGCGCTCACCAGCGGGTTGGCGAGCAGGGTCTTGAGGGTTGTGTCGCTCAAGGTGCCCTTGTTGCCCGCTACCCCCTTGGGGGCGGTGACATAGAGATCGGCGGCCAGACGCTGGCCGAGCCAGATCTCCACGCTGGAGCGAAAACTCGACACCATGACCCCGATGCCGATAGCCGCCGCGATGGCCAGCTGCAATGCCATCACCGCGATAGCGGTGCGATCGAGGTGATAGAGGGTCTCGGCCACCCCGAGCCGGGCGGTTAGCGGGCCGCCCGTGCGCCGTCGTAACCAGCCAAGCAGGCTGCGCAGGGCATCGGGCAGCCAGAGCGCCATGGCCAGCAGCCAGCCGCCAGCGATAAAGAGGGCACCGGTCAAACCGGTTTGCGGCAACCACAGGCACAGAGCGCACAGCAGCAGGATGGCGATGGCCAGCACGCGCCGTCGCCACGGGTGAGCGGGGGGACGGCTGTTTCCTGCTCGCAGTTCGAGGGGGGATTGGCGCAGCAGTTGCCACCAGCCGGGCAGGTTGGCAGCCAGCGTGCCGAGCAGCCCGATCAACAGTGCCTTGAGCAGGCTCACGGGGGAGAGGCGCAACAGATCGATGGGGTTGGGCCCATAGAGATCGGCCAGCGCCTGGGTCAGTTGTCCCATCAGTGCCAGCGCCAACAGGCTGCCGAGCATCACCCCGAGCAGGGTGCCGATGGTGGCGAGAATAAGTAGCTCCAGAATGAGCCAGCGGAGTACCCGGCTCGGCCCCATCCCCAGAATGATCAACTGGGCCAGCTGGGGGCGACGCACGCTCTGGACAAATCGCTGGGCGTTGAACACCAGAAACAGTCCCACCGCCATGGCGAGCAATGAGAGCGCCGTCAGGTTAAGGGCCAGCGCATCGCCAAGCTGGCTGGCATCGAGCGCCGGGCTGATGGGTTCAAGCCACAAGGGCTGGTTCGGGTAACGGGTTTGCAGGGTGGCCTGCAGGGTGCGAGCCTCAGATTCGCTTAGCTTGAAGACGATGCGATCGAGCCGACCCGCTTTGCCCAGCAGCGGTTGGGCGAGGCCGATGTCGGTTATCAGCAGTCGCTCCATGGGCACGGCGCCCGGCTCGAAGGTGCCTGCCAGTGTCAGGGTCAGGGTTCGGGGGCTTGTACCATCGCTGCCGCCCAATACAAAGCGTCGGCTCTGGCCCGCTTGCCAGCCAAGGCGATCCGCTTCAGGGGCCGCCAGCCAGATGCTGTCGGCACGGTGGAGGGAAAATGCGGGTTCGCTCGCGGGTTGGGCGCCAAACAGCTGGCGCAGCGGGCCGGGGTTGAAGAGATCCATCCCAAGCAGTTGAAAGGTGCGCCCCTCTTCATCCTTGAGCCAGCCATGGAGCTGGGGCATGGCATCGAGGGCGGGCTGGCTGGTCACCAGCTGCACGTAAAGCTGCTCATCCAGCCCGCCAGCAGGGGCCAGCCGGTAGTTGGCTTCTCCTGCCAGCTGGCTGCGGGCGGCGACGAAGTTGGTGCGGGCACTGTGGTTGAGCAGCTCGATGGCCACCACCAGTGACACCCCCAATACCAGCCCGGCCAGACTCATCAACAGCAGCCAGGGGTGGCTGCGATAGAGGCGCAGCAGCGCTTTGAGTGGCAGCATCAGCGTGCCCCCGACAGACGCAGTCGCTGTTTAGTCATGACGGGGCCCCTTGAGTTCGATAAGTTGACCCCCTTCAAGGCGCAGCACTCTGTCGGCCAGCGCGGCGTAGGCCGGGTTGTGGCTCACCAGCAGCAAACCTGCGCCGGTGTCGCGCACTGCCGCCACCATCAACGCCATCACCTGTTCGGCATTGTGCTCATCGAGGCTGCCGGTGGGCTCGTCGGCGAGCAGCCAACCGGGCTGATGGATAAGGGCGCGGGCCAGCGCCACCCGCTGTCGCTGACCGCCGGAGAGCTGCTCCGGCCAGGCATGGCGCTTGTGGCTCATATCGAGCCGGTGCAGCAACTGGTCAATCTTTGTCTCATCCGGTGGCAGCCCGTTGATGGCCAGAGGCAGGGCCAGATTCTCGGCCACGTTGAGGGTCGGCAACAGGTTGAAATCCTGATAGACGATGCCGAAATGGCGGCCCCGCAGGCGCGCCCGCTCGTCGGGGGAGCGGTTGTCGATCCGGGTCTCCCCCAGCCAGATCTCCCCTTCATCCGGTGCAATCAGCCCGGCGATCAGATTGAGCAGGGTCGACTTGCCGCAGCCGCTTTGGCCCAGCAGCAGGGTGATCTCGCCAGCAGGGAGGGCGAGATCGAGATGGTGGAACAGCGGCAGTCGTTCACTGCCGTTATCGAAGCTCTTGCAGAGGTTGCGCAGGGTCAGCATGGGATAACCGTTTGATGGTCAATGGCTTTCATCATGCTTGGTACGCTAGCACGGCCAGCATTGATCAACACCCCTTACGGTTGATCAAGAGTGCAAGTTAGTGATCAAGGCGGCAAAAGAGCAGTGGATCCTCGCTGGATCCCGCTTGCCCGAGGTGGTTAGAATAGGGGCTTCCATGGGTCACAGGATGAGCAAGGATGTTACACAAGCAAGTCAGTTTTATCATCGATAGCAAGGGCAACAAGCAGGCTGCCGTCGTCCCCATCGAGATCTACAACGAGCTGATGACCCTGCAAAAGGCACTCTCCGACAATCGGCCGGGGGAGCGCGAGCTCTACCACTTCAACGGCAAAGGGGCCGAGGCCCACGGTTATCCGGTGGGCAAGCGGCAAAATCCGGGCTTTATGGTGCTGGCTGGTTCCACCGCCAATGGCGAGGATGCCGCTTCCCTGCGTGAAGCGGTGATCGAGCTGCGTCACGAACTGCTGGAGAAGGGGGTCATAGTGCCCCGCAGTCAGGGCGGCTTTGTCTTTACCGCCGATCAGCTGTTCAACAGCCCGAGTCTGGCCGCCAGTCTGGTGGCGGGCAATAACCGCAGCGGTCTGGATGCCTGGCAAAACAGCACAGGCTATACCCTCAAGCAGTCGGGTTTTGGCAAGAAATAATCCCGCGTTTCGACAGCAAACCAATTAAGCGTTAATTGACCTGGATGAATTTTTCTTTTCATCCAGGTGCTAGCATGATTGCCAGACGGTTCTAAAAGGAAGAGACCATGTCTGCGCTCACCCCTGTTATTTTGCTGCTTTCCCTGTTTATCCCTCCCGCCCATGCCAGTAGTGGCCCTGTTTTGTTGACATCCTCCGCCATCGGACTTTTTTGTGTCGGATTGTTTGTGTTGGCCTACGCCCTGGTGATGGCTGAAGAGTATCTGCAACTGCGCAAGTCCAAACCCGTGCTGGTGGCCGCCGGGGTGATCTGGATCCTGATCGGTATCGCCTATGCACAACAGGGGATGAGCCCTGTCGCCGAGCAGGCATTTCGCCATACCCTGCTGGAATATGCCGAGCTGATGCTGTTCCTGCTGGTGGCGATGACCTATATCAACGCCATGGAGGATCGGCGGCTGTTCGATGCCCTGCGTGCCTGGCTGGTGCGATCCGGTTTTCACTTGCGCACCCTGTTCTGGTTGACCGGCGGGCTTGCTTTTTGTATCTCGCCAGTGGCAGACAACCTGACCACAGCGCTCTTGATGTGCGCCGTGGTGTTGAAGGTGGCCAACGGTGATCGGCGTTTTGTCAATCTTGCCTGCATCAACATAGTGATCGCCGCCAACGCCGGAGGGGCGTTCAGTCCCTTTGGCGATATCACCACCCTGATGGTGTGGCAGGCGGGCAAGGTGCAATTTGGTCAGTTCTTCACCCTGCTTATTCCCTCTCTGCTCAATTTTCTGGTCCCGGCCATCCTGATGAGCCTGATGGTGCCGCGTCATGTGCCGGAGGCTGATAACGAGGTGATCGATCTCAAGCGAGGGGCCCGCCGTATCGTCGCGCTGTTCTTGCTGACCATCATCACGGCGGTGCTATGCCACAGTTTCCTCCATCTGCCACCCGTACTGGGCATGATGCTGGGGCTCGGTTATCTGCAGTTTTTCGGCTTCTATTTGCGCAAGTCGCTGCCGCGCTCCCTTGCCCGCAAGCGTGCGCTCTATGAACGCAATGGTGATGAGGTGCGGTTGCGCAGTCTGGGTTCTGTGGTGCCATTTGACGTGTTCAACAAGGTAGCCAAGGCGGAGTGGGATACCCTGCTGTTCTTCTACGGGGTGGTGATGTGTGTCGGTGGGCTGGGCTTTATGGGGTATCTGGAGCTGGTGTCACACTGGTTGTATGACGGTACGGATCCCACCATGGCCAACGTCTTTATCGGGGTCTTGTCCTCCGTCATCGACAACATTCCCGTGATGTTTGCCGTGCTGTCGATGAACCCGGACATGGCGCTGGGGCAGTGGCTGCTGGTGACCCTGACCGCCGGAGTGGGTGGCAGCCTGCTCTCCATCGGCTCTGCGGCCGGTGTTGCCCTGATGGGACAGGCCCACGGCATGTATACCTTTTTTGGCCACCTGAAGTGGCTGCCTGCCATCTTGCTCGGTTATCTGGTGAGCATAGGGGCGCACCTCTGGCTCAACAGTGCCCAGTTCTGAACGTCTTGGCGCCAGTACGAAAAGAGGCTTCCGTTGACGGAAGCCTCTTTCGTTTTCCTGACAGGGGGGAGGGGGATCAATCGCCTCGCTTGCCGGTCAGCAGCCAGTAACTCAGGGTGGAGCCCACGCCGCAGCAGGCGATGGCGATGGCCATGGGCAGCGGCGAGTGGGGCGGATTGAGGTTGACCAGAATGCCGACCAGGGCGCCGATGCCAAAGCGCAGGGTGCCCGCCAGTGCCGAGGCGGTGCCCGCAGATTGCGGGAAGTGGCCCATCAGGCCGGTCATGGCGTTGGCGCCCACCAGACTGATATGGCCGACAAACAGAACCACCGGAATGACGATGCCCCACAGACCGCCGGTCTGGCTCCAGGCGTTGTAGACCAGCAGGGCGCCCGCGCAGGGCAGCACCAGCAGGCCGTATTGCAGCATCCGCTCGGCGCCCACCCCTTTCACCAGTCGGCTGTTGACGAAGGTGACCACCATCATCAGCAGGATATTGAGGCCAAACAGCCAGCCGTAGTGCTCGGTCGGTACCTTGAAATACTCGATATAGACGTAAGGGGAGCCGCTTAAGAAAGCGAACATGCCGGAGCTGGAGAGGGAGCCGCACAGCACATAACCCATGGCGCCGCGATGGGAGAGCACCCCCCAGTAGTTCTTGAGGATCTGGCCCAGATTAAGGGGCTGACGGTGCTCCGGTTTCAGGGTCTCCTGAATTTTCCACTGCATCACCAGACAGATCAGCAGGCTGATCCCCACCAGCAGCCAGAAGATCACCCGCCAGTCGGCGTGGGCACTGATATAGCCGCCCACCACAGGCGCCACCAGCGGCGCCAGCGTCATCACCAGAATGACGAATGACATGGCGCGGGAAAACGCATCCTTCTCGAACAGATCGCGCAGCAGGGCATTGACCACCACAGAGCCCGCCGCGCCGCCCGCCGCCTGCAACATCCGATAGGCCAGCAATTCGGGCAGAGAGTCCGCCATGGCGCAGCCCACCGAGGCGATGGCAAACATCACCAGCCCCGCCAAGATCACCGGCTTGCGGCCATAGCTGTCGGCGAGCGGGCCGTAGAAGAGTTGGCCGATGGCAAAACCGCCCAGAAAGGCGCTGATGGTGAGCTGGGCACCGTCGATGCTGGTGGCTAGATCCCGGGCGATGGCCGGAATGGCGGGCAGATACATATCCACCGCCAGCGGGGTCAGACCCGCCAGAGCGCCGAGCAGGATAAACAGGAAACGGGGAGAGAGCATGGTGGCCTGGGGGGACTGTGCGTGGGGCATAGGGTATCCGCTGGTGAACCTTGGTTGAAAAAGGGAGAAGGGCGAGTCTATCAGGTTTGCCCCCGCTCGGCATGACGTTCCTACCCCCTCAAAAGGGGGAGGTGCCCGGCCGCTCAGGCACCTTGGGGATCACGCTTGCGGTCATGGGGGCGCGCCGCGCGGATCACTCCCCCCAGCCAGAGCAGCCAGGCCAGCGACGAGATGGCGTACCCGAGCCGCTCCGGCCAGCGGGCGGTGAGGGTAAAGGTGAGGCTGTGTTGTCCGGCCGGCACCCAGACCTGCACCAGCCCGTTGCGGGTGCTGCTGACGCTCAGCGGCAGGCGCTGGTCGAGCCTTGCTTGCCAGCCCGGGTAATCAAACTGGTGCAGGATCAGTTTGGCGGGCGCCGGGGCATCCACCGTCAATTCAATATGACGAGGCTGCCAGCGCTGGATCTGCCAGTTCACCCCCTGATGGTCGCTGGTGATGGCGGGCTGGAATTCCTCTTTCCAGGCCAGCAGGGTGGGGGCAAACATGCCGCGTGGCACCTGCTTTGGACGGTATTCGCGGGCGCTGCGCTTGCTGTCGAACTCCCCGTCGAGCTGACTCTTTACGGGAGCCTGGGTGAGCGGCGCCTCGCGTACATAGAGTCCCTGCGAGAGCAGAGTGAGGGCAAGCAGTAGCCACCAGACCCACTGCCACGGGCGATAGGTGGGGGTACCCAGCGCCACTACGGCGACGGTAGCGATGACCAGCAGCAGATTGAGGCGCCAGGGAAATTGCACCAGTTGCAACGGAGTAAGCAGGCGCCACAGGGGCTCGCTTGGTGGCAGCATCATCAGAAAGCTCAGGGTGCCAATGACCCCCCAGAGCAACAACTCGGGATGGCGCGGCTCGCGGGCAGCCGCCCAAGCTACCAGTAGCAGAGCCAGGGTGAGCAGCGTCAGCCAGGCGAGATGGCCGCGAAAGCGCCAGTCATCACGGCTTTGGGGCAAACGATCGAGAAAGTTGCGCTGAAATTCGAACATGCCGGTGCGCATCTGCTCCATGGAGATCCCCGCCTGATCCAGCAGAGCGGGCAGCAGCAACAGGCTGGCCATCGCCAACCCCCAGAGCTGGCCCAGCAGGGTGCCAATGAGCGGGGAGGCGGTGACAGGGACACTGACAAGCGCTGTGCTCCCCTTGTAGCGCCAGACCAGTAGCAGGCTGCGCAGGGTGAGCAAGCCCAGAATGAGCAGGGTGCTTGGTAGATGGGAAAGCGTCAGCATGAAGACGGCCAGTGCGAGCAGCAGTAGCGCAGAGGGGGCGCCGCGGCAGAGGCGATCCTGCGCCAGCAGTGCCAGCGGTGCCCAGACAAAGGCCCAGCTCTCCGCCAGGGCAAAGCGAGCGTAGATATCGATGGCTAGATGATAGGGCAGCGCCATATAGAGCAGACTGGCGGCCAGCGCCCGTCCGTGGCCGGCAAAGGGGCGCAACCAGAGATAGGCAAACAGGCCGGAGAGCCAGAGTGCCACGCTGCTGCTCCAGAGCAGCGGCGTCATCGCCTCGTGGGCCAGTGGGGTGGGGCCGGCGAACAGGGCGCTCACATAGTAGGGCAGGGGGGGATAGAAGAAAAAGACCGGGCTGCCGAAGGCGCCGTTCATCTCCATCAACCAGCGCGGATAGAGCTCACCTTGCCACAGTTGCACGGCAAAGAAGTGACCGGAGAGCAGGTGGTGAAACAGATCATGGCCCTGACTGCCGCCGCGCAGCCAGAATGGTAGCAACAGGAGGGCACAGGCCCCGGTCAGCACCGACAAAACCCACAGCCACTCTCTGGTTACACGCATAAGGAGACTCGTCTGTTATGGATGCGCTGTGAGTGTACCCGAGTTGTTCCCCTCTTTTTTAGTTGCCTTGGCGGATTTTTGTGCTCTTTATATGTTTCTTGTCACTTTCCCCATGGGTTGTCTGCCGCGAGGGAATGGCGAGCCAGAGTCCGGGCTCGGCGGCAAAGCGTGGGGCAAACCAGTGCTGGCGCACCGCGCTGGGCATTTCGTTCGCGGCGATGGGGCGGCGACTGAGGCGGCAGGCTCCCTGAGAGAATGCCAGCGCCGCATCCCCCTTGTACCAGCCATCGGTGACGGCCAAGGCTGTGGTCTCCCGCAGCAGCCGCACTCCCCACTGGGTCACCAATGCCGGACACGCTTTTTCTGCGAGCCTTGCTGCCTGCACCATGGCGGGTGGACGGGGCAGGGTAAAGGTTACTCCGAGCAGCAGCAATCCGGCCACCGCGACCACCCCCTCGCCACGGCGCGGCAGCCAACCTGCCAGCAGCACGATACCGAGCAGGGTGACGGGGGCCAGATGGCGGGGATTGTCGGGATTCTGGCCAAACAGGGTCCAGAGCAGCAGGGCGAGCCAGTAGAGTGTCCAGAGTGGGGGGAGGGCGGCAGGGTGGTTTTTTGATCTTTGCCAAAGCGGCAGCACCAGCAAAGCCCCCATCAACGGGGGCCAAAGCGGGGTGAGCTGATCGTTGAAGGTGCGCGCCCAGCTCAGCAGCCGATCGCCGTGGGCCGCCGCCGTGTTGCCCCACAGGGTAAAGTGGCCATCGGTAAAGCGGCGCCCCTCGCTGAAATAGGCCCAGCCATCGGCTTGCCAGACAAACAGCAGGCTGATAAGCCCCACCAGCACGATGGGGAGCACGAACCTGACGCGGTTGCCCTGCTGCGCCAGCCCGAGCCACAGGGGCAGCAGCGCCAGCACAAAATAGGAGGGGCGCAGTGCCAGCATAAGGCCCAGCAGCAGACCCGCCAGTGCAATTCTGCGCTGCTGCAAGGCCAGCAGCGTCCCGAGCCAGGCGGCGAGCGCCGGCCCATCCGAAAGGCCGGAGAGGGCGAGCGTCGGGGTGAGCGGCAGGGCCAGCACCAGCAGCCAGACTGGGGCGAGCAGGCTTGGCCGTTGCCACAATCTGACCGCCAGCAAGGCGGCGAGCGGCGCCAGCAAACTGCTACCCAAGAGGCTTGCCCACTGCACCGCACGGGCCGGGTCGTCCACCAGCAGATTGATCAGCCGTGCCAGCCAGATAAAGGCGGGGTAGCCCGGAAAGTGGGGGGAGAACTCCAGCACGCTAAAGCGCGTCACCCCGTGGGCAAAATTGAGGGCATCGTCGGAATCGAGCGCCACCGGGAAGGTCAGCAACCAGCCGAGCCAGGCCAGTTGCAGCAGAATGAGCAGCCAAATGGTGGTGGAGCAGGGGGAAGGCCAACGCCGGGCCATTACCTTACCCCTCATCCCCAGCCCTTCTCCCGCAAGGGGAGAAGGGGGCAAAGTGGCGTCCGGGTGCATCTATCGGCAGGCCGTGCGTAGGGTGGGTAGAGCGCAGCGAAACCCACCGTTTGTCACAGCGAGATGGCGCAATGCTTGGCGGGTGGCTATCACAGCGGCGCCAGCACGGCCATCAGCGCTTTTTCCGCTGCGGCAAAGGCGGCGGCGTCGGCGGGCTTGGCACCTACCCCGAATACCCCCGGGTTGCCGATGGCATCCAGCACCTTGGCCAGCGCCTGTTCGGCTGCCTTGCGATCCCCTTCACTGAGTGATGGGAGGATCAGATCGAGGAAGCGCTTGCTCTTGACCACCAGCACCTTGGCGGTCTGGTAGTCGCCAAGATTCTGGCTGGCCCCTTCGAGGCGGCGCTCGATCTCCGCCTTGTAGGCGCGATTGAGCAGGGCGGCGGTGGCGGCAGCGTCTTTGGACTTGATGGCGGCGGCCAGCGGCCCTTGCAGCTCCACCTTGTGGTGCTGTTCCAGATAGGTCAGCTCGTCGGCAATCTCGCTCAAGGTGGCGCTGGCATCCTTGCCGTCAGTGGCGGCGCCCAGCAGCGCCTCGCGGGCGTCGATCAGTGGCTCCTTGCCGGCGGCGGCGTAGGAGTAAGCCTGCGCCTGCCCGCTCATGGCCAGCAGCAGGGTGAGGGCGAGTAAACCCGGGCGGATGGTCATCCTGTTCTCCTTACTTATGCCAATGGCGCGGCCATCAGGCCACGCTCTGGGTTTCGATCACGGTATTTTCGTTGCGATGATTGAAGATGGCGTGGCGTCTGTCCACCCCGTCGATCACCATGTCGGCAGCCATCATCCCCATCTCCATGGCGGTGTCGGTGAAGATGTAGCGGAATGTCCCCTGACGGCCGGTCATGATGAGGTTGGTGATGGGCATCAGCGCCTTGATGGCTTCGTTGCGGCGAGCCTGATAGCCCAAATCCATCAGCGGATAGGCGTATTCGCTGCGGGCTTCAAAAGTTTCATCGCCAAGCTTGGCGGTATCGACGCCAAGGCTGGCCAGATCGGCGGTGACCCGACCGCGCAGATCAGAGAGCGGCGCCTGCCAGGTGGCATCCCCCGGGTTGCAGGGGATCTCCAGCATCACCGAGGTCTGGCCGGCTGGCGCCATAAAGGGGCTGCGGCGGCGCGGCTCCTGCAGACGGGTGGCCAGAATATGGGGATCGGAGAGGTACTGCCAGGTGTTGTCCGACAGGTTCTCTGTTTTAAGCGGCATATTGACGAAGCGAAGCGACCGGTAGTGCAGATCGCACGGCAAGCCCAGATGCTGGCAGGTGAGCGGCAGCGGCAGGGTGGAGATCACCTGATCAAAGCGCTCGCTCTGCTCAATGTCATCTTGTTTCCAATAAACCCGCTCGATGCGGCCATCGGCCTGCTCAAGGCGGGTGATAGTTGCGCCGGTTTTGAGCTCAACGCCCTCTGCCACCAGTCGCTCCCCCAGCGTGGTGAAGATCTGGCCGAAGCCATATTTGGGGTAGCGGTATTTGCGGGCATAGGTGCGCACCGAGATACTGCCGTTGCGTCTTGGCAGCAGGCGGCGGGCCACGTCTTTGAGATCGATGAGGCTGATGCGCTGGCCGGCCCAGTCAGCGGAGAGCTTGTCCGGGTTGATGCCCCACAGTTTGCCCGTGTAACCCTCGAAGAATTGGCGATAGAGGGTGCGGCCAAAGTGGCTCTGAATCCACTCGGCAAAGCTCGCCTTGGCAAAATCATCCGGCTTCTTGCTAAAGGGCAACAGCAGCAAGTCTTTCACCGCACCGGCCATCAGGGCGAGCGGCGCCGTCTTGAGCAGGTTGGGCAGGTTCAAGGGGTAGTCATAGGTGCGCCCGCCAAAGCGGATCACGCTCTTGCGCTCGGCGTGGAGCAGATCGTCCCCCATCAGCTCGTCGATAAAGGCGAGCAGCTCGGGGTTCTTGGTGATAAAGCGGTGGCCGCCGTAGTCGAAGCGATACTCCCCATCGCGCCCCTTGAAGGTCTGGGTGGCGCACATGCCGCCGACCACCGGCTCCTGCTCGAACAGGGTGACTGCAAAACCGGCGCTGCGCAGGCGCCAGGCCGCCATCAAACCGGCGGGGCCTGCGCCCAGCACCGCAATGCTTTTCTTGTTGTTATCGCTCATGACCTATTCCGAAACTGCTTGATAGATAAGGGAACCGCGCCAAGGCGCGGCTCCCGAATAGTGTTGTTACCCCGTGGCCTTGTTGCCACAGGGTGTGCGGGCTCAGCCCTTGCCGGATGCGGCGCTCACCTGCGGGCGATAGCTGCGCTGCCAGAGGGTGACGAAGATCGCCAGATAGAGGGCCCAGGTCAGCAGCTGCAAGCCAGCGGGTGAGGCATTGTAGCCAAACAGGGCGCGCAAGAAGGTACCAAATACCCCCTGATCGTCGAGAATGTGGCTGATGTCGAATACAGGCGTGGTCCAGAAGGTGATGATCTCTGCCGCCTGCAACATGTTGACGGCGGACGAGAGCAAGCCTGCGGCGATGATGATGATCAGCAGGCCGGTCCAGCGGAAGAAGGGGGCCAGCGCCACCTTGCGGGTGGAGCGCAGCAGTCCCCACACCAGCGCGATGGAGACCAGCAGCCCAGCCAGCGCGCCTATCAGGCCGGATTGCAGATCGACCCCTTGCCCGGAGTAGAGCAGGGCGGAGAAGAAGAGCACGGTTTCAAACCCTTCGCGCATCACCGCCAGAAAGGCGAGCAGCACCAGACCAAACAGGTTGCCGCCATCGATGGCTGCATCGATGCGCGCCGTCATGGCCCCCACCTGGGATTTGGCCTGCTTTTGCATCCAGATCGCCATATAGGTGAGCACCAAGGTGGCGAAGATGAGGATCCCCGCCATCAAGAGGTGGTTGTAGCGCTCGCTCTCGAACTGGCTCACCACCACCTGGAACAGGAAGGCGACGATCAGGGAGGCGACAAGGCCGAGCCCCACCCCCAGATAGATGAACTTGTTGTAGCGGCTCGCCCCCAGCTTGGCGAGGTAGGAGAGGCAGATGCCGACCAGCAGGAAGGCTTCCAGCCCCTCGCGCAGGGTAATGAGAAAACTTGCAAACATCAGGATTGAGGCTCCGTAGCGGGCGTGACGGGGAGAGGCTGCAAGGCAAGTTGCAACCGATTTAGCTGCACTATGGGTGGCTCCGGCAAGCTTGGCTCGGCGGCGCGCACCGCATCATTGACCCACTTGGGGTAGGTGCGGAAATTGAGTTTGATATCGGCTTTGAAGGGCCCTTGGGCATCTGCGGGTAGCGGCCAGGCTTCATCGCGCCAGCCATCGGCCGGAATGCGGGTATCTTCCAAGAGCTTGGCGTAGCGCCAGAACTTGAGCCCCACCGGCTTGCCCTCGGCATCGCCGAATACTTTTCTGAACAGTCGCGCATCTTCGGGGACTGCACCATCCACCGGTTGGCCGCTGGCAAGCACCACCTTGCCGCTGGCGTCGGTGACGGTCAGCTCCAGCCAGAGTTCACGAAAATCGGCCACCCCGGTGGGCAGGGCATGGCCCGCGCCGGTATTGGCGACCCGCACCACCAGCCGCTGACTATCGGCCGCCTGTTCGATACGGGCGGAGAGGGTCGCGCTGGAGCGCAGCAGCGCCAGACTCTCCTGTTCAAGGTCGGGGTTGCGCAGCCCCACCAGCTGGTGCTGGGCGCCGGTGAAGTTGTGGCGATAGAGCCGGGCTTTCATGGTGCCGTTTTCGGTGGACTGGCCCGCCACCGGCGCGCCGCCATTGCCCGGCTCCGGGTTCATATGGCAGTCGATACAGGTGCGCCGCTTGGCGGGATCCTCCGCGTTCGCGAAGCTGGATTTTTCCCACTCGTCCCAGGTGTTGACGATGTTGGCGCCGGTGCCCGGGGCAAACTCGTTGTGGCATGACTTGCACAGGGCCGCATCGCGGTAGAAATCCTTCTGATAGGAGGCTTTGTGGGCCGCCGGACGGGCGTTGATCTGCCGCTCGGCCAGCCAGTGCTGGAGGCTGCCGCCCGGGGCATCCTCGAACACATAGCTCTCGCGGTCTTTCAAATTCACGGTAAAGGCGCTGTTGCCGCCCGCATCTTCCACCTTGGTGATGCGATGGCAGAGCACGCAGCCGGTCCCTTCCTCCACCACAGGTTCGCCCGCCTTGTGGGCGGCAATCAGCGAGGCGCCGCCCTGCTCGAACATGTGGGAGCCCTTGGGCAGATCCAGCTGGCCTGTCATCACCTGCTGGGGCATATGGCAGCCTTGGCACCACTGACCGAACGCTTCCCCTTCGGTTTCGCGGGCCAGCGCCTGCACCACCTTGTAGTAGGGATGGGAGTTGCCCATCAACCGGTGGTTGCTCTCGCTCCAATCCTGGAACGCCTGTTGGTGGCAGTTCTGGCAGGAGGCAGAGTTGAGCCACTCTTTCGGGTGAGTGGTCGGCACCTTGGCGGGATCCGTGCGCGGGGCATCGAGTCGCAGCCAGTTGGCGAGATAGGGGAGGTTGCCATCGGCGGTGACGAAGGCGTGCAGATCTTCCATCATCGCTTTCACTTCCGGCTGGGGCCTTGTGGGGTCAACTGCTTCGGCCCCATCGCGGGTGTCATGGCCCATGCCGCCCTGGGTCTGCTGGGTCATACGCAGGTATTCGCCGACAAAATCCCCCGCCACCATGTTGGTGAGGTTGGCGTGGCCGTTGATGGCGTTGTCGCCGCTCTGCTGGCGATGAGCCGCCATCAGATAGCGGTTGGTGAAGTTGAACCCATCCAGATGGCAGGAGTTGCAGCTCATCCAGTTGTCTCCCGCCATGGGGAAGCGTGAGTTGGACGCTGTGTTACCAAGGTTGAATAGCCGCTCGCCACGCTGAAGCGGCTCGGGGCGCGGATCCGTCTCTACCAGCTTGGCGAAGTGGGGCACATCAACCGTGACTCGGGCAAACGGGCCGCTGCCGCCGCTATTGAGGCGGGTGAGATCCTGCCCCATGGCGTTGTGCACCAGAATGTGGTCGCCATCGATCAGCAGATCCCGCGGATTCTGGCCCGGCAGGTGACGCAATAGCTGGGTCGCCTTGGCGCCCCCCTGAAACTTCTTGCGGCGGTGGCGGTTGTTGTTGGACTTGCCGCTGCGGGAGAGGTCAAACACCAACAGATCTTCCGAGCCCGCCAGGGTCAGATAGACCCGCTTGCCATCGGCGGCAAAGCGCGCCGCGAACGGGTTAGAGACGATCTGGCTGCGGTTGCCGACGCTGGGCAGATTGATCTGCAAAAAGAGCTGCTTTCTTTCATCGACCCGCTCTTTTTCCTCATCGAGATCGATGATGGAGACGGCCGGAAAGACGGTGCTTTGAAACTGGAAGGGGTGGCTGAAACTCCACAGTACATGGGGCAGCCAGGCCTCGCTGCCATCTGGGGAGAGGGCGATGCCGTCCAGCAGGCGCGGCAAGCCCTGGGAGTCACTCGGCGTGTCGCTATGGGTCTCGGCCAGGGTAATGAGCTTGGGCTTGGGAAGCGAAGCGTTCTTGGCGCCGTGGCCAAGCTTGGCGAGATCATAGATGGCGAGCTGGCCGGTCATGGCGTGGGTGAGTAGCAGGCGATCGTCGTCGGTCAGGGCTAGTCCACGGGGAGTCTCGGCGGTTTCTGCATCCAGCTGTAGGTTGCCGGCGGTGTCGTAGGCCTGCAGGCGAGCGGATTCGAACAGCGTGACCCAGAACCACTGCCGTTTGGCATCGAAGATGACCCCGTAGGGTCTATGGCCGGTGGGGATCGCCTTTTCCAGATCGAGATCATCATCCAGCAGCAACAGGCGATCGCCGCTGTAGTCGGTGACCAGCAGAGTGCCATCATCGGCGCGGGCCAGCTGGCGCAGATCGCCTCCCAGCGGCACCTCTTTCAGGCGCTTTCCGCTATCGCGCTCAAGCAGGGTGACCGAGCCTGCGCTCAGGTTGGCGGTGACGAGGCGCGAGCTTTGTCCCTCCTCATAGGCGATCATCCCGGCACCCATCTGCTGGGCAAACGCGAAGGGGCTGGCCAGCAGGACGAGTGCCAAGAGGGGTGACAAACATGCACAAAGAGATGACTTCAACATGGGATCAGGAGCGCCATTTCAAGATGGTCCAGCGCCAGGCGTGGCGCAGCACCAGAGGAGTTAACGCCAATGCGCTCAGCCAGTGGGCCCAGCTGGCGAGGTTGCCCGTGGCATCGCCCGGAGTGCCGTGCAGCACCAGCAGCAGGCCGCTGGCCAGACAGATCAGCAGCAGGGCTTCAATAATCCGCCCCGTGGTGCGTAAAAAGGGTTTGTTGCTGCGGTTCAACAAGCTGCGATGGGAGAGCCAGAAGGCGCCAAATAGCAGCGGGAACAGGGTGAGCGAGAGCATCACATGGAAAAACAGATTCCAGCGTGCCAGCGACCAGAGCGGGGTCAGCGGCTCCCACAGCAGCAGGCCGGAGAAGAACATCAGATAGAGGGTGCCCTCGGCGGCCTGATGGTGGTAGGCCAGCCACTGCCAGAATTGTCGGGGTGAGATAGAAAGGCTTGTCATAAAGGCTCCAGCACCCGGGCGGGGCAGCCCGGGGGGAGCAAGTTTATAACGCAGTAAGAGTAATGAAAAGTGTTATCAATTGTATTGCTGGTGAATCAAGGCTGAACAAGCACAGTGATCAAGCTCGACTATTTATGCTCCGCCATCCGCTCGGTCACCGCATAGATGAGCGCGGCCAGCGAGAAGGCGAGAAACACCACCACGGACCACTTCATATCGACTTCGTTGATGATGCCATCTTCGAGGAAGGCTTTGAGTACCTCCACTCCGGCGATGGTCACCAGCGAGTTGATGACGATGAGCTTGAGGGAGGCAAAGTTGATCTTGCTAAGCCAGTTGCTGCTAAGGGAGGCGCGCTGCTCTTCCGTCTGGATAAATTGCACATAGCCACAGATAGCAACCAGGATCAGCATCTGGGCCACCAGTATAAAATCCACCAGGGTCAGCACGCCGGTAATGAGGTCCAGATAGGGGATCTCGAAAATGTTTACAGAAAGCTGATAGAGCTGCATGGCAAACTTCACCATCAGCAATACCACGCAGATGAGAATGCCAATGTAGAAGGGGAACATCATCAATCTGCTGCCATTGAGCATGAAATTGAATCGACGCATGAGAACTCCGATGTTGGAAACAGGGCTAAATAGAGTGAGTATGACGCGAGCAGCCCGCAGCGTTGCAAGGCTGTGGGGGCTCATTATGCCGAGTCGCCTCCTGCTTGCGCCTATAAAAAAATAAAAAGCCATCATAAAAAATAAAACCGCATCCCGCTGTCTTATTTGTGATTTTTCCCTGCCGTAACATGCCGCTTCTCAATTCAGGGGGGCGACTGTCTCCCTCCTATTTATCAGGCTCGGCCCACCGAGAGTGGCCGCTTGCCAGGAGTGTTGCGATGCGTATTGGTCTGCTGTTGAGTATGGGGATGCTGGTAGCAAGCGGGGTTCAGGCACAAGAGCTGGGAGCCATTCCCGGGGAATCTGGTTTTTCCGGCAGTGTGCTGGCGGGGGCCAGCGTTGGCGAGACCAAGTCCAATTTTGCCACGGGGAGTGCAGGTAGCGAGCGTATTGAAGCTTTGGGGGCTGCGGCGCAGCAGCGCCACCTTGATCCGGTGATCAACGGGGATCTTCGCTATACCTTTGCCTCCACCGGTAGCCAGCTGTTTTTGGGCAACCTCATTCAGGATGCCATTCGCGGCGACGGTACCCAGCAGTTCGGGCTGCGCCAGCAGCTGGGGGACAAGGGGATCGTGGCCGGTTCGCTGGTGTTCAATGCCACCCCGGTCAAGGTCTGGCGCGATCCCTTTGCTGTGGGTGTGGAACGCGAGCAGAGTGACGTGCGATCCCACGGCGCCCGTCTGGCGTGGGACAACATCTGGGGCAGTGCGCTCAGTGGCAGCATCACCAGCCGCGACGTCAAGGTGGATGGGGAGTCCAGCGGCGAGCAATATGGTCGCGCTGTGATGGGGATGCCGGATCGCAATGGCCGGGTCAACTCCGCCGAGGTCTCCTACCAGTTCCGGCTAACAGACGATCAGTTCCTCGAGCCAGCATTGCGCTATGAGAAGGCTGATCTGGCGGGCAGTGCCGAGTCTTATGTGAGCAAGGGGTTGCAGCTCACTTACGCCAAAACCTCGCCCCGCTGGTCATTTGTCAGCAACCTCTATCTGGGCAAGCGGGACTATGACGAGGCCAACCCGCTGTTTGGCCAGCGTGCCGACAGTCGCGACATGGCCATCGATGCCACCCTCTTCTGGCACCAGCTGTTTGGCATTGCGCCCCTCTCTGCGGTCCTGAGCGCCAGCTACGCCACGGCAAACTCCGGGATCGACTTTTACGATATTTGCGCCACCAGCATCACCACGGGCCTGCTCTACCGTTTCTGATCCCGGCATCCGGCAGCGAGATGAGGTGTACACACAGGGGCTGGTCAATCCAGCCCTTTGTTTATGGGATGGAGCACAATAGACAATTCAAGCTGTATGCAGGTTGGTCATCACATGCAGACAAGAGACGTTATGACAGAGGGCATTTGAAGGGCGCGCGTGACAGGGAAGGGGGCGAACAGAAGATACGAAAAAGCCCAGCCAAAAGGCTGGGCTTTAGAATTTGGCTCCCTCGACATCATCTGAAATTGCAATGCAACTCATTGTAATTGAACTGTATTTGTTGTTATGGAATTGACTGTTGGTACTGTGTTTGGTACCAACCTTTTAGGTACTTTTCAGGAATCAAATCAGTTCCCAAATAGGTTTCCCGCAAGTTTCAGGCTGCTCTTTCTTGTGTCACGGTGTCATTCTGTCACAGCCTTCCAGTAAATCGTTGTCGAAGTGTAGGCCACGCTGCGGATTACTGGTTAACTTGTTGATTATCAAGGGTAGTGCTTTTTAGTGGTTGAGCTGTTAGCGTTTGGGGTCGTGATGCGAGTGACACTGGTCGCGAATGAGAGGCCGTCAGAGTGTCATGTGGTGACAAATGGTCCTTGTTGTATGCCATCTCTTACCCCCAGCTCTTGCGCAGTTCAGCCCTCCTGAACGCTTGCTGGCCAAGTGATATGGGGGCGTCATTGCCCCTTTTGTTCATAGATTGCGCTATGGGCCTTGGAGGCGCTCTGGGCAAACAGGGGCGGCCAGCTTTGCTGACAAGGGAGGGGGGGGAGATGATGAAAACTAACCGGATGTTAGGGCGGCGTGGCATCCTGACCAGCTATCGAGCAAATCAGGTAAGCAAACGAGCTGGAGTGCTGTCTGTATTGAGGCTGGAGTTGACGAAGCCAGCTTGGCCTTCAAACGATGGTCAAGCTGGCCGTTTATTGTGATGCAGATGGGAAGGTGAGTCTTTACAGACTCAACTGCCTATTACCATAATTTGTCAGCGAGCATGGTAGGCATCAAAGATTCTTTTTGCATCAAGCTTGGCCTGTTCATCGAGTGCTGGACTCAAGGCTCTGAGAGCGGAACGTCCTTGCCGATTATTCCAATCGGGAAAGAGGTACGACGCCTGTTCTTCTGTATCGCATTGTAGGAGCAGATAGTCGTGGTATTTATGCTCAATCTTCGGCTCGCAACTGCGCCACCTATTATCTGAAAACAAGCGAGAGAAGTAGGTATTCACGGTAGCTCTATACAGGAGATCGTGTCGGTAGCAGCTTGATACAAGCTTGTGCTTGATACCGTTATGTTTGGTGGCAGCCAGCCATGCCTGAACTGCGTCATCATGGTAGCTGGACTCCATCAGCATTGGTGCAACCAACGTAAGATTCCTACCACTGATGTACTTGAGGTTTACGCCTTGATCGTCGTGCCTAATCCAATCTGCCAGTAAATCTTTGGTATCTTCATCGTCAAGTGCAATGGCATCGAGCAGCAAATCTATGCGCATGCCTTTTCGCCATCTAGTGTACGCCTCGGATTTTGCAATTTGCAGCTGTTCGCCGTGCAGCTCAGCACCACCAAGGTACAACCGGTAAGCCTCATCACGACGTTCCAGCGTAGCAAAATCCAGGTATGCTTCGGGTTCTTGTAACGGGACAGACAAATGGTCAGACAAGGCCACGAGAAGTGCGGGGATGTACTCTCTCTCAGCTATGCGTCTGACCTGCTTGACCAGACTGTCAACGACCTCGTAATTTTCCCCATTGGGGTGGTCGATGAGGGGGGCCAAGCGTGCTAATTGGTGCAGAGCATAAGCCGGTATATAAGACGGTCTATAAGCAGGATTTTCGTCTTTGTTGACTTCATCCTCTTCGAGGAGGGTCAGCACATGGACTCGATGCTGGCGCATGATGTCAACGATAATGTGGGCTGGTATCTCTTGGCCAAGAATGTCTTTGGCTCGCTCCTGGACACGCTCGATATTGGTAGACATAGGTGTCTCTTGAACGTCGGCATCAACCAGCACGATCGACCTGTGCGTCAGCGCGGCATACGAGCCAAAACCCAGAGCTGCAGCTAGCAACTCCAGCGTTTGTTGATGAGTGGTGGTGGTACCAGAAAAGAGTTGCAGAGCACTGCGTGCTTCACGAGCGAGATTCGATAGGTTCATAGTTGCATCCTCGAACCTTGGGTTTTCATGCCGCACGTTTAACCATCCAAGGTCATGATATCAACTACGAGAAGGTTAAGAATCATCAGGCCTGTTTCGACTCGTGCGAAGGTCATGCTGGCGAAGCAAAACTACCCTACACCAGACGGTATGATTTTCGCAAATCCATTTTTTGGGGCTCACAGGGGAGTGTTAGGAGGATCATAACCTCCCATAATGGGTAGTCTTCAGCCCCGATACCAGCTGAAAGCCATCGACGTTCTGGCAACTGATGTCAGGCCAGTCATGTATCACTAGTGTCCATTTCTGGGGGAGTGGTGTCTTTTAGAGCAAATAGCCAAGTTCAGGGGGCAGTCGTGATGTATCGCATGGCCTCACCGAGCTCAACTGGTTAAACTTCTTGTCAATTTGTTGTGGTGCCAACATGGCTGCGTCACCCATTCACATCGTTCCATGCGCCCTTGGCGCAAACTGACACCTATCGGAATACCTGACTCATGGCGATCAAGAAGAACGAACTCTACTCCTCCCTCTGGGCTGGCTGAGCTGCGGCATTGATGCCTCCCAGTACCAGAACAATATGCGGGCACTACTGTGTGTGAAATACGTCTCCGATAAGACCAGGGGCAACCCTTACGTCATGTACCGGAAGGGGTGACATGGTGGCACTCAAGGAAAGCAAGGATATAGGCAAGGGAAGCAACACCATCATCATTGCGCTGGCGACTGCCAATGATCTGCAAGGGGTGATCACTATTGCCGACTTCAACGACGAGGACAAACTCGGCAAGAGCAAGGAGATGAGCGACTACCTCTCCAAGTAGGTGGTCATCTTCGAGTAGGCTGATCTGTCAGATGGTTTGTTTGATGATGCTTACGAATATCTTATGCGCAACTTCACCACCGAGCTGTGCCCCAAGGTGCCGATCATTGACGTACAGCAGATGGGCAATGCCACCAGTGCCTCGGCCCAGATGAACATGATGCAGCTGCGCTTCATGCTGCTTCGCGGCAATACCAAGGCGCGTATTCGCGAGAACCTTGATCACCCATGGCGCTTGCGTGGCGATGTGCAACTGAGCTACGAGCTGAAGTTCTGGTAAGCAGCGCAAGAAGTAAAACCGGAGAGTAAATATCAAAGCCGGCCTCGAGAGGGGCCGGTTTTTTGTTGGGACACAGCAAGGGGAATATGACTACTCACTCATAGGAATCGCCCTACATACGGCTGGTGGTGGTGATGAAAAAATACCCTCAGATGTATTTGATACCCCCTTTCATGGATGAGAGACCCGAGAGCGTTTGGGTACAACATCCAGCCATTCCTTGGTCAGGCAATCTCGGTAGTAACGGCAGTTCACGCCATATCAATGCAACACATGTAGACCGCTTAGCGCTGTTATCGTGATGCGCAGCGGCGTTATCTGGTTGTCGGTCCACCGAGTGGTGAGCTGGTTTTAGTGATAACGGGTGTGCGTAGTGCATACCGGTTGCAAGAGGTTAGTTATGAATAAAGCAAATGCCGTAATGACATTAAGCACCTTGGCGCTCGCCATCGGTGTTTCGCTGGCCAGCCAGCAGGCGCGGGCTGCCGATCCCACTGCTGCGGCCCCTTACGCCCAAGCCGTATCCGGCGACCTGTATGGTACAATGTCAGACCTTGGTACTCTCAGAAACGATGACTCAGGGCTCAATCTGTATAATGCCGTCAGCGCTGATAGTAGCACTGTGGTAGGAGCGGCTAGCGCCGACATCGACGGCTCCCAGCGAGCTTTTCGCTGGAACAGTTCCACGGGCATTATGCAGGATCTTGGCACCCTTAGAAGCGATAATCTAGGAGAGAGCACAGCTCGCAGCGTCAGCGCTGACGGTAGCACGGTGGTGGGGAACGCTGACACCGAAGATGGTTCTTTTCGTGCCTTTATCTGGAACAGTTCCACGGGCACTATGCAGGATCTTGGCACCCTTAGAAGCGATAAACTAGGACACAGCAGAGCTTACAGCATCAGCGCTGACGGCAGCACGGTGGGGGGGCACGCTCGCACCGATACTGGCCAATGGCATGCCTTTCGCTGGAACAGCTCAACCGGTGTCATGCAGGACCTTGGAACCCTTAGAAGCGATAACCTAGGAAGTAGCATAGCTCGCCACGTCAGCGCTGACGGCAATACGGTGGTGGGACACGCTTCGACCAACGACGGCACGTCTCGAGTCTTTCTGTGGACTTCCTCCACGGGCGCCATGCAGGACCTCGGCTCCCTCAGAAACGACAAACTAGGATATAGCAGAGTTGACGCTTTCAGTGCTGACGGCAGCACGGTGGTGGGAGTGGCTGATACTGATGATGGCGATGATCGAGCCTTTCGTTGGAACTCGTCCGTCGGAACTATGCAAGACCTCGGGACCCTTAGAAAAGATAACCTAGGCCCAAGCGCGGCTTACGCCGTCAGCGCTGATGGTAACACGGTGGTGGGAATAGCTAATAACGAAGATGGCGCAGCTCGCGCTTTTCGCTGGACCTCCGCCACGGGAGCCATGCAAGATCTCGGCACCCTTATAAACGATAACCTAGGATACAGCGATGCTCGCGGCGTCAGCGCTGACGGTAGCATAGTGGTAGGGTACGCTCAGGCCGAAGACGGCAAATCTCATGCCTTTCGCTGGAGCAGTTCCAGTGGCACCATGCAGGATCTTGGCACACTTCAAATTGGAGGCACCAGCTACGCTTACTCCGTCAGTGCTGACGGCAGCACGGTGATGGGTCGATCTGATATCGGAAGTATTTATCGAGCATTTATCTGGCGCGCCTTTAAGCCGGTGACGCCGCCGACTGATCCGGTTGATCCGCCCACTGATCCGGTTGATCCGCCCACTGATCCAATCGATACACCGACTGATCCGGTTGTCCCCCTTGTTCCGCCAGTCGAGCCGGGTGGAGAAGTGGCCAATCAGCCCGAGCCTCAACCTGATCCGGGTAGCGAGGGGAGTGGTGGCGTAATGCAGGATTTGGGCTACCTGTTTGATTCGATGCCGATTCTGGCCGCCCAGACCGAACAGGCCTTCCGCGCCCAGCAGCGCTCACTGGGTCGTCAGCTGGACAACGCTTGTGTCAGTGGTGCCGAAGGTCAGCAGTGCCTGCGTGTGACGGGTGAGCTGAGCAAGGTGACTGACGCCCCGACCGCGCTGGATTATCAGGTTGCGCCGCAACTGTCGCTGGCGTATGGCTATGGTCTCACCGACCAGCTCACCGCCGGGGTGACCGCCTCGATGTTTGGTTCATCACTGGACAACCAACGACTGACCGAGCGCGGTGGTGCCGAGCTGGACAGCGGTGTGGGTGTAGGTAGCTACCTGCACTTCTCGCAAGGGGCAGACGAGACCGGAGTGCAAGCCGGCGTGTCACTGGGCTACGGCGAACAGCGTGGTGAGTTTGTGCGTGGTGATGGTCTTGCCAATGTGCAACACGGTAAAGGCAAGGCTGATGTGAAGAGCGTGGCTGTGCGGGGTTCCTTGGGCTATGGCGTAGAGGTGGCAGAGTGGAAGGTGACGCCTCATGCCGAAGTGACCCACTTTATCACCAGCCGAGACGGTTACCGTGAAGGTGGTGAGCGACTGGTGTTTGATGTCGAGCACGACAAGGTGAAAGACAAGAGCACAGTGGGCAAGGTGGGTGTGAAAGGCGAGACCGCGCTGGCGAAGGGAGTGAAGCTGAAACTGGATACAGGGGTCGAGATGGACCTGGATGTGAACCCGGTGACGCTCAAGGGCAGAAGCGACATATTCAGCCTGGGTGAAGGGATGCAGGAGTTTGCGGTGAGTGCCGAGCTTGAGCGCAATGATATGCGTCCTTACGCGGCAGTGGGTGTTGGCTATGAGCTGGAGCAGGCTGGCACCGTAGGGCTGAATGTGAAGGCTAGCCAGGCTGAATATGGCAATCAGGGCGTTGATGGCAGTGTGCAACTGAGCTACGAGCTGAAGTTCTGATAAGCAGCGCAAGAAGTAAAACCGGAGAGTAAATATCAAAGCCGGCCTCGAGAGGGGCCGGCTTTTTGTTGGGACACTGCAAGGGGAATATGACTACTCATTCATAGGAGTTGTCCTACATACGGTTGGTGATAGTGATGAAAAAATAGCCTCAGATGTGTTTGATACCCCCTTTCATGGATGAGAGACCCGAGAGCGTTTGGGAACAACATCCAGCCATTCCTTGGTCAGGCAATCTCGGTAGTCACGGCAGTTCACGCCATATCAATGCAACACATGCAGACCGCTTAACACCCTTATAGTGCTGCGCGGCTGTGTTGTCTGGTTGTCGGCCCATCAAGTGGTGGTCTGGTTTTAGTGATAACGGGTGTGCGTAATGCATACCGGTTGCAAGAGGTTAGTTATGAATAAAGCAAATGCAGTGATGACGCTGAGTGCGCTTGCACTGGCTATTGGAGTTTCACTGGCCAGTCAAAAGGCGGAGGCTAATGGTGGTGAGTTCAGTGATATTGGTGGGGTCGATGGTGCGCCAGAATTGGATGCATATTTGACTGGCGATACAACATCTTTCAATGTGCTCTCTGCTGATGGCTCAGTTGTAGTGATGAATATCGATGGGGGAAATGCGATTTTCTACGATATGGTGTCAGGGCAAAAGCGGTTTTTGGAATCACTTCGTACTGATAACGTAGGCGGATCTAGTGCATTGTATATATCCGTTAATGGATTGGTCGCAGTCGGACAAGCGGAAACAGATAGTGGTGTGGAACAAGCGTTTCGCTATGAAGTTGACAGCAATAAAATGATTGGCTTGGGGACCTTGCGTTCAGACAACAGCGGGTTCTCAATGGCCAATGTGGTATCGGCCGATGGTACTGTAGTGGCCGGGATGTCGGACGCTGATGATGAGGCGTCACATATATTTCGCCATGAGCGTGGTGATAGCAAGATGATTGACTTGGGGTCGTTGCGCAGCGATAACCTCGGTGGCGGTTTGGTCAGGGGAATATCTGATGATGGCCGTGTGATTATTGGCCTGTCCGGAAATGATAATGGTGATATGCATGCATTTCGTCATAACCGGGGTGATGTCCAAATGACAGATTTGGGTACGCTAAAAGCTGACAATAGTGGATCTTCATTTGCGTATGCTGTTTCAGCTAATGGGCGCGTAGTTGTGGGTAACGCAGCTTCTGACGACTCCGTTAACAACATTGCCTTTCGCCATAACGAGGGTGACAGCAAGATGACCGCATTGGGCACTTTGCGCAGCGACAATACTGGTTGGTCTTATGCTAGTTCCGTTTCTGCAGATGGTCGCGTCGTAGTCGGAGCATCAGCCTCTGACAGTGGTGATGGACGTGCTTTTTACCATGTAGAGGGCGCCAGCAAGATGATAGACATTGGCTCTTTGAAAGATGATAACTCTGGTCGTTCATGGGCTGGAGCTCTATCCTCAGATGGGGATTTCATTGTCGGCGCAGCAGCGACAGACAGTGGCAGTGAGCATGCTTTTTTGTTTCATATCAATGATGGTCGAATGATCGACCTAGGAGTGTTGGACGGCTACGAAAGTTCCTACGCAGTCAATATCTCTGCCGATGGTTCTACAGTAGTAGGTAATAGTCGAGCTGAAGGCTCCATGCCTTGGCTGTCTAAGCAGCGAGCTTTCGTCTGGCGTGCATTTGAGCCAATTATTCCGATCGACCCCGTTGATCCAATTACTGACCCAGTAGATCCTATTGTTCCGCCAGTCGAGCCGGGCGGAGAAGTGGCCAATCAGCCCGAGCCTCAGCCTGAACCGGGTAGCGAGGGGAGTGGTGGCGTAATGCAGGATTTGGGCTACCTGTTTGATTCGATGCCGATTCTGGCCGCCCAGACCGAACAGGCCTTCCGCGCCCAGCAGCGCGCACTGGGCCGTCAGCTGGACAACGCCTGTGTCAGCGGTGCCGAAGGTCAGCAGTGCCTGCGTGTGACGGGTGAGCTGAGCAAGGTAACTGACGCCCCGACAGAGCTGGATTATCAGGTTGCGCCGCAACTGTCGCTGGCGTATGGCTACGGCCTCACCGACCAACTCACCGCCGGGGTGACCGCCTCGATGTTTGGCTCATCACTGGATAACCAGTTGCTGACTGAGCGCGGTGGTGCGGAGCTCGACAGCGGTGTGGGCGTAGGTAGCTACCTGCACTTCTCGCAAGGGGCAGACGAGACCGGAGTGCAAGCCGGCGTGTCGCTGGGCTACGGCGAACAGCGTGGTGAGTTTGTGCGTGGTGATGGTCTTGCCAATGTGCAACACGGTAAAGGCAAGGCTGATGTGAAGAGCGTGGCTGTGCGGGGTTCCCTGGGCTATGGCTTAGAGGTGGCAGACTGGAAGGTGACGCCTCATGCCGAAGTGACCCACTTTATCACCAGCCGAGACGGTTACCGTGAAGGTGGTGAGCGACTGGTGTTTGATGTCGAGCACGACAAGGTGAAAGACAAGAGCACAGTGGGCAAGGTGGGTGTGAAAGGCGAGACCGCACTGACGAAGGGAGTGACCCTGAAACTGGATACAGGGGTCGAGATGGACCTGGATGTGAACCCGGTGACGCTCAAGGGCAGAAGCGACATATTCAGCTTGGGTGAAGGGATGCAGGAGTTTGCGGTGAGTGCCGAGCTTGAGCGCAATGATATGCGTCCTTACGCGGCAGTGGGTGTTGGCTATGAGCTGGAGCAGGCTGGCACCGTAGGGCTGAATGTGAAGGCTAGCCAGGCTGAATATGGCAATCAGGGCGTGGATGGCAGTGTGCAACTGAGCTACGAGCTGAAGTTCTGATAAGCAGCGCAAGAAGTAAAACCGGAGAGTAAATATCAAAGCCGGCCTCGAGAGGGGCCGGTTTTTTTGTTTCACTTAATCAGCACATTAGATGTTTAACGACTTGATATCATCGAAATATCGGGGGAAGGCTCATGTGTCATTCGATTGCTCAAATTAAGGAGAATAACGTCAATTGAGTGCCGAACTGGATAGTCAGCCATTTCATAACGGTGATCATTTCATGGGGGAGCCAACAATAGGGACCATGTAAACAACGCCGCTATGTGGAGTTATGAGATTTAGCCCCTGTTGGGCCACATCAGCATGTTATTAGCACGGTAAATCTCAGGATGGGCAAGTCTATACTCTTGACTTATTGAGTTGATAAGTATTTTCCTACATTGCGTTGCCATGTAATCCTACATACCTCGAATCACTATGTGGCTATTATTCATGCATCGATTCAGCGGGCTCGTTGAAAAGATAAAAATCCAAAATCGAGTTGCCGGTCTTAATGCGTTGGTCAGTATTAAAATGTTGTCCAGCCGGATACAGAGTTGTTTGTGTTTTGCCTCATCTAACAGGTTAAATAGTGCAAACAGTATCAAGCCCATCTTCGGGGCAGTGAACCAGGGATAGTCTCCTCGCGATAGTTAACAAAATGCAGTTGTCTTTTGGCTGCTGATGTAACCGACAAGGTCTCTATTCATGAAAAAGTTTGTAACTCCTGCTCACCATATTCGTCGTACCACCTTGGCTGCCGTTTTGCTGGCTACGCTGGTCAGTAACGGCGCGAGCGCTTTGGTCTCAACCAATAGCGCAGGCCCCATTCATGGTCGTCAAATCACCGTCGTCGCCGCACCGGAAATCACTGGGCTGGGGGTGGTCGGTGTGCCGGTCACTCTGCCAATGGTTCCGGGTACTGCCGATGCAGATGGTGATGCACTGACCGACTGGTACTACGTTTGGCAACTGGATGGTGTTGATGTCGGTGCCGAGCAGCTGGCTGGCAGCGTTGATGCTATTCCCGCCTATACCCCGCAACCTGCTGATGCCGGCAAGAAGCTGACTCTCAAGCTGCGTGCCGTTGCAGACGAGCGAAGCTTCCCGGTAGCAACCCGTTACTCAGCAGATAGCCTCTCCAATGAAATTATGATTGCGGCCGGAGATCTGGAGATCGGTGGTGAAGGCCCCATTGTTGAAAATCCTGGTATCCCGGGCTCCATTGGTCTTGACGGCGCAGGTAACGGCAGTGGCCCCGAAAACCAGGAGATCAAGGTTGATGTTGGCTCTTCGGTCACCAACAACAACAGCGGTGGTGATCTGCAGTGGAGCCTGAGTGGCGATGATAGTAGTCAGTTCACCATTGACGACAACGGTGTACTGACGCTGAAGCCGCAAGATGCTGAAAACCCGCTTGATACGGATGGTAATGGTACCTACGTAGTTGAGGTCACGGTAACCGATCCGGTTACAGGGGCGCAGGACAGTATCACTATCACCATCACTGTGGAGAACGTGGTTGAAGCTGCAATCGACGTCAAGGTAGTGGATGCGACTGGTGCAACCATCACCGGCAACCCTGTCGTAGGGACCACTCTGCACTCCTCCGTGACGTTGGATGACGGTGCTGGCGAGAAACTTGACCGTGTTGATGCCACTTACCAATGGCAGCGTGCGCTGGATGGTTCGGAAGATTGGGCTAATGTTGATGGTGCAACCAGTGCCACCTACACCACCACCGGTGCAGATCAGGGTTACAAGTTCCGCGTGGACGCCAACGGTAAGTAATATCGCTACAAATCACAAAAGCGGCAAGGAGGCCCGGTGTATACCGGGCCTTTTTTATCAACATACGGGTTGGCAATAAGTTCATATTGCGACAGTTTAACCAAGGGAGAAACCATGACACTACCACAGCGTTTACACCCAACCCTGCGCCGGTCAAAGATAGGATGCCTGATATTGTTTGTGCTGGCAGGTCACTCAGCCATAGCCAAGGAGAGTGATTCGACGGCAGCCATTTATGGGCGCGGTGCTCCAACAGCCCCTGCGATTACATTTAAAGCCATGACACAAGATCAGTATCTTCGCGTGGATCGCGTTGACGGCTCTATTGATCCGGATGGCGACGAGATCACTTACCAGACACGCTGGTGTTCTGAGCCGTCTGGTCAGGGCGCTTGCTCATACGGCGATGCACGACAGATGTCTGAATCAGTAAGTTATTACGTTGCGGCGCGTGCGGTTACCCCACGGGGCTATCCGCAAGCAACACAAGGTGGTAGCGACTGGACTGAACTGGCGACTGGCCGGATACCCAAGGTTACCAATATCGAGGTCAACCGTGGTCAGTTGGCTGGGCCAGGAACAGCGGTTTCTGCCAGTTACCTGTATGAAGATCTGGATGGAGACCTTGAGGGAGCCAGTCGCTATCAGTGGTACGTCAACGGCGTTGCTATGGCCGGTGAAACGGCACGCCAATACATGGTGAAAGAGAGCGATCTCAATAAAGAGCTGGCTGTAGAGGTTGAGCCGATGGCTCAGAGTGGGTTGGCAAATCTGGGTAAAAAGAGGGCATCAGTAGTATGGAAAGTAGCGCATCTAAAAGTGAAAGTGGGGGCGCTTACTTTTTACCGTTCTGCAGTATCGGGCGAACTGGCTTCCCAGAGTGGTGCTACAACAAAGTGCCAGCAGCTTGGTATGAGACTGCCGACAAGGGCCGAGTATCAGCTTCTCTATAATGCCTACCCAGCCAATAAAATATCTTCCGCTATTGGCTGGCCAACAAACATCTATGCATTTTGGACATCAGAGGTTCACACGGCAGGAGCCATACACTGGGCGTTCAGACTGGATAATGGAAATACTAACGGAACCTACTCGATA
Source organism: Aeromonas sp. FDAARGOS 1411 (assembly GCF_019047125.1). Taxonomy (NCBI): domain Bacteria; kingdom Pseudomonadati; phylum Pseudomonadota; class Gammaproteobacteria; order Aeromonadales; family Aeromonadaceae; genus Aeromonas; species Aeromonas sp. FDAARGOS 1411. The sequence continues at coordinate 1,838,668 of NZ_CP077214.1, read as the reverse complement.
AACAATGAGTATTATCTCTGTGTTAGTTGATGACGATATGAATAAAAAAAGACCGCTCGAGGCGGTCTTTTTATTTGTCCACACTTTTTGAAGCAGCATAAGGATAAGTGGCGAAATGCTACTTGAGTGCTTGTGTCTGGCAAGAAATTAAAAGGTGGGTTGATGCTGTTTCAGCAGAGCGGACTGATGAATATTAGAATGTATAGAAATGATAATCAAGATTTTATGCATAAAAAAAGCCGCCTGGCGGCGGCCAAAATGGCTGGATAAAGTCGATGATCTGACTTTATTAAACGCGCAACTTGTCAGCCAGGCACGGGATATGTGTTACGCGACTAAATAATGCCACGTTTAAAGATAAAACCCTTGTAGGAATAGACTTAATTTTTTTTGTGAAATCTAAGAACATAAAACAACATACTGGTCACTTTTAAGGTGTGGATTGTAGTTTTAATCGCATAAGGCGGGTCCTACATCGCTATAGGTGATTTCCTACATCGCATGTTCGTCCATTTCTATATGATAGCTGACATGGATTCTCCAATTGATGGACCGCTGACATATATTGCAACAACAGAAGTGAGTTTTAAGTATGTTTAAGAAAAGCCGCGTCTATCAACTGGTATGGGCTTACCTCTTTATTGGACATAACGCTGTATTGCCGATTGCATACGCTGCTGGTGCAATACCTGAAACGAAAAAACGTCAGGAACAGTCCTCACAGAATAGTTACACCGTTAAAGTAGGTGACAGCCTGAGTGGTATTGCCAAAGCTCATGGTGTAGCTGTTCATATTCTGCTTGCCATGAACGAGAGCAGGCTGGCAACTCACCCCCTCGAAGTTGGCCAAAAAATAATGGTGCCAGCAGCAGTGGCTCTTCCTGAGCTGGGCGGCAAAAATCCTCTCAATTTGACAGCGAGTAATGAGAGCGCTAAATCCGTTGCCGATTACGCTGCGGAAAATGCTGCGCGCATTGCAACCCAGTTTGCAACCAACGATGAGGCTGGGGTTGATGAGACCCTGGCTGATAAATTTGCACGCCAGACGTATGGTAATGCTGACAATGCATCTGTTGTTACAGGTTCATCCTATGGCGCCAAAGAGGAAGCGCAGTACTGGAAACGTCAAGCTGTCTCAGGTTTTGAGGCCGAAGCCAACCAGTATGCTCAGGAATTGGTAGGCAAGGGGACCGCCAGAGCCAAGATTGCTCTCGACGATGAAATGAATTTTGCCGAGTCATCCCTTGATGTGCTGATGCCGTTCGCAGAAAGCGAGTCGCGCATGCCGTTTGTACAAGCTGGGGTCAGAAAATCCAGCAATGACAACATTACCGCGAACGTTGGTATCGGCCAGCGCCATTTCACCAAAGATTGGATGCTCGGTTACAACGCCTTTTATGACCAGGATTTCACCGAGCGCGCGTCCCGTGCCGGTATTGGTGCAGAAGCATGGCGTGACAATCTCAAGATGTCTGCCAACGGCTATATACCGCTGAGTTCCTGGAAAGAGAGCGACAAGATCGAAGATCACTTGTCCCGTGCGGCCAGTGGTATTGATGTCAACATTCAGGCCTATCTGCCTTCGCATCCGGCACTGTCAGGCTCTGTGACCGCAGAGCAGTATTTTGGTGACAAGGTGGATATCTTGGGCTCCCAGAAGCTGGAGAAAGATCCCCATGCCATTACCCTGGGGGTCGGGTATCAGCCCGTTCCATTGGTCAAATTTGATGTCAAGCACACTGAAGCATCCGGTGGTCAGAGCAACAGCCAGTTTGGGTTAAATCTTGAATGGCGTCTGGGCGAGTCACTCAACAACATGTTGGATGGCCGCAAGGTCAACAAGTCCATGCGCGGCATGCGCTATGACCTGGTCGAGCGTAACAACCAGATTGTTCTCGAATATACCAAGGCACAACTGATGTCTGTGGCATTACCGCAACAGCTGAGTGGGTTCGAAGGCAGCCCGTTTGATATTTCGGTGCAGGAGCTACGCAGCAAACACCCTGTTGCCGAGATTGTTTGGCAGAGCCCCTTGTTTGACAAGCTTGGTATTCCGGCAGCGCAGTTGCGCGGTGCCGATTTGACCACGCTGCGCTTGCCCGAGTTGCCCGTATTTGAAGCCGAAGGCAGCAATTTATACGGTATCACAGTCATTGTTCGTGACATCAAGGGCAACGAGGTCAGTGCGTATAGCGCCCTTGAGGTACTGCAAAACCGAACCAGACCTGAAGTTGTTGACCCTGATGGGGATCTTGATGGTGACGGCCTGACCAACGGTCAGGAAAGCCAGCTCGGTACCGATCCGGAAAACAAGGATACCGATGGTGACGGCATTGATGACAAGACCGAAGTGGACAACGGCAGCAATCCGCTCGACCCGAACGACCCGGTGGCTGATCCGGACGGGGATATAGATGGTGACGGCCTGACCAACGGTCAGGAGAGCCAGCTCGGTACCGATCCGGAGAACAAGGATACCGATGGTGACGGCATTGATGACAAGACCGAAGTAGACAACGGCAGCAATCCGCTCGACCCGAACGACCCGGTGGCTGATCCGGACGGGGATCTTGATGGTGACGGCCTGACCAACGGTCAGGAAAGCCAGCTCGGTACCGATCCGGAGAACAAGGATACCGATGGTGACGGCATTGATGACAAGACCGAAGTAGACAACGGCAGCAATCCGCTCGACCCGAACGACCCGGTGGCTGATCCGGACGGGGATATAGATGGTGACGGCCTGACCAACGGTCAGGAGAGCCAGCTCGGTACCGATCCGGAGAACAAGGATACCGATGGTGACGGCATTGATGACAAGACCGAAGTAGACAACGGCAGCAATCCGCTCGACCCGAACGACCCGGTGGCTGATCCGGACGGGGATCTTGATGGTGACGGCCTGACCAACGGTCAGGAAAGCCAGCTCGGTACCGATCCGGAGAACAAGGATACCGATGGTGACGGCATTGATGACAAGACCGAAGTAGACAACGGCAGCAATCCGCTCGACCCGAACGACCCGCTTAATGGTGGTATGAAGTTGAGTGATAACAGCCTGACTGTGGTACGTAATAACGCTGTAGCGAATGGTATTGACAGCAACGAGTTGCAAGTGGCAGTAGTCGATGCTGCGGGCAATGCGAAAGCCGGTGTGACCGTCGAGTGGACCACCACTGCCGGCAGCCTCTCGGGAACAACCAGCATCACTGATGTGAACGGTATTGCCCGCATCGAGGTGAGACATACCGGGATTGCCAGCGTTACTGTAACCGCATCCCTGCTGGGCTCCAGCCAACAGGCTGATGTGAACTTTGCTGCTGGGCAGATCGCAAGCGATGGTGTGCGGGTGACTGACCAGAGTGGTAACGATGTACCGGCTTATGCTCCGGTGGGTACTATCCTCTATGCCCATGTGCGCCTGGAAGGAGAGGTTGACGGACAAACCGGCCGGGGTGATGAGCAACTGACTGGCGGTTCACGGCTGACTTACCAGTGGCAACGTACCAATGATGGCGTGAACTGGAGCGATATCGGCTCCTTTGATCGCTACACAACGACCGGTGCGGATCAGGGTTACACCTTCCGTGTTCACGTCACCGCACAGTGACGGTCAGGAGATGAAGGTCTCGTAAATCGTCTTGTCATAAATAGGTTGCCCATCTACTGATGGGCTGCCAACACCAAGCACTAAACAAACAGGAAGATTAATTGAAACAATAAACAACGCTGCCCTGGTTATTCAACGGTGCTTACGAATTATTTCGTTATGCTAAACTCGTAAAAGGTAGGTATAGCTAGAGCTTGAAGAAATAGAGGTATGGTAATGTCAAAGACCAATAACTTAGGAACGGTCTACTATTAAAGATAATCGTGCTGTTTTTAATTCTGTAATTAATTTGCTGTCATTTATAGGGGGGTTATTACTGAGTTTCATTTAGATAGTAGGAATTGACTGATTTAAATATCATTGCAGTATATTCATTTTTATGGTTAGTAATAATGTAATTGGTGGAGTTTATGTTGGTGAAAAAATATCACGGCACAATGATTGTTTTTCATTGGCTTATAGCTATCTTGATGACAATGGTTATATTTTTTTCTCTTTTTTATTGGAGTGTTAAAACCTTCCATCTCCCCTTTACCAAAGATACAGTGTTTGCCACATTTATCGGCCATGAGACGGTCGGTTTCTTTTTACTGCTGGCGACTGTGGTGCGAATCTGCAATTCCCTAAGTCACCGCGCTGAGAGACCCCGTTCAATCAATGCGGATCATCCGCTCAAGCACGCTCTTGAAAAGGCGGTGCATCTGTTCTTGCAGTACGGGGTGATCCTTCTGACCCTGCTGGGGTGGGCCACCGCCAACGCCAAAGGATACGAACTGCGCCTGTTCTGGCAAGAGTGGCTGACCCTGCCCAACCTCGTTGAGTTGGGTGATCCCAAACAAGCGGCCACTAACACCATCTACCAGCTCTTGTTGCAGTGCCACAGTGTTCTGGCCTTTGCCATGATGGCCGTGGTGCTGCTGCATATCACTGCTGTGATGGTGCACCGGTTCAAGGGGCACAATCTCTTGACCAGAATGTTGTTGAGCTAAGTGTTGTACCACAGGTCGGCAGGTACCATCCGACTGCTGACTTGCCCCCTTATCGATAATGTTCTAGGTTACAATCAATAACTTACTGGCTTTACTATTGGCTTGATAAAGGAATCGCATGGCAACGATCATGATTGTGGATGACCATCCGGCTATCAGAATGGCCGTAGGCATCCTGTTAAAAAGTAAGGGCCACCAGATCTCGGGTGAATTTGATAATGGTATCGATGCTCTGGCGCAGATCCGCCAGCAAGCGCCCGATATCCTGGTGCTCGATATCAATATTCCCCGTATCGATGGCTTTGATGTAATCAAGCGCTGCCACGAGCTGGCCATGTCACCAAGAATTATCGTGTTAAGTGCCCATGACAGCGACCACGTCAAAACCCGCTGTGTTCAACTGGGGGTCTCCGCCTTTGTCTCCAAGCTTGATGATCTCACCAAGCTCTCTTCTGTGGTGGAGCAGGTGCTGGCTGGCTATGTGTTATTTGACCAAGCCCTTCGCTTTGATGCTGCCGGCAAGTCAGATATCGACAGTGCAGAGGTATTGAAGACGCTTTCAATGCGTGAGATGAGTGTGCTGATGGCTTTGGCAAGAGGCGATAATAACAAGAAAATTGCCAACGATTTGGTATTAAGTGAAAAAACAATTAGTACCTATAAAACAAGGCTGATGACCAAGTTACAGCTCAACAATATTGTCGATCTACTTAACTTTGCCAAACGCCATAATCTGGTCTGAGCCATGAAAAAAATCTTGACGCTATTTTTTTTTATCACTTGCTCCACTGTTGTCGCTTCAGAAAAAACGGATCAGACCATAATTCCAATATTTTCCCGTGAGCCAGTCCCTGTCAGTCGAGCCGTGACGCCCTTTAATACCGCCGAACAGACATGGCTGCACAATAAAAAGCAGTTGGTGTTGGCCGTGCCTGCCCCCGACAATCCACCTCTCGATATATCTCTGATGTCCGGTGACTATGAAGGGGTTACGGCAGACATCGTGGGGTTGCTCTCTGCCACCTTTGGCATCCCTGTCATCGCCAAGCGCTATGAGACACGCTCTGCTGCATTGCAGGCAATCAGGCGTGGAGAAGTAGATTTTATTGGTTCCGCAAACACCTATGAATCTTTTCAGGGTTTTTTACTCACCAAGCCCTATATTAGCGACACCCCTGTGCTCTTTATTCGCCAGGGCATACAGGTAGATGACGTTGAATCTGTTGCGGTGCCACAAGATTACCTACCAGACGAATTTTTCAACACCTTGTTCAATGATAAAAAAGTCATTCATTATTCAGGGCGTTACAGTGCCTTGGCCAGTGTGGCCTACAAAAGAAATGATGCGGTTTTGATCGACTTGTTATCTGGGAACTTTTTAGTCAACAAATTCTATCTGGAGAATGTTGAATTCGGAAAAACGATACCATTCAACTCTTACGGTTTCTCATTTGCCCTCTCTCCCGAAAACAAACTCCTCCAGCAATTAATCAACAAAGCCATCGACATCATTCCGGCTACATCTATCAACGCTATTTATCAACGCTGGGCTGGAGGTGGGGTGTCGCTGGTTGGTGAGTCGCTCAATCTGACCGCTGCCCAAAAGGCATTTCTGGCGCAAAAGAAAGAGATCACCTTGGCAGTAAATGACCGGATCCCGCCGATGGGATTCGTCGATCAGGATGGCTATTTTCGAGGCATCTTGGCTGACCTGATACAAACAATTCGGCTACGGCTCGGGATTAATGTCAAGTTGGCGGTCATGACTAACTTGCGGGATCAGTTGGATGCTGTGCAATCCGGTGATGCTGATGTGACCATTAGCAGCCCCAATAGAAAATATAGCCAGCCTTTGGTTTTCAGCAGAGCGATTGTGTTGGATCCGTTGGTTTATGTGATCAGAAAGGAAAATTACGATAAGTATTCAGATGTTGAGAGTGTGCTAAATGATGGTCCGTTAGCGTTGGTAAAGAGTACCGTAGCGGAAAAATTGGTTGAAGAGTACCAATCCGATAATCTGAAAGTCACCTATTTTGACAAGTACGACAATGCATTGGCTTGCGTTGCCAATCTGCTATGTAACGCTGCGATTGTGCCATTGCGGCCTGCTCAATATTTCATTAACAGTAATCATACCGATTCACTTGCTGTGGGAGGGGAACTTTATGACTCACAGCCGGTGGCAGCGGCCTTCACAACACGGCCAGATAATCGTGCGCTGATTGAAATATTGGATAAAGTTATTGCATCAATTCCACCAGATGAACTGGAAGTATTATCCAGTCGTTGGCGAGTCAGCGCCAAGCAAGATATATTGACCTTGAATGATGTGTTTCATCAATTCTGGCTGGAGATTGTTGCAGCAACCGTCACACTATTGATAGTTGTGTCATGGGCATTGATCTTGCGCCGCCAAAACAATGAAAGAAAGCGTGCTCAATTCGCGCTAAAGCAACAGCTTAAATTCATGGACGATCTGGTTGACAGTATTCCGCATCCTGTATTCGCTCGAGATAAAGATAACAACTTCATACTATGTAATAAAAGCTACTGTAGCTTTGTTGGGGTTGAAAAAGAGCGGATGTTAGGCACAAATATTGCCAACCTGCCGATATCGGAACAATCACAAGAAGATCTTCGAGAGATTTACCGTAAGCTTCATGAAAATGGGGTTAGTTATAATAATGATCACTTATTGAAACTTGCGGATGGTCGAGCCTTTCATGTTTATTATTGGTTGCATATCTATCATGATCTATCCGATGAAGTCAGTGGTATTATTGGTGGTTGGCTAGATATCAGTGAACGTCATCGCTTGATGGAGGAGTTGGCAGAAGCCTCACAACGTGCAGAATATGCTAATAGGGCCAAGACAACATTTCTTGCGACCATGAGTCATGAAATTCGCACACCAATGAATGCAATAATCGGTTTGCTTGAATTGACCCTTCGTAAAGGTGGTATTAGTGCACAGGCGAATGATTCAATCGAAATTGCACTCAAGTCTTCGAAAGAATTGCTGGGATTGATTGGGGATATCCTTGATGTATCAAAAATTGAATCAGGCAAGCTTGAGCTATCTCCTGCTCCTCATAATATTGCTGAACTTAGCCGCTCAGTAATTAATGTTTTCTCAGCGAATGCACGAGAAAAGGGGCTTTACCTCACATGTTCCATCGATGATGAACAGACGGTTTTGATCGACTCGATGCGTTACAAACAGATCATATCAAACTTGATCAGCAATGCGATTAAGTTCACCCATAGAGGGGGCGTTGATCTTGCTCTTACACTATTAAGCGAGGATGACGAGTGTGTAGTGACGATAAACGTTACGGATACCGGGATAGGGATAAGCCAGGATGATCAAACTCGTTTGTTTCAACCTTTCAGTCAGGTAGAACAGTCCCAAGATGAGTATCGTTCTGGTACCGGGCTCGGTTTGATGATTTGTCGTACCCTGTGCGAAATGATGGGGGGGCGTCTCGAACTGATGAGCGAACCGGGTCAAGGTACAAGGGTCCTGATATCACTGCGGTTACCAATAGTTGGCAGTTCTGCTATGGTGCGGCCATCACTCCCGACGTTGAGTGACATATCAGCTATTGCCACCCGCAGCAGTCGAATTCTGATTATCGATGATCATCCAACTAATCGATTGTTGGTGAATCAACAACTGACCTTTTTAGGGCACGAGGTTACGATGGCTGAGTCCGGTCGGGATGCCTTACAGCAGTTAGTGGATCAACGCTTCGATTTCATTATTACCGATTTTAATATGCCGGATATAAATGGCCTTGATTTTACTGAGCGCTATCGTCAGCAAGAGCGTGACGAGCAACGAGAACGGACAGTTATTATTGGGTTGACCGCCGATGCGAGACAAGAGCAGATCCAGCATGCGATCGAAGTAGGCATGGATGATTGTTTATTCAAGCCTGTCAGTCTGGATCAGATTCGAGATTGTCTTGCCAAGCATGATCCACGACCATCGGGTAATGATGCACAAGTGACGACTAGTGCAGCAATAGCTGAACGGATTGACCAGGTGCTTGGGGGATTAGCAGCCGGAAATACCCAGTTTATGTTGCCTTTGCTACAAGAGTTCTTGAAGGCTACGGATGATGATATCGCTATGTTGACATTGGCTAGTAACGATAATGATAGCCGGCGTTTTCTCGATTATTTGCACCGAATCAAAGGTGGTGCAAGGATCATCGGTGCTGATCAACTTGTTGAATGTTGCACCGAGTGGGAACAAGCACCCAATTTGAGTGGGTCTATGCCGAGATCGCTGGATCAGGTTAATGATATTTATGGCCAAGTAAAACAGGGGATTTTATATTGGCAGGAGAGTAAAGGCGTAATTGAATAAGAGAAGAAATGAAGGGTGATTTAAATCTTCATACTATAATTGAGGTATTTTTCAGACCCCTGGATTAAAAATGCAAGGGGTCTTTTTATTTTAAGTTTACTCGAATCCAGAATTTAACGTTACTGACTTGGCTTTCCAATTTAGATGCCAACCACTCAATTCATGATATGGCATCGCTTTTCCTGCAATATAACCTTGACATATATCGCAGCCCAGTTTTTTTAGAATTTGCCACGTATCTATATTCTCTACGCCCTCGGCCACTGTTTTTAGTCCAAGGTTATTGGCCAACTTGATACTTGTTTCTATGATAGCTAGATGTGATGGCATGTTATGGCAGTGATCGACAAAAGTACGATCAAGTTTTAACTCGGTGAAAGGGAGCAAAGCCAGCTGCTGTAGTGATGAGTATCCTGTGCCAAAATCGTCAATAGAAATACCGAACCCATGCATTCTTAGCCGTGTTAATACTTCAAGTGCTTGACCGATATCTTCAGTAAACGCACTTTCCGTAATTTCCAGAGTGATTTTCTGAGGGGGGATCTGGTTCAATCCACAATGTAGTAGCAGAAAATTACTCAAGCTTTTATCAGTAATTGAACTAGCCGATAAGTTTAGAGCCATATTTAATGATGGTTTGCCTTTGGCACACTGATGGTATTGTGAAAGGGCATCACGAATAATCATCTCGGTAAGTGGGTGCATTAGATCATGTTTTTCTGCCAGTGGTATAAATAGATCCGGTGGTATCATCCCATATGTTGGATGAAGCCACCGAGCAAGCACTTCAATGCCACACCATTCACTAGTGAAAAAGTCAACCTTGGGTTGATACCATGGGTGTATCTGTCCATGCTGAATCGCATATTCCAGGTCAATATTGGTAATTCGTGGCTCTTGTTTCTTATCGGATAAAACGGTTAATACTGGTGACCAACGGCCGATTAATGCTTCTAGCTGAGAAGGGTTGGTCGGTTTATCAATTTTACCTAATATTTGCAGACCAAATTCTGCTCCCATTCGCAATACTGCATCGACCACATCGTTCTCTAGCACACTAGAAAGAATGATTCCTCCTTTAAATTCTTTAGAGGAAAGTCTTCGTAGTAGTGCCATGCCATCCATTCCTGGGAGCCTTAGATCACAGAACAGAATGTCGACGCAGTTTTGTTCACAAACCTCCAGCGCATCAAACCCATCCTCTGCCTCTAAAATATGTTGGAAACCCATGTTGCTAAGCATACTGACCAGTATGGTGCGGTGAAGCGCGTAGTCTTCTACAATCAAGAGAACCAAATTGTCTTTATTGTTCCAGATATGAGCCTCCATTTTGCTGTTCTCCTCTTGAAATGATTCATGAATGGTGTTGAATGATTCTCAATAAAGCTGATTTTTATGAATGACTTGGCCTTGTTATCTATTTTAGCAGGTTGTATGAAGAAGTGCGTTTGAGGGGATGGGCCCCCTTAACTATACAAGATGGTGACCATGAATTTTCAATGAACACATGAAATTTTAATTAATCATGTGTTTTGGTGTTACTTTAATTTCCTACCGTGTTGATGCCTGATTATTTAGTTATTGTTGCGGTATTATTTACTTTAATAAGAGAGTGGTGACTCATCTGATTAGTCCTCCAAAGAGAAGCTGTTTTATTATTGGAGAATTGTATTTTTTATTGGCTTTGTTATTAGTATAGGTTCGGTTTTTCGTTACATTAGGGAATACTTAAAGGTACACATATAGCGAGTAATAGGGGCATGTGTGCACAATGTGAGTCATCTAGAAGGAATTTAAAACGATGTCTATGACATCACACCCGTCATCGTGGAGTTCATTGACATCAGGTATCGAGAGTTTCAGCTGGCAGCCTTCAATGACAACTACGACTTGAGACTTGTAAACCCCAATGCCGTTACAATACGTACCTCGTTAAGTTGTTTGGAATGCGGTGACCTGCATAGCCACCGATGAACATGTTGATAAGGTCAGCGAGACTTGAAGTAGGCGACCTTTTCAAGGAAGTAGCGACCCAGTTCACCTTGATGTTGGTTCGCTTCGCTTTCTGCGCTGACCAAGTGACCGTTGCGCTCCTTCCATACCGCATATGCGGCGGCCTTCTCGACCTCGACCCGTTCTTGCTGTTCTTTCGGTAGGGCACACAGATGGTGACTCATACTGGCCTCTTTGTTATTTGTTGGCGCCATGGTATGCCATCACTGGCATGCGGGACTTGCGCTGGTTCAAAGGTGGTGCGCTATAATGGCTGTATATAAATACAGGTGTTGTTGCCATGAAGTTGTTAACCCCAGACCCATCACCCGCCGAGGTGACCATCCCGCTGTTTTTGCACCGCGCCTCTTGCGGCTTTCCCAGCCCAGCCAGCGACTATCTGGAAGGGAAGTTGGACCTCAACACCCACTGCGTGGCCCACCCTGCAGCAACCTTCTATCTGCGTGCCGAGGGGGAGAGCATGACCGGGGTCGGCATCTTTCCCGGTGACTTGCTGGTGGTCGATAAGAGCCTCACCCCGCGCCATGGTGATGTGGTGATTGCACTACTCGATGGCGGCTTCACGGTAAAGACCTTGCAGCTCAAGCCGAGGTTGCGGCTGTTGCCAGCCAATCCGGCGTTCTCGCCTATCGACCCTTGTATGAGCCTCTCCCTGGAGTTGTTCGGAGTGGTCACCCATGTGATTGGCAATCTGAGGCTGCGTGATGGCTATAGCGCTCGTTGATGTAAACAACTTCTACGCCAGCTGTGAGCGGTTGTTTCGCCCTGAGCTGCGTGGCTGCCCGATCGTGGTGCTCTCCAACAACGATGGATGCGTGGTGTCGCGCAGCCCCGAAGCCAAGGCGATGGGTATCAAGATGGCCGGGCCCTACTTCAAGATCCGCAAGCAGTTCGAGGCGCATGGCGGTGTGGCATTCAGCTCCAACTACGCGCTCTATGGAGACATGTCTGGCAGGGTGATGAGCACGTTGGAGACCATGGCCCCCGAGCTGGAGGTCTACTCCATCGATGAAGCATTCCTGTCACTGTCGGAGTCGTTTGCCGGGGACCTGACAGCCTATGGACAACAGATCCGGCAGCGAGTGTGGCAGTGGACCGGACTAACGGTAGGGGTTGGGATAGGCCCCACCAAGACCCTCGCCAAGCTGGCCAACTATGCAGCCAAGAAGTGGCCTGCCACGGGTGGCGTCGTGGACTTGCGTGACGAGCTGCGCCGTGCCCGGCTGATGGCTATCACCCCGGTGGACGAGGTGTGGGGCATAGGACGGCGCTTGGGGGCCAAGTTGGTGGCACAAGGCATCAACACCGTGGCTGACCTGGTGGCTATCGATGCCAAAGGGTTACGCGCCCAATACGGCGTGGTGGTCGAGCGGATCGTACAGGAGCTGCGTGGCCTGCCTTGCGCAGAGCTGACCGTTGAACCGGCGGCGAAGCTGCAGATCCTCTCGAGCCGTTCCTTTGGTGAGCGAGTGACTGACCGTGGAGAAATGGCCCAAGCGTTGTCAGGCTTTATGGCTCGCGCAGCCGAGAAGCTGCGGGCCGAGGGGATGTGCTGCCAGCGGGTGCACCTGTTCGTGCGAACCAGCCCCTTTGATGAACGAGCCCCTTACTACAGTGAGCAGGCGGGCATCCGGCTGGTCTGCCCTAGCGATGATACCCGGTTGCTGCTGCAGCAAGTGAACGTGCTGCTACCGCAGATTTGGCGCGACGGTTACCGCTATCAGAAGGGTGGGGTCATGCTGAGTGAGTTCACCCCCAAGGGGCAGCAACAGGCTGACCTGTTTGCCCCGTCCTCCGCTCAATCGGACGCGCTGATGGCCGTGATGGACCAGATCAAAGCCAAGGGATTGGGGCGAGTAGGCTTTGCCAGCCAAGGCACGGGGTCGCCTGAGTGGATGATGCGACAAGAGCACCTGAGCCCCTGCTACACCACCCGCTGGGAGGACCTGCCGGTGGCGAGGTAACCAAGACACAATGAAGCAGCTACTTGGCTGTAGTAGGACGTTTTGGAAAAGTGCTGCGAATGTAGACGGGTCTCGGTGACTCATTCCACATGCGCGGCGGCGGGGACACCTCCCGCCCCCCCATCTTGATTTGACCCACCCCCACCACCCCGTCGGTACCGGTTTTTCTCCCTTGTGCAACCGATAGCCACACTCACCCTCGACTCATCCTCTGCGGGTGAGTGTGCTGTCATGACCGCTGCTAGGTATGGTAACCAATTGAAATTGCTCGAATGTTCGTTTCCTATAATAGGAAACGAACCCCATCTTTGGCATGACCTAGAGGAGGGGCAGTGCATTCGAGATCCCGTCGAGCAGGGCCGCATCAATCGACCTGTGGCCCAATATCTCTCATGAACTTATGAAGTTACACCCAACTTGATGGGAATAAATATCAATTGCATTTGATGGCCATTTGTCCCCCTAAAGGGGGACTTAAATCTTGGGGCGGCAATAGTGCCAAAACCAAAGGACATCATCATGAAAGTGAATCTCGATCTCATAGAGCGACTCTTTGGCAAGTCGGGTCGGTCGATCCAGCGGATGCTGGATAACGGTCAGCTGACCAAGGAGGAGTTGTTGGACTTCAGCCTGTTTGTCGCGTCACTGACGGTGGCAACAGGGGGCATTCTGGGCAAGCCGTTGATGGATAGCATCAAGTGGGGATTGAGCGAGCGCATCATCTCCGGTCTGAACCCGTCTCTCCTTGGGCTCCATGTTAGTCACAGCCAGCGGGAAGAGAAGGTGAGCGTGAGTGCCAAGCGAAAGGCTCGTCGTGTCTCGCTCAACGGTGATGAGGTGTTGGAGCTGGCCTATCTGATGGCCATCGCGGATGAATATTTCTTTGAGCAACTGCGAGGGCGAGTCGAGACCGACCTGCGAGAGAGGGTATGGTCGCAGGAAGAGCTGGTCGCTCAACTGACACACAAGCGGCAGCATTGGCTTGAAGAGGAGGGGGCTGACGAACCACAATCACCTCTACACTAACCACAAACAACAGGGGCCGCGTTCTGCGGCCCCTGTTGTTTACTCTCCTCCTTGTTCCGACAACAGCCTGTCGTGGGCGTCCGCTATCTTGTCCAACGACAATTGATACACCCTGGATTTCTTGTGTCGGGGCAGGTCGCGGCCGGTGCCATGTGTGAGGATGCCGTGTTTACGCAACACCTTATGGACATAGTTGGCGTTAAAACCGATGAAGGTTTGTTTAAACCCATCCACATAGAGGTGCAGTTCGAGAGAGGTCGTGTAGCCGTAAGTCTCTCCCAGCTTCGTGACATTCGGCCCATCGGCAAGGAACTGCCCTCTGCGGCGTTCGAGTAGCTCGACCAACTGCTCGATAATGTTTGCTTCTTCAAGGGATCCGCTTGTACCACGCCTTGCGAGCCACTTGCGGAATAGTTGCTCGACAACGGCTGCTACACTACCCGCAGGCCAACCTGTGATCCCGAAGCGGTTGGCCAACTCACCTGCAGCCGATATCAATCCGAATGCATCGGCCACCCTTTGCACTTGGCCATCACACTCTTTGGCTCCAAGCCGTCGCATCATGTCAGCGCGATGCTCGTCAACGAATGCCTGAGCACCATCGATGTCCAAGGTCAGCTCTTCAACAAAAGAGCGGAAGGCAACGCCATGATACCGGGTAGTACGTTCTGCGAGGGTCTTGGAGAGGGAGGCTCCACTCGGATGGCCATGCAACTCTTCGAAGATGCCATGGCGGTCGGTATCGGCCTCAATATTGATCATGCGGACATCATGGCCAGCTTTGTGACGCTTACCGACCGAGGCGAGGCTGTGCTCCAAGTCAACTTCCCCGTTGCTGAGGAAGGTTGTTCGCCATTGTAGTTTGGCACGGCGCGACAGATCGGCATTGGCACGAGCTCGTCCTTCACCGTTGGCCAGCATGTAGATGGTGTCGCCCAGAACATGAGGGTCTGCCTGCCCGATCTCGTCCAGAAAGAGGGTGCTGTCGTTGCACAAGTCCGCGGTGGTTTCCAATCCCACCTTGGTAGCATTCCACGTCTGGATCTTGTTGGCAGGCTTGCCGAGCACGCTGGCTGCAACCAGCATGGCGGTGCTCTTGCCGATTGAGGATGGCCCCACCAGATGGACGCCAAAGCTGCTCTGATTGGTCAAGCGCAGCAAGGGGCCAGCGAAAGCAAGCGAGGTACTTAATAGCAAGCGGCTGTTGCCAAGGCACAGCGCCGCAACTTCATCACGCCATTCGTCCAAGGTGCCTGCCACGTCGGATTGTATTGGGGTATGACCGGTATAGATATACTTGACCGCATTGGCATATCCCACAGCCCCATCTCCAAACATGAAGATGTGGGTATCCGGGATCCAGCCTAGCCGGTCATGCCGAATACGCGTGTTGTCAGTGGGCTTCGAGTTGAGATAGTCAATCAGCTGTCTCTTCATACCCAAGTTGAAGCGATAGCCTCCGTCCATCAGCTTCATCAACGCTTCGCGTCCGTCAGACAGCAGGTGAACATCTCGAATAAACGCCTCCTGCGGCCGGCCATCCGGGCTATACCAGTTGACCTGTATGCCCCAGCCTAGACCAGCAGTGTCGCTCCCGCTGGCGATTACCCAGAGTGGAGCACCGATCCTGCTCCACACATCGTCTTGACCTTTGTCAGTGGTGACACAGTAGAGTCCATCTTGAAACTCAATGGGACCTAACTGGAAGGGCTCAACCTTCAGCTCGTAACGCCTTGTATTCATGAGATATTCCTTTGTATAAAGTTGGTTGAACGATCCGGTCTCGTTGGTGTTTGTGACACAGTGACGCCGTGACACCGGATTTAATGGGCTGGAGGAGCGGCCTCAACACTCGCGAACAGTGCGGCTTTGCCGTTAAGGCAGAAGAGGTCATTGAAGTCGGTTATACCGGGGATGGTCGGTGGCACAATCAAGCGGCCGTGCAGTTGATATGCTGCTGTACGCGCTTTGGTTAGTCCGGGGTTGCCAGCAGTGGCATGATCGTTGTCTGCACACACCCACAGCTTGCTGCTGCTATAGAGCGTGCGAATGATACGGCCGACCTCGAGCAGGTTACCGGCAGAAAATGCAATGGCGACCGGTATGCCGAGGTTCTCAAACAGCGTGGCCCCGGTTGCATAGCCTTCGCAAAGCAATACGGGGGCGTCGGACTTGGGTGAAGGGCCAAGGAGTAAGAACCCGCCCTTGAGTGACAAACCCCGATGGAAGCGCTTATTCCCGCTTTCATCAATGTCTTGCAAGCTCAACAACTGGGAGCGTGCATTGAAGACCGGTACTATCAACCGGTTACCAAACTGACGAGCACCGACCCCTGAGATTTGTTTGCGTGCAAGGTAAGCGTGTTGGTATGGGGGCTCGGCTGCCCCCCAGATCTCTTTGGCTTCCTTGAGCGCCTTTGCTTGGGCCTCGGCAAGCCGATTTGCCTCAGCAGCTTTTGCCTGCTGAGTGAGTTGGGCACGTATATAGCTTGGTATTGCGGGTCCGATTGGCCGCCATACGCACTTTATTCCCGTCTTCCACGAGCCAAAAGCGGCGTGATTACCCAACTCGTCGGTGATCAACCAACCATTGCGTGTACCTGGGCGGTCCCCTTGAATATGAAAGCGGAGGACCTGACCAGGTGTAGGGCTCAATGCGCGTGATGGCTTCACGCCCATGGCAATCATTGAGTCCTCCAAGGAGAGGGCGGTGGTCATGGTTACATCCCCCCGACCAACTTCTGCATCAAGTCCTCGATATCACAGCTGCGCCAAGCGACGCGGCGACCACCGAGGCTGCACTTTTTCGGGTAGATTCCCTTCCGAATACCGTCATACCACGTTGTCTTGCTGACAGGGATTAAAGCCAGCACTTCTTTGATATCCAAGAAGCGAAAGGAGGGTTCAGTGGATGAGAGCGGCTTGGCATGTGGGGCTGCGTGGAGGTGCTCGGCCTCTTTGATATGAGTCGAACGAGTGCTTTTAGTTTTCATACTGAGCTCCTTGCGTAGCGGTTCGTCAAGGTACGGCATGGTCCGGGGCCGTACAGTGCGCTCAGTAAACCACCGACCCGCAAATGCTATCGTCCTACTAGAACACCACTTTTATATGAATTATTTTCATTGAATGGTGATATTTTATTTGTTTTTGGAATGCATTGACGACGCCAACAAGAAGGCATCCAGCAAGATGCTCAGTCATAAAGGGGGGAATAAAAAATGCCAGTCAAGTTGATGACTGGCATTGGAAGGTAGGGGGAAGAACGGGGTTAGCGGTGTACAAGACTCACGGTCTTTTTGACAGAGGAGAGGGGCACATGGCCATGACTTGCCTGCTCTATATGCTCACTCCACCACTTCATCATCGTCACCCTTTGGTCAAAGTAATCTGAGCGGTTATAAGCGCGGCGAACCTCGTTCTCGTCAGCATGCGACAAGGCGGCTTCGATGGCATCGGGGTTGAAGCCGTGCTCGTTCAGAATGGTACTCCCAAGAGAGCGTAGGCCATGTGCAACTAGACGTCCCCCATACCCAAGCCGCTTAAGTGCCGCATTTGCAGTTTGTGGGTTGATGTGGCCAAGAGGGTCTCGATCCCCGGGGAATACAAATGGACGATGTCCACTAATGGGCTTCATGAACTCAAGAAGAGCTATAGCTTGATCCGTTAGCGGGACTCGGTGCGGACGAGACATCTTCATCCTGTCGGCCGGAATGTTCCATACCTTGCCGTCAAAATCGATCTCATCCCAGCGAGTACCGGCCGATTCACTCGGGCGTACCAGCGTATGAAGACTCCATTCGATCTGACCACGCGTCGTATTACTCAAGCTGCCATTAGCTATATCAGCCATGAGCTGAGGTAGTTCGGATGGCTTGATGGTTGGCATGTGTTGCCCAGCGGGCTTCTTGAATACTTTGTGTATGGCAGTACATGGGTTCGCATTAAGCAGACCGTGGTTTACGCAGTAGTCGAGAATTTCATTAACTCGTTGGCACAGACGGTGCACTGTTTCGTACTTGCCCTGCGCTTCGAGCGGACGAAGCAACTCAATAACTTGTGGTGCCCGGATCTGATCGATGGGTAGTGAACCAATGTGGGGAAGGATATTAAGTTGCAGAGTTCGCCAGGCATGAGACGCATAGCGAGGGGTAACAGAATGACTTTTGAGTTCGAGCCACTTAGCCGCCATACGCTCGAAGGTTGCTGAGTTTGCTGCCTGTTGGTCAGCCGCAGCCTGAGCTTGTTCATCTCGGTGAGCTTTCGGATCGATGCCTTGAGCTAGAAGGCTGCGGGCGCCTTGCCTTAGTTCTCGAGCCTTGGCGAGGGGAACTTCGGGATAAGAGCCGAAGCTCATATTGGTCCGAGTTTTATCTGCGGGCCGATAGTACTTGAACACCCAAAGTTTGGAACCTTGCACAGAGACTCGCAATTGTAGCCCTTCACCATCTGACAGGGTGTAGTCCTTTTCTTTGGGCTTTGCCGCCTTGATTTTGCTGTCGCTCAGCAGATCTTTAGCCATCTCATTATCCTCCTTGATGATGACTGACTTGGTACCAGCGTTGACTATGTTTGCCTTGTTTTGGTACCACGAGTTGTGCTCGTGGTACCAGCATCAACCATGACACTAATACAACGAGAAGCGCCAATGAAAATTGGCGTTGGTGTTCGCTGGTACCATTCATGGTACCAATGACCCCGGTTCTTGGCGAACTTCGCCGAACTATTTCGGACAACAAAAAACCCGCAAGCCTTTCGGAATGCGGGTTTCTGGTCTTTCTCGTTCCTTCTCGGAACAGTATTTGGCTCCCTCGACAGGACTTGAACCTGTGACATACGGATTAACAGTCCGCCGTTCTACCGACTGAACTACGAGGGAAAAGTGGCTCCTCCTACTGGACTTGAACCAGTGACATACGGATTAACAGTCCGCCGTTCTACCGACTGAACTAAGGAGGAATTGCCTGTCTCGTTAAGACGGGGCGAATATTAATGACCAGGGCGGCGGGTGTCAACCCGCGAATTTCCCGAAAACCGGATTTTCGGACTGTTTGCCCAAAAGTTGTGCTTTGCGGTTTATTTTCAGCACAATCAGTCTCTTGCCATCACCGCCCCCAACCGGCGCAGGGGTTATTGGCTCGGTTCGCATCAACCTGATGATGCCAGCATGATGTCGCGAACGTGCTGGCAACTAAGTGAGGCTCAAATGGTAATCCTTGTGGCTAAAAAGGGGAGAGCTGGAGTCAAGATCGGCGATTTGGCGGCAAATAGGCCAAATAATGGGTAAGGGCGAGTTTCATTGATCCTGCCCATCGAAAAAATGGCCCGTCTGGAGTAAGGTTACGCAGGATACCATCGCCGCGTCGACAGCCCTGCCGGCCCTTGATGATGATCGGGCGCCGGATCTCTCCGGCCTTTATCTCCCTCTTCTGGTATTACGATATACATGCACAAGCAAGCCTCTTTAAATAGCGTGAAGCTCGCCATAGCCTTACGCCAGTCCTGTATTGATGAACCCTATAGCATGGCCCGCTTCGGCCGTGATCTTATCGCCGGTGTGACGGTGGGCATCATCGCCATCCCGCTCGCCATGGCGCTGGCCATCGCCAGCGGTGTACCGCCGCAACACGGTCTCTATACCGCCATCATTGCCGGTATCGTGATCGCCGTGACCGGTGGCTCCCGTTACTCCATCTCCGGCCCGACCGCTGCCTTTGTGGTGATCCTCTATCCTGTCGCCCAGCAGTTCGGGGTCGGTGGTCTGTTGATGGCGACGCTCATCTCCGGCCTTTTTCTGGTGGCGATGGGGATGGCCCGTCTTGGCCGCCTTATCGAGTACATTCCCCCGTCAGTGACGCTGGGTTTTACCGGTGGTATCGCCATCGTGATTGCCACCTTGCAGATCAAGGACTTTTTTGGCCTAAGCGTGCCCGAGATGCCGGAAACCTATCTGGGCAAGGTCGAGGCGCTGACCGCCGCCCTGCCAAGCTGGCAGTGGGGCGATACCCTGGTGGGGGTCGCAACGCTGGCCGTGCTGCTGCTCTGGCCGCGCCTGCGTCTGCCGGTGCCCGGCCACCTGCCCGCGGTGCTGGTCGGGGTAGGTCTGGGTTTTGGCCTCCATTACTTCGGGGTGGATGTGGCCACCATCGGCAGCAAGTTCAGCTATACCCTGGCCGATGGCACTCAAGGGATGGGGATCCCGCCCATCGCACCAACTCTGGTGATGCCCTGGGCCTTGCCCGGACCGGATGGCTTGCCAGTTGAATGGAACCTGGCGGCTGTTGAGCGGCTGCTGCCCGCCGCTTTCTCCATGGCGATGCTGGGAGCCATCGAGTCGCTGCTCTGCGCCGTGGTGCTGGACGGCATGACCGGCCGCAAGCACAGCTCCAATGCCGAACTGCTGGGGCAGGGGCTTGGCAATATCTTCGCCCCCTTCTTTGGCGGCATCACCGCGACTGCAGCCATCGCCCGCTCGGCGGCCAACGTGCGTGCCGGCGCTACGTCCCCCGTCTCGGGGATCGTCCATGCGCTGGTGGTGCTGGCCGCCATTTTGGTGCTGGCCCCCTGGCTCTCCTGGTTGCCGCTCTCAGCCATGGCTGCCTTGCTGCTCATCGTGGCCTGGCACATGAGTGAAGCGCACAAGGTGGTGGAGCTGATCCGTCGCGCCCCCAAATCCGATGTGCTGGTGCTGCTGGTCTGCCTGTCGCTCACCGTCATTTTCGACATGGTCATCGCCATCACCTTCGGGGTGATCCTTGCATCCCTGCTCTTTATGCGCGAAATCGCCAAGATGACCAAACTGCACGATTTGGCCGAGCACAAGCACTATGCCCATGAGGTGCCGGACAACGGCCTGCTCTACAAGATCAACGGTCCGCTCTTCTTCGCAGCGGCCGAACGGGTCTTTGCCGAGCTGGAAGCGCAAGTGAAAGGACACAAGGTGCTGGTGTTGCAGATGGAGGCGGTTTCCATCCTCGATGCGGGCGGCCTGTCTGCCTTCCTCCACTTTGGCAAGCAGATGGCTAAAGCCGGTGTCGAGTTGCGGGTGGCCGAGTTGCAGTTCCAACCGCTCAAGACCCTGGCCCGTGCCAAGGTGCGGCCGCAGCCCGGCAAGCTGGAATTTTACGGCTCGCTGGAAGAGGCGCTCAAAGGTGAACATTTGCACGAAGCGGCAGTAAATTGATTGAAAGGGATATGAAATGGCATATTTTTGGTCACTTGGTTCGGATATTGAGCAAACGAACGCAAAAAGTAAAAAATTGCATTGACCAAAAGCCATCGTATCCCTTACATTACGCCCCGTTCCAGCGCAACAGCGCAGCGAATACCGTGTTGGCTGAACACGTTAAACCACAGACCAAAATTTGGTGAGGTGTCCGAGTGGCTGAAGGAGCACGCCTGGAAAGTGTGTATACGGCAACGTATCGAGGGTTCGAATCCCTCCCTCACCGCCAAATTGCAAAGCCCTGATGGAAACATCAGGGCTTTTGTTTTATGGCGCAATCCCGAGCGGTTGTCAGCATAGGCCTGCAAATCCTTATTGTTGATAGCCCAGCATCTGGCTGAACAGCTTGGGCAATAGCAGTGAAACGCCTCGGTGACCTTGACGGCACAGCCAATCCATTGGTCGCTCCTTTTAAAGTTTCCGCCCAATTCAGTAAAAGGGCCTCTCGCAAGAGAGGCCCTTTTCATTGTTCACTGATTTGCCCTGCTCGGTACTTAAAAGGCATTCCGTGGTGATACGGGTTAATGTTCCACAGTCAGCGGATCTGGGGGCAGGTTCAGATGCTTGGTGATGGCCTGATAGAGCTGGGGGTAGTTATCGTCAAAATGATGTCCTCCCGGCAGGGTGACGGTGGTGACGTTGGGCTGGTTGATACGGGGGCAGAGGCGGTCGTCGTCATCGTCATCGGCACCTTGCAGGCAGACCATCGGCAGATCCCGGATGGTTTTCACCTGCGGCTCGGTCGGATAGCTGCGCGCCTTGTGGGTCAGCATGTCGCTGACGTGGATCTCGAAGTCCGAGCTGGTGGAGGGGGAGAGCATTACGGCCCCGACCAGTCCCTGACGATAGTGCTCCGGCAGCCGGTTGATGACGAAGGGGACAATCTCGGCACCAAACGAGAAACCGACCAGCAGCCAGCGGGGGCGCTGCCAGCGAGTCTGGTAATCATCGAGGATCCGCTCCAGATCGGCGGTCACCTGCTCCGGGGTTTTCTTCTTCCAGTAGTAGGTGAGGGAGCTCCAGCCCACGACCGGCATGCCGTGCAGCTGAAACTGGGCGCTCAACCCCTTGTCGAGGGCCGCCCAGCCACCATCGCCGCTGAGAAAGATCACCATGGGGGCGTCGGATGGCTGCTTGACCGGCAGCTCAATCAGGCTCAGGTCATCCTTGACCGGGGCGGCGTGTGCCGCAAAAGACGAAACGGGCAGTACGAGACTGAGTAACAGCAATATCAAGGCTCTCATTGGCCATGCTCCTATTTCTTGATGAGCCCCAGCGGGCCGCGGCTAATCAGGGTGATCAGGTGAGTCAGGGTTCTGGGCAGTACCAGCTTGCTGCTGCAGAGCAGGTAGCGGGGTTCCCAGCGGGGCGAAAATTTCTCCTTGTAGCGTCTGAGCCCCTGGAAGTTGTAAAAACGGCTGCCACGCACAAACAGGGTATTGCCAAGGCGGGCCCAGTAGCTGTTGAGCGGGTGATCGTTGAAGCCGGACATGGGGGCCATCCCCAGATTGAAGCTGGCGTACCCTTGCGCCTTGCCCCACAGCAGCAGCTCGACAAAGAGAAAATCCATGATGGGGGCAGTACCGGTATCCAGGCTGTAGCGCATCAGATCGATGGAGAGCATCTCCTTGTTATCGCTCACCCAGAGGTTGGCAAAGCCGACGATCTGCCCCTCGTGCCACACCAGCGCAGCCGGGCTCAAGGTCAGGTAGTCTGGCTCGAAGCGGCCGACCGAGAAGCCCTTCTCCTTGCCCATCTTGCTCTGCAGCCAGGTATCGGAGACGGTCTGCAATCTGGGCAGCAGGGGGGCCACGGCGTTGGCCTCGACCACCTCGAAGGCCAACCCTTCCCGTTTGCCCTTGGCGTGGCTCTGACGCAGGTTGCGCAGCCGGCTGCCCGCCAGATCGAAGGTGGCCAGATCGACCATCGCCTCTTCACCGAGCTTGAAGGGGATCAGCCCCAGCTCCAGATAGAGCGGCAGATAGCGGGCCGAGACCTGATAAAAGACCGGATTGGCGTCGTGCTCGTCGCACCGCTCGCGAAATTGCCAGAGCAGCTCTTCGATTTGCTCGGGGCGACCGACGGGATCCCCCATCACAATCCAGCTGTTCCCCTCGATGCCATACATCAGAAAGGCGTCACCGGCGGGGTGGAACAACAGGGACTTGTCCTGCAACTGGGACAGATAGCCGTGGATCCCCCCTTCGCGCATCACCAGCTCGTGAGCGCGCGCCAGCGTCTCCTTGTCCGGCTTTTCACCAACTACGCGCAGCGGCGCAAGCAGCTGGGCAACCCCAGCCACGGCCAGCACGGCCACCACGCTCCCCATGGCGCGCAGGCCGCGGGCAGCCCCGCCGTGGGGCGAAAAGTGGAACCAAAGGGCGTGGTCATACTCCACCTGACGGTAGGAGAAGAGCAGCAGCCACAGCGCCCCCAGCAGCACGGCGCCGACTGAAATGAGCCAGCCCGGGGTGTACTGGGGATAGAGCAGCGACCCCTTGCGATAGAAGAGGGCGCGGCAGGGGGTCATGATGAGCAGGAAGCTGCCGAGCAGCAGGGCTGACTCCCAGTCCCCCCCTTTGAGCAGGGAGAAGGCGATCCCCAGTGCCAGCAGCAGTTGGGTGATGCGAAACGCGGCGTCGTGACGGCGGTAGAGGCTGCGCGCCAGCAGGATCAGGAGGATACCGCTCACGCTGCCGAGCACGT
The DNA here is from genome assembly GCF_019047125.1 of Aeromonas sp. FDAARGOS 1411. NCBI lineage: Bacteria > Pseudomonadati > Pseudomonadota > Gammaproteobacteria > Aeromonadales > Aeromonadaceae > Aeromonas > Aeromonas sp. FDAARGOS 1411. The sequence continues at coordinate 1,814,764 of NZ_CP077214.1, read as the reverse complement.
GGGAGAGCTCCAGCAGATGGAGCGGCAACACCTGCAGCCACACTTCAATGTGGCTGCGCATGGTCGGGATCATCCCCGAGCAGAGCAGCAGGCTGCCGGCGGCAAAGGTGCCCATGCTGATAAGGGCAGGCAGAAATTCGCGCACCGCGCTCATCAGCCCCTGTAGCCGCTGCCAGCGCGCTTTTTGTTGCAGCATCTCCTGACTCGCAAAGAGCAGCAGGGCGCAGAGAAAAGGCAGCAGGTAATAGATGCAGCGATAGAGCAGCAGCGAGGCGAGCAGCTTGTCGGCTGGCAGGTAGTGAGCCAGCAGCAGGCTCATGCTCGCTTCGAACACGCCGATCCCGCCCGGCACGTGGGCCAGTACCCCGAGGAAGCTGGCCAGCACGAAGGCACTGAGCAGCACAGGGTAGGGGACGCTATCTGCAGGCAACAGTACAAACAGCACGGCGGCGGCGGCCATCCAGTCGGCCAGCGCGACCAGCAGTTGCAACAGACGTATCCGAAAGCCCGGGAGGGTCAGGGTGTGTTTCCGCCAGGAGAGACGGTGTGTAGGCCAGCAGAGGTAGCTGGCCACCAACAGCAGAGCCATGCCGCCCGCCAGCCTGAGCAGGGTATCTGCCCATTGCGGCCAGTCAGGCAGCAACTGTGATACATCGCAGGTCAGTAGGGCGCCACCTCCCCACGCCAGCAGGCCGAGGAAAAAGGTGATGGAGCAGAACAGCACCACGCGTGCCACTTCCCCGGTGGCGAGCCCCAATGCTGAGTAGAGGCGATAGCGTACCGAGGTGCCGGTCAGCAGGGAAAATCCCAGGGTGTTGGAGAAGGTGTAGGCGATAAAGGAGGTGATGCTGACCTGTTGCCAGGGAAGGCGCTTGCCCAGCGCATGGAGCGCCAGCATGTCATAGCTGCAGAGGCAACCATAACTGAGCAGGGTCAGCAACAGGGCGCCCGCCAGTCGCGGCAGGGGTTGGGACCAGATGGCCACACGAATATCGTGCCAGTGCCATGCCTGAGTCAGGTGATACAGCACGGTCAGTGCGGTGCCGAGCAGCAGCAAGCTGCACAAGGGGCCGAGCCATTTAAGCAGATGACGCCACATGCCATGTTCCTGTGGTCATTGACCGTTTCCCGCAAAGGGGGCCGGGTCGTGGATCCGGTTTGGACGAGGGAGGCGCTCGTCAGGAAAATTTCGGGAAGAGATGGAAAGGGAGGCGTCAGCCTCCCTCTGTGTTATCCAGTGACCGGTTGGATCACTTGGTTTTCGGCGCGACTTTGACGGCTGGGGTCTTGGCGTGGGTGGCTTTATGGTGTTTTTTCACCACCTTGGTCTGGGTCGCCTGCGGTGTGGCTGTCTTGGTCGGAGTGGCCGCCATGGTGAAACCGGAAGTGAGGGCGAAGACGGCAGCCAGGGTCAGGGGAATGATCTTTTTCATGTTCAATTTCCTTATTCGGGTTGATGTTATGGAGCGTTCTCCATGACAGTCATCCTATGACGGTTGCGGCGGCCCTTCAGTGAGCGGTTGGTGACGGTTTGTATCCAAATGTACAGGCAGGGTGAGGCAGAAGCGGGCGCCGTGGTCACTGGCCAGCAGCGCCACATCCCCCCCGTGATGACGGGCAATGCTGCGCACGATGGCCAGCCCCAGTCCGGTGCCGCCGGTGCGACGATCCCGGCTCTGATCAAGGCGCACGAATGGTTCGAAGATCTGGGGCGCCAGCGCCGGATCGATCCCCGGCCCATCGTCGCTCACCTCCAGCAAATAGTTCTCCTGCAGCCGCGAGATGGAGAGGGTAACCTCGCTCTCGGCGTAGCGCAGAGCATTGCCGATGAGGTTCTCCACTGCGCGCGTCAGCAGACGCTGATCGCCGCACCAGGGCATGTGGCGTGGCGGCAGATCGAGGGTGAGCCTCTTCTCGAGTGACAGCGCCTGCCAGTCGCCAAGATGCGCTTGTGCCCAGTGACTGAGCTCAAGCTCGTCCTGTTGCAACGGCAGCTCCGGCCTGTCCAGCTTGGCGTAGGTGAGCATCTCTTCGATCAGAGCGTCCAGCGCTCCCAGATCTCGTTCCAGCGCCTGCTGCTGCTGCTCGGCAGGGGCAGGATCGAGCATGGCAAGCCGATAGCGCAACCGGACCAGCGGGGTGCGCAACTCGTGGGCGATGGCATCGGTCAGTTGCTTGCGGCTGGCAATCATGGCTTGCAATTGGGTCGCCATTTGATCGAAGGTGCGTCCCACCCGGGCCAGACTGCTGCCCGGTGGCAGATTGGTTCGGCAGGAGAGATCCCCATCGCCTACGCGACGTGCGGTTTGCTCCAACTGCTGCAAGCCGTGCCAGTGGGGACGAAGCCACAGAAGGATGGGCAGGCCGAGAGAGAGGCCGATCACTAGCAGCAGCCCCACATCGACCCAGTGCAGCTCGTGCAGGTAGGAGAGGTAGGGTACAGGGCCGACAATCAGCACCCGGTCGGTATCGGGGATGCGCTGCAGGAAGGTGTCATCCTCCTCGACGATGACAATGTTGCCAGCAGCCAGAAAGGCCTGATCCTCGCTGGCCAGGGGCTGGTGCACCAGCTCGCCGATCTTGAGGGGGAGGGTAAACTGGCTGCTCTGCTCGGCCAGCCGATCGGGCCAGCGCTCTGGCGGGGTTCTTGCCAACTCGCCGGTCAACAGGCCAAGAGAGCCCTGCATCATGCGTTCGAGATAGCGATCACCCGCCCGTTCGGCGGTCACCTGATAGACCACGCCCACCAGCAGGATGGCCAGGGTGAAGCAGCCGATCAGCAACAGATAGAACTGGATAAAGAGACGGCGCATGGCGGTGCTCCCGAAAGAGGGTTATTCCCAGGCGTGGGGGACGAAGAGGTAGCCTTTCTGGCGCACCGTCTTGATCCGGGTCGGGTTGTCAGGGTTATCACCCAGTTTGCGGCGCAGGCGGGAGATGGCCACATCCATGCTGCGATCCTGACCGTCGTACTCCCGGCCGCGCAAGCTGCGAAAGAGGGCTTCCCTACTCAAGATTTGGCCCGCGTGGCAGGCGAGCTCCCACAGCAGATCAAAGTCGGTGGTCGAGAGGGCAACGCTCTCGCCATCGAGGCGCACATCTCGTCCCGGGCCATCCACCCGGAGCCGACCAAATTGCAGTTGCTGGGGAACGCTGCTGGTGGCGACGGGTGGGGTTGATGTTTGCTGGTGTTGGCGAAACTGCACCCGAAGTCGGGCCAGTAGCACGGGGGGCGGGGTGGTTTTAAGGATGTAGTCGTTGGCGCCCAGCTCCAGACTAAGGATCTGGTTCATGTCGCTATCCAGCGAGGTGAGCATTACGATGGGGCCGTCGAAGCGCGGCCGCAGATCCCGACAGAGGGACATGCCATCCTGCCCCGGCAACATGATATCGAGCAGCACCAGATCGGGCTGTTCGGCCTCGATCCGGGCCAGCGCCATATCCCCTCTGGGCTCGAGGATCACTTCCATATCGTGGCGACCGAGCCAACTGCTGATGAGCTGGCCAATCTCGGGATCATCTTCGACAAAAAGAATGCGTTGCATAGAAAAGCTCCAACGGAAAGCAGGAGAGAAGAAGAGCGATCAGCATATCAATGGCGCCTGGGAAATACAGAAAAAGAACCAGGCAGGCTGATGTGTGGGGGGGGGCTGTGTGTATCGATGGGGAGGCGCGAATCGTGACAAATGGGCGGAGCCGCGTTTATCGATCTGGAGGATGATGGCCTTGCAGACAAGGCATGGCACAGTCGAGCGCAAAACAAAAAACCGGCCAAGGCCGGTTTTTCGCGGAGCAGACCAGAAGGTCACTGCACCAAGTCGATGGACATCACCTTACGGCGATTATCGACAGAATAATGGGGTGGCTGATGGGGCTCGAACCCACGACAACCGGAATCACAATCCGGGACTCTACCAACTGAGCTACAGCCACCACTGAAATTTTTCATCAACGCTCACCAATCCAGAAGGATTGGGGAACATCAATGGCGCGCCCTGCAGGATTCGAACCTGCGACCCACGGCTTAGAAGGCCGTTGCTCTATCCAACTGAGCTAAGGGCGCTTTGTATCAACACGTCTTAAGGACGAGTCGATGAACATGGTCGGTGATAAAGGATTCGAACCTTTGACCCTCTGGTCCCAAACCAGATGCGCTACCGGACTGCGCTAATCACCGAAAATCCCTGACCAGCATATCGACATGAGTCGTACTGGGCAACGGGCGGGCATCATAGCCAAGCGTAAGGGCCAGCGTCAACGACTTTTTCCCCCAGTAAATTCAAGTGCCTACTTATTGCCCGCTACAGGTATGGCGTGCGTCTGCCGCTAACATCCCGGCTAAAAAAATGCGACAATGCGCGGCAGTTGAACACATGGTGAGTGGAGAACGATGTCTGCCAAAATCATAGATGGAAAACAGGTTGCGCAAACGATTCGCAGCCAGGTCGCGGCGCAAGTCCAACAGCGGTTGGCGGCAGGGAAACGGGCTCCAGGGCTGGCAGTCATTCTGGTGGGGGCAGATCCAGCCTCTCAGGTCTATGTCGGCAGCAAACGTCGGGCGTGCGAGGAGGTGGGGTTCCTCTCCCGCTCCTATGATCTGAGTGCCACTGCCAGTCAGGAAGAGCTGCTGGCGCTGATCGACCAGTTGAATGCGGATAACCACGTAGATGGCATTCTGGTTCAGCTGCCGTTGCCGGATCACTTTGATACCACTCAGGTGCTGGAGCGGATCCAGCCTGACAAGGATGTAGATGGATTTCACCCGTATAACGTCGGCCGTCTGGCCCAACGTATTCCGGCGCTGCGCCCCTGCACTCCGAAAGGGATCATGACACTGATCGAGACCACCGGCGTGAAGACACATGGTCTGCATGCGGTCGTGGTGGGAGCGTCCAACATAGTGGGGCGTCCCATGACCCTCGAATTGTTGCTGGCGGGCTGCACAACCACGACCTGTCACCGCTTTACCCGGGATCTGGAAGAGCAGGTTCGCCGTGCCGATCTGCTGGTTGTTGCAGTCGGTAAGCCCAACTTCATCCCTGGGGAGTGGATCAAACCGGGGGCACTGGTGATCGATGTGGGCATCAACCGTCTGGCTGATGGCTCGCTGGTCGGGGATGTGGAGTTTGAGACGGCGCGCAGCCATGCCTCCTTCATTACCCCGGTACCCGGTGGCGTGGGCCCGATGACGGTCGCCAGCCTGATGGAAAATACCCTGATCGCCTGTAGTGAATATCACGACTGATCAGGTTGGCGATAACCCTGTGATCCCGTGAGGAGGCAGGACTCGCCAGAAATCTGACAATAAAAAACCGGTTGCTCAGAGAGGAACCGGTTTTTTATTTATCCAACGGGTGTTATTTACATATTTTGTGCTTCGTTTGGCACAATCACAGAGGCGTGATTTCCTTTCGGCCCCTGTTGCAGTTCAAAATTGACAGCCTGACCCGCTTTCAGGGTCTTGTAGCCCTCCATTTGAATCGTGGAGTAGTGCGCGAAGATATCCTCACCACCCCCTTCCGGACAGATAAACCCAAATCCTTTTGCGTTGTTAAACCACTTAACTGTGCCGGTTGCCATACTTCTACATCCTTTTATTGATTACCCAGAAGTCGTTGAGTAACCTGCGCCAGCCCTTTATAACTAGGGACATGAGCCCATAGCAGACGGGCACAGATTAGCAAGTAACCAATCTAGTCTAACTTTTGAGCGAGTCAAGAAGTTGTTAACAGCTGATGTGATCTGGTTAACAAGTCTATTGACAACCTTGTGTTAGACGGTAGTAATCTAGAGGTACCAAAGCGCGATTATGAGCAAGCAGAAAGAACTCTTTGCTAATGAAGAGATTGCAGAAGCAGAGAAAACAAAGCTGCAGCCGCCACCCATGTATAAGGTTGTGTTGAACAACGATGACTACACGCCCATGGAGTTTGTGGTGGAGGTGCTGCAAAAGTTCTTTGGTATGGATTTGGACAAGGCGACTCAGGTCATGCTGAGTGTGCATTATAGTGGTAAGGGTGTCTGCGGCATGTTTACCGCAGAGATCGCCGAAACCAAGGTTGTCCAGGTCAACACCTATGCACGTAACAACGAACATCCACTGCTCTGTACTATGGAAAAGGCTTGAATCTGATGACTTGATGGCGAGTGTGACACCACATTGTAGCTGTACTAGGGGAGGTGCCTATGTTGAATAAAGATCTAGAAAAGACGCTGAACGAGGCTTTCAAACTGGCCCGTGACGAGCGCCACGAATTCATGACCGTCGAGCACCTGTTGTTAGCCCTTCTGGATAACAGTTCAGCCCATGAGGCGCTGAGCTCTTGTGGTGCCGATGTTGAGCAGATGCGCAAGGAGATCCGCGCATTCATCACCCAAACTACTCCGCTCATACCGCGCGACGATGAAGATCGTGAAACCCAGCCGACACTGGGCTTCCAGCGCGTGTTGCAGCGTGCCGTCTTCCATGTGCAATCCTCCGGCAATACCGAAGTCAGCGGCGCCAACGTGCTGGTCGCTATCTTCAGTGAGCAGGAGTCACAAGCGGCCTATTTCCTGAAAAAAGCCGAGATCAGCCGTCTCGACGTCGTCAATTTCCTCTCCCACGGTGTGCGCAAGGACAGCAAGCCTGATCTCGGCAGCAATAACAATCCCGAGTCTGATGATGATGTCTCGGCCGCACAGATAGAGAGCTTTGCCACCAACCTGAACCAGCTGGTGCTGGAAGGGCGCATCGATCCGCTGATTGGCCGTGATCAGGAGCTCAATCGTACCATTCAGGTGCTCTGCCGCCGTCGCAAGAACAATCCGCTGCTGGTGGGTGAAGCGGGCGTGGGGAAAACCGCCATTGCCGAAGGTCTGGCCTATCGCATCGTCAAGGGGGATGTCCCCGAGGTGATTGCGGGCAGTACCATCTATTCGCTGGATATGGGTTCTCTTCTGGCGGGCACCAAATACCGTGGTGATTTCGAGAAGCGCCTCAAGGTACTGCTCAAGCAGATTGAGCGTCAGGAAGGGGCCATCCTCTTTATCGACGAGATCCATACCATCATCGGTGCCGGTGCGGCATCCGGTGGTCAGCTGGATGCAGCCAACCTGATCAAGCCGCTGCTCTCCAATGGTTTGCTCCGCTGTGTGGGATCCACCACTTATCAGGAGTACGCCCAGATCTTCGAGAAAGACCGTGCGTTGGCCCGTCGCTTCCAGAAGATCGATATTGTCGAGCCAACTATCGATGACACCACTCGCATCCTGATGGGGCTCAAGAGTCGCTACGAAGCCCACCACGGCGTACGCTATACCGCCAAGGCGATCCGTGCAGCTGCCGAGCTCTCTGCCAAGTACATCAATGATCGTCACCTACCCGACAAGGCGATCGATGTGATCGACGAGGCGGGTGCCGGTCAACGGTTGCTGCCGGCGAGCAAGCGCAAGAAAGTGATCAATGTGCAGGAAATTGAGTCCATTGTAGCCAAGATCGCCCGCATTCCGGAAAAATCAGTCTCCTCTTCAGATAAAGAAGTACTGAAGAACTTGGAACGCAATCTGAAGATGGTGGTCTTTGGTCAGGATAAAGCCATCGAGGTGCTGACCGATGCGATTCGCCTCTCTCGTTCAGGTTTGGGTAACGAGCGTCGCCCGGTTGGTTGCTTCCTCTTTGCCGGTCCTACCGGTGTCGGTAAAACAGAGGTGACCCAGCAGTTGGGCAAGGCATTGGGTGTCGAGATGCTGCGCTTTGATATGTCCGAATACATGGAGCGTCACACCGTCTCACGTCTGATTGGTGCGCCTCCCGGCTATGTCGGTTTTGAGCAGGGTGGTCTGCTGACCGATGCGGTGATCAAACACCCTCATTCCGTCGTGTTGCTCGACGAAATTGAGAAAGCTCACCCGGACGTATTCAATCTACTGCTGCAGGTGATGGACAACGGCACCTTGACCGACAACAACGGGCGTAAGGCGGATTTCCGTAACGTCATTTTGGTGATGACTACCAACGCCGGAGTGCAGGAGACTCAGCGCAAATCGATTGGCTTCCAGCAACAGGATTTGAGCCACGATGCCATGGCGGTGATCAACAAGACCTTCAGTCCGGAGTTTCGCAACCGGCTTGATCACACCATCTGGTTCAACCATCTGGATATGACGGTGATCCATCAGGTGGTCGACAAGTTCATTGTCGAATTGCAGGTTCAACTGGATGCGAAGGGAGTTTCTCTCGAGGTGTCCGAGCGTGCCCGCCACTGGTTGGCGGAGAAGGGGTATGACAGAGCCATGGGCGCCAGACCGATGGGTCGGGTAATCCAGGAGCACCTCAAGAAACCCCTGGCCAACGAGATCCTGTTCGGTTCACTGGTTGACGGGGGAATTGTGAAGGTTGAGTTGGTAAATGACAGCCTCAGCTTTGATTTTCAGGTCAATGTTGAAGCTGTTTCCCACTAAGCGTCAGTGATCAGAAAACGACAAAAAACCCCAACCGAAAGGTTGGGGTTTTTTGCTGAATTCCTGGCTTAGCGAGAGCGGAAAACAATACGTCCCTTGGAGAGATCGTAGGGAGTCAGTGCTACCGTTACTTTGTCTCCAGTCAGGATACGAATGTAGTTTTTGCGCATCTTGCCTGAAATATGAGCGATAACCACGTGACCATTCTCCAGTTCCACACGGAACATGGTATTGGGCAGGGTTTCGAGAATAGTGCCCTGCATCTCAATACTGTCTTCTTTAGCCATTGAATCCTCTTGATAAGCCACAACAAAAAACCGCTGGATCATGCCGGATTTAAGGCTATGTGTAAAGTTTACTCGGGCTTGGTGTCGATATTTTTCCATTCCCCCTGAATTAACAGCTCATGAGGGAGGTAATTGCGTTTGTAATTCATCTTGCGACACTCCTCTACCAGATAGCCAAGATAGAGCCAGCTTCGCCCGGTTCGCTTGGCCAGATCGAGCTGGCAAAGGATGGCAAAGGTGCCTAGGGAGCGATCGGCATAATCCGGATCGAAGAAGGTGTACATAGCGCTCAAGGAGTGGGGTAGCAGGTCTGTGGTGGCCACGCCGATAAGACGGCCCTCCTTGCGCATCTCCAGATAGAGTGGCGGCATCCAGTCACAATGGAGAAACCCGCGATACTGGCTGCGGTTGGGGGGATACATGCTGCCATCGTGATGTCGCTCGCGGATATAGCGTTCGTAGAGCAGGTAATACTCGGGCTTGTCATCGTAGCTCAGGACAATCTCGATATCTTTGTTAAGCTGGCGGATCCGCTTCTGGCCGCGGCTGGGGCGAAAGTGCTCGCTGTGAATACGAAGGGATTGGCAGGCATGGCACGCCGGGCAGTGGGGACGATAGATGTCGTTGCCACTGCGGCGAAAACCGGCAGTCAACAATCGCTCGTAACCGTTGGCGTTGAGCAGATTGTGATCCATCAGCACCAGCAACTGCTCCTGTTCATGGTCCAGATAACTGCAGGGATGCTTGGGAGTCAGCCCTACTTTAAGGATCACTTCTTCAGTCATAGGCTGATCTCCCCCTCTTGCCAGCAGGAAGCCAACAGTGGTTGATGGCCAAGGCGCGCCAGCTCGGCCAGAAAACGGGCCCTTGGCCACTCCTCGATACCCAGGGTCGCCAGAAACGGGTTCTGCATCTGGCAATCGATGAGAGCGCCGCGATGGCGGGCGAAGTGGCGACAGAGTGCCACCATGGCAAGTTTGGCGCCGTTATCAATCCGGCTGAACATGGATTCACCGCAAAACAGTCGGCCGATAGATAGGCCATACAGCCCCGCTTGCAGCTCTCCCTCCTGCCAGATCTCGATAGAGTGGGCATGACCCAGCCGGTGCAACTGCTGGTAGGCCTCGATCATGGGTTGGCTGATCCAGGTGCCATCGGCAGTGCGACGAGGGGCGGCGCAGGCGGTAATGACTTCATTAAAGGCGCGATTGACGGAAATATCGAATGGGGTACGGCGGATAATCTTCTGCAGTGTCCGTCCCACATGGAGTTGGTCTGGGCGGATCACTCCGCGGGGATCCGGTGACCACCACAGGGTCGGCTGGTGTGGTTCGTTCCACGGGAAGATCCCCTTGTGGTAAGCTGCCAGCAATCTGGTAGGGGAGAGATCCCCGCCGATCGCCAGCAAGCCGTTGGGCTCTTCCAGCGCATGGCTGGGGTCGGGAAACCAGCAAAGCTCATCATCCAGTTGAGTGAGATAGCGAGACATAAGGCAACGAGGTTCATAGATGAAGGCCATTATCCTGATAGTATCCAGCTTGCTCTGCTTTGTCACGGCGCCCGCCGGGGCGGAGGTCTACCAGCGCAATACCGCGCGGCCGGTCAATCAGGTGGTGTTTGGTCAGGTCGAAACGGTGCGCAATATTACCCAGCGCCAGATCCTGGAGTCCGAGCACTCTGGCTGGAGGACGCTCGGTGGTGCCGTGTTGGGCGGCCTGCTGGGCAACCAGTTTGGCGGCGGTCATGGCCGTGAAATCGCCACCGCCGTCGGGGCGCTCGCGGGGGCTGCGGCTGCGCAGCAATACCAGTCCGGGGGAACCGTGGTGGAAAACAAGCTGGTGGAGCTGCTGATCCGCAACGAACAAAATGCCCTTATCAACGTGATCCAGGATTATGATCCCGCCATGGTCTTTGCCAATGGGGACAAGGTGCGCATTCTCTACTTCGATGATGGGGTGCGGGTCGACAAGACTTACTGACTTTCGATAGTCATGGTGATGGGGAGACTGTGGCAGGAAAGGAACCCGCAGACTCTCCTGCTGGAAAGTCTGTCGGGCGGTAATACACGGGACTGATGCCCTGAGGATTCAGATAGTTATCTCTTGAGAGACTATCTTGTCGCGACCGGTGTTCTTTGCCTGATAGAGCAGCCGATCCGCTACGCTCAGCGCCTCGTCCATGGATATCCGCCCGACGCTGATCACGCCGTAACTGGCGCGAACAAAGAGCGGGGTTTCCGGTGACAAAGGTTGCTGGCGCAGTTGCTGACGCAGCCCTTCAAGACGCTTGATCAACACGGGGACGCTACAGTGAGGCACCATCATGGCAAACTCCTCTCCGCCAAACCGGGCGATCATGGCATCGGGGAAGAACTGGGTCAGTAGCCGGGTCAGATGGCAGAGCAGTTGATCGCCGATGGCATGGCCCCAGTGATCGTTGACCTGCTTGAAGTGATCCACATCGAGCACACAGAGTGCCAGAGGCGTCTGCTGGCGCTGATGCTCTTCAAACCATTTTTGCCCTTCGTTGAACCAGTAGCGTCGGTTGTAGAGACCGGTCAGGTAGTCACGATTGGCTGACTCCTGAATGCTGTTGAACTGTTCGAGCGCTTCCAGATTGTGGCTGACCCGACACTGCAGCTCTTCCGGCTCGAAGGGCTGGTTGAGAAAGTCGTTGGCGCCTTGCTTGAGGTAGCGAGCAGAGAGACCGCGTTTGTCCGAGACCGAGATCCCGATAATCGCGAGCTGCTGCTTGCTGTAACGCTCTCTCAGCATCCGCACCAGACTGATGCCATCGATATCCGGCATATAGTAGTCGACCAGTGCCAGCCGGATGTCCGGGTGTTGCTCCAGCATCGCCATCGCTTCACGGGCATGACTGGCCTCATGCACCTGCAACAACTGCTTGCGCAACTGGGCCATGGTGCGGTGACGGGAGGTGCGTGAGTCGTCGACCACCAGCACTTCGATGGACTGGTTGAGATAGAGGCGGTGCACCAGACTAACGGCATATTGCAGCGAGTGGCGCGAATCCTTCATCACATAGTCCAGCACGCCGGTTTCCAGCCAGGCGGCACGTTTATCCTCGCTGATGTCGGCAGTGAGGATCACCACCGGCAAACCTCGAGCCAGCAGCTCGTTGACCGCTTCGCCCCGGGGCGCATCCGGCAAGGTCAGGTCCACCAGCGCGACCACATACTCCTCGCCCCGGCAGTGACGGGCACCTTCGAGGGTATCGAAGGCGTCAATCTCGAGGCCTGTCTGCTGGGCAATGGCCTGAGTCAGCATACGGCGGATGGTCAGGCTATCTTCGACAATCAATATCTTCTGTTTCATTAGACTCCTTTAAATAAAAAAGGCATACCGACTGGTATGCCTTATATCACATCTGCGCTTGTTTATTGCGCGTCGAGGTAGCGTTCGGCATCGAGGGCTGCCATGCAGCCGGTACCGGCAGAGGTGATCGCCTGACGGTAGTTGTGGTCGGCCACATCGCCGGCAGCGAAGACACCTTCAATGCTGGTCTGGGTGGCAAAACCGTCGAGGCCGCCACGTACCTTCAGATAGCCGTTTTGCATCTCCAGCTGGCCATCGAAGATCTGGGTATTGGGCTGGTGGCCGATGGCGATGAAGACGCCCATCAGCGGCAGCTCGCTGGTGCTGTTGTCCTGAGTGTTGCGCAGGCGCACACCGGTGACCCCCATCTGATCACCCAGCACTTCGTCCAGGGTCTGGTGGGTGTGCAGCACGATGTTGCCGCTCGCGACCTTGTCGTACAGACGCTTGATCAGGATCTTCTCGGCACGGAATTCGTCACGGCGGTGGATCAGGTGCACCTTCTTGGCGATGTTGGCCAGATACAAGGCCTCTTCCACAGCGGTGTTGCCGCCGCCGATCACCGCCACTTCCTGATTGCGGTAGAAGAAACCGTCACAGGTGGCACAGGCGGAGACGCCGCGACCCTTGAAGGCCTCTTCGGAGGGCAGACCCAGATACTTGGCGGAGGCGCCGGTCGCGATGATCAGGGCATCGCAGGTGTACTCGCCGTTGTCGCCCTTGAGACGGAACGGGCGCTGAGTCAGTTCGACACTGTTGATGTGATCAAACAGGATGCGGGTATCGAACTTCTCTGCATGCTCTTTCATGCGCTCCATCAGGGCCGGGCCGGTCAGGCCTTCCGGATCACCTGGCCAGTTTTCTACTTCGGTGGTGGTGGTCAGCTGACCCCCTTGCTGCATGCCGGTGATGAGCAGGGGATTGAGGTTGGCGCGGGCGGCGTAGACGGCCGCGGTGTAACCGGCCGGGCCTGACCCTAAGATCAGCAATTTGCTGTGAGTGACTTGGCTCATGATGTCATTTCCGGGATGTGATGAGTTTGCGCGATTGTAGGTAATTCGTGATCCGGGGTCAAAGGCTGGTGAGTCGATTGCACTAATCGTGTTCACAAGGGGTGACATGCAAAATAAAGGAATAAAAAAACCGCCCATCGTGGGCGGATTTTCACTCATCTCCAACTGGCGCAGGCCAGCGCAGATCAGTTCAGCAGGGTCAGGGGATCCGTGTAGGCAAGGCCATGTGCCACGGCCACTTCCTTGCAGGTGAGCTTGCCCTCCATCACGTTGAGCCCGTGCAACAGGTTGGGATCGCTCAGTAGTGCCTGACGATACCCTTGCTGGGCCAGCTTGATGATAAAGGGGAGGGTGGCATTGTTGAGCGCCACGGTCGAGGTGCGGGCCACCGCCCCTGGCATGTTGGCGACACAGTAGTGCACCACCTCATCGACGATATAGGTCGGATCTTGGTGGGTGGTGGCGTGGGAGGTTTCCACACAGCCGCCCTGATCGATGGCCACATCGACGATGGCAGAACCCGGCTTCATGCGCGCAATGTGGTCACGGCTGACAAGTTTTGGCGCAGTGGCACCCGGCACCAGCACGCCGCCGATGACCAGATCGGCCGCCAGCAGATGGCGCTCCAGCGTCTCGCTGTTGGAGTAGACTACTTTGGCCGCTCCCTGGAACTCGTTATCGAGACGGCGAAGGGTATCGACGTTGTTGTCGAGGATGGTCACATCTGCGCGCAGGCCAATGGCCATGCGGGCTGCATTAGAGCCGACCACTCCGCCACCGATGATCACCACCTTGGCCGGTTCGACACCGGGTACGCCGCCGAGCAGCACACCGCTCCCACCGCGCGATTTTTCCAGCGCCTGGGCACCCGCCTGAATAGACATGCGTCCGGCCACTTCCGACATGGGGGCCAGCAGGGGCAGGCCGCCACGGCCGTCGGTGACGGTTTCATAGGCGATACAGATGGCGCCGCTTTTCAGCAGGGCTTCGGTCTGGGGCAAGTCTGGCGCCAGATGCAGATAGGTGAACAGGGTTTGACCCGGACGCAGCATGGCACATTCGACAGGCTGAGGTTCCTTGACCTTGACGATCATCTCGGCTTTGGCGAAAACCTCTGCTGCAGAGGCCAAAATTTCGGCTCCAACAGCGATATAATCTGCATCGCTGAAGCCAATGCCGTTTCCGGCACCGCTTTGGACGAAAACAGTATGGTTTCGTGCTGTCAGTTCACGTACACTGGCCGGAACCATGCCTACGCGGTATTCATGGTTTTTTATCTCTTTAGGTACACCGATAATCATGCTATCCCTCGTCTATAGATTGGTGTTTCATGTTGCCAAAATGTTAACCAACATTTGCGCCTAGTATATTCAGGTATTGACAGGATTTGTGACCATAATTATAAAATGACTGGTGATTCTTACCAAAAAATAGCCAAAGGATGGAATAAAATGATGGAAGCTAAGAGTCGGCTAAAGGATTTGGACAGGATTGACCGCAACATTCTTAATGAACTGCAAAAGGATGGCAGGATTTCGAATGTTGAGTTGTCCAAGCGAGTTGGCCTGAGTCCTACACCGTGTCTAGAACGTGTTCGTCGCCTCGAGCGACAAGGTTATATCGAAGGATATGCCGCTATTCTGAACCCTCATTATCTGGACGCATCTCTGCTGGTGTTTGTAGAGATAACCCTCAATCGCGGGGCGCCTGATGTGTTTGAACAGTTCAACAAGGCTGTTCAGGTGCTCGAAGAGATCCAGGAGTGTCATCTGGTTTCCGGTGACTTCGACTATCTGCTCAAGACCCGAGTCAGCGACATGTCGGCTTACCGCCGTCTGTTGGGGGAAACCCTGCTGCGTCTGCCCGGTGTCAATGACACCCGCACCTACGTGGTGATGGAAGAGGTCAAGCAGAGCAGTCGTCTGGTGATCAGCACCCGATAAAGCAGGTTATGCCGTGGTATCTTTTCCATATGAGACACCATGACAGTCAGAAACGAGCGGCCGGTCCGCTCGTTTCTTCTTGTAAAGATAATTGCAAATATGGCCCCGTCCCATCAGGCTCTGGCTGACAATCGATGGGCTTTTCGGGGATACTAGGCCCCCTTATTTCCTGCATTACATGTTTTCAGAAAGGAGCCGGAGTTTGGCCGATAAAAAGCTGTTTACTCCTTTATCAGGTACACAACGGATCTTCGAAGCCGTCTTGATCGCCATCACCCTGATGGCTGCTTATCTTCTGCTTGCCCTGTTGTCCTATCATCCCGCTGATCCCGGCTGGTCCCAGACCTCCTGGCAAGGGGAGGTGAAGAACCTCGCCGGTAGTGCCGGTGCCTGGCTCGCCGATATCACCATGTTTACCTTTGGTGCCTTCTCCTATCTGGTGCCGCCGCTGGTGGTGCTGCTGGGCTGGAGTCTGTTCTGGCGCCCGAGCCGTCTGCTCGATGTGGATTACCTCACCCTGGGGGTGCGGATCATCGGCTTTATCCTGACCGTGCTCGGCATGTCGGCCATTGCCAGCATGAACTTCAACGATATGCAAAACTTCTCCGCCGGTGGTCTGGTGGGGGATGTGATCGCTTCTGCAGTGGTGCCGCTGTTTGGCGGCGTCGGGGCCAACCTGATGCTGCTCTGCTTCGTGGCAACCGGCATCACCCTGTTTACCGGCTGGTCCTGGCTCACTATTGTCGAGCAGATCGGTGCGGCCTGTACCGGTTCGGTCAGTGCTGTTTACCACTTCCCGACCACCCTCGGCCGCTGGCTGACCGGTGGCTGGCGTCAACCCCGCAACGAGGGGCCGGATCCCTTGCTGGAAGGCGGGGTAGGGGCCATCGCGTTTGATGACGAGGAAGATGAGCCGCACACCAGCTGGACGCGCAAGCCCAAGGCCAAGAACCAGAAGGCTGCCGCCGAAGAGTGGCTGCCGGAACTCGACGACGATACCTTCGAGTTCGACCCACAGTTTGATGATGAAGATGATGAGCCGGCTCCGGCTGCCAAACCGAAACGTGCGGTGGCGGCCGCCAATGGTCGCCGTCAGCCGGTACTGGCTGTGGCCGATGACGATGATGAGGACGATCTGGATCTACCCTGGGCCGAAGGGGACGACGAGGTTGCCGCGCCGGTAGCCGTCGCACCGACCAAGCCCAAGCGTCGTCCGCAATCTACAATGCCGCCGTTGCCGAGTATCGAGCTGCTGGACAGACCGCCAGCCAAGACCCAGATGATGAGCAAGGATGAGCTGGATCGCATGGGCCGTCTGGTGGAGGCCAAGCTTGCCGACTACAACGTGCAGGCCAAGGTGGTCGGTGTCTATCCGGGCCCGGTCATTACCCGTTTCGAGCTGGATCTGGCGCCGGGCATGAAGGCGAGCAAGATCACCAACCTCTCACGCGATCTGGCCCGCTCCTTGTCTGCCAGCAGTGTGCGGGTGGTTGAGGTGATCCCGGGTAAAACCTATGTCGGTATCGAGCTGCCCAACCGGGTGCGCCAGACCGTTTACCTGCGTGAAACCCTCGACTGCAATGCTTTCCGCGATAGCCGCAACCCGCTCACAATGGGCCTGGGTCAGGACATCGCCGGCGAGCCGGTGGTGGTGAACCTGGCCAAGATGCCGCACCTGCTGGTGGCCGGTACCACAGGTTCCGGTAAGTCGGTAGGGGTCAACACCATGATCATCTCGATGCTCTACAAGTCATCCCCAGATGATCTGCGCTTCATCATGATCGATCCCAAGATGCTGGAACTCTCGGTCTACGAAGGGATCCCGCATCTGCTGACCGAGGTGGTGACCGACATGAAGGATGCCGCCAACGCCCTGCGCTGGTGTGTGGGCGAGATGGAGCGTCGTTACAAGCTGATGTCGGCGGTCGGGGTGCGTAACCTCAAGGGCTACAACGACAAGGTGCTGGCCGCCATCGAGGAGGGGGAACCCCTGCTGGATCCGTTGTGGCGCCCGGGTGACTCCATGGATCAGATGCCGCCGGAGCTGGAGAAGCTGCCCCACATCGTGGTGGTGGTGGACGAATTTGCCGACATGATGATGATCGTCGGCAAGAAGGTGGAAGAGCTGATCGCCCGTATCGCCCAGAAGGCGCGGGCCGCCGGTATTCACCTCATTCTGGCGACCCAGCGTCCGTCAGTGGATGTGATTACCGGTCTTATCAAGGCCAACATCCCGACCCGTATTTCGTTCCAGGTATCGAGCAAGATCGACTCCCGTACCATTATCGATCAGGGCGGCGCCGAATCCCTGCTCGGTATGGGCGACATGCTCTACATGCCGGCTGGCACCTCCAACCCGACCCGGGTACACGGTGCGTTCGTCGATGATCACGAAGTGCACAAGGTGGTGGCGGACTGGAAACTGCGCGGCGAGCCGAACTACATCGAGGAGATCCTCTCCGGTGAGTCGGGTGGCGAAGGTGGCAGCGGCGAATATGGCGGTGGTGGCGATGAAGAGCTCGACCCCCTGTTCGACGAAGCGGTCGCTTTTGTGGTGGAGTCCCGCCGTGGCTCGACCTCCAGCGTCCAGCGCAAGTTCAAGATTGGTTACAACCGGGCAGCCCGTCTCATCGAGCAGATGGAGAATCAGGGCATCGTCAGCTCACCGGGTGGCAATGGTCAGCGCGACGTGCTGGCACCGCCGCCGGTGCGGGACTAAGCCTCACCGTTTCATACTATCCCTGGCCATGCCCCCCGCGGGCGTGGCCTTTTATCGAGAGCGTCTTTATGAAGAGCGTGATGAAAAAACAACTGTTGATGGGTACCGTGCTGCTGATGGCCAGCAGCCAGGTGTGGGCCGATGCGGCCAGCGATCTCAAACAGAAGCTGGCGGGGGTGAGCCTCTTCTCCGCCAAATTTGCCCAGACCGTCTATGACAGCAAGGGCAAGGAGCTGCAGCGCGCCAGCGGCGATCTGCTGGTGCAGCGGCCAAACCGTTTCAACTGGCACACCACCTCGCCGGACGAGAGCCTGATAGTTGCCGATGGTCAGGATGTCTGGGTCTATGATCCCTTCGTCGAGCAGGTGACCGCCCTCAAGCTGAAAGATGCGGTGCTCAACACCCCCTTTATTCTGATCGCCGGCAATGACGACAAGTTCTGGAAGAACTATGACGTGACCCAGCAGGGGGATGTCTACACCGTCACCAGCCGTAACAAGGATGAGCTGATTGCCTCCTTCCGTGTCACCTTCGACAGACAAGACAACATCAGTCGTTTCGATGTGAAAGAGGCGCAAGGGCAGTGGAGTGAATTCACCCTGAGCAGCTTCAACCGCAAGCCGGTGCTCAAGGGCAACGAATTTGTTTTCAAGATCCCGAAGGGGGTCGAACTGGACGACCAGCGCTAATGAGCAAGCGGTCGTTGGATTGCTTGCCACTGCGCCAGTCAAAGGCGAGTGGCGTGACGCTGGGTGGTCAATACAGATGAGCAACTTGTCGCTGGATTTCTCATCGGACTTTCGTCCGCTGGCGGCCCGGATGCGGCCGCAAAACCTCGACCAGTATATCGGTCAGCAACATATCCTGGGGGCTGAAAAGCCCCTGCGCAAAGCGATCCTGGCGGGTCACTGCCACTCCATGATCCTGTGGGGGCCACCCGGTACCGGTAAAACCACTCTGGCGGAGCTGGTGGCTCACTACTGTCAGGCGGAAGTGGAGCGACTCTCGGCAGTGACCTCAGGCATCAAGGAGATCCGCGCCGCCATCGACAAGGCCAAAGAGAACAGCTGGCGCGGGGTGCGCACCATCCTCTTCGTGGATGAAGTGCACCGCTTCAACAAGAGTCAGCAGGATGTGTTCCTGCCTCATATCGAAGATGGCACCATCACCTTTATCGGTGCCACCACCGAAAACCCCTCGTTCGAACTCAACAACGCGCTGCTCTCCCGTGCTCGGGTCTATCTGCTCAAGCGACTTGAGGAGAGCGACATCCTCGCCATGCTCGATCAGGCGATGACCGATCCCCGTGGTCTCAATGATCCGGTGCTCACCTTTGCCCCCGGGGTGAAGGAGGCGCTGGCCAAGGCGGTGGATGGGGACGGGCGTAAATCCCTCAACTATTTGGAGCTGTTGGCCGACATGGCCGAAACCGACAGCACAGGGGCGAGGGTGATCGACAGCGCGCTGCTTGCCGCCGTAGCGGGGGAACATGTGGCCCGCTTCGACAAGGGGGGGGATCACTTCTACGACCTCATCTCGGCGGTGCATAAATCTATCCGCGGCTCGGCACCGGATGCGGCACTCTACTGGTATGCCCGCATGGTGAGTGCCGGCTGCGATCCCCTCTACATTGCCCGCCGCTTGCTGGCCATCGCCTCGGAAGATGTGGGCAATGCCGATCCCCGTGCCATGCAGGTGGCGCTATCTGCCTGGGATTGTTTCCACCGCATCGGGCCGGCGGAAGGGGAGCGGGCTATCGCCCAGGCGATCGTCTATCTCGCCTGCGCCCCGAAAAGCAATGCAGTCTACACCGCCTGGAAGGCGGCGCTTCATGATGCCAAAAACCTCCCTGACTTCGAGGTGCCGGTACACCTGCGCAATGCGCCGACCCGGCTGATGAGCGATCTGGGCTATGGCGCCGAGTATCGCTACGCCCATGACGAGCCGGGCGCCTATGCCGCGGGGGAGGAGTATTTTCCCCCCGAGCTTGCCGGCAAGCAGTACTATCAGCCTACCGATCGTGGCCTTGAAAAGCAGATCGGCCAGAAGCTCGATTATCTCCACGAGCTGGATCGACAGAGCTCGCAAAAACGGGGCCGATAGCCCCGCTTGTTTGTCAGCAGAATGAAAATTGGTCAAGTACCGGAATAATTGGGGTGTTTGACCGCACAAGTTGGCAAAAACGACCCAAATAGTCCCTGTTCGGGCAGGGGGGCGGTCTGCTACACTGCCCCTCTGACCCCGTTGGTTTCGGCCTGATACCATCTTCTTGATTTCGAAGGCCTGACTCTCAAGGCGACGGGGGCCAACCGATGTTAACTTCCGGATCTGTTTTTTAGCCCGTCATGATGACTCAGGCCCAGATCCCTTATTAAAAAAGTAGGTAACCCATGCTGGATCCCAAATATCTGCGCAGCGACATCGATGAAGCTGCCGCTCGTCTGGCGACACGTGGCTACGTTCTGGACGTAGCGGCTGTCAATGCTCTGGAAGAGAAGCGCAAGGATCTGCAGTCCCGTACCCAGGAGCTGCAGGCCGAGCGCAACGCCCGCTCCAAGTCCATCGGTGAGGCTGCCCGTCGCGGTGAAGATGTTGCCCCGCTCAAGGCTGAAGTGACCAAGATCAACGACGAGCTGGAGACCAGCAAGGTTGAGCTGGATGCCCTGCTGGCCCAGCTGAAAACCATTGCCGATGCCATCCCCAACCTGCCGAGCGAAACTACCCCTGTTGGTCGTGACGAAAACGACAACGTGGAAGTGCGTCGCTGGGGTACCCCGCGTCACTTCGACTTCCCGGTACGCGATCACATCGATCTGGGTGAAGCGGCCAAGGGCGTCGATTTCAAGAACGGCGTCAAGCTCTCCGGTTCCCGTTTCGTGGTGATGAAGGGCCAGATTGCCCGTCTGCACCGCGCCCTGGCCCAGTTCATGCTGGATCTGCACACCCTGCAACACGGTTACACCGAGTGCTACGTACCTTATCTGGTCAACCCGGACAGCCTGTACGGTACCGGCCAGCTGCCGAAGTTTTCCCAGGATCTGTTCAATACCGGTATTGACGGCGAAGGGGAAGAAGAGGGCAAGGTGCGCAAGTTCTCCCTGATCCCGACTTCCGAAGTACCGCTTACCAACATGGCGCGCGACGAGATCTTCGACGAGCAGGAGCTGCCGATCAAGATGACCGCTCACAGCCCCTGCTTCCGCTCCGAAGCCGGTTCCTACGGTCGTGATACCCGTGGCCTCATCCGTATGCACCAGTTCGACAAAGTCGAAATGGTTCAGCTGGTTCACCCGGAGAAATCCTGGGATGCGCTGGAGGAGATGGTGGGTCACGCCGAGAAGGTGCTGCAACTGCTGGAGCTGCCATATCGCGTGATGGCGCTCTCTACCGGTGACATGGGCTTCTGCGCGGCCAAGACTTACGATCTGGAAGTGTGGCTGCCGGCCCAGAACACTTACCGCGAGATCTCTTCCGTCTCCAACTGCACCGACTTCCAGGCGCGCCGCATGCAGGCTCGCGTGCGTGTCGATGGCAAGCCGCAGCTCATTCACACCCTGAATGGCTCCGGTCTGGCTGTAGGCCGTACTCTGGTCGCCGTGATCGAGAACTACCAGCAGGCAGATGGCCGTATCGCCATCCCGGCTGCGCTGCAATCCTACATGGGCGGCCTGACCCACATCGGGTAAGCGCTCGTTGCAGACGACAACGCCATGGCCATGCCATGGCGTTGTGCATTCTGGCGCCGCTCAACCGTTTTTATCGTGAATAAATCTGCGTTTCCGGCGCCTCTTTGAACATGTAACACAATTTTATCAAGCATTGCGCAATCGTTTTTGTTAGACTGCGCCGCAATTTCGCAGGACATCTTTTTCTATGGTCTGGATTGATTACGCCATCATCGGCATCGTCGGTTTTTCTGCACTCATCAGCCTGGTGCGCGGCTTCGTCAAAGAGGCCATGTCTCTCGTCACCTGGTTCGTTGCCTTCTTTATTGCCAGCCACTTCTATCCTGATCTCGCCGCCTATTTTACCTCTTTCTCCGATGCGCTGGTGCGCAACGGTCTGGCCATCGCGGCCCTGTTCGTGGCAACCCTGATCCTGGGCAGCGTGGTGAACTACGTGGTGGGTCTGCTGGTGGACAAGACGGGGCTCTCCGGTACCGATCGGGTGCTTGGAGTCTGCTTCGGCGCAATTCGCGGGGTACTGATCGTCAGTGCCCTGCTTTTTTTCATGGATACCTTCACCAGCCTCTCCCAGAGCGACTGGTGGGCGGCATCCAAGCTGGTGCCGGAGTTCAAGCCGGTGATCCAGTGGTTTTTCGGGTTCATGCTGAACTCATCCAGTTTTCTTAAACAGGTATAGTGACTTCGAGGTAGCAAAGACATGTGTGGTATTGTCGGTATAGTTGGCACCACCCCCGTCAATCAGGCCCTCTACGACGCCTTGACGGTGTTGCAGCACAGGGGACAGGATGCCGCCGGGATCGTGACCATTGATAGTGGAAACTTCCGGCAACGCAAGGCCAATGGCCTGGTGAAGGACGTGTTTGAAGTGCGCCACATGCAGCGTTTGCAAGGGAACATCGGCATAGGTCATGTCAGATATCCCACCGCAGGTAGCTCAAGTGCCGCTGAAGCCCAACCTTTTTATGTGAACTCGCCCTACGGCATGGTGCTGGCCCATAACGGCAACCTCACCAACGCCAAGGAGCTCAAGGAGCAGCAGTTCAAGGTCGCCCGTCGTCACATCAACACCACCTCCGATTCGGAAGTGTTGCTGAACGTGCTGGCTCACGAGCTGGATCGCTGTGACAAGATGGCCCTGCGCCCCGAAGATATCTTCGCCGCAGTGCGCAGAACCCATCAGCAGATCCGCGGCGCTTATGCGGTGGTCTCGCTGGTAATTGGTCATGGTCTCATCGGTTTTCGCGATCCCAACGGCATTCGCCCGCTGATCCTCGGTCGTCGTCAGGACGAGCAGGGTCAGGTGGAGTACATGCTCGCCTCAGAGAGCGTGGCGCTCGACGCCATCGGTTTCGAGACGGTGAGGGATATTGCGCCGGGTGAAGCCATCTACATCACCGAGCAGGGCCAGCTCTTCTCCGAGCAGTGTGCGGAGAACCCGCAGATGAGCTCCTGCATCTTCGAATATGTCTATTTCGCCCGTCCCGATTCGTGTATCGACAAGGTTTCGGTCTACGCCGCCCGCCTCATCATGGGCCGCAAGCTGGGTCAGAAGATTGCCCGCGAGTGGGAAGATCTCGACGTCGATGTGGTTATCCCCATTCCCGAGACTTCCTGTGACGTGGCGCTGGAGATCGCTCACACCTTGGATCTGCCATACCGTCAGGGCTTCGTGAAGAACCGCTACATCGGCCGTACCTTCATCATGCCGGGTCAGACCCAGCGCAAGAAGTCGGTGCGTCGCAAGCTCAACGCCATCAGCTCTGAATTCAAGGGCAAGAAGGTGTTGCTGGTGGATGATTCCATCGTGCGTGGTACCACGTCCGAGCAGATCATCCAGATGGCCCGTGAAGCGGGGGCAGCCAAGGTCTACTTCGCCTCGGCGGCGCCGGAAATTCGCTTCCCCAACGTCTACGGCATCGATATGCCCACCGCCAACGAGCTGATCGCTCACGGCCGTGAAGTGGAAGAGGTGTGCAAGCTGATTGGTGCTGACGGCCTGATTTTCCAGGATCTGGAAGATTTGGAATCGGCAGTGCGGGAGATCAACCCGGATCTGCGTCACTTCGAGACCTCGGTGTTCAATGGCCACTACGTCACCTCCGATGTGGACCAGTCCTATCTGGATCACCTCAACGCCCTGCGCAACGATGACACCAAAGCGGTGCGTGAATGGCAGGAAGGCACCAGCAATCTGGAAATTTTTAACGAAGGCAGTTAAACGTTTGCGGTTTTGCCAGATGGGATAGCGAGATGGGGGCCTGTGGCCCCCATTGTCGTTTTTGCCTCGCACCGGCAGAAGGGGTAGGGGGTATCTGTTTGAAAAACATCCGTTTATCTTGCCGGATATGGGCATGGCCAGCGGGATCCGCTAGCATAGGCGGCAACATATATGATCGATACGCTTTTAAGAAACGAGAGTTCAGATGGATGATCTGCTAGCCCCAGTGCGCCAGTTTTTGCAGTGCGAGACCCCGGATGAGTGGGTAGAGATGGCGCGGGATCCGGCCCGTTTACCGACCCTGCTCATCGATCACGCCAACTGCGAGACCAAGGCCGCACTCACTGCCCACAGTCTGGTGCGCCGCTACTGCCTGCCCAAGGGCAAGCGCCATCTGCTGCCCAAGCTGGAGTTTTATCGCGAGCTGGATGCCATTCCGGAGAAGGCCGAGATCCTGGGCAAACGCAGCATGGGGGAGTCTGATCGCACCGTCTTTGCCGAGCTGGAACGCAATCCGCTGCTGTTTCCCATGGTGCGGCTCATTCAGGAGGAGCTGCATCACTTCGAGCAGGTGCTGGAGATCATGCAGGCCCGCGGCATCGAATACGGGCCAGTGACGGCCTCCCGCTATGCCCGTCAGTTGATGCAGCATGTGCGCACCCATGAGCCGGCCACCATAGTCGACAAGATGATCATCGGCGCCTATATCGAGGCCCGCTCCTGCGAGCGCTTTGCCAAGCTGGCGCCCCATCTGGAC
Organism: Aeromonas sp. FDAARGOS 1411; assembly: GCF_019047125.1. NCBI lineage: Bacteria > Pseudomonadati > Pseudomonadota > Gammaproteobacteria > Aeromonadales > Aeromonadaceae > Aeromonas > Aeromonas sp. FDAARGOS 1411. Next base: position 1,790,364 of record NZ_CP077214.1, on the reverse strand, counting down.
GAAGAGCTGAGTCGCTTCTATGTCTCTTTGCTGCGCTCTGAGGCGCGCCACTATCAGGATTACCTGAGCCTGGCTGAACAGTATGCAGGGGAGGATATCAGCGAGCGGGTGGCCTTCTTTGGCAAGCTCGAAGCCGAGCTAATCTGCTCACCGGATCCGCAGTTCCGGTTCCATAGCGGCCTGCCTGTCACATCTGACAGTTGTTGACGCACAGGGGGCAAACTACTATTGCCCTGTTCCTACTACGAGCGACAAGTAGTTACTTTTGAGCGCAATTCCCGGCCCTGAGCCGGGATCTTTTTTTCTGTCGTACCTCCTTCCTGCTTTTGGCGCTCTATGCTGAATCCCTGGCTATTTTTGCGTCTTCCCCTTGCGATGAAATCCTGTTCGATCAGCCGGTTATTGTGGTGATAAAGTGCTCATTCAGGTGGCTCACCCTTGTAGAAACGGGCGAAACCGTGTACTTTTTTGCCTTCGCAAGATTTGAATAACCAATCAATAGGAGCGTGTATGCGCATTGTTCTGTTGGGGGCTCCGGGCGCCGGCAAAGGTACCCAGGCTCAGTTCATCATGGAAAAACACGGTATTCCCCAGATCTCCACCGGCGATATGCTGCGTGCGGCGATCAAGGCGGGCACCGAGCTCGGTCTGAAAGCCAAAGCTGTGATGGACGCAGGTCAGCTGGTCTCTGACGACATCATCATCGGTCTGGTCAAAGAGCGCATCGCTCAGCCGGACTGCGCCAAAGGCTTCCTGTTGGACGGTTTCCCGCGCACCATTCCCCAGGCGCAAGCCATGAAGGACGCCGGTGTCGTGGTTGATTTCGTGCTGGAGTTCGATGTGCCGGACGAGGAGATCGTCAAGCGTATGAGCGGCCGTCGCGTTCACTCCGGCTCCGGCCGTACCTACCACGTGGTGTTCAACCCGCCGAAAGTGGAAGGCAAGGATGACGTGACCGGTGAAGATCTGGTGATCCGCGCCGACGACGAAGAGACCACAGTACGCAAGCGTCTGGATGTATATCATCAGCAGACCGCGCCGCTGATCGGTTTCTACGGCAAAGAGGCGGAAGCGGGCCACACCCGTTACGTCAAGATCGACGGCACCCAGCCGGTTGATCTGGTCAGCAAGCAGCTTGCCACCATTCTGGGCTGATCTTTGCTGTCGGCACTGTTTCCCGTGCCATCAGATAAATAAAGAGAAGGGCCCTGTCGGGCCCTTTTTGCATAATGACAGATAGACAGGAAGCCAACGTGACCACGAAAACCGGAATATTGCTGGTCAATCTGGGTACCCCAGCCGCACCGACCACCGCTGCCGTCAAAGCGTTCCTCAGCCAGTTCCTGCACGATCCCCGTGTGGTGGACCTGCCCCGTTACCTCTGGTGCCCGCTGCTCCACTTCATCATCTTGCCGACGCGCTCGCCCAAAGTGGCCAAGCTCTATCAGCAGGTGTGGACCGAGCAGGGCTCGCCGCTGATGGTGATAAGCAAGCAGCAGCGCGCCGCACTGGAGCAGGAGCTCAAGCGGGAGGGGGTCGAGGTGCCGGTAGAGCTGGCGATGACCTATGGTTCCCCGTCAGTGAATGATGGCTGGCAGGCGCTCAAGGCCAAAGGGGTCAACCGGGTGATCCTGTTGCCGCTCTATCCGCAATATTCGGTCAGTACCACCGCCTCGGTCTTCGATGCCTGGAGCAAGGCGATGAAGAGAGAACGCAATCTGCCGGTGGTACGGCTCATTCGTGATTATCACGCCCATCCCGAATATATACAGGCGCTGGCCATGAGCGTGCGCCGTCACTGGGAGCTGCACGGTCAGGGTGATCACCTGCTGATGTCGTTCCACGGTATTCCCGAGCGCTACGAGAACGAAGGGGACCCCTATGGTCATCAGTGTCGCCACACCGCCACTCTGCTGGCTGAGGCGCTCGGGCTGGAAGCCGGGCAGTGGACGGCAAGCTTCCAGTCCCGCTTTGGCAAGGAGGAGTGGCTCAAGCCCTACACCGACGTGACCATCGCCGGTATGCCAGCTGCGGGTATCAAGCGGCTCGATGTGATTTGCCCCGCCTTTGCCGCCGACTGCCTCGAAACCCTCGAGGAAATTCAGGTACAGAATCGGGAGATCTTCATGGAGGCCGGTGGCGAGCGGTTTGAATATATTCCGGCCCTCAACAGCGATCAGGCCCACATCAGGATGATGGTCTCGCTCATCTGCCGCGAATTGGCATGAGTGACCGGCAGTCAGTAAAACAAGGAGTCGAGTCATGGTACATATCACGCTTATATACGCAGGCCTGCTGGGGCTGCTGTTTTTGGGGCTATCTTTCTGGGTGGTCAGACGTCGTGCCCAGTTCGGGGTGATGATAGGGCAGGGGGAGGCCCCCGAGCTGCTGGCGGCGATCCGGGCCCACGGCAATTTTGCCGAGTATGTGCCGTTGACCCTGCTGTTGATGGCGCTGTGCGAGCTCTCCGGTGCCGGTGCGCTCTGGCTGCATGCCGGTGGCGCCATGCTGCTGGTCGGCCGCATCCTGCATGCCATCGGCATCCAGATCCCCAAAGCCCCCAATGTGCCCCGTTTTCTGGGCACCTTGCTGTTCTGGCTCGCCCTCGGCCTCTTTTCGGTACTGGCCCTGTTGCAGGGCATGGCGGCCGCCTGAAAACTGGCGCTTTTTTATGCTATGGAACCACCCCGGGCAGGGTGGTTTTTTTATGGTGAAAAGGCAAACGTTTTTCCTTGCAAGCCTTGTCTATACTGACTCCATTATTTAAACAGGGCGACTTTTCGGGGCGGCGGATTGTGTTAAAATCCCGCCCCTCTTTCCCCCAGAGCACAGAACATTGCCATGAAATTTCCCGGTCAGCGCAAGTCCAAACACTACTTCCCTGTCGACAGACGCGATCCCCTGGTTCCGCAAAATCCCCTGTTAACCGAGCTGGGCAAAGCCTACGTCGTCGGGATTGATCAGACCCTGGTTGATATCGAAGCCCATGTGGATGAAGACTTTCTGACCCGTTATGGTCTGAGCAAGGGGCACTCCGTCGTCATCAACGACGACGTGGCAGAGCGCATTTATGACGAGCTCAAGGCCAACAACATGGTAGTGAGCGAGTTTGCCGGTGGCACCATTGGCAACACGGTACACAACTACTCGGTACTGGCCGACTCCCACTCCATCCTGCTGGGTGTGATGAGTCAGGATATTCGCATCGGCTGCTACGCCTACCGTTATCTGTGCAACACCTCTTCCCGTGTCAATCTGGACTATCTGCAGCCGGTGGATGGCCCCATCGGCCGTTGCTTCACCTTCATCACCGAGTGCGGCGAGCGCAGCTTCGGCATCAACGCCGGCAAGATGAACCAGCTGGATGTGCAGCACATTCCGGAGGATGTGATCAAAGGGGCGTCTGCCCTGGTGATCACCGCCTATCTGGTGCGTGGTGACGATGGTGATCCGATGAAAGAGGCGGCCATGACCGCGGTGCGTTATGCCCGCGAGGCCGGTATTCCCGTGGTGCTGACCCTGGGCACCCGTTTCGTCATCGACGAAAACCCCCAGTGGTGGCGCGACTTCATTGCCGAGAACGTGACCGTGCTGGCCATGAACGAAGACGAAGGTGAAGCCCTGACCGGTATCGCTGATCCGCTGGGTGCGGCCGACAAGGCGCTCGACTGGGCCGACATGGTGCTCTGTACTGCTGGCCCCATTGGTCTCTACATGGCGAGCTACACCGACGAGGACTACAAGCGCGAGACCACTCATACCCTGTTGCCGGGCGTTATCCCCGAGTTCAACATGTATGAGTTCAGCCGCCCGATGGCCCGTGCCAAGTGCCGCAAACCGGCCCGTATCTACTCCCACATCTCCCCGTATATGGGTGGCCCGGAGAAGATCAAGAACACCAACGGGGCAGGGGATGGCGCCCTTTCCGCCGTGCTGCACGACATGGTGGCCAACTCTTATCACCGGATGAATGTGCCCAACTCCGCCAAGCACATCTCCGAGTTCCTGACTTACTCCTCACTGGCCCAGGTGTGCAAATATGCCAACCGCGTCAGCTACGAGGTGTTGGCCCAGAGCAGCCCACGTCTCTCCCGCGGTTTGCCGGAGAAAGAGGACAGCCTGGAAGAGGTTTACTGGGAGCGTTGATCTCCTGAATCTGCAAGACGCCTCCATCGGGAGGCATTTTTGCAGGCAAATATGGGTTATCCCGGCTTTTTTCCCAGAATAACCCCAATATGCTTGAGTCCATGTCACTTTTACGACACCATTTGGCCATCGTATTGTCGCCCGACAATGCCGCAGCACCCGAAAGAAAGAGAGAATCCCATGAGCATGCTTAACGACAACCTTGACGCCAATTTCCAACTGTTTATCGAACAAGTCCGCGAGTCGGGTCAGGTGTGGGGTCTGCGCTATGGGGAAGACTGGGTCGTCTGCCGCTCCGCCGAATTTGAAGATGCCGACGTGATGCCGCTCTGGTCTGCCGAAGAGGACGCCCGTCTGCACTGCGTCGACGAGTGGGCCGATTACGAGCCGGAAGTGATCGATCTGGAAGAGTTTCTCGATATCTGGATCAACGATCTGGATGAAGACGATGTACTGGTCGGCCCGAACTGGAACGCCGATCTGGAAGGTCAGGAGCTCGAACCCATCGAGCTGGCCAAGGCACTGGTTGAACTGGACGCCTGAAAGCGCCTCCATTGATGGCCTGAACGTACAGGCCATCAGGACAAAGACCGGCACCCGTGAGGGTGCCGGTCTTTTTTATGGTCGAATGGCCCGATTGATGAGTTAAAGGCCGATTTGCCTTTGCACCTGTCAGGGGGATGGTCCATCATCAATCTTTTGCCAAGGGAGGAGCGCCATGTTTGTATTCGACGTAACGGGAGCTGCGGGTGAGAAGGCCAGCATTCGGGTGCAGGCGCTGGATTGGGCACAAGCCGGACCAGTGACCTTCCAGTGCGATGATGATCAGCTGGCGGTCGTGCTTCTGAGCGGTTGTCGTTGCGACGCGGTGGGCTTTTTCAATCTGTTGGCGGGATGCAAACCGCTCTATATCGAGCAGTGGCTCAGCTACCTGCAAGAGAGTGGTCGCATTGGCAAGTGGAGTCACCAGACCGAGAGTCCCGCCGATGGGGACTATCTGGCCAGAGCCGGTCTGGAGCACGATGAACTCAATAGCCTGCTTGGCCAGGTCTATCAGGTGGCGGGGTTCAATCGCCTGCAAATCAACCGTTACCTCAAGAACCGCCACAACCCCACCACGCTGGCGACCCGTTACGATCAGAAAGAGCTGGAGCGCTATCGCCAGCTCAATGACATCATTCTGACCCTTTTGAAGCTGAAGCATCCTCAGTAAAGAGCCCCAGCTGGCTGATATCCGGTCGCAGCGGTTGCGGCCGGGCGATCAGATAACCCTGCAACCCATCCACGTACATCCCCTGCAGCAGTTGTTTCTGGCCAAGCTGTTCCACCCCCTCTGCAATCACCTGACACCCCATCCGATGTGATACATCGACGATCATCCGCACGAACTGCTGGTTGGTCTGATCCTGCTCCAGCCCGGTGATCAGGGCAGGATCGAGCTTGATGTAGTCGGGCTTGAGCTCGCGAAACAGGGTAAAGGAACCGATCCCCTTGCCGAAATTGGCGATCGCCGAGCGACTGCCGTTGCGGCGCAGCAGTTCAAACACCCGCTTGGCGCCTGTCAGGTTGCGCTCCAGATGCTCTTCATCCAGTTCGAACACCAGATTGGCGCTGGTATTGGGATCTTTGAGCAGCTGGCGGTCAAGCCAGATCAGGAAGGCGCTGTTTTGCAGCAGGTTGGGGGAGAGGTTGATCCCCCAGCGACTCTGGTTGGCACCAAAGGCCCGGTACTGACGCATGATGTGGGTAATGACCAGCTGCTCCAGCCGCATCACCATATCCAGCCGCTGGGCCATGGCAAACAGGGTGTCGGTGGGCAGGGCAGTGCCATCATTGCCGCTGAAGCGGGTGTAGATCTCGTTGTAAGCCAGCATGCTGCGGTGCAGGGGCTGGATCGGCTGGTAGGTAAAGCTGAGCCGCTCCTGCGCCAGCACTTCTGTCAGCACATCGCGCCAGTGGTGTTGCCCCTGCAGATCGGAGGCGCTGTCATCCTGCTGGATGGCCCAGCCGTTGATGGTTTCGGTCTGAGCGCGAGCCAGCGCCAGATCAGCTCTGGCCAGCACAGCTTCGATTTTCTGGCCGCTGCTGAGCTTGGTCAGCCCCGAGTAACCGGTGCTCTCCAGCTCGTGCTGATCCTGATAGTGATCGAAGGCCACCTTTAAATCCTGCCCCAGCAGATGGGGGGGAATATTGGCCACCGGTTGCACCAGCACGGCGAAATCAGCCCCCGAAATGCGGTAGACCTGATTTCCCGGGAAGCGGCTTACCACCCGCTTGATAAGGGCGGCCATGTCCTTGATGTAGGCATCGCCAGACTGGAAGCCGCGCTGGGCGTTGATCTTGCCAAGCTCGGTGGCACGGATCAGCACCAGGGTCGCGGTCTGGGTGTCCTGATCCCGCTGCAGCAACTCGGTCATGTCGCGGCGAAACGCGTGGCGGTTGAGTAGCTGGGTCAGCTCGTCGGTGGTGGCCAGGTTGCTGAGCTCGGTCAGCTGGCGATGAGCGCTCTGCTCGGCGCTTTCGAACTGTTCCAGCAGCTGTTGCAGCACCTCCCGGGAGGCGGGTTCATCGAGTTGTGAGGGATCCCGCCCCCTGATCGCCTTGACCCAGGTGAGCTCCTGATGCTGGAGCATGCCATCCATGGTGCGGATGGCCAGCATCAACAGCAGGATCATGCCAAGCAGTGTGGTGGCCAGAATAATGGTCAAAGTGAGCGGTGTGCTCTGAAGGGCCAACCAAACTGCTTGCAGGAGCAGCAGGGGTATGGTCACTATGGTGGCGATCAGAAAGAGGGTACGTCCGAGCTTGTGAACCATCTTGTCATCCTTGAAGTGGCTGCTTTGTGGGGGAATTTTAACCAAGCTGGCGGAGCAAAGCATGCTATTCCTCGCAACTCGGTGAAAAGGGTCAATTGAGATCGGTTAAATGTGAGTGAAACCACTTTCACAGGTGCCGAAACAGGCGAAGATGAGTTGAAAATAGATCAAACAAGGCAGAGGTAAATCATGTTGTTAGAGCCCGAAAATAGTGCCAAAGCACGACAATTATTGAACCAGAGTATGGCACTGGTGCTGGCGGGTGGACGTGGTAGTCGCCTGAAGCAGTTGACTGACAACCGCGCCAAGCCTGCCGTCCATTTCGGTGGCAAATTCCGGATCATTGATTTTGTGCTCTCCAACTGTATCAACTCGGGGATCCGCCGCGTTGGTGTAGTCACCCAATACAAATCTCACAGTCTGCTGCGTCACTTGCAATCGGGCTGGTCCTTCCTGCGTTACCAGATGAACGAATTCATCGACCTGCTCCCTGCCCAGCAACGGGTGGACGAGGTGCACTGGTATCGCGGCACCGCCGATGCCATCTACCAGAACGTCGATATCATCCGCGACTACGGCCCCAAATACCTGGTGGTGCTGGCGGGGGATCATATCTACAAGATGGATTACGCTGCCATGCTGCTCGACCATGTGCGCCTTGGCGCCAAGGTGACTGTGGCTTGTATCGAGGTGCCGCGGGCCGAGGCATCCGCCTTCGGGATCATGGATATCGACGAGCAGCGCAAGATCCGCGCCTTCGTCGAAAAACCGGCCAATCCGCCCGCCATGCCAGGTTGCGAAGATCGCTCGCTGGCCTCCATGGGGATCTATATCTTCGAGGCGGAGTACCTCTACCAACTGCTGGAGGAGGACATTCACAATCAGGACTCCAAACACGACTTCGGGATGGACGTGATCCCCCGCATCGTGGAGGAGGGGATGGCATTTGCTCACCCCTTCAACATGTCCTGTGTCGGGGCGCGCGAGGGGCAAAAGCCCTATTGGCGTGACGTGGGTACGCTGGACTCCTTCTGGGAAGCGAACATGGATCTCGCCTCCGTGCTGCCCGAGCTCGACATCTACGATCAGAACTGGCCCATCTGGACCAGCCAGACCCTGACGCCACCGGCCAAGTTTGTGCAGGACCGCAATGGCCAGCACGGCATGACCATCAACTCCATGTTCTCGGGCGGTACCATCGTCAGCGGGTCGTTTGTGCTCAACTCGGTGCTCTTTACCAATGTGCGGGTGCACTCCTTCTGCACCCTGGATCAGGCCATTATTTTCCCCGGGGTCGAGATCGGCGCCGGTTGCCGTCTGCGCCGGGTGGTGGTGGACAAGGGATGTGTGCTGCCCGATGGGCTGGTGGTGGGCGAGAATGCCGATGAGGATAGCCGCCGCTTCTACCGCTCCGAGCAGGGGATTGTGCTGGTGACCAAGGAGATGCTGGACAAGCTGGTTTGAGGAAAGTCCTTGAAACTGTGTCAGACGCTGTAATGCAAAGGGAGCCAAGTTGGCTCCCTTTTTCATGCTGGTGAATGGCGAGGATTATTCGCTAACCACCGCTTTGGCGGCCATCACCATGGCGGTGCCGTGCTTGCCACCGGCGGCGGTCACTTGCGGTACGCCATCTTCATCGGTGTCGCTGCCGGCACCTTCGATGATGTTCTCGCCGGAGTCACCAATCCACTCGGCCATCTGCATGCCACCGTTGACGGTGCCACGGAACCAGCTGACGTACTGACCGGTCAGCTTTGCCAGCTCCAGCTCGGGCGCCTTCTCGGCCCCTTCGTTGCGCAGGTTCAGCATGGCAGAGCGCAGGGCGCCGGAGATGGCAGCCTGGGTCCAGGGAGTGTATTCACCCTGTTTACCCGCCAGCCAGGTGCCCGCCTTGTCATTGAAGTAGGCCTTGTCGGCAGCGATAAACAGCTCGCGGGCGGCAGTGCGGTACTTGGCATCGGAGGTGGCGAGGAACGCAGCCGTCAGACCACGGATGGCGGCGAACTGCGCATCGATGGAGTGGCCGGCATCGAGTTTGCCACCCAGGGTGATGCCATCATGCACCAGACCATTTTTGCCCTTGAGGTTGGCAAGGATGAAATCGGCCTGCTTGCGGATAAGCTCAAGCGCTTGCTGACCCTGCTTGGTCTTGAGGTTCAGCTCGCCATTGTCACCGGCGGCGTAACCGACCGGCAGCGCGTCCTGAGCGCGCTGGAATATCTGCAGGGCGACCAGTGCGTAAGCGGCGTCAAAGGTGGTGACGTGCTTGCCCTGTTTGCCTGCCTGCCAGCTGTCGACCAGGGTGCCAGCCTTGGTATCAAAGTGCAGGGCTGCCAGGTTCTTGAAGGTGAGGTTGGAGAGATTTATCGCCAGCGAGAAGGCATCGCTGCCCGCGACCGCTTTGCCCAGGTCATTGGTCTTGTTGGCAGCCGGTGCGGCGGCAAACGGCGCACCGTCAAACACGGCGTGGAAGGCCGGGTTCTGGTTGGTGTTGGCGCTGCGCTGATCGCTGAAGGCATAGAACTCGGAGAGCGGCCACAGCATCATCCAGGCATCGCGCAACTGGGCGGAGCCATCCATCACTTCCAGCTTGCCGATGGCACCGGCATCGTTGCTGCTGGTTTCGGTCACTTTCACCTGATGGGGGAAGTAAATCACGCCCTTGGCCGGATCGTACTGCGGGGTAATCTTGGCACCCAGTTGCTTGCCATCGAAGCCAAGCTGGTTCTGCATGATGGCCAGCTTGTCGATGGATTGCTCGGTCAGCATCATGCCGTTGAAGCCATCGGCGGCAGAGACGCCCAGCTTGTGCTTGCCATCCTGATCCATGGTGGCGGAGGCGGCTTCTACCTCTTCATCGGTTTCGGCTACGTGCATGCCGCCGAGGAAGTCCTGGGACCACATCACCTCTTTGAGCAGGATGCCGCCCACCGCTGCGGGCACCAGCAGGTTGTCGCTGCCGCTCCAGCGCAGGGTGCTGTAGTCACGGAAGTAGGCGGGTACCTGGGTCTTGACGGTTTTCTCGGTCCCTTTGGCGGTCTTGATGGTGATCTGGTCGCCATTGACCGGGGTGGCGTTGACGGCCTGGGCAAACTCCGGATTGGCGGAAGCGTAGGGCAGGGAGAGGGGATACATGCCCTGCGGCACTTCATCAGCCGGGAAGCCAACGGCGTCGGCCATGTCCAGCACCCGTTGCCCCAGAGAGGCCATGGTGCCACCACGGGCCAGGTTTTGCGGCCCGTTCACCAGATGCGGGCCCATGCCGGATTGGTAGTTGAGGGCGTACATGGCCTCTTCGGAGTATTCGTAGGATTCGATGCCGGCGGCGAAGTCGAACGGGGTCGGCTCATCGGCACGGTTGGCATCCAGCACATCCAGATCCAGCCCCAGCGCTTCGGCCAGCGGCTCACCGGAGAGCTCGAATTCGGTATAGGCCAGCATGTTGGCGGCGGTATTGAATGTCTTGTCTTCGACCTTGACGGCAGCGTGTGCGGCGCCGCTGATCAGTGCGCAGGCGATCGCCTGAACCAGTACGGTTTTTCTCATGTCCCTTCTCACCATTGGTTTTATTATTGACGCTTCTCATGACGAATCTAAATGAGAATGGTCTGCATTATGCTGTGTTGGCGGGGACTTGAGAAGTAAAAAACCGCCCCATTCGGCTGCACGTTGAACCGGATGTGCGCTGTCGAAGAGGACGGTTATCTGTTTATTGCGCTGAAAGTGCCGGTGCAACGGCGATCAGAGCAGCTTGAACGGGATGACCAGACGGCCCGGCTCTACCTTGAGGGCTTCGACCTTCTCCTTGATCCTGGCTTCGTTCTTGCGGCTGCTGTCGAGGCGATAGACCGGGGTCTGTGACAGGAACAGGGAGAGCGACTGATTGAAGGTGGGCAGCAGCGGGGTGAGGGCGGCCCCGATATCGGCCGGCTCGGTCTTGACCGAGACAAGCTCAAGGTCGCGCAGATAGATGGCGCCTTGATCGGCCACATAGTCCGGACGGGCGCTCAAAGCAAAGCGGATCTTCATCTGCTGGCTGCCAAGGGGGCTGCTCACCTGCAGGTCGCCAGCGGCATCCAGCTCGATGCGATCTGCTTGTTTGCGGCCGATACGGCTCTGCATCTCATCCAGACGGATCTTGCTCGACATGATGCCGGGGATCCCCAGCTGTTTTTCAAAAGAGACCTGATCTTTGAGGTACTGGTTGATTTCGGCCTCGCTGACGTTGTACTGGGTCAAGGAGCAGGCTCCCAGCAGCAGGGCGAGGGGGAGTAACAACAACTGTTTCAACATGATGGATTCCGCTTGGGCAACTATGATGGCGCTATCTTACGCGATAACGGGCGTGGAATGAGAGCCTCATACCGTGGGAAATCACGGAGTTGCTGCATTCCCGATTGTTTTTTGGCAACCGCCGGGTTCATCATCGACGAGTGAGCGGAATAGGGCTGAGCTGTTTGCTGCGGGCATGGGTCTACGCCTTAAGCAGAGAGAAGAGCACAGAGAACGAGGAGAGCGTAATGGTTCGGATGGGCAAGGTTGGCCGCAGGGCGCTGCTGTGGCTTGGCTGCATGATGGGACTCTGGAGCCCATCGCTGTGGGCCGAGGTGAAAGTGATCTCGGTCTTCGAGGCGCAGGCGGCGGTGCAGACCCTCAAGGAGATCTATCCCCAGCTTGGGGTCAGCGCCATGGGTAATCAGCTGGTGCTGAGCGGTACGCCAGCCCAGCTGCAGGAGGCCGAAGCCACGCTGGCACAGATCAACCAGCCACCGCAAAGCCTGCTTATCGAGTGGCGGGTCGATGGTGCCGCCAGCGGTCAGCAACTGGGGGGCTCAATCAGTCGCGACGAGGCCAAGCGGCAGTGGCTGGTCGATGGCAACGCCCAGCAGTACCAGCGCAGCCAAAACGACAGCTGGCAGGTGCGCGGGCTGTCTGGCCGTCCCGTGCTGCTGCAGATGGGCTCCTATCAACCGGTCACCTTCTATCAGTGGAATGGGGGAGCCGTGGTGGGGATGATGCCGCTGGTGAACGGCCTCTATGCCACGGCCACCTTGATTGGCGATCGGGTGCAGATTGCGCTGAGCAGCGAACAGGCGAGGCTGGATCAGGGCACCATCAATCGTGGGCAGAGTGCCACCGAGGTGAGCGGGGCCCCGGGCCAGTGGCTGACGGTGGGGGAGCTCTCGACCAGCTCGGCAGATCAGGGAAGCAGCCTCGGCACCCAGCTACAGGGCGGGCGAGGCAGCCAGAGCGAGCGCCAGACCCTGCAGATCCGGGTCACTCGTCAATAGGTGTCAGCCCCGTCAGTGGGGCTGATCTGCGGCATATTCCCGTAGCTGGCGACTGCGCAGCAGATACCAGAGCGCCCAGAGGCTGGCGACCAGCACCAGTGCGGTGGGCCAGCTGAATGACCACTTCTGCAGATTGAGGCTGTGCAACTGCATCAGCAGGCCGCTGACGGCAGAGCAGAGTAGCAGCAGCGGGCTGTGGCGCCGGAGTCTGGCGCGAATGCTCTGGGTCTGCTGATAGGTGCCGCCGCAGGCGAGCAACGCCAGCATGGCGGGCACGTCGGTCAGCAGGCTGATGTAGAGGGTGATCTTGTCCGGATAGAAGAGGGTCAGGATCTCGCTGCCGCTCTCGCGGGTGACCCCTGCCATCAAAAAGAGCCAGACCGAGCGGGTCAGCAACAGGGCGATGGGCCAGAACCAGAGGGGCGGGCGCAACTGGCCGTGGTCGTCATATCGGTGTTCGGGGTAGAGGGTCATGGTTGCCCGTTATCCACTTGAATTGAGTGATGAAGGGGATATGGGGCGACGAAGCGTCCTTTGCAAGGCGTTGGGCGGGGCGCAAATTAATCGGGGGGCCATGCCCCCCAATCCGTTTCTTCAGATATCGCAGTGCGCGTCGGCGGCGTTACAGCCAGCCTTTGCGCTTGAAGAAGAGGCCGGTGCCGAGCGATGACATCACCATCAGTACCAGTGACATGGGATAACCATACTCCCAGGCGAGCTCCGGCATGCGGCCGAAGTTCATGCCGTAGATACTGGCGATCAGGGTCGGCGGCAGGAAGATCACGGCGGCTACCGAGAAGATCTTGATCACCTTGTTCTGCTCCAGATTGGTCACCCCCATGGAGGCCTCCAGCTGGAAGTTGATCTTGTCGAACAGGAACTGGGTGTGGGGCAACAGGGATTCCACGTCGTGCAGCATCTCGTCGATCCACTTGTTCTGTTCAAGGCTCATGCGCTGGCGCAGGCTGCGTTTGAGGAAACGCAGGGCGCGGCGGGTATCGTGCAGAGAGAGACGGATCTGGCCGTTGGCCTCTTCCTGTGCCATCAACTCTTTCAACATGGGGTTGATCTGATCCGGCTCGAAGATCTGATCGGCGGTGTTTTCCAAGGTCTTGTAACCATCTTCGATAAGGTCGGAGAGGTACTCCACCTTGAGGTTCTGCACCTCCAGCAGGATGTCGAGGGCATCCTCCACCTCCAGCCGATCCTGGCGCATATAGTGGCGCAGCAGGCGCACCAGCCCGATGTCATCTTCGCGAATGCTGATCAGCAGGTTGTTGCGCAGGGTAAAGGAGACGTGGACACCCTTGGTGTCACGACCGATCCGCTGGGGAAACAGGGAGTGAATGTGTAGACCATCGGTATCCCAGTAAAAACGGGCGGATGCTTCGATGTCGTCGAGCTCTTCCTTGTCGGGGACCTCTTCCAGGAACAGGCCCGTCAACCATTCTCGCTCTGCCGTGTCCGGCTTGTAGGCATCAAGCCAGACCGTGTTGTCAGGTACTATGTCGTCAGGCCCGAGCGTGACTATGTCCAGCACCTTGTTATTGAGAATGTAGGCGGTGATCATCTGTCCCCCCTTAAAAAGTCATGGGTAATCAGGGATGGTTGCACAGGTCATGCGGCCTTAGATCGCTGCAGAAGGCGATCCCGTGGATAAGCAGATCGGGCCGATGGAAAACCTGAATGCGGCGAACTATACAGGGGCGGGCCGCGCTTGTCAGGGGCTATTCATCAGGGATTCAGCTTGTTTGTTCAAAAAAACAGCGAGGTCGGATCACCTGAGCGGCTATGCGGGGTAGAACCCAGCCTTTGGCTGGAGGAGGGCTAGCTGGGGCTGCTTGTTGCCGCTGCCCCGCTTCATCACATATTGGGATAATTGGGCCCGGAGCCTCCCTGTGGCGGTGTCCAGACGATATTTTGACTGGGATCTTTAATGTCACAGGTCTTGCAGTGGATGCAGTTGGCGGAGTTGATCTGCAGTTTGGCCGCGCCTTCCATTTCCAGTACCTCAAACACCCCGGCCGGACAGTAGCGTTGGGCGGGTTCGGCCCAGGTGGGCAGATTGACCTCGACCGGAATGCGCTCGTCCTGCAGCTTGAGGTGGCAAGGCTGATCCTCGTCGTGACTGGTGTTGGCCAGATACACAGACGAGAGCTTGTCAAAGCTCAGCTTGCCATCGGGTTTGGGATAATGGATGGGCTCGCAGCGGCTGGCAACGCGCAGCTGACGGTAATCGTGAGCCTTATCGAGCAGCTTGAAGGGCGAGTTTGCGCCAAACAGCCGTTGCTCCAGCCAGTTGAAGGCACCGCCTAACCAGGGACCATAGCGGTGAAGCGCCGCGCCGAAGTTGCGCGCCGCCTTGAGTTCGCGGGCCAGCCAGCTCTGGTGCAGCTCGTCACCATACTGGGCCAGATCCCGGCCCCCTTCATCGCCCCCCCGCAGGGCCATCGCGACGGTTTTTGCCGCCAGCATGCCGGACTTCATGGCGGTGTGGATCCCCTTGATGCGGGAAAAGTCGAGAGTGCCCGCATTACAACCGATCAGCAGGCCGCCCGGGAAGTGCATGCGGGGCAGGGCGTGCCAGCCCCCCTTGGTGATGGCGCGGGCGCCATAGCTGATGCGCTCACCTCCTTGCAACACGCCAGCGATAAGCGGGTGATGTTTGAGGCGCTGGAATTCGTCGAACGGGCTGAGCCAGGGATTCTGGTAGTTGAGATCGACAATCAGCCCGACTGCCACCTGATCCTCCTCCATGTGATAGAGGTAGAAACCGCCGTGACTATTGCCGCCCCCTTGCTTGCCGAGGGGCCAGCCACTGCCGTGCAGCACCTGTCCCGCTTTGCCTTGACCTACTGGCAGTTGCCACAGCTCCTTGAAGCCGATGGCATAGTGCTGGGGCTGGGCAGGGCTTGCCAGGTTGAAGTCGGCGATCAGCTGTTTGCCGAGATGGCCGCGGGCCCCTTCGGCAAAGAGGGTGTAGCGGCCGAGCAGCGCCATGCCGGGCACATGATCAGCTTTTGGATTGCCCGCCCGATCCAGCCCCAGATCGCCGGTGATGACCCCCTTGACCCGGCCCGCTTCCATGATAAGTTCGCTGGCGGTAAATCCTGGGTATATTTCGACTCCCAGTTTTTCCGCCTGTTGGCCAAGCCAGCGGCAGAGATTGCCGAGGCTGACGATGTGACAGCCCTCATTGTGCATCCGGGGTGGCACCGCCCAGGCGGGGAGTTGCAGGGAACGTTGCTCGCTTTGCAGCAGATGAACCTGATCGTCGCTGACCGGCACGCCGAGCGGCGCTTGCTGCCAGCAATCCGGCAGCAGCTCTTGCAAGGCGACGGGATCAAACAGGGCGCCGGAGAGCAGATGGGCGCCAATTTCGGCCCCCTTCTCCAGCAGACTGACAGAGAGAGTGGCATCCTGCTGTTTCAGGGCGATGGCTGCACTGAGCCCCGCCGGACCGCCGCCGACGATGACGACATCAAATTCCATTGCTTCCCGTTCCATCTTGCCTCTGCGCTCTGGTTGGCCTAGGGTAATGCTGGTAGTTTACGTAAACGTAAAGCAGTTGTAAGCAAAACTGAGCAAGAAAAAGCAAAAAATCAGGGAAGGGCGTACTGCAACAAACGCAGAGGCACACTAATGAATTCAATCCAAAGAGACGAGGCATGACCCCATGAAGCTGCTGGTCGCGATCAAACGGGTAGTCGACTACAACGTCAAGATCCGGGTGAAGGGAGACGGCTCCGACGTGGAGCTCGCCAATGTGAAGATGGGGATCAACCCCTTTTGTGAAATTGCGGTGGAGGAGGGGGTCAGGCTGCGGGAAGCCGGGGTTGCCAGCGAACTGGTGGTGGTGACCTTTGGCCCTGACGCTGCCGCCGAGCAACTGCGCCATGGGCTGGCGCTGGGGGCGGATCGGGCGCTGCATTATGTCACTGATGAGACGCTCACCCCGCTGACTGTCGCCCGCGCCTTGCACAAGGTGTGTGAGCAGGAGCTGCCGGATCTGGTGCTGCTCGGCAAGCAGTCCATCGATTCAGACAACAATCAGGTGGCCCAGATGCTGGCTGCCCTCAATGATTGGCCGCTGGCGACCTGCGCGTCCTCCCTCAAGGTGGAAGCGGGAGAACTGCTGGTGACTCGCGAAATCGACGGTGGCCTAGAGACCCTGGGCATGCCGTTGCCTGCGGTGGTAAGCGCCGATCTGCGTTTGAATGAACCGCGCTTTGCCTCGCTGCCCAACATCATGAAGGCCAAGCGCAAGCCGCTTGATAGCGCCCCGTTCTCGACACTCGCCGTTGAGGTGGCCAATCAGACCCGCTTGCTCGGGGTGATGGCGCCGCCAGCCCGCAGCGCCGGGATCAAGGTGGGCTCGGTGGACGAGCTGGTGGACAAACTCAAACACGAAGCGAAGGTGCTGCCATGAGCGTGCTGATCATTGCCGAACATCATCAGGGTCATCTGGCCGACAACGTGGCACAACTGGTCACCGCCGCCGGAGCCATCGGCGGAGCCATCGGCGGTCAGGTCGACCTGCTGTTGCTCGGGCAGGGGCTGACCGAGGCGGGTGAACAGGCGGCAGCCCTCAGCGGCGTCGACAAGGTGTTGCTTGCCGAACATCCCCTGCTGGCCGACGGGCTGCTGGATGGGGTGGACAAGCTGCTGGCCAGCTGGTGCAAAGGTTACAGCCACTGTCTGATGGCGGCGAGTACCATGGGCAAGGCGTTGCTGCCACAGGTCGCGGCTCGGCTCGGGGTGGAGATGCTCTCCGAGGTGACGGCTATCGAGAGCAGCGACATCTTCCTGCGCCCCATCTATGCGGGCAATGCCATTGCCAGAGTGGCAAGCTCGGCACCCGTCAAGGTGATGACGGTGCGGGCCACCGCGTTTGCCAAGGCGGCGACGGGCGGACAGGCTCTTATCGAGCACTTGGCCGTGCCCGAATTCGCTGGCCGTACCCGGCTGGTCGAGCGCCGCGCGGTGCGCTCCAGCAGGCCCGAATTGACAGCCGCTCGGGTGGTGGTCTCCGGTGGTCGGGCGCTGGGCTCCAAGGCGCAATTTGCTCTGATTGAGGCGCTGGCCGACAAGCTGGGCGGCGCGGTGGGGGCATCGCGGGCCGCCGTTGATGCGGGATATGTCGCCAACGATCTGCAGGTGGGGCAGACCGGCAAGGTGGTGGCGCCCGAGCTCTATATCGCGGTCGGTATTTCGGGCGCCATCCAGCATCTGGCGGGGATGAAGGAGTCGAAAGTGATCGTGGCCATCAACAAGGACAGCGACGCCCCCATCTTTCAGGTGGCGGACTACGGGCTGGTGGGGGATCTCTTCACCCTGCTGCCTGAGCTCACCGCCAAACTGTAAATTTGTCAGAAATGGCTGAGCTGTGGTCGTTTATGCGCTCTGCCCGCCATTTCTGTGCATGTTCCCTGCAAGCCCTGACCCGTTCAGGGCTTTTTCTACTGCAAGGGGGATGCAGAGTGATGGTAAAAGGTTGAGCCAGCTCCCAAAAAGCCTTTGATCCTGTGGCGGCTCTTGTGTAAAACCTGACAAGTCATCGATTACTCTCATCCACTCACGGAAAGCGTCATGAGCAAACAGATTTACAACTTCTGCGCCGGCCCCGCCATGCTGCCGGTTGAAGTCATGGAGCGCGCCCAGCGCGAATTTTGTAATTTTCAGGGGCTGGGAGCCTCGGTCATGGAGCTTTCCCATCGCGGCAAGCCCTACATGGCGGTTGCCGAGAAGGCCGAAGCGGATCTGCGCGAGCTGCTGGCGGTGCCGGACAACTACAAGGTGCTCTTCATGCACGGTGGCGGCCGCGGTCAGTTCTCCGCCGTGCCCATGAACCTGCTGGGCGGGGCCAACAAGAAAGCGGACTTTCTGCTGACCGGTGTCTGGTCCCAGAGCGCGGTGGATGAAGCCAAAAAGTATGGCGATATCCAGACCTTCCAGGGTGTTGCCAAGAACGAGCAGGGGATCTCCCACCTGCTGCCGACCCCGGCGTTTCGCGCCGATGCGGCCTATGTTCACTACTGTCCGAACGAAACCATTGACGGCATCGAGATGTTCGACATCCCGGCCACTGGCGAGGTGCCGCTGGTAGCAGATCTCTCCTCCACCATTCTCTCCCGTCCTCTCGACGTGAGCCGCTTTGGCATCATCTATGCCGGTGCCCAGAAGAATATCGGGCCGTCCGGGCTTGCCATCGCCATCGTGCGAGATGACCTGCTGGATCAGGCCAGAGCCGATGTCCCCTCGATTTTTGACTACAAGCTCACTGCAAAGAACGACTCCATGTTCAACACGCCGCCCACCTACGCCTGGTATCTGGCCGGTTTGGTGTTCGAGTGGCTGAAAGAACAGGGTGGCCTCGAGGCGATGGAAGCGCGCAACAAGGAGAAGGCCGACTTCCTGTATGACTATCTCGATCAGTCGAGCTTCTATGGCAATCAGGTGGATGTCAGCTGCCGTTCGCGGATGAACATCCCGTTCCAGCTGAAAAATGCCGAGCTGGACAAGCAGTTCCTGGCCGAATCGGAAGCGGCTGGTCTGCTGGCCCTCAAAGGACACCGCATCGTCGGTGGCATGCGCGCCAGCATCTACAACGCTATGCCGCTGGAGGGAGTGAAGGCCCTGGTGAGCTTTATGGATGGTTTTGCCAAGCGCAACGGCTGAGAACAGAGCCCCTATGTGTTTGCTGGTGGCCTCTCGTGACAACCAGTGAGCCGCTTCCAGCTATTGCAGTGATTCAAGACGCCGGGGATACCCCGGCGTCTTTTTTTCAACAGAACCAGCGCGCTGGCGTTTGCCGTGCGATTTCCCCTGAAAGTGCCCTTGCCGAGCGGGACGCAGGCTGTTAACGTCCGGACAGGCGTTTATTTTTGAGATAGCACAGGAAGTCTATGAATTCGTTGCGTTTGGAACCCATTTCTCGTGTGGCCGGTGAGGTCAATCTGCCCGGCTCCAAGAGTGTCTCTAACCGTGCGCTGCTGTTGGCGGCGCTGGCTCGTGGCACCACCCGTCTGACCAACCTGCTCGACAGCGATGACATTCGTCATATGCTGGCTGCGCTGACCCAGCTCGGGGTCAAGTACAAGCTCTCCGCCGACAAGACCGAGTGTACCGTGCAGGGTCTGGGTCGCAGCTTTGCGGTGAAAGAGCCGGTCAATCTGTTCCTCGGCAACGCCGGTACTGCGATGCGACCGCTGTGCGCCGCCCTGTGCTTGGGCTCCGGTGAATATACCCTGGGCGGCGAGCCGCGCATGGAAGAGCGTCCCATCGGCCATCTGGTGGATGCCCTGCGTGAAGCGGGTGCCCATATCCAGTACCTGAAACACGATGGTTATCCGCCGCTGGTGGTGGATGCCAAGGGGCTGTGGGGCGGCGATGTGCACGTCGACGGCTCCGTCTCCAGCCAGTTCCTGACCGCGTTTTTGATGGCGGCGCCAATGGCGGCCGGTGATACCCGGATCCACATCAAGGGGGAGCTGGTTTCCAAGCCCTACATCGACATCACCCTGCACATCATGAAGCAGTTCGGGGTGGTCATCGAGCACGACAACTACAAGCTGTTCTACATCAAGGGCAACCAGACCTATATCAGTCCGGGTGACTTTCTGGTGGAAGGGGATGCCTCCAGCGCCTCCTACTTCCTCGCGGCGGGCGCCATCAAGGGCAAGGTGCGGGTCACCGGTATCGGCAAGCACAGCATTCAGGGTGATATCCACTTCGCCGACGTGCTGGAGAAGATGGGCGCGCGCATCACCTGGGGTGATGATTTCATCGAGGCGGAGCAGGCGCCGCTGCACGGAGTGGATATGGACATGAACCATATTCCCGATGCGGCCATGACCATCGCCGTTGCCGCGCTGTTTGCCGAGGGGCCGACCTCCATTCGCAATATCTACAACTGGCGGGTGAAGGAGACCGATCGTCTGCACGCCATGGCGACCGAGCTGCGCAAGCTGGGCGTCGAAGTGGAGGAGGGGCATGACTTCATCACCGTGACCCCGCCGACCCAGCTCAAGCATGCCGAGATCGATACCTACAACGATCACCGTATCGCCATGTGCTTCTCGCTGGTGGCGCTGTCGGATACACCGGTCACCATCAATGATCCCAAGTGCACCTCGAAGACCTTCCCGGATTACTTCGACAAGCTGGCCAGTATCAGTCAGCGTGGCTGATCACTGACAAACCCGTCATCACCGACGCTTCGGGCCCGCGCTGAGCGGGCCTTTTTGCCTTCCTTATCCGCACTTCTATTTCGCTTAGCATCATTTCAATAACTTGCAAGATTGCCATATAAAATAGTTTTGTGATTGCTGTAATTTCCTATTTACACATGCGCTGTCGCGGGCTATGTTGAGATTTCCTAATCGCAGTCATCTAGCAGGAAGCCTTGTCATGCAGCATCAAACCGACGACGTTCGTATCAGTGAAATCAAAGAGTTATTACCCCCGGTTGCGGTGCTTGAGAAGTTTCCGGCTACCGAAGTTGCCTCGTCCACCGTTTTTGAATCCCGTCAGGCCATTCACAATATCCTGGCCGGCGAAGATGATCGTCTGCTGGTGGTGATTGGTCCTTGCTCCATCCATGATCCGGTCGCCGCGCTGGAGTACGGCAAGCGCCTCAAGGCGTTGCGTGACGAGCTGAAAGATCAGCTGGAGATCGTGATGCGGGTCTACTTCGAAAAACCGCGCACCACAGTGGGCTGGAAGGGGCTGATCAACGATCCGTACCTCGACAATAGCTGCAAGATCAACGACGGTCTGCGCATTGGTCGCAAGCTGTTGCTGGATCTCAACGACATGGGGCTGCCAACTGCCTCCGAGTTCCTCGACATGATCACCCCGCAATATGTGGCGGATCTGATGAGCTGGGGCGCGATCGGTGCCCGTACCACTGAATCCCAGGTACACCGCGAGCTGGCCTCCGGTCTCTCCTGTCCGGTGGGCTTCAAGAACGGCACTGACGGTACCATCAAGGTGGCCATCGATGCCATTGGCGCGGCCAGTGCGCCGCACCACTTCCTGTCGGTCACCAAATACGGTCACTCCGCCATCGTGGCGACCCGCGGCAACCCGGACTGTCACATCATTCTGCGTGGTGGTCGTGAGCCGAACTACAGCGCGGCCCATGTCAGCGAAGTTGTGAAGGGGCTGGAGAAGGCCGGTCTGCCGCAGAAGGTGATGATCGACTTTAGTCATGCCAACAGCAGCAAGCAGTTCAAGAACCAGATGGTGGTGGCCGAGGATGTGGCCGGTCAGCTGCGTGCCGGCAGCAAGGCGGTGTTTGGTGTGATGGTGGAGAGCCATCTGGTAGAAGGCCGTCAGGATCTGGTGGAAGGGTGTGAACTCACTGTTGGCCAGAGCATCACCGATGCCTGCATCGGTTGGGCTGATACCGAAGTGCTGCTGCGCAACCTGGCTGATGCCGTCGCAACCCGTAACGCCCGTTAAAGCTATCCTGGCGGCGCTGGAACAGCAACGCTGCCGTTCGGCCAAATCGAATCCATAAAGCAAAAGCGCGACCCTTGGGTCGCGCTTTTTCGTTGGTGAAGTGGATTACCAGCGGTAGGTTTTGAGCAGCGCTTCCAGTTTCTGGCACTGCTCTACCAGCTGGATGCTGGCTAGGTTGGCGGCGTGTGCCTGACCCAGGGTGTCGTTGGAGGTGTTGCGAATATCGCTTACTGAACTGTCTACCTCATGGCAGACCCTGTCCTGCTCTTCGGCCGACTGGGCCATCTGGGCGTTTAGGTCGTTGATGCGGGCGATGCGCTCGATGATGTTCTGCATGGCTGCCAGGGTCGCTTCGGTCTTGCTGATGCTCTCATCGGCTTTGCTTTTTGCATCCCCGATCACCGTAACTGCGCTCTGGGCCTCATTTTGCAGGGCGGCGATCATCTGTGAGATCTCTTCGCTGGCGGCGCGGCTGCGGTTGGAGAGGGCTCGTACTTCATCGGCCACCACCGCAAAGCCACGGCCTTGCTCACCTGCCCGCGCCGCTTCAATCGCAGCGTTGAGGGCCAGCAGGTTGGTCTGATCGGCAATCCCCTTGATCACCTCGAGCACACCGTCAACCGCCAGGCAACGGCTGTCGAGCTGCTGGATCACCTGATCCACCCGATCAATCTCTGCCGACATCTCGCCCATATCGGTGATGGAGTGCTGGGCGAGGCGGCTGGTGTCGGCGGCATCCTGATTGGTGAGGGCGGAGAGCTCGGCGCTATGGCGGGCATGTTCGCGGACTTCATGAGAGCTGGCGGCCAGCTCGCTGACGGCGGCGGCGACCTG
The DNA here is from genome assembly GCF_019047125.1 of Aeromonas sp. FDAARGOS 1411. Taxonomy (NCBI): domain Bacteria; kingdom Pseudomonadati; phylum Pseudomonadota; class Gammaproteobacteria; order Aeromonadales; family Aeromonadaceae; genus Aeromonas; species Aeromonas sp. FDAARGOS 1411. The sequence continues at coordinate 1,767,812 of NZ_CP077214.1, read as the reverse complement.
GGTGGTCATCCCCTCTTGCTGGCGGGCCGAGTTTTCGGTCTGGGTCGCCACCTGACGGATCTGGTTTGACTCCTGATAGAGCTGGTGGGTTGCCCCTTCCACCTCCTGCAGGCTGTGGCGGAAGCCCTGCACCATGTCATTGACGGCGCGGGTCATCTGGCCCAGTTCATCCCGGCTGTGATTGATCAGGGGGAGGGCGAGGTCGCGCTCTTTGGCCATCCGGATCATGGTGAGCTGCAGTTGGCGCAGTGGGTGTTTCACGTAGCGTTGCAATACCCACCAGAGCAAGCCGAAGCCGAGGCTGAAGACGGCGGCCAGGCTGCCGCTCAGGATCAGGTTGTTGTGGCGGATCTCGCCGAAGGTGTGGCTGAGGTCATAACTGATCCGCACTGCCCCCATCACGGTTCCTTCATTGACCTGGTGACAGGTGAGGCACTGGGTGCCGCGATACTCCTTGTAGGCTTTGAACGGTTTGATCAGGGTGAGCCGGTTGCCCTGCTGCTCCAGGATGGCTTCGCCCTGATTGATGGCACGCTCATCGAGGGGATCCTGCGCTTTCTGATCCGGGTGACCCGGGCCAAACAGGTTGCTGACGGCGGGGGCGCGCACCAGACGGGCCTCAACGATGCCCGCTTCACTCTTGAGTTTGGTCTGCACTATCTGCCGGTTGGCCATGCCACCTGTCATCATCAACACGTTCACCTGATCCATATAGGTGTTGGCCATGCTCTCAACTTTCTCCTCTGCCAGCCGGATGGCGAGATCCCGTTGCAGCCAGGCGGAGAGTTCGAAGCAGAGGCCAAAGGTGGTGCTGATGACCAGCGCAAGAGGGAGGAATATTTTCCAGTTCAAGGAGAGGTTATGCATTTTGGGCAAGTTCCATGCGCTTGGTGTTGTTATGTGATCCCGTATCATCTTGATCGTAGACGAAGAAACGGCGGGAGATGGTTCTCTATCGGCACACGATAACCACTCTTGAGTAAATAATCTGTTAAGCAGATCGGTAATGCAGGTTGCCAAAATGCCTTTCGGGAGGGAGGCTGCTCCTCGGGTTGATCCAGAACAAATTGCCAGTAACGATAATCGTTATCATTGTCATTATTTGCTGATAATAGTGACCATCATGAATCTGACCCCTTCCATGACCGGTATTGCCACGCCGGATCCCCTCAAGTTTGCTTTTAGCGCCAAGACCTCGGCTCACGCCAGTCGGGGAGGGATGCGCCCCTTCCCGCTGGATGAGGCTGGCTGGCAGAGCTGGTGGCAGCGAGAGAGTGAAGCTGAGGAGCGCGCCCTCTACATCCACATTCCGTTTTGCCGCAAGCGCTGCAGCTTCTGCAATTTCTTTGAAAATGGCGCCAATCCGGCGCGGATCAACCGCTATGTCAACGCCCTCTGTACTTCTCTTACGCAGGCAGCTGACACCCCGCTGGCGCAGAGCATGCCATTTTCAGCCGTCTATGTGGGGGGCGGTACGCCGACCGACATGAGCGCCGACGAGCTGGCCATGCTGGCCGCCGTGATCCGCCGTTTTCCGCTGGCGGCGGATGCCGAGGTGACGCTGGAGGGACGTCTCAACGGCTTTGATGATGAGAAATGGCAGGTTGCGCTGGCGGGGGGCTTCAACCGCTTCTCCTTCGGGGTGCAAAGCTTTGATACCCGGGTGCGTCAGCAGGCGGCCCGTTTCGATGACAGGGAGACGCTGCTGACCCGTCTGGGTGAGCTGACCCGGGATGATGCGGCTGTGATCGTGGCGGATCTCATCTTTGGTCTGCCCGGTCAGGATGATGCCGTGTGGCAGCAGGATATCCGCGATGTGATGGCGAGCGGTGTACACGGGGTCGATCTCTATCAGCTCATCGCCATGCAGGGCACCAATCTGGAGCGGGCGCAGGAGAAGGGCACCCTGGATTGGCTCGCCGATGGCCAGCAGCGGGCGGCCATGTATGCCTATGGCGGAGCGCAACTGGAAGCTCACGGCTGGGAGCGCCTCTCTTGCAGTCACTGGCGGCGCAGTCCGGCCGAGCAGAGTCGTTATAACCAGATGGCCAAGCGCGGTGCCGAGATCCTCCCCTTTGGCGCCGGTGCTGGGGGCAGCATTCTTGGCCACGGCTTGATGTATGGACGGGATCTGGCCCCCTGGCACGACGCGCTGGCCAGTGGCAAGCGGGCGCCCGGGATGGTGATGGGACGCAATCCCAATGCAAGGATGGACGGTCTGCTGCGTGGCGCCCTCGACAGTGGCGTGCTGGCGCTGGATCGTCTGCCAGCGCCTTTGCTGACCCATCTGATGCCGCTTTTTGCCGCCTGGCAGCAGCACGGGCTGGCCGAGATCGAGAATGCACGGTTGCAACTCACCCTCGCCGGACGCTTCTGGAACGTCAATATGCAGGCTGGCTTGTTCGAGTTCTTGCAGCTCAATCCGCTCGATGGTTCAGCGCCGCCCAGCCATGGTACTGCCGCGGTACGCCATTCGCTGGTTTGAGCCCGAGCGGAGCATTTGCACGGAGCACTTACATGGCTCCGTGCGATCCATAACGAAAGAGGGAGCCTTGCAGGCTCCCTCTTTTGGCTTGGCAGTCAGCGTCGCGCGAGCTTACTCGTCGCTGCTCTCCTGATAGCTGTCGCGCATTGCTTTGGGCAAGCGGCGCATTGGCGCAAAGCCGATATCCTCGCCCACTACTTCCCGCTTGCGGGACTTGTTTTGAGGAGCCTGGGCAGGCTTTTTGCTGGCGTCGCCTTTGGCTTTGCCCTTGCCCGCGGCTGGCTTGCCTTTGGCGTTGGCATGGCCGCGAGACCGAGGCGGGTTCTGCACCGGCTTGCTGCCCGGCAGAGTCTGGCGACTCGGCTTGCCGCTTGGCTCATACCCTTCCAGGATCTCCACGGTCAGGGATTGGCCGATCAGGGCTTCGATAGCCTTGAGCTGACCCAGCTCGTCCTGGCTGACCAGCGAGATGGCCTCGCCGCCACGACCGGCGCGGCCGGTACGGCCGATACGGTGGATGTAATCCTCCGCCATCTGGGGCAGTTCAAAGTTGATCACGTAGGGCAGTTGATCGATATCGAGACCGCGGGCGGCGATATCGGTCGCTACCAGCACCCGCACCTCGCCACTGCGAAAATCGGCCAGCGCCCGGTTGCGGGCACCCTGGCTCTTGTCACCATGGATCGCCACGGTATTGAGACCATCTTTTTGCATCTGCTGTGCGAGGCGGTCGGCGATCTGCTTGGTGCGAACAAACACCAGCACCCGCTGCCAGTTGCCACGGCCAATCATGTGGGAGAGCAGCTCGCGGCGGCGTTCCCGATCCACCTGAATGATGCGTTGGGTTACCTGCTCGGCAGCAGTATTGCTGGGGTCAACCTCGATCAGGGTGGGGTCGTTCAGCAGATCATCCGCCAGCGCCTTGATGTCGTTTGAGAAGGTGGCAGAGAAGAGCAGGGTTTGCCGCTCTGCAGGCAGCGCCTTCATGATGCGGCGGATGTCGACGATAAAGCCCATGTCGAGCATGCGATCCGCTTCATCCAGCACCAGCACTTCCAGCTGGCTCAGGGTCAGGGCGCACTGGGTCAGCAGATCCAGCAGACGGCCCGGGGTGGCGACCAGAATGTCCACCCCCAGCTTGATGGCGTCCAGATTGGGCTTGATGCTGACACCGCCATAGGCGATCAGAGTCTTGAATGGCAGGTGGTGGGCATACTTGATGATGCTCTCGCCCACCTGTGCCGCCAGTTCGCGGGTCGGGGTCAGTACCAGTGCGCGCACCTGACGACGGCCACGACCATGGTTGGCCAGCAGACGCTGCAACATCGGCAGGGTGAAACCGGCCGTTTTGCCTGTGCCTGTCTGAGCGCCGCCGAGCACATCCTGACCGGCCAGAATGGCCGGAATCGCTTGCTGCTGGATGGGGGTTGGCTGTTCGTAACCCAGCTCCTTGACGGCCCGCAGAATATGCGGAGACAGACCCAGTTCGTTGAATGACATGTTCGAGAGAAACTCCTGAGATGAGCCTTTGGCTCAACGGGTAGCCAGCATGTTGGGGCCAGCCACGATATGGAAAAGATAGTGGGGCCGTAATATAGCAAAAGAGCGGCCGCTGCGCAGTAGCTGTCGCACCGGCCGCCATACAATCGTTCAACGCAGTGGCGTAAAACGGTGCGGGAGCATCAGAGCATCTCGCGGATCTGCTCGGCCAGACTCTCCGGTTTGGCCTGGGGGGCGAAACGCTCTACCACGTTGCCATCGCGGTCGATCAGGAACTTGGTGAAGTTCCATTTGACGTTTTCCAGCCCAAGAAATCCCGGTTTCTGTTGCTTGAGCCACTGGTAGAAGGGGTGGGCATGCTCACCGTTGACATCGCACTTGGCCATGATGGGGAAGGTGACCGGATAGTCGAGGGAGCAGAAGCGGGCGATCTCGTCCGCATCCCCCGGCTCCTGATTGCCAAACTGGTTGCAGGGGAAGCCCAAAATCACCAGCCCCTTGGGGCCGAGCTCCCGATAGAGCGTTTCCAGCCCTTCATATTGGGGAGTAAAGCCGCAGCGACTGGCCACATTGACCACCAGCACCACCTTGCCCGCCAGTTGAGTCAGCGGGTAGGGGGTACCATCCAGTCGTTGCAAAGTGAGATCGGGCAGAGGCATGAGAAGATCCTTTCGTGGGTGATGCGCGGGTTGTGCCGTGAGTGGTTCGGTCGGTGACAGAGACAAGCGCCGGATGAACAGCAACATGGCGATGCGGCTACGGTATCGGTTGGCTCTTGGTACCGCAAGGAGGCCGCGGCGCCTCCTCGTCCCGATTGCAAGGGCCATCACAGTTTCGACAGCCAATACGCTCTTTGGCAGGGCGGGATCACAACTGGCGACAAAAATGCGGGGAGGCGGGCAGCAACTCGCGTATTGATGTTGGGACTTCTCAAGAGAAGCAAACCGGTTTGTGACTTTGCCGCTAAGTCGCTACAAAGCGCCCTCTCTCCACTCATTGTGAGCCAATCTTGGACTATCAAGCTGCCATGGATGCCATTTACACCCGGGGATGGGTGATAGTGGATGATTTTTTGACCGCCGCCGAGGTGGATGCCCTCAAAGCCTGTTTGCCAGGCGAATGGCAACCGGCCGGGATCGGCCGTGACGCCCTGCACCAGGGCAATCCCGATATTCGCCGTGACCAGATCCACTGGCTGGAGCCCTCCCTCGGTGCGCCGGTGGCTGACTACCTCGCCCGGATGGAGTCCCTGCGTCTTGCCGCCAACCGGATGTTGATGCTGGGGCTGTTCGACTACGAGGCCCACTTCGCCCGCTATCGCAGCGGGGATTTTTACGCCACCCATCGGGATGCCTTTGCCGGTCGCTCCAACCGCCGTCTTACCACCGTGTTTTACCTCAACAACGACTGGCTGCCCGAAGCGGGTGGAGTGCTGCGCATGTATGACGACAAGGAGCAGTTTCTGATGGATGTCAGCCCCAAGGGGGGGCGGCTGGTCATGTTTCTCTCCGAGGAGTTTCCCCACGAGGTGCTGCCTGCCAATCGCGAGCGCTACAGCATTGCCGGCTGGTTTCGGGTCAATGGCAACGGCATGGGAAGGGTCGATCCCCCGCGCTGAGGGGCAATGTGTCCCGATTTTGACACAGGGGAGACTTTTCACTGCAAGAAGTGGGGTCATGGGTCTCCCATCAGCTGACAAGGGTTGATCTCCCTTGCTACACTGGCGCGCACTTATGTTCGTATCTGGCTTCGTCCGGTTTTTATGGTGGTTGGCTTATCAAATGGTCATGACGAGGCCGCTTTTCCCAAGGGATCACATCTAATGAAGAACATGCATGTCTTGCTGCTGTGCGGCGGCGGTGGCTCAGAGCACGAGGTTTCTCTGCGCAGCGCCAATTTCCTCGAGCAACAACTGGGCCTTCTGCCCGGTGTCGAAGTGACCCGCGTCGAGATGTTCGCCGATCGCTGGCTCAGTGCCGATGGCCGCGAGTGCAAGCTGGGGCTCGACAAGCTGCTTTCGTTTGACAGCGTGGCCCGTCCGGTGGATTACGTGGTGCCCTGCATCCACGGCTACCCGGGTGAGACCGGCGATCTGCAATCCTTCCTCGAACTGGCCGGATTGCCCTATCTCGGTTGCGATGCCGAGGCGAGCAAGATCTGCTTCAACAAGATCAGCACCAAGCTTTGGCTCTCCGCTATCGGCATTCCCAACACCCCATATCTGTTCCTGACCGAGCAAAATGACGCGGCGCTTGCCGAGGCGAAGGCTGCGCTGGCCAAGTGGGGCAAGGTCTTTATCAAGGCGGCCTCGCAAGGCTCTTCCGTTGGCTGCTACTCCGCGAGCAACGAAGCGGATCTGGTGAAAGGCATTGCCGATGCCTTCGGTTACTCCGAACAGGTACTGATCGAAAAAGCGGTCAAGCCGCGCGAGCTGGAAGTGGCGGTTTACCAGTATGGTGACGAGCTGGTGGCCACTTATCCGGGCGAGATCTGTGTGCCGCAGGACAAGTTCTACACCTATGAAGAGAAGTACAGCAGCGCCAGCCATACCGAGACGGCACTGCGTGCCGAGGGGCTGACCCAGGCGCAGGCCGATGCGATCCACGAGTATGCCCTCAAGGCGTTCCGTCAGCTGAAACTGACCCACCTCTCGCGCATCGACTTCTTCCTGACCGATGAAGGCGAGATCCTGCTCAACGAAATCAACACCTTCCCGGGCATGACCTCCATCTCCATGTTCCCGAAACTGCTGGAGCATCACGGTCACCGCTTCGCCGACTACCTTGAGCAGATCCTGCGCAAGGCCAGCTAAGCGCGCTCTCCCGCTCGCGGGATGAAGCAGAACCCAATCAAAATCCCCGCCAATTGGCGGGGATTTTTTTATGCCTTTATCAAGCGGGGCAGGCCAGCTTGAAGGGATAAACAGGCGGGGAGGGGATGACTCTTCCCCGCCTGTTGCTAGCTGTGGGTGTTACCGGCGGTTAGCCGCGAGCCACCCGAAAGCGTACGCTGCGGGAGTGGCACGGCGCCAGCTCCCCAAATTCGCCAGCAGCCAGTTCAAGGGGCAGGGGTTGCTCATCCATCCGCACCGCTTGCCAGTCGTTCAGGGCGTGTTCGCAGCTCACTTTGCCACCCTCCAGTACCGCCTGTTCGCTCGGGTTGTAGACCCGGATCACCAGCGCCTCTTCATCCTCTGCCTTTTTCAGGGCGCTCAGCACCGGACCGAAGGGATCCATGGTGAGCAGACTGAAGTGGAGCGGGGTAGTGAAGCTTGCCTTGTTGAGCTTCATGGCATCGAACGGGATCTTGTTGTAGCAGCGCACCGGGGTGAGGTAGCTGCGCGCCGCCTGCATCACGTTGGCGCTGATGTGATCGCCAGCAAACGCCAGAAGGCTGAAACGGCAGCTGAGCTTGCCACGCACCTGGGAGTCCGGGGTGGGCAGCTTGATGCCGGAGGGGCGACCCGGGCGCAGCAGCAGCTCCTCTTTACCGAGTACGCCGACCCCGCGCAGCAGGGTGAGTGCCAGGGTGTCGCACTGCTCACCGATCACTTCAAACTCGCGCAGACCGTCACTCAGCACCGCCAGCCCCTGCTTGCCATCTTGCAGGGCGACGAAGTTCATCAGCTGCCAGACCGGAATGGGGGCCTCTTTCCACCCTTCAGCCTCCCAGTTCGCCATGGCGCTGTCGCGGGTGGGGCGAGTGATGCAGCCAAACTGGTTGTCGGATACCACAGTGTCGCTCGGGAAGGGGGTAGGGATCAGCACCCGCACCCGGTGATCATCGGCCTGATTGTCGAGCTCCAGCTCAATGTCGATGCGCGGACTCTGGTGCGCCAACGTGATGCGGCAGGTGACATCGAGGTGGCCGCTGCACTGGCGGTTGGCCCGCTCGGCGAGGTTGGCAGGCAGCGCCATGCGCAGTTTGAGGGTCGCGATACTCTGCCACGCCTGATGGGTGACCTCGCGGGTCACCGCAAACTCGGTGGAGTAGCGCAGCCACTCGTCGCGCAACGGCGAGTAGTCATACTCGTCGCCATCATCGGAGCCCTCTTCCAGCGTGAGCACCTGATCAAAGGTGGTACCGCGCAGCTTGTCCAGGATCTGCAGGGTGCCGTTGTCATTGAGGGCGATGCGGTAAAAATCGTTCTCCAGCAGCTCGCCGCTGGCCGTCACCGGCTGCGCCAGTCCCGGCTGGTTGCCCTCGATATGGAGGGTGCAGTAGCCCATGGACGGCAGCGGATGGCAGAGCTGGATGTCGTACTCCATAAAGGGGTCGTAGTTGCCGTAGTGAACGATCTGCCTGTCCACCAGCCCCGGGTCAATCTCGCGCTTGGCGCGGATGAAGTAGGGGACCGGCTGGCCCGCTTCATCGCGCAGGGCAAAGGATTGGGCGCGAATGCGGATGCTGGTATTGATCACCTCCTGACGGGGGAAGGGCATCAGGTTGAACAGGCAGAGCTTGTCGGCCACCTGTACCCCGTCTTCACAGAGCGCCACCGGCATGTTGTCGACAATCTTGCGCATGTAGAAGCGGATCAGGTTCTCGGCCATGTCGTCGGCCAGAATGAAGCGGGTCATCACCTCCTGATGTACCTTGTCGCTGCAGCAGCAGCCGATGCTGTCGTGGGCGTGGTTCTTCATGATCTCTTTCCACATCTTCTCCAAAAGCCCGTGGTGGTACTCGAAGCCGAGCGCCCAGGCGATGCTCGCCAGCGGTTCGAGGATGTTGACGATCTTGTTCTCGATAGCGGCGTGGGCCAGCTTGATGTCCATCCGGGTGGAGGAGATGGTGCGGTGTACCCGCATGTATTTGCCGTCGTTGAACTCCCCCTTGAGGGTGGCCAGCTGATCGCGGCACGCCTCGATGCGCTCGAAGACCTGCTCGAAGCGGCTCATGTGGAATTCACGCTGGGGGTAGATCTCCCGCAGCTTGTCGATAATGGCGAAGATGTTCTGTTGCAGCGGCATCTGATCGTGGCCGTTGGGCAGCAGGATATCCTGGGTGACCGAGGCCTTCTCCAGCACCTCGAAGTAGGATTCGAGCCGCTTGCGCATGCCAGCCTCATCTTCCGGCAGGTACTTGCCGATGGCGTAGCCAAGCGGCAGCACCTGGGCGGTCACCTCGCTGCCATCGTTGCTCTGCCAGAGGAACTCTGTCTTGTCGGTGCCGTGGCGCTCGGAGCAGCCGCGCCAGAACATGGCCCGCTCGATCCCGAAGCCGTTGAAAATGTGGGGCAGCTGGGAGGACATACCGAACGAGTCTGGCAGGTAACCGATCTTCATCGGCTCACCAAGGCTAAGGCAGTCGCGCATCCCGTAGAGCAGGTTGCGCAGGATGGACTCGCCGCTTACCTGCATGGTGTCGGTCTGGGTGTACCAAGGGCCGATGATGAGTTTGCCCGCTTCCACCAGTGCCTTCACCCGGGCCTTGTTCTCGGGCTGGATGGCGAAGTAATCCTCCAGCACCGCGGTCTGGCCGTCGAGCACATAGAACTTGTAGTCTGGGTCGGATTCAAGCCGCGCCAGGATCTCCGCCATGTTGTTGATCAGCAGGATGCGGGACTCCTCGGTGGTGAAGTACCACTCCCGATCCCAGTGCATGTGCGGCGTGATGTGAACTCGTGAAACTGTCATGACAATGATCCTTTGCTGACGCACGGCGGCCCTTGCCTGCCGTGCGGAAAAAATAGTCTGTTGAAAAACCGGTTGTGAAGATGAGCCTTACTCTGCGGCGACCACCTGATAGGTGCCGCGTTGCATGGCGTGACGGCGCCAGCCGATCAGCACCACAGTGGAGATAAGGGTGCCCACCAGCGCCGCACCGAGCCAGACGGCAGCAGCCATCAGGGCGCCGTGGCCGCCATCGTGGAGCAGGAAGAGGGAGAAGATGCCGGCTCCCGGGGTGGAGAGACCAATCCCCATGGCCCCCACCATGGCGCCGGTGACGATCGAGCCTGCGAGGAAGGAGCCGATCACCCGGATTGGATCTTCGATGGCCATCGGAATGGCGCCCTCGGTGATCCCCGCCAGCCCCAGCAGCCAAGTGGACTTGCCGGTCTCGATCTCGAAGGTCTGGAACAGGCGCGGCGCCAGCAGGGTGGAGAAGGTGACGGTAAAGGCCGAGACCATCTTGACCGCGCCGAAGATGGCGTAGGGGCCGTAAACCCCGTTGGCCATAGCGCCGAGGCAGAAGGCGTAGGCCGCCTTGTTGACCGGGCCACCCAAGTCAAACGAGCACATAAAGCCGAGCAGGGCGCCCAGTACCAGCGCATTGGTGCCGGAGAGGCCGTTGAGCCACTCGGTGAGGCTGTTGTTGAGCCAGGCCACCGGCTGGCCGATGACAAACAGCATCAGGCTACCCGCCACCAGAGTGCCGATCACCGGATAGAGGTAAAAGGTGAGAAAGCCGTTGAAGTTGGGGCTAAGGCGCACATGCTGCTTGACCCAGCGCATCAGGTAACCGGCGATAAGACCACCGACCACGCCGCCGAGAAAACCGGAGCCAATCATGTTGGCGGCCAGTCCCGCCGCAAAGCCCGGGCCCAGCGCCGGTTTGTCTGCCAGCGAGTAGGCGGTATAGGCCGCCAGCACCGGCACCATCAGGGTGCCCAGCATGCCACCGCCAAGCTTACGGTACATCCAGAGCCAGGAGTTCTCGGTATCAAACAGATGTTGCAGGCCGAAGATCTGGGCCAGCAGCACAGAGACGGCGAGCACGGTACCGCCTGCCACGATCAGCGGCACGGCAAAGGAGATACCGCTCAGCAGCGCCTGCTTGAGCTCGGTCTTGAGGCTCACCTTCTTGCCGGTCGGCGCGTCGCTCTGGCTGGGGTTTGGCGTCGGGGCGGTGCGACCGGCCTTGGCCGCTTCCAGCGCATCATTGAGGATCCGCTCGGCATGGCGGATGGGCTCGGCCACCGGCGTCTCGATCCGGGGGATGCCAATAAAACGCTCCTGCTCCTTGATGGCCACCTCGGCGGCGAAGATGCAGGCCACCGCAGCATCGAGCGCCTCTTGCGGCAAGCGATCCTCGATGCCGTTAGCACCCTGCTTTTCGACCAGAACCCGAATGCCCAGCTTGCGCCCCGCCTTTTCCAGATACTCGGCAGCCATATAGGTGTGGGCAATCCCCGCCGGGCAGGCGGTGACACAGACCACAGTGGGTTTATTTGTATTTAAGTTGTCTTCTTTTTCTGGTTGCTTGTCGCCATCCCCTTCACCATCGAGCAGCGCCATCAGCTGCTCGGCACTCTGTGCCGCCAGCACCGCCTCGCGGGTATCGTCATCCACCAGGGCGGTGGTGAGGGTGGTGAGCAGCTGCATGTGGGTGGAGCCCGCCTGATCGGTCGGGATCGCCAGCATGAAGATCAGGTTGACCGGCTCGGGGCCGTCGATCCCCTCCCAGCCCAGCTCCTCGCTCAGGGTCGCGACGGCAAAGGCCGCTTCGCGCACCGCATCGCACTTGCCGTGGGGCACTGCCAGCCCTTCGCCAAGGGCGGTGGGGCCCTGCGCCTCGCGGGCCATGACCGCAGCCAGAAAGGCGGCCTTGTCGTGCAGCTTGCCGGCCTGATCGAGCCGATCAGCCAGAGCATGAATGGCCGCATCCCGATCGGCAAACCGGGTTTGCAACGTGATGAGATGGGGGCCGGTAAGACTGGTCAGATTCATGATGATCCTCTGTCAGGTTGGCTTGCCAGCAAGCCGTCATGGTGAAAGTGACAGCGATGCTAACAAACCGGCCGACTGATTTTTGTGAGTAGTATCATACAATTCATTATTTGTATTGTTTTTGTATTGTTCGTTCAGGGTGATTTGTTAGGTCAAATGGAGCTGAGCCGTTTTGTCTGCCTGGTAACTGGGGTAGAATGGCGCCTCTTCCATTTATCATGGTGCAGAGCCGACGAGGTGGCCTTTCGTGTCGAAAAAACCCATGTATCGCCAGATAGCCGACACCATCCAGCAGTGGATTGCGCAAGGGGAGCTGGCTCCCGGCGATGCCCTGCCCACCGAAGCCGAGCTGCGCGAGCAGTTCGGGGTGAGCCGGGTGACGGTGCGCCAGGCCCTCAAGCAGCTGACCGAACTCAACGTCATCGAGAGCATTCAGGGCAGCGGCAGCTATGTGCGGCAGGAGAAGGTGAACTACGACATCTATCAGCTCACCAGCCTCTACGAGAAGGTGACTGATCCGGCGGCCGAGACCCACAGCGACATTCTTGCCTTCGAGGTGATCAAGGCGAGCAGCGAGCTGGCCGAGCGGCTCAATCTGCTGGAAGGGGCGCTGGTCTACTACGTCAAGCGGGTGCGCTTTATTCGCCAGATCGCGGTAACGCTGGAGGAGACCTGGATGCCGCTCGCCCTCTTCCCCGATCTCAGCTATGCGGTGATGCAGGGCTCCAAGTACCACTACATCGAAGAGGTGAAGCAGCTGGTGATTGACCGCAGCGAGCAGGAGATCATTCCGGTGCTCCCCTCGGCGCAGGTGGTGGAGGCGCTCGGTATCGACCCTGCCAAGCCCATTATCGAGAAGGTCTCCCGTGGCTTTTTGCAAGATGGCACCGTGTTCGAGTTCAGTCGCAACTTCTTCAAGAGCGATGATTACAAGTTCACGCTGGTGGCGCGCCGTACCAAGGGGTGAGCGGGCGCCAGCGCCCGAGATAAAAAAGGCCACCACCGTGTTTGCGGTGGTGGCCTTTGTTTTTGGCTGATTGCCGGGCTGAATAGCAGATTGGCTGGTGGTTTGATGCAGCCGACCTACTGCGCAGAGTCCTTGACGATCCCCTCGACCCGCACCTGCAGGCTCCCTTGCGCCAGGGTGGTGATGAGCTGATCGCCACTGTTGACCTGATCGGCGCGGCTGATGACGTCGCCACGCGCAGTGCGGGTGATGGAGTAGCCGCGCCCCAGAGTGGCGAGCGGGCTCACCCCGTCGAGGCGGGCGGTGAGCATGGCGAGGCGGTGGCTAGCAAGGTCTTGCCGCTTGGCAATCAGGGCATAGAGTCGCTCCTCGGCCAGCTGATGGCGGCGCTTGCCAGCTGCCAAGAGGCGCTCCGGGCTCTTGCCCTGCAGGCGCAGCTCAAGGTTGGTGAGGCGCCGCTCAGCCTGATGCAGCCGCTGGCGCAATAGCTGTTGCAAACGGGTGGAAAGCTCGTCGAGGCGCTGGGACTGCTGCTCCAGCCGCCGCTTCGGATCCTGATGGTCGAGCCGCTTTTGCAGCAGGATGAAATCGTGGCGGGCGGCGGTCTGCTGGCGGTTCATCGCCTGCAGCAGTCGCTGTTTAAGGTGGGCGAGGCGCTGGATGCGGGCCTGATTGTCCGGCGCCACCAGCTCGGCGGCGGCCGACGGGGTTGGGGCGCGCAAGTCGGCGGCAAAGTCGCTGATGGTGACATCCACCTCGTGGCCCACCGCGCTCACCACAGGTATGGCGGAGTGGGCAATGGCACGCGCCACAGCCTCTTCGTTAAAGCACCAGAGATCTTCGAGGGATCCGCCACCACGGCCAACGATCAGCACATCCACCTCGGCGCGCTGGTTCGCTTTGGCGATCGCCGCGACGATCTGGCTGATGGCGGCGCTCCCCTGTACCTGAGTCGGGTAGATAAAGACCGGCAGGTCCGGCGCCCGCCGTTTGAGCACCGTCAGCATATCGTGCAAAGCCGCGCCGGTGGCTGAGGTGATAAGGCCCACCGCCCGAGGTTCGCGGGGCAGCGGCCGCTTGCGGCTCTCGTCAAACAGCCCCTCGGCGCCGAGGCGGCGTTTGAGCTCTTCAAAACGCAGGGCCAATACGCCGTCACCCGCCGGCTGCATCGACTCGATGATCAGCTGGTAGTCGCCGCGCGGCTCATAGAGGGAGACCCGCGCCTGCACCAGTACCTGCATGCCATCCTGCGGGCGAAACGCCACCCGCCGGTTGTTGCCCTTGAACATGGCGCAGCGCACCTGAGCTGACATGTCCTTGAGGGAGAAGTACCAGTGGCCGGAGCTTGGTATCGCCAGATTGGAGAGCTCGCCGGTCAGCCACACCAGTCCCAGATCCTGCTCCAGGATCATGCGCACGGCGCTGTTGAGGCGGGTGACGGTAAAGACCTGCTGCTCGCGGCCGCTTGCCGCACTGGATGGGGTAAATCGGTTCAATGGCGTACCTGTGGTCTGCTCCGGCGGGGCCGGGATAAAACGATGGCCGCTATCTTAACCCGAAACAGGGGGAGGGCGCTAAGCAGGAGGCGTCAGCAGCAGAAAAGCAAGATTGGAAACGCTGCCGTTTATTCGGGCAGGCAGTATGGCTCCCGACAAAGCCCTCACGCTTGCCCGCATCTGGCCGCGTTGCGGCTTGTCTCGATGCCGTTGATATATCTTGTCCCGCTGATGTTCACGGCGCCACCATCTTGACCAACGTTCACTCGCCCCCAGTTTGGAGTAGCTTATGAATCCCTCAACCCGCTTAAGTTTGACGACCCGTTTGCTGCACTGGTCGGTTGCCTTGCTGATGATTGGCCTGACCCTTGTGGGCTATCTGATGGTGAAATTTGAAATATGGGATCTCTATGCCCTGCATAAATCCCTGGGGGGGATTGCACTGATCTTGATCCTGCCCCGCGCCATTCTCCGCCTTGTTAAAGGGTGGCCTGAGCCTGTGCGTCAATATCCTGTTTACGAGGCATTGGCAGCCAGGGCGATCCACTGGGGTTTGCTGATTTCAACGCTGCTTATTCCGGTGTCTGGTCTCTGTTATTCCGCAGCGGCTGGCCGAGGTGTCGCGATATTTGGCTGGTCTATTATCCCGATGAATCCAGATATCCATGATCCTGCCAATGTGATTCCATTCAGTGAATCCGTTCGGGATATTGCTCACACAGTCCATATATATTTGCCATATATCATGCTGGCATTTTTGCTGGTGCATATTGTCGGGGCGTTGAAACATCATCTGCTGGATAAAGATAATACCTTGCTGCAGATGGTGGGGCGAAAATAATAAAGAGATGCACCCCTTGTTGTGCCGGGAAATATATATTGCCAGCGGGTGAAATTTATTATCCAGACCGAGCAAGGGACATTGAGAAGAGAATGATACCGGTGCGAGTGGTCGCCGCGAGGGCAAGAGACAATACAAGGACACAAGACAATGGGAGGGGGGGCAGAAGCCGCTTGCCCCTGAGCCCCTGTCGACCATCCCTTTGCATGGGGGTTGGGATGTGTCGGCACCTACCGGTTTTGCATAAATCACCGGCTAGCCAACTCTTTTGCCCCGAAATGGCGCTTTTCGTACTGATAATCTTGGTTTTTTGGCGTTTTGGCCGCCTAAAAGAGGGCTATGCCATAAAAAATTCAAAAAACTTCTTTACCAGTGACCAATGCGTGAGTAAACTTCGTCGGCAATATTTTACACCCCCACTTCCTCAACGGTGAGATATTGCCATGCTCAGGATTGCCAAAGAAGCGTTAACCTTCGACGATGTACTGTTGGTTCCCGCCCACTCCGAAGTTCTTCCCAATACTGCCGATCTGCGTACCAAGCTGACCTCCGCCATCAGCTTGAACATCCCGATGATCTCCGCTGCCATGGACACAGTGACCGAAGCCCGTCTGGCTATCGCACTGGCCCAGGAAGGCGGTATCGGCTTTATCCACAAGAACATGTCCATCGAGCAGCAGGCTGCCGAAGTGCGCAAGGTCAAGAAGTACGAGAGCGGCGTGGTCACTGACCCCGTTACCGTGCGCCCTGACATGACCATCGCCCAAATCAAGGAGCTGAGCCACAAGAATGGCTTCGCCGGTTACCCCGTGGTGACTGACGGCAATCAGCTGGTCGGTATCATCACCGGCCGTGACGTGCGCTTCGTGATTGACCTCTCCCAGACCGTTGAACAGATCATGACCCAGAAAGATCGTCTGGTCACCGTGCGTGAAGGGGCCCCTCGTGAAGAGGTGGTTGCCCTGATGCAAAAGCACCGTATCGAAAAAGTGCTGGTGGTGAACGGCGACTTCAAACTCAAGGGCATGATCACCGTTAAAGATTTCCAGAAAGCCGAGCGCAAGCCCCACGCCTGTAAAGATGACAAGGGTCGTCTGCGGGTCGGTGCTGCGGTCGGTGCCGGTGCCGGTAACGAAGAGCGCGTCGCTGCGCTGGTGGAAGCCGGTGTTGACGTACTGCTGATCGACTCCTCCCACGGCCACTCCCAGGGCGTACTGGATCGCATCAAGGCCACTCGCGACGCCTATCCGGATCTGCAGATCATCGGTGGCAACGTGGCGACCGCCGCGGGCGCCAAGGCGCTGGCTGCTGCCGGTGTCAATGCGGTCAAGGTCGGTATCGGCCCGGGCTCCATCTGTACTACCCGTATCGTGACCGGCGTGGGCGTGCCCCAGATCACTGCCATCTCCGACGCCGTTGACGCGCTGGAAGGCACCGGTATTCCGGTTATCGCCGATGGCGGTATCCGCTTCTCCGGCGACATCGCCAAGGCCATCGCCGCGGGCGCCAGCTGCGTCATGGTAGGCTCCATGTTCGCCGGTACTGAAGAAGCGCCGGGCGAGATCGAGCTCTATCAGGGTCGCTCCTTCAAATCCTACCGTGGTATGGGTTCTCTGGGCGCCATGTCCAAAGGCTCCAGCGACCGCTACTTCCAGACCGACAACGCCGCCGACAAGCTGGTGCCGGAAGGCATCGAAGGTCGCGTGCCGTACAAGGGTCGCCTCAAAGAGATCATCCATCAGCAGATGGGCGGCCTGCGCTCCTCCATGGGCCTGACCGGCAGCGCCACCATCGACGACATGCGCACCAAGGCAGAGTTCGTGCGCATCTCCGGCGCCGGGATGAAAGAGTCCCACGTCCACGATGTGACCATTACCAAAGAAGCCCCCAACTATCGGATGGGCTGATAAAACGGGGCCCTGCGCCCCGTTTTTCCACCCTTTTTTTATCCCGTGCCCTTTGTGACAACATCAGCCTGATGCAGGAATAAAATGACTAAAGACATTCACCAGCACCGTATCCTTATCCTCGACTTCGGTTCCCAGTATACCCAGCTGATCGCCCGCCGCGTGCGCGAAATCGGCGTTTACTGCGAACTGTGGGCCTGGGACGTAACCGAAGAGCAGATCCGCGAATTCAATCCGAGCGGCATCATCCTCTCCGGCGGCCCCGAGTCCGTGACCGAGGCTGGCAGCCCGCGCGCCCCCGAGTATGTGTTCAACGCCGGTGTCCCTGTGTTCGGTATCTGCTACGGCATGCAGACCATGGCCGAGCAGCTGGGTGGCAAGGTGCAATCCTCTACCGAGCGTGAATTCGGTTACGCCAAGGTGGAAGTGCTGGGCGAAGCTGGCAAGAGCTGCGCGCTTTTGCGCAACATCGAAGATGCCATCGCCGACAACGGCAATGCCCTGCTGGATGTCTGGATGAGCCACGGTGACAAGGTCACCACCATTCCGGCCGACTTCACCACCATCGCCCAGACCCCGACCTGCCCGCACGCGGCCATGGCGTGTGAGGCCAAGCGCTTCTATGGCGTGCAGTTCCACCCGGAAGTGACCCACACCCGTCAGGGTGCCCGCATGCTGGAGCACTTCGTCAAAGACATCTGCGGCTGCGAATGTCTCTGGACCCCGGCCACCATCATCGACGACGCCGTTGCCCGCATCCGCGAGCAGGTGGGTGACGATGAAGTGATCCTCGGCCTCTCCGGCGGTGTCGACTCCTCCGTGGTCGCCATGCTGGTGCACCGTGCCATCGGCGATCGCCTCACCTGCGTCTTCGTGGACAACGGCCTGCTGCGCCTGAACGAAGGCACCCAGGTGATGGAGATGTTTGGCGATCACTTTGGTCTGAACATCGTCAAGGTCGATGCCGAAGAGCGCTTCCTCTCTGCGCTTGCCGGTGTTGACGAGCCGGAAGCAAAGCGCAAGATCATCGGCCGCGTCTTCGTCGAAGTGTTTGATGATGAAGCGAAAAAGCTGAAGAACGCCAAGTGGCTGGCGCAAGGCACCATCTATCCGGACGTGATCGAATCTGCTGCCAGCAAGACCGGCAAGGCCCACGTCATCAAGTCTCACCACAACGTCGGCGGCCTGCCGGAAGAGATGAAGATGGGTCTGGTCGAGCCGCTGCGCGAGCTGTTCAAAGATGAAGTGCGCCGCGTTGGTCTGGAGCTGGGTCTGCCCTACGACATGCTCTACCGTCACCCGTTCCCGGGCCCGGGTCTGGGTGTGCGCGTCCTTGGCGAAGTGAAGAAAGAGTACTGCGATATTCTGCGCCGCGCCGATGCGGTCTTTATCGAAGAGCTGCGCAAAGCCGACCTCTACAACCAGGTCAGCCAGGCGTTCGCCGTGTTCCTGCCGGTGCGCTCCGTTGGCGTCATGGGCGATGGTCGCAAATATGACTGGGTGATTGCCCTGCGTGCCGTCGAAACCATCGACTTTATGACCGCCCACTGGGCTCACCTGCCGTACGACTTCCTCGGTCACGTATCGAATCGCATCATCAACGAGATCAACGGTATCTCCCGCGTGGTGTACGACGTCTCCGGCAAGCCGCCTGCAACCATCGAATGGGAATAAGCGGCTCGCGCCCTTCTGCCCATCGAGCATAAAAATGCAAAAAGACGCCCTTGAGGCGTCTTTTCTTTTCTCAATCGTTTGCGCCACACATCTTCTTTTTTCGAGCAGCTTTTTTGCCACCTTGCCCCTGTCATATGTGACAGGGGCATTTTTGCCATCCCGTACTAGGCTCTCTCATGCCAATTGAGCCCGCTGTCAACAGCGGCTCGTGGCTGGGGGGAGGGCTGATCGAGTTGCAGATAGCTGCGCAATCGGGCCCATCGTCATCGTGCCAACCGGCAGTGATGACACCCCGGTGGAGACCGGAAACCACTTGAATCAACGGGGCGCAGCCCGAACGGCCAAACGAGTCGGGATCATAGAGCACGGAGAGTTTGATATGTCAGAACAAGCAGTGTTGGTGGGTGGATGGACCGCATATCACAAGCTGACCGCCGAGGATCAGGCGGTATTTGATCAGGCGCTGAAAGGATTTGTCGGGGTTCAGTACGTACCCTTTGAAGTCTCCACTCAAGTGGTGGCTGGCACCAACTACCGCTTCAAGTGCAAGAGCACTGTGCCGCTTGCCAAACCGATCCATGGCGAAGCCGTGGTGCAGATCTTCAAATCACTGGACGGGGATGCCCATATCACCTCCATTACCCCGATCTGATTGCGTTGCGTTGCGGGGCAAGGCGGGGAGGGGGAGATCGCCTAACCGGTTTGCTTCAGACACCAGATAAAAGTAAAGACGCCTTAGGGCGTCTTTCTTATTGCTGGAGTTTGCACGTAAATTTTGTTCGGACAACGAAACAGTGGAGAAATGAAACTCATACGATTGTTGACGTGGGTAGATATTTTTGTTCGAAATGCAATCACCTCCCGATATAGGTCACACCATTTTCTGTACAAGTAGATAATTGATTTATATGTGAATAACATAGTGGCCTTCTAACTCGGAAGCATCAGAGGGCATCGTGGCGATTTTTGATATTGAGAAAGACGACTTACTCCGGCTCTCTGATACCCAGCTTGAAGAGTTAATAGCGCGCCTTGCCGAGGCGGAAATTGCCGCCGATGGTCATAGCCCTGCTTATGTACACTGGTCAGGCTCTATAAATGCTCCCGATGGCGGTATCGATGTGCACGTCAAAGTACCGGTCGAGCAAATGTGCACTGGCTTTATTGAAAGACCTGATACGATTTTTCAAGCCAAAAAGCATCCAATGCCGAGGGCCGCGATAACCTCAGAAATGACTATTGATGGTGCATTATCATCGACTATCACGGGTCAAGCGGCAAAGGGAGGGAGCTATATTATCGTCAGCTTGGGTGATGATTGTTCTCCCCTTATGAAAGAGGATCGCCTGCAAGCAATGCAGTATGCGGTAGCGGATGTTCCTAACCGATCCAATATTCACTTGGATTTTTATGACCGCTCGAAACTGGTGCAATGGCTGCGGCAGCATCCGTCAGTCATGCTCTGGGCCAAAAAAATACTTGGTCAGGGATATTCTGGGTGGCAGCCATATGGGGCTTGGAGCAATCCACCTCAGGGGTCAGAAGATACCTTGATTTCAGCACCAGGGGTGACAATTACTCTGCCATCAGGAAAAGGGCAAAAGCTAGCCATTCAGGATGCTATCGGGCCAATGCGTGAGCTGATTCGCTCAACCAATAAAGCGGTTCGCATTACGGGATTATCCGGTGTTGGGAAGACCCGAATTGTACAGGCTCTTTTCGATGAATCCGTCGGAGCAGATGCGCTCGATCGGACTATCGCAGTTTATGTTGATACCGGTGAAAACCCGGAGCCCTCTGCAACAGCAATGTTGGATAGACTGATCGCTGAGGGACGGCGGGCCATTATGATCCTCGATAATTGTCCTTCTGAATTGCACACTCTTCTAGCCAGTAAAGTGGCGGCCAAAGGTACGATCAGTCTTATTACCGTTGAGTATGACATTAGAGATGACAAGCCTCAGACCACAGAGGTCATCCAGATTGAAGCTGTGGGGCCTGAGGTTGCCGAACAGCTTGTTCTACGTCGTTTTCCCAATATCGGTCGAAATAACGCCCGCCGAATAGCAGAGTTTGCTGATGGTAATGCGCGGGTTTCTCTGGCTATTGCAGAGAGAGTTGAGGAAGGTGAAAGTCTGGCCCAGCTTTCAGATGCACAGTTATTTAACCGTTTGTTTGAACAGCGAAACAATCCGGATGATGGTCTACGGGAGCAGGCTGAAATATTGTCTCTAGTCTATTCATTTTCGGTCTCAACGGCTGAGGAAGGACAAAGCGAACTGGGGGTATTGGGTTCTATCTCGGGGTATTCCGTAAGCCAGTTGTTCCGAGCAACAAGCAAGTTGTCAGATCGCCATATCGTACAAAAGAGGGCCCATTGGCACTTAATAGCATTCCAGTTGATCAACTCAGGGCGACCTTTGAAGCCACCGGTCGTCAACGCTTACTGATGTCTTTCGCGCACAGGTTAGGGCTGTTGCACGATCATCCCGTGGCCAAAGAAATTGTTGAATGTTGGCTTCAGCCTGACGGGTTGTTAGGACGGTTAACAGAATTAAGCGATATATCGGAAAGAATGCTTAATTATATCGTGCCAGTTGCGCCTGAAGCTCTGCTAGATAGGATTGAAACGGTGTTGACCCCGTTTTACATTCAAGAAGATGCAACGAGTAAGAATATATGCACTTCAACCATGATTAATCTTCTGCAATTATTGGCATATGAGCCTAGTGCATTCGAACGCTGTATTAGGATTCTTATTCATGTGGCTGATTATGAACAAGAAGACGATAGCAATAACTCGCTGATAAAGCAGATCACAAGCTTCTTCCAAGTATATCTGTCCGGTACTCACGCTACTTTAGAACAAAGAATGACCATTATGAATGAAAGTTTTTCATCGGATGTTCCTCGACGTATAGCATTGGGTTTCAAGATGCTTTCGACAGCCTTAGAAGATCGCTGTACTGGCTTTGGAATGAATGCGTTTGGTGCTCGGCCGAGAAACTATGGGCTTCACCCTAATCATGATGAGCTTGTGCAGTGGCGAAGTGCTTTTATCGATAGGGCCCTACAATTGGGTACTTCTGGCGATCCTGCTCTTGAAGTTCCCGCACGGCAGATTATGGCGAATACATTTCGAGGGATGTGGGGCCAGCAAGCGATAAGGGAAAAGCTTGTTGACGCTGCCCGTAAACTACATGCACATAGCCCTTGGGGAGATGGTTGGAAAGCTGTCCGCTCTACGATCTATTTCAATCATACAAAGAAAATGAATGTAAATAATGTAGAGCCCATACCAGACAGCCTTGTTGCACTTGAGAAAGCTCTGGAACCACATGATTTGCTTCCGACAATCATGATGTATGTGCTCAGCAGAGTACATGGCCCTTGGACGCTGGATACCGATTTTGATCACAACGATCATAACAAGTATCAGGCAGCCGAAAAGCGACTCACAACCAAGGCATTCCAATTGGGTGAGGAGTTTGCAGTCTCAAGTCATAATTTCGATGAACTGGGGCCTAACCTATTTTCTAATGACTACATGCCTTACCGTACAGCATTCGGGAGAGGTTTGGCCAAGGGGGGGCATGATTTATATTCTGCTTGGCTGAAACTTGTTGAGTATCTTGAGATACAGCCTGCAGGATATAAAAACTTGTCAGTTTTTGAGGGCTTTATCGAAGAAGTTGACCGTATCGACCCAGCTCTTGCAAAGGTATTACTTGATCAGTGTGCACAACATCCTCAAACTCGACACGGTTTGGTTGAGTTGCATCCTCGAAGGAGTTTCACAGAAGCCGACCTGGATCGTTGTATGAATATTATGGATGACTCTGATATTCACCCGAGTATGTATGAATCAATCCTATGGCGGGATGAATATGGGGATTTATCCAGAGAACGAGTAATTGAGCTTGCGATTCGGCTCCTGAGAAAACCGGGAGGTTGTGATGTGGTGCTGCGTGCGTTAAGTATGCGGTTACATGGTAAAGAATCAGGAGATCAGCTTGGCCTTGATTTTCGTCAGATTGGTCTTAAAGCGGCGATTTTAAGTCTTCCAAAGGATCACTGTGATCCCTCTGGGATCGATGATTACAACATGGAATGCGTCATCAATGCTGCATTACGTTTCGATGGCAATGAGCCAGAAAAACAGGAGTGGTTGGACACGATCTTTGCTGTTGTTGATCTGCACTATGGCTACGTTCATTCATATGAAAGCGCCATTGAGACAACAGCTGCGCTGATGCCAGAAGCATTTTTAAACCGAGTCTTTGAAGGCTCTGAAGAGCAACAAGAACGACGGCAGTTTTTTATTTGTAATAGAGACTTACGATTCTCACCTATTGCCCATATTAATATGGATTTTCTGATTTCGTGGTGTTGTGCCCGAAATGAGCCCCGCGTATGGGTAGCTATTGCAGCAAGCATTCACTTGTGGGAAAAAGATGACGAGATTGAAGGGCTCAGAATTTCAGAGTTAGCTCTCAGGCTGCTTGAGTCATCTCCTGACCCTGCTATTGTTCTGGAAATATTCGCCGAGTGTGTCATTCCTTCATCTTGGTCTGGCAGTCGAGCCGAACTAATGCAGTCCAGAGCGAAGGTAATTCGTAAGTTGGTTGAACATGAAAGTGCAGATATTTCGATTGCGGCTCAAACAGTCTCTGCAAACTTGGTTCAGCTAATCGAGCGCCAGAAAGAACGAGAGCAGCGGGAGGATATGGAACACGAGCAGCGGTTTGAATAAGAACTGTTTGTTTCAAGCCCGTAGGGTGCAATGAAATTGCACCTCTACTTTTGTTCCTCATACCTTGAACAAAAGCCGCTTGGCAAACGGTGCAATGCGCTGCGCTTATTGCACCCTACTTGTTTCGTTAATCCGCTGCTGTGGCTGAGCGCGGAGCCTAGCCAAAGCAACCAAAGGGGCGATCTGCGCCCCGATTCTTCTTATGTCCCCGCTTTATATCGCCGCACGCTGTCTGGCGCAGCCTGATTGTCTGCTGACTCACAACCAGCACTCCTGTTTCGTCACCCTTATCAGGCCGGGCAGAAAAAGGCCACGTTTACTCATACCTCGCCGCTTCCCAGGCGTGGATCGCCTGTTTGCGGGTCTCGCCCCAGTGATAGCCGCCGAGTTTGCCGTTTTGCTGGATGACCCGGTGGCAGGGGATCATCAAGGCGACGGGGTTGGCGCCCACCGCCAGCCCCACGGCTCGGGCGGCTTTGGGGTTGCCGACGGCGTTCGCCACCTGGGCGTAGCTCACCACCTTGGCGGGCGGGATCTGCAGCAGCGCCCGCCAGACGCTGATCTGAAAGTTGGTACCGATCACGTGCAAGGAGATGGGGCGATCCGGCGCCTTGCTGCCATCGAACATGGTGTTGATGACGTTCTGGGTGCGTGATGGCGCTTCTTGCAGCCTTGCCTCAGGCCAGCTGCGGGCGAGGGTGGTCAGTGGCGCCTCTGGGGCCTTGTCATCGAGAAACGAGAAGTTGCACACCCCCCGCGGGGTCAGGGCGACGAACGCCTGGCCGAAGGGGGTGTCGTGCACCCCGTGATCGATAACCAGTCCGGCCCCGCGCTGCTTGTACTCGCCCGGCGTCACCGCTTCGAGCTGCACAAAGTGATCGTAGAGCCGCGAGCCGCTGCTAAGGCCCAGAGTATCGGCCACCTCGAGCAGTGGGCGCGACTCCTGCAGCAGCGCCTTGGCCCGCTCCAGGGTCAGCACCTGCAGATAGCGTTTGGGCGTCACTCCGGCCCAGCGGCTGAACAGCCGCTGGAAGTGAAAGGGACTTAAGTGCACGTGCGCCGCTATCTCGTCCAGAGTGGGCTGGCGCTCCACCTGACTTGCGATAAAACGGATGGCATCGGCGATGCGGGCGTAATCAGACATAAGGCGCTCTCACGATAAGGTTGCGGTCGCAGGATCTTGGGGGCGACAAGGTCATGTACGACAAATTGATACCCCACCATCGGCCAGCAGGGCAATGCCGGTGGTAAAGCTGGATGCATCGGACGCGAGATAAAGGGCCGAGCGGGCGATCTCCTCCGGTTGGGCCAGCCGTTTGAGGGCATGCATATTCTGCACAAAGGCGAGGCTCTCTGGCGTATTGGCAAAAGCCCGCCCCATGGGAGTGTCGGTGCCCCCCGGCAGCAGGGCGTTGACCCGCACCCCTTGTGCCCCATATTCGGCAGCCAGCACCCGGGTCAGACCAAGCAGGCCCGCCTTGCTCGCCGCATAGGCCGCCATGCCGGGCAGCCCCATGGTATGGCCGACGAAGGTAGAGGTAAAAATAAGCGAGCCACCGCCACGCGCCTGCATGGCGGGGATCTGGTACTTGGCTCCCACAAAGGCGCTGGTGAGGTTGGTATCCAGAATTTCCTGCCACTGCGCCAATTCAAGCTCCTTTACGCTGCCCGGCGTGCCTGTGGTACCTGCGTTGTTGAAGGCGATATCGAGCCCGCCGAAACGAGTTAGCGCGAGATCAACAAGGTCGCGGGCGTAACTCTCGCTTTTCACATCTCCTGCCAGACTCACCGCCTGGCCCCCCTCATGGCGGATCTCCTCCACCAGCAGATCCAGCTCGGGTTGGCGGCGGGCACCGACGACGACGCTGGCTCCCTCCCGGGCAAACAGGATGGCGCTGGCGCGGCCGATGCCGGAGCTGGCGCCGGTGATGATGGCGACCTTGTTGGACAGTAATGACATGGCAGTTCCCTCGCATGTGTGTTGTGCGCCAGCTAATTGGCTCACAAGGTTGGTTGTGGGTTGGAGGTTCCAACCTACTTGGGTTTGGCCCCCACTATGGCAACCACTCCTCGTTGGAACGACCCGAATCTTGCTCTCTTTGTTCCCAAGTCGTTTTGCTACATGTCGATACAGGCCTTTGTGGCAACAAAAGGGGAGAACTGAGCCCCGAATTCTTTATAATGCCCCCCTTTAAAATCGCCGGACCCGGGTTCGGCGCGCGCTGATGGTCGCTGAGCCATCAGGCAGATCATCAGGATTGAGAAACGGTTATGCATACTCTGGAACAGCTGCGCGCAGGTGAACTGTGCGGTGCCCGCCATCTGAAGCTCTCTGAAAACCTCGCGGTTTTCCCCCACGAGATTTTGAGCCTGAAAGAGACGCTGGAGGTGCTGGATTTGACCGGCAACCAGCTAAGCACGCTCCCCGATGAACTGGCCGGGTTTGGCAAGCTGCGCATCATCTTCTGCTCCGAGAACCGCTTTACCGAGCTGCCCGAGGTGCTGGGGCGCTGTCCGGCGCTCACTATGGTGGGCTTTAAGGCCAACCGGATTGCTACCGTCTCGGCCAAGGCGCTGCCTGCGGGGCTGCGCTGGTTGATCCTGACCGATAACCAGATTGAAAGTCTGCCGGACGAGCTGGGCCAGTGCGACGCTCTGCAAAAGCTGATGCTGGCGGGCAACCGTCTGCGCGAGCTGCCCGCAAGTCTTGCCAACTGCCGCAATCTTGAGTTGTTGCGCATCGCCGCCAACCGCATCGAATGCTTCCCTGAGTGGCTGCTCTCGCTGCCTCGCCTTTCATGGCTTGCCTACTCCGGCAACCCCTTTAGCGAAGGGGCGGAGGCGCGGGCCATCAATGATGCCCATGTCGAACCCCTTTCCTGGGAGACGCTGGCGCTGGGCGAGTTGCTGGGGCAGGGAGCATCTGGCGTTATCCATCGCGCCACCCTTGTGGGCAATCCTGCTGATGAAGTGACTCAGGCGAGCGACAGAGGTGATGGCTGTCAGGTGGCGGTCAAGCTGTTCAAGGGGGCGGTGACCAGTGACGGGTTGCCCCGCTGCGAGATGGCGGCATCGCTGGTGGCGGGCACTCATCCCAACCTTATCAAGGTGATGGGCAAGGTGGCGGATCACCCCTCCGGCATTCCGGCGCTGGTAATGGAGCTGATCGATCCGGCCTTTGCCAATCTGGCCGGGCCGCCGAGCCTGGACTCCTGTACCCGGGATGTCTATCCCGAGGGGCTGCATCTGAGTGTGCCGGATGCGCTGGCGATGGCCCACGGCATCGCCTCGGTGGCGGGCCATCTGCACCGCGCGGGCATCATGCACGGGGATCTCTACGGTCACAATATCCTGTTTGCCCGTGGGTCTGACGCACCGGCTCGCGCCCTGCTGGGGGATTTTGGCGCCGCTTCTTTATATGAGCGCAGCAACCGCGAGCGGGCCGTGGGCCTTGAGCGACTGGAAGTGCGCGCCTTTGGCTGCCTGCTGGAGGAGCTGTTGGCCCATTGCGATACGCAAGACTCACCGCTCGATGGGTTGCATCAACTCAAAGCGGCCTGCCTCTCGGAACTCCCCGCCGATCGTCCCGATTTTGCTTATATCGAGCGTCAGCTGGCGGCCGCTCGCGCCATGCTGTCGTGATCTTTTTGGCGTTGGCAGGCACGTTTTGGCCTGCCAACGTCATTCCTTTCATTCCTTTCATTCCTTTCATTCCTTTCATTCCTTCATCGCCATACACCAATGACGTTTTTGCATGGATTGGTATACCTCTGCCCGTCATAAGCACAGCCAATAGCGCTCATTGCGACTGCGAGGCACACGGCAAGGGGATGTCCCATCATTCGCTCGATAACACGCAGAGGCTGCGCGGCAAAAAGGGGAGGGCAGAGGGTTGCGCGGTGCCGGTTAAGTTGTGATATTGAGGCATCTTTAGTACAGAAGGGTAATAACGATGGAAGCTGCGTTTTGGCATCAGCGTTGGGAAGAGAACCGGATTGGCTTTCATCAGGCGGACTTTAACCACTGGCTGCAATCCTGGTGGTCAGCCCAGCAAGCGGACGAGCCGGTGCTGGTTCCCCTGTGTGGCAAGTCCCGCGACATGCTCTGGTTGAGCGCTCAGGGCCATCCGGTCGACGGTTTCGAGCTATCGAGCCTTGCCGTCAGCCAGTTCTTCAGTGAAAACCAGCTCGCCGCGACTGTGAGCGAAGTGGGCCCTTATCAGTGCCATCAAGTGGACAGCCTGCGCATTTTTCAGGGGGATTTTTTCGCCGCCCCCAGTCTGGGTCGCCGTTACCGGCTGGTCTATGACCGCGCGGCGCTGATCGCCCTGCCGACCGCGATGCGCCGCCAGTATGCAGCCCTGATCAGTTCGCTGGTCGAGACCGGTGGCCAGATCTTGCTGGTGACCCTTGAATATCAGCCGGAGCAGCAGAGTCAGCCCCCCTTCTCGGTGGGTGAGATGGAGGTGCGAGCCCTGTTCGAGCGCGATTTTCGTATTGAGGTGCTGGGGCGCGCCGCCGAGGTGGATCACCCGCGGGTGCTGTCGGGTCAGCTCTCCTACTTCGATGAGGTGGCCTACCGACTGG
The DNA here is from genome assembly GCF_019047125.1 of Aeromonas sp. FDAARGOS 1411. Taxonomy (NCBI): domain Bacteria; kingdom Pseudomonadati; phylum Pseudomonadota; class Gammaproteobacteria; order Aeromonadales; family Aeromonadaceae; genus Aeromonas; species Aeromonas sp. FDAARGOS 1411. The sequence continues at coordinate 1,739,933 of NZ_CP077214.1, read as the reverse complement.
TTCGCCGGGGTTAACGGGCAGCTAGCGGGCGGCCAAAGGGTGATCTGCGCCGACAAATCATCGGGCTACGCGCTCTTCGCTACCTCCTTTGACGTAGATCAACGTGACTGGCGGGGGGAGTGCCTAATATGAGGCTGTTTCTCAATCACTGTTGGCATTGCAAAGCGAGTATCGGGTCTTTCCCGCTTGCTGATCAGCAACTCAGTGTCTGATTTTCACGCTCATGTTCACTTTTGGCGGCTTTGGTCGCAATTGTTATGGTTTTTCCAGCCGACCCTGATGGGTCGGCTTTTTATTGCCTGCGATTTGCGGTGGGAAGGAAAAATGGGGGATGTCGAGGCCTGATCAGGCCTCGAAGGTGGCGGCATTGAGCCGAAATGCCCGTGGATCGTCGATAAACTGGCCGGTGATCCGCTCGTCATGTTCGTGCCCCTGACCATAGCTGCAGAGGATCAGCCGATCGGAGGTGCGCGAGCGCAGTTGGGTGATAAAGCGCACCAGATCGGCGCGGCTCAACTTGCCCACCTCGTCGCAGACCCGCTCCCGTTGATCGAACCCCAGATCCTTGTTGCCGATGCTGACCCACAGCCGCTGGCCGCGACTGCGCAGGTTGGCATCCCGCTCGCTCAGCTGGGCTTGCAGCCCCGCCTTACTCTCCTGCCACTGCTGCTCGGTAAATTCGAGCATGGCGAGCGGGAAGAGGTCGATAAACTCCTCCACCGCATCGAGCAGGATCTGCGGCCCTGCCACCGGCGACTGGATATAGAAGATCAGGCCCGGATGGCGATTGAGGGGCAGGTTACCGGCGCCCACCACATAACCCAGTTGCTGGCGGGTGCGCAGCTCGTGAAAGAAGGTAGAGGACATGATGTGGTTCGCCAGAGTGAAGCAGGCGAGATCCCGCGCACGGGTGGTACGGGACTGGTAGTAGACCAGCAGTGCCGAGTCTTCGTGATCGCAACCCTGCTCGCGAATAAGGGTGCCCCTGTCCTGAATGGAGATGAGCGGGCGGCGGGTCTCGCCGCTCGGCTTGCTGCTGGTGCCATTGATGTCGCTCAGGTGACGCTCCATCAGGGCGGCCAGCTCCAGCGCTTCGGCAGCAGTCCAGTCGCCGTGTACCAGTGCCTCGACATGCACTTCGCCAAACAGCTGGGCCACGAAGCCGGGCATCTCTTCCAGCTCGACGGTGCGCAGGTGACGCAGCAACTGCTCGAACGGCGGGTTGTTCGGTTGCAGCAAACTGGTGAGCTGGTTAAAGAGCTGGGAGATGGGGCGCGCCTTGGACTGGTTGTCCCAGTTGCGGATGAGCTGCTCCTTGATCTCGGCGAAGCGGCCCGGATCCGGATACCCCAGGGTGCGGTTGCCGAGGATCATGTCGAGCAACAGCGGCTGCTTGTCGGCAAAACCGCTCAGGTTGATGGTAAAGCCCCCCTGATGGGCATAGATCTGATAGCCCAGCCCCGCCAGCTCCGCCGGATAGGTGAGGGCGTTGAGGTGGTCGGCCAACAGCTCCACGGCGAGGCGCGCCATGGCGATATTGCGCGGATTTTTTACCGCATGTTCGCTGTCGATGGAGATGTAGAGATTGCCCTTGGGCACGCTGAACAGGTGCTCATGGAGGTGCCAGAGGCGAAAACCGGGGCGATCGATAAGGCAGGCGGGCATGTCGGCGGCAAGCTCTGGCGTGCGCGGATCGAGCCGGCTGCTGATAAAGGGGTTGGGCTTGGGCAGCGCCAGCGCCGGATCCGGCTCGCTCTGCTGCCAGCGAATTTTCTCGGCCTCGGTAATGGTCGCAACGCTGTAGGGGGTCTGATACCAGCGGGCCAGCCGATCGGTCGCCACTTCCGGAGCAGTGATGGTGATGCGCAGGTTGTGCGGGGTGAGCTTGGCGAGGAAGCGGCGGATCAGCCCCTCGTCATATTCGCGCATCATGTAGTCGCCGTAGAGCAGATCCTCAGGTTTGTAGCTAAAGAGGTTTAGCACCAGCCCCGACACCGTATCGAGGGGGCGGCCGCGCTCCTGAAAGCGAAACGCCGATTCGAGCACGGTCCGTTTTTCGTCGTAGCGCCAGCTCTGCAGCCCTTCGCGGCCGATCAGTTTCAGATAGCCAAACAGGGCGGCGAGGATGTCATCCACATGCTCAAGGCCCAGAGGGGTGAGGCCGAAATTGACGCCAAAATCCTTGAAGTTGGCGCCGCTAATGCCACCGCCCGCCGAGAGCTGGTTGACCCAGCCTTTCGCCTTGAGCAGAGAGAGCAGGCTGCCATCCCCCTCGTAGCCAATCAGATGGCTCAGGAAGGTGAGGGGCTTTTTGTCGTAAAACTCGTCCACATTGGGCAGGGGGAAGCTGAGCGACAGCTTGCGGGTCTCCTTGACCGGATTGATGTGGATGCGCACGCCGAGATTGTCGAGCCGGTAGAGCGGCATGGTGAGGGTCGGGTTTCCCAAATTGCGATTCAAAATGGGAGCAAAGTAGCGACAGCACCACTGCAACTGGGTATCGATGGATTCTGGCGAGATCATCACCAGCGCCATGCGATCCGCGCTGTAGTGGCTTTCGTAAAACCGGATAAGGTCGGAGCGCAGATCCCGTCCCGGCAGATCGGCCAGGGTATCGAGGTTGCCCACCGAGAACTTGGAGAAGGGGTGCGACGGGTTGACCGTCTCTTTATGCACCTGATAGCTGCGGCGCATATCGTCCTGCAGCTTGAGGCGATACTCGGAGTCGACTGCGTTGCGCTCCTTGTCCACCCACTCCGGATCAAAGGTGGGGCAGATAAAGAACTGGGAGAAGCGATCCAGCCCAGCTTCGAAGAAGCCGTTGTCGATCTCGAAGAAGAAGTTGGTGAATTCGGTACCGGTCCAGGCGTTGTTGCTGCCGCCATGACGGCTCATAAATTGCTGGTACTCACCAGGCTTGGGGTAGGTGCAGGTGCCGAGAAACAGCATGTGTTCCAGAAAATGGGCCATTCCCTGCCGGTCGGCGGGGTCGTCAAAATGGCCTGTATTGACCGCCAGCGAGGCGGCGGATTTGTCTGTGTCGGGATCACAAATCAACAAGACCCTGAGCCGGTTGGCCAGCTCCAGAAAATGGTATTGCCGATGGTCATTGGGACTGGCATATGGGCTCATTGGCGTGTGACTCACGTTGGATTTATTTGAATTTAAACATGATTATCGACCCCGCTATCCCGTCAGGCAAACCCTTTTCTGAGAGGTAGCGCAATTGTTTCCACACCCGTGGCGGGGTAAGATCCCCCGGCTATCAAAACAGGCCCGTTGGGCGAGGTTGTAATGAAGATCTATATCATGCGTCATGGCCAGGCTGGCATGAATGCGAAAACAGATGAACAGCGTCCATTGACCGAGCAGGGTATTGAAGAGTCTATCCAGATGGCCCGCTGGCTGGCGCCTCAGCTGATTGGCCCGCTGGATCGGGTGATCCACAGCAACTATCTGCGGGCACGCCAGACCTGGCAAGCCATATGCAGTGAATTACCTGACGCAGCAGCCGTTGAAGAGAGTGGCGACATTACCCCTTACGGTGATCCCGCTTTCGTGGCCAGCTACCTCACCACCCTGGCGCAGCAACATGACCAGATCCTGATGGTCAGCCATCTGCCGCTGGTGGGTTATCTGGTGCAAAGCCTCTGCCCGGCCGCAGGAGCACCCATGTTCGCCACCTCAGGGATCGCCTGTATCGAGTGGCACGATGGCAAAGGAGCCTTGCTCTGGCTCGAAGGGCCGCATACAATAGGCTAAAAGTTAATAAAAAGTTATAGATTGAATTTTTTGGGAAGAGATGGGCGAGTTTTCCGGATTTTTATAAATATTTTACGGAATTAATTCGCAGAAGCTGCTGTCATACGGATACAACTGCAAGAGGTTGCAAACGATGAGAGTGTTCAAGAAGTACCTGCCACTGATGGTGGCAAAGCATGTCAAAACCTTCTTTAAAGGTCGGATTTACATCCATGGTCGGGGGCGGTTTGATTTCCAATCCGGTTTGTTGCTGATGCCGAATCCGGCGGATATTCCCCATCGCCAGACAGTCACCGAGGTCAACGAGCTGATCTCCAGACTGCACATGGATGCCGCGTGATGCGCTTCTGAACCTGTTTCTGCACTGATATGCCCGCACTTTTGCGGGCATATTTGTTTCTGGCGACTGGCGTTCATCATGTGGCTGTTCAGGCCCACACCTTTGTTTATCTCCCATCGCCCCCTATACTGGCCCGCTGTTGTCTCTTCGGTCTGGATCTTCTCATGCCCCTTGCCTGTCTGTTTCCCTTCTCCTGCATTGCCATCTGGGCTGGCAATGGCATCGTCAGTAAACTGGCGGTTGGTGTGTTGTCCCCTGCAGCCTTGGCCTGGTCGCGCTGGGTGGTGGCTGCGCTGGTATTAAGCCCGTTTCTTGCCCGTCGGGTATGGCGTGCGCGTGCCCGCATTCGTGCCGGTTTTTGGCAGATCGCCATGCTGGCCTTGCTGGGCATGGTGCTCAACCAGACTTTTGGGTACTACGCGGCGCAAACTCTGGGAGCCACCGAGATGGGGTTGATGATGGGACTGACGCCGCTGCTGACCGTGCTGTTCAGCATCTGGCTGCTGCGCGAGCGGCCCACCTGGGGCGCCGTGCTGGGGGCGCTGCTTTCAATCCTTGGCTTGTCTATCTTGCTGGGGCAGGGGGATCCGACCCGGCTGTTTACCCAAGGCATTCATATCGGCTCTGTCTATATGCTGATCTCGGCCGGTACTTATGCCCTTTACAGCGTGCTGCTCAAGAAGTGGGATCTGGGGCTCGACAACTGGTCGCTGCTCTACGGTCAGGTGATCTGCAGTGTGGTGATCCTGACCCCCTTCTTTTTGCTGGTGGATGGCCAGTGGCCTGATGGGCGGGCCCTGTGGCTGATCCTCTATGCCGGTATCCCCACTTCGGCGCTCTCGCCCTGGCTCTGGATGCAGGGCATCGCCCTGCTCGGCGCCAACCGTACCGCCATCTTTATGAACCTGCTGCCGGTGATGACGGCTGGCCTTGCCATCACCCTGCTGGGGGAGCGGCTGACCAGCTATCACCTGATCGGGGGTGGGCTGACCCTGCTGGGTGTCTTGCTGGCACAGCTGCTGGTGCGTCCGGTGGTGATGGGTCGCCGCCGGGTGGTGTTGGCACCCTGTCCCGAAGAGTAATCTTGCGTGAAAGCGTAAGTGGGCCCAATGGCCGCCAATGAAAAGCGCCTGCAGCAATGCAGGCGCTTTTTTATGGTCACATCTTGCCGAGCCGGTTACTGGGCAACCAGATAGAGCTCCTTGCTGTAGACCACATCCTGCGGGTTAAGGTGGGGGTAGCCTTTCACGAAAGGCTTGAGCAACCTTGATTTGACCGAGAAATAGATGGGGGCGATGGGGGCATCCGCATCAATGAGTGCCTCTGCCTGTTGATACAGGGCATTGCGTTCAGCGGGATCCAGCGAGTCGTGGGCCTTGGCCAGCAGGGCGTCATACTCCTTGTTGAACCACTTGCCGCTGTTGGCACTGCTGCTGGAGGTCATGATGTCGAGGAAGGTGGAGGCATCGTTATAATCCCCGTTCCAGCCATAGCGGCTAACCCCGAAATCCCCCTCGTTGAGTGCCGAGACCATGGTCTTCCACTCCATGTTGTTGAGGGTGGCAGTGACCCCCAGGTTGTGTTTCCACATGGAGGAGACGGCCAGCGCAATCTTTTTGTGGCTCTCGTTGGTGTTGTAGAGAATGTCCACTGTGAGTGGCTTGTCCGGGCCATATCCCGCTTCGGCCAACAGGGCTTTGGCTTGCTTGATCCGCTCATCTTTGCTCTGCAGCTGGCTGGCCGGTTTTTTCAATTCAAAGCCGTCCACAATGGGGGGCGTGAAGCTATATGCGGCAATTTGTCCCTGTCCCAGGATCTTGTCGGTGATGGTCTCCCGGTCGATGGCGAGCGAGAGCGCCTTGCGTACTTTCGGGTCATCGAACGGTTTGCGCTGGGTATTGAAGACATAGTAATAGCTGGCCAGCGTGGGGACGCTGACCAGTTCTTCCGGGCTCTTGCTCTTGAGCTGCTTGTACTGCTCCAGCGGATAAGTGGTGTAGTGCAGTTCACCGGTGCGATAGCGGTTGTAGGCGGCGGTTTCCGAGATGATCTCCAGATAGATCACCTTGTTCAGGACGGTGTGCTGGTTGTTCCAGTAGTGGGTATTGCGCTCGGCACTCAGCCGCTCGTTGGGGGTCCACTCCTTGAGTACAAAGGCACCGTTGGAGACGATATTGCCCGGTTTGACCCAATCCTTGCCGTATTTTTCAATGGTGGCCTTGGGGGCCGGGAACGTGGTGTAGTGGGCCAGCGTCTTCAGGAAGAAGGGGACCGGATTTTTCAGGGTGACCTGCAGGGTGTGGTCATCGAGCGCCTTGATCCCGAGCTCTGACGGGCTCTTCTTGCCCTCTGTCACCTCCCTTGCATTGACCACTCCGGTCAACTCGATAAACCAGGCGTAGTTGGAGGCCGTCTTGGGATCGGCCGCCCGTTGCCAGCCGTAGACATAATCGGCGGCGGTGACCGGTTCACCGTTTGACCACTTGGCCTCGGGCCTCAGCTTGAAGGTGTAGACGGTACCTGTCTTGTCGACCTCGTAGCTGACGGCGCCTGCTGGTTTGATCTTGCCGGTATTATCCAGCTCATAGAGCCCTTCAAACAGATCGTTGACGATGGCACTACCGGCGGTCTCTTCTACCAGCTGGGGGTCGATGGTAGTGGGTTCGGTGCCGATATTGGTCACGTAGATTTGTTGGGCATCCGGCAGCAGCTTGGTACCGGCAGGCACCTGGGCAGCCCAGGCGGGAAGGGCAAACAGTCCGGCTACCATGCCGGCAATGAGAGTCTTGTTCATTGATAATCCTTGAGTTTTATTTGCTTCCAAAGCGAAATCAGTGTGCTGGATTGGCGATCGGATCTCAAGAGGCAATGGCTGAGGGAACGGCAGGCCCATCAGACTCCATTTTTAATGTCCCAAGGCCAGTCGGATCATGGCTCGCAGCAGGTTATTGCCACGAATTAAGGGGCCGAAACTTATCGAATGAAACCGAATAAAAAGCGCCTTTTACCATAACATGAGGCGAAATAGCCTATTTAATAGGCCGCTTAATTCGCTGCAAAAACAAAAAACAGACGTTACATTAGGTTACAAATCAAGGCCGCCGGTGATCGGCATTTTTTTTGCTGACGCCTGCAAACGTTTTCAATGCCAACGGATGCGATCTAAAGGAACAAAAATGCGAAACATGATCACCATGGGTGAGTTCATCGTCAAAAAGCAGGCGGATTATCCTACCGCGACCGGCGAGCTGACCTCGTTGCTCAGCTCGATCCGCCTTGCTGCCAAGGTGGTGAACCGGGAGATCAACAAGGCGGGACTGGCGGATATCATCGGTTCCATGGGCGCTGAAAACGTACAGGGCGAGGTGCAGCAGAAGCTGGATGTCTACGCCAACGAACGCTTCAAGGCGGCGCTGGAAGCGCGCGGCGAGGTGTGCGGCATGGCCTCGGAAGAAGAAGAGGACTTCGTCGCCTTTGACTCACCGCTCTCCAAAAACTCCAAGTATGTGGTGCTGATCGACCCGCTCGATGGATCTTCCAATATCGACGTCAACGTTTCGGTCGGGACCATCTTCTCAATCTACCGCCGTTTGAGCCCGCAGGGATCGCCGGTGACGCTGGAGGACTTCCTCCAACCGGGCAACCGTCAGGTCGCCGCCGGTTATGTGGTTTACGGCTCCTCCACCATGCTGGTCTACACCACCGGCTTTGGCGTCAACGGCTTTACCTACGATCCTTCCATCGGTTGCTTCTGCCTCTCTCACGAGAACATCCGCATCCCGGAAGAGGGCAAGATCTATTCCATCAATGAGGGCAACTACATCAAGTTCCCGGACGGGGTGAAGAAGTACCTCAAATATTGCCAGGAGCGGGACGAAGCGACCCACAGACCCTACACCTCCCGCTATATCGGATCCCTGGTTTCCGATTTCCATCGCAACCTGCTCAAGGGCGGCATCTACATCTATCCGTCCGGCACCAACTCGCCGAATGGCAAGCTGCGCTTGCTCTATGAGTGCAACCCGATGGCGTTTCTGGTGGAACAGGCCGGTGGCAAGGCCTCCGATGGCTTTGGCCGGATCATGGATATCCAGCCCACCGCGCTGCACCAGCGTACCCCTTACTTCGTTGGCTCGACCAAAATGGTGGAGCGCGCCGAGGCCTTTATGCGCGAGTTCTCTGCCCATGAGGATCCGGCCAATCAGAACTGAACGTACGCAGTAGTCAGATAGCAAATCAAAAACGGGAGCCGATTTGGCTCCCGTTTTAGTTGGCGTTATCTGTCTGGGTCGACGCCAGCGTTGCAGAGATTCACAGGCTGTTGTTGGCCAGATCAGCCAGCAAACCATCGACCAGTTTCAGGCGCATCGCACGATCCTGGGTCGGCACCTGGAAACGCAGCCGGGTCGGCCCGTCCATCTTGTAGACCCGGGGCTGGCTGGAGAGCAGCTTGACCAGATAGGCCGGATTAACCTTGGTCTCCTGGGTGAAGTCGAGATAGCCGCCGCGCTCGCTCATCTCCACCCGGCGAATGCCAAGGGCGGTGGCCCGCTGGCGGAAGGCAGCCAGCTCCAGCAGGGTTTTGGTCGCCTCCGGCAAGAGGCCGAAACGGTCGATCAGCTCCACTTTCAGCTCGCGCAGCTCCTGCTCATCCGCCGCACTGGCGATCCGCTTGTACATGGAGAGGCGCATGTTGACGTCCGGAATATAGTCATCCGGCAGCAGCGCAGGCAGGCGCAGCTCCACCTCGGTGTGCTGGCTCATCAGCTGCTCGAGCGACGGCTCTTTGCCATTTTTCAGCGCCTCGACCGCCTGCTCCAGCATCTCCATGTAGAGGGTGAAGCCGACTGATTCAATCTGGCCGCTCTGATCGTCGCCGAGTAGTTCGCCTGCACCACGGATCTCCAGATCGTGGGTCGCCAGCGCAAAACCGGCGCCGAGATCTTCAAGCGAGGCGATCGCCTCAAGCCGCTTGGCCGCATCCTTGGTCATCAGCTTGGGATGGGGGGTGAGCAGATAGGCGTAGGCCTGATGGTGGGAGCGGCCAACCCGGCCCCGTAGCTGGTGCAGTTGGGCCAGTCCGAGATGATCCGCCCGATCCATGATGATGGTGTTGGCGCTCGGCACGTCGATGCCGGTTTCGATAATGGTGGTGCAGACCAGCAGGTTAAAGCGCTGGTGGTAGAAGTCCGACATCACTCGCTCAAGCTCGCGCTCGCGCATCTGGCCATGGGCGATGCCGATGCGGGCCTCCGGTACCAGTTCGGCAAGGTCTGCCGCGCACTTCTCGATGCTCTCCACGTCGTTGTGCAGGTAGTAGACCTGCCCGCCACGCTTCAATTCCCGCAGCACCGCCTCGCGCACCACCGCCGGTTCGTGCTGGCGCACGAAGGTCTTGATGGCGAGTCGCTTGGCGGGCGGCGTGGCGATGATGGAGAGATCCCGCATGCCGGACATCGCCATATTGAGGGTGCGTGGAATAGGAGTGGCGGTGAGGGTGAGGATATCCACATCGGCCCGCAGCGCCTTGATCTTCTCCTTCTGGCGTACCCCGAATCTGTGCTCCTCATCGACGATGAGCAGCCCGAGATCCTTGAAGGTGAGTTCGGAGCCGAGCAGCTTGTGGGTGCCGATGATGATGTCCACCTTGCCTTCGGCCAATTCCTTCATCACTGCGCTCTGCTCTTTAGCGGAGCGGAAGCGGCTCAGTACCTCGACCCGCACCGGCCAGTTGGCGAAGCGGTCGCGGAAGTTGTCGTAGTGCTGTTGCGCCAGCAGGGTGGTGGGCACCAGCACGGCAACCTGCTTGCCGCCGTGTACAGCCACAAACGCTGCCCGCATCGCCACTTCGGTCTTGCCGAAACCGACGTCGCCGCACACCAGTCTATCCATGCTCTTGGCCTGACACATGTCCCCCAGCACTGCATTGATAGCGTTGAGCTGATCGTCGGTCTCCTCGAACGGGAAGCTGGCGGCAAACTGGCGATAGGCCTCTTTGTCGTGCTTGAAGGCAAAACCGGCGCGAGCGGCGCGATGAGCGTAGACATCCAGCAGCTCGGCTGCCACGTCGCGCACCTTCTCCGCCGCCTTGCGCCGCGCCTTGCTCCAGGCCTCGCCGCCGAGCTTGTGGCTGGGCGGGTTATCAGAACCGGTGTAGCGGCTGATAAGATGCAAACTGGTAACCGGCACGAACAGCTTGTCGCCGCCGGCATATTCGAGGGTCAAAAACTCGGTGGGCAGGCCACCGGCATCGATGGTTTCGAGCCCCAGATAGCGGCCGACCCCGTGATCCAGATGGACCACTGGCTGACCCTGGGTCAGCTCGCCCAAGTTTCTGATCACCGCATCGGAGCTCAGGTTCTTGCTCTTCTCCCGCGCCCGCTTGCTGCGCACCTTGCCGCCCAGCAGTTCGGTCTCGGTGATCAGCGCCAGTGGATCCTGACCGACCTCCTGCCACAGGAAGCCACGCTCAAGCGGTGCAACCAGCAGGCCGTGGCGATCCGGGCTCGCCATAAAGGCGTCGAGGGAGGGGAACTCCTTGGGTTGCAGTGAGATACGCGCCAGCAGATCGCCGAGTACCTCCCGCCGTCCTTCGGATTCCACCGCAAACAGGGTGCGCCCGGCAAAACCTTGGAGGAACTGGTTGAGCGCCAGCAGGGGTTGCTCTTTGCTGTGATCGAGTTGCAGGTCGGGCAGCGCGGAGATGGGCAGATCGTGCTGACCAGCATCACCGGCGGTAGCGGACTCTTGCAGCCGCACCGCACCATATTGGCCGAGGGAGGCAAAGAGCTGCTCCACCGGCAGATAGAGCTGGGCCGGGGGTAGCAGGGGGCGAGTGTTGTCCCAGCGTCTGTCTTCATAGCGCTGGCCGATATCGTTCCAGAAACGCTGGGCGGCGGGGTAGATATCCCCCACAGTGAGCAGCAGGGTCTCTTCCGGCAGGTAGTCAAACAGGCTGGCGGTCTGGTTGAAAAAGAGCGGCAGATAATACTCGATGCCGGCGGGCCAGCGCCCCTTGCTCACCTCCTGATAGACGGAACCCTCGGCCCGCGACAGCTCGAACTGCTCGCGGAACTGGCCGCGAAACAGTTCGATGGCCGCCTCGTCGGTAGGGTATTCCCGGGCGGGCAGCAGGCTGACCGTCTTGACCGGTTCGCTGGAGCGCTGGGTTTCGGGATCGAACGGGCGGATGGAGTCCACTTCATCGTCGAAGAAGTCGATGCGATAGGGGCTGCTACTGCCCATGGGGAAGAGATCGAGCAGGGAGCCGCGGGCGGCAAATTCGCCATGTTCCAGCACCTGATCCACCGCCACGTAACCCGCCTCGGCCAGCCGCCCGCGCAACTGTTGCAGATTGAGGCGTTGGCCGGCCTTCACCATCAGGCTGTATTTGTCGAGATAGACCCGGGGGGCGCAGCGCAACATCAGGGTGGAGATGGGGACAATCAGCACCCCCTTGCTCATCTGCGGTAGCTTGTAGAGAGTCTCGAGCCGCTGGGAGATGATGTCCTGATGGGGAGAGAAGGTGTCGTAGGGCAGGGTCTCCCAATCGGGGAACAGCAATACGGGAACGGATTGAGCGGCTGGCTGCTTGCCTGCCAGCAAGTACTGAAGCTCCTGCTCCAGGCGCAGGGCGCTCGGGGTATCGGCGGTGATAAGCAGTACCGGCCCCTTGGCTTCACTGGTGAGACGGGCTGCAATCAGCGAGAGGCTGCTGCCGACCAGCTGGCCGAGCGTGATCTTTTGGCCCGCTTTGGCGGGCAAGGCGGGGAGTGTCATTGGCATGGTTCGATTCTTTTAACGTTGACGTTATCTATCGCTGACGTTCGCTCTGGTTAGCGCTGACGCTCTTGGGCGCGCAGCTTGAGCTGTTTCGATTGCACGTGGAGGCTGGCACGAACCAGCAGTTCACGGTCATCTTCGCGGATCCGCACATAGTCGAGCTGCACATGGGTGCCATGTTCACCGCCGTCGAGCTGTTTGACCTGGCCATAGCAGTAGATGGCGGCCGCCTCTTCCCGCAGGAAGATCTTGAGGCGCACTATCTGGTGCAGGTGCGGCGCAGCCCCGTGATCATGATAGGGGTGCAGGTAGGTGAGCTGGCCAGCCCCGAAGCGCAGGGTGTGGAAGCGCTGCTCAGGATGGTCCTGCAGGGAGAGCACATAGCCCATGATCATGTCGATCTTGCGGGACTGCTGATTGACGATCTCGATCAAATCGTGCATCGACTCGTTCTGGTTGCGCAGCAGGCGAGTGGTCACCAGATCGATGGAGGTAATGGCCGAAGAGATCCGAAAGGGCTCCGGCAGCTCAGCGTCCAGCTCCTCCAACGAGGGGAGGTGGAAGTCGGCCGACATGGGGATCACATTGACCGGCGTGGCATGAGTGACGCTGAAGAACTGTTCCTGCATGGAGGCTATCCCTTGTTGTCATGGACGGTTTCCCTTTATTATCCGGTATCTTATTTTGTTGGCAACGTACATATCCTTGAAGACCGGACTTTTTCAGCCCCTTTCGCTGGCCATCGGCCTGCGTTATGCAGGCTCGAAGCGCAGCAATCGCTTCGTCTCATTTATCTCCCTGTTCTCTACCTTTGGCATCGCCATCGGGGTCGCCGCCCTGATGGTGGTCATTTCGGTTATGAACGGTTTCGAAGGGCAGCTCAAAGGGCGCATCCTCGGGGTGATCCCCCATGTGGTGGTGACCAATCAGGCTGGCCGTATTGATGCAGACCCGCAAGGCTTGCCGGATCTGGCCAAATTACCCCATGTGGTCGCCTCGGCCCCCATGCTCGACAGCGAAGGGATGCTGCAAAGCCCCGGCCAGCTGACCGGGGTGAGTGTGCAGGGGATCGACCCTGCAAAGTGGCCCAAGGATGACATCCTCCACAGCCAGATGCTGGGGGGACGCCTCGATACCCTGCAGGCCGGCCACTACCGCATCGTGCTGGGGCAGGGGGTGGCACGCCGCCTCAATGTCTCCATCGGCGATCAGGTTCGCCTGATCCTGACCGAAGGGACCCGCTTCACCCCGTTTGGCCGGGTACCGGCCCAGCGCCTCTTTACCGTCTCCGGCATCTTCGGGGTAGGCGCCGATGTGGATAACCAGATTGCGCTGATCGCCTTGGGGGATGCCCAGCGGCTGCTGCGCCTGCCGCCAGAAACCGTCGGTGGCATTCGCCTCTGGCTCGATGATCCCTTTGCGGCCGACGAAGTGATCAAGACGCCGTTGCCTGACGGATTGGTCTGGCAGGATTGGCGCCGCGAGCGGGGCGAGCTGTTCCAGGCGGTCGCTATGGAAAAACGGATGATGGGGCTGATGCTGGTGCTGATCATCGCCGTCGCTACCTTCAACATCCTCTCCGCGCTGGTGATGGTGGTGACGGACAAGGAGGGCGAAGTGGCCATCCTGCGCACCATGGGCATGAGTGAATCGGGGATCGTCAAAATCTTCATGGTGCTCGGCGCCTCCAGCGGGGTGATTGGCGCCCTGTTTGGCGGGCTGGCTGGCCTGGCGCTCTCCTTGGGTCTCAACCCCCTACTCAATGCGGTGGGGCTCAACCTCTATATGGCGGCGGGCGGCAGTGGCCTGCCGGTGATTGTCGAGCCGGCTCAGGTCATCACCATTTTGCTGGGCGCCGTGTTGCTGAGCTTCAGTGCCACCCTCTATCCGGCGGCCCGCGCCGCGCGGGTGAAACCGGCCGAGGCGCTGCGTTATGAGTAATGCCGTGAATAATGCATCTTCTGTTGTGACTGGTGCCCCCGTAGTTGCGGGTGCCAGCGTTGTTACCGAGGCAAGTGGAGCCCCTGTTATGAATGAAGCCGTATCCCGTGAACCTCTGCTGCGCTGCCAGGCGCTCAACCATGTCTATAAAGAGGGGGAGCTGGAGACTCAGGTGCTCAAGGGGATCGATCTCTGCGTCGCACCCGGTGAAATGCTGGCGGTGGTGGGGAGCTCCGGCTCCGGCAAGACCACTCTGCTGCATCTGATGGGGGCCCTCGACAACCCCTCCAGTGGCGCCGTGCTGTTCAAGGGGGAGGATATCCACCATTGGGACAGCCGTACCCAGGCTCGCTTTCGCAACCGCGAGCTGGGCTTTGTCTACCAGTTCCACCACCTGCTCTCCGAGTTCAGTGCGCTGGAAAATGCGGCCATGCCGCTGCTGATCGCCGGTGAATCGGTAGCGGTCGCTACCGAGAAGGCGACCCGGATGCTGGGGCGTGTAGGGCTCTCCCACCGTCTCAACCACAGACCGTCCGAGCTCTCCGGTGGTGAGCGCCAGCGGGTGGCGATTGCCCGTGCGCTGGTCAACGAACCGAGCCTGGTGCTGGCGGACGAGCCGACCGGTAATCTGGATCACGCCAGCGCTACCGCCGTCTACGAGCTGCTCTGTGAGCTCAACCGTGAGCTGGGCACTGCGTTTGTGGTGGTCACCCACGATCTGAGTCTGGCGGCCAAGCTCCATCGTCGTGTCACGCTGGTGAGCGGCGTGATGGCGGAGGTTGCCTGATGTTAAAACCGCTGCCCCTTTTTCTGGGCCTGCGCTATAGCCGCTCCCGTCGTCGCAACGGGTTTATCGCCTTTATCTCCGCCTCTTCCCTGATCGGTATCGCCCTCGGGGTGATGGCGCTGATTTTGGGCCTCTCCGCCATGAACGGTTTCGAGCGGGAGCTCAAAGACAGGGTGCTCTCCGTGGTGCCGCAAGGTGAGCTGGACGCCGTCGAGCGGCCCTTGCCGGATTGGCCGCGTCTGCGTGACTACCTGCTGGCCCAGCCGGGCGTTGAGGCGGCTGCCCCGGTCATTCGCCTCAATGGCCTGCTGGAGCATGGCTCCGCCCTCAAGGGGGTACAACTGCGCGCTGTGTTACCCGATCTGGAGGCCAATCTGTCGGATGCAGGCAAATACATGACGGGCCGTGGTCTGCGTGAGCTGCAACCGGGTGAACGTGGGGTGATCTTGGGCAAGACTATTGCCGACAAGCTGGGGGTCAAGGTGGGGGATTCGGTCGCCCTGCTGCTGCCGCAAGGGGGCGATCAGGCGGGGATCAAGAATCCTCGGCGCGAAGCCCTGACCGTGGTGGGGCTGCTGGAGATCGGCGGTCAGCTCGACGGCCTACTCGGCTTTATGCATCTGGCCGATGCGCAAGCGATCACCGGCATGGGCAGCGATGTAGAGGGCTTCAGCCTGCGGGTGAACGATGTGCTTAATGCACAAAATATTACGATCGCCGCCGCGCAGCAGTTCCCCCATCACGTCTATATCCGCAGCTGGATGAACAGCCAGGGTTATCTCTATCAGGACATCCAGATGGTGCGTACCGTCATGTATGTGGTGATGCTGATGGTGGTGGCCGTCGCCTGCTTCAACATCGTCTCCACTCTGGTGATGGCGGTGAACGAGAAGCGCAGCGAAATCGCCATCCTGAAAACCATGGGGGCGAGCCCCGGCCAGATCCGGCTCACCTTCGTCATTCAGGGGATGGTCAACGGTGTAGCCGGTGCCCTGCTCGGTGCGCTGCTGGGCGGGCTGCTTTCGAGCAAGCTGACCCAGATCCTGGGTGTCATCGAGAAGCTCATTGGCCACCGCTTCCTTAATCCGGATATCTACTTTATCGACTTTTTGCCGACCGAGTTGCATATGCAGGATTTGCTCATCGTGACGGGCGCCGCCATCCTGATGAGCCTAGTGGCTACCCTCTATC
This sequence comes from Aeromonas sp. FDAARGOS 1411, assembly GCF_019047125.1. Classification (NCBI taxonomy): domain Bacteria; kingdom Pseudomonadati; phylum Pseudomonadota; class Gammaproteobacteria; order Aeromonadales; family Aeromonadaceae; genus Aeromonas; species Aeromonas sp. FDAARGOS 1411. The sequence continues at coordinate 1,724,130 of NZ_CP077214.1, read as the reverse complement.
CCGCCTGGCGGGCGAGCGGTCTGGTACCTTCCCGCGAGCTGGGTCACTGATGCGCTGCATCTAATGCGCCATAAATAACGAAGGGCCCGTCGGTGAAAACCGGCGGGCCCTGCTGTTTTCCGGTCGCGTGGACTGGCTTAGTGAGCGTTAAGCTCATCGAGCGGCAGAGAGAAGCTGGCCACAAAGGTGTCGATAAAGTAGCGCATCTCCTCGCTCATCCGCGCTGCCAGCATGGCCTCAAGGCGTTTGCGAGCCGGTTCGAACTCCCGGTTGCCCGCGTTGATCTCCTCCAGACACTTGGTATAGGCGCAGAGGGTGTCGGCATCCTTGACCAGTCTGGCCAGCTCGTCATCCTGGGCTGCCGAATCGAGCAGGGGGCGAAAGTCATCGATCAGTTCTGGCGGCAGCATGCCAAGCAGACGCTGTTCGGCGGCCAGTTCTATCTTCTTGTACTCGCGGGCAATTTCGGGGTTGAAGTATTTGACCGGGGTAGGCAGATCGCCGGTCAGCACCTCACTGCTGTCGTGGTAGAGGGCCATGACGGCGGCGCGGTCGGCATTCACGCTGCCGCCAAAAAGCCGGTTTTTGATGATGCCGAGGGCATGGGCCACCATGGCGACCTGCAGGCTGTGCTCGGCAATATTTTCCGGCTGGATGTTGCGCATCAGGGGCCAGCGGTAGATGAGTTTCATGCGGGCGAGATTGGCGAAAAAGTGGCTGGGTAACATGATGGCCTCAACGAAAGAGAATAGAAAAGGGCAGACCCTAGTCTGCCCTTTTTTTCGTTGCAGGGCAGCGTCTGCCCGCGCATTTCCCGTGTTTAGCGGATATAGCGGCCCGATTCCGCCTCCTGGTTGGTCACAATCATCTGGCCGATAGGAGCCAGGCTGATCAGCGCCAGCTTGAGGTGCTGGATACCGAACGGGATACCGATAATGGTCACGAAGCAGGCCAGCGCGGAAGCGATGTGGCCGATGGCCAGCCAGACACCGATCAGCACGAACCAGAGGATGTTGCCAATCAGCCCCAGCGTGCCGGTGCCGATATCGCTCTGGCCAGTCATGGTTTTGCGATTGACCGCCTGCTTGCCAAACGGGAAGAAGGTAAAGGTGCCGATCACGAAGCAGGCTCGTCCCCAGGGGATACCGACCAGCGAGATAAAGCAGACAAGACCGGCCAGCCACCAGGCCAGGCCCATAAAGACACCTCCCAGTACAAACCAGAGCAGATTGAACAAGAAGCGGAAAAAGGCCATGTGAGTGACTCCAGATCATCAATTTGGTTGTCACCATAACGAGGGAGGGGTAGGGACGCAATGGTTGATTGGCCCAATCGCCATTTGGCTGGACAAATTGAGTCGCCGCCCGCAACGGTGGGCTGTTTTTCGGCGAAAGATGGGCAATAAAGCGGCGTTCGGATGAAAAAAGGTGAGCAAACGCAAAATTATTGCCATCGGATAGTTGAAGTCGGGCACCTCTCTCCCCATATAAAGGGTAGTTTTGCACGAATTGTGCTTGCACGCCGCTCAATGTGGGGGATGTGTGGCTCGACTCGACCAAAGTGCGCCGCTATAATGCCGCGTCATATTTTCTCATCACAAAGACATATCGTTGTCTTTATAAACAGGAAGACTCCGGGCTTTGCCCAGGGGCAATAAAGGGTCAGCACACAGTGCTGAGTTGAACGAGGTAGAAGAATGCAAGTTTCTGTAGAGACAACCCAGGGTCTGGAACGCCGTCTTACCATCACTGTACCGGCTGCTACCGTAGACGCCGCTGTGCGTAAAGAATTGAATGGCCTGGCCAAAACTCGTCGCATCGACGGTTTCCGTCCTGGCAAGGCTCCGGTTGCCATCATCAAGAAGATGTTCGGCGCCATGGCTCACGCCCGCGTTGCTGATGAAATGATGCAGAGCAACTTCATCAAAGCCATCATCGAAAACAAACTGAGCCCGGCCGGTGCCCCGACCATGGATCCGAAAGAGATCAAAGAAGGTCAGGATTTCGAATTCACCGCCACTTTCGAAGTGTATCCGGAGTTTGAAGTTGCAGGTCTCGAGACCATCAAGGTCGAGAAGCCGGTTGCGACCGTGAAGGATGAAGATCTGGCCAACATGATCGACACCCTGCGCAAGCAGCATGCTACCTGGGCTGATGCCGATGTTGCCGCTGCCAATGGCATGCGTGTGACCATGGACTTCGTCGGTTCCATCGACGGTGAAGAGTTCGACGGCGGCAAAGCTGAAGGCTTCAACCTGGTGCTGGGCGCTGGCCGTATGATCCCGGGCTTCGAAGACGCCATCCTGGGCAAGAAAGCGGGCGACGAGTTCACCATTGAAGTGACCTTCCCGGCTGACTACCACGCTGAAAACCTGAAAGGCAAAGAAGCCAAGTTCGCTTCCAAGCTGATCAAGGTTGAAGAGCAGATCCTGCCTGAGCTGACCGAAGAGTTCGTGAAGCGTTTCGGTATCGAAAGCGGTTCTGTTGAAGAGCTGAAAGCCGAAGTGCGCAAGAACATGGAGCGCGAACTGGCTCAAGCCCTGAAAAACAGCGTGAAAGAGCAGGTTCTGAACGGTCTGGTTGAAGCCAACCAAATCGACCTGCCGAAAGCTGCCGTTGCGCAAGAGATCGACGCACTGCGTCAGCAGGCTCTGCAGCGCTTCGGTGGCTTCCAGGGCGGCAACGCTCCCGAGCTGCCGGCTGAACTGTTCCAGGCTCAAGCCGAGCGTCGTGTACGCGTAGGCCTGCTGCTGGGTGACGTGATCCGTACCAACGAGATCAAGGCTGACGATGCCCGTGTAAACAGCATCATCGAGTCCATGGCGACTGCCTACGAAGATCCGAAGGAAGTGATCGAGTACTACCAGAAGAACGAACAGATGCTGAACGGCGTTCGTAACCTGGCAGTAGAAGATCAAGCCATCGACCTGATCCTGTCCAAAGCGCAAGTGACCGAAAAAGAAGTTGCCTTTGACGAAGTGATCAACAAGTCTGGCGCCGCTGCCTAAGAACATTTGACTTAAGGTCAAGACTGTTAAGTATAATGGCTCGTGTGATCTCCACTCGGGCCATTTTATTTTAGGGACAATGCCTTATGTACAAGAACTATAACGATATGACCGATTCTCCCAGCAATGCGCTGGTCCCCATCGTGGTCGAACAGACTGCCAAGGGTGAACGTTCCTACGATATTTACTCCCGTCTGCTGAAAGAGCGGGTGATCTTCCTGACTGGTCAGGTTGAAGATCACATGGCCAATCTGGTGGTTGCCCAGTTGCTGTTCCTCGAGTCCGAGAATCCGGACAAGGACATCTATATCTACATCAACTCGCCGGGTGGTTCGGTGACTGCGGGCATGTCCATCTATGACACCATGCAGTTCATCAAGCCGGATGTCAGCACCGTCTGCATGGGGCAGGCCTGCTCCATGGGTGCCTTCCTGCTGGCTGGCGGTGCCAAGGGCAAGCGTTTCTGCCTGCCTAACGCCCGCGTGATGATCCACCAGCCGCTAGGTGGCTTCCAGGGTCAGGCATCTGATATCCAGATCCACGCCCAGGAGATCCTGAAGATCAAAAATACCCTGAACGAGCGCCTGGCGTTCCACACCGGTCAGGACATGGCTACCATCGAGCGTGACACCGATCGTGACAACTTCATGTCCGCCGAGCAGGCCGTGGCCTATGGTCTGGTTGACGGTGTTCTGAGCCAGCGTAGCTGAGCAGGGTGTCCCGGTCTGTTGTAAACTCAACAGGCCGATCCATCCTCTATTGATAAAACGAGGTTGCTGAATGACAGAGAAACGCAAGGGTGAGGGTGATAAGCTGCTCTACTGCTCTTTTTGCGGCAAAAGCCAGCATGAAGTGCGCAAGCTGATCGCTGGCCCTTCCGTCTACATATGTGATGAGTGCGTCGAGCTGTGCAACGACATCATCCGCGAAGAGATCCGCGAGATCTCGCCCAAGCGCGATGGTAACGAGCTGCCGACCCCTCATCAGATCCGCGCTCATCTCGATGACTATGTGATCGGGCAGGAGTACGCCAAGAAGGTGTTGGCCGTTGCCGTCTACAACCACTACAAGCGTCTGCGCAACAGCGGCGAAAACAGTGGTGTGGAGCTCGGCAAATCCAACATCCTGCTGATTGGCCCGACCGGTAGCGGCAAGACCCTGCTGGCCGAGACTCTGGCTCGTCTGCTGGATGTGCCGTTCACCATGGCCGATGCGACCACCCTGACCGAAGCCGGTTATGTGGGCGAGGACGTGGAGAACATCATCCAGAAGCTGCTACAAAAGTGCGACTACGACGTAGAGAAAGCCCAGCGTGGCATCGTCTACATCGACGAGATCGACAAGATCTCCCGCAAGTCGGACAACCCCTCCATCACCCGCGATGTCTCCGGGGAAGGGGTACAGCAGGCACTGCTCAAGCTGATCGAAGGGACCATCGCTTCCGTGCCGCCGCAAGGTGGTCGCAAGCATCCGCAGCAGGAGTTCTTGCAGGTTGATACCTCCAAGATACTCTTCATCTGCGGCGGTGCCTTTGCCGGTCTGGACAAGGTGATCGAGCAGCGTTCCGTGAAGGGAACCGGTATCGGTTTTGGCGCCGAGGTGAAATCCAAGGATGCCAAGGCCACCCTGAGCGAGACCTTCGCCAAGGTAGAGCCGGAAGATCTGATCAAGTATGGTCTGATCCCCGAGTTCATCGGCCGTCTGCCGGTGGTCGCGACCCTGACCGAGCTGGACGAGTCTGCCCTTATCCAGATCCTGAAAGAGCCGAAAAACGCGTTGACCAAACAGTACGCGGCGTTGTTCGATCTGGAAGGTGTTGAGCTGGAGTTCCGTGACGACGCACTCAACGCCATTGCCCGCAAGGCGATGGAGCGTAAAACCGGTGCTCGTGGTCTGCGTTCCATCGTGGAAGCCGTGCTGCTGGATACCATGTATGACCTGCCTTCTCTGGAAGGGGTCAGCAAGGTGGTGATCGACGAGACCGTGATCAAAGGGGACTCCGCGCCCTTGATGATTTACGAAAATCCCGAAACTCAGGCTGCTGCATCAGAGTAAATGTCTGATTTTTAATCGAATGGAAGGGGCTTTTTGCCCCTTTCATGCTTTTTACGGTTTCGGCGATTGAATCTCATCTCAGCGCCCCCATATACTCAGCCAAGCGCTTTGCCAACGGTATAACAAGCCGAGAGGACATATATGAACCTAGAGCGTTCAGAACGCATCGAGATTCCCGTCCTGCCTCTTCGTGACGTGGTGGTTTATCCCCACATGGTCATTCCACTCTTTGTGGGGCGGGAAAAATCCATTCGCTGTCTGGAAGCGGCCATGGAGCAGGACAAGAAAGTTCTGCTGGTGGCCCAGAAGGATGCGTCAACCGATGAGCCGACTGTGGAGGAGATCTTCACCGTCGGGACAGTGGCCAATATTCTGCAGATGCTCAAGCTGCCGGACGGCACCGTCAAGGTGCTGGTAGAGGGTGGGCAGCGTGCCCGCCTGGAGCGGATGATCGACGACAAGGATTTCTTTGTCTGCGAGGCTCAGTACATCCCCTCCCAAGCTATTGAGGAGAAGGATCAGGAAGTACTGGTTCGCTCCGCCATCGGCCAGTTTGAAGGCTATATCAAGCTCAACAAGAAGATCCCGCCCGAGGTACTGACCTCGATATCGGCGATCGACGATGCTGCGCGTCTGGCTGACACCATGGCGGCCCACATGCCGCTCAAGCTGGAAGACAAGCAGAAGGTGCTGGAGATCGTCTCTGTCTCCGAGCGCATCGAATTCCTGATGGCGATGATGGAGTCGGAAATTGACCTGCTGCAGGTCGAGAAGCGCATCCGTACTCGCGTCAAGAAGCAGATGGAAAAGAGTCAGCGCGAGTATTACCTCAACGAGCAGATGAAGGCCATCCAGAAAGAGCTGGGTGAGCTGGAAGATAGCCCGGATGAGTTTGAAGCCCTCAATCGCAAGATTGAAGAGGTTGGCATGCCGGAAGATGCCCGTGAAAAGGCCCAGGCCGAGCTTGCCAAGCTGAAGATGATGTCTCCCATGTCCGCCGAGGCTACCGTGGTTCGCAGCTATGTGGACTGGATGGTACAGGTGCCCTGGAAGGCGCGCTCCAAGGTCAAAAAAGACCTTGGCAAGGCGCAAGAGGTGCTGGATGCCGATCACTATGGCCTCGAGAAGGTCAAGGATCGCATCCTCGAATATCTGGCGGTACAGGCACGGGTGAACAAGCTCAAGGGCCCCATCCTCTGTCTGGTTGGGCCTCCCGGTGTGGGCAAGACCTCGCTGGGCCAATCCATCGCCAAGGCGACAGGCCGCAAATATGTGCGGATGGCCTTGGGTGGGGTGCGTGACGAAGCGGAGATCCGCGGTCACCGCCGTACCTATATCGGTTCCATGCCCGGCAAACTCATCCAGAAGATGGCGAAAGTCGGCGTGAAGAACCCGCTGTTCCTGCTCGACGAGATCGACAAGATGAGCTCGGACATGCGTGGCGATCCTGCATCCGCCTTGCTGGAAGTGCTGGATCCGGAACAGAACAACAGCTTCAACGATCACTATCTGGAAGTGGATTATGACCTGTCGGACGTCATGTTCGTGGCCACCTCCAACTCCATGAACATCCCGGGCCCCTTGCTGGACCGGATGGAAGTGATCCGTCTCTCCGGTTACACCGAAGATGAGAAGCTCAACATTGCCAAGCAGCATCTGGTTGCCAAGCAGATCCAGCGCAACGGCCTGAAAGAGTCCGAGATCACCATCGAAGATTCTGCCCTGGTCGGAGTGATCCGCTACTACACCCGCGAGGCGGGGGTGCGGAGTCTGGAGCGCGAGATCTCCAAGATTTGTCGCAAGGCGGTCAAGCGCATCCTGCTGGACAAGAGCATCAAGCATGTTCAGGTCAATCAGGAGAACCTCAAGGAGTTCCTCGGGGTGCAGCGTTTCGATTACGGCAAGGCCACCGACCAGAACCAGGTGGGTCAGGTGTGTGGTCTGGCGTGGACCGAAGTGGGAGGCGATCTGCTCACCATCGAGACCACCAACATGCCTGGCAAGGGCAAGCTCACTTATACCGGTTCCCTCGGTGACGTGATGCAGGAGTCCATCCAGGCGGCCATGACGGTCGTACGGGCTCGTGCCGAGAAGCTGCGCATCAACGCCGACTTCTACGAGAAGCGCGATATCCACGTGCACGTACCGGAAGGGGCCACCCCGAAAGATGGTCCGAGCGCCGGTATCGCCATGTGTACCGCCCTGGTCTCCAGCTTGACCGGTAATCCGGTTCGTGCTGATGTGGCGATGACAGGGGAGATCACCTTGCGCGGCGAAGTGCTGCCCATCGGTGGTCTCAAGGAGAAGTTGCTGGCAGCCCATCGTGGCGGCATCAAGCGAGTGCTTATTCCGAAAGAGAACGAGCGTGACCTTGAGGAGATCCCGGCAAACGTCAAACAAGACCTTGAAATTTATCCGGTTCGCTGGATTGACGAGGTGCTGGAACTGGCGTTGCAGGACAATCCACAGGGGTTTGAGCGCGTTTCTGTCGTGTAAATGTTGATGCGCCGCAAATTTGGCGCATTCGGCGGGTGGTTAAGGCTTGCATGCGCCCGATAACGGAAGTAGCCTTGACCACCGATCGGGTACTCGTGATGAGTCGCAATGCGTTGTGTGGCGCGGGTTTGCGCCAGATTGTCACTTGCAACTGATCAGGAGGCTTGCTATAAAACCTCCACTTGTTGTGGCCAGGGAAATCAGCGCCGCAGCGGTGTTTGATAAAAGGGGAATATAAGAGTGAATAAATCTCAACTGATTGACAAGATTGCAGACGGTGCCGATATCTCCAAAGCTGCCGCTGGCCGTGCGTTGGATGCCTTCATTGATGCTGTTGGTGAAGCGCTGAAAGAGGGTGACCAGGTTGCTCTGGTTGGTTTTGGTACTTTCGCTGTACGCGAGCGTGCTGCCCGTTCAGGCCGTAACCCGCAGACTGGCGCGACCATCGAAATCGCTGCTGGTAAAGTTCCTGCCTTCAAAGCCGGTAAGGCCCTGAAAGACGCTGTTAACTAAGTCGGTCGCTGATATCCGTCGGCTACCGTCCTTGGTCGCAGACCAGACAAGTTAGAGAGTCTTCTCTCATACTGATTGACCAAGGCGCATCGCAATCGGTGCGCCTTTTTATTGTTTACGCCCATCGAGTTCGGGAGCATAAGTACAAACATGATGTTGGATAAACTACGCGAAGGGGCGCAGGGCAAGGTAGCCAAGGTTATCTTGGGCCTGATCATCCTCTCCTTTGCCTTGGCTGGTGTAGGTAGTTACCTGAACGGCCCGGCCCGTACCGCCCCCGCCACCGTCAATGGCACAGAAATCAGTGCAACCGCACTGGAAAATGCCTACCGCAACGAGCGCGCCCGCATGGAATCCCAGATGGGAGAGGCATTCAGCCAGCTGGCCGCGAACCCCGATTACATGAAACAGTTCCGTCGCGGTGTGCTGGATCGCCTGATCGATCAGGCTCTGCTGGACAGCAAGGCCCGTGAACTGGGTCTGCGCATCAGCGATGAACAGATCAAGCAAGCCATCGTGGCCATGCCGGAGTTTGCCGAGAATGGCAAGTTCAACAATGACCGCTATCTGCAGTTGATCCGTCGTGCCGGCATGACTCCTGAAATGTTCCGTGATTCCCTGCGTCAGGACATGGTGCGTCAACAGTTGATGAGCGCCCTGCTGGGCACCGAATTCTCCCTCAAGGGCGAAGCGGAGCAGCTCGACAAGCTCTACAACCAGACTCGCGATCTGCGGCTGGTGCGTCTGGCTGCTGCCAACTACATGGCTGACGTTCAGGTATCCGACAACGAGCTGGAGCAGTACTACAAGACCAATGGTGCCCGTTTTATGAACGATGAGCAGGTCAAGGTCGACTATCTGCTGCTGGACGCTGCCAACCTCGCCAAGGATATCAAGGTCACCGAGCAGGATGCCCAGGATTACTACGATCAGCACCAGGATCTGTTCCAGCGTGCCGAGCGTCGCCACGTGGCTCACATCCTGATCCCGTTTGGCAAGGACGAGAAAGCGGCCGAGCAGAAAGCAGAAGCCGTGCTGGCCAAAGCCAAGGCGGGCGATGATTTCGCTGCGCTGGCCAAGGCTGACTCTTCCGATACCTTCTCTGCCAAAAAAGGCGGCGAGCTGGACTGGTTCGAGAAAGGGGTGATGGATCCGGCCTTCGAGAAAGCCGCGTTCGCCCTGAACAAGGCTGGCGATCTCTCCGGCGTGGTGAAGAGCCCGTTCGGTTTCCACATCATCAAGCTGCTGGGGGTTGAAGCAGCCCAGACCAAGCCGTTTGCCGATGTGAAAGAAGAGACCATCACTCGTCTGCAAGCTGACAAGGCCAAGGAGAAGTTCTTCGCCGAGCAGCAGAAGATGGCTGACAACAGCTTCGAAAACCCGGACTCGCTGGATCTGACCGCTGATGCCATGGGGATGAAGGTTCAATCTTCCGATTTCTTCACCCAGGCCACTGCTCCGGCTCCGCTGAACGATCCCAAGGTGCTCTCCGTGGCGTTCTCCGAACAGCTGCGCGATGACAACACCAACTCCGACGTGATCGAGCTGGCTGACGGCAAGGCGCTGGTGCTGCACATCACGGGTCACAAGCCCAAAGCGGTCAAGCCGCTGGCCGAGGTGAAAGAGCAGGTGATTGCCGCCATCAAGCATGACAAGGCCAGTGAAGTGGCCCGTGGCAAGGCCCAGGGCCTGCTGGACAAGCTGAAAGTCGGTGAGAGCATCACCGCCGATCTGACTGCACTCGGTCTGAAAGTGGAGACCCACAAAGGGGTTGCCCGCTTCGATCGCGAGCTGGATCAGAACCTGATTGCCCAGGCGTTCACGCTGCCCCATCCGATCGACGGCAAGCCGAGCGTGGCTTTGGTTGCCGAGACCAATGGTGACCGCGTTGTGGTTGCGCTGGACAAGGTTAACGTCCCTGCCGCCGCATCCGGTATGGCTGCCATGCTGCAAGCTCAGCTGGGTCAGGGCAAAGCCCAGGTGGATTACAAGTCTCTGATCGACGAGCTGCGCAAAGCGGCCAAGATCGAGTACTTCACCAGTGTGGAAGCGACCGTCGAGTAATCGGCACTGCGCAACCCATTGAAAACGGCTCCTTGATGGAGCCGTTTTTTTATCTGTGGGCAAAAGAGGGGGGAGACTCAAGCTTTGCTCTTTGCTCTGTGGTGTGTAGTCACATCACTGCTATACGCCATCTCAATCGTCTAAATACGGAATATAAAAAAACCGGCACGTGTGTGCCGGTTTTTCATTGCGAACTTGCGCAGGTGCGGGGTTATACCACGCCCTGGGTGCGCAGGTAATCCTCGTAGGTGCCGCCGAAGTCGCGGATGCCATCTTCGGTCAGCTCCAGGATGCGGGTCGCCAGGGAGGAGACGAATTCGCGGTCGTGGGAGACGAAGATCAGGGTCCCCTGGTAGAGCTCCAGTGCCATGTTCAAGGATTCGATGGATTCCATGTCCAGGTGGTTGGTCGGCTCATCCATGATCAGGATGTTGGGGCGCTGCATCATCAGCTTGCCGAACAGCATGCGACCCTGTTCACCACCGGAGAGCACCTTGACCGGCTTCTTGATGTCGTCCTGAGAGAAGAGCAGACGGCCCAGTATGGAGCGTACAGCCTGCTCGTCTTCGTTCTCCTGTTTCCACTGGGCCATCCAGTCGAACACGTTGAGATCAGTGTCGAAGTCTTCGGCGTGATCCTGAGCGTAGTAACCGATCTGGGCGTTCTCGGACCACTTGATGGTGCCGGTATCCGGAGCCAGTGCGCCCACCAAGGTCTTGATCAGAGTCGATTTACCGATACCGTTGGTACCCAGAATGGCGACCTTCTCGCCCACTTCCATCATCATGTTGAGGCCCTTGAACAGGGGACCATCGCCATAACCCTTGGATACACCTTCCACTTCCAGGATGTTGCGATAGAGCTTTTTGTCCTGCTCGAAGCGGATGAAGGGGTTCTGGCGGCTGGAGACCTTGACGTCCTCAATCTTGATCTTGTCGATCTGCTTGAGACGGGAGGTCGCCTGACGGGACTTGGAGGCGTTGGCGCTGAAACGGGAGACGAAGGATTGCAGATCGGCGATCTGGGCCTTCTTCTTGGCGTTGTCAGCCAGCAGGCGCTCGCGCGCCTGGGTGGCGGCCAGCATGTAGTCGTCGTAGTTGCCCGGGTAAACGCGCAGCTCGCCGTAGTCCAGATCCGCCATGTGGGTACAGACGGAGTTCAGGAAGTGACGGTCGTGAGAGATGATGATCATGGTGCTTTCACGTTCGTTGAGCACCTGCTCCAGCCAGCGAATGGTGTTGATATCCAGGTTGTTGGTCGGTTCGTCCAGCAGCAGGATGTCGGGGTTGGAGAACAGCGCCTGTGCCAGCAGTACACGCAGTTTCCAGCCCGGGGCCACTTCGCTCATCGGGCCGTTGTGCTGCTCAAGGGGAATGCCGACACCCAGCAGCAGCTCGCCTGCACGCGCTTCAGCGGTGTAGCCGTCATATTCGGCGACCAGACCTTCCAGCTCGGCGGCCTTCATATAGTCTTCGTCGGTGGCTTCGAGGTTGGCGTAGATGGCATCGCGCTCGGCGATGGCTGCCCACAGCTCGGTGTGGCCCATCATGACCACGTCCAGTACGCGCATATCTTCGTAGGCGAACTGATCCTGACGCAGCTTACCGATGCGCTCGTTGACGTCCAGGCTCACATTACCGCCAGTGGGCTCCAGATCACCACCGAGGATCTTCATAAAGGTGGACTTGCCACAGCCGTTGGCGCCGATAAGGCCATAGCGGTTGCCGCCGCCAAACTTGACGTTGATGTTCTCAAACAGCGGCTTGGCGCCGAACTGCATGGTGATGTTGTTGCTACTTAACAAGGTATGTGTCCCGATTGGTCTGTCAAATGGCGCGCATTATGGCACAGATCCCCCGAAAGTTTTAGCGAGAAGTGTGATCTTGATCGGGGCAAGCGGGGCGTGCAGCCGATTGATGGGCAATAAAAAAAGCCGGCTTGAAGCCGGCTTGGAAGGATGAACTTGATCTGTTAGTGGGAAGTTGCGCCAGAGGCCCCCAGCCCGGTTTGGGAGCGAACGAACTGCGGCAGGAACTTGGCATGCTCGTCGGCGGCGTTCTGGGAGCTGTCAGTGATGGAGAAGAACCAGATCCCGACGAAGGCCAACCCCATGGAGAAGAGGGCAGGGTATTCGTAGGGGAAGATGGCCTGGGCATGGCCCAGCACTTTCACCCACACGGTCGGACCCAGGATCATCAGGGTCACTGCGCTCGCCAGTCCCAGCCAGCCACCGTAGACGGCGCCACGGGTGGTCAGGCGTGACCAGAACATGGAGAGGAACAGCACCGGGAAGTTGCAGCTGGCGGCGATGGAGAAGGCCAGACCGACCATGAAGGCGATGTTCTGCTTCTCGAACAGGATCCCCAGACCAATGGCAACCACACCCAGCACCAGAGTCGTCATCTTGGAGACGCGCAGTTCATCGGTCTCGTTGGCCTTGCCCTTCTTCAACACGCTGGCATAGAGGTCATGGGAGACCGCAGAGGCACCGGCCAGGGTCAATCCGGCGACTACCGCCAGAATGGTGGCAAATGCCACGGCAGAGATGAAGCCGAGGAACAGACTTCCACCCACTGCATCAGCCAGGTGGACGGCTGCCATGTTTGTGCCGCCCAGCAGGGCGCCGGTGGCATCCTTGAAGGCCGGGTTGGTGCTCACCAGCAAGATGGCGCCAAAACCGATGATGAAGGTGAGAATGTAGAAGTAACCGATAAAGCCTGTGGCGTAGAACACCGATTTACGCGCCTCTTTGGCGTCACTTACGGTGAAGAAGCGCATCAGGATGTGGGGCAGGCCGGCGGTACCGAACATCAATGCCAGACCGAGCGAGATGGCGGAGATGGGGTCGGAGACCAGCCCGCCCGGGCTCATGATGGCGGAGCCTTTCTCGTGCACTTTGACCGCTTCGCTAAACAGGGCGCCGATGTCGAAGTTGACTGACTTCATCACCATGATGGCCATAAAGCTAGCACCGGAGAGCAGCATCACTGCCTTGATGATCTGCACCCAGGTGGTGGCCAGCATGCCGCCAAACAGCACGTAGAGCACCATCAGGATACCGACCAGCACCACGGCCACATGGTATTGCAGGCCAAACAGCAGCTCGATCAGTTTGCCGGCACCGACCATTTGGGCGATCAGGTAGAGGGCGACCACCACCAGCGAGCCGCAGGCGGAGAGGGTACGCACTTCAGTCTGCTTCAGACGATAGGAGGCAACATCGGCGAAGGTGTATTTGCCGAGATTGCGCAGCCGTTCGGCGATCAGGAACAGAATGATGGGCCAGCCCACCAGAAAGCCGATGGAGTAGATGAGGCCGTCATAGCCGGAGGTGTAGACCAGCGCGGAGATCCCGAGGAAGGAGGCGGCGGACATATAGTCACCGGCGATGGCTAGACCGTTCTGGAAGCCGGTGATACGGCCACCGGCAGCATAGTAGTCGGAAGCCGAGCGGTTGCGCTTGGAGGCCCAGTAGGTGATGAACAGGGTGGCGGCTACAAAGACCACGAACATCACGATGGCCGATACATTGAGGGGTTGGCGTTGTACTTCGCCGGTCAGCGCATCCGCTGCCAGCAGGGGAGAGGAGGCCAGTGAGGTCAACAGCAGCAACTTGCCTTTCATGATTGCACCCCTTTGAGGATCTTCTGGTTCAGTTCATCAAACTCGCCGTTGGCGCGAAAGACATAGACGCCGGTCAACACGAAGGAGGAGAGGATCAATCCTACCCCGACAGGAATGCCGCGAGTAATGGTCGACCCTTCGCTCAAGGGGGTGCCGAGCCAACCGGGGGCAAAGGCGATGAGCAGAATAAACGCCAGGTAGAGTCCCAGCATCAGAGCCGAGAGGGCCCAGGCAAAACGCTGGCGCTTGGCGACCAGCTCCTGGAAGTTGGGATCTTGCTGGATCCTCAGATAGCTTTGCTGTTCCATTGCAGTTCTCCATGACATGAGTGTCAGCGGTGGATGGGGTAACCCCGACGAGCAGGCAATCTGCTCATGTAAGCAAAATGTGAATCAAATGTTATTTCTCGACAATTAGACTTTGGGATAAGTGAGCGGCGAGCCGCAGGTCAGGCGCAGGTAGATGAGCGCGGCCGTGGTGGCATCGGCAAGGGCATCGTGGGCGGGCAGGGCGGGCAGCGCCAAGTGACGGCAGATGGCACTCAAGTGGAGGTCAATCGCAGCATCGGGGTAGCGGCGATAGAGGTGGTCGTGATAGAGCTGGCTTACCTCGATCCCTCGCTGGGGCAGGGTCAATCCCCACAATTTCTGGCAGGCGAGATTGAGAATACGCAGATCGTAGGCGATGTGATAGCCCACCAGTTCGCGTGGGCCGATATAGTCGAGTAGCAGGCGCAGCGCGGCTTCCAGCTCCATCCCCTGTTGCAGATCCTGATGGCGCAGACCATGGATCACCACAGATTGGCTGGTCAGGCTGGCCGGTGGCTGTACTTTGATGGCGAGGGCCTCACCGGTCAGCAGCCGGTTGCCCTGAATGCGCACTGCCCCGATGGAGACGATCTCGGCCTGCTCGGGATCGAGACTGGTGGTCTCGAAATCGAGGGCGATCCGTTCATCTTTCGGTGGGGTGGCAAAGAGTGGCGCGAACTCGCCCGTTCGGAACGCGCGGCCATACCAGTAGCGTCGAGCGCGGCTCAACATGGCTATTGTCTCAGACGAAAGTGCAAGGTGAGCCACTGCTGGAACTTCTTCACCTGATGCAGCGCCTGACGCAACAGATCCCGCTCGCTGTGGCTAAGCTCGCTTGTCTGCACCCGACTATTGCCTCCCTTGAGCTGGCTGCGCAGCCTCAGCCGGATAAAGAGCCGGAACGCCTCTGCGAGATTGCTGCCATAGTCGGCACTGAGCCGATCGGCAGCCACCAGCGCATCGATACGCCCCAGGGTCGAGGTCTCCAGAATGCCTGCCTCAAGGGCCAACATGCGGATACCGTGTACCAGCGGGAACAGGCCGCCCCGCTTCAGATCCAGCCCTTCCGGTGGCTGCTCCAGTCGGCCAAACAGGGTGAGGGGGGCATGGAAGGCCACCGCCGGTCGCACCATCTCCGCCAGCAGATCCCGCCTGTCCGCCAACTGCTCGCGCAGCGCTCTGGCAACCGGCAGATGGAGTTGGCGATCTCCCGCGATGGGGTGAGCATCGGCCAGGGTGGCGAGCCATAGCAGCTCATCCTCTTTTGCCGTGGTGCAGGCGCTGGCAATGGCGCTTTGCCACTCGCTGCCTGTTTTTACCCAGGCCGGATTGTTCACCATCACCTGCCCGGGGCACAGCGGGTAGCCGAGGCGTTCCAGCAGGGCGCTGAATTCGGCGAGATCGGCTGCCTGCATGGGCCATGCTAGCCCCTCTGGCAGGATCAGGGCGTTGTCCTGATCGGTTTTGAGGATCTGCTCGCCGCGCCCCTCCGAGCCCAGCATCAGCAGGCAGACCTTATCCTGCACCTCGGGGGTGATCACCAGCGCAAAGGCTTTGGCGATCAGCTGTTCGTTGATGGTGGCGATGAGTTTCATCAAAAAGGCGGTGTGGATCCCTTGGGCAAACAGCGAGCGGGTCAATTGCTGCTGTTCACGGGCCACCGCCTCCAGCGCGGGCAGGCTGTCGGCTCGGGCAATGCGCAGGGTCAGCACGTGGGAGTGGGTAGAGAAGAGCCCCAGCACCTGAGTCAGTTGCAGGATCCCCGCCACCTCATTGCCGCGCCACACCACCAGTCGCTTGATACGATGGCGGGTCATCAGCAGCAGGGCATCAAACAGATAGCTCTCCAGCGGCAGACCAATCAGGGGCGTGGGGGTCAGCACCGAAAGGGGGGTCGTCAGCGGCAATCCCTTGAGGGTCAGGGCGTGGAGCAGGGTCTTGCGGGTTGCCAGCGTGAGGGAGCCGTCGTGGGCCGGGTAGAGCAGGCAATCGGTTCCCTTGCTCACCATGGCTTCGGTCGCCGCGAGCAGTGACAGCTTGCTATCGACGATAAGCGGTGCCTGCAGGTGGCCCGGTTCGATGCGGGTCAGGATAAATTCCGCCAGATTCTTCTGACCCAGTTGTTCGCGCTGCTCCTGCTGGCGCTGACGCTCGGCCAGATTGGCGGTGAAGTAGCTGGCAAACTGCGGATCCTGCTCACAGAGCGCCAGAAAGGTGTGGCGAGGAATGAGTTGGCAGAGGCTATCTTCCAGCGCGGTGAAGCGGTGGCGGCAGCGACCATCAAACTGGGCGCGCACATCGAACAGGTCATCAACCCCGTAATCACCAAACTGGTGGTGGGGAGCAGACTCTTCCACCGCCCCCTTGATGATGAGATAGAGGCCGGGAGGCTCGTCCCCCTCCTGGAGCAGCAGATCCCCGGCCCGAAAATAGCAGAGCGAGAGGTGGCGGGAGAGCCGCTCGCGCGCCTCCTCATCCAGTCGGTCGAACGGTGGTCTGGCAAAATTGAACAGGGTTGACATGACAGCGTCCTCTGCTGGCTTGCGGCACTCATGCAGCTCCCAGTGTGACAAAGGGAGGGGGAGGCGACCAGCCGACTTTAGTCTCAGCTGTACCACCTGTTCACACTCTGATAACGTAGTGGTATGACCAGTGAGTCAGTTTCAGGGATCAAGGAGAGGATAAGGGAGATGGAAAAACCAAGGATCAAGTGCGAGATCCACGACGGGATTGCCGAAGTGATGTTGACGCGGGGGGACAAACTCAATGCGCTTGACCGCGCCATGTTCAGCGCCATCGATGAGACGCTGACGCAACTCGCCCGGCACAAGGGGCTGCGGGCGGTGATCCTGCACGGCGAGGGGCGGGCCTTCTGCGCTGGGCTGGATGTGAAGTCCATGCTGAGACAGCCGGTGGCGGCGCTCGATATTCTCAAGCGTGAAGCGGACGAGGCGACCAATCTGGCCCAGCGGGTTGCCTATGGTTGGCACCAGCTGCCGGTGCCGGTGATTGCGGTGACCCAGGGAGTCTGTTTTGGTGGTGGCTTGCAGATTGCGCTCGGCGCCGATTTTCGCTTCAGCACCCCCGATTGCCGCTTCTCGGTGATGGAGATCAAGTGGGGCATCATTCCCGACATGAGCGGCAGCGTCACCATGCGCAACCTGATGGGGCTGGATACCGCCATGGAGCTGGCCATGAGCGGGCGCGAGCTGGATGCCGTCGAGGCCAAAGCTATCGGGATGGTGAGCCGGGTCTGCGCCGATCCGCTGGTGGAGGCGCGGGAGTTTGCCCGCACCCTTATCACCAAGTCGCCGGATGCACTGGCGGGGATCAAGCAGCTCTACAGCCAGGCCTGGGCCCGCAGTGACGAGGCGATGCTCAAAGAGGAAACCCGGCTGCAAAAGCAGATCCTGGGGCGACCCAACCAGTGGCGGGCCACCCTTAACAGCCTGTTTCGTTGGCGTCTGCCCTTCGGGCCGCGCCGCAATCCGCTCTGAGATGAGGTGACAGGAAAAAGAAATGGCAGCCGAGGCTGCCATTTTTATTGATGTCTTATGTCGTTCTGGTTCAGGAGGTCTTGCGATCCTGATCCGGCTCGAACTGATGGCCCGATTTCTCCAGCGCCAGGTTCTCTTCGGAGCGCTTGCCCACCCAGTAATCGGCGTTCTTGATACCGAGCTTCTCCGGGTGGAACACCGGATCCAGTCCCTTGGCCTGCTGCGCTTCATAATCCTTCAGACAGGTGAAGGCGGTCTTTTGCAGCAGCAGGATGGCGACGATGTTGAGCCAGGCCATCAGACCGACTCCGATATCACCCATGCCCCATGCCAGCTCGGCGGTCTTGACGGTGCCATAGACGGTGGAGGCCATCAGGGTCAATTTCAGCACGAAGGTCAGCCAGGGGCGATTCACCTTGCGGTTGATGTAGGCGATGTTGGTCTCTGCGATGTAGTAGTAGGCAACGATGGTGGTGAACGCGAAGAAGAACAGCGCGATGGCCACGAACATGCTGCCAAAGCCCGGCATCATGCTCTCCATGGCGGTCTGCACATAGCCCGGGCCCGCAGCCACACCGGCGATACCCGTGTAGAGGGCGGCGCCGTCCGGCCCTTGTACGTTATAGAGGCCGGTGATCAGCAGCATAAAGCCGGTGGCGGAGCAGACGAACAGGGTGTCGATATAGACGGAGAACGCCTGTACCAGACCCTGCTTGGCCGGGTGACTCACTGCCGCAGCAGAGGAGGCGTGCGGCCCGGTACCCTGACCCGCTTCGTTGGAGTAGACCCCGCGTTTAACCCCCCACATGATGGCCAGACCCAGAATGGCACCGAAACCGGCATCCAGACCGAAGGCGCTCTTCCAGATCAGCAGGATCACGCCCGGCAGGGCAGAGATGTTGAGGGCGATGATGACGCAGGCCACGATGATGTAGCCGAGCGCCATAAAGGGCACCACGGTACTGGCGAAGTTGGCGATACGCTTGACGCCACCAAAGATGATAAAGCCGAGCAGCAGCGCCAGACCGGCGGCGGTGACGTTCGGATCGATATCAAAGGCGGTCTGCAGGCTGGCGCCGATGGAGTTGGCCTGCACCCCCGGCAGCAGCACGCCGCAGGCGAAGATGGTGGCGATGGCGAAGGTCCAGGCGTACCACTTCATGCCGAGCCCTTTCTCGATGTAGAAGGCCGGGCCGCCGCGGTATTCGCCGTTGATCTTCTCTTTGTAAACCTGACCCAGGGTGGACTCCACGAAAGCAGAGCTGGCGCCGAGGAAGGCGACCATCCACATCCAGAACATGGCGCCCGGGCCACCGAAGGTGATGGCGGTGGCGACGCCGGCAATGTTGCCGGTGCCGACGCGACCGGCCAGGGTCATGGCCAGCGCCTGGAAGGAGGAGACACCGGCATCGGTGCTCTTGCCATCAAACATCAGCCGTACCATTTCGGCCATGTGACGCAACTGCAAGAAACGGGTGCGCAGGGAGAAGTAGAGACCGACCCCCAGACACAGGTAGATGAGCGCAGGGCTCCAGATTACACCATTGATGGCATTGACGATTTCATTCATGTACAACAACTCCTTTGTTGTGTTTGTGGCGCTGTCTTGGCGAGATCTTGGCCTCGCTCTCTGTCACTGTTTTCGGCCCTGTTTGTTAACAATCCAGTTAACAAATGAGCGCTAGGTTGAGGGGTTAAGCAGAGCGCAAACACGCGCCATGCATGGCTTGTAACATATCGAGTTGTATCGGTGCTTCCCAGCGAAAAATGTTGTCTTGTTGCAAATTTGTGAATTGACAAGGGTGGGGGGATAATGGCAGGCAGCGTTTTCTATGAGTAAAGATGAGATCCTCCTTGTTGATCTGCGCCAGACAATGTGACGGGGGTAACACAATGGAAAGCAAACATGAGGCCAACAATGAAAAATGACCCTGAGACCTTGACGATCCGTCCCCCTGAGGCCGACGACGGGAGCGCCATCGCCCACCTGTTCACCCAATTGGGGTATCCTGCCGAAGGCGCTGACGTGACGGCGCGCCTGTTGGCGCCGGATCCCGCGAGCGTTGTGCTGCTCGCATCCCAAGGCGACAAGGTGGTCGGCGTGCTGGTGTGGCACAAGCTGGCACCGCTG
Source organism: Aeromonas sp. FDAARGOS 1411 (assembly GCF_019047125.1). Taxonomy (NCBI): domain Bacteria; kingdom Pseudomonadati; phylum Pseudomonadota; class Gammaproteobacteria; order Aeromonadales; family Aeromonadaceae; genus Aeromonas; species Aeromonas sp. FDAARGOS 1411. Next base: position 1,704,435 of record NZ_CP077214.1, on the reverse strand, counting down.
CATGTTGCACCAGCTTGGGGCCTGATCTCGGCGCTGGTTGTCGATCAAGGGGCAAGAGGGGCGGGAGTGGGCGCTGCCTTGCTCAAGGGAGCCGAAGCGATGGCGCGGGCCGCAGGTTGCGCCCAGCTGGAACTCTCCAGCAGTCTCAAGCGCGAGGCGGCCCACCGTTTCTATCTGGCGCAGGATTATCAGGAGCGGCCGAAACGGTTCGTCAAACTGCTGTGACCTGTTTTTTGCATCAAAAGAAGGAGTAGGCGTGCTGGGATGGTTCAAATGGCTGGGTGGTCGCCCGCAAACGCCCATGAGTGAGGATGAGTTGGCGCTGTGGCGTCAGGCGCTGGCGGCTGTGCCCATCTTGCAAGGGCTCAGCGACGCCGAGCAGACAATGCTTATCGGCTTGGGGCAACAGCTGCTCAAGCGCAAGACCCTGACCCTGATCGGGGTAGAGCTCAGCCCACGCCAACAGGCGGTGCTGGCGCTGCAGGCGGCGTTGCCCATCTTGCACCTTGGCCTTGACTGGTATCGCGGCTTTCACGAAATCATCATTATTCCCGAGCCCGTCACCCGGCGCCAGGAGGTGCAGGATGAGTTCGGGCTGGTGAGCGAGTTTGAAGAGGAGAACGCAGGCGAATCCTGGCCGCAAGGGCCGCTGGTGCTGGCCTGGAGCGAACTGCAGCAGGATGGCGACTGGGACGGTTTTAATCTGATGATCCACGAGCTGGCCCACAAGCTCGACATGCTGGGGGGGGAGGCGGACGGTGCGCCGCCGTTGCCGGGGCAGATGAGCAGCCAGCTGTGGCAACAGGCATTTCAGACTGCCTTCGATGCGCTGTGCCAGCAGCTAGATCGGGATGAGGTAACCGCCATCGATCCCTATGCTGCTGAACATCCCGCCGAGTTTTTTGCCGTCAGCTGCGAGTGTTTCTTTACCGATCCGCTTCGGCTGCAGCAGGTTTATCCTGCGGTATACCGGCAACTGAGCCAGTTCTTTAGCCAGGATCCCGCGCAGCGTTTTCCTGCGACCCGCTTGCTGGCGGGGGAGGGAGGTTACGGAATTCTGTGACATCAATGCACAACAAAAATGGTAAAACAGTGGAAATGCTTAATTGTGGTCTGTATGGAGATGGTAGGGAGTGGTCATACGGCTTCAAACCGGATAACAAAACGGTACCCCTACCGTGTTATCTGGAGTCACCGTATGACCACCAACGAGAAAGTAGCACGTCGCAAACTCAGCCTGCTAGCGCTCGCCAAAGAGCTCAATAACGTCAGCAAAGCCTGCAAGCTCATCGGCTACAGCCGTCAGCAGTTCTACGAAATTCGCCGTAATTACCAGACCTATGGCGCCGAGGGATTGCTCGATAAATTACCCGGCTGTAAAGGGGCTCATCCCAACCGGGTTGCGCCCGAGATTGAACAGGCCATCCTCGATTACTCCCTCACCAGACCAACCCATGGCCAGCTGCGGGTCGCACAAGAACTGGCTCTGCAAGGCATCAACGTCAGTGCCGGTGGGGTGCGTGGCGTGTGGCAACGTCATGACCTGCTCTCCAAACACGACCGCTTGTTGCGCCTCGAGAAAACCCACCGCGAGCAGACTATTGAGCTCAATGACGAGCAAATTCGGCTGTTAGAACGCTTTAGCCCCGAGTTCCGCGAACGCCAGATAGAGGTTCACTACACCGGGAACTGGTGGCGATCGACACCTTCTTCGTCGGCGCGCTCAAGGGGGTTGGCAAGGTGTATCTACAAACCGCGCTGGACTGCTACAGTCACCACGCCTGGGGAAGGCTCTACACCAGCAAGCTGCCGGTGACCTCGGTTCATGTACTCAATGAAACGGTGCTGCCGTTTTTCGAGGCCCACGAGGCACGGGTCTATACCATCCTGTCGGACAACGGGCGCGAGTTCTGTGGACGACCTGATCACCATCCCTACGAGCTGTTCCTGCAACTGGAGGGGATTGAGCACCGAACCACCAAGGTGCGCAGGCCGCAGAGCAACGGCTTTATCGAGCGACTGCATCGAACCTTGCTGGATGAACACTTCCGTATCAAGGGAAGGACGACCTGGTATGAGTCGGTAGAGCAGATGCAGACAGACCTGGATAGCTATCTGGAGCACTACAACACCCAACGGCCACATCAGGGCAGGATGATGGAGGGTCAAACCCCCTACAACATGTTCAAGAAGGGTCTGAAATTGATACCGAAGGAAGTGCGCACTAAAGTAGCGTAAACAAGACACCGGTTTGAGGCCGGTGTCAGGTGATAACTAGATCTGTACAGTCTAATTGTCTCAAAAATTTTAGCTCATCTGAGTATTAAAATCTTTGCTCAGCAACATCGGCCATTATTCTATCAACCTCTTCACTTTCACAGTCGGTTGCTACCATCCAAAGATAAATACCATAGGCTCTTATCATCCGATAGTAATCGACAGCTTCCTTCATTGTTGGTAGAGCAGTACCTGCATCATCATGAGTTAATTCATTTCGTCTATCAACCAATTTGGTTATTTTATCTATGTCATCATCATCGATCTTGTTGTTCCATTCAGTTAGTTTTTTCTTGTTGTATGGGCCATTGAAAGATACAAGGAAATCTTTAAATATCTCAAAAAGTTCAATGATAGCAAGTTTTGCAATTACAGGTTCAGCCCTAGATACGCCGTTAGGAATACTTTTGAATGGTGCTTTAATGCCACCGTTTTTATTTCTAGTTGGATTATCACCAAGAATCATGGCAGATAGAATAGACATTTCATTACTTGTTTTAAAACAGTAGGGGTGAGTTCTTATGATTTCTTTTTCATTTGCAGGGGCAGATAGATATGGCCCATCTTTCCACGCCAAATTATCGTCTCCACAGCAATTTGGATCTAACATTTTCTCTGCTGATCTTGCCAAGTCAAACACCCAAGCGCTATCCAATGCGGCTTCATTTATTTTCTTTAGAAAAGCTTTCATTTTATTTTCCTAACGAGTGAAGTAAGATGCCTGCTATATATTGGTTGGTGTTTTACGAATCATTTTAATAGGCGGTTGATAAGTGTCAAAATAGATGCTAATCGTTACACTCAAAGAAGATAGTATGCCACAGGACCTACATGAATCTCATTGTGGCAGATCAATCTTTTAAACTTGATAAAAGTCATCTCGTATGTTGGGCTAAAAAGGTAGGTTGGTGCTGAACGAAGTGAAGCCCAACGTTTACCGTGGAATATGCCTGTCAATCAGTTTTATGGTTTAGCCACATCCTTGTTTATTCCACTCTGGTTGGCGTAATCATGCTCGCCTGTTGGGCTTCGCTACGCTCTGTGCCAACCTACAAATCACGCTATCTCAATCCTGCCGCCGCAGGGGCCAATCAGCTGATCACGCTTGGCGATAATGCCCCCTCAGATTTCACCTGTAAAAATGCCGACCCTCGGGTCGGCAGTTTCAAGAAATAGGGTGTGGGGCGAACAGTATGGGTAATGTTTGTCCGTTATCACCGGGCTATTTATCCGACTTGCCCGCCGCATCGGCAAGTTTGGCCAGCTGTTTGTCATACCAGGCCACCGGGCGGTTCTCATCTTCCGCCCGCTCCTTGCGCCGGATGGCATTGCGCACCGCCATGGCGCCCAGCCAGCGAAAGGGCTCGGGCGGGAAGTAGCCGCGCGGGCCGCTTACCAGCGCGCATTCGCGCCACGGCTTATCTGATCCCCGAGCTTCATCGCGCACCAAAGCCGCCAGGATCTGGCCGCCGATCCAGCTTTGCGCCACTCCGTTGCCGGAGTAGCCGAGACCATAGACGATATTGGGCTGCCCTCGCCAGTGGCCGAAGAAGGGGAGGCCATCCACCGAGCGGTCGGAGGCGCCGCACCAGCTGGCGGCGATGGGCACCTCTTTGAGCGCCGGAAAGAAGCGGCGCAGGGTGCGGGTGAGGGGAGCAAGATAACGGCTGGGGGCATCAAACTCGGCCAGATGGCGGTTGGCAAAGGCGAAGGTGTTGCCCCCCTTGCCCAGCATCAGCCGCCCTTGCGGGGTGGAGCGGTAGTAGTGGACAAAGGTGCGGCCATCCACCACGGAGCGGCCGTGCTCAAGCTGCTGGGCAGCCAGTGCATCCGGCGCGGGATCGGTTATCACCATATCGGAGGAGACCAGCACGATACTGCGGCGAAACTCGCGAAAGTGCTGCACCATGGCGCTGTTGAGGGCCAGCACCACCTTGCTGGCACGCACCTCACCCTGCGGCGTTTGCACCCGCGCTGGCTGGCCCGCCTCAAGGCGCTGCATGGGGGAGTGCTCATAGACCTCGATCCCCAGTTCCCGCGCTACCCGCAGCAGGCCGCGCACCAAGAGCGCCGGTTGCACCGAGCCCGCGTGGGGGCTGTAGAGCCCCTCCAGATGAACGTGGGAACCGCACTGGCTCGCCAGTTCACCCTCTTCAATCGCCTGCCCAATCGCCTGCCACTGGTTAAGGTCTGCGCGCTTGAGTTCCTGCAATACCGGCTCCATCAGGCCACGCTGCGCCTCGCTGGTGGCGGTGTAGCAGGTGCCCTCGACCCTCAGCTCTGCCTCTATGTTGTGCGTTTCGCAGAAGTGGGCGATCTCGTGCACCGCCTGCTCGGATCTTTGTACCAGCCAGGCTGCCTGCTGCTCGCCAAAGAGGCGCCTTAACGTCAAATACTTGGCCGACCAGGTGAGCAAACAGCCGCCGTTGCGCCCGGAGGCGCCGCTGCCGCAGCGATCTTTTTCCAGCACTATGACGTGCAGGTGGGGCTCGGCCTGTTTAAGGGCGATGGCGCTCCACAGCCCGGTAAAGCCGCCGCCGACGATACAGACATCGGCCTCGTGGTTGCCGACTAGGGGCGTGGGCGGCGCGGGCTGTTCGGCGGCGAGCGCTTCGGCCAGCCAGAAGGGGAGAGTGGACATGATGACTCCTCGATAAGGTTATTGGTGGCGCCAGCGCTGGGTGCGATCCAGTAGGGCGCGGCTCAAAAAGAGCTGGAGCAGCTTGACGGTGGCGGCGGCCAGCAGGATCAGGGTGGCCATGGCGGCGGCCGCGGCGGTATCGCCGGAATCCTCCATGTTCAGCACGGCGATGGAGGCGAGCACGCTGTCGCTCGAGTAGAGGAAGATCACCGCCGAGGTGGTGGTCATGGCGTTGACGAACAGATAGATGAAGATCTCCAGCAGCGCGGGCAGGGAGGCGGGCAGGGTGACCCGCCAGAACGCCTTCCAGAGCGGAATGCGCAATGAGATGGCCACCAGCTCCAGCTCCTTGGGCAGCTGCTTGAGGCTGGTCAGCGCCGTCATATGGCCCACCGTGTAGTAGTGGATGACGCAGGAGAGCACCATCAGCGGCAGAGTGCCATAGAGGCTGCCAAAGAGCGGATTGCCGTTGAAAAAGAAGATGTAACCCAGCCCCAGCACCATGCCGGGTACCGCCAGCGACAGCATGGCGAGCAGATGCAGCAGCTGGCGCAGCGGCGCGAAGTGGCGCCCCTTCTCCTGTGCCCAGGCCAGCACCATCACCAGCACTGTGCCGATCAGCGCGGTATAGAGGCCCAGCTGCAAGGTGTTGGTAAAGGGCTGCCAGCCGTAGACACTGTTGCTGTCAAAGGCGTAGTGATCCAGCGTCAGCCCGAGATTGTAGGGCCAGAACTGTACCAGGGAGCCGTAAACGGCCATCCCCACCAGCGCCAGAAACAGCAGGGCCCAGAGCGTGCACCAGCCGAGCGCCAGCAGATCACGCAGCCGATGGGGTTTGGGCTGATAGGGCACCGCCTTGGTGCTGCTCTGCTCCTGCATCTTGCTGCGTACCCTGTGTTCCAGGGCAAAGCTCAAGAGCGCCGGCAGCAGCAGGGTGACGCTGGCCACTGCGCCCAGCGAGAAGTTCTGCATCCCGATCACCTGCCGGTAGATATCGGTAGCCAGCACGCTGTACTGGCCGCCAATCACCTTGGCAACCCCGAAGTCGCAGATGGTGAGGGTGAAGACCGCGATGGCGGCGCTGAGCAGGCCATAACGGGCGGTGGGCAGGGTGACGGTGACAAAGGTACGCCAGCCGCTGCTGCCCAGCACCCGGGAGGCTTCATAGAGGCGGGCGTCGCTCTGCCCTAGCGCCGTGATAAGGATCATCAGGGCGTGGGGAAAGCACCAGAAGCCCAGACCAATGACAATGCCGATGGGGCCGTAGATGCTCTCGCCGCCGAGCAGCCCCTTGGCGATCCCCTGATTGCCAAACCAGTAGACCAGACTGATGGCGGGCAACAGGGAAGGCATCAACAGCGGGATCAAACCGATGAGGCGAAACAGGCTCTTGCCCGGCATACAGGTGCGGGTGAGGGCGTAGGCGTAGCCAAAGGCGATGGTCACCACCAGCGCGGTGATCAGCCCCCCGAGCCAGAGGGTGTTGCCTATGGTGCGCCCCAGATGAGGGGAGTCGAAGTAGGCGCTGAAGTTGGCAAGGCCCACCCAGAGGCCGTTCTCAACCTGCAGGCTCTTTTGCAGCATGGTGAGCAGCGGCAGCAGCAGACCGCCGGTGAGCAGGGCAATGCCGAGCACCAGCAGGATCAGTTGCAGCAGCTGATCCCGGCTCCAGCCGCGACAAAGCCGCTGCCAGCGGGCGTCTTGGCGGGCTGTCGCTGGCGGCAGCAGAGAGGAGGTCGCAAAGGGGGCAGTCATGGGCGTTCTCCTTCAAACAGCTGCATCGCCCCGGCAGGCCAGTGCAGCGAGCAGCGCATGCCGCTGCGCCAGCCACCCTGTTCGTGGCGGGGTAGCTCGTGGGTCGGGCGCTCCACCAAAATTTGCTGCGGGCCCAGGTAGGTGTCGGCGGTGCAGATTAGGCGCTGGGCGGCGCCGAGAAACTCCACCTGATCGATCTGTGCTTCGATGCCGTGCTGCCCAAGATACGGCTCGCTCGGCGCACTCAGGGTGATCGCCTCGGGGCGGATCGCCACCTGCAATTTGCTGCCGGCGGCGGCCCGGTTGGCAAGTTGCAGCGGCTGCTCGTTAAGGCGCACCTGAGTGGGGCTCAGCACCAGGGTGTCGAGGAAGTTCATGATGCCGACAAAGCTTGCCACGAAACGGCTGGCAGGCTGGTGGTAGATCTCCTGCGGGGTGCCCACCTGCACGATACGGCCACCCTCCATCACCACGATGCGATCGGCCATGGTCAGCGCCTCTTCCTGATCGTGGGTCACCATGATGGTGGTGATGCCAAGGCGCTGCTGCAGGGCGCGGATCTCGCTGCGAAGGTGGGTGCGCACCAGCGCATCCAGCGCGCTGAGCGGTTCGTCCAGCAACAACAGACCGGGGGAGAGGGCGAGCGCCCGGGCCAGCGCCACCCGCTGCTGCTGGCCGCCGGAGATCTGGCTCGGGTATTTGTGGGACTGGGCAGTGAGATCCACCAGCCCCAGCCAGTGGTCCACCCGCTCCTTGATGAGATCCCGTGCCAGCCCCTGATTCTCAAGGCCGAAGGCGATGTTCTGGGCCACCGTCAGGTTGGGGAAGAGAGCATAGGACTGAAACACGATGCCAAAATCGCGCTCCTGGGGCGGCAGGCGGGAGATATTGCGCCCTCCTTGCCAGATCTCGCCGCTGTCCGGCAGATCCAGCCCGGCGATGGCTCTGAGCAAGGTGGTCTTGCCGCAGCCGGAGGGGCCGAGAAAGCAGATAAACTCCCCCGGCTCAATGGTCAGAGAGATCCCCTTGAGGGCCTGAAAAGCACCGAACTGCTTGTTGAGATGTTGAATGTCCAGATAGGGCTGGGTCATGGTTCGACTCGCTACTGATTTGGTATATACCAGTTTGCGGGTGAAGTGTGACGATCAGGTGATCGGGGGATGACAGCTTGATGACAGTCAGATGACGACGGGTCACCAGCAAGTGGCTTGGCACCGTGCGGATGGGTGAGGCGTCGCTAATTGAAGGCAATACAAACTCGGGAAGTTAAAACCAAAAAGCGAAGGCCAACACCTGTTGGCCTTCGACTGGCAGTTTATTGGTGGCTGTGTGTGGGGTGTGAACAAACCGCAGCCCTTCAAGCTTACTGCTTGGCTTCGGTCTTGCCGTCGAAGCTGGCGCTCCACTGGGCCAAAATGGTATTGCGCTCGCGGGCGGCCCAGCCAAAGTCGTTGTCGATCATCTGGCCCTTGATGTTGGCGGGATAGCCGGCTCTGGGCTTGGCCACATCCGGAATGGCGACCACTGCGAACGACTTGTTGTAGAGGGCGTTGGCCTGTTCGGTGGCGGCAAAGTCGAGCAGCTGTTTGGCGGCATCCAGCCTGGGGGTGCCCTTGATGATGGCGGCAGCTTCCATATCCCAGCCCGAACCCTCTTTCGGGAACACCACCTCGATGGGGGCACCCTTGGCCTTGAGGCTGGTGGCCGGGAAGTCGAAGGAGATACCGATCACCGTCTCGCCGCTGGCAGCCAACTTACAGGGGGCTGAACCCGAGTGGGTGTAACGGTCGATGTTCTGGTGCAGGCCGTTCATGAATTGCCAGCCCTGCTTCTCACCCATGGTCTGCAGCCAGCCAGCAACGCTCAGGTAACCGGTGCCGGAGGAGCTGGGGTTGGGCATGATCACCTTGCCCTTGTAGATGGGCTTGGTGAGGTCGGCCCAGCTGGTGGGGGCCGGGATCCCCTGTTTTTCCGCCTCTACCTTGTTGAAGCAGATGGCGCTGAAGAAGGCGTCCAGACCGATCCAGTGCGGCTCGGCCTTGCTGTCGCGAAAGCGGCTGTCGAGCTTATCCAGTCCTTTCGGTGCATAGGCATTGAGCATCTGCTGCTGATCGAGCTGCATCAGGCTGGTGGCAGCCAGTCCCCATACCACATCCGCTTTGGGCTGGGCTTTTTCTGCCAGCAAGCGGGCGGTGACCACGCCGGTGGAGTCACGCACCCACTTGATGTTGATGTCCGGATGCTGGCGCTCGAACGCGGTTTTCAGCTCGCTGAGCTGCTCCGGTTCGAAGGCGGTATAGACGGTGAGATCGGTTGCGGCCAGTGCCGGGGCTGTCGTGGCAGCCAGCACGGCGGCGGCCAGCAGATGGGTTCCCTGTTTCATCCTCTTCTCCATATAAGTTGGCTTGGTATAAACCAGATTGGTCGAGAGAGAGGCTAGGGGATCTTTATGACGTGACTGTGACAGCCCCGTGACGTTTTGCCGTGTGCGATTTGCCGTTCCTGATCTGCCCGTGACTAATCCTGGGTATCCACCTCGATCTCCAGACTGTCGTGGCGCCAGTACTCCAGATCGAAGTCGAGCACCCGGCCGTGCTGATCGAAGTTGAGTCGCTCAAGGCGCAGGGCGGGCAGACCGGCGGTGGCCCCCAGCGCCTTGGCCACTTCGTCCGGCAGGGCGGTGGGGAAGAAACGTACCTGCATGCGGGCATAGTGGAGATCGTAATGGGCCTGATAGATCTCGGTCAGGCTGCCGTTGAGATCCAGCTCCAGCAGGCCCGGTACCCGCTCTGGCAGGCAGTGGTTCTCGCAGTAGCAGATGGCGCGCCCATTGGCATAGCGCAGCCGTTTTAGCAGAAACAGGCTGTCGAACGGCTTGAGTTGCAACTGCGCCATCAACGCGGGCGGCACCGCCTGGCGGCTTTTTTCCAGCAGCTCGGTGCGCGGCTCGCCCCCTTGCTCCCGCACTATCTGGTGAAAGTTGGAGGTGCGTCTGGGGTTGAGACTGAAACGCGGCGGGGTGACGAACCAGCCGCGGCGATCCTCCCGATAGATAAGGCCGTTCGCCTCCAGCTGCACCAGCGCCTCGCGGATGGTGACCCTTGTGGTGCCATAGAGTTCCCCCAGCAGTCGCTCGGAGGGGAGCTTGTCGTTGGGGGCCAGCCCTCCCGCCAGGATCTGGTTGGCGAGGGCATCCTTGATCTGCAGATATTGCGGTTTGCTCATGAAAATCCCTGGTTGTGCAATAAGTTGTGCAATGAGTTGGGCAATGGGCTGGGCACAGGGCAGGTCATCTGCCCGGTCGTTACACGGCAACATCAACATGCGTTGGTAGATACCAGAATCGCCCCTGCTGTTCAGGCTTCCTAGATTATCGCGATCCCGGCGCTGAAAATGAATTTTTTGTTGCACGTAGCGCCACCCCTTTGACCTTGGCGGGGCAGTTACCCACAATGCGCTCATTCTGGTATATACCAAAAGGAGCGAAGTCATGACCCATATTCCTGCGGCCCCCGCCGCCGTCGATTACCTGCTGCTGACCCCGGGCCCCCTCTCGACCACCGCCACGGTGCGCGCCGCCATGCTGCAAGACAGCTGCACCTGGGATGCGGACTACAACCAGGGTGTGGTGGAGCCCATCCGACGCGAGCTGGTGCGCCTCGCCACTGGCCCTGAATATCAAAGTGACTACAGCGCTGTGCTGCTGCAAGGGAGTGGCAGCTATGTGGTGGAGAGCGTGCTGGGCTCGGCGATAGGTAGCGATGAGTGTCTGCTGATCATCAACAACGGTGCCTACGGTGCCCGCATGGGGGAGATGGCCCGCTGTCTTGGCCTGCGTCACCATGAGCTGGACTGCGGCGAGACCACCCGCCCGGAGCCCGCCGCCATCGAGGCGATGCTGGCGCGCCACCCCGAGATCACCCATCTGGCATTGGTGCACTGCGAGACTACCACCGGCATGCTTAACCCCCTTGAGGAGGTGGCTGCGCTCTGCCAGCGCCGCGGCATTCGCCTGATCGTCGATGCCATGAGCAGCTTTGGCGGTATCCCCATCGATATGGGGCGCCTTGGCATCGAGTTTCTCATCAGCTCGGCCAACAAGTGCATTCAGGGGGTGCCGGGCTTTGGCTTCGTCATCGCTCGCCGCGCCGCGCTGACGGCCTGCGCCGGTCGCGCCCGCTCGGTCTCCCTCGACCTGCATGCCCAGTGGCAGACCATGGAGCAGCAGGGGGGCAAGTGGCGCTTTACCTCGCCCACCCATACCGTGCTCGCCTTTGCCCAGGCCCTGCGCGAGCTGGACGAAGAGGGAGGCATTGCCGTCCGCCATCAGCGCTACCGTGAGAATCAGCACACGCTGGTGGCGGGGATGGCTGAGCTGGGCTTTGCGCCGCTGCTGCCAGAAAAATGGCAGTCTCCCATCATCACCGCCTTCTACTCTCCGACCCACCCTGACTACCGCTTCGCCGACTTCTACCAGCGGCTCAAGGCGCAGGGCTTTGTCATCTACCCGGGCAAGGTCTCGCAGGCCGACTGCTTCCGTATCGGCAATATCGGCGATGTGACCCCTGAGCGGGTGCGGGATCTGCTCGCCGCCATGGCCAGCGCCTGCTACTGGCAGGGGGCTGCGCGATGACCAGCATGGCGCCTCACGGTTGCGATCAGCAAGACCATAAGCTGCACGGCAGCGGCCGCGCCGACAGCGAAGGGGATATCAACCTTGGCGAGGGGCGGGCGCGCTGGTGGGCGGGCCAGAGCGAAGATGTACAGGCCGGATTGGCGGAGGATAGCCGCTACTTTCTCCATCAGGCGCTCTCCACCCCCTGTTTGGATCTGATTGAGCGCGCGCAGGGGAGCTGGCTGACCAGTGTATCGGGCGCGCGTTACCTCGATTTTCACGGCAACAGCGTCCATCAGCTGGGCCACGGCTACCCCAGAGTGGTGGCCGCGGTGCAGCAGCAACTCGCCGATCTGCCGTTCGCACCCCGCCGCTACACCCATCAGGTCGCCATCGACTGCGCCCGCACTCTGGCCGAGCTGGCTCCTGGCGATCTCAACCGGGTGCTGTTCGCCCCCGGCGGCAGCGAGGTAGTGGGGATTGCCCTGAAGCTTGCCCGCTTTATTACCGGCAACAGCAAGGTGGTGTCCCTCTGGGATGCCTTTCACGGCGCCTCCCTCGATGCCATCTCGGTCGGCGGCGAGGCCTGTTTTCGCGCCGGTATGGGCCCATTGATGGCCGGCGTAGAGCGCATCCCGCCGCCCACCCGTTATCGCGGCGTCTGGTATCGCGGGGAGGGGGATGACCTGCACTACGCCGATTATCTGGAGTACGTCATCGAGAAGGAGGGAGGGATCGGCGCCTTTATCGCCGAGCCCATCCGCAATACCGATGTACAGGTGCCCTCGAAGGTCTACTGGCAGCGGGTGCGGGAGATCTGTGATCGCCACAAGGTGCTGCTGATCGTCGACGAGATCCCGAATGCCCTGGGCCGCACCGGCCACTGGTTCAGCTTTGAAGAGTTCGGCATCGAACCCGACATCATCTGTCTGGGCAAGGGGTTGGGGGGCGGGGTGGTGCCGTTTGCCGCGCTCATCACCCGCGACCGTTTCAATCAGGCGGCAGCTATTTCGCTCGGTCACTACACCCACGAGAAGAGCCCCATCGGCTGCGCGGCGGCCCTCGCCACCATCAGTACCATCCGTGAAGAGGGGTTGCTGGCCAAGGTGCGGGAGGATGGCCGTTTTATGGCGACAGAGCTCGCGGCGCTTGCCGAGCGTCACCCGCTGATCGGGCAGGTGCGCGGCATAGGTATGCTCTGGGCGCTCGATCTGGTGGTCGATCACCAGAGTCGCACCCGCAATAGCCAAGCCGCCGAGCGGCTGCTCTACCGCTGTCTGGAACTGGGGCTCAGCTTCAAGGTCTCTCAGGGCAATGTCATCCAGCTTTCGCCGCCGCTCAATATCGCTCGCGCCGATCTGGTGCGGGCCATCACCATTCTCGATCGCGCCCTTGGCGAGATCACACTTTCACCGAAACAGGAACACCCCCATGACTGACTTGCAGATTGCTGTAGACCCGACCACCGACGTAGAGGCGCTGATCCTCGACTGGGCCGGCACCGTCGTCGATTTCGGCTCCTTCGCCCCCACCTCCATCTTCGTCGAGGCCTTCGCCCGCGCCTATGACTTCCCCGTTACTCTGGATGAGGCGCGCCAGCCCATGGGCCTTGGCAAGTGGGATCATATCGCCGCGCTGGGCCGTCTGCCCTCGGTGGATGCGCGCTGGCAGGCCCGCTTCGGCCACCCCATGAGCCACGCCGAGGTGGACCACATTTATCACACCTTTATGCCGCTGCAGATTGCAGCGGTGACCCGCTTTGCAGCCCCCATTCCCGGTGTGCTGCCGGTGCTGGATGCTCTGCGAGCACAAGGGCTGCGTATCGGATCCTGCTCCGGTTATCCCCGTCCGGTGATGGAGGCGCTGGTGCCTGCTGCGGCCGATCACGGCTATCGGCCGGATCACTGGGTCGCCACCGATGACCTCAAAGCCGGTGGGCGCCCCGGCCCCTGGATGGCGCTGGCCAACGTAATTGAGCTGGGAATAAGCGCCGTGCATCGCTGTATCAAGGTGGATGACGCCGTGCCGGGTATCAGCGAAGGGTTGAAAGCCGGCATGTGGACGGTGGGATTGTCGGTTTCCGGCAACGAATTTGGTGCCACCAGGGACGAGTTTGCCGCCATGAGCGAGCCGGAGATCGCCGCCCGGCGCGCACCGGCCGAGGCCAAACTGCGGGCGGCGGGTGCTCACTACGTCATCGACACCTTGGCCGATATCGCCCCGGTAATCGCCGATATCAACCGCCGACTTGCCGCTGGCGAGCGACCTTAAGCGCACGTCGAGATAAACCTGCCAAGGTGAACCAATAACAAAACACCCCCGCACGGGGGTGTTTTGCATTGATTGGCATTGCGCAGGGCTTGGCAGGAAGAAGGCGCTAGCGTCCTGACAAGAAGCAACGGATCTGTCGGGCTAGCCACCCATCATCCGCGCAGTCTGAATTGCCTCGATCAGCGCGGTTCGGTTGATGCGGGGCCGCTCTTCATCGAGCAGTTGCTGCCACAGCGTAATGGCCTGGCTGTAGCGACCATGCAGGAAGTGATCGGAGGCAAGCAGCATCAGGGCGCTCACCTCGCCTTTGTCCTGTTTGAGGGCGCTCTCCAGCAGGCCGGTTGCCTCGGGAGTCAGCTGCTGGCCCGCCCGGTAGTAGAGCACGGTCGCCTGAGCGGCTTGAGTCGCAGCGCTGGCGCCCCCTTCCAGCAGGGCGAGACGCTGGTAGGCGAGCAGGGCGTTGTCATACTCGTTCCGATAGAGATAGAGCTGGCCGAGCGCCGCCCAAGCGTCGAGATCGGTGGGGTTGGCTTGCAGACGTTGATGCAGGGCGCCCAGCTCCTTGTCCTGCAGATCCCGCGGGCTCAATCCCGCCAGCGGATCGGGGCGTGACTGATAGGTCTGCCACGCCTGATAGCGGCCGGTGCCGGCATAGATGCCGGCAACCAGCGCCAGCAGCAGGGCCCCAAGCAGTATCCAGGAGCACAACCAGAGCAGCGGACGGGCAGTGCGATCCCTTACCAGCCGCTCGTGCAGGGCCTGTTCGGCTGGTGGGAGGGCGTTGGCGAGGCGAGCCAGCTCCAGTTCCCGATAGAGGCGGCTAGTGGAGGCAAGTCCCACCTGCTGCTCAGCCATGATGAGGCGGTTCAGCTCGGCTCTGGGGTCGTGGGCGAGCATCCCCTCTGCTCTGTCGCCGACAAGCGGCACCCGCGCCGGTTGCCGGCGATGCAGGCTCCTGCGCAGGTGATTGAGTGCCAACAACAGGATAAAGGCGGGGCCGCCCCATAGCAGCGCTGTGCTGGCCTTGAAGGGGGGATCGTAGCGCACGAAATCGCCGAAGCGCTCCGTCATGCGGGCGATCACCTGCTCATCAGACTGCCCCTCGTCTACCCAGCGGTAGACCTCGAGTCGCAGATCCCGCGCGATGGGGGAGTTGGACTCCACCAGATTCTGGTTCTGGCACTGGGGGCAGCGCAGGGCGCGGGCCAGCTCTTGCGCCCGATTTTGCAGCTCGGGGTTGCGAAACTGATAGGTATCGACCCCGCTGGAATATGCAGTTGCACTCAGCAGCATGCCGAGGGCCAGCAGGGCGCAGGCAAGAGAACGGCGCATCATGGCTGTGTCTCCCGAGCTGATATTGCAATAGTTGGTGCAGTAGTGGCGGCCTTCATTCGCGCATCCGCTCGCGCCTGGTCGAGCAGGGGGGCAAACTGACGTTGCCAGATCCCTTTGGTGAGCTCGCCGGTATGGCGGGCAAGCAGGGCACCATCGGCATCAAACAGATAGGTCTCTGGCGTGCCGTAGACGCCGAGCTCAAGGGCCAGTTTGCCGTCGGGGTCCGCCAGCACGGCGCGATAGGGGTTGCCCGCCTGGATAAGCCAGGCGCGGGCCGCATCCCCCTTGTCCCGGTAGTTGAGACCGTAGAGGGGCACTGTTGCCGCGAGCTCGCTGAGCAGCGGATGCTCGGCGCGGCAGTTGGTGCACCAGCTGGCCCAGACGTTAAGCACAAAGGGCTCGCCCTTGAGGCTGGCGGTCTGGATCGGACGCCCATCCAGCAGATTGTCGCTCTGCCACGCAGGCAGGGTACGTCCGAGCGTTGCCTCATCCTGGCTGTAGGGATTGTTGCCAAGGCCGAGCCAGAGCAGGGCGCCGAGGCCCAGGGTCAGCAGCAGTGGAAGAAAGAGGCGCAGGCGGGATCTCATAACGCCTCCTGTTCGAGCCGTTGATGGGAGCTACGAACCGCAATGGAACGAGAGGCTAGCAAAGGGCGACGGGCGAGCAGGCGCAAGGTGCCGCCTGTCATCATCAACAGGCCACCGAACCAGATCCAGCGCACCAGCGGCTTGTAGTGCAGCCGCATGGCATAGGCATCTGGTCCCATCTTCTCACCCAGCACCACGTAGAGATCGCCGAGCATTCCCCACGCGATGCCGGGTTCATTCATGTTCATGGTGCGCACGCTGTAGTGGCGCCGCTCCGGTGTCAGCCGCGCCACCTCTTTACCGTTCTTGTGCACGCTAAGTGTGATCCGCTCGGCGGTATAGTTGGGGCCGATCACCGGCTCGCGCCTCTCATAACGAAACTCGAACGCGCCGAGCTGGTAGGGCTGGTTGGCACTTAGCACTGTGCCTCCTTCCTGACTTTGGTGACTCACCTGCGCGATGCCAAGGGCGCACACCGCCACCCCGAGGTGGGCCAGCAAGCTGCCAAACCGATTGAGGGTGAACTCGCGCAGCAATGTCGGTTGCATGAGCGGGAGCAGCAGGCTGGCCATCAGCCAGAGGCTCACCATATTGGCGAGGATGCCAATCCAGCCACCGGAAAACGATCCCTGTTCCAGATAGGCAAGGCTAAGCAGCCCGCCGCCAAGCAGGCCAAACAGCGGCGGTAACAGCGCGTTGAGTCGGGAATGTGCCGCAAGCTGCTGCCAGCGCAGGCGCGGCAGCTGGGTCATCAGCCCCATCAGGCAGAGGGCCAGCGGCACGAAGATGGTATTGAAATAGGGGGCGCCCACCGAGAGCGAGCCAAGATGGAGCGACTGGAACACCATGGGGTAGAAGGTGCCGAGCAGCACGCTGGCGCAGGCCACGCTGAGCAGCAGGATGGCGGCGCCGAGCAGCCCCTCCTTTGACAGCAAGCCAAAGCGGGCGTAGGGGGCGCGAATGTCCGCCCGCAGGGCAAACAGGGTGAGGGCGCAGGTCAATAGCAAGCCGAGCAGCAACAAGAGGGTGAGGCCGCGGCTGGGGTCCACCGCAAAGGCGTGCACCGAGGTGAGTATCCCGGAGCGCACCACGAAGGTGCCGAGCAGGCTCAAGGCGAAGGTGAAGATAGAGAGCAACAGCACGGCGTGGCCGTAGGCGCCGCGCTTCTCGCAGACAATCAGGGCGTGCAGCAGAGCGGTGCCGAGCAGCCAGGGCAAGAGGGAGGCATTTTCCACCGGATCCCAGAACCACCAGCCGCCCCAGCCGAGCTCGTAATAGGCCCACCAGGAGCCCAGCACGATGCCGGCGGTGAGAAACACCCAGGAGCCGAGCGCCCAGGGTCGGCTCCAGTGGGCCACGGCGCCATCGAGCCTGCCCGAGTGCAGCGCCGCCATGGCGAAGGCGAAGTTGACCGCAAAGCCGACGTAACCGAGATAGAGCAGGGGTGGGTGGATGATGAGGCCGATATCCTGCAGCATGGGGTTGAGATCACGCCCCTCCAGCGGCCCCGGGAACTGGCGGTCAAACGGGCTGGAGAAGATCAGGGTATAGAGGCCGAACAGCCCGACGATCAGCCCCATGATGGCCAATACCCGGGTGCGGATGAGCGGATCGACCCGCTTGGAGCAAAGTGCCACCAGCGCGCCCCACAGCCCCAGCGCAAAGACGAAGAAGAGCATGGAGCCCTCGTGGCCACCCCATACCGCCGCCAGCTTGAAGCCAAGAGGCAGGGCGCTGTTGGCGTGCTGGGCCACATAGACCAGAGTGAAGTCATCCTGGCCAAAGCAGCTGGCGAGCAGCAGCAGGGCGGTCAACAGCAGGATGGCATTGATCAGCGCCAGCGGCGTGGCGCTGCGCAGCAGGGTCGGGGAGGCGAGGCGCAATCCCAGCCAGGGCAGTGTGCCCTGCAGCAAGGAGAGTGCCGCCGCCAGCAACAGTGAGAGATAGCCGAGCTCCGCCAGCACACAACCTCCGGTTCAATCTTTGATCTCATTCATGTCATGACACACACGCCGCGTCGTCTCCCTTTGGCGGAGAACATTGTCAAGCAACGGGTGTGGCATCACCAGAAATTCATTGGGCCAGCAACAAGCCAGCGCCAGTCACCCGAGGGCGGCTGGCGCTGGTGATCATATCTTTAAACGACCGTCATTTGACCGGCATAAAGCACGAAGTAGCGCAGCAACAGGATCCCCACCAGGGTCAGGCTGCAGACCAGCACCAGATGGCCGTTTCGCTCCCGCAGGGGCGCCGGGGTCAGCAGGGCCAGCAGCTGGGGCAGCAGCATGCCGACCCCCACCACGCCGACCCAGAACACCTGAGCCCAGAAGCCGCTGCCGATGGCCGCCCACATCGCCACCTCTTTCTGGCCGCCACCGAAGTAGAGGCCGGTAAAGAAGCAGACCAGCAGCAACACCTCCACCACCAGCACCGGCCGCTCGAAGCGATGCACGAAGCTCACCCCTTGGGTGTGATGGTTCTCCTTGAAGAGCGTCACCGCCAGCAAGATGGTGGAGGCGATACCTGAGCTGATGCCCGAGACCAGAAACAACACCGGCAGCACCGGGTTGTTCAACAGCGGATAGGTCTTGAGTGCCGAGAGCAGAAAGCCGGTATAGGCCCCCAGCAGTACGGCAAGCAGCAGCAAGAGCGGCGCCAGCAGCCGTTCGATGCGGGCAAGCCAGCCAATCAGCCCATCCACAAATGCGAACTTCTCTTGCAGCAGGTGACGACGCAAGGTCTCAATCTCGGCGCGAAACACCACCGCCAGCCAGGCGAACAGCACCGCCATATAGAGCTGAAACAGCATGACCCCCATCGACATCACTGAGTCGAACTGGTAGTGGAACATCAGCTTCCAGAAGGTCCAGGGGCGGGCCAGATGGAAGATAAGGATCAGTAACCCCAGGATCACGCTCGCTGGCGCCAGAATGGCGGTTGCCTTGATGATGCCGCTCTCGCTGCCTGCCCCCTTGCGGCGCAACAGCACCGAGAGGGTGGTAGCCCCGGCGGAGATGCCGAGCAGAAAGAGATAGATAGCGATGGGCCAGTCCCAGACAAGGGAAGGGAAGTGAAATGCGTCATGCAACATGATCCATTCCTCCCTCTGTTACTGCGGTAGATGGCGATCGGACAAATCCCCAGACAAGGGAGGGAAAATAAAATGCCGCTTGCATGGTCATGACGTTATCTCCCCTTTGGGCACGCGGTACATCTTGGGCGAGGTGCCGAGCGCCTGCTTGTAGCGATAGTTGGTCTCCTTCACCAGCCGTTGGGCGATGGGGCTGTCCGGATCATCCAGATTACCGAACACCAGCGCCTTGGTGGGGCAGGATTCCACGCACGCCGGCTCCTTGCCCGCCGCCAGGTTGGTCTTGCGGCAAAAGTCGCACTTGTCTGCCACCCGGGTCACAGGGTTGATAAAGCGTACCTGATAGGGGCAGGCGGCGAGGCAATACATGCAGCCGACGCAGAGATCCGCGTTGACATCGACGATGCCATCCTCCTTGCGGATATGGGAGGCGCCGGTGGGGCAGACATGCACGCAGGGGGCGTTGTCGCAGTGCTGGCAGGACTTGCGAAAGAAGCGGTACTCGGCGTCTGGAAATTCACCGAGGGGGCCTGAGCGGATGATCTCGAGGCGCGAGACCCCTTCCGGCACTTTGTTTACCTCCCGGCAGGCGTCCATGCAGGCGGTGCAGCCGATGCAGGCCGTCTCATCGTGGATCATGCCATAGCGGATCCCGTCGATGGTCTGGCTGTGGGCGAGGGGGGTGGCAAGGGAGCGAGTCGACCCCGTCATCATGATAAGGGCCCCCGCGCCCATGCCCGCCATAAAATTACGGCGAGAGCAGCTCATGAGGCCTCCTTGCCGGTAGCCGGTTTGGACTGCTCCTGCCGGGCCTTGCTGGCCTCATGCTGCTTGCTGTGGCAGTCGACGCAGAGCTTGATGCGGGATTTTTCCGGGATCCCCACCATGGGCTCCTTGGCCGGATGCAACTGGTGACAGCTGGTGCAGGTGAGCTTGGTGGCGTGCACGTCGTGGGCCCAGAGCGCCTCGCGCAGTGGTTTGGGCTCGTGGCAGCTCATGCAGACGCCGTTCTGCTCGCTGATGGGATAAAGCTTGATGCTCTCTTTATCCTTCAGGCTGTGGCTAAAGCGCATCACATCTTTGACCCCTTCCCGATGCTGAGGGGAGGGCTGACCGTGGCAGTTGGTGCAGGTGACATGTGCCAGGTTGTTGGGATTGGTCGCCTGACCATGCTTGCCGTGCATTCCCTCGCTCTGCTCCTTGTGACAGTCGGTGCAGGCCTTGTCGGGATTGCGTAAAAATTCCACCTCATGTGTAGCTGGAACAGGGGCTGCTGCCGGCTCGGCCGCCTGACCCTGCAGGCTGGTGAGCAGCATGGCTGCCATCAGCATCAGTCGTAAAAAATCCATCGTTAAATCACCCATAGGAAGCCTCCATCCGCTGCGGGCCCGACTTGGCGTCGGGCCCGCAGGCGCCGTTACTGTGCCAGCCGTCCGGCCGCTTTAGCCTCGGCATCCCAAGCGGGGACCGTGGTCTTGAGGAACTGGGCCTTGTCGCTGTTGAACTGCTTCATATCCATGCCAAGGGCCGCTTGCGCTTTCTCCTTGGTGGAGATGTCGGGGATGGTGATTTCGTGGCTGATCCCCTTGCTGGCCAACAGGCGTGCCAGCTTGGTGCGGGCGTCAGCGGCTTTATCCAGCGCGCTGCCAAGTACCTTGAGGGCCACTTCGGGGGCGTGCATCTGTACCCCGTGGGAGGCGATGGCGTAGTCCCAGCGCCACTGGGCGTGACGGATGTCCTGCAGAATATCCTTCATCTCTGCCTCGGTGGCGCCGGCATCCCAGGCCGCCTTGGCTTCAAAGTGGGCGTGTACCAGCTGCTTCTCGACCTTCAGCTTGGTTTCGATCACCGCCTCTTTGCGCTGCTTGACGATCCCTTGCAGCATCTCCTTGCTCTGGGTGTGGCAGTTGCGGCAGGTCTGCTCGAAACGATCGAAGGGGTTGCCCACTTTGTGATCGGTGTAGACCTTGCCCTGCTCGTTCTGCACCTTGGGCATGTGACAATCGACACAGGCGACGTTGTTCTGGCCGTGAATGCCGGCGCGCCAGGTTTCGTACTCGGGGTGCTGGGCTTTCAGCATGGGGGTTTTGGAGAGGGCATGGGTCCAGTCGGCAAAGCCGATTTCATCGTAATAGGCCTCCATCTGCTCAACCGTGGTGCCCTTGTCCCAGGGGAATTTGACCGCCTTGGTGGGGCCGCTGAAGTAATACTCCACGTGGCACTGGCCGCACACCTGGGACTGCTGATCAAAGCGCCCCTGCTCCTTGAACGGCTTGCCGATGGCGGTCATGGCCCGATCGGCATAGGGACGGGAGAGGTGCAGGGCAGGTTTGCCCTCCTTGAACTCCTTCGAGGCGGTATCGTGGCAGTCGGCGCAGCCGATGGTGTTGACTACTTCCGGCCCGCCTTTTGCCCACATCCCCTTGAAGTAGCCATCCTCACCCTTCTCGTCGATGACGCGGGCCACATCCGGGCCTTTGCAGCTCCAGCAGGCCATGGGCAGGGGGCCATCTTCGGCTGTTTTCGGGGCGCCGGTACGCAGGGTTTCGCGCACATCGGTCAGCGCATAGAAGTGACCGCGCGGCTTGTTGTAATCCTTGGAAAAGGGGTAACCGCCCCACAGCACCACCATGTTGGGATCTTCCGCCAGCGCGTCGGTGCGTTCCTTGCTTTCGCTGGTGGCTTGCCAGCTGGTGAACTGATCGGCGTGATCCTTGGCGAACAGCTCGCTGCGCGCCTCTATCTTGCCCTTGGTGGTTGCTTCATCAGCCAGTGCCCAGCCGCTGGCGCCAAGGCTGGTAGTCAGCAGCAGGGCGGCGAGGCCCAGTTTGATATGCCTGTGTTGTGAACCCACGTTTATCACTCCCAGATAAATGTTTTGGTCTCGTCTGACCCGTTCCATCTTGGTGTGGATCTTCCCCCCGTCGGGCGGGGTGGGCAGACATTCGCTTGCGGGTGAATAAAACCGCGCAATATATGATTGCTCGAGGGTTACCCTAACAAATAGGTAAATTTAATGATGATTTATCGGAGGGAGAGTTGTGCCAGATCAATTGGTGAACAGGATTGATCGCTGAAATGAGATCTGGATTAAATTTTATGGAAACTCAACTTCTTGTTAATTGCCGAGCATTCGATGGCAGGCGTTTGATCGATACAGTTACGTACTGGCAATTTTGCCAGCTGAGCTGGATTGCTGCCGTATTGTTCACAGATTCTGGCAATGACTTATGCTAATAATTGATTGAATATGCAAATTTGCGGTGTTGCGGTGTGATCTTTTGACCTTCGGATTATGATTCATTTATTGAAGCTACAGTGGATTTATCGTCAAACGACAGAAATGGTTACATGCAGTCTGGTAGACCTGTTAATAAAGGTGATGGGATTAGGTTCATACAAATCTCATTTTATTAAAAAGGGCCTGTTAGATGCACAATCTTGTAAGTTATGGCCATTTTATGGCAATCATTGTCGAAAATAGCGAAAAGACCCACTTAGTCTGGTGCGGTATGATTATTGAACAGACGAGTACCCTGTAGGTACTGATGTTGGTGGTTAAGGTTTTGCTGGAGGTTGTATGGCAGAGTTGCAAATTGAAAAGTCCACGGTGATCACCCAACTCGAGGGCTCCGTGTTTGTCATCAGTGCAGATGGATCTGTCATACGAGCAAAGGTGGGGATGGCATTGCAGCCGGGGGATCGCCTGCAAGCTGCCCAAGGTGGCCACTTTCAACTAGCCGAGCCGGGCAGTGATCCTGCTGGTGAGCATGATATGGCCGCCAAACCTGAGCCCGCCACACCTGCTGCTGATGGACAACCGACCGATCCGGAACTGGCCTCATTGCAAGAGGCGATCCGTCAGGGTATTGACCCGACCGAATTGTTCCAGGAGACCGCCGCCGGCAATGCAGCCGCTGCCGGTAATATCGGTGGTGTAGCAGGTTCCAGCTCGGGTGGATTTGTGGTGGTCGATCGTACCAATGACGCCACCCTGGCCGAGGCCGGTTTTGATACCGATCATGCGGTGCAACCTGTTGACTATGAGCTGCTGTTTTCCGAAGAGCGCGATTTCTTTGCCGCCATCACCATCACCGAGCCCCAAACCAGCGACAACATTATCAACGCCGATGAAGCGGCTGGCGTCATCATTCGTGGTGTGGTGGATGATGTGGAGGTAGGCCAGCCAGTCACTGTGACCCTTATCGATCAGGCGGGCAATTCACTGACGGTGACGACAGTGGTGCTGCCCGGCCTGGTGTGGGAAGCCAATTTTGGCGATGTGACCGGCAAGTTGGTGGATGGCCCGTTGCAGATTGTGGCCAATACCCAGGATCAGGCGGGCAACAACGCCAGCGATACCGGACAGACTCTGCTTGATACCATCACCACCATTACCCTCGATCTCGCCGATGAGAGCGACACCGGCGCCAGCCAGACCGATGATCTGACCCGCGACAATACCCCGCTGCTGCAAGGGAAGGGGGAGCCCGGCGCCACCGTGACCCTGAGCCTTGGCGGCAGCGTGCTCACCGTCCTGACGGTGGATGCCGCCGGTAACTGGCAATATCAGTTGCCGCAAACCCTGGCCGATGGTCAGTACCAGTTTCAGGTCAATTCTGTGGATATTGCCGGCAACCGCGCCAGCGATACCCTCGTTATCAATGTCGATACCCGGGCCTTCATCGATATCGATGATCTCGATACCACTGCCCTGTTTGGCAACAGCAGCGCCACCCTGAGCGGCTCCACCAGCAATGTGGAGGCGGGTCAGAGTGTCATCATCACTCTGGTCGACAGCAATGGCCAACTGCTGTTGACCACCTCGGCACAGGTCGGGGCCGATGGCCGCTGGCAGGTATCAGGTCTTGATCTCTCCGGTATCAATCAATCCTTTGAAGTACGTGCCAGTGTCACCGATCTGGCGGGCAACAGCGCCAGCGATGGGGCGCCGCTGATCGGTCAGAACGAAACTCTGACGCTCTCTGAAGCCGGATTGGCCGGTGGCCCGATCACCGCGACCGGTAGTCTAAATACCGGTGCCGGCCAAGATGGCAATCTGCAAGTCCAGTTTGCCGCTGATCAGAGTGCCTTGGAAGGGCTGGGGCTCGTCAGCCATGGCGCGCCTCTTGGCTACACCATCAACGGTCAGACCCTGACCGCCAGTGCTGGTGGGGCGACTGTCTTCACCCTGACCCTCAACAATGACGGCAGTTACCGCATCGTCTGGAGTCAAAGCCTGGATCACGGTCAGGACGCGTTGCGCCTGCCATTCAACCTCGAATATCGCGACAGTGACGGCGATCTGGTGAAGGCGCCGCTGGTGATCAATCTGGTGGACAGCAATCCGCCCAGTTTCGAGATCCCGGCCATTCCCCTGACCGAAGATGCCTTTACCAACGGCGCCGCCGTGGTGGGCGAGAGCAGCTTTGTGGTCAAACACACCGCCGATCCTCTGCTGGTGGATTCGTTGGTGTTCAGCAATCAGAGCAGCACCCTGACTACCCTCAACGGCTCGGGTCTTGCCAGCGATGGTCATCCGCTGACGTTTGAATTTGCCGATGATCGCACCCTGGTGGGTTACTACCTGGATGGCAGTGGCCAACGGGTGGAGGTGCTACGCGCCGAATTGAATGCGCAGCAGCAGGGCAGCGATCTGGCTGGGCGGGTGGTGGTCACCCTCACCGGCCCGCTCGATCATCAGGGTAGCGACACGCTTTCCCTCGGTTTGCAGGTGAGCGCCAACGAGATCGATGGCGACAGCACCAGCGCCAACCTGACCCTGACCGTCAATGATGGCAGTGATCCCGCATTGGGCATCGACAAGGGGGTTGCCCTGCAAGAGGGGGGCAACCAGAGCATCGATGGTCAGCTGCCGGTGACGGTGGGGAGCGATCGTCTGGTCTCCCTCAACTTTGAGGCGAGCCAACCAGCGTTGGCGGGGCTCACCAGCCAGGGCAAGGCGACGAGTTACGAGGTTCAAGACAACCAGCTGATCGTCAAGGATTGGCTGGGCAAGGCAATCCTCACCGTTACCATCGGACTGGATGGCAAATACAACGTCTCCCTGACCGGGGTGTTTGACGAGCCGGAAGCGACCAACAGCCTCAATCTTGGCCTGAAGGTACAGGGTTCAGATTTTGACGGCGACAAGAGCAACCTCGGCACCCTCAATATCACCATTACCGATGGTGCCTTGCCGCAGGTTAATCCTGTCTCCCTCACGCTCACCGAAGATAGCAACTGGCAGCAGGGCCAGACCCTTGACGGTGATCTGACTATCACAGCGGGCAGCGATCCGCTGGCCAGCATCACTTTCGACGCCAATCAGCCGGGGCTGCAAGGGTTCACCTCGGGCAAGCAGGCCGTGACCATCGCGGTGGCCGATCATCGTATCGAGGGGCGTACCCCAGATGGCAAGCTGGTGTTTGAGCTGACCCTTGGCAACGATGGCAAATACAGCGTTACCCTCCATCAACCGCTGGATCAGGGCAGTGCCGACAGCCTGCTCAAGGCGGGCTTTACCCTGCTCGACAGCGATGGTGACAAGGTATCCTCCACCATTACCGTGGCGGTGGGTGATGGTGCCAATCCGACCATCTCCGCCGTGACCGGCACCACCATCACCGAGATGGCGCAAGGGGAGACGGCTGCCGTCAGCACCATGAGTTTCTCGGTCGCGCACGGCAGCGATGCCCTTGACCCCAACTCTCTTGGTTTTGATATCGCCGCTATCCAGAGCACCCTGACCGGACTGACCAGCCACGGTAACCCGGTCACTTTCGCCGTTGATCCCACAACCGGCCAGCTGGTCGGAACCGCCGGTGGCCAGGTGGTGCTGCGCGCCGAGTTGAGCCTGGTCGATAACAACGGCAACTGGAGCGTCACCGCCAAGGTCACCCTGAGCGGCGAGCTGGATCACAAGGGGAGTGAATCCCTCAACCTGCCGCTTGCCGTCACCCTGGCCGACAAGGATGGCGATCGCATCGGTACCACGTTGCCGCTCACCATCGTGGATGGCAAGGCACCTAGCTTTATTCCGGGCAAAGGCGTGTCCCTGGATGAGGGGGACCTCACCGGCAGCAACAGCCTGAGTCAAACCGGTCACTTCGATGTGCAAGCCGGGTCGGATCGGGTGGTGGAGGTGGTGTTTGCCGATGGCAGCGAACAACCTGCGCTGACCGCATTGGGTAAACCGGTGCAGTACGAGCTGGTGGATGGTGACCCGCTGATCCCGGGCAGCCAGCAGCTCAAGGGCTATGTGATGGTGGATGGCCAGCGGGTCGAGGTGTTCGAGGTCAAGCTGGTTGGCAGCCTCGATCAGGCGGGCAAAAACGGGTTTGACTATCAGGTCACCCTCTATCAGGGGCTTCATCAGGGCGGCAACGCCGTGACCGAGCTGCCCATCAAGGTGATCGTCAACGACTACGACAAGGCGGGCGGCAACAACGACAGCACCAGCGGCACCCTCAATATCCAGATTGGGGAAGGGGAGAAACCAACCCTCACCCTGACCGATGTAACCCTCAATGAAGGGCGCTTCGATGGCGCCAACTCGACCGTGGATGACCAGCAGGCGAGCGGCAAGATCACCATCAAGGCTGACTCGGATCCGGTGACCGATGTACGACTGACCCTCTCCGGTCAGGTCATGGATGCCAGCGGCAAGCCCATCACCCATAACGGCGAGACCCTGACCTGGAAAGCGGTTGGCACCGATGGTCACACCTTCCAGGCGGTGACCAGTGGCGGTCTGGTAGTGATGACGGTATCTATCCCCACTGTCCCTGCCACCATCGCCGCTCACACCAGCGCAGAGATCGGTTATCAGGTGACGGTGCATACCAACCTGGATCACGGGGCGGATAACAAGCTGGAGCTGACCCTTCCGGTCGAAGTCACCGACAGCGACGGCAGCAAAAATCAGGGCACCGCCACTGTCACTGTGACTGATGGCATCAACCCGATCATATCCGCCATTGAACCGGTTCGGGTCGAGGAGTCTGATCTCGATGCAGTGAACGGTCAGCATCCGGGGACCACACCTGCAGAGAATGGAGAAACCGATAGTGGCAAGGTGACCATCACTGCCGGTTCGGATCGGGTTGCCTCTCTTGAGCTGGATGTGGCTGCATTCAATCAGGCCAATCACCTCACGTCGGGTGGCAAAGCGGTTACGCTGGCTGCACACAGCATCGGTTGGTATCTGGCTACGGCCGAGGGGGGCAAACCCGTTTTCTGGGTCCACCTCGATGTTAACGGCAGTTACAGCGTCCATCTGGTAGGCCAGCTTGATCACGGTGCACAGGGCAAGGATGAGTTGACCATCGAAGTGCCGCTGTTTGTCACCGATCATGATGGCGATCGCAGTCCGAACGTCAGTGTGACCGTGACGGTACAAGATGACATGCCTATCGGCACTGTGCTGGCACATACCCTGAGCGAGGGGAGCAGTACCGTGACCGGCGATCTGCTGCCTACCGCCAATGAAGGTGCGGATGGTGCCCGCGTCGAGTCGATTACCATCAATGGCCAGACGTACGCCATCAATGGCTCTTTGATACAAGATGTGATGAGCCCCGATGGCAAGCAGGTGATGGGAACCCTGACCATCTCTGCGGATGGCTCCTACTCCTTCAAGCCTGCGGCCGGTTTCAATCACGATGCAAGTCAGCTCAGTCAGGTGGTGACAGCCCATCTGGTCGATGGCGATGACGACCGTGCAGACAGCACCCTGACCCTCAATCTGCAGGATGAAGCGGTGCGCTTTACCGTTAGCGCAGCCATTGGTAACGAAGATCAGGGGGCGCAAGACCCGAGGCTGGGTATCCCTATCAACATGCAGCTCGATATTGGCGATTTCGATCGCGGTGAGCATGTGGATCAGTTGCTTATCCAGGCGTCCACCAATGCCCATGGCACCTTCTATTACAACGGCGTTGCCCTCACCACCACGGCTGATGGCAAGTGGTTTATCGTGCCGCCAGCGGCCATGGTGACCAGTGATAATGTTCACTACACCACTCAGGGGGTGACCTTTGTGCCTTCAAGCAACTGGTCGAGCTGGAGCAATGGCGGTCAGCCGCTGCACTTCCAGGTGCAACTGCAGGTCGGTGTCACCGAAGGGGCGGCACCTGCGGCCGTAACGGGGGATCTGGCTGTGACGGTGCGCGGTGTGGCCGACAAGCCGATGTGGGACACAGCCAACACCACTCGCCACTATGACACCAATGAAGACAGCACGGGTATCAAGCTGGACGTCAAGGCGAGCCTGACGGATACCGACAGATCCGAGACGTTGACCTATCAGATCAAGCTGGAAGCGGGCAAGGGAACCCTGATGCTCAACGGAGTCGAGCTCAAGCCAAATAGCAGTGGCATCTACACCGTTTCGGCAGGCAACATCAACAAGGTAACTGTGGTTCCCGGCAAGGATTTCAGTGGTGACATCAAGCTGTCGGTGACGCCGATCAGCACCGAGAAGAACCCGATCGCTCAGAGTCAGGGTACGGCGCAGGGAGATAAGATTGATCTGGTGATCAACGTCAGTCCGGTGGCCGATGACGCCAAGCTCACCGTGCGTGACATTCAGGGCAAGGAAGACACCCTGCTCGATCTGGGCAGCAAGATCGCCCTTGCTCATCTGGGTGACAAACTCGATGGCTCCGAACAGATGTTTGTCCGCATCAGTGGCCTGCCTGACGGTGCAACCTTGTTGCTGGGTGGTTCCGCCGTTGCACAGAACATAGCCGGTTACTATGAGGTTCCTTTTGATCGGATTGGCGAACTCAAGCTGCAACCGCCGAAAAACAGCAACGTCGATTTCGACCTGACCATCAAGGGGGTGGTGAAAGACACGGCGACCTTGACCGATGCCAGTGGCCAGACCCATACCGTGGTGAACGAGAAGGAGACGGGCTCCCAGACCATTCATGTGGATCTGGTGGGGGTGGTGGATCAGCCCCATTTCGAGCTTGGCAATACCGGCTGGGAGGTAGAGGGGACAGGCTATGCCACCACAGTGGGTGAGGATGGACAGGCACCGCTCAACTTTACCCTCACCTCGGGCGAGTGGGCCGATACCCCGCACGATACCTCCGAGAGCCTCAACGTGGTGCTGCAAGGGCTGCCGGAAGGTGCCCGGGTCTTTGATGCCAATGGCAAGGAGCTGACCCTCACCTTTGCCGGACTCGACGCCCATGGCAAGCCGACCTATCAGGTCGATGTCTCCGATTTTGGCAACCTGCTTATTCAGCCGCCCCATAACAGCACGGCGGATTTGAACCTGATCGCCAAGGTGGTGGTGACCGAGAACGATGGCGATCACAAGAGCTTCGATGTGCCGCTGCATATCAAGGTGGAACCGGAGATTGACGCCACCGACTACAGCAAGACCAGTCATGGCCTGGAAGATCAGTTCACAGTGCTGGACTGGCATCCGACCCTTACTGACGGCGCCGAGAAGGTCACGGCACTGAGTCTCTCCGGGGTGGAGGATGGCTACCAGATCTGGCTGCGAGTCGGCAGTGTCGAGAGCCAGCTGACCGTGGTGGCTGGCAAGGTCACCCTGACGGCTGCCCAGCTCGACAGCCTGCTCAACGGGGGGCAACTGCTGGTGAAGGCACCGGAGGATAGCGATCGGGATACCACTATCCAGAGCCACGTCACCGTGACCCAGCATGATGTGGATTCGGGCGCGGTGGCTGAGAAGGTGATCGATGGCAATCTGCATATCGATATCCAGGCCGTGGTGGAGCCCGATGGCGTGCTGACCCAGAGCGGTGGAGCTCTCGTGGGGCAGAGTGGTGCTGATATAGACCTGACTGGACGCTTCGTCTTTACCGACCTCGATCCCTCGAGCGTGGAGGAGATCGACTATCTGGTGATCAACCTGCCGGTGTTGAACGGTGGTGCAGGCGATCAGTTCGTGGTGGTTGGCGGTATCAACAACGGTAACGGCAGCTGGATCGTGCCGGCGGGCAACCTCGGCAGCTTCAAGCTGCATGCGCCGGACGGGTTTGTCGGCAAGGTCGAACCGATCCGCATCGATGCCATGGTGATCGACCGGGGCGATGATGGCGATGCCAGTGCCCATGTCAAAGTGAGCCTGGAAACCAGTGCCGAATTTGAGAACAAGCCAGTGACGCCCAAGACACCGGCAGCGACCGTCGATATCGACGACAACACCGTGCTGGTGGGCAAGGAGGATATCCGGGTTGATTTTGGTCAGCAGCTCAAAGGCGTGATCCATATCGGCGCCGCCGATCAGGCCAGCGACGAGGTGACCATTGTCCTCAAGGGGTTGCCGGCGGGCGTGACCATCAGCGGGGCCGAGTACAACATCTCGACCGGTGAATACGTCATCAAGGTGCCGCCGTCACTGGCGGGCCTGGAAGGGTTGACCCTCGGCTTGCCGCAAGACTTTGCCGGTTCGCTCAATATCGAGGTGAAGGTGGTGAATACCGATACCGCCAGTGGCGACATCAAGGTTGACAGCAGCACGGTTAGGGTCGATGTGGCCCCCGTAGTCGATGTGAATGGTGGTCGTGGCGAGCATCCGGAACTGACGCTGACCGTACTGGATACCAACCAGGATGGACAGCCGGACAATCTGGAAGATAGCGAGATCCACCTCGATCTCTCGGTGAAACTGGCCGATATCAGCCCCTCCATCGCGGGTGGCGGCCTCGAAACCGTGGAGCGGGTCACCATCACGGTGGATGCGAAATATGGTTACTTCCTCGATGGCAGCGGCAAGCCGGTCAACATTCTGGTTGTGAGTGATATGGCGGCACTTAAGGATTTGGTGTTTGTGCCCAAAGAGCATTTCAGCGGTCAGGTACCGCTCGACATCAAGGTCGATATCGTCGATACCGCGCTGGTCGGCGGCCAACAGGTGACTGACAGCGGCAGCTGGAGCGGCCAGGTCGGCTTTGAGGTGAGACCAGTCAACGATCCGGCCCAGCTCTCGGTGCACAGCGTCACGGGGAGCGAGGATGGCACGGTCAACCTTGCCGGATTTGGCGCAACCCTAATCGATAACGATGGCTCGGAGCAGATCGTCGCGCTGCAGATCAAGGGGGTACCGGATGGCTTTACCCTGTCGGCTCCGGCGGTCAACAATGGCGGCGGCGTCTGGCAGGTACCCGTGGGGACCGATTTCTCCAAGCTGACCCTGATCCCGCCGGCCGATTTCAGCGGCACCGTGGATCTGTCGCTGAGCGCCTTTACCTTGGACAAGGGGCTCACCATTCCTCTTGAAACCAGCGGCAGCTTCACCGTGACCGTCAATCCGGTGGGGGATGCCCTCATTGCCGATATTCAAGGGCAGGCGAGTGGCACCGAAGGGGATGTGATCACGCTGGATCTGGGGCTGGAGACCCGGGATACCCAGCCAACCGGCGGCAGTGCGGGTAATGTGCATGAGAACAAGCCCGAGCAGGTACGGGTCACCATCGAAGGGGTGCCTGATGGCGCCGAGATCCGCTTGCCAAACGGCGTGGCGGGGACGGTTGTTGATCTGGGTGGCGGTCGCTGGCAGGTCACTACCGAGGGAGGCAAGCTGGGTGCTGTCGAGCTGGTGACCAATGATGCCAACGGTGCACTGGATCTCAAGATCACCGCCCAGAGCCTCGACAACGGCGCCCTTGGCCCCGAGGTCAATGGCACCATCCATGTGGAGGTGAGTCCGGTCAACGATGCGCCAATCAACGTAATGCCAACAACCCCTCAGGTCGCGCAGGAAGATCAGCCTTTTGTCATCCACGGTTTGCAGGTGAAAGATGTGGATGCAGGCAACAGCCCCATCAAGATCACCCTGTCGGTGGAGCATGGCACCCTGACGCTGCCTGCTGGCAGCGGCGTGACGGTAGTCGGCAACGGCACCGGTTCGCTGGTGCTGACCGGCACGCTGGCCGATCTCAATGCCTTGTTCTCTGGTGGGGTCACCTATCAGGGCAACAGTGATTTCTACGGCAATGACGCCCTGACCATGGTCACCAACGATCAGGGGAACACGGGTACTGGCGGGGCACTCAGCGATACCGATGTGCTGCCCATCGAGGTGCAGCCGGTCAACGATGCGCCGGTCAATCAGCTGCCTGGCAGCATGACGGTGAAGGAAGATGGCTCCCTGTCGCTCTCCGGTGTCAGCGTGAAGGATGTGGATGCAGGCAGTGCGCCTGTCTCCATGGTGCTGCGGGTCGAACATGGTGTACTGACCTTGCTGGGTGCAACCGGTGCCGTGATGGTGCAGGGGGCGGGTACCAGCGAGATCACCCTGGTGGGGTCGCTGGCTGATCTCAATCAGCTGCTGGCAAGCAACCTGCACTATGAACCGGCCAAAGATTTCTGGGGAGAGGATACCCTTACCGTCACTACCTCCGATCAGGGCAACAGCGGTGCGGGCGGTTCTCTGAGCGACACCGATCAGGTGACCATCACTGTCACTCCCGAGCCGGATATGCCGGGTCTGACGGTGGATCAGCATGCGTTCCATGCCTTGCAGGGGGCCGTTATCCCCCTTGGCATCAATGCCAGCGTGGTCAATCCGGCCACCGGCGAGCTCTCCATCCGCATCAGCGGCCTGAATGGGGCGCAAGTGCATGACGAGCATGGCCAGAGCGTTGGTCATGCCGATGGCAATGGCGACTGGCTGATCCCAGCCGATCACTCGGTTCCGCTCTTCTTCAGCGGTTTTGGTGACGGTGACCATGTGCTGGGGATCAGTGCCGAGTCGAGTGTCGGCGGCTCAACCGTCAGCACGCCCCTTGAGACCATTACGGTGCACGGCCAGAGTGGTCATGAGCTGGTCGGTTCCGATCAGGGGGATTGGCTGTTTGGCTCCTCTGGCGATGACCGTCTATTGGGGGGGCATGGCAACGACATTCTCACCGGCGGGGCTGGCAGCGATCTCTTCGTTTGGCAGCACGGGGATGAGGGGAGTCAGGGGCAGCCCGCCATCGATACCATCACCGACTTCCATCCGGAACAGGGGGACAAGATCGATCTGGCTGACATGCTGCAAGGGGTCACTGGCAATGGTGTCGATGATCTGCTCAAGCATCTCTCAGCCTCGGTGACCACAGGGAGCAATGGCCTGAGCGATGTGAATCTCTCGGTTTCCCCCGCGGGTGATGGCCAGATAACTCAGCAGATCACCCTGAAGGATGTGGACCTGACCAGCTGGAATCTCACCAGCACCTCGTCCCACGATATCCTGCAGAGCATGCTGGAAGATCAGCATAGCCTGATCATCCAGCACCCCTGATAGCGTGTGTGAAGCGTAAAAAAGAAGAGCCGGCAATTGCCGGCTCTTTGTTTATCTCTGCGTGGATTGTTCTTATGCGGCCGTAAGGGCCGGGGGATTCAGGCCAACGCCTGGGCCAACAGGTGGATCGGATGTTCACAGCGAAAACTGGTGCTCATCTCGATCTGCCATTTGCAGGTCTCGCAATCGGTGATCACCAGATCGGGGGAGAGGCGGTTGATTTGATCAAACAGCCCCTCGCCGATGGTCTGGCTGGTCTGGTAGTTCTCCGACTTGAAGCCGTAGGTACCGGCGATGCCGCAGCACTGGGACTCCAGTACCGTCACCTTGACCCCGGGAATGGCGCGCAGCAATTCGAGGGTGTAGATGACGCCCCCCATTTTTTCCATGTGGCAGGGGGTGTGGTAGGCGATGTGCAGATTGAGCGGTTTCATCGCCGGTTTGTTGCCCTTGTAGAACTCGTTCCACAGGAAGCGGGTCACCAGCGAGATGCGATCCCGCACCTTGTGGTTGTCCTGCTCCAGCAGGTGGGGATATTCATCGCGCAGGGTAAAGCCGCAGGTGGAGGAGGTGGCCAGCAGCGGCATCTCGTTGCCCAGCAGGGAGTTTTCCATCTGCTTGATGTTGAAGGCCGCCTGTTGCTTGGCCTTGTCCATGAAGCCGTTGGCAATGAGCGGCACGCCACAGCACTTCTCCCGCTCCAGCAACTGCACACCGATGTTCATGGCGTTGAGCACCTGCACCAGCTCCTTGCCAAGCTGCGGGTGGTTGTAGTTGACATAGCAGCCGTGGAAATAGGCTATTTGGCGCTCATAACGGGCCTGCGCTTCTTTTTGCTTCTTGTACCAGCCGCGGAAGGTGCCCTGGGAGTATTTGGGCAGGTCGCGGTGGGATGAGACCCCCAGCGCCTTGTCCAGCACCAGTTTCATCGGCTTGAGGCCGGTGGTGAAGTTGACCACCGGGGCCATCAGGGTAGACATGCTGCCCATCAGATCGGTGTGGGAGAGCACGAACTCGCGGATCCCCGGTTTGAAACCGCTGTACTGGTGCTTGGCCTTGGCGATGATGTCGCCGATGCGCACTCCGCTCGGGCAGGCTACTTCGCAACGCTTGCAGTTGGTGCAGTGCTTGAGGGCGCTGTCAAAGAGCTCCGGGCTCTTGATCCGCAGCCGCTCCCCATCCGGGCCTGCCTGTTTCGGGCCTGGGTAGGCGGGGTTGGCCTTGGCCACCGGGCAGTAGGCGGTACAGACGGTGCATTTGATGCACTGATCGAAAGTTTGGTTGGCGTGATCCAGTAGCATGTCAGTTCTCCTCCCGGCGATGATGAAGACACGGGATATGGGACGTAGTAATCATTGGGCCGCGCCCAGAATATGGCCGGCAGCCTGCCAGCCGGTGGCAACGGCAACACCGGAGCCGGAACCTTCACGAATTGGGTCGTAATGGGCCAAGACACTGCCCGCGCCATAGAGGTTGGTGAGCGGCTTGCCGCCACGCAGCACTCTGAGCTTGTCGTCGGTCTTGACCCCGAAGCCCATAAACGGGTGGTGGTCGAACAGGCGGCGACCGGCCCAGGCGTCACGCTCCTCCAGACTCAACACATCGGCATCGAAGATTGGCTCGCGGATGCCGCGCAGACGGGACTCCAGCCCACGGCTGAAAAAGCTGCCGGAGGCAAGCACGAAGTTGTCCGCCTCAAACAGCTGATCATCGCCATTCTGGGTATGTACGCCGACCACCCGGTCACCTTCGTAACGGGCTCCCAGCACCCGCTCGCTGGTGAGGAAGGTGCCACCAAGGGCCATAAAGCGGCGTTTGAGCGCCTCCTGCATTCTCATTCCGATCAGAGACGGCGGCATGGTGGCCACCTCCTTGATGGTGCAGCCGGTACGCTGTTCCAGCTCCGCCAGACGCGGGCCAACCAGCCCCAGCGAAAGACAGGCGGGCAGCACGATATGGCGGCAACCGGGTACACCGCTCTCCTGCACCATGCGGCTGATCTCGCGGGCCAGATCGGCCACCAGATGGTGCTTGTCACACAGGCGCGCGATGTCGGCTGAGCGAAACTCGTGGGGATTGCGGCTGAATTCCGCCAGCTGGGGCAGGCGGATTTCGCCGGTCAGAATGCGGCAGTGGGCAAAACGCGGATGGGTCGCCAGATTGGCAGCCGCCAGTGCCGGATGAAAGTCGCGAAAGCCCTCGAGGGTGGCCAGCAGCAGTACATCCGGGATCGGTGCATCGGTGACGCAGGCGCAAGTATCGGGGGAGAGCCAGGTGCGCTTGAGGGTACCGATGGGGGTCAGGCGCTGGTGATTGGTGTCGTGGCGCACCAGTGGCAATCCCTGTTCGGCGCAGTGGCGCTGCAGATCGGCCAGACTTGCCTCGATATTTTGCATTCCGACTTTGCTGTAGGGGTGATCCGGATGGGCGGCCATAAAAGCGGGCAGGGCAGCGCGGGGATCTCCCTCGCTTTCGAGCAGATCGACCGAGCCGGAGGAGAAGTGCAGGGCACTCTGGCCGGAGGCCATCAGCAGGGTCTTCTGGCCCGCCTCTACCAGCCGCAGGGCGGCCGAGAGTCCCGCCATACCACCGCCGATAACGATATTGTCAAACTTCATGACGGCTCTCCTTGTGAGTGGTCTCGCTGGTTGGGCCGCGTGGGGTATCGGCAACCAGCTGCGGCGCCGTCCACTCTCCCAGGCCAAACAGCCCTTCGTAGATCCAGTAGGTGAACTCGGCCTCGCGCAGGGCATCGCCCCACAGGACGGGGCGGGTTCCCTTGTAACGCTCCTCCAGGAACTGGCGCAGCATTACACAGGCTTGACGGCCGTCTGCCTTGCCGTACTCCTGCATCAGTCCGGCGGCGCGGTAGGCGCACAGCTCGCCCTGACAGGGGCCCATGCCCAGGCGGGTTCGACGGCGCAGATCGATGAGGTTGTCCACATCCAGCTCGCGCAGGGCGTATTCGATTTCACCCGCGGTGACCATTTCGCACTCGCAGATAAGGGCGTTGGCCTTGGGGTTGTCACGGAAGAAGGCGATGACCCGCTCGCCGTGGCGGTATTGGGCTGAGCCTTCGACCGGCACCGAGAGACCGGGGGCGGAGACCTTTTCCGGATCCCGCGAGCCGGGCAGGCTCAGTTCGGCGGTCTGGCAGGGTTTGCTGTTGCCGAGTTTCTTGGCCAGCAGATCGGTGGCCCACTCCGCCATCAGGCGGTAGGTCATCAGCTTGCCGCCGGTGATGGTGTTGAAGCCCTTGAGGCCGTCACGCTCGGCGTGATCCAGCAGCACGATGCCGCGACTGATGTTGCGGCCGGTGTCGTCACCGTCCACCGCTACCAGCGGGCGTACCCCGGCATAGGCGCGCAGCAGGCGGGTGCGCGCCATGATGGGAGCGAGCTTGATCCCCTCGCGCAGCAACACTTCGACCTCTTCGGGTTCGACGGTGAGCTGGTCAATCTTGTTGTAATCGATGCGACTGGAGGTGGTGCCGATGAGGGAGATGGTGTCGCCCGGCACCAGAATGTCCGCATCCGCCGGTTTGCGGGCGCGGTTGAGCACCAGCTGGTTGATGCGGTAATCCATGATGAGCAGGGATCCCTTGGCCGGGAACATGCGGATGCCGAGATCGGCGTATTCGCAAATTTGCTGGCCCCAGATGCCGGCGGCGTTAATCACCTCCTGACACTCCACCTCGAACGCTTCGCCGGTGCGGGTATTGATCGCCTTGACCCCGTGTACCCGATCTTGCGTGCGCAGCAGCCCCAGCACCTTGCAGTGGGTGAAAATGCGGGCGCCGTGCTCTTTCGCGTCCAGCACGTTGGC
Organism: Aeromonas sp. FDAARGOS 1411; assembly: GCF_019047125.1. NCBI lineage: Bacteria > Pseudomonadati > Pseudomonadota > Gammaproteobacteria > Aeromonadales > Aeromonadaceae > Aeromonas > Aeromonas sp. FDAARGOS 1411. Next base: position 1,667,769 of record NZ_CP077214.1, on the reverse strand, counting down.
GGCAGCGAGGCGGAACGGATCGACCGTGCCATCCGGCACATGGATGGCGCCGATCATCGCCGGGTTGGCGTTGGGCTCCATGCGCAGGGCTTCACCGGGATCGAGCTGGCGGGTTTCGATACCGGCCAGGGCGCAGGCATCCATAAAGGTGGTTTGGAAATTGATGTCATCTTCCGGCAGGGTGAGGAAGAGGCCGCCCGTGTCTTCGACACAGTGGCTGGCGATCCGCTTGAGGATGCGGTTTTCCTGGATGCATTCGCGGGCGGACTCCTGATCCGTCACCGCGTAGCGGGCACCGGAGTGGAGCAGGCCGTGGTTGCGGCCGGTGGTGCCAGCGGCGATATCATCGCGCTCGAGCAGGATGCAGTCGATGCCGCGCAGTGCGCAATCGCGCATGATGCCGGCCCCTGTGGCACCGCCGCCTATGATGACGACTTGTGTAGTTATTCTTTTCATTGTTGCCCGTCTCATCTCTTCCAGATGAGGCCAGTGTGGCCTACTTCTGAGTGAAAATGTTTGATATGGGCCAAATTTGCGCTCGCAAACGCTCATTTGCTCGCGCGTTAATGAGCATTATGTGACATTTGTCACGCTTGTTATCGCAGCGGTTAATGGGCTGGTGGCGAATAACATGTCTAGTCCTGAAATAGGTTTACACATTTTCAACTAGCATTTCTCTACCCAGAACCCCCTATGTACCGCATCGGGGGTTCTGTATTTCAAGGCATGATGCGGCCGCTCCGCGTTGTAAATATCCACCGCTTCACGCATCATTTCCCGCGCTTGAGTCAAATCCTGCGGGCTTTGCAACAACAATTCTCCTTTCAAAATCCCGTTCACCTGCTCCGCCAACGCATTCTGGTAACAGTCATACCCATCCGTCATCGAGCATTTCACCCGTACCGTTCATGTAGTGACTGATACAGCACCGAGCAATACTGCACGCCGCGGTCCGAGTGATGGATGAGTTCACCGCCGCCACGCCGTTGCCTCAGCGCTTTCTTGAACGCCATCGCCACCGATTCGGCATGCATTCCTTCGTGTACGTGGTGGCCCACTATCTTGCGTGAGTACACATCCGTCACCAGGCTCAGGTACAGCGGTCCGCTCCTGGCTGGCAGATAGGTGATATCTGCGACCCAGACCTGCTCCGGTGCTACCGGCGTGACCTGCTCTGGCCCCGCCTTGAGCAAGTTGGGATGACGGTAGAAACGGTGAAAACTGTGGGTGGTCTTGTGATACGCCCGTCTGGGTGGCACCAGCAGGCGGTGCTCGGCCAATATCTGAAACAGCCTGTCCCGCCCGACCTTGAGCCCGCTATCATCCTGACCCAGCAGCAGATAATGCAGCTTGCGCGTGCCCACCCGCGGTTGTCGCAGTCGAACCTGACGCACGAAGCGCACCACCTGCAATCCTTGTGCATGGCGCTCGTCGGCGACCCGATTGCGCTTGTAGTAAGCCTGCCGGCTTATCCCCAGAAACAGGCAAGCCCTGACAATGGTCAGCCTCTCGACTTGCCGCTGCGAGAGGACTTGCCGGGTCGCTTTTTTACGATGGAGACGCCGTAGTCATTCTTCAGTACATCGACGACGGCCTCAAAGAACTGGGCCTTCTGGCTCATCAGCGCCAGCTGTTGCTCGAGTTCCTTGATACGCTGCTCGGGCGTCTGGTTGTCGGGGTCAGGCATGGTGATGCTCCTGCCGGCACGCACAGAAGCCCCCTGGCTCCAATCTTGCCGACCATGTTTACGCAACCATACCAGAACGGTGGAGCGGCCCTGAATGCCATAACGCACCTGAGCCTGTTTGTAGGTGAGCTCGCCTTTTTCAATCTGCTCGACCAGTGCCAGTTTAAAAGTCAGCGAGTAATCGCGCTGTGTCCGTTTCACACCTTGTCCCATCGGGTTCTCCATTTATTGGGGGGGAAAGGTGTAAACCATATTCAGGACGGGACAACAGGCACAAAAAAGGGGCATCGGATGCCCCTTGTCACTGTTTGACGAGTCTGGTGGGTGTGTTATGGGTCAGCCGCAGCACTTCTTGTGCTTTTTGCCGCTGCCACAGGGACAGGGATCGTTGCGGCCGGTTTTGAGGGGGGCCGGATCCTGCTCTCCCTCGGTGTAGACCCAGCGTCCCTGATAACGCACGAAGCGGGAACGCTCATGGAGGCAGTGACGCTCATCCCCCTCCAGAAACCAGGCTTTGAACTCCACCATCCCGGTTTCATCCTCCGGGCCGCCCTGGCTGGCGATGATCTCGAGACCATCCCAACGGGTGTCGATGCGTGAAAGCTCTTCGGCGGTGAGGCCGCCAAGGTGGGCCGGGTGCCAGCTATGGACCAGATACTCCCCCAGACTGAGCACAAAAGCGCTGTAGCGAGAGCGCATCAGCTGTTCCGGGGTGTCAGCCACAGCGCCACTGTGATGTGAGCCACAGCACAATTCGAGAGAAAGGGTTGAGCCGCAAGGACAAAGATTCATGATTTTCACGTTCTGGCCGATTTGTTTAAGGGAATTGTAACGAAAGCTGGGCTCGCCCTGCCAGCACCTATACTGATGAGTAAGCAAGGAATTCCAATAAAAACAGCTGCAAGGATGTGAAAGATGACGCTAAAGCAGAAAATCCTGTTACTGGGTGCAGTACCCGTGCTGCTGATGGCCCTGGTGGTCAATCTCAGTAACTACATGGTCTCCAAGCGCGATCTGGAGTCTGATCTGGTGGTGGCGAGGGAAAATGCCATCAAAGAGCGTAAAGCGCTGCTCAGCAGTTACATCATGATGGCCAAAACCGCCGTCGATGCCGTGTATTCTCTGCCGGATTCTCCGGAAAATCGTCAAAAGGTCAAAGAGTTGCTCAGACCGCTGCGTTACAGCAGTGATGGCTACTTCTTTGTCTATGACTTCGAGGGCAACACCATACTGTTGCCGGTGCGTACCGAGCTGGAGGGGAAAAACCGCTGGAACGACAAGGATGCCAAGGGCAAGTTGCTGATCCAGGAGATCCTCAAGTCGGCCCGTCAGGGGGATGGATTTACCGAATACTGGACGGCCAAGCCCTCCATCGGTCGCGATGCACCTAAACTGGCCTTTACTCTGGTGCTGGACAAATACCAGTGGGCCATTGGCACCGGTTTTTATATCGATGATATCGACAACGAACTTGCAGCCTTGCGGGCAGAGCGCGAGAGCAACATGCATGCCTCGTTGCAGAGCAGTGTGCTGGTGATCCTGCTGATCCTCGGTATCACCCTGGCGGCGACCGTTATTGTGGGCAACCGGGTCACCAAGCCGCTGGCGGATGCGGTACTGGCATTGAACGATATCGCCAACGGCGACGGGGATCTGACCCAGCGCCTCAAGGTGCAGAGCCAGGATGAGATTGGCCAGCTGGCCAGCGCTTTCAACCGCTTTGTCGAGCGGATCCAGTCGGTGGTAAGTCAGGTGGGCGAGACCAGCAACCACCTCTTTAGCGCGGTCGACAAGTTGCACCATCTGAGCGAGCACTATGACCATCAGATGCAGGGTCACAGTCGCGAGACCGATCAGGTGGTCACAGCGGTGACCGAAATGAGCTCCACCGCGCAGGAGGTGGCGGCCAGTGCCTCCAATGCCGCGACGGCAACCAGCGATGCGGCCCGTGAATCGGACGCCGCCCGGGGTGTGGTGAGCGGGGCCATCAACAGTATCAACCGGCTGGTGGGGGAGGTGCATACTGCCTCCGGCGTTATCGAACAATTGGCGCAAGAGACCGCCAAGATCGGCTCGGTGGTGGAGGTCATTCGCGGCATTGCCGAACAGACCAACCTGCTGGCGCTGAACGCTGCCATCGAGGCGGCCCGTGCCGGTGAGCAGGGACGCGGCTTTGCGGTGGTGGCGGACGAGGTGCGTTCGCTGGCCGGTCGTACCCAACAAAGCACCAAGGAGATCAACGAGATGCTGCAACGTCTGCAGGGCGGGGTGAAGCAGGCGGTGGAGGTGATGCAGGCGAGCGAGGATCGCAGCCAGGAGACGGTGCAGGAGGCGAGCCATATCGCCAGCTCCCTCGACAGCATGGTGATGGCGGTCAGTACCATCAACGACATGAACATCCAGATCGCCACCGCCGCCGAGGAGCAACACGCGGTATCGGAGGAGATCAACAAGAACCTGGTGGCCATTCAGCAGATTGTCAGCGAGCTGACCAGCGCGGCGGTGGAATCCAACAGCACCACCCGCGATCTGGCCAATACCGGTGACAAATTGCGCAAACTGGTCTCGCAATTCCGTTATTGATCTTGCAATGGTCCGTGACGGCAACCACAAGATGCGGCCTGACCCCCGGTTCAGGCCGCACTTTATTTGGGGATTGACCAATAATGTGTGAAAATTGCCAGCCTCTTTTTTTCAGCCTTTGCCCCATACCCTATGAATGAGATCGTGAAAGGTAGTATCGATTTGATCCGGCAGCTCAACTACGGCCTGGTCTATGCCAGCCTGGAAGAGCACAAGGAGCTGTCGCGCACCGATCTCTCCCGCCTGACCGGTCTCTCGCCAGCCAGTATCACCAAGATCACCCGGGAACTGCTCGATGGGGGGCTGGTGGTTACCTGTGGTGAAAGTTCGGTGGGGCGCGGCCGTCGTCAGACCTTGCTGCGCATTAACGAGCGCCGCTTCCAGTTTCTCTCCATGCGTCTTGGCCGTGGTTACGTGGATATGGCGCTGTTTGACTTCTCCGGTCGCTCGCTGGCTCGCCAGCGCCACCTCTTTACCGAGGAGGAGCGCGCCGATCTGCTGGGCAGTCTGGTGCATGCCATCAAGGTGTTTTTGCCGAGAAAGTCCCTCAGTCTGGCCTGTATAGCCCTCTGTCTGCCAGGTCAGGTAGAGCGCCACTCCGGCATGGTCAAGCACTTCCCCTTTTACGATCTGCGCAACTGGCCCCTTGGCCCGACTCTGCAACAGGCGTTCTCGGTACCTGTGCTGGTGAGCGGAGACGTGCGCACCTGGATCCAGGCCGAGCGAGAGTGGGGGGCTGCCAAGAATTGCGCCGATGCGGTGCTGGTGTTTGTCCACAACGACATCGGGGTTGGCATGGTGGTCAATGGCCAGCTCATCGAGAGCGAGAATGCGCTGCTCGGCGATCTCAGCCACCTGCAGCTCGAGCCCTATGGCCAGCGCTGCTACTGCGGCGGTTTTGGCTGCGCCTGCACCCTGGTGACCAATCAGGCGCTGGAGGCGCAATACCGGGATCTGCGCGAGCGGATGCAGGAGCACGACTTGCCCGAGATCGTCACCATCCGCGAGCTGTGCGAGCTGGCGCTGGCGGGCAACGGCCTCTGTCAGGATATTCTCCATCAAGCGGCGGGTCGTCTCTCCAAGGTGCTCTCCAATCTCATCTGCCTGCTCAATCCGGGCAAGCTGCTGCTCGGGGGCGAGATCACCCGTGCCGATCGGCTGCTGTTCCCCATGCTGCACCAGTCGCTGGCCAGCCAGTTGCCCGCCGAATATCTGGTGCGGCTGCAGATTGAATCCACCCACTTCTACGAAGATCCCACCAAGCCCACCTCGGTGCAGGTGCACAAGGCACTGCGCGATGGCAGTCTGTTGCTGGAGCTGCTGCGCAGCTGTCAGGAGTCGTAAGGCAAGAGGAGTGGGCACTGCATCTGGCGAAAGGGGCAGGGATTGCTGTTCCGCCAGCGCGTAACTGGGTACAATCTTGCGCTTTTCCGGCAGCCCCCTGTTATCGCGCCCTATGGCGCCGTGACATGTTGGCACAGCTGCCGTTCCTGTTTTGACTCCAGTTGTGAACCTAGATGAAGCCTGTTCCTGATCACGCCGTCAACCGCCTGCGGGCCTGGCGCAAGAGTATCTCTACCCGACCGTTTCTTGCCCGTGGCGGCACCCTGGCCCGCTGTCCGGCCTGTCAGCTGCGCGAGGATTGGTGTGCCTGCGAGTGGCGCCCCGAGCTCAAAGCGGAGGCCGGTTTCTGCCTGCTGATGTATGACAGCGAGCCGATGAAGCCCTCCAACACCGGTCGCCTGATCGCCGATGTGTTGCCGGATACCACCTGGGCGTTTCTCTGGTCGCGCACCCAGCCCCATCCCGAGCTGCTGACCCTGCTGGCCGATCCCGCGTGGCAGCCCTATGTGGTCTTTCCCGCTTGCGAGAAGGAGCCTGCCCGCCTGACCGGCGAGGTGGCGCTGGCACCGGGTAAAAAACCGCTCTTTATCCTGCTCGATGGCACCTGGCCGGAGGCGCGCAAGATGTTCAACAAGAGCCCCTATCTGGACGGTTTTCCGGTGCTCGCCATCAAACCCGATACGCTCTCCACCTATGGTATGCGGGTGGCCAACAGCGAGGAGCACCTCTGCACCGCCGAAGTGGCGGCCTGCGTGCTGGAAGTAGCTGGGGAGCTCAAGGCGGGGCAGGCACTGCAGCACTGGTTCAATCTGTTCAGCAGCCGCTACATGGCCGGGCGGGTCAGCCGTTTCCCCGGTGCCGATGAGGAGCATCTCTGTGAGGCGCTGGCGGCCATCAAGGAAGCGAACGTCGCTTCAACGGCTTGCTAACGGGCACTCTGAGGGTTGGGCCAGGGACGTGGCCGCTCAAATTAATGAAAATCAGGAATCAATTGGCTGCCATTGTTTCGTTAGATTCATGGTCAGTGGCCCGTTAGGATAGCGGACAGCCTGTGCAGCCCCCGCACAACGTCGTTTTGGTTATCTCCGGTTGCCCTTCGGGCAACCCACTCTCGTGAGGTCTATGGATGGAATTGGAACTGGTTACCCTTTTTGCCCTGTTCGGTGTAGCGCTTGTCGCCGGCTTTATCGATGCCATCGCCGGTGGGGGCGGTCTGCTGACGGTGCCGGCCCTGCTGGCCACCGGCATGCCGCCCGCGTTGGTGCTCGGCACCAACAAGCTGCAGAGCAGTTTTGGCTCCTTCTCCGCCACTTGGTTCTATGCCCGCAAGGGGCTGCTGGAGTGGGCGATGATCTGGCCTGCGGTGATCTGCACCTTTATCGGTGCGGCCATCGGCACGCTGGCGGTACAGACCATAGACGCCGCCATTCTCGAGCGCCTGCTCCCTTTCCTGCTTATGGCCTTTGCCTGCTACTTCTACTTCTCGCCGCGGGTAAGCGATGCCGAGAGCTCCCGCCGTCTGACTCCCATGCTGTTTGCGCTGCTGGTGGGGGGCGGTGTCGGCTTTTATGACGGTTTTTTCGGGCCGGGTACTGGTTCGTTTTTTGCCATCGGTTTCGTGGCGCTGGCGGGCTTTGGCATGGCTCGCGCCACCGCCCATACCAAGCTGCTCAACTTCACCTCGAATATCGCCTCCCTGCTGTTCTTTGCTCTCGGCGGCAAGGTGGTGTGGAGTGTCGGTTTTTGCATGGCGCTGGGGCAGTTTATCGGCGCCCGCTTTGGCTCCAAGATGGTGCTGAAAAAAGGGGTGAAGCTGATCAAACCACTGTTGGTGACAGTCTCCTTGCTGATGTCTGCCAAGCTGGTGTGGAGCCAGTATCCGGAGCTGTTTGCCTGGATCTGATGTGCGCCTTGCTTGCCGCATCGCAATTGTTAACGGGGCCCTCGGGCCCCGTTGTCATATCTGGTGTTTTACAGCGCTAGCGCGGTATGTCGCTGCAGTGGCGAAAGTGTTGGTGCAGGGCGCTCACCAGCCTGGCGATCCGCTCTCGCTTTAGGCTGTTTGGCCGGTAGACCAGATGAAGGGGGCGGCCCAGTCCGGGAAGTGGGCGCGCCATCTCCCCCTGTTCTCCCACCAGCCCCAGCAGGCCAGCGGGGAGCAGCACAGGGCCAATACCTGCCTTGGCGAGTTCGATGAGCGCCAGATAGGAGTCGAGCTCCATGGCGGGCTCCAGCCCCAAATCTGCCAGCGGTTCGCGCAGGTAGCGGTTGGAGGGGTTCTCCAGATCCATGGTGAGGATTTTGCGCCTGCTTTCTACGCTGGCTGGCGGCAGGCTCTGCTGCGCCTCGCCCACCAGATAGAAGGGCTCCTCAAGCAGCAGATCGGCGCCGAGGCCATGGCCGGGCGGGAGCCGACCGGCGCAGATGCCGAGCAGGGCATCACCGCTGCGCACCCGCGCCAGAATGACCGGGGTGTGGTGGGTGGAGAGGGCAAGGTGGGGATCGCGCTCCAGAAAGTCGCGCATAAAATGGGCGAGATAACCCGCCAGCAGGGTTTCAGAGCAGGCGATGGGGAGGGGGCTCTGATCCGCCAGATCCTGACTATCGGCCAGCACCCCCTTCATCTCTGCCAGACTCGGGGCCACTCTCTCCAGCAGCTCCTGCGCCTGCGGGGTGAGCCGGATCTGGCGCCCCTCCGGCTCGATCAGCTTCTTGCCAAGGCGCTGCTCCAGTTGGGCAATCCGCTTGCTTACCGCCGACTGGCTGATATAGAGGTGGCTGGCCACCTTGGCCATGGTCCCTTCGCTCGCCAGCAGGCCCAGCGTCTCCAGCCCTTCCAGTAACATCTCGCCCCCTTGTTTATCGCCATCAGGATCGTCACAGATTGATCAGCGCTACCTTAGGGGCTGACTGGCTCAGGAGCAAGGGGCGTTTGCTGCCTTGGCCGGTCGAATGCGCCACTCGCTCAAGGGCGGCGCGAAGATCACCAGATTGCCGATGAGGCTGATCACCACTCCGGCCACCGAGACCGGCTGCCAGACAAAGCCTTCATAGAAGGTGGAGAGGGTAAGCGCCACCAACGGAAAGAGCACGGTGGCGTAGGAAGCCTTGCTGGCACCGATGCGCCCCACCAGCGTCAGGTAGGCGGTAAAAGCGATCACCGAGCCAAACAGGGCGAGGTAGACCATGGCCGCCAGATAGTGGCCATCGGTCGGCACCACCAGTTGCTGCCCGAGCAATGTGACCCAGCCCAGCAACAGCACCACGCCGTAAACCATGCCCCAGGGCACCAGTTGCAGTACGTGGTAGCCGTGGCGCTGGCCCCGGGCCGAGACCAGATTGCCCAGCGAAAAGCAGAGGGTGCCGCCGCAGGCGAGCAGCAGCCCCTTCCAGCCGTTTGCACCCAGTTGCGCATCTGCCAGCACCGGCCAGAACAGTAACAGGGTGCCAAAGAGCCCCAGCAAGGAGCCTTGCAGCCAGCGCAGGGTGGGGCGCTTGTTCTCGAACAGCCAGAGGTTCATGCCGTTGAAGATGCTGGCACTGGCGAAGATCACCGCCGACATGCCGCTCGGGATATAGCGTGTGGCGTGGTAAAAGCAGAGAAAGTTGGTGGAAAAGAGCAGGGCACCGAGCAGCGCCGCATAGCGCTGGCCATGCCACGGCAGGCGCGTAAAGCGGCCGCTGGCGGTGAGCAGGGCAAACAGTGCCACCGCTGCCAGCAGGAAGCGGTAGAGCACCGACACCTCGATGGGGATGGGGCCAAGTTGCCAGGCGATGGCAATCCAGGTGCTGCCCCAGATAAGCACGGTGGCAAGATAGAGCATCAGATTCATCACATTTCCGGTGAGTCAGGGAGAGATGACCCACTATGGGGCGAGCCCTGATGGCTGGATTGCACCATCTTGCGGTTTTTCATCGCCTTGCGCTGTCATCTGCGGGCGCGGTCGGTAAGATGGATGGCAGCGGCATAACACGTACACCGGAACAGGCGGCAGGGGCGAATGAAAACAGCAGGGGTATTTGATGCACTGGTCAGCACCGGCGCCCGGCTGGAGGACGCCTGCTGGCTCGAACCCGGGCTTGGCGTCGCCAGTTGGCGCAACTGCTATGACCAGACCCGCTATCACAAGCCGGGCCACCACACCTTGAGCGTTTATCTGCAAGGGGGCGAGCAGACCGAGCGACTCGATGGGCCGGGTGGCCACGGCGGTACCGGCAAGGTGTGTATCATGCCGGATCACCACAGATCCGAGTGGCTGGTGCGCGAAGAGTTTCGCTTCTTTCATCTCTACTTCACCCCGGCTCACCTCACCCGTATCGCCGAGGAGGTGTGTGACAAGGAGGGGCGCCACCTGCAACTGGTGGACAAGACCTTTATCGACGATCCGCAGGCGGCTTCGCTGGTGCAGCGCCAGTTGATGCAGCTTCAGTGGCAGCACGGGGTCGATCGGCTGGCACTCTCCCACGGCGCCTGGATGTTGATCCTCCACGCCTACCGCCACCACACCGAGGAGGCTCCCGGTTTGCCGCCTCTGCGCGGCGGGCTGGCGCCCGTGGTGATCAAGCGGGTGCAGGAGTATCTGCAGGCCCATCTGGCCGATTCGGTCACGCTGGCAGAGCTGGCGCAGCAGGCGGGGCTGAGCGAGTACCACTTCGCCCGCATGTTCGGCCAGAGTCTCGGCTGCCCGCCCCACCGTTATCTGCTTGGGCTGCGGCTCAAACGGGCCAAGCAGCTGTTGGCTGGCCCCGAGCCGCTGGCCAGCATCGCCAGTCAGTGTGGCTTTTCTTCCCAGGCCCATTTCGGTAATCGTTTTCGCGAGGCGTTTGGTTTGACGCCGGGGCAGTGGCGGGCGCAATTGTCATCTTCTCGTCACAGATAACCCTGAGACTTTGGACAAAAGAGGTGTACTCTCTACCACTTATCCATTGAAAGGAATGCCCATTGAATTATCGCAAACGTCAAATCCGTACCCGTCATCTCTGGTTCAGCCACTGGAATGCCCCGCAAGATCGCACCGCTGTTGTTACCCCTCCCGAACCTGCAGTGCCTCACAGTTCACGTTGAAAAAGCCCCGCCTGCGATAGGATTTTTCCGGTAACTTTGCCACTATTGCCCCATCACAATGATGTGGACATGGCTGGATGTTTCTGGAACGTATTGAAGTCAAAGGTTTTCGCGGTATAAATCGCCTGTCGCTCGGGCTGGATCAGACCACAGTGCTGATCGGCGAGAATACCTGGGGTAAATCGAGCCTGTTGCGCGCCCTCTGGTGTCTGCTGGGGCAGGATGCCGAGCCCTATCAGTTCACCGCCGAGGATTTTCACCAACCGGAAGATCCCGAATTGGCCCCGGCGCGCCACTTGCAACTGGTGCTCACCTTCAGTGAGCACAGACCCCAGATGTGTCAGCACTCCCGTCGCCTGGCCCGTCTTTGCCCCTCCTGGGTGCTGCACAAGGACAAATTCCACCGCATTCACTATCGCGCCAGCGCCGAGCTGCAGGCGGATGGCTCTGTGCTCACCATTCACGACTTTCTCGACGGGGTAGGCAAGAGCCTGCCCATCGCCAACACCCACGAGCTGGTCTGCCTGCTCATCACCATGAACCCGGTGTTCCGGCTGCGGGACGCCCGTACCGCTCGCAACGGGGTGGAGACATTGCAGTGGGGAGATCTCTCCGAGCATCGCCTGAGCGAGCTGGCAGACAAGCTGATCGACGAACCCCAGCGGATCGGCGAGCCGGAGCTCAAAGAGGCGCTGCAGGCGGTGCGCCAGCTGATGGATCACTACTTCAACGCCCTGGCCCCCATCAAGAACAAGCCGCGCAGTCAGCGCGACATCATCAATCGCCCCATGACATTGCGCAATCCGGGCAACCTGCACACCCTGCTGCGCCACGCCGATAACCGCGCCCTGCAGCTGGCGATGGCGGGGATGGCGGCGACCCTGCTGCAGGCGCGTGGCAACCGCGAGCTGGAGGAGGGGGCTCGCCCCATCATGATCCTGGAGGACCCGGAGAGCCGGCTGCACCCAACCATGCTGGCGCTGGCGTGGGGGCTGCTGGAACAACTGCCGGGTCAGAAGCTGCTCACCACCAACTCGGGGGACTTGCTCTCTTCCCTGCCGCTCAATCAGGTGCGGCGGCTGGTGCGCCGTCAGCAGGATATCCTCTGTCACCAGCTGGGGGGCGAGCGCTACAGCAGCGACGATCTGCGCAAGATCGCCTTCCATGTGCGGATCAACCGCCCCATGTCGCTGTTTGCCCGTTGCTGGCTGCTGGTGGAGGGGGAGACCGAGATCTGGCTGCTCTCCGAGCTGGCCCAGATCTGCGGTTACAGTCTGCGGGCCGAAGGGGTGCGGATCATCGAGTTTGCCCAGTGCGGCCAGTCGCCGCTCATCAAGGTGGCACGGGATTTTGGCATCGAGTGGCACCTGCTGACCGATGGCGACGAGGCGGGGCTCAAGTATGCCACCTCGGCCCGGGGCCAGCTCAAGGGAGAGCGGGAACGGGACCGACTGACCCAGCTCCCTGCCGCAGACATTGAGCACTACCTCTATCACAACGGTTTTGAAGCTGTGTTTCGCCGCGAGGCCGGGGTGGGCGGGCGCGCCATGTGGAGTGCCAGTCACATCATCAACAAGGCTATCCATCACCGCAGCAAGCCGGGAATGGCGCTGGCGGTGGTGGAAGAGGCGGAGCGGCTCGGCGCCGAACATATTCCGCCGGTGATCCGCCAGATGTTTGCCCGGGTGGTGGCGCTGGCCCGCGGTCAGGGCTAAAGCCAGCGCTGCATCTCGTCACTATGGATATGGCTGCCTGCAGGGCGCCCCTCAAGGTGGGCTCTGCTGGCAGCAAATTGCCCCGGATTGTTTGCCCACGATTGTTTGTCGCGATTGGGGATAGCCGCCGGTTTGGGTATACTCGCCCCTCTCTGGCGCCCCGGTGGCGCACCTCGAATCTTTACTGCTGGAGGCATCGTGTTCGTCCAACTCCCTTTTTGGCTCTTTCCCCTCACCGGATTGATGGCGCTTGGCGCCCTGATCGCCCTCGGTATCGTGCTGTGGCGCGGTGATATCTGCCCTGGCCAACGCTCGCGCATCAGTCAGCAGCTCTTCTCCATCTGGGTCATTACCGCCCTCTCCCTGATGCTGGCGGTCGAGGCCAAGGCGGCCAGCTGGCTCATCTGGAGTGGTGGGGCCGCACTGGTGCTCGGGGTTGGCTTGTCGTTGGCCCAGTCACGGCTGGAGGGCAAGCGTTCAGTCCCCTCGACACTGCTCTGGCTACCGGCGTTGCCGCTCGCTCTCTATGGCATCGGGCTGCTGCAACTGCAGGGCTGGGTGAGCGGTCTACTGCAGATGGCGATGCTGGGGGCGGCCTTTGCCCACCTGATGCTGCTGCGGGCCCGTCATCGTCTCAAGGCATTCAACACCCTGTTGCCACTGGCCGGTCTGGTGGGGGCGATGGCCAGCCTTGTCTGGCTGGCAGTGCTGGTGGGCTGGCAAGGGAGTGAGGTCAATCTCGATGCCCTGATCCCGGCGGTGGTGACCCAGGCAGCGTTGCTGGTGGCCTCTCTGCTGCTCTGGTTCAGCCCGCTCTACTTACAGCGTGATACCGCGCCTGTGGTGGTCTCCACCTCCCTGTGTGGCCTGCTGATCGCCCAGATTGCCGCTACCAGCGTGTTGCACCAGCTGATCTGACACTGGCGCTGAAAAGAGAAAGCCCCGAGCCAACACTCGGGGCTTTTCCATATCTGGCTTGCAGGTATCGCTGCTATCAATTCACAGCAATCGATCAATAGAAATCGTCGGCCCCGCAGATAAAGAGGCAACTGCTGCGCGGCTGGGCCAGATATTCGCGGGTCAATCCCTCCAGCGGCATGCCGAAGGTGCAGATATCTTGCGGCGAGGGGAGGGCGGTATCGAGGATCCGCCGCCAGTAGCCGCCGACCCCCTTTGGCGGGCTCGGCAGGTTGAAGGTGAGGGGCTCCCAGTAGGCGTTGAACAGCACATAGAGCGCCAGCTTGGTTTCGCTCGACAGCGCCGACATGGCGATGGCGTGGGAGTGGGGGCTGAAATCCGGTTGCCCGGCGTTGACCCCGTGCCAGCAGATCTCGCTGTGGCGCAGGATCTCGGTGAGCGACAGCGGCATGCTCTCCTGCTCCGGGCGCTGGAACAGGTGTTTGCGGTATTGGATCAGCTCCTTCATAAAGCGGAACATCTCCTGACTGCGGGCATTGGGCAGCCAGTTCATCCAGCAGGTGGCATTGTCCTGACAGTAGCCGTTGTTGTTACCCCGCTGGGTGCGCAGCAGCTCATCCCCCATCAGCAGCATGGGGGAGCCCACCGAGAGCAGGGTCGCCACCATCATGTTTTTGGCCTGGCGCATCCGCAGGGCGTTGATCTGGGGATCTTCCGTTACCCCTTCATGGCCGTGGTTCCAGCTGAAGTTGTGATCGCAGCCGTCACGGTTCTCCTCCCCGTTGGCCTCGTTGTGCTTGCTGTTGTAACTGGCCCAGTCCCACAGGGTAAAACCGTCGTGACAGGTGACGAAGTTGATACTCTTCTCGGGATCGGCGTGGTGATAGTGGTAGATGTCGGGACTGCCGCAGAGCCGCTCGACAAAGGCGGTGACGCTGTTGTCATCCCCGCGCAGGAAGCGGCGCACATCATCCCGGAACTGGCCGTTCCACTCACGCCAGCGGGCGCCGGCCAGTGACCCCACCTGATAGAGTCCCCCCGCGTCCCAGGCTTCGGCAATCAGCTTGATGTCGGCGATGTTGGGGTCGGTATCTATGGTGCGTAGAGTGGGGGCATTGGCCTGCGGCTGACCCGATTCATCCCGCGACAGAATGGCAGCCAGATCAAACCGAAAGCCATCGACGTGCATCTCCTGACGCCAGAAGTGGAGGCTGTCCATGATCATCCGCAGCACCACCGGATGAGCGCCGTTGAAGGTGTTGCCGCAGCCCGAATAGTTGGTGTCCTTCTGGTTGTTGTCGAGGATGTAGTAGGCCTCGTTGTCGATGCCGCGAAACGAGAAGGTGGGGCCATCATCTCCTCCTTCGGCGGTGTGGTTGTAAACCACGTCCAGGATCACCTCGATATTGGCCTTGTGCAGCGCCTTGACCATGTCGCGAAATTCGGTCAGCGGATCATCGCCGCAGGCGTATTGGGCGTGGGGGGCGAAAAAGGACATGGGGCTGTAACCCCAGTAGTTGGAGAGTCCTTTGGGCGCATCCTGAGGATCGAACTGGAATACCGGCAGCAGCTCGACGGCGGTGACGCCGAGAGATTGCAGATAGGGGATCTTCTCAATCAGCCCGAGATAGGTGCCACGTAGCGCCGGATCGACCCCGGAGCTCGGGGACTTGGTAAAGCCCCCCAGATGCAGTTCGTAGATCACCGAGCGGGAGAGGGAGTGAGCGGGCAGTTTGTCTCCTTCCCAGTCGTAGTGGCGAGTATCGACCACCTTGTTCTTGGCGCAACAAGCCAGATTGCTGCCTGGACGGGCCGCCGCCCATCGATCGTAATTGGCGCCAAGCTCGATGCTGCGGCCGTAAGGGTCGAGCAACACCTTCTCGGCATCGAAGCGGGTGCCGCCATATGGGCGCCACGGGCCCTGAATGCGATAGGCGTAACGTTGCCCGACCGAGATCCCCTCCACATGGATATGCCAGTAGTAGGCGGTGCGGTTTAGGCGCGGGGAGAGGGGGATCACCTCGGGGGTCGCATCGTCTGCGCTTGCGAAGAGCAGCAGTTCGACCCGGCTGGCGAGGCGTGCCCAGATCGCGAAGTTGACGCCGTTACTGTCGGGTGTGGCCCCCAACTGACGGCAGTGACCGGCGGAGATGCGCATATTCTACCTACCCAAAATGAGGAGTGTTCACCTTATTGAGTGTAGTGCCGGATGCCTGGCAAGGACTCGATTGCCTGAAAAAACAGCATGATGCTGCTAATGACCGCACTATTTGTCCGATTAATCTACGAATAAACTTTTTTTGAGATATTTACTTGCAATCTGTGCGCTGGCGCCTATTATTGGCGACCTCAGACGCGGGGTGGAGCAGCCCGGTAGCTCGTCGGGCTCATAACCCGAAGGTCGTCAGTTCAAATCTGGCCCCCGCAACCATCTGAGATCCTGACCAGTCAAGCCGGTGTAACCGGTTGGTGGGAAAGGAGAAATCGAACTGGCTACTGATCGGCCACTTCGAGAAAAATTCGGACGCGGGGTGGAGCAGCTCGGTAGCTCGTCGGGCTCATAACCCGAAGGTCGTCGGTTCAAATCCGGCCCCCGCAACCAACTCTTTCGTCAGCTTGTGATTGTGTAAACAGTCGAAAGCAGACAAACGCCACCAAGCTACTGCTCGGCTTGGGGTGACAATTCGGACGCGGGGTGGAGCAGCTCGGTAGCTCGTCGGGCTCATAACCCGAAGGTCGTCGGTTCAAATCCGGCCCCCGCAACCAACTTTTCGTCAGCTTGCGATTGTGTAAACAGTCGAAGGCAGACAAACGCCATCAAGCTACTGCTCGGCTTGAGGGTGACAATTCGGACGCGGGGTGGAGCAGCTCGGTAGCTCGTCGGGCTCATAACCCGAAGGTCGTCGGTTCAAATCCGGCCCCCGCAACCAACTTTTTCGTCAGCTTGCGATTGTATAAATAGTCGAAAGCAGACAAACGCCACCAAGCTACTGCTCGGCTTGAGGGTGACAATTCGGACGCGGGGTGGAGCAGCTCGGTAGCTCGTCGGGCTCATAACCCGAAGGTCGTCGGTTCAAATCCGGCCCCCGCAACCAACTTTTTCGTCAGCTTGCGATTGTATAAATAGTCGAAAGCAGACAAACGCCATCAAGCTACTGCTCGGCTTGACGGTGACAATTCGGACGCGGGGTGGAGCAGCTCGGTAGCTCGTCGGGCTCATAACCCGAAGGTCGTCGGTTCAAATCCGGCCCCCGCAACCAACTTTTTCGTCAGCTTGCGATTGTGCAAACAGTCGAAGGCAGACAAAGGCCACCAAGCTACTGCTCGGCTTGAGGGTGACAATTCGGACGCGGGGTGGAGCAGCTCGGTAGCTCGTCGGGCTCATAACCCGAAGGTCGTCGGTTCAAATCCGGCCCCCGCAACCAACTTTCTGTACGTTCCCTTCCTGCATTGCCAATCATTAAACAATCCTTCTTGATGCTCGTCACCATCTGGTGATTGCTGCTATTTCTGACGCTTTTTCAAGACCAAAACTGGTCGTATCAACCATTTGTTGGGTATCATCAGGTATCTCTTCATGGATGAGGCGCGCGCCTGTGATCACTCCCTTCACCTATCTTCCTCCTGCTATTGAAAGCCGGGATGCCACGCTGGCCGAAGCCCTTGCCCAAGGGCTGCCGTTGCAACTGCTGCTGATCGCCGAAGAGCAGAAGGAGTCCTTGCTTTCGCTCCCCGCTCTTGCGGGTCTCCAGACCCAGCTTGCGCTGGGGAAAAAAGCGCCCTTTACCCTGATGCATGGCAATACCCTGTTGCAGGTGATGTTTGTGGCCGGCAGTGTGACGCGGGATCACCGCCTCTATAAACAGATCAGAGGCTGGATTGCTCCTCTTTCTGGGCTCAATGTGGAGCGCCTCGGGCTGCATCTGGAAGGTTTTTCCCCCTCCGAGCGAGTGATGCTGGCCGAAGTGATGTTGTCGGCCCTGCTTGCCGCCAATATTTCGTTGCCCACCAGCAAGCGCCGCAGTGAAAGCAGCTGGAGCTATCAGCAGATCAAGGTTTCACCCGCGGTGGTGCTGGACTTGGCGCGCCTCTACAGCGAAGCGGGGGGCAACGGGCTGGCTCGCCATCTGGCGGTGTTGCCTGCCTCCGAGCTGACGGCCGCCAGCTATCGTGAGTTTGTCAGCAAGCTGGCGCAAGATGAGGGGTGGCAGTGCCATCACTATGATCAGGCGCAGCTGGCCGAGTTGGGGGCGGGGGCGTTTTTGGCCGTTGCTCGTGGTTCGGAAGACAATCAGGGGGCCATGGTCAAGCTCAGCTACTATCCACCCAAGCCAGTGCGCCGCATTGCGTTGGTGGGCAAGGGGATCTGCCACGACTCTGGCGGTTACAACCTCAAGGTCTCTGGCAGCATGTATGGCATGCATCTGGACATGGGGGGCAGTGCAGTGGCGCTTGGTACCCTCTACGCTATCAGCCGAGCCCAGTTGCCCTACGAGGTACACTGCTGGCTGGCCATTGCCGAGAACCATATCGGCCCTCACGCCTATCGCCCCGGCGAGGTGGTGACCGCCATCAATGGCACCTCCATCGAGGTGGTCGATACCGATGCCGAAGGGCGGATGGTATTGGCCGACACCTTGGCGATGGCGGTGCAGGATACCCCTGATCTGCTGCTCGATTACGCGACCCTGACCGGGGCCTGCAAACGGGCGCTGGGTGGCCGCTACAGCGGGGTCTTTACCAATCGCAGCGAATGGATGGCATCACTGGTCAATCTGGGTCAGCGCAGCGGTGAGCGGATCTGGCCCTTCCCGCTTGATGACGATTACGACGACAATATCGAGAGCGAGTGGGCCGATCTGTTGCAGTGTGCGCCGGGCAGTTCGCCGGATCACATTGATGCGGCCCGTTTCCTCGCCCACTTCGTGCCCGAGCAGACCCCCTGGCTGCACTTCGACCTGAGCGGTTTTCGCAACAAAGGGGGCAATGGGGTGGTCTCCAGCGAAGTGACCGGCTTCGGCGTGCGTCTCACGCTGGATCTGCTGGCCAGTCCGCTTGGCAGAGTTGGTCGCCAAGCCTCTGAATAATCTGAATGATAACAAGGAGTTATGTGAAAAAAACCAAGTTATGACTGGGTGCTGTTCGATTTGGATGAAACCCTGCTCGATTTTCCGGTCGCCTCTGCGCTGACTCACACCTTGCAGATCTATGGCGTACAGGCTGATGACGCCAGCATGGCGCAGTACCACGTCCTCAACCACGGGCTCTGGCAGCAGTACAACGACGGCGAGATCGATGCAACGGCGTTGCAGCAGACCCGCTTCTCCCTCTTTGCCCAGCAGGTTGCCGCCGATCCCATGGCGATGAACAACACCTTTCTGGAGCAAATCATTGCCCTTAGCATGCCTCTCGAAGGGGTGGTCGAGACCCTGCAGCAGCTGCGCAGCAAGGTGCGGATGGGGATCATTACCAATGGTTTCAGCGTGCCTCAGCGGGGGCGGCTCGGCAAACTGGGCTGGAGCGAGTGGTTCGAGCCGCTGGTGATCTCCGACGAAATTCGGGTGACCAAGCCGGCGCCAGCTATTTTCCAGCACACTCTTTCCTTGATGGGACAGCCAGATCCGGCCCGGGTGCTGATGGTGGGGGATAATCCGAAAACCGATATTGCCGGGGCGGCGGCGCAGGGGCTGGCAACCTGCTGGTACAACCCGGCGCGGCAAGCGGGCGAGTGCGATGCCACACACGAAATCCACCACTTCGCCCACCTTGCCGACATTGTGCTGGGACGCTGATAGCCAGGCTTAACCCATCACGTTATCGATGACCAAAGCGTCCTGGCAAGTTGCAACCAGGGTTGTTTGAGAACGGATTGGGTTTGCTTGAGACAGTAAGGGGAGCAGATGCTCCCCTTACTTATGAGTGTTTTCCTGTGAATGCAGGGATCTGAACTGGTAGCGATCGAGGATCTGCTGATAGTCGGGGCTCTGTTTCAATTGATCGATAGCATGATTGATCCGCTGCAGTTGCGCTTCTGTGGTGCTCTCTTTGCTAAGCATCAGGTGAACTGGTGTCTGTTCGATATGCAGCAGAATATACAGCTTGTCCTGCACGCCATCCTTACCCTGCCACTCCTGCAGTCCGTGGGGATCCAGAATAAACCCTTGGATCCGTCCCCCTTGCAACATCTTCAGCAGCTGATCCAGCCGCAGGCGCATCTGCAGACGGGGCTGCAGCTCGGGCCTTGCCATCAACTGGCGGAAGGTATTGCCATAATCAAAGCCCTTGAGCACCCCGATATGGAAGTCGGGGGTGTTGATCAACTGCTCCAGGGTGTTGATCCCGCGCCAGCGATCGGCATCTTGCCGACGGATGACGATGGCCGTCTCCTCTTCCCGATAGGGGTGGCTGAAGCGGGCATATTGCTGCCGCTCGGCGGTGATATTGGCTGACATGGCCAGTTGAACCGTGCCGAATTTCAGCTCGTGCAGCACGCGAGCCCAGGGCATTTCACTGAATTTGGCCTGATAACCGGCCCGCAGGAAGATGGCGTTGAGCAGCTCCACATCAAGTCCACGGAGCTGTTGTTGTTCATTGCGATAACTGAAGGGCTGCCAGTCGACCCAGCCCACGACCAATGACTCTTGTGCCGTAGCCTGGCAACACAAACACCATAACAACAAGAGTCTGTACACAACGCATACCCTCGAACAGGCTGATACGGTTGAGTATTGGACAGGAACGACGGAGTAACCAGTGCTGAGGGGTGAGTGGATGCACAGAGGTGCATCCCTCACAGTTCGTGGGCGTGGAATCCCTTGCGATAGCGGGCTTCGCAGCGCGGGCAGCGTTGCAGAGTCGGATCCTGTTCCAGCTGTTCGATGGAAAGCGGCTCTTCACAATCGGAGCAGAGGCCATAGAGGCCGAGATCCATCTGGCAGAGTGCCGCGTCGATCCGCTTGAGGCGGGCCACGCTCTGCTCTACCTTCGGCAGATCCAGCCGGCTGGTCAGTTCCACCAGTTGATCCTGCTCGCAGTGACCGACCTGTTCGGCCCACTCGTCACGGCGGCAGGCTTTGAGCTGACCGATCAGCGTTTCTCGTACTTGGGCCCAGTCTGACAGCAGGCGATTACGCCAGACAGTCAACTGTGCTTGCGTCATTTCACACACATTATCCCCCACAGGACAGACGACAGATTCGGGGCAGTATAGGGATCCGATAACTCTATCAAGATGATATGCGTCAAGTTAAACGTGGTTAGCCGTGGCTTTTGGCTGCTTGCAGCAGGGCATCGCGGATGGGAGCCGTCTCTTTGAGCACCCGGATCTCCTGAAACAGCAGGTCCGCTTCGGGATATTCCCGCTTGAGATAGCTGAACCACTGTTTGATGCGGCTGGGGTAGTAGTCGGCTTTTTCGCTGGCCAGATCCTGCTCGGTATAGCTCACCATCAACTGCAGCACCTCGGCCCAGCTCATGTGCGGGCAGCCGGTTTTCATCACGTTGGCCAGATTGGGCAGGGAGATGGCGCCGCGCCCGACCATCAGGGCATCGCAACCCGAGACCCTGGCGCAGGCGAGGGCATCTTTGTGATCCCAAATTTCGCCGTTGGCGGTGACGGGGATGGGCAGGGCGCGGCGAATGGCGTCCACATACTCCCAGTGGGCGGGGGCCTTGTACCCTTCGCGCTTGGTGCGGGCATGAACGGCCAGCTCGTTGGCGCCCCCCTGGAAGACCGCCTGAGCGTTCTCCAGATAGAGATCCTTGTCATCGTAACCGAGGCGAATTTTGGCGCTCACCGGCAGATGGGCGGGCACTGCGTCACGTACCGCCTTGACGATGCGGTAGATGGTCTCGGGCTCTTTGAGCAGCACCGCACCGCCCTTGCTCTTGTTGACCGTAGGGGCGGGACAGCCGAAGTTGAGATCGACTCCGGGGGAGCCCAGCTCGATGGCGCGCAGGGCGTTCTCGGCCAGCCACTCGGGGTGTTGCCCCAGCAGTTGTACCCGCACCGGGGTGCCTGCGCGGGTTTTGCCATCTTGCAGCAGTTCAGGGCAGAGGCGGTAGAACACCTTGGCGGGTAGCAGCTGATCGACGACCCGGATAAACTCGCTCACGCAGAGATCGTAATCATTGACGGAGGTGAGTACCTCCCGCATCAGGTGATCCAGTACCCCCTGCATGGGGGCCAAAATAACGCGCATAACGGCTTTCCGACGAGAGTGGCAAGAAAAAAGAGCGCAGATTGTAGTGGGGTTGCGGCCCGCTGTCAGCACCCGCTCAAACTCTGTTAGGCTAGAGGGAGATAAATCACGCAAGGAGAAGGAATGAAGCGTTGGTGTCTGATGGCGCTCGGGTGGCTGGCATTTGCCACCGGTATTGTGGGCATTGTGCTGCCGCTATTGCCGACTACCCCCTTCATGTTGCTGGCTGCCGCCCTGTTTGCCCGCTCATCGCCCCGTTTTCATCGCTGGTTGCTGACCCATCCCTGGTTTGGCCCGCCCATCGTGGATTGGCAACAGTATCGCGGCATTCGTCGTCAGGCCAGACGGCGCGCCATTATCTTCATTTTGCTCACCTTTTCGGTGTCGCTGGCGGTGGTGCCACTGCTGTGGGTCAAGGGGCTGCTGGTTGTCATAATGGTGATCCTGCTCACCTGGTTAATGCGCCTGCCGGTGCTGGAGCCAGTTGCAATGGTGAAGTGAAGTCCCTAAGCTATTGCAGCAATAATGCTATGGAGTCGGCCTGTCATTTTTGCGTGACAGGCTTTTTTATTTCCCGCAGAAGGGAATTGAGAAAAAATGGCCACCCCTGGGTCAAAAAAATAAGCGGTCAACACATGAATCCGGAAACCCTGAAATTTATCGAAGCAAGCATCAAGACCATTCCCGACTATCCGAAGCCGGGCATTCTGTTTCGTGACATCACCAGCCTGATCGAGAACGCCGAGGCCTTCAAGGCCACCATCGATCTGCTGGCCAATCATTATCGTGATCAAGGGATCACCAAGATTGTTGGCACCGAAGCTCGCGGCTTCATCTTTGGCGCGCCGGTTGCCTATGCCATGGGGCTGGGCTTCGTACCGGTCCGCAAGCCGGGCAAGCTGCCGCGCGAAGTGATCGAGGAGTCCTATGCCCTCGAATACGGCACCGACACCCTGCAACTGCACACCGATGCCATCGTGCCCGGTGACAAAGTGCTGGTCGTGGACGATCTGCTGGCGACCGGCGGTACCGTCGATGCGACCGTCAAGCTGATCCGCCGTGCCGGTGGTGAAGTTGCCGATGCGGCCTTTATCATCTCCCTGCCGTCTCTGGGTGGCGATGCTCGCCTGACTGCCGCTGGCATCAAGGTGGTCTCACTGGTCGAGCTGGCCGGCGAGTAATGCCTCTTCGGCCCGATCCTCTGCATCGGGCCTGCATTGAACCGGTGCCCGTGCGGGCATCGGTTTGAAAATCAAGCGATCCCTCCCGCTCTGACCGATAGCCGATACAGCCAGCCCGCCATTTGTGTTAGCATCCGGCCTCAATGCCCTGTCTTCCCTGCATGATGGATTTATGAGCTATCAGGTTCTGGCGCGTAAATGGCGCCCCCATACGTTTGAACAAGTGGTAGGCCAGCAACATGTGCTGACCGCCTTGACCAACGCCCTGGATCAGGGACGGCTGCATCACGCCTATCTGCTGAGCGGTACCCGCGGGGTCGGCAAGACCACCATCGCCCGTATTCTGGCCAAGAGCCTCAACTGCGAGCAGGGGATCAGCAGCCACCCGTGCGGTGTCTGCGATACCTGCCGCGAGATCGATCAGGGCAACTTTGTCGACTTGCTGGAGATTGACGCGGCGTCGCGAACCAAGGTGGAAGATACCCGCGAGCTGCTCGACAACGTGCAGTACCGTCCGGCCCGCGGCCGCTTCAAGGTCTACCTTATCGATGAAGTGCACATGTTGTCGCGTCACAGCTTCAACGCGCTGCTGAAAACCCTCGAAGAGCCCCCCCCCTATGTGAAGTTTCTGCTGGCCACCACGGATCCGCAGAAGCTGCCCATTACCATTCTCTCGCGCTGCCTGCAGTTTCATCTGAAGAGTCTGGATCAGACCCAGATTGCCAAGCAGCTCGAATGGGTGCTGGATCAGGAGGGGCAGCCCTTCGAGCCCCGCGCCCTGCTGGCTTTGGCCAAAGCCGCTGACGGCAGTATGCGCGATGCCCTGAGCTTGACCGATCAGGCGCTGGCCCACGGTAACGGCAGCGTGCGCCTCGACAGCGTGCTGGCGATGCTGGGCACGCTCGATCACCGCCATCTGCACCAGCTGCTGGAAGCCATTTTGCGGCAAGATGCCCCCGCGACCATGGCCAAGATCACCGAGATCGCCACCCTGGGCCCCGATTTTGATCAGCTCCACGCCGAGCTGGAAGGCTTGCTCCATCGCATCGCCATGGCGCAGCTGCTGCCTGCCAGTGTGCAGGAGCAGGGGGCGGATGCCGATTCCCTGCTGCAACTGGCCAAGGCGATGAGCCCGGAAGAGGTGCAGCTCTGCTACCAGATCGTGCTGGGTGGTCGTAAAGATCTTCCCTGGGCTCCCGATGGCCGCACCGCGCTGGAGATGACCTGCCTGCGGATGCTCGCCTTCTCCCCAAGGCGTGATGCCCTGCATCCGGCCAGCCTCACTGCGTTGCCCCCGTCAATGACGAGCAGTGCGGCGAGCAGTGCCACTCCGGTAGCCTCCTTGCCGGGAAAGCGCCCGGCCGCTGAATCGGCCGCACTGGCACCGATCAGCGGCGCCGTGCCCGCGGTTGATGTCTCCCTGCCTTCGATGACGGATGACATCGGCAACCCCGCCGACAGCGAGGAGGAGGCGCAAGCCGCCGAGCTGTTCAGCCAGCAGGATGAGCTGCTGCGCGAGGCTGCGGGCATGGGGTATCAACCCGAGCCCGCGTTGCCACATGCGCAGCCCGATGTGCCAGCGCACTCAGCCGAACAATCTGCTGATGCTGATGCTGATGATCGAGCGCCTGCCGCAGCCGATATGGACTATTCCCGTGGCGAGCCGCTGACCGCCCCCTTCGAGCCCGCGCTCGAACCGACAACCGCGCCGGTTAGCGCACCTGAAGCCGTGTCTGCGGTATCGAGCATGCAAAGCCTGCTTGGTAAGCGAAACATGTTGCGCAGCCGCCAGCGTGGTCAGGATGCCCCGGCGGCGCCCGCGCCGCGCGCGGTGCCGGTTGCGCCAGCTCGTCCTGTCGCGCCCGCCGCCGCACCGACCGTAGCGCAACAGCCAGCTCCGGTCAGCCAACCGGCCGGGCAGGGGATGCCGGCGATGGGTCACTATGATGATCTGCCGCCAGTGGATCTCTATAACGACGGTTACGAGCCGCAGGGTGACAACGGGGAATACGAAGAGTACCTCAATCAGGGCTTTGCCGAGCAGACTCCGGTGATGAGCCACGCCCCCGTCACGGCTCCGGCCCAGCCAACCGATCTGCCCCCCTGGGATCTCGACGTACAGCCGAGCTATCGACCCGGTGAGCGCAGTGCTGGGGTGCCTGCGGTGACGCCCACCCCAGCGACCCAGCCGCCCGTTGCCATCACGGCAGTGGCTGCTGCCCCTGTGATACAGAGCGAGCCCGCTCAGCCGGTGATGGAGACCATCGACTGGGATGAGCTCGAGAGCGACAGCGAGCCGCAAGAGGGAGAGGCGACTCGCCTTATCCCCTCCTCGCTGCTCAATGGTTGCGGCGACCCTTGGGCCGAGTTGATCGCTCACACTCAGGTGGGAGGGCGGCTGCGCCAGTTGGCCATCAACTCGGTGATGACGCGGGAAGGGGACAAGGTACTGCTAACCCTCAAGCCTGAACAGCGCCATCTGGTGAGCGACAAGGCGCGCGCCGATCTGGCCGAGATCATTGGGCCAGCGCTGGGTCAACCGGTGCAGGTCGAGGTGACGCTTGGTGTGGTGCCTGACCAGGAGACCCCCCTCGAGATCGAACACCGCCTCTATCTCGGGGTGCGCGAGCAGGTGACCCGGGATCTGGAGCAGGATCCCAACGTACAGTTTTTAGTTCAGCGGTTTGGTGCCGTGCTTCATCACGAGAGCATCGAGCCCCTCAACCGCTAAATTCCGTGGCCGGGAGCTTGCTTCCGGTTGAAAAGCAGTTTGGCTGTCCCCATCTAGGACAGACAAGCCCACAGCCCGGCGCTGGATGCCGGATTTCAAGACGAGAGACGACATATGTTTGGTAAAGGTGGAATGGGGAACCTGATGAAACAGGCCCAACAGATGCAAGAGCGTATGCAGAAGGCGCAGGAGCAGCTGGCTCAGATGGAAGTGACCGGTGAAGCCGGTGCTGGCATGGTCAAGGTCACCATGACCGGTAGCCACAGCGTCCGTCGCATCGAGATCGACCCCTCCCTGATGGAAGATGACAAGGAGCTGCTGGAAGATCTGGTTGCCGCCGCTTGCAACGATGCCGTGCGTCGTGTGGAAGAGCAGAACAAGGCCAAGATGGGCGAACTGACCGGTGGCATGCAACTGCCGCCAGGCTTCAAGATGCCCTTCTAAGGCGACTCTCCCCGCGCATTCTTGCTCCCTTGTCGCTGGCCATTCGGGTCACGGCAAGGGGGACGGCCGAGAGACCCAAAGACGCAGCGTTATTGCTCAGGCGATACGCTGCGTTTTTTTATGGGCGCCATGCTGGCGTGGATGGGCTCTAACTATCCCTTCTGGGGAGAGGTTGCTACAGCGCAGGCCGATTGCGCCATGAAACGCAGCCGCCTTGCTAAGGCAGCACTTTTTGTCGATACCCGCTATCGGATATCCCGGTTTGGCGTGGCCGGGCTGGATCGGCATAATGGCGGCTTGCCGTATCGAGGAGATTGTATGAAATATATTGGAGCCCACGTCAGTGCGGCCGGCGGGGTGGAGAATACCATCGCCCGCGCCCAGGCCATCGGGGCCAACGCGTTTGCCCTCTTTACCAAGAATCAACGTCAGTGGCAGGCGGCCCCCTTGTCGGATGCCACCATCCGTGCCTTCAAGGCGGCTTGTGACAAGGCCGGTTTTCTGCCGGAGCAGATCCTGCCCCACGACAGCTATCTCATCAATCTGGGCCACCCGGATCCCGATGGTCTGGCCAAATCCCGCGATGCGTTTCTCGACGAGATGAAGCGCTGCGAGCAGCTGGGGCTTTGCTATCTGAACTTCCACCCCGGTAGCCATCTCAAGCAGATCCCTGAGGCGGCCAGCCTCAAGCTGGTGAGCGAGTCCATCAACTGGGCGCTGGAGCGCAGTGAAGGGGTGACGGCGGTGATCGAGAATACCGCCGGGCAGGGGACCAACCTCGGCTGGTCGTTCGAGCACCTCGCCACCATCATCGAGGGGGTGGAGGACAAGAGCCGGGTCGGGATCTGTTTCGATACTTGCCACGCCTTTGCCGCTGGCTACGATCTGCGCACTGCCGAGAGCTGCGCTGCCGTCTTTGCCGAGTTCGACCGCACGGTGGGTTTTCACTATCTCAAGGGGATGCATATCAACGGCGCCAAGTGCACCTTCGGTAGCCGGGTCGATCGCCACCACAGCTTGCGGGAGGGCAATCTGGGAGAGGCGGTATTCCACCACATCATGAATGATGATCGCTTCGATCGCATTCCGCTGATCCTCGAGACCATCGACGAGTCCATTTGGGGCGAGGAGATCAGCTGGTTGCGCAGTCTGGAAAAGTGATACTCAGAAGCGAATCAAAGAGAGGGAGCCGTGGCTCCCTCTCTGCTTTTTTCCATTGGGGTGCAGGTCTGCCAGCGGCGCTCCGAGCGCGCGTTACTCTGCGCGGCTCACCTCGGCATCCTTCACCTGAGCCCGGCAGAAGTGGATAAAGTGGCGCAGGGAGGTGGAGTGGTACTTCTGCTTGTGCCAGATAAGGGAGAGCTGGCGCGGGAAGCGGCGGGTGAGGGGCAGGGCGATCAGCCGCCCATCTGCCAGGCGATCCGAGGCTGCCAGCCGGGAGATAAAGGAGATACCAAGCCCTTTCTCCACCGCCAGCATCACCGCCTCCAAGGTGTTGAGTTCAAGCCCTGGTTGCCAGCGGGGCAGCTCGGGCTGGATCTGCTGGATAAACTGCTCGCGACTGCCCGATTGTGCTTCACGCAATACCCAGGTCTCGCCCCCCAGTCGGGAGAGGGTGAGCTCCTTCTTGTTGGCAAGCGGGTGACCGGGTGGGGCCACCACCAGCATCTCGTCCTGCAGCCAGGGTTCGGCGAGCAGGTCGGGGTGGTGGTTCTCCCCCTCAATCAACGCCATATCCAGCTCGAAGTTGGCCAGCGCATGGCAGAGCAGGTGAGTGTTGTTGATGGTCACCTTGGGGGGGAGCCCCAACTCCTGTTTGCTGCTGGCGAGCAGGGTGGGGAGCAGGTAGTTGCCGATGGTCTGGCTGGCACCAAGGCGAAGCTGGCCGCTGGGTTCGGCATCGGGGCTGAACAGGTTCTCGATATCCTGCATCCGGGTCAGCAGCTCTTCGGCGGCCGGTTGCAGCAGGCGTCCCTCGTTGTTGAGCTGCAATCTGGGGTGAATGCGGTCAAACAGCGGGGTGGAGAGCTGGCGCTCCAGCTCCTGCAGCGACTGGGAGACAGCCCCCTTGCTCAGGCAGAGCTCGTTGGCGGCAAGGCCAAGGTTTCCATAACGGGCAATGGTGGCGAACACTTTCAGCTGCTGCAGGGTCAGTTTCATCGTGTTTGGTTTTCCTGAATGATTGATTTAATTCATTTAGATATCGTAAACGATAAGGGACCATTATCCTATCGCCATAGTCATCAATAGAAAGGTGTCATCATGATCGCAAGAACCCGTAAATCACTGGCTGCCGCCCCAACCCCCATGGCGGGTCTGGCGCTGGGCATCGCCAGCCTTGGTTGGTGTTGGGAAAATGCCGGTCACTTCGATGGCCGGATGCAACTGCTGGGCGCTGCCATTGCGGCCGTGCTGCTGGTGATCCTGACCTTCAAGTTTCTGCTTCACCCCCGCCTGCTGTTGCAGGATCTCGCTCACCCCGTGGTGGGCAGTGTGGTTCCGACCTATGCCATGGGCACCATGGTGGTCTCCAAAGCGCTCGGTATGATTGCGCCGCAAGCGGGTGAGGCCCTCTGGCTGTTTGCCGTGGCGGTTCACCTGCTGTTCCTAGCCACCTTTATCTGGCATCGCGCCAAAGAGTTTGAAATCCACCACATGGTGCCGAGCTGGTTCGTGCCGCCAGTGGGGATCATCGTGGCTGACGTCGCCTTCCCGGGTGGTCAGTTTGCCCCGCTGGCCAGCGGTCTGCTCTGGTTCGGGATCATCTGCTACGGCCTGATGCTGCCGCTGATGCTCTATCGCCTGATCTTCAGCCATGAAGTGCCGGATGCCGCCAAACCGACCATCGCCATTCTGGCGGCTCCTGCCAGCCTCTCTCTGGCCGGTTACCTGACCGTCAGTCAGGAGCCGTCACTGCTGCTGGTGGCCGTGCTGTTGGGGATTGCCATCCTGATGACCGGCATCATCTATCTGGCCTTCATCAAACTGCTGCGTCTGCCCTTCTCGCCGGGTTATGCCGCCTTCACCTTCCCGCTGGTGATCGGTGCTACCGCCCTGTTCAAAGTGGCCCATCTGGTTGAAGGGTTTGCGCAAGGGAGTCACTACGTCGAGCAGATCAGACTGCTGGCCCACTTCGAGCTTGGGGTGGCTACCGTGATCGTCGGGTATGTGGCACTGCGTTACCTGATGTTTTTTCTGCCGCAGCGTAATACCGAAATGAATAACGGCATGGCCCGCCAGGGTGCTCACCGTTAAATCTTGAAGAAGATGTGACATCGGGAAATGGATAAGCAGTGCGCTCCGAGAGCGACGGGATAAACGACCAGTCATACGATGGATGGACAAAGATCCTCCACCCTGGTTGTGTAACGAGCAAAATGCCCCGCAGTGCGGGGCATTTTTTTATGGTTTTTTGATGTGGCGCCCGTGGCGGGCTATTTGCCATGGATTTAACTGGTATTACCTGTCAGGACGACTACAATGCAGCACCACTTTTTCGCTCGACCCCAATACATGTCGTCCCAAGATCCCGTATTTGACTCCTCTTTTGAAGCCCGTTTTCTGCATCCCCGCTACTGGTTCAGCTGGCTGGCGCTCGGCGTGCTGATGTTGCTCGCCTTTGTGCCGGTGCGATTGCGCGACCGTTTGGCCGAAGCCTTGGCTCCGCTGGTGTTTCGTATCTCGAAAAAACAGATTTATATCGCCAGAACCAATCTGGAGATCTGCTTCCCGGATAAGAGCCCGGAAGAGCGGGATGCCATTGCACTGACCTCGATCCGGGTCGGCCTCAAGAGTCTGTTGGGATTTGGCGAGTTCACCATGCGCAGTCAGCGTTATCTGATGAGCCGGATGCAGGTGATCGGTTGGGAGCATATCGAGGCGGAGCGGACGGCCGGCCGTCCGGTGATCCTGGTGGTGCCCCATACCTGGCCGGTGGATGCCGCCGGTTACTGCTTCACCCAGCGCGGGGTGCCCATGTGCACCATGATGAAACGGGCGCGCAATCCGGTGTTTGACTGGCACCTCAACCGTGCACGGGCCAAGAACGGTTGCCGCGTCTATGAGCGCAGCGCCGGGATCAAGGCGGTGATCAGGACCATCAAGAGCGGTCGCAGCTTCTTCTATCTGCCGGATCAGGATCATGGCCGCGAGAAGAGCATCTTCGCCCCCTTCTTTGGCTATCCCAAAGCGACCCTGCCTGCCTTGCCCCGTCTGGTGCAGGTCAGTGGCGCCAAGGCGGTGCCGCTGCTCGCCTGCTATGACGAAGCGAACCACTGCTACCGGCTGGAGATTGAGGCACCGTTCGACAACTATCCCACCGAGGATGTGATGGCCGATACCTGTCGCATGAACGACATGGTGCAACAGCAGCTGATGCGCCATCCGGGCCAGTACATGTGGTTCCTCAAGATCTTCGATACCCGTCAGGATCAGGAGGGGCTGGATGGCCTTTACGAGGCGGGGATCCAGCGGATCCGCAAGGGATTGTCGCCCCACGGCTGACCAGAATTTGGATTGATTAAAATGGCCCCAGGTGGGCCATTTTTTATGATAACTAGTCTGATCAGTGCCTTGCAGGCTGATGGCCAGCCTCCCCAGGGTAGAAAAAAATGTCAGGATAACTACAATAACCGTTTGTTTTTGATGACTTGATGGCCGCCATGTCTGCGTTAGATCCGGTATTTGATACCTCATTTCATAGCCGCCTGCTGCATCCCAAATGGTGGGGCAGCTGGTGTGCGCTGGGCCTGCTTTCCCTGCTGGCATTTACCCCCGCGAGACTGAGGGATCGCTTTGCCGATCTGGTCTCTCCGACCCTGCTGCGTTTTTCGAAAAAGCAGGCCTATATCGCCGATACCAATCTCAAGATCTGCTTTCCCGAGCTGGATGCCGCTGCACGGCAGGCGCTGCTGCTCAAATCGATCCGGGTCGGGCTCAAGACCTTTATGGGCTTTGGCGAGCTCAGCTGGCGCAGCAAGGCGCGGCTGACCCGCCGCATCAAGGTCACCGGCTGGGAGCATGTGCAAACCGAGCAGGCAGAAGGCCGTCCGGTGATCCTGGTGGTGCCTCACACCTGGGCGGTCGACATGATTGGCCGCTACTTCTCCATGATGGGCATCGAGATGTGCACCATGATGAAGAGCCCGAAAGATCAGGTGTTCGACTGGTACATCAACCGCGAGCGGGCCAAAGGAGGTAAAGTGTACGAGCGCAGCGCCGGCATCAAACCGGCGATCAAGTCGATCCGCGCCGGTGCCAGTTTCTTCTATCTACCGGATCAGGATCACGGCCGCGAGGCGAGCGTGTTTGTTCCCTTCTTTGGCCGCCCCAAGGCAACCCTGCCAGCCTTGCCCAAGCTGGTGAAGCTGACTGGTGCAAGAGCGGTGCCCATCTTCGCAAGCTATGACGAGGATGCGGGACGCTATCTGCTGGAGATCGAGCCGCCGTTTGACCCTTATCCCACCGCCGATCTGCTGGCAGACGTCAATGCCATGAACCGGGTGGTGGAGATGCAGGTGGCCCGCCATCCCGAGCAGTACATGTGGTTTCTCAAGATCTTCGAAACCCTGGAGCATCAGGAGGGGGATGACGGCCTCTATGAAGCGGGGATCCAGCGCATTCGTCAGGGTTTGCCGCCCGAACCTTGAAAATTGGCCCGCTTGCGGGCCATTTTTGTTGGTGCAGGGGCCTTTCGTATTTGGTCTGCTGCTGGTGGTTTTTAAGGCGAACAGGTGGACAAAAACAGCGCAAACAGGGGATAACAGGGTGTCTTATGAAAGGGAGAGGCAGGTGAGCGTGCGCGGAGCTATCTTCGAGAGCGGAAATAGGGTAAAAGGGCGGCCATGAAAATTCCAAATCGAATCCAACCTCTGGTTGATGACGGCCTGGTCGATGAGGTCGTCAGCCGGTTGATGAGCGGCAAAGAGGCCGACGTCTATGTGGTGCGCTGCGGCGACGAGATCCGCTGCGCCAAAGTCTATAAAGAGGCGTCCAAGCGCAGCTTCAAGCAGGCCGTGGTCTATCAGGAGGGGCGCAAGGTGCGTAACAGCCGCAGCGCTCGCGCCATGGAGAAGGGCTCCAAGTACGGCCGCAAACAGCATGAAGAGGTGTGGCAGAACACCGAGGTCGACGCCCTGTTCAAGCTGGCGGCGGCCGGTGTGCGGGTGCCGCAGCCCTATGTCTGCCTCGATGGTGTCCTCTTGATGGAACTTATCACCGATGAGGATGGCAATGTCGCGCCGCGCCTCAACGATGTGGCTCTCACCCCTGAGCAAGCGGTCATCGATCACCACAAGGTGATCCGCTATATGGTGCGCATGCTCTGCGCCGGTCTTATCCACGGCGATCTCTCCGAGTTCAATGTGCTGGTGGATGAACAGGGCCCTGTCATCATCGACCTGCCCCAGGTGGTGGATGCCGCCGCCAACAACCAGGCCAAGGCGATGCTGGAGCGGGACGTCAACAATATGCGCAACTACTACGGTATGTATGCCCCCGAGCTGCTCAAGACCCGTTATGCCCAGGAAATGTGGGCGCTGTTTGAAGATGGCAAACTCACCCCCGATAGCGAACTGACCGGTCACTTTGAAGAGAGTCGCGCCGCCATCGATCTCGATTCGGTGCTGCAGGAGATTGAGAGCGCCGAGGAGGAGGCCTATGCCCGTCAGGCCCGGATGAAGGCGGAGCAGGAAGACAGCTACTAACGGTCTTGCCACGTTCGCAAAAAGGAGCGCCTTCGGGGCGCTCTTTTTATTACTGCTGCGGCTATGCTCGGCTGGGGCAGGGGGCTAGCTGATACATCTCCAGCCAGTTGCGATCCCCCGGATGGAAGCGCCGCCCCAGCAACACGCCCCCGGCGGCCGTAATGACCTTGCGGGAAGCCAGATTGTCTAGGTCACAGCAGATCAGCACCGGCGCCGCCAGTACCTGTTGTTGCACCCAGCGCAGCAGCACGGTCGCGGTCCCTTCGCCACGGCGAGAGGGGCGAGTTTCGTAACCGATATGACCCAGCCACTGGCGGGTTGCCTCATTGTCACCGTGACGCAGACGCAGGGTGGCGATGATCTCCTCGCCATCGAGGGCAAAATAGGTGGTGGTCGGCAGGTATCCACTGGGCAAGTTGCGCCCTTCGGCGTGATCCAGCAGGCTCTGTCGCCAGCCCTCCGGGTCAAATTGTGCCACCTGATAGAGCGGCTGTCCGTCTTTGGCGCATTCGGTGACATAGCGCCGGTAAGCCGGGGCATCTGCCAGCCTGGCCGGTCGGCACTGCAGAGCGAGCACTGCGCTCATGACAGGAGCGCACAGGGCGGCAGCGGTTGCGGCTCGTTGTGGTGGAGCTCCTGCACGCAGGCCCGTTGCCTTCCAGCCTGTTTGGCGGCGTAAAGGGCCCGATCCGCGCGCAGGTAGGCCGCTTCAAACCCCTCGTCAGGGTGCAGCGAGGTGAGGCCGATGCTGAGGCTGATGGGGCCACCGGCCAGCTCCCGGGTCGCCTCGGCGATCTGCTGTTGCAGGCTGTGGCAGTAGTCGGGCAGGGTCTGCGGGTCCGCCATCAACAGCAGGGCCAGCTCATCGCCGCCAAGCCGACCGGCCATGCCCTCAGAAGGCAGGGTATTGGTGATCACCCGACCCACGGCCCGCAGCATGGCATCACCGGCGGGGTGGCCGTGGCGGTCGTTGATCTGCTTGAAGTTGTCCAGATCGATCAGCAGCAGCTGGCCGGGGCTCCTCACCTCGCGGGCACGCAGGGCCACCTGGCGTTCGAAATAGTGGCGGCTGAACAGGCCAGTCAGCTCGTCCTGATTGGCGCGCCGCTCCAGCTTGCGCTGGGTGGCCAGCAGGGCTTGCTGTTGGCGGGTGTGGACCAAACTCAGCAGCAGATAACTGCGGGCGATGGTAAAGAGCAGGCTGAGCAGGATCACAGGCCCGAGCAGCGGATCGGTGAAGGAGTTGGCCGCCAGCTCCGGCTGCCAGAGGTGTTTGGCGATCCGCAGTAGTTGCAACAGCAGTTGCAGGCCGAGCAGCAGAATGGCAAAGCGCAGCACCCGATAGACGGGGGCCAGCCGCTGGTAGCGCCAGAGCTGCCAGATAAGCAGCGCAATCTGCAGCGAGAGCACGCCGGAGAGCACGATGATCCGGCTGTGCACATCAAAGAGGGGTTGCTGCAGGGCGGTCATGGCAAACAGAACGAAACCGCCGAGGGTAACGGCGGGCAGCAGCCAGCCCAGTTGGTCGGCTTCACGGCGAAAGAAGTGGCGCATCCCCCGTTCATAGAGCAGGGTGGTCGACATCAACAGCAGGTTGGTGCAGAGAATATTGGCAAGGGATGCATTTCCCTCAAGAGGGCGCAGCAGCAGGCAGCAAAAAGCCCCCGCGATAACCAGTTCCCCCGCTGACCAGTAGATCAATGCCCTGATCTGGCGATGGGTGTGCCACATGGCGGCGAAAATGGTGGCGACCCCCACATGTGACAGCGTGACGAATAGTACCAGACTCAACAACTGGGCTGAGGAAAACAGACTTGGCATCAAGGGGCTCTCTGGGAAGTCACCTGTGAACGAACAGGCGATGGGGTATCGCCCGCTGGCAGTGGCCGATCACAACATGAATCCAGCCTATTATCAATTGGTTAAATGGCTGAATATGCTTACCTCCGACTTCTTGCACGATGGCAACTACTGACTCGATTTATCAGCGCACAAGAAGCCATTTTATTGTCTTGTCAGTCAATTTCGCTGCGTGAAAGGTGGTTGTGTTGGCGGCAAGGTGAACCCAACCGCCAGACGTTGTGCTAATTGCAGGTTGCAGCAGGCAGCCGCATGACGTTGGCCTCCCGACCGAGGTGGGCCAGCAGACGGCGCACGTCGTCGAGGCGGATGATCAGAGTCGCGGTGTTGACCAGCGGATGGCACTGCACCTGTTCGGCCTGCCAGATGGCCTCGTCCACCACCAGCTCTACCGCTTTTTCCCTGTCGCGCACCATGGCGAGCAGGGTCACCGATCCCGGGGTGAGGCCGAGCACCGCATCGAGCCGCTCGGGGGAACCAAAACTCAGCCGCTTGACGCCAAGGGCGGTTGCCAGCGCCTTGAGATCGACCCGCCTCTCCTCCGGTGTTACCACCAGAAACAGCCGCTCGCTTTTCGGGTCGCGCAAAAAGAGGTTCTTGGTCTTGGCGGCGGGCAGGTCGGGCAGCAGCCTGCTCGCTTCCTCACAGGTAAACACCGGGGGATGGTCAACACGCTGGTAGGGGATAGCCAGCTGATCCAGCAGGGAATAGATTGCCACAAAGACTCCTTTCGTCGGCGAAGAGTGGTCAGAACGGGATGGGCGGGAATAACGACCGGATCGAGCTTACCAGTTTGACTCCCGCCTCGCAGCCAGCGTGACGATTGCGAGCAGGCACTGTATGAACGTACAATAGTCCCATTCTCGGACAGCCCCTTTACGCTTCATGACTGCAACCCAGCCCTCCGTACCCGCCACTCCGCCCCTCGACGGTTTTATCCTGACCCGCCACGGTCGGGACGTGCGCGGTCGCAACGGGCTGCCTGCCACCACCGAAATCGTGATGTGGCTCTGGAGCGCGCAGGGGCCGGTGCGGGTGGTGGTGCCGGGGCAGGAGCCGGTGTTCTTTTTGCCACAGAGCCACATGGCAGAAGCCGCCGAGCTGTTCAAGGGGGCCGGGGTGAGCGGGCGGTTTCGCCGCCTGCCGATGCACACCTTCGACGGTCGCCCTGTGGTGGGCTGCTATTTCGCTACCCTGAGCGCCTTTCACCGCGCCATCGAGCTGCTGCTTATTCGCGGTCTGGAGCACTTCGAGGCGGATATCCGGCTGCCGGAGCGCTTCCTGATGGAGCGTTTCATCACCGCTGGCGTGCGCTTCGATGGCCGGGCGGTGAAGAAGGGGGGCAAGCAGGGCTACTGGGAGGTGAACGAGGCACGCTGCGCGCCCCAGGCGGTGACGCCAACCCTCTCCTGGGTGTCACTGGATGTGGAGTGCGCCATGGACGGGGCCCTCTTCTCGGTCGGTCTTTACAGCGAGCAGGACGCGCGGGTCATCATGATCGGCACCCCGGAAGCGGATGCCGAGAGTTGGGGCACCCAAGTCCAGTGGGTAGAGGACGAGAGCGCCCTGCTGAGTGCGCTGGAGAGCTGGTTCAGCCTGCATGACCCCGATCTGGTCATCGGCTGGAACGTGGTCAACTTCGATTTTCGCCTGCTGCTGCGCCGCGCCGAGCTCAACAAGCGGCGGCTGCGGCTGGGTCGTGGCCACGAGCTCTGCTTCTGGCGCTCGTCACGGGGCGATCCCCAAACCGGCAACGTCATTATCCCCGGGCGCATGGTGCTCGACGGCATCGATACCCTCAAAAGCGCCACCTGGCAGTTTGCCAGCTACAGCCTGGATGCGGTGGCGAGCGAACTGCTTGGCCGTGGCAAGGATATCGAGGACGTGGCCAATCGGGGGGAGAAGATCACCGAGCTGTTCCACTCCGACAAGGAGGCGCTCGCCCGCTACAACCTGGAAGATTGCAAGCTGGTGTGGGAGATCTTCGACTACTGCCACCTTATCCCGTTTGCCATCGAGCGAGCCTCCCTCACTGGCCTTGAGCTGGACAGGGTAGGGGGCTCGGTGGCGGCCTTTACCAACCTCTATCTGCCGCGGCTCCATCGTGGCGGCTACGTGGCCCCCAATCTGCCGGCCGACGGTGGGTTGGCAAGCCCCGGCGGTTATGTGATGGACTCCAAACCCGGTCTCTATCGCCATGTGCTGGTGCTCGATTTCAAGAGCCTCTATCCCAGCATCATCCGAACCTTCTGCATCGACCCCATGGGGCTCATCGAAGGGCTGCAGCATCCTGAGCACGCGATTCCCGGCTTTCGCGGCGCCATGTTTTCCCGCGAACGGCACTTCTTGCCGGATCTCATCGCTACCTTGTGGGCGGCACGGGACAGAGCCAAGTCTGCCAGCAACAAGGCACTCTCCCAGGCCATCAAGATCATCATGAACTCCTTCTACGGCGTGCTGGGGTCGGGGGGCTGCCGTTTCTATGATCCGCGCCTAGCCTCATCTATCACCCTACGTGGCCACAGCATCATGCAGCAGACCCGCGAGTGGATTGAAGAGAAGGGGTTCGAGGTGATCTATGGCGATACCGACTCCACCTTTGTCCATCTGGGGCGCGAGACCAGCCCCGATGAGGCGGACGAGATTGGGCGGCGGCTGGCGAAGATGATCAACGACAACTGGGCTGCGCTGATCAAGCGCGAGTTCGACCTGCCGAGTTATCTCGAGATCCAGTACGAGACCCACTATCGCCGCTTTCTGATGCCCACCATCCGCGGGCTGGAGAAGGGGAGCAAGAAGCGCTATGCCGGTCTGGTTGGCAAGGCCAGTGAGGGGAGTGAACAGCTGGTATTCAAGGGGCTCGAATCGGTGCGCACCGACTGGACCATGCTGGCCAAGCAGTTTCAGACTCGCCTCTATGAGCTGGTGTTTCACGATGAAGATCCCAGCGGCTATGTGCGCACCATGGTGGATGAGACTCGCGCCGGTCGTCACGACGATCTGCTTATCTACCGCAAACGGCTGCGCCAGAAGCTCGAGGAGTATCAGAAGAATGTACCGCCCCATGTGCGAGCGGCGCGGCTGGCCGATGAGGAGAACCTGCGCCGCGGTCTGCCCCAGCGCTATCAGCATCGGGGCGCCATCGCCTATCTGATGACCCTCAATGGCCCCGAGCCGCTGGAGTACCGGCGCAGTGCCATCGATTACGAACACTATATCGACAAGCAGTTGCGACCCATTGCCGACGCCATCCTCCCCTTTATCGGCGAGTCGTTCGACCGGATCTGCGGTCAGCAGCTGGATCTTTTCTGATTGGTGCAAGTTGGCACTTTACTTCCCATAAATACTGGATAAAAATACAGTCGTAAATCATGGAGAAGTTTCCTATGCGTCTTGAAATCATCATCGACAGAAAACATCAGATCCCGACCTCGACCATGGAGGCGCTGCGTCAGGAGCTGCTCAAGCAGCTTGGCGAAAAATTCCCCGACATCCATGTGCGGGTCGCGCCGGGCAGTGCCATGGCCCTGACCGTTAGCCGTGCCAGCAAGGAAGACAAAGAGCTGGCCGAAGCCATGGTGCAAGAGGTGTGGGAGAACGCCGAGAGCTGGATGCCGGAAGAGAACGTTGCCTCCTGATCCCCATGGTCAGTGGATAATTCTGGGCGGTGGATAAATGGGTAGCTGAAAAACGGGCATGCCCGCTAACGATTCGCAGAGCCCCGGACAACAAAAACGCAGCCAGGTGGCTGCGTTTTTTGTTGGTGGTGAGAGGCTCGCGGTGGTTTCTGGCTCTGGTTGAGCCAGGCCCGTTACAACCCCGCCCAGCTTTTCAGGCTCTGCTGCTGCACCCGGCGATTGGCTTCGCGGATCTCCCCTTTGGCGCGCAGGTCGGCCAGCGCAATGGGCAGTGCGGCGCGGATCTCGTCACTGCTCATTCCGGTTTTGAGGGCCGGGTGATAGGCCATCTTGAGCAGCACATAGTCCAGCCCGGTCAAAAAGCTGTCGATGCTGTTGTCATTGAAGATGGAGGGAAACACCTTGTCCGAGTCGTTGGGCAGCCCCATCACCTGGGTGAACTCCTCCACCACGCAGTCGAGAAAGCGTCCCTTGGCCCGGCTGTAGTCTACCGGAATGATGATGGTGGCACGGCTGATCTCGTGTTTCGCATTGGTTGCGAAGTTGGCAAGGCAGAGCCCCTCCTTGAGCGCCATCTTGACCGATGGATCGCCCCCCATGGTGCGGTTGGCCCAGCTCTTCATCTTGCTGTAGTCGGTCATGATCAGGGTGAGGTTGGGCTTTGCGGCCACCATGCTGATGGAGTGGCCGGTGATGCGGGCCAGATGGGCCGCCTGTACCTTCACCACGTCGGCCTGCAGCGGCTTGTCACCCGATTCGTTGATAAGTTGCAGCCGGATCGGCTGCTGCCAGCGGGCAAAACGGGTCTGCCTGGCTTCGCCATACTCCCGCTCCATGGCGATGGCCATAAAGCTCTCGACCAGATAGCTGTCGCTCTGCCAGTGCTCATCGGCACGGGCGCCGTGGCCCGCGAGCAGAAGCAGCAGCGCCAGCAGCCCGCGTGACGCGCGGCGGGGACTGGTAGCGCGGCCCAAGCTGGTCATTACCAAAGTGGCAATAAAGCGGGTGGCACCAAAGGGGGTTGCGGCGAATGACATGTTTCCTCCCTGAAACGGTTGTCAGCCTAGCGGTTGGCCTTGTCGATATCACGCCAGGTGAGCCAGAGCCTGAGATCAAACTCCAGTTGATGATAGTCGGGCTCCATGTGCTGGCAGAGCTGGTAGAAGCTCTTGTTGTGATCCTTCTCTTTGATATGGGCCAGCTCGTGCACCACGATCATTTTCAGGAACGGGGGCGGCGCCTCCTTGAACAGGGCGGCGATGCGGATCTCGTTCTTGGCCTTGAGCTTGCTGCCCTGTACCCGGCTGACGTAGGTGTGCAGGCCGAGGGCATCCTTGATCACGTTGATCTTGCCATCGAACACCACCTTTGACAGGGGCGCCGAGCTCTTGAGGTAGCGGTTCTTCAGCTCCATGGTGTAGGCAAGCAGCGCCTTGTCGCTCTGGATCTGGTGGCTTTCCGGATAGCGTTTGGCCAGCATCTCCCCCAGCTTGCCTGCCGCAATCAGCTGCTGTACCTGAGCCTTGAGAGGGTCGGGATAGCCGCCCAGATAAGTCAGTTCCGCCATGGTGTCACTCGTTACATCAAAAAGAGCGTCATTGTAGTTATCTCGGGCGGGCTTGCCTACTGCGGGCCGCTGCTGCAAGGGGTTCTGGCGCAAGAAAAAGGGCGGCCATTGCAACAATGGCCGCCCTGCGAGGCGTATTGACGATCAGCGTCGGCGATAGAGACCCGGATCCACCTCTTCGTAGTGGCTGGTCAGGTATTGATAGAAGGCGAGATGGGAAGGGGTGCTCGGTTTTTTCAGCTCCTCGCTCACCCGGTCCGGCTTGGCGATGATGAACTTCGGATTCTGGCGCTGGATATCGGCCAGCACTCGCTCGCGCACGTCATAGGGCGGATTGACGTTGGCAAAGAAGAGGTAGGCGGACGCCGGCTGGCGATCGGTCCAGAGATAATATTGCGGCTGGATGCCATCGACCCAGATCTTGTCGCTCGGGACTGTCTCGGCCTTGATGCGATCAACCCGTACCTGCGCGGCCGGATTGAAAGGGCGACCCTTGAGGGTGCCTTCCCAGGCGTTGTTGATCATCAGCAGCAGCATGGCCAGCGTTGCCAGCCAGGGGGTGGCACTGCGCACATCCCAGGCGCGCCAGAGGGGGATGAGGATCAGCACCGGCAGCGCCCACAGCAGGCTGGTGCCGAGCACCTCGTTGACCCGCTCGAGGGACCACTCCTTGGTGCTCCAGCCAAAGGCGAGCTGCTGGGCCAGCAGCCAACTGGCGGTCAAGACGACCAGCGAGATGCAGAGCAGGCCGATGGCATCTGCCTGCTGTTCGCTGCGATCCAGCAATACCGCTAGCGGCAGCACTGCCAGTTGCAGATAGAGCACGTCGTAGTGATCGAACACATGGCCGGAGACCGAGTTGGCGATCAGGGTAAACAGCACCCCAAACAGGGTCGCCAGCAGGGCGGGCAGATACCACTCCTGACGGCGGCTCAGCATCAGAATAATGAAGGCGGGCAGCAGCATCACCAGGCCGGTGCGCAGCAGGCCGACGGCGCCCACCATGGGGGAGAAGCCATTGCCGTAGCTCCCCTCGAAGAAGATGTCGAATGCGTAGTATTTGAAGGCCGCCAACAGATCATGCTGCTGGAAGTAGGCGTAAAGTGGGCCGCCAATCAGCGCCAGCCCCAGCAGGCTGGAGATGAGCAGCAGGATGGCGTCACGCCACTTCTCGTGCAGGCACCAGTGGCAGAACAGCACCAGATACCAGGCACCCCAGAAGGCGCCGTTGTTGGTGCGCATCCAGGCGACGATGGCAAAGGTAAGGGCCGCCACCAGCGCGGGCCACCAGCGAAATCCCTTGTCCAGCAGCAGGGTGATGAAAGCCCACTGGGCGATGAGGGCGAGGTGGAAGGTCCAGTCCTCGGTCATGTTGCCGTAGTAGTAACGGGTGCCGTAGAGAGCCAACACCGCCAGCATGGCGCCGAGCCGCGCTTTGAACGAGAGGCCAAGCTGGGCAAAGGCCTGCCAGCTGGCCAGCAGTCCGAGCCAGCAGAGCACCCACTCCAGCGCCCAGATCCCGACAAATCCCCCCAGACCGTAGCCCAGCGCATCGAGGGCGAAGATCATCGGTCCCTTGATGTCGATCATGTCGCGATAGAGCACCCCCCCTTCGCTCCACATCTTGCCCATCACCGCGAACAGCGAGGCATCAAAGCCCGGCGCCATGGCGTGGAAGAGCGGGTTGCGCAGACAGAAGAGCAGCGCCAGCAGGGCGGTCAGCAGCACGATGGCTGGCTTGATGCCCGGGTTGACGCGAGGAGGGGTGAAACGGATGGAGTGATTCATGAAGTCGCCTGTTCCTGCAGCTGGTCTTGAAAGCGGGCCTATCTTGCCGAGCTAGTGAGTGCGATGCAATGGGGCGGGCCCGTGTGGGGCAAATATTCTCGAAAAAGCCCGGCTCTGGAAGGGAACCGGGCGCTGGCTGCGGCAATATTGGCCGTCAGGGGGATGTGGCAAAGCCATCCCCCCTTTGCATCAACGGATGTACTCAATCAGGGGCGGCTGTGCTTCCAGCGCTGGCAGGTGGCGAGCCCAGCGGATAAAAGCGTCGGCCAGGGTGATGCCGAGCTCCTGATTGTGCTGGGTCAGGGTACGCGCCAGTGCGGTGTAGCCCTCCTTGCCGGAGGCGGTATAGGCGCTCGACACCCCGCGATAGACCTGTTCGGCATTGACCGCTTGCCACTGGCCGGGGGTGGCTTCCCACTCCAGTCGGGTGATGCGCTGGCCCTTGGGCAGATCGGCCTGATAGGTGAATCGTATTCCCGCGGTGTAGGGGAAGCTGCCGTTACCATTGCCGACCACGCCGTTGTTGGTGGCGTTGTCGATGGCATTCTCCAGCGCTTCCGCCAGCTCGTGACCGTGCACCCGATAGAGAGTCAGTGGGATGGCAAAGGGCAGCAGGCGACCGGCGATATCCGCTTCGCTCAAGGGGCCCGGCTCCAGCGAGCAGCGCACGCCACCGGCGTTGTGCAGGGCAAAGTCCACTTCACCCACCTGTTCACGGGCGGCCGTCAGCATGGCACGGGCCACCAGCGGGGCGAGCTGGCTGCCGTGGGGCTGGGCGGCATCCGGCAGCCGCTGATGGGGCAGTGGCGCCGCCAGCCGGGTGACGATGCGCTGGCTCATGGTCTCGATCTCCGGCCGGTAGCGTTTGGCCAGATGTTGTTCAAGCTGTGGATCCGGCTCGCAGAAGGTGAGCCCGGCGGGTGGGGTGGAGGCGAATGGCCAGGGCTGCCAGGGGAGCCACTCCAGCTGCCCCTCACTTTGCACGACGCGGCCCGCCTCATCGAAGGTAAGCTCGCAGACACCGAGGCAAAGTGCGCTGTGGCCAGCGTGCAAAATGGCCACCCCGTTGTTCATCAGCGGATAGCTGCCTTCACTTGGCAGACCCAGCGGCGCGAGATCCCCCAGCAGGCTGTGGGTGTGGCCGCCGATGATGAGGCTGAGCTCGGGGAAGCGCTCGGCCAGCAGCTTGTCCTGATCCAGCCCGAGGTGACTCAGCAGCACGATATGCTGGATCCCTTCGCTCTTGATCTCCCGCAGAACCTTGGTGAGGGTGTCGGCCACCGCGTGGAAACGGGTGTGAGGATCCGGGTTGGCGATGGCGGCCATCTGGGCGAGGGTGATGCCGAGCAGCGCAAAGGGAACCCCGTCGATCACCCGGCGATGCCAGGGCTGATGGGCGTCGTAGAGGTGAGGGATATCCCACAACCCGAGGGTTGTGTCGGCAGGCTCCTGGCTGTTGTCCAGATTGGCGGCCAGCACCGGAAAATCGAGCTGGCGCAAAAACTCCACCAGCGGGCCGTTGCCCAGATCGAACTCGTGGTTGCCGAGCACCATAGCATCGGGGGCCAGCATGGCGAGCAGATCGGCGTTGGCGCGCCCTTTGAAGCGGTTGAAATAGAGCGAGCCCTGAAAGGAGTCGCCACCGTGCAGAAACAGAAAACGCTGGCCGGCTGCTGCGGCTCGGGCACGCAGTTGGGTCAGTCGGGTCAGGATCCGGGCATAACCGCCGCACTGGGTGCGCCACTGGCTTTCACCGACCGGGGAGAAGCTCATGGGCGCGCCATCGAAGTGGGAGTGGCAATCACTGAAATGGGCAAGTTGAACCGTAATACTCATCTCGGTCCTCCTTAGGGGAAAATGAGCACCGAGTCTACTGCAAAGGGGGGGCAGGATACCAGCCCGGCAGGGTGCCGGGCTGGTCAGCGATCAGGCGGGCACCATGATCTGGGTGGCAATGATCACCACCAGCAGGCCGACGCCCACCGGCAGGGAGGTACGTTTGACCACCTCGAACGGCGAGAGTTTGCCCATCCCCGCACAGGCGACCACCACACCGGAGACCGGCGAAATGGTGCGACCCAGGTTGGAGGCTTGCAGCATCGGGATCACCAGATAGGCCGGGTTGATGCCCAGGCTGCTGGCCAGGTTGGGGATCAGCTCCACGAAGGCGTAGAAGGGGGCGTTGCCCGAGCCAGTGGTGAAGGCGGCCAGGGTGGTGATCACCACCAGTGACAGCATCATGATCATGCCACCCGAGCCGAGATCCTGGGCGTGGGTCAGCAGGGTGTCGATAAAGCCGATGGTCATCAGACCCTGGGCGAAGACACCGGCACCGACCAGCAACATGACCACACCGGCAAAGGCGTCAGCCATGTTGCGCCAGCAGACCTGCAGACCGTCCAGCAGCTCCTTGCCATTGCGGATACGCACGAGTTCCAGCAGGCTGGCCAGCACCATGCACATCACTATGATGGTGACGATATCCAGCTGCGGGCCCCATTTGCCGTCAAATATCAGTACCCCGATGATGGGGGTGAACGGCAGGATGGCGTAGAAAGCGGGGGCGGTAGTCACCAGATCGCCCGGTGCAACCGGCTCGTTGTGCTCGCCGGATTTCTGATCAAGGTAGCGCTGCCAGAAGAAGTGGGTCACCGCCATAAAGGCGATCGCCACCAGCGAGATGGGCAGGGTCAGCTTGAAGGCAAAATCCAGCAGCGGCATGTTGGCGGCCTGAGCAGCCATTACCACGTCACCGGAGGTCGGTGCCAGAATGATGGCGGCTGGCGAGGCGCACACGGCTGCAGCCGCGCCACGGGAGATCCCCATGTTGACCATCAGCGGAAACAGGGTTGCCATCAACAGCACGCCGAGGCCGGTAGCGGAGCTGACCGCCAGCGACATGGCGCAGGCCACCAGATAGGCAGCCACCAGCAGGATATAGGGGGACTTGATGATGCCGAGCGGTTTGCTGGCCAGCTTGACCAGAATGGTGTTGGCGCCGATATGGCTCATGTAGCCGGCGAAGCCGCACAGCACCATGATTAGCATCCCCAGTCCACCGCCACGGTCATTGAGCAGGAAGCGGACGTATTCGAAGATATCGGTAGCGATATAACCGGTGCTGACCACCTTGCTCGGCAGTACCGGCTTGCCCATCATGGCGGTGATGACCAGCAGCAGCAAGCCGCCGCTCAG
Organism: Aeromonas sp. FDAARGOS 1411; assembly: GCF_019047125.1. Lineage (NCBI taxonomy): Bacteria > Pseudomonadati > Pseudomonadota > Gammaproteobacteria > Aeromonadales > Aeromonadaceae > Aeromonas > Aeromonas sp. FDAARGOS 1411. The sequence continues at coordinate 1,623,148 of NZ_CP077214.1, read as the reverse complement.
CAGCACCCCGGTCGCGGAGTATCCTTTGAAAATGGCACGGCCCACCACCAGGGTGATCAGGGTGCCAACGATGAGTTCCAGCATATGTTGCCTTCTGATTGGATGAGAGTGGAGGGAGTCTATTCCGATAGGGGTAGAGTGGCGACTGGAAACAGGATGTTGTGTGAGCTAAATCAACGTTTAACCCCATGAACAGAATTAAAGAAAGGTAAAGGTACTTTACCCAGCGGGTTTGGCTACCTACCCTTGCCAGCCTTGGTTGTCTTTTGAGGCTTTTATATGGTGACTGGTGATTTTTTAGGCATTAAACGCTCTATTTTCCTGCTTGCGATGCTATTTTCACCTACTTGCGTGTTTGCGGTAACCAATGACGGTTTTCATCAAACCGGTCCTCATCAGGCGGTCGCCATGCGGCGTCTCATGGCTCCTCACTCTTACGGCGTTCTGGTAGTTGCCGAGGGGAACAGACCCCGTTTTGCCGCGCTGGCATCCAAAACCACGGAAGCAAACTGCCTGGCCCGTCGTGCCATCCGGGTAGATGGAGTCGCGCTGCTGGTTACTCCGAGATTCTATGCCAAAGAGGGAAAACGGGGACTTTGCGAGCTGTGGCTCAATGAGGGGGCAGATCAGGACTTTTTTGCCAACCGTCTTAAAAATGATCATTTTATTCAGATAGATGGTCATGACATCAATGTGAAAAACTATCACCTCGACTGGCAGCGCATCAGCCGTCATGCTCAATAAAAATACAGTTTTGGCCTTGTGCCATACTCTGCTCACGCAACCTGTGAGCGTGCTCTGATTTCTGGGCGCATCATTGTATTGCGCCGCCTCGTCGTCACACATAGGCTATACCCGTCATCTGTGTGGCGGTGGGGTTCACCAAGGTTGGTACTCCACCCGTGCAATCAAGGAAGGTAGTCTGGCATGGTCAGCAAGGTTTATGGAGTAGTGGGGGTCGGATTGTTGTTGTTGCCCCTGATGAGTCAGGCTCAGCCGAGCCGGCCGCAAGTGGTGCCAGAGTCCCGCATCAATGTCCGTTTTTATGAGGTCAATGCAACCGGTCCGGAGCAGCTTGCCCGGGCGATTGCCCAGAGTGCTCCCAAGGTGAATGGCAAGCCCGTGCTCGGCAAGGCGAGTTATCAAGTGGACTGGCAGCTGGATACCGAGCAGTTGCCGGGGCGCTGCCAGCTTAACCGGGTGACGGTGACCACCAACGCCACTGTGTTGCTGCCCCGCTGGCGTCAGAGTGCTAACAGTAACGATCCTGCCCGTCAGCGCTGGGGGCGGCTGCTCTCCAGCATGTTTGACTACGAATCCCGCTTCAAGGAGATGGTGCTGCAAGGGGCCAATCAGGTGGGGGGCGCCATTGCGGCGTTACCGGGCCATGCAGATTGTCAGGCGCTGCGCTATGCCGCGTGGGCAGCAGGTAGTGGCGAGCTGAACAAGATTAAGGGACGGCTCGATGGATTCCAGCGCCAGACAGGTTACGGCGAACAGCTCGGGGTGCACTGGCCCAAGTGAGCGCTATCTCAAGACGCAATATCCAGCATCGCACGATTTGATAAATAGAATGGCCGCCCGATGGGCGGCCATTCTATTTGCTTGCAGAGTCCGGTTCAGACCAGCGCCTTGCCTTTGAGCAGTTTGCGCACCCAGTAACGGGCTGGGTGGAGCGCTTCCAGCAGATCGGCGGCCAGCGGTAGGGGATCGCCGCAGATCTCGCTGGCGAGCAGCTCGCCACAGAGCGGCGCCGAGCAGAGACCCCGAGAGCCGAGCGCCCCCAGCACATAGAGGCCGGGGTGAAGGGGGAGCGGCTGGGCGTTGTGCTGATCATGCTGCAGCTGCGCATAGTGATCCGCCAGACCTTGCAATCTGGCCACTGGCCCCACCACCGGAAGGTGATCCCGGCTGGCACAACGCACCCCTACGCGCGCCTCGTTGCCGCTCACATCCACTTCGGCGGGCCAGGTTTGCTCCGGCAGGCAGGCTTGCAACCGCACCTGATTCTGGATTTGCTCCTCGGCACGAAACTCAAGGCTGCTCTGGTTACGGCCATAACTGGCACCGATGCAGTGGTGATCGTTGTGCATTGGCGTGAGGTAGCCATCGTAGCAGAGCACGGTATTGAGCCGGCTCAGGCTGGCTGAGGTCGGCACATGGCTCACCTGACCGCGCACCGGATAGAGGGGCAGCTCGGCAAAGGGGAGCAGTGCTGGCAACTGGTGACCGGCGGCGACCACCAGATTGGGAGCCAGCCAGTGGCGGCCATCCTGGCTCTCTACTTGCCAGCCATCGGTCTGCTCGGCAATGGCGCTTACTTGGGTGTGGTACTCCACCTGCAGCAGACCACGGGCTTGCGCCTCCTTGATGGCTGCTCGGGTGAGAGCGGCCGGACAGAGCCAGCCCCCCTGTGGGTAACTGACGCCGCTGTGGCCACAGGGCAGGCCAACCACCTGCTCTACCTCTGCTGTAGAGAGGGGATGCATCAGTTCGGACGGGAAGGGGCCCAGGTTCATTTTCACCAACTTGGCTGCCGATTTGTCGTCATAACCGAGCTGGGTCACTCCGCATAATTCGAAAGCGATAGGATGGCGTTCGGCCAACGCCAGCAGCCGTTGGCGGGCATAGCCAAAGGCGAGCGAATAGAAGCGTGACAGGGCATCGTGCTCGCCGTTGAGCAGGGGATAGAGCGCGCCCTGGCGGTTGCCGGAGGCGCCGGTGGCCGGTTCGCCATCTGCACACAGCAACGTCACCTTGCGACCCCGCTCCACCAGAGAAAGCGCCGTCATGGCCGAGGCGATGCCGCCGCCGATGATCACTACCTCGCCAGCGCGTCCGGCAGGACGGGCATACCAGGGGGCGATGGTCTGCTGCGGTTGCTTGTCGGTGCGATCCCCCACCAGCATCTCCCGCTTGCTACCGTGGCCCTTCACCTTCTTCATGGCAAAACCGGCGGCAATCAGGCCGCGACGGACAAAACCGGCACAGGTAAAGGTGGCGATGGAGCAATCGGGACGGGCGAGGCGAGCGAGACCATCAAACAGCTCCTGTGTCCACATCTCCGGGTTCTTGGCCGGGGAGAAACCATCCAGATACCAGGCATCCACCAGACCTTCTGCCCGGTGAGGCACCTGCGGCAGCATATCCTTGATGTCGCCAAACCAGAGATCGAGGCGAATGCGGCCACCCGCAAAATGCAGGCGGTGGCAACCGGAGACCGGCAGCGGCCATTGGGCGACAAGATCCTGACTCAAGTGGCCAATTTCAGGCCAGGCGGCCAGCGCCTTGCGCAGATCGTCTTGGGTCAGGGGGTATTTCTCGAAACTGATGAAGTGCAGACGGGAGCCGTTGCCGAATTGGGGCGCCTGTTCCAGGAAGGCTTGCATTGTCGCCAGAAAGTTAAGACCTGTGCCGAAACCTGTTTCACCTATCACGAAACTGTCACTATCGTGGTGCGAAAATCGCGCAGGTAGCCGGTTTTGCTGCAAAAAGACGTAGCGGGTTTCACTTAGACCGTTATCATTGGAAAAGTACACATCCCCGAAGTCACTGGAGACAGGAGTTCCCGCTTCATTCCAGTCCAATCGGGCATGATGTAAGGATGTTTGACTCACGTTTTCCTCGGCTCGCGTCACAAAATCGCGGGCATTCTACGTGAAAGCAGACCAGTTTGGCAGCCGAAAGCGGGTAGACTTGGCGCCAGTTTTTCCAGACGAGATGAATTAATGAGAAGAGCAGTGATCACCGGTATCGGCGTCATCTCCAGTATCGGCAACAACAAGGAAGAAGTGCTGGCCTCCCTGAAAGCAGGTAAATCCGGCATCACCTATTCCGAGCAGTTCGAGCAGCACAACCTGCGCAGCCGTGTCTGGGGTAACATCAAACTCGATCCGTCTGAACTGATCGACCGTAAAGTCATGCGTTTCATGGGCGACGCTGCGGCCTACGCCTACCTCTCCATGCAGCAGGCCATTGAAGATGCTGGTCTGGCGGAAGATCAGGTCTCCAACGAGCGTACCGGCCTGGTGGTCGGTTCAGGTGGTGCCTCCGGCAAGAACACCTCGGAATCTGTGGACATCGCCCGCGAGAAAGGGGTCAAGCGTGTGGGCCCTTACATGGTGCCGCGCACCATGTCTTCCACCACCTCTGCTTGCCTCGCGACCCCGTTCCAGATCAAGGGTGTCAACTACTCCATCAGCTCAGCTTGCGCCACCTCTGCTCATTGCATCGGTCACGCGCTTGAGCTGATCCAGCTTGGCAAACAGGATGTAGTCTTCGCTGGTGGCGGTGAAGAGCTGGACTGGTCTTCTACCATCCAGTTTGACGCCATGGGCGCGCTGTCTACCAAATACAACGACACGCCGGAAAAGGCGTCCCGTACCTATGATGCGAACCGCGATGGTTTCGTCATCTCCGGTGGCGGCGGCATTCTGGTGATCGAAGAGCTGGAGCACGCGCTGGCTCGTGGTGCTCACATCTATGCCGAGCTGACCGGTTACGGTGCTACCTCCGACGGCTACGACATGGTCGCGCCGAGCGGTGAAGGCGCGGTGCGTTGCATGAAGATGGCAATGCAGGGGGTGGGCAAGGTTGATTACATCAACACCCACGGCACTTCCACTCCGGTGGGTGATACCAAAGAGCTGGAAGCTATCCAGACTCTGTTTGGCGCCAACGGTCCCAAGATCTCTGCTACCAAGGCGATGACCGGCCATGCGCTGGGCGCTGCGGGCGTGCACGAGGCTGTCTACTCCCTGCTGATGATGGAACACGGCTTTATCGCCCCTAGCATCAACATCGAGACCCTGGACGAGAAGGCTGAAGGTCTGCCCATCGTGCGCGAGTACGAAGCGGCCGAGCTCAACACCGTCATGTCCAACAGTTTCGGCTTTGGCGGTACCAACGCCTCTCTGGTGTTCAGCAAGTTCAAAGCTTGATCATCCGGTTGATATGAAAAAAGCGCCTCAGGGCGCTTTTTTTGTCTTCGGGATCTACCATCACTCATTGCAGAGCAGAGCAGAGCAGAGCAGAGCAGAGCAGAGCAGAGCAGAGCAGAGCAGAGCAGAGCAGAGCAGAGCAGAGCAGAGCAGAGCAGAGCTGAGCAGAGCAGAGCATCGGCCATTGTGGAATAGGAAGAGTGGGTTGGTGGCAGATTTCAGCGCAGATGGTGGGGGGAGGTGACGCCACACCAATGAACCTGATCTACATCTCTCTAGCGGGGCAGATAGCAAGAAGGGAGCCTGAGGCTCCCTTCTTTGTTAGCGGTAATGTGATGGCTGTTGGCTAGAACCAGAAGCCGATGATAAAGGAGCCCGCCAGGGTCAGCATCACGTTGGCCACCGCATAGGTACCGGCATAACCGAGCGCCGGAATGGAGCTGTTGGCTGCCTCGTTGACCACATCCATCGCCGGGGCACAAGTACGGGCACCTGTGATGGCACCGAGCAGCAGCGCCGGGTTCATCTTGAGCACCCAGACCCCGAACAGATAGCCAACCAGCACCGGCAAGGTGGTCACCAGCATGCCGGAGAAGAGCACTACCGTACCCACCTCGCTGAGGTGATCCAGAATGCCGCCACCGGCTTTCAGGCCCGTGCTCACCATAAAGACCGCCAGACCAAGATCCTTGGCCAATCTGAGCGCGCCGGGCGGCACATAGCCGACCGTCGGGTGGTTGGCCCGCAGATACCCCATCAGAATACCAGCCAACAGCAGGCCGACGGCGTTGCCGAGGCCAAACTCGATCTGACCGAACACCAGCGAAACGGAGCCGATCAGCAGTCCCAACACAAAGAAGGTGGTGAAGGCCACGAGATCCGTGGTCTGACTGTGAATGCTGATAAAGCCGATCTTGTTGGCCAGCAGTTTGACCCGCTGCTTCTCGCCGCTGATCTGCAGCACGTCGCCTTTTTGCAGCATGATGTTGCGATCGAACGGCATCTCGATCTGGGAGCGCACTACCCGGTTGAGGAAGCACCCTTTCTCGGTGAGGTTGAGCTCCACCAGATGGCGGCCTACCACGGAGTCATTCTTTACCACTATCTCTTCGGTGACGATCTGCAGGTCGAGCAGGTTGCGGTCAAACACCTCTTTACCGTTGCGATAGTTGACGTCCAGCTTCTCGTGGCTCTCGGGATAGCCCACCAGGGCGATCTCGTCCCCTTCCTGAATAACGGCATCACCATCGGGACTGGCCAGAATGCCGTTGCGGCGGATCCGCTCTACATAGCAACCGGTATGGGGATAGATGCCGGTCTCTCGTAGGGTACGACCACCTATCCATGCTGCCAGCTCGGGGCCAACCCGATAGGCGCGGATGATGGGCAGATAGGTCTTGCGACTTTCGCTGTCGGAGAGACCCCGCTCACGGGCGATTTTTTGCGCCTCGGTATTGAGGTCAAGGCGTGCCAGCGAGGGGAGATAGCGCACTACCAGCATCAGGCCCACCAGACCCACCAGATAGGTCAGGGCGTAGCCGATGCCCATGTTGTCGAGCACCGCCTGCATATCGGTCTGATGGGGCAGGTTGAGCAGACCGCTGCGCAAGGCATCCTGGGCACCCACTAGCGCCGGAGTCGAGGTGAGGGAACCCGCCAGGATCCCCGCCGCCATGCCCGGCCCCAGATTGAAGAACTTGGCCAGCCCCACCGTCAGCAGCAGGGCGGTCAGCAAGATCACCAGGGTGAGAGTGATGTAGTGAATGCCATCGCGCAGGAAGACGCTGAAGAAGTGAGGGCCCGCCTCGATCCCCACACAGAAGATGAACAGCATAAAGCCGACGTTTTCTGTGGTGGCAGTAAACTCGAAGCCCATCTGGCCGAACAGCAGGGCGGTAAACAGCACACCTATGGTGTTGCCAATCTGAAAGTTGCCAATTCGCACCTTGCCCAGCAGCAGGCCGAAGGCCAATACCACGAACAGCAGCAGGGAGTCGCTTTGATGTAGCAGTGTCACGAAATCTATGGTCATGCCCGGAAAAACCGAGGAAAAAAGTGGGGTCGATATTGTGCCGGATCTATCCCCAATAAAGAAGCGCAAGGGTGCGATTAATCGGACGTTATCGGACGCTATTTATGGAGCCGGCGGCGTGATAGGGAGACAAGCGGATGAAATCTGGCAATTTTTGCTGTAACCGCCGTTGTCAATTAGTGAAATCTGCTGCTCGCTACCGAAGTGCTCTGGCGCAGGACGATTTTTTAGATTCTGCTGTTCAGCCGCTTGGCGGGGATCAGTTTCAGCAGATTCAACCGATGGCCGCCATGGTTGGCTGAGGGGCAAGTCAGCTTGATATTTGCCCGTTTGCCCACGGGAAAAGGGTTGGCAAAAAGATGCTTCTGAAAAGTGCCAATAGAGCCTGTCACTAGGTGGTTCCGGAGGGAGCAAAAAAACAGCATAAAATCAGGTTGGCCAGCAAAATGACTCTTCGCCGGGGGCCATCAAGGGCAATCCCGCGTCCTGACAGGGCTTGCTGCACTTACCCACAGAATCTGTGGATAACCCTGTTTATGAAACTTGTTCATCGCCCTGAAAGCCGCGCCAGCACTGGGATGCAAGGGCTGTTCAAAAAATACCGGAAGAAAAATGTTTGTATAAAAATCAAATAGTTATATGCGACAGGAGAAAACTCTGTCGAGCCGGGACGGGTAACAAAAAGGAGCGTCAGCAGCAAGAAGGATCTTGTGCATTAAAATTGGCAGAGGAGGGCACTAAAGTGGATAACTTGCACCGAGATGGTGAGGATTTGGCTCCCCCGACTGGACTTGAACCAGTGACATACGGATTAACAGTCCGCCGTTCTACCGACTGAACTACGGGGGAACATCAGGCAAGGAGGAGCATCATACAGAAGGTGTCCGGGGTGGTCAAGCCATTCGCGGGATGATGGCACGGGTGTACCGCTGCCAAACCCTCGGTTACACTGCTCCTCTGCTGTTTTGTGTCGGGAGTGTTCATGAGCAAATTGTTCAAGTTAGCCAGCCAGTTTCAACCCGCCGGGGATCAGCCCACGGCGATTGCCCAACTGCTGGATGGCATCGAGTCGGGGCTGGCCCACCAGACCCTGCTCGGGGTGACCGGTTCGGGCAAGACCTTCACCATGGCCAACGTCATCGCCACCCTGAACCGCCCGACCATGATCCTGGCTCCCAACAAGACCCTGGCCGCCCAGCTCTATGGTGAGATGAAGGAGTTCTTCCCCGACAACGCTGTAGAGTATTTCGTCTCCTACTACGACTATTACCAGCCCGAAGCCTATGTGCCGACCACCGACACCTTTATAGAGAAGGATGCCTCGATCAACGATCACATCGAGCAGATGCGATTGTCCGCCACCAAGGCACTGCTGGAGCGGCGCGACGTGGTGATCGTTGCTTCGGTGTCGGCCATCTATGGTCTGGGGGATCCCCAGGCTTATCTGAGCATGATGCTGCATCTCAAAGTGGGGGATGTGATCAACCAGCGGGATATCCTGCGTCGCCTCGCCGAGTTGCAGTACACCCGCAACGACATGGCGTTTCAACGCGGTACTTTCCGGGTACGCGGTGAAGTGATCGACATCTACCCTGCCGAATCGGACAAGCTGGCCCTGCGGGTAGAACTCTTTGATGAAGAGGTGGAGCGCCTCTCCCAGTTCGATCCCCTGACCGGCGCTATCGAGCAGACGGTAGTGCGTTACACTATCTATCCCAAGACCCACTACGCTACCCCGCGCGAGACCATTCTGGGGGCTATCGAGCATATCAAGGAGGAGCTGCGCAGCCGCCGCGAGCAGCTGTTGTCCCTCAACAAGCTGGTTGAAGAGCAGCGCATCAGCCAGCGTACCCAGTTCGACATGGAGATGATGCAGGAGCTGGGTTACTGTTCCGGCATCGAGAACTACAGCCGCTACCTCTCCGGCCGTGCGCCGGGGGAGCCGCCGCCCACCCTGTTTGACTACCTGCCGGGGGACGGTCTGCTCATCATCGACGAGTCCCACGTCACGGTGCCGCAGATCGGCGCCATGTTCAAAGGGGACCGCTCCCGCAAGGAGACCCTGGTGGAGTACGGCTTCCGGCTCCCCTCGGCGCTGGACAACCGGCCGCTCAAGTTCGACGAATTTGAAGCGCTGATGCCGCAGACTGTGTTTGTTTCGGCGACTCCCGGCCCCTACGAGCTGGAGAAGTCCGGCGGCGATGTGGTGCAGCAGGTGGTGCGCCCTACCGGCCTGCTCGATCCGGAGATCGAGGTGCGTCCGGTGACCACTCAGGTGGACGATCTCCTTTCCGAGATCCGCAAGCGGGTCGCCGTCGAGGAGCGGGTGCTGGTTACTACCCTGACCAAGCGGATGGCGGAAGACTTGACCGAGTATCTGGCGGAGCACGACGTCAAGGTGCGCTACCTCCACTCCGACATCGATACTGTGGAGCGGGTGGAGATAATTCGCGATCTGCGCCTCGGCAAGTTCGATGTGCTGGTGGGCATCAACCTGCTGCGGGAAGGTCTCGACATGCCGGAAGTGTCGCTGGTGGCAATTCTCGATGCAGATAAAGAGGGCTTCCTGCGCTCCACCCGCTCGCTGATCCAGACCATCGGCCGGGCGGCGCGTAACCTCAACGGCAAGGTCATTCTCTACGGCGATACCATCACCAACTCGATGAAGGTCGCCATTGAGGAGACCGAGCGGCGCCGCGCCTTGCAGCATGCCCATAACCTCAAGCATGGCATCACCCCCAAAGGGCTCAACAAGTCCATTGGCGATGTGATGGACATGGGAGGCAGCCGCACGGCAGGCAAACCTGGCAAGGGGATGCGCAAGGCGGCCGAGCCGCAAGGGGAGTACCATGTTCGCTCTGCCAGCGAGATTGCCAAAGAGATCAAACGGATGGAGGAGCAGATGTTCCAACATGCCCGTGATCTGGAGTTCGAACAGGCGGCGGCACTACGGGATCAGATCCAGCAGTTGCGCAGCGAGTTGATCGAATCATGAGCCGCAAACGCTGGCTGATTTGGCAACGACTTCGTCGTCTCTATCAGGGTTTTCGCCATCCCGGTACCCCCTGGTGGGCGAGGGGCCTGGTGATCCTTATTCTGCTCTATGGCATCAGTCCAGTGGATCTTATCCCCGACGTGGTGCCCTTGCTGGGTTGGTTCGATGATGTGACCCTGCTGCTGGTGTTGCTATGGGGTTGGGAGCGTTGTTTGCCCCCCGCAGTGCGCAGCGATCTGGAACAGGCCTCCTAGTTCACCTTTTCAACACCACGCTCGACATCACTCTTTGTGCCCCCACCCTCGAAGGAAGCGGAAAAACGGTTTCATTTGAAGGTGGGCGCTGCGGGATGAAAAAGAGGCTGGCCCGGTGATTGTCGCCCGGATGGCATTGGCGTAGACTCCACGCCGTTCACTTTATGGGTATGGAAAAAATGGATCTGATCCTCTTTGCAATCGACTTTATCCTGCACGTTGACGTGCACTTGAAAGAGCTGTTCGAGAACTATGGCGTCTGGGTTTACGCCATCCTGTTTCTGATCATCTTCTGTGAAACCGGGTTGGTAGTGACGCCGTTCCTGCCGGGTGACTCCCTGCTGTTTGCCGCCGGTGCGCTTACTGTGGGCAGCGTGCTGGACGTCCATACCCTGGCGGCCGTGCTGATCATCGCTGCCGTGCTGGGCAACGTGGTCAACTACACCATTGGTCACTTCTTCGGCGAGCAGCTGTTCCGCAACCCGGACTCCAAAATCTTCCGCCGGGATTATCTGGAGAAGACCCACGCCTTCTATGCCAAGCATGGTGGCAAGACCATCATCATCACCCGCTTCCTGCCTATCGTGCGTACCTTTGCGCCGTTCGTGGCAGGGATGGGGGCCATGACCTATCCGCGCTTCCTGGCGTTCAACCTGGTTGGCGGCCTGCTGTGGGTACTCTCCTTCGTCTATGCTGGCCACTTCTTTGGCAATCTGCCGGTGGTGCGTCACAACTTTACCCTGCTGATCTTCGGCATCATCGGTATCTCCCTGTTGCCCATGGTAATCGGCGCGGTCAAGGCCAAGATGAGTACAGCCAAGGCATAACCAGAAATACGGTCAACCAGAATGAGAAGGGGGAGCCATTATGGCTCCCCCTTTTTATCTCCACGCGGGCATGACACTCAGTTGCAGCAGCGCCCTTTCACCAGATTGCCGATGGCCACTACGGTGAAGACCAACAGGTAAGCGGCGAAGATGACGACCAGCCACTGGGGCATGGAGTAACCGAAGAACTGCCAGGTGATCTGGGCACAATCCCCTTCCGGCATAAAGAGCCAGGGGAGCCACTGATCGAGCGGAGCCCAGCTCGGGAAGTCGGCAAACGGGCTGCAGACGTTGAACGGGGAGGGGTTAACCTGATAGTCCACATGCTTGAGGGCCAGCTGGAAGCCGCGGAAGGCACTGTAGCCCCATAGCAACATGGCACTCCAGCGAACATACCACTTATCCGGCGCCACCATGCCGAGCAGACCAGCGGCCAGCACACCCAGGGTCGCCAACCGTTCGTAAACACACATCACGCACGGGGAGAGGCCCAGCACATGCTGGAAGAAGAGGGCGCACAACTCGAGGAACAGGGCTGATGCTGCCAACAGACCCCAGGCCAGCCGATGGGCGGCGATACGGCGGAGAAACTCGATCATCTAATTGATCTCTCAGAAAAAACAGTGGCTGAATTAGAGCAGAGCGGAACCGAAAAGAAAAGGGCCCAGAAAGGGCCCTCGGAAACCATCTCAATGGATTAATGCAGCGCTGGCTGTACCGCTGGCAGCGCACTCTCCATCACCAGCCATCCGTGCTGATAGAACCACTCTGTGGCAGGGCCAAGCAGTAATTCGACAGAGAAAAAGCCGACCAGCCCCAGCACCAGGGTGTAGGGCAGCGCCATCCAGACCATGCGGCCATAGGAGAGGCGCAGCAGCGGAGCCAATGCCGAGGTGAGCATAAACAGGAAGGCGGCCTGACCATTGGGGGTGGCGACCGACGGCAGGTTGGTACCTGTGTTGATGGCTACCGCCAGCAGATCGAACTGGGCGCGGTCGATGGCACCGTTGAGCAGAGCAGTCTTCACCTCATTGATGTAGACGGTGCCGACAAAGACGTTGTCACTGACCATGGAGAGTAGACCGTTGGCTACATAGAAAAGCGCCAATTGTTGCTCTTGTTCCGCCGAAAGAACCCACTGGATCACCGGCTTGAACAACTGCTGATCGATGATGACGGCGACCACGCTGAAAAACACAGCCAGCAGGGCGGTAAAGGGCAGCGCCTCTTCAAAGGCCTTGCCCAGAGCATGCTCTTCGGTAATACCGGTGAACGAGGTTGCCAGCACGATGACCGAGAGGCCAATCAATCCTACCGCTGCAAGATGCAGAGCCAGGCCGACGATCAACCAGATGGCGATCAGAGCCTGTACCATTAGCTTGGCCTTGTCCTGCTGGGTGCGTTTGGCATTCTCATGCAGGTTGTACTCCTCCATGATGGCGCGCACCGACTCCGGCAATTTGGCTCCATAACCGAACCATCCCATCTTCTCGACCAGCACACAGGTAAGCAAACCGCAAATAAAGACGGGGAGCGAGACGGGGGACATACGAATGGCAAACTCGCCAAAGTGCCAGCCAGCCTGCTCGCCGATGATGAGGTTTTGCGGCTCGCCCACCAGGGTGCAGACACCACCCAGCGCGGTACCGATGGCGGCATGCATCATCAGGCTGCGCAGGAAGGCGCGGAACTGCTCGAGAGCCTGATAGTGGTCTTCCTTTACTTCCTGATCATGGGTGTGGTCATGTGCATGTCCAAATCCCTTGCCGGAAGAGACCTTGTGATAGATGGCATAGAAACCGGTGGCAACGCTGATCACCACGGCAATGACCGTCAGTGCATCGAGAAAAGCTGACAGGAAGGCGGAGACCAGACAGAAGGAGAGGGAGAGCAGGATCTTGGAGCGTACGCCGATCAGCAGCTTGGTGAAGACATAGAGCAGCAGCTGCTTCATGAAATAGATGCCTGCCACCATAAACACCAGCAACAGCAGCACTTCGATATTGGCGACTAACTCGTGTTTGACCTGATCAGCGGAGGTCATGCCGATCAACACGGCTTCGATCGCGAGCAGACCACCCGGTTGCAGGGGGTAGCACTTGAGGGCCATGGCCAGGGTGAAGATAAACTCAACGACCAGTAACCAGCCCGCAATGAAAGGATCAAGATGGAAGGCAATCGGATTGATCACCAGAAATAGCAAGATGGCGCTTTTATACCACTGTGGTGCATTGCCCAAGAAGTTCTTGGCGAATGCCTGCCCTAGGCTTATTGGCATGATAATGGGTCTCAACTTTGTTGTTAGGATCTGCTTCTATGCAGTCAAGGATGATTCGACCTGTGCCTCCGGATGTTGGCCTTTATCTGTCTGATTCCTCGTGATTTTAATCAAAAAGCGTGACGATTATAAATGATAGCCGATGGATCTCTGCCCATCTGTCTGTTTTATAACCACCTTGTCGGGGTTGGCTGGCTCCCTCGTGGCGATTAGATACATATTCCCAACACTATATTTGCCATATGTGAGCAGAGGACTGACCTTATGCTTGCCAGCCATCATCGCTTTGATATCATTCGTCAGCCTTTTTACGCATTACAACAGAGTCAATTCATGGTTATAAAAGCGCAGAGCCCAGCTGGGTTTGCCGAGGAATACATCATCGAGTCCATCTGGAACAATCGCTTTCCTCCCGGATCTATTCTGCCCGCCGAGCGTGAATTATCCGAGTTGATCGGGGTGACGCGGACTACCTTGCGCGAAGTGCTGCAGCGACTGGCCCGTGATGGCTGGTTGACCATACAGCATGGCAAGCCGACCAAGGTGAACAATTTCTGGGAAACCTCCGGCCTCAATATTCTGGAGACGTTGGCCCGTCTGGATCAGGATAAGGTACCTGATCTGATAGCTCAGCTGCTCTCCGCCCGTACCCATATCTGCACCATCTTTATCCGCGGGGCGATCCGTCACAATCCGGAACAGGCCGCCGAGATCCTGCGTGGCGCCGATGGGGTCGAGAACAACGCCCAGGCTTATGCCGAGTTCGATTATCGCCTGCACCACCAGCTGGCGTTTGCTTCCGGCAATCCGATCTATGCTTTGATCCTGAACGGTTTCAAAGGGTTGTACAGCCGGGTTGGCAGCTACTACTTCTCCGACAAGCAGGCCCGCGAGACCGCAGATGCCTACTACAAGACCCTGCTCAATCTGGCGGAGACCAAGAACCACGAAGCCGTGTTCATGACGGTGCGTCAGTACGGTATCGAGTCCGGCAAGCTGTGGACCCGCCTGCGTCAGGACATGCCAAGCGATCTGTGCGACAACTGATCCCTTGCCTGTGCTGCCCAAGAAACGCGCCATCCGGCGCGTTTTTTTATTCTGCCGTGTTTGTGTCTATCCTTGATTGGCGGTGGTAATTGCTTGAACTACATGGATATTTGGCCAAAAAGCTTGATCCAGCGCAAATGAACCCTGCATTTATCACTTTGGTGGCATAGGACCCAACCGCTGATTGAGGTCAAATGGAGGCATCAAGAGCGGAGCCAATATCCGCCAGAAGGAACACACCTTTCACCGGATGAAGGACACAACAATGAGTCTTCTTGAACACACCATCTGGACAGTACTGGGATATGGGGCCATGCCCTTTATCTTTCTGAGCGGATTCGTGGCGGTGGCAGTGACCTGTTGCATGCTGCTGAATGCGTTCGGGGTACAGTCCGCCGAGAAGTGAGTCGCTTCTCCATGCCGCCAAATGCCAGTCTTCGGACTGGCATTTGTTTTTTGTGTCTTTTAAAGCACTTATCCCGGCAGGGAAGGGGAAATCTTTGGTCAGGATGGTCGAACCTGCCGCCGATTTTGATTACACTGGCGCCCGTATTTCCCACTCACCCTTCTCTTATCAGGTGTTCAAGGTTTTCTATGGCTCTCAAGGCAACCGTATTCAAGGCCCAGATCAGTTTGTCTGATATGGATCGCAATCTGTATCAGGACTTCTCCCTCACGCTGGCGCGCCACCCCTCCGAAACCGATGAGCGGATGATGATCCGGCTGGCGGCCTTTGCCTGGCACGCCGCCGAGCGACTGGAGTTCACCAAGGGATTGAGCGCCGATGATGAACCCGAGCTCTGGTGCAAGAACTACTCGGACGAAATAGAGCTCTGGATCGAGCTGGGCCAACCCGATGAAAAACGGCTCAAAAAAGCCTGCAACCGCGCCCGTCAGGTGGTGCTCTATCTCTACGGTGGTCGTGGCACCAGCGTTTGGTGGAAGCAGAACCAGGGCAAGCTGAGCCAGCATGACAACCTCAGCATCATCGAACTCTCCGACAGCCAGACTCTGCCGCTGACCGCCATGGTCGAGCGCACCATGCAGCTCACCTGCACTATCTCCGATGGTCAGCTCTGGGTCAGTAACGGCGCACTGGAAGTGACGCTGGATCCGGTGGTGCTGATGGGCAAACCGGCCCGCGAACTGTAACGGACGCCGCCCATGTTCAGCGCCTTGCTCAATATCGTCATTCCGGTGTTCGGTGTGGTCGGGCTCGGCGCCCTCTACGGGCGATTGCGACCGGGGGCCGCGCTCGGTTACGTCAATCGGGCCAATATCGAGCTGTTTACCCCGGCGCTGGTCTTCTCCGCGCTGGTCAAGTATCCGCTGGCGCTGGCGGAGCATATGCCGCTGATTGCGGCGGGGGCGCTGGTTATTCTGTTACCCGGTCTGCTGCTCGCGCTGCTCAAACTCAAAGGAATTGAGCGGGCAGCCCTGATCTTGCCCGCCATGTTCCGAAATACCGGCAATCTCGGTATCCCCTTGATGGTGCTGGCATTTGGCGAGCAGCAACTGGGGGCCATCGTGATCCTCTTTGTGCTCTCCAATCTGCTGCACTTCTCGGTCGGCATGTTTATCCTCTCGGCCAATACCTCCCGCTGGCTGTGGCTGCGCAGCCCGGTGTTGTGGGCCGCGCTGGCCGGTTTGCTAGTGGCCAACCTGCATATCACGCTGCCGGAATATGTGGTGACCACGGCCTCGCTGCTCGGCCAGATCTCGGTGCCCCTGATGCTCTTTGCGCTGGGTATTCGCCTGATGGAGGGGGAGCTCGATCACCTTGGCCTCGCGCTCAAGTGCAACCTGCTCTATCTGCTGGCGGGGGGATTGTCGCTGCTGCTGGCGATCTGGCTGTTGCCGCTCAAGACGGAGTGGATCCCGCTGTTGATGTTGTCGGTTTCCTTGCCCCCTGCGGTCTTGAATTACATGCTCTGCGAACAGTATCACTGCCAGCCGGACAAGGTGGCCAGTATCGTGCTCGGCGGCAATGCCCTCTCTGTGCTGGTGATCCCGCTAGTGGTCTGGCTGGCACTTCATCTGCCTGGCTAAGTCAGATTGCATCGCTGCGGCTCTTCTCGTGGAAACGGTTCGTACCAAATCATTGCCTCCGTGATACATCTGTCGTCCCCGTATCCGGCCCTGAGCCCCAGGGCTAACGGCGACAGCTATAGTATGAAAAAGAGCTGACTGACACTGTTTAACCAATGCCAGTGAGGGAAACCGGATGGGCACAAGTGAGCAATCTGATCCTGTGGGGCAGGCAAAATCGCGATATGACCCGGCATTGCCTACCGGTTATGACTGGCGCAGACACCGCCGTTTTATCCTTAGTGGCGGTGGTTACAAGGCGGAATGTCGCCGTCGCAACTGGTTTCTGGAGTTGCTCAATCCGGTGCCCTATGTGGTGGTGCGCGACATAGCCATCGGCGGCATCGGCATTCTTGGGGCCATACGGTTGAAAGAGGGGGATGAGCTGGTGATTACCATTCCCTCTGGCGAAAAGCTGCGCGGTCTGGTCGTGAGATCCCAGCCAGACCCACTTTTTCCCAAACTCTATCGCACCGGTATTCGTCTGCATCGTTATCCGACGGCCGAGCTGTTTGCCCGCTGGCAAAGTTACATTCAGCCGCAAGATAAAGCGGATTTCGACCATGAGTGCCAAGTCTTGAAACAGGTACGTGGTGCGTGAACCAGATGCCATTTCAGAGGTTGTTTTCCCCACAGTCAGCATGATCCGTTGATGGAGTCCGCAGATCAGCAGGCTTGGCTGACCCGAGTGGTTTATCTCACTGCATGTGTTTTCATCTTTATGTTTTTATTGAATTTTATCTGTGCCTCTGAAGTCGCGGAGGATGCAGATCATTTTCCCTTTTCGTGATCCCCCCCGAAGTAGTTCCCCCTGATATCCCTTAGTATCTGGCCAGCATGACTCCCTTTAGGGGGAGGATAACAAGAACAAAAAGGAATGATGGATGAGATCCGTGAGCAACCAGTGTCTGTTGATGCAGATCCAGCCGACCATCTTGCGCTTTGCCAAGATGCTGGCGAGTGTGCTGCAGCTTGAGGTCGAAATTGTGGATGCCGATATGGTCCGGGTGGCTGGTACCGGGCCCTATGGCAAGTTCTTCGGACGTCAGCTGGAGGGGGATTCCCGCCTGCTGCGCTATGTGATTGATAATCAGCGGGAGAAGATCGTTACCCACACCAGCGATGATCCCGTGTGTGACGGTTGTACCTGCAAGGAGAGCTGCCGTGAGCGCGCCTTCCTCGGGGTGCCCATCATGGTGGACGAGCGCTGCATCGGGGTGATCAGTCTGGTGGCCTTCAGCGACGAGCAGCAGGCGCGCCTCAACAACAATCTTCAGGATGTGTGCGACTATGTGCGCCACATCTCCACCATCTTTGTGGCCAAGTTGCTCGATTCACGCGGGCTGTCGGACGGGGTCAACAAGGTGTTCCTCAATCTGATGACCAACATGGATCAGGGTTGCCTGCTGCTCGATGACAAGAGTCAACTTCTCTACGCCAACGAGGCGGCGCTCCATCATCTGGGTTGCCAGCAGGAACAGCTGCAGGGGCGCGAAGTGGGGATCCGCCCGCTCACCTTTTCCCAACAGGGACTGAGTGGTCATCTTCAGCACATCATCACCTTTGAAGGTCGTCAGGAGCTGATCATCGGCCAGCTACATCATGTGCAGGGGCAGCAGCTCTTTCTGATGGCGTTTCACCAGTCCCACTCCGGTCAGGTTCAGGAGCCGGATCCGGATGTGCGGATCGATCAGCTCATAGGCGAGAGCAAGCCGATGCGCACCCTCAAACGACTGCTGCACCGCATCGCCCAGAGTCCCTCCAGCGTGCTGATTTGTGGCGAGAGCGGCACCGGTAAAGAGGTGGTGGCCCGCGCCGTCCATCGCCTGAGTCCGCGGCAGGACAAGCCTTTTATTGCCATCAACTGTGCCGCCATTCCCGAACAACTGCTGGAGAGCGAGCTGTTTGGTTATGTGAAGGGCTCCTTTACCGGCGCCTCCAGCGGCGGCAAGCAGGGCCTTATTCAGGCGGCCCATCAGGGCACCCTGTTCCTCGACGAGATTGGCGACATGCCGCTCACCATGCAGGCCAAGCTGCTGCGGGTGCTGGAGCTGCGGGAGGTGACCCCCATCGGTGCCAGCCGACCGGTGCCGGTGGATATCCGCATCATCGCCGCCACCCACCAGCATCTCGACCAATACATCGCCGAAGGGAAGTTTCGCGAGGATCTCTACTACCGCATCAACGTCATCCCTCTCAACCTGCCGCCGCTGCGGGAGCGGGAAGGGGACGTGGAGCTGCTGACCCACTACTTCCTCAACCTCCACACCAGCCGTATCGGTATCGTCTATCCCGGTCTGGCGCCCGAGGTGATGGCGCTGCTCAAGGGGTATCGCTGGCCGGGCAACGTGCGCGAGCTCAGCAACCTCATCGAATATCTGGTCAACGTCAGCCAGGCGGGCGAGGTGATTGACGCCAGCCTACTGCCCCCCAATATCATCCGCAATCAGGAGCCCCATCGCGTGGCGGCCCAGTCGATCCCGGTGACCAACCTGGATGCGGCGTTCAATGTGCCTGCCACAGCGCCGCTTTCCGCCACGCCGGAGAAACTGCCTGAACCCGTACCGGGTGAGAGCGGCCTTGAGAGCATGGAAAAACAGATGATTGAAGAGACCCTGCAGCGGCTTGGCAACAAAAAACTGGCCGCACAGGCGCTGGGGATTGGGATTGCCACCCTCTATCGCAAGATAAAGAAGTACGAGATTGCCGTGCAGAGCTGAGGCGCTGGCGGCATAGATCTGGCCCGTGTCGTTTATCGGATGAGACGGGCTTTTTATGGGAACAAGGCTCTGCGCCATTGCCGAATTGTGCTGAACGGATTGGCGGGGCAGGGGAGTGGCTGCATGGCAGAATGCAAAAAGCCCGCTCTATGAGCGGGCTTTTTTAATCTGGTGCGTCCTAGTGGATTCGAACCACCGACCCCCACCATGTCAAGGTGATGCTCTAACCAGCTGAGCTAAGGACGCAGGGTGCGCAATGCGACTTTTATTTCTTTATGCAGAAGTGGTGGGTTTAATTGGATTCGAACCAACGACCCCTACCATGTCAAGGTAGTGCTCTAACCAACTGAGCTATAAACCCACATCTGCATTTCTTTCAATGCTGAATGGTGCGTCCTAGTGGATTCGAACCACCGACCCCCACCATGTCAAGGTGATGCTCTAACCAGCTGAGCTAAGGACGCATAATCAGTGTTTTGTGATGGTGCGTCCTAGTGGATTCGAACCACCGACCCCCACCATGTCAAGGTGGTGCTCTAACCAGCTGAGCTAAGGACGCATCACAGAAAAAGTGGTGGGTTTAATTGGATTCGAACCAACGACCCCTACCATGTCAAGGTAGTGCTCTAACCAACTGAGCTATAAACCCACTTTCTCTTACTTCACTACGCCAGCGCTGCTGACGTGGTCGGCATACTACCCATGCCCCCCAAGGCTGTCAACAGGCCATATGCACAAAGGAGACTGTTTGCCCAGTTCTTGCGCAGCCTGTTGATTTTGCAGGCGAGTTGTCGCTCGCCAAGCCCTGTTACTGAGATCTCGACAGGGTCGTGCAGGCTTCCGGAGTGGCAAAACGGCCATAGATGTAGCGCAATCTCGCCCCCAGCATCAGGGCAGCACTGGTGAGGCCGACGATAAAGCCGATCCAGAAGCCCTGCGGCCCCATCCGCGGCACCAGCCAGTCGGTGAGACCCAGGATCATGCCGGTGGGCAGCCCCAGTCCCCAGTAGGCGACGATGGTGACGTAGAAGATCGCCTGGGTATCCTTGTAACCGCGCAGTGCGGCGGCCGCGACCACCTGCACCGAGTCCGAGATTTGATAGATGGCGGCGAAGAACAGCAAGATGGCCGCCAGGACGATCACCTGCTGATCATCGGTATAGATGGAGGCGATCTGCTCGCGCAGTAGCACCGTCATGGCGGCAGTAGCAGCGGCGATGGCCATCCCCAGCATCAAACCGGTGCGAGCCGCTACCCGGGCATGATGGGGCTGCCCTTCACCGATACTGTGGCCTACCCGGATGGTGACACCCACCCCGATGGAGAGGGGCAGCATAAAGACCAGGCTGGAGAAGTTGAGGGCAATCTGGTGACTCGCCACCGTCTCGGCACCGAAGGGGGCCAGCATCAGGGCCACTACGGTAAACAGGGTCACCTCGCAGAAGATCGCCATGGCGATGGGGAAGCCTAGGCGGAACAAGCGCCAGATCCGGCTACCGTTGGGGCGAGCCAGCTGGGAGAAGAGGCGGATCTCGGTGAAGTGACGGGAGAGCTTCACATAGAGGATCATCGCCAGCAGCATGGCCCACAGCACGATGGCCGTGGCCACGCCACAACCCACCCCGCCCAGTTTCGGCATGCCGAAGTGGCCGTGAATGAAGATGTAGTTGGCGGGAATATTGACCGCCAGCCCGACAAAGCCGATCACCATGGTAGGCATGGTGTGGGAGAGCCCCTCACTGAAGTTGCGCAACACCTGGAACAGCACGAAGGCGGGCAGGCCCCACAGAATTGCGTGCAGATAACCAGTGGTCTTGGCGGCCATCACCGGCTCCACATCCATGAATTGCAACGCCAGCGGGCTGTAATAAAGCGCGATCATCGCCAGCGGGGTGACGATCAGTGCCAGCCAGAACCCCTGATGAACGGCCGGGCGAATGGCCTCCCGTTTACGGGCGCCATTGAGCTGGGAGACGATGGGGGTGAGCGCCATGATGATCCCTTGCACCAGCAGGATCACCGGTAGCCAGAAGCTGGACGCCACCGACACGGCAGCCAGATCGACCGCACTCACCTGTCCCGCCATCACGGTATCGACGAAGTTCATGGCGACCTGGGCCACTTGGGCGACCAGAATGGGGCTGGCTAGACGGACGAGCTGCTTCGCCTCGGACCAATAACGTTGCACTGACACCTCCGAGTGGATCAGATAGATAGAGAAAGAACGGAAATCGGGAAGAGCCTTTGCACTTTCGGACGAAAGTGCAAAGGGTGGGGGAGGCATTCTAGCCTGAAATTCAGCCAGGACGAAATAGTTGCCACCCCAAGGGGCAGGATCAGGCGTCTTCGTGATCGCTGATCAGCAGGTTGGCGGCAGCATAGGCAGCCTGTTCACGCAGCTCGGCGGGTACCCGCTCATCGGCGGCGACCGCGTTGAGGGCGCGAATAGTGGCGGCAATGGCGTTTGGCACATAGCCCTGTTCGCCGGAGCCAATCTGGTTATAGGCGATACGGATCGCTTCACAGCACTCATAAACCATCATGATTTGCTTCCTTGAAAGTAAAAAGGCGAGCAAATATAGCGGTTTTGCTCCCATTTTGTCAGTCTCGCGGTTGTAATTTGCGGCAAGCCCGTTAGTTTGATTACCCCCTTTTCCTGTTTCGGCCTCTTTGATGCTGCTCTCTTCGCGCAACTCACTGGCGATCTTTCTGACGCTGTTTGCACTTCTCGCCCTGACGCTCAAGGATGGCGCGGACAAATATCTGGTACTCCATGGCTACTCCGTGATGGAGATGGTCTGGTTTCGCTTCTTTGTTCCTTTCCTCGGTCTGCTGCTGTTGTTGCCAAGGCGCACCATGTCGGCGCTGCTGGCGGTGGATCGCTGGCTATTGTTGCGCTCGCTGCTGTTTCTGGTCTGTGCGTTGGTCTCGGTGATTGCGCTGGCCCATGTACCGCTCAACGTCTACACCATCATTTGCCAGCTTGGTTCGCTGGCCTTCGTGGTGGCGGGCGTGATCTTTTTCAGGGAGCGTCTGACCCGGACCAAGGTGGCGGCCGTGCTGTTGGGGTTGTTTGGCGTGCTGGTGGTGACCCATCCTGACGGGGGCGACGCGAACCTCTACTATCTGCTGCCACTGGTCATTGTACTGGCCAACACCGGCTACAACCTCATCACCAAGCTGGTGGATCCACGTTTGACCACCCTCGATATCCTGATCGTCACCTGCTTCATGCTGGGGATGGTGGCAATGGTCGCACTCTGCTGGCAGCCTGCACTGTGGCGCTACCCTGGGCTTGCTGACTTGCCCTATCTGCTGGCGCTACCAGTGGTGACCCTGCTCTCCCAATATTGCCTTATAAAGGCGATGCAGTATGCGCAGGCCTCTACTCTGGCGCCCTTCTTCTATTTCCAGATCTTTTTTTCTACCCTCTGCGGCTATCTGATGTTTGGTGAAATGCCGACCCTCAGTAGTATGGCGGGGTGTCTGCTCATCGTGCTGGCTGGCATAGTGGTCATCCATTCCCAGCGCCGGGCTCGAGTGCTGGCGCGGTCTGAGGCGGCGGAGCAGGTGTGACAGTTTGTACGAAACGAATTGTGTAAAAAACGGATCATGTAAAAGAAGCGGCCACAGGCCGCGATAAAAAACAGAGCGTGTTACCAGAAACAAAGAGGTGATGATGTTTACCGGAATTGTGCAAGGTGTGGCCGAACTGGTCGCCATCGAAGAGAGTGCTTCATTTCGTACCCACGTGATCCGCATGCCAAGCTTGGCGTGGGGGGAAGGGCTGGCCCTCGGCGCCTCGGTCGCTCACAACGGTTGCTGCTTGACCGTCACCCGGGTTGAGGGGGATCTGGTCAGCTTCGATCTGATGCAGGAGACTCTGCGTCTCACCAACCTCGGCCTGCTAAAGGTGGGGGACAAGGTCAATGTGGAGCGGGCTGCCCGCTTTGGTGACGAGATCGGCGGTCATGCCATGTCTGGCCATATCATCGGCATGGCAGAGGTTACCTCGGTGATCGACACCCCCAACAACCGTCAGGTGTGGTATCGCCTTGCTCCCGAGCTGATGAAATATGTGCTGACCAAGGGATACATCGGCATCGACGGCATCAGCCTGACCATCGGCGAGGTGCGCGAGCGGGAGTTCTGCGTTCACCTGATCCCCGAGACCTTGGCTCGCACCAACCTAGGTTGGGTCAAGGCTGGCTGGCAGACCAATATCGAGATCGATCCCCAGACCCAGGCCATCGTCGATACGGTGGAGCGGGTACTGGCGTCACGCGGGGGTCACTGAAAGGAAACGGCTCGGTGTTAATCGCCTCATAAGCAAGGGCCTGCAGTGTGCAGGCCCTTGTTATTTACATGGTGAAAATATCTACTCAACTTTTTATGACTCGCAGTCACAACATCTGCTCAGCTCTTTGCGACTTGCAGGCAAAACAGCTGTTCGGCCTTTTGTGACTCGTAATCAAAACAGTTGCTCGTCGTCTGCATCCACAAACAACTGCAAACAGTCGCGGGCTTCGTCGCGGTGAAGCCGCAGGTGGATCGGATTGCAACAGGCCATGCAATCTTCGTAAAACTCCTGATCACCCTGGCTGGCATCCAGCTCGACCCGGGTATGGTGACCGCAGTGGGGGCAGACGATGCGCTTGCTGGTGTACTCGATCATGATAACCTCCTCGGGCCCTGAGGCCGCCTATCTACCCTGATTCTAGTCGGGCTGCAGGGGGTTAACCGCGAGCAAACGCACGTTTATGACAGAGATCAAGCCTGAGGGATGGCAAGGTGCAACCGGTTGGACTGGTCGTGTGCGAGAGGAACAATCTGGTTGAGAATGACAGGTGAAAAGAGGGACATTGCCAACGGTTGTTTGGCAATCACAGGGGGCAGGAGCCCCCTGCGGGTATGAGAACGCGAGCGCAGCAAGGCAGCGATAGGCGCTACTTGACCCAGCTGGCCAACATGTCGGCATTCAGCTCGGCCAGCGAGCCGAGCTGGTAGTTGGCGATGGCCAAGCGTGGGTCACCCACTAAAGCGGGATCCGGCACGATCAGCGCTGTCATGGAGGCCGCCTTGGCCGCCAGCAGGCCGGTAAAACTGTCTTCGATGGCCAGACAATGAACCGGATCTACCCCCAGTTTCTCGGCGGCGTGGATATAGACATCCGGGTGCGGTTTGCCGAAACGCTCCACCTCTGCGGAGTGCACCGCCATAAAGCGATCGCGAATACCAAGTTTGCCGAGCACCGCTTCTACCATCGCAAAGGGGGAGGAGGTGGCCAGGCCCACTTTCAGCCCGCGGGCTTCGATAAGGTCGAGCGCCTCCAGCACACCTGCTTTGGCCTGACCTTCGGAGAGGATCAGGGCGTTGACCCGATCCAGAATGCGCTGTACCACCTCTTCCTGAGTTGGGCCGCTCCACGGGCGCAGGCGATACCAGTGGGCAACCAGCTGATCGATGCGCACGCCGATGGTCGATTCGCAATCCTCTACCGTGTGGGGGTGACCCAGTTCGGAGAAAACGGCGATCTGGGCCCGTTGCCAAAAGGGTTCCGAGTCGATCAGAACACCATCCATATCGAAGATCACGGCAGCTAACATCTTGTACTCCTGACAAATTTGAAGAGGGGATTATAAGCCTGACGGGGAAATGCAAAAGGGGCATTGCCATGCCCCTTGCGCCCGATCACATCGGCAAACGTTTGTTTTGCTGTGGCAAAAAAGCCCTTAGAACAGTACTTCGACCTTGGCGGCCACGGCTTTGGCTTTTTCCACCGCATCCTGGCAATCCGCTGCGCGGGCCAGCGCCACGCCAAGACGGCGGCGACCGGCGATCTCCGGCTTGCCAAATAGCCGCAGCTGGGCGCCCGGCACCAGTGCCAATGCCTCACCAATTCCCTGATAGCGGATATCCTGGCTGTGCCCTTCGCGCAGTACCACGGCAGAGGCACTCGGCCCGTACTGGGTGATGGTGCCGACCGGCAGCCCCAGAATGGCGCGCACATGCAGGGCGAACTCGGAGAGGTCCTGCGAGATCAGGGTCACCATGCCGGTATCGTGGGGGCGGGGGGAGACTTCACTGAACCACACCTCATCCCCCTTGATGAAGAGCTCGACCCCGAACAGGCCGTAGCCACCGAGGGCCTCGACTACCTTGGCCGCTACTTCTTTGGATCGGGCCAGCGCCAGTTCGCTCATCAACTGTGGCTGCCAGGATTCGCGGTAGTCGCCATCTTCCTGCCGGTGGCCGATAGGCTCGCAGAAGTGAATGCCATCGACGGCGCGTACCGTGAGCAGGGTGATCTCGTACTCGAAGGGAACGAAGCCCTCGACGATCACCTTGCCACGACCGGCGCGGCCGCCTTCCTGGGCGTAGGTCCAGCTCTCATCCAGCTTGGCGAGATCGCGCAGTACGCTCTGCCCCTTGCCGGACGAGCTCCTCACAGGTTTCACCACGCAGGGCAGGCCGATAGCCTCGACGGCGGCGACAAACTCCTCTTTGCTTTGGGCAAAACGGTAGGGTGAGGTGGGCAGACCCAGGGTCTCGGCGGCGAGACGGCGGATCCCTTCCCGATTCATGGTGAGCTGGGTAGCGCGGGCGTTGGGCACTACCTTGACCCCTTCTTGCTCAAGAGCAGCCAGCGTATCGGTGGCGATCGCTTCAATCTCGGGGATGATGAGGTCGGGTTTAACCTCGGCAACCAGGGCACGCAGGGCGTTGCCATCGAGCATGTCCAGCACGTGGGCTGCGTGGGCCACCTGCATGGCGGGGGCATTGGGGTAGCGGTCGGCGGCGATCACTTCGATCCCGAACCGTTGCAACTCGATGGCGACCTCCTTGCCAAGTTCGCCGGAGCCCAGCAGCAGGGCACGGGTGGCGCCGGGGCGGGTTGCGGTTCCAAACATACGATCTCTCCTGATGTCGATGGTCATTGTTGATGATCGCTATCGCACGAATAGCGGACAAAAAAAGAGGCACGCATGGCGTACCTCAGGAAACGGGTTTGTGAGCGCGTTGCTCCAGATGGGTCAGCAAGGTAATGGCACCAATGATGATGGCGGCGCCAAGCCACAGACGGCCGGGGGGCGCCCAGCCAAATACCAGCCAGCCCGCCAGCACGTTCATCGGCAACTTGGCAAAATCGAAAGGTTGTACGAAGGAGGCCTCCGCCACGCTGTAAGCGCGCGCGATGGACATCTGGGCCAGCGCCGTCAGCACGCCGGAGGCGGCTACCAGCAGCCATTGGCTCTCGCTCGGCCACTGCCACTCCGGCAGTGCCAGCATGACGTTGAACGGGGTACTGAAAATAAGCAGGTAGACCACAATGGTGTGGGATGATTCGTTGGCCGCCTGATAGCGCACCATCAGGGAGTAACCTGCCCAGAACAACGCCGCCGCCACCGGCAGCAGGGAAGCCCAGTTGAACTCGTCAGTCCAAGGGGCGAGGATCAGCATGGCGCCGGCAAAGCCCGCCAGGGTGGCCAGAATGCGGGTGCGGCTCACCTGCTCCTTGAGCAGCAGCGCGGAGCCTAGGGTGGCAAACAGCGGCGAGGTCATCAGCAGGGCGATCCCCTGCCAGATGGGGACGGGGTACGCCAGTGCCCAGAGCCAGAGCTGGATGCCGATCACTGCCAGCAATACCCGCAACAGGTGCAACCGGAACTGATTGGTCATCAGGGATTGGCGCAAGCCATGGCGAACCAGCCAGGGCAGCAGGCAGATCAGGGCGATCAGGTATTGATGAAAAGCGACCTGAGTCGATGGGAGGCCAAGCTTGAAGCTGACATACTGGCTCAGGCTGTTGACGGCGGCGAAGCAGAGTCCTGCCACCATCATCCAGACTGCACCGGCCAGAGGAGAGTGCCTGCGCGAGGGTATCATGGGATCCGGGTCGCTGGAAAAAAGTGCGGCGGATCATAACGGCAATCGTTTGTTCTGCCAAGGGTTGAAGCGCGGCCGCGGGGCTGGCTGGCGAGGAAGTGGCCTTGCATCAAAAATTTTGAACAAGTTGAGCATCTATTTTCGCTATCAGCAAATAAGCACAATGTTTAGAGTGACCTCCATCGACAGCAACGCTGTTCAACCGACAACCAAATGGAGTTTCACCATGGCCAATATCCTCGTACTCAAATCCAGCATCCTGGGTCAATATTCCCAATCCAACGCCCTGATCGACGGCTTCCTTGCCCAGCATCAGAGCGATACCGTGACCGTGCGGGATCTGGCAGCCCTCAACCTGCCGGTGCTGGATGGCGAGCTGGCCTCCGGCCTGCGCGGTGGTGACAACCTCAATGAACGTCAACTGGCGGTGATAGCCCAGTCCGACGAGCTGATCGCCGAACTCAAAGCGAGCGATCTGGTGGTGATTGCGGCCCCCATGTACAACTTCAACATCCCGACCCAGCTGAAAAACTGGATCGATCTGGTTGCTCGCGCTGGCGTCACCTTCCGCTACACCGAGACCGGTCCGGTCGGTATGGTTGAAAATACCCGCGCGCTGGTGATCAGCCCCCGCGGCGGCATGCACGTCGGCAGCGCCACCGATCTGGTCACTCCCTACATGCGTACCGTGCTCGGTTTCATCGGTATCAAAGAGGTGGATTTCATCTACGCCGAGGGGATGGGGATGGGCCCGGATGCCCAGAGCAAGGGGATGGAAGCGGCCAAAGCGCAGCTTGAGGCCTTGGCTATCTAAGGGCTCTCTCTATAAGGGCTCTTTATCCCGTCAGGGGTTATCTCTTCAAGGGGTTGCCCCGCGAGATACAAGAACGCAGCCATCAGGCTGCGTTTGTTTTTTGGCTAGATATGATTGCGACAGACGTTGCTGCTACAGAGAGTATCGCGGCAAGCGGTCGGTACAGACGTTCCGGCGGAGTCACTACTCCATCATAAAGCGGCGACAACCGCGCACCAGCAGCAATGCCACCGCGACCAGCAGGCCAAGCAAGAGGGTGGTCAGCCACTGTTCGGTACATTGTGGCAAGTGGGGCGTGAATAGGCTGATCATCAACAGGGTGCAGAGCGTGATCAACAGGCTCTGTCGGGTCATCAATATCATGGGGTCATCCTTGGTTTGCTCACCTGAAACGATTTTAATGCCCTCTTGTGACAGGGTGATGTATCCGTGCATCACTCTGTTGGGGCTCTTCAGACCATATCAGGTTTTTACCGCAGAGCCAGCGCCATCACTGGCGCTGTGATCCCGATCCCGCTAGCTCTCTTTATCTGAACTGTTTCTGCGCTGGCTGGTAGTGAAAATCGCCGCTGGCGAGCCGCGCTTCCAGTGCGGCCTGATCGATCTCCTGCGCCTTGCAGAGATCATCCAGATCGTCATAGCGATCACGCAGCTGCATATTGACGACGCTCAGCAGCATGTTGATGTCCATGGTGGCGAACTTTTTCAAATCCATGATTATTTCTCCCGATCCAGTGATTGCAGCTGCTCGATGGCGGCGCTGACGCTGTGCAGATGCTGGCGGATCGCCTCGCGGGATTCGCTAGGCAAATAGTCTGTCAGGGTATGTTGCCAGCTGCCCGCTTCACTCTTGAGCTGCAGGAAGAGGGCGAGCCCGGCATTGGTGAGGGAGACCAGGCTGATGCGTTTGTCCTGCTCGCTGCTCTCGGTGAAGATGATCCCTTTTTCGACCAGACGGCGGATCTCGCGGGAGATGCGCACCTTGTCCATGCCGCTCGCCTCGACCAGCTCTTTCTGGCTGATGGGGTAGTTGGGGCCGAGCACCATCATCAGGCGCCACTGCGGCACGGTCAGCTGGTAACGCTGTTCATAAAACTGTTCGAAGGTATCCCGTAGCATCTCGGCGGCATGTACCAACTGATAGGGCGGGTAGTGAGCGAGTAACGCTATGATTTTTGACATATTACACCCTGCTGTGACGGCTGCATAAGATGCAGTTTCTTTTGATACTTTGACATTGATGATACGAAACTCAAGCTGATTTGTCTGACCCAGTTGCGATGAAATGTGCGGTGGCGCACGCCCTCAAGGAAAAACCGGGTCTGACCGACGGGATTTTAAGCCAACGCTGTTCAGCCTTTACGCAACCAGATGAGGGCGTTCTGCTTGAGCCAGGCCTCGCGAGTGTGGATAGCGTAGAGCGCGGCCTCGTCGCGGCTACCCGCTTGCCAGCTTTGTGGCTCCTGTTTGGGCAGCTTGCGCTGACCCAGCAGGCAGGCCGGAATGTGCGGGTTGGCCTCGATGGCGACCAGCAGATGGGGCTTGGCTGCCTCGGCACCCTCGGTAGCAAAGACCATCAGTGCCTTGTTATAGAGCAACCAGCTGGAGGCTTCATCGAAGCGCACCAGCAGGGCGGCCAACGCCTGCCAATCCCCTTGCAGTGCATAGAGGCTGGAGAGGTTGTAGCGGCAACCCAGCTCATCGGCCACGCAGATTGTCAGCAGCGCTAGATACTCCGCTTTGGCCTCGCCCAGCTTGCCAAGGCGTAGCAGGCAGTCGGCGCGGCCGGCTCTGGCGGCCAGCAGAGGACGCAGCTCGGGGGCACTCCAGCCGTGGCCGGCGATTTGCTGCCAGAAGGCTTCATCAAACAGCGGAGTGGCATCGGCGATGATCTTCTCGAACCAGCCGAGGCGGGCCTGATGATCGCGGCAGCTGTCGGCCAGCTCGAACCAGGTCTGCCACTGCTGGGCCTGCTCGCCATTGAGGGTGACATCAGCGCTGGGGGCGGCCTGATACTGGTCGAGGTTGAGCAGCTGGTTGAGGGCGGTTTTCATATTCTGGCGCTGGCGTTTGCAGAACTCGACAAAGGGGAGTTCACTGGCGGCGGCGCTATAGAGCATCTGGGCCATCTGCTTGTCGCGAAACAGGCTCAGCTCGGCGGCCAGACTGAAGCGGTACTGGGTGGTCGGGTCGTTCAAATCCTTCGGCTTGGGCCAGGTGGCAAAACCCATGCTGAAGCCATAACACCATTGACCGAGGGGGTGGCTCTGTTCGAACACCTGCTCGGGGTTATCGCTGGGCAGGCGGCATTGGCTCGGCAGGGCCAGCTGGGCGTCGTCGGCCTGGGATTCCAGCTCGGCGATCAGGTGGTTGAGGGCTTCTGCGCTTTTTTCATCCAACTCGGCATCCTGTTCCAGCAGACCAGCCAGCGGGCGTTGCCAGTCAGGGCTTTCCGGCCCCACCAGACGAGCACAGAGAAAACCGTGCAGGGCCGGGTAGGTCATATCCTGATCGCTGTGGCTCTGGATCCATTGATTAAGATGGCGGGTACGAGTGGATGGGTTCATCGACAGTTCCTCTGGATTTGAACAGCCGCGAAGTCTACCTAAAAGTGGGGTTATTTGCAGCAAATGGCCGCCTGTTTGGCGATTTAATCACCATTGGCGGATAAGATAGGGGCGAAAGGGCGGCTCGTGGTGGCTTGGGGACTAGGCCGGATCACCGCTCTTGAGGTAACATGCGCGCCCATAGGGGCCATGTTCAGTTGGCCCATCCGGGTAATGAAAAAAGAGAGCACCATGATACAGATTGGCAAGATGAACACCCTCACCGTTGTTGAACTCGAAGACCGTGGCGCCTGGCTTGCGGCCGATGAGTACGGTGAACTGCTGCTGCCCAAGCGTCAACTGCCGGAAGGGGTGAAAGAGGGGGATAGCGTGCAGGTTTTCCTCTATCTGGATGCCGATTGCGAGCCGGTGATCACCACCGACAAGCCATTTGCCATGGTGGACGAATTTGCCGGTCTGAAAGTGGTCAATGCCAACAAGATTGGTGCTTTCCTCGACTGGGGCATGAAAAAGGATCTGTTTGTGCCCAGCCGTGAGCAGAACAAGCCGATGCAGGTGGGCCACGTCTATCTGGTGCGCCTGCAACTGGATAACGAAGGGCGCATGGTCGGCACCAGCCGCATAGAGCGTTTCCTGACCCCGGCCGGCAGCAACTTCAAGGTCGGTGACGAAGTGACCGCGCTGCCGGGGGAGCATTCTCCTCTAGGTATCAAGGTGATCGTCAACGGTCAGTATCCCGGCATGCTGTTCAAGAACGAGGTGTTTGGCCGGGTGATGACCGGTCGGCCGCAAACCGCCTGGGTCAAGCAGGTGCGCGAAGATGGCAAGCTCGATCTGACCCTGCAAAAGCCGGGTCTGGCGCGGGTTGATGACGCTGGTGAGCGCATTCTGAGCCGGATGAAAAAGCAGGGCGGCAGTCTGGCGGTGGGTGACAAGAGCGAACCCGAGCTCATCTACAAGCTGTTCAGCATGAGCAAGGGCACCTTCAAGAAGGCGATCGGCGGCCTCTACAAGCAGGGCAAGATTGTCATCGAAGATAACGCCATCACTCTGGTGGCCACAGAGACCGACTCGGCAGTGGATAGCGAATAAGATGCCGAGTCCCTGTGTTGGTCTCTGCAAGGCGAAAGATGGGCTTTGCCTTGGTTGTGGCCGTACCTTGACCGAGATCGGCCACTGGTCGGCGATGGATAGCAAGGCCCAGCTGGCGGTGATGGCCGAGCTGAATGGCTCGAAAAGCACCCACCGCTGTCCGGGTTGTGGCGAACCGGCCTATTGCGCCGTCTCTGCCGGTCAGACCATTGCGCAGTGCTGGTGCAGCCAGTTGCCGGTATTACCGATGCAGGAGGCCAGCGCTTGCTGGTGCCGCCGCTGTCTGGCCAAGGCCATCGCGGCTCAGGATTAGCAGAGAGCAGAAATAAAAGAGCATAGAAACAAGAAAGGCGCCGATGGCGCCTTTCTTATGCCTGCTGCTGGCGATGCCAGCGCACATGCACTTGATCTTCGGTCAGCAGACGGGGCAGCAGGAAGGTGGCGAAGATCACCTCAAACTCATCCTGATGATCCAGCAAACCGACCCACACTTCGACCCAGCGCTCCATATCGACCGGCTCACCCAGCTCGGTCGACCAGTCGGCATTGGGCAGAGTCGCCTCCACGGCGCCACGCTGCTCAAACTCCAGGGTGATGTCGACTATTTGTTCGGGGGCCAGCATATCGGCGGCCTGCTCAAGAAACTGATCATAGGCCCATTCGACCAGCTGATCCGGGGTACGCTGTTCCATGAAATCACTCCAGATACATCGAGGTTCGCTACTGTAACAATTATTGGCTGTGGCGGCCATACCAGTGCGCCGGGCGGGGCTGGCCTGTCCAAGTTGCCGTTGGGGGAGTATGGTTAAGGCGCGGATCATCTGGCAGGGAGTAAGGGGATGAAGCAGCGGGGACGGCGGCAACAGATCAAGCGACGGCGCGAGGCCTGGTGGTGGCACTATCTGCCGCTTCACCGCGAGACGGTGGGCGGCCATCTGGGCCCACCGGAGAAACCCGATGAGCCCTGAGGATCAGTCTGCCTGATGCACCCGATTGAGGGTGATCTGACCCAGTTGTCCCATCTGGCGGCGGATCCAGACCGAGCGCTTCTGCACATAGGGTGAAGGGGGCTTGACCCGATAGCGCCACGGATTGGGCAGGGCAGCAGCCAGCAGGGATGACTCGTAGCGGGTCAAGCGGCTGGCCGGTTTGCCAAAGTAGGTGCGGGCGGCGGCTTCGGCGCCATAGATGCCGGGGCCGAACTCCACGATATTGAGATAGACCTCGAGAATGCGGGCCTTGTCCCAACCCAGCTCCATCAGTAGGGTAAACCAGGCCTCCAGCCCCTTGCGCAGGAAGCTGCGATCACTCCACATAAAGAGGTTCTTGGCGGTCTGCTGGCTGAGGGTGCTGGCGCCGCGCACCCGCTCGCTGTGCTGGTTGTGTTTGAGCGCGGCGTTGATGGCATCCATGTCAAAGCCGTTGTGCTCGGCAAAGCGCTGATCCTCGGCGGCGATCACCGCCAGTTGCAGCTCCTTGGAGATGGACTCCAGATCCACCCACTCATGGCGTACCTGGGTGATCTTAGCGGGCGGAAAGAGGGCCCGCTCGATACGCCAGCTCCACATCGGCGGATCGATAAAACGCAGCAAGGCGACCGAGCCGACCGAGCAGAGCAGCCCGGCCAGCGCGATCTTGCCTGCCCACCTCAACACCCGGCGCCCAAGGGATGCAGATGGGCGCACGGGGGCCACGGCAGCAGGGTCTGACTCCCACTGATAGTGGCTGGGATCATCGGGATCAGGAATTATTGGGGCAGCCATTCGATGTGGCAGAACTTCTCGTCAACACGGCGGGAGAGCAGCATGCGGGCAAACAGGTGCTCATACTCTTGTTCTTCATTGCCAAGGCCAACCCAGATCTCGGCATAGTCGGTGTCGCTCACGGCAAAACCCACGTCCGCTTCCCAGTCATCGGCCGGGTCGGTTTCGGCCAGCAGGCCGCGGTCGTTGAACTCCTGATTGAAGCGGGCGATCTCCTGCTCCGGCAGGTTGTCAGAGGCCAGCTCCATAAAGAGTTCGAGGGCGGTATCGAGCAGTTCCTCGACGCTGTGCATTTCGTCATTCATAGACATAAGCGGTCTGTTCCAGAAAAGAGAAAAAGGTGCCATCACAGATCACTGCCTGCGGGGCGGCGCTATTCTAGCGGTCGGCGGACCCCTTGGCGAGATGAGGCGAGCCGCTGTGACCTGTTTTTGTGCCAATAAAAAACCGGATCCAGTGACAGGATCCGGTCTTCATTGGGGGAAGGGGTCACGCATAGGGCGTCAGCTCATCCCTTCTTGTCATCGGCGAAGGTGATGTTGAGCTCCAGTACCGACAGCTCATCACTCTTCTGATCCAGTTGGACGGTTATCTTCTCCGGATCAATGTTGACGTATTTGCGGATCACATCGAGGATATCCTGCTTGAGCTGGGGCAGGTAATCCGGCCCCCCTCTGGATGAACGCTCGTGAGCAACAATGATCTGCAACCGCTCTTTGGCCAGTTGTGCGGTGTTCTGTTTCTTGTTGGAACGAAAATAATCCAATAATGACATGTTTAACTCCCGAACAGTCGGCTAAAGAAGCCCTTCTTCTCTTCTTCCAGAAAACGAAATTCCTTGGCATCGCCCAGCAGGCGGGACACCGCATCTTCGTAGGCCTGACCGGCATCGGACTCCTTGTCCAGAATGACCGGTTCGCCTGAGTTGGAGGCGCGCAGCACCGCCTGGGACTCCGGGATCACCCCGAGCAGAGGAATGGCCAGGATCTCCTGCACATCCTGCACGCTCAGCATGTCGCCGCGGTTGACGCGGGTCGGGCAGTAGCGGGTCAGCAGCAGGTGCTCCTTGATGGGGTCTTCGCCACGCTCGGCGCGACGGGACTTGGAGGCCAGGATGCCAAGGATGCGGTCGGAGTCACGCACGGAAGAGACTTCCGGGTTGGTGGTGACGATCGCTTCATCGGCAAAATAGAGTGCCATCAGTGCGCCCGCCTCGATCCCTGCCGGGGAGTCGCAGACGATGTAATCGAACTTCATCTCCGCCAGCTGATCCAGGATCTTCTCGACCCCCTCACGGGTGAGGGCATCTTTGTCCCGGGTCTGGGAGGCGGGCAGGATAAACAGATTTTCCGAGCGTTTGTCCTTGATCAGCGCCTGATTGAGGTTTGCTTCCCCATTGATGACGTTGACGAAGTCATACACCACGCGCCGCTCGCAGCCCATGATGAGATCCAGGTTTCTCAGACCGATGTCAAAGTCAATGACCACTGTCTTGTGACCACGCTGGGCTAAGCCGGTGCTCAGGGCCGCACTGGTTGTGGTCTTGCCAACGCCACCTTTACCCGATGTAACGACTATGATTCGCGCCATTCTCGCTTCCTTGTAACTCTATTTGATACGGTCTATTCGGAGTTGTTCGTTGTCCAGCCGGACGTGTACCGGTTGCTGGATCAGGCCTGCTGGCAATGCATCGCTCAGCTGGAATGTGCCCGCGATGGAGAGCAGCTCGGCCTGTAATTGCTGGCAATAGATCCGGGCCTGGGTGTTTCCCCGGGCACCGGCAATGGCTCTGCCACGCAGGGTGCCATAAATATGAATGCTGTCGTCGGCGAGCACTTCAGCTCCCGGACTGACGGACCCCAGCACCACCAGCGAGGTGCCGGCGGCGTAAATTTGCTGGCCGGAACGAACCGGCCCCACATGTACCTTGCTCGGGATCAAGGGGGCGGGTTCGGGCTCGGGAACCACCTCAGGGGCGGCTGGCGCGGGGGCAGGCTCGGGTTCCGGTTCGCTCTTGCGACTCTTGCCCGAGGCCATCACGGCCAGTCCCACCGCCTTGGCGGCTGTCTTCATCTCTTCACTGCGTGCCCCCGTGATGCCGACCAGCACAAACTCTTCGGACTCCACCAGCTCCTTGAGCTGTTCGAAATCGGGAATATGTTCCAGTCGGGAAACATTGATCACCAGCGGCGCACAATTAAAAAAGTAGGGTGCCTGGGCCACTTTTTCGGCCAACAACTGACGTATCCGCTCAGGCTCGCCATCGCTGATATGCAACACAGAAATAGTGAAGGTGGTCCCTTTCAATTCGTTATCGCGCTCAACCATGAATCTTCCCCGAGGCAGAGATGCTAATCCGTTATTGTTATTCAATTCCTGATGTTATAGTTTGCCCCCATCAGAGGCAATAAACTCGTCGGATTATATCAATTTCCATGTTGTGTGCAGTCTATAAAAGTCGCAAAAAAGCCGAGACCTACCTTTTTGTTGAAAAAAGAGAGGATTTCTCCCGCGTTCCCGCGCCATTGCTGAGCGCATTCGGGCGTCCCGAGCTGGTGCTGATGACTAAGCTGGATCCGGCCAAGCCCTTGGGTCTGGCTGATGTCGGCAAGGTGATGGCTGCGCTGACCAACCAGGGGTTCTACCTGCAGGTGCCACCGCCTCCCGAAAATTTGCTGGAGCAGCACAAGGCCAGCCTGAAAAAACCATCCTGAATATCCAGCCCCGTTGTGCGT
The DNA here is from genome assembly GCF_019047125.1 of Aeromonas sp. FDAARGOS 1411. Taxonomy (NCBI): domain Bacteria; kingdom Pseudomonadati; phylum Pseudomonadota; class Gammaproteobacteria; order Aeromonadales; family Aeromonadaceae; genus Aeromonas; species Aeromonas sp. FDAARGOS 1411. The sequence continues at coordinate 1,587,109 of NZ_CP077214.1, read as the reverse complement.
TCTGCCAAGCGGGGCTAATTCTTTGTGACTCTGCATGACGCATTCCGGCTCCGGAGAGGTAGCTTGCGATAATCCCGTGACAGGATCTGGCCAAATTAAACCCTCCCTTTGGTGATATTCACTTTTCGCTGTTTAAATAGAAAGTCAATCTACTCCCAACACCATATCGTCAACCTTTGCTGGCGCTCACAAAAATAGCGAGTGGCGCGCACTCATATCCGCCTTTTCAACGGCTATTGGCCCATTCATCGATTATTTTCAGCCCCTTCCTTGGGATCTCTCTTTAGCCTCTATTGCGCGAAGAGTTGTCCGTGAAATGGGGCGTAAAGAGGGCAGTAATAGCTGCGCTGAACTCGGTTTTCGCGATGCGCTGTGGCCAAAATGATGAGCTAACCCCCTGTTTGTTTGCTTGATTGTTTGCCCTGATCACGAAAGTGCCACATAGGTGGAAATCAATGTGGCGGCGTGATAATCCGCAGGGGGAGTGGTAACCGCGTCTTGCCAAACAAGGGTATGACCAAAGGTGAGGATATTGAGCCGAGGGGCCATCTCGATATCGATTAGTTGTGGAATCGTGACCGGGGCAAGATAGCAGGTACAGGTTTCATGTAGGGGCGTAATGTCCCTCTCAATGCATTGAGAAGAGTTAATCAAGGTATGTAATTAGAGAGGTATGCAGACAAGGCAATCCGCATTGCGGTGGCGTAGCAGGGGAATATCAGCGACGCCCTACAGTGAAATGGTCGGTATGCCGGTATAAGTGCCCGGTATCCCATTCGGGCAATAAAAAAGGCGGGATATCCCGCCTTTGTTCAGATGAGGGTCGCAACCCTTATTCGCAAGCAACCTGCATCACCTTGATGGCCAGACCGCCACGGGAGGTTTCACGGTACTTGGAGTCCATGTCCTTGCCGGTGACGTACATGGTGTCGATCACCTTGTCCAGCGAGACGCGCGGCTTGGAGGTACGACGCAGGGCCATACGGGAGGCGTTGACCGCCTTCATGGCTGCGATGGCGTTACGCTCGATGCAGGGCACCTGAACCTGGCCGGCAACCGGGTCACAGGTCAGACCCAGGTTGTGTTCCATACCGATTTCAGCGGCTTCGCAGACGTGCTCCGGGCTACCGCCCATCAGCTCGGTCAGACCGGCAGCGGCCATGGAGCAGGAAACACCCACTTCACCCTGGCAGCCCACTTCGGCGCCGGAGATGGAGGCGTTCATCTTGTAGAGGATGCCGACGGCACCGGCAGCCAGATAGAAACGGGTGTACTCGTCGCGGCCAACCGGCTGGATGAACTTGTCGTAGTAGGCCAGTACGGCCGGGATGATGCCGGCAGCGCCGTTGGTCGGAGCGGTGACTACGCGGCCACCGGCTGCGTTCTCTTCACTCACGGCCAGAGCGAACATGTTGACCCAGTCAACGATGTTCATCGGGTCGCTCGAGAGGTTCTCGTTGGTGTTGAGCTGGCGGTAGAGCGGAGCCGCACGACGGGGTACGCGCAGCGGGCCGGAGAGAACGCCTTCGGTACGGCAGCCGCGCTCGATACCTTCACGCATGGTGTTCCAGATCTTGCCGAACTTCTTGTAGATCTCTTCCGGGGTATTGAAGCACTTCTCGTTTTCCATCATCAGGGCAGAGATGGAGAGACCGGTCTGGCTGCAGTGGGCAACCAGTTCAGCGGCGCTCTTGAACGGGTAACGTACGGACATGTCGCCGCTGTCAGCCTTGCCGAAGTTCTCTTCGTCAACGATGAAACCGCCACCGATGGAGTAGTAGGTCTTGCTGTAGACCACTTCATCTTCGATCAGCGCAGTCAGCTTCATGCCGTTTTCGTGCAGGGGCAGGGCTTCATCGTGGAATACCATGGCATCGCGCGGGAAGCTGACGGTGTGGCAGTGCAGGCCGATCGGCAGACGCTCGGTCTGCTCTACGCGGGAGATAAATTCAGGGATGGCATCGATATCGACATTTTCCGGCAGGTTGCCAGCCAAGCCCATGATGATGGCGGTGTCGGTGTGGTGGCCTTTACCGGTCCAGGAGAGGGAGCCGTAGACATCGACATTGATGCGGGTGATATCGCGGATCTTGCCGCCTGCGCGCAGTTCGTCAACAAACTGTTTGGCTGCTTTCATCGGGCCAACAGTGTGGGAAGAAGAGGGGCCTACACCGATTTTGAAGATATCAAAAACGCTGATCATGTCACTATTACCTCAGGGTAGAAGGGGGCGGCATGCCCACTCACAGAAATTTGGGAGATCCATGGAACGCGCTGGTTTGCGCAGGTCACTGAACCAGATAACCGTAGTGTAACGGCTCGCGACATAAAAAAAGTTGAAATAGATCTATTTTTGTTGAGTTTGAGGCGCGAGTATAAAATTTATTTTGGTGCTTATCCATTTTGTTAAGCGTTTGCCCATAAAAATACCCGGCGATGCCGGGCATTTCGGAACCAAATGGAGTCAATTGCCGTTTTTTAACATTCGGTAATGTTAACGGCGAGGCCGCCGCGGGCCGTCTCCTTGTATTTGGTCTTCATGTCGTTGCCGGTCTCCCACATGGTCTTGATCACCTTGTCCAGTGACACCTTGTGCTCGCCGGTGCCGCGCAGGGCGAGGCGGGCGGCATTGATCGCCTTGACCGCCCCCATGGCGTTGCGCTCGATGCAGGGCACCTGCACCAGTCCGCCTATAGGATCGCAGGTGAGGCCGAGATTGTGCTCCATGCCGATCTCGGCAGCGTTCTCCACCATGGCCGGACTCCCCCCCAGCAGTTCGGTCAGGGCGCCAGCCGCCATGGAACAGGCGACTCCCACTTCCCCCTGACAGCCCACTTCGGCCCCGGAGAGGGAGGCGTTCTTCTTATATAAGATGCCGATGGCAGCCGCGGTGAGGAAGTAGCGGATCAGCGTCTCGTCATCCACCTTGTGCACGAAGCGATCATAGTAGTGCAGCACGGCGGGGATGATGCCCGCAGCGCCATTGGTGGGGGCGGTCACCACCCGGCCACCGGCGGCGTTCTCTTCATTGACGGCCAGCGCAAAGAGATCGACCCACTCCATCACCATCAGCGGATCCTTGTTGAAGTTGGTCTCGCAGCTGAGCTGGCGGAACAGCCCCGGGGCGCGGCGCCGAACCTTGAGGCCGCCCGGCAGCACCCCTTCGCTTTTGCAGCCTCGCTCGACGCAGCCCTGCATCGCCTGCCAGATCTTGCGCAGCCCCGCTTTTATCTGCTCATCGCTGCGAAATACCCGCTCATTGGCCAGGATCAGCCCAGAGATGGAGAGGCCGCTCTCCTGACAGTGGGCCAGCAGTTGGGCGCCGCTGTCGAACGGGTAGGGGACAGGGTGCTCGGCATCAGACTTGGCGGCCTCTTCTTTGGCGGTAGCAAAGTGGCTCTCTTCAATGATGAAGCCGCCCCCGATGGAGTAGTAGGTCTGGCTGAAGCGCAAGTTTTCATCTGAACCAAAGGCGCGCAGAGTCATGCCGTTGGTGTGGGCCGACAGGGTTTTGCGGCGGTTGAAGATGATGGCACCGGTGCGGGGAAAATGGCTTGGCTGTTCGCCAGCCAACTGCAGGTTCTGCTCCTTTTCCACTTGCGCCAGAATGGCGGGGATGGCATCGATATCGACCGATTCCGGTTCAAAGCCCGACAGCCCCAGAATGATCGCCTTGCCGGTGCCGTGCCCTTTGCCGGTCTGGCCCAGCGAGCCGTAACACTCCACTTCGACCCGCGTGACCTGTGGCAGATGCCCTTGCAGCTTGAGCTGCTGGACGAAGGCATAAGAGGCACGCATGGGGCCGACGGTATGGGAAGAGGAGGGGCCAATTCCGATGGAAAACAGGTCAAACACGCTGATCATGACATCAATCCGGTGATGGTTTATGTCTGTTTATTCTAGGATTTTTGTCGTGGATGGAAAGCGGGGATGTGCGGTGCTGTGACATGGACACAGATAATAGGGCTGGGGGGAACCAAAAAGGTTGAAGGGGCTGATCCCCTTCAACCGGCCTGATCAGTCGAGAAATTCGCACAGATAAGCTGTGGGGGTTTTCACTTCCAGTTTGAAGGAAGAGTGACCGGCCACCAGGAAGGATTCACCCTGGCTGTAGGTGTGCCACTCATCTTCATCAGCCAGCTGGATGGTGAGGGCGCCCTTGATCACTGTCATCCGTTCGGGGGCGGCAGTGTTGAACAGGTAGTCACCGGCGTTCATCACCCCGACGGTTGATTTCTCGCCTTTTTGTTCGAAACCGATGGATTTTACATTTCCGTCGAAATACTCGTTAACTTTCAGCATCTTTACATCCCTGTGTGTACGTTTGTGCAGCCAAACTAGCACAATCTTTTGCCAGTTGTCATGGGGGATGAGGTAAAAATCGCCGAGACCGCTTTGAATCTTCACTTTTTCGCAAACTTATTAATAGCCAAGGTTAATGATTTGCTGATTTAAAACAGCAATTAAATGTGAGATAACACGCGCAAACAGGGGAATGGGCAGCCGCTCATTCCCCTGTTTGGTTAATTGCACTGGGAAAAGTGTGAATTTTGCTACATAAAGGAACATATTGTGTTAACTAAAGGACTCATTAAAAACATCGGCTTCCAGGTTGTGGTCGCCATGGTACTGGGCGCAGTGGTCGGCGCGTTCATGGGTGAACAAGCCACCGTGTTTGCACCGCTCGGTACCCTGTTTATCCAGCTGATCAAGATGCTGGTGATCCCGCTGGTGGCAGTTGCCATCCTCTCCGGCGCCGCCAATCTGGGTGCCAGCCCGGCTGCGGGCAAGATCGGTGCGGCTACGCTGGCCTTCTTCCTCGTGACCTCAGCGTTGGCCGTGTTGCTAGCGCTGGTGATGGGGCAGATCTTCAAACCGGGTGTCGGGGTCGATTTCGCTTCCGTTGCCTCCATGTTTGGCGGTGACTATGCCGATAAAGGGGCGTTGCCGGATGCAGTCGCCACCTTGCTTGGCATGATCCCCACCAACGTCTTCAACTCCCTCAACGAAGCGAACATCCTGCAGATCCTGGTGTTCTGCATGTTCCTCGGCATTGCGCTGGCCAAACAGCCGCGCGAGCGGGCAAAACCGCTGGTCGATGGGCTCAATACCCTGGTGGATGCCTTCGTCTGGATGATCAACAAGGTGATGATCATCGCGCCGCTCGGGGTGTTCGGTCTGATGGCTGAGGCCATCGGTACTTATGGCTTCGACGTGCTGACCCTGGTGCTCAAGCTATTCGTGGTTTATGTGGCTGCCATCCTCATCTTCGGCTTTGTGGTCTACCCGCTGCTGGTGATGATGTTCTCCAACACGCCGGTAATGAAGTACCTCTCTGCCATGAAGAAGCCGCAGATCGTGGCCTTCTCCACCGCCTCTTCCATGGCGACCCTGCCGGTCAATATGGAGACCTGCGAGCATGATCTGAAAGTGACCAACGCGACCGCCTCCTTCGTGTTGCCGCTGGGTGCCACTATCAACATGAGCGGCAACGCCATCTATTACGGTCTGGTCGCCATCTTCTTCGCGCAGGTTTACAACATCGATCTGAGCGTCGGTGCCTGGGCCGCCATCATTGTGACCTCCACTCTGGGGGCGATCGGTCAGGCCGGTGTGCCGGGCCCAAGCTTCCTGGTGGTTGCCGTGCTGCTGGCGGCCGGGATCCCCATTGAAGGGTTGCCGCTGCTGTTCGCGCTGGATCGTCTGTTCGACATGATCCGCACCTCCCTCAATATCACCGGCGATGCGGCCTGTGCTGTCATTGTTGACCGCTTCAGCCCGGAATATGACCCACAGCGCTGGAATAAGGCATAACTGCTTTGAGCTGGACTGAGATATAACAGCCCTAAGCTGACACTGCGTAACGCGAGCCCCTGCCATGATGGCGGGGGCTTTTTTATATCTGCCGGACAAGTATCAGAGCAAAGGTGTGCACAAGAGATTGCTGACGGATTTAGCTGCGTTGAATGGAGAGTACAGGAGGGGAAAACATCAGTTGTGGGCATGGGCCGTATGGCGTCAACCGGCCTGTTGTAGATGCCGGGGTAGGGGATTGTCAAACGGCGGGTAACAAAAAGGGGAGCCTTGCTCCCCTCGGATATGATCTACTGCAGGTTCTACTCCATCAGGCCATATGGTTAAACCATCCTGGTTACACCCTTGTGGCGAAAGAAACAGCGTCAACGTGATGAAATCATATCTATGTTGACCATCTCGGCATTGTCACTGAAAAGCGCCAGTTGGTGGCGATTAAACAGACATGGCAAAGAGGGTCGGTCCGGATTGATGCCTCTCTATCCGGCTCAGAACTGTGACAGTGAGGGCAGAGAGACAGCAACCAGGGTGAAAAACACCGTGAAAACGGCAGTAACGATAAACTCTTTCATTTTTCTCTCCCTAAGTTGTTGGTTGATGTAGTCAAGATACCATAACAAGAGGGTAAAACAAGGTGTAAGTTGATAAAATGACTGCTTTGTGTGTGTGGTTGGTTGAGATGGCTATTTTTGTCATATTGAGCTGATTTTATCACCTGCTATGGCATGTTAGGCATTCAAGATTCTGTTTTTATGGTTATTTCATTTAAATTCAATTGGTTGGTGAGCTGTTGGCTGATTTGGTAAAGGGCTTTGTATGGAGCCCAAGTGGCGTTTTATAAGTTTTCACCCTCGTAATAGTGTCATTGAGGCCATAAAAATTGCGCAAGGCAATGATTTGACGATTCCTGGCGTAGATAGCCCATCCAAAAGAAGTCTATGGAGAGAGTCTGGTTGCCAACCCTTGTCACACCATCACTTCATCAGTCCAGAGTCTCCGCATTTTTACAGCAATACACTGGGTTCATAGGGATGAGAGCCGTGCATCGGGGGGATACAGAGTAGCAGCTGGCTGTTTTATCACCGCCAATTTCCCCGTTGGCCTCGGAATAGACATGGCCGCAGCAAGAGTGAGGTGCGCAATAGGCCAGAGGCGTATTCTCTGGCTGGGCTGGGCTGGGCTGGGCTGGGCTGGGCTGGGCTGGGCTGGGCGCGAGTAGCGATTTGCGTGTGCATCTGCGTGAGTCATGTGAGTGCAATACGAGCGCAGCGCCGGAGCATGGTTGGGTAAGATATCTGAATCCCTTCTACAAGATTGAGATATAAAAAGCGGCGTATGACGAGGAGGCTGAACAAGCTCGTTTCAGGGACGACAGAGCACAGTTCAACGCAATCCGGTTTGCAGTGATAAAAGATCCACGACGATACCGGAACTCTGTTCGTAGGCTGATGCCGGTTGGTCTGAGGAGGGGAAGGCTAGTGATCAGTCAAATGGCGCAAGGCTTGGGGATCAGGCAACCCTTATGGTGAGGGGCACACAGCGTGTCAATGCCCCCGTTTTTGTAAAATATTAAAAAACCCTCCGATGGAGGGTTTTTGTCATCAACAGCCGGTTAAAAGCCGCGAGGCTTAGAACAGGGTGGTGGAGAGGTTGTACAGCTCCTGATCGAACGGACGCTTCATGTTCTCGATGCAGTCGATGATGTCGTGGTGTACCAGCTCGTTGCGCTGGATACCGACGCAGCGACCACCGTGGCCAGCCAGCAGCTGCTCAACGGCGTAGGCACCCATACGGCTGGACATGATGCGGTCACGAGCAGTCGGGGCACCGCCACGCTGGATATGACCCAGGATGGTGGCGCGGGTTTCACGACCGGTCAGGGCTTCGATGTCCTTGGCCAGCGCGTTCACGTCGGTAACGTGCTCGCAGATGGTGATGATGGCGTGCTTCTTGCCTTTGGCTTCGCCTTCCTTGATCTGCTTGAGCAGCTTCTCTTTGTCGAAAGCCACTTCCGGTACGATCACATATTCGGCACCACCGGCAACGGCGGCGGACATGGCCAGATCGCCACAGTGGCGGCCCATGATCTCGACCACTGAGATACGGTGGTGGGAGCTGCAGGTGTCGCGCAGACGGTCGATGGCGTCAACCACCACGTTCAGAGCGGTATCAAAACCGATGGTGAAGTCGGTACCAGCGATATCGTTGTCGATGGTGCCCGGCAGGCCGATGCAGGGGAAACCCTCTTCGGTCAGCTTCTTGGCACCCATGTAGGAGCCGTCACCACCGATGACGACCAGCGCATCGATACCGTGTTTTTTCAGGTTTTCGATCGCTTCGGCGCGCACTGCGGGGTCTTTGAAAGCAGGGAAACGGGCGGAGCCAAGGAAAGTACCACCACGGTTCACCACATCGGAGACGCTGTGACGCTCCAGCTTGACGATGCGATCCTGGTGCAGACCGAGGTAGCCATCATAAATACCGTAAACTTCCAGGCCATGATGCAAACCGGCGCGAACCACGGCGCGAATGGCTGCGTTCATACCCGGTGCGTCGCCACCACTGGTCAAAACACCAATACGTTTGATTTGTTTGGTCATGAGTGCCTCTGGATCTGAGTTGTCAAATACGAATGTTTAAATAGACAAGCCACTTTTACTATATCGGCTTTCATATGGGATGCGGGGGCCACCATAGGAAAAGCGATACAAGAGAGGGGACGCGCCCCTCTCTTTGCCGTAATCAGCGATTACTTGGCAGCGCCAGCGATGATCTGGGAGAAGTCGTCCACTTTCAGGGACGCACCACCGACCAGGCCACCGTCGATGTCCGGCTGACCGAACAGGTCGGCTGCAGTGGCGCCAGTGACGGAACCGCCGTACAGGATCTGTACTTTGGCAGCAACGGCGGCATCAAAACCGGCCAGGTACTGACGGATGTGAGCGTGAACGGACTGAGCGATCTCCGGAGTGGCAGTCTTGCCGGTACCGATGGCCCATACCGGCTCGTAAGCGATAACGGCGTTGTTGAAGGAGGCGATGCCGCAACGGTCGATAACAGCTTTCAGCTGGGTCTCAACCACGTTCTTGGTCACGCCGGCTTCGAACTGCTCCAGAGTTTCACCGATGCACAGAACCGGCACCAGGCCGCCTTTCTGGATCGCTTCGTACTTGGCAGCAACCACGTCGTCACTCTCTGCGTGCAGGGTACGACGCTCGCTGTGGCCGACCAGAGAGTAGGTGCAACCAAAGGCTTTCAGCATGGAGGGGGCGTTTTCACCGGTGAAGGCGCCAGACTCGTGTACGTCGGCGTTCTGGGCACCGTAGGCGATTTTGGTGCCAGCGGTCAGCTGCTCAACCAGACCCAAAAAGATAACCGGCGGGCAGACGGCGACTTGCACAGAAGGATGAGCGGCAGCAGCCGGGGTCAGTCCTTTGATCAGAGCTTCAACAGAAGCTTTGGTGCCGTTCAGTTTCCAGTTACCCATTACCAGGTGCTGTCTCATCTTGTATATCTCCTAGGCATTTGATTGCGCGACATTATATGAATTGAACCGAGCCCAAGATAGCTGACCCGGCGGCAAATGACGTAATTTTTTTTCGCTTTCCTGATCCAAATCAGGAATGAAACGCTTGATCGCTCATTCGTTAACCTGCCCCCGCAAGCGAGCCCACCATACCCCAATCCATTCGTGGATGGCAGCTTCGGAATACATCAAATAACGCCCTTTGGGTAAATAACTGTAGAGGGGCTGGGGTACCTGGCTCTGCTTGGCGGTGTAGTCGGTGGGGGCCGGCACGGCATTGAGTCCCTGACCTTGATAGAGGGCCATGGCGCGCGGCAGGTGGGTTGCTGAACTGACCAGCGCCACCTCTTTTCCTTTCAGATGTCGGCTGATACTGACCGCCTCATCATGAGTGTCTTTGTTGTTTTCAAACAACGTCATCCGCGAACGGGGAATGCCGAGGCTCTCGGCCATCCGGGCATTGACCTCGGCATTGGAGAGGGGATCCCCCGATACATAGCCGGAGAAAACCAGTTCGGCGTCGGGATAGGCCTGGGCGAGGCGAACCCCTTCGAGAGTGCGGGCCAGGGCAATATTGTTTTGCCAGGAGCGCTCGGGCACCGCCGGGTCGCTGACATGGCCGTTGCCGAGCACCACGATGGCCTCGACGTTGGGATGCTGGCTCACCTCGAACGGTGGGTAGGTCTGCTCCAGCCCGCGGGCCAGTTCATAGCTCATCGGCCGCATCCCCATCAGCGCCACAATGAGCAGCGAGAGGGTGGCCAGCAGTTTGCCGGTTTTCTGAAAACGGGTGAACCAGAGCAGCAGCAGGGCGACCAGCAGCAGGGAGAGGGAGAAGGGGAGCGGCATCAACAGCTGACCCAGCCACTTTTTGAGCACAAACACGACAGACACTTCCTTGAGTTTTCAGCAAATTCGGGATGTGACAGAATACCTCTCTTTTTTGGGATGGCCACAACCCTGTGGCGCTAATGTTGAGTTTCTCCTTGAAGCACGATCAGAGTTTTGACGGGCGCGCCGACAAGTTCGCCCGCAACATTTACGACTCCACCAAGGGGCGCATCCGCACCACCATTGTCTGGAGCGACATCGAAGCCTGCCTGGCCCGCCTTGGCAACCGACCGCTGCGCATCCTCGATGCGGGGGGCGGTTTTGGCTATTTCGCCCAGAAGCTGGCGGCCATGGGTCATCAGGTGGAGCTGTGCGATCTGTCAGCAGAAATGCTGGAACTGGCCCGCAGCCAGATCGCCGAGAAGGGGCTGGAAGACAAAATTCGTCTCATCCATTGCCCCATTCAGGATCTGAAGCAACACGTGACCGGTACCTTTGATCTGGTGCTCTGCCATGCGGTGCTGGAGTGGCTTGCCGAGCCGCGCCAGACCTTGCTGGGTCTGTTCCCTTTCGTCAATGCCGGGGGCATACTGTCGCTGCTTTTTTACAACCGTCATGGTTTGCTGTTCCAGAGCCTGGTGGTGGGCAATTTTGACTATGTGCGCCTTGGTCTTCGCAAGAAGCGTCAGACTGCGCTTACGCCCACCAATCCCCAGCTGCCGGAGCAGGTCTATGACTGGATTGGTCGCGGGGGGCTGCGCATCATCGGCAAGACCGGGGTGCGGGTGATCCACGACTATATGCGTCATAAGCAGGATCAGGTGGAGAAGTTCGACGATCTGCTGGCCATGGAGCAGCAATATTGCCGTCAGGAGCCTTTTGTCTCCCTCGGTCGCTATATCCATGTGATGGCCCAGAAGCCGGCCAGTTGATTGCTCGCGGTTCACGTCGATGTGAACCATGTTTTCGATGCTACCGGATGTAGCCGCGCGCACGATTTTGCGCCCAATACAACAACGAGATGACAACATCATGATGAGTACATCCCGTACCCTGCCAGAGCGTTCTTTGCCGGAGCTAGTAGGGTGGGTCAGGCAGGAGGGGTTGGCGTTGAGCCTGCCGACCGACCGGCTGGCCTTTCTGATTGCAATCAAGACCCTGTCCGAAGATGAGTCGGACCTGTCGGAAGCGGCGCTGCACGATGCCTTTGGCTATGTCAGCAGCGCCTTCGGCCAGATGGACGAGACCCTCACCGGTCGCGCCAACAACGCCATCAACGATCTCATTCGCCAGCAGCTGCTGTCGCGTTTCAACACCGACATGGTGGCGGGGGAGAGCCTCTACCGCCTGTCGCGCCTGGGTGTGAGCATCGTCGACTTCTTTATGGATCAGCGTCAGGTTGACTCCATCAAGCTCTCCATTCTGCTCGAGCACCTGGCTTCCGAGCTCGACACCGCCCGCAAGGCGGCGCTGGAGACCAACACCCGCGAGCAGTGGGATGCCGAGGTGCTGCCGCGCCTCACCTTCTCGCTGGAAGAGACGCTGGGGCGGATCGATCTCACCCAGCGCGCCATGGATGAGCAGCAGAATCAGGTCAAAAGCGAGATTGCGGCCCTGCTGACCCAGAACTGGGTCGATGCCATTCACAGTTGCGAAAAGCTGCTGCACGAGACCGGCCAGACCCTGCGCGAGCTGCAGGATACCCTGGACGCTGCCGGCCACCGCCTGCAGGCGGGGCTGCTCAACATTCAGGAAGCGGCGCAGGGGCGCGACGATCTGTTCCACGTCGAGGAGCTGACTCACGCCTTGCAAGGTCGCCTTGACGTGATCACCAGCTGGGGTCAGCAGTGCATCGAGCTCTGGTCCCGCTACGACAGACACGTCCACAAATTTATCCGCAACGCCATCGACATGGACAAGAACCGCGCCTTCAGCCAGCGGCTGCGCGAGTCCATCCGCAATTTCGAGCAGCACAACTGGCAGCTGCGGGTGGCCGAAGAGCCCCGTCTGCTGGAGCTGCGCGACGAAACCATCGCCATCCACGACGAGGAGGTGACCGGTGAGGTGCCCCTCGAGATGGAATACGTCGAGATGGTGGACATCAACCAGGAGCTGGCCGAGCGCATCGAGCGCTATCTGGCCCGCTACCCCGAGCAGGGCCAGCAGCTGGACTTGGCCGATGTGCTGCGGGAATACCTGCTGGACTACCCGGCTCATGCCCACTTCGATGTGGCGCGTCTTCTGATCGACCAGGCCGTGCGCCTGGGCCATGCCAGCGGCGAGCGCGAACTGCATCGCCAACCCGCATGGAAACCCATTAACCAAGCTGGATCCAAGGTTCAGGCCTATGTCATTGATCAATTCTGAGTTTCCCTTGCCGCTGCGCCTTGCAGAGGCGATTGCCAACCCCTTGTTTCCGCGCATCGACACCGCCTTGCGCTCCGGCCGTCACATCAGTGCCGACGAGTTCGAGCAGCACTCGGCGCTGGTCGAATATCACAGCGAGCTGGAGATCTTCTACGGCCGCTATCAGGTGGAGCTGATCAAGGCGCCGGAAGGCTTCTTTTACCTGCGCCCGCGCCCGAGCTCCGACATCGGCACCACTGTGCTCTCCGAGCTCGATATGCTGGTGGGCAAGGTGCTCTGCTACCTCTACCTGAGCCCGGATCGTCTCGCCTCGGAAGGGGTATTTGCTATGGCCGAGCTGCAAGAAGAGGTGTTGAGCCTCGCCGACGAGAAGCAGCTGCTGCGGATGGTCAACAGCCGCTCCGGCGGTACCGATCTCGACAAGAAGAAGTTGCTCGAAAAGATCCGTACCTCCATGCGCCGTCTGCGTCGCCTTGGCATGATCACCGCCCTTGGCAACGGGGATAAATTCCGGGTTAACGAATCGGTGTTCCGTTTCGCCGCCGACGTGCGTTCCGATGAAGATCCGCGCGCCGTTCAGCTGCGGATGATCCAGGAGGGTGAAGCCATCTTCCACGACGACGAAATGCCGAGCAGCGACTCGCTCTTTGATGACATCGAGGCGGATCTCGATGAAGAACAACTGGATCTGGAGGTATAACCGGTGCGAGGCAAGTTCAAATCCCTGACCATGGTCAACTGGAACGGCTTCTTTGCCCGGACCTTCGATCTCGACCAACTGGTCACTACCCTTTCCGGCGGCAACGGCGCGGGCAAGTCCACCACCATGGCGGCCTTTATCGCAGCGCTCATCCCCGACCAGTCACTGCTCCATTTCCGCAACACCACGGAAGCGGGATCGAGCAGCGCCTCCCGTGACAAGGGGCTCTACGGCAAACTGCAGCGCGGTCACTGCTACTCACTTCTGGAAGTGATGAATAGCCGCGAACAGCGGATCTGGGTCGGCGTGCACCTCGAGCAGGTGGCCAACCGCGACAACAAGGTCAACATCACTCCGTTTGCGCTGGTGGATGTGCCGGAAAATCTGGCACCGACCGATCTGCTGCTGGAGAAGCTCGATGGCGGCAAGGGGCGGGTACGTGCCTTTACCGACCTGAAAGGGGCGGCCGCCGAGCTGGGGGCGCTGAAAGTCGCCAAATTCAATACGGTGACCGACTATCACAACTTCATGTTCGAGTTCGGCATCACCCCGAAGAAGCTGCGTGATCAAAAAGATCGCGGCAAGTTCTATCGCCTGATCGAGGCCTCCCTCTACGGCGGCATCTCCTCGTCCATCAGCCGTTCCCTGCGCGAATACCTGCTGCCGGAGAACTCCGGGGTGCGCAAGGCGTTTGCAGACATGGAGGCTGCCATCTATGAAAACCGCCGTACGCTGGAGGCCATCAAGGAGACCCAGGGTCAGCGGGATCTGTTCAAGAACCTGATCACCGAGACTACCCACTATGTGGCCGCTGACTATGTGCGCAACGCCGCCGAGAAGAGCCGCCTCTCCGAGCTGGCCCTCAAGGCGCGCCAGGAGCTGGCCGACAAGCGCCGTATTCTGGCCGAAGAGAAACAGCGCGCCATCTATCTGGCCGACGAGGTGGAGCAGCTCACCAACCGCGAAAAATTGCTGACCGACGAGCTGGAGTCTGCCTCCGAGCATCTGGCCAAGGTGATGGCCGCAGTCAGCTTGCAGAAGAAGATCGAGATGTACCGCGCCGATCTGGCGGATCTCTCTGACAAACTCGAGCAGCAGCAAGCGGTGGTGGAGGAGATCCACGGCCAGCTGCTGGAAGTGGAAGAGCGCAAGGAGCTGGCACAGGCAGAAGTAGACAGCCTCAAGACCCAGCTGGCCGACTACCAGCAGGCGCTCGATATCCAGCAGACTCGCGCAATCCAGTACCGTCAGGCGGTGCAGGCGCTGGAGGCTGCCCGCGAGCAGTGCGAGCTGCCGGGGCTGACCGCCGAACAGGCGAGCGACACCCTGCACCAGTTCCGCGCAGCCGAGCAGAGTCTCACCAGCCGGGTGCTGGGGGCCGAACAGCAATTGGCGCTGGCCAAGGCGGCGGTGGCCGAGCACGAAGCGGCGCTGGCGCTGCTTTTGAGCATCGCCCCCGAAACAGTGCGCGAGGCCGCTTGGCCCACCGCGCAGGCGCTGCTCAAGCGTCATATCGAAGACAAGGCTCGCATTGCCCAGGGGCAGGGGCTGCGCGCCGCGCTGGCTCGCCTCGAGAAAGAGAGCGAAAGCCAGAAGAGCCTCTTCAAGCTGCGTGACGAGCTGCAGCAGGCCTCTGGCCAGCTGATTGCCAGCAGCGATGAGCTGGAGATCTTCCTCGAAGCCCAGCGCACCCGTCAGGAGGAGCTCTCCGAGCAGCAGGCAGAGGTGAACCAGCGCCGCGCCAGCCTCGAGCATCAGGGCACCCAGCTGGGCCGTGATATTGCGGAGCTCACCAAGCTGGCGCCGCGCTGGCTCAAATCCTTTGAAAAGCTCGAGCAACTGCGCGAGCAGAGCGGTCTGCCGCTGACTACCGCCGAGGAGCTTTCGGCCGGTATGCAGACAGTGCTCGACAAGGAGCGCGAGTTCGAACAGGAGAGTAACCGCATCGCGGCGCAGAAACAGGCGCTGGAGCTGCAAATTCGCAATCTGCAGCTGGGGGCAGGCGAGGCGGATCCGCGCTTGGCTCGCATCGCCGAGCAGGTGGGGGGGGTGCTCCTCTCCGATGTCTACGACGACATCTCCATCGACGATGCCCCTTACTACTCCGCGCTCTACGGCCCGGCTCGCAGCGCCCTGGTGGTGCTCGACCTTGAGGGCGCCATCGAGCGGCTGAAAAAGCTGGAAGATTGCCCGGAAGATATCTACCTCATTCAGGGCAACCCCGACTCCTTTGACGAGGATCTGGTGGAAGCGGACGAGCTGGGGGACGCCGTGCTGGTGCGCACCAGCAAGCGTCAGGTGCGCTTCTCCCGCTACCCCGAGCTGCCGCTGTTTGGTCGCGCCGCCCGGGAAAAGCGGATCGAGCAGCTCGACCTTGAACGCGAAGGGCTCATCGAGGGTTACGCCAAGGCCGCCTTCGAGCAGCAGAAGTACCACCGTCTCTACGGTCACTTCCGCGACTTTATCGGTCAGCATCTGGATATCGCCTTCCGCCCCGACCCCGAAGCCGAAGTGCAGGCCAAACAGGCCGAGCTGCGCGCGCTGCAAGGAGCCATCGGCGAGTGCGACAAGCAGCTGAGTGATGCCAAAGCGGCCGCAGCCCAGCTGACTCGCCATATCCAGCTGGTGCAGGGGATGCTGCCCTTTGCCCACCTGTTTGCCGAGACTGATCTGGCGGCCCGCCTCGAGGCGGCTCACGCCGATGTGGAAGCGCTGAAACAGGCCGAAGCCTTTATCGCCAAGCACGGCAAGTCGCTGGAAAAACTGGAAACCATGGTGCAGGTGCTGCGTCAGGATCCGCAGGATCTGGCCGCGCTGCAGGCTGCCTATGATGAGGTGAGCGACCTGCTGGCCGAGCAGAAGCGCCGTTGCTACGCCCTCGATCAGCTGGTGGCCCGTCTGCCGCACTTTGCCTATCAGGATGCACAAGACCTGCTGGGCAAGGCCTCCGAGATGAGCGAGCGACTCAAAGAGAAGCTGAAAGCGGCCGAGCTGGCGGCCCGCACCGCTGGCGAGCAGCACAAGCAGATTGCCCAGCGCCACACCGAGGCGTTGCAGCTGCGCACCGCGCTCAACTCCAGCGTCGAGGCCAAGCGCCAGACCTTGACCGAGTTCGAGCAGGAGCTTGCGGCCATGGGGCTGACCCTCTCTGACGATATGGAAGAGAAGGCGCGCGCCCACAAGAAAGAGATTGAAGAGCTGCTGATCCGCACCCGTTCCCGTCGCACCAGCGCCGAGGCCCAGTTGCAGGTCACCAAGCGCGAGATCGAATCCCTTGGCGGCCGTCTCAAGCTCGAAGGCAAGGATTACTACAGCGCCCGTAAATCTCTGGTGGGCCACAAGGCGAGCTGGTCGCGGGTGGTGCGGCTGGCGCGGGAGACCGACGTCGAGAAGCGCCTCAACAAGCGTGAACTGGCGTACCTCGACAGCGACGAGCTGCGCTCCATGTCGGACAAGGCCCTCGGCGCCCTGCGGGTGGCTGTGGCGCACGACGAAGCCCTGCGCGATGCGCTGCGTCTTTCTGAGGGCAACCGCAGCACCGAGCAGAAAGTGGCCTTCTACGTGCAGGTCTACCGCTACCTCAAGGATCGCATCCGCAACGACATCATCCGCTCCGATGATCCGGTCGAAGCGATCGAGGAGATGGAGATCGAGCTGGCCCGTCTGGCTGACGAGCTCAAGCAGCGGGAAACCCACCTGTCGCTCTCCTCTCACGAGGTGGCGGCCAAGATCACCAACATCATCCGCCGCGAGCAGAACCGCATCCGGGTGCTCAATCAGGGCTTGCAGAACATCGCCTTTGGTCTGGTGCGCGGAGTGCGCCTCAACGTCAATATCCGCGAGGCCCATACCCGTCTGCTGACGGCGCTGGCCGATCAAACTGCCATGCACAACGATCTGTTCGCCGACAAGGAGCTCAGCTTCTCCGAGGCGATGGCCAAGCTGTTCCAGCGCCTGAACCCGCAGATCGAGCAGGGGGATCGCAGCTATCAGGTGATGGGCGACGTGCTGCTCGACTATCGCAACTATCTGGAGCTGGAGATCGAGGTGCAGCGCGGGGCCGATGGCTGGCTGCGGGCCGAGAGCGGTGCGCTCTCCACCGGTGAGGCGATCGGTACCGGTCAGGCCATCCTCTTGATGGTGCTGATCAGCTGGGAGGAGGAGTCCCGCCGTCTGCGCGGCAAGGATATCGCACCCTGCCGTCTGTTGTTCCTCGACGAAGCGGCCCGTCTGGATGGCAAATCCATCGCCACCCTGTTCGAGCTGTGCGAGCGGCAGGATATGCAACTGCTTATCGCGGCACCCGAGAACATCAGCCCCGAGAAGGGCACCACCTACAAGCTCATCCGCAAGGTGCAGGGCAAGCACGAGCATGTGCATGTGGTGGGTCTGCGCGGCTTCGGCTTTGCCGACGACAAGCTGATCGCCTGAGAAGTCTCTGGCTCATCCCGGCACGGGATGACCGGTAACTAGTTGAAAGGGAGGCATTTGCCTCCCTTTTTGCATGGAAGATATGGCAAAGTAGCCGCACGGTCGCTGTTGCCTGACAACAAGGCGAGTAACATGGTGAGTGCCTTGGAGCTATGGCAAGGTGAGAGCTCCCGCCTGCAAAGTGTCGCAAGCGTCACCTGCCGTATCGGAGAAGAAAAATTGCGCATAGCGAAAAGAAGAAGAGAGGAGAAGTGAAAGGTGCAACATATCCAGAAAGGGCTGCTGTTATCTCTTTGTCTGCTGCTGGCCGCCTGTAGCAGCCGTTATGACGAGAGTCACGGCGGCAGCTGGCGCGGCTATAGCGAAACCGGCTATGCCAGCTATTATGCTGACCGCTATCATGGCAAAAAGACTGCTAGCGGCGAGATCTATCGCAACAATCTCAATAGCGCCGCCCATATGGAATTGCCCTTTGGTTCCATGGTGCGGGTTACCAACCTCGCCAATGGCAAGAGCGTAGTGGTCAAGGTCAATGATCGCGGCGCCTTTAAAAGCGGGCGTATTATCGATCTCTCCAAATCCGCCTTCAGTTCCATCGCCAATATTCGCGAAGGTGTTATCAAGGTAAAGGTTGAGGTGTTGTAAGGGAACTCCTAGCGTCAAAGTTGATCTATTGAAATGTTGAGAGAAACGAATAGTAATTTTCCAGAGGATGATTGAGTGTAATGAGTACAACCGATGTGGTTAGCACTATTGTGACAGTTATATCCCCATTTATTGGTGCAGCCTGTGGGGTCTATGTAGTACCAATAATAGAGAGAATTAAAAATAAATCTGCTATTTCACAACTTTTATCTAATTATAAAGAAGAGTTGAAAGATATTGAAATGCAGACTAAGAATATATCTGTTGATTTATATACATCTCATCTAACACTGGAAAAGTATAAGTCTGGTGAAAGTAATTATGCTATGTTTTATGGGTTGAATACTATAGAGGTTTATTTTTTAAATGATGTACTTAAAACAGCATACTCACGGCTTAGCTTTGATGAACGCAAGGCTATCAAAGCATTGATTTCTCTTGTTAAAGCCTTTAATGAGATTAATGGTCAGTTGATTAGCTTAATCTCTAGCAAAAATAAAAACTCACTGGATTTTAAAAGAGCAATTAAATATGTGGCAAGTATTTATTGGATTTGCAACAAGTTGAACAATACATCCACTTTTAATTATTCAGAAGACCATAATAATCAAGTGGAACTAAATAAAGCACTTGAAGCATTGAATATCCCTTCTTTATAAGGTGAGGATTGACACAGTTCGCGTACATTTTGGAGAGTAATTATGGCGATTTTGAATATTTTGACGGCTCCCGACCCCAAATTGAGGCTCAAGGCCGAGCGGGTTGAGGATATCGCTGCCGTACAGGTGCTGATCGATGACATGCTGGAGACCCTGTATGCGACGGAAAACGGGATTGGCTTGGCCGCGACTCAAGTCGGGCGCAAAGAGGCAGTCGTTATTATCGACTTGTCCGAGAGCAGGGATCAGCCGCTGGTTTTGATTAATCCACAAGTGATAAGCGGTATTGAAAAGGTGTTTGGACAAGAGGGTTGTCTCTCCGTGCCGGATTACTACGCGGATGTCGAGCGTTACAGCTCGGTGGTGGTATCTGCACTGGATCGCAAAGGCAATCCGATTACGATTGAGAGCAGCGATTTTTTGGCCATTGTCATGCAGCATGAAATTGATCATCTGGATGGCAACTTGTTCATTGATTACCTGTCACCGCTCAAGCGGCAGATGGCACTCAAACGAGTTAAAAAATCTCTGAAGTCCGCCAGCTAACATCTGCGGATAGTGGCTGGCAGTTTCAGTTATGTGGAGAGCAGGCAGAATGAAAGTGGCAAGATGGAATGTCAGGGCACTGTTTAGCCGCAATAGCAATGAGGTGCGGGGACGTTATGGGCTGAAGGCCCTGCTGTTGCTGGGAACATTGTGGGCCGCACTCCCCGTATCAGCCGATGAAGAGCAGCTGCCGGCCGAATATCGCCCCTTTGTGCAGCAGTTGGTCGATGCGGCAGAAGCCCGGGATCATCAGGCCCTTGCCAACCAGATGAAGTACCCCTTCAAGCAGGAGTATCCCATTCCCGCCATCAAAACCCCGGCGGAGATGCTGACCCGTTTTGACGAGGTATTTGATGACGTCATTTTAACAAGCATCGCTACCTCCCGGGTCGGGCAGGATTGGCAGACCATGGGCTGGCGCGGCATCATGCTGGGCAGTGGCGAGGTCTGGATGGACTTTGATGGCAAGGTCATCGGTATCAATCATCAGACGGCGCAGGCCGCCAAATTGAAAGCCGAGCTTATCGCCAGGCAGAAAAGTGGTCTGCATCCCAGTGTGCGAGAGTACAAGAGCCCCGAGCTGATGTGGCAGACCGAGAAATTTACCATCCGCATCGACGAGTTGGACGATGGCCACTATCGCTACGCCTCCTGGGCCAAGGGCAAGACGCTCGCTGACAAGCCGGATCTGGTGCTGAAAAATGGCACCGTCAGGGTGGAGGGGACGGGGGGCAATCATACCTACCTCTTCACGAGCGGCCCCTATCGCTACGAGTGCGTCGTCACCGTATTGGGTGAGCGAGGCGTGCCACTGGGTGAGCTGGTGGTTTATAAAGACGATGTCGAGATAGTGCACCAACCGGTGATCAAGGTGCTGTGACAGCAAATCCACATAAAGAGAGATCAAGGAGCGGCCAGGTGCCGCTCTTTTGCTATCGCAAACTGAGGGATGAATTCGCTAGCTTTGCGGCACCCTGACCCCTTTATCGAGATAGAGGCTGCTGTAGTGGGCGCGGTGGGTGACAAACATCACCTGATGGCGGCTGCCGTCGGAGAGGATAATAAAATCCCCCGCCTGAGCGGGGCTCTGCAAGGTGATCTCCTGCTCGGGGGCGGTCAGGCGATCGACATCTTCCTTGAAGGTGAGGGTGTAAGAGTACATATGGCGCTCCACTGCTGGCTCATATCAAACACACCGTTGAAGGTAGTTGCTGGCAAGGGGGCGCGCGGCGCCCGATTGGCGCTGTTAGACCAAATAGCGGTGATGAGAACGCGATGGCTTCGGTCGGGTTGTTTTGCTGAGGTGCGCTTGAGGCGTTTACATTAAGGCCATCGGTATCAAAACGATGGTAAAGGGGTGAAAGGGGGATGAAAAAACCGCCAGCTGGCGGTTTTTCTTATGCGGTGGGCCCTACTTCAGGGCCTTCTTCAGCTTCTTGATCTTGCCTTCATGCTTGGCAATTTTCTCAAGATGAGCGGCGATCTTCTTCTTGATCTCTTTCTTGCTTGCTTTGGCCATCGGTGGCGCTGCTTTGCAGTGGGGACACATGAGGTGTCAGTGTGGGTCTTCCCTTTGACGTCCCAGAGTGCCACAGGGCTCCTTTGTGAACCAGCACTCTGTTGCTTTAATAGCCAGCTCGCTATAACTGCAAGGTGCTGAGCCAGCGCAGCAGTTGCTGGCCAACCTGCGGGTTGGCGAGCAGGGACATATGGCTGGTGCGATAGACAATCAGGGTATGGGCAGGAAGAAAAGTCAGCTGATGGCGCGCTTCGTTGTGCTGACCGAGGGCGCTGCGTAGCGGCACCAGTCCATCACCAATCAGCCGGTCGGCCAGCAGGCTGCGCTTGGCGGCAGTGGTCGCGGCAATGGCATAGCAGTTGACACGGCAGGGCAAGGGGAGTGGGACGCGGGGATCGCGCAAGGGCGCGGCGGGATCGGGTGGGGCGAGCGTCTCGATCACCTTGCCGTGGCGCAGATCCTTGATGCCTGCACTGCGCAGCCGCGCCAGCCTGACGAAGGGTTCGCTGTAGGCGGTGGCGGGCAGCAACTGCTCCAGCCAGTGTCCGGCGTGTTCGAGCGGCGCGCCGTGGTGTGGCGTGCCAATAAAGATCATATTGGCAAGGTGCACAGGCCAGGTGAGCCCGGCCTGGCTGGCATGGTGGCAGGCACTGCGGGCAACCAGTCCCCCCATGCTGTAGCCCATTATCGTTATCTCTTTGAGCTCTCCCGGCCAGTGGGCGAACAGTTGCTCCAGCAACAGGGCAAGTTGCTGCCCGTTTTGTGCGATGGGCAGGCCCGAGTTGTAGCGCAGGTAAAGAGGCTGATAGCCAAGCGTGTTGGCAAGTTGCTCTCCGTGATTGACCGGCTTGCCTTGATGCTCGGTCTGCCACTGCAGATCGTTCATGCAGAGGCCATGGACCATCAGCAGCACCCGTCCCTCGCGGGGTAGATCCTTTGGCATCGCCTGCCAATCGAGGGGCTTGCCCTGATAGCGCAGGGTCATGGGGGTGGCGAGGGCATTGTGGTGCTCGACCAGCTTGTCCCCCAACACGCCGTTGAGCGTGGCGATCAGGGCTGCACGTTTCGGGGTTTCGGGGATCTGGTGGGGCGGCGGTGTGGCTGGCAGGCGGCTGAGCAGTTGGTTGATGCCGCTGCTTAGGTTGTTGGCGGCGCCATGTACCCCCTTGTAGACCAGCCCGGTGATCCCGGCTGTTTTTCCCTCATCCCGTCCCTTGAGCCCCATACCGCTCAGTACCGCCTGATGTACCGCTTCGGTGATCTCTACCGCGGCGGGCAGCGCCAAAGTCAGCAGGTGCGCCAGCTCGCGGATATCCGAAAGATGCCAGGAAGAGGATGGCGATGGGTCTGTGGCGTCGGTCATGGCAAGCCCTTGTGGAAGCGGGTATCGCGTTGTCGTGCCGCGAAGAGCGCAGCGTATCTCTATATCAAACCAGCTTGCTCCCTTTGTGGCGGGTTTACCAGTAACGGGCCATGCATGGCGGGGCTGATAAGAACCGCTTGCGAAGCCGGTCACGGTAATGACAGGGAAAATCACCTCTACTTCGTCATATGAAGCCACATGGAGAGGTGAGGATGTCGCTCTTTGATGAGGTGCGGGTACAGGATTTGTGTGCACGGTTGCTCGATAGCCAGAACGGAAAGAGCTGCTCCCTTGAGAGTCGGCATGGCCGCGAGTTGAAGCATCTGTTGCAGGCAGTGGCCGGGATCAAGCCGGTTGGCCGAGGTGCTCATTATGCGTTGACCGACGCGGGGCGGACTTATCTGACCGGACAACTGGCTCGGGCAGCGCCCCCCGAACCGAACAAGGGTGAACTGCTGCAACGTCTGGGAGTGAGTTTGCCTGCACGGCTCAATCAGGCCTGCTTTTATGCTCTCTGGCATGGGGACAGCAAGCATCCGCGATCAGCCCCCCTTGCAGCGCCACAGCTTGCGAACTTGGCGCTCACGCAGGATGAGGTGATCCGCATCCGTACCCTCGAGCCGCTCTCACTGGTCGATCTGCAGGGTCAGCAGCACGATATGACGGCCATGATGGCGCTGCTGGGGGAATTGGCGTTGCCGGAGCGGACTCTGGGCACGCTGGCTGCCATCGGCTGGCAAGGGAAGTGGGTCATTACGGTGGAGAACAAGGGGGCCTTTGTCGACTACCCGCTGCAACCCGGGCAACTGCTGCTCTTTGCCCCCGGTCGCAATACCACCTTGGCCAAACAGCTGATCCCGCTGCTGCCTGTGGGCGTGCAGTGGGCACATTTTGGCGATCTCGATCAACGGGGTATCGATATTGCCATCGAGCTGGCGCGCGAGCTAAATCGACTGGCCATGCTCTGGCTTCCCTGTGAGCTGCAACCTTATCTGGATCACTATGCCCGTCCGGTACGCACCTTTGCAACGGACAGTGGCAAGGTACCCTGGCGTGTGACGACGCAGGCTGATCAGGTCGATGATCATGGCTCGCCGGCAGACGTTCCCTGGCTTGATAAACTGATCACAGACGGGACTTGGCTGGAGCAGGAGGTATTGATTCTGGCCCCTCACTGGCGGAGCTGGTCATTGGAGGAGATGGGCAATCAGGTGTGAAACGGGGAGTCCGCGCTCCCCGTCATTTCGTGGTCAGCTGCTTATTTGGCGTTGATGGGCCCCTTGGTGCCGGCGTCATTATCGACCCAGCCATCTTCACCCTTGATGCGGCGATCCCCCTGAATGGTGTAGATGACCATGCCATCCTTGAACACCAGCGCGCCATCGGATTTCTTGGCATTGACCTTCTTGTCGTTGACCCACACCTGATCCTTGCCATCGATGCGGATATTGGCCACGGTGGCGCCGGTTTGGGGGAAGGTGGCGATCCAGTTGCCCGCATAGGGGCTGCTGCTGGTTGCCGCGGCCGGAGCATTGCCAACACCGGCAGCTGCGTTCTCAGCCTTGGTCTTGTTGATATCGCAGCCATTGAGCTCGCCCACCTGAGTGCAGCCCGAGCGCTCCAGCTTCTGCTCATAGCTCAGATTCAGACCGCCCTCCGCGGCCGGGGCGGCCGTGCCAAATCCCGCCTTGGCATTTTCCGCTTTGGTTTTGTGAATGTCACAACCCTGCGCCTCGGTGACCTGGGTGCAGCCGGATCGCTCCAGCTGCTCGGCATATTTGGCGCTGATGGCGTGGGCAGGGGCGATCCCGAGCAGGGTCAGGGTGATGAGCAGAGCAGCATTCCTGGACATAGATAATCCCTCAAAGATGTAAGTCATGCAGCTTCATCCGCGCAGTTGCGGCAGTGAACGTCGGCCTCTTCTGAGCATCCGAGACAGATGCGCAGCTGGCGTATTCACGTTAGCACCTTGGGCTAACCGCGCCCAGCGATGTGGCCAGAAGATAAGGCGAGAGGCGATACGGGCGGGGAGTGGAAGGGAGGCGAGATGGCCGTGACATTTCTGCAGAAGAGGTCGTAACAAAAGAGCAAGGTACTGCACGGCATTATCATAATGATAACGGCGGCCCCGCCGATATCATTTCAGCCCCTGAAACTGACCTTTGATGATAATTCTCACCGATGCCGAGATATCGCCTCTGATTATTATCACCCAGCTATTTTATCGCTTGGCCACCCTATCCATCCTTTTATGGAATAAACCGCTGAAATAGCCACTGATTTTGTGGGTGGCATCACACACTTTCGTCATTTATTAATATCTGCCTGCATTTTATTGGTTTGGCACGGTTATTGATTGCCTCATATCGACGCTAACCGACGCGCTCACCCACAACCGGGATGCTGGTGACATCGTGAGTGAAAGGGGAGCTATCCATATCTCATCCAATGATTGGGGCGAACGATGAAAGCAGTTAACGAATTAATCAAAGAGATCAGAGCACTCAAATCCAACCTGCATGAAAAAGATTTTCTGCTGACCTGGGAGCAAACGCCTCAGGAGCTGGAGCTGGTATTGAAACTGGCCGAATCCCTCAAGACCCTGCGCGCCGAAAATATCTGCACCAAACTGTTTAACAGCGGGCTCGGTATCTCGGTTTTCCGCGATAACTCCACCCGAACCCGCTTCTCTTACGCCTCTGCGCTGAACCTGCTCGGTCTGGCCCAGCAGGATCTGGATGAGGGTAAATCCCAGATCGCCCACGGCGAGACCGTCCGTGAAACGGCCAACATGATTTCCTTCTGCGCCGATGCCATCGGCATCCGTGACGACATGTTCCTCGGTGCCGGTAACGCCTATATGCGCGAAGTGGGCGCCGCGCTGGATGAAGGGTTCGAGAAGGGGGTGCTGCCCCAGCGTCCGGCGCTGGTCAACCTGCAGTGCGACATTGATCACCCGACTCAGTCCATGGCTGATCTGGCCTGGTTGCAGGAGCACTTCGGCAGCCTGGATAGCCTCAAGGGCAAGAAGATTGCGATGACCTGGGCTTACTCGCCGAGCTACGGCAAGCCGCTCTCCGTGCCGCAGGGCATCATCGGCCTGATGACCCGTTTCGGTATGGACGTGACCCTGGCCCATCCGGAAGGGTATGACCTGATCCCGGATGTGATCGAAGTGGCCAAAGAGAACGCCAAGGCCTCCGGCGGCAGCTTCCGTCAGGTCACCTCCATGGAAGAGGCGTTCAAGGATGCCGATATCGTCTATCCCAAGTCTTGGGCCCCCTACAAGGTGATGGAGCAGCGCACCGAGTTGCTGCGCGCCAATGACCACGCTGGCCTCAAAGAGCTGGAGAAACACTGCCTTGAGCAGAACGCCAAGTACAAGGATTGGCACTGCACTGAGGAGATGATGAAGCTCACCAAGGGGGGCGAGGCGCTCTATATGCACTGCCTGCCGGCCGATATTTCCGGCGTCTCCTGCAAAGAGGGCGAAGTGACCGAAGGGGTATTCGAGAAATACCGTATCGCCACTTACAAAGAGGCGAGCTGGAAGCCCTATATTATCGCCGCCATGATCATGGCCCGTAAATTTTCCGCCCCGGCAGAAACTCTGGAAAATCTGATTAAAGAGGCGCAAAAGCGGGTGAAATAAATAACGGCAGGGCAGGGTGAATATTCATCCTGCCCATACTGTCGAATTCATTATTTCGAGTTTTCTCCCCGTGGTATCTGAATAACGGATCTCCCGGCGAGGCAGCTCTTTGTCAGGTAACGCCTAGTGAGGTAAGCATGTCCCAATTTTCGCTGAAGATGGATATTGCCGATAACCGCTTTTTTACCGCTGAGCCATCTCCGCTGTTTTCTCGCGCCGAAGCACAAAAGGCTCGCGCTTTTCATAAAAAACTGGCCGGTTATGAGCCGACCCCCTTGTGCGACCTGAAAGATCTGGCCGCCTATATCGGGGTAAAAAATATATTGGTCAAGGACGAGTCAAAGCGCTTTGGCCTCAACGCTTTCAAAATGCTGGGTGGCGTCTACGCCATTGCCAACCTGCTCTGTGAAAAATACGGGGTGGCCATCGAGGATTTCTCTTTCGATCTCATCAAACGCACCATCAAGGAGCCGATGACCTTCGCCACCACCACAGATGGCAACCACGGTCGTGGCGTTGCCTGGGCCGCCAAGCAGGTGGGTCAGCATGCGGTGGTCTACATGCCCAAGGGCTCTGCCCAGGAGCGGGTTGATCACATTCTCAATCTCGGTGCCGAGTGCATCGTCACCGACATGAACTACGACGACACCGTGCGCCTGACCATGAAGATGGCCGAAGAGCGCGGTTGGCACATAGTGCAGGACACTGCCTGGGAGGGTTACACCAAGATCCCGACCTGGATCATGCAGGGTTACTCCACCCTGGCCGACGAAGCGGTCGAGCAGATGCAGGATATGGGCATCAAGCAGCCGACCCATGTGCTGCTGCAGGCCGGGGTCGGGGCGCTGGCGGGCGGGGTGCTCGGTTATCTGGTGGACTGCTTCGGGGCGAAAAACCTGCACAGCATCGTGGTCGAGCCGGATCAGGCCGACTGCATCTACCGCTCTGGCGTGGCGGGGGAGATGGTCAACGTGGGGGGCGACATGCGCACCATCATGGCCGGTCTTGCCTGCGGCGAACCCAATCCCCTCGGTTGGCCATTGCTCAGAAGCTGCACCACCCAGTTTATCTCCTGCCACGACAAGGTGTCGGCGCTGGGGATGAGAGTGCTCGGCAACCCTCTTGGCAATGATCCGCGCATCATCTCCGGCGAATCCGGCTCGGTCGGTACAGGCGTGCTGGCGGCAGTGCGTCACCACCCGGATTGCGCGGCGCTGATGGCGCGTCTCGGGCTGGATAGCAACTCGGTCGTGCTGATCATCAACACCGAAGGGGACACCGATGTGAAGCACTACCGGGAAGTGGTGTGGGAAGGCAAGCATCCTGCCTGCGACTAACTCTCCCGCCAGAGCAGAGACACGAATTGAAGCATTGATCGCGCCTCGCCAATGGGGTGCGGTAACGGGCACAGGGCGCTGCCGACGAACAGGCCGCGCACTCTCAGTTGTTATGGAGAATCACAATGAGCAAGCAAATTCCGTTTGAAATGGTGTTGGAGAAGGCCTACCAGTACAAGGCCGAGATGAGTCAGTTCCTGCGCGACATGATCGCCATCCCGAGCGAGAGCTGCGATGAAGAGCGCGTCGTGCTGCGCATCAAGCAGGAGATGGAGAAGGTTGGTTTTGACAAGGTCGAGATCGACCCCATGGGTAACGTGCTGGGCTATATCGGCCACGGCCCGCACCTGATCGCCATGGATGCCCACATCGATACCGTGGGGGTCGGCAACCACGCCAACTGGACCTTCGACCCCTATGAGGGGATGGAAGATCACGAGATCATCGGTGGCCGCGGTGCATCTGACCAAGAAGGCGGCATGGCCTCCATGGTCTACGCGGGCAAGATCATCAAGGATCTGGGGTTGGAAGATCAGTACACCCTGCTGGTGACCGGTACCGTGCAGGAGGAGGACTGCGACGGTCTCTGCTGGCAGTACATCATCGAGCAGAGCAAGATCCGCCCCGAGTTTGTGGTCAGTACCGAGCCTACCGACTGCCAGATCTACCGTGGCCAACGCGGCCGCATGGAGATCCGTGTGGAAGTGCAGGGGGTGAGCTGCCACGGCTCCGCGCCGGAGCGCGGTGATAACGCCATCTTCAAGATGGGCCCGATCCTCGGTGAATTGCAGGAGCTGAGCCAAAACCTTGGCAACGATGACTTCCTCGGCAAGGGCACCCTGACCGTCTCCGAGATCTTCTTCACTTCGCCAAGCCGCTGCGCCGTGGCGGACAGCTGCGCCATCTCCATCGACCGTCGTCTGACTTGGGGCGAGACCTGGCAAGGGGCGCTCGACGAGATCCGCGCCCTGCCAGCGGTGCAAGCCGCCGGTGCCGAGGTCTCCATGTATCAGTACGATCGTCCGGCCTATACCGGTCTGGTCTACCCGACCGAGTGTTACTTCCCGACCTGGAAGGTGGAAGAGGATCACATCACCGTCAAAACCCTCTCCAAGGCTTATCGCGAGCTGTTCAACAAGGAGCCGGTGGTAGACAAGTGGACCTTCTCGACCAACGGGGTCTCCATCATGGGTCGCCACGGCATTCCGGTCATCGGTTTTGGCCCAGGTAAAGAGCCGGAGGCCCACGCACCGAACGAGAAGACCTGGAAAGAGCATCTGGTCAAGTGCGCCGCCATGTACGCCGTGATCCCCATGCTCTATCTGGCCGAGCTGGACAAGTAAGGGGTCTGCCGGGTGGTGACTGCCATCGCCGCACGGCTGTTGCAAGTGCCCCGTCTCCATTGAGGCGGGGCCTTGCTGTTTGAAGGCAAAAAGCATTCGAGGTGGTGGGGATGAAACGGCTGATCAAAAACGGTGTGCTGGTCGATGCACAGGGTGAATATCGTCAGGATCTGCTGATCGAGAACGGGGTGATCCGCGCCCGCGCCGCCGCTATCCAGCCCGATAGCGAAACCGAGGTGATCGATGCCAGCGGCGGCTATGTAATGCCGGGTGGCATCGACGTCCACACCCACTTCAACATCGATGTCGGGATTGCCCGCAGTTGCGATGACTTTTTCAGCGGTACCCGTGCCGCCGCCTGTGGTGGCACCACCACCATCATCGACCACATGGGATTTGGCCCGGCGCGGTGCAATCTGCATCACCAGCTGGCCCGCTATCACGACTACGCCGCCGATCAGGCGGTGATCGACTACAGCTTTCACGGCGTGATCCAGCATGTGGATGACGCCATCCTCGACGAGATGGCCGCCATGGTGCAGGAGGAGGGGATCAGCAGCTTCAAGCTCTACCTCACCTACCAGTACAAGCTGGGGGACCATGACGTGCTGCGCGCCCTGGCCCGCCTCAAGGAGGTGGGGGCGCTTGCTACCGTCCATCCCGAGAACGATGCCGCCATCGCGGCGCGCCGCGCGGCCCTATTGGCCGCCGGTCACCATGAACCCTGGTATCACCCGCAAAGCCGCCCACTGGAGTGCGAAGCCGAGGCGGTGGCCCGGATGATCAATCTGGCGGGGCTCGCTGGCAATGCGCCGCTCTATATCGTCCACCTCTCCAATGGCTTGGGACTGGAGTATCTGAAACTGGCGCGTCGTCAGGGTCAGCCGGTCTGGGTGGAGACCTGCCCGCAATATCTGCTTTTGGATGATTCCTGCTACTACCGGGAGAACGGAGTCGACTATCTGCTCAGCCCGCCGCTGCGCTCGCGCCGCGAGCAGGACAAGCTGTGGGTCGGCATCGCAGCTGGCGATATCGACACGGTGGCGACCGATCACTGCAACTTCTCCCACGCCCAGCGCATGACCCTCTCGGGCGGCGATTTCAGCCGCTGCCCCAACGGCTTGCCCGGGGTCGAGAACCGGATGCTGCTGCTGTTTGCCCACGGGGTGCTCGGAGGGCGCATCTCGCCATCACGCTTCGTGGCCCTCACCAGCGCCAACCCGGCGCGCCTGTTTGGCCTCTGGCCGCGCAAGGGCAATCTGCAACCGGGGGCCGACGCCGATCTGGTGCTGATGGATCCCCGTGGCGAGACCCTGATTTCCCATCAACAGTTGCACGACAACGGCGACTACAGCCCCTATGAGGGGATGCGCTGTCCCGGCCAGATCAGGATGACCCTCAGTCGCGGCGAGATAGTCGCTCGCGACGGCGAATTTACCGGGCAACGGGGGCATGGCAGCTTTTTGGCCAGAGCGCCCTTTGATCCGGCGTTGGCGCCGGATCTGCACTCCCCTTGCCCCACCGTGGCAGGCTGACAACCCGTTCGAAACAGGCAGAGCAGCAAGGTTATGTGAACAACGAAAGGTGGGCCGGTATTGCGCCGGCTTGTCCCATCACTGGAGATATCAAGATGAAACAGAGAATCGTACTGGCCCTGGGGGGCAATGCGCTGGGCAACAACCTGCCCGAGCAGATGAAGGCGGTGCAGAGCACGGCGCACACTATCGCCGACCTGATCGCCCAGGGGCACGAGGTGGTGGTGACCCACGGCAACGGGCCGCAGGTGGGGATGATTCAGCAGGCGTTCGAGGTGGCGGCTCGCTACGAGCCCAAATCCCCCCATCTGCCCATGTCGGTCTGCGTGGCCCTGAGTCAGGGTTATATCGGTTATGACCTGCAAAATGCCCTGCGTGAAGCCCTGCTGGAACGCGGCATCCACAAGCCGGTTGCCACTCTGGTGACCCAGGTTGAGGTGGATAAAAACGATCCCGCCTTCCTTGACCCGAGCAAGCCCATCGGCGGCTTCTTCAGCAAGGAGGAGGCCGAGGCGCTGATGGCCAAGGGCGAGCGGCTCAAAGAGGATGCCGGCCGTGGCTATCGCAGAGTGGTCGCATCTCCCAAACCCGTAGATATCATCGAGAAGGAGACTGTCTCTGCCATGCTGGCCGCCGGTCAGGTGGTGATCACCGTCGGTGGCGGCGGCATTCCGGTGCTGCGCGAGGGCAATCACCTGCGCGGTGCCAGTGCGGTGATCGACAAGGATTGGGCCAGTGCGAGGCTGGCTGAACTGATTGATGCCGACATGCTGATCATCCTTACCGCGGTAGAGAAAGTCGCCATCAATTTCGGCAAACCCGATGTGCAGTGGCTCGATACCCTGAGCGTGGCCGATGCCAACAGCTTTATTGCACAGGGACAGTTTGCCAAGGGCTCCATGTTGCCCAAAGTGGAGGCGGCGCTCTCGTTTGCCACATCTCTGCCGGGGCGAAAATCCCTCATCACCCTGCTGGAAAAGGCAGCCGAGGGGATCGCTGGCAAGACCGGTACCGTGATCAGCCTGTAGCGTGCAACGCGATGACGGGGTGATAGACAGGGGGCCTTGGCCCCCTGATGTTTTTGGCTCGGGCGCTACTGTTGCTGAGGTCGATTTCCCATAGATCGTGGGCAGCCCGCCAGCACAGGGGTAAGATAGCCACCCCGATAAGGGTTGGCCCATCGGAACAAAAGGCGAAAGGCAGAGCTATGCGTGGTGAGAGATGAGTGGAAAGATCAATATGGCGGCGTTGGTGGGATTGATCCTGCTCACCGCCATCTGGAGTTACAGCTGGATCGTGATGAAGCAGGTGATGCTCTACGCGGGGGCCTTCGAGTTCACCGCCCTGCGCTGCCTGTGCGGGTCTCTGGTTCTGCTGCTGGTACTGGCCCTGCGCGGGCGGCGTTATCTCAAACCCACCCCGTTTCGCTATACCCTCGCCATCGCCCTGTTCCAGACCTGCGGCATGGTGGGGTTGGCCCAGTGGGCGCTGATCAGCGGCGGGGCGGGCAAGGTGGCTATTCTGAGCTACACCATGCCGTTCTGGGTGGTGATCTTCGCGGCGCTCTTTCTCGGCGAGCGGATGCGCAAGCTACATTATCTGGCGGTCGGGGTGGCCGCCTGCGGCCTGCTGCTGGTGATCCAGCCCTGGTTGCTGCATCTTGAGTCCCTCAAGAGTGCGCTGTTGGCGATCCTCTCCGGCATCAGCTGGGGGATCAGCGCCATCATCGCCAAACGGATGTATGCCCGCCATCCTGGGGTGGATCTGATGTCCCTCACCACCTGGCAGATGATCTACGCCACCCTGGTGATGACGCTGGTGGCCGCGCTGGTGCCGGAGCGCCCCATCGACTGGCAGCCCTACGTGATGGGGGCGCTGGCCTATAGCGCTATTTTTGCCACCGCCATTGCCTGGAGTCTCTGGCTGTTTGTGTTGAAAAAACTGCCGGCGGGTATCGCCAGTCTCAGTACCCTGGCGGTGCCGGTGAGCGGCGTGCTGCTCTCCTGGTGGCTGCTGGGCGAAAATCCGGGGCCGGTGGAGGGGAGCGGCATTGCCCTTATCGTGCTGGCGCTTCTCGTCATCAGCCGCAAGGGCAAGCGCTCTGTGGTGTCGGTGGCGGGGGAAACCCGTATCAAGCAGGGTTGAGTGGTGACTGAGCTGCCAGTGCTACGATAAACGGCACTCAAAAGAGCCCGCGACAGGGGACCAGCCCCTAGTTACAATGGCGTGGTCTGACTGTGCTGGAGCACAGGTATCTGATTTATTGTGATTATTTCAACGAACCTAACGGCAAGGATGAGACCGTATGATGACGCTGGTGTGGTTGGCTGTAGGCCTGGTGTGTCTGGTTGTGGGGGCCGAATCTCTGGTGCGGGGCGCATCTCGCCTCGCCACCATGATGGGGATATCGCCACTGGTGGTGGGATTGACCATAGTGGCCTTTGGGACCAGTGCTCCCGAGCTGGCTGTGAGCATCCAGTCTGGCCTCGAGGGGCAGGCAGGGATAGCGGTGGGGAACGTGGTTGGCAGCAATATCTTCAACGTGCTGTTTATTTTAGGTATTTCGGCACTGATCGTACCGTTGACCGTCTCCCAGCAACTGGTACGTCTCGACGTTCCCTTGATGATAGTGGTCTCTTTTCTGGTGTTGTTGCTGGGCTACGATGGCCGTATTGCGCCACTGGAAGGGGCGCTGCTGTTTGCCGGCATCATCGCCTACACCGTGTTTCTCTTTGTCCAGAGTCGACGGGAAAATAAAGCGGTGCAGGCGGAGTACGAGCAGGAGTTTGGTACCCGTGAAGCGAGTACGGCGGGCAACTGGTTGCGCAATCTGCTCTTTATTGCCGCAGGTCTGGGTCTGCTGATCCTCGGCTCCCGTCTGCTGGTTGGCAGTGCGGTTGAGATTGCCCACTACTTCGGGGTGAGCGATCTGATCATCGGCTTGACCATAGTGGCGGCCGGTACCTCCTTGCCCGAAGTGGTGACCTCCATCGTCGCAGCCCTGCGCGGGGAGCGGGATATCGCTGTGGGGAACGTGGTGGGCAGCAATATCTTCAATATCCTCTGCGTGCTGGGGCTCACCTCCATCGTCACTCCCGGTGGGCTTGAAGTGTCGGCCACCGCCCTTCAGTTCGATATTCCGGTAATGATTGCGGTGGCGCTTGCCTGCCTGCCCATCTTCTTTACCGGTTACACCATCGCCCGCTGGGAAGGGGCGCTGTTTCTGGCCTACTACATCGGCTACACCTGCTGGCTGATCCTCCACGCCACGTCCAGTCCGCTGCAAGGTCAGTTCAGTGCAGCGCTAACCGGTTTTGTGTTGCCGCTCACCGCCATCACTCTGGTTGTGCTGGCGGTGCGAGCCTGGCGATTGCAACGAACCCGGTCGTGATGCAGGTTCCCCTGATGTAAAGGAGCTGCATCAACCGACAGGCGGAAAAAAGCCCCACCATCATGGTGGGGCTTTTGCTTGGTGCTGAACTTGGTGCTGAAGAGGGACGCGAAGAGCCGTTATCGGCGCTGGGCCAGATGCATCATGGCTTCCAATACGGCGCCGCCGATGGCGCGTGCCTTGTCAGAGACGGTGGTGGCATCGGCGCGCTCGCCTCTGGGGTCGATGTCACCGATCTTGAAGCCGACGGTCACCTCGATGCCATCGCTGAGCAGCCCCCGCACCATGCCGGAGAGCGGCGCGATAATGGGGGTGTCACCTACATGGGCGATCACATCGCCCTCCTGCACCAGATCACCGAGCTTGATCATGCTCTTCATCACCCCGGCGACGGGGGCACGCACCACCCGGCGGGCGGAGTGCCCCTCGATCACCCCGGGAATGCCGGTATTGGGTTGGGCGGGGCCCTGATAGATGACCCGGCCCAGATGATGGCCGCGGTTGGTCTCAATGACCGCATCGCAGTCGCGCCCCGCCTCAAACCCCGGGCCAAGGGCCACCGTAATGGGGGCCATCTCCTTGTGGGTGCCGAGATTCTGCTTGGCGAGGATGGCATCTACCAGATAGTGGGGCTTGAGCTCGGCGAGGGTGGTGCAGTCGGGGTCAACCAGCAGCGGAATGATGCCCCGATCCAGCTGCTCGAACGCTTGCTCAACGCTCTCGACCCGCTTGGCGCGCACACCCTCTACACTGGTTTCGCCGTCAAACATCCCTTGAGCGAAGGCGACGGTGCGGCGGATCACCGTGGGCTTGTCGAGATCCAGCATCACCACCTTGAAACCGGCATTGTGCAGCCGCAACGCGACGCCGGTAGCGATATCGCCGGAGCCGCGCATCACCACCAGCTGATCCCGCTTGAGCCGCACATCGTCCTGCATCAGCCCACCCGATTTGCCGTTTTTCACCTGCAGCAGCTCGGCGAGGATGCTGATGGCGATCTCCTCGGGGGTTTCGGCTCCGATGTTGTAACCGATGGGGGCGTGCAGCTGCTGCAGTTGCTCCTGGCTCACCCCTTGCTGGCGCAGCGCCTGGGTGAAGGTCTGCACCTTGCGCTTGCTGGCGAGCAGCCCCAGATAGGCGAGGGGACGGCTGATGAGGCGATCCAGCGCCTCCTTGTCCTGATGGTTGGTGGCGATGATGACGAAGTTGGCGGGCTCGATGGCCAGTTTCTCGATCACCGCGCTGATGGTATCGGCCTGCATCAGATGGGTACCGGCGGGGAAGAGGTCAGGGTTGAGGCTCCCCTCGAAGCAATCCCCTACATGGACATCAAAGCCGAGCGGCGCCGCGGCATGGGCCACAGCCCGGTTGACGTGGCCGGCACCAATGAGCACCAGCCGTGGTCGCAGACCATAGACATCGATATAGACCGACATGGCACCACCGCAATCCGACCCGACCGCATGCTCACCGTTGCGCGCCATCCGGCCGTGGAAGATGCGCGGCTTGCGCTCGGCAATGGCAGCCATCGCTTCCTCGATCACCAGCCGCTCGATCATGCCGCCGCCGATGGTGCCGAGGATCTGGCCATCGGCCATTACCAGCATCTGGGCCTGATGGCGGGGGGTGGAGCCACGGCTCTCGATGATCTGGGCCATGGCAAAGGGAATGTTCTCCTGTTCCAGTCGGGCTGCGTGTGCAAACAGATTCATAAGGTACCTCTTCTTATCCTTAAACCATCATGGGTGAGGCGGCTGTGCCTCATCCTGAGCGAAGTAACCGAGTGCGAGGCGAATGGGCTGTGGCTCGCGAACCGCCCCCTGCCAGATGGCATGGAGCTCGGGGTGGCGGCTATGCAGCTTTATCAATTCATCGAGCCACGACGCCTCATTTTGATAATCCCCATTGATAAACCAGATCCGGCGCGCCCTGGCCGGGGTGCCTTTGAACAGCCCCTCGGGGTGGGAGAGCAGCTGGTGAAACAGGGCCCAGTCGAGGGGGTCATCGGCCTCTATCCCGCACAGGGCCTGAAGCTCTGCCCAGCGGTGGATCTGCTGCGGGTCGGCCTTGGCACCCACCATGGCGCCGCCTGTCAGGGCGATCACCCAATCACTGCTCTGGGGAATGCAAGGTTCGTGCAAAGCGGGCACTTTCAATAACTTGTGATTGGCGCCATCCGCCTCGACCAGGATCAGATCGAAGCGCTGCTGCCCCTTGATGAGATCAATCTGCTGGGGCGTGGGGCCCGCCACCTTGCCGCTGGCCTGATCGATATGGCTGAACAGGGCGACCAGGGTCGGTTCATCCGGTAGCGCCTGACAACGGGTAAGTTGACGAACGGGATCTGTCTCGATAATCAATTCCCGATAGTGTGACGGGGCAGGCAGAAACATCCGGGTGGTGGTGGTAATTAGCACCCTCTTACCCTGTTTATAAAAATATTCCGCCAGCCAGAACAGAGTGCTGGTTTTTCCACCGGCCCCGCAAAGGCTAATTAAGGTGGTATGGCTATCAATATTTTGGGTGAGCGAGTTTAATAGTGGATCTATATCTGGAAATGCGACAGCAACAACGTGTGGTAGCGACATAATGACGACCAAAATAAATATCGAAGGGAGTGGAAAACAACGTTGCCAGGAACAAGTGCAGTGTGACTGTATAATAACGGCGGCGGGTTTATCTTCCCGAATGGGTACTTGGAAAATGATGCTACCTTATTGCCAGGGGACAATGCTTGATGCAAGTCTCAAAAATGCCCTGGCTTTTTGTCAGCGCGTTATTCTGGTGGTGGGCCATCGTGGCGAGGAACTTCAAGCGCGCTACGGATCACGGCCGGATATTGCTGTCGTCCACAACCCCGACTATCGGCAGGGGCTGGGCAGCTCCATCCGCTGCGCCCTGGCGGCCAGTGACGCTAACTACCTCTTTATCAGCCACGGGGATCTCCCCTGTATCCCGCGCGATGTCTATCAACAGCTCTGGCAGGCACGGGGCTGTGAGATACTCTTTCCCACCTGGCTGGGGGAGGCGGGCCATCCGGTGTTGCTGCCAAAATCCCTTGCCCGCGAGCTGGCTGCGGCCCCGGTGCAGTCGTCGGTACGGCGCTGGTTGCAAGGGCATCCGCACCGTATGGTGCCAGTCGACAGCCCCGCCATCCTGTTTGATGTGGATACCCCGGAGCGCTATCAGGCGCTGCTGGGGGGCATTCTTGAAAATGAGAGCGAGCCCACGAAATAACCCTGTTTAAAAAGATAACGGGGAGATAAATGGCGTATCAAAGTGATATTTCTCGCACTTGATCTGATAGGGCGAGCTCTTTTTAATCAGCTCATCAAGTAAATTTCATAGTGATTGATAACTACTCGCAATACCCATAATGGTGACATCGTAATTTCTCATCATTAATTGGAGCTGTCTCACGCTTTTACCCTAAAAAATAGTTTTGTAGCTCGTTTTGTAACTGTAGTGGCCTGATAGTTGCTCTTCTCCTTGCCAAGGGGTAATGCCCGTGCGGGATACCCCATTTATTCATGCTGCCAATGGGCAGAACAGCTGCAAGGAGATAGCCATGGGCGATATTATGCGACCCGTTCCGTTCAAGAATCTGCTGATCCGTATTTTCGCGGAATATAAAGAGAGTCAGAGCATTTTCGGTATTCCCGCCGCGCAATTCTATCGCAAGCAGGACGAGCGCAAGATCAAGGTGTTCGGTGAAACCTGCGAGACCCCCATTGGCCCGGCAGCCGGCCCCCATACCCAGTTGGCCCAGAACATCGTCACCTCCTGGCTGACCGGCGGGCGCTTTATCGAGCTCAAGACGGTGCAGATCCTGGACCGTCTCGAACTGGAAAAGCCCTGCATCGACGCCGAAGACGAGTGCTTCAACACCGAGTGGTCTACCGAGTTCACCCTGCCCAAGGCATTTGACGAGTATCTTAAAGCCTGGTTTGCCCTCTACCTGTTAGAAGAGGTGTTCGACCCGCGGCTCGACGGAGAGGCCAAGTCCTTCATCTTCAACATGAGCGTGGGGTACAACCTCGATGGCATCAAACAGCCACCGATGCAGCAGTTTATCCACAGCCTGATGGATGCAAGCCAAAGTCCGAAGTTTGCCGAGTACCAGCAGGTGCTGCGCGAGCTGGTGGCCGACGAGCAGTTTATCGCCGAGCTGGGGCTGGGGGCGCGCAGCGATCGTCTGCAACAGCTGGTGGATCGCATCCCGGCCGAGCTGGTGCACGGTGTCACCCTCTCCACCATGCACGGCTGCCCGCCGAACGAGATTGAGGCCATCTGCCGCTACATGCTGGAAGAGAAGGGGCTCAACACCTTCGTCAAACTGAACCCGACCCTGCTGGGCTACCCGCGGGTGCGCGAGATCCTCGATACCTGTGGCTTTGATTACATTGGTCTGAGCGAAGAGTCGTTCGATCACGACCTCAAGCTGGATCAGGCCAAGGCGATGCTGACCCGTCTGATGGCGCTGGGAGCCGAGAAGGGGCTCACCTTCGGGGTCAAGCTCACCAATACCCTTGGCACCATCAACCGCAAAGGGGCGCTGCCAGGGGATGAGATGTATATGTCCGGCCGGGCGCTGTTCCCGCTCTCCATCAACGTGGCGGCCGTGCTGTCCCGCGCCTTCGATGGCAAGCTGCCCATCTCCTACTCGGGCGGTGCCAGCAAGTTCAACATCGCCGAGATCTTCGAGACCGGTATCCGTCCCATCACCATGGCCACCGATCTGCTCAAGCCGGGTGGCTACCTGCGCCAGATTGAGTGCCTCAAAGAGATCGACGCCTCTGACAGCTGGGGCATGACTCAGGTGGACGTGGCTAAGCTGGAGGCGCTTGCCGCCAAGGCGCTCACCATGGATTACACCCAGAAGGAGTGGAAGTCCGAGGATCGCATCGAAGTGGGTGGTGGCCTGCCGCTGACCGACTGCTACGTGGCGCCCTGCGTCACCGCCTGCGCCGTGCATCAGGATATCCCAGAGTACATTCGCCTGATGGGCGAGGGGGAGTATGTGGCAGCCCTTGAGCTGATTTATCAGCGCAACGCCTTGCCCGCCATCACCAGCCATATTTGTGATCACCAGTGCCAGTACAACTGCACCCGTCTCGACTACGACAGCGCGCTCAACATCCGCGAGCTGAAAAAAGTGGCGCTGGAGCGCGGCTGGGAAGGGTACAAGGCCCGCTGGCACAAACCGGCAGGCAGTGGTGACAAGCATCCGGTGGCGGTCATTGGCGCCGGCCCGGCCGGTCTCTCCGCCGGTTACTTCCTGGCCCGCGCCGGTCACCCGGTCACCGTGTTCGAGCGCGAAGCGGACGCCGGTGGCGTGGTCAAGCACATCATCCCCGAGTTCCGCATTCCGGCCGAACTTATCCAGCATGACATCGACTTTGTCGCCGCCCACGGGGTCAAGTTCGAGTTTGGCTGCGATCCGGCGCTCACCGTCGACAAGCTGCATGCCCAGGGCTTTAGCTATGTTTTCGTTGGCATCGGTGCCGACAAGAATGGCGGCATGCGCCTCGAGGGGGGTCACGAGCGGATTTACAAATCCTTCCACTTCCTGCGCAGCTTCAATCAGGGCAAACCGCTGCCGCTGGGCCGCCATGTGGCGGTGATCGGTGCCGGCAACACCGCCATGGACTGTGCCCGCGCTGCCCTCAAGGTGCCCGGTGTCAGCGATGTGACCGTTATCTACCGTCGCAGCGAAAAAGAGATGCCCGCCTATCGCGAGGAGTATCTGGAAGCGGTGGAGGATGGGGTGCGTTTCTGCTTCCTCACCAATCCGGAGCGCTTTGACAAAGATGGCAAGCTCACCGTGCGGATGATGGCGCTGGGGGATCCTGACGAGCAGGGCCGCCGCCGTCCGGTGCCTACCGAGCAGACCGAAGTGATGCAGATGGATGCCCTGATCACCGCCATCGGCGAGCAGCCTGACTGCGAGGTGCTCAAAGCGATGGGGATTCCTCTTGGCAACGATGGCTGGCCCGAGGTGGATAGCCAGACCGGCGAAACCAGCCGTCGCAACGTCTTCCTGATCGGTGACGTGCAGAGCGGCCCATCCTCGATCGTCGGTGCCATCGGTGGTGCCCGCCGCGCCGCGGATCTGGTGCTCTCTCGCGAGCATATCGCCAGCCAGCAGAGTGAAGTGACCATCCAGCCGTCGGGCAAGGATGAGATCTACCGCCGCAAGGGGAGCATAGCCGTCACCATGGTTGACAAGAACGAGCGCGATGCCTTCGTGGCGCAAGAGGCGCACCGTTGCCTCGAGTGCAACTACCTCTGCAGCAAGTGCGTGGATGTCTGCCCCAACCGGGCCAACGTCGCCATCGCGGTGCCGGGCTTCAAAGACCAGTTCCAGACCCTGCACCTGGATGCCTACTGCAACGAATGTGGCAACTGCGCCCAGTTCTGCCCGTGGCAGGGCAAGCCCTATCAGGACAAGGTCACCATCTTCAGCCTGCCCGAGGACTTCGACAACAGCCGCAACCCCGGTTTCTATCTGGCTGACGGTGGCGAACTACGGGTGCGTCAGGATGGCGAGACCTATCGCCTGACCATAGATGCCCAGAGCCGGATCAAGGATGCGCCAGCGGCCCTTGGCGACATGTGCCGGATCATCAGCCATGTCCATGCTCATCACCACTACCTGCTGGGGGCCGTCGAGGCCTGAGCGAACCACGAATAAGCGAAGGAGCAAACCATGTTTATTCTGAAGAACGTCACCGCTGTCCAGCTGGAGCCGACCCGGGTGCTGGAAGGGGTGGATATCGCCATCGAAGGATCGCTTATCAAAGCGGTGGGGCCCAATCTGCGGGCCCTCTACCCGGAGGCCAACTATCGGGAGATGGGGGGCAAGCTGGTGATGCCGGGCATCGTCTGTGCCCACAACCACTTCTACTCCGGCCTGTCGCGGGGGATCATGGCCAATATCGCCCCTTGCCCGGACTTTATCTCCACCCTGAAAAACCTCTGGTGGCGGCTCGATCGGGCGCTCGATGAAGAGTCCCTCTACTACAGCGGCCTCATCTGCTCGCTGGAGGCGATCAAGAGCGGCTGCAGCGCGGTGATCGACCACCACGCCTCGCCCAACTTCATCAAGGGCTCGTTGAATGTATTGCGCAAAGGGTTTGTGGAGGCGGGTCTGCGCGGCATGACCTGCTTCGAGACCACGGATCGCAACGGCGGTCTCGCCGAGCTGCAGGCCGGGGTGGAGGAGAACATCCTGTTCGCCCAACAGATCGATGCGGCCAAGGCCAAGGGGAACGAACCCTATCTGGTGGAGGCCCATATCGGCGCCCACGCCCCCTTCACCGTGCCCGACGAGGGGCTAGCCATGTTGCGCGAAGCGGTGCAGGTCACCGGTCGCGGTCTGCATATCCATGTGGCGGAAGACCGCTACGACATGGCCCACGGTCACCACCACTATGGCAAGGAACCCATCGCCCGGCTGGACGAGTTTGGTCTTATCGACAGCAAGTCGCTTGTCGCCCACGGCATCTACCTGAGCCCGGCTGACATCGAGCTACTCAACAGCCGCGATGCCTTCCTGGTGCATAACGCCCGCTCCAACATGAACAACCATGTGGGCTACAACAGGCACCTGCCGGAGTATCGCAATCTGGCGCTCGGTACCGATGGCATCGGCTCCGACATGCTCGAAGAGCTCAAGTTCGCCTACTTCAAACACAAGGATGCCGGCGGCGCCCTGTGGCCCGACAGCTTTGCCCGCTTCCTCTGGAACGGCAACACCCTGCTGGAGCGCAACTTCGGCGCCAAATTTGGCCGCCTGGAGCTAGGCTACAAGGCCGACCTCACCATCTGCGACTACGACGCGCCGACCCCGCTGGCGCCGCGCAACCTCGGTGGCCATCTCGCCTTTGGTATGGGATCGAACAGCGTCAACAGCGTGATGGTGGAGGGGCGCATGGTCTATCAGGACCGCGAGTTCCCGTTCGATGTCGCGCCCATTTATGAGCAGGCCAGCAAGGTGGCGAGCCGCCTGTGGCAACGGATGGATCAGCTGGCCTAGGGCCACCCTCCACAGTTTTGGACCGGATTGCCCGCCCTGTGGATCTCCCCGGCGGCGGGCTGCAAGAGTAAGGACGACACATGATTGAGCAATTCTTCCGACCCGAACAACTGGGTCAGGCTTTGGAACTCAAGGCCCGCTTTGGCAACGACGCCGTCTACATGGGG
Organism: Aeromonas sp. FDAARGOS 1411; assembly: GCF_019047125.1. Lineage (NCBI taxonomy): Bacteria > Pseudomonadati > Pseudomonadota > Gammaproteobacteria > Aeromonadales > Aeromonadaceae > Aeromonas > Aeromonas sp. FDAARGOS 1411. The sequence goes on along the minus strand of NZ_CP077214.1, from coordinate 1,545,245 downwards.
GGCGGCAGCAAGCTCAACGCAGCCCCGACCCGCACCGACAAGAAGGTCGCCATCTCGCTGGACAAGCTCGGACTTGGCCAGATTGAGCAACAGCACGGTCAACTCCACATCGGCGCCACCGTCACCCTGCAAGCCCTCAAAGATGACCCCCGTACCCCGGCCGCCCTGTGCGAGGCGCTGGGGTTTGTCTACTCCCGCCATGTGCGCAATCAGGCCACCCTTGGCGGCGAAATTGCCTGCCAGCAGCAGGACTCCCCGCTGTTGCCGGTACTGCTGGTACTCGAAGCCGTGGTAGTGCTGGAGAACAATCAGTTGCAACCCATCGATGCCTATCTGGCGGGCCAGCGCAAGGAGCTGGTACTGGGGGTGGTGCTGCCGGAGCCCGCGCTGCGCTGCGCCACTCGCCGCATCAGCCGCAACGCCGACGGTCTGACGGTGATGACCGCCGCGGTGGCCCTTGATGCCCTTGGCGAGATGCGGGTCGCCGTTGCTGGTGTTACGCCGCAGCCGATGCGCCTGCGTGATGTGGAGCGCCGCGATCTGCACGATGCCGCGCTGGAGGCGGCCGTGGGCGAGCTGGTTGCACCGCGCGAGGATCTCGGCGGCAGCGTGACCTACAAGCGCTATATCAGCGGGGTAGTGGTGGCGGATCTGCTGGTCGAGTGCCAGCAGCAGGAGGTACAGGCATGATGGAACTCAACTTCACACTGAACGGTGCCCTGCGCACCGTCATCACCCCGGCTGGCGAGAATGCCCAGCGGGTGCTGTTCAACCAGTGCCGGATGCACTCGGTGCGCAACAGCGACGACGGTTTTGGCTTTGCCGGCTCCGATGCCATTCTCTTCAACGGCAAGGTGATCAACGCCTCCTTGCTGATCGCCGCACAACTGGATGGGGCGCAGGTGCGCACCGCCGAGTCGCTGGGCAGCTGGAACCAGCTCAGTCTGGTACAGCAGGCGATGGTAGATGTGGGGGTGGTGCAGTCCGGCTACAACGATCCGGCTGCGGCGCTCATCGTCACCGACCTGCTTGATCGCCACCCCGAGCCCACCCGTGATCAAATCGACGATGCCCTCTCGGGCCTCTTTCACCGGGACGGCGGCTACCAGCAGTTCTATCAGGCCATCGAGCTTGCCAGTTCACGGATGAAGGATCCCGATTATCTGTGCCAGATTGCCCCCGAGTTTCGTGACGACCTGCGCCACATCGGCAAGAGCTGCCCCAAGGTTGACGCCGCCAAGATGGTACAGGCCAAACCCTGCTACGTGGAGGATCGGGTCACCGAGGATGCGCTGGTCATCAAGATGCTGCGCAGCCCCCATCCCCATGCGGTGATCACCAAGCTCGACGTGAGCCGCGCCGAAGCCATGCCGGGGGTGGTGCATGTCATCACTCACCTCAACTGCCCGGATATCTACTACACCCCAGGTGGCCAGAGTGCGCCCGAGCCGTCACCGCTGGATCGCCGCATGTTTGGCCGCAAGCTGCGTCACGTAGGTGACCGGGTGGCCGCCGTGGTGGCCGAGAGCGAAGCCATCGCATTGGCCGCGCTCAAGCTCATCGAGGTCGAGTATCAAGTGCTGCCGGCGGTCATGAGCATTGACGAGGCGATGGCCCCCAATGCACCGCTGGTGCACGACGAGCCCATCGTCTACATGGCCGGGGCACCGGCGGATCTGGAGCAGCAGAACGCCTGCTCGGTGCGCCGCGGCGACGAGCACATGATCATCAACTTCCCCATCGGTTCCCGCCCGCACGAGAACCTGGCCGCCAGCGTCCATGGCCAGATCGGCGATGTGGCCAAAGGCTTTGCCGAGGCGGACGAGATTGTCGAGCGCACCTACGAATCGACCCAGGCCCAGCAGTGCCCGACCGAGCCACACATCTGCTTCACCTACATGGATGGCGATCGTCTGGTGATCCACGCCTCCACTCAGGTGCCGTGGCACGTGCGCCGTCAGGTGGCGCGCATCGTCGGCATGAAGCAGCACCAGGTGCATGTGATCAAGGAGCGGGTAGGGGGCGGCTTTGGCTCCAAGCAGGATATCCTGCTGGAAGAGGTGTGCGCCTGGGCGACCAAGGTCACAGGCCGTCCGGTTACCTTCCGCTACACCCGTGAAGAGGAGTTCATCAGCAACACCTCCCGCCATGTGGCCAAGGTGAAGGTGAAAGTGGGGGCCAAGAAAGATGGCACCATCACCGCCATCGAGATGGATTTTCGTGCCAACACCGGCCCTTACGGCAACCACTCATTGACGGTGCCAAGCAATGGCCCGGCGCTCTCCCTGCCGCTCTATCCGTGCGACAACGTGCGCTTTACCGTCAACACCTACTACAGCAACATCTGTCCGACCGGGGCCTATCAGGGTTACGGCGCGCCCAAGGGCAACTTTGCCCTGACCATGGCGATTGCCGAACTTGCCGAGAAACTGGGCATCGATCAGCTCGACATGGTGGAGCACAACCGGGTGCACGAAGGGGACATCCTCAAGGTGCTGGGTGCCATCGGCGAGGGCAAGATGCCTACCTCGGTGCCCCATGCGGCCAGCTGCGCCCTCGAGCCCATCCTCAAACAGGGTCGCGAACTGATTGCTTGGGATAGCCCCAAACCCGCTGACGGGGATTGGCGCATCGGCCGTGGCGTCGCCATCATCATGCAAAAATCGGGGATCCCGGATATCGATCAGGCCAACTGCATGGTCAAGCTGGAATCGGACGGTACCTTTATCGTCCACTCCGGTGGCGCCGATATCGGCACCGGCCTCGATACCGTGGTAGCCAAGCTGACCGCCGAGGTGCTCGGTTGCCCGCTCAGCGATGTGCACGTCATCTCTGGCGATACCGACCATGCGCTATTCGACAAGGGGGCTTACGCCTCGTCCGGTACCTGCTTCTCCGGCAACGCGGCCAAGATGGCGGCCGAGAACCTCAAGGCTAAGATCCTGTTCCACGGCGCCGCCATGCTGGGCGAGCCGGTCGAAGACGTAGAGCTGGTTCACCCGGGGATCGTGCGCGGCAAGCAGGGGGAGGTGAGCCTCGCCAAGCTGGCCCACAAGGCGGAGACAGGTACCGGCTTCGGCATTCTGGTGGGCACTGCCAGCTACATCACTTCGGAGCTTGCCTTCCCGTATGGGGCCAACTTCGCCGAGGTGGCGGTCAACGTCAGAACCGGCGAGATCCGGCTCGACAAGTTCTACGCCCTGCTTGACTGTGGCACCCCCATCAACCCGGAGCTGGCGCTCGGCCAGATCTACGGGGCGACCATGCGGGCCATCGGTCACTCCTTGACCGAGGAGATCTGCTACGACGGCAAGGGCATTCCGCTCACCCGGGATCTGAAGAGCTATGGCGCGCCCAAGATTGGCGATATTCCGCGCGATTTTCGGGCCTTCCTGGTACCGAGTGACGACAAGGTCGGCCCTTACGGCGCCAAGTCCATCTCGGAGATCGGGGTCAATGGCGCCGCGCCTGCCATCGCCACCGCCATCCACGACGCCTGTGGTGTCTGGTTGCGCAAGTGGCACTTCACGCCGGAGCAGATCCTGCGCGAGCTGGGCAAGCTGGAGCAAAACGTGTCGGTATAACAAAAGAAAAGGTGAGGGGCGGGCGCCAGCTCGCCCCCAGCGCCTGACGGCGGAATGAGTACTCCGCCTACATTCTGTGTGATGGGACAAACATGATGTCTAAAACAACACGCAAGCACTCGGATCTCATTTACGAGCTGGAAGACAAACCTCCGTTTTATCAAACCCTGATGGGAGCAGTGACCCATCTGCTGGCTATTTTTGTCCCCATGGTGACCCCGGCGCTGATCGTCGGCGGCGCCTTGGGCCTCTCTACCGAGATCACCGCCTATCTGGTCTCCATGGCGATGATCGCCTCCGGTATCGGCACCTGGCTGCAGGTGAACCGTTATGGCCCCATCGGTTCGGGGCTGCTCTCCATCCAGTCGGTCAACTTCTCCTTCGTCACCGTGATGATCGCCCTGGGCGGCGCCATGAAAAAAGATGGCATCCATGAGGAGCTGATTGTCTCGACCCTGCTCGGGGTCTCCTTTGTCGGCGCCTTTCTGGTGATGGGCTCCTCCTTCGTGCTGCCCTACCTCAAGCGGGTGATCACCCCGACCGTGAGCGGTGTAGTGGTACTGATGATTGGCCTGAGCCTTATCAAGGTGGGGATCATCGACTTTGGCGGCGGCTTCTCCGCCATGAGCAGCGGCACCTTTGGCAAATACGAGCACATCGGGCTGGGGCTTTTGGTGCTCTGTGTCATCGTCGCCTTCAACTGCAGCCGAAGCCCGCTGCTGCGGATGAGCGGCATTGCCATCGGTCTGATGGTGGGTTATGCGGTGGCCCTGATGCTCGGCATGGTGGATTTCTCCGCCCTTGAGAACCTGCCGCTTATTACGGTGCCGATCCCGTTCAAGTACGGTTTCTCCTTCGACTTTCACGCCTTTATGTTGGCGGGCACCATCTATCTGTTGAGCGTGCTGGAGGCGGTGGGGGATATCACCGCCACCGCCATGGTCTCCCACCGGGATATTCAGGGGCCTGAATTTCAAAAACGGCTCTCCGGCGGTGTGCTGGCGGACGGTCTGGTCTCGGTGATCGCCTCGGCCCTCGGCTCTTTGCCACTCACCACCTTTGCCCAGAACAACGGGGTGATCCAGATGACCGGGGTGGCCTCACGTCATGTAGGCAAGTTTATTGCCGTCATTCTGGTGCTGCTGGGGCTCTTCCCTGTGGTGGGGCGCTTCTTTACCACCATACCGTCACCTGTGATGGGGGGAGCCATGGTCATCATGTTCTCCATGATCGCCATCGCCGGTGGTCGCATCATCATCAGCCACGGTTTCGATCGGCGGGAGACCTTGATTGTTGCCACCTCGCTGGGGCTTGGGCTTGGTGTCTCCTATGACCCGAACGTCTTCAAGGTGCTGCCGGCGGGTATCTACATGCTGGTGGAGAACCCCATCTGTGCCGGTGGCATCACCGCCATCATCATGAATCTGGTATTGCCGCAAAGCCGCAAACGCAAGGCGGCCATCAAGGATGCCGAGGCGGTGGAGGTGATCCAGCTGAGCGACAAACCGGATGTGACTTTCACCGCCCGTCCTGTCAGCACCGCGAACCGCCGTGATGAAGAGGCTCTGGCCGATGCCAAACCAGTCGCCGTCGTCCAGATCGAACGGGTTTGATGGTCACAACAGAACAATAAAAAAGTAGGGGAACGAGGTATGAAATACGACAACTCCGTCAAAGCCGTGCGCGGCAGCTTCTTCGACATCACCCGGGTGGTGGATCAGCCCGAGGAGATTGAGTCCAACGCTCGTCTTATCGAGGATGGTCTGCTGATCATTCGCAACGGCTGCATCGACTGGTTCGGTGAGTGGGAGGAGGGGAAAGATCGCATTCCGGCCGAGGTGCGGGTGCGCGATTACCGCGGCAAGATGATAGTGCCGGGCTTTGTCGATACCCACATTCACTATCCCCAGAGCGAGATGGTGGGGGCCTATGGCGAGCAACTGCTGGAGTGGCTCAACTGCCACACCTTCCCGGCCGAGCGGCGTTACAACGATCTCGAGTATGCCCGCGAGATGTCCACCTTCTTTATCAAGCAGTTGCTGCGTAACGGCACTACCACGGCGCTGGTGTTTGGCACCGTTCACCCCGAGTCGGTGGATGCTTTGTTCGAGGCGGCCAGTCGCATCAACATGCGGATGATCGCCGGCAAGGTGATGATGGATCGCAACGCGCCCGACTATCTGCTCGATACCGCCGAGAGCAGCTATGTGCAGAGCAAGCAGCTTATCGAGCGCTGGCACGGCAATGGTCGACTGCTCTATGCCATCACACCACGATTTGCACCCACCTCGACACCCGAGCAGCTGACGATGGCGCGGCGACTGCGCGAAGAGTTTCCCACCACCTATCTGCACACCCATCTGTGCGAGAACAAGGACGAGATCGCCTGGGTCAAATCCCTCTTCCCGGCGCACAAGGGTTATCTCGATGTCTATCACCAGCACGGCCTCACCGGCCACAACAGCGTGTTTGCCCACTGCGTCCATCTGGAAGAGCAGGAGTGGGATTGTCTGAAAGAGACCAACTCCACTATCGCGTTTTGTCCCACCTCCAACCTTTATCTCGGCAGCGGCCTCTTCAAGCTGCACAAGGCGTGGCGCAAGCAGGTGAAAGTGGGGATGGGCACCGACATCGGCGCCGGTACCACCTTCAACATGCTGCAGACCCTCAACGAGGCCTACAAGGTGATGCAGTTGCAGGGCGAGCGGCTCTCGGCCTATCAGGCCTTCTATCTAGCCACCCTGGGCGGTGCCCATTCGCTGGGGCTGGATGAGAAGATCGGCAGCTTTGCGGTAGGCAAGGAGGCGGATTTCGTGGTGCTCGATCCGGTCGCCACCCCGCTGCAGCAACTGCGTTATGACAACTCCACCACCCTGCGGGACAAGCTCTTTGTGCTGTTGACCCTGGGGGATGACAGATCCATTTATCGCACCTATGTGGATGGCCAACTGGTGCATGAACGGGGGTAGGGCTTGTAGTGGGCTGCCGCGGCGCAGCCCCAACGAATACGGCGGCTGGCGTACCCAAAAGGAGGCCAGTCTTGCCGCACCACAGGGGATCTCCCCGCATAGAACGTGAAATGGCCCGGTTTTTTGACCAGCAAGGCAAACGTTTGAGTCAAGGCTGCCTGCCCTGGTCTGTCTGTCGCATCCTCTGCCACCATCGCCTGTTTCTCATCAGACTGGCGCGAGGCAGACCCGCAGATCCTGTCGCCATTTCGTCATGGAACATTCAGGCGCGTGTGAAGGAGTTGGGTATGACCCAAGCAAACAGCAGGACAAACAGCGTGGAACAGCTGGCCAATGATGACGCCAGCCAGAGCGCAGCAAAGCAACAGCCGCTCACGGCTCTTGATCACTACTTTATGATCAGCGAGCGGGGCAGCAACGTCAGACAGGAGGTGCTGGCGGGCCTCACCACCTTCCTTGCCATGGTCTACTCGGTGATCGTGGTGCCGAGCATGCTCGGCAAGGCGGGCTTTCCCCCCGGCGCCGTATTTGTCGCCACCTGTCTGGTAGCGGGGTTCGGTTCGCTCTTGATGGGGCTCTGGGCCAAGCTGCCGATGGCCATCGGTTGCGCCATTTCCCTCACGGCGTTTACTGCATTCAGTCTGGTGCTGGGGCAGCAGATCCCCATTCCGGTGGCGCTGGGGGCCGTCTTCCTGATGGGGGTACTCTTTACCGCCATCTCGGTGACCGGGGTGCGTAGCTGGATCCTCGACAACCTGCCGATGGGGATTGCCCACGGCACCGGCATCGGGATCGGTCTCTTTCTGCTGCTTATCGCCGCCAACGGGGTGGGGCTGGTGATCAAGAACCCGCTGGAGGGACTGCCGGTGGCGCTGGGGGCTTTTACCTCCATGCCGGTCATCATGTCCCTGATCGGCCTTGCGGTGATTTTCGGGCTGGAAAAGCTGAGAGTACCGGGGGGGATCCTGCTGGTGATTATCGCCATCTCCATCTTTGGTCTCATTTTCGATCCGGCGGTGAAGTATCAGGGATTGTTCGCCCTGCCTAGCCTCTCGGACGATCAGGGCAAGTCCCTGATCTTCAGTCTGGATATCATGGGGGCGCTCTCGCCGCTGGTGTTGCCCAGCGTGCTGGCGCTGGTGATGACCGCGGTATTTGATGCCACCGGCACCATTCGCGCCGTGGCGGGGCAGGCCAACCTGCTCGATAAGGAGGGTCACATTATCAACAGCGGCAAGGCGCTCAGTGCCGACTCGGTCAGCAGCATCTTCTCCGGCCTTGTGGGGGCGGCACCGGCTGCCGTTTATATCGAATCGGCAGCGGGCACGGCGGCGGGAGGCAAAACCGGCCTCACCGCGACTGTGGTGGGCGGCCTCTTCCTGCTGATGTTGTTCCTCTCGCCGCTCTCCTATCTGGTGCCCGCCTATGCCACCGCACCAGCCCTGATGTATGTAGGGCTCTTGATGCTGAGCAACGTCACCAAGCTCGATTTCAACGATTCGGTCGGTGCCATGTCCGGGTTGGTGTGCGCGGTCTTTATCGTGCTCACCTGCAATATCGTGACCGGCATCATGCTTGGCTTCAGCTCGCTGGTGATCGGCCGCATCTGTTCGAAGGAGTGGCACAAGCTCAACGTCGGCACCGTGATCATCGCCCTGGCACTGGTACTCTTTTATGCTGGGGGGTGGGCTATTTAGGGATAACCCGCCCGTTTGGGGCCGCACTGGCGGCCCCATTTTTATATCTGCTTATGTTTGCGGCGCTCAGCCCGCCCACGCTGGCTATCACGCCTCGGCCGTCTCCGCAGTTGGGGGGCATCGCGATACCATTTTGATAAATCCTCCTACCAGATTGATAGGCTCCCACCCTTGCTCTCCTCGCTCTGCCGCTTTTTTCACCGCCGACGGGCCCCGTTTGCTAAGGGGCCACGCTTGGCTTGTCGCTTCGGGCCAACAAAAGCGGGCTAGATGGGATCCCCTTCACACTTCTCCCCATTCTCCTGACGATGGCGGGAAACAGGCGCATATCTTGCTGTTTTTTATGCCGGTTCCAGATTTTTCCATTCGAAAAAGGACTTGCATATGTCCATAGGATTACCGCTCAAGCGGGTGGATGCCGAGGCCAAGGTGACCGGCAGCGCTCGCTATACCGATGACAACATCATGCTCGGGATGCGCCACGCCAAGTACGTGCGCAGCAATATTGCCCACGGCAAGGTGCTTGCCATTGATGCGACCGAAGCGCTGGCCCTGCACGGGGTCGAAGCCGTGTTTACCCATGAAGATGTGCCCACCACCTGTTTTCGCACCGCCGGTCACGCCTGGTCTCTCGATGAGGCGAAACGGGACGTGAAAGACCGCCGTCTGCTCACCGACCATGTACGCCACTTCGGCGATGGCGTCGCCATCGTGGTGGCCCGGGATCCGCTGGTGGCCGAGAAGGCTGCCGCCCTGGTCAAGGTGACTTACGAGCCGCTGCCGGTGATGACGGATGCCCAAAGCGCGCTGGCCGACGGTGCTTATCCCATCCACCCGAGCGGCAATCTGCTACGCCAAAGCCAGCTTCGTGCTAATGACCCGGAGCATGCTATCGCTTCGGCCGATCTGCAGTTTCAGGGGCACTACCGGACGCCGGTGGTGCAGCACTGCCATCTGGAGACGGTGACCTGCTACGCCTATATGGATCAGCCGGACCACATCATCGTGGTCAGTAGCACCCAGATCCCCCAGATTGTGCGCAGCCGGGTGGCCAAGTCCCTCGGCCTGCCCTGGTCGAGCGTGCGGGTGATCAAGCCCTACATGGGAGGCGGTTTTGGCAACAAGCAGGATGTGCTGGAAGAGCCGATGGCGGCATTTTTGAGCTACAAGCTTGGCGGCGTGCCGGTCAAGGTTTCCTTGAGCCGGGAGGAGTGTTTCTTTGCTTCCCGCACCCGCCACGGCTTTGCCATCGACGGCACCCTCGGCATCAACCGGGATGGCACCCTCAAGGGGTATCAGCTCGATGTGCTCTCCAACACCGGCGGCTATGCCTCCCACGGCCACTCCATCGCCAGTGCCGGCGCCAACAAGATAAGCTACCTCTATCCGCGCAGCGCCTTTGGCTACGACGCCAAAACCTTCTACAGCAACCTGCCCACCGCCGGCGCCATGCGCGGTTACGGCGCGCCCCAGGTGGTGTTTGCCCTCGAATGCATGCTGGATGACGCCTGCGCCGAGCTGGGTCTGGATCCGCTCGAAGTTCGCATCGCCAACGTGGCCCGCGAGGGGGATGTCAATCAGGTCAACCAGAAGACCATCTACAGCGCAGGGCTCCCCGAGTGTCTGCGCCGGGGCGGCGAGCAGTTCCAGTGGGAGCGGCTCAATGCCGAATGTCTGGCACAGGATCCGGCGAGTCGGGTGCGGCGCGGCATCGGGGTGGCCTGTTTCAGTTATGGATCCAACACCTACCCGGTGGGGGTCGAAATTGCCGGCGCCCGCATGCTGCTCAATCAGGATGGCACCGTCAATCTGCAGATCGGCGCCACCGAGATAGGACAGGGATCGGACACCGTCTTTGCCCAGATGGCGGCCCAGACGTTAGGCATTCCGTTTGAGCAGATCCGGGTCATCTCGACCCAGGATACCGACATCACCGCCTACGATCCGGGTTCGTTCGCCTCGCGCCAGAGCTATGTGGCGGCCCCCGCCATCCATCAGGCGGCGCTGCAACTGCGGGCCCGCATCCTCTCGCTGGCGGCCCAGCTCTGCCATCAGGATGTGGGATCGCTCACCCTGATCGACGGCTACGTGGTGCTGGCGGGTGCGCCGGACAAGGTGCTGATCAGCGTCGCCGAGGTGTCGGTCAACGCCTACTACCACCTCACCATCGGCGGCCAGATCACCTCGGAGGTCTCCCACAAGACCACCACCAACCCACCGAGCTTTGGCTGCACCTTCGTCGATCTCAGTGTCGACATCGATCTCTGCAAGGTGACCATCAATCGCATCCTCAACCTGCACGATGCGGGCAAGATCCTCAACCCGCAGCTGGCACAGGGGCAGGTGCATGGCGGCATGGGGATGGGGATCGGCTGGTCTTTGTTCGAGGAGATGATCATCGACGCCAAGAGCGGCGTGGTGCGCAACCCCAACCTGCTCGACTACAAGTTCCCCACCATGCTGGATTTGCCAGAGCTTGAGTGCGATTTCGTGCAGACCTATGAGCCCCAGTCGGTCTATGGTCACAAATCCCTGGGGGAACCGCCCATCATCTCGCCGGGCCCGGCGATCCGTAACGCCATTCGCATGGCGACCGGCGTCGCCATCAACGAGCTGCCTATCACCCCCAAAACCCTGTTTCGGGAGTTTGTCGCGGCGGGTCTGATTGGCGAGGGATCAGGGGAGGAGCAACACCATGTTTGATATTGCCCGTTACTACAAGGCGCACAGTGTGGCCGAGGCGGTCGCCCTGCGTCAGGCTGACCCCGAGGCGCGTCTCTTGGCCGGTGGCACCGATGTGATGATCCAGCTGCATCACCTCAACGCCGCCTATCGCCATATCGTTGATATTCACGACTTGCCCGAGCTCAAAGGGGTAAGCGAGTTGCCTGATGGGTCGATCCGCATCGGCTCCGGCACCACCTTTACCGAGCTCATCGAGAACGAACTGGTGCAGCGCCGCCTGCCGATGCTGGCCGAGGCGGCCGCCACCATCGCGGGCCCGCAGATCCGCAACGTCGCCACCTATGGCGGCAACATCTGCAACGGCGCCACCAGTGCCGACTCGGCGGCGCCTACCGTCGCGCTTGAGGCTGAGTTGGAGATTGCCGGGCCCGATGGCACACGCCGCATCCCCATCGCCGGTTTTCACACCGGTCCCGGCAAGGTGGCGCTGCAACCGGCGGAGATCCTGGTGGCATTCCACTTTGCCCCGGACTCGCACCCTCATGTGGGCTCCCACTACTTCAAATACGCCATGCGCGATGCCATGGATATCGCCACCATCGGCTGCGCCGCCTATTGCCAGATTGAGGATGATCACTTCAAGAGTCTGCGGCTGGCCTATGGGGTGGCGGCACCGACTCCGGTGCGCACCCCGCACGCGGAAGCGGCGGCCGAAGGGCAACCCCTGACTCGCGCCACACTGGCAGCGATTGCCGAGGCGGTGGTAGCCGATGTGGCGCCGCGATCCTCCTGGCGGGCGGAGAAAGAGTTTCGCCTGCACCTTATCAAAACCCTGGCGCAGCGGGTGGTCGCCTGCGCAGTCGAACGTGCCGGAGGCAAGATCCTATGATGCAACCGCAAAGCTGTCCCGCAGTGGAGATCCAGTGCGAGATCAACGGCAAGCCTTACTCCTATGCAGTGCCGCCCACCATGTCGCTGCTCCACTTTTTGCGCGGGCAGGGGCTTATCAGCGTGAAAGAGGGGTGCAGTGTCGGTGAGTGCGGCGCCTGTACCGTGCGGGTGGATGGCACCGCTATCGACAGCTGCCTCTTTCTGGCGGTCTGGGCCGATGGCAAATCCATTCGTACCGTGGAGGGGGAGCGCAAAGGCAATGAGCTCTCCGACGTGCAACAGGCCTTTATCGACGAGGGGGCGGTGCAGTGCGGTTTTTGCACCCCGGGCCTCGTGATGGCGAGCGCCGCCTTGCTCGACAAGACCGAACGCCGTCCGCTGACCGATGCGGAGATCCGCCGCGGGCTGTCGGGCAACCTCTGCCGCTGTACCGGTTATCAGAACGTGGTACGGGCGGTGAAGAAGTGCTGCAAAGGGTGATAGTTCGGGTGCCGTGAGTGGTGCGTGCCGTTATTTGAAAAAAGGAAATCAAGCCGCCCAAAAACACAGGCCCGCCTCGAAAGAGGCGGGCCTGCTGCTGAGTGCGGTCAGGAGAAATCACACTTTTGGCTGGTCGATCACCAATTTGCCATCTTTGACCGGAATGGTGGCGCCCGGGGCTTGCTTCATGCGGATCACCCCCTCCTGACCTGCGAGGCGATAGGTCACGTCATAACCTATGGTGTTGACGCTCGTATCCTGCACGGTCTTGCAGCGCTGCTCGGTGGTGGTGTAGGTATCGCCCGCCTGCATATTGCCCTGCACCTGATTACCGGCATAGCCACCCGCGACTGCCCCGGCTGCGGTGGCCACCTTCTTGCCGCTGCCACCGCCAAACTGGTGGCCGACCACGCCACCCAGCGCTGCGCCCACCACGGTGCCGAGGATCTTGTGCTCATCCTGTACCGGCTTGCGGTGAGTCACGGTGACGTTGCGACACTCCTGTCGGGGAGTCTTGATTGTCTCGGTGATCGGCTTGCTGGCGATCACCTCGGCAAAGGTGGGCTGGGGTGTAAAGAGGGAGCCGCTGGCCGCGGCCGAGAGCGCCAGGGCCGAGGCGATGCCAATACCGATACCTGCCATCATGGATCTGTTCATCTTGTTGTTCTCCTGCATACCCATCCGGGCTGTTCCAATCTGGCGCCATCTTGTCACAACCGGTTGGCTGGACAAGGCGAGGGGGATGGGCCTGCGACAGGCGCTGGCAAGGTCAAAAAATAGCCACCACAAAAAAGTGTCTGACTTTGGCGACAACGAACTAAAAGTGACCAGTTTCCGGCGCATGGCGGGCTTTGCTTGTGTGATAAGGAGCAATTCGAGTCGCAATTTGCAAGGCGGGCGGTGAGCAGAATGCCAGAGTGGCAAGGCGTTGGCGGTGGCAGGTCAAGGGATAGGTTTTGAACGGGCGCGCTGTTCTTTGAGATGGCCACGCAAGTGGTTGATAAATGGCTCCAGCCCCATCGGATGTTGGCCGATAAGAGATCACGGCAAGCATTTTGCTTTGATTGAGTGAAGCAAAGGGTGAACGGGTCGGCAGACAACCGCGTAAGACCTGATATGAAGAGGTTCACCCGAGATCACCGGATCAACGAGGGGGAGATATGTCAATGTTACCCAGCTGGATCACCCCGGCCATCCAGGCCAACATCATCACGGTGCAGCAGGCCGAACGTCTGCTCTCATCCCTCTACCGGCCCCTGGCCGAGCAGGGAGAGGAGCTTCCCGCCGATATCGCCGACATCAGCCTCAAGCTCTACTGCTTCCACCAGCAGGGGCGTGTGCGTCACTAAGGCTGGCAAAAGAACACCCCTCGCCAGGCTCGGGGTGTTGTCACTCATGTATCAAAGGCCCATCAGGCCAACATCACTTGCGCCACCAGCATCAGGGCGCCAAATCCCAGCACAAAGCCCACCATGGGCAGCACGAACTTGACCCACTTGTTGAACTGGATGCCGAGCATCTGCAGAGTGACCAGCACCAGTCCGGTGGGAGCCAGGAACAGCATGGCGTATTGCCCCCAGTTGTAGGCCGACACCACGATATAGCGGGGGATCATGATGGTATCCGCCAGCGGCGCCATGATGGGCATGGAGAGCACTGCGAGCCCCGAGGAGGAGGGCACCACCAGCCCCAGCAGGGTGAACACCAGCATCTGCGCCACCGCGAACACGGCGCCATGCATGCCGGAGACCAGATCGGAGGCGTAGGCCAGAATAGTGTCCGAGATCATCCCCTGATCCAGCACCAGATTGACCCCCCGTGCCAGCCCGATGATGAGCGACACCGCCACCAGCTCCGACGCCCCCTGAGTGAAGGCCTCGACCGCCTCTTTCTCTTTGAGACCCGAGATAAAAATGATGATGATGGCGATGGTCAGGAAGGAGGCTGCCATCTGCGGAAACCACCAACCGGCCATGGAGACGCCCCACACCATCAGCGGGAAGGCGAGGATAAACAGGGTCAGAATGATCTTGCGGCGCAGGGTGAAGGGCACCCCTTCGTCCATAGAGCCCTCTTTGAGAAAACGGGCGCGAAAGCTCTCTCTGTCCTCATAGGTGTAGGAGAAGGCCGGGTTGGCCTTGATCTTCTTGCAGTACCAGTAGAGATAACCGATCACCACCAGGGTACCCACCAGACAGCCAATGGCGCGAAAGATCAGCCCCTCGGTAAAGGGAATGCCAGCGGCATTGGAGGCGATCACCACCGAGAAGGGATTGATGGTGGAGAAGGTGGTGCCCATGGAGGCGGCGAGGAAGATGGCCCCTACGCAGACGATGGAGTCATAGCCGAGCGCCAGAAAGATGGGCACCAGTATGGGGTAGAAGGCGACCGCCTCTTCCTCCAGTCCGCAGGTGGTGCCTCCCAGCGCCATTACGAAGCAGACCAGCGCCACAAACAGGAACTCGTTGCCCCGGGTCTTGCGCGACAACGCCACCAGCCCTGCACTGAAGGCACCTGTCTTGTTGATGACGCCGATCAGCCCCCCGAGCACCAGAATAAAGACGATGATATCCGCCCCCTCTATGGTGCCCTTGACCATGCTGACTGCCACGTCACCGAGCCCCTTGGGCGCTTGCTCCAGCCGTGCATAGGTGCCGGGAATGGCGATGGGCTTGCGGATGGTGCCGTTGGTAAATTGCTCTACCGCAATATTGATATTGAGTTTTGCCAGGGCATCCTGGGTTGCGGGAAGTCGGCTTATTTCCCCCTGTGGGCTATTGACCATCAGGCTTTCACTGGCCGGATTATAAGAGAGTTTGGCATAGGCGCCCGCCGGAATTATCCAGGTCAGCGCAATGGCCAGCAACATAATAAGAAACAGAATGGTAAATGCAGTAGGAAATTGTCTGCGTGGTGTGGTATTCGGCACGGCACACATAAAATGCTCCTTGATAAAGCAGGTTTGGGCTCGGCGGAATATCGGGTCGATAGGGTTTCTGCGTCATACATCCAAGGTACGCAAATTCACTGTGTATTGCGTAGTGATTGGCGAGAAATCTGGCCTGATATTGGACATCCGGTAGATTGTTTCACGTTGTAACCGTAACCCGTGCGCGGCTGGATGAACATGGTGCCATGCTCGCTTTATGGGATGGCTCACAAAATTTATTTTCCATGGATTTAACAGCTGATATGAAATAAAAGTTATTATGCAATAACTATTTCAGCTTTCGTTTTACGCAGCTTGCCTTAAATAAAGGTCATGAAAATAGTGCGTGCCGAGATGAATGAAATGACATATAAGGCAGCTTTGACGGAATAATATTCCACTATCGTCATTTTTCGTTATTCGCCAAAAACAGCCTGTGAAAAAAATGGCACGCTTTCCAGTAACGAAATATTTTTTGCAACGAAAACAGGGAACCCCTGTTGGCAGCAGGCTGCCCCTGTCTAAGACGTTTTGCTAATACCTGTCGCCGCAGGCTCGCTGTTAGGCTGTCATCCCCATAAGAGACCAGTGACGGGCAGGATGCCTATGTCGCTGTCTGATCTCTGAATCATCCCGAAACTGCCCGTTTTGTGCCACCTGTGAGGAAGGAATCCGATGACAGTGCAGAACATCTATGAGCGCGACCTTGCCAAAACCGCCGCCAATTTCGAGGCCCTGACCCCCATCAGCTTTCTGGGGCGGGCGGAGCGGGTCTATCCCGACTATCCGGCGCTGATCCACGGCCCGCTGCGCCAGAGCTGGGGCGAGACCGCCCGCCGTTGCCGCCAGCTGGCCTCGGCCCTGCGGCTTAGCGGTATCGGGGAGGGGGATACCGTCTCCATCGTTGCGCCCAATATCCCGGCGATGTTTGAAGCCCACTTCGGGGTGCCCATGAGCGGCGCCGTGCTCAACACCATCAATACCCGGCTCGATGCCGAGTCGATGGCCTTTATCTTCCAGCATGCCCAGAGCAAGGTGGTGCTGGTGGACAGGGAGTTCGGCGCCGTGGTGCGCAAGGCGCTGGATCTGCTGGAGCGCCAACCGCTGGTCATCGCCATCGACGATCCCCTCTACCGGGAAGGGGCGCTTGTCAGTGAACTGACCTATGAGGCCTTTATTGCCACTGGTAACGGCGATGAACCCGGCTGGTTGCCAGAGGATGAGTGGCAGGCCATCTCCCTTAACTACACCTCCGGCACTACCGGCAACCCCAAGGGTGTGGTCTATCACCATCGCGGCGCTCACCTCAACGCCATCAACAACGTACTCTCCTGGGAGCTGCCCAAACATCCCGTCTACCTCTGGACCTTGCCGATGTTTCACTGCAACGGCTGGTGTTTCCCCTGGACGCTGGCGGCCACCGCCGGGGTGAGCGTCTGCCTGCGTCATGTGCAGGCGGCCGCCATTTATGAGGCGTTGCACGAGCACAAGGTGAGCCACTTCTGCGCAGCGCCCATCGTGCTCAATATGCTCAATAATGCCGATCCGGCGCTCAAGCAGGGACTGGATCACCCCATCAAGGTGATGACCGCTGGCGCTGCGCCTCCCGCCACCGTGATCGCCGGCATGGAGGCGATGGGGATCGCCGTGACCCACGTCTATGGCCTGACCGAAACCTATGGCCCCTGCGTGTTGTGCGAACCGCAAAGAAGCTGGCAAGGGCAGGATGCCACGGCGCTCTCCCGCCTCAAGGCGCGCCAGGGGGTTGCGTCGCCTCTTCAGGGGGAGATGCGGGTCATCAACCCGGTCACTGGCGAGCCGGTAGCCAAAGATGGCAAAACCATGGGGGAGATAGTGCTGCGCGGTAATGTGGTGATGAAAGGCTATCTGAAAAATCCGGCGGCCAGCGCCGAGGCGATGACGGAGGGGTGGTTTCGCAGTGGCGATCTGGCGGTATGGCACCCGGATGGTTATGTGGAGATCAAGGACAGATCCAAGGACATCATCATCTCCGGCGGGGAGAACATTTCCAGTCTGGAGGTGGAAGATGTGCTCTATCGCCATCCCGATGTGGACGAAGCGGCGGTGATCGCCATGCCCGATGAGAAGTGGGGGGAGGTGCCCTGCGCCTTCGTGAAATTGAAAGAGGGGCGAGTGACTACCCAGGCGGAGTTGATCGCCTTTTGCCGGGAGCAGATGGCCCACTTCAAGGCCCCCAAACGCATCATCTTCACCCCGCTGCCGAAGACCTCGACCGGCAAGGTGCAAAAATTCGTGCTGCGCAAACAGTTGGGGTAGCCGCCTGTTCGTAAGGAGCCAGCACAGCCATTCATAGGAGGGAGATACAAGAGGTCTGGAGGGCTGCTGGCCCTCCCGTTGTGTGGCTAGGGAGCCTTGCAGGCGACGCAGTTGCGGCCGCTCTGTTTGGCCTGATAGAGCATCTGATCGGCGCGGGCGTAGAGGCTCTCCATCAGCTCCCCTTCGCCATTTTCCACCAGTCCGGCGCTGATGGTGATAACCAGCTTCTCCCCATCGGGCAGGGGCAGTGGGCTTTGCATCACCTGCAGGCGCAGCCGCTCGGCCAGGGATGCGGCGGCCAAGAGGGTGGTGTTGGGCAGCAAGATGGCAAACTCGTCACCGCCGATGCGGGCCAGCACATCTTCGCTGCGCAGCACCGATTGCATCACCCTGCCCAGATGCACCAGCGCGCTATCCCCCGAGGGGTGACCGAAGCGATCGTTGATGCACTTGAACTGATCCACATCCAGCACCATCAGCACCGAGGTGAGGTGGTGGCGCATGTTCATACTCAGGTTCTTTTCGCACACCTCGAAGAAGAAACGGCGGTTATAAAGTCCGGAGAGGCTGTCACGAACCGATTGATATTGCAGTTGTTCCTTGAGCTGGTGCAGCTCGGTGATATCGGAGGAGATACCGATCAGGGTGGGGGTACCATCAGCCAGCTTGAAGGGGACTTTGACAGACCAGTAGTAATGTTGCTTGCCTTCGGTATCGGTCAGTGACTCTTCACCGGCTTGCAGCTCACCCGTTTCGAACACCCGGTTGTCCAGCTGCCACAGCTGGTTGGCTCCGTGTGGGGAGAACAGCTCATTATCGCTGCGGTTGATGATCTGTTCGGCGGGTAAACCGAGCAGGGCACACACCTTCTGATTGACGTAGAGAAAGCGGTGCTGGCTGTCCTTCATATAGATATGGGCATCCACGTTGGCCAGGATGATCTCCAGCAACTGATGCTGCTCGGCCATACGGGCCTCAATCAGCTTGTGTTCCGTGATATCGGTGGAGATGCCGCACAGACCGATCAGCGTGCCATCCCGGTCGTACATCGGCTTTTTCACGCTCCAGTAGACCCGTTTCTCTCCCGTGGGTTTGAGGTAGTTGATCTCCTCCCGGGCGATGGCGACCTGCTGCTCCAGCACCTGACGATCATTTCGTCTCAGATCTTCCGAGAAGTCGAGGTCAAAAAAGGCGCGATCATCCTTGCCTTGCAGTTCGGCCAGGGTACAACCAAAGAGATCCAGCACAGCCTGATTGGCATAGATATAACGGCCATCCAGATCCTTGGTAAAGAGGTAAGCCCCCATCTCGTTAAAGATGGATCTGAGGTGATCCAGCTCGTGCTGCAATCGGGTGGAGAAGGGTTCATCCTTCATGAAGTTGGCCATCCTTGGGTCGCTGTGATGGGTTGGCTGAACGCGAGGCCAACGTGCATCAACTGCTTTAAATTAAGCACTCTTCACGGCATATTTCTCATTTATTTCCGCAGGTTCTGCGTTATGTCACATGGTTGTAACCTCTTAGCAAATCAAAGGAAATCAGTTGAGTCCATGGTTGTTGAGATAGCTTGCCACCATGTATCGACCCCGTATCATCGGCTCTCGACAGAGAAGTTGAACAACAGCTAAATAAACCTCCCCGAGTGGCAAAAAGGGTAACGAATAGGTCTTTAGTCAAACTATTTCCTCGGTGTCCCTGATATCATCTCCAGCAACGCAATATGGAGAGATACGAGATGGTAGTGGCACCGTTTAATTGGAATGACGCAGTTCAGTGGGACGGGCCGGGGGCCATTGCGGGTAGCGAAGAGATCTTGAGTGCCGACCGGCTGGATCGCGCCCGCTATGCCGAATTTCTGACCAACTACCTCGCCGCCGAAGGCAAGCAACGCAACTATGTGCTTAACCTCAATGCCGAATGGGGGGCGGGAAAAACCTGGTTTATCAAGCGCTGGTATATGGAGCTGAAAGCGCACTATCCCACCGTCTATATCGATGCCTGGCAGCAAGACTTTTCCGATGATCCTTTATTGACGGTTATTTCATCGATTATCGACCAGTTAAAAATGATTGCGGGAAAAGAAAACCCGATTCCAGAAGGAATGCGTCAGCGGCTGCTTGGATTATTTAAGGTTGGCGGCAAACTGGCGTTGAAAGCGGCAATCAAGAAGGCTGGATTGGAAGAAGATGATTTTTCTCTGGAAGGGGATGATGCCAATCAGCTGGTAGATGCCTTATGCAGTAATCAGAAAGAGCGTTATGAATCTATCCAGTATCTTAAACAAGAGATACGGCAATGGGTGGAAGGTGCTGTTGGTTTAAGTGAAGGAGAACTGGACTATCCCGCATTTATTTTGATAGATGAGCTTGATCGTTGTCGTCCTTCCTATGCTGTGGAAATGCTGGAGACTATCAAGCATATTTTTGATATTCCCAGGGTGGTATTTGTGCTGGCAACAGATACCGAGCAGTTGCAGCATTCAGTTAAAGCCATATATGGAGAAGGGTTTAACGCTCAACATTACCTAAGTAGATTTTTTCATAGAAGGTTCATTTTAAACTCAGATTCATTGAAGAATTTTATAGAAAATGAACTTGTATTACTCAGTGTTAATATGGATGGCATATGGCCATGTTTTAAGAAAAACGCTTCACTAACTGATTTCGTTACGATGATGTTTGAGCATTTCTCGCTAAACCTGAGATTGACTACTCTTGTGTTGGATAGATTAAAAATAGTCTTATTAAGTTATTCAGATGAAAGAGAGTTAAATCTTCCGCTGTTACTTTTCTTGATCTCTTTGAATGAGGTCGATACTAACTTTTACAGTGATGTTGTAAATTTCAGACTTGATGTTGATGAATTTAAACTGAAGATGAACATGTATGGAACCAAATTACATACTTATATAATAACTGACGCTGAGTGTGTTGATGTTGAGCCCGATTATATCTCTAAAGGGGCTACAGATAAAAGATATATCTATGTTGATCACTTTTTGATTAATTCATATCATTGGATGCGCTCTATTAATCATGGGGAGATTGATATTAGGAAAATCATGGTTGATATTTTGACGGAGGAAGGTGAATATGGTTTTCAAGAAAATGATTGGGTAAGAATGATCTTGTCGGAATTAGAGGATGATATGTCTATATATAGAATTTTAGTTGAGCGTTCTTTTTATCTTAAATGAGTAAAGCCGGGATAACCCGGCTTTATTATCAGTTTATTTATTATGCCGCTTATAAAGCCGCTGTACCACATCCTGTAATCCCAACCCTTCGTTTTGCAACAGCACGGTCAGGTGGTAGAGCAGATCGGCGGATTCGTTAATGAGCTCCTCCCGATCCTTGGCCATGGCGGCCAGCGCCACTTCGACACCTTCCTCACCGACCTTCTGGGCGATGCGCTTGGTGCCTTTGCCATAGAGGCTGGCGGTGTAGCTGGTGGCCGGATCGGCCCCTTTGCGAGAAGCCAGTATCTGCTCCAGCTCTGCCAGAAAACCGAGGGGCGGCAGTGGGTGACCATGGAAGCAGGAGGTCGTCCCTTTGTGGCAGGTGGGACCGACGGGGTTGGCGGCAATCAGCAGAGAGTCCTGATCGCAGTCGGTGCTGATGGCCACGAGTTGGAGCACATTGCCCGAGCTTTCACCCTTGGTCCAGAGCCGTTGTTTGCTGCGGCTAAAGAAGGTGACCTGACCTGTGGTCTGGGTCTTTTCCAGTGCCTCACGGGTCATAAAGCCCTGCATCAGCACCTCGCCACTGGCGGCATGCTGGACGATGGCGGGGATCATGCCATCGCATTTTTCCCAGTCGAGCTGCTCGGCAAGAGGGCGCGCGCTGGCGGTGGTTTGTGCATTTTCAGAGAAGTTATTCACGGATGGCGACTCCTTCGGTTTTCAGCCAGCGTTTCAGTTCGGGAATGGGGATAAGGCCCTTGTGGAACACAGAGGCGGCCAGCGCCCCGTCCACATCGGCGAGGGTAAAGGCATCGCGAAAGTGTGCCATGGCACCGGCGCCGCCGGAGGCGATCAGCGGCACCTTGCAGACGCTGCGTACCAGCTTGAGCTGGTCGAGATCATAACCCTGACGCATGCCGTCCTGATTCATCACGTTCAGCACGATTTCGCCTGCGCCGCGCTTTTGCACCTCCTGCACCCAATCGAGGGTGTGCCAGGCGGTGATGCGGGTGCGACTCTCGTCACCAGTAAACTGTTTGACCTGATAGTGGCCCGTGTCGGCGTCGAAGTAGGAGTCAATGCCCACCACCACGCACTGCACGCCAAAGCGCTCGGCCAGTCGGCTGATAAGGGTCGGGTCGGCCAGCGCCGGAGAGTTGATGGAGACCTTGTCGGCGCCAAATTCGAGGATCTGACGGGCGTCTTCCACGCTTTTGATGCCACCGGCGACGCAGAAGGGGATATCGATCACTTCCGCTACCCGGCTCACCCAGCTCTTGTCCACCACCCGCGCATCGCTGGAGGCGGTGATGTCATAGAACACCAGCTCGTCAGCGCCCTCTTCGGCGTAGCGGCGCGCCAGCTCGACAATACCGCCCATCACCTCGTGATTGCGAAACTGCACCCCTTTGACCACCACGCCATCTTTCACGTCGAGGCAGGGGATAATGCGTCTTGCCAGCATCAGTTGCCTCCTGTTGTGTCGGCTGCAGGGGCTTGCCAGCAGGCGATGGCGTCACCCACCGAGAACTTGCCCTCCAGCAGTGCGCGGCCAAGGATGATCCCCTTGACGCCGGAGCCCTTGAGCGCCTCGATATCCGCGATGCCGCCAATGCCGCCGGAGGCCTGAAAGGCGACGCTCGGGTAGCGGGCACAGAGATCCCGATAGAGTTCGACGTTGGTGCCAGCCAGGGTGCCGTCACGGCTGATGTCGGTGCAGAGCACATGCTTGAGCCCGGCGGGAAGGAAGCGCTCGATCAGCTCCTCGATGGTCACACCGCTGTTCTCCTGCCAGCCTGCTACCGCGATATGGCGATTGCCCTGTGCATCGATATTGACGTCCAGCGCCAGCACGATCTGCTCGGGGCCGTATTTCTCCATCCAGCTCGCCACCAGATCCGGGGATTTGACGGCGGTGGATCCAATCACCACTCGGCTGGCACCGGCGGCCAAGAGATCTGCCACATCCTGTTCGGTGCGCACGCCGCCACCGACTTGCACAGGCGCTTCGGTGGCTGACAGCAGTTGGGTCAGCAGGGGCAGCTGGCGCGCCTTGGCATCCTTGGCACCGTCCAGATCCACCAGATGGAGCTGCACCGCCCCCTGGGAGACATATTCGTCAAAGCGGGCCTGCGGGCTGCTGCTGTATTCGGTCTTCTGCTGGTAGTCCCCCTGATAGAGGCGAACTACCTGACCGTTGATAAGGTCAATTGCGGGAATGATCATGCTAGTCACAGCTCCAGAAAATTTTGCAGCAAACGGGCACCGGATGCGCCTGAGCGCTCCGGGTGGAATTGGGCGCCGAAGAAGTTGCTGTGCTCTGCAACCCCACCGACGATGGCGGTAAACGGCTGGCCGTAGTCGCAGGTCGCCAGCGTCGCTTCGGTTACCTCCAGCGCATAGGAGTGGACGAAGTAGAAGTAGCTGCCGCTCGGGATCCCCTTGAGCAGAGGATGGGTTTCGTCATGCTCAATCTGGTTCCAGCCCATATGGGGCAGGCGCAGATTACCGACCTCCATCAGCCGGATTTTGCCCGGCACTATGCCAAGGCAGTCGATGAGATCGCCTTTACTGCCATCGGCACTCATGCTCTCTTCGGAGGCCTCCGCCAGCATCTGCATACCGAGGCAAAAGCCCAGCAGCGGCTGCTTGGCGGCGCGAATAAGGGGCACCAGTCCCCGTTCATTGAGGTTTTTCATGGCGGCCACCGCAGTGCCGACACCGGGCAGGATCAGCTTGTCCGCCTGCTCGATATCGGCCGCCACGCTTGAGACCAGCGGCCGCACGCCGAGGCGCTCGAACGCCATTCTGACCGAGGCCAGATTCGCGCAGCCGGTATCGATAATGACCAGCTTCTGCTTGCTCACATCCATCACAGCACTCCCTTGCTGGAGGGAAGCTCGCTCCCTTCCACCCGAATAGCCTGACGCAGGGCGCGGCCAAAGCCTTTGAACAGCGCCTCCACCTGATGGTGGGTGTTGCCGCTGCCCACCTTCATCTGCAGGGTTATGGCCATGGCGTCCGACAGCGAGCGGA
This sequence comes from Aeromonas sp. FDAARGOS 1411, assembly GCF_019047125.1. Taxonomy (NCBI): domain Bacteria; kingdom Pseudomonadati; phylum Pseudomonadota; class Gammaproteobacteria; order Aeromonadales; family Aeromonadaceae; genus Aeromonas; species Aeromonas sp. FDAARGOS 1411. The sequence continues at coordinate 1,521,495 of NZ_CP077214.1, read as the reverse complement.
AGAAGTGGGGCACCATCTCGGTGGCCATCTCGCCCACCTTGTCGCGGCCAAAGCCGCTCGGGCAGTCGAATACGAAGTAGGGGCGACCGCTGAGATCCAGCGCGGTGCTCACCTCCTGCTCGGTCAGCGGGCGCGCATCGATCACCGCTTGCACCTCGTCCATCGCCAGCACAAAGCCGAAGCGGCCGATACCGCGCTTGTTGCCAAGGGCCTGACGCAGCGCCTGACCGAGTGCCAGCCCCACATCCTCTACCGTGTGGTGATCGTCGATATGCAGATCGCCGCTGACGTTCAGCTTGAGCTGGAAACCGGCGTGGGTGGCAATTTGATCCAGCATGTGATCAAAGAAGCCGATGCCGGTGGCGATCTGGTTGCCGCCGCTCTTGTCTAAATCCACTGCCGCCTGGATGCGGGTCTCTTTAGTGTAACGTTCTACTTCGGCAACTCGTCCTTTGGAGAGCAGCTGATCACGGATGGCGAGCCAGTTGTGATCCTGCGGGTGGTAGCGAATACCGCCAATGCCCATGTTCTCGGCCAGCTGCAGGTCGGTCTGGCGATCACCAATCACGAAGGAGTTGGCAAAGTCGATGCGACCGGAGGCGAGGTACTCTTTCACCAGCCCGAGGTGGGGCTTGCGGCAACTGCAGCCGTCGGTGGGGAAGTGCGGGCAGATCAACTCCTGCTCCCACTTCACCCCTTGCGATTCAAACAGGTGCATCATCAGGTCGTGGGGTGGCTGGAAGTTCTCCAGCGGCAGGCTGGCGGTGCCCAGCCCATCCTGATTGGTCACCATCACCAGCACGTAGCCGGCGGCCTGCAACTCGCGCAGCACCGGAATGACCATGGGCTCGAAGCGCAGCTTGGCGAGGCTATCCACCTGCTTGTCGGTCACCGGCTCTTCAATCAGGGTGCCGTCGCGGTCGATAAACAAAAACGGGGTCTTCATCGCTACATCCTTGTTTTACAAAGTGGGAGAGGGCTGGTCACGCAGTACCGCCAGCACGGCATCCATCTCGCCCTGATAGCCGATGGTGACGCGAATGCTGTTATCCAAGCCGGGTTTGGTCGAGAAATCCCGCAGTATGATGCCGGCGGCCTTCATGGCAGCAAAGACGGTGGCGCCATCCACAAAGCGCACCAGCACGAAGTTGCCCTTGTCTTCGAACACTTCCCTTACGCAGGCAAGCTTTGCCAGCTCTGCCTTGAAAGTGGCTTTTTGCTTGTTGAGCTCTATTACTCGCTCGCGCATCAGCTCCAGCCCCATGGGGGAGAGTGCCTGCGCCGCGATCTGGGCGATGGGCTCGGGGATGGGATAGGGGGCGATCACCTTGGCCAGCATGGCGATCACCTCGGAGCTTGCCAGCGTAAAGCCGCAGCGGATCCCCGCCAGGGCAAAAGCCTTGGAGAGGGTGCGGGTCACCACCAGATTGGGGAAGCGGGCCAGCAGGTCCACTACGGACGCCTCGGGGCAGAACTCGATATAGGCCTCATCCACCACCACGATGGCGCGATCCCGCGCCTTTTCCAGCAGGGCGATAAGGCCGTCGCGGCCCACCAGATCCCCGGTGGGGTTGTTGGGGGAGCAGAGAAACACCAGCTTCACGTCACTGAGGCGATCGGCGATGGCGGGCCAGTCCGGCTGGCGGCTGGCGGTCAGCGGCTGCTCGACGATGCCAACGCCACAGGTCTCGGCGCTGATGGCGTACATGCCGTAGGTGGGCGGGCAGATGAGGATCTGATCTTCACCCGCTTCGCAGAAGGTGCGGATCAAGAGCTCGATGGCCTCGTCGGCGCCGCGGCTCACCAGCACCTGATCGGGATTGACCCCGGCGTAGGCGGCATAGCCGTTCACCACCTCGGCCGGTTGGCACTCGGGGTAGCGGTTGAGGCGGCTCCCCTCGATGGTGAAGGGATAGGCCTGCGGTGCCTCGTTGGCGTTGAGCCAGACGTGGCCCTTGCCGCCGATGCGGCGGGCGGATTGATAGGGGGTGAGGGCCCGCACCACGCGGCGCGCCAGATTGGCAATGTTCATGACAATTCCTTCTGCTGTGCTGTTGGTTGGGGCGCGGCGGCCAGGGCGTTCAATCTCAGCGTCACGGCATTTTTGTGGCCATCGAGCCCTTCGGCCTGGGCGATACGCTCGACGATAGGGCCAAGGCCGCGAATGCCTTCGGCGCTCAGCTCCTGCACCGTGTAGCGGCGCTGATAATCGGCGAGGCCAAGGCTGGAGCAGGTGCGGGCATAGCCATAGGTGGGCAGGGTGTGGTTGGTGCCGCTGGCGTAATCGCCAACCGACTCGGGCGTCCACTGGCCAAGAAAGATGGAACCGGCGTTCTCCAGTTTATCCAGCAGATCGCGAGGTGCCTGGGTCTGCACGATCAGGTGCTCCGGCGCATAGGCGTTGGAGATGGCACACGCCTCGGCCAGGTCATCACAGAGGATCACCAGACTGCTGCCGAGCGCCTGCGCGGCGATATCGCGGCGGCTCAACTTGGCCAACTGGCTCTTGATTTCCCCTGCGATGGCATCGGCCAGCAGCGGCGAGGTGGTCACCAGCACGACCTGACTGTCGGGGCCATGCTCGGCCTGGGAGAGCAGATCCGCCGCAACGAAGGCCGGATTGGCGCTCTCGTCGGCAATCACCAGCACCTCGGAGGGGCCGGCGGGCATGTCGATGGCGGCGCCGCGCCAGTCGCGGGATACCTGCCCCTTGGCTTCGGTCACATAGGCGTTGCCTGGGCCGAAGATCTTGTCCACTTTGGGAATGCTTTCTGTGCCGTACGCCATGGCGGCGATAGCCTGGGCGCCGCCGATGGCGAACACCTTCTCGACCCCGCAGGCGCGGGCGGCAAACAGGATCTCGTCGCTGGCGGGGGACGGGGTGCAGAGCACCACTTCACGGCAACCGGCGATAGCCGCCGGAATGGCCAGCATCATCACGGTGGAGGGGAGCGGCGCGCTGCCCCCCGGCACATAGAGGCCGACCCGGCTGATGGGCTGGGTGCGCAGCTCGCACACCACCCCGGGTTGGGTTTCCACCCGCACTACCGGCTGAACTTGCGCGGCGTGGAAGGTACGAATGTTGGCAATCGCTGCTTCAATGGCGCTTTTGATGCCGCCATCCAGCCGCGCGCAGGCGGCTTCAATCTCATCCTCGCTAACACGCAACTGTTCACGGGGGGCGCGCTCGAAGCGCAGGCTCAGCTCGCGCAGGGCCTCATCGCCACGGCTGCGCACCGCAGCGATGATATCCCGCACCACGGCGCCAATATCGGCCTCGTCATTGAGAGCGGGCCGGGTCAGTACATCGGCCTGCTGGGCGGGGGAGAGGGTCTTCCAGATCAGGGTCTGCATGATGTCCCTTCCTTATTCCATCATCTTTTCGATGGGCAGCACCAGAATGGAGCTGGCACCGAGGGCCTTGAGCTGCTCCATGGTCTCCCAGAACAGGGTCTCGCTGGAGACGACGTGCAAGGCAACCTGATTGGTGTCACCGGCCAGCTGCATGATGGTGGGGCGCTCGGCACCCGGCAGCAGATCGGTGATGGCATCGAGCTTGTCTTTGGGGGCGTGCAGCATGATGTACTTGCTCTCGCGGGCCTGCTGCATCCCTTGAATGCGGGGCAGCAGTTTGTCGATGAGCTTCTGCTTGGCATCAGACAAGGGGTTGGGGGCCTGAACCAGCACCGCCTTGGAGCGGTAGATCACCTCTACCTCTTTGAGGCCATTGGCCTCCAGGGTCGCGCCGGTGGAGACCAGATCGCAGATGGCATCGGCCAGACCCGCACGGGGTGCCACTTCCACCGAGCCGCCCAGCATCACGCTCTTGAAGCCGAGCCCCTTTTCGTCAAAGAAGCGCTTGAGCAGCCCGGGGTAGGAGGTGGCGATGCGCTTGCCGGCCAGGCTTTCTGGCCCTGTGTAGGTCACATCTTCTGGCACCGCCAGCGAGAGGCGGCAGCCGCCAAAATCGAGTTGTTTGAGGGTTTTGACCTCGAACGGCAGGCCCTGTGAGGCGCGAATAAGCTGCACCTCTTCCAGTACGTTCTCGCCGATGATGCCAAGATCGACCACCCCTTCCATCACCAGCCCCGGGATGTCGTCATCACGAACCCGCAGGATATCGATGGGCATGTTCTCGACATGGGCGATAAGGCGCTGCTCGCGCAGGTTGATCTTGAGGCCACAGCTCTTGAACAGGGCCTGGGAGTCCTGGCTCAGACGACCGGACTTTTGCATGGCGATACGCAGACGTTGTGTTTCCATTTGCTCGATTTCCTTCTAGTCAAAAACGAAAAAACCCTCGGAAGTGGGTGCTTCCGAGGGTTTATGAATCTTGCGGTCCTTTTGGAAGTCACCAGTTAAGTGTCTTCCAGCAGTCAACCTCCTGAAAGACTAGTCGGGATGATGATGGTGATGAGTCTTCAGGGTGGTGAACTTCATGTAATCAATCCTTTACAAAATCAAATGTCGTAATTGACGCCTGATTTAAACTACCTGCCTTGACAGAAAATGCAACCCGAAATCGTGATTTGATCGATTAAAGTGGCGAAAACGGTTTTCTGGTCGATAACTAGACAATAACCCCTGCAGGAGTAGCCATCATGCCCAGCCAGGACCTGTTGTTCCCCATTTTGCCCCGGGCGCCTGCTGCGCCCGGCAGCGAAGAGATCAAGCGGGAAGTGAACCAGATCAGCAAAAAGCACCAGCTGCGCAAGACCAGCACTGACAACAGTGACTCCCAGCAGCGCCAGCAGGCGTATAGCACGCCCGCCAAGCGTGATCAGCCCAAGGCGGAGGAAGGCGATCACAAGCCGGATCCCGAGCATCAGATCGATCTGTTCGTCTAGGCAGATTATCTGTCCCGCTTTTGCCGCGCTTTTGGCATAATGGCCGCTTTTGCTGCGGGACGCCCTTTTGACCATCCAGACCCTGTTCAAGCCAGATGGCCCTCTGGCCAGCCATATCGACGGTTTCAAAGCCCGCGCTCCCCAACTGGAGATGGCCGAAGCGGTCGCGCGCGCCATCAAGAGTGGTGGCCGTCTGCTGGTTGAGGCAGGAACCGGTACCGGCAAGACCTATGCCTATCTGGTGCCTGCGCTGGAGTCCGGCAAGCGGGTGGTGATCAGTACCGGCTCCAAGAACCTGCAGGAGCAGCTCTTCTATCGGGATCTCCCGACCATTACCGGCGCGCTCTCCTACACCCCGCCGGTGGCCTTGCTCAAGGGGCGCAGCAATTATCTCTGCATCGAGCGGATGAACAGGCTCTTGAGCGAATCCCATCTGCAAAAGCCTGAAATCCTGAACGATCTGGTGAAGGTCAAATCCTGGTCCACCGCCACCGATAACGGCGATGTGGGGGATATTCCGGGGTTGCAGGAGAACGCCGAGATCCTCGCCCACGTCACCAGCACCAACGATAACTGTCTCGGTCGCGACTGCCCCTATTACGATGATTGCCATCTGGTGGTGGCTCGACGCCGCGCCATGGATGCCCAGGTGGTGGTGATCAATCATCACCTCTTCTTCGCCGATATGGCGGTGAAAGACACCGGATTTGGCGAGTTGGTGCCGGAGGCGCAAGTCTATGTGTTTGACGAGGCGCACCAGCTGCCGGAGATCGCCACCAACTACTTCGGCAAGTCGGTAGGCAGCCGAACGATTCAGGATCTTGCGCAGGATATCCAGCTGGCCTATCGGGCCGAGGCCCACGACATGGCCCAGCTCGGCAAGGCGGCGGACCGGCTCGCTATCGCCAGTCAGGATCTGCGTCTCGCCTTCGGGGTGGATGGCGGTCGCGGTAATACCCGCGACATGCTGCGCCAGCCGCTCTGGGGGCAGGCTCTGGCTCGTCTTAACGACGCCATCGGGCTCTGCTACGAGGTGCTGAAACTCGCTCTCGGCCGGGGCGAGCAGCTGGATCACGCCTTCGAACGGATCAGTGAACTGCGCACCCGCCTGGGTGAAGTGCTGGCGGTCAACCAGACCGGTTTCTCCTACTGGTACGATTGCTCACGGCTTCATTTCACCCTCAATCTGACGCCGCTATCGGTGGCCGAGCGATTCAGTGCCGAGGTGCAAAGACCGGAAGTGGCCTGGGTCTTCACCTCCGCCACCCTGACGGTGGATATGCGGTTTGATCACTTCAAAGCCGAGCTGGGGCTGGCGGGCAGCGCTGAGCTGATCCTCGACAGTCCATTTGATTATGGCGAGCAGGCGCGGCTCTGCGTGCCGCGTTTCCTGCCCGAGCCCAACGCCTTTGGTCGTGGCGAGCAGTTGGCCAATCTGATGATCCCGCTCATCAACAAGACGCCGGGGGGCTGTTTCTTCCTCTGTACCAGTCATCAGGTGATGCGTCAGGTGGCCGAGGTGCTGCGCCGGGAGATTGGCCGAACCGTCTTGTTGCAGGGGGAGGACAACAAGCAGCGGCTGCTCAAGGAGTTTGTCGAGAATGGCCGCGCCGTGCTGGTGGCGACCAGTAGCTTCTGGGAGGGGATCGACGTGCGAGGGGCGGCGTTGTCGTGTGTTATCATCGACAAGCTGCCGTTTGCCAGCCCCGATGATCCGCTGCTCAAGGCGCGGGTGGATGATTGCAAGCTCAAGGGGGGTGATCCCTTCGCCGAGCTGCAGTTGCCCAAAGCGGTGATTGCCCTCAAGCAGGGGGTGGGGCGGCTTATTCGTGATCGCAGTGATCACGGGGTGCTGGTGATCTGTGATCCACGAATGGTCAACAAACCTTACGGCGCCACCTTTATCAAGAGTCTGCCCGCCATCCCCCGTACCCGGGAGTTGGGAACGCTGGGGCGTTTTTTCGATCGCACTGAACGCGGTGAATAAGTGTACCGCCAGCTAACAGATTTGAACAACGGGTGAGCGTATCTCGCTTGCCGGTTATGTAATTGACTGATTTTATAGAGATTGGAAAGCATGAACGAGTTGAAGATCCTGGCCGTTGATACCGCCACCGAAGCCTGCTCCGCCGCCTTGCTGGTGGGTGACAAGCTGTTCTCCCGCTGGGAGGAGGCGCCACGGGATCACACCCGAAAAATCCTGCCCATGGTTCAGGCTGTGTTAGAGGATGCCGGGATAAGTTTGAGTGACCTCGATGCCATTGCGTTCGGTCGCGGCCCGGGCTCCTTTACTGGCGTGCGGATCGGCATCAGTGTGGCGCAAGGTCTGGCGTTTGGTGCGGGTGTGCCGCTGATTGGCATCTCGACCTTGGCCGCTATGGCGCAAGGCGCCTATCGACTGGATGGCGCCGAGCAGGTGCTGACCGCCATCGATGCGCGGATGAACGAGGTCTATTTCGGCCGCTATGAGCTGATCGATGGCCGCATGCAGCTGGTGGGGGACGAGGTGGTGAGCGATCCCGCGGCGCTGGTTGACGCCCGTGGCAAGCTGGCGGGTAGGGTGACCTGCGTCGGCACCGGTTTTGAAACCTATGGCGAGACCCTGAGTGGTCTGGCCGATGAGCTGGCGGAGAGTCAGGTGCGCTTCCCGGCGGCAGAGGACATGCTGCCGCTGGCCCGCGCCGCCTGGCTGGCGGGGGAGGCGGTGCCGGTGGAGCAGGCGACGCCGGTCTATTTGCGTGACAAGGTGACCTGGAAAAAACTGCCGGGTCGCGAATAAGGGCAGGAGCACTGACGTCATGTCGCTCTTGCCGATCATCAGCTGCAACACAAGCGGGTGGCCCGACGGGCCACGCTGGCAACAGGAGAGAGACATGATGCGTAATAGCAGAAGCGACATGATGAAACGCGGGATGGTGGTCGGGGCGCTGGCTCTGCTGCTCGGGGCCTGCAGCTCGGTCCCCAAGGAGCTGGCCTATGAGCCCGAAAACCAGCTGGTGGCCTATCAACCCGCCCTTGGCGGGATGGAGGGCAAACCGGCCCGCTGGAGCGGTGTTATCTCGGCGGTGCACAACAAGGCGGATCAGAGCGTTATTGAAGTGGTCTATCTGCCGCTCAAGTCCAATGGTGTGCCGGAGCAGACCGAACAGAGCCCGGGCCGTTTTCTGGCCATCATGAAGGGTTTTGTCGATCCGACCCTCTACGCCAAGGGGCGCAGCCTGACAGTGCTTGGCACCATAGGCCAACCGGTGGATAGCCAGATTGGCGAGCACAAGTACCGCTTCTCGGTGCTCAATGTGACTGGCAGCAAGCTGTGGCCGCCAGTCAAGGAGGTGGAGGTGCGCTATATGGACCCCTACTTCTACGACCCCTTCTATGATCCCTTCTGGCCGAGACGGCCGCTGCGTCGTTAAGGCTTGCCATGATCAACAGCATCAAAAGCACTCTGCACGAACGTCTGCTCACCTTGGCAGATGGTCGGCAGGTGGCCCTGCTTGAGAATCAACTCGCGGGTCAGGCTCAGCAGGGCAAACCCCTGCTGATTGCCCTGCACGGCTGGCTCGACAACAGTGCCAGCTTCTTGCCGCTGGCGCCGCATCTGGGTGATTTTCACCTCATCTGTGTCGATCTGCCGGGGCACGGTCACTCCGATCACAAAGCCACCCCCTATGTCTTTGTCGACTGGCTGGACGATCTCTACCAGATCGTGCAGGCGGCGGGCTGGTCGCGTTTCACTCTGCTCGGTCACTCCCTCGGGGCGCTGATCGCATCCGCCTATGCCGGGGTGTTTCCCGAACAGGTGGAGCGGTTGATCATGCTGGAGGGGCTGGGCCCGCTCAGTCAGCCCGATGAGGAGGTACCTGCCCAGCTGCGACGTGCGATTTTAAACCGTAGTCGCACCCGGGAGCGCAGTGCCAACGGCTTTGCCTCCATCGATGAGGCTGTCGCCGCCCGTTGCAAGGTGGCGGATATCACGCCGCAGGCGGCGCGTCTTATCTGTGAACGGCAGCTTGAAGAGCGGGCAGGGCGCTGGCACTGGCGCAGCGACCCCCGCTTGCGGGATCTGTCGCCCCTGAGAATGAGCGAAGGACAAGCTCGTGCACTGATGGCGGCTATCCGTTGTCCGGTGCTGTTGATTCAGGGGGAACAGGGCTTTGCTGCGCTTGAAGCCCAATGGCAGGCCCGTCAGGATGCCTTCCAGCAGATCGAGCGGGTCATATTGGGTGGAAACCACCATTTTCATATGGAAAATTCGGTTGATACGGCCGTTTGTATCGTAAAGTTTTGTCAAGTTCGGTAGAATCGCCAGCTTTCAATAATTCCAGGTTTGTTTTCTCCCTCACATTTTTCTGTTGTTAATTTGCTGTTAATTGATGTTGCGCTGTGTAAATATGTGCGGCATTAGAGCATCAGCTTAAAACAACCGATTAAAATGGATGTGAACCGGGACGGAGGCAACACAGTGAGCGCACAGGTGCTAGTTATGCAGGAGAAGTTTGTGGAAAGAGTCTGGCTGAAACGTTATCCGGAAGGGGTCCCCGCCGAGATCAATCCAGACCAATACAGCTCCCTGGTCGAGATGTTCGAATCCTCGGTGACCCAGTTTGCCGATCAGCCCGCCTTCGTCAACATGGGCCAAACCATCACCTACCGCCGGCTGGAAGAGCAGTCCCGCGCCTTTGCTGCCTACCTGCAAAACGAGCTGAAGCTGGAGAAAGGGGATCGGGTTGCGGTGATGATGCCTAACCTGCTGCAATACCCCATCGCCGTGTTCGGCATCCTGCGCGCCGGCATGATCGTGGTCAACGTCAACCCGCTCTATACCCCGCGCGAGCTGGAGCATCAGCTCAAAGATTCCGGTGCCAAAGCCATCGTCATCGTCTCCAACTTCGCCCATACCCTGGAAAAAGTAGTCTACGACACCCCGATCAAGCACGTTATCCTGACCCGGATGGGTGACAACCTGGGGCTGGCCAAGGGCACCCTGGTCAACTTCGTGGTCAAGTACGTCAAGAAGCTGGTGCCGAAATACAATCTGCCCCACGCCACCACCATGCGTCAGGCCCTCTCCAAGGGGCGTTTCCTGCAGTACATCAAGCCGGAGATCACCAACGACGATCTCGCCTTCCTGCAGTACACCGGTGGCACCACCGGCCTCTCCAAAGGGGCCATGCTGACCCATCGCAACATGATTGCCAACGTCGAGCAATGCCTCGGCGTCTACGGCCCCATGCTGGAGCGCGGCAAGGAGTTCGTGGTCACCGCGCTGCCGCTCTATCACGTCTTCGCCCTGACCGTGAACTGCCTGCTCTTTATGCGCATCGGTGGTTACAACCTGCTGATCAGCAACCCGCGCGACATCCCAGGCTTTGTCAAAGAGATCAAGAAGTACCCCTTCACCTGTATTACCGGGGTCAACACCCTGTTCAATGCGCTGGTCAACAACGAAGAGTTTCAGGGGATCGCCTTTGACAAGCTCAAGCTCACCATCGGCGGCGGCATGGCAGTGCAGCGCGCGGTTGCGGAGAAGTGGAAGACACTGACCGATACCCCGCTGCTGGAAGGCTATGGCCTGACCGAGTGTTCGCCACTGGTGAGCGTCTGCCCCTACGATCTGACTGATTACAACGGTTCCATCGGTCTGCCGGTCTGCTCTACCGAGATCCGGCTGGTGGATGACAACGGTCAGGTGATCCACGCCCTCGGCACCCCAGGCGAGATGCAGGTGCGCGGCCCGCAGGTGATGGTGGGCTACTGGCAGCGTCCCGAGGCGACCGCCGAAGTGATGCAGGATGGCTGGCTCTGTACCGGTGATATCGCGGTGTGCGACGAGCAGGGCTTCTTCAAGATCGTTGACCGCAAGAAGGACATGATCCTGGTCTCCGGTTTCAACGTCTATCCGAACGAGATCGAAGATGTCGTTGCCCTGCACCCGAAAGTGCTGGAAGTGGCCGCTGTCGGTGTACCACACAAGGTCTCCGGCGAGTTGGTGAAGATCTTTGTGGTCAAGAAAGATGCAAAATTGCAGGAGGACGAGATTATTGCCCACTGCCGCAAACATCTGACTGCCTATAAGGTGCCGAAACTGGTAGAATTTCGTGACGAACTTCCCAAGACCAATGTGGGCAAGATCCTGCGGCGCGTACTGCGCGACGAGGAGATTGCCAAGCAATAACCGGACTGCGGCTGCAGAAGCCTCTGCAAACCAGCACCGTCGTTATGCAAAACCGTGGGTCATCCCACGGTTTTTTCTTTTTGGCCCTGATCAACCGCGCAGGCACAGATGCACTATCAACTTATCACTCAGCAAGCCGAACTTGAGCAGTATCTCGCTTCTCTGGCCGACGTTCCCCTGGCTATCGATACTGAATTCGTTCGCACCCGTACCTACTACCCCCAGCTTGGCCTGTTCCAGATCTATGACGGCGAGCATCTGGCGCTGCTGGATCCGCTGACGCTGGATCTCTCCGCCCTCTGGCAACGACTGGGCAAGGAAGGGCAGATCGCCATCCTGCACGCCTCTGGCGAAGATCTGGAGCTTATCCAGCATCAGGCGGGCCACCTGCCCAACCAGATGCACGATACCCAGCTGGCTACCGCCTTTCTCGGTTACGGCGTCTCGGTCGGCTTTGGTGCGCTGGTGAACGAATTCCTTGGGGTCGAGCTGGAAAAAGATCAGGCGCGCACCGACTGGCTGGCCCGCCCGCTTACGCCACGTCAGCTTGAATACGCGGCAGCGGATGTCTTCTACCTGATGCCGCTCTACGAGAAGGTGATGGCCAAACTGCGGGAAAGCGGCAAGTTTGCCTGGTTCGAGCAGGAGTGTCAGAACCACTCCGCCCGCAAGACCCAGGGTAGCGATCCCCGTCAGGCATATCTTGAAATCGTCAACGCCTGGCAACTGGGTCGCCGCGAGCTCGCCATCCTGCGTGAACTGGCAGCCTGGCGCCAGCAAGAGGCGGTGCGCCGCGATTTGGCTCTGAACTTCGTGGTCAAAGAGCTGCACCTGTTCAAGGTGGCAGAGCGTCGTCCTGCCTCCCTGCGGGATCTCAACGAGCTCGGCCTCTCGCCCATCGAGATCAAGATCCACGGCAAGCGGATGCTCGATATCGTCGCCAAGGCGCAGCAGAGCGATCCTGACAGCTGGCCCGAGCCCATTCGCCGGCTGGTGGACTTCCCCCAGTACAAGGCCGAGCTCAAGCGCATCAAAGCCATGGTGGAAGAGAAGGCCAAGGCGAGCAATATTCCGCCCGAGCTGATTGCCAGCAAGAAGATCATTCACCAGTACTTCACCTGGAGCTGGCGGATGAACAACGAAGAGCGGGCCCGCAGCGACAAGCCGATGTTGCTGCAAGGGTGGCGTCATGAGCTGGTCGGTCACCTGCTGGCACAATAAGCCACCAGACGGTTGCACCCATAAATCAATCCTCACCCTCGGGTGGGGATTTTTATTGGGCGAAAGAGACAAATGGGCATGCCGAAATGGGGAACGCTGGTGGGACGTGGCTGGCCGGATGGCAGGAGTCGAGAATGAAAAAGAGAGCAGAGAAGAAAAGGCAGCGGCTAACACCGCTGCCTTTTTTGATCACCAGATAGGCTGGGTCAGGTAGGGGTTGCTCACCTTCTCGCGACCGAAGGTGGAGCTGGGGCCGTGGCCCGGGATAAAGACGATCTCGTCCCCCAGCGGCAGCAGGGTCTCGGTGATCGACTTGATCAGCGTACCGTGATCCCCACGGGGAAAGTCGGTGCGGCCGATGCTGCCGGCAAACAGCACATCGCCAACCCAGGCGAGCTGCTCGGCTTGGGAGAGCAGCACGATATGGCCCGGGGTGTGGCCGGGGCAGAAGTAGACATCCAGTTCGCACTGGCCAACCTGCACCTTGTCACCCTGCTCAAGCCAGCGATCCGGCGTGAAGGCGGGGGTATGGGCGAAGCCGAACATCTGGCTCTGCTGGGGCAGCATGTCGAGCCAGAAGGCGTCCTCCTTGTGGGGGCCGGTAATGGCGACGCCGGTCTTTTCCCGCAGCTCGGCGGCGGCACCCACATGATCCAGATGACCGTGGGTCAGCAGGATGTGGGTCAGGGTCAGGCCGCGTTTGGCGATGGCCGCCAGCAGTTTGTCCGCTTCGCCGCCCGGATCGATCAGGGCGGCCTGATGGGTCTCGTCACACCAGATGAGGGAGCAGTTCTGGGCGAACTGGGTGACCGGGATCACCTCGAATTTCAACATAGAGTTCCTCGCTTGGGATGGGTCAGCCGCGCAGCGCGCTGGCATGCTGCTCGGCGAAATAGTCGAGACAGGCCTGTTTGTCACCGCGGAATACGATGCGCTCCTGCTTGTTGCCAAGCTGGTAGAGATACATGGGGTCGTAGTATCGGGTCAGCAGCAACGTGATCCAGGCCAGATGCAGTCCGGTATCGCCGCTCTTTTCCTGCTCGGTGAGGGCGGTCTGCATCAGGGCATCCAGCTCGCGGTGGGCCTGATCGCCAAGACGGCGCTTGAGACGGGCCAACGCATCGGTGAGGTAGGCGGCAAACAGCGGCCAACCGGCTTCTTGGCCATACATGGCTTGATAGCGCAGCCAGAGATCGTGCACGTAATCTTCGCGGATCTGCTCGGCGCGATCGATCTGCGGTACATCTACCACCACCAGCGGTGCCTGACTCATGGCCTCATGGAGGGAGAGGGGCAGGCAGCAGCGGCCAATCAGCCGGCTCTCATCTTCGACCACAAAGGCATGCTCGCCCTGATGGCGGCGCTTGAGCAGCTCGATGGCCATGTTGTTTTCAAAATTGATGTTGCTCGGCTGGCCGCCGGGCAGCTGACCAAACGACGAGCCCCTGTGATGGGCATGTCCCTCCAGATCGAGCGCCTGGGCCACCTGATCGAGCATGTGGGTCTTGCCGGAGCCGGTCATGCCGGTCAGCACAGTCCAGCGACACTCGGCAGAGGCCTTGTCCTGGGTGTCGATCAGGAAACGGCGCAGCTCCTTGTAGCCTCCGGCGACGCGGGGTCGAGTCACCCCCGCATCAGCCAGCCACTGTTGTACGGTTTGCGAGCGCAGGCCGCCGCGAAAGCAGTAGAGCACGGCATCGGGCTGCTTGCGCAACTGCGCCAGCCAGCCTTCGAGTCGTTCGGCACGCACAGCTCCCCCCACCAGCTTGTGTCCAAGCTCAATGGCGGCGGCCTGACCCTGCTTCTTGAAGCAGGTCCCCACCTGGGCGCGCTCATCGTCTGTCATCAAGGGCAGGCTGGTCGAGCAGGGGAAGGCCCCCTCCTTGAACTCGATGGGGGCGCGCACATCAATCAACGGCACATCGCCTAAAAAAATCTGGGCGTAGTCCGTGGCCAGTGGCAATTCACTCATTGGACAATCTCGATAAAGCGGGAGCCCTCAAGGGGCTTGATCTGGCCGATGGGCGAGAGCGTAAGGCCAGCTTCTTGCGCGATAGCGAGCAGCTCGGCTTCGCTCTCTTTACCCACGGCGACCAGCAGGCCGCCGCTGGTTTGCGGGTCGCACATGATGTTGCGGGTGCGATCGTCCATGGCATCGAGCTTGTGGCCGTAGGAGTCGTGGTTGCGCAGGGTCCCGCCCGGGACGCAGCCCTCACTCAGGTAGTAATCCACCTCATCCAGCAGCGGCAGCGCCTTGAAGTCGAGGCGGGCGCTGACATTAGATCCTTCGCACATCTCCAGCAGATGGCCCGCCAGACCAAAACCGGTCACGTCGGTCATGGCGTGCACACCCGGCAGCTCGGCAAAGCGTTGACCAATCTTGTTGAGGGTGCACATGGCGTTGGGGGCCAGCTGCTCGTGTTCAGGCTTCAGCTTGCCCTTCTTCTGGGCGGTGGTGAGGATACCGATACCGAGGGGCTTGGTCAGGTAGAGGGTGTCACCCTCCTTGGCGGTGTCGTTCTGCTTGATGGCATTCAGAGGCACAATACCGGTCACCGCGAGGCCGAAGATGGGCTCGGGGGCATCGATGCTGTGGCCACCGGCCAGCGAAATACCCGCTTCGTGGCACACCTGACGGCCGCCGTCGATCACCTGCTGAGCCACTTCGGCTGGCAGGGTATTGATGGGCCAGCCGAGGATGGCGATGGCAACGATGGGCTTGCCGCCCATGGCATAGATATCGCTGATGGCGTTGGTGGCGGCAATGCGGCCAAAGGTGAAGGGGTCATCGACGATGGGCATGAAGAAGTCGGTGGTGGAGACAATGCCCTGACCGTTGCCGATATCGACCACGGCCGCGTCATCCTTGCTGCTGTTGCCAACGATCAGGGTCGGGTCGTTGAAGCCCGGGATCTGGCTCTTGAGGATGGTGTCGAGTACCTTGGGAGAAATTTTGCAGCCGCAGCCAGCGCCGTGGCTGTATTGGGTCAGACGAATGGAAGACATACTTACCCCTTTTATTTGCAAACAGAGCAGAGGCTCTGTGGAGCCGTCTTGGTCAATGGGCGGCCTTGTAGAGAGGAAGACAAGAAGCCGCAAATATGGGTGGCCTCGGTGCCAACAGGGGCAGCGATGACTGGCAGTTATGAAGGACCGCCAGGCCGGACGGGGAAGAAAAGGGCGACAAGGTGCGCCAGCGCAGCCCCGCCAAGGGCCACAGGACGGGGCATTATGCCACATTTGCCCCTTGGGGTTCGAACAGGAATTCACATAAACAGCAGGGAATTGCCCGCACTTGCCAGTCATCGGGCTGGATCCGGCGCTGGCTGATTGATTGCAGTACAGATGCAGCAAAGAGAACGTCAAAGTGCAACAGCGCGTGCAACCACAACCCCGCGGAGGAGAGCTTAGTGACCACCACATTTTTGGTTAACCACCCCATCACCACGGCACAGTTTGCGGCGTTGTTGGCGCAGACCTCGCTGGGGGCGAGACGGCCGCTGGACCATCCGGCCACCCTGCAGGGCATGCTGGATAACGCCAATTTGCTGATCACCGCCTGGCAGGGCGAGACCCTGGTCGGGGTGGCCCGCTCGGTGACCGATTTTAGTTTTTGTTGCTACCTCTCGGATCTGGCGGTGGCCGAGTCAGTGCAGGGGCAGGGGATTGGCAAAGCCCTTATTCGCGAGACGTTTTTGCAATTGCAGCCGGGCTGCAAGCTGATCCTGCTGGCCGCACCGCAGGCGGTGGCGTACTACCCCAAGCTCGGATTTAGCCAGCACCCGAGCGCCTGGGTGATGAGCAATCTGGATGAACTGGTACTGGATGAGTTGGCATAAAACCGTCAACTCATCCAGACAGGGCGAGATTAGCTTATCCGGCTTGCTCCAGCGCCGGTTGCCGTGACTTGCCCCAGCGGCGCAGGCGCCGTTGTAGTGGTCGCTCCAGCAGGTTGTAGCTCAAGGCAGAGAGGCTGATCAGCACTGCCAGCATCAGCAAGGTTGCCACTACCCCCAATAGCGGATTGGTTTGGGCATACCACCACTCGGTGAGCCCCGGCGCCAGATAGTGGATGAGCTCGCAGCCGGTGAGCAGTACCAGCGCATGGAGCAGGTAGATGGAGTAGGAGAGATCCCCCAGCCAGTTGGTGAAGCGGCTATCCAAAAGGCGCAGCAGCGGACTCCGGCGCTCCCCCTGGGCGGCTGAAATCCAGATCAGCAGCACGTAGGAGCTGATCAGCAGCAGTGTCAGCTGCGGCGTCATGGTGAACTGCATCAGCGCGAAGGGCAGCACAAAGGCGATCAAGAGCGGCAGATCATGCTTCATCATGGGCGAGCCTTTCGCGGCCTTCACCCTCGGCAGCAGCCAGAGGCCGAGCACAAATTCACTCACCCCGCGTCCCACCGCCAGCGCCCCGCTGGTGACATCCAGGGTGCCGCGACTGTGTACGATAAAGGCCAGCACCGTCAGCGCCAGCAGGGGGGCGAGATGGCTCCAGCGACTGCGGGTCACCGCCAGCGGGATAAGCAGCGGGAACAATAGGTAGCTGATCCACTCTACGCTGAGCGACCAGGCGGCGAAGTTCCAGGTCAACCCGTGATCGGTTACCACCTGCAGCAGCAGTAAGGCGCTGGGCAGCGCTTCGGCTGGCGTGAAGGGCGAACCGAAAGGCGGCATCCCTTCCCACTCCCACATCTTGAACAAGGGGCCGGCATAGAAGCCTACTCCGTGCTGCGCCTTGTAAAGTTCCCAGCCGACCAGCAACAGCAGGGTTACCAGGTAGAGGGGGTAGACGCGGGTCAGCCGCAGCCAGAGAAAACGGCCATAGCTCACGGTGCGGGGTGTGCGGGTGAAGGCCTCCCCATAGACATGGGCCAGCACCACGCCGCTCAAAATAAAGAACAGATCGACCCAGAGGTAGCCGTTCTCGATGAGTTGGGTGTGGCCTGCGATCGGCTCCATCCACTGGGGAAAGAGTAATAATCGGGCATGGAACAGCACCACCATCAGGGCAGCGATGCCCCGCAGCGGCGTTAACAGCGGCAATGATTGATTCATATCGGGATCCCTTGTGATGTTCAGCTTGGCCTGACATCGATTTTTGTTGTTGTACCGTCCATCAATCCTGATGGGTCGGTTGCCTCGGCTTGGCTGCCGCAGGCGGGATCACACTACGGAAAAGAGAGTCATACGGGTGTGATTTAAATCATAAATGTGCAGTTATTGTGCAAAGAAATTTAAACAGATAAAGACGTGGGACGCAGGCAGGGAAAGAGGAGGAGAGAGAACACCCATAAAGCAGAGAGGGTGGTCATCGGGGCGAGCGTCAGGCTCAGTCCTATACGGCGCGGGCAAAACAATCAGGCCCGCAAGGGGCCTGATTGATCACAAGGGGAGGGTGGTTGCCGATCAGCGGGCGCGCACCACCAGACCCTTGAGGTAGAAGCCTTCCGGATAGGCGGTACCGATAGGGTGATCGGAGGCCTGGGAGAGCAGCTCCAGGATCTGGGCATCGCGACCGGCATCGAGCGCCGCATCGGCGACGATCTTCTGGAACAGGCTCTGCTCCATCAGGCCGGAGCAGGAGTAGGTCAATAGCACGCCACCCGGCGCCAGCAGCTGGAACGCCAGCATGTTGATGTCCTTGTAGCCGCGGCAGGCACCCAGCAGCTGGGCCTTGCTCTCGGCAAACTTGGGCGGATCCAGCACGATGACATCGAACTTCTCGCCCTTCTCGCGATATTCACGCAGCAGCTTGAAGACGTCGTGACGGACAAACTGGGTGTTGCTGGTATCCAGCCCGTTCAGCTCGGCATTCTGGCGGGCGATATCCAGCGCATTCTGGGAGAGATCGACGTTGACCACTTCCTTGGCGCCGCCCTTGAGGGCATAAACGCCAAAACCGCCGGTGTAGCAGAAGCAGTTGAGCACCCGCTTGCCTTCGGTGTACTTGGCGGCAGCCTGACGGTTGTCCCGCTGATCCAGATAGAAACCGGTTTTGTGGCCGTTGCGAATGTCTACCAGGATCTTGACGCCGCCATTCTCCTCGATGACCACCGGCTCGTTCGGGGTCTCGCCATAGATGACGCCGGTGCGCTCTTTCAGCCCTTCCTTCTTGCGCACTGCCACATCGGAGCGCTCATAGATGCTGCACACGGGGTAGAGGGTACGCAGTGCTTGCGTTATCAGCTCACGCTGGAACTCGGCGCCGGCAGAGAGGATCTGGCACACCAGAAAATCGGCATAACGGTCGATGGTCAGACCCGGCAGGCCGTCGGATTCGGCGGCGCAGAGGCGATAACCGGTGAGGCCCTGACGCTTGATCAGCGGATCGCGAGACTCCTGCGCATATTTGAGACGACGGATAAAGAAGTCGAGATCGACGGTCTCATCCTTGTCGAAGGTCCAGACCCGGGCACGGATCTGGGAGCTGCCTGACCAGGCGCCACGGGCGAGCCACTTGCCATCGTTGGCATAGATCTCGACGGTATCGCCGTCAATGGGGTTGCCCTGAACCCGCTCAATCCCCTTGGAGAAGATCCAGGGGTGGCGACGCAGCAGGGATTTTTCGCGGCCTTTGACGAGATAGATGGAAGCGCTCATGGATGTTTGCCGATGGTAGAAAGAAAAGGGGCCACATTCTATGTGCAATAGTGCGGCTAAGCCAGCCTTTGCTGGTATATGGCAGAGTGACGAGTTGTACATCTGGACAACGCCCGAGTGTTGCATATGCAAGGTTTGCAGAATCTCAATGTTGGCGTTTCACGCTGTTTATCTTATATGCCACAGTTGGTTATGCTTGTTTTTTGTTCAGTGTTGGTCGTTATGTGTACGCAATTTAGTCAATAAAGCGTTTTAACCTTACTTTATAGTGATTTTCGCTAAAGAGTCATTTGATGATGTCGATAGTGGGGGAGACCATTTTGAATCTGTCCTGTATCGAGCTGTCCATGTTCCTCTCCATCGCTACAAATATTTCTGCCCTCAATGCTTCTCGCCATCTTGGTCAATCATCCAACACGCTGGATTCGGTATATCGACGACTCTCATCCGGCTTGCGCATCAACAGTACCGCTGATGATGCAGCAGGCTTGCAGATCAGTAATCGCCTCACCAGTGAAGTGAACGGGACCAACACCGCTATTCGCAACGCCAATGATGGGATCTCGGTGATCAACGTCGCCGATGGGGCGCTTGATGAGTCGGTGAACCTGATGCAGCGGATGCGCACCCTGGCACTGCAGTCGGGAAGCGGTGCCAATACGGCAGAGGATCGCGTAGCCCTGAATGCTGAGTTCAAGCAACTGCAGTTGGAGATGGACCGGATTGCCACAGGTACCCGGTTTGCCGGACAGGACCTGCTGGCGGGGAGTTACGAAGGTATCTTCTTGGTCGGTGCCTATGCAGGACAGAATACCGTCATTACCGATCTCAATGCCCAGACCAAAAATCTGGGGGAGATGGAGTGGCGAGCGCGTAGTCCGGCAGGAAGCAAGCCAGGGGCGTATGACATTGCTGATCTCAAGCTTTCATCTCAGCCTATCACCCTTAATGGCGTCACTTTTGACAAGGACTATTCAACCCTGGAAGCGTTCGTGGCAGATATTAATGGCACCACCTTTCCCAATAATCAGGGGCCGGTACAAGCGCAACAACTGCCATTTTCTGTCGCCTCCGCGGTCGATTTATCCGCATTACCCTCCTATATCGATGTAGCGGGTCACTCTGTGGATTTGACCACAGGCATTGATATGACCGGATGGGATCCGGTCAATCCGACAGCAAAAAATAGTGCCATCATGGCAACCGTGGTTCAACGCATCAACAGTACTGCGCAATCGGCAGGTCTGGGTTTTTATGTGAGTGCCTCCAACAACAGCAATCCCGCCAGCAATTCATTGACCATGCATAGCGCTCAGGGCAACAGCCTTGCGCTGGCCAATGGCACAACCCCCCCTCCGCAACCAGCACCACCGGCGCCTCCGGTGATCAGTAGTTCCTCTCTGAGCTCTCTGTTACCCGATGTTACATCGACGACGTATATCGGTCAGATGGAGCTGCGCTCATCAGGCGACAAGTATTCCAATATTGATATGCAGGGATCCAGCTTGCATGCGCTTGGCTTTTATCAAGAGGACAAGAAGAAATATACCGTTGATAATATTGATGTTCTTAGTGAAGACAACGCCAGCAGGGCCATCAAAACTCTGGATGTGGGTATGAAACAGCTGGGGGTTCAGCGCGCTCGGCTCGGTGCCCAAGCCAACGCGCTGGATTCACGGGTACGCAATCTGGCCAATGCCAATGAGAACCTCAGCGCTGCCCGCTCAAGGATCCGGGATGCCGATATGGCTGTGGAATCGGCGCGCTTGGTCAGCACCCAAATCTTGCAGCAGGCGAGTGCTTCGATTTTGAGTCAGGCAAACAGTCGCCCCAATGCGGCCCTGAGTTTGCTGCAATCCTGAGCGGGACTGCCAGCCGGCATAGCAATTGGTCGCTATCATTCATGGTCACTATCCATAAAGACAAAGAGGCCACCCAATGGGTGGCCTCTTTTCTTATTGCTTCTTGTTTCCGGATGCTATTCGGCAGCGTCAGAGAGTGATCCCCTTGAGTGCCTGGGTCAGCTCGCTGGCGGTGGCTTTAAGTCCCTGCGTACCGGCTACCGAGGCGCTGGCAGACTCCTCCACCTGCGCCGCCTCATGGCGTACCTGATCCAGATTGTGAGTGATCTCGGCGGCGACCGAGCTCTGCTCCTCGCTGGAGGTGGCGATCTGGGTGCTCATCTCCAGTACCGCATCGCTGTGGTTGCTCAGCTTCTCGATATCGAGCCCCACCTCGCTGATGAGCTGCTGGCTGCTGGCGGCACGCCCTACAGTTTTTTCCATGATCTCGTTTAGCGCCCCGGTACCGGTCTGCAGCTCTTCGATCATCTGCTGGATCTCCACCGTCGCCTGCTGGGTACGGCTGGCGAGGGTACGCACCTCATCAGCTACCACTGCAAAGCCACGACCCTGCTCACCGGCACGGGCCGCTTCGATGGCGGCGTTGAGGGCCAACAAGTTGGTCTGCTGGGAGATGGCGTTGATGACGTTGACCACCTCGTTGATGCGGTTGGCATTGTGGGTGAGCCGCTCGACAGCGCCGGAGGCGTTGCCAATCTCGTCGGCCAGAGTACGGATCGCTTCGATGGTGCGAGCCACCCGGTTGGCGCCATTGGCTGCCTCTTCGCTCGATTGACGGGTCTGCTGCAGGGTGTCGTTGGCATTGCGAGCTACTTCGCGGATCGCCGCCGACATCTGCTCCATGGCGGTGGCCAGCGAATCCATGTGCTGGCGCTGGGAACGCGCCATGCTCTCGCCTTCGCGGGCATGGTCACGAAACTCGTCGGCGGCCATGGTCAGCGCTTCGGCAGACTCCTCCACCAGTTTGACGATCTGGTGCTGGCGGTCGGTAAAGCGATCGATGCTGCCCGCCAGGGTGGAGAACTCGTCCCGCACCGGGAAGAAGTTGAGTCGGAAGGTGAGATCCCCGTCCGCCACGGTTTGCAGCGCCTTGTTGGTGGAGTAGAGCGCACCGGAGACAAAGGTCATCATGTAGTGGATCACCAGCGCCATCAGGGCGGCCAGCGCGCCGATGAGGAGCAGGGTCGAGCCCTGACCCTCCCACATGGAGAGGTTGCCGGTATCGAGATCACCGGTGACGTAGCCCGCCTGACCCGCTGGCGCGCTAAAGAGGTAGTGATCTCCTTGCTGCTGCAACCCGCTGCTGCCTTGCCGGGTCAGATGCAGATCAGCAGGCAATACCAGAGTGGGCTGCTGGCTGACCAGCTGCGCCGTGGTTTCGACCCGTTGTTGCAACTGCGCTACCCGCAGGGAGATCTCCTGCTGATGGCTGGCCGCCAGCATATACCAGCTGAGAAAGGCGATGATGAAGAGAGGTAACCAGAACGCGATATGGAATTTTTCACTGATGGTGAGGTGAATGAGATAGCGGTCAACCCACCGGAATTTAACTTCTTTCATAATGGAGCTGCATCCTGCAGAGATAGAGTGTCGGGCACATTATCGTCTCGGGAATTTTTTTCTTAAGCAGAAGGTGTGAGAAATGGGAGAGCAATCGTTTGTCATTCGGGTGTGGGGGCAGGTGCAGGGGGTGGGATTCCGCTATTTCACCCGCGAGCGGGCCCTGCAACTGGGTTTGCGGGGCCATGCCTACAACCTGGAGGATGGCTCGGTGGAGATCCTCATCAGCGGCCCCGCGCAGGGGGTGCAGATGATGCTGGGTTGGTTGGAGCATGGCCCGCGCACCGCCAGGGTGACCCGGATGGAGTATGAAGAGGCGCTGCCGCCCACCGGTCAGGGCTTTCACACCAACTGAAAGGGCGGAGATGAGATGGACGCTGACAAGGAAGGTCTGTTGCTGACTCAGGCAACAAGCTGGGTCGCCCGTTATCAGGAGGCAGCGCGGACGGTGCGTGAAGAGGCCAGCGAATCGGCCGTGCATGGCTACCGTATCGCGGCGCGCCGCCTGCTGGCGCTGCTCGCCCTGTGGCGGCCACTCACCTATCATCCCGAGCTGGAGCGGCGTCTGCTGCGCTCGGTCGGGCGGCTCTCGGCGCTGCGGGATGCTCAGGTCTACGCCGAGCGTTTTGGCAAGCCGCCTGCCAGCACTGGTAATACCCACAAATCGGCCATTCGCGTTCCCCTGTTGTCGCGGCGACTGGCCCGCTGGCTTGCTGCGGTGGCGCAGGTGCAGGATGCGTGGGCATTGGCGTTCCTCTATCAGCAGCATCTGGCCCTGCGCCTTGATGAGGCGCAGGGCGCTCTCGATGAACCTATTCCCTGCGTTGGGAAATCTGCCAGCTCCCGTCAGCAACAGTTGCGCCGCTGGCATCGGCTGCGCCTCGAGATCAAGCAGGCCCGTTATGGCGTGGAACTGTTGCTGGATCTGGGGAGTGGGGATCCCGGCTGGTTGAGCACCCTGACTCACTGGCAGGAGCGACTCGGCCAGTTGCAGGATTGGCGTCAATGGCGGCGGAGGTTGCGAGCAGAGCAGGGGAACACCCGCAAGCAGGCGAAACTGCGGCAGCAGTTGAAGGGGAAGATCACCACCCGTTTGCGTCAACTGGACTGCCAGCAGGCGGAGCTGGTGGCGCTCAAACTGGCGATGCTGGCAGGCCACAACATGAATGACATGCCAAGTCGGCTGGTCAGGTATTCAGAACAAAATGTATCGCCCGCGAATCCCTGTTGTGGATAGCCCCGAGACCGCAATCTGCGGACGTCATCCGCGACCAGCATCTACAAAAACTATCCAGGCCAAACAGGTGAGACAAAAAAAGAGAGGCTGTTTGGCCTCTCTTCTCTATCTGGCTGTGGTCGCAGTCAGCGATATGCTTACTTGACGCGCATACCAGGCTGGGCGCCTTCCTGTGGCTCCAGGATCCAGAGATCCTTGCCGCCCGGGCCTGCGGCCAGCACCATGCCTTCGGACATGCCGAAACGCATCTTGCGCGGCGCCAGGTTGGCCACCATCACGGTCAGCTTGCCTTCCAGATCTTCCGGGTTGTAAGCGGACTTGATGCCGGCAAACACCTGACGGGTCTCGCCGCCGATATCCAGTTGCAGCTTGAGCAGCTTCTCGGCTTCCGGTACCGCTTCGGCCTTCTTGATCAGCGCCACGCGCAGGTCAATCTTGGCGAAGTCGTCATAGGTGATGGTTTCGCTGATGGGGTCATCAGCCAGCGGGCCGCTCATTTTCGGTGCCTGCTCCTTGGCCAGGTCTTCCTTGGAGGCCTCGATCATGGCTTCAATCTTCGCCGGCTCGATGCGGGAGAAGAGGGCCTTGAACGGCGCAACGGTGTGATCGACCAGCGGCATCTCGATGCCATCCCAGCTGAGGGTTTCGGCCAGGAAGGCTTCGGCACGCTCGGCCAGCAGCGGCATGACGGGCTTGAGGTAGGCCATCAGCACGCGGAACAGGTTGATGCCGACCGAGCAAACCGCTTGCAGCTCGGCGTCAGCACCTTCCTGCTTGGCGATAACCCAGGGCGCCTTGTCATCCACATAGCGGTTGGCCTTGTCGGCCAGCGCCATGATTTCGCGGATGGCGCGGCTGAATTCGCGGCTCTCATAAGCCTCGGCAATGGCGGTGCGGGCATTGGCGAATTCGGCGTAGAGCTCGGGTTCGGCGCAGGTCGCCGCCAGCTTGCCGCCAAAACGCTTGGCGATAAAGCCGGCGTTGCGGGAGGCGAGGTTAACCAGCTTGTTGACCACGTCAGCGTTGACCCGCTGCACGAAATCTTCGAGGTTCAGGTCCAGATCGTCGATGCGGCTGTTGAGCTTGGCGGCGTAGTAGTAACGCAGGCACTCCGGATCCAGGTGGTTCAGGTAGGTGGATGCCTTGATAAAGGTGCCCTTGGACTTGGACATCTTGGCGCCGTTGACGGTCACATAGCCGTGTACGTTGACCTTGGTCGGCTTGCGGAAGTTGGCACCTTCCAGCATGGACGGCCAGAACAGGCAGTGGAAGTAGGCGATATCTTTACCGATGAAGTGGTAGAGCTCGGCGTCGGAGTCCGCTTTCCAGTAGCTGTCAAAGTCGATGTCGCCACGCTTGTTGCACAGGTTCTTGAAGGAAGCCATGTAACCGATGGGGGCATCCAGCCAGACGTAGAAGTACTTGCCCGGGGCGCCGGGAATTTCGAAACCGAAGTAGGGGGCGTCGCGGGTGATGTCCCACTGCTGCAGGCCGCTCTCGAACCACTCCTGCATCTTGTTGGCCATCTCTTCCTGAATGGCGCCGGAGCCGCGCACCCACTCAGAGAGCCATTTTTCAAACTGTGGCAGGTCGAAGAAGAAGTGCTCGGAGTCCTTCATTACCGGAGTCGCGCCGGAGACGGCAGATTTCGGATCGATCAGCTCGGTTGGGCTGTAGGTGGCGCCGCAGCTATCACAGTTGTCGCCATACTGCTCCGGAGACTTGCACTTGGGGCAGGTACCCTTGACGAAACGATCCGGCAGGAACATGGATTTTTCCGGATCGAACAGCTGGGAGATGGTGCGGCTCTTGATAAAGCCACCATTTTTCAGGCGGCCGTAGATCAACTCCGCCAGCTCGCGGTTTTCGTCGCTGTGGGTGGAGTGATAGTTGTCAAAGCTGATGTTGAACCCGGCGAAATCGGCCTGGTGCTCCTTGGAGACAGCGGCAATCATCTCTTCCGGGGTGATCCCCATTTGCTGTGCCTTGAGCATGATCGGGGTGCCGTGGGCATCATCGGCACAGATGAAGTGCACCTGATGACCGCGCATTCGCTGATAACGAACCCAGATATCGGCCTGGATATGTTCCAGCATGTGGCCAAGATGGATGGAGCCATTGGCATAGGGGAGGGCGCAGGTTACCAGCATTTTACGAGGATCAGTTGCCATATTACGTTCTTGATGTGCTTGTTGGGATGATAGAGTGCCGTGCATGTTACCCGAATTGGGGGTAGCCTGCCTAGGGTTGTGGCTATGCCAACCTTGGCAGCACCTGCTGTTACGATGGCAGGCAAGCCACTGATTTGTGTGCGGTAACCGTTCACCTCAAGATAATGACAAGATAATGAGGAGTTAATGGTGATTGATTCAGTAAAACAGATCCTCGCCGAATTTAAGCCAGCAGGCTGGCACAAGGAGCTGGTGGATGCCGGATTCGTTCGCGAGATCATCAATCAGGGTCAGGGGCTTACTATCCGGCTGGTATTGCCGTTTGCCGGTCTCTCGCTGCTCGATCAGCTCAAAGAGAACTACGATGCCAGGCTGCGCAGCGCCACCGGCGCCTCCCGCATCGACTGGGCATTGGAGATTGACGTCGCCAGCATGCCGCGGGCGCAGGGCCTCAATGCCGTGCAGGGCATTCGCAACATCATCGTGGTTGCTTCCGGCAAGGGGGGGGTAGGCAAGTCCACCACCGCGGTCAATCTGGCGCTGGCCCTGCAAAAAGAGGGTGCGCGGGTCGCCATTCTCGATGCCGATATCTATGGCCCTTCCATTCCCACCATGATGGGCACCCTCAAGGAGCGCCCGGTCAGCCATGACGGCAAGCTGATGGAGCCGGTGATGGCCTGCGGCCTCAAGAGCAACAGTATCGGCTATCTGGTCTCCGAACAGGATGCCACAATCTGGCGTGGCCCGATGGCGAGCAAGGCGCTGGCGCAGATCCTCCATGAGACCCGCTGGGGCGAGGTGGATTATCTGGTGGTAGACATGCCGCCGGGCACTGGCGATATCCAGCTCACCATGGCCCAGCAGGTGCCGACTTCGGCGGCGGTGATTGTCACAACCCCGCAAGATGTGGCGCTGGCCGATGCCCGCAAGGGGATCGCCATGTTCAACAAGGTCAATGTGCCGGTGCTCGGCATCATCGAGAACATGAGTTATCACGTCTGCAGCGCCTGCGGACATCATGAGCCGCTGTTTGGTACCGGTGGCGGCCAGAAGATGGCAGAGCAGTATCAAGTGGCACTGCTTGGTCAATTACCGCTGCACATCGATATCCGCCAACACATGGATGATGGCTGCCCGACGGTGTTCGGCGCACCGGAAGGGAGCCTGGCTCAGGCCTATTTGAAGCTGGCGCGCAGGGTAGGGGCTGAACTCTTTTTCAGCGCAAAACCGATTGCGACCCCCCTCTATGCCATGGCGCTGGATGAATAATCGGCGGTCGGTCACTTGAAAGGGAATTGAGGGTGGGCATGACCCACCCTTTTTTATATAATGGATCGGTTTAAACCATCCCCACTGCTCTTCTCTTTTAGGTATTTGTCATGTCTGATACTCAACATTCGTGTGTGATCATCGGTATTGCGGGCGCATCTGCGTCTGGCAAAAGTCTTATAGCCCAGACCATTTATGAAGAGCTGGTGGCCGAACTGGGCGCAGGTCAGATTGGTGTGATCACCGAAGATTGCTACTACCGTGATCAGACCCACCTGACCATGGAAGAGCGGGTCAAAACCAACTATGACCACCCTAACGCGCTGGATCACGACCTGCTGGTACAGCACCTGAGTCAGCTGGTCAAAGGTGACGCGGTTGCCATTCCCCAGTACTCCTACACCGAACACACCCGGATGAGCGAAGTGACCCCGTTTGCGCCGCGCCGGGTGATCATTCTGGAAGGGATCCTGCTGCTGACCGACAGCCGTCTGCGGGATCTGATGGATGCCTCCATCTTTATGGATACCCCACTCGACATCTGCCTGCTGCGCCGTCTGGTGCGTGATGTGCAGGAGCGTGGCCGCACCATGGACTCCGTGCTCAAGCAGTACCAGAAGACGGTGCGTCCGATGTTCCTGCAGTTTATCGAGCCGTCCAAACAGTATGCCGATGTGATCGTGCCCCGTGGTGGCAAGAACCGCATCGCCATCGACATGCTCAAGGCGCGTATCCGCCACATGTTGATTGGTTAAGATGAAACAAGCCGGGTGATGCCCGGCTTTTTTAAAAGCACAATTTGTCAGGAGAGTCGCCCAATGCGTCTGTGTGATACCGATATTGAACGCCATCTGGATGAAGGCAAGATCGTCATTGAGCCACGGCCCGGGGTAGAGCGGATCAGTGGTGTCAGTGTCGATGTGCTGCTGGGTAACGAGTTTCGGGTGTTTCGCGATCATACCGCGCCCTATATCGACCTGAGCGGCCCGAGCAGCGAGATGGCCGATGCCATCGATCGGGTGATGAGTGACGAGATCCACATCCCCGATGGCGAAGCCTTCTATCTGCACCCGGGTCAGCTGGCGCTGGCGGTGACCTACGAATCCGTTACTCTGCCTGCCGATATCGTTGGCTGGCTGGATGGCCGCTCTTCACTGGCGCGGCTGGGTTTGATGGTGCACGTGACGGCGCACCGGATCGATCCGGGTTGGTCCGGTCGCATCGTGCTGGAGTTCTACAACGGCGGCAAATTGCCGCTGGCGCTGCGTCCGAAGATGAAGATCGGCGCCTTGAACTTCGAGATGCTCTCCGGCGTCGCGGCCCGTCCCTACAACAAGCGGGAAAATGCCAAGTACAAGAGCCAGCAGGGCGCCGTTGCCAGCCGCATCAATCAGGACTGATAACTGGCAACACAGCAACGATTCAAGGGAGCACAAGGTGCTCCCTTTTTGCATCTGGAATCAAACGGATATGGGATTGATGGTGCTGGTCGGATGAGAATGGTGGGTAGGGGCGTTTTATCACCAATTTTGCCTGTTTTTATGTCATAAAAACGTCATAAAAATGAAATAATTGGCTTAATTGTCAGCTAATTTTGCCATTTTCTGCAATCATTGATGGCTTTAATTAATCGATGGCAAGCCGCATGAGGACTGGCTCTAGGATATTTTTTTCCAAAAAGCTCTTTTTTTTTATGGCTGAAATATTTCAATGGTGGCTATGGTGTTGGCCGCCATCTGGCATAATCCGCCGCAACTCATAAACAGGCTTTTTTTTATGTTTGAAATGTTTAGTGGTTTGGGTTTGTGGTGGTCAATCGGTTTGGTATTGGCCGTTTTTTTTGTGCTTGCCTATGAATTTATCAACGGCTTTCACGATACCGCCAACGCGGTAGCTACGGTTATCTATACCAAGGCGATGCCGGCTCACCTGGCGGTTGTCGCATCGGGGATCTTCAACTTTTTTGGCGTCATGTTCGGCGGTCTGGGTGTGGCCTATGCCATTGTCCATCTGCTGCCCATTGACCTGCTGCTTGGGATGGACTCCACCCAAGGGTTGATCATGGTCTTCTCCTTGCTGTTTTCCGCCATCGTGTGGAACCTGGGCACCTGGTTCTTCGGGATCCCGGCCTCCAGTTCACATACCTTGATCGGTTCCATTCTGGGGGTAGGCGGCGCCTATGCCTGGATCACCCATAAACCGGTGACAGAAGGGATCAACGTGGGCAAAGCGATCGACATCATGCTTTCCCTCATCATCTCTCCCACCATAGGTTTCATCATCGCGGCACTGCTGCTGTTGGCGATGAAACGCATCTGGACCAGCAACAAGATCCACAAAACACCGGAAGAGCGTCAGCTGGTGGATGGCAAGAAGCACCCGCCGTTTTGGGCGCGTCTTACCCTGGTGGCCTCGGCCATGGGCGTCAGCTTCGTGCACGGCTCCAACGATGGCCAGAAGGGGATCGGTCTGGTGATGCTGGTGCTGATCTGCATGGCACCCGCCTATTTCGCGCTGGACATGAACAGCCGCTCTTATGACCTGGATCGGACCCAGGATGCCAACCAGCGCATCATGGAGATCTACCAGCGCAACCAGTCTGCCCTCTCTGGAGTCATCAACTTCTCTGCACCGGCAACGGCTCAGGAAGAGCTGATGACTCACTGCTCCGCCGATGGCGTGCTGCAGGCGATGGCCACCCTGGATGCCCGTCTGGGTGCCGTGCGTACTTATGATCAGATGAGCCTGACTGACCGCCGCGAAGTGCGTCGTCTGCTGCTCTGTATTGATGACACCGCCCGCAAGGCTGCCAAGCTGCCGCTGCCAGCCAAGGAGCTGACCGATCTGGCCAAATGGCGCAAGGATCTGACCGCGACCGCTGAATACGCACCGACTTGGGTTATCGTCTCCATCGCACTGGCGCTCGGTTGTGGCACCATGGTGGGCTGGCGTCGTATCGTTCATACAGTGGGCGAGAAGATCGGCACCACCGGCATGACCTACAGCCAGGGCATTGCGGCCCAGATTACGGCTGCAACCTCCATCGGGGTCGCCAGTCTGACCGGTATGCCGGTGTCCACCACCCACATCCTCTCTTCTGCGGTGGCGGGGACCATGATTGCCAATAAATCCGGCCTGCAGAGCCAGACTATCAAGACCATCCTGATGGCCTGGGTGCTGACCCTGCCGCTGACAATGCTGCTCTCCGGCGGCCTGTTCATCGTCAGCCACCATCTTTTTGGTTGATCTGCCACGCTCATAATGCGCATCACAATGACAATGCCGCCCGGTCGAAAGATCGGGCGGCATTTTTTGTGTCTATGAATTTTCAGTGGAGTTGTATCTCCACCTGATGTTTTTTGTTCTTGAGGTAAACAGATAAGAAGGCTCTTCTTCATTATTTGATTGACGACTCGTTATGGTTTTTCTGGCTGAACTTTCGTCATCGAATATCTCTTTCTAATAGTGTGCTTCTCTTGTGATTAATGGATTAACCAATTAGCGTGTTTTGGCGAGGTGCTGATGCACCATCTGATAAAGCGTCACTGAGGAGTAGATGATGAAGCTGATGATCCCGCCCATGGTGGATTTTGCGACCGGCAGCTTGTCCGGTGCCGAACTGGTGGAGAAGTGTACAAGGTTGGCTGATCTGCATGGCTTGTTTGCCGATCCTGCTTCTGAAGCAGGGGTTGACCCGCAAACTGTGCTCTATCGTGTGGCGATGTTGCCCAGCAGTGGAGTGGAGGGGGATCTCAACATGGGTGTCACCCATCTTGAGGCCGGCAGGATAGGGAACGAGTTTTTTATGACCCGCGGTCATATCCATGCTCGCGCCGAGCAGGCGGAGTACTACTTCGGGTTGTGTGGAAGGGGACTATTGCTGTTGCAGGATATGGCCGGTGTCTGCCGGCTGGAGCAGGTCTTTCCCGGCAGTGTTCACCATATTCCGGGCCACGTGGCCCATCGACTCGTCAACACTGGCGAGACGCAGCTCTCGGCGCTGGCGGTCTGGCCTGCCATTGCCGGTCATGATTACCGGCTGATGGCAGAGCGGGGGTTTGGCCTGCGGGTGGTCGCAGGGAAGGAGGGGGAACCTTGTGTGGTGAGTCGCGAGGTGAGTGCCTCAATCACCTAACCATCAGCCTGCATGGGTCGTGAGCGACCCCGTTAGCGGCTGCCGCAAGATTGGCGTACCACCAGGGTAGGGGGCAGAATGATGCTCTTGGCTGGCTCGTCGTTGCCGGCAATCCGCTCGAGCAGCAGTTCACCCGCCTTGCGGCCAATCTCCCGCGCCGCCACCGAGACGGTGGTGAGCGCCGGTTCGACCAGCGCTGTCTCCGGCAGGTCGTCAAAGCCTACCAGAGCAAAGTTCTGGCCGATGAGCCGCCCCTGTTTGCGTAGCGCCAGCATGGCGCCGAGCGCTACCACATCCTGATAGCAGACTGCCGCCGTCACCTCGGGGTGCTGCTCCAGCAGCACCGTCGTGGCGCGGGTGCCCTCTACCCGGCTGGCGCCGCAGCTGATGATCCACTCCGGTTTGGCTGTGATACCGTGTTCGAGTAACTTGCTCATATAACCACCTAGGCGTTGGGAGCGGCTGATGGAGGTGGGGGAGCCCCCAACAAAGGCGATATGACGGTGGCCGAGTTTCAGCAGGTGCTCGGTCGCCAGCTGACAGCCCAGAAAGTTGTCGGTGCCGACAAAGTCGATCGCTACATCCGGCACCGGTCGCACCACCAGAATGGTAGGCATATGGCGCCGCTGCAGGCTCTCGAAAAAGCTGTGGGGCGTAGGTTGGGCAGCGCAGATCACCATGCCGGCGGCGCTGTTGCGTTGCAGCGAATCCATAAACTGCTGCTGCCTTGCCGCCGACTCCTCGCTGTTGGCAAGAAACAGCATCAGATCGTGGTGTTCCATCTCCCGGCTCAGGCCCGCCGTCATCTCTGCATAGAAGGGGTTGGTAATATCGTGCAGCAACAGGCCAACCTGATTGCTGCTCTTGTTGCGCAGGTTGGCGGCAGTCTGGTTGTAGACATAGCCGAGCTCGTCGATGGCTTTGAGTACCCGCTGGCGAGTGTGGTCGGAAATGCGTCCCTTGTTGCGCAAGGTCATGGAGACGGTGGCGGTGGAAACGCCCAAGTGGCGGGCAATATCTGCAACAGTCACATTGCTCATGGTGTGGGTCCGGTCATGGTCGTGCCATCAAGATATATCGATTAACCTATTTTTGGGATGAGAGAAGGTTGCAAGTGAGCGGTTGATCACGAATTTCACCGCTATGCCGATGATATATCCCAATGTTTGAGGTTAATCGTGTTTATCAGGTTGTGGTTAACGGGTTAATCGATTTATCTCTGTCGTAGGTGTCAACGAGAGAGCAAGCCAATGATTCATTCGAGTTACGTCTCCAACTACGACAAATATCCAGAAGTAACCGTTGTCGGATATGAACAGGCCGCCTGCGCGGGATGGGATGAGATTGCCCATCAGCTGCTGGCCAAAGTGAACCGGCAGGAGAGGGCGAAAGTGGTACTGGTGATCGACTGCTATCACGGCGTCGATCAGACCGAGCTACGCACCCAACTGCTGACCAGATTCGGGCCTCACACGCTCATCGATGTGGAACAGGCGCGCCTGCCCGAACCCAAAGTGCTGGCGATGCTGGACCGTTTCATCACCGATGACAGGGTTTTTGGCGTGCTGGCACCCCACAAGATGGTGGAGTTTTTTGACCCGGTCGCCTTGGCGCGCCTGCAACAGCAGGTCGCAGAGATGGTCGAAGGTCTGGTGGTGGTGATGGGTAGCGGCGCTTCGCTGGTGGCGCAAGGGGATGTGCGGGTCTATGCCGATCTTGCCCGCTGGGAGATCCAGCAGCGTCTGCGCCGTAAAGAGATTGGCAACTGGGGCGCTGATAACACCGAAGAGGACATATTGCGCCGCTACAAGCGCGCCTTCTTCATCGAATGGCGGGTGTTTGACCGTCATAAATTGGCCCAGCTGCCCACCATCGATTTCCTGCTCGACACCAATATCAGGGGCAAGCCGA
Organism: Aeromonas sp. FDAARGOS 1411; assembly: GCF_019047125.1. NCBI lineage: Bacteria > Pseudomonadati > Pseudomonadota > Gammaproteobacteria > Aeromonadales > Aeromonadaceae > Aeromonas > Aeromonas sp. FDAARGOS 1411. Next base: position 1,488,504 of record NZ_CP077214.1, on the reverse strand, counting down.
CCATGGTAACGGGGGCGGCACTGCAACAAGGGTTGCATCAGGCGGCGCGCCAGCCGTTCCGGGTGGTGCCCTTCTTCGACCCGGGGGTCTGGGGTGGGCAGTGGATGAAGCAGGTGTGTGATCTGGACCCGGCCCAACCCAACTACGCCTGGTGCTTTGACTGCGTACCCGAGGAGAACAGCCTCTATCTGCGCTTTGGCGAGGTGAGGGTGGAGATCCCGTCGCAAAACCTGGTGCTGTGCCAGCCCAGCGCCTTGCTTGGGGAGCGGGTACACGCCCGCTTTGGCGCCGAGTTCCCGATCCGGTTCGATTTTCTCGATACGGTGGGGGGGCAGCCGCTCAGTCTGCAGGTGCATCCGCTGACCGAATACATCCAGCAGGAGTTCGGCATGCACTACACCCAGGACGAGAGCTACTATCTGCTCGATGCCAAGCCGGACTCCTGCGTCTATCTCGGCACCCGCAACGGTATCGACCCGCAGGAGATGCTGGCAGATCTGGCTGCCGCCCAGCGCGGCGAGAAGCCCTTCGATGACGAGCGTTTCATCAACCGCTTCCCGGCCCGCAAGCACGATCACTTCCTGATCCCGGCCGGAACCGTCCACTGCTCGGGAGAGGGGGCCATGGTGCTCGAGATCAGCGCCACCCCCTACATCTTCACCTTCAAGCTGTGGGACTGGGGCCGGGTCGGGCTCGACGGCATTCCGCGCCCCATCCATCTGGAGCATGGCAGCAAGGTGATCCAGTGGGAGCGCGACACCGACTGGACCCGCGAGCATCTGGTCAATCGCATCGAGCTCATCGCCGAAGGGCCGGGCTGGCGCGAGGAGCGTACCGGACTGCATGAGCGGGAATTTATCGAGACCCGTCGCCACTGGTTCAGTGTGCCGGTCGAGCACGACACCGGCGGCACGGTGCAGGTGCTCAATCTGATTGAGGGGCGAGAGGCGACGGTGGAGAGTCCCGACAATGCGTTCGCGCCGTTTGTGGTGCACTACGCCGAGACCTTTATCGTACCGGCGTCGGTAGGGCGCTATCGCATCCGTCCGAGTGGCGAGAGTGAAGGGGCGACCATCGCCACCATCAAAGCCTATGTGAGGGGGTAACCAAGATGCTGAGGATCCTTATCGCAACCCATGGTTCACTGGCGCCGGCCCTGCTGGCCAGCGCCAGCATGGTCTACGGCGAGCTGCCCGCCGTAGCCACAGTCTCTCTTACCGAAGAGGGGGGAATAGCGGCGTTTCGCACCGAGTTTGAACAGACCCTGCGCCGTCATGGTGCGGGGGCTGACGGGGTGCTGGTGCTGTGCGACATGGAGTGTGGCACACCCTACAACGTGGCATGCCGCTTTGCGTTTGACCCCGAATGGCCGCAGCCGGTAGCCGTGGTGACCGGGGTGAACTTTCCCATGCTGCTGATGAGTGCCGACTGGCTGGCGGCAACCGATGTGCACGAGGCGGCCCGCCAGTTGCTGGCCCAGGCACTGGAATCCATGGTGATCGCGGCCCCGGCGGCACACCAGCAAGATGACAACTTCTAGGAGAGCGAGATGGCGATTTCATTTGTACGCATTGACGATCGGGTGATCCATGGCCAGCTGGTGACGCGCTGGGCCAGAGAGCTGCCCTGCGACGGCATTGTCGCGATTGATGACGAGGTGGCGGCCGATCCGTTGCTCTCCCAGGTGATGATCGGCGCTGTGCCGGACACCAAGGTGTGGCTGTTCGACGTGGCGACGGCCATTGCCAAGCTGCCCAAGGTGATCGCCAGTGACAAGCGCTACTTCGTGATTGGCAAGTCGCCGGTCACCCTGCAGCGGCTCTGCGCCGCCGGCATCTCTCTTGAGAACCACAACGGCAAGATCAACGTGGGGCCCATGAGTGCCCGCGAGCAGACCACCACCATAGGCCCCAACCAGTCGGTGACGGCGCAGGAGATCGCCGCTTTTGACTATCTTGCCAGCCTTGGCCACGAGATTGACTTTCGGCTGGTGCCGGACGCCAGCCACTACAACTGGGCAGATGCCCAGAAAAAGCTGAAATAGGGAGCCGACATCATGTTTCTGGAAGCAACTCTCATCGGGATACTCTGTTATCTCGGTGCCCTCAGCAGCCCCTGGCTGCTGGGATTGACCGGGGGCTGGTACACCATTACCCGCCCGCTGGTTTCGGGCATGCTGGTAGGGGCGATTCTCGGTGATATCCAGACCGGGATCCTTATCGGGGTGGCGGTGCAGGCGGTCTATATCGCCATGGTGACGCCGGGCGGTTCCATGCCGGCGGATCTCAACTTCGTCGCCTTTCCGGCCATCGCCCTCGGCGTCATGTCGGGCAAGGAACCGTCAGTTGCCGTGGCCATTGCCGCCACCATCGGCATTGCCGGTACCATCCTCTTCAACTTCATGATGGTCTTCAACTCCTACTGGAACCACAGAGCCGACGTGGCGCTGGAGCAGGGGGATGAAAAGGGGGTTTATCTCAACAGCGCGATCTTCCCGCAGGTCAGCAACTTCGTACTGCGTTTCGTGCCCACCTTTATCGCCGTCTATTTTGGCAACCAGTACATCGAAGGCTTCATGAACAGCCTGCCTGAGCTTGTGATCCGCACCATGACGGTGGTGGGCGGCATTCTGCCGGCGGTCGGCATTGCCATCCTGCTCAAGCAGATCATCAAGCAGAGCAGCATGCTGATCTATTTTCTGGTGGGCTTTGTCGGCATCGTTTTTCTCAAGCTCAACATGGTAGGGCTGGTGATGATCGGCGCCCTGCTTGCGCTCATCCACTACAACTACAAGCCGGAATCTCGCCCTGCAGTAGCTGCCCGTGCTGCCACCCAAACCGATGATGAGGATGAATTCTGATGGACGCAAAGCTGCAAGCGGGCCAGCCGGTGAACAATGCGCCGGTGGCTCTCACTCCCAAGGATCTGCGTGCCTGCTGGCGTTCGTGGATGATGTACAACCTATCCTCCATGAGCTTCGAGCGCCTCGAATCGTTCGGTTTCTGCCTTGGCATGATGCCGGCACTCAAGAAGCTCTATCCCGGCAAGGTGGAGAGGATGGAGGCGATGAAACGCCATGCCTCTTTCTACAACACTGAGCCCCAGATTGGCGCCATCATCAACGGGCTGGCGGTGGGACTTGAGGAGAAGCGGGCTAACGGAGAGAAGATCGATGGCGAGACCATCAACACCCTGAAAGTGGGGCTGATGGGGCCCATCGCTGGGATCGGGGACTCCATGATCCCGGGCATGCTGGTGCCCATTTTGCTTAGCATCGGCATGGCGCTGGCCGCCGGCGGCAGCGTGTTGGGGCCGCTCTTTTATATCATCAGCTTCAACGCCATCGTCATCACCGGCTCCTACATGCTGTTTATGAAGGGCTACCGGATGGGAACCGGCTCGGTGGAGGCGCTGGTGAGTTCGGAGTCGGTCAAACTGCGCGAGGCGCTCTCCCTGCTCGGGGTCTTTGTGATGGGCGGGGTGGCCGCCAGTTATGTCAACCTCTCCACCGGGCTTGATTTTGTTACCTCGGACGGGGTCAATATTCAGGTACAGGCCATGTTGGATGGCATCTTCCCCAAACTGATGCCGCTGCTGGTGGTGCTGGGCACCTGGTATCTGATGGCCAGACGCAATGTCTCGCCGGTCAAGGCGATGCTGGGGTTACTGGTAGTGGCCTTTGTCGGGGTCGCCATCGGTCTGTTCTGATGGGGTCAAGGCCATTTGGTCAACAAAGGGAGAGCCTGGCTCTCCCTTTTTATCGCCGTTGCGAGAGGTAATTTATGCATATCGAGGTGACTGAGGCCGCACAGCGTTGCCATCGCTGGCTGGTCTCCGAGGCGCTGCCCCTTTGGGGCGCGCAGGGGGTTGACCCCGAGCGTGGTCTGTTTGCCGAGGGATTGGATAGTGCTGGCCAGCCTTTGTGGCAGCCGACCCGTTTTCGGGTACAGAGCCGCCAGATCTATGTGTTCAGCCACGCCACCCTGCTGGGGTGGTACGACGGGCGCACCCTTGCCGAGCGTTCTGCTTTGGTCGGTATGGGTCATTTTGACGATGGGGCGGGGCATAGCGTTTTCTCCATTAATCGGGATGGTTCGATTGCTGACGCATCAGTCTGCAGCTATGAATACGCGTTTGCCCTGCTGGCTGAGTGTTGGCTCTATCGTCTGAGTGGCGATCCACGCTGGCAACAACAGGCCGAGTCGCGCTATCAGGCCATTGAGCAACTCTTTTTGGACCCGCTGCACGGTGGATTCCACTCCAGTTGGCCATCTGGCCCACTGCGCAGCCAAAATCCCCATATGCATCTGTTCGAGGCGCTGCTGGTAGCGGCAGACAGCTTTGATGATGTGATATGGCAGCAGCGGGCAACCGCGCTGTATCGGCTGTTTCGTCAGCGTTTTCTGGAGCCCGGTTTACTGCGCGAGTTTTTCGACGACGCGCTGCTGGTGCGTCATGCCGATTCCCGTCTTATCGACCCGGGTCATCACTACGAGTGGTGCTGGCTGCTGGCACGCTACCGGACTCTTGCCAGCAGCTGGGAAATCCAGCCAACCAGCACCGAGATTGACGAGGCAATCGGGATATTGACCCGCTTTGCCATCCGCCACGGGCACGGGCAAACCGGGCTGGTGATCGATGAGCTGACCGATGATGGGCAACCCTATCGCGATACCAGCCGGCTCTGGTGCCAGACCGAACATCTCAAGGCGCTGCTGGCGGCCTATGAGAGGCTAGGGGGAGCAGAGATTGCCCATCAGATTGGCGAGGTGGTGAGGCGGATCTTCCACTACTACCTGAATCCAGCCTTGCCCGGCCAGTGGGTCGATCAGGTCGATGTCACCGGTCGGCCGCTGACAACTCATGCCCCAGCCAGCACCTTCTACCACCTGTTTGTGGCATTCAGCGAGCTGGCAAGGGTAGCAGAAAGGAGAGGGGAAAGTGGGTAACAGACCAAGAGAAGGTCAAAAATCCCAGCCCGGTTGTTCTGGCGGCTCGGGTTGGGTTCCCTCCTGTGCCTTGCGGCGGGCGGCGTCGACCCGGCGTTTGCGATCCCGGCACAGGCGCATCACCTCTTGTTGCTGGACAGGGGTCATGGTGAGCCAGTTGAAACGCTCTTCGCGATTGCGCAGGCACCCCTTGCAGTAGCCTTTGTTGTTCACTTCGCAGACCCCGATGCAGGGGCTCTGCAGCGGGAAGATTTCGAGCTGTTCCATCCATCACCTCGCACATCCTGTCACCTTGTTATAACCCAGCGGATCCCCTTTGGAGAAATCCTGCTTCAAGTGATTGATGTCGTTTGCTTTCCCCCTGCAAATTTGGCATCTTCCCCGCCGAGCATGGCTCTTGGCGTTATATGAGGACATATGAACAAACACGCGTACTGGCTGACCGCCGCAGTGCTGGGACTGGCCGGTTGTGCTGGCAACTCTGACAAAGCAGAAGTGCCCAAAAAGCAGACCGACAACAGATGCTTTCTTAACTGCGAGGTGCCGGAAAATCTGGGCAAGCAGTATCTGGACGGGACCTTGCCAGAGGATCTGGTGAGGGTGGAGCGGGTCAATAGCCGTGCGCGTGCCGACTACAGCAAGTTTGGCCCGCAAAGCAGACTGGTATTGGAGCGCTCCGGCAAGATGACCCGCCGTTATGGCGAGCTCTATCACCAGCTCTCCCGCTGGGTGGCGGGCGGCGGCAATCCTGCCGACATCACCCGTTACGGTATCAGCCTGGCCCAGTTGGGCGGTGCTGATCGCATGGGTAACGTGCTCTTTACCGGTTACTACTCGCCGGTGCTGGAGGTGCGCCACCGCCCGGATGCCAAGTACAAATATCCCATCTATGCCATGCCCAAATGTGGCGGTCGCTGTCCGACCCGGGCCGAGATCCATCAGGGGGCCCTGGCCAACCGCGGGCTGGAGCTGGGTTACAGCAAATCCCTTATCGATAACTTCCTGATGGATGTGCAGGGCTCCGGCTTTGTCCACTACGGGGATGACGATCGGCTGCAATATCTGGGCTACAGCGGCAAGAACGGCCACGGTTACGTGAGTATCGGTCGGGTACTGATCGACCGCGGTGAAGTGCCCAAAGAGCAGATGTCGATGAAGGCCATCAAGGAGTGGGCCAACCGTCAACCGGAGGAGAGCGTCAAGGAGCTGGTGGAGCAGAACCCCTCCTATGTCTTCTTCGAGCGTCGACCCACCAATGACGTGATCGGCGCCGCCGGTATCCCGCTGCTGCCGCTGGCGGCCGTTGCTGCCGACAAGACCCTGTTGCCGATGGGGACCCCGATCCTCGCTGAAGTCCCTTTGCTCGATAAAGAGGGCAACTGGACCGGCAAGCACCAGCTGCGGCTGTTGATTGCGCTGGATGTGGGCGGCGCGGTGAAGAAGGGCCACCTCGACCTCTACCACGGCATGGGCGAGAAGGCCGGTGTCGCAGCGGGTCACTACAAGCACTTCGGCCGGGTCTGGAAGCTGGGTCTGCACCACGGGCCGACCGCCGCACCCTGGTTGTAACGCCAGAGCTGGTGGGTGGCGTATCAGCCAGCAGCCCACTTAGGTATCGAGTTAGGCATCGAGATAGATGTAAAAAAGCCGCCGGAGCAATCCGGCGGCTTTTTGTTTTGGTCTCTTTGGCTGCGAGCTCGAGGTGCTGCAAGCGGGATCAGCGTTTCTGAATATCCAGCTTGATGGCGCCGACCGGCTTGCAGCAGCAGGGGAGACACTCCCCCTGGGAGACAAAAGCGAGCGGCACATTGGGGTAGTGCACCTTGCCCGCGATGAGCGGGGTGCGGCAGGCACCACAATAGCCGCTGCGGCACTGGAACTCGACCCGATGGCCGTGGCGTTCCAGGGTTTCCAGCACGCTTTCGCCGGGATGAGCGTGCAGCACGCCATCCCGGGTATGTACCCGTGGTGCCTGCACCGCCTGCTGTTCGGCAGGCGAGTGCGGGGCAGGGGTCCGCGTGCGGATGGCGTCACTCACAGCTCGAAATCACCCAGATCGTCGGCATTCACTTCGCTGTCGATCTGACCCACCAGATAGGAGCTTACCTCCACCTCTTGCGGGGCGACCTGTACGTTGTCGGAGGAGAGCCAGGTGTTGATCCAGGGGATCGGGTTCTGCTTGGTGCCGGCAAAGGCTGGCTGCAGACCTACGGCGGCCATCCGCAGGTTGGTGATGTACTCCACGTACTGGCAGAGAATGTCCTTGTTCAGACCGATCATGGAGCCGCCCTGGAACAGGTACTCGGCCCACTCTTTCTCCTGAATGGCGGCTTCTTTGAACAGCTCGAAGCAGGCCTGTTCGCACTCGGCGGCAATCTCGGCCATCTCGGGGTCGTCCTGACCGCTGCGCATCAGGTTCAGCATGTGCTGGGTACCGGTCAGGTGCAGTGCCTCATCGCGGGCGATCATCTTGATGATCTTGGCGTTGCCCTCCATCAGCTCGCGCTCGGCGAAGGCAAAGGAGCAGGCGAAGCTGACGTAGAAGCGGATCGCTTCCAGCGCGTTGACGCTCATCAGGCAGAGATAGAGCTTCTTCTTGAGCTCGCGCAAGGTGATGGTCACCTCGCGGCCAGCTACGGTGTGGGTTCCTTCACCGTGCAGGTTGTAGAGGGCGGTCGCTTCGATCAGGTCGTCGTAGAAGTGGCTGATGGAGCCGGCGCGCTTCAGGATCTGCTCATTGGTCACGATGTCGTCGAACACCTGGGCGGGAGTGTTGACGATGTTGCGGATGATGTGGGTGTAGGAGCGAGAGTGGATAGTCTCGGAGAACGCCCAGGTCTCGATCCAGGTTTCCAGCTCCGGAATGGAGACCAGCGGCAGCAGCGCCACGTTGGGGCTGCGACCCTGAATGGAGTCCAGCAGGGTCTGGTACTTCAGGTTGGAGATGAAGATGTGCTGCTCGTGGGGGGGCAGGGCCTGATAGTCGATGCGATCACGGGAGACATCCACCTCTTCCGGGCGCCAGAAGAAGGAGAGTTGTTTTTCGATCAGCCGCTCGAACACTTCGTGCTTTTGCTGGTCATAACGGGCTACGTTGACCGATTGGCCAAAAAACATCGGCTCTTTGAGCTGGTCGTTTTGGGTTTGGCAGAAAGTTGAATAGGCCATGGTTACCAGAATGTCTGTATGGAGAAAACAGGAGAGCGGGAGCTTGTCGCTCCCGCCCGGTTATCAGATCTTGCCGTGACTTAGATTTTGCAAGCCCCGCCAGCACAACCGTCATCTTGCAGATCGGTCTGGGCATCGTCCGCACCATCACGGGTGTTGTGATAGTAGAGGGTCTTGAGGCCGTATTTGTAGGCGGTCAGCAAGTCCTTCAGCAGCTGCTTCATCGGCACCTTGTTGCCTTCGAAACGGGCCGGGTCGTAGTTGGTGTTGGCGGAGATCGCCTGATCCACAAACTTCTGCATGATACCGACCAGCTGCAGGTAGCCGTCAACGCTCGGTTGCTTCCAGAGCAGTTCGTATTGATCTTTCAGGCGATCATACTCGGGCACCACCTGTTTGAGAATGCCGTCCTTGGAAGCCTTGACCGAGACCAGGCCGCGCGGCGGCTCGATGCCGTTGGTGGCGTTGGAGATCTGGCTGGAGGTCTCGCTCGGCATCAGGGCGGTCAGGGTGGAGTTGCGCAGCCCCACGGATTTGATCTCTTCGCGCAGGCTTTCCCAATCCAGATGCAGCGGCTCGTTGCACAGCGCATCCAGATCCTTCTTGTAGGTGTCGATCGGCAGAATGCCCTGGGCATAGGTGGTCTCGCCAAACAGCGGGCAGGGGCCGAATTCGCGGGCCAGCTGCACGGAGGCTTTCAGCAGGTAGTACTGGATCGCCTCGAAGGTGCGGTGAGTCAGCGCCAGACCGGAGCCGTCAGAGTAGCGGGCACCGTTTTTGGCCAGGTAGTAGGCGTAGTTGATGACGCCAATCCCCAGAGTACGACGACCCATGCTGCCACGCTTGGCGGCGGCAATAGGGTAGTCCTGATAGTCGAGCAGGGCATCGAGGGCACGCACGGCCAGATCGGCCATCTCTTCCAGATCTTCCAGCTTGTCAATGGCACCCAGGTTGAAGGCGGAGAGGGTGCACAGGGCGATCTCGCCGTTCTCGTCATCGATGTTGTTGAGCGGCTTGGTCGGCAGCGCAATCTCGAGGCAGAGGTTGGACTGGCGTACCGGCGCCACGCTCGGATCAAACGGGCTGTGGGTGTTGCAGTGATCGACGTTCTGGATGTAGATGCGACCGGTACCGGCACGCTCCTGCATCATCAGGGAGAAGAGATCGACGGCCTTGAGGGTCTTCTTGCGAATGGCAGGATCCTGCTCGTACTTGACGTAGAGCTCTTCAAACTTGTCCTGATCGGCAAAGAAGGCATCGTACAGACCCGGCGCATCGGACGGGGAGAACAGTGTGATGTCACCGCCCTTGATGAGGCGCTGGTACATCAGCTTGTTGATCTGCACGCCGTAGTCCATGTGACGGACACGGTTCTCTTCCACGCCGCGGTTGTTCTTCAGCACCAGCAGGCTTTCCACTTCGGTGTGCCACAGCGGGTAGAACAGGGTCGCCGCACCGCCGCGCACGCCGCCTTGGGAGCAGCACTTCACGGCAGTCTGGAAGTATTTGTAGAAGGGGATGCAACCAGTGTGGAACGCTTCGCCGCCACGGATGGGGCTGCCCAGACCGCGGATGCGACCGGCGTTGATGCCGATACCGGCGCGCTGGGAAACGTAACGCACGATGGAGCTGGCGGTGGCGTTGATGGAGTCCAGGCTGTCGTCGCACTCGATCAGTACGCAGGAGCTGAACTGACGGGTCGGGGTGCGCACGCCGCTCATGATCGGGGTCGGCAGGGAGATCTTGAAGGTCGAGACCGCATCATAGAAGCGCTTGATGTAGTCCAGACGGGTATCTTTCGGATACTTGGAGAAGAGGCAGGCCGCAACCAGCATATAGAGGAACTGCGGGCTCTCGTAGATCTCGCCGGTAACGCGGTTCTGGACCAGATATTTGCCTTCCAGCTGTTTGACTGCCGCGTAGGAGAAATCCATGTCGCGCCAGTGATCCAGATGGGTGTTCAGCTCTTCGAATTCGGCCTGGGTGTAGTCTTCCAGCAGGTGCTTGTCGTACTTGCCCATGTCCACCAGACGAGCCACGTGCTGGTAGAGGTGGGGCGGTTCGAACTGGCCGTAGGCCTTCTTGCGCAGGTGGAAGATGGCCAGACGGGCTGCCATGTACTGGTAGTCCGGGGTCTGCTCGGAGATGAGGTCAGCAGTCGCCTTGATGATGGTTTCGTGAATGTCGGCGGTACGGATACCGTCATAGAACTGGATGTGGGATTTGAGCTCTACCTGGGAGACCGACACGTTGTCGAGCCCTTCGGCGGCCCAGTCCAGCACGCGGTGAATTTTATCCAGATCGATGGGTTCTTTGTGTCCGTTACGCTTCGTCACAAACAAGTTCATTGGCTGATGACCTTCAGTTGATTCCCGAAAAACCATCGCACAATGGCGCCACCTAGGCTCCGGCGGTGTGCGGGAGTTGGGTAGAGATTGTGCGATGAATCACAAGATGTAGTGTTATTTTAAGTTCGAGCTACAAGATAGTGAGGTCAGCCCGCCATTGCAATGTGTGGATAAGTGACGAGCTGTGGATAAATTGTGAGTCTTGCCCCATCAGTTAGTGACCGCTCACAGTGAGCGGGTTTTCATTCGTCCGCTCCGCTAAATGCAAGTCTCCCGATCGAAGATGGAAAATTTAAATAACTTTTTTTGCTTGCGAAATGGGGGGCTTTTTACTAGCTAACGGCGGCTGATTATCCCTTATGCAACAAGGGTCAAAAGCTGTCCAGTTGTCGCAGCCGCGGGCTCAGCGTGGCAAGGGCTTTGCATCAGATGACGGTGGTTTGTGGCCGCTTTGTGACGGCTGAGAGCTTGTCAAATGGGTATCCAACAGGCAGAAAGCTGCCTTTATTATCCATGAATAGAGGGGTGCTGGTGGCGCAGGAGGCAGGAGGCAGGAGCTTAAAGGAAAGATGCAAGGGGCGGAGAGTCTCTTCGCCCCGTTATCACATGTCAGCCGGTAAGGCTGCGCGTTACGCCTTGGCCGTCAACTCATAGCGCAGCCAGTGGTGCAGGGCTTGCACGGTATCAAAGTGCAGATCGGCGCCCCACTGGGCGGGATCTTCCTCATCATTGAGATAGCCCCAGCCAGCGACGGCGGTGCGCATGCCAGCATTGCGGCCTGCTTCGATATCCCGCACATGATCCCCCACATAGAGGCAGTGAGCCGCCTCGACCCCCAGTTTCTCACAGGCAAAGAACATAGGGGCGGGGTCGGGCTTGCGTACTGGCAGGGTATCGGCACTGACAGTGACGCCGCAGCTGGCAAGCTCTGGCAGGGCTGCCAGCAGCGGCTCGGTGAGAAAGCCCGGCTTGTTGGTGACGATACCCCAGGGGAGCTGTTTTTCATCCAGCCACTCGATAAGATCCACCATTCCCACATAGGGGTGGGTACCAACGCAGAGATTGGCCGCGTAGTAGTCGAGCAAGGCATTGCGCAGGCGCGTGGCCCCCAGCTCTTCAAGTAGTTCGTCGCCGAGGCCCGCTTTCAGCAGCCCGAGCGCCCCGTGGGAGGTGGTCTGACGAATAATCTCGTCAGAGAGCGGCGCAAAGCCTTCGCTGATCAGGACATGGTTGACGGCGGCCCCCAGATCCGGGGCAGTGTCGAGCAGGGTGCCGTCCAGATCGAACAGCACACCGCGCAGGGGCAGAGGGTGAGAGGCGCTCATCAACCGTGCTCCGGGCGGACAAACTCCACCATATAGTTGACGTCGACATTCTTGCCGAGCTTGAAACTGTTGGAGAGCGGTGCATAGTGCACCCCGCTCATATCCCGCACCAGCAGGCCCGCTGCTTCACCCATGCGACACAGTTCGGCCGGAGTGATGAATTTTTTGTGATCGTGGGTACCCTTGGGCACCATCTTCATCAGGTATTCGGCCCCGATGATCATCATCAGATAGGATTTGGGGTTGCGGTTGATGGTGGAGACGAACACCCGACCGCCCGGGCGCACCAAGGTGGCGATGGCGCGCAGCACGGAAGCGGGGTCCGGTACATGCTCCAGCATCTCCATGCAGGTGACTACGTCATACTGGCCCGGCACTTCGGCGGCATGGGCTTCGGCGGTGATCTGGCGGTACTCGAGCTCGACACCCTGCTCCAGAGCGTGCAAGCGGGCGACGCCGAGGGGCTCCTTGCCCATGTCGATGCCGGTGACCCTGGCGCCACGGCGGGCCATGCTCTCGGAGAGAATGCCACCGCCACATCCGATATCGAGAATGCGCTTGCCAAACAGACCGCCACTTTTGTCGGTGATCCAGTCAAGGCGTACCGGATTGATTTGATGCAGGGGTTTGAATTCACCTTCCATGTCCCACCAGCGGGAGGCGATGGCTTCAAACTTGGCGATTTCTGTCAGATCGACATTGGCATCACTGTTCATTTTTCGAAGATCCTGTGGCAGGGCGCCCGCTTCTGAGTCATGGGCGCAATCTATTGTCCTGGCGGGCATTATAACGGACGGACTTTGTCACACCAGCCCGATCTGATACCCGATTTGTGGCTTAAGGTATTTGGCTCAGTGTGTTACCATGTCGCGCTGTTTAAGCCAAAGAACAACTAATTAGGGATAAGGCTTTCTATGAGCGATCTGGCCAGAGAGATCACGCCGGTCAACATCGAAGAAGAGCTCAAGAGTTCCTATCTTGATTACGCCATGAGCGTGATCGTAGGACGAGCTCTGCCGGATGTGCGTGATGGCTTGAAACCGGTTCACCGCCGCGTTCTGTTTGCTATGAACGAGTTGGGGAACGACTGGAACAAGCCCTATAAAAAATCGGCCCGTGTGGTCGGTGACGTAATCGGTAAATATCACCCGCACGGCGATAGCGCTGTGTATGACACCATTGTCCGGATGGCGCAGGATTTTTCCATGCGTTACATGCTGGTCGATGGTCAGGGCAACTTCGGTTCAGTCGACGGCGACAGCGCCGCGGCGATGCGTTATACCGAAGTGCGGATGGCCCGCATCTCCCACGAGCTGCTGGCCGATCTGGACAAAGAGACCGTGGACTGGGTGCCGAACTATGACGGCACCGAGATGATCCCGGCGGTCATGCCTACCAAGGTTCCCAACCTGCTGGTCAACGGCTCCTCCGGTATCGCGGTGGGCATGGCGACCAACATTCCGCCTCACAACCTCACCGAGATTGTCAATGGCTGTCTGGCGCTGATCGAAAATGGCGACCTCACCATTGACGAGCTGATGACCTACATCACCGGCCCGGATTTCCCCACCGGCGGCATTATCAACGGTCGTTCCGGCATCGTGCAGGCGTACCGTACCGGTCGTGGCTCCATCTATGTGCGGGCCAAGGCTGAAGTGGAAGTGGACGAGAAGACCAGTCGCGAGACCATCATCGTTCACGAGATCCCCTATCAGGTGAACAAGGCTCGACTGATCGAGAAGATCGCCGAGCTGGTCAAAGAGAAGAAGATCGAGGGCATCAGTGCCCTGCGCGATGAGTCTGACAAAGACGGCATGCGCATCGTTATCGAAATCAAGCGCGGCGAGTCCGGCGAGATTGTGCTGAACAATCTCTACAAGCACACCCAGATGCAGACCACGTTCGGCATCAACATGGTGGCGCTCGATAACAACCAGCCCAAGGTGATGAACCTTAAAGAGATCCTGGATGCGTTCCTGCTGCACCGCCGTGAAGTGGTGACTCGCCGGACCGTGTTCGAACTGCGCAAGGCGCGGGATCGGGCACACATTTTGGAAGGTCTGGCGGTTGCGCTGGCCAACATCGATCCCATCATCGAGCTGATCCGCCACAGCGCGACCCCGGCCGACGCGAAAGCGGGCCTGGTTGCCAAGGGCTGGGAACTCGGCAACGTGGCCGCCATGCTGGAAAAAGCGGGCGACGACGCGGCCCGGCCAGAGTGGCTGGAGCCCGAGTTCGGTATCCGTGAAGGTCAATACTTCCTGACCGAACAGCAAGCCCAGGCCATCCTTGACCTGCGTCTGCACAAGCTGACCGGCCTCGAGCACGAGAAGATCCTGGAAGAGTACCAATCTCTGCTGGATCTGATCGCCGAGCTGCTGCACATCCTGGCGAGCCCGGCTCGTCTGATGGAAGTGATCCGCGATGAACTGCTGGCCGTGCGTGAGCAGTATGGCGACGAGCGTCGCACCGAGATCAGCATGTCCAGTGCCGAGATCAACATCGAAGATCTGATCACCCCGGAAGACGTGGTGGTCACCCTGTCTCACCAGGGCTATGTGAAGTATCAGCCGCTCTCCGACTACGAGGCCCAGCGCCGTGGTGGTCGTGGCAAGTCGGCCACCCGGATCAAGGAAGAGGACTTTGTGGAGCGTCTGCTGGTGGCCAACACCCACGACACCATTTTGTGCTTCTCCACCCGTGGCAAGGTCTACTGGCTCAAGGTTTACCAGCTGCCGGAAGCTTCCCGTGGCGCCCGTGGTCGTCCGATCATCAACCTGCTGCCGCTGGAAGAGGGTGAGCGTATCACCGCTATCCTGCCGGTGAAGGAATATGACGCCGAGAAGTATGTCTTCTTCGCCACCGCCAACGGTACCGTGAAGAAGACCAGTCTCTCTGACTTCAGCCGTCCGCTCTCCTCCGGTATCCGCGCCATCAACCTCAAAGAGGGCGATGAGCTGATCGGGGTGGATATCACCGATGGCAGCAACGAGATCATGCTCTTCTCCGACGCGGGCAAAGTCGTTCGCTTCGCGGAAGGCAGCGGTCGCGCTGATGCCGATGTCAGCGATGACGTTGAAACCGACGACGATGCCGGCAACGACGATGATGGTAGCGACAACGGCGAAGGCACCGAAAGCAAGGGTACCTTCAAGGGGGTGCGTCCCATGGGTCGTACCGCAGCCGGTGTCCGTGGCATCAAGCTGGGCGCCGGTGACAAGGTGGTTTCCCTCATCGTTCCGCGCGGCGAAGGTGCCATCCTCACCGCCACCGAGAACGGTTACGGCAAGCGGACTGCGTTGGCCGAATACCCGACCAAGAGCCGTGGTACCCAAGGCGTTATCTCCATCAAGGTGGATGAGCGCAATGGCAAGGTGATCGATGCGATCCAGGTCGAAGATACCGACCAGATCATGCTGATCACCAACGGCGGTACCCTGGTGCGTACCCGTGTTGCCGAGGTGAGCGTCATTGGCCGTAACACCGGCGGTGTCCGTCTGATCCGTACCGGTGAAGACGAGACCGTGGTTGGCCTGCAGCGTATCGCCGAGAGCGACGAAGACGAAAACGACGCTTTGGCCGTTGACGGTGAGGTATCTGAAGGTACCGATACCGTGACCGGCACTGATGCGGTCGATGCTGGGGAAGCGGGCGACGAGTAATCGTCACCAGATACCCGAGCAACGTCTCTGAGCAAAAAGAGCGACCCTGGTGGTCGCTCTTTATATTTGTCTGCTTTTTATGACTTTACGCTGCTCTTACGGCTGGATCACTCCTGCAGCCACATTCTGGCGCTGCGCGCAGGAATGGCGACCCGTACCCACTGGCTCTGCACGTTGACTACGGCCCCTTGGTCGAGCACGTCCCGATAGTTGCGATACCAGTTCATCTCGAACCTGGCGGTATCGAGCCAGTACTCCTGCTCATAGTCGCACTTGTTGATGCCGACCAGCCCCTGTTTGCCACGTTTGAACAGCACGAAGCAGTCGCCACTGCCGACCAGCTGCATGGGTTGACCCTGCACCGCATTGTGGAAGCGGATCATCCCCTTGAGATCGGCGCGCTGGTAGTAATCCTGCCAGCGCAGTCCATCCTTGGCCTGGGTCTCGCCGTGATCCGAATAGACCAGCGGCGAGCCACCATCGCGGCCGAGCAGGTAGGCGTAGGCCAGCTTCTCGTCAGTCTGGGTCAGGATCTGATAGCGGAAGCCGTCGTTGGTGGGGATGTCGTGGGTCACGGCAAAGGTGACTGCGCGACTGCCCGGTAGCGCCTGACCATAGGCGCCCGGATCCGCCAGCAGGTTCATGCTGCCGCCATACCCCAGCGCGCCACGCAGGGAGGCAAACAGCGGAAAGTCATAGGCCCCCTGACCGCTGCTGTCGAGGTAGGGTTTGAGGAAGCGCTCGTAATCGGTGCTGCCAGCCCCCCCAGTGGTGATCACCTCGCCAAACACGTGCATCCCCTGTTTGATCTCGGGGGTGAACACGGCATTGATCTGGTAATCGCTCATGTGTTTGACAGCATCGACCCGAAAACCCTTGATCCCCATCCCCTTGAGCGCCTTGAGGTAGGCCTGTTGCTGGCTAACCACCCAGTTGTTGGGATCCAGATCCGGCAGCCCCTTGTCACCGGCACCGCCACAGAGTCGCCAATACTGGACATGACCTGGATCGCTCCAGTCGCTAATGCACCCTTCGGGATGAAAATCCTGACCGGAGAGGAGGTTTTGCCCCAGATCGCCAAACAGTTTCTGGCGCTCGAAATAGGCCGGGTTGCTGGCGTAGCTTTGCAGCAGCTCGTTGCCGGGATAGTTGAGATCGCTGCGTTTCCAGCTTTCGTTGGCCATGTGGTTGAGCACCACATCGGCATAGACGGCGATGCCACGCGCCTTCATGGCGGCGATCAGCTGCTCGAGATCCTGCTTGTTGCCAAGAGGGGAGTCGACAAGGCGCAGATCCTGCGGTTGGTAACGGGCCCACCACTCGTTGCCTGATGATTTCAGGGGCGGTGAGATGAGTACCTGTTTGTAACCGGCCGACTTGATAAGGTCGGCTTTGGCGGTCACTTCACTGTATTTCCAGTTGAAGGCGTGCAGTATGACGTCGGCGTGCGCCAAGGGGGCGATCAGCATGCCTGCGATCGCCCATATTCCCGCTGTGTGTTTCATTATTGTGTCCCTGTTTTTATAGATGCCTGAATGGGCAAGTCAGCTTTGGCGGGAACAGGATGTGCTGCAATCCACAACCTGCAGATTTGTGACCGCTTTCAGGATGATTTCGCCGAATATGTGAACTGTTTCGGCTTTTCCTCCCTACCGCCAGTTGCCTTTTTACAAGTGATTTTTTTGTCATTTCCCTGTCATTCCCAGTCGCTATCCTGCCGGGCGAGTGGTGTGTTGTTGCTATCACCTTCACCGTCAGGAGCTGCATATGACCAGTTGGATCACGTGGGAAATTTGGTGGAGCCGGGTATGGGGCGAGTCAGAGGTGCCGCTGTATGAAGAGGATGAGCACGAAGTGGCTCATGAACCCTCGCGACTACCGGTTGAAATGGTGCAACAGGGTCGGGATCAGCGCGCAGGTTAAGGCGTTAGCCCTCTCTTTACCGGATAGCGCGATCCTTACGTGACATGGCTACTCCGTTGGAAATTTCTGAAAAGCGGGGTTTCCACAGGATGTGTTGCGGCAGGCCTTCCTCTCAACCTCTTGGCACGCCTGATGTGTGAAGGGCGTGAGCAGGGGGATTAGAAGAGCGACAGCTGTTCCCCGGGGCGGATAAACCCATCCAGCCTGAGCTGAATATGGCGTTTGCCAAGGCCCAGGCGCTTGCTGATGAGGCGAAAGCGCTGGGCCAGCAGATCGGCAAAGTGCCCCTCACCGCGCATGCGGGTGCCGAAGGCGGTACTGTTGAGCCCGCCACTGCGGCTGGCTCGCAACTGATTCAAAATAGCCTCCTTCTGGCCCGGATAGTGGGTATCGAGCCAGTCCCCAAATAGCGGAGCCAACTCGTGGGGTAACCGCAGCAGGATGTAATCGGCGCAACTGGCGCCAGCCTCGGCGGCCGATTTGATGATCTGCTCCAGCTCCGGTTCATTGAGCCGCGGGATCATGGGGGCGGCCAGTACCCCCACCTGCACGCCAGCGTTGGCCAGCTTCTCGATCACTTTCAAGCGGTCTGCGCCCGTGCTGGCGCGGGGCTCCAGCTGCCGGCGCAGGGTTTCGTTCAAGGTCGTCACCGATACCATCACTTGACAAAGCCCCTCCCTGGCCAGCTCGGTCAACAGATCGAGGTCGCGCAAGATCATGGCGCTCTTGGTAATGAGGCCGACAGGATGGCGATGGGCCAACATCACCTCCAGCAACTGCCGGGTGAGGCGATAGCGCTGCTCGATGGGTTGATAGGGGTCGGTATTGGCGCCAATGAAGATGGTCTGTGGCTGATAGGCTGGTTTGGCAAACTCCCGACGCAGCAGATTGGCTGCATTGCGTTTGGCAAACAGCTTGCTCTCGAAATCGAGGCCAGGGGAGAGCTCCAGATAGGCGTGACAGGGTCTGGCATAGCAGTAGATGCAGCCGTGTTCGCACCCCTGATAGGGGTTGATGGAGCGGCCAAAAGGTACATCCGGCGAGCTGTTGTAACTGATAATGCTGCGGGCCTCTATTTCGCGTACTTCTGTGCCGGGGGCAGAGGCTGTGAAGGCGGCATCCCAATCGGACGATTGCCAGCCGTCATCAACCGCTTCGACAAGGGGGCCGCTAAAACGGTGATCGATATTGTGGGGGCTGCCTCGTCCTGCCATGGTGCGCACCAGTACTGTTTATAAATACAGTTGTTTTGCAGGTACCCACGATAAATGACAACAACTGCTGATCGACCGGGTGCAAAAAGGGTTGTTGCTGGGATCTCAAGCTTGATCACGGCGCTACATTTCGTTTACATAGACGAAATGAGAACTGGATCACGGAAATCATCATGAGACCCACCACTTCCCGTTGGCTATTTATCGGTCTGATTGCGCTGGTTATCTGGCGTCTGCTTCCGCTCTCCACCGAGCAGGAGATGGTTGCTGCCAACCGTGCCTGGCGTACCGGTCACTTCGATGAGGCGACCCGGATCTGGTCGCCACTGGCGGCGCAAGGGCAACCTAGGGCGCAAGCCTTGATGGGCTGGAGCCATGAAGTGGGGCAGGGGAGCGAGCAGGATATCCATCAGGCCATCAGCCTCTATCGCCAGTCGGCGCAGGCAGGGGATCCCTTCGGCCAATATCGGCTGGCAGAGCTCTATCTGCGCGGTGTCGGGGTCAAGCGAGATCTGCGCCAAGCCTTTCACTGGATGGATCAGGCAGCCCGTAATGGTGACGTCCCGGCCATGCTGAAAGTCGGTGTTCTTCATCTGATGGGGGTCAGCGGCAGGGTCGATCTGCCTCAGGCAAAACAGTGGCTCTATCAGGCGGCACAAAAGGGCAACAAGCTGGCGCTTCAGGTGCTGAAAGAGCTGGCGTTGGCAGAGGAGGGGAGCAGTGACTTTGACTTCAACTGGCAATCCCTGCTTGGCGAATAGTCGGCAGGCGACTCATTTGACTGTAGAAAATATCTGCAAATCCGATACAGCACGCCCGACTTCTGGTAGCATGGGGCCGTTTTGGCTTGGTTTGTCACGTTAGACATGTGGTTTACGTGTCAGGCCGTCTTCGCAAAGTGCTGTGGAGAACCAGAACATCACCTTTTTGAATCTCTTTTCCATCCCGCATGTGACCTTTGGTAGGGGTCACCACTGTATAAGGAAACACATAATGCCAATCATTACTCTGCCTGACGGCAGCCAACGTCAATTTGCCCACTCTGTTTCCGTCATGGATGTGGCTGCGGACATCGGTCCCGGTCTCGCCAAGGCGTGCATTGCCGGTCGGGTAAACGGTGAACTGGTGGATGCGTGCGAGCTGATCGAAGCCGATGCAGCGCTGGCCATCATCACCGCTAAAGACGAAGAAGGTCTGGACATCCTGCGCCACTCCTGCGCCCACTTGCTGGGTCATGCTATCAAGCAACTCTGGCCCCAGACCAAGATGGCCATCGGTCCTGTCATCGACAACGGCTTCTACTATGACGTTGATCTTGACCGTACCCTGACCGATGAAGATCTGGCTGCCCTGGAAGAGCGCATGCTGGCGCTGGTAGCCAAGGATTACGACGTCATCAAGAAGAAAGTCTCCTGGCAAGAAGCGCGCGATGTATTCGAGGCGCGCGGCGAGTCTTACAAAGTCGAAATCCTGGATCAGAACATTGCCCGTGATGACCAGCCAGGTCTCTATCATCACGAAGAGTACATCGACATGTGCCGCGGCCCGCACGTGCCCAACATGCGCCACTGCCACCACTTCAAGTTGCTGAAGATGTCCGGCGCCTACTGGCGTGGCGACTCCAACAACAAGATGCTGCAGCGTATCTACGGTACCGCCTGGGCTGACAAGAAGCAGCTAAAGGCCTATCTGCAGCGCCTGGAAGAGGCCGCCAAGCGTGACCACCGCAAGATCGGCAAGCAGCTCGACCTGTATCACATGCAGGAAGAAGCACCCGGTATGGTGTTCTGGCACAACGATGGCTGGACCATCTTCCGTGAGCTGGAAACCTTTATCCGCGGCAAGCTCAAAGAGTACGACTATCAGGAAGTGAAAGGTCCGTTCATGATGGACCGCGTCCTGTGGGAGCGTTCAGGTCACTGGGAGAAGTATGCCCAGGCCATGTTCACCACCCAGTCCGAAAATCGCGAGTACGCCATCAAGCCGATGAACTGCCCGGGTCACGTCCAGATCTTCAACCAGGGTCTGAAGTCCTACCGTGATTTGCCGCTGCGTATGGCCGAGTTTGGTTCCTGTCACCGCAACGAGCCGTCTGGTTCCCTGCACGGTCTGATGCGGGTGCGCGGTTTCACTCAGGATGACGCTCACATCTTCTGTACCGAAGAGCAGATCATGGAAGAGGTCTCCGGCTGTATTCGTATGGTCTATGACGTCTACGGTACCTTTGGCTTCGAGAACATCGTGGTCAAGCTCTCCACTCGTCCCGAGCAGCGTATCGGCTCCGACGAGATGTGGGATCGCGCCGAGAAAGCCCTAGCCGAAGCGCTGGAGCTCAACGGTCTGAAGTACGATCTGCAGCCGGGTGAAGGGGCGTTCTACGGTCCCAAAATTGAATTTACCCTGCACGATTGCCTTGATCGTGCGTGGCAATGTGGTACCGTGCAGCTCGACTTTGCCCTGCCTGGTCGTCTGGGTGCCACTTATGTGGGCGAAAACAACGATCGCCACGTACCTGTGATGATCCACCGGGCCATCTTGGGTTCTATCGAGCGCTTCATCGGTATCCTGACTGAAGAGTACGCCGGTCTGTTCCCGACCTGGTTGGCACCGACTCAGGCTGTGGTCATGAATATCACGGACAATCAGGCCGATTATGCGGTGAAAGTAGCCAAAGCATTGAATGATGCGGGCCTTCGCGCAAAAGCGGACTTGAGAAATGAGAAGATTGGCTTTAAAATCCGCGAGCATACTTTGAAGCGAGTACCTTTCATGCTGGTCTGCGGCGATAAAGAAGTTGAAGCCGGTAAGATTGCAGTACGGACTCGTAAAGGGGCTGACCTGGGCACTTATCCTGTTGAAGAGTTCATCGCTCTGTTGACCCAGGAAGTTCAGACCCGCGGACAAAAGAAAGTGGAGGAATAAGCTATAAAAGGCGGAAAAAAACTGGGCAAGCAACAGCAAGCCCGCGCTCACCGGATCAATGAAGAGATCCGTCTGAAAGAAGTTCGTCTGACTGGTCTGGATGGTGAAGCCATTGGCATCACCTCCATTCAGGATGCTCTGAACTTGGCCGCAGAGGCCGGAGTTGATCTGGTAGAGATCAGTCCAAATGCTGAGCCGCCCGTTTGCCGGATCATGGATTACGGCAAATTCCTCTACGAAAAGAGCAAAACAACCAAAGAACAGAAGAAAAAGCAGAAAGTCGTCCAGGTCAAGGAAATCAAATTCCGTCCTGGCACTGACGAAGGCGACTATCAGGTAAAACTACGCAACCTGGTTCGCTTTCTGGAAGACGGGGACAAGGCTAAGGTCACCCTGCGCTTCCGTGGTCGTGAAATGGCCCACCAAGACCTTGGTATCAAGGTTCTCGAGCGCGTCAAGAACGATCTGGAAGAGTTGGCCGTAGTCGAGTCGTTCCCGAAAGTCGAAGGCCGTCAAGCTGTGATGGTTCTCGCACCTAAGAAGAAATCTTAAGGCCCACAAGAAATTGACTCATGGGGCTCGCTCCATGAGTCGGTTCGCCTTGCGATTTTGTTGTCACTCACAATGCGGAGTATGAAATGCCGAAGATGAAAACCAACCGGGGTGCTGCAAAGCGCTTCAAGAAGACTGGCTCGGGTCGCTTCAAGTGCAAGCACAACCACCTGCGTCACATCCTGACCAAGAAGAGCAGCAAGCGTAAGCGTCAGCTGGGACCGAAATTCATGGTTTCTGCTGCCGACCACAAACGTGTTGTCGCTTGTCTGCCGTACGCATAAGGGGGGATGTGAAAAATGCCAAGAGTTAAACGTGGTGTGACTGCTCGAGCTCGTCACAAGAAAGTAATGAAAGCCGCCAAAGGTTACTACGGCGCCCGTTCCCGTGTTTACCGCGTAGCGGTACAAGCGGTAACCAAAGCTGGTCAGTATGCCTACCGTGACCGTCGCCAGAAAAAGCGTCAGTTCCGTCAGCTGTGGATTGCGCGTATCAACGCTGCAGCCCGTCAGAACGGTCTGTCCTACAGCCGTCTGATCAACGGTCTGAAAAAGGCTTCTATCGAGATCGATCGCAAGATCCTGTCCGATATCGCCGTTCACGACAAAATGGCTTTCACCGCCCTGGTTGAAAAAGCTAAAGCAGCTCTGGTTTAATCCAGTTCTGTTATAAACGCTAAAAGGAGGCTCAGGCCTCCTTTTTTGTATCTATAACCATCTATTTTACATCACTTTTTCTTTTTCCTCGTCCATATTCTGTCCACTATTTTACACGCGCTACAGTTTTCTCCGCACAAGGCGATATGTGCGAGATGACCTGTTCTACAACTGCTTTATATGCCAACAAACTAGGTGTTTATTCCAGTATTTAAGGAGTGATGGTGAACCGATAAGACTCGCTTGATATAACAAAATGATTTGTAGGGAGAAAAGCCCACCTTAACTATGGTCAGCGAAGGGGCTTTTTTTGTATTATTCCCCTCTTGACCTTATTTAGCCTAAAGGCTCCTGTACCGGGAGTGGTGACGAGGAAGACATGCAACAGCTTGAAGAAGTAGTCGGCCAAGCCAGAGCCGAAATTGAGGGCGTAAGCGATATCGCGACCCTCGACGAAATCCGGGTCAAATATCTGGGTAAAAAGGGCTTTTTTACCGAGCAGATGAAGGGCCTGGGTGCCTTGTCTGCCGAAGAGCGTCCCGCCGCGGGCGCCGTGATCAACCAGGCCAAACAGCAGGTTCAGGATGCGCTGAACGAGCGTCGTGAAGCACTCGAAGTCGCCGTGCTGAACCAGAAGCTGGCTGCCGAGACCATCGACGTCAGCCTGCCGGGCCGCCGCATCGAGAATGGCGGTCTGCACCCGGTAACCCGCACCATCGAACGCATCGAGCGCCTGTTTGGTGAGATGGGCTTCAAGGTTGCCCGTGGTCCCGAGATTGAAGATGGCTTCCACAACTTCGATGCGCTGAACATTCCGGCTCATCACCCGGCGCGTACCGATCACGATACCTTCTACTTCAATCCTGATCTGATGCTGCGTACCCACACCTCGGGCGTGCAGATCCGTACCATGGAGCATCAGCAGCCGCCGATCCGCATCATTGCACCGGGCCGCGTCTATCGTAACGACTACGACATGACCCACACCCCGATGTTCCATCAGGTTGAAGGTCTGCTGGTTGACGAGCATGCCAGCTTTACCGAGCTGAAGGGCATTCTGCACGACTTCCTGCGCAACTACTTCGAGGAAGACCTGACCATTCGCTTCCGTCCTTCCTATTTCCCGTTCACCGAGCCGAGCGCTGAAGTAGATGTGATGGGCAAGAACGGCAAGTGGCTGGAAGTGCTGGGCTGCGGCATGGTGCACCCGAACGTACTGCGTTCGGTCGGCATCGATCCGGAAAAATACTCCGGCTTTGCCTTCGGCATGGGCGTTGAGCGCCTGACCATGCTGCGTTACGGGGTCAACGACCTGCGTGCCTTCTTCGAAAACGACCTGCGCTTCCTCAAGCAGTTCAAGTAAGGGCGAGAGAACATGAAATTCAGTAAATCCTGGGTGATGGAGTGGGTCCGCACCGAGTTGAGTGACAACGCGCTGGCCGAGCAGA
Source organism: Aeromonas sp. FDAARGOS 1411 (assembly GCF_019047125.1). Classification (NCBI taxonomy): domain Bacteria; kingdom Pseudomonadati; phylum Pseudomonadota; class Gammaproteobacteria; order Aeromonadales; family Aeromonadaceae; genus Aeromonas; species Aeromonas sp. FDAARGOS 1411. The sequence goes on along the minus strand of NZ_CP077214.1, from coordinate 1,464,337 downwards.
TCACCATGGCCGGTCTGGAAGTGGACGCCGTGGAAGCGGTGGCTGGCCAGTTCAACAATGTGGTCGTGGGTGAAGTGGTCGAGTGCGCCCAGCATCCTGACGCCGACAAGCTGAGGGTGACCAAGGTCAACGTGGGTGAAGCCGAGCTGCTGGACATCGTCTGCGGCGCGCCGAACTGCCGTCAGGGCCTCAAAGTGTGTGTGGCCAAAGTAGGGGCGACCCTGCCGGGTGATTTCACCATCAAGAAAGCCAAGCTGCGTGGCCAGCCGTCCCATGGCATGCTCTGCTCTTTCAGCGAGCTGGGTATCGACGTTGAAGCCGATGGCATCATCGAGTTGCCGGCCGATGCCCCCATCGGTACCGATATTCGCGACTACCTCAATCTGAACGACGTCTCCATCGACGTGGATCTGACCCCGAACCGTGCCGACTGCCTCGGTATTGCTGGTCTGGCCCGTGAAATTGGTGTGCTCAACAGCGTGGACGTGGTCGAGCCGACCTGGGCACCGGTTGTGGCCACCATTGATGCAACTTTCCCGATCCGGGTTGAAGCACCAGCCGATTGCCCCCGTTATCTGGGCCGCGTCATCAAGGGGCTGAACCTGCAGGCCCAGAGCCCGCTCTGGATGCAAGAGAAGCTGCGCCGTGGCGGCATTCGTTCCATCGACGCCATCGTCGACATCACCAACTACCTGTTGCTGGAATACGGGCAGCCGATGCACGCCTTCGATCTGGCTACCCTGGAAGGGGAACTGGTGGTACGTCGTGCCCACGCCGATGAGCCGATGACCCTGCTCGATGGCAACGAAGTGAAGCTCAAAGAGACCACGTTGGTGATTGCCGATGCCAAAGGTCCTGCCTGCATGGCCGGTATCTTCGGTGGCAATCGCACCGGTGTATCCGAGACCACTACCGATATCCTGCTGGAGTGCGCCTTCTTCGCGCCGCTCTCCATCACCGGCCGTGCCCGTGCCTACGGTCTGCACACCGACTCTTCCCACCGCTTCGAGCGCGGGGTGGATCCGGAGTTGCAAGCCAAGGTGATGGACAGAGCCACCCGTCTGCTGTTGGAGATCTGCGGCGGCGAACCAGGTCCGGTCATCGAGGTCAAATCCGATGCCCATCTGCCGAAAGCGGCCCCCATCAAGCTGCGTCGCAGCAAGCTCGACAAGGTGATCGGTATCAGCGTGGCTGACGCTCAGGTGGTCGAGATCCTGACCCGCCTCGGCATGCAGGTCACTGTGGATGCTGACGGTTGGACTGCGCTGGCACCCTCCTGGCGTTTCGATATCGCCATAGAGGAAGACCTCATTGAGGAAGTGGCTCGCATCTACGGCTACAACAACATCCCGAACCTGAAACCGGCCGCCTCTCTGGCGATGGTTGAGCAGGCAGAAGGGCAGGTGACCTTGAAGCGCGTACGCGACCTGCTGGTTGACCGCGGTTTTCAGGAGGCGATCACCTACAGCTTCGTCGATCCCAAGACCCAGCAAACCCTGTTCCCGCAGAGCGATGCCATCGTACTGCCGAACCCGATCTCGGTCGAGATGTCCGCCATGCGGGTCTCTCTGTTTCCGGGTCTGGTGCAGGCCGTTGTTTACAACCAGAACCGTCAGCAACCGCGTGTGCGTCTGTTTGAACAGGGTCTGCGTTTCATCAAGGATGAAAGCGCCGAGAACGGCATCCGTCAGGAGCCGATGCTGGCCGGTATCATCACTGGCAACCAGAGCGACGAGCACTGGGATATCAAAACCCGCGCAGCCGACTTCTTTGATTTGAAAGGGGATCTGGAAGCGGTGCTGGACTTGACCGCCGAAGGGGCCACCTTTACCTTCGAGCGCACCGAGCACAGCGCCCTGCACCCGGGCCAGAGCGCAGCCATCCTGCGCAATGGCGAGCTCATCGGCCACATCGGCGTGATCCACCCGAGCCTCGAGAAGAAGCTGGGCCTCAAGAGCCGCGCGGTGATGTTTGAGCTGGAGCTGGACAAGCTGACCCCGGCCAAGGTGCCTGTGGCAGCCGAAGTTTCCAAGTTCCCGGCGAACCGTCGCGACATCGCCGTGGTGGTCGATCGTCAGGTTCTGGCAGGTGATGTGCTTGCGGTAATTAAAAAAGTTGGCGGAAATCAGGTAGTTGGAATAAACTTGTTTGACGTATACCAGGGTGCTGGTATGGCAGAGGACAAGAAGAGCCTGGCCATCAGTCTTGTATTGCAAGACACCCAGCGCACCCTGGAGGAGAAAGAGATTGCCGAGACCGTAGACAATGTCGTGCGGGCCCTTGGTGAAGAGTTGAATGCATCCTTGAGGGATTGATCTATGGCGCTTACCAAAGCCGACATTGCAGAGCACCTGTTCACCCAGCTCGGGATGAGCAAGCGTGAAGCCAAAGATATGGTGGAAGCCTTCTTTGAGGAAATCCGACAGGCGCTTGAGCGTGGTGAACAAGTCAAGATTTCAGGCTTCGGTAACTTTGACCTTCGTGAGAAGAATCAGCGTCCCGGACGCAACCCCAAGACGGGCGAGGATATTCCTATCAGCGCCCGCCGCGTGGTGACCTTCCGGCCTGGCCAGAAGCTCAAGGCCAGGGTAGAAAATGTTGAACCCAACGAGTGATAAAAAGCCAGGCAGATGCCTGGCTTTTGTTTTCAGATGACCAAATTCCCCATTTTTCTTCTGGGTGCCGTACTGGCTCTGCCATTGCACGCCAAGCCTTTGCAGACCACAGTGCTGCCGTTGGCGCCGGCGACCCAAGCTTATGTAAATTCACTGAGTCAGCTTTCGCTCTGCTATCCTGCGACGCTTCCTCCACCATACCTGATGGCCGAGGGGGGACTGCTCAAGGATCGCCTCGCCCGGTTGCAGGAGCTATTCCCGGTTCCCCTCGTGCTCAAAGAGTTGCCCGATTGGCAGACATTGCGCAACGGGCTCGCAGAGGGTGACTGTGACATCATTCCCTATGTCGGAACCCGCAAGAAGGCCGTGGAGGGCATGCGGTTAAGTCGTCCGATGATGGAGACCGATGCCGCCATCCTCTACAAGGGTGAAAATCTCAAACAGGCCCGCTTTCTGGTCTACTCGGTGGCAGACTCTGCCCGCCTGCTGCACGAGCTCTATCCCCAGGCACGCATTATTTCCCTAAAGAGCGGAGAGAAGGTCTACGACGCGCTGCAGAGTGGCAAAGGTGATGCCTATCTGGGGGACTATCTGCAACTGCGCTATCTGATGCGCGAGTTTCCTGCCGATGGTTTGCGCCTGCGCCGCCTGTTTGGTGAGGATCGGATCATCAGCTATCGCCTGATGATGCGTGATCAGCCTGAGTTGGCCAATCTGGTGGACACCCTGATCCGTCATATGCCCGCCGGTACTATCTATACCGATCTGGCCCGTTATCTCGATCAGGGGTCGCTCTACGTCAACCAACCCCACTTCAGCGATACCGAGCAGGCCTGGTTATCCGGCCGCGGGCGCACCATTCGCCTGGTGGTCAATCCCGAGTTGATGCCCTATAGCGGCGTCAATGATCTGGGGGAGGCGAAAGGGTGGAGCGCGGATGTGCTGCGCTGGGTCACCCAGGAGACCGGCCTGAAATACAAGCTGGTGCCTGCCGCCAGCAAGGCGGAGGCCGTAGAAAAGCTGCGCCGTGGTGAGGCGGATATGATGGCCGGCTTGCCGGAATCCCCGGCATTGACGGATCAGTTCATTTTCAGTCGGACGATCTCCACCAACCGGTTTGCCTTGATCAGTAAGCGCAAGCTGGCTGCCGATCGCATTACCCAACTCAAGCGGCAGCGTATTCTGGTGCCGGAGTCCCTCTACGATCCCTCCTTGCTCGCCCTGCTCGGTGATCAGGAGTGGGTTCGCACCGACGGCCTCGAGCAGGGGCTTGCCGCGATCAAACAGGGCAAGGCTGACGCCATGTTGAGCGAGCTTTATCAGCTGCAATATCCCCAGCGTACCAACTTGTTGGAAGGGCTCGATATCGAGGAGCTGGAAGATCGCTTCAGTCTTGGCTTTGCCATCAACAAGAGTCAGACCGAACTGGCCGGGGTGATGGATCGCAACCTGATGGCGCTGACCAGCACCCAGATTGACGAACTTAACCAGCGCTGGCGCCGCTTGCTCGTCGTGCAGCAGCCCGGCGTGAGCTACGCCGCCTGGTTTGGCTCTATCGCCATGGCACTGTTGATCAGCAGCATTGTCATCGGCGGGATCTGGCGCTCTCGCCAGCAACTGGCACGGGAAGTCGCCCAGCGTCACGCCGCCGAGAAGGCGCTGGCCATCGAGAGCGAGCTGCGGGAAACCATGTTTCAGGCGTTGCCGGTGCCCGTCTATCTGCGCAATAGCCAGGGCAAGGTGATCAAATCCAATAAACAGGGGCGACGTCTGGCCCTGCGCTATTCGCAGCAGTTGATGCTGCCACCGGTACAGCCCCAGAAGAGTGAAGGGGAGCTGGTGCTGGGGGATCAGGTCTTCGCCTATGCCCAACATCCGCTGCGACTGGACAAGCAAGCACCCGCCACCGATCTCATCGCCCTGTCGGATATCAGTGTGCTGCGTGAGCAGGCCCGTTTTCTGCGTCAGGCAGAGCGCCGCCTGCGCGCCCTGACCAATACCGTTCCCGGCGTGGTGCTGCAGTTTATGTTCGAGCGGGGACGGGGGGGGGGTATCGAGTTTATCAGCCGGGGCTGTTACGAGCTGCTGGGGCTGGCGAGTCAGCAGATCCGTCGTGATCCCAAACGGGTGCTCATTATGCTTGAGCGTGAGGATCGCCGTCGGGTACGCCGTGAGATGTTCGCCATGTTGCAGGCTGGCAAACCCTTCGCGTTCACCATGCGCTATCACCATCCGACCAAGGGTCTGCGCTGGTTGCAGCTCTATGGCCGTGGCCGCAGTCAGCCGCAGGGGTGGCGAATTTATGCGGTGATGCAGGATGCCACTGCTCGGGTCGAGCAGGATCAGGCATTGCAGCACTCCCATGAGCAGGCGCAACAGGCAGTGCTGGCCAAGGGGCGCTTTTTGGCCGCCATCAGCCACGAGATCCGCACGCCGATGAACGCCATGCTCGGCTTGCTGGAGTGGCTGGCCAGCACCCCTTTGTCGAGAGAGCAGGATTCGGCGCTGGCGCGGGTGCGTCAGGCGGGGGATGAGCTGCTCGGCCTGCTCAACGATGTGCTCGACTTTAGCCGCAACGAAAACAGCAAACTCTCCCTCTCGCCGCAACCCACCGATTTTGCCGAGCTGTGTGAGCACGTGGCGGCAGTGCACTGGACCAAGGCGCGGGCCAAGGGATTGCAATTGCGCCTTAAGTTGGATCCGGCTCTGCCTGCCCTGCAGACCCTCGACCCTCACCGGGTACGGCAAGTGCTCCACAACCTGCTCTCCAATGCCATCAAGTTCAGCCTGCGTGGGGAAGTGGTGCTGTGGGCCGAGGTGGTCGCATCGACCTTGCGCTTTGGTGTGGATGATCAGGGACCGGGGATCACCGCCAAGATGCGCACCACGCTCTTTATGCCGTTCGAGCAGTTTGCCGTTGAAGGGCAGCTGCGGGCGCCGGGCACCGGTCTTGGTTTGGCGATCTGCAAGCAGCTGATCGAGCAGATGGGGGGGCTTATCGATGTCGAGGGGCGTGTCGGTGGCGGTAGCCGCTTCTATTGCGAGTTGCCGCTGAAGCGGGTACAGCAGGAGCCGGACTGGCAACCCAATGTGCGGCAGCTGGCACTCTCTTTACCCCACGATGAGGCGCAAGCGCTCTCGCCCTGGCTAAGCCGATTGGGGATCGCCACCGTCAGCAACGCCGTTGATACGCTGCAAGCGGAGGTGGACGAGAAGGGGCTCTACTATTGGGCATGGCAAGGGGAGTCCTGGGTGCCCGGGACCATCATCACTCTGCTGCAGCCACGGTTGACCCCGGATCAACCGGTCGCCGGCACCCAGCCAGGGCTTGGCATGCGGGTACTGCTGGTTGAAGATCACGATGTCAATCGCGAGCTGATCAGCCTGCAACTGGGCCAACTGGGTGCCAGCGTTATCACTGCCGCCAACGGGCAGCTGGCGTTGGAGATGCTGGCGCAGCAAGAGGTGGATTTTGTGCTGACCGATCTGCAGATGCCGGTGATGAACGGGGCCGAGCTGTGCAGGCAATTGCGCCAATCCGCCCGTTGGGCCCGTCTGCCAGTCTATGTGATCACCGCAGATCTCAGTGATCAGGCTGCAAGGGAGCTGCAATCCTGCGGTTGCGATGGCCATCTGGACAAGCCGGTCGCCCTCAAGGAGCTGGCGACCTTGCTGCGCCATATTGCCAAAGAGGGGAGCAATGTTGTCGCCCCGACACCGGTTGCCTCGCTGCTGACCGATGAACTGGCCGCCCTTTATCTGAAGGCTACCCGTGATGATTTGGCCGAACTTGAGCGCTGCAGCACAGAAGAAGATGAAGTTGGCGTGAATGCTGCTTTACACAAGTTGAAGGGGGCCGCCAGAATGGTAGGGGCGACTGCGTTGGTGGCGGTCATTGAAGAGTGGCAACAGGCGCCCCGTCCAATGCTGCAAGCCAGATTGAACCGGGCACTGGATGAGTTCAGCCAGCAGTTTTCAAAGAGGGCTCAAGATGATCATCACTGATGAAGAATTACTGGCGTTGCTCGATTCGGAAGAGCATGAGGCGGCAGGATTTTGCCCCATTGTGCTCTATGCCCTCGACAGCACCGCCCATGAGTTGGCCAGCACCATGACATTGCCCTCCTATGTCACGCTGCACCGTACCCGACCGGATGCCTGCTGGCAGTGGGAAGGGTTGTTTGCGGCCGGTGCCATTGCCCTTTACGACCCCGCCGCTCATCAGCAGGCGGACTATTTCCCCCAGTTGCAGCAGCATGAGGGGATCTACGCTATCGACGAGGATTGGCTGGGGGGGCTTGCCGCCAGTTACCGTAACTGGTGCAACTGGCTGGCCGCTAACAAGGTGCTGCTGCTCGAGGATCACCCGTTTCAGGGGATGCAATTGCAACAGACCATCGCCGGGTTGGGGCTCTCCTGTCAGTGGGTACAGGATGAATCGGCCTGCCTTGCGGCATTGTCGGCGGGCGACATCAGCCTGCTGGTCTGCGATCTCAGTCTGGTGGAGCAAGATGCCATCAGTCTGCTGATGAACCAGCCCCAGTTGCAGGAGGCCGGGCTGCCCATTGTGCTGCTTTCGGCCCATGAGCAGACGCTGATCGACGGTGCCCGCCGCCTGCTGCACGATGCCGGTTTCAACATTCTTGCAGCGCTGGCCAAGCCGCTTGATTGCGACGAGCTGCTCAGGTTGCTGCGTCGACTCTATCTGGGCCCGCTGCGTCAGCAGCGCTTGAGCGGCCAGCGCCGCTCCATCCGCCGGTGGCAGGGGGAGGTGCAGGGTCAGCTTGGGCTGCTCTCCAGTCCCGCGACCCCTCATCCGGTCTGGCTGGCGGTGACAGGCTTGCCCAGCCGCTGGGAGGCGCTCAAGGATTGGCTGACGGAGCAGTCGCGTACCCCAGCCGAACTGACCCTGCTGATCCACCGTCGTGACCACCTGCTCGGCAATGCCGATCGCTTCGCGCTGGTGCTGCAAGCCAGTCTGGCGGGGAGCAAGCTGGCGCTGCTGCTCGATAACAGCCAGCATCTGCCATTCGATCTGCTGGAGCGTTTGCCGCTGCAAGCCTTGCTGCTGGGGCAGGGGATCTTGCCGGAGATGGAGTCCTTGACCGGTGACTCCCTGCTGGGACGCTTTATGGCCCGGGTTCGGGAGCTGGGGATCGCCGTCTATCTGGATGATCCTTACAACCTGCTCGACGTCGAGGTGTGGCGAGAGCGCGGTATGACGGGGCGCTGGTAAGCCATGCCGCGCTACCTCTGCTGGCCCATGCACCGGGAGCGCCTTGGCAAAGGGCTGGATGGCTGGCCTCATCCGGTTTCCCGGGCCGCGCTGCCACTGGCGATGCAGGTCTCCGGGGTGCCTTGCCTGCTGCGCGAGCTGCATGGTATGGCGCCTGCCCGCATGCTGGCCGCTTACGATGCATTGAGTGAAGAGAGCATTTATCTGCGCTTTATGCGCCCGAAACGGACGCCGCCACCGGAACAGGTGGCCCAGTTTCTCAATTACCATCCCGAACAACAGATCTCGCTGTTACTGACCGATCTGGCCGGTGAGCCGCTGGCTCAGGCGCAATCAATCCGCCGCCGCCTTCATCCCGATCGGGCGGAGTTTTCTTGCATCGTGGCGGATCACTTTCAGCACAAGGGGGCGGGGAGGCGGATTCTGCTGGCGCTGGCACTGCTGGCCAGGGCGGACGGGATCCGGGAGTGGACGGCGGAAGTGCTGGCCCAGAACCGGCCGATGCTGACCCTGCTCAAGCGCCTTGGCTTGCCGCTGACCCTGGTGACCGGACGGGAGATGGTCTTTGTCAGGCTGGATCTGTCGGTACTGGATGCCTGGTTGCCCGTGCCGCCAGCGGCGCCGCTTAAGACCAAGGGCGAATAGTGACACTTTTTTCCCTGTGCTAAGGTCACATTTATTGTGCGGGGATAGACGGAGCAGCTTATGGCGCAGTCATATAAACATATCGTGATCCTGACCGGCGCGGGGATCTCTGCCGAATCCGGCATCAAGACTTTTCGTGCCAGCGACGGTTTGTGGGAAGAACACAAGGTCGAGGACGTGGCGACCCCCGAGGGGTATGCCCGGGATCCCGAACTGGTGCTGCGCTTTTACAACTCCCGCCGCAAACAGCTGCAACAGCCCCAGGTTCACCCCAATCCGGCCCACTATGCACTGGCCCGCCTCGAGCGACTGCTGCCCGGTTCGGTGACGCTGGTCACCCAGAACATCGACAATCTGCACGAGAGTGCTGGCAGCAAGAACCTTATCCATATGCACGGCGAGCTGCTCAAGGCCCGCTGCCCGGAGTCCGGTCAGGTGATCGAGTGGCGCGGTGATCTCCATCAGGACGAGCTCTGCTCCTGCTGCCAGTTTCCCCAACCCATGCGTCCCCATGTGGTCTGGTTTGGCGAAATGCCGCTCGGTTTGGATCGCATCTATAGTGCGCTGGCCCAGTGCGATCTCTTTATCTCTATCGGCACCTCTGGCGCTGTCTATCCGGCCGCCGGTTTTGTCCATGAAGCGGGATTGAACGGGGCGCACACCATCGAGCTCAATCTCGAGCCGAGCGAGGTGGGTAGTCAGTTTGACGAGAAACGTTATGGCCCAGCCTCCCTGCTGGTGCCCGCCTATGTCGATGAGTTGCTGGAGGCGTGCGGCATTCATCAACCGAGGCAAGTCGAGGGGCACAACTGGATGGAGATGCGCGGTCCCTGAGCTAGTGTGCGACGGGACAGTTGCAATGGTTCGGTGAAATCGCCACACTGGCAACCATTAAAAAAATGGGACGCAGTTGGCGCAAATTACCATGACCGCAGTAAAGCAATGGATCGCTTTTTTTCTCCTGATGCTGGCCAGTGCCTGCGCCTGCGCATCGGCCTCCATTCCCCTGATGACCCTGATACTGCCAGATGGCCAGCAGGTGAGCCTCGATGAGGCGGCCCTCTCCGCCTTGCCACAGACCGAATTCACCACCACTACCCCCTGGACTCAGGGCGCCCACCACTATCGCGGGCCGACCCTGTCAGCCGTGCTGGCGGCGCAAGGGATCCCGGATGCTCGCAAGATCGCCGTCTCGGCCCTCAACGGCTATCAGCAGGTGGTGGATCTGGCCCTGTTCGACGGTGTGCCACTGACCCTGGTGCGTCAGGAGGACGGCAAACCGCTGACCCGGCGCAACAAGGGGCCGCTCTGGCTGCTCATCCCGTTCACCACCTATTCCAAGCTGGACGTGCCTGCCATTCACAACTGCATGGTGTGGCAGGTGACCCGCATCGAGATCGTCGATTGATGGGGCTATCCCGCCAAAATCTGCTGTTGGTTGCGGTGTCGCTGCTGTTTCTGCTCTCGTCCGGCAGCAGCCTCTATCTGCAGTATCGGCAGGAGCAACTGGTCGATACTTTCTACCGCAATGTCCACTGGAACATCAGCCAGGTGATGCTCGAATCCCAGCGTTTCCTCTACGACCTGCAGCTCTATCGGGCTGGCAGACAGTCGATGGAGACCCTGAGCCTTGATTACGATCTGCTGTGGAACCGGCTCGACATCTTCCTCATCAGCAGTGAAACCGCCGAGATGCGCCAGCGGCACGGGCTCGGCAAGGTTCTGGCCACCCTGTTCGAGCAGATCAAGCAGCTCGAACCCCAGATGGAGGCTGGTGCGCTGCGCGAGGGGGCTGAGCTTGCCCGCTTGCAGGAGGCGATCGCCAGCCAGACCCGTCTCATCGAACAGATAGGGGATCAGATCCTCTCCGGTCAGGAGCGGGAGCATTCGGTCAGCCAAATCCGCAACAGCCTGTTCTGGCTGCAGATCTGGCAACTGATCCTGCTGCTGACCGGTGGCGCTCTGGTCGCTGCCCTCATTCGCGCCAATCTGGCGAACCGCCGGCTTGCCTTGCTCGATCCCCTGACCCAGCTTGGCAACCGCCGTGCCCTGCAGGAGCAGCTCTCTCGCGATCTGCATGCTGGCGAGGTGAGCGCTTTGGTGGTGCTCGATCTCAAGCGCTTCAAGCAGGTCAATGATCTGCTGGGTTATCAGGTCGGTGATCGGTTGTTGCAGATGGTGGCCAACAAGCTGCAGCAGGCCCATGGCAGCCACGCTTACCGGCTCGGAGGAGATGAATTTGCCGTGGTGCTGACCAAGGCGAATGATGCGCTGGAAACCGCCATTCATGAGCTGGTGGATCTGCTCCATTTCGAGTTCGTGACCCGGGAGTGCAGCTTCGATCTGGCCTGTCGGCTCGGGGTCGCCAAGGCGCAGCAACAGGATTCCGCCCGGTTGCTGGATCAGGCCATCCTGGCCCTCAACCAGGCCAAGCGTAGCCAGGAGGGGGCGATCCGCTGGTTTGAGCCCGCCATGCTGCAGCAGTTGCAGTTGAGTCAGCAGCAGCTTCATCAGCTGCGAGAGTGGTTGGCGGGGCGCGAGCCAGCGCCGCTGCGAGTGGCATTGCAGGCGCTGACGGACGGACAGGGCAACGAGATGTGGCAATTGGCGCTTGAGTGGCGTGAGCAGGGAGTGCCTTGCCACATGCGCTGGCTGCAGGAGTGCGGTGTGCTTGGGCCCGTGTTGGCCCGTGTGCTGCAAGCGCACGAGGCGCAGTATGCCGATGGCCGGGCACTGCTGGTCCCGCTCGACAATCAGGCCCAGCTGACCCATCTACAGGCCTATTTGCCGGAGGCTTCCCGTACGCCGCTGGTGTTGCTGGTACCGACGCTGCAGCCGGATGGTGCCTTGCTGGCGGGATTGCGCCAGCAGGGTTGCACTCTGGCGCTCAGAGAGATTGGCAGCACCACCTCGGCGCAGCTGGCAGCCGGCTGGCCTGTCCGCTACTGGCTGCCGCAGGGTGATGAAGATGGTGGGTTATTGCAACCTCTGGCCAGACGATTGGGGCTGGTGCCACTGCAAGTGCTGGCAGCCAGGGAGACCCGGTCGCTGGCCTGAGGGCAAAAAGCGGTATTGCACTGGCAAGAGACAAAATGACACAAGGCGACCTCGGGGTCGCCTTGTTTCGTTTATTGCCCCTGAACGTCAGGTGCGAGGGGCGCAGGATTGCCTGATCACCAGGTCCGGGTCGACGGTGATCAGGTGATTCTCCACCGCTTCGCCGTTGATCCGCGCCAGCAGGCGGGTGACGGCGAGGCGCCCCAGCTCCTCTTTGGGCTGATTGACGGTGGTGAGCGGCGGCGACATAAATTCGGCCAGCGCCACATTGTCATAGCCGACGATGGAGATATCCCGGGGGATCACCAGCCCCGCCTGATGGGCGGCACTGATAGCCCCCATCGCCATCATGTCGTTGCAGACAAAGAGGGCGGTGGGGCGCTCGGGCAATGCCAGCAGACGAGTCATCGCCTGATGGCCGCTGGCGCAATCAAAGTCCCCCTCCTGGATCCAGTCAGGATTGAGCGTGAGACCTGCCTCCTGCAACGCCTGCTCGAAGCCAGCTTGGCGCTGGTTGGCGGGGGCGCGGCTGTGGGGGCCTGTGATGCAACCGATGGCGGTATGGCCCAGCTCAATCAGATGGCGGGTCGCCAGATAACCGCCGTGGAAGGAGTTGTCAGCGATAAGGTCAACATCCTCACTGACCAGCCCCCAATCCATCACTACCACCGGCAGGCTTTTGAGCCAGTCGAGCTGGTTGAACACCTCTTGCTGTCCTTCGCTGCACATGATCAGCAGGCCATCGACCCGCTTGCGCAGCATCATCTTGAGGTAGGAGAGAGCGGTTTCTGCCTGCCCCTCGGTGTTGCCCAGCATCAGGTTGTAGCCCTGCTCGAAGCAGTAACGCTCCACCCCACGCACCACCTCGGCAAAGAAGGGGTTGCTGGAGGTGGTGACCAGCATGCCAATACTGTTGGTCTCCTTCACCTTGAGGCTGCGAGCCACCAGGCTCGGGGCATAGTTGAGCTCGCGCATGGCCGCAAAGACCCGCTCGCGGGTCTCCTCGGCGACGAAGCGCGTCTCGTTGATGACGTGGGAGACGGTGGTGGTCGACACCCCCGCCAGCGCCGCCACCTCCTTGATATTGGCCATCAGTGCCCCTGCGCAGTCTGCTCAAGCAGGAAGGCGTCAACCTCCTGTTTGCTCGGGATGGAGCTCTGGGCGCCGAATCGGGTGACGGAGAGTGCCGCCGCCCCGTGGGCAAAGCGCACCGCGCTGTGGAAATCGGCACCAGCCAGTTCCGCCGCCAGCAGGGCGCCGTTGAAGGTATCGCCCGCGGCAGTGGTATCCACCGCCTTGACCCGAAAGCCCGGGATCAGCTGTTGCTGCTGGGCGTTGCTGCAGTAAACCCCTTGCGCGCCCAGGGTGATCATCACGTCCGCAATGCCCATCTGGTGGAAGCGGGCTGCCGCCTCGCGGGCGCTCGCTTCGTCGGTGACTTTTACGCCGGTCAACAGCTCTGCTTCGGTCTGGTTGGGGGTGATAAGGTCGACCAGCGCCAGCAGCTCGCTTGAGAGCGGACGGGCGGGGGCGGGGTTGAGCACCACCCGGGTACCATGGGCGCGGGCCAGCCGTGCAGCTTCATGGACGCTCTCGAGCGGCACTTCCAGCTGCAACAGCAGGGTGTGGGCGTCGGCGATCATCGCTTCGTGGTTTTTCACCACGGCAGGGGTGATGGCACCGTTGGCCTCGGCGGAGATACCTATGCTGTTCTCCCCCTCATCGCTCACATAGATGATGGCGATACCGGTCGGGAGCTTGGGATCGAGTTCGACAGCACTGACGTCGATACCGTCTTTGGCAAAACCGCTCTTCATCTGGTGGCCGATGGCGTCATCACCGATGCGGGCGATAAAGGAGACGGGAGCGCCGAGGCGGGCGGCAGCGACTGCCTGATTAGCCCCCTTACCACCGGGCACCACCTGATAGCTGTGGCCGGTCAGGGTTTCACCCGGGCGAGGAAAGTGGGGAACGCGCAGCACGTGGTCTGCATTGACACTGCCCAGAACGACGAGACGATTCATGTTGACTACTCCTGATGCATCTTGGCTTGAACACTGTGACTGAGTGAGCCCAAGCCGGGAGGCACCTGAACGAAAGGGAAAAGGGGAGGCGAACCTCCCCTCGAGCACTTACTTGCTGACCACTTGCAGCGGTACCGGAATGGATTTCTCGACCGGCTGACCTTTCAGCACCTTGTCGGCAGTCTCGACGCCGATGGAACCGATCAGGGCCGGTTGCTGGGCCACGGTGGCGGCCAGTTTACCCTTGGCCACGGCGGCTTTGCCATCGTCAGTGCCGTCGAAGCCGACGATCATCACCTCTTTACCGGCAGCCTGCACCGCACGGATGGCACCCAGTGCCATCTCGTCGTTCTGGGCGAACACGGCCTGTACGGTCGGATGGGCCGCCAGCAGGTTTTCCATGACGTTCAGACCCTTGGTGCGGTCAAAGTCGGCCGGCTGGGAAGCCAACACCTGCAGTTTGTTGGCTGCCACGGCCAGGGCAAAGCCTTCACCACGGTCGCGGGCGGCGGAGGTGCCGGCAATCCCTTCCAGCTGAATGACCTTGGCACCGGTACCCAGTTTTTCGGTGATGAAGTCACCGGCCAGCTTGCCGCCCGCCACGTTGTCAGAGGCGATGTGAGCCTTGACCTCACCCTGCGCGGCGCCGCGGTCCAGAGTCAGTACCGGGATGTTGGCGCGGTTGGCCAGACGGATGGCGTTGCCCACCGCTTCGGAGTCGGTCGGGTTGATCAGGATGGCGTTGACCTTGCGCACGGTGAGATCTTCCATGTTGGAGAGCTCTTTGGCCGGGTCATTCTGGGAGTCCAGCACCACCAGCTCGTAGCCAAGCTCCTTGGCCTTGGCTTCGGCTCCCTCCTTCATGGTGACGAAGAAGGGGTTGTTGAGGGTGGAGACCACCATCGCCAGGGTATGGTCAGCAGCCTGGGCGGTGCCCAGCACGGACATGATGGCGGCAGCGAGCAGGGTATTGAGCTTTTTCATCATTTCATTCCTTGTGTGTGGCGTGTTTTACGTTGTTATCGGGTACTTTTGTTGTCGACCATCACGGCAAGCAAGATCACGCTGGCCTTGGCGATCATCTGGTAATAGGAGCTGACATCGAGCAGGTTGAGGGCGTTGTTCAGGAAGCCGATGATCAGCGCACCAATCAGGGTGCCCATGATGCGGCCCTTGCCTCCCATCAGGCTGGTACCACCCAGCACCACGGCGGCGATGGCGTCCAGCTCGTAACCCATGCCGGCGGTCGGCTGGGCAGAGGAGAGGCGGGAGGTGACGATAAGACCCGCCAGCGCCGAGAGCGCGCCGCACAGACCATACACCGCCAGCTTCACCCGATCCACATTGATGCCGGAGAGACGGGTGGCCGATTCGTTGCCGCCCAGCGCGTAGATGTAGCGACCGAGGCGGGTGTGGTTGAGCATGAACCAGGCGAGCAGGAAGACGATGGCCATCAGCCAGATGGGCACCGGCAGACCGAGCAGATAGCCGGTACCCAGCCAGGCGAAGTGATCGGCGCCATCACTGAAACCGGTGGAGATGGGGCGACCCTCGGTATAGACCATGGTGATGCCGCGCAGGGCGGTCATGGTGACCAGCGTCGCGATAAAGGCCTGTACCTTGCCTTTGGCAATGATGAGGCCGCTGACGCCGCCAAGCAGGGCGCCGGCACCCAGGGTGAGGGGGACTACCAGCCAGATCGGCAGCTCCATCGCCACCATAGTCGCGGCCAGCGCGCCGCACAGGGCAAGCACAGAGCCAACCGACAGATCGATACCGGCGGTGAGGATAACCAGCGTCATGCCGACCGCCATGATGGCGTTGACCGAGGTCTGGCGCAGGATGTTGAGCAGGTTGTCGACGCTGAAGAAGTTGGGATTGAGCGCGGAGACGACACCAATCAGCACCAGCAGGGCGACCAGGGATTTGTTCTCGATCCACCAGGCCTTGTTCATGATGCCGCGGCGGGGAAGGGTTTGGGTTGTCATTGTGCTGCCTCTTGCTCTGCTTGCCACTGTTTACCGACTGCCGCCGCCATCAGCTTCTCCTGATTGGCATCGCGGGTGTTGAACTCTGCGCTGATGCGCCCTTCGTGCATCACCATGATGCGATCGCTCATGCCGAGCACTTCCGGCATCTCGGAGGAGACCAGAATGATGCTCATCCCCTCCTTCTTGAACTGGTTGATCAGCTGATAAATTTCCTTCTTCGCCCCCACGTCGACGCCGCGGGTCGGCTCGTCGAGGATCAGCACCTTGGGCCTTGTCAGCAGTCCCTTGGCGATGGCCACCTTCTGCTGGTTGCCGCCGGAGAGCAGCTTTATCAGCTGATCCTGACTCGGGGTCTTGATGTTGAAGAGGCGTACATAGTCGCTCACCGCCTGCCGTTCGGCCTTGCCGTCGATCTTGCCGTTGCTGATGAACTCGTCGAGGGCGCAGAGACTCATGTTTTCGCGCACCGACAGCTCCAGCACCAGCCCATCACCTTTGCGATCTTCGGAGATATAGGCGATGCCAGCGGCCAGCCCATCGGCCGGACTGGTTGGCACCAGCGCGTGGCCATCGACCGTGATTTCACCGCTGCTGACAGGGCTGGCACCGTAGATGAGCTTCATCAGCTCGGTACGACCGGAGCCCATCAGGCCGCTAAAACCCAGAATTTCCCCCTGACGCAGGGAGAAGCTCACCCCGCGCACGCCGGGACCGGCTAGGTCCTTCACCTGCAGGCTGACGGGGCCGAGCTCGCGCTCAAGACGCGGATACTGCTCTTCCAGACGGCGACCCACCATCATCTCGATGATCTTGTCCTCATCCAGATCGCTCACCGCCTTCTCGCCGATCCACTTGCCATCGCGCAGCACGGTGACCCGATCGCAGATCTCGAAGATCTCCTTGAGGCGGTGGGAGATATAGACGATGCCGCAACCCTGTTCACGCAGCTCGCGGATAACCTTGAACAGCTGCTCGGTCTCGGTATCGGTCAGCGCATCGGTCGGCTCGTCCATGATGATGACGCTGGCATCGAACGACAGCGCCTTGGCAATCTCCACCATCTGCTGTTCGCCGATGGAGAGATCCCCGAGTCGGGTATCCGGCCCGTGTTTGACGCCAAGTCGCGCCAGCAGGCCGCTCGCCCGTTCACGCAGCTGTTTGTGGTCGATGCTGCCAAAACGGGTACGGGGCTCGCGACCGAGGAAGATGTTGGCGGCGATCGACAGCTCCGGCAGCAGGTTCAGCTCCTGATGTATGATGCTGATCCCCTGATCCTGAGAGTCGCGCGGCCCCTTGAAGTGAACCGGTTGACCGCGGTAGCTGACGCTGCCCGCATCGGCCTGATAGATGCCGGTCAGCACTTTCATCAGGGTGGATTTGCCGGCGCCATTTTCACCGAGCAGGGCCATCACCTGGCCCGGATAGACCCGCAGACCCGCTTCATCGAGGGCGCGTACACCGGGGAAGGTCTTGACGATCCCGGTCAGCTCCAGAATGGGTGAGAGGGGGGAGGTTGTGCTCATTTGCAGCTTCCTTGAAGAGGCCTTCTTTGAAGGATTCAGAACGCCACACCGGCGCAGAGGATCAGGTTGGCGTAGGGAGTCACCTCGCCGCTGCGCACGATTGCCTTGCTCTGGCGGGAGCGGGTTTTGAACTCCTCGTGCAGGCAGTATTCGATGGCGATGGGTTTGCCCTGGGCGGCTGCGTGGGCCTCAAGCTGATCGACCAGCGCCTGATGGGCGGCGGGGCTGATCTGCTTGATCTCGGTCGCCATGATCACCTTCTCCACCACCAGATCGGTGAGCAGGGCGGTCAGCACGGTTTCGAGGCTGGGGGTGCCCGCCATCAACGCCAGATCGATCCGCTCCGGCCCTGCCGGAATGGGCAAGCCTGCATCGCAGACGGTGATCTCGTCGGTGTGGCCCATCTGTGCCACCAGAGCACTCAGGGGAGCATTGAGGAGTACGCCTCGTTTCATACAGCACCTCATCAGGCCTTGGCCCGTCAATCTGTGAACCGCTAGGCAACCGGTTACGCAACCGGTTGCGTCATGGCGCAAAGATAGGCTTTTTACTAAGGAAGGGCCACGGCAAAACCACGGAAATGTGAAAACGATCTCAAAGGCGGGAGAAGAAGTACAGGGGAGGAGGCAGGAAGGGTGTCAGCAGAGCCCTGACACCCTTGTTATTTATCGAGCTATTGATTTTATGGTTAGTTGGCCAGTGCCTTGGCGACCGCCGGACGGCTCAGCATGCGTTGATAATGATCGGCCACTTTGGGGAATTCACTGATCTCGACCCCATCGCTTTTCAGCCAGCCCGCGACCACGAACAGATAGATGTCCGCCACGCTGAACTGCTCGCCGAGTACCCAGGGACCGGCGAGATAGTGCTGCTCAATCTGGGCAAAGCCATCGCGCATATTGCTGGCGACTTTCTGCTGCATGGCGGCAATGGCTTGCTCGTCATCGGCCCAGCGGCTGCCACGGCGACCGTGGGCGTGGGAGACATGCACAGTGGAGGCGAGGAAGCTGTTGACCTCCTGCATGCGGGCCAGCTGGAACGGATTGTCCAGCGGCGCCAGCTTGGCATCGGGGAAGCGCTGCGCCACATAAAGCAGCAGGGCAGGGGTCTCGGTCAGGGTGCCCTGAGCGGTGACAAGGGCAGGCACCCGCCCTTTGGGGTTGATGGCAAGATACGCAGGGTCACGCTGCTCCCCTGCGGCGAGGTTGACGAGACGGGGTTGGAACGGGGCATTCGCTTCCAGCAGGGCAATCTGCACGGCCATGGCACAGGTGCCGGGAGCGAAATAGAGGGTCAGATCGGACATGAATACTCCTGATTGGCTCAGGCCACCCGCGATATCGGCGAAAAACGTGTTTTCCGTGATACCTCGAGGGGTCATGAAAAAAGAGAGGGGGCAACGTTTGCCCCCCAACCAATCTACACCCCTGAGGGGTGATGAAAAAGTGCAGAATTAATCGGTTTGTTTGACCATTTCATAAATTCCTCGGCTAAGGGCGCAAATCAGATGGTGTTGAACTTGATGGGATAGTTGATACCTGAGGATGGGCGGTTGGTACTGAAAGGACTGGGGCACAATAGCGTCCTTGGTTGTTTTCCCGCTCTTGCACGATATGATCGTCATCAGATATTCTAATTTTTGGGTCGTTACAATGAATCCTATCTAACAAGACTGATCTTCATTTAGATCATCAAACAGAAAACGGCCTTTTTAGATAAATTTTTGATGACTGCAATCGTTTGTGTTTGATACCATGTTCTTCTACAAACTTTCCACGGCTTTCATGGTGGCTGTAATGTTTTATCATGCTTTAATCCGGTTATAAAACAGCATGTAGGTAGTTGGAAATATATATGCAGTAGCCATGTTGTTTACTAAGAGAAGGGGAGTGAAACTCAGCGAAATTGAGAGTCTTAAGGAAAGGTAGGAAGTAGGTTAAGGAAAATAAAGAGGTGATCAATGGATGATGAAAAGGGAAACTCAAGAAATATCAAAAATAAAACCAAACTGATATCGGGTTTTGTAGCTTTGGCCGTGATAGGCGGAGGGTGGTACTGGTGGCTTAAAGAGCCCTATATTGAGCCAGAGATTAATCCCACCCCAACAGAATTGTTTACTATTCAGGGTGAGTTTCCTTTTGATAAGGGCTATCAATTAGCTGTTCATAGTACTTTCATTGCATCTAATAAAACTGACTCTACTTGCAGCAAAACTTTTTATGCGTTCGGTGTTATACCTGCAAATACTAGACTCAGGGGATGGCAAATAGATAACCCCATTAAGAAATATCAATCAAACAGATTCAGTGTAAAAGTGTCAAAAGACTATTTATTGCCTGGCCGATGTAATTGGGTGTTAGATTCTGTTGGCTATTTTATAGTGAAGGCAGGTTCCGAGTTGGAGGCTAATTTGAAAGCTAACCCTTCAGATCAACATAATCGTCAAGGGTATTTTTTATCTTCAGCATACAGTAATTGGAGTGAGTTAAAACTGGGGAGTGTAAATATTTCATGCCGACCAGATGTTGGTCTTAACAAATTAAAAGGTGGTGTTGTTTGTAAGCGACTGAATCAAAGAGAAGTAAATACATATAGACGTAAATATAAAGTTCATAATAAACCGCTACCATCGATAGTTAATTTTAAATTCGTTATGGAGGACAAAATGTCAAGCGCTAAACAAAATACTGTTTTAGAGAGTGCATATGGCGATCCACTAAATAATAATTTGTCCTATGAAAATGGGGTATAAAGACTGTTAGTTAGATTAGCGAATCGTAATCGGACGTTAGCTGTTTCGATAAAATTGCACAGTTATTCCCCATAAACACATCCGTTTTGCCTATATCTCCACAGTGGGGTCGCTATGAGTTCCTCCCTTCTAAATGGAGAAATACATCGCCCCCCCCTCATATTTCCCTACAAATTTGCTCTGAAGCCGGCTGCAGTGGAGCACTTACAAAAATTGTGGTCTGTCTGGCTTAAAGATGACTATCTATATATTTTGCTGTTAATCGATGCGCGCCTGTGCCTCTCAGTGTCTATGACTGTTGTGCTTAAAAATTGCGCTGGTGGTTAAAAAGAGAAGGGGGCAAATATTGCCCCCTTTATCCATTAAGCCCGTCAGAGGGTCGATTAACCACCGACTTAACCCGCCTTGGCCACCATGGCTTTCAGCTGCAGGAAGTACTGCTCGTAGAGGCGGGAGGCATCCCCCACATCGGACTGGAACTCGCCCTTGCGCTTGATCTCGTCGCTCGGGAAGACCATGGGGTTATTGCGAAACGCCGGGGTGAGTAGGGGAATGGCATCCTTGACCGGGGTGGGGTAGCCAATTGCCTCGGCCACCTTGGCGGCCACATCGGGGCGCATCAGGAAGTTGATCAGGGCGTGGGCCTCCTTCACATGCTTGGCCTTGGCCGGGATGGCGAGGTTGTCCATCCAGAGCACGGCGCCTTCTTCGGGGTAGGTCATCTGGATGGAGGGGTATTCGCGCTGGGCGCCGTAGGCCGAGCCGTTCCACAGCATGCCGATATTGACCTCACCGGCGATAAAGGGGTCGGCCGGGTTGTCGGAGTTGAACGCCTTGACGTTGGGCATCAACTTTTTCAGGTATTCGAACGCTTCGGCAATTTGCGCCTTGTCCTGGGTGTTGGGGCTGTAACCCAGCTGCACCAGCGCGATATGGAACACCTCGCGGGCATCGTCCATCAGCAGCAGGCTCTCTTTCCACTCCGGTGCCCAGAGTTGCTTCCAGCTGGTGACCGGCTGCTCGATGATGTCGGTGTTGGTGCCGATCCCGGTTGCGCCCCAGATATAGGGGATGGAGTAGCGGTTGTCCGGGTCGTACTCGTGGTTGAGCAGGGTGGGGTCGAGGTGCTTGAAGTTGGGTAGCTGGGCGCGATCCAGCGGCTGCAGCATTCCCTCTTTGGCCATTTTCGAGATGAAGTAGGTGCTGGGCACCACCACGTCATAGCCGTCGCCATGGGTTTTCAGCTTGGCGTAGAGGGTCTCGTTGGATTCGTAGGTGGAGTAGATCACCTTGATGCCGGTCTCTTGCTGGAACTGCTCCAGCAGGCCATCCGGCACATATTCCGACCAGTTGTAGAAGTAGACAACCTTGTCGTCGGCCGCGTGAGCGCTCTGGCTCAGCAGCGGGGTGGTGAGGGTGAGGGCGGCTGCCAGCAGGGCGCCGGCCTTGTGTTGGATTGTCATCAACAACTCCTTGGGGTTATGGGGCCTTGCGGCCCACCGTGACAGAGTTCGCCAAAGATGGCGGGGACGAAACGGGCAGGGTCAACCCTGCCGTTTACGCAGTAACAGTTGTGCCAGCAGCACCATCCCGAGGGAGGCGACCAGCATCAGGGTGGCCAGGGCGTTGACCTCGGGGGAGACCCCCACCTTGACCATGGAGTAGATCTTGAGCGGCAGGATCTCGTAGGCCGGGCCGGTAACAAAGGAGCTCACCACCACGTCATCCAGCGACAGGGTAAAGGAGAGCAGCCAGCCTGCCATCACCGCCGGCAGGGCCAGCGGCAGTATGATGCGGCGCAGGATGATCCACTCGCCTGCCCCCAGATCCCGCGCCGCCTCCAGCATCCGCACATCAAAGCCACACAGCCGCGAGTAGACGGTGATCACCACGAACGGCAGGCAGAAGGTGATGTGGGCGATCAGCAGCGACCAGAAGCCCAGCGCAATGCCGGTGGCCACAAACAGGGTCAGCAGCGAAATAGCCATCACGATATCGGGGGACATCATCACCACAAACAGCATGCCGCTCACGTACTGCTTGCCGCGAAAGCGATAGCGAAACAGCGCCACGGCGGTGAGGGTACCGATCAGGGTGGCGGCGGTGGCGGTGAGGACGGCGATGGTCAGGGAGTGCTGGGCCGCCTGCATCAGGCTGGCGCTGGCAAACAGCTTCTCATACCAGCCCAGGGTAAAGCCGCGCCAGTCGATGCCATATTTAGACAGGTTGAAGGAGTTGGCGATCAGCACCCCGATGGGCACATAGAGATAGCCAAACACCAGCAGCAGGAACAGAGCTTTCAATGCGCGCATCATGCCAGCTCCCCCTTCTTGCTGAGCAGTTTGCCCGCCCGCCAGTAGCAGTAGACCAACAGCGCCATCAGCACCGTCAGCATCACACTGATGGCGGCGCCAAAGGGCCAGTCACGGCTGTTGAGGAACTGAGTCTTGATCAGGTTGCCGATCAGCAGGTGCTTGGCGCCCCCCAGCAGATCGGAGACATAGAACATTCCCATAGCGGGCAGGAACACCAGCAGACAACCGGCGATGATGCCGGGCAGAGTGAGCGGCAGGATGATCCGCACCAGTCGCTGCCAGCCGTTGGCGCCCAGATCTCGCGCCGCCTCCAGCAAACGGCCATCCAGCTTCTCGATGCTGGAGTAGAGCGGCAGCACCATAAAGGGGAGCAGCACATAGACCAGCCCGATGATGACGGCCACCTCGGTATACATCATCTGCAGCGGCCGCTCGATAAGCCCCAGATCCAGCAGCCAGCCGTTGATCAGCCCCCGGGTGCCGAGCAGCACTTTCAGCGCATAGGTACGAATGAGGGAGTTGGTCCAGAACGGCACCACCACCAGAAACAGCAGCAGCGGGCGAATGCGCGTTGGCAGATGGGCCAGCAGCCAGGCAAAGGGGTAGCCCACCAGCAGGCAGATGGCGGTGGCGAGCAGCGCCAGCCAGAGGGAGTGGAGCAGCACTTCGAAATAGAGGGGGTCAAGCAGGCGGCCATAGTTGCTCAGGGTAAAGAGCGGCGCGATAAGCTCGGACTCGTCACGGGTCAGGAAGCTGACGCCGATGATCATCAGGTTGGGCAGGAAGACAAACAGCGTCAGCCAGCCCAGGATCAGCGCGATGGCCCCGTTGCGAAAGCCGTTGTGGGCAAAGCTGTGCGCTACCCGCAGATTAGTGAGGCTCATAGGGCAGCACCACCTCCCAGCTGTCGACCCAGTGGATCGCCACCTCCTGACCCAGACGGTAGTCAAAGTCGGGGTCATCCTCGTCGAAGAACTCGGAGATAAGCAGCTGTTTGCCACTTTCGAGCTCGATCACCGAATCCAGCGTCGCCCCCTTGTAGTTGCGCTCGCGGATATTGCCCCGCAGCGCACCACTCTGATCGTCATCCTGATCGAGAATGCGCAGATCTTCCGGGCGCAGCAGCACCAGCACCTTGTCGTCTGGCTGGAACGGCAAGGCGGTATGGAGCAGGCACTCGCGCCCCTCTACCTCGGACTGCCAGATACCGGGTTCGCGCTGGCTGATCAGCCTGCCATCCATCACGTTGATCTCGCCGATAAAGCGGGCCACGAACAGGTTTGCTGGCGATTCGTAGATATCGCGGGGGGTGCCGCGCTGGATGATCTTGCCGCCCTCCATCACCAGGATGCGATCAGACATGGTGAGCGCCTCTTCCTGATCATGGGTAACGAAGACAAAGGTGATGCCAAGGCGACGTTGCAGCGCCTTGAGCTCGCTCTGCATCTGTTTGCGCAGCTTGTAGTCGAGCGCCGAGAGGGATTCGTCGAGCAGCAGCAGGCGCGGCTTGTTGACCACGGCGCGGGCAATGGCGACCCGTTGCTGCTGGCCGCCGGAGAGCTGATCCGGGCGGCGGTTGGCCAGCTCGGTGAGCTGCACCATGGCGAGGGTCTCCTCGACCCGCTGGCGGATCTCGCTGGCCGGTACTTTCTGCATCTCGAGGCCAAAGGCGACGTTTTCAAACACCGTCATATGGGGGAAGAGCGCATAGCTCTGGAACACGGTGTTGATGTGCCTGTGTTCGGCGGGGATATGGGTGATCTCGTCACCGGCCAGATGGATGGTGCCACCATCGACCGATTCGAGCCCGGCCAGCAGGCGCAGCAGGGTGGTCTTGCCACAGCCGGAAGGGCCCAGCAGGGTAAGAAATTCACCGTCATAGATTTCAAGGTCAAGGTCACTCAGGATCACCTTGCCATCGTATTTTTTGCTGATCTTGTTCAGCGCGACAATTACCTGTGGATTGTTCATCATCCGCCAGTCTCACCCCAGCCAGTGGCCATCGTGTTGAAAGAGGGCCGCATTCTATGCAGCCGACACATGAAATTAAAGGCTTTTTGGCCCGAATTAGCCGCAAGTGCGCAGGAAAAACGGCTACGAATAGCAGACCAAATCGCTATAATGTGCCACCTGATTTGGTCGTTTTCGATATTGGATAGTCAATTGAGTAATAAAATGCGTATTGGCGGCTCCCTTGAGCAGTCTCTGAACCAAGGCTACCGCCTTGACCTGAAAGGGGTCATCCAGGAGGGATGGCAACAGACCCGCCGTACCGGATTTGGCCTGCTGCTGGCGATTGTCGGGGTGACGGCGATCTGGATCCTGCTTAGCAATGTGCTGTTGTTGCCCTATCTGGGGGATGACAGCCAGATGAATGTGGCCATGGTGCTGAGCCTGCTGATGACGGTGGTGATGGCCCCCATGACCAGCTCCCTCGATATGCTGGGGTTGCAGCAGTCTGTCGGGGTGCGCGCTAGAGCCAACCAGGTGTTCGACTTCTTCCGCCACTTTGTACGCCTCGGCATGTTGAGCCTGCTTGGCAGTCTGCTCACCAGCCTCTTTGGCCCGCTATTCGATCTGCTGGGATTGCCTGCCGTACTCTCATTCATTCCCTCGGCCCTGATCGGCATGGGGCTGCTCTTTACCGTCCCGTTGGTGCTGGAGCGCGGCCTGACGCCGCCCCAGGCCATTCTGGTCTCTCTCAAGCTCTTTGCGCGCGGCTGGCCCAGCATTGTGCTGTTCCACGGCGTGATGACCGCGCTCTTCTTCCTGGCTCTGATCCCCATGGGGTTGGGGCTTATCTGGGTGGCACCGCTCTATTTCAACTGCAAGGGGATCCTCTATCGGGATCTCTGCGGGGTGGGGGTAGAGGTTAACGAGGTGACAGAAGGCCCCAACCATTTCAATGCATGATGCAAAAGGACGTTGAATGACCCGTCGATATGGAGTGACCAAGGCTGTGCGCCAGAGCCTGCTGGCCACGCTCTTGCTGCCAGGGCTGGCGCTGGCTGAGCCGGTGCTGGATCTGCAATACAGCACCTTCTACAGCCAGATGAAGACCTTTGCCAAAGGGGAGTTTGGTCACGCCAGACTGGGGTTTTATCTGACCGATCCGCAAAATGGTCAGCGCTGTGGCCTCACCTTTGCCCGGGTTGCAACCGACAGCAAGGAGGTTGCGGGCGAGGTAACAATCGATAGCGAACTGCGCCTGCCTTTTGATGAGGATCTCAACCTCGACAAGGGGATCGTGACCGTCGGCCTGAAAGAAGAGCACGCCACTTGCGATATGACGGTACAGGTGATGGCCGACGCACCGAATGGCCCCGAACTGCCGCTGGCCGAGCTGGCGGCCCGTCAGCAGCAGATGCAGTCGTTGCTCGACAAGATGGCGGGCATGGTCGGCAAGCACTTCCTGCCGAAGATGGAAGGGGTACGCATTACCCTGGTGCAGCAGAGCGGCACCGCCTATCTGATTGATGGCGCCCGTCAGGAGGCGCTGCCCTGGCAGGAAGGCCACCTGTTGTTGAGCAATGAGCAACTGGCCGCGTTCGCTGCCGGGCAACTGCGCCTGCAGGGTGACGTGTTGCGCCTGACCCCCTGGCTGCACAAGGGCTGATATCGATGGTGCTGTCACGTTGGTAACAGGCAGATAAAGAAAGCAAAAAGGAGCGATCATCGCTCCTTTTTTATTTCGTGGCGTTTGCCCTGTGAGCGCGGCTTAGCGCACTTCAATCACATCCAGCATGTCCATCTCGTCGATGTCCAGCAGCGGCGCCTTTGGCATCTCGGGCGGATCAAACGCCTTGTCGCCGCCATCTATGATGCCGGAGTCGCGGTTGATGCTCTTGAAGTCAAACAGCTTGTGGTCGAGCAGGTGGCTCGGGATCACGTCCTGAATGGCGGTGAACATGGTTTCGATACGACCGGGGAAGCGGCGATCCCAATCCTGCATCATCTGCTTGATGGCCTGACGCTGCAGGTTCTCTTGCGAGCCGCACAGGTTGCACGGAATGATGGGGAAGGCTTTGACGTCGGCGTAGCGGATCAGATCCTTCTCTTTGCAGTAGGCCAGCGGGCGGATCACCACGTTCTTGCCATCGTCGCTCACCAGCTTGGGCGGCATGGACTTGAGCTTGCCACCGTAGAACATGTTGAGGAACAGGGTCTCGAGGATGTCATCGCGGTGGTGGCCAAGGGCAATCTTGGTGCAACCCAACTCCTGGGCGGTGCGATAGAGAATACCGCGGCGCAGCCGTGAGCAGAGGGAGCAGGTAGTTTTGCCTTCCGGCACCTTCTCCTTGACGATGGAGTAGGTATCCTCTTCGACGATCTTGTACTCGATGCCGAGGGAATCCAGATACTCGGGCAGCACATGCTCGGGGAAACCGGGCTGCTTCTGATCCAGGTTGACGGCAACCAGATCGAAATGGATGGGGGCGCTGGCTTTGAGGCTCATCAGTATGTCGAGCATACCGAAGCTGTCCTTGCCGCCGGAGAGGCAGACCATGACCTTGTCGCCCTCTTCAATCATGTTGAAGTCGGCAATGGCCTGACCCACGTTGCGCCGCAGGCGCTTCTGCAGTTTGTTAAAACTGTATTTTTCTTTGGCGTTCAGCTCTTCTAGCATGCTCGTAAAACCCGGGACACAAATAAGCGCGTTATTATAGCCATGTCCCGGGGGAGGGCAAGGTGCCAGGCACCTTATGATTGATTGCGACGACTGTCGACCGGGCAGCTATAGTCCGCCGGTTTGAGGATCAGGATGTCGCAGGAGAGGCGGTCAATCACATGTTCGGCGGTATTGCCGAGCAAAGCTGCAGAAAGCCCGGTACGGCCGACGCAGCCCATGATCATCAAGGTTGCCTTGAGCTCTTCGGCCATATCCGGCAACACCTCTTCCGGTAGCCCCTCTGCTACCCGGGTCCAGAGATGACCGATCCCGAATTTGTCGGCATGGCTGAGCAGCAGGCTTTCGTGGTGTTTGCGGATCGCTTCGTTGTAGGCGTTGGGATCAAACTCCGGCAGCTCTATGGCCACGTTGACCGGGGTGCCCGGGTAGGTGTTGACCAGATAGAGGTTGGAGCCCAGTAGTTCGGCGATGTCGCTTCCCTCCTGGGTGATCCGTTCGTTGAGCAGTTTCTGATCCGGATCGTCGCTTGAGCAGTTGATGGCGGCGATGATGTTGCCGCCCCGTTGCCAGTGCCCCTCCTTGACCAGCAGCACCGGACAGGGGCATTTGCGCAGCAGGTGCCAGTCGGTGGGGGTAAAGATGAAGGTTTGCAGGAAGCTGTGATGGTGAGTGGCTTTGACCACCAGATCGTGGCGCTGCTCCAGCACTTCCTGAATGACACACTCGAAGGGACGATTGTGCCAGACTACTTTCACTTCGCATTCGATCCCCTGTGCCCGATAGGGGGTCAGGATCTCGTCCAGCCACTCACGTCGCTGTGAAATGACGCCGTCGCGCATCTCTTGCCGCTCGTCCACCGAGAGCATGGCAGTCATTTCATACGAGAAGTCATAGATGGTGAGCAGCAGGGTCAGATGGGCGTTTTCGTCCAGCTCGGCGACTTTGACTGCCCGTTCGAGGGCGATTTGACGCTCCTCTTCTGGATTGATAACCACCAGAATATTCTGATATTTGACCATCTTCTCCTCCTTGGAAAAGTCCAATGACAGCAGAATCTTAGCCATTACAGCTTAGCGCAGGAGGAGGGTATGGGGAACGTACCGGATCACATTCCAGAGGAAAGGATCCGGCAGGAAAAGCAGGAGAAAAGTGAGAGGGGAAGCGGAAAATCAGCCGCAGGGCGGGCGAGTTGCACCGGCCATCATGCCCAGCGCGACCTGATCCAGCACGGTAATGTATTTGCCTTTGACGCTGATGAGACCGGACTTCTGGAAGCGGCCGAGCAGACGACTGATGGTCTCGACGGTCAGACCCAGATAGTTGCCAATGTCACCACGGGTCATGGAGAGACGGAACTCCTTGGCGGAGAAGCCGCGTTCGGAGAAGCGTACCGACAGATTGTGCAGGAAGGCGGCGAGGCGCTCTTCGGCATTTTTCTTGGAGAGCAGCAGGATCATCTCCTGATCGCCCATGATTTCGCTGCTCATCAGACGCATGATCTGCTGGCGCAGTTTGGGCATCTTGCCAGAGAGATCATCCAGCACTTCAAAGGGGATCTCGCACACCATGGCCGTTTCCAGCGCCTGGGCGAAGGAGGGGTGGGCCTGCTTGTTGATGGCATCAAAACCGACCAGATCGCCAGCCAAGTGGAATGCAGTGATCTGCTCATCACCTTGCTCGGTGATGGTGTAAGACTTGATGGTCCCGGAACGGATGGCATAGAGCGATTTGAACTCATCGCCAGCCTTGAACAGCTCTTCACCCTTCTGGATCGGCTTCTTGCGCTCGATGATGCTGTCCAGCTGATCAAGCTCGTTGTCGTTCAGAGTGAAGGGAATACAGAGCTGACTGATGCTGCAATCCTGGCAATGAATTGCACAGCCACCGCTCTGGATACGTCTGCCAGGTTTCTTTTCCGGGATCATAGGCTCATACGAATAATTGATTTATATCAAACAAGTTTACCATCAACTCATCCGTTTTGGATAGGGTTTCAAAAGGAAGCAATGCCAATCCAGAAGGTATGCACCCCGAACAAAATGAGCAGCAGGGCCCCGCCAAGGCGCAAACTGCGCAGGGTGAGCCAGTATCTCAGGCGATCGGCAAGCCCGCCCAACGCAAACAGGGTGGGCAGGGTGCCGAGACCAAAAAAGAGCATGATGAGCGCCCCACCGCTGGCCGAACCGGCCGCCGCGCTCCAGGTCAGCATGGAGTAGACCAGCCCGCAAGGCAGCCAACCCCACACCATGCCAAAGGGCAGTGCCTGCAAAGGCGAGGTGAAGGGGAGAAATTTGCCCGCCAGCGGTTTGATACGGGGCCAAAGTCTTGCGCCGAGCCGCTCCAGCAGCAAGATCCCTTGCCACCAGCCCGCCAGATAAAGGCCAAGCGCAATCATCAATAGCGCAGCCACCAAGCGCAATCCGGCGATGGCGTGTTTGCCAGCCCCCAGCTCGCTGGTGGTGGCGAGCAGGCCGCCCACCAGTGCACCTGCAATGACATAGCTCAGGATCCGGCCGAGGTTGTAGTTGAGCAGATAGGCAAGCCGCTCCCAAAAATGCTGCTTGTTGGCGGGGATCGCCATGGAGAGCGCGGCGGAGACACCCCCGCACATGCCGATACAGTGGGCAGAGCCTGCCAGTCCGACCAGCAGGGCGCCGGCAAGATCAAGGTTGTGGGTCATGGTCAGCAGGCTTTGCGGGTTTACGGGCGGGTTGCTCTTCATCAAACAGGATGTTGGAACCCTGCCGGTCGAGATCTTCAAACTGCTCGGAGCGAATGGCCCAGAAGAAGACGACCCCGGCGATGATCACAAACAGGATGGCGATGGGGATCAGGACAAAAATTATATTCATGAGAGGTACCTTGGCGTTCATCCTTGGCAAGCGTCCCCTATGGTAACCCTGTTCGGGCAGGGGGCCAGCCGCTATCAGTGAGAAATGTGGCCTGCATCGGAGGCAGGCCACATTTTCAGCTATTTTCCGCCACCGACCTCATCGGTTGAGGCGCATGGAGTTGGTTACCACGATGAGTGAGCTGAACGACATGCCCGCCGCCGCCAGATAGGGGGGCAGCCAGCCGCAGGCCGCCAACGGCAGCACCAGCAGGTTGTAACCGATGGACCAGGCGAAGTTCTCGATGATGATCTTGCGGGTACGCATTGCCAGCACTCTGGCCTCGAGCAGGCGGCTCAGGTCATCGGCCAGCAGGATGGCATCGGCGCTGTTTTTCGCCAGATCGGTGCCACCAGCCATGGCGAACGAGGCGTGCGCCCCGGCCAGTACCGGGGCGTCGTTGATGCCATCGCCCACCATGATGCTGATATCCCCCTGGGCTTCCCGGGCCTTGAGGTAGGTCAGCTTGCCATCGGGTGAGACCCCCTTGACCAGCTCATCCACGCCCAGCTCGCGGGCAATCTCGTCTGCCTGAAAAGAGCTGTCGCCAGTCAGCACGGTAGTTTGCAGACCTGCCGTCTTGAATGCCGCGATCAGCGCCCTGGCATCGGGGCGCAGGGTATCTTCCAGATTGAAGCGGGCCAAGACCTGCTGCTCGTCGGCCAGATAGATAGCCAGACCGCGGCCGCGTTCTTGCGCCGGATCCAGCCCAAGCCAGCGGGCACTGCCGATGCGGTAACGTACGCCATCCACCAGCGCCGTGATGCCGTGACCGATGACAGGGGTGATCTCGCGGGCGGATGGCAGCACACTGATACTGTCGGCGGGCAGCCGGAAGGCGCGCGCAATGGGGTGTTCGGATTGCGCCTCCATGGCCCGGGCGATGGCGAGGCAGTGCGTCTCGTCCATCTCTGCCAAGGTGGTGGTGCCTGTCAGACTGATCTCACCGGTGGTCAGGGTGCCAGTCTTGTCCATCACGATCCGGTTTGCCTTGGTCAGCACGTCCAGCACATGACCACGGCGCAGCAGAATGCCGTTGCGGGTCAGATTGGCGGTGGCCGAGGTTAGCGCCGTCGGAGTGGCCAGCGACAGGGCACAGGGGCAAGTGGCAACCAGCACGGCGAGGGTGACCCAGAACGCCTGATCCGGTTGATGGAAGTGCCAGAAAGTCCAAACCGCGGCGGCAATGATCAGCAACACCAGAATAAAGTGGCGCGACAGCTGATCCGCCATCTGGGCGATGGCCGGTTTATCATCGAGGGCGTGATCCTGCAGCCGCATGATCTGGGCGATCCGCGACTCTTCAATACGGTGGCTGACCCGGATCTGCAGCGGGGCATCCGTGTTGATGGTGCCGGCATAGACCTGATCACCGTGCTGTTTGAGCAGGGGCAGCTGTTCACCGGTCAGCATGGATTCGTTGAGGCTGGCTTGCCCTTCGACAATGATGCCATCCGCCGGCAAGGTGGCGCCAGCCAGCACACGTACCCGATCGCCGACCTGCAAGGTCTTGGCCGCTACCTCATGTTCCCCTTCCTCATCGATGCGGGTCGCCATGATGGGCACCAGTCGCGCCAGGTTGGAGCTCGACTCCGACGCCTTGCGCCGGGCCCGCAACTCGAGAAAGCGCCCCAGCAGCAGGAAGAAGACGAACATGGTGATGGAGTCGTAATAGACCTCACCGGTATTGAACACGGTGGCCCACATGGAGGCGATAAAAGCCCCGATCAGCGCCAGTGACACCGACACATCCATCGACAGGTGGCCCTGTTTCAGGCTGCGCCAGGCACCCACGTAAAAGGGTTGGGCTGAATAGATCATGATGGGGGTGGAGAGCAACAGGCTTATCCACTTGAAGTAGACCATGAACTCATCTTCAACGCTGATGAAGAGATCCATGTAGAGGGCCACGGCGCACATCATCACCTGCATTGAGCCCAGCCCTGCCAGTGCCAGCCGGAACATATAGCTGCGCACCTCTTTGGCGTAAAGCGCCTCCTGTTGATGGGTCTGGAACGGGTAGGCACGATAGCCGATCTGGGCGAATCCCTTAAGGATATCACTCAGGGAGAGCAGCTCCGGATCCCACTTGATGCGGGCCCGGTGGGTGGTGGTGTTGACGTTGATGTAGCGCAGGCCGCCAAGGGTCATCAGGTGGCGTTCGATCAGCCAGGCACAGGCGGCGCAGGTCAAGCCCTCAACTGTCAGCTGGATTTCGCGAAGGGTACCGCTGTCGGTGACAAAATCCTGTTGCACTTCTGCCAGATCGTAGTGGGTGAGGGCGGCCAGCTCCTCGGGCACCAGATCCCCCTTGGTGCCGGGAGCGGTGCGGTGATCGTAGTAACTGGCGAGGCCGCACTCCATGATGGTTTCCGCCACCGCCTGACAACCGGGGCAGCACATGGGGCGAATAATCCCCTTTATCTCGAGGGAATAGCCACTATTGGCGGGTACCGGCTCGCCACAGTGAAAGCAGGGGGTCATGCGTTATGCCCCCCTGAATGCAGAATGCAAGCAGCAGGGGCACTGGCGAGCACCGGCTCGCCACAGTGAGAACAGCCGGTCATGGCTTAGCGTCCTTTCGGGTCGAGTTCGATAGGGGCCAGGGTGGGCAGCTGGACGGTCTCTTGCAATCGCCACTCGTGATCAAAGGCATCGACCCGAATGTGCCACTTGCCGACCAGCGGCTTGTCGAAATGGAGGCGATAGGTGCCGCTCGCATCGGCGGTGATCATGTGTTCGCTGTCCTGACCGGCCAAGGTCGGGTGGAACAATGAGAGATAGAGAGCTTGCCCGGCAGGAATGTCACCGCTGATGGGTTTGAGGGTCAGCTCGTTGCCGTCAACCTCCAGCCCAAAGCGGATATTGAGCGCTTCGGAGCGGTCAAACTTGCTCAAGTCCTGATTGATCTCTTTCCCTTGTTTGTAATAGTCCTCGGCCACCAGATTGACCCCATCCTTGCTGGCGATGATGGCGGTGGCGATGCTGCCGACCACGGCGGCAGTGGGGAGGGCGATGATAAACCAGGGCCAGAATTGGCGATACCACGGTTTAGATAGAGGTTGGGTCATGATTGCTACTGCCATGAAACGAATGATTAACGTGGAAGATGGTTTTTACGCAACACAAGATAACAAAAAGCCTCGAGGAGTCGAGGCTTTTTGCTGTGTAATCACGTGTTTATCACATGTTACAACGTTACGGGCGAACCTTATTTGGCAGACTGTTGATGAGACAGGCTGTAAACGTAGGAGGCCAGCAGGTGAACCTTGTCCTCACCCAGAATGTCTTTCCAGGCTGGCATCACGCCGTGACGACCGTGGGTGATGGTTTGTACCACCACTTCGCGGGAGCCACCATAGAGCCAGGTGTTGTTGGTCAGATCTGGCGCACCGACGGCAACACCGCCCTTGGCATCGGCCCCGTGGCAGGCAGCGCAGATAGCGAAGCGTGCTTCACCTTTCTTCGCTTCGACCAAGTCGACCTTGCGACCGGAGAGGCTTAGCACATAGGAGGCCACTTCCTGAACGCCATCTTTGCCGAGGATTTCACCCCAAGCAGCCATGATCCCCTGACGACCGCCCATGATGGTGGTCTTTATTTGATCAGGCTGGCCGCCCCATTGCCATTCGCTGTCGGTCAGGTTCGGGAAACCGCGACCACCTCGGGCGTCAGAGCCGTGGCACTGGGAGCAGTTCTGCAGGAACAGACGCTGACCCACTTTCAGTGCTTCCGGATCCTTGGCGATCTCGGTGATGGCACGATAGGTTTTGCCATCCGCTTCATAGGTGAGTTCACGGAACTTGGCGCCGTAGATCTCGTCAGCCTTGGCGACCTCGCGGTCATACTCCACCGCGCGACCTTCAGCCTTGGCCGATTCGGTTGCAGCCTTGGACTCTGCCAGCGAGCGCACGTCCTGGTTGGAACTTTGCCAGCCCAGCAGGCCTTTGAAGTTGCCAAGTCCCGGGAAGGCGATCAGATAGACCAGACCGGTGACGATGAAGAAGAGGAACATGTAAGTCCACCACTTCGGCAGCGGGTTGTTGATCTCCTCGATGCCATCGAAGGAGTGACCCATCGATTTGCCTTCTTCAACACCCATCTTGTCCTTGCGGCACCACATCAGCAGCAAGAAGCAGCCGAGGATGGTTCCCAGACTGATGACAGTCACAAAAATGCTAAACAGAGTGCTCATTATTGTTTCGCTCCTGCGTTCTTTTTATCAGCACCGGGTTGCTCATCATCGGCAAAAACCAGATTGGCAGCCTCGTCGAAAGAGGTCTTGCGGCGTTTGCTGTAGGCCCAGACGATGATGCCAATCATGATGGCCATCAACAGCAGGGTATACAGACCGCGAAATGTGCCGTAGTCCATTTTCGCCTCCTTATTTCAGGGCATGACCCAGTGATTGCAGATAGGCCACCAGCGCATCCAGCTCGGTTTTGCCCTTGACGGCTTCGCCAGCACCCTGAATATCGGCGTCGGTATAGGGCACACCGAAGTGATCGCGGAACAGCGCCAGCTTCTTGGCCGTCATCTCACCGGTCAGCACATTGGTATCAAGCCAGGGGTAGGCGGGCATGTTGGATTCCGGTACCACATCGCGCGGGTTGATCAGGTGAACCTTGTGCCATTCGTCGGAGTAGCGGCCACCAACACGGGCCAGATCCGGACCAGTACGCTTGGAGCCCCACAGGAAGGGGTGCTCCCAGACGCTCTCGCCAGCGACCGAGTAGTGACCGTAACGCTCGGTCTCGGCACGGAACGGACGGATCATCTGGCTGTGGCAGTTGGTGCAGCCTTCGCGGATGAAGATGTCGCGTCCTTCCATCTGCAGAGCGGTGTAGGGCTTGAGGCCCTCCACCGGCTCGGTGGTTTGCTTTTGGAAGAACAGCGGAGTGATTTCAACCAGGCCCCCCAGACTGATGGCGAAGATGATGCCGACCACCAGCATGGGAACGCTTTTTTCAAATATTTCGTGACGGTTATTGTTGCTCATGGGTTGACCTCTTCATTCATGCTGGCTGGGCGACAGGTTCCAGAGAACCTTTGGGCGCAGTGATGGTGCGATAGGCGTTGTAAGCCATCAGCAACATGCCGGTGACGAAGAAGCAGCCACCCAAGAAGCGCACGAAATAGAAGGGATAGGATGCCTGCAACGCTTCAACGAAGCTGTAGGTCAGGGTGCCGTCTTCGTTGACTGCACGCCACATCAGGCCCTGCATCACGCCGGAAATCCACATGGCAACGATGTAGAGCACGGTGCCCACGGTCGCCAGCCAGAAGTGAACGTTGATCAGCTTGACGCTGTACATCCGGCCCTGGCCGAACAGGTTCGGGATCAGGTGATAGACGGCACCGATGGAGACCATGGCAACCCAGCCCAGCGCACCGGAGTG
This sequence comes from Aeromonas sp. FDAARGOS 1411, assembly GCF_019047125.1. Lineage (NCBI taxonomy): Bacteria > Pseudomonadati > Pseudomonadota > Gammaproteobacteria > Aeromonadales > Aeromonadaceae > Aeromonas > Aeromonas sp. FDAARGOS 1411. Next base: position 1,429,259 of record NZ_CP077214.1, on the reverse strand, counting down.
AACGTGACCGACGGTCCAGTCGGTGTAGTGGGAGAGGGCGTTGACGGTTTTGATCGCCATCATCGGGCCTTCGAAGGTCGACATGCCGTAGAAAGAGAGAGAGACGATCAAGAAGCGCAGGATGGGGTCATAACGCAGTTTGTGCCAGGCACCGGAGAGGGTCATGATGCCGTTGATCATGCCGCCCCAGGAAGGTACGAACAGGATCAGGGACATCACCATGCCCAGCGACTGAGCCCAGTCAGGCAGTGCGGTGTAGTGCAGGTGGTGCGGACCGGCCCAGATATAGAGGGAGATCAGCGCCCAGAAGTGGACGATGGAGAGGCGATAGGAGTAAACCGGACGACCGGCCTGCTTGGGCACGAAGTAGTACATCATCCCGAGGAAGCCAGCGGTCAGCAGGAAGCCTACCGCGTTGTGGCCATACCACCACTGCACCATGGCGTCCATGGCGCCGGAGTACATGGAGTAGGACTTCATGCCGGAGAGCGGCACTTCCATGTTGTTGACGATGTGCAGCACCGCAACGGTGATGATGAAGGCGCCGAAGAACCAGTTCGCCACATAGATGTGGGAGGTGGTGCGCTTCATCAGGGTGCCGAAGAAGACGATGGCATAGGCGACCCACACCACAGTGATGGCGATATCAATCGGCCACTCCAGCTCGGCATACTCTTTGGCGGAGGTGTAACCCAGCGGCAGAGAGATGGCGGCAGAGAGGATGATTGCTTGCCAGCCCCAGAAGACGAAGGTTGCCAGCGGGCCACCAAACAGTCTGGTTTGGCAGGTGCGCTGCACCACGTAAAACGAGGTGGCCATCAGTGCACTGACGCCGAAGGCGAAGATCACTGCGTTGGTATGGAGGGGCCGCAGACGACTGTAAGTCAGCCACGGGGTCTCGAAGTTGAGGGCAGGCCAGATCAACTGGGCTGCGATCAGTACGCCAACCGACATGCCGACAATTCCCCAGACAATCGTCATGACGGTAAACTGGCGAACAACGGTGTAGTTGTACTCAGGATGGTTAGTTGTATGGCTCATCGTTATATTCCGCTTCCGATGCTGCTGTTGTTTGGTTTTGTATCCGGAGGACCGGACTGGCTTCATCAGCCACCGCCGACCAGTTGTTAACATCTGTTAACGAAAGGAAAAGCAAAAGATGGCTAAATGAAAACTGCATGGGAATGATACTGAAGTGACAGGTAAAATAACAGTATAAACAGTGATATATTTGGCTCCGTCCGGTCTCGATATGGCAGTTTTTTACCTTGTTCGAGATCACAAAAAACTATTTTAATTGCATCTTAATCGGGCTGTTTTTGATGAAAGAGAGACTTACCGCACGTAAAGTTTTGCACCTCGTACTGGTATTGGCGCTGTTATTGGCGCTGATGGCCTATCGCACCTGGTTTTCGGCCGATAACAGCGTCTCTGCTGACCAGAAAAAAGATCAAATTTGTGATCTTTCCCACACCCCTTGCAGCGCGCTGATTGGTGACAAGCCGCTGACGGTCGCCATCAAGGAATTACCGCTGCGCGCCGAACATGACTTTGCCATCGCTATTAGCGGCGGCGATCCGGCCATCAAGCCGGTGAAAGCGACACTCGAAGGCAAAGATATGTTTATGGGCACCATTCCGGTGAGCTTTGAACAAATAGACGGACAGTGGCAGGGGGTAACCCAGGTGGGGAGCTGTACATCACCCGTCATGATCTGGTTGTTAAATATCGAGTGGAGTAATGGTCAACGCCAGCAATTGGCGCTTTCCGTTGCCCGGGAATAACGGCGCAAGAGGTGGGGAGTGGAAAAAATATTTGAAATTTCCCGGCCAGGCGTTACCTTCCCCAAACCATCAGGGAGTGAAGTTCATTTAATCATGATTGAAAAACAACCGTTTTATCGCACCCTCAACCAGCAGGCCAAGGCGCTGCTGGAGGGGGAAACCGATCTTATTGCCAATCTGGCCAACCTCTCCGCACTGTTGAATCAGGAGCTGGAGAAGATCAACTGGGTCGGTTTTTATCTGTTGCAGGGCGAGACCCTAGTATTGGGGCCATTTCAGGGCAAACCGGCCTGCGTGCGGATCCCGGTCGGCCGCGGGGTGTGTGGTACGGCAGTGGCAGAGGGGAAAACCCAGCTTATTGACGATGTCCACCAGTTCGACGGTCACATCGCTTGTGATGGCGCGAGCAACTCGGAAATCGTGATCCCGGTGCGCCGTGGTGGCGAGATCATCGGGGTACTCGATATCGACAGTCCGATTTTTAACCGTTTCGACCAGCAAGACCGGATTGGCCTCGAAGAAACGGTGCAAATTTTGGAAAGCATGCTCTAAGTCATTGCTAGATGGTTCGCAAAAGGCCCCAAGCTCTCTATAATGGGGCCTTTGTTGTGCTCGGGACGTGCCCGTGCGTTTATATGAAAGCCAAGGTTATACATGGAAAACACTGAGAAGCTGAAGAACAGTAAAGAGATCGTTGCCTACCTGGTCGAGAAATTCCCGGCCTGCTTCGTTGCTGAAGGAGAGGCCAAGCCGCTCAAGATTGGCATCTTCCAGGATTTGGCCGAGCGTCTTGCTGACGATGCCAGAGTCTCCAAGACCATGCTGCGTTCCGCACTGCGTCAATACACCTCCAGCTGGCGCTACCTGCACGGTCTCAAAGCTGGCCAGGCTCGCGTTGATCTGGATGGCAACCCGGGCGAGCTGCTGACCGAAGAGCACATCGAGCACGCCAAGCAAGCTCTGAAAGAGAGCAAAGAGCGCGTATTCGCCAGCCGTCGTACCAATACCAAAGAGAAGGATGAGAAGGCCAAGAAGCCCCGTCGTCCTGCTGTGCGCAAAACCGAGAAAGCTGATGTAGCTGCCAAGCCGAAAGCTGCCGCCAAGGCACCGGTCGCTGACGCTCCGCTGGTTAAAGTGGATGCCGCTACGCTGAAAGTGGGCCAGGATGTGCGCGTCGTTATGGGTAAATTCCCGGTTCCGGCAACCATCAAGGAAGTAACCAAGGACGATGTACAGGTCCAACTGCAGACCGGCATGATGGTGCGGGTCAAATCAGAGCACTTGGTTCTCTAAGGAGACAAATGTTGAAGCATGGCGTAATTCGTTTTTCCCTCGTTGCCTGTAGCCTGGCGCTTGCCGGGCTTGCACAGGCCATCGAGCCGGTGCTCAAGGAGAGTGATTTGCCTGTGTTGGCTCAAGAGAGCCAACATGCTACGGCCAGCAAGCGAATTACCAATCTGTTTACCCGCTCGCACTACAAACAGTTCAAGCTGGACGATGCCTTTTCCTCCGTGATTTTCGATAAATATCTGGAGAATCTGGACTACAGCCGCAACCTGTTTTTGGCCTCTGATATCAGCCGTTTTGAAAAGTACCGTAACGGTTTTGACACCGACCTCGAAAGAGGCCGTCTGGCTCCCGCCTACGAGATGTTCAACCTGAGTCAGCAGCGGCGTTATGAGCGGTTCGAATACGCCCTCAAACTGCTTGATACTCCTTTCGATTTTACCCAGACCGACAACTATGTGTTTGATCGGGAAGGGGCGGCTTGGCCCAAAGATGAAGCAGAGCTCAACGAGCTGTGGCGTCAGCGGGTCAAGTTCGATGCCCTGAGCCTCAAGCTCAGCGGCAAGGAGTGGCCCGAGATCAAGGAGCTGCTTGGCAAGCGTTACAACAACGCCATCAAGCGGATGTCCCAGACCGAGAGTGAGGATGTCTTCCAGCTCTTCATGAACTCCTTCGCTCGCGCCATCGAACCGCACACCAGTTACCTCTCACCGCGAAGTGCCGATCGTTTCAACACCGAGATGAACCTCTCGCTGGAGGGGATCGGTGCCGTGTTGCAGGCGGAAGATGACTTTACCGTCATCCGTTCTCTGGTGCCTGGTGGCCCGGCAGCCAAATCCAACCACCTCAAACCCGATGACAAGATCACCGGGGTAGGGCAGGAAGATGGCAAGATTGTCGATGTGATCGGCTGGCGTCTTGATGACGTGGTCGAGCTCATCAAGGGGCCCAAGGGGAGCAAGGTCAAGCTGGAGATCCAGCGCGGCAAGGGCGCAACCGCCAAGACCGAGCAGATCGAGCTGACCCGCGACAAGGTGCGCCTTGAAGACCGTGCTGCCAAGTCCAAGGTGATTAACGCCGAAGGCAAGAAGATTGGGGTCATCGAGATCCCGAGTTTCTACGTCAATCTGCACGATGACGTGATCAAGGAGCTCTCCAGCCTGAACAAGAAGAAGATCGATGGCTTGATCATTGATCTGCGCGGTAACGGCGGCGGCGCCTTGACCGAAGCCTCCGCCCTGAGCGGTCTCTTCTTTGCCAGCGGTCCCGTGGTGCAAATTCGTGATCATATGGGCCGTATCACGGTCAATGGCGATGACGATGGCAACGTCTACTACGGTGGGCCCATGTCGGTGATGATCGACCGCTACAGTGCCTCGGCTTCCGAGATCTTCGCTGCGGCCATGCAGGATTATGGCCGTGCCCTGATCCTGGGTGAAAACTCGTTCGGTAAGGGGACGGTGCAGCAGCATCGCAGCCTCGCCAAGGTCTATGACTTCTACGAGCAGCCGCTCGGTCACGTGCAGTACACCATCGCCAAGTTCTACCGGATCGACGGTGGCAGCACCCAGAACAAGGGCGTTGCGCCGGATATCAGCTTCCCGACACCGGTTGCTCCGGAAGAGACGGGCGAAAGCCGTGAGTTCAATGCGTTGCCGTGGGACAAGATTGCCTCCGCCAGCTACGAGAAACTCGGCAACTTCGCCAGCGTACTGCCCAAGTTGCAGGCGGCGCACGATGCCCGGATCGCCAAGGATCCCGAGTTTGCCTATGTGATGCAGGACATCGCCGACTACAAGGAGGAGAAAGACAAGAAGTCGGTCTCCCTCAATGAGGCGGAGCGTGTTGCAGAGCAGGCGAAACAGGATGAGAAAGCGCTCAAACGTACCAACGAGCGTCTGGCACGGCTTGGCAAGCCGGCGGTGAAGAGTCTGGATGAACTGCCCGCTGATTTTGAAGCGCCCGATGAGTATCTCATTGAAGCGGCCAATATCACGGCAGATCTGGCCATGGTCAGCAAACGCAGCTGACAAGGCACCTCCAATGCACAAGGGCGACTGCGGTCGCCCTTTCTTTTTGTCTGGCGTATCTGACGTAATGCAAATTGTTTGACCCCGCCAGTTGGTTGTGACAGCCTCTTTCTCGCCTTTAACAAGCGTGGAAGCAGACAATAATGACCGATCACTCCCAGGCCATGACGGCCAAATATCGCCAGGATTATCAGGCGCCGCTCTACTGGATCGACACCATCGACCTCGATTTCCAACTGCAGGAGCCGCTGACCCAGGTCACCGCCATCACCCGCATTCGTCGCAACGGCGAGCACAATGCGCCGCTCGTCCTCGATGGTGAGCAGCTGACCCTCAAGCGCGTTGCCATTGATGGCATTCCCTGTGACCACTACGAGCAAGGCGAGAGCAGTCTGACCCTGTTCAACCTGCCTGCCGAATGTGTGCTGACCATTGTCACCCTGCTGGATCCGGCCGCCAACACCGCGCTGGAAGGGCTTTACAAGTCAGGCGATGCCTACTGCACCCAGTGTGAAGCGGAAGGCTTTCGCCGCATAACCTATTATCTGGACCGCCCCGACATTCTGGCGCGTTACAGCACCCGCATTACCGCCGACAAAGCTCAGTTCCCCTTCCTGCTCTCCAACGGCAACAAGGTCGATAGCGGTGATCTGGATGGCGGCCGTCATTTCGTACAGTGGCAGGATCCTTTCCCCAAACCCAGCTACCTGTTTGCGCTGGTGGCCGGTGATTTCGATGTGGAGCGCAGCCACTACACCACCAAGAGCGGCCGCAAGGTGGCCCTCGAGATCTTCGTCGACAAGGGCAACCTGGATCGCGCCGGTTTTGCCATGGAGAGCCTCATCAACTCCATGCGTTGGGACGAGCAGCGTTTTGGCCTCGAGTATGATCTCGACATTTACATGATCGTCGCAGTGGACTTCTTCAACATGGGTGCCATGGAGAACAAGGGACTTAACATCTTCAACTCCAAGTTCGTGCTGGCCAATCCGGCCACCGCTACCGACAGCGACTACCACGGTATCGAACGGGTGATCGGTCACGAATATTTCCACAACTGGACCGGCAACCGCGTCACCTGTCGTGACTGGTTCCAGCTCAGCCTGAAAGAGGGGCTGACAGTGTTCCGGGATCAGGAGTTCTCCTCCGATCTGGGCTCCCGTGGCGTCAACCGCATCAACAACGTGCGTACCGTCCGCGGCCCGCAGTTTGCGGAAGATGCCGGTCCCATGGCGCACCCCATCCGTCCGGATGTGGTGATCGAGATGAACAACTTCTACACCCTGACCGTCTATGAGAAAGGGTCGGAAGTGATCCGCATGATGCACACCCTGCTGGGGGAAGATGCCTTCCAGGCCGGTATGCGTCTCTACTTCGAGCGTCACGACGGCTCAGCCGCTACTTGTGATGATTTCGTGCAAGCGATGGAGGATGCGTCCGGTGTGGATCTCGGCCGTTTCCGCCGCTGGTACAGCCAGTCCGGCACCCCCGAGCTGACCGTGACCGACGAGTATGATGTTACCAGCGGTATCTATCGACTCCATGTAAGCCAACATACTCCACCGACTCAGGATCAACCCCAGAAGCTGCCGCTGCACATTCCCCTCGATATCGAGCTCTATGACGAGCAAGGAGCCGTCATTGCTTTGCAGTATCAGGGAAAGGCCATCGGCAACGTGCTCGATGTGCTGGAAGCGGAGCAGACTTTCGAATTCGATCGGGTGCCGGTCAAGCCGGTTCCCTCCCTGCTGCGGGACTTCTCCGCGCCAGTCAAGCTGCACTATGACTACAGCGACGAAGGGCTGGCCTTCCTGATGCGCTTTGCCCGCAACGAGTTTGCCCGCTGGGATGCGGCCCAGATGCTGATCAACAAAGCGGTCATCGACGGGGTGGCGCGAGTACAGCACGGGCAGGGGGTTGAACTATCCCGCACCCTGCTGGCCGCCTTTGTTGCCATTCTGGAGGATGAGCAGCTGGATCCGGCCCTCAAAGCGGAGATCCTGGCGCTGCCAGGTGAAGCAACCCTGGCCGAGTTGTTCGAGGTGGCTGATATCGATGCCATTCATCAGGTGCGCAACGAGATCACCACCTCGCTGGCACAAACCTTTGGCGAGCGACTGCTCCCCCTGTATGACAGCCTGCTGCTGCAACACTATCAGGTGGCGCATGAGGATATGGCCAAGCGTGCGCTCAAGGGGGTGGTACTCGGCTATCTGGCCGCCCTCGATGTTGGTAGCGCCGATATGCTGGTACGTCAGCAGTATGGGGCTGCCGACAATATGACCGACACCCTGGCGGCACTGCAGGTGGCCAACATGTATCTGCTACCTTGTCGCGCTGAACTGCTGGCCGATTTTGAAGGCAAGTGGGCCAAGGATGGGCTGGTGCTGGACAACTGGCTGCGGCTGATCGGCAGTAAACCGGCTGCCGATGTGCTTAGCGAAGTGAAGCAGGCGATGAATCACCCAACCTTCAGCATTCGCAACCCGAACCGGCTGCGGGCGCTGATCGGCAGCTTCGCCATGAGCAATCAGGTGCAGTTCCATGCGGTGGATGGCCGCGGTTACCGCTTCCTGACCGATCTCTTGATCGAGCTCAACGAGGTCAATCCGCAGGTCGCCTCCCGCCTTATCACCCCGCTTATTCAGTTCAAGCGACTCGATGAGGGGCGCAAGGCGCTGATCCGTGCCGAGCTGACCCGCCTTGCCAACCTTGAGGGGCTGGCACGGGATCTGTTCGAGAAGGTCAGCAAGGCGCTGCAGCAGTAAGTGTCAACGGGGCAGGGGCGTGAATGCGCCTGCCCCTATTGTGTGATTTGTCGTGTGTTCAGGAGCAAGTGTGAAGCAATTTACTTTTCGGCTCTCATTGAGCAGTGACGAGGTGATGCTGATGTATCAGGGCCATGCCAGACGGCTGGTGGTGCGCAGCGAACAGGGATTGACCCTGGAACTTGGCATAGAAAAAATACGCCCCTTTGTCGCCATCAATGGTGTGCATGGCTATTTTCGGCTCAAAACCCAGGACGATTACCGCTTTATCAGCCTCGAACGCATAAATTAACAAAAATCGAACAGATTACCGACTGTTTATCTGCTTTGCGTCACTATCTATCCGGTAAACTGGCACAAAGGTAGTGGGAATTTCTGTATTTTTGGTTATTTGCAAAATTTCTCACAGTTTAAGCCGTGATCTGCACCTTGTTTTTAACATCTCGTTAGCACCTTTCCTCGCCTTCCCTTATCCAAGCCATTACACTTCGCAACAACTCTGCACCAGCGGGTAACCAGGGTGGTTGCCTCTGCGTCGGTGGTTAATGTCGTCCGATAAGGAATATAAAAATGGCATTGAAAGACGCCCCTACCTCAGTTCTGCTCGAAAACGTTCTCAGTCTGATCCATCAGAAGTTGCCCAAAAACAGTGCCTCTCTGGTCGAGCGCTTCGTTGCCAAGTTCTACGGCAACATGGCGAGCTCCGACCTGCACGATCGCAATGACAGCGATCTCTATGGCGCGGCCCTGAGCCTGTGGAATGCCCTCAATCAGCGCAGCGGTACCGATCCCTACATCCGGGTCTACAATCCCGAGCTGACACGTCACGGCTGGCAATCGCCCCATACCATCGTCGAGGTGATCCTGCAGGACTCGCCCTTCCTGGTGGACTCCATCCGGATGGCGCTCAAGCGACTCAATATCACCGCCCACATGATGCTGCACCAACCGCTGCACCTCATTCGTGGTGAGGATGGAAAGATTGATGCCATTCTGGAGCTCGACAACACCGACGGGCAGACCTCGGTTGAAACGGCCTTCCTTATCGAGATCGATCACCTCACCAGCGAGGAGCAGATGGCCGCGCTGGCTGCCGAGCTCAACTCGGTGGCTGGTGAAGTGGCGCTGGCAGTCGGCGACTGGCAGCCCATGCTGGCCAAGCTCAATGAGATCATCGACGAACTGCCCAAGCGCAAGCACCCGGTCAGCAAGGAGGAGGTGGCCTCCTGCGTTGCTTTCCTCAAATGGGTGGCTGCCCACAACTTTACCCTGATGGGCTATCGCCGTTACGACGTCAAGGCGGTGGAGGGGGATCACGAGATCCTGCCGCAGGCGAGCTCCAGCCTGGGGCTGATGAAGAACTCCATCAAGGAGGTGGGTCAGCGCCTTGGCAACATGCCGGCCAGCGCCCGTCACGCTGCTCTGAGTTCTGACCTGCTGATCCTCACCAAATCCAACAGCAAGTCCCGGGTGCACCGTCCGGCTTATGTGGATTACATCGGCATCAAGCGCTTCGACGAGCATGGCAAGGTGATCGGGGAAGATCGCTTCATCGGCCTCTATGCATCTTCCATCTACAACACCAGCGCGACCCAGATCCCGCTCATCAGCCATCGTCTCGAGCGCATCATGGCCGCCTCCGGTCACGAGAAGGGCTCCCACGCCTACAAGGCGCTGCTCAATGTATTGGAAACCTATCCCCGTGACGAACTGATCCAGGCTCGTGAAGAGGAGCTGTTGGCCACCGGTCTTGGGGTGCTGGAGATGCAGGAGCGTGACATGCTGCGGCTATTCGTGCGCCGGGATGTCTATGGTCGTTTCTTCTCTTGCATGGTCTATGTCACCAAGGAACGCTACAACACAGCGCTGCGTATCAAGACCCAGCAAATTTTGCAGAAATATTTTGGCAGCAATGAAGAGGTGGAGTTCAACGTCTACTTCACCGAAGGCGTGCTGGCGCGGACCCACTACATAGTGCGGGTCAACAACAACAACGTGGATGTGGATGTGAACGAAGTACAGAACAACCTGATTGAAGCGGCCCGCAGCTGGGACGACAGACTCGACTCCGTGCTGCTTTCCCATTATGGCGAGGCCCGTGGTAACGAGTTGCGCCGCCGTTTCAGCACTGCATTCCCTCGCGCTTACAAAGAAGATGTGCTGCCTGGCTCGGCCGTGGCCGATATCATGGCGCTCGATAACCTGAGCGAAGCCGAGCCGCTGGGCATGCTGTTCTACCGCGCGCAGGAGGAGGAGAATGACCGTCGGGTACGGCTCAAGCTGTTCCATCGCACCGAGCCCATTCACCTCTCCGATGTGCTGCCGATGCTGGAGAACATGGGGCTGCGGGTGATCGGCGAGACCCCGTATCAGGTACGCACTCCGGGCGGTGATCTGTTCTGGATCCTCGACTTCTCCATGCTGCTGCATGGCGAGCAGCCCTTTGATCTGGCCCAGAGTCAGCAGCGCTTCCAGCAGGCGTTTGCCGCCATCTGGAACAAGCAGCTGGAAGATGATGGCTTCAACCGGCTGGTATTGGGGGCGGGTCTCACCGGCCGTCAGGTCTCGGTGCTGCGCGCCTATGCCAAATACATGCGCCAGACTGGCGTCTCCTTCAGCCAGTCCTATATCGAAGAGACCCTGACCCGTTACCCTGATATCGCCCAACTGCTGTTTACCCTGTTCGAGCAGCGCCTGGACCCGGCCGGCAAGCAGGATGCCAAAGCAGAAGCCAAGTTGCACGAGGAGCTTGCCACCAAGCTGGATCAGGTGGCCAACCTGGACGACGATCGCATCATTCGCCGCTATGTGGAGATGATCGATGCCACCCTGCGCACCAACTACTACCAGCTGGACAAGGCGGGCAACATCAAGCCCTACATCTCCTTCAAACTGGCCCCCTCCAGCATTACCGACATGCCGCTGCCGCTGCCGAAATTCGAGATCTTCGTCTATTCGCCACGGGTGGAAGGGGTGCATCTGCGCTGGGGCAAGGTTGCCCGTGGCGGCCTGCGCTGGTCCGATCGCAAGGAGGACTTCCGCACCGAAGTACTGGGTCTGGTGAAAGCCCAGCAGGTGAAGAACACCGTCATTGTGCCGGTGGGGGCCAAGGGCGGCTTCTACTGCAAACAGATGCCGGTGGGGGCGCCCCGTGCCATCATCCAGGAGGAGGGCAAGGCCTGTTATCGCCTGTTTATTCGCGGCCTGCTCGATGTGACAGACAACATCATCGGCGGCGAGGTGATCCCGCCCAAATCCGTGGTACGCCACGATGAGGATGACTACTACCTGGTGGTCGCCGCCGACAAGGGCACGGCGACCTTCTCCGATATCGCCAACGAAATAAGCCTCGAATACGGCCACTGGCTCGGCGATGCGTTCGCCTCCGGCGGCTCGGTCGGTTACGACCACAAGAAGATGGGCATCACCGCCCGTGGTGCCTGGGAGTCGGTCAAGCGGCATTTTCGTGAAATTGGCGTCAACTGCCAGACCACCGACTTCACTTGCGTGGGGATTGGGGACATGGCCGGCGACGTGTTCGGCAACGGCATGTTGCTCTCCGAGCACACCCGGCTGGTGGGCGCGTTCAACCACATGCACATCTTCGTCGACCCCACTCCGGATGCGGCCAAGAGTTTTGTCGAGCGCCAGCGCCTGTTCGATCTGCCGGGCTCCAGCTGGGATGACTACAACCGCGAGCTGATATCACAAGGGGGCGGCATCTTCTTGCGCTCGGCCAAGTCCATCAAGCTGAGCCCTGAGATCCAGACCCTGCTCGGTACCGACAAGGCCAGCATGGCCCCGAACGAGCTGATCAAGGCGCTGCTTTGCCTCAATGTCGATCTGCTGTGGAACGGCGGCATCGGCACCTACGTGAAGAGCGCTCGCGAGAGCGATGGGGAAGTGGGCGATCGCAGCAATGACGCACTGCGAGTCAATGGTCGCGATCTGCGGGCCCGTATCGTAGGAGAAGGGGGCAACCTCGGCTTTACCCAGCTCGGCCGGGTGGAGTACGCCAGTCAGGGCGGTCGCATCAATACCGATTTTACCGACAACGTGGGCGGGGTGGATTGCTCCGACAACGAGGTGAACATCAAGATTCTGCTCAACCAATTGGTGACGGCAGGGGATCTGACCCTCAAGCAACGTAACCAGATGCTCTACGAGATGACCGACGACGTGGCGCAGATCGTGATCACCAACGCCTATCGCCAGTCCCAGTCCATCTCGGTCACCAGCTTCCGCGGTTCTGAACAACTTAAAGAGCAGCAGCGCTTTATTCAGGGGCTGGAGCGGGAAGGCAAGCTCGATCGTACGCTCGAGTTCCTGCCATCCGATGAGGAGCTTTCCGAGCGGATGGCGGCAGGGCAGGGACTGACCCGCCCCGAACTGGCGGTGCTGGTGGCTTACGGCAAGATGGTGCTGAAAGAGCAGCTCAACTGCCCGGAAGTGACCGACGAGCCCTTCCTCGCCAACATGCTGGTCACCAGCTTCCCGGCCAAAGTACAGCAGCAGTTTGGTGCCCAGCTGGCCGATCACCCGCTACGCGGCGAGATCATCGCTACCCGTGTGGCCAACATGTTGGTCAATGACATGGGGCTCAACTTCGCCAGCCGGATGAAGGACGAGACCGGTGCCTCGGTCGCCGAAGTGGCCTGCTGCTTTGCCATGGCCCGCGAAGTGTTTGGTATGAACCAGCTGTGGCGTGATATCGAAGGGTGCGACAACCTGGTGGATGCCCAGACTCAGCTCGAGCTGATGTTCTACAGCCGCCGCATTGTGCGCCGCGCCACCCGCTGGTTCCTGCGCGCCCGCAATCGCAGCTGGAGCATCAGCGAGAACATCGCCTTCTTCCGTCCGGCGTTCGAGACCTTAGGGAAGCACCTTTACGAGGTAATGGATGAGAGCGAAGTAGCCGAGCATCGTCAGGCTGTTGCCAAGTGGATGGAGAAACAGGTGCCGGAGGCCATTGCCCGTCAGGTCGCCCATATGAGCAGCCTCTTCTCCAGCCTGGATCTGGCGCAGATTGCCGCGGAGCACAAGACCGATATCCTGCGCGCCGCCAATGTCTACTATCGCCTCGGAGCCAAACTGGATCTGCACTGGTTCCTCGACCAGATCAACCATCAGCCGGTCGGCAACCACTGGCAGGCGATGGCGCGAGCCTCCTTCCGCGAAGATCTTGACTGGCAGCAACGCAGTCTCACTTCTGTGGTACTGGAAGGGTGCAAAGATCAGGGAGAATGCGCTACCATACTGGCCGACTGGATTTCGGAGCATGAGCAACTCTTGTCCCGTTGGACCCACATGTTGGCCGACTTCAAGACCACCAGTACTCACGAGTTCGCCAAGTTCTCGGTGGCCTTGCGAGAGTTGAACCTGCTCCAGTTGAATTGTCGGGCACTTTAATTGCCAGATTAAGGCATGACACCGACATTACACCCAAAGCCCCGGCCAGTTGCCGGGGCTTTCTTTAAGGAGCAAAGATGTTGTACCCCATCGCCAGGCATTTCCTGTTCAAACTCAATCCGGAACAGGCTCACGATCTCTCCATGAAATATTTGCCCCGCCTTCTCGGTACGCCACTCGATTGTTTCTTCCGCCAGAATTTGCCGAAACGCCCCGTCACTGTCATGGGGCTTTCTTTTGCCAATCCGGTGGGATTGGCGGCCGGTCTGGATAAAGATGGTGAGTGCATTGACGCGCTGGGCGCCATGGGATTTGGTTTTATCGAAGTCGGTACCGTCACCCCCAGACCCCAAAGCGGCAATGACAAGCCGCGCCTGTTCCGGGTTATTCCGGCAGAGGGGATCATCAACCGGATGGGATTCAACAACAAGGGGGTGGATCATCTGGTGGCCAAGGTAAAAGAGGCCAAATATCAGGGAGTCATCGGCATTAATATCGGCAAGAACAAAGACACTCCCATCGAACAGGGCAAGGATGATTACCTGATCTGCATGGACAAGGTTTATGATCATGCCGGTTATATTGCCGTCAATATCTCTTCCCCCAACACCCCGGGTTTGCGTTCGCTGCAATATGGCGAGGCGCTGGATGAATTGCTGGCCGCCCTCAAGGTGCGGCAGCAAGAGCTGGCCGCTCAATATAAAAAGTATGTGCCGCTGGCGGTTAAAATTGCCCCGGATTTAAGCCTTGAAGAAATAGATCAGGTGGCTGCTTCGCTGGTACGGAATGGTATTGATGGGGTTATCGCCACCAATACCACCCTCGAGCGCGAGATGATTTATGACATGCCCCACGCCGGTGAAGCGGGTGGCCTGAGTGGTCGTCCGCTGCAGCACAAGAGTACCGAGGTGATCCGTCATCTGGCCAAGGCGCTCAATGGTGCTCTGCCAATTATCGGTGTGGGTGGTATTGATAGTGCCATGGCCGCTCGTGAAAAATTGGCCGCCGGTGCCAGTCTGGTACAAATTTATAGCGGCTTTATTTATAAAGGGCCGGGGTTGGTCAAAGAGATTGTGACCAATATTTAAGAAATAGATGGCGGAGCCCTTTATTTGACGTTGCTGATTTCCTGCATATGGAATAAAGTCAACTGGTAATTATCAAGTAAGGGCTCCAACATGTTTATCCAACCGACCGATAGCTGGCAATGGCACTATGATGCCCAGAGTGACCGTCTGATGTTGGACCTGTCTGATAACATGTTATTTGCGACCGAGTATAAAGGGCGACAATTGGTGCCCAGCTCGTTTACGACCCAACCTTTTTGTGTCGATGATGCCGCCCTCTATTATCAGTTGATGGATAAAGCAGCCGAACTTGAGTGGAGTATTCCCCATCAGGTTCAGTTGGTGCTTAATGCGATCGCGGTAAGTCGCTTTTATAAACCCCTGATGCCGCAAAGCTGGTTTTTTAGTGAACAGCATCCGCAAGTGATCCCGCAAAACGGTGATCTGGTCCTGATGAATACACCTCATGGTAACGGCGAATTTATGGTCATTGAGGCAGGGGATCAGGCCAGCGTCTGTTTGAACCTCACAGCCGATCTGGTATTGACCACCAGTAAAACCTTGCCGCGTTTCGGGGTGATCAAGGTGATGAATAACCGGATGAAACCGCGTATTACCGTGACCGAGCAATATCGTCAGGTCAGTTGATATATATTCATCAATCTTTTTATCTCTGTGATTACACCGCTGCCTGTTTTAACTGTGGACACCTCAATCGCGCCTCGTTTCTGATCCTTCATTGATCCGCGAACATCTTGCCCATTCTCATTGATCTTCATGGTTGTAATTCAGCCTATCTTGAGGCTTGTTACATCCACTTGCACCTTGTGTTCTGACCCACGCAGTATCTTGGTCTTCCGTGCTATAAGCATGGTGTCTCATTCTTGTTTCGTTCTGCTTGCGTAGTGCTTCCACCTCGCTATCAACACATCACTCACTGCTGCGATTTTCTTCATACGACATTTGATGCTTGAAACGAGAGCTATTCTCACTTACATTTTGTTATAACATAACAAAATGGAGTTGCCATGAAGCCTCATATTCATCCGGATTATCGTTTGGTGCTGTTCCATGACACGGCGGCAGATGCCTTTTTCCTGATCGGTTCAACCATCAAGAGCGATCGCCGCTATACGTGGCAAGACGGGAAGGAGTATCCCTACGTATCGCTCGATGTTTCCAGCCAGTCGCACTCGTTCTATACCGGCAAGCAGAAGCAGGTATCGAGCGAGGGGAGTGTGGCCCGTTTCAACAAGCGCTTTGGCGCATTTTCAAGCAAGAAGGAGTCCTGAATGCAGGTCGTCTGTTCACTCAAATCCGCAAGGGCGCGTCATCCCGATTGTCAGTTGGTGCGTCGTCGGGGCAAATTGTTCGTGATTTGCAAAAGCAATCCCCGTTTCAAGGCTCGTATGAAGTGATCCGCTAAATGATGTCTGGCCCCATGATCTCCCCATCGGGTAGTCATGGGGTCTTTTACCTTTATTCGCCACCTATCAATCTGTTTCCATCCTGCTGTTTGCGCCGACTTTTGCATGCTCCAGCCCGCCTAATGAGGTATAATGCGGCACTATTTTTATGGGTTCCCCGTGAGCGTGATGAAAGAATTTTTTGCAACCTGCCCCAAGGGGCTGGAAAACCTGTTGGCCGATGAGCTGACCAATCTTGGCGCAGAGCAGGTCCGTGAGACCGTGGCTGGCGTCCACTTCAAAGGCGAACTGGCGATTGGCTACAAGGCCTGCCTGTGGAGCCGTTTTGCCTCCCGTATCGTGCTGGTGCTATCCGAATTCCAGATGAACGACGATCTGGATCTCTATCTGGGCGCCCACACCATCCCCTGGGAAGAGCACTTCTCCGGTACCTCTACCATCGCGGTGGACTTTACCGGTACCAACCCTGCCATTCGCAATACCCAATATGGCGCGCTGAAAATCAAGGATGCCATCGTCGACCGCTTCACCAAGCGCGGTCACGTGCGTCCGGACGTGGACAAAAAGGCGCCGGATATTCGCATCATGGCGCACCTGGGCAAAGGCAAGGCCAATATCACGCTGGACTTGTCAGGCCCGGCGCTGCACCAGCGTTTCTATCGTCAGGGCACGGGTGAAGCACCACTCAAAGAGAACCTGGCCTGCGCCATGATTGCCCGTAGCGGCTGGGCCGGTGAGCCCATGATGGACCCGATGTGTGGCTCCGGTACCTTGCTGATTGAAGCGGCCTTTATCGCCGCCGACATGGCGCCTGCGCTGCGCCGCGAGCGCTTCGGTTTCGATCGCTGGCTGCAGCACGATAGCGAGCTGTGGCAGAGCCTGATGATGGAAGCGCAAGTGCGTGCCAAACGCGGCATGCAACGTTGCGAAGTGAAGCTGTTTGGCTGTGATGCCGACCAGCGCGTGCTGCTCAAAGCTCGCGACAATGCCAAAGCGGCCGGTGTGGTCCATCTCATCACCTTCAAGCAGGCCGATGTCACCAAGCTGGAAAACCCGCTGCCGATGCCTGCCCCTGTTGAAGGGGAAGAAGGTCAAGGGGAGGCCCGCCAGGTCGGTATGCTGCTCTCCAACCCGCCTTATGGCGAGCGTCTTGGCGAGTTCCCGGCCCTGCTGGAAGTGCATCAGGCCCTCGGCGATGCCCTGCGTCGCAGCTTCCAGGGTTGGAAAGTCTCCATTCTTTCTGCATCGCCCGAGCTGCTTAGCTGTCTGCGCCTGCGCGCCGACAAACAATATCGCCTGTTCAACGGCGCCCTCGAGTGTCAGCTGCGCAATTATCAAATCGCACTGGACTCTGTGGCTTCCCAGAAAGAGGTCGCGCAGGACTTTGCCAACCGTCTGCGCAAGAATCTGAAAACCCTCGAGAAATGGGCCAATAAAGAGGGCATCGATTGCTATCGCATCTACGATGCCGACTTGCCGGAATACAACGCCGCCATCGACCGCTATCAGGACTATCTGGTGGTGCAGGAATATGCCGCGCCCAAGGACATCCCCGCCCAGAAGACCCGTCAGCGTCTGCTCGACATGGTTCAGGCCGCCATCAAGGTGACTGGCATGGATGGCGAGAAGGTGATCCTGAAGGTGCGCGAGCGTCAAGAAGGTAAACAGCAGTATCAGAAGCTCTCCGAAGAGCAGCACCGGATGGAAGTGCAGGAGTACGGCGCCCGGCTGTGGGTCAACCTCTACGACTATCTGGATACCGGCCTGTTCCTCGACCACCGTCAGACTCGCCGCATGCTGGGCCAGATGGCCAAGGGCAAGCGCTTCCTGAACCTGTTTGCCTACACCGGTAGTGCCACCGTGCACGCAGGTCTTGGCGGTGCCAGCGAGACCACCACAGTGGACATGTCCCACACCTACCTGAACTGGGCACAGGACAATATGCGTCTCAACTCGCTGGTGGGCCGTCAGCACAAGTTTGTCCAAGCAGATTGCCTGAAGTGGTTGTCTGAAGCCGATGATAAGTACGACCTCATCTTCATCGATCCGCCCACCTTCTCCAACTCCAAGCGGATGGACGAGAGCTTCGACGTACAGCGCGATCACCTGTTGCTGATGCAGCACCTGAAGCGCCTGCTGGCGGCGGACGGCACTCTGGTCTTCTCCAACAACAAGCGTCACTTCAAGATGGATCTGGCCGGTCTCGAGGCCACTGGTCTCAAGGCCCAGAACATCACCCAGAAGACGCGACCGAAGGATTTCGAGCGCAACCAGCACATCCACAACTGCTGGATCATCACCCATGCACCGGAGCAAGGCGAGGCGTGATGCTGACCCTGTTTCATACCGACGGTTGCCACCTGTGCGAGCTGGCCTGGGCGCTGGTGGAGGAGGCAGGTCTTGCCGCCGCCACCCGCCAGTGCGACATCATGGATGATGAGCAGTGGCTTGCCGCCTATCGGGTGCGCATTCCGGTGCTGCGTGACGAAGCAGGCCGCGAGCTCGGTTGGCCCTTCACGCTGGCCGAGCTCAAAAGCTGGGCCGCCCGTCAGGGGTGAGAGTGATTTGACGATAAAACGGGGGCAGACCCAGTCTGCTGCCCGTTTTTTTCATATGAAATAAGGAACACACATGGCTCTTTTAACATTGCACGGCGCATGTCTGTCGTTCAGTGATTTCCCGCTGCTCGACAATGCCGAATTGACCATCGAGCGGGGCGAGCGCCTCTGTCTGGTTGGCCGCAACGGGGCGGGCAAGTCCACCCTGATGAAGGTCATTGCCAGCGAATTGCCGCTGGACGACGGGCGTCTGGTGCTGCAGCAAGATTTGAAAGTGACCCGCCTTGAGCAGGATCCGCCTGCTTCCAGCGAGCTGACGGTGTTTGACTATGCCGCCGAAGGGCTGGCGGGGGTGGGGGAGCTGCTCAAGCAGTACCACCACATCTCCATGGAGCTGGCGAGCGATCCGTCAGACGCCAACATTCGCAAGATGAGCGAGTTGCAAGAGCAGCTCGATTATCAGAACGGCTGGCAGTTCGAGACCCGCATTAGTCAGGTGTTGACCCTGCTGGGGCTGGATCCTGACGTGACCCTCGACAGCCTCTCCGGCGGCTGGCTGCGCAAAGTGGCGCTGGCCCGTGCGCTGGCTTGCGATCCCGACTTGTTGCTGCTCGATGAGCCGACCAACCACCTGGATATCGAAGCCATCAACTGGCTGGAAGATTTCCTCAAGGATTTTCGCGGCGCCATCGTGTTTATCTCCCACGACCGGGAGTTCATCCACAAGCTGGCAACCCGGATCATCGATCTGGATCGCGGCGCCATCACCTCTTGGCCGGGCAACTACGACGAATACCTGCAGGGGAAAGAGGAGTGGCTGCGGGTCGAAGAGCTGAAAAATGCCGAATTCGACCGCAAGCTGGCCCAGGAAGAGGTGTGGGTGCGTCAGGGTATCAAGGCTCGCCGTACCCGTAACGAAGGCCGGGTGCGTGCACTTGAGGCGATGCGGATGGAGCGCTCCCAGCGTCGCGAGTTGCAGGGCAAGGCCAAGCTGCAACTGGACGAGGTCAATCGCTCCGGCAAGCTGGTGTTCGAGACCGAAGGGCTGGGGCTGGACTTTGGCGATCGCACCCTGTTCAACGGGCTCGATCTGCAAGTGCTGCGTGGCGACAAGATTGCGCTGGTCGGCCCCAATGGCTGCGGCAAATCGACCCTGATCAAGTTGTTGCTGGGGCAGCTTGAGCCGACCCGTGGCACCGTCAAGGGGGGCACCAATCTGGAGGTGGCCTACTTCGATCAGTACCGCGAGCAGCTCGATCCCGAGCAGACCGTGGTGGACAACGTCGGGGAGGGCAAGCAGGAGGTGATGGTGCGTGGCCGCTCCCGTCATATCCTCGGTTACCTGCAGGACTTCCTGTTCGAGCCCAAGCGTGCCCGTACGCCGGTCAAGGCGCTCTCCGGTGGCGAGAAGAACCGGCTGCTGCTGGCCAAGTTGTTCCTCAAGCCGAGCAACCTGCTGATCCTCGATGAACCGACCAACGACCTCGACGTCGAGACTCTGGAGCTGCTGGAAGAGCTGCTTTCCGACTACCCCGGCACCCTGTTGCTGGTCAGTCACGATCGTCGCTTCATCGACAACACAGTGACCGGCTGCTGGCTGTTTGAAGGGGATGGCCGCATCAGCGATTACGTGGGTGGTTACGCCGACATGATGGCGACCCGCGAACAGCAGAATGCCCAGCAACAGGCCAAGAGTGCACCGGTCAAGGCGCCCGAGCCGGTCGTTGCCGCCGCGCCAGAAGCGCCGAAGAAAAGCAAGAAGCTCTCCTACAAGCTGCAGCTTGAACTGGAAGGGTTACCTGCTCGTCTTGAGCAGCTGGAAGCCGAGCTGGATGCGCTGCAAAGCGAGATCAACCAGCCAGGGTTCTTCTCGCTGCCGGCAGATAAAACCCAGCCGAAACTGGATGCGCTCAATGCCGCTGAAGCCGCGCTGGAGCAGGCATTTGCTCGCTGGGAAGAGCTGGAAGGACTCAAAAATCAGGAGTAAGTTCCCTGTAATTAAAACTTAATCCAGTTCAGTGCCTTGTGTCACATAGCCCGGTTAGTGTGGAAGTTTTTGTTTGACCGAGTGCGTTCGCAGGAGTAAAGATGAAAGCGACCGATGCAGAATTGGTCGCTTTTTTTTTCCACGAAGAGGGTCGTAGATGATGAAGAGACAGAAGCGGGACCGTCTGGAAAGAGCTCGTGCTCGTGGTTATCAGGCTGGCGTGGTCGGCAAACAGAAAGAAGCGTGTCCGTATCAATGCCTGGATGCCCGAGGGCATTGGCTTGGTGGTTGGCGTGACGCCATGGAAGGGCGGGGCTCAGGCCTCTTCATGAAGTAGCAGCTACTTCATCACTCATTACAAAAGGAAAGGGGCCGTTGTGGCCCCTTTGCGTTAATGCTGTTTTACTACCAATCAGAGAGATCAGAATGCGGTGGTATCTTTGAACAGGCCCACTTTCAGGTCGGTGGCGCTGTAGATCGGACGGCCGTCGACTTCGACCACACCATCAGCAATCCCCATCACCAGCTTGCGGTTGATGACGCGCTTGAAGGTGATCTTGTAGGTCACTTTCTTGGCAGTCGGCAGGATCTGGCCGGTGAATTTCACTTCACCTACGCCCAGAGCACGACCCTTGCCGGGGCCACCTTTCCAGCCAAGGAAGAAGCCAACCAGCTGCCACATGGCGTCCAGACCGAGACAGCCCGGCATCACGGGATCACCCGGGAAGTGGCAATCGAAGAACCAGAGATCCGGGGTAATGTCGAGCTCAGCCAGGATCTCGCCCTTGCCGTGTTCGCCGCCGTTGTCATTGATCTTGACGATGCGATCCATCATCAACATGTTGGGGGCAGGCAGCTGACTGTTACCCTCACCAAACAGTTCGCCACGGCTGCAAGCCAGCAGCTCTTCACGGGTAAAAGAGTTCTTGCCCTGTTCGCACAGGGAAAGGCGGGCTTCCATGGTGGTATTGTCTACGGTCACGCGGTATTTCCTTCAAATGGGTCAAAGCCGGGCCAATTTAGCTTACAGTTGTTCGCTAAACAACTCCGATCACTTCATCAGCGGCCAAACAGGCGCCCCAGCAGGGATTGCAGCAGTCCGACTTTGGCAGTGGAGCCGTTCAACTCGTCCAACCGCTCCTGAATACGGCCAAACAGGGTATCGGGCATATCAGGCTCACCGGCAACACAGCCAGTCAGCAACTCGATGGCTT
The DNA here is from genome assembly GCF_019047125.1 of Aeromonas sp. FDAARGOS 1411. NCBI lineage: Bacteria > Pseudomonadati > Pseudomonadota > Gammaproteobacteria > Aeromonadales > Aeromonadaceae > Aeromonas > Aeromonas sp. FDAARGOS 1411. The sequence continues at coordinate 1,407,728 of NZ_CP077214.1, read as the reverse complement.
CTTCCACATGATCCACCGGGTGGATGTGGAACTGGCCTGCTTCAACCGCTGCAATCACCTCGTCAGAGAGGTTCAGCTGCTGGATGTTGGTGCCCGGTAAAATAATCCCTTGCTTGCCGGTGATGCCGTGGATTTTGCACACCCGGAAGAAGCCTTCAATCTTCTCGTTCACGCCACCAACGGCCTGCACATTTCCAAACTGATCGACCGCACCGGTCACGGCGAAGTGCTGATAGATAGGCTGGCGGGCGAGGGCAGAGAGCAGGGCACACAAGCCGGTCAGTGAAGCGCTGTCGCCATCAATTTCGTGGTAAGACTGCTCGAACACCAGATTGGCCGACAGGGGGGAGGGGTTCTCTGCACCAAATTTGTTGGAGAGATAGCCGTGGATAATCATCATCGCCTTGGCGTGGATATGACCGGCCAGCTCCGCTTTGCGCTCGATATCCGCCACATCGCCATCACCAAGGTGTACGGTCGCGGTGAGGCGCACCGGCTCGCCGAAGTCATAAGGGTGACCGGAGACCTGAATGACAGACAGGCCGTTGATCTGGCCAATCTCTTCGCCATCGGTTTGCAGCAGGATCTGACCGTCGATAACCCCCTGATCGGACTGCTCAACCAGATAGTTGAGGCGGTAATCCTGCTCTTCCAGTGCGCCGCGGATATGCTCATCGGTGACCACATCAGATTCCAGCTCCCGGGCCAGACTGTCAGCCATCCGCATGATGGCGGAGAGTTGCACTTCGGAGAGCGACAGCCACTCCTGATGGTCACAGAGGCGGCTGGCATGACGACAAAGGGCGGCGAGGGCGGCTGGCGTGAAGTCCAGCAGGCTCCAGCGCTGGCGCAGCCAGGCCAGGTACTGCAGAAATTCCTGCAGATCCTCTTCAATATTCACCTCTGACACCAGATCCGCGCGCAGGAAGATGCGTTCGGACATATCCCGATCCAGCATCTGGAACTCGGCCACGTCGAGTCGGTCACCCACCAGGATCAGCTTGAGCTTGATGGGGGTTGCTTCAGGCGCGAAGAAGGGAGTCAGGGTTTTCCCTTCCTGATAGGCGTTCCAGTCCAGCTCACCTTTTTGCATGGCATTTTTCAGCTTGAACCAGAGATGTGGCTGATCCAGTAGCTCGTCCAGTTGCAAAATGAGGTAACCGCCGTTGGCTTCCCGTAGCAAGCCAGGCTCCAACAGGTGCTGGTTGGCATAGACAGAGCCTTGTTCGGTCTGGTAGTTGATGGAGCCAAACAGGGTATCCCAGTTGAGGTCACGGCCATAAATCACCGGCGCTTCCTGCGCTTCGTGGTGGATCAGCAGGTTGATCAGAATGGGGTGCTGGAACTCCAGACCCAATGCCACGTGAGCTGCCAAATCGGAGAGGAAATCATCGATTTTCGGATCATTGTTCTGCTTGCGCATGATGCGGGTCACGATGCGTTCGGCATCGAGATGGTGGCTCAACAGCTTGAGCAGCTCGCCAACCATTTCGCAAAACTCAACGCCGGTGCCCGGTTGCAGGCGCAGCCAGATAGGCTTGTAGGGGTTGTTCAGATTCTCGGTGTAGCAGAGATCAAACAGGTCACCATCCTTGCCATTGGAGTCGGCAATCAGCGTCTGGCAAACGCCTTCGTAATCTGCGCCGGGGAATCCGTTGAGCAGCATGACCGGACAGTCACCATCAAAACTGGCAAGACGTTTGATGCCGGAAATGGCTCTGGGTTGCAGCGAAGCAAAGGGGATAGGTTCAAGCTCGCTAAGCTTGGGGAACTGTTCAATCGCAAAAGCGGGTTTTAATTGTTCTGATGTTAATTCAGCCACTTAAGACATCCGGTCGAAGATAGGATCAATTGTTGCCATTATACACAGTTCAATAAGTGGTAACAGGAAACAAGATACGTGATTTAACATAATATACATTATGCGCAATGACGGTTGCAGGAGGACGGAATGAAGAGAACTGAACAATGGAGCCGTTTTGATGCGGTTGACTGCTTGGCCACTGAGGCCGACATGGTTGCGTATCTGCAGGCTGCTCTTGAAGATGGCGATCCGGCGCTGCTGACTGCGGCGTTTGATGATGTGGAGCGTGCTCGCGCCAAACTGCGTGGCCAGCCGCGCTACACGCTGGAAGAACTGTTGGCTCAGTGTGATCCCAATGCTGGTACATTTGATGAGCTTGATAGGATGTTGAATTCAGGGTCAGAGATTTGATCTTTTATTCTCGTATGCCGTTCAACTTGTCCATGGGAATGTATTGTGCGATAAAAATGAGGCCTCTCATGAGGCTGCGCTAATCAACTATAGAGGATCCTTGAATGGCAAAGAAGCCTGCACCTAAGTACCGTGACGCAGAAACAGGACAGTATGTTCCAAAGAAATATGCAGATAAGCACCCCAGTACAACGGTGAAAGAAACTGATAAACCGAAGAAAAAGTAAATGAGAGCTACTTGTAATTAATGCCGATAATCCCATTTATCGGCATCATCGTGAGAGATAACAAGTCTTTATTCAGCCGGTTCTGCGGCACAACTCATTCATCAGTCCAGCACATGACGATGAGCCTTCACGAATGCCGGTCTCGGCCAGCTTAAGAAGATCTTCACCCAAGTCAGCAAGACCGGCCATCCGGTTCCCCTGTTGTTTGGCAATGTAGAGGTCGGCCAACTTGGCCAACTGATCCGCCAAAGCCCCCTCGCCCACAACATCTACTCGCTCAACCAGAAAGCCAGGCGGTGCCTTTTCCTGGCCGAAGTAGTCATCCCAATGATCAGACATTCCCCCTCCCCTTAGTCGATATTATGAAACCACAAATGTCCCATTTTGAGACAAGAGTCCACTATTAAAGACAGTGGACTCTGGGGCCACGGATGCCCCCTCCCCCCAGGGTCAGCGCGGGGTATCTAGCGCGCGCAAGAGCCGATGTGGTTCACAAAAGCAGCGTGCGCGCTTGCTGGATACGTCTCATCAGAGCAACAAGTTGCTCAGCCGAGCCGCATCGCCGATGAACACCAAGAGGGATGACCTACGCATAATCACCCCCCCTAGCCGAAAAGGACAGCCAGGCCGCGAATGGATGGGGCTAACGAGAAATTGCGCATGCGCAAAAGTTTCTCATGCGAAACTCGGGGCCCATGACCAACCTTGAGACACTACCCCGCAAGCGGGGGCCCCTTCTCAAGGTTGTTCCTGGAATACGTGGTGGCGCTAGTTCAGGGGAAGCGCAGCGAGTGCCATCGTTGCCGAACTTTCTTGCAGGGGCTTGTTGCCCTGACAGTACAGAAAATGCTCCCGTTCATCATATACCAAGCGCAGCAGACAAGGCCCAAGGGAATAGACCTGATAACCGGCCATCATTAAGTCGCTCAGTTTCATTGAGAAGGAATAGGCATTGTTGCCCTTGGCCTCCAGGTAGTACTCGAACTGGGCATGAAACTTACCGGTATTGTCCTTATAGGATGTATCTGCCCAGCCGGTGATGGTGATATCAAACTTGGAGAATGGGGCTTCCTGAACGCTTTTAGCGGGGGTGGTCGGCATGACTGGTGCCGCCGCCTTCACTTCTGTGTCAGAAGGCGCTGGTGATGCTGCTGCCTGCTCTACCGGCACAGATACCGGCGCTGGGTCATCACTGCCCAGCATATTGAACAGGGACTTTACGCTCATTGGGACACCGATGAAGATGAGGATCACCGCCAACCACAACCACCATCTTTTCCACAGCGGCACAATATCGGAGGCTTTGGCCTCCTGAACACTGCCTTCTGTTTGGGTATGGGACTTGTAGAACGGGAAGAACGTCTTGTCGTACCGACGAACAGATTCAGAGAGGCAGGTTGCGCGAGCCCCAGCCCCATCGAGCACTTTGCGGGTGTAGGTTTTATCAGAGCCCGCAGCGGCGTGTTTGCTGACCAAGAACTGGATCTCGATCATGTCACGCAGATCCTTGTGCACCTTCCCCAGGGACTGGGTCATGAACAGAATGTCGTGGCCGTAATGACGGTGCATGGAGAAGTATTCCAGGCAGTTGATGAGGTCATCGCTCGCCTTCTTGTTACGCCCAGCTCGGGGGTATTGGAAGTGACATTCATCAATGACAAACAGCGGGCCTTGCCCCTGCTCGTTGCGCCACTCCTCTTGGGTGAAGTGCTCGGGGTCAGAGAAGGCCTTGATAGCGCCGTGCTCCCGACTAAAGCCATCCTGACGAACCTCAACGAGATCCCTCACCTCCTCGCCAAACACGGCGATCAGATGATCCATCATCAACGGCAGGTTGGTGACCACACGACGGCCTTCCTTGATGGCTGGGATCACGTGAAATGCGACTGCTTCATACGATTTGCCAGAGCCGGGACGGCCAACAATGATGTTTAGTGCCATGTTGCCTCCTTATGAACCGAGTCTGGTGAAGGGGATCAACTGGAGGATCAGGCGAACGCCAATCGCCGTCACAATGATGGCTGAGGCATCATTCACCCCCGCGATGGCCATGATGTTTTGCACATCAGCGGGGAGCATGGAGAAGTATTGAATGATGTTCATGGCCCCGAGCATGGATCCAAGGCCGGAGATAGCCAGGTGAACAATCGACAAGATCGCTTCAAAGAGGAAGCAGGCCAAATCCTTGAGCATGTCAAAGAGCGAGAGCAGCAGTGAATAGAGCAGGTTCAGGAAGTCATTCCAGCGGTGAGCAAACCAATCAAGCATGAGAGCACCTCATTTTTCGCATGAGAAAATCAAGCAGCGCGGACTTAGCCGCCGAACACTAAACGCCTGGCCAGCAAGCCGGCGCAGAAGATGACGAAAGCACGAATGGCTATCCAGACATTCGGCGGCACGGTCAGTTGATGGCAGCCGAAGTCAGCGAACCCCATGTCAAAACAGATTGTCCAGGTAGGGTATTCCCCTCCCCCTGACAGCTGTAGGCGGAAGCCATTAAGCCAGTCAAAAAGCGCGGTGTGTTGCAGCTCTTGCGTGAATCCGCTCCATACGCCTGCCATCCCAGCGGGATAACGAGACTTCCACCAAGAGGTTCCCTGCGCGGTATCGGGCAGGGTTTGTGCGGGGACGCTGGTTGTGAAGGTGTCGGAAAGCAGCCGGTTAGTTTCATCAATCCGCGTTTCTACGCCATGAAGGTCAACGGCGTTGGTCGTAGCCAATAGCTCATTGGTGCGGTCGAGACGAGATTCCAGGCCGCCAAGGTTGGAGACGGTAACAGAGCTGGGTATGCTGCCAGTGCCAGTGCCAGTGCCAGTGCCAGTGCCAGTGCCAGTGCCAGTGCCAGTGCCAGTGCCAGAACCGGAGCCTGTGCCGGTTCCCGAGCCAGTCCCAGAACCAGTTCCTGACCCCGTACCCGTCCCAGAGCCTGATCCAGTATTGCCACCTTCACCTGGAACGGTTGGTTTCGGGCCGGTGATAACAGGGCGAACTACACCGCCTGCAATTGCGCCAGTATCTGGGTCTGTAGTTGGTTTGCCGGTGATAACGGAATTAATGGCATCACCATATATTGGGTCAGTGACGGGAGGCAGTGGCTTACCCGATGGTAATACAACGGGAGGTGTCCCAATAATATCGAAGTCTGGGCGGTTATCAGGCTTAACCGGAATGACAACTGAGTTATCTACCAGATGAGGCTTGGGAAGGCGGGTGCCTGGATTTTTCATGTCCTGCAAATAGTGATCAGGGATAGTACCATCAACGCTGACACCATCGAGAACACTCGCTACAGACTCTTCCAAAACCTCTTCCTTATTAGTTGACTCAACTTTAAGCAAAGCAGTTTGGTAATCATATGAAACGGCAGAAGTTACAACGGATGATTTAACCATTGTGTCATTTCTGTATTCATTAACGACAATGTCAACATCATAGGCATAGCGGTAGTTCGTACCTGAAACACCAAAGAAAACCTTAGATAAGGGATTGGCCTCACAGCGGTTAAAAAAGCGAACAATAGTGTTGTTCGGCGGGATCACATCCTCACGGTAGAACTTACATGTCGGATTGGTATCCAAATACTGTGAAGTACGGATTGAAAGGACGCTGTTGGCTTCCTCAGTGATATAAGAAACACAGGTGGCCATATCTAAGGCTTTGTCACCTTGCTTGTAATAAGGGTCATCACTTTTGTTTCTGGAGGGATCAGGAAGGCCTGTAAATCTGTCAGGGGGCATACAGCTAGAAACTGGGGTTGAATCGGCGTAGGGGGAGTAACTGAACTCCTTCATAAGGTCACAATCAATAAATCCTGAAGAAGAAAAGTCACAACGTTTGACGTTATCAAGGCTATCACCATTGAGCGTTATTCCGTAACGCTTGAGCTGGAAAGAAAGCATACCGTAGGGGTCGATCTTCAAATCCTCCTTTGCGAAGTTCTTAAGCAACGGCGGAGTTGATATTGCAACAGCAGTAACAGCAGCAGCGCCCGCGGCGTACTGGACGGCCAGACGAGTAGCTAGGGTTCTGCCCGTCCAGATTGCGGCTTGTTCGGCCATAGCCATCACCACGGGGGCAAATGCCGGTAAGAACGCGCGTGCTTGGTTGACAGGCAGGCAGGCGGTGAGAAAGCACAATGAGTAAACAAGGAGTCTGCGCCACATATGGTGCTCCAAGAAATTTAGCGGCTAAATTTTTCGCATGAGAAAATGGCGCTGTAATATGTTGTAAAACGCTACAACATATTACAGTTGGCTTGCGTGGCTAAAAGTTTCGCATGAGAAACTTTCCGTTAGAAAAGGGGGCTTATGCCCCCTTCATTCCCATAACAAACGCCATTCCTGATAGTCCCCCTATCGTAATAATTGACGACATGAAGACGATATAGGCAAAGGAAGCGGTCATTAGGCTTTGCTGACCAAGCGTTTGGCCAAAGAGATCCCCTTGGTTGCCAGCGCGATGCCAACAATAGTGACACCGGCACTTGCAACGAAGGTTACAACCGTTCCCAAATTGACAGCAGCAAACATCTGGTCAAGAGCCGATGTTTCTCCGGCAGCAAAAGCCGGTGCAGAAGCTGCAACGATGATTACAGGAATAGCTTTTTTGATAATAGACATAAGTACCTCACAAGAGATTAATTACTTTTTTCGCTACACCGATAGCGAAGCCAGGAAACCAACCGAGAACAACAACTGCGCCAAACGCCCATGAAAACATAATGGCGATATCTGACGGTGCTATATCAACGGTGGATTGTTTATATTCCTCTACGGTTTGGATAATCATAGAGGAACATTCTTTTACAGGGATATCTGTCTGATACAGAAACCCCTGTTCATTAACAGCGATGCAATAAGCCATTTTTGCCTATGGTGTTATTCCCATGAGCGATAAAGAGTCTTCATTACCTTTTTCAATTCTTGCTCAGTGTTGAAAACTGTATTGCCGACATATACCAAGTCATCATCAACGTAGTGAAATATGATCCCAGGTATCGAACTGGTGAAGTAATGTCGTTTATCGCTTGAAAGAGCCTCTAGAACAGGGGTTGTCCCCTCCTCACAATGGATATGTCTTTTGAGAAATTTGAGCGCCATCGATCACACCTTGTTTTTCTCATGCGAAAGTGAGGTGACTTCGCGAAGAGCCGCATCATTGCTCATGTGGTAGGTCACGTTGGCTCCACGCTGACCAGACCATGCTTCAAGCCAAACAGGGATCTCGACAACTTTGTCGATCATGCTGTTGGCCTGCAGCGGGATGCCTGCTTGGGCAAGGGCGTTGGGAACACGGATCACTATTTGTTCTTCCTGGAAGCCGCCAAAGCCATTCGAACGGCTCACCGCAATGCCGATTTCATGGCGAGTGATAGGGCCGTTCCGCCCCTGTGTGTTTTGCTGACGAGAGCCGAGCATACGGCCACGGATGAGAACACCTTGATGCATAAATGACACTCCTTAACTGACGGCCCTGAGGCGGTGCCCAGGTGATGATGGATAAGAACGAGGCGGCATTGCCCCTGGTATGGGTTCGACAAGAGTTCGGGTGACCATAGGAACACCGGACGGGTCACGTTCGATGGTGACGACTTCTGTTGGTTGTGCTGCTGTGGCCATGCGGTCTAGTGTGCTGACTGGTTCGACATACCAGTCGGGGTGCTGCCGACCAAAATCGATATTGATCACCTGGATCAGCGGTACCACGTTGGAGGCTTCGCCAGAGAGATTTTGCAACTGTGCCTTGGTCAGGCCCACTGCCATCAAGTCAGTGAGGTGACGGCGGAAAGTCTCTCGGCTCATGCTGCGATAAACCGTTTCATACCCTTCATTGAGTAGCCGGCGATAAAAGCCATGAACCCTTTGGGCCTTGGCATAGCTGGTGTTCCCCTTCGGGGTGATGCGCTGATAACTGGTGTAGAGCGCGTTACGGATCTCGTCGTCGGTGTAGACCTTCATGGGCTGTTCCCCCAGGGCATCAAACAGTTCTTTAAATGCGGCTTTCCATAGATCGGCAATCAAACAGCGGCCGTCTTGCTCGTAGTCTTTTTGGTACTGGATGGCGTCAAACAATCTGAACGGGACGCCATGCTTGGTCAGCGCCCGTTGCTTCAATCGGGCTTCAAAGCGAACACAGAGGCTCGCATAGAGCTGCAATGCTGGGTTTTTCATGACCTCAACACAGCGGCGCAGTGATTCATTTTTCGGCTGTTTTTGAAGGCGTTTCATGTATTCAGCCAGCTGACGCTGGAACTCTGGGCCCTTCAAATAGGCTTTCAGGGAGCGATGACGGCTGCCGGTGTTCCACTCGGCAGTGGTTTCATGATCACGGTTCATCCGGCTCTGCTTGGTCTGTCCGGAACGGATGTTCTTGAGTGCAGAAATGACCTGTTTCCCCTGCTCTTCTGTATTCACCCGGGCGGAGAACGTTACATCGATCCATTCAAGGGTGGTGTTTGGAATGTCCAGCATTTCAAACAGTTCAGGGCAGGCGCATGCCAGTGTTGCCAGCAGTTCGGTCGAGCAGAGCTCGATGCTCGTTGGGCCGAACACATTGTGACCTTGCAACAGTTTTGCTGGAGAGGCTTTGAGTTCGACACCTGGAAGGCGGTTGCTACCCCCTTGATGGATCTTCATTGCAAGGCTGCCGAAGTGACTTGGCAGTGACTCGAAGGGATGGGACAGGCCGGAAACGGTCAAATCCCCATCAGTCTCATACTCAACGGCCATTGCGGAGAGTTTTAGCCTCCCCTGCTTCGCGACCTGCTCCAGATCGATGTAGACCCCCGAGCGATGATCGGCCGTTGGAGATACCAACTGCCATTCGCTTTTGAAGGGTAAATCGAGCTTGAGGAGGTCTATCACGAGAAACCTTGGCAATACCAATATAGACACTAAAGGGTGTCACATATGTTACGTGAGAGCCTGTGCTAGAATCAAGGTAAATGACACTGGAAAGTGTCAAATAAGATCCTTTGGCGAGAATGGAAAAAACAGGAGGGTAGAATGACTGGTGTACCCAACCAGCAACATGATGAAGAGACTATGACCGACCTACAAAGGGCTGAGCGCATCAAAACGGCCATAACAACCCACTCTACATATGAACGCATTGAGGAGATGACTGGGGTCAACATAACGACACTCAAGCGTATCGCATCTGGCAAAAGGGACGTTTACGCGAGCGAGCTGGAGAAGATCGCGGAAGCAACCCAAGAATCACCCGTCTATCTCATGTTTGGCGAAGACAAGGACATGGTGAAAAAAGGGAAGCTCATGTTCGATGGCCGAAGGAACAAAGTTGCAGAAGCGGCCATGTTTAGCCTCTACAACATCAGAACGCTGAAGGATGACGAGATTATCGTCATTGCGAAACTGATTGCCGGTCTCCAAGCTATGAGGGTAAGTGAGCGGTTTTTCCTGAAAGACTTAGAGAAGCTCAGGGAGCTAAAAGATAGTGAAGGCGACGAGTAGTCATCACCACCAGGGGGGCTTTTATAGCCCCCTTTTCTTTTTTAAAAGGCGGGAAATTTATTATTAATTGGCTGCCGATTTTTTAATAAAAAATCTAATTAAAACAAATAGTTCGAGTGTTTACATCGTGTCAACTCTGTGTATTATGAGACCTGCGGGGAACCTGTATGAATGTACAGCTCGCTTGTTTTAACTACCAAGAGGAAATGAGTTATGAGTTCAAAATCAGATGACACGAGTAGTATTGCTCTTATTGCACTTGTGGTGTTCGGCGGGCTGGTGTTCTTGGCATTGCGCTGGGTAATGTCCGCGTTTGAAGTACCGTTGCCGGTAGCTGTAGAAGCCCTGTATCGAATGGGCATATGGGCAGTGTTGGTGAGCATTGCGTTCTTCTACCTTCAAGCAAATGATCTCCCGGGGAGGATACAAGACAGCTGGCCCATATTCATGGGTACCTCTGTGATCGTCTTCTCCCCGATCTTAAAACACTGGGCAGGTGGCCGATTTGGCGACCCGCTGTTTATTGAACCAGCTTGGTACGGAAAGGATGGCTGGCAAACGCTGATGACCGTGGGGGTAATTGCTCTTGGGTATGTGTTGAAATGGTGGTGGGACAATAAGTGATGGCAAGAACCACTACATGTGGGATGAAAATCAACTGTCTGCCAAATGCCGCCAATAAAGGCGGCATTTGGCCCTTTGGGGAAGCAAAGTATCATCTTTGAATCGGAGTGAGCGCATCTATCGACTTCTCAGATGAAAATAGAGTTTCATCCTACTATAGACCTCACAAACTCAGTCATAGCTAGCACAGCCAAAGCAAAACATAGATTTGCAATAGGCGGGTTCGTAGCAAGGGTGTTCATCAATACAAAAACCATGAGCTTCTCCTGGAGGATAAGTAGAAGCTGCATCTTGAAGCAACTGACCACATGTTGCGACTAGCAAAAGGGGGGTAAAACTGTTCAAAAAAGCATCGCTAGTTTTTGGGCTTAGTTAGCTTCTTGTTAGACTCATCCCAAACCCAACCTTGCTTCATCAGTTCCTCATAAAAAACAAAATGTGGCTCTGAGATCGAATCGAACCTGATTAGATCGGGGGTAGTAGGCTCAGCATCCCCACCTATAATCCTGTACCCGTAGGGAGCCTGCGTGGTTCTGCTTTCCAGCCACAAGGAACGCCGCTCAGTATTAAAAAGACCCTCTTTGATTTTCTTTCTCAAGGTCTTCACTGGCTCTTTAAGGTCAGCCACGTGAAAACCGGCACGCCAAACAATCTCCTTCTGCAACTCACTACCATCAGCGGCTCTCAACGCCTCCAATAAATCAAGTTCACGCTTACGAATTGTTTTAGGTCTAGCCATGTATAGCATCCTCTCCCATCATTCAGCTCGGTGCCATATCAACAGGTACTGAGGGGGCACGGTAAGTCAGGATGGAACTTTATAGTCTCATCCCACACTATGTTCATTTTGCTATCTGTTTTATGGTCACTGCGCATAAATGCGGATTATGTTACGGGCGCTCCGGCGTTGGGACGATGCCAGCAAGCTGTCCCACGTCCCTGCCTAGTCGCGTCCCCCTGCCCCTTCGGGATTATCGCAGGGGGAAAACCCTCAACATAATACCGCGGCCACATTATGCGCAATGACGGTTGCAGGAGGACGGAATGAAGAGAACTGAACAATGGAGCCGTTTTGATGCGGTTGACTGCTTGGCCACTGAGGCCGACATGGTTGCGTATCTGCAGGCTGCTCTTGAAGATGGCGATCCGGCGCTGCTGACTGCGGCGTTTGATGATGTGGAGCGTGCTCGCGCCAAACTGCGTGGCCAGCCGCGCTACACGCTGGAAGAACTGTTGGCTCAGTGTGATCCCAATGCTGGTACATTTGATGAGCTTGATAGGATGTTGAATTCAGGGTCAGAGATTTGATCTTTTATTCTCGTATGCCGTTCAACTTGTCCATGGGAATGTATTGTGCGATAAAAATGAGGCCTCTCATGAGGCTGCGCTAATCAACTATAGAGGATCCTTGAATGGCAAAGAAGCCTGCACCTAAGTACCGTGACGCAGAAACAGGACAGTATGTTCCAAAGAAATATGCAGATAAGCACCCCAGTACAACGGTGAAAGAAACTGATAAACCGAAGAAAAAGTAAATGAGAGCTACTTGTAATTAATGCCGATAATCCCATTTATCGGCATCATCGTGAGAGATAACAAGTCTTTATTCAGCCGGTTCTGCGGCACAACTCATTCATCAGTCCAGCACATGACGATGAGCCTTCACGAATGCCGGTCTCGGCCAGCTTAAGAAGATCTTCACCCAAGTCAGCAAGACCGGCCATCCGGTTCCCCTGTTGTTTGGCAATGTAGAGGTCGGCCAACTTGGCCAACTGATCCGCCAAAGCCCCCTCGCCCACAACATCTACTCGCTCAACCAGAAAGCCAGGCGGTGCCTTTTCCTGGCCGAAGTAGTCATCCCAATGATCAGACATTCCCCCTCCCCTTAGTCGATATTATGAAACCACAAATGTCCCATTTTGAGACAAGAGTCCACTATTAAAGACAGTGGACTCTGGGGCCACGGATGCCCCCTCCCCCCAGGGTCAGCGCGGGGTATCTAGCGCGCGCAAGAGCCGATGTGGTTCACAAAAGCAGCGTGCGCGCTTGCTGGATACGTCTCATCAGAGCAACAAGTTGCTCAGCCGAGCCGCATCGCCGATGAACACCAAGAGGGATGACCTACGCATAATCACCCCCCCTAGCCGAAAAGGACAGCCAGGCCGCGAATGGATGGGGCTAACGAGAAATTGCGCATGCGCAAAAGTTTCTCATGCGAAACTCGGGGCCCATGACCAACCTTGAGACACTACCCCGCAAGCGGGGGCCCCTTCTCAAGGTTGTTCCTGGAATACGTGGTGGCGCTAGTTCAGGGGAAGCGCAGCGAGTGCCATCGTTGCCGAACTTTCTTGCAGGGGCTTGTTGCCCTGACAGTACAGAAAATGCTCCCGTTCATCATATACCAAGCGCAGCAGACAAGGCCCAAGGGAATAGACCTGATAACCGGCCATCATTAAGTCGCTCAGTTTCATTGAGAAGGAATAGGCATTGTTGCCCTTGGCCTCCAGGTAGTACTCGAACTGGGCATGAAACTTACCGGTATTGTCCTTATAGGATGTATCTGCCCAGCCGGTGATGGTGATATCAAACTTGGAGAATGGGGCTTCCTGAACGCTTTTAGCGGGGGTGGTCGGCATGACTGGTGCCGCCGCCTTCACTTCTGTGTCAGAAGGCGCTGGTGATGCTGCTGCCTGCTCTACCGGCACAGATACCGGCGCTGGGTCATCACTGCCCAGCATATTGAACAGGGACTTTACGCTCATTGGGACACCGATGAAGATGAGGATCACCGCCAACCACAACCACCATCTTTTCCACAGCGGCACAATATCGGAGGCTTTGGCCTCCTGAACACTGCCTTCTGTTTGGGTATGGGACTTGTAGAACGGGAAGAACGTCTTGTCGTACCGACGAACAGATTCAGAGAGGCAGGTTGCGCGAGCCCCAGCCCCATCGAGCACTTTGCGGGTGTAGGTTTTATCAGAGCCCGCAGCGGCGTGTTTGCTGACCAAGAACTGGATCTCGATCATGTCACGCAGATCCTTGTGCACCTTCCCCAGGGACTGGGTCATGAACAGAATGTCGTGGCCGTAATGACGGTGCATGGAGAAGTATTCCAGGCAGTTGATGAGGTCATCGCTCGCCTTCTTGTTACGCCCAGCTCGGGGGTATTGGAAGTGACATTCATCAATGACAAACAGCGGGCCTTGCCCCTGCTCGTTGCGCCACTCCTCTTGGGTGAAGTGCTCGGGGTCAGAGAAGGCCTTGATAGCGCCGTGCTCCCGACTAAAGCCATCCTGACGAACCTCAACGAGATCCCTCACCTCCTCGCCAAACACGGCGATCAGATGATCCATCATCAACGGCAGGTTGGTGACCACACGACGGCCTTCCTTGATGGCTGGGATCACGTGAAATGCGACTGCTTCATACGATTTGCCAGAGCCGGGACGGCCAACAATGATGTTTAGTGCCATGTTGCCTCCTTATGAACCGAGTCTGGTGAAGGGGATCAACTGGAGGATCAGGCGAACGCCAATCGCCGTCACAATGATGGCTGAGGCATCATTCACCCCCGCGATGGCCATGATGTTTTGCACATCAGCGGGGAGCATGGAGAAGTATTGAATGATGTTCATGGCCCCGAGCATGGATCCAAGGCCGGAGATAGCCAGGTGAACAATCGACAAGATCGCTTCAAAGAGGAAGCAGGCCAAATCCTTGAGCATGTCAAAGAGCGAGAGCAGCAGTGAATAGAGCAGGTTCAGGAAGTCATTCCAGCGGTGAGCAAACCAATCAAGCATGAGAGCACCTCATTTTTCGCATGAGAAAATCAAGCAGCGCGGACTTAGCCGCCGAACACTAAACGCCTGGCCAGCAAGCCGGCGCAGAAGATGACGAAAGCACGAATGGCTATCCAGACATTCGGCGGCACGGTCAGTTGATGGCAGCCGAAGTCAGCGAACCCCATGTCAAAACAGATTGTCCAGGTAGGGTATTCCCCTCCCCCTGACAGCTGTAGGCGGAAGCCATTAAGCCAGTCAAAAAGCGCGGTGTGTTGCAGCTCTTGCGTGAATCCGCTCCATACGCCTGCCATCCCAGCGGGATAACGAGACTTCCACCAAGAGGTTCCCTGCGCGGTATCGGGCAGGGTTTGTGCGGGGACGCTGGTTGTGAAGGTGTCGGAAAGCAGCCGGTTAGTTTCATCAATCCGCGTTTCTACGCCATGAAGGTCAACGGCGTTGGTCGTAGCCAATAGCTCATTGGTGCGGTCGAGACGAGATTCCAGGCCGCCAAGGTTGGAGACGGTAACAGAGCTGGGTATGCTGCCAGTGCCAGTGCCAGTGCCAGTGCCAGTGCCAGTGCCAGTGCCAGTGCCAGTGCCAGTGCCAGAACCGGAGCCTGTGCCGGTTCCCGAGCCAGTCCCAGAACCAGTTCCTGACCCCGTACCCGTCCCAGAGCCTGATCCAGTATTGCCACCTTCACCTGGAACGGTTGGTTTCGGGCCGGTGATAACAGGGCGAACTACACCGCCTGCAATTGCGCCAGTATCTGGGTCTGTAGTTGGTTTGCCGGTGATAACGGAATTAATGGCATCACCATATATTGGGTCAGTGACGGGAGGCAGTGGCTTACCCGATGGTAATACAACGGGAGGTGTCCCAATAATATCGAAGTCTGGGCGGTTATCAGGCTTAACCGGAATGACAACTGAGTTATCTACCAGATGAGGCTTGGGAAGGCGGGTGCCTGGATTTTTCATGTCCTGCAAATAGTGATCAGGGATAGTACCATCAACGCTGACACCATCGAGAACACTCGCTACAGACTCTTCCAAAACCTCTTCCTTATTAGTTGACTCAACTTTAAGCAAAGCAGTTTGGTAATCATATGAAACGGCAGAAGTTACAACGGATGATTTAACCATTGTGTCATTTCTGTATTCATTAACGACAATGTCAACATCATAGGCATAGCGGTAGTTCGTACCTGAAACACCAAAGAAAACCTTAGATAAGGGATTGGCCTCACAGCGGTTAAAAAAGCGAACAATAGTGTTGTTCGGCGGGATCACATCCTCACGGTAGAACTTACATGTCGGATTGGTATCCAAATACTGTGAAGTACGGATTGAAAGGACGCTGTTGGCTTCCTCAGTGATATAAGAAACACAGGTGGCCATATCTAAGGCTTTGTCACCTTGCTTGTAATAAGGGTCATCACTTTTGTTTCTGGAGGGATCAGGAAGGCCTGTAAATCTGTCAGGGGGCATACAGCTAGAAACTGGGGTTGAATCGGCGTAGGGGGAGTAACTGAACTCCTTCATAAGGTCACAATCAATAAATCCTGAAGAAGAAAAGTCACAACGTTTGACGTTATCAAGGCTATCACCATTGAGCGTTATTCCGTAACGCTTGAGCTGGAAAGAAAGCATACCGTAGGGGTCGATCTTCAAATCCTCCTTTGCGAAGTTCTTAAGCAACGGCGGAGTTGATATTGCAACAGCAGTAACAGCAGCAGCGCCCGCGGCGTACTGGACGGCCAGACGAGTAGCTAGGGTTCTGCCCGTCCAGATTGCGGCTTGTTCGGCCATAGCCATCACCACGGGGGCAAATGCCGGTAAGAACGCGCGTGCTTGGTTGACAGGCAGGCAGGCGGTGAGAAAGCACAATGAGTAAACAAGGAGTCTGCGCCACATATGGTGCTCCAAGAAATTTAGCGGCTAAATTTTTCGCATGAGAAAATGGCGCTGTAATATGTTGTAAAACGCTACAACATATTACAGTTGGCTTGCGTGGCTAAAAGTTTCGCATGAGAAACTTTCCGTTAGAAAAGGGGGCTTATGCCCCCTTCATTCCCATAACAAACGCCATTCCTGATAGTCCCCCTATCGTAATAATTGACGACATGAAGACGATATAGGCAAAGGAAGCGGTCATTAGGCTTTGCTGACCAAGCGTTTGGCCAAAGAGATCCCCTTGGTTGCCAGCGCGATGCCAACAATAGTGACACCGGCACTTGCAACGAAGGTTACAACCGTTCCCAAATTGACAGCAGCAAACATCTGGTCAAGAGCCGATGTTTCTCCGGCAGCAAAAGCCGGTGCAGAAGCTGCAACGATGATTACAGGAATAGCTTTTTTGATAATAGACATAAGTACCTCACAAGAGATTAATTACTTTTTTCGCTACACCGATAGCGAAGCCAGGAAACCAACCGAGAACAACAACTGCGCCAAACGCCCATGAAAACATAATGGCGATATCTGACGGTGCTATATCAACGGTGGATTGTTTATATTCCTCTACGGTTTGGATAATCATAGAGGAACATTCTTTTACAGGGATATCTGTCTGATACAGAAACCCCTGTTCATTAACAGCGATGCAATAAGCCATTTTTGCCTATGGTGTTATTCCCATGAGCGATAAAGAGTCTTCATTACCTTTTTCAATTCTTGCTCAGTGTTGAAAACTGTATTGCCGACATATACCAAGTCATCATCAACGTAGTGAAATATGATCCCAGGTATCGAACTGGTGAAGTAATGTCGTTTATCGCTTGAAAGAGCCTCTAGAACAGGGGTTGTCCCCTCCTCACAATGGATATGTCTTTTGAGAAATTTGAGCGCCATCGATCACACCTTGTTTTTCTCATGCGAAAGTGAGGTGACTTCGCGAAGAGCCGCATCATTGCTCATGTGGTAGGTCACGTTGGCTCCACGCTGACCAGACCATGCTTCAAGCCAAACAGGGATCTCGACAACTTTGTCGATCATGCTGTTGGCCTGCAGCGGGATGCCTGCTTGGGCAAGGGCGTTGGGAACACGGATCACTATTTGTTCTTCCTGGAAGCCGCCAAAGCCATTCGAACGGCTCACCGCAATGCCGATTTCATGGCGAGTGATAGGGCCGTTCCGCCCCTGTGTGTTTTGCTGACGAGAGCCGAGCATACGGCCACGGATGAGAACACCTTGATGCATAAATGACACTCCTTAACTGACGGCCCTGAGGCGGTGCCCAGGTGATGATGGATAAGAACGAGGCGGCATTGCCCCTGGTATGGGTTCGACAAGAGTTCGGGTGACCATAGGAACACCGGACGGGTCACGTTCGATGGTGACGACTTCTGTTGGTTGTGCTGCTGTGGCCATGCGGTCTAGTGTGCTGACTGGTTCGACATACCAGTCGGGGTGCTGCCGACCAAAATCGATATTGATCACCTGGATCAGCGGTACCACGTTGGAGGCTTCGCCAGAGAGATTTTGCAACTGTGCCTTGGTCAGGCCCACTGCCATCAAGTCAGTGAGGTGACGGCGGAAAGTCTCTCGGCTCATGCTGCGATAAACCGTTTCATACCCTTCATTGAGTAGCCGGCGATAAAAGCCATGAACCCTTTGGGCCTTGGCATAGCTGGTGTTCCCCTTCGGGGTGATGCGCTGATAACTGGTGTAGAGCGCGTTACGGATCTCGTCGTCGGTGTAGACCTTCATGGGCTGTTCCCCCAGGGCATCAAACAGTTCTTTAAATGCGGCTTTCCATAGATCGGCAATCAAACAGCGGCCGTCTTGCTCGTAGTCTTTTTGGTACTGGATGGCGTCAAACAATCTGAACGGGACGCCATGCTTGGTCAGCGCCCGTTGCTTCAATCGGGCTTCAAAGCGAACACAGAGGCTCGCATAGAGCTGCAATGCTGGGTTTTTCATGACCTCAACACAGCGGCGCAGTGATTCATTTTTCGGCTGTTTTTGAAGGCGTTTCATGTATTCAGCCAGCTGACGCTGGAACTCTGGGCCCTTCAAATAGGCTTTCAGGGAGCGATGACGGCTGCCGGTGTTCCACTCGGCAGTGGTTTCATGATCACGGTTCATCCGGCTCTGCTTGGTCTGTCCGGAACGGATGTTCTTGAGTGCAGAAATGACCTGTTTCCCCTGCTCTTCTGTATTCACCCGGGCGGAGAACGTTACATCGATCCATTCAAGGGTGGTGTTTGGAATGTCCAGCATTTCAAACAGTTCAGGGCAGGCGCATGCCAGTGTTGCCAGCAGTTCGGTCGAGCAGAGCTCGATGCTCGTTGGGCCGAACACATTGTGACCTTGCAACAGTTTTGCTGGAGAGGCTTTGAGTTCGACACCTGGAAGGCGGTTGCTACCCCCTTGATGGATCTTCATTGCAAGGCTGCCGAAGTGACTTGGCAGTGACTCGAAGGGATGGGACAGGCCGGAAACGGTCAAATCCCCATCAGTCTCATACTCAACGGCCATTGCGGAGAGTTTTAGCCTCCCCTGCTTCGCGACCTGCTCCAGATCGATGTAGACCCCCGAGCGATGATCGGCCGTTGGAGATACCAACTGCCATTCGCTTTTGAAGGGTAAATCGAGCTTGAGGAGGTCTATCACGAGAAACCTTGGCAATACCAATATAGACACTAAAGGGTGTCACATATGTTACGTGAGAGCCTGTGCTAGAATCAAGGTAAATGACACTGGAAAGTGTCAAATAAGATCCTTTGGCGAGAATGGAAAAAACAGGAGGGTAGAATGACTGGTGTACCCAACCAGCAACATGATGAAGAGACTATGACCGACCTACAAAGGGCTGAGCGCATCAAAACGGCCATAACAACCCACTCTACATATGAACGCATTGAGGAGATGACTGGGGTCAACATAACGACACTCAAGCGTATCGCATCTGGCAAAAGGGACGTTTACGCGAGCGAGCTGGAGAAGATCGCGGAAGCAACCCAAGAATCACCCGTCTATCTCATGTTTGGCGAAGACAAGGACATGGTGAAAAAAGGGAAGCTCATGTTCGATGGCCGAAGGAACAAAGTTGCAGAAGCGGCCATGTTTAGCCTCTACAACATCAGAACGCTGAAGGATGACGAGATTATCGTCATTGCGAAACTGATTGCCGGTCTCCAAGCTATGAGGGTAAGTGAGCGGTTTTTCCTGAAAGACTTAGAGAAGCTCAGGGAGCTAAAAGATAGTGAAGGCGACGAGTAGTCATCACCACCAGGGGGGCTTTTATAGCCCCCTTTTCTTTTTTAAAAGGCGGGAAATTTATTATTAATTGGCTGCCGATTTTTTAATAAAAAATCTAATTAAAACAAATAGTTCGAGTGTTTACATCGTGTCAACTCTGTGTATTATGAGACCTGCGGGGAACCTGTATGAATGTACAGCTCGCTTGTTTTAACTACCAAGAGGAAATGAGTTATGAGTTCAAAATCAGATGACACGAGTAGTATTGCTCTTATTGCACTTGTGGTGTTCGGCGGGCTGGTGTTCTTGGCATTGCGCTGGGTAATGTCCGCGTTTGAAGTACCGTTGCCGGTAGCTGTAGAAGCCCTGTATCGAATGGGCATATGGGCAGTGTTGGTGAGCATTGCGTTCTTCTACCTTCAAGCAAATGATCTCCCGGGGAGGATACAAGACAGCTGGCCCATATTCATGGGTACCTCTGTGATCGTCTTCTCCCCGATCTTAAAACACTGGGCAGGTGGCCGATTTGGCGACCCGCTGTTTATTGAACCAGCTTGGTACGGAAAGGATGGCTGGCAAACGCTGATGACCGTGGGGGTAATTGCTCTTGGGTATGTGTTGAAATGGTGGTGGGACAATAAGTGATGGCAAGAACCACTACATGTGGGATGAAAATCAACTGTCTGCCAAATGCCGCCAATAAAGGCGGCATTTGGCCCTTTGGGGAAGCAAAGTATCATCTTTGAATCGGAGTGAGCGCATCTATCGACTTCTCAGATGAAAATAGAGTTTCATCCTACTATAGACCTCACAAACTCAGTCATAGCTAGCACAGCCAAAGCAAAACATAGATTTGCAATAGGCGGGTTCGTAGCAAGGGTGTTCATCAATACAAAAACCATGAGCTTCTCCTGGAGGATAAGTAGAAGCTGCATCTTGAAGCAACTGACCACATGTTGCGACTAGCAAAAGGGGGGTAAAACTGTTCAAAAAAGCATCGCTAGTTTTTGGGCTTAGTTAGCTTCTTGTTAGACTCATCCCAAACCCAACCTTGCTTCATCAGTTCCTCATAAAAAACAAAATGTGGCTCTGAGATCGAATCGAACCTGATTAGATCGGGGGTAGTAGGCTCAGCATCCCCACCTATAATCCTGTACCCGTAGGGAGCCTGCGTGGTTCTGCTTTCCAGCCACAAGGAACGCCGCTCAGTATTAAAAAGACCCTCTTTGATTTTCTTTCTCAAGGTCTTCACTGGCTCTTTAAGGTCAGCCACGTGAAAACCGGCACGCCAAACAATCTCCTTCTGCAACTCACTACCATCAGCGGCTCTCAACGCCTCCAATAAATCAAGTTCACGCTTACGAATTGTTTTAGGTCTAGCCATGTATAGCATCCTCTCCCATCATTCAGCTCGGTGCCATATCAACAGGTACTGAGGGGGCACGGTAAGTCAGGATGGAACTTTATAGTCTCATCCCACACTATGTTCATTTTGCTATCTGTTTTATGGTCACTGCGCATAAATGCGGATTATGTTACGGGCGCTCCGGCGTTGGGACGATGCCAGCAAGCTGTCCCACGTCCCTGCCTAGTCGCGTCCCCCTGCCCCTTCGGGATTATCGCAGGGGGAAAACCCTCAACATAATACCGCGGCCACATTATGCGCAATGACGGTTGCAGGAGGACGGAATGAAGAGAACTGAACAATGGAGCCGTTTTGATGCGGTTGACTGCTTGGCCACTGAGGCCGACATGGTTGCGTATCTGCAGGCTGCTCTTGAAGATGGCGATCCGGCGCTGCTGACTGCGGCGTTTGATGATGTGGAGCGTGCTCGCGCCAAACTGCGTGGCCAGCCGCGCTACACGCTGGAAGAACTGTTGGCTCAGTGTGATCCCAATGCTGGTACATTTGATGAGCTTGATAGGATGTTGAATTCAGGGTCAGAGATTTGATCTTTTATTCTCGTATGCCGTTCAACTTGTCCATGGGAATGTATTGTGCGATAAAAATGAGGCCTCTCATGAGGCTGCGCTAATCAACTATAGAGGATCCTTGAATGGCAAAGAAGCCTGCACCTAAGTACCGTGACGCAGAAACAGGACAGTATGTTCCAAAGAAATATGCAGATAAGCACCCCAGTACAACGGTGAAAGAAACTGATAAACCGAAGAAAAAGTAAATGAGAGCTACTTGTAATTAATGCCGATAATCCCATTTATCGGCATCATCGTGAGAGATAACAAGTCTTTATTCAGCCGGTTCTGCGGCACAACTCATTCATCAGTCCAGCACATGACGATGAGCCTTCACGAATGCCGGTCTCGGCCAGCTTAAGAAGATCTTCACCCAAGTCAGCAAGACCGGCCATCCGGTTCCCCTGTTGTTTGGCAATGTAGAGGTCGGCCAACTTGGCCAACTGATCCGCCAAAGCCCCCTCGCCCACAACATCTACTCGCTCAACCAGAAAGCCAGGCGGTGCCTTTTCCTGGCCGAAGTAGTCATCCCAATGATCAGACATTCCCCCTCCCCTTAGTCGATATTATGAAACCACAAATGTCCCATTTTGAGACAAGAGTCCACTATTAAAGACAGTGGACTCTGGGGCCACGGATGCCCCCTCCCCCCAGGGTCAGCGCGGGGTATCTAGCGCGCGCAAGAGCCGATGTGGTTCACAAAAGCAGCGTGCGCGCTTGCTGGATACGTCTCATCAGAGCAACAAGTTGCTCAGCCGAGCCGCATCGCCGATGAACACCAAGAGGGATGACCTACGCATAATCACCCCCCCTAGCCGAAAAGGACAGCCAGGCCGCGAATGGATGGGGCTAACGAGAAATTGCGCATGCGCAAAAGTTTCTCATGCGAAACTCGGGGCCCATGACCAACCTTGAGACACTACCCCGCAAGCGGGGGCCCCTTCTCAAGGTTGTTCCTGGAATACGTGGTGGCGCTAGTTCAGGGGAAGCGCAGCGAGTGCCATCGTTGCCGAACTTTCTTGCAGGGGCTTGTTGCCCTGACAGTACAGAAAATGCTCCCGTTCATCATATACCAAGCGCAGCAGACAAGGCCCAAGGGAATAGACCTGATAACCGGCCATCATTAAGTCGCTCAGTTTCATTGAGAAGGAATAGGCATTGTTGCCCTTGGCCTCCAGGTAGTACTCGAACTGGGCATGAAACTTACCGGTATTGTCCTTATAGGATGTATCTGCCCAGCCGGTGATGGTGATATCAAACTTGGAGAATGGGGCTTCCTGAACGCTTTTAGCGGGGGTGGTCGGCATGACTGGTGCCGCCGCCTTCACTTCTGTGTCAGAAGGCGCTGGTGATGCTGCTGCCTGCTCTACCGGCACAGATACCGGCGCTGGGTCATCACTGCCCAGCATATTGAACAGGGACTTTACGCTCATTGGGACACCGATGAAGATGAGGATCACCGCCAACCACAACCACCATCTTTTCCACAGCGGCACAATATCGGAGGCTTTGGCCTCCTGAACACTGCCTTCTGTTTGGGTATGGGACTTGTAGAACGGGAAGAACGTCTTGTCGTACCGACGAACAGATTCAGAGAGGCAGGTTGCGCGAGCCCCAGCCCCATCGAGCACTTTGCGGGTGTAGGTTTTATCAGAGCCCGCAGCGGCGTGTTTGCTGACCAAGAACTGGATCTCGATCATGTCACGCAGATCCTTGTGCACCTTCCCCAGGGACTGGGTCATGAACAGAATGTCGTGGCCGTAATGACGGTGCATGGAGAAGTATTCCAGGCAGTTGATGAGGTCATCGCTCGCCTTCTTGTTACGCCCAGCTCGGGGGTATTGGAAGTGACATTCATCAATGACAAACAGCGGGCCTTGCCCCTGCTCGTTGCGCCACTCCTCTTGGGTGAAGTGCTCGGGGTCAGAGAAGGCCTTGATAGCGCCGTGCTCCCGACTAAAGCCATCCTGACGAACCTCAACGAGATCCCTCACCTCCTCGCCAAACACGGCGATCAGATGATCCATCATCAACGGCAGGTTGGTGACCACACGACGGCCTTCCTTGATGGCTGGGATCACGTGAAATGCGACTGCTTCATACGATTTGCCAGAGCCGGGACGGCCAACAATGATGTTTAGTGCCATGTTGCCTCCTTATGAACCGAGTCTGGTGAAGGGGATCAACTGGAGGATCAGGCGAACGCCAATCGCCGTCACAATGATGGCTGAGGCATCATTCACCCCCGCGATGGCCATGATGTTTTGCACATCAGCGGGGAGCATGGAGAAGTATTGAATGATGTTCATGGCCCCGAGCATGGATCCAAGGCCGGAGATAGCCAGGTGAACAATCGACAAGATCGCTTCAAAGAGGAAGCAGGCCAAATCCTTGAGCATGTCAAAGAGCGAGAGCAGCAGTGAATAGAGCAGGTTCAGGAAGTCATTCCAGCGGTGAGCAAACCAATCAAGCATGAGAGCACCTCATTTTTCGCATGAGAAAATCAAGCAGCGCGGACTTAGCCGCCGAACACTAAACGCCTGGCCAGCAAGCCGGCGCAGAAGATGACGAAAGCACGAATGGCTATCCAGACATTCGGCGGCACGGTCAGTTGATGGCAGCCGAAGTCAGCGAACCCCATGTCAAAACAGATTGTCCAGGTAGGGTATTCCCCTCCCCCTGACAGCTGTAGGCGGAAGCCATTAAGCCAGTCAAAAAGCGCGGTGTGTTGCAGCTCTTGCGTGAATCCGCTCCATACGCCTGCCATCCCAGCGGGATAACGAGACTTCCACCAAGAGGTTCCCTGCGCGGTATCGGGCAGGGTTTGTGCGGGGACGCTGGTTGTGAAGGTGTCGGAAAGCAGCCGGTTAGTTTCATCAATCCGCGTTTCTACGCCATGAAGGTCAACGGCGTTGGTCGTAGCCAATAGCTCATTGGTGCGGTCGAGACGAGATTCCAGGCCGCCAAGGTTGGAGACGGTAACAGAGCTGGGTATGCTGCCAGTGCCAGTGCCAGTGCCAGTGCCAGTGCCAGTGCCAGTGCCAGTGCCAGTGCCAGTGCCAGAACCGGAGCCTGTGCCGGTTCCCGAGCCAGTCCCAGAACCAGTTCCTGACCCCGTACCCGTCCCAGAGCCTGATCCAGTATTGCCACCTTCACCTGGAACGGTTGGTTTCGGGCCGGTGATAACAGGGCGAACTACACCGCCTGCAATTGCGCCAGTATCTGGGTCTGTAGTTGGTTTGCCGGTGATAACGGAATTAATGGCATCACCATATATTGGGTCAGTGACGGGAGGCAGTGGCTTACCCGATGGTAATACAACGGGAGGTGTCCCAATAATATCGAAGTCTGGGCGGTTATCAGGCTTAACCGGAATGACAACTGAGTTATCTACCAGATGAGGCTTGGGAAGGCGGGTGCCTGGATTTTTCATGTCCTGCAAATAGTGATCAGGGATAGTACCATCAACGCTGACACCATCGAGAACACTCGCTACAGACTCTTCCAAAACCTCTTCCTTATTAGTTGACTCAACTTTAAGCAAAGCAGTTTGGTAATCATATGAAACGGCAGAAGTTACAACGGATGATTTAACCATTGTGTCATTTCTGTATTCATTAACGACAATGTCAACATCATAGGCATAGCGGTAGTTCGTACCTGAAACACCAAAGAAAACCTTAGATAAGGGATTGGCCTCACAGCGGTTAAAAAAGCGAACAATAGTGTTGTTCGGCGGGATCACATCCTCACGGTAGAACTTACATGTCGGATTGGTATCCAAATACTGTGAAGTACGGATTGAAAGGACGCTGTTGGCTTCCTCAGTGATATAAGAAACACAGGTGGCCATATCTAAGGCTTTGTCACCTTGCTTGTAATAAGGGTCATCACTTTTGTTTCTGGAGGGATCAGGAAGGCCTGTAAATCTGTCAGGGGGCATACAGCTAGAAACTGGGGTTGAATCGGCGTAGGGGGAGTAACTGAACTCCTTCATAAGGTCACAATCAATAAATCCTGAAGAAGAAAAGTCACAACGTTTGACGTTATCAAGGCTATCACCATTGAGCGTTATTCCGTAACGCTTGAGCTGGAAAGAAAGCATACCGTAGGGGTCGATCTTCAAATCCTCCTTTGCGAAGTTCTTAAGCAACGGCGGAGTTGATATTGCAACAGCAGTAACAGCAGCAGCGCCCGCGGCGTACTGGACGGCCAGACGAGTAGCTAGGGTTCTGCCCGTCCAGATTGCGGCTTGTTCGGCCATAGCCATCACCACGGGGGCAAATGCCGGTAAGAACGCGCGTGCTTGGTTGACAGGCAGGCAGGCGGTGAGAAAGCACAATGAGTAAACAAGGAGTCTGCGCCACATATGGTGCTCCAAGAAATTTAGCGGCTAAATTTTTCGCATGAGAAAATGGCGCTGTAATATGTTGTAAAACGCTACAACATATTACAGTTGGCTTGCGTGGCTAAAAGTTTCGCATGAGAAACTTTCCGTTAGAAAAGGGGGCTTATGCCCCCTTCATTCCCATAACAAACGCCATTCCTGATAGTCCCCCTATCGTAATAATTGACGACATGAAGACGATATAGGCAAAGGAAGCGGTCATTAGGCTTTGCTGACCAAGCGTTTGGCCAAAGAGATCCCCTTGGTTGCCAGCGCGATGCCAACAATAGTGACACCGGCACTTGCAACGAAGGTTACAACCGTTCCCAAATTGACAGCAGCAAACATCTGGTCAAGAGCCGATGTTTCTCCGGCAGCAAAAGCCGGTGCAGAAGCTGCAACGATGATTACAGGAATAGCTTTTTTGATAATAGACATAAGTACCTCACAAGAGATTAATTACTTTTTTCGCTACACCGATAGCGAAGCCAGGAAACCAACCGAGAACAACAACTGCGCCAAACGCCCATGAAAACATAATGGCGATATCTGACGGTGCTATATCAACGGTGGATTGTTTATATTCCTCTACGGTTTGGATAATCATAGAGGAACATTCTTTTACAGGGATATCTGTCTGATACAGAAACCCCTGTTCATTAACAGCGATGCAATAAGCCATTTTTGCCTATGGTGTTATTCCCATGAGCGATAAAGAGTCTTCATTACCTTTTTCAATTCTTGCTCAGTGTTGAAAACTGTATTGCCGACATATACCAAGTCATCATCAACGTAGTGAAATATGATCCCAGGTATCGAACTGGTGAAGTAATGTCGTTTATCGCTTGAAAGAGCCTCTAGAACAGGGGTTGTCCCCTCCTCACAATGGATATGTCTTTTGAGAAATTTGAGCGCCATCGATCACACCTTGTTTTTCTCATGCGAAAGTGAGGTGACTTCGCGAAGAGCCGCATCATTGCTCATGTGGTAGGTCACGTTGGCTCCACGCTGACCAGACCATGCTTCAAGCCAAACAGGGATCTCGACAACTTTGTCGATCATGCTGTTGGCCTGCAGCGGGATGCCTGCTTGGGCAAGGGCGTTGGGAACACGGATCACTATTTGTTCTTCCTGGAAGCCGCCAAAGCCATTCGAACGGCTCACCGCAATGCCGATTTCATGGCGAGTGATAGGGCCGTTCCGCCCCTGTGTGTTTTGCTGACGAGAGCCGAGCATACGGCCACGGATGAGAACACCTTGATGCATAAATGACACTCCTTAACTGACGGCCCTGAGGCGGTGCCCAGGTGATGATGGATAAGAACGAGGCGGCATTGCCCCTGGTATGGGTTCGACAAGAGTTCGGGTGACCATAGGAACACCGGACGGGTCACGTTCGATGGTGACGACTTCTGTTGGTTGTGCTGCTGTGGCCATGCGGTCTAGTGTGCTGACTGGTTCGACATACCAGTCGGGGTGCTGCCGACCAAAATCGATATTGATCACCTGGATCAGCGGTACCACGTTGGAGGCTTCGCCAGAGAGATTTTGCAACTGTGCCTTGGTCAGGCCCACTGCCATCAAGTCAGTGAGGTGACGGCGGAAAGTCTCTCGGCTCATGCTGCGATAAACCGTTTCATACCCTTCATTGAGTAGCCGGCGATAAAAGCCATGAACCCTTTGGGCCTTGGCATAGCTGGTGTTCCCCTTCGGGGTGATGCGCTGATAACTGGTGTAGAGCGCGTTACGGATCTCGTCGTCGGTGTAGACCTTCATGGGCTGTTCCCCCAGGGCATCAAACAGTTCTTTAAATGCGGCTTTCCATAGATCGGCAATCAAACAGCGGCCGTCTTGCTCGTAGTCTTTTTGGTACTGGATGGCGTCAAACAATCTGAACGGGACGCCATGCTTGGTCAGCGCCCGTTGCTTCAATCGGGCTTCAAAGCGAACACAGAGGCTCGCATAGAGCTGCAATGCTGGGTTTTTCATGACCTCAACACAGCGGCGCAGTGATTCATTTTTCGGCTGTTTTTGAAGGCGTTTCATGTATTCAGCCAGCTGACGCTGGAACTCTGGGCCCTTCAAATAGGCTTTCAGGGAGCGA
The DNA here is from genome assembly GCF_019047125.1 of Aeromonas sp. FDAARGOS 1411. Taxonomy (NCBI): domain Bacteria; kingdom Pseudomonadati; phylum Pseudomonadota; class Gammaproteobacteria; order Aeromonadales; family Aeromonadaceae; genus Aeromonas; species Aeromonas sp. FDAARGOS 1411. The sequence continues at coordinate 1,379,739 of NZ_CP077214.1, read as the reverse complement.
TGACGGCTGCCGGTGTTCCACTCGGCAGTGGTTTCATGATCACGGTTCATCCGGCTCTGCTTGGTCTGTCCGGAACGGATGTTCTTGAGTGCAGAAATGACCTGTTTCCCCTGCTCTTCTGTATTCACCCGGGCGGAGAACGTTACATCGATCCATTCAAGGGTGGTGTTTGGAATGTCCAGCATTTCAAACAGTTCAGGGCAGGCGCATGCCAGTGTTGCCAGCAGTTCGGTCGAGCAGAGCTCGATGCTCGTTGGGCCGAACACATTGTGACCTTGCAACAGTTTTGCTGGAGAGGCTTTGAGTTCGACACCTGGAAGGCGGTTGCTACCCCCTTGATGGATCTTCATTGCAAGGCTGCCGAAGTGACTTGGCAGTGACTCGAAGGGATGGGACAGGCCGGAAACGGTCAAATCCCCATCAGTCTCATACTCAACGGCCATTGCGGAGAGTTTTAGCCTCCCCTGCTTCGCGACCTGCTCCAGATCGATGTAGACCCCCGAGCGATGATCGGCCGTTGGAGATACCAACTGCCATTCGCTTTTGAAGGGTAAATCGAGCTTGAGGAGGTCTATCACGAGAAACCTTGGCAATACCAATATAGACACTAAAGGGTGTCACATATGTTACGTGAGAGCCTGTGCTAGAATCAAGGTAAATGACACTGGAAAGTGTCAAATAAGATCCTTTGGCGAGAATGGAAAAAACAGGAGGGTAGAATGACTGGTGTACCCAACCAGCAACATGATGAAGAGACTATGACCGACCTACAAAGGGCTGAGCGCATCAAAACGGCCATAACAACCCACTCTACATATGAACGCATTGAGGAGATGACTGGGGTCAACATAACGACACTCAAGCGTATCGCATCTGGCAAAAGGGACGTTTACGCGAGCGAGCTGGAGAAGATCGCGGAAGCAACCCAAGAATCACCCGTCTATCTCATGTTTGGCGAAGACAAGGACATGGTGAAAAAAGGGAAGCTCATGTTCGATGGCCGAAGGAACAAAGTTGCAGAAGCGGCCATGTTTAGCCTCTACAACATCAGAACGCTGAAGGATGACGAGATTATCGTCATTGCGAAACTGATTGCCGGTCTCCAAGCTATGAGGGTAAGTGAGCGGTTTTTCCTGAAAGACTTAGAGAAGCTCAGGGAGCTAAAAGATAGTGAAGGCGACGAGTAGTCATCACCACCAGGGGGGCTTTTATAGCCCCCTTTTCTTTTTTAAAAGGCGGGAAATTTATTATTAATTGGCTGCCGATTTTTTAATAAAAAATCTAATTAAAACAAATAGTTCGAGTGTTTACATCGTGTCAACTCTGTGTATTATGAGACCTGCGGGGAACCTGTATGAATGTACAGCTCGCTTGTTTTAACTACCAAGAGGAAATGAGTTATGAGTTCAAAATCAGATGACACGAGTAGTATTGCTCTTATTGCACTTGTGGTGTTCGGCGGGCTGGTGTTCTTGGCATTGCGCTGGGTAATGTCCGCGTTTGAAGTACCGTTGCCGGTAGCTGTAGAAGCCCTGTATCGAATGGGCATATGGGCAGTGTTGGTGAGCATTGCGTTCTTCTACCTTCAAGCAAATGATCTCCCGGGGAGGATACAAGACAGCTGGCCCATATTCATGGGTACCTCTGTGATCGTCTTCTCCCCGATCTTAAAACACTGGGCAGGTGGCCGATTTGGCGACCCGCTGTTTATTGAACCAGCTTGGTACGGAAAGGATGGCTGGCAAACGCTGATGACCGTGGGGGTAATTGCTCTTGGGTATGTGTTGAAATGGTGGTGGGACAATAAGTGATGGCAAGAACCACTACATGTGGGATGAAAATCAACTGTCTGCCAAATGCCGCCAATAAAGGCGGCATTTGGCCCTTTGGGGAAGCAAAGTATCATCTTTGAATCGGAGTGAGCGCATCTATCGACTTCTCAGATGAAAATAGAGTTTCATCCTACTATAGACCTCACAAACTCAGTCATAGCTAGCACAGCCAAAGCAAAACATAGATTTGCAATAGGCGGGTTCGTAGCAAGGGTGTTCATCAATACAAAAACCATGAGCTTCTCCTGGAGGATAAGTAGAAGCTGCATCTTGAAGCAACTGACCACATGTTGCGACTAGCAAAAGGGGGGTAAAACTGTTCAAAAAAGCATCGCTAGTTTTTGGGCTTAGTTAGCTTCTTGTTAGACTCATCCCAAACCCAACCTTGCTTCATCAGTTCCTCATAAAAAACAAAATGTGGCTCTGAGATCGAATCGAACCTGATTAGATCGGGGGTAGTAGGCTCAGCATCCCCACCTATAATCCTGTACCCGTAGGGAGCCTGCGTGGTTCTGCTTTCCAGCCACAAGGAACGCCGCTCAGTATTAAAAAGACCCTCTTTGATTTTCTTTCTCAAGGTCTTCACTGGCTCTTTAAGGTCAGCCACGTGAAAACCGGCACGCCAAACAATCTCCTTCTGCAACTCACTACCATCAGCGGCTCTCAACGCCTCCAATAAATCAAGTTCACGCTTACGAATTGTTTTAGGTCTAGCCATGTATAGCATCCTCTCCCATCATTCAGCTCGGTGCCATATCAACAGGTACTGAGGGGGCACGGTAAGTCAGGATGGAACTTTATAGTCTCATCCCACACTATGTTCATTTTGCTATCTGTTTTATGGTCACTGCGCATAAATGCGGATTATGTTACGGGCGCTCCGGCGTTGGGACGATGCCAGCAAGCTGTCCCACGTCCCTGCCTAGTCGCGTCCCCCTGCCCCTTCGGGATTATCGCAGGGGGAAAACCCTCAACATAATACCGCGGCCACATTATGCGCAGTGTTGTCTGGCCCGTGGCTAGGACTCAGGAACATAGCAACCGCAAGGGCTACAGCCGTGCCTGTACCTTTTGTGTACTTCGCTAAAATGTCATACCAAGCGCGTTTTAGCTCGGGATTGGTTTCCCTGACTGCGGCCAGATTTAGCAGTACTTCTTGCACGTCCAGGCCGATCTCTTCGGCAATCTTTTTTGCAGTCGCATCAGTGAGTTGCGACTTTCCTTTGTTCACCGCAGAGATATAGGAAGTGGTAAATCCCAAGTCTGCGGCGACTTCCTGCAACTGGCTGTACTTTTTGGCCCTCATGTAGGCTTGAATCAGCGTATTCGAGTCCATCTTTTTGTCTCCTGAGTGGTTAGACAATCGGCCCATCATACCGATTTTGGCAAAAAACGGCTTGTTCCCATTCAACAATTCGTATGATTGAATCCATTCAACAAATCATTTGAATGCATGAACCATGACCCACTTTAGCCCACAAAACCTTGATCTGCCTGCTCTCATTGAGCGAAAGGTTTATTGGCAGGCTGAACCGACTGGCGATCTCTCCGCCTGTGTCGCGGGTCAGGTTGAGATGTTTCGGGATCTGCATGAGCTGCGGGTCTATCTGTCTATGACGTACCCCGATACCGTGTTCGAGCTGGTCGAAGTGACCGAGGACACCTGGCAAGGGTTCTATGACCAGGGAGTCTTTTTCGATGACTGGTCATAACTCCGTGATGCCGATAAATAGCGTTATCGGCACCAAAACCCTGATCGACTATCTGTCCTTTACCTGGGCACCAACCGAACTGCGCCAGATGACCGAGCTTGCCAAACAAGGTGCGCTCTTGAAGGCTATCCCGCGCTTTGACACCCAGGTAAAGGCCCTGCAAGCCGCTTTCTCTGAGCCTCCTGTCGAGGGTCTGCGTTACCTGTGGAAGCGTCCGGTCGGTTTCGCTCCCCTCACCCACTTCGACAAGGTGTCAGAGCGGCTGTGCAACAAAGCCGAACGCCTGGGCGCAACCCCTGCCCCTACCGTGGCGCGTGTCTACGACAAGGCCACCGAGCGGTTGAGCCTCAAGGGGGTGGCCAAGTCCCCTGCCCCCGTCTTTACCCCTTCCATGACCGAAATGATGGAGCGGGCTTTGCACTCTAACTACCGTTCTCGGGCCGATATGCGCAAAGAGCTTAAAGCTGTCTGTGCATCCCTGCTCAAGTTCTCCCAGTTCGAAGTTGTCGAGGGTGCCAAGTATTGGGAAGCCTACAACGATTTGATCGACTGCTACGGGGTGCAGTTCCTGGATGCCCTGTGCTGTTCCGAGATCGAGCTGTGGCTGGAAGAGCTGAACACCAAGATCGGGGTGCCTATCCCCGAGCCTCGTTTCACTATGCGCCCTCGCCGCTCCGGTCTGCATGGTTACGCCAACTCGGCCGACCTGCTGTGTGATGGCCTCCCCTGTGGCCTGATTGGTTGGGGTGCTGCCAACCACGGTTGCATGGTGAGTTTTTCCGGTGTGGGTTGTGCCGCCCTCGATATGCAGGCTTTGCACTCCGTTATCTCTCACATTCCGTCTGTTCGTATCACCCGGGTGGATCTTGCCCTGGACGACTACAGAGGTGAGGTGATCAGTTACCAGGGAGCAATTGATGGTGCCCAGGCTGGCGAGTTTCATCCAGAGCGGGGCCGCGCTCCGGCGTGGATGAAAATCGAATCCGGTGAGTTCGTTATATCCGAGATCGCCAAGGGCATCGTAAAGCGGTTTGGCATGGCACCGACCAAGGGCTGTTCTTTTTATGTGGGCAGCCGGATCAACGGTAAATGTGCTCGGGTATACGAAAAGGGTAAACAGATGCAATCGGCAGAGAACCCAAATTGGGTACGCGCCGAAGGCGAGTTACACAATAAGGATCGTGTTATTCCGCTAGATGTCCTGGTAAACCCAGATCCCTATTTCGCGGGGATGTATCCGCAATTTGCCAAATGGCTTGATGCTATTAAGCAGTCGGAATCTGTTCCGGTACGGGTGACCACCTTTAAAAACAAGTTCAAGACCAGTCGGGACAATGCGGTTTTCCATATGTCTCGGATGGCGGGCCGCCTTGTTAATTGGTTAGCAAGTGTTGAGGGGCTCGCCCCTGAAACGATTGTTCACCAATTAACAGCGCATCTTAAAGAAGATGATATTCCAGCGCGGTTAAGAATGCCGCTACCGCCCGAGTTTATATCGGGTGAGCATTGTTTAGTTTCGACCTAAAAAATAGGTTCTTCAACGAGGTTAATATTATGTCCCTGCTCACTGGTGTTCTGGTAACTCGTGTTACTCATGGTTATGGTGTGTCCCGTAAATCCGGCGCTCCTGTGCCTTATGATTTTGCCCAGGTGGAATACCTGGCTCCGGCAAACAACGTCAATAAGCCTGAGTGCAATATCCACTCCTGGGGTTATGAGGTTCGCCAATTGGCCCTTCGTAATGACGCTGCGACCATTAAAGAAATGGCCGACTGTCCCAAGCTGGTCGCTATTGATCTTGTCCTGGAAGCCGATCCCCAGAATCCGACCCGAAATGTGGTTGTTGGCTTCCAGCCTAACAAAAAGCCGGTATAACCGCCGCGCACCGAGGAGGAGGAGCGAGAGCGCGCAGCGAGCGACGACGAGGGCGCGATAATGCTTTGTCTAGATATTACCTCCGAAGGATATGCTCGATTATCCGAGGGGGATTCCTGCGAATATGTGCTCCTGACTGTTCAGGAGCATAACAAGTTAACGGATATATCGAGCTGGTTTGAGTTCGATAAATCCACCGTAACCGTAGCCTTTGGTTTTGGATTAGCCATCTGGGTTGTCGGTTTAAAATTGGGCGCTGTTGCCCGTGTTATTGTTGGTGCAAAAAGAGGATAAATAAAAATGAAAAACGTATCAGGCTTGTTCCGTAACGGTTGTATCGCTGCTGTGGCTTCTCTCTCTGCGATGGGTGTTGCCCATGCTGCTGGTGAAGGTGGTACTGCTGCCGCTGCGGGTGCTGCGCTCGATACCGCGCTGTCAGACGTTAACGCCACCTCTCCCAAGGTGATGCTGGTCGTTGCTGCGGTGGTTGGTGTCGGGATCCTGGTCAGCCTTATTCGCAAGGCTTAAACCATGTCCCTGCTTATCGGGACGCTCTGGTTTTTGTTCTTTGTCGAGGGATGGCGAACATCCTTTTCAATCTAAGGCGGCTTCGGTCGCCTTTTTTTATATTGGGGGCTGTGTGCGCATAGGTTGGCTTTTATTGTTATTTCCATCGCTGGCATTTGCTATTGCGGGCTGTCCTGTTGGTGTGCAATTGGGTAACGTTACTTTGGCAACGCCTTTGCCAGCTTGTCTTAAATTCGAAAGTTCCGAACTGGGTGGCTGTGAGGTTAATTGCGTGGGGGTTTGTATTGATCGCCCCTTGCTTAATCAACGCGGGCCAGTGGAGACCACAGGTACGGCTTGTAAGTTTACAGGCTATGGCAGTGGTGATGGTGATTCAGATGGTAGTGGTAATACGCCAGATGAAGGCGCTTCCGGCACTAAGCCGATTGCTGGTTGGGTTGATTTTGAACCTGTGATTGGTGATGCCACCGGAACATCTGTTTCGGGTGCTGTTGCCAAGTTAAATAAAAACTTGGGTGTTGCTCTGCGTCAAGTTGTAGAAAGCACTAAGTCAGATACAGCCAATCTCAATTCTATTGCTCATAATGCAGAGTCATTTTCTCGTGATATGAAAGATGCGCTTTATCATATAAAGCAATCATCTAGCGAATTGTATCAGGTTAATGGGAATCTCGGCGGTGTGGCTGCAGCTCTTAGTGCCACAAGGGACTATTTGCAATCTATAGATGTGAAGTTGGGTAATCTTGGCTCTGGTTCTTCTGGTGGCGTTCCTTCTTCTGTTGCGTCTGACGTTGCTGGTATTTCCTCAATGATGGGTGCCTCTTTAAATATGATGTCCAGTATTCAGGGCAACACAAACGGTCTCAATAATAAGCTTGACGACATTTCTGGAAATACTAAGGCAACCTCTTATTTTGCCAAGGATATGAAAACCTCGCTTGAGAATATCGAGCGTTCCCTGGGTGGTGGTTCTGGTTCTGGTGGTGGTTCTTCTAATTGGAGTAACTCGGATATCGCATCTGTTGTTGAAAGTGCCGCAACGACTGCAAACCAATCTGAGCAACAGACGTATGTTTTGCAAGATATGCGCACTGCTCTTGAGATTATGGCCGAGAAGGCTGGCAACGGTAGCGGTGAAGGTTCTGGTGTTGATTATTCTAAGATGCCAGGATCATCTTCCAACCCTCTTTCTGTCGGTGATGCTGATTATAAATCTGCCTGTTCAGGGGATAACTGTTTCTTTGATCTTCCTGGTATGGAAAAAAAGTTGGCCGAAACAAACAAATCCCTGGCTGATAAATACACCTCCATCACCGAGGATGTGAAACAGGTGTTTTCCTTTAACCTCACTGGCTCTGCTGACCCGATGGAGTGTTTGGATCTATTCACGCACCAGGGAAAGGAATACACCGTCTGTCCGCCATCTGGTGATTACTGGAAAACCCTAGCGGCGTTGATGCTGTTTATTTTCTACTTTGTGGCTCTGATGATTATCTTTAAGAGGTGATGGCATGGAATGGCTTGGTGAGTTTTTTAATTCGTTCTTTAACGATATATACCAACTGGCGGTGCAGTTTGCCGCTTGGTTTGCCGTGCGAATGGCTGTGCAATGGGTCGAGTTTAAATTGTTCCTGCTGACGTTTACCTGGGACGTTGCCAGGGAAGTGCTATTGAACATCCATTTCAGTGAATTACTGTCCTCGTCCTTTAATTCATTGCCGCCCAGTGTTCGGGGGATATTGCTATACCTGCATTTTGATAAAGGTCTGGCGATACTTTCCCAGGCATTTGTCACCCGCTTCATGCTCAATATGATGGGGTGGTAAATGTCCATCAAGATCCACCACGGCGCCCCAGGCTCTTACAAGTCGTCAGGGGCCATTCATACCGATGTGCTGCCCGCCATCAAGGCAGGTCGCCACATCATCACCAACGTTCGGGGCTTCACCGCCGAGCGTTGCCGGGAGGTACTGGGCAAGGCTGTTCCTGAGAGCTTCCAGGTAACGTATATCGAAACTGAATCCCAGGATGGGCGGGATCATTTCGCTCGCTTCTATCATTGGGCTCCCAAAGGCGCTTTCTTCCTGGTCGATGAGGTACAACGGATCTTTCCGCCTTCCTGGCGCCAGAGTGATTTAGACCGCCTGGATTATCCAGGTGGGCCAGATGTGGCTAAGGAAGATGGCCGACCGGAAACAATAGACGTGGCATTTGATATGCACCGTCACCACAACTGGGATTTCGTCTTTACTACCCCGAACATCAAAAAGGTTCACGCCGTTATCCGCGCCGCTGCTGAAACTGCAATCCGCCATACCAATATGGGCCTCCTGGGCATCGGGGGCCGCTATAAGACGGTTTTGCATCTGGCTGATAACAGCGGGTCGTCCATGTCCGATGTATTGCAAGCAAAGCCATTCAACAAGGTGCCGAAGTATGTTTTCAAGCTCTATGACTCAACTACAACAGGTAAGGTCTCGGATACAATCGCGGGTAGCTCGATACTCCGAGATCCTAAAATACTTTTTTTTCTGGCAGTTATGGGGGTATGTATCTTCTTTGGCTTCATTAAGCCTGAGTATATCGACAAGCCTAACAAGGCCCCTGCGCCCTCTCCTACCGCTGTTCCGGCTCCTGGGGAAGTGGGTGATACGTCCGGTACTGGGGTACGTCCTGGCGGCGCTCCTGCTGCGGCTCCTGGCGGGGTTCTTTCTGTAGGGCCTTTTGCAGGGCATAAGCTGATCATCAGCTGCCATGTCCTGGTAAAGGATGAACGGGGATCATATCGGGTGGATTATTGCTTTGCCCTGCGCAAGGGTGACGATGTGCAGCCTGTTTACAGCGATGATTGGCCGGATGAGCTTGCCAGTGTCGATGCGGTGAGCGGTTGCCATGCCGTAGTGAAGTACCAGGGCAAGCCTGTTGACGTTTACTGTGATCCAGAGGGTGACGCCCTGCGCCGTAAATACAATGCTGCCCTCTTTGCTGGCGGTGATACCAAAAACAAACCCAGTGATGACCGGACATAAATTAATATAACTGCGTCACTGCATTGTTTATGTTAAATACGATTACTGAAGTCGCATTTTTACTGGGATGGCGGGGTGTTTGTCTTTCATGGCGCAGCCATAGAAGCGCAACCCTCGCACTCACCCCGAGAGATCAGGTCTCCAAGCGCGGCGCCCGCCGATAGGCGGCTCTGAACTTTCTCGAGAATGACCCTCCTCCCCCTTCCCTGCTAAACCGTCTTTAGCTGCCCAAATAGACGAAAATGCAAGGGTGCTAGCGAAGCGACGCAAACCCGCTGCAAATTTTCGGGAAGCGCGACAGCAGGAGTAATCACTTCCCTGCCCAAGTGCTCAATAGCACCGTTGCATTTGCTTTTTAGGTTGTTTACTTCATGTAAATAGATCCGATGTCACTAATTTAGGCACTAATTCGAACCGTTGTTTACATAGTTCAAATTTGTAAATTCTATATTTGTCATGAAGATTTTCATAGTATGGTTTTATTTTTTCTAGTTCGACATTACAACCAAAGTAAATTGAATGTATCGCGTCGGGGTCAATCTTAACTAGCATTAAGGCATCTTTACTTGACTTGATAAGATCACATTGCACAGGGTCTTTTGTGTTAATGTAATACTTGTTAGCAGTCTCTGATTTTTTGATGAAATCATTGGTAAGTGCATATGATATTAAGGTCTTGTATGAGGTCCCTTGCTTAATTCTGGTTTTCCTTCTTCTGGTAGGTTGAAACTTTCTATTTAGTATTGCATTTTCATTAATAACTTGAAGGATCTCTGCTTTACAAAATGGGACAATGCAACGATGTTCTTTTTCATACATCCATTCATCGCTTTTTTTAAATAAATGATTGGTTGTTGCCTCAATGCTAATTTCATCCATCGGGGCGCTAAAATCATAGTCCGTCTCAAATCTTAAGTTGTCATAGTTTATTTTTTTTGGTGTAACTATGGGCAATAAGTATTTTCCGTCGCCATTTGTAATATCATCAGTATTGATGTGCTCTAATAAGTCTTTTTTGTAGCCGATGCACATGCCGCTATGATGATTTGCATAATGGGCCCACATGAGGCTGTTTCGTGGTGTTTCTGAGAAAGAGACAATACCATTGTACGCTATTAATAAATTAATTTCGGCTATACAATCATCTTTCCATTTAGCAATCTCATCAGCACTTAAGTTGATTTTTTCACAGTATTTTTCAATTGAATATAATATATTTTCACTGGTGTTGAACTCAAAAGGATCGTTTAAATATTCTATAGATGCAATTTTTATCGTAGGTTCATTAAAATATTCTAAAGGAAAAAGACTTGTATATTTATATAAGATTTCCATTTTGGTCATTTCTCATGCTGTGGGGCACCCCCCCCGTGTAGTAATACGGGGGGAATTCTACCTCTACCCCTCTCCCTTCGGAACCCTTCTTTTTGTGTGTTAAGTCAATAAAATGGTTTGCTCGTTCAATAAGCAATCAAAAGGGGGCCTAAGCCCCCTGAAGTGGATTTAACACTGTGACGTAGCTAAAGCTCGTTGAAGCTCAAGATGCCTTGAAGTACTGTTGCGTTCGCATCTAAGTGTTCGCAAGTGACAAGAGAGTCATTGAGCACGATTGCTTCTTGTAGCTCATGCCCATCAAACCAGCAGCACATCAAACCTCTGCTGTGAGCTGCACCAATGATTGTCATACAGGGTCCATCAGTGTCTCTTAACTGAACGTAGTCACCTATCTTGAAGCTCATTGCTACTCCTTACTTGATCTAGATCAAGAGCAATTTCACTAATTCATAGACGCAAATGGAAAGCGTTGCAAGTATTCGCTACCCAAAAAATACATCATCTATCACCATTCTCTTAGCTTATTCCTAGCTTCTTTCTCCAGTAGTACGCTGCCATCTGCCGTTCGGATCTCTCCGCTTGGATGATGGCTATAGCCTCCAGCCTTCGCCTGTCGTAGGTGACTCCTGTCGGTGATACAAGGCAATCATTCTTCATACGCCAGCCTTCCCATTCCTTCCAGATAGTGGGCAACTCTCTACCCGAAGCCATACGCATCAGCCGTTTATAGGCAGGTGGGATCTCTTTGCCCTTATCCCAATATGTGACCTGCCTCACAGAAACAAAACAAAGATTGGCCGTCTCTTCAACTGATAAACCGCACTCAAACCAACGAAAAATGAAGTTTTTGGTCAACTCTCGTTCCATCCAAGTAAATACCTGATAAACCAGCAAAATTGCGTGGATTGGCTTATCGGCGGGTTTCGGATGGGCATTTAACAAAACGTCGCATTATGCGCAGTAATGCTTAGGGGCATGACAAAGGGGCCGGAGGCCCCTATATACGAAGTCACAGCAGATTTTGATGATCTATACTGCCACGAGCATTTCCGATGGGAATGAAGACATCAAAGGTTCTCGGCTTTTCTTATCGTGCCAGATGCAAAACACCAAGGTCACACCGGTAAGGCTTTGGCTATTCTGCACTGTCATCGACGGCCCGCCACTACGAAGCCTTACTGCTGCACCAGGCTCAAAACGAGTATGCAAATAGCCATATTGCTCCTGATTTTCTTGCAACTTCAGAATGCGGCTTGGGAAAGTCCATTCTATAGGTTCGCCGCCCATGTCGGTGTTGAACCAGACACAGCAAGCGTCAATCCCTTTGTCATCTTCATCTTCGGCAGGTTTAACGGTCATGGGGTAACTACCGCCCGACAGTGTAACGACTTGCCCAGGATAGAAGTATTGGTATTTTTGCATCATCATTCCTTGTTATGCCAAAAACTATGTTTATAGGTAAGCGAGAGCTGCTTTATAGACGATATTCAGATCTCGAGTAATATTCAGGGTCATATTGTCGGTTGATTTAAATCCATCTAGAAAACCAGCCGGTCTTCTTGCCGATTCTTCAAAGCGTTGATGCCATGAGTGGTCATCAGTCACGATGACCGGATCACTACAATCAGGAAACTGGTCTGCAGTGATATCGATAATGTATCCACTGACCTCTAACCAAGCATGGGATTGCTGGTTATCAGCTGAGCCGCTGACGTAATCGATGTCATTGATTCCTTGTTTATAAAGGTATTCGGCGAGAATATCGCTGATATCCCCACACGTCCCAGCCGGAAATTGTCTGAAGTTCGCTGGCATAGAACCCCAGTCTCAACGTTCCAAAGCCAGACGAAAGTCGCTAGCGTGCTTCCTAAGCTCAAAAATGTTCATAAATCCCTCGTCAGGGACAAGACGCCGATAAATAGGGTTATCGGCATCATTGTGAGAGATAACAAGGCTTGTTAAAAGCAGTAGCCCGCAGCTTTTCCTTAGCTAAAAGGTTCGGAAATCGATCTGGATCGAGGCTACACACAGACCTCCAGCAATCTTACTGCCCAAAGCAGAAGGACAATATCTGGTTGATTCCCCCTGCAGATGCTCTTGCAGCGATAACAGAATAACACATCAACCGCCCTGCCCCACATCACCGAAATGTCCCATTTTGAGACAAGAGTCCACTATTAAATCAAGACGTTGTGCGGAATCCCCCTCACTTATTGAACATTATGTTTGATTTTCACAGTTATAACCCTCGTTATTACAATGAATATTCTTAGAAATATCTGCCCCCTACTTGAAATGTCTCTCTCTGGAGATATTGATACTCCTTCTTGTAAAACAGCCATAAAATGCCGACTATCGCGATAGATTCCCCTCCCCTTAATCGTCACGGCTTATTGTTGTGGCTGGTATGATTGCGGCTTGAAGAGTATTTTGCATTTCTTTTTGGAAGTTTGGTCAATTCATATTCAAGGCACGTTTGGCGATGGCCAATGTGGGTGGCTGGCAGGTCAAGTAGAGGTTGCTGTTGAATTGCTGCAATATGCGTTTGAGCTCGTTCATATCATCGGGATGGAGGGTTAAGGACCAGAGTGCTCTGGGCTGGCCGTGATAGAGGCCATTGGTATAGATAATGGTGCAATCTTCAATACGCAACTCTTTGCAGTGGGCCTGAAGAGATAAAGGTGAACTGGGCCATGAGCGACCCTTTGCCAACGATCCTGAAGGTGTTTTCCACCACTGCCACTTGCATACCTGCTCCTTGGTATCTCATTAATATTGACATCAATATCACCAATGATGACTGGATATGCAAGTGTGATAACAAGGCGCTGTTCAACCGAATATGATTGCTTCCGGCATCGGGTGTTCTCGTTGTTTCAGCAAGCAATTTCGTTTTTTGCTTCTCTGCTACGGGATAAATATGTATCCCGCAGATGGCAAGGTGCCTGTTCTGAATCATCCATGTGTGCCAAAAATATTTCCTGAACCGATTGTCATCCAGAGAAGTACAACATTGCCGAGCCAACTTCTATGACACCCCAAACAAGCCATTGTGTTTTCTAAGAGCAGTCAATACAAATCAAGGGTTAATGTCACGTTGTTCGTTAGCTTTTGTGAACGTTATCTCTCATTTGTTGCTTCAGTCGGTCTAGCGGCTTTTGCTGGGCGCTCTCATGTCGTTCACTGTTGCTGGTGTGCAGGTATTTCGAAGTGGTGTCGATGCTGTCATGTCCTGCATCGGCCTGTACGTGGGAGAGCGGCCGCCCGTGCAGATTGATGTCATGGGTGATCCCGGTATGGCGGATCGCATGGGGAGATAGTTGCCGCATTTCGGCTGCATCCTGGGCAAATCCATCCTGCTCTGCCAATTCTGCCCCTTTACCGATGATCACCATGATCAAATCCCGTAGCTGGCGAATGCCGAGGTTGGCGTTGATCTCCCCCTGCTCGCGACCGTGGGCTGCCGCTTTATGGCGAACGAACAGTGGCGTCTGTTCATCCGGTGTCGGCAAGGGAGAGAGACCGAGGAAGCGGCGGTAGCGTTCAAGTGCCGCCAACAGTGCTTGGGATACCGCTACGGTACGCCGTTTGCCCCCTTTGCTTTGCGGAATAAAGTAGCCCCAGACGCCGGTTTTGCGATCCCGCCTGAACTGCCCCATCACAGGGGTAAAGCCCGGCCGGGCTGCAACCTCAGAGATCCGCAGATAGCAGGCGTACATCAGAATGGTGAGAAAACGGCTGCGCTCGTGTTGCTCCGGATGGTCGTTGGCAAGGGTATCGGCGGCCTGCATCACGTATGACCACTGCAATTCGCTGAAGGCCTGCACCTGATCATCGGCCTCCTGCTGTTGCGGCCGTTTGACCCGCTGCAGCAGCAGAGCGGGATTCCTGTCCATGTACTCCTCCTGGATCAGGAACTGGAAGAAGGCCGACAGGATGGCGAGCTTGGTCTTCATCGCCTGCTCGCTAAGACGATAGGGCAAGGTGCGGCCCAGCTCCCGCTTGCCGAGGAACGGTCGCCATTGCGGATTGGGCAAGCGCTCTCCCCACTCCTTGTCGAGGACAAATTGCGCCACGTTGCGATAGGCGATCAACTCGTCAGGGGGGGACTGACAATAGTCGAGATAGCGGATCATGATGCGGCGAGTGAGATCTTTCGGGCTGATGGCCGCCTCTCGAAAGCACCAGTGCAAAAAAGTGGTCAGTTCGCTGCGATAGGTTTTGTAGTTGTTTTCGCTGTTGCGCTGCTCCAGCAGCCAATCGACCGCCAGTTCGTAAACCAGCCCTGCATCGGGAACATCGTTGAGGCTGAGGTTGGCAAGGTACTGATTGACTTGTGGGTTACCGGCCTCCAGATAGATAAGGCTGTCAAACAGCGGCATGGCTGGCGGCAAGGATAATGGTTGTTGAATCATGGTGTTGCTTGTTGCTTGTTGCTTGTTGCTTGTTGCTTGTTGATGCTGAGATGAGTCGATATGAGACTGTGAGCCGAGTTGCTAGAAAAGGGCTCGTGATACATGAATGCGGCTTCTATTGGGATTGGTACTACCTCTTGTTGTTGCTGATTAAGGTCACCAGGAACGATCTGGATAACGTTTTCTCCACTGTTTGCTCATGATTTCCTCATAGATCTGGCTGATGTCGCTCAGTGGTGCACGCTATTTAGTTATGCATTAGATATGCACCGTTGTTAGAAAATTCTCGGGGGAAATAGCCGTAAAATTAGTTTTAAATGCAAATAAAGTGAATGCCGCGAGCTGTTTATCCCGAGAAATAGCAGGTCTGTGCAATCAGGCCACCTGCTTGAGTGGCTTCTCCTTGCGCTTGGCTGCTGGGGCATCTTCCTCTTTCGTGCCCGCCTGAACCTTGCCGCCGCGCAGCAGGGTTTGCAGCACATCGCGCTGTTCTGCCAAGTAGAATGCCAGACTCTCTTGCTGCTCTGGTGCCAGCTCGATCGGGGCGCCAGCCAACAGGGTCATCAACTCATCGGCTGTATCCAGCAGCTTGTCATAGGCATCGGCCTCTTTTTTGCTGGCAAAGGTCATCTTTTCCACTCCCCCACGAACAACCACATATTTGATCTCGACAGCCATGATGGCCTCCTCTTGGTGATGATGGATAGAGTATATGTATGGATATACAGTATTGCAAATAACCTCATCGGAAAAGAGTTCGCCGGGGGTTAGCGACAAAAGCCGCTCTGGATCAAGCTGTCTCAAAGTGCCATTTGACTTCCACGCCTGACTGGTCGGATCATGGCCTTATGACGATCGTACGACACCTGTTTATCCTGCTGATGGTAGAGGTGCTGCTCCTCGGGAGTATCGCCCACTTGGTCGTGGGACTTTCTTGGTTGCTGACCCTGCTGTTTGTCGTGTTTGCCCTGCTTGGGTTGCGCTGTTTGGTGGTGCTCGGCAGCTGGCTGTTTACCCGCTTCTACCCCTCCCCGGCTATCGGCCCCGGGCGCCGGGTGAAGATGATGGCGCAGGAGATGCTGGCCTACCTCTACACCTTCACCTTGCTGTTGCCATTCGAGCCTTTGCTGATGGCACCCGATCGGCTGCGTCCATGCCAGCGTCCCGTATTGCTGGTACATGGTTACGGTTGCAGCCGCGGGATCTGGCGCACCCAGCGCACCCGGCTAGAGACCGCAGGCCATGTGGTTGCCACCATTACCCTGATGCCACCATTTGGTCATATCGATGAGATGGTGCCGCTGCTGGCCACCCGGATTGACGATGTGCTGGCGCAGACCGGGGCTGACAAGCTGGTGCTGGTCGGCCACAGTATGGGCGGGCTGGTCTGCCGCGACTATCTGGCTATCCATGGTGGTGACAAGGTCGTGCGCCTGATCACCCTGGCCACGCCTCATCAGGGCAGTCAGCTGGCCGCCCTTGGGCTTGGAGCTAATGCCCGCGAGATGGAGCCCGGTTCCGGCTGGTTGCAGCGTTTTGCCTCTGTGCCGCTTTGCGTGCCCGGAATCTCGGTGCGCACCAGTCACGACAATGTGGTGATGCCGCAGGAGCGGCAACGATTGGCGGGAATGGAAGATATTGAGTTGCCTGCCATTGGCCATCTCTCTCTGCTCTACTCCCGTCGCACGACAGATCTGCTGCTTGATCTGCTATCCAGAGTCTGACCCTCCTTAACCGTTCTTCAACTGCTATTCCAAATAAAACAGGGGCCTGATTGCTCAGGCCCCTGTTGATCTCTTTATCGTATCACCCAGTTAGAAGTGTATCCCCTTGATCAGGGTCGAGACGGCAACCTGATCGGCGGTCGCCTTGGACTTGTCGCCATCCTTGGGATCGGCAAAGGTGCGGAAGCTGGTGTTCATGATCACCTGCGCAACACGAGGTGCCAGGGCATGCACCACCTGGCCAAATACCCCGAGGCGGGTCGCCAGTCGCACATGCTTGTTGATGATGGTATCGCACACCAGATCGGCCGCCTCTTCCGGCGTCATCATCGGCACCTGCTCATAGACCTTGGTCGGTGCGACCATCGGCGTTTTCACCAGCGGCATATTGATGATGGAGAAGCTGACCCCCTTGTCGGCAAACTCGGAGGCGGCGGTACGCACCCAGGCATCGAGGGCCGATTTGGAGGCAACATAGGCGGAGAAGCGCGGTGCATTGGTCAACACCCCGATGGAGGAGATGTTGATGATGTGCCCTTTTTTCTTCTCGATCATGGTGGGCAGCACCCCCATGATCACCTTGAGCGCACCAAAGTAGTTGAGCTGCATGGTGCGCTCCAGATCGTGGAAGCGATCGAAGGAGTCCTCGATGGAGCGGCGGATGGAGCGGCCGGCATTGTTGACCAGAATATCGACGCCGCCGTGATCGGCCACGATGCGAGCGGTGATCTCCTCGGCCTGCGCCAGATTGGAGAGATCCCCCTGATAGATCTCGATGGTCAGCCCCAGCTCGGCAAACTCCGCTTTAGTCTCGGCAATCTTCTGCTCGTCGCGGGCGATGGTAACGACGTTGGCCCCCGCCCCCGCCAGCTTGCGCGCGGTTGCACGGCCGATACCAGAGGTTGCCCCGGTCACCAGCACCACCTTGCCCTCTACCCGACCACGCAGGGAGCGATCGATGAATAGCTCCGGGTCGAGGTGACGCTCCCAGTAATCCCACAACCGCCAGGCGTAGCTGTGCAGGGGCGGTACTTCGATGCCAGTCCCTTTCAGTACCCGCTGAGTTTCGCGACTGTCGAAACGGGTGGGATAACTGATAAGGCGGAACACATCCTTGGGCAGACCCAGATCGGCGATGGCGGCATCGCGGATGCGGCGCACCGGCGCCATGGTCATCAGCATGGCGGTCAGGTGGCGGGGAATGAAGTTAAAGAGAGAGGCGTTGATGCGGATCGCAGGCTCCGGCGCATGGGCGGCACGGGAGAAGGTGCTCAGCATGTCGCCGACCCGCATCGGGTTGGGGTCGGTCAGGTGGAAGGTTTTGTTCTCCTCGCCCTCCTGATGGGCGATATGCTCCATGGCATCGACCACAAAGTTGACCGGCACTATGTTGATGCGCCCGCCCTCAACCCCGATGGCTGGCATCCAGGGCGGCAGCAGACGGCGCAGCTTCTGGATGGTCTTGAAGAAGTAATAAGGGCCGTCGATCTTGTCCATCTCGCCGGTATTGGAGTCACCGACAACGATCCCCGGTCGATAGACTCGCCACGGAACTGTGCACTCGTTGCGCACAATCCCTTCCGCTTCGTGCTTGGTCTGGAAGTAAGGCATGTCGAGGTGTTCGGCCTCATCGAACATGTCCTCGCGAAACAGACCGTCAAACAGGCCCGCTGCAGCGATGGAGCTGCAGTGGTGGAACTGCCCCGCCCCCAGCCGCTCGGCAAGTTGAACGGCTTGACGGGTCCCTTCGGTGTTGACCTGCTGCTGGATCCCGGCCTTGGCGTTGAGATCATAGATAGCAGCCAGATGGAAGAAGTGGTCGATCTTGCCGATCAACTGCTCCTGCATCTCGACCGATACCCCCAGCAGCGGTTGCGTCATGTCGCCAAAAACCGGGACTGCGCGCGATTCATCCACATTCCAGAATGAGAACAGCTCTGGCAATTTTTCCTGATGAGAGGCGCGCATCAGAAAATAGACGGTACAGTCGGGATGCTGTTGGAATAACTTTTTGATCAATCGACGCCCGATAAAACCACTACCGCCAGTAATGAAATAGTTCATAAAGAGAATCCTGCTACTGATTAGGGTGTTACTAGGTTGTTAGATATATCACGATTCATATGGGAATCCGCAATTTGATTGTCGGTTCGTGAGCAAACCCTAATTTCGGTGGTGTGCCTGTTCCGTTATTAGGTAGAACCCTCTATTTTTTCTCCCTAGACTGAAGTTGAAAAATCAGTAATGCCACAACCCGATTGCAGTTTCGTTGTCGCCATTACATTTAACTGTCGTTATTCAAGGAGAAGATCATGGCTAAGAAATTGAAAGCGCTGGCAGGGTCAGTAACCGACAACCAACTCACCTCCACCATCAAGGAGTCCACCCAGCAGATCTGGTTGGCGGGTCTGGGTGCCTATGCCAAAGCACAGGAAGAGGGTGGCAAGATCTTTGAAGCCCTGGTGCAGGAAGGGGAAGCATTGCAAGCCAAAACCCGTCAGAGCGCAGATGAGAAGATTGCCGCTGTGACCGACAAGACCGCCAATACCTGGGGCCGTCTGGAGCAGGTATTTGAAGATCGCGTGGCCCGCGCAGTGGCCAGCCTCGGCATTCCGACCCGCAAGGATATCGACAAGCTCTCCAAGCGCATGGCCGAGCTGACCGACGTGGTCCAACAACTGCTGGATGCGCAGGAAGAGGAAGCCCCTGCCGCTGAAGCCAAACCGGCTGCCACCAAAAAGCCCGCTGCCCGCAAGCCTCCGGTAAAGAAGGCGCCGGTAGCCAAGGCTAAAGAGGCCGTGGTTGAGCAGGCCGCCGATCTCCTCTCCGCCGCTGAAGATGCGGTGAAAGAGGTGAAAGCTAAAGCAGAGAGCGTCCTGCCCTGATCCCTCGCGGTGACGGAAGGTGATTGATACCGGCCCATGCCCTGCGCTGGGCCGGTCTTGTCATGATGAATGTCATGGATAGGGAGGCAACGCTATGAGTACCATCGCAATTGCCCTTGCTGGCGGCGGGCCGCTCGGCGGCATCTACGAGATCGGTGCCTGCGCTGCCCTCTCTGACAGCATCAACGGCCTGCGCCTTGACCATGCCGATATCTATGTCGGCGTCAGTTCGGGGGCCGTGGTGGCATCGGCGCTGGCCAACGGCATCTCGCCGGCTAAGTTGGTGCGGATCCTGCTCAGCGATGATTCGGGGGAGATGTTTGACCCGGCCACCTTGCTGCGCCCCGCCTTTCGTGAATATGCCGACCGCCTGACCTCGATCCCGCCACTGGCGTGGCAGAGCCTGACCTACTATCTGGCGGCGCCCTGGAAGCGCAGCCTGTTTGAATCGCTGCAGGGGCTCTCCAAGGCCATTCCGACCGGACTGTTCGACAACCGCGGGGTGGATCGCACCCTGACCCAGTTTTTTTCTCGCCCCGGCCGCAGCAACGATTTCCGCCAGTTGCGCAGTCGACTGTTTGTGGTAGCCACCGAACTCGACACCGGTCATCCGGTCGCCTTCGGCAGCCCGGGGCTCGATGATGTGCCCATCTCGGCGGCGGTACAGGCGTCAGCCGCCCTGCCCGGCCTCTTTCCCCCTTCATTGATTAACGGGCGTTACTATGTGGACGGGGCGCTGATCAAGACTCTGCACGCTTCGGTAGCGCTGGAAGAGGGGGCGGATCTGGTGTTCTGCATCAATCCGCTGGTGCCCTATGATGCGGACATGGCCGCCGGCGCGCCGACCAATCTGGTGGACAGCGGTCTGCCGGTGGTACTGGCCCAGACTTTTCGCGCCATCATCCACTCCCGCATGCATGTGGGGATGGATCGCTACAAGCACCAATATCCCGATGCTGACGCATTGCTGTTTGAGCCCTCTTCTGCCGATGGCGAGATGTTCTTCACCAATGTGTTCAGTTACCGGGATCGTCGCCGTCTCTGCGAGCACGCTTATCAGCATACCCGCCGCGATCTCTGGCAGCGCCGTGACGAGCTGGCGCCGGTGCTGGCCAAGCATGGCCTTGAGCTCAATCTGGCCGCGCTGGCCGATGAAGATCGCACCCTGCTGGCCCCCGGCATTGGCTCGGTCGCCGCCCTCGACAAGTCGCTGGAGCAGTTGCAGCACTGGCTTGCCAAACGCTATCGCCACGGCGTGCGCCGTTCATCACCAAAGGAGTAGCATGGATCGCAAACCCAAACGTCGTACCCGGGAGCGGATCCTGACCACTGCCCTCGCCTGCTTCAATCGACAAGGGGAACCCAGCGTCACCACCTCGGCCATTGCGGCCGAGATGGAGATCAGCCAGGGCAATCTCTACTACCACTTCCACAACAAGGAGGAGATCGTCAACGCCCTGTTCTGCGAATTTGAACAGCAGATGGATCGCCTGCTGGAGGCGGTCAGCACCCCGTCCGATGAGCCCGAAGATATCTGGCTCTTTCTCCACCTGATGTTTGAAGCCATCTGGCAGTACCGTTTCCTCTACTACGATATCGCGACCCTGATGAGTGGTTATCATCAGGTGGAACAGCGCTTTTCCGCCCTGCTGCGCCGCAAGGAGCAGACCGCCATCGCCATTTGCAACCATCTGCAAACGGTCGGGCTGATGGAGGGCACGGCGCAACAGATGCGCACGCTGGCGGCCAATGTGGCGCTGGTGGGCACATTCTGGATCTCTTATCAGCGGGCACTGCATCCCAAGGCGGATGCCGATATCGCCCTCGGCGTCTTTCAGGTGATGCAGCTGGTCGCCCCCTATTTGCGGGCCGATGCCCGCGCTCATCTGGGCGCCCTCGCCCACCACTATACCGACAAGGTTTGATTCACATGCTACAGGGAGAACAAGCATGACCACTTCACAACTCGAATTTGTCCCCTTCCCCTACGCGGATGCGGCCTATGACTATGCCGGCCAGAAGCTGGCGGACAACTGGGATCGACTCCATCAGGGGGATGCCGAACCCTGGCCCGAGGATGAACAGGTACAGGATGCCTGGCGGGCCTATCATGCCGGGGATTTTGCCCGGGCCGTCGCCCATGGCGAAGCGGTCGGTGAGGCTGGCCTCAATGTGGCAAACAAGGCACTAGTGATCCACGCCAGCTACCTGCTGGAGGACAAGTATGCCAAGCGCGCCGCCTTCGAGCGGGCGGCCAGCCATGCCGAGAAGCTGCAAAAACGCCAGCCCAAGAACGCCAACGCCTGGTATTTCCACGCGCTGGCACTCGGTCGCTACAGTCAGGTCATTTCCATCTCCAAGGCCCTCTCGCAAGGCATTGGCGACAAGATCAAGGCAAGCCTTGAGAAGGCGCTGGAGCTGGCGCCCGATCACGCCGAGGCCCATATTGCCTTTGGCGCCTGGCATGCGGAGATCGTCGACAAGCTGGGGGCCATGATCGGCGGCCTCACCTATGGCGCCAAGAAGGAGGAGTCAGAGCGTCACTTCAATGAGGCGCTGGCGCTGATCCCCGAATCGGCTATCGCCCGCATGGAGTACGCCAACGCTCAGGTAATGCTGCACGGCAAGAGCCGCCTGAAAGCGGCCGAAGCCCTCTATGCCGAAGCGGCCGAGTGCGAACCGATGGATGCGATGGAGCGCCTCGATGTGGAGGCAGCGCGAGAAGAGTTGGAGGATTAACCGCCACTCTTGCCACGGATAGACAACAAAACAAGAGGCCAACCCGCGGGTTGGCCTCTTTTATGATGGGAGCTGACCGGTTGGCTACGCCGTCACCGGTCGCTCAAGTGCACGCTCAACCGAGCAGCGCATCCAGTCCGTTGGGGTCAAACAGTAGCTCTGGCTCCATCAGCACCAGCAACAGCAGTTGCTCGAACTCCACCGCAAACCGCTCGACCACCCGATCAGGATCCGGAACCAGCTTCTTGTCGGTGATAAGGCCAAGCTGCACCTTGTGATCGTAAGAGAGGATGGAGACGCCGACGCCGATATCCCCCGATTGCGGCACCCAGAACAGCGGCTGACGCAATTTTGCTCCAGCCAGATAGAGGGTCTGCTGCGGGCCGGGCACGTTGGTGATCACGGCACTGGCCTTGGCTGTGAGCAGCTCGACGGCCTGCTGCTGCACCGCATTGGGGGCCATGCCAAGGGCATGTAACAGGTTGAGCACCACCACGGGTTGTAGAGAAGTGCGCAGCGCCTGCATCCGGTCACGTACGGTATAGAGCCGCTGCAACGGGTGTTCAACATCCAGTGGCAAGTCCAGGGCCACCAGCCCGAAGCGGTTGCCAAGTGCCCCCTCATCGTCCGGCGCACGCATATTGACCGGCACCAGGGCGCGGATCTTGACCTTGTTGGCATCATCCCCCTTCTCCTGCAGGTAGTGGCGAAACGCCCCTGCGGTGGCGGCGATCAGCAGATCGTTGACCGAGCAGCCCAACACCTTGCCCACCGCCTTGATATCCGGCAGATCAATTTGTTCCGACCAGGCCACCCGCTTGGTGCTGGTGGTCTTGCCCCGCAGGCGGCAGGGGGAGTCATCACCGAGGGTGGCGATATTGCACAGCTCGCTCGCCAGATCGCGCCCGGTCTTGAGGTAATCCACCGCTTTGGTGGGATGGGTGACCACTTCGACATATTTGGACCAGAGGCTACCGGTCAGCTTGAGACCGGCTCGCACCAGACGGCTGCCCTGGTGGCAATCCTCATCATCCTCGTCATCGCTGTCATCCAGTGGCTCCGGTGACGGTGGTCGCGGCGCCCCTTCCGGGGTGTTATCCATCATGGTCAGCATGGCCCGAACCAGCGAGAAGCCGTCGCCCATGGCGTGGTGAATGCGCACCACCAGCGCTTGCCCACCCAGCGACGTGTCGGTCAGGTGCATATCCCACAGGGGGCGCTGGTGGTTGAGCGGCGTCGAGGCGAGATCGGCCACCAGCTTCTCCAGCTCCAGCTTGCCTGCTTCACCCGGCAGGATCACTCGCTTGAGGTGCTGATCGAGATCGAAATCGGGATCATGGCGCCAGTAGTAGGAGCCCCCCTCCAGCACGGCCCGCTGGTGGAAGCGGGGTTGCACCGAAATGGTATGGCGCAATCCGGCCCGCAGACGCGCTTCATCAAGCTCTCCTTCAAACATCAGGACACCGATGATCTGCATCAGGTTGTTGGGTCTGTCCATGCGTAACCAGGCGGTATCGACGCAGGAGATAAATTCACTCAGTGGCATGGTTGTTTCCCTACAAAATGAATTTACCGAGGCGGCAAATTGCTCCTGTCCTCATATCCGGATGAAGACTTGATGCAATCAGAATGACTTTAATGAGTGCCGACTCGAAATATGAAATAAAGATGAAAGATTACTTACAAAATTGAATCGAGACCTCGCCGAATAATAAATCTGACAAACCATATGGCTTGCCAACTTATTTCAAACAGCCATCGTTTACAGCTGGTTTATTTAAAGCCAGTGCAACGAAAAGTTTCAAACAGGTTTGGGGCAAGGTAAGCGATTGTCGACATAATCGAGGATCTCTTGCTCCAGTACGCTGCGTACCGGCAACAGCATCAAACCAAGATGCACTTCCAGTTCCAGGGTATCTTCGTCCAGGGTGAGAGTGCCATGTACCCCTGAGCCGCGAAAGTGTAGCTCGGTCTCCTCTTCATCTGCCCATTCGCAATCGAGTTGATAGCTCTCGCTCATGTCCGCAGCGATGGCTTCGGCCGCGAGCCGGGCGGCGGCCAATCCCAGCGGATGCTGACGGCTGATCTGGATGGTAGAGAGTGCGCTGCTGCCAGCGAGCGAGTTGAAGAACATGGTCGTTACTCTGGGTCATAAGTTAGTTATTGATATTAAACACATGTTCACAACAAATGAAAGGATGGTTCACATAAATGGGACTCACTTAACAGAGTCGAGAGGGATACAGGCCATCAGCGGGGCATGGCATTTATTCCCTCCCCCGTGCGCGCTACACTTGTCACGGAACGGTCAGCAAAAGCTGCTTGTTTTTCATTCATTTGTATCTTCGTATCACCGAATCCCCATCAATGGGCCCAAGGCCAGAGAGCTGTAGATGACGCATCAAGAACATGCCCACGACGACGATAGCACCCTGGGTCGGCTCTACCGCCAGCTCAAGCGGGTTGCAGCCTTGCGCGAGCAGATGCGTGCCCACCCGGAAGATCAGCAGGATCGGGATCGGCTACGCCAGTGGCAGGCCGACCGGTTGGGGCGAACCCATCGTGATCTGCTGGAGAGTGACCGCTACGGCCCTGCCGCCGAGTTCTTCCTGACCGACCTCTATGGCCCGGGGGATTGCGCCCGCCGCGATGCGGACGTGATGCGGGTGATGCCAACCGCCGAGCGACTGTTGCCGGAGTCCGGCCTCAAGGTGCTGGCGCAGGCGATCGAGCTCGACGCTCTCTCCGAAGAGCTGGACTACCTGATGGTGGTGGCGCTGCGGCGCATTGATGGCATAGCTCCCATCACACCGGATCATTACACCATCGCCTATCGTGCCGTGGGTGAACAGGCGCGCCGGGAACATCAGATTGCGCTGGTGAGCGAGCTTGGGATGACGCTGGACAGGCTGGCGAGAAAACCGCTGCTGGGGGCAACCCTCAAGCTGGTGTCAGGGCCCGCCCATCTGGCGGGGCTTGGCGAGCTTTTCTCCTTTGTCGATCGTGGTTATCAGGTGTGTCATCACATGGGGCGTGCCAACGAGTTCCTCGAGACCATCGCCAGTCGCGAGACGGCCATCATGACGGCGCTCTTTAACGGCGACAGCAGTGCGCTGGGGTAAGGCTTATCGAGGGATAAGCCGCCGGAATAACAAAGCGGGCCGATGAGCCCGCTTTTCGTTTATCACTGTTTGCCGGTAGATATCGGTCAGATCACCAGCAGATCCATAAAGGCGTGCACCGGTGTGCTGGCCAGCTGCTTGCCATCCTGGCAGAGGGCGAGAATATCGCGGACCCGTTTGGCCGGGAAGCGGGTGGCCAGATTGTGCTGGAATTTCTCCACCAGCAGCGGGATCCCCTCCTCCCGCCGGCGACGATGGCCGACCGGATACTCCACCTCTACCTTGGCGGTGTGAGTGCCGTCCTTGAAGAAGATCTGGATGGCGTTGGCAATGGAACGCTTGTCCGCCTCCAGATATTCGCGGCTGTAACGCTTGTCCTCCTGCACCACCATCTTGCTGCGCAGCGCGTCGATGCGGGGATCGGCGGCAACATCGTCCTCGTAATCCTCGGCAATGAGGCGACCGAAGATGAGCGGCACCGCCACCATGTACTGCAGGCAGTGATCCCGATCGGCCGGGTTGTTGAGGGCGCCGACCTTGCTGATGATGCGAATGGCCGACTCATGAGTGGTGAGCTCGATACGGTCTATCTCGTCGAGCCGCCCCTTCACCTGACCATGCAACTTCATGGCGCACTCCACCGCGGTCTGGGCATGGAACTCGGCAGGATAGGAGATCTTGAACAGCACGTTCTCCATCACATAGCTGCCGTACCCCTGATGCAGGGCGAACTGGTTGCCCTTGAACAGCACATCGTAGAAGCCCCACTTGGGGGCGCTCAGCACACCGGGATAGCCCATCTCGCAGCTCATGGTGATAAGGGCGAGGCGCACTGCGCGAGAGGTGGCATCCCCCGCCGCCCAACTCTTGCGCGACCCTGCATTGGGGGCATGACGGTAGGTCCGCAGGCTCTGGCCATCGACCCAGGCTTGGGAGACCGCATCGATCACCTGATCACGGGTACCCCCCAGCATATGAGTCACCACTGCGGTGCTGGCGACCTTGACCAGTACCACGTGATCGAGACCGACCCGATTGAAGGAGTTCTCCAGCGCCAGCACCCCCTGAATTTCGTGGGCTTTGACCATGGCCACCAGCACATCGGCCATGGTGAGCGGCGCCTTGCCTTCGGCCACGCGAGTACGGGAGAGCCAGTCGGCAGTGGCGAGAATACCGCCCAGATTGTCGGAGGGGTGACCCCACTCGGCGGCCAGCCAGGTGTCGTTGTAATCGAGCCAGCGGATGATGGCGCCGATGTCCCAGGCCGCCTTGACCGGGTCGAGGCAGAGCTGGGTACCGGGCACCCGGGCACCATGGGGCACGACAGTACCGGGTACGATGGGGCCAAGGTGCTTGGTGCACTCGGGGAAGCGCAGGGCAAGCAGGCCACAGCCGAGCGTATCCATCAGGCAGTAGCGGGCGGTGTCGAGAGCCGCCTCGCTGGTAATGGGGTGGTTGCAGACATAATCGGCAATATCGACCAGCACCTGATCGGGGTCTGGTCTGTGGTTGACGTCGACGTTGGCGGACATCGTGATTCCTTATCGTTGTTGTAGAGAGACAAAGTGACGGGGGGCCGGGCCGACATAATCGGCGCTCGGGCGGATGATCCGGTTGTGCTCGCGCTGCTCCATCACGTGGGCGCACCAGCCGGTGACCCGCGAGCAGACGAAGATGGGGGTGAACAGCTTGGTCGGGATCCCCATGTAGTGATAGGCGCTGGCATGGAAGAAGTCGGCGTTGGGAAAGAGCTCTTTCTCCTCCCACATCACCTTCTCCGCCTCGCAGGAGACGCGATAGAGGCGATCATCACCCACTGCCTCGGCAAGTTTGGCCGACCATTCCTTGATGATGACGTTGCGCGGATCAGACGTGCGGTAGATTGCGTGGCCAAAGCCCATGATCTTCTCCTTGGCCGCCAGCTTGGCCAGCAGTTCGCGTCTTGCCTGCGTCTCATCTTGCCAATCTTCGATCATCGCCATGGCGGCCTCGTTGGCACCGCCGTGGAGCGGGCCGCGCAGGGTACCGATGGCGGCGGTGATGCAGGAGAACATGTCGGAAAGGGTTGAGGCGCAGACTCGCGCGGCAAAGGTGGAGGCATTGAACTCATGCTCGGCGTAGAGGATGAGAGAGACATGCATCACCCGGCGCTCCAGCTCGCTCGGCGCTTTTTGGTGCAGCAGCGCGAGGAAATGGCCACCGATACACTCTTCATCGGTATCGAGGGCGATGCGAACTCCCTCGTGACTGAACTTGTACCAGTAGATCAGAATGCCCGGAAAGGCGGCCAGCAGCCGATCCGCCACTTCGTGTTCATGCTCGAAGCCATCTTCCGGCTCCAGATCGCCGAGCATGGAACAGCCGGTGCGCAGCACATCCATGGGATGGGCATCGGCGGGAATGCGCTCCAGCACCTCCAACAGCGGCTGGGGCAAGGTGCGCAGGCGACACAGTTCGCGCTTGTAGGCGTCAAGCTGCTGCTCATCGGGCAGCTCCCCCTTGAGCAGCAGATAGGCGACCTCCTCGAACTGGGCGCTGTCGGCCAGCTCCTTGATGTCATAGCCGCGATAGGTAAGACCGGTGCCACTCTTGCCTACTGTGCAGATACTGGTCTCCCCTGCGCTTTGACCGCGCAGACCGGCCCCGCCCAACGGTTTTTGCTGTCCCATAAGCTGCCTCCTATTCCTTGGCTGTAAACAGACGATCCAGTGTCTGCTCGTAGTGGTGATATCCGAGGAAGTCGTAGAGTGACTCCCGGGTCTGCATGGTCTCCACGACAGCGCGCTGATGGCCATCCTGGCGAATATGTTGATAGACGTTGAGGGCGGCCTGATTGGCGGCCCGGTTGGCACTCAAGGGGTAGAGCACCATGTCGACCCCGTGGGCGGCCAGTTGCTCTTTGTCAAACAGCGCGGTTTTGCCGAACTCGGTCATGTTGGCGAGGATCGGCACGTTGGCCGCCAGCTTGAACTGGTCGTACTGGGCAAGCTCGGTCACCGCCTCGGCGAAGATCATGTCGGCACCGGCGGCCACATAGGCAGCGGTGCGTTCAAGAGCCGACTCCATCCCCTCCACCGCCAGTGCATCGGTGCGGGCCATGATGACGAACTCGCTATTCTCGCGGGCATCCACTGCGGCCTTGATGCGATCACACATCTCTTCCAGCGGCACCACCGCCTTGTTGGGACGATGACCACAGCGCTTCTGGGCAACCTGATCTTCCATGTGCACGGCCGCCACTCCGGCGCGCTCGAACGCGCGAATGGTGCGGGCGATATTAAACGCCCCCCCCCAGCCGGTATCGATATCGACCAACAGCGGCACACGGGTTGCGGCGGTGATCCGCTCGGCATCGATCAGCACGTCGTTGAGGGAGGTCATGCCGAGATCCGGCAAGCCGTAGGAGGCATTGGCCACTCCGGCGCCGGAGAGATAAAGAGCTTGAAAGCCGCTGCGTTCGGCCATCAGCGCCATATAGGCATTGATGGTGCCGACGATCTGCAGGGGATGTTCATTGGCAAGGGCGGTGCGAAAGCGCAAGCCTGCCGAGGGGGACAAACTGGACATCATGACTCCTTTCACCTGTCTAGTCTGGCTATCTAATATCACGTTTACGTTAACGTCAATTATACTTTCGTAACATTCCGGCCGCAGGCAAGACAGGAAACCGGTTTTAGGGTAAATTTCACCAATTCCTTCAACAGGTTGAATTGTATGATGGAGCCCGGTTCCGTGATTGTCTGTCCGGCGTGCGACTTGCTGATCCAGCGCAAAGCACTGCCGCTGCGTCGCCATGCCCACTGCCCGCGTTGTCACCAACATCTCTATGGCCGTTATGCCTTTCGTCCCTCCCAGTTGATGGCCCTGACCATCACCGGATTTCTGCTGCTGCCCTCCGCCTTTTTTGAACCGCTGATCTATCTGCGGCTGGCTGGGGTCAACACCGACGCCGACCTGCTGCGCGGTATTCTGGTACTATTTGGCGAGGGCGAATTGTGGGTGGCCAGCCTGGTGCTCTGGTGCGCGGTGTTGGCGCCGGTGGGATTATTGGCAGGGATCTTTGTGCTGGCTTCGGGTCTGGCCAAACGTTGGCACATTCTTCCCGTCACCTTGAAGCTGGTCGAGGTGTTTCGCCACTGGGCCATGCTGGAGGTCTATATCGTCAGCCTGCTGGTTGCCCTGTTCAAACTGATCGACATCGCCGATGTACGCCTCGGTGGCGGCTTGCTCAGCCTCGGCATCCTGATGCTGCTCAACATGACCCTGCTGATCCTGTTTGACCCCGCCCCCTACTGGGCGCGGATCCCGTTAAAGGAGCCGGAACATGACCAGCGCCCGTGAGATGGGACTCTGCCGCTGCCATACCTGTGGTTTGCTGGTGCGCTATCAAGCCGGGGCAGTCTGCCCCCGTTGCAGCAGCAAATTGCAGGTGCGCATTCCCCGTTCCCTCGCCTGGTCGTGGGGCTTGCTGGCACTCGCCACCTTCATGTTGTTGCCTGCCAATCTGTTGCCCATAACCCATTTCTACAACAAGGGGTTGCTGCAGTCAGATACCATCTTCAGCGGTATCATGATGCTCTATCGCAGCAAAATGAGCGGGATTGCCACCATAGTTCTCACCGCCAGCATACTGGTGCCAGTGGGCAAAATATTGGGACTGGGCTGGATCTGCTGGCAGTTGCAGCGGGCCAAACCGGTGCGGCGCAAGCGCCAACTGGTGATGTATCGGGTGATCGATTTTATCGGTCGCTGGTCGATGCTGGACTTGTTCGTGATTTCGCTGATGGTGGCACTGGTCGATCGGGGTGTGCTGCTGAGTGTCCGCGCAGGCCCGGGGGCCACCGCCTTTGCCGGTGTGGTAATGCTGACCATGATGTCGGCCCGCATGCTCGATACCCGTTTACTGTGGGACAAGGCGGCCCGTTGATGATTTCTCTGTTTTTGTCTGATGTGCTGTTTAATCCAGCCAATAAGGAGTCACTATGATCGGGGCTGAACCCGTCATCGAAAAGCGTCGCTGGTTATCGCCGGTCTGGCTGTTACCCCTGATAGCCCTGCTGCTGGCAGGTGGCTTTCTCTATCAGCAGGTATTGAGCCGTGGCCAGCTTATCCAGATCAACTTCGCCCAGGGCAACGGCATCTTGCCGGGTAAAACCCAGGTTCGTTATCAGGGGGTGGCCATCGGTGTGGTGCAGGAGCTGGAGCTGGCTGAAGATGGCCGCAAGATTGCGGTGATGGCCAAGATTGACAGCCGTGCCAGACCGCTGATCCGTAAGGGATCCGACTTCTGGCTGGTGAGCCCCAAGGCGTCGCTCACCGAGATCTCCGGCCTCGATACCCTGGTCTCCGGCAACTACATCAACCTGCAACCGGGGCGTGAAAGCAATCCGCTGGAGGAGACCTTCGATGCACTGGAGGGCCCTCCTCCTGGCTATCAGGCTCAGGGTCGCATGCTGCACCTGACCGCCGATTCGCTGGGTTCGGTTGGGATTGGCGCCAAGCTCTATTTCCGCGGTATCGAGGTGGGCAGCGTCATCAATACCCGCCTGGGTCAGGACAACCAGAACGTCATTCTGGATCTGGTGATCGAGCCGCGTTTCGAACATCTGGTCAAAGCCGATACCCGCTTCTGGAATATCAGCGGTATCAAGGGTTCCTTCAGTCTGGCTGGGGTGAGCGTGGAGGCTGGCAGCCTCACCTCCATCCTGAGCGGCGGCATTGCCTTTGACTCGCCCAAAGATTCACCAGAGCCTGAGAAGGGACAGACCTTCGTCCTCTATAAAGGGCTGGCGGAAGCGGCGCGCGGTGCGCGTATCGACATTGCGGCTGGCGATCTCCCGGTCAAGGAGGGGATGCCCATCCTCTATGAGGGGATCGAGATTGGTCGTATCGATCCCATTCGCCTTACCGATAAAGGCCGAGTGGTCACAGCGCTGATCAACCCGGAGCAGGCTTATCGCATTACCGACAAGAGTCAACTGGTGTGGGAGAGTGTCTCCCTCTCTGCGACCGGTGTGCAGCATGCAGATCGCCTGCTCTCCGGCCCGGCCATTCGCCTCGACTATGTGGCAGGCAAACCGGTAGAGAAGATGACACTTACCGATCGCGCCCCCCAGAACGGCACCAAGGTGACGCTGCAGGCTGACGATCTGGCGGGGCTCAATCAGGATGCCCCTGTCTGGTACAAGGGGTTGCAGGTGGGCCGCATCAGCCAGCTCACCCTGGATGCGCGCGGCAATGCCAGCGTCGAGCTGGTGATGGCGCCGAACTATGGCCATCTGCTCAACCGTGCCCGCTTCTATCGCGCCGCCCCGTTGCAGATCGATGCCGATCTGAGCGGCATCAAAGTAGAAACCAGTCCGGCCAGTGCCTGGCTGGGGGGCGGGATCAAGCTGGTACAAGCCAGCAGTGGCGAGCGGATTAACCGTCTCTACCCGAGTCAGGAGTTGGCACTGCTCGGTACCCGTGATGCCAAGCCGCAGCGCTGGTTGCTCAAGGCAGATCAGGCCGATGGCATCGGCATTGGCTCGCCTGTGCTCTATCTGGGGCTGGAAGCGGGGAAGGTCAAACAGCTGCGCGCCGCCAAAGAGGGGGTCGAGATCGAACTCGAGATTGATGGAATCTATGCTCCCCTCCTCGCCCAGCAACCCCAATTCTGGAAAAAACCGGCCATCGACACCAAGGTGCGGGTCGATGGGGTGCAGGTCAAGGTGGGCAACCTCGGTACCCTGCTGCGCGGTGCCATCGAGTTCGATCGGTTGGCCAACGGCCGCAGCAGTCATCAACTGTTCGATTCCAGGGAGCAAGCCAAGGCCAAGGTGCGCCAGCTGTCACTGGTGGCAGAGAGTAACCCGGGGCTCGGGATTGGCAGCCCGATCCGCTATCGTGGGGTCGATATCGGCAAAATTGAAGAGATCGAGCTGGAGCCGTCTCTGGGTCAGGTGATCTTCAAGGCAGAGCTCGATGGCCACTATGCCGAGCGTTTCCTGCAGTCCGGTGCCCGCTTTACCTTAGTGCAAGCCAAGCTGGGGCTGGGCGGGGTTGCGCACCTCGACACCCTGATCAAGGGGGCGTTTGTTGAGGCACAACCGGGTAAAGGCGCTGGCAAAGATCGCTTCCCCTTGAGTCAGGTCGGCCCGGTGGGTCTGGCCCTGACCCTCAAGAGCCCCTCCGTCAATGGCCTGAGCGTCGGCAGTCCGCTACTGTTTCGCAAGATGGTGGTGGGCAGTGTCACCAAGGTGGCGCTGGCTCGGGATGGCAGCGAGGTGGTGATCGACGTTAACGTGGATCAGGAGTATGCCCATCTGGTGCGTGCCAACTCCCGCTTCTGGAATGTCTCCGGGGTCAAGGCGGATATCGGGCTGACCGGCGGCACTATCGAAGTGGAGACGGTGCAGAGCCTGCTGGCCGGCGGCATTGCTTTCAATACGCCGGAGAGAGAGATGGGTCCAACCGTCAAAGCGGGCCACAGCTATCCGCTCTATGGCAAGGCCGAGAAAGAGTGGCTGGAGTGGAGCCCGCGCATCCAGCCCTAATCCCTTCCCTTTGTATCTCATCCAAGCCCGGCCCCGTGCCGGGCTTTTTTATATTCCGGTGCCTGTTGATAGGGTTCAGATTCAGAATATTCTTAGCCTTGTGGTAGGATATCGCCCCTCTTTTTCGGTCAACGAGACGGCACAGTGCACGACAACACCTTCCTTCCCGATTACTTTTTACGCCACATTGCGGCCATCATGCCGGCCCATCTCTCGATGGATGACTTTGTGGCCAGTTGTCGACGTCCGCTGCGCCGCAGCATTCGGGTCAATACCTTGAAGATCGCCGTCTCGGATTTCGTCGCCCTGATGGAGCCACTGGGTTGGCAGCTTGACCCTGTCCCCTGGTGTGACACCGGCTTCTGGCTGACCCGCAGCGACGAAACCGTCCCCCTTGGCAATACCGCCGAGCACTTGAGCGGGCTCTTCTACATTCAGGAAGCGAGCTCCATGCTGCCGGTGACGGCGCTCTTTGCCAGCGACAAGATCAAAACGGATGGTATGTTGCTGGATGCGGCGGCGGCCCCCGGATCCAAGACCACCCAGATAGCCGCCCTGATGAACAATCAGGGGATGTTGGTTGCCAACGAGTTTTCCAGCAGCCGGTTGAAAGTGCTTAGCGCCAATATCCAGCGCTGCGGCGTGACCAATGTGGGGATGACCCATTTTGATGCCAAGGTGTTTGGCCAGTGGTTGCCGGAGACCTTCGATGCCATCCTGCTCGACGCCCCCTGCTCCGGTGAAGGGACGGTGCGAAAAGATGAAGATGCGCTGCGCAACTGGAGTATCGAGAGCATCGACGAGATTGCAGCGGTGCAACAAGGGTTACTTGAGAGCGCCTTCCATGCCTTGAAACCGGGCGGTGTGCTGGTCTACTCCACCTGTACTTTGAGTGAGCAGGAGAATCAGGCGGTCTGCCAATCCCTGCTGGACAAGTTTGGCGATGCCTTGAGTTTTGACTCGCTGGCAGACCTGTTCCCCCATGCAGAACAGGCCTGTACATCCGAGGGATACCTGCACGTTTGGCCCCAGATCTTCGACAGTGAGGGCTTTTTCGTCGCCAGATTACGCAAGCATCACTCTGTGCCCAACACCATGTTCAAGCCGGGCAAGCTGGGCAAATTCCCCTTCCTGCCACTGGCAGCAAAAGAGTCAGAGCCCATGCTGCGCGAGATTGAAGCCAACTTCGGAGTGGCACCGCAGGGTCAACTGTTTGGCCGCAATGACGAGATCTGGCTCTTTCCCCAGCAGTTTGATCAGGTGCAGGGCAAGCTGCGTTTCGATCGCATCGGCATCAAGTTGGCCGAAACCTTCAAGAAAGGTTATCGCCTCACTCATGAGTGGGCATTGGCCTATGGCGATGAAGCGAGCAAGGGCGTGGTCGAGCTGGATAGCGCCAATGCGCGGGAATTCATGATGGGGCGGGATGTCTGGCCAGAACAGGATGCTGGCACTGGCGAGGTGATCGTCCGCTATCAGGGGCATACCCTGGGCATGGGGAAATGGGTGGGGAGTCGGGTCAAGAATGCCCTCCCCCGCGAGCTGGTGCGTGACAACAATCTGTTCAATGCGTAGTGGGCCTTTCGGTGCATCAGCACTTGAACGAGTCTGAAATACCCACACTCTGGTTGAACTTTTCTTCGGATCTTGAAAAGCCTTGAGCCTTGTCTAAGCTTAAGGCAATCCGAACACCAGTTAGCGCACGGCTCTGCAAGGAGCCAATTCCCCTATGCCAGGTACAAGGAATTCGTACCTGGCTTTTTTTATCTCTTCACCTATCGCTGTTACTTCACTTTTGTGTCTATTCAACAGTCTCTTCGACCTGTATGGCGACTCTGTTTTCAAACGGAGGTTCTCTACCCAGCTCATGTTGGTAGAGCAGATCGATCGCCTGCTCGATGAGTGACGCCTGACTGTCTTCGAGATGAAGACCCAGTGCGGCCAATCGTTCGGCGTGGCGATTGCTGATCCAGCATTGCAGCCGGGTATGGGTCTCCTGCTTGCGTTTTACATGTTGGCGCTGCCGCTCGGCATTGTTTTGGGGCCCCGCCTCTTGCTCTTCACGCACTGTCATTTCTTGGCTCATAGTCCTTGCGATATTACGTTTCCGAGTTTGTTATCTCTCATCACATGCCATTATCCATTGGAAGATGCCCTTCCCCTTTGGGCTGCTGGCTGCGCGCCAAATATATCATTAGATCAACAGGATATCATTTAACATAAATAATTCAGTGGCGCAGTTATATCAGAGCAAGCCATCAAGGGCATGATCGGAGAATTTATGGGCGTCATCGAAGTACTCCTGCAGGGTCCGCATATCCTTGTGGCGCGTCACCTCAATGATCTTGTTCATCGGTTTGCCGGCAGTTACCGCCGAGGTGATAAATCCACGGCGCAGGCTATGGCCACTGACGTAGAGATCGTCGATGGTTTGGCCGGTTCGCCGCTTGATCATCAGATTGATGCCCTGGGGGCCGAGTGGCTCGGCCATCAGTTGGCCCCAGCGGTTCATGCGCCGAAACAGCGGCCCCTCGCTGATCCGGCTTTTGTGTAGCCACTTTTGCAGTGCCGAGACGGGACAGTAGTGCTTGCCCGGGATCAGGGCTATCTCGGTTTCATGCAGCTGATGTTTGCTCGGTTTGAGGCGAAGGCGGATCCCCTGCCCCATAAAATCGAGATCGCTCACCTCAATTCGGGCCGCTTCCGAACGGCGCAAGGCGCCACTGAACATCAGCAGTATCAGGGTGTGATCACGCAAGCCCGCGAGGTCATTGGTGTCGATGCCATCCAGCACCTGGGTCAAAGGCTGCAGCGTCAGGGCACCGGTTTTGCGCTTGCGGTTATCCCCCAACCTGACAATACCGCGCATCATCTCCTTGATTTCGGGATGTTCGGTGGGCATGGGGTGAATCCCTTTCTGCTTGAAGGCATAACGGATCCCGGCAAGCCGTCTCACCAGGGTTGCCGGTTTTCGAGGTTCACCGTTACGCAGCTCCCCCTTCCCCTCCTCTTTATCCAGCCATACCCAGTCGGCCAATACGCCGTCAGCCTGATCTGCGAGAAAATTCATGATGTCGTGATGGGTGGTTTGCAATGGGTCCAGCCCGTGCAATTTGCACCAGAAGACAAAAATACGGGTATCCGCCTGATAGGCATTGAGTGTGGAATCCGCTTTTGCACTGCGCAAAAAGCGGCGTGCCCGACTATTTAGCTGAGCATCAAAAACAGTCTGCAGTGACTGATGAGCTGGATTGGACAAGGATGGATATGCCACGGAACTCTATGATTCATATGAAGTTTGAGAGGATCTTACAGGATCCTCCCCATACATCAAGTATCGATAATGAATATTATCGATACTTAGAACATCTTGTTTTAATGCCCTTTGACCACGCTGAATAAAGGAAACATAGGAATATCATTCAACCCAGTTTGGCAGAAACGAAAAAGTAAAATTGGCAGGAAGAAGTGAGAGATAACGCAAGGTGGTGTTGATATTCAGGTGGGTAATCAGCTTGGTATTTGAAATATAAAAAGCCCCGAGCAACGGGGCTTATGTGTTATTTTTTCGCCAGCTTGAAGAGTTCAAAGAAATTTCGGCTAGTTGCTTCTGCCAATTCGTTAAGCGGAATATGGCGCAGGTCGGCAATAAACTGGGCAACGTCTCGCACAAAGGCGGGTTCGTTCTCCCTCCCCCGATGCGGCACGGGGGCAAGATAGGGCGAGTCGGTCTCGACCAGCAATCTGTCGAGGGGCAGAGTCTTGACCACCTCTTGCAGGGCAGACGCATTTTTGAAGGTAGCGATCCCCGAGATGGAGATATAGAACCCCATCGCCATTGCTGCTTCTGCCATTTCGAGGGATTCGGTGAAGCAGTGCAGCACACCGCCAACCTGATCAGCGCCCTCTTCACGCATGATCTGCAAGGTATCTTGCTGGGCATCGCGGGTATGGATGATCAGCGGCTTGTTCAGCGCGCGAGCAACCCGGATATGTTCGCGGAAAGAGGCTTGCTGAACGTCCTTGTTTTCGGGCGAGTAAAAGTAATCGAGACCGGTCTCACCGATGGCCACCACACGTGGATCGGCAGCTTGCTTGAGCAGCAACTCGGCATCGACACCGGGTTCCTGATTGAGCGGGTGTACCCCGCAAGAGGCAAACACTTGGGGATAGGGGGCGATCGCCTCGAGCATGGTCGGGAACTGTGCCTGAGTCACACTGACACATAGAAAATATCCCACGTCCAGTTTCGCGGCCTTGGCCAGTACATCAGCCATGCTGGTCTGCTTGCTGCCATAGCTGAGGCGATCGATATGACAGTGGGAATCAACGAGTAACATATAAAACCTTTCTGCTTGTCGGTACTTATAACCAGCGACTGAGCCAGTTCATCAGATGGATGGTGGGATTGGAGAGCTGGCCCGGCTGGCATGCCGCTTTCAGGGCAACCAGATCTTGTTCTGCCTCCAGCAGTTTTTCGCTGGAGTGCTGCTCCGCCAACCGTTGACTCAAGATGGCCAGATCAGGCATTGCCAGCTGATGGTGACCACATCCGGCCTGGGTTTTCAGGGCATCGCACAAGAAGAGCTGCAACCAGTGCAACCTGACCTGCGTCTCCTGACCAAGCTGGCTGCACAATGCCGTCGCCTTGACCGGACTTTGACTCAGGGCGACAAACTGCTCCAGCAGTTCGCGGCGAGTACCGTCCTGTTGCTGCTCGATATAGTCGAGTACCCGCAGCGGGGCCCCCTGACAGATCCGCACCTGAGCCAGAGTGGCCTGATGACCCTGCTCGGCCAACCAGCGTACTGTTTCCCCTTCCGCAGGCAACTGACAGACATGTTTGTGACAGCGACTGAGAATGGTGGGAAGCAACCGGGAAACCTGGGAGGCAATCAGCAACAGCAAGCTGTCGCCGGCCGGCTCTTCCAGGGTTTTCAACAGGGCATTGGCTGCCGATTCGGTCATCCGCTCCGCATCAGGAATGATCACCACCTTGCCACGGCCGAGCTGGGCAGAGCCCTGCAGCCGGGTGCAGATCTCGCGAATGGCCTCGACCCCGATGGTCTTGCTGTCGCGCGTTATGGTGCCGAGATCCGGGTGGTTGCCCTTGTCAAACAGCTGGCAGGAGTGGCACTGACCACACGGCTCTCCACGATCCGGTTGTTGGCAAAGGTGCAAACGCGCCAGCCGCTCGGCCAGTTGCTCCTTGCCAAGACCGGGATCCCCCAGCAACAACCAGGCGTGGCCGAGACGACCGGACTGGGCCGTCTGGCTCAGGGCATGCCAGTCGGGGATCAGCCAGGGATACATAGCGGCTCGTTCGACAGATAGTGATCCAATGCACGCTCGATGGCAGCTTTGACCTGTTCCGGCGTTTGCGCCGCATCGATCACCACAATGGAATCATCCTTGGCGGCCAGTTCGAGATAACGAGTTCGGGTACGCTCGAAGAAGCTCAGTTGCTCCAGTTCGATGCGATCCAGCTCGCCACGATGGCGCGCGCGCTGCAAGCCAAGGGCGGGATCGATATCGAGATAGAGGGTGAGATCCGGCTTGAAGTTGCCGAGCACCGCCTGCTTGATGGCTCCGATAAGAGCAGCATCGATGCCACGTCCCCCCCCCTGATAGGCCTGGGAGGAGAGATCGTGGCGATCTCCCACCACCCAGACACCGTTGGCCAGTGCCGGCTTGATGCGGGTCTCCACCAGTTGTACCCGGGAGGCGTACATCAGCAGCAGTTCCGCCTCGATGGTGAGGCGCTCGTCGTGCACCTCTTTGACGATGGCCCGCATCCGCTCGGCCAGCGGCGTACCACCCGGCTCGCGGGTGCACTCGATCCGGTTGATGCCGTGGCGCTGCAGATAGTCGGTCACATAACGCACGGCCGAGCTCTTCCCTGCCCCTTCCAATCCTTCGATCACAATAAATTTAGACATTAGGGTTTCTTCAATATGTATTCGCGAACCGCCCGATTGTGTTCATCGAGGGTCTTGGAGAAATAGTGGGCACCGCCCCCCTTGGCGACAAAATAGAGATAGTCGGTCGATTTGGGGTTAAGCGCAGCTTCGATGGAGGCCTTGCCCGGCATGGCGATAGGCGTGGGCGGCAGACCGTCGATCACATAGGTGTTGTAGGGATTCTTGTCGGTCAGATCGCTGCGGCGAATGTTGCCATCGTAGCGATCTTTCACCCCGTAAATGACGGTGGGATCGGTTTGCAACTTCATGCCCAGACGCAGACGATTGACAAACACCGAGGCAATCTGCGCCCGCTCATCCGGCTGGCCGGTCTCCTTCTCGATGATGGAGGCCATGATCAACGCCTCATAGGGCGTTTTGTAAGGCAGGTTGGCCTGACGTTTCTCCCAGCTCTGCTGCAGGAAAGTCTCCATATCCTGATGAGCGCGACGCAAGATCGAGAGATCGCTGGCATGGGTGGTATAGGCGTAGGTTTCCGGCAGGAACCACCCCTCCAGCTTACCATTCTCGATGCCGAGCTCCTGCGCCAGGTCGGCTTCGGATTGCTCGACGGTCAATCGCTCAAGGTATGGGGCGCTGGAGAGCTGCTTCTGCCAATCCTCGAAACGGGAACCTTCGACGAAGGTGAGGCTGAAGTGAAACTCCTTGCCCGATGCGAACAGGGAAAGGGTCTCCTTGAGAGGGGCCCCTTCCTTGATTTCGTAGGTGCCCGATTTGATGGCCACCAGTTCGGGGTGGCTGCGCAGCCAGAGCCGTACCGCCCAGGGGCTGGTTTCCTCCTCACCCAGTTCGGCGATGAGGCGCGCCGCATGGGCGCCCTTCTCCACCGTAAAGAGCCGGGTCGGCCCCTTGTTGGTGAGCGTCTCTACCTGTTGCCATTTGTAATGTACATAGCCCCC
Organism: Aeromonas sp. FDAARGOS 1411; assembly: GCF_019047125.1. Classification (NCBI taxonomy): domain Bacteria; kingdom Pseudomonadati; phylum Pseudomonadota; class Gammaproteobacteria; order Aeromonadales; family Aeromonadaceae; genus Aeromonas; species Aeromonas sp. FDAARGOS 1411. Next base: position 1,340,128 of record NZ_CP077214.1, on the reverse strand, counting down.
GGCAGCGGCTACCGTCAGTGCCGCCCCCGCGAGCAGGGTGTAAAGCCGATTAAACTTCAATGACCAAACGCTCCTGTAAACGGCGACTCAATACCGCTGGGGGATAGTGAATATCCTCTATGCCATTGACCGGCACGATCCCCATCAGGGTATTGGTGAGCCACACCTCTTCAGCCTGCCATAGTGACTCCAGCGGAGCCTCTACCACACGCAACTCAATACTCATCTGTTTCAGCATCGCCATCACCTGGCGGCGCATGATGCCATCGACACCACCGCGGGCGAGATCGGGCGTAAACACCGTCTTGCCCCGACGCCAAAACAGATTGGCACTGACCCCTTCAATGAGAAAACCACGACTGTTAAGCACTATCCCTTCGACTGCATTTCGGCTGACAAGTTCGCTTTTCAGCAATACCTGCTCCAGACGATTCAAGGTTTTAAGCCCGGCCAACATGGGGGCATCACCGATCCGCTGGCGGCACACCACCATCTCGATCCCCTCCTGTTGCCACTGGCCATAGTGAGTGGGAAATGGCGCCAGAGTGACAATCCGGGTTGTGTGCTGACATCCGCTGCCATCATAGCCCCGCCCCCCTTCGCCGCGGGTCAGGATCACCTTGGCCACGCATTGTGGCTGGTCGGCCACCATCTCTTCAACCTCCCGGGTCAAGAGATCCCAGTCCGGTTCAACCAATCCCAGCCGGTTGTTGGCCAGCTGCAACCGTGCCAGATGGGCAGGCCACTGCAACACGCGACCCTCCCTGACCGCCATGGTGGTGAAATGACCGTCACCATAAGCCAGCCCCCGATCATAGGCCGAGATGGTATCAAGCTTCATGCCATTGATAAGCAAAGGGATCCCTCCGATAAAAAAGGCCCGATACCGGCAGTATCGGGCCTGTGTCTTTGCCCTGCGGCAAATTATACGCGTTTGAAGATCAGTGAGCCATTGGTGCCGCCAAAACCAAACGAGTTGGAAAGGGCGTACTCGAAGCTGCCTGGCTTGGCCACATGGGGTACCAGATCCAGATCGCACTCATCATCCGGGTTGTCCAGGTTGATGGTGGGCGGAGCCACCTGATCACGCAGGGCCAACACAGTGATGATCGCCTCGATGGCACCGGCGGCGCCCAACAGGTGACCGGTCATGGACTTGGTGGAGCTGACCATCAGGGATTTGGCGTGCTCACCAAACACCGACTTCATGCCACGCAGTTCAGCCACATCACCCAGCGGGGTGGAGGTACCGTGCGCGTTGATGTAACCAATCTGCTCGGGGGCAATGCCCGCATCCTTGATGGCATTTTTCATGGCACGAGCGCCACCGTTGCCATCTGCAGGAGGCGCAGTCATGTGGTACGCGTCACCGCTCATGCCAAAACCGACCAGCTCGGCGTAGATCTTGGCGCCACGGGCCTTGGCGTGTTCGTACTCTTCCAGTACCAATACACCGGCACCGTCACCCAGCACGAAACCATCGCGATCTTTATCCCACGGACGGCTCGCTTTTTGCGGCTCGTCGTTGCGGTTGGAGAGTGCCTTGGCGGCAGCAAAACCGCCCATCCCCATCGGGGTGGAGGCTTTCTCGGCGCCGCCGGCCACCATCACGTCCGCATCACCGTAGGCGATCATCCGGCCGGCCATGCCGATGGCATGGGTACCTGTGGTGCAGGCGGTGGTCACGGCGATGTTCGGCCCTTGCAGACCCTTCATGATGGAGAGATGACCGGACACCATATTGATGATGGTGGACGGTACGAAGAAGGGGCTCAGCTTGCGGGGGCCGCCGTTGACCAGGCTGCTGTGGTTCTGTTCAATCAGACCCAGGCCGCCGATACCGGAACCGATCGCCACACCGACGCGCTCGGCATTTGCCTCGTTGATGACGAGACCGGCATCATCCAGTGCCTGTATGCCTGCGGCGATACCGTACTGGATGAAGAGATCCATCTTGCGAGCTTCTTTGCGGTTGATACCGTACTGCTCGGGATCGAAATCCTTGACCTGGCCTGCGAAACGGGTCGCAAACTCGCTGGCATCAAAGTGTTCGATGGGAGAAATGCCGCTCTGCCCGTTGAGCAGGGCTTGCCAGCTGGATTCGGCAGTGTTGCCTACCGGGGAAAGCATCCCCAAGCCGGTCACCACGACTCTGCGTTTTGACACTGAGGTAGTCTCCGAGAGGTGTTTTGAAAAGGGGTAAATATAAAAGAAGCGGCCCTTGGGCCGCTTCTTTCAGAACAGGAACTTATTCCTGATTAGCGGTGATGTAGTCGATAGCCGCTTGAACAGTGGTGATCTTCTCGGCTTCTTCATCAGGAATTTCGGTATCGAATTCTTCTTCCAGCGCCATTACCAGTTCAACGGTATCCAAAGAGTCAGCGCCCAGGTCGTCGACGAAGGAGGCAGCGTTCTTAACGTCTTCTTCTTTAACACCCAGTTGTTCGATGATGATTTTCTTTACGCGTTCTTCGATGTTGCTCATGACCTGAATTTTCCTTTAAAAATACGCTATTGCGTCTGGTTGGGGTAGTTTATTCAATTGACGTGAGTTTGCAAGTGGCTTGCCGCTGGTCAAACCACGAAATTCGCCAAACTTCGGCGTACTATCGCAAATTTGAACAGATCTCACGACAAATTGATTACACCATGTACATCCCGCCATTAACATGCAGGGTTTCGCCAGTGATGTAGGCGGCATCATCCGATGCCAAGAATACCACAGCAGCGGCAATTTCTTTCGGGTCGCCCAGACGAGCGGCAGGCACCTGGCTCATGATGCCGGCACGCTGCTCTTCATTGAGCGCCTTGGTCATATCGGTCTCGATGAAACCGGGGGCAACCGCGTTCACGGTAATGCCGCGGGAGGCCACTTCACGGGCCAGCGACTTGGTAAAACCAACCAGGCCCGCCTTGGCGGCAGCATAGTTGACCTGACCGGCGTTGCCCATGGTTCCCACCACGGAGCCGATGCTGATGATGCGGCCATTGCGCTTCTTCATCATGGCACGCAGCACCGGTTTGCTCAGTCGATACAGAGAAGTGAGGTTGGTGTCGATGATCTCGTTCCACTCATCATCCTTCATCCGCATCAGCAGGTTGTCACGGGTGATGCCGGCGTTGTTGATCAGGATGTCGATGTCGCCAAAACGCGCCTTGATGGCGGCGAAGACGGCTTCGATGGATTCCTGGCTGGTCACGTTCAGTGCCATGCCGCAACCCTGTTCACCCAGATAGGCGCTGATCGCCTCGGCGCCGCTCTCGCTGGTCGCCGTGCCGACTACTTTGGCGCCACGGGCCGCAAAAGTTTCGGCAATTGCACGGCCGATGCCACGACTGGCACCGGTCACCAACACAACCTTATCGGTAAAGCTCATTACTTGCTCCTGTTTACTTGATCTGGGCCAGCGCCTGCTCGAAAGAGGCGGCATCGTTGGCATGAATACCTTCCACGCGCTTGTCGATGCGCTTGGCGAGCCCGGTCAATACCTTGCCCGGTCCCATCTCGATCTCGAGGGTAACCCCCTCATTGGCCATCCGCTCGACAGTCTCGGTCCAACGAACCGGGCTGAACAGCTGACGCACCAGAGCCTGTTTGATGGCGGCCGGATCCTGTTCACAGGATACGTCGACATTATTGATGACAGCGATGGCAGGAACCTTGATCTCGATCCCGTCCAGCGCAGCTGCCAATTTTTCTGCGGCAGGTTTCATCAGGGCGCAGTGAGAAGGCACGGAGACCGGCAGCGGCAGCGCACGCTTGGCGCCCGACTCTTTCATCAGCACGTTGGCGCGCTCAACGGCCTCTTTGTGACCGGCGATAACCACCTGGCCCGGGGAGTTGAAGTTGACCGGAGAGACCACCTGCCCTTGTGCCGCTTTTTCGCAGTTGGCGGCGATGGATTCGTTATCCAGACCGATGATGGCCGCCATGGCGCCGGTGCCTTCCGGTACCGCTTCCTGCATAGCCAGACCACGCAACTCGACCAGTTTGACCGCATCGGCAAAATCGAGTGCGCCGCTGCAAACCAGCGCGGAGTACTCACCCAGGCTGTGACCCGCCATCATGGCAGGAGTTGCCCCACCCTGCTGTTGCCACAGGCGCCACAGGGCGACAGAGGCCGTCAGCAGCGCAGGCTGGGTGCGCCAGGTTTTGTTCAGATCTTCAACCGGACCATCCATCACCAGGGCAAACAGGTCATAACCCAGCACCTGACTCGCCTCGGCGAAGGTCTCCTTGATCACGGCATGTTGTTCGGCCAGCTCGGCCAGCATGCCAACGGACTGGGAACCTTGTCCCGGGAAGGCAATGGCAAATTGGGTCATCATTGATTCCTTTTAGATAAGACAAAAATGAAATCGGTGACGGGATGATGGGCGCACCATCCCGCCGAAGATCAGAGGCGAACCAGCGCAGAGCCCCAAGCGAAACCGCCACCAAAGGCTTCCAGCAGTACCAGCTGACCCGGTTTGATCCGGCCATCCCGCACCCCTTCGTCGAAGGCGACCGGAACAGAAGCGGCAGAGGTATTGCCGTGCTTGTCGAGGGTCAGCACCACTTTATCGAGGCTCATACCGAGCTTCTTGGCGGTGGCACTGATGATGCGGAAGTTGGCTTGATGCGGCACCAGCCAGTCCAGCTCGCTCGGCTCGATACCTGCAGCGGCCAACGTTTCGGTGACGATCTCACTCAGACGGGTGACCGCGACCTTGAAGACATCGTTGCCTTTCATGTACATGTAGGCTTCGAGCTCGGCACCCGGCATGCCGCGACGAGGGTGCGGCAGCTTGAGCAGCTCGCCATAACGGCCATCGGCATGAAGATGGGTAGAGAGGATACCCGGCGTCTCGCTGGCACCGACAATCACAGCCCCTGCCCCGTCACCAAACAGGATGATGGTGCCGCGATCTTGTGGATCGCACATGCGGGAGAGTACATCGGCCCCGACGACCAGCACATGGCGGGCGGCGCCCGATTTGACGAACTGATCGGCAATAGAGAGTGCGTAGGTGAAACCGGCACAGGCAGCAGCCACGTCAAAGGCAGGAATGCTCGGTACGCCGAGCAGCCCCTGCAGCTCGCAGGCAGCAGCCGGGAAGGCATTTTCAGCACTGGTAGTGGCCAGCACTATCATATCGAGATCGGCAGCGGTCAGACCGGCTGCTTCCAGGGCCCGCAGGGCGGCCTGGTAAGAGAGGGTGGCAACGGTTTCGTCAGCCCCGGCAATACGGCGCTCACGGATACCGGTGCGTTCCACGATCCACTCATCACTGGTCTCAACCATCTGCTCAAGATCGGCGTTGGTACGCACTGAACTCGGCAGGTAGCTGCCAGTACCCAGAATTTTGCTATGCATAGAGTTCTTATAGATCCCTGTCAGAGAAGACAGCTTCAAGGCGATCTGCTATTTGCAGTGGAAGTTGATGTTTGGCCTCTTGTGCGGCCAGCAGGATCGCATTACACAGGGCGCGCCGTTCGGCCCGCCCATGACTTTTTACCACAATGCCGCGCAATCCTAACAGACTTGCCCCGTTATACTGGTCGGGGTTCAGGTAAGAAAAACGCCGTTTGAACATAAAACCGGCGATCCGGCCAAGAAAAGTGCGCTTCTTGCGGGGATATCCCGCCAGCTGAGCCATCATCCGCACTACCCCCTCGGCCGTTTTGAGGGCGACATTGCCAACAAAACCGTCGCAGACGATCACATCGCACTCACCGCTGAAGATGCGATCCCCTTCAATGAAACCGACATAGTTAAGCGCGTTGCACTGGCGTAACAATTCGGCACTGTGGCGTACCAGGTCGTTCCCCTTGATCTCCTCTTCCCCGATGTTGAGCAAGGCAACTCGAGGAGAAGTGATGCCTTCGACTTTCTCGGCCACCACGGAGCCCATCACCGCAAATTGCAACAGGGTATCCGCATCGCAACTGACGTTGGCACCGAGATCCAGCATTACGGTGCGCTTGCCGCTCAATGTCGGCAGCGCCTTGATAAGTGCCGGCCTATCGACCCCGGGCAGAGATTTGAGCACGCACTTGGCCATCGCCATCAAGGCCCCTGTATTGCCGGCGCTCACGCAGGCATCGGCCTCACCGGCTTTCACAAGATTGAGAACCACCCGCATGGAGGAGTCTTTCAGAGTACGCAGCGCCACGATCGGTTTATCGCCCATGCCAACCACCTGGGATGCATGTACGAAACGGACGCGGGGATGATTCAGCAAGGCATGTTGCTGCAGCAGAGAGGAGGTCTGATGTTGGTCACCGACCAGGATCAGTTTTAGCTGGGGTAAAAGAGACAGTGCCTGCACGGCGGCAGGCACTGTTTCCGAGGGGCCAATATCTCCCCCCATGATGTCTAGCGCGACAGTTTGCGTAGACAAAGGCAATCCTTAAGCGATTACCTTTTTACCGCGGTAGAAACCATCGGCAGTCACGTGGTGACGACGATGAATTTCGCCACTGGTCTGATCAACAGTCAGGGCAGCGGTGGTCAGCGCATCGTGGGAACGACGCATGCCACGCTTGGCACGGGTTTTACGGTTCTGTTGTACGGCCATTGTAGGCTAACTCCTAAATTCACTTACGTTTAAGCTCTTCAAGAACTGCAAAGGGATTCGGCCGCTCATCAGCAGGTTCGATTTCACCCCAAGTCATCTCCATGTTTCCTCTCGGGCATGCATCCAGAGAATGCATTGCGACTTGAGGCAACGAGAGGATGAGTTCATCCTCCAGGATTTGATGAAGATCTATCTCGCCGTTTTCGTCCAACTCAATGGGCTCATAAGCTTCCGGCAGTTCTTCCTCGTTTGTTCTTTCGAACAGCGGAGTGTAGATAAATTCAGCTTCACAGAGGTGTTCGAATGTCTCTCCGCAACGTTGGCAAACCAGGTCAACCTTGGCATGGGCAGTGCCTTTCATAACGGTCAACTTCTGGACATCTTTGCCAAAGTGCAGTGATACCTCGATATCACTCTGCAAGCCAGCGGTTGATTCCTCCAGCCTGGGCATCTGCGACTTTTCCACTATCCCGATGTAATCGAGCAGCTTCAAGGCACTACGGACTGGATCAACCTTAACGGGCAACTTCACCTTTTGCATAGGGCGCGAATAATATAGGTCCAACAACTGATAGTCAAAGGAAAAAGTCCTTACCGCCGATGATTTTAACGTCACAAGTCCCTAGAATGCCGGTACCTGCTTTCATCGGTACCTGATTATGCCACAGAATCTGATCCTCGCCTCAACTTCTCGCTATCGCAAAGCCCTGCTGGAGAAGCTCGGCCTCCCCTTTGAATGTGCCGCCCCCGATGTGGATGAGCGACCAGTGGCTGGCGAATCTGCCGAGGCGCTGGTGGCTAGGCTGGCCCATGCCAAGGCTGATGCCATCGCCGGGCAACGTGATCACGGCTTGATTATCGGCTCTGATCAGGTGTGTGTATGCGATGGTCACATCCTCGGCAAACCGGGTACCATCGACAATGCCATCGCCCAGCTGATGGCGGCCCAGGGGCGCAGTGTCACCTTCTACACAGGCCTGTGCGTAGTGAATGCCGCAACCAATGAGGCTCATCAACTGGTGGAACCCTTCACTGTCCATTTTCGCAACCTCGATGAAGCCGCCATTCGCCGCTATGTAGAGGCAGAATTGCCACTAGATTGTGCTGGCAGCTTCAAATGTGAAGGTATGGGCATCGTGCTGTTCAAGGGGCTGGAGGGGCGCGATCCTAACGCCTTGATCGGTCTGCCGCTGATCGGCCTGATCGAACTGCTTGAGCGTCATGGCATCACCCTGCCCTGATTGCGGGCGAATAGATAACCTAGATAGATGAGAGATATAAAAAACCCGGTTAATTGGCCGGGCTTTTTATCAATCAGATTATTGATGTCTCTGAAAGAGAAGCGTCTACAGCAAGGTGCGAAGAGCCGTCATGGAGTCCACCACTGCCACTGGCCCGTGACGACTGAGGGCATCCCGACTATCTACACCCCAAGTAACGCCAATACGCGGCATGGCGATCGCCTCGGCCATTGCCATATCGTGAACAGAGTCGCCGATCATGACGGCCTGCCGGGGTGACAGCCCCAGCTCGTCCAGGATCAGCTCAAGCATCAGCGGATCAGGCTTGGAGCGAGCCTCATCAGCCCCTCGGCTGGTCACAAACAACGGGCGCAGTCCGGTCTCATCCAATACCCGATCCAGCCCACGGCGTGATTTGCCGGTCGCGACGGCCAGTTGCAGCCCTCGTGACCGCCAATCATGCAGCAACTCCCCTGCCCCGGAAAACAACGGGCTGGGGGTCGCATCGTGCAGATAGTGATGACGATAGCGATCGATGAGTGCGGCAATCTGGCGCTCATCAAAGGCACTGCCACTGCCACTACTTAAAGGGAACAGACGGGGCATGGCGACATCAAGGCTCAATCCGATGATCTGCCGGATCTGGGCTGGTGCAGGTACCGCCAGCTCACAATCTCTAGCAGCTCCTTGCACACAGGCAACAATCCGGCCCACCGAATCCATCAGGGTGCCGTCCCAATCGAAAATGGCGAGCCGGATATCCTGCATCAGCGTGGCAAGCCGTTGAGGAAGTTGTCGAGTTCAGGTGCCAGCGGCGCTTCTACCTGCATCTCGCGACCATCGGCCGGATGGGTGAAGCTGAGCTTCCAGGCATGCAAAAAGAGCCGTTTTAGCCCTTGGCTGCGCATTTTCTCGTCAAACGCCGCTTCACCGTACTTATCGTCACAGGCGATCGGATGACCGGCATGCAGGGTATGCACGCGGATCTGGTGGGTACGGCCAGTAATGGGGCTGCACTCGACCAGGGTCGCTTCGGCAAACTGACGCACGATGCGGAACCGGGTTTCGGAGGGCTTGCCATCGGCGCTGACCCGCACTACCCGTTCACCGGATTGCAGATCGTTCTTGCGTAGCGGCGCATTGACCACCTTGACGTGAGCCTGCCACTTGCCACGCACCAGCGCCAGATACTGCTTGCGCATGGTCTTAACGCGCAACTGCTCATGCAAGCTGCGCAGGGCGCTGCGTTTTTTGGCAACAAGCAATACACCAGAGGTGTCGCGATCCAGTCGATGAACCAATTCGAGGAAACGGGCTTCCGGCCGCAGTGCACGCAGCCCCTCAATAACGCCAAAACTCAAGCCGCTGCCACCGTGTACGGCCATGCCGGAGGGCTTGTTCAGCACGATCATGGCATCGTCTTCGAACAGGATCTGGCTCTCCAGACGCTGGATAACCCCGAGGTTTGCCGAAGGCAGCTCATTCTTCTCGGCAACGCGCACGGGGGGCACCCGCACCTCATCACCTGCGCAGAGTTTGTACTCCGGTTTGATGCGCTTTTTGTTTACTCGCACTTCGCCTTTACGAAGGATGCGATAGATCAGGCTCTTGGGGACGCCCTTTAGCTGAGTCTTTAGAAAATTGTCGATGCGCTGCCCGTCATGCTCAGCTTCGATGGTGAGCAGCTGCACTTGTTGTTGTATCTGTGTCATGGCGCGGATTTTAACACTGCCAGCGCCCCTTGGCTGCATGGTTTGTTGAAAAATGGCGCCTTGCTATAAAAGAGGTTTAAATGGGATAATAAACAAGGTTTTGTCATTGTGTTCAAGCCTTGTACTAAGTGGCCAAAAAGTATGCCACCCAATCCCGAAACACCGTGTATACAAGAACATGACGGTTCCCGGGTGCGAGGTACAACGCATGGAGAACACAAACATCACCGTTTATTTGTCTCCATTTCGGCATCCTTATTCATTCCTTCTCGAGAAGTGATGACCAGAACGCCCTTAGTTTGCGCCTCATGCATACCCCAACCGGGAGGTTGCCCCAGTATGCTGAAGACCCGAGGCCGGCGCTGGCAGGACCCAGATGGAGGAAATCAAAATGACACAATAATGAGAACTCAATGAAAAGAATGCTTATCAACGCAACTCAAGAAGAGGAGTTGCGCGTAGCGCTGGTTGACGGACAACAGCTCTACGATTTGGATATTGAAAGTCCGGGACACGAGCAGAAGAAAGCGAACATTTACAAGGGTAAGATCACCCGCGTAGAACCCAGCCTTGAAGCTGCTTTTGTCGACTACGGCGCCGAGCGCCACGGTTTCCTGCCGTTGAAGGAGATCGCCCGCAATTACTTCCCCTCCGGTTACTCCTATCAGGGTCGTCCCAACATCAAAGAAGTGGTCCGCGAAGGTCAGGAAGTTATCGTCCAGATCGACAAGGAAGAGCGTGGCACCAAGGGTGCAGCCCTCACCACCTTTATCAGCCTGGCAGGTAGCTACCTGGTACTGATGCCCAACAACCCCCGTGCCGGTGGTATCTCCCGCCGTATCGAGGGTGATGAGCGGACTGAACTGAAAGAAGCACTGAGCGGATTGACCGTGCCGGAAGGCATGGGCCTGATCGTACGTACCGCAGGTGTGGGCAAGTCTCCGGAAGAGCTGGAGTGGGACCTGAACGTTCTGCTCAACCACTGGGACTCCATCCACAAGGCCTCTCAGGAGCGCGCTGCGCCGGTGCTGATCCACCAGGAAAGCAACGTCATCGTGCGTGCCATCCGTGACTATCTGCGTCGCGATGTGGGCGAGATCCTGATCGACAATCCGGTGATTTTCGAACGCGCCAAGGCCCATATCGAGCTGGTACGTCCCGATTTCCTCAACCGTGTGAAGCTGTACAAGGGTGAAGTTGCCCTGTTCAACCACTTCCAGATTGAGAGCCAGATCGAATCAGCCTTCCAGCGTGAAGTGCGCCTCCCCTCCGGCGGCAGCATCGTTATCGATCCGACCGAAGCACTGACCTCCATCGATATCAACTCCTCCCGCGCCACCAAGGGCGGCGATATCGAAGAGACGGCGCTGCAAACCAACCTGGAAGCGGCCGACGAAATTGCCCGTCAATTGCGTCTACGCGATCTGGGTGGCCTGATCGTAATCGACTTCATCGACATGACCCCGGTTCGCCATCAGCGCGAAGTAGAAAACCGTCTGCGTGAAGCGGTGCATCAGGATCGTGCCCGCATCCAGCTGGGCCGGATCTCCCGTTTCGGTCTGCTGGAGATGTCTCGTCAGCGTCTGCGCCCCTCCCTCAACGAGTCCAGCAGCCATATCTGCCCCCGTTGCCAGGGTCAAGGCGTGATCCGTGACAACGAATCCCTCGCCCTGTCCATCCTGCGTCTCATCGAAGAAGAGGCGATGAAGGACAACACCGAGCAGGTGCATGCTCAGGTGCCGGTGGATGTTGCCGCCTATCTGCTTAACGAGAAGCGCGCCGCCATCGCCAGTCTGGAACAGCGCAATGATGTGCGTGTTTACATCATTCCGAACCAGCATCTGGAAACCCCGCACTACGAAGTGACTCGTATTCGTCAGAACGAGATCCCGGAAGCGGCCAGCTACGAGCTGAAAACCGAGATTGCCAAGCCTGTCTACCAACCGAAGCAAGCTCAGGTGATCGAGCGTGAGCAACCGCTGCTGCAAGGCTTTGCCCAACCGGCACAACCGGCCCCTGTTGCACCGCAACAAGCGGCGGCACCCGTTGCTGCGGCCCCTGCCGAAGCCGGCTTCTTCAGCAAGCTGATCAAAGGCATTACCGGCCTGTTTAGCAGCGATGCAGCCCCTGCCGACGTGAAAGCACCCACCGAGAAACCTGCAGCTCGTGAAGCTCGCAAGGATGAAGGTCAACGTCACCAGCGCGAAGAAGGCCGTGGCCGTGGTCAGCGTCCTCGTCGTGACGACAATCGTGGCAACCGTAACAATGCGGAAGCTGGCGAGAAGCGTGAAGGTGGTAACCGCGAAGCTGGTGAAAACCGCAATCGCCGTCCACGTAAAGAGCGCGAGCCTCGTCAGGAGCGTGAAGCTCGTGGCGAAGTGCGCAGCGAACAGCGCATGGAACGTGAACCCCGTCAGGAGCGAGAGCCTCGCGAACCGCGTCAGGAACGTGCGCCACGTCCAGCCCGTGAACCTCGTGCTCCCCGTGAGCCGCGTGCCGAAGTCGTTGTTGACGCAGTAGATACCGTCGATGCAGCTGCCGCCCAGCCACGTCAGGAAAAAGAGCAGAAAGTGGCCGAGCGCCGCGAACGTCGTCAACTGCGCAAGCAGATCCGTGTCGATGTCGCCGCTGCTGACACCTCTGCCCTGCCGGTTGACGAAGTAGCAGCGCAAGCTGAAGTGATCGATGCCACCGTGGGTAACGAGCAGGAAGAGCAGAGTGAAGGCCAGCGCCGTTCACGCCGCACTCCGCGCAGCCAGCGTATCGAAGGTCAGCGCCGCAAGCGCATCAACGAAGATGCCCGCAGCCAGCGTGACGAAGAACAGCAAGATACCACCACTCTGACCACCGCAGCCCAGGCAGATATTGCCAAAGCGCAGGTTGAAGAGCCGGTAGTGCCTGTTGTTACCATCCCGAGCGCTGAAGCCGTCGCTGCTGCCCTGCAAGCCTCTGCGGCACTGACCGAGCATGTGGTTGTCGAAGCCGTTGCTGAAGAAGCTGCCGAGCAGGCTGCTGCCCAGGTCGAAGCAACTCAAGCCGATGTGATCGCTAGCCCGGTTGTTGACGCTGTCGCTGAGGTCGTGGTGCCAGCAGAGCCGGAAGTTGCCGTTGTCGCCGCTCCGGTTGCCGACATGGCTGCCACTGAAGTCGTTGAAACTGCTCCGGTTGTTGAAGAAACCCCTGCTGTCAGCACTCCTGTCGTGGAAGCTGTACCGGCTGCAGTCGAAATGCCAGTTGCTGCCCCGGCACCTGTCGCTACGGTTGTGGTGGAAGAGACTCCGGTCGTGACCAAACAGGTAGCTCACGGTGCTGGCCTGCTGGCTCGTGCCCGCAAAGCATCCGCCCCGATGGCAACCCCTGCCGAAGCCCCTGCCCTGCCTGTTCGTGAGCCGGTTAACTACCCGCCGCTGGTACGCAACGAAGTGAGCACATCAGGTCGTCATGGTGGTAGCACTGCCGCCGTCAACGTGGCCACCTGCCCGGCCGGTCGCCCCTAAGCAACCCGGGTTGATCCCCTAAACAAAAGCCACACCAACCGGTGTGGCTTTTTTATTTCTCTTTTCCCCTGTGCACTCACAGACACATTAATACCCATGTTCTGCAAAGCCGCTTTGTCTGTTATCTCTCTATCATTGAACACTGCGTTAACTCATGTTTACTTTTTCACGTAACAGAGAATGTCAGTTTTTCAGCGCTTATGTTCAGCATGAGGCCGACTGATTTTGTCTGTTTAACATCTTGTTTGTTGGCATACAAAAACTGTATATATGACGATCTACAATGGGCTGGTGTAGGGTTCAAGATCCATTTGATATGGAACCCTCTGGTTCAATGCATACTTGCCAACCAGGGCATTCGGTTGTACCGAAACCTGAATCCCCCTTTCGCAGAATTGAGGAGGTTTGTCATATAGCAAACCTGCCTCAGGTCTTGTTCAACTGATGATCAACTCAGGTTGCATCTACACAGATTTACATATAGGTAACTGTCGCTGATACAGATTTGCTTCCCGAAAGCTCGCCAGTTTCCCCCTATCCTAGCGGCAACACAATCAATGCATGAGATATTGGTTACGGCCCTTCCCCACACAATTAAGTGTTGAAACTGAGCAAGACGCAGGCCCCAATACGCGAGACCTCAGTAACCGCTGCTCAACGATTCTGTTTAAAGGCATATAAAAATGCCGCCCGGCTTTGCAACCGGGCGGCATTGAACATCTTCTGTTATTGAGAACTAACTGTCAGGCTGTTGCCAGCTTGGCCTGCTCTTCGCCGCGTTTGAGCATGGCGTAGGAGACACCGGTCAACAGCGAGCCTGCGGCAATGGCCACGATATACATCATAACGTTGCTGATGGCGTGCGGGATAAAGAGCACAAACAGACCGCCGTGGGGTGCCATCAGCTCGCAGCCGAACAGCATGGAGAGCGCACCTGTCAGGGCACCGCCGACCATGCAGGCCGGGATGACCCGCATCGGATCCTTGGCGGCAAACGGGATGGCCCCCTCGGAGATAAAGCACAGTCCCAGTACGAAGGAGGCTTTACCCGCTTCCTGCTCCGCCTTAATGAACTTGGTGCGCGCCAGGAAGGTGGCAATACCCATGCCCAGTGCCGGCACCATACCGGCGGCCATCACGGCGGCCATCGGGGCGTAGGTTTTGGAGGCAAGCAGGCCGACCCCGAAGGCGTAGGCCGCCTTGTTGACCGGGCCGCCCATGTCAAAGCACATCATGGCCCCGATGATGACACCCAGCAGCACGGCGTTGGCAGAGCCCATGTTGTTGAGGAACTCGGTCATGGCATTCATGATGCCGGCCACCGGGCCACCCACCACATAGATCATCACCAGACCGGTAAAGAGGCTGGCAAAGAGCGGAATGATCAGGATGGGCTTGAGCGCTTCCAGAGTGGTCGGCAGGCGCACCTTGTCGCTCAGGTATTTGGCGCTGTAACCGGCCAGGAAACCGGCCACGATACCGCCGAGGAAACCGGCGCCCAGCGAGCTTGCCAGCATACCGCCGATCATGCCGGGAGCGAGACCCGGGCGGTCAGCGATGGAGTAGGCAATGTAACCGGCCAGCACCGGGATCATCAGGGCGAAGGCTGAGCCACCACCGATCTTCATCAGCGCGGCGGCCAGAGTGCCCTCCACCTTGAACGCTTCGATACCGAATACGAACGAGAGCGCGATGATAAGGCCGCCCGCCACCACCATGGGCAGCATGAAGGAGACGCCGGTCAACAGGTGCTTGTAGGGGCCGGCTTTTTCCTCTTTCTTGGGCTGGCTGGCACCACTGTGGCGATAGAGTGTCGCCTCGTTCCACGCCTTGTCGAGCTCGGCGCGGGTTTTCTTGAGCGCCGCGCCCGTGCTGGTACGATAGACCGGCTTACCGTCAAAACGGGCCATGTCCACCTCGATATCGGTGGCGAGGAACACCAGATCGGCAGCCGCAATCTCCTCGGCGGTCAGAGCGTTCTGGGCACCGACCGAGCCTTGGGTCTCGACGCGGATCTGATAACCCAGCTGTTTGGCCATGGTCTCCAGCGCTTCTGCCGACATAAAGGTGTGGGCCACCCCGGTCGGACAGGCGGTCACCGCCACGATACGCTTGCCAGCGGCGGTCGATTTGGCGGCAGCAGGCGCGGCTTGATGGCGATAGAGGCTGGCGCCGCTGGTTGCGGCTTCCAGCAAGGCGGCCGGATCCTGCAGGGCGAGATCCATGCTCCCCTGATAGACTCGCTTGCCATCATAGGCGGCGAGATCCACCGGGGCACTGGCGACAACCAGCACCAGATCGGCGGCGGCAATCTGCTCCTTGCTCGGTACTTGGCGGGGCTGCATGCTGGAGCCGACGTCGAGGGTGAGTTCCCAGCCAGCCAGTTTGGCCTGCTGTTCTATCCGTTTTGCAGCGAGAAAGCTGGTGGCAATGCCCGCAGGGCAAGCCGTAACCAAGATTGCTTTCATTGGGCATCTCCTGAGTTTTCCATTGAGGGGGTATTGCATTGAACCGGTGCCAGCTCATCCAGAGGCTGTACGCGCACCTGTTCAAGCAAGGGGTTGAGCACATCGATATCGTCAAAGCCGACCGCCACCTGACTGACCGCCAAGGCCGAGACGGCGGTGGCCAGCCGCAGGGTCTGTTCCGGCGCCCAGCCAAGGCTCAGACCATGGGCGAGACCGGCCACTAGGGAGTCGCCAGCACCAACCGTGCTGACCACCTGCATCCGCGGTGGAATGGCCTGCCAGACGGCATCCGGGGCAAACCAGATAAGGCCATCGGCGCCGTTGGAGATCACCACGTTGGGGATCCCGCTTGCTTGAAGCGCGCGGGCACACTCGGCCTGCTCGCTCAGGGTCTTGATGGGGCGGCCCGCCCACTGGCTCAGCTCCTCCAGATTGGGTTTGACCAGGGTCGGCGCCGCCTTGATCCCTTCGCTTAAGGCCGCGCCGCTGCAATCGAAGATCACCTGCTTACCCTTGGCCTTGAGCAGGCGGATCAGATGGGCGCAGTAATCGGGGGCCACCCCTTTGGGCAGGCTGCCCGCCAGTACGAACCACTCTGCATGCGCAGCCAATTGGTCGATGGCCTGCTCCAGCGCGCTCACCTCCCCTTGCTCGATGGTGAGCCCCGGCAGGTTGAGATCGGTGACCCGACCAGACTGCTCGGAAATCTTGACGTTGATGCGGGTGCTGCCCATGACACGGACAAAGTGATCATCAAGCGCACGCTCTGCAAACAGGGAGACAAAACTCTGTTCATTGTCAGCGCCCAGCCAACCGGTGACGCCCACCTCACGGCCCAAGTCCTTGAGCACCATGGCGACGTTGATCCCCTTGCCTGCGGCACGCAGGTTGGCCTCGCTCACCAGATTGACCTCGCCAAGGCTCATCGCCTCGAGACGGGTGGTGAGATCAAGGGCGGGGTTGAGGGTAATAGTGACAATCTTCATCAATGCGCCCCTTCGCCCAGACCAGCGGCGATGGCCTCACCGATCCCCTTGAGAGCCGCTTCGGCATCCGCCCCTTCGGCGCGAAATGCCAGACGATGACCGCACTTGACCCCAAGGCCGATCACCTTCATCAGGCTCTTGGCGGAGACTGCCTCGCCGCTGCCATCCAGATTGGCAACCCGGATGTCGGATGCAAACTCTTTGGCCACCTTGACCAGCATGGCGCCGGGACGGGCATGCAGGCCGTGGGGGTTGATGATGGTGAAGGTTTCGGAAAGACCGCTCGCGGGGCCAGCTTGCAGCATGGCCAGCCCCTCGCTGCCCGCCAGCGTAGCGAGTTGGCCGGCAGCCGCCAGTTTGGCCAGATTCTCCAGTTGCGGCAGATGGCCGCTATCTGTGGCACACAGCAGCAGCATGGCACTGACCGGCAGCTCCCCTGCCGTGAGGGCGCTACTCGGGGTGGCCAGCACCCAACCGGTCTGGACCGCTTGCACCCGGGCGAGCCAGACGCCCTCGCCTAGATAGGCCGGTTCGCTTGCCAGAAGGGCGCTCACCATGGCGGCATCGCCCCAGCCCGCAGACTTGGCGCGAGCGGCTGCTCCCAGCAGCAGTTGGTCGCGATCATCGGCCGGGAAGTCAGCCAAGGTCAGGTATTGCAGCTCTTTGGCGGCAGTGGCGCCAGTCAGGATGTTGATGATAGTGTCGGCATCGGTGGCCTCTTTGAGCTGAGCAGCCGCCTGCTCGTCACCCAGCACATGGGTGAGCTGGCGCAAAATGCCCAGATGTTCGTCGGACTTGGCGGCGATGCCGATGGCGACATAGGCGATCTGCCCCTCATCCCACTCGATACCATTGGGGAACTGGGCCACCATGACGCCGGTGCTCTTCACCAGATGACGGGTATCAGTGGTGCCGTGGGGAATGGCGATGCCGCTGCCAAGATAGGTGGCATGCTGCGCCTCGCGGGCCAGCATGCCATCGACATAGCCCGCTTCCACCAGACCGGCTTCGGTCAGTTTGCCTGCCAGCAGGGCAATGGCGTCCGACTTGGTTGCCACCGACTGTCCCAGCAAGATCTGCTCTCGCGCCAACTTCAACATAGAGACTCTCCATCAGGTTCCGGCCGCGCCGGTACGTCACAATTGAACATTCGGATAACTCGCCAGCTGACAATAGACCCGAACACGGTTCACTGTGATCGGGGCCCGATTTTCAGGCCACTGGGTCTCTTCGTTGCTGACAGGCTGAATCGTTTCACTTACACTCAGACTGAATCGTTTCAGCGAATTGATCAAGTACCCACAAAGAGTGCTTTTCAATGATATGATCCCGCGCACACTTTTCGGTGCCCTCACCCGGCAGTGACCGTGGGCCTTGCAACTCAAACAGAGCCAATATGATGAAACTGGATGAAATCGCCGCCCTCGCCGGTGTCTCGCGCACCACGGCAAGCTATGTGATCAATGGCAAGGCCGACCAATACCGCATCAGTCAGGCCACCCGCGACAAGGTGATGGCAGTGGTCACCGCCCATAACTACCAGCCGGACAGCCGCGCCGCCTCCCTGCGTGGCGGCCAGACCAGGACTCTGGGCTTTATCCTGCCAGACCTTGAGAACGCCAGTTACGCCAAACTGGCCAAACGGCTGGAACAGGGGGCCCGGGCGCAGGGCTATCAGCTACTTATCGTCTGCTCGGAAGATGAGCCCGCCACCGAAAAAGAGCTGGCCCAGATGCTGGTGAGCCGCCATGTGGATGCCCTGTTGGTGGCCAGTTGCCTGCCGCCAGACGACCCCTTCTACGGCAAATTGCAGGCGCAAGGCAGCCAAATCCTTGCCATCGACCGGGCGATGGCCGCCGACAAGTTCGTCACCGTCGCCAGTGAAAACGAGAAAGCGAGCTTTGATCTCACCAGCTCCCTGCTCACCCCGACTCTGCGCCATATCGCCTTGATCACCGCGCTGCCGGCACTCACGATCAGTCAGGAGCGCAAAGCCGGTTTCGAGCAGGCGGTCGCCAGTCACAGCGCGGCTCGCCACCTGTGCGAGGGAGATCACTTCTCCCGTCTTGAGGGGTATCGCCTGATCAAGGATCTGCACCAGCAGCTGGGCCAGTTGCCCGAAGCGCTGATCACCACCTCCTATATCCTGATGGAGGGGGTGCTGGACTACCTGTTGGAGCAAGAAATCGACATGAGCCAGCTTGCCATGGCCACCTTCGGGGACGATCGGCTGCTCGACTTCCTCCCCTTTGGCATCAACTCCCTGCCCCAGCAGCACGACGCGCTGGCCAAGCAGGCGCTGGAGCTAGCGCTCAAGGCGGTGAACGGCGAATACCAGAGCGGGCTGCACTATGTAAGCCGCACCCTCAAGCGCCGTCGCTAACCTGCTCGAAGCAGACCCGATTTGCTGTCAATGGGTGGGTAAAGAAAGCAGATGACAATAAGGCTGCCAGCATCGGCAGCCTTATTGTTTTCCCCCACAACCCTACCCGCCCGCTTTGCTTTCTCTACCGTCTGGCCGACTAAACAACTGGCCTCCACACTCCTTTCACCCCACAACTAAACGCCAACGCCACGACAAGGCACTCCCCCATCCGTGCAGCAACCACTTGGCTGACCTGTATCAATGAGCCCCTGCCAGCCATTTTTCGGTGATTTTTTCTGCAATTAGCTACCACCGTCATCATTTATTTCCACTTATTGCCACAAGCCAGCACAAGATCCGTATAAAAGGGGTTGTTTCCGCTATTTTGATCCGCTAATGTGGCAACCATATTTTACAAGTGACAGGTTTTAGGTACAGATGTTCCCGTTCCGATATTGCTAGCCTCCGGCCCTATCCCCGGAGGCACCTTCTGATAACGCCAATCGGCCCCCTCTTGTTGACGTCACTGCTGACATCGCCTGTTTGCACTGACACCGCTACGTTCGGATGGATAACATGAATACCAAAACCCTGGGTTGTACCCTGTTGATTGCCGGCACCACCATAGGTGCCGGCATGCTGGCCCTGCCGCTGGCCTCCTCCTCCCTCGGCGGCCCCGCCACCCTGCTGCTGATGGTCGGCCTCTGGGCCCTGATGGCCTTCACCGCCATGCTGCAAGTAGAGGCAAGCCTCAACACCGGCAAATGGTACCTGCACCAGCTGGCGGACCATCTGCTCGGCCCCTGGGGCAAGCGCATCGCCTCCTTCTGTATCCTGATGCTGTTCTACTCGCTGGCCTCCGCCTACATCAGCGGTGGCAGCAGCCTGCTGGCACAAGCGCTGGCCGATGCAGGCATGACCCTGAGCCAGGAGCAGGCCGCCTGGGCCTTTACCCTGCTGTTTGGCGGCATGGTCTGTGTCGGTACCCGCTCGGTGGATTACCTCAACCGGCTGATGTTCACCGTCAAACTGGTGATCATGGTGGTGGTGCTGGCGTTGCTGCTACCACGCACCGAAGGGCAGCATCTGCTCTCGATGCCGCTGGGTCAGGGCCTGTTGCTGGCGGGCCTGCCGGTCATCTTCACCTCGTTCGGCTTTCACGGCTCCATTCCGAGTGTGATGCTCTACCTTGGTGACTGCCCCAAGCAGTTGCGCCGGGTCTTTGTCTGGGGCTCAGCCCTGCCGCTGATCCTCTACGTGCTGTGGCAGGTGGCGATCCTCGGTCTGCTCGGCCAGCAAGCCCTGCTGCAAACAGGCGGCGCGCTGGACAGCCTGCTGGCCAACGTCGGCAAGCTGGTGAGCTGGCCTGCGTTTAATCAGGCGATGCACCTGTTTGCCGATCTGGCACTCGCCACATCCTTCCTCGGGGTGACTCTGGGGCTGTTCGACTTTATGGCCAAGGTGACCCGCCGCAAGGACAACTGGCAGGGCCGCACCCAGACCGGCCTCATCACCTTTGTGCCGCCATTGCTGTTTGCCCTCTACTTCCCGCAGGGCTTTATCATGGCCCTCGGATACGCTGCCATTGCGCTGGCGATCCTCGCGGTACTGCTGCCGGTGACGCTGGTATGGCAGAGCCGCAAACAGGCGCCTGCCCACCACTATCGCGCTCCGGGTGGCGTAGTGGCGCTGGGAGTGGCCGCCGCCATGGGGGTGCTGATTGTCGGCGTCCAGATCAGCGTCAGCATGGGACTGCTGCCCGCGCTGTAATCCCCGATACTGAAAGCAAAGCCCCGCCAATTAACTTGGCGGGGCTTTGTGCTATCAACGCTGCCATGATTCTGCCCATTCCCTCCTCGCACAAGAGGGATAAAGGACGTTTCAGCTACGCTTTTTCCATATGCAATGGAGTGGGGAGCAAGGTATGAAGTGGGCTGGCTGGTGGCTGCTGTTTTGCCTGAACTCGATTGCCCAGGGCGCGCCCCTGACGCTGGCGGCGCCCGTGGAATATATCCCCCTGCTGCGCCCCTTCTATGAGGAGTGGTTTGGCAAGGCCAGGGTCGATTTTACCTTTATCCCCTGTACCAGCGCCCGCTGCAAAAAGCTGCTTGATTCCGATAGCACCATCGCTAGCGATATCGCCCGGATCAAGGGCTTTGAGCAGACCCATCCGCATATGATCCCGGTCGGCACGGCGATTGGCGAAGTGACCATCTATGCCCAGAGCAAGCAGGACGCCAGCTGGCCCCCCGCCAGTCAGGAGCGGGTTGGCTGCCTGCGCGGCATTCAGTGGTGCAGCCGCTATCTCGACAGTCGGCGCATCGTCTGGTTCAACGATGAGAAGCAGGGTCTCGCCCTGCTCCAACGCGGCAGAACCGACTGGGTGATCCGGCTGCTGCCCACCAATCAATCCCCCCTTGCCGCACCATGGAAACTGGTCTCCGATATCGAGGTCTATCTCTACCTCAACAAGAGCCGCCAGGCCGATATCGCCGCCCTTGTCCAATCCCAGCAGCAGCTGATAGCGAGCGGCCGCTGGCAGCAGATGCAGGAGCGCTACTTCTCGGCTCTGCTGACCCCCGTCCGCTGATCAGGGCACCACCGAACAAACCGCCAAGAACCGTGTTTTATACAATCTTTTTTGCCAGCAAAACCTGAACGGACAGTTCAAAACCCGTTCATGCCCGCTCGCTACACTGCCCCCTCGTTTATCGCTTTCAGGAGTTTGAAAACAATGATGTTGCATCTCACGAAGAGTTCCCTTGCCCTTGTTCTGCTTGCTGCCAGCGGCGCCCTCAGCGCGGCCGAAATCACCAACAACAATATCACCGAGGCCGACATCAAGGCGGCGCAGGATGCCTGGGGCGCGGCGCTCATCAAGATCAGCGATGACTATCGGGCCGGCGGCATTGAGCGCGCCAAAGCCACCGCCGAGGCGGTACTCGACAGCGCTTATGGTTACCAGCAGGGGCCGGTGCTGTTCAAACCCACCCTCGCCGGTGGCGAGCAGACCTTTCGCACCACCCGTGAGGGGGCGCTGGCCTATTTTGTCGGCAACAACAGCGCCTATCCGGCCGACAGCGGCTTTGCCCTGAAAAACTGGCAGAGCTACCGCTATGACAATGCCGCCGTCTATATCAATGGCAACATGGCGCTGACCATGGGCAAGGTGCATCTGGTGGATCGCGACAACAAGGAGACCACGGTCGACAAAAGCTGGGGTTTCAAGAAGGGAGATGATGGCAAGGTGCGCATCGTGCTGCATCACTCCTCTCTCCCCTACGGCGCCTGACTGGCACAGCGCAGCTGACAGAGCTCGCCACCTAAAACCAGACAACAAGCCCTGCCAGACCGGCGGGGCTTTTTTTATCCGGCAAGGGCGATCAGGACGCCATGGCCGAGCCCTCTTTACTGCTACCCTCAAGGGCAAGCCATTGAGCGCACAACAGATCCATGCTCATCCATCACTTCGGGAGCCCTATGCCATGACCATACTGCCCATCTATGCGGCCCTGCTTGCCCTGCTCTTTGTCCTGCTCAGCGTGCGCACCATTCGCACCCGTCACCGCCAGAAAGTAGCGCTCGGCCATGGCGATGATCCCGCCATGCTGCGGGCCATGCGGGTGCACGCCAACTTTGCCGAGTATGTCCCCCTCGCCCTGCTGCTCATCTATTTCGTCGAAACCGGCAGCCATGCCTCTTGGCTGGTTCATCTGCTGGGGAGTGCCTTGCTGCTTGGTCGCCTCTGTCACGCCTTTGGCATGAGTCGCACACCGGAGAATTTCCGCTATCGGGTGGTGGGAATGGGGCTGAACTTCACGGTGATCCTGGTGAGCGCGGCCTGTCTCCTGCTCACCGCCCTGCTCTCCTGACCAGAGCAGGTCAGCCAAACGCGGAGCCGCCGAAACAGAAATAGAAAAGCCCTGCCGATATGGCAGGGCTTTTCGTTTAACCGTTCAGAGCGGGAGAGTGACTCTCCTTGCCCTTACTGGTTGTGGCTGGCGCGACGGGGACGACGGGCCTGAGCCGGCTTGGCGGCGCCATCAGCCGGACGCTGACCACCTTGCGGCTTGGGCTTGCCACCGTTGCCAGTGCGATTGCCACCACCGTTAGCACCGGCGCCATTGCCGGAGCGACCGGCGCCTTGACGCTGGCCTTGACCTTGCTGACGCGGCGCACGGCGCTGCTCACTCGGATCGCGCGGCTCTTTGCGCAGCGGCGCGCCGATACCACGGGCGATGTTGTCGAGGGTCTCGCGGGAGGCTTCAAAACCAGCCACCTGCTCGCAGGGGATGTTCTGCTTGGTCAGACGCTCGATGGCTTTGATCAGTTTGCCTTCATCGGCCGCAACCAGGGAGATGGCGTGACCGGCCGCGCCGGCACGACCGGTACGACCGATACGGTGCACGTAATCTTCCGCCACGTTCGGCAGTTCGAAGTTCACTACCTGCGGCAGCTTGTCGATATCGAGGCCACGGGCCGCGATGTCGGTCGCCACCATCACGCGCACACTACCATCCTTGAAACCGGCCAGCGCGCGGGTACGGGCGCCCTGGCTCTTGTTGCCGTGAATGGCGGCAGCACTGATGCCGTCTTTTTCAAGCTTCTCGGCAACCCGGTTGGCGATGTGCTTGGTACGGGTAAAGACCAGCACCTGCTGCCAGTTGTTGCTGGAGATCAGGTGGCTCAGCAGGGCAATCTTGTTGGCCTTGTCGCACGGGTGCACCAGCTGCTCGATACGCTCGGCGGTGCTGTTGCGCGGGGCAACTTCAATGACAGCCGGGTTATCCAGCAGACCAGTGGCCAGTTCGCGGATCTCGTCGGCGAAGGTGGCGGAGAAGAGCAGGTTCTGGCGCTTCTTCGGCATCAGGGCCAGGATGCGGCGGATGTCGCGGATAAAGCCCATGTCGAGCATGCGATCCGCTTCGTCCAGTACCAGGATCTCCACCTCGTCGAACTTGACGGCGTTCTGGTTGTAAAGATCCATCAGGCGGCCGGGACAGGCCACCAGCACGTCCAGACCACGGCGAGTCGCCATCATCTGCGGATTGATGCTGACGCCGCCGAACACGACGTGGCTGCGCATCGGCAGGTGTTTGCCGTAGTTACGCACGCTCTCGCCCACCTGGGCGGCCAGCTCGCGAGTCGGGGTCAGCACCAGCGCACGAATGCGGTTCGGAGAAACCTTGCGCTTGCTCTCCATCAGACGTTGCAGCATCGGCAGGGTAAAGCCTGCGGTCTTGCCGGTCCCTGTTTGGGCCGCCGCCATCAGATCGCGGCCAGCCAGAACGGCGGGGATCGCTTGCTGCTGAATGGGAGACGGGGTGTCGTAGCCTTGTTCGGCAACGGCACGCAACAAGGGTTCGGCCAGACCGAGGGAAGTAAAACTCATAATTACCTGCTAGAGATAGGGGCGCCGGGGATTTGTGGTGGGGCTCCTCTGCTGAGCCGATGCCATCTCACAAGATCTGGGCCTATTGAGAAAACAACGATTTCCCCGGGGAGCAGAGCAAAGGGGAAAGAATAGAGGCGCAGTCTAACGGAGTTGTCCGGGATAAACGAGAAAAATGTGATGCTCCTCCCAGCACGAACAGAAAATCCCCCTCCTGCCCCCCGAATAATCCCGTTGATTGATGTAGCACGCACCACACTATTAACTGGCAACACAATATCAGCCCTCGCAGGCATGGCTCGCGGGGCAAACGCACGGGATAAAAGAACACAATAACGAGGTTTAGCTATGACCACGCCATATCGTCCCCGCGGCAGCTGGCAGGCAAGGATTGGCCTGCTGCTTCTGCTGCTAAGCCCTGCGCTGCAGGCCAGTCAGACTCTGACCGTGGCCTGGAGTCACTGGCCCCCCTTCAGCCAAATCAACAACCGGGGTGAGCTGGATGGGCTGGATGTCAGCCTGACCCGCCAGATCCTCACCCAGGCGGGCTTTGCCCCCAAGTTTCGCGAGCTTCCCTGGGCGCGGGCACTGCATCTGGTAGAACACGATCAGCTGGATGTGGCGATGGCCGCCCTCCCTCTGCCGGAGCGCCAGAGTTATGCCCGCTTCTCGACCCCCTACCGCCAGAGTGCCTATGTGCTGCTGAGCAATGACCCGATTCCCGGCCATCAGGATCGCTGGGCGCAGCTCGATAATCTGCCCGCGTTGTGCAACGAGACAGGGCTCAAGATAGGCAAATTGCGCGGCACTCGCCCCATGCATCAGATGGATAGCTGCCCGGCGCTTAAAATGGCGACCGAATACAACGCCGATGAGCGGATGATCGATCTGCTGCTGGCTCGCCGCCTCGATGGCATCATCATGGAGTGGCAATATGCCCGCTACCGGCTGGCCCAGCTGGGGGCCGAAGAGTTTATCAGCTGCCAACTGCTGCTACACCACCAGCCGGTCAGTCTGATGTTTGCCAAAAACAGCGTGAGCGAAGAACAGATCCTCAAAGTCAACGAGGCCATTCATGCCTTGCCCAAACCCCACAACAAGTTCTCGCCCCCCAGGTGTCGCCTCAATGCCGATCCGGGCGCCGCGGATCTGCTGACCCGCACTCTCCGCAAGCATTGACGGGATAAGCCGCCACCTGAAATAGCAAAGGCGACCCGAAGGTCGCCTTTTTGGTATTGTCGAACTTGTTCCCCAAACAGGGAGCGATCAGTCGATGAGCAGCAACAGCGATCAGCGCAGCTGCGGGGTATGAGTCAACACCCCCTGATTCTGGGCACGATGGCGCAACAGGTGATCCATCAACACCAGCGCCAGCATGGCTTCGGCGATGGGCACGGCGCGGATGCCGACACAAGGATCGTGACGACCCTTGGTGATCATCTCGATAGCCTCGCCTTCGGTATTGATGGTCTTGCCCGGCACAGTGATGCTGGAAGTTGGCTTGAGCGCCATGCTCACCACGATATCCTGCCCGGATGAGATGCCACCCAGAATGCCGCCCGCATGGTTGCTGGCAAAGCCCGCCGGGGTCATCTCGTCGCGATGTTCGGAGCCTTTTTGCTCCACTACCGCAAAGCCGTCACCGATCTCCACCCCTTTCACCGCATTGATGCCCATCATGGCGTGGGCGATATCGGCGTCGAGACGATCAAACACTGGCTCACCCAGGCCTACCGGCACATTACTGGCAATGACCTGCACCTTGGCACCGATACTGTTGCCCTCTTTTTTCAGGTCGCGCATGTATTGATCCAGTTCTTCCAGCTTGCCCGCATCGGGGAAGAAGAAGGGATTCTGCTCGATCTGCGCCGCGTCAAACGCCTCGGCCTTGATGGGGCCGAGCTGGGAGAGAAAACCGGTGATCTCGATGCCATGCACCTGTTTGAGGTACTTCTTGGCAATGGCCCCCGCTGCTACCCGCATCGCGGTTTCGCGGGCGGAGGAGCGACCACCCCCGCGATAGTCCCGCTGACCATACTTCTGGTGGTAGGTGTAGTCAGCGTGACCCGGCCGGAACAGATCCTTGATATCGGAGTAATCCTTGGAGCGCTGATCGGTATTCTCGATGAGCAGCCCGATGGAGGTGCCGGTGGTCTTGCCCTCGAACACCCCGGAGAGGATCTTCACCTCGTCCGGCTCGCGGCGCGGCGTGGTGTAGCGGGAAGTGCCCGGCTTGCGCCGATCCAGATCCCCCTGCAGATCCGCCTCGCAGATCTCCAGCCCAGGCGGGCAGCCATCAACCACGGCGCCCAGCGCCAGGCCGTGGCTCTCGCCAAAGGTAGTGACCCGAAAGAGTTGACCAAAACTGTTCCCTGCCATGCGAGCTCCTGCTTAGTTCTTGTAGATGGCGAAATGATCCTGATACTGCACCAGCTCGTCACGGGTCATCACAAAGACGCCGTGACCGCCGTTTTCGAATTCAACCCAGGTAAAGGGGATCTCGGGGAACTGGGCTTCCAGATGGATCATGCTGTTGCCTACTTCGACCACCAGGACGCCGTTATCCTTGAGGAAATCTGCCGCATGGGCCAGCAGACGCTTGGTCAGCTTGAGACCATCGGAGCCGGACGCCAGCGCCAGCTCGGGCTCGTGACGGAATTCATCCGGCAGATCCGACATATCTTCGGAGTCCACATAGGGCGGGTTGGAGACGATGAGATCGTACTTGTCGCCCGCCGGCAGATCGCGGAACAGATCGGAGCGGATCGGAATGACCTGCTGCTCAAGCCCGTGATCGTTGATATTGCGCTCGGCCACGTTCAGCGCATCGACGCTGATGTCGATGGCATCGACTTCCGCTTCCGGGAACTCGTGGGCCATGATGATGGCGATACAGCCGGAGCCGGTGCACAGGTCCATGATCCGGGTCGGTTCATGTTTGAGGAAGGGCGCGAAACGGTTGGCCACCATCTCGGCAATGGGGGAACGGGGAATGAGCACCCGCTCGTCCACGTAGAACTCCCAACCGGCATACCAGGCCTTGTTGGTCAGATAGGCGGCCGGTACCCGCTCCTGTACGCGGCGGATAATCAGCTCGGCGATACGGTGACGCTCGCTGCTGGTGAGACGGGAGTGGCGCATGGCCGGGTCTACATCCGGTGGCAGATGTAACGCGGGCAGTACCAGCTGCACAGCTTCATCCCAGGCGTTGTCGGTTCCATGACCGTAAAAAATCCCGGCGTCGTTGAAACGACTCATGGCCCAACGCAACATGTCCTGGATGGTGTGCATCTCGGCAACCACCTCATCGATAAATATCTTGTCCAAATCCACCTCCAAGTCGAGTAATATCCGGCCCGAGCCCCGTTTACGTTGCGGGCAAGACGCATACCTAATACATGAGCATCTGATGAAAAAAACGCCCTCACCGACAGACGAGGAAACCCTGCTGTTCCGCGATGCGATAAAAGGTACCCGGAAAATCAAGCAAGATACCATAAGGGCCGAGTTACGCCCGGTCAAGCAGAAACGCGAATTGCGCGAAACCCGCGAAAAGCTTGGGGTTGACCACTATTTCAGCGATGAGTATCAGCCCCATCTCGACGATGATGGGCCGACCCGTTACGTGCGGGAAGATGTGTCAAAATTTGAGCTGAAAAAGCTCAAGCGGGGCATTTATCCGCCGGAGATCTACCTGGATCTGCACGGCATGAACCAGCAGCAGGCAAAACAGGAGCTGGCCGCCCTGCTCACCCTCTGCCAGAAAGAGAACATTCACGTCGCCTCGGTGATGCACGGCATCGGCAAACATATTCTCAAGCAGCGCATTCCCAGCTGGCTGGCCCAGCACCCCAATGTGCGCGCCTTCCATCAGGCTCCCCGCGAATGGGGCGGCGACAGCGCCATTCTGGTGTTGCTGGATATCGAAGAGTAGTTAGCCAAACGACCACACTATACTGAATATCAATATGTTATTCGCCGTGGAGGTCGCATGTTTACACAGGGTTCCCATGCCGACATAAAGTCATCTCTCGACGCCATCGGCGCTGCCGTGGCGGTGTTCAGCCTCGACAAGGATGATCACTTTGTGCTGGTCTCTGCCAACGATACCTTTGCCAAGGCGTTCGAGCTGGATGTCCTTGGCAGCATTGGCAAACAGCTGAGCGAGATGTTTCCCCGCTACATCACCAATACCATCGAGCCGCCAATGCACGAATGTGTGCGCATGCAGACAGGGCTCGAGAGCGAGCTGCCTATCGACAGCCTGTCGCGTACCAGTTGGTGGCGCTTTATTCTCTCCCCCATCATCCCCGAGCAGGCACGGATCAACCGGATCATCGTCACCGCCATCGACATCACCGCCAGGATGCAGCTGGAAGAGGCGCTCACCACCAGTCGCCGTCGCTTCGAAGCGGTGGTCAACTCTGCCTATGACGGCATCATCAGTGTCAGCAGCGAGTCACGCATCGAGCTTATCAATACCGCCGCCTGCGAGATGTTCGGGATCGACGAGAGTTATCTCGGCAAGCGGCTGGAAACCCTGCTGCCACAGCGTTTTCGCGCCAATCACGAAACCTATTTCAAAGCCTTCAGCAGCTCCCCCATCAATTCGCGCCCGATGCATGCCCGCGCCTCGGTGATGGGTCTGCGCCGCGATGGTAGCGAATTTCCGCTGGAGGTGACCATCGACAAGATCAATCTGGGCCCGACCACCGAGATGACCGCCATCTTGCGGGATATCTCGGAGCGAGCCCGCCTGGTGGAGGAGTTGAAGGTCGCCGCCACCACGGATCCCCTGACCGGCATTGCCAACCGGCGCCGCTTCAACGAGCTGGTCAACGCCGAGATGCAGCGCTGTCAGCGTTTTGGCCATACCATGAGCCTGCTGCTGATCGATATCGACCACTTCAAGGAAGTCAACGATACCTTTGGCCATCAACAGGGAGATCTGGCGATCCTGAGTCTGGTGAAACGGATCAGCAAACAGCTGCGGGAGGTGGACATGCTGGGTCGCTGGGGTGGCGAAGAGTTTATCGTGCTGCTCCCGGAAACCTCCCTCGAGCTCGCCTGGGCCAGCGCCGAGCGGATCAGGCTCGCCATCGAATCCCAGCACCATGCACTGGACGGGGCTCTTGAGATCTCCCTCACCATCAGTATCGGGATCAGCGCCAGCAAGGGCAGCCATGACACTGTAGAGAAGATGGTTAGACGAGCCGACACCGCCCTCTATCTGGCCAAGAAACAGGGGCGCAACTGCTGCCGCAAAGAGGAACCGGAGCCGACCTGATGGCGCACGCCCCTGCCCTCTGGTGACACTACTAACCTGTGCCTGCAGAGATAACCAACCGCAGCGAACACAAAAAGCAGCGCTACTCTCTTCGGTAGCGCTTTTTTCGTTCTGCTTTTAGTGCGCTTTTCAATCACAACCATCAAGGGGACGGCTAAAGCGCAGTGGGCCACCATCAGCCAGAGAGAGCCTCACCGACAGCATGCCGCCGTTGGGCAATTGCCACTCGAAGAAGTCATCAAATCCGGCAATCGTTACGGCGCGGATCACCTTGGCGACCACACCGTGCGCCACCAGCAGTATCCGTACCCCTTGCATGGTCGAAGCCAGTGCCGTTAGTCCCTGCGAGACCCGGGCAATCACCTCATCAATGGTTTCACCACCGGGAGGCGCTTCAGCCCAGCGCCGGGTGATATTGCGCGCCCACAGTTCGGGATAGCGTGTTCTTGCCTCTACCTGCGTCAGCCC
This sequence comes from Aeromonas sp. FDAARGOS 1411, assembly GCF_019047125.1. Lineage (NCBI taxonomy): Bacteria > Pseudomonadati > Pseudomonadota > Gammaproteobacteria > Aeromonadales > Aeromonadaceae > Aeromonas > Aeromonas sp. FDAARGOS 1411. Next base: position 1,310,151 of record NZ_CP077214.1, on the reverse strand, counting down.
TTCAAACAGGCCGACATCCCGCTCACGAAAGGCAGGCACAAGCTCCACAGGCAATCCCAACTGACGAGACAAGATGGTAGCACTCTCCCTTGTTCGAAGCAGAGGGGATGCCAGCAACCGATCGAACGGCTGCTCTGTCACAGCTACCTTCTCAGCCAGACAAGAGATCTGGCGCACGCCATCGTCATTGAGCCCGATATCCAGCGCGCCCTGATAGCGCCCTTCCGCATTGGCCTGCGTCTCTGCATGGCGGATCACCACCAGTTCCATGGTGCACTCCTCTTTCCTACTATCTGCTTAGTGATTAAACCACATACGACTTCCCATTCAGATAACGAGACGACAATCCCCATTCATCTGCGCACCTTAACGATTCTTTAAAATCGAACAAGATTGCCTCGCTCCCAGTGAAAATAATCTGCTGAACTACGCACACTCATCCGTAAACAAATAGATACATATGACTTTTACATCCAACATGTTCATTTCTCACTCCGTGAAATAAATAGCGAGCTGGGTGATACCATGAGTTGATAGATGGGAAGAATAAACACCCTCATCATAAATACGAGAAGGATAGCGTCATGGGTGTGCTCTGCGAACCCATCGTTTAGCAAAACATCACAAAACGTTTCTTGATATTACTAAGCCGCAAGGTTCAAACATTAAACCCGGCCATCAATAAATTTTGATATGGACCGTTTACGTCACTTTTAGCGGGAAATCAAAGTTGGCCGAAAAATACAGCTCCCCCTCCAGATTGATGGTTCTCTTTTTAATCACTACCACATATTATCCATACCATAAAAATATATAAAAAGGGGGCTAAGCCCCCCTCTCCTTATCAATGGATGGACTATCTCTTTAATTGGGTTGTCACCAACGCCCAGGGGCCACCTTTGGCGGGATCATCCCCTTGCGTCCACCATTTTGCCTGATAGACGGCGCCCTTGTAGCTCACCTTGCTGCCAGCGGTATAGACCTTGCTGGCATCCCAGGCAGGCTGACCATCAACCGGCGGGTCAACCGGATCGACCGGGGCGGGATCGAGCTTGGCGACGATCCGCACTTTCGGCCAGTTGGCGTGGGAGCCGTAGAAGTTGGTCACGCACTTCTCGTAATCACCCGGCACCAGCGCAGAATAAGCGGTCTGAAAGCCCACCAGCTCGCACTCGAAGGAGTAACCGCCCGGGCGATCCGGATAGTATTTCCAGTTGCCATCCCAGTTGGTGTAGAGCACGTCGGTAGCGCCGTTAAGATTGAGGCTGCCATAGGGAGTCTGCTGCCAGCAGGTGTTCTTCTCATCCGCCTTGATCGGGATCTGGTAGTGGTTGGCCAGCCCTTCCCAGTAGCGGATACGATTGACCGGCTGCCCCTTGTCCTTGTTCTGTTCACCACACTCGATACCACCGTTGATCACGTTGATGGTGGTACCAAAGCCATAGCCGATACCCGCATCGGCCTCCCGCTTGGAGGGTACCCAGGTGCGATCAATCACGTGCAGCATGGCCGGTTTCGGGGCCTGCGGGGTAAGGAAAAACCAGATGGCAGAAGCGAGGTTGAGCCAGGAGTCCGCCACCAGCCCCGGGTTGTTGAGCAGCACGGAGGCATCGCCATCGAACATCGCCTCGGAGAAGGCACCGTAGTTGAAGTGGTAAGAAAGCTGCTTGGCGCCGCGGCCGAAGTACCCCTGACCCGTACTGCAGGGCCACTTCTTGTTCTGCCAGTCGTTCTGGCCACAGCCGGTGGTATAACCGGTCTGTCCCTCTGACCAGCCCATCTCCCGCACATGCACCAGCGCCTGTTGCCACTCCTCCAGCCCCAGCGGGTTATCGGAGACGTTCTCCTTGGCAATATGGCCACCGGTCTCCTGAGAGAAGTGGGCAAAGGCGGTCACGATGGATTTTTTACAGATCGCATCAGAATCACGCCCGTCAGTATATTCACCACAGAACGCAGGGAATTTACCGATGGCTCGCAAGAAGCGGACATAAGTATATTCCGGCGCTGCCATCTGGGTTAAATATTCCCATTCAGATTGGGGAAATACCCGTTCAACCCGTTTTACGTTGTCAGGATTGCTTGCCAGACCCGGTTCAATGGCATCAACGATTTTATTTGACCGGGTCGCCAATGCCTTGGCCCATATTGCATACATGGGATTAGCCGTCTTGGCTTTTTCCATGGCGGCCAGATCCGGGGCCGCAATGACATATCCTCCCGCATTTTGCGGATCGGGTTGAATATTCATGGCTGCACTCATTGCGGCATAGCTTGGCAATGCGCAGGCGGCAGCGATCAGCCAGGCACAACGCTTGGGTTTGAACATGTTTATCGTCCTTGTTTGAATTAATGCGTTCCAAGAGTAGGTGTTTCAACAACTAAATTCACGATGAGAATTAAGAAATAAGCAGAATTTGTGAGCCATTTCACCTTGTGATATTCAGTGCAGCTGAAACAAAGAAAAAGAACCCAAACGAAAACGCTACAGCGTGATCTGTCGCCCATTTTTAGAACAGTTGAGACAGCCAGGTGACCTGCCATACGGTCATTGTTCGTGATAAAAAAAATGGCTGACAGGCTCAACCTGTCAGCCATCATCAATGTTCAAGAAAAATGCTCAAAATAGCCGGATGTCCGGCACGCACGGCACGGATCAGGATATTGCGCGGGGTCATGGGTTTGGCACAGAACTCCCCCACTTCGACCCGATAGCCCTGCTCTTGCAAAAAGAGCGCGCGATCCAGCGCCAGCCAGATCTCGAGGGGACGGCGAAACAAATGACGCACCAGCTCCATGCGGGCGACATCACCAAAGCGGCGCTCCCCGTGTTCCAGCCAGGCGGAGTAGTCGAGCCCGGCGGGCAGCACAATCCCTTTGCGTTCAGCAGCCCAAACGCAGAATGCCTCAAACGTGCCGGTCAGCAGGCTCTTTTGCATATTGGGCACCGGCAGATACTCATCCACCCCGCGCACCTGACGCTGCAGGCAGTCAAACCCGAGCCGCCACACCACTTCCTGCTCGCGCAGGCGGGCGATCCGCGCACCGCCAGTCACCGTCTCCTGTAGCGGCAACTTGAGATCCGCCTTGCTCAACACCAGCTCGCTGGCGCTGGCCGCGGCTGACAGCGGGCGATAGTGGCTGGTGCGGATCAGGTGGTAGCAGCAGGGAGAGATGGTCACTCCGCGGGCACCGCGCTCGGCCACCCGCTCCAGCAGATGGGTGTGCAGCTCGCCGCAGGCATGGAGTGCCATAGCGTGATGTTCGGGGGCGATCAGCGCCGCCGACTCGGGGGCAAAAGTATCGGCGCAGGTAAAGGTCATATTGGCGCCATCCCGCTCGGCCAGCAGCCGACCTTCGTCACAAAGCTGATCTTGCAACTCCAGACTGAGGATCGGAGCCTGTCGATGAAGTGACACCAGCCGCCCAAGGTGGCCCTTGCCGGCACACCACTCCAGATAGGGGCCCTGATGGGCAGGCAGACAGGCGGTGAACGACTCGATCTGGGCCTGCTTGCGCCCCGGCATATGCAGCGCCATCTCCTTGCTGCAGGTGATGGGCTCCGGGGTAAACGGGGCAAGCTGGCTGAGTTGCTGCAGCTCGGTACCCTCGGCAATCCAGGGGGCAAGCAGACTGCTGAGTGCATCCATATCCGCATCGAGCTCCGCCAACTGGGCAAGGGTCAGCCCATTGAGCAGTGCCGCCAGTTCGGGCGCCTCATCGACAAAGGCCATGGTCAGATGATGATATGGCTGATACTGCCACCAGCGTTTGTAGCGGGTGAGCAGTCGATCCAGTTGTTGAAAACGTTGAGCCAGCACGAATGCCCCTGCCTTGCAGTCAAAAAGGAGGCTCATTCTAGCGATCCCGCTTCAAATTGCACTCTCAATACCTGACGATCAGCGCCGCGCAACAGCACAGCCAACCCTGTGAGCCAGGGCAGACCTGACAAAGTGCGGGGTTTTATGCTATATTCCGCCCCCTCTTTCACGCGCCCCGTCCAACGCGGGTCGCTTTACCACTAGCTATGGGACCAACAACATGACCATCAACGCCATTCTGCAAGCGCGCGCGGGCGCCAAGTGTGAACTGTGCAGCGCCGAGCAGGCGCTGACCGCCTTCGTGGTGCCTCACTCCCCCGCCAGCGACGATGATCACAGCGTTGCTATCTGTGACACCTGCCGTGGTCAGCTGGAACAACCGGATACCCTGGTGGTCAACCACTGGCGTTGCCTGAGTGACAGCATGTGGAGCCAGGTGCCTGCAGTGCAGGTGATGGCATGGCGCCAGCTCAAAGCACTCTCCGGCAAGGGTGAAGTGTGGGCTCAGGATCTGCTGGACATGATGTACATGGAAGACGAAGCCAAGGCTTGGGCTGAAGCTGGTATTGCTGACGAAGATGACGACAGCGTACCGACCGTTGACTCCAACGGCGCCGTGCTGCAAGAGGGCGACTCCGTCACCCTGATCAAGGATCTGGATGTGAAAGGCGCCGGTTTCACCGCCAAGCGCGGTACCCTGGTCAAGGGCATCCGTCTGACCAACAACCCGCTTCATATCGAAGGCAAGGTCAACGGCGTGCAGATCGTACTGGTTGCTGCCTACCTGAAAAAGGCCTAAGCCAAGCGCGATTGCGCTGCTGACAGAGCACAAGCACAACGAAAAAAGGATGGCGTCACGCCATCCTTTTTTATATCCGCTTGCCGCAAACGGCCAACTTGAGCCCATAACAGGCCAACCAAAGCAACAAGGCGCATCCGGATGGACGCGCCTTCTTTATTCATTGCCGATGCCGTTAACCGGCAGCGGAAACGGTCACTCAGGAGGAGAGTTTGCCGTCCAGCTCGGCAATCTTGGCAGACCAGTAGGCCGGGCCGGTTTCGTGGATATTGTTGCCTTCGGAGTCGACCGCTACGGTCACCGGCATATCTTCCACTTCAAACTCGTAGATCGCTTCCATGCCAAGATCGGCAAAAGCTACCACGCGCGCCTTCTTGATGGCCTTGGCCACCAGATAAGCGGCGCCGCCGACGGCCATCAGATAGACGGCCTTATGCTGCTTGATGCTCTCGACGGTTTTCGGGCCACGCTCGGATTTGCCGATCATGCCGATAAGGCCGGTTTCACCCAGCATCATGTCGGTGAACTTGTCCATCCGGGTGGAGGTGGTGGGGCCAGCCGGGCCAACCACTTCGTCGCGCACCGCATCGACCGGGCCAACGTAATAGATAAAGCGGTTGGTGAAATCGACCCCTTCCGGCAGCCCTTCGCCACAGGCCAGCATGTCGGCGATACGTTTGTGGGCAGCATCGCGGCCGGTGAGGATCTTGCCGGAGAGGAGCACGGTATCACCGCTCTTCCAACTTGCCAGTTCGGCCTTGGTGATGCCATCGACGTTGACGCGGCGCACGTTGCCACCCGCTTCACGGGTGATCTCCGGCCAGTCGCTCAGTTTCGGCGGAGTCAGTTCGGCAGGGCCTGAACCATCCAGTTCGAAGTGAACGTGGCGGGTGGCGGCGCAGTTGGGGATCATCACCACCGGCTTGGAAGCGGCGTGAGTCGGCGCAGATTTCACCTTCACATCCAGCACGGTAGTGAGGCCGCCCAACCCCTGGGCACCGATCCCCAGCTTGTTGACCTTGTCGTAGAGCTCGACCCGCAGCTTCTCTTCAGTGGTTTGCGGGCCACGGGCGATCAGCTCCTGAATGTCGATGTGCTCCATCAAGGCCTCTTTGGCCAGTACCGCAGCTTTCTCGGCGGTACCGCCGATGCCGATGCCCAGCATGCCGGGCGGGCACCAGCCTGCGCCCATGGTCGGCACGGTTTTCAGCACCCACTCGACGATATCGTCAGAGGGGTTGAGCATCACCATCTTGGATTTGTTCTCGGAGCCGCCGCCTTTGGCCGCGATGCTCACTTCCACCTTGTTGCCGGGGATCATGTCGATATGAACCACGGCAGGGGCGTTGTCTTTGGTGTTTTTGCGACTGCCGGCCGGATCGGCCAGCACGGAGGCGCGCAGCGGGTTGTCAGGATTGGTGTAGGCACGACGGGTCCCTTCGTCCACCATCTCCTGCACTGTCATGTCGCTGTCCCACTGAACTTGCATGCCGATCTTGACGAAACAGGTCACGATGCCGGTGTCCTGGCAGAGCGGACGATGACCTTCGGCGGACATGCGGGAGTTGATCAGGATCTGGGCCAGCGCATCTTTGGCGGCCGGGTTGGCCTCGCGGTCATACGCCGCTTTGGCAGCCTGAACAAAATCCAACGGGTGGTAATAGGAGATGTACTGGAGGGCATCTGCGATAGAATCGATGAAATCCTGTTTTTTTATAATGCTCATATCATCCTCACTGGTCCTTGTCTCTGCCACAAAGCAGGGCAAGGGCTTCCATATGATGGGCCGTGCTGACGTGCTGGCTAAAAACTATCAACCAGCAAAAAACGAACGACACGGCAGTTTTTTCTTAAGTCACCGACACCTATGATACGCTTGCCCACCAGCACCGACTAGGGTTCGGGAACCAAACTGTTGCCTGTGTAACATAAAATGACGCCAACACTTCATATCCATCATCTAGACCATAGTGCTGAACTACATCAGCTTTTTGCCCGCCTGCAACATCAGCCGTGGGCCATGTTGCTGGAATCGGCGGGACCACTCGGTACCGATAACGGCTTTGATATCATCACTGCCGATCCGCTGGCGACCCTCGAAACCCGCGGCGAAGTGACCACTCTGCGTATCGGGGCGAATATCAGCAAACACCACGAAGATCCCCTCGCCCTGCTGGCCCATACCCAGCAACAGCTGCTGGGGGAACTGGATCTGTGTGCCACTCACCTGCCCTTTATTGGCGGCGCCCTCGGCCTGTTTGGCTATGATCTCGGCCGTCGCTTCGAGCGACTGCCAGTGCAGGCCGCCGCCGATATCGCGGTACCGGACATGGCGGTAGGTATCTACGACTGGGCGCTGCTGCGCAATGTGGCGACCGGCGACTGGCAGCTGGTGCACTGGGGGGATAAAGCAGGCCTTGCCAACCGGCGGGCCTGGCTTGAACAGCAGCAGGCCAACCCGGCCCCCTCTTTTGCCTTGCAGGGGTCGTGGCAGAGCAATATGAGCCGTGCCGAGTATGGCGAGAAGTTTGCCCGTATTCAGGAATACCTCGCTGCGGGGGATTGCTACCAGATCAACCTGACCCAGCGTTTCAGCACCCCCTATCAGGGGGATGAGTGGCAGGCCTATTGTCTTCTGGCAACCGCCAACAAGGCCCCCTTCTCTGCCTTTATCCGCCTGCCGGAGAGCGCGCTGCTGAGCCTCTCCCCCGAGCGGTTCCTGCTGCTTGATGGCCGTCATATCGAAACCAAACCCATCAAGGGCACTCGCCCTCGCCACCCCGATCCGGCCATCGATCGGCAAGTCGCGCAGGAGCTGGCGCAGGCGGACAAGGACAGATCAGAGAATCTGATGATCGTTGATCTGCTGCGCAACGACATCGGTCGGGTCAGCCGGCCGGGCTCGGTCAGCGTGCCTCATCTCTTTGCGGTCGAGTCGTTTCCGGCGGTACATCATCTGGTTTCCACCATCCACGGTGAGCTGGATGCACGCTGGCAAGGAGTCGATCTGCTGCGGGCCTGTTTCCCGGGTGGTTCCATCACCGGCGCCCCCAAGATCCGGGCCATGGAGATCATCGAAGAGCTGGAGCCCCAGCGCCGCAACGCCTATTGCGGCAGCATCGGCTATCTCAGCCAGCATGGCCGGATGGATACCAGCATCTGCATTCGTACCCTGATCGCCGAAGCGGGTCGCCTGCACTGCTGGGCCGGTGGCGGCATCATCGCCGACTCCGATGCCGACAGCGAATATCAGGAGACCTATGACAAGGTTGCCCGCATCCTGCCGCCGCTGTCGGCGCTGTAACCCTCCCCACTGTCTGGCCAACGCACAGGAGAGCTCCCCGCCATGGATCGCCACGAACTGCTGACCCGCTTCCAGTTGCAGCGACCCGCCCCGGCCCATCGCCTCGCCATCGGCGGGCTCAGTCCGGCGGCGGTGTTGATCCCGGTGGTGATGCGCGATGAGGGGCTCAGCCTGTTATTGACCCGGCGCAGCCCCCGGTTGCGCCATCATGGGGGGCAGATCAGCTTTCCCGGCGGGCGACAGGATCCCGGCGACGAAAACCTCATTGCCACGGCGCTGCGGGAGACCGAAGAGGAGCTCGGCATTCCGGCCCGACTGATTGAAGTGATCGGCACCCTCAACCCGCTCAATACGGTGTCACGATTCGAGGTACTGCCGGTGCTGGGGCTGCTCGATGGCAACTATCCCCTCATTCTGAGTCCGGATGAGGTGGATCACGCCTTTGAAGTGCCGCTGACCCATCTGCTGGATCGGCGCAACCACATCCCCCTGACCCTTTACAGAGGGGGGAAAGCGCATACTATCTACTGGATCCCCTGGCAACAGCACTTTATCTGGGGGGCCACCGCCAGCATGATCAACCAGCTAGCCCAGCATCTCGCAAAATAACAATTTACCTACATTTGGCTGGGCGAGATTTAATCATTAACACTAAAATAACGTGCTAATTGATAAACAATAATTGAATTTTTCTTGTTTTGATCACATTTCCATAAGAAAGTGCGGTTTTTCGTGCCGTAAAGATGAATTTGATCAACATTTTTGATTAGAAAAACCGTATCCTTGCGCCGACTTAATAAGAACCACACATTCGGGGTGAGATAGATGTCAAACACAGTCACTGGCACGCAGGGAGTTGCGGCGTCAACAGAGCAAGGGATCCGCTCTACTCAAACCACTCGTTGGGAAAAACGCGACTCTACCTGGGTCATCAGTCTGTTCGGGACCGCGGTTGGCGCGGGGATCCTGTTCCTGCCGATCAACGCGGGTATGGGCGGTTTCTGGCCGCTGGTCGTCATGGCGCTGCTGGTAGGTCCCATGACCTATCTGGCACACCGTGGTCTGGCCCGCTTCGTGCTCTCCTCCAAAAAGCCAAATGCAGACATCACCGAAGTGGTGGAAGAGCACTTTGGCGTGGGTGCCGGTAAATTAATCACCCTGCTCTACTTCTTCGCCATCTACCCCATCGTGCTGATCTATGGCGTGGGTATCACCAACACCGTGGAAAGCTTTATGGTCAATCAGCTGCAGATGAGTGCCCCACCGCGCTGGATCCTCTCCATTGTGCTGATCATGGGCATGATGTCGGTAATGCTGGCCGGTGAAAAGCTGATGCTGAAAGTGACCGAGCTGCTGGTTTATCCGTTGATCGCCATTCTGGCCGGTATCTCTTTGTACCTGATCCCTGACTGGACCGGCGCCGCGCTGGAGCAAGTACCCTCTGCCAAAGATTTCGCCACCACCCTGTGGCTGACCATCCCGGTACTGGTCTTCTCCTTCAACCACAGCCCGGCCATCTCCAGCTTCTCCCTGGCACAGCGCCGCGATCACGGTGATCACGCCGTCCAGAAAGCCGATGCCATCCTCAAGCGTACCGCCATGGTGCTGCTGGGCTTCGTGATGTTCTTCGTCTTCTCCTGCGTCATGAGCCTGACACCGGCCCAGCTGGCAGAAGCCAAGGCCCAGAACATCGCCGTGCTCTCCTATCTGGCCAACCAGCATGCCAGCCCCATCATCTCCTACTTCGGTCCGCTGGTTGCGTTCGTGGCCATCGTCTCCTCCTTCTTCGGTCACTATCTGGGTGCCCGTGAAGGTCTGAAAGGGATGATCGTGCAGAACATGCGCAAGTCTGGCAAAGAGCCGAATGCCAAGAAAGTCGAGATGTTCATCATCGCCTTCTTCATCCTGACCCTGTGGGGCACCGCCGTGGCTAACCCCTCCATCCTGGGTATGATTGAATCCTTGGGCGGCCCGATTATCGCCACCATCCTGTTCATCATGCCGATGTACGCCATCAAGCGCGTCCCGGCCATGGCGAAGTATCAGGGCCATATCAGCAACGCCTTCGTTGCGACCATGGGGATGATCGCCATCTCTGCCATCCTCTATCAGCTGGTTGGTTAATCTTCGCAACCTGCTCTGATAGCAAAAAAGCCAGCCGAACATTCGGCTGGCTTTTTTTATTGCGTTATCCCGCCCTGAATAGTCTTGCCTCTCATCACAGGGTTACGTAATCCACACTCACACAAAACTTGGGACACAGACCTTATCCTGCTCCAGCATCATCATATTTCGGGCTTCGCTCCGAAACTCGACCAACAAAAATGCCAGTCGGGCAAGCGACTGGCATCTCTTGATAAACACACACTCTCTCTGGCTGATTAGAGTGGCTGCGCTTCCAACAGGAACGGCGTGATGCCGGTAATTTCCGGAATACCGAGCACCAGAGTGTCTTTCTGGCCATTACTACCCGGTTTCATGGTCAGATATGCGGTGACACTGGCGTTGCGATCGGCAAAATCACGCATCCTTTTTTCCCAGAGCCCCTCATAAATTTTTCCCTCTTTGATATCAGCAGGCCCTGTCAAGGTATTGAAACTGCATGAGCGATTATTCCAACCGGTCAGCGTCAGCTTGTTCAAACCTTGAGTGTTGGCCTCTGTCTCACCGCTTACAGAACACCCTTCTTTAAACAGGATGGTCAGCTTGATCCCCAAGCCATTGTTGCTGCGCTCGGTTTTGAAATCTTGAAACAGTGCACTCTCCCCAAGGTTGTACCAGGAGTCCGCGTTGATAGGCGCAGTGACCATCGGCTGCAATGCCACTTGGCCGCCCCAATTCTGAATAGTGAGTGCAGAATCGATTTTGGCTTTGACGGGTCGATAATCGAGTACCCAGAGTGACTGGCTGCTTCCCGCCGTATCTGGCACAGACGCCACCTTGACCAACCCATCAACATTGGTATTGGACTTTTGCTCAGCCGAGTCGAAGGTACTGGGTTGGCTTTTGTTCACCAGCAACGACAACGTCAGTGGGTAACCCTCACCTTTATTCAGAGAAGAGAAGCCTTGAGGGAAGGTATAAGTGCTGACTGTGGCACTTCTTTTCTCAGCAATGTTCATCGCCCAACCCGTGCCCTCTGTGGACGCCGGATAGACAAAACCGACCGCACGATAACTGTCGTTGACCGGACGGTTGATTAACTGCCCCTGAGCGTCCATCAGGACGGGGAGATAAACGCCAGCCACCGGCAGCGCCCTCGGTTGCGGCTCCGGTGGCGTGGTACCACCACCACCACTATCTCCGCCACCACCACCGCAACCAACCAAACCTAATGCACCAATAATTGCCCACGAAAGCGTAGTTTTTTTCATTATTTAATCTCGTTTTTTAGCCTGAACCTTATTATTCCGCAGCTATTTTAACGGGGCAGCACCCGCACTGTCTGTCGGCTATTTGTAACCAAACATTTCATCAAAATGAATGTTTTCTTGCGCACTCCTCTCCTCAACACATTTAGGCCCGCTGATATAAAAAGCCCCTCACAGAGAGGGGCTGAATCGAAAAATCGAGCTACCGGCTCACGCCTCGCTGCTGGGCAGCGCGGAAGGTTCCAGCAGGGTTTCATCTTCGGCCATGCAAGCAGCGGCGGTGAACAGCACGTCGGTGGAGCTGTTCAGTGCTGTCTCAGCAGAATCCTGCAACACGCCGATGATAAAGCCGACGGCCACCACCTGCATGGCGATGTCGTTGCTGATGCCAAACAGGCTGCAGGCCAGCGGGATCAGCAGCAAGGAGCCACCGGCGACACCGGATGCGCCACAGGCGCTGACGGTGGCAACCACGGAGAGCAGCACAGCCGTTGCCATGTCCACTTCCATCCCCAGGGTATGTACCGCCGCCATGGCGAGCACAGTGATGGTGATGGCAGCACCCGCCATGTTGATGGTGGCACCCAGCGGAATGGAGACCGCATAGGTATCCTCCGGCAGACGCAGTTTTTCACACAGCGCCATGTTGACCGGGATATTGGCCGCAGAGCTGCGGGTAAAGAAGGCTGTTACACCACTCTCTTTCAGGCAAGTCAGCACCAGCGGATAGGGGTTGCGCTTGATCTTCCAGAAGACGATCAACGGGTTGACCACAAAGGCGATAAACAGCATGCAGCCGATCAGCACCACCAGCAGTTGAGCATAGCCAAACAGGGCATCGAAGCCTGTCTCAGCCAGCGTGGAGGCAACCAGACCCAGGATCCCGAGCGGAGCACAGCGGATCACCGCTTTCACGATGGCGGAGACACCGTGAGACAGGTCAGTGATGAGCGCCTTGGTGCTCTCGTTGGCATGGCGCATAGCGATACCCAGACCGATGGCCCACGCCAGGATCCCGATATAGTTGGCATCCATCAGCGCCTTGACCGGGTTGGTCACCACGTTGAACAGCAGGGTCTGCAGCACCTCGGTGATCCCGCCTGGTGGGGTGATCTCGGCAGTATTGGCCACCAGATGGAGGTTGGAGGGAAACAGGAAGCTGGCAATCACCGCGACCACGGCCGCAGAGAAGGTACCAAACAGATAGAGCAGCAGGATCGGTCGCATATTGGTCTTCTGACCCTGCTTGTGACCAATGATGGCCGCCATCACCAGTACGAATACCAGCAGCGGGGCTACCGCTTTCAGTGCGCCAACGAACAGACTGCCGAGCAGACCAGCCGTTTTCGCCCACTCGGGGGCAAACATCGCCAGCAAGATACCGAATACCAGACCAACCAGGATCTGGCTGACCAGACTGGTGCTATTGACCAGCCGAAGGAGGGGGTGTTGTTGTGTCATCAAAAAAGTCCCTAAGCACCGTAGTGCATGAATCATGAGTCCTGTCTGCAACCACCCATCGGGAGACCCCTGTCGCCCGAATGTGGTGTCTGTGGCCAGCCTTCTGTCGGGCCGATCCGCCAGTCACCGGATTGCATGACGGAATATCCCATTCGCCATCTTTTTTTTCCAGAGACTCACCAAAAAATATCCCGTTTCCATCACAAAAAACCGCAACAAAACCTTAACCACAGCGCAACCACCCATTTTTGTACGTTTTATCAACACTCTCTGCCCTTGCCCTCACGACCATTCCTGTGTCATCCGTGACCGGCGTCGCTGTGCTATCATCCCCCATTTGCTGCGGAGCCTTGCCATGATCCCATCCCTGCTCAAGCAATATTTTGGTTTCTCCGCACTCAGGCCAGGCCAGGAGGCGGTGATCAGCCGGGTGCTGGCTGGTCAGAGTGCCGCCGCCATCTTTCCCACCGGCTCCGGCAAGTCACTCTGTTATCAACTGCCTGCCCTCGCCCTGCCTCACCTGACCCTGGTTATATCGCCGCTGCTGGCGCTGATGCACGATCAACTCGCCTTCCTTAAAAGCAAGGGAATAAGCGCCGCGACCCTCGACTCGAGCCAGAGCCCGGAGGAGAGCCGACAAGTGATGCAGCAGGCGCTGGATGGCCAGCTCAAGATCCTGATGATCTCGGTGGAGCGACTCAAGAACGAGCGCTTTCGCCGCTTTATCCAGCAAGTGCCGCTCTCGCTGCTGGTCGTCGATGAGGCGCACTGTATCTCGGAGTGGGGCCACAACTTTCGCCCCGACTACCTCAAGCTGCCGAGCTATCGCCATGACCTGAAGATCCCGCAGGTGTTGCTGCTGACGGCCACCGCCACACCGGCGGTGATTCAGGATATGCAGACCAAATTCGGCATCGCGCCGGAGGGGGTCGTGGTCACCGGTTTCTATCGCCCCAATCTTGATCTGGCAGTCATTCCCCTGTCGCCCGACGCGCGGGATAGCTGGCTCGCACAGGAGCTGGCCAACGATCCGGCGGCCCCCACCATCGTCTACGTCACCTTGCAACACACCGCAGAAGCCTGTGCCGAGCAACTCATGAGAGAAGGGATCAACGCCCGCGCCTATCATGCCGGACTCGACTCGGCGCTGCGCAGTCAGATCCAGCACGATTTCATGGCGGGCAAGGTGGACTGCATCGTCGCCACCATCGCCTTTGGCATGGGGATCGACAAAGCGGATATCCGGCGGGTCATTCACTACGATCTGCCCAAGTCCATTGAAAACTACAGCCAGGAGATTGGCCGCGCCGGACGGGATGGCCAGCCATCGCGCTGTATCGTGCTGGCCAACCAGAGCCAGCTACCGGTGCTGGAGAACTTCGTCTACGGCGATACGCCGGATTTGAGTGCCATCCTCCAGCTGCTTGCCATCATCAAGCAGAGCGGGAGCGAGTGGGAATTCACCCTGCTGCGCCTCTCCAACGACACCAATATCCGCCAGTTGCCCCTTAAAACCCTGCTGGTCTATCTGGAGATGGCAGGTATCATCACTCCGGCCTATAGCTATTACGCCGACTACCGCTTCAAATTTGTGCTGGATAAAGGCGAGATAGTGAGCCGCTTCAATCCGGATCGCCGCCAGTTTCTGGAGCAACTGTTCGCCTGCGCCCCGCAAGCGCGCAGCTGGTGCACCATGAACTTTGACGCCCTCTGGCAGGGCTATCAGGGAGAGCGACAGCGGGCGGTTGCGGCGCTCGACTACCTGCAGCAGCAAGGCTGGATCGAGCTTGAAAGCAAACAGATGACCGAGGTCTACCGGATCACCCGTCAGGGGTGGGACAACGAGCAGGAAGCAAATGCCCTGCATGCCCTGTTCCTGCAAAAAGAGCAGAGCGAGCTGGCCAGACTGCAAGCCATGCTCGACTTTTTCACCTCAAGTGAGTGCCTGAGCCACCGCCTCGCCCGCTATTTTGCCGATGAGGTGGCGCCGGTTCATTGTGGCCACTGTTCGGTTTGTCGCGGCGAGGTGGCGCATCTCCCGCCCCTGCCCTCACTGACCATGCCAAACGAGGCGGGGATCCGCGCCTGGTGCGATCCGCTGATTGCCAAGACAGGTTCCGTGGATGCGCGTGTTCTGGCCCGCTTCTTGTGCGGTATCGCCACACCGTTGACCAGCCGGGTCAAGGCCAAATCGCTGGCGGGCGCAGGCCAGTTGGCCGCCCACCCGTTTGCCCGCGTCCTGGCGGCAGTGCAACAAGCCTACCCTTGATAGATGAGTGCTGGTGGCTTCAATAGCCACCAGCAGAAACAAGCGTTTACAGACGCAGAAAAAGAAGACCCTCGCGGTTGCGAGGGTCAAGCCAACGGAAACGTGCTTAAACAGAGCTTGGTGAGGCAACAGTCAACTCTCTTGCTAAAGCATCTTGCTGCTCACACATCGCCAATCTAGGGCACTCAAAATGTAGCGTCAATGTAAAAATTAGAGTCAAAACTCCAAATAATGTAATTTACGTTGACGTTCACGTAATGACATTCTCATCCATAACCCCGCCAACCCGCAGCCCCATTGCCTTTCGTCAAACCCCTTAATCTTTTCGCAATAAGTTCCCTCTTTCCCATAAACATTTATTTTTTATGTCTTTGACATTTACCTCACTATCGTGGCAAAAATAATTTAACAGTCAGTAACATAGCGGTGTTGTTGACTGACCCTCCCCGCACAAGGATCGGGCAGGTTTCTTCAGAATTTAACCTATCAACCGTGATGGATTACTGGAGTCTGTTGACTAGGCTTTAAAAGCGCACAACACAAAAGCAGTCATCCACTTTTTTCAGGGTAAGCGACTATAACGAGGGCAAAGTTATGGGCATATTCGAGCATTACCAACAGCGATATGAAAAAGCGAGAGAAGAGGAATATACCATCCAGGAGTTCCTAGATATGTGTAAGCAGGACAAAGCCTGCTACGCCTCTGCGGCCGAACGTCTGCTGACCGCCATCGGTGAACCTGAGATGGTAGACACCTCTGCCAACCCCAGACTGAGCCGGCTTTTCTCCAACCGCGTCGTAGCACGCTATCCGGCATTCAAAGATTTCTACGGTATGGAAGAGGCGATCGAGCAGATTGTCTCCTACCTCAAACACTCCGCCCAGGGGCTGGAGGAGAAGAAACAGATCCTCTATCTGTTGGGCCCTGTTGGCGGCGGTAAATCCTCGCTGGCAGAAAAACTCAAATCCCTGATGCAGAAGGTGCCCATCTATCGCATCAAGGGCTCACCGGTCAACGATCACCCCTTCTGTCTGTTTGACATCGAAGAGGATGGCGAAATCCTAGAAAAAGAGTACGGCATCCCGCGCCGTTATCTGCGCCCCATCATGTCGCCCTGGGTTGCCAAGCGTCTGCACGAGTTTGGTGGCGACATCACCAAGTTCAAGGTGGAGAAGGTCAACCCCTCCATCCTCGATCAAATCGCCATCGCCAAGACTGAACCTGGTGATGACAACAACCAGGACATCTCCTCACTGGTCGGCAAGGTCGATATCCGCATGCTGGAGCACTTCGCCCAAGATGATGCCGATGCTTACTCCTACTCAGGTGCGCTGTGCAAGGCGAACCAGGGGGTGATGGAATTTGTTGAGATGTTCAAAGCGCCCATCAAGGTGCTGCACCCGCTGCTGACAGCAACCCAGGAGGGTAACTACAACGGTACCGAAGGGCTCTCAGCCCTCCCCTTTGACGGCATCTTGCTCGCTCACTCCAACGAATCCGAGTGGCAGCAGTTCCGCAACAACAAGAACAACGAAGCCTTCCTCGACCGGGTCTACATCGTCAAGGTGCCTTACTGCCTGCGCGTCTCGGAAGAGGTGAAGATCTACGAAAAACTGTTGGTCAACAGCGAACTGACCGAGGCCAAGTGCGCCCCGGGTACCCTCGAACTGCTGGGCCAATTCTCGGTGTTGTCACGGCTGAAAGAGCCGGAAAACTCCAGCATCTACTCCAAGATGCGGGTCTATGATGGCGAAAGTCTGAAGGACACCGATCCGAAGGCGAAGAGCTATCAGGAGTATCGCGACTACGCCGGTGTAGACGAAGGGATGAATGGTCTCTCTACCCGTTTTGCGTTCAAGATCCTCTCCCGCGTCTTCAACTTCGACCACGCGGAAGTGGCCGCCAACCCGGTGCACCTCTTCTATGTGCTGGAGCAGCAGATCGAGCGCGAACAGTTCCCGCAAGAGCTGCACGATCGCTACCTTGAGTTCATCAAGGGCTATCTGACCCCGCG
Organism: Aeromonas sp. FDAARGOS 1411; assembly: GCF_019047125.1. Lineage (NCBI taxonomy): Bacteria > Pseudomonadati > Pseudomonadota > Gammaproteobacteria > Aeromonadales > Aeromonadaceae > Aeromonas > Aeromonas sp. FDAARGOS 1411. The sequence goes on along the minus strand of NZ_CP077214.1, from coordinate 1,293,111 downwards.
CTATGTGGAGTTCATCGGCAAGGAGATCCAGACCGCCTATCTCGAGTCCTACTCCGAGTACGGTCAGAACATCTTCGATCGCTACGTTACCTACGCCGACTTCTGGATCCAGGATCAGGAGTACCGTGACCCCGAAACCGGCCAGCTGTTTGACAGAGCGTCCCTCAACAGCGAGCTGGAGAAGATCGAAAAACCTGCCGGGATCAGCAACCCGAAAGATTTCCGCAACGAAATCGTCAACTTCGTGCTGCGTGCCCGGGCCAACAATGCAGGCCGTAACCCCAACTGGACCAGTTACGAGAAGCTGCGCACCGTGATCGAGAAGAAGATGTTCTCCAACACGGAAGAGCTGCTGCCGGTTATCTCCTTCAACAGCAAAACCTCGGCCGAGGAGCAGAAGAAGCACGATAACTTTGTCGAACGGATGATGGAGAAAGGCTACACCCGCAAACAGGTGCGACTGCTCTCCGAATGGTATCTCAGGGTACGCAAGTCATCCTGACCCTGACTGTTCAAGGGGGAGTTATGGCGCATTTTATCGACCGCAGGCTCAACGGCAAAAACAAAAGCGCTGTCAATCGGCAGCGCTTCATCCGCCGCTACAAGAAGCAGATAAAACAAGCGGTCTCGGATGCTGTCTCCAAGCGCAGCATTCAGGACGTAGACAAGGGCGAGAGCATCAGCATCCCGACCAAGGATATCGGCGAGCCCCATTTTCATCAGGGGCACGGTGGTAAACGGGAGATGGTGCATCCCGGCAATGACCAGTTCGTCTCCGGCGACAAGATTGACCGTCCCAAAGGAGGGGGCGGCGGACAGGGTTCCGGCGAGGGACAGGCATCCAATCAGGGTGAAGGGGCCGATGATTTCGTGTTCCAGATCTCCAAGGATGAGTATCTCGATCTGCTGTTTGAAGATCTGGAGCTGCCCAGGCTGCAGAAAACCCAGCTCAATCAGCTGATGGAGGTGAAAACCTATCGGGCGGGCTACACCTCCAACGGGGTGCCCGCCAACATCAACGTGGTGCGTTCCCTGCAAAATTCGCTGGCGCGTCGCATGGCGTTGCAAGCTGGCAAGAAACGCCAGTTGCATGAACTGGAAGATAGGCTGGCTCTGCTGGCCGCCGATCCCAACGAGCACTTTGCAGAAATCACCCTGCTCGAGAAGGAGATCAGGGAGCTGAAACGACGGATCGATGCGGTGCCGTTTATTGACACCTTCGATCTCAAATTCAACAACTTCGTCAAACGGCCCGTCCCCTCCAGCCAGGCGGTGATGTTCTGTCTGATGGATGTCTCGGGCTCCATGGATCAGGCCACCAAGGAGATGGCCAAGCGTTTCTATATCCTGCTCTATCTGTTCCTGAGCCGGACTTACAAGAACGTCGAAGTGGTCTATATCCGCCACCACACCCAGGCCAAGGAGGTGGATGAACACGAGTTCTTCTACTCCCAGGAGACTGGCGGCACCATCGTTTCCAGTGCGCTAAAAATGATGAATGACATCATCAACGAGCGTTACCCGGCCAACCAGTGGAACATCTATGCGGCGCAGGCGTCGGATGGTGACAACTGGGCTGATGACTCACCGCAGTGCAGGGAGATCTTGGCGCGGGATATCATGCCAAGGGTGCGGTACTACTCCTACATCGAGATCACTACCCGTGCCCATCAGACCCTGTGGCACGAATATGAGTCGGTAGCCAGCCAGTTCCCCCACTTTGCGATGGAGCACATTCGCAAGGTCGAGGATATCTATCCGGTGTTCCGCGAGCTGTTCAAGAAACAAGCGGCGTGAGGAGGTCACATGATCGAAACAGAAAAACGTGTAGCGCCACTGGATGACGGACCAGACTGGAACTTCGATCTGCTGGAGACCTATCACCAGGAGATCGCCCGGGTCGCCCGTTTCTACAAGCTGGATACCTACCCCAACCAGATCGAGGTGATCACCGCCGAGCAGATGATGGATGCCTACTCCAGCGTTGGCATGCCCATCGGCTACCAGCACTGGTCGTTCGGCAAGCGCTTTATCCATACCGAACGCAACTACAAGCGCGGCCAGATGGGGCTGGCCTACGAGATCGTCATCAACTCCGATCCCTGCATCGCCTACCTGATGGAGGAGAACACCATGCCGATGCAGGCGCTGGTGATGGCACACGCCTGCTACGGTCACAACTCCTTCTTCAAGAACAACTACCTGTTCAAGGCTTGGACCGATGCCTCCTCCATCATTGACTACCTGCTGTTCGCCAAGAACTACATCACCCAGTGCGAAGAGAAGCATGGCATCGAGGCGGTGGAACAGCTGCTCGACTCCTGCCATGCCCTGATGAACTTCGGGGTGGATCGCTACAAGCGTCCCCAGAAGATCTCGATGGCTGAGGAGAAGCGGCGTCAGAAGGCGCGGGAAGATTATCTGCAGACTCAGGTCAACGAGCTGTGGCGAACCCTGCCCAAGCAGCATAAAGCCGCTGGCGTGGAGGACAGGCGCTACCCCGCAGAGCCCCAGGAGAACATTCTCTACTTTATCGAGAAGAATGCACCCTTGCTGGAGCCCTGGCAGCGGGAAGTGGTGCGTATCGTGCGCAAAATCAGCCAATATTTCTATCCGCAAAAGCAGACTCAGGTGATGAACGAGGGGTGGGCCACCTTCTGGCACTACACCATCCTCAATCACCTCTATGACGAGGGCAAGTTGAGCGATCGCTTCATGATGGAGGTGCTGCACAGCCACACCAACGTGGTCTATCAACCGGCTTACAACAGCCGCTACTACTCGGGGATCAACCCCTATGCGCTGGGGTTTGCCATGTTTACCGACCTGCGCCGCATCTGCGAGAACCCGACCGAGGAAGATAGATACTGGTTCCCCGACTATGCCGGCAGCAACTGGGTCGAAACCCTCCACTTTGCCATGCAGAACTTCAAGGATGAGAGCTTTATCAGCCAGTTCCTCAGTCCCAAAGTGATGCGGGACATGAAGTTGTTCGCCATTGATGACGACGATCTGAAGAACTATCTGAAGGTCTCCGCCATCCACAATGACGAGGGGTACCGTCAGGTGCGCAATACTCTGTCGGCCCAGTACAACCTCAGCAATCTGGAGCCCAATATTCAGGTCTACAACGTCGCCGTGAAGGGGGATCGCTCCCTCACCCTGCGCTATGTGCCCCACAACCGCATCCCCCTTGGCGACTCACGCCATGAGGTGCTCAAACACCTGCATCAGCTGTGGGGATTCGACGTGGTGCTGGAACAGGATAACGGCGATCTGCCACCCGATATCATCGGCCGCTGCCCGGAGCGCAAACCGGGGATCTGATCCGTGACGTTATATCTCGACGGCCCACTTCGGTGGGCCGTTTTTTAATCGGTTGCTTCTGCCAGCATGAGCGCTGCCCAAGCCGTACAACCCGAACAAACCACAACATAGAAAGAGGCCCACATGGGGTGCGGGCCTCGTGGTCTTGCGGTCAATCTGCAGCGGTTATCAGTAGAAGGTCTGCTGCTCTGCAGCCATTGCCTTGAGGCTGGCACAGGGGGCAAACCGGTCGCCGTGGCGCTTCTGGTAATACTCCAGACGGCCAACCAGATGATCGATCCCGAGCGTGTCCATGTAGCGGAACGGGCCGCCAAGGAATGGCGGGAAGCCGATACCGAAGATGGCGCCGATATCGCCATCACGGGCCGACGCCACCACACCGCTATCCAGCGCCATCGCCGCTTCGTTGAGCATCAGCAACACGCAGCGCTCGGCGATTTCCTGACGAGCCAGCTTGGCAGACGGCTTGATACCGAGCACGCCATAGACGCTCTCGTCCACCGTCTTCTTGCCCTCTTTGCCGGTCAGCTTGTTGCGCGGTGCAGCCTTGCCATAGAGGTAGAAGCCCTTGCCGTTCTTGCGTCCCTTGCGATCATTTTGCAGCAGCTTGTCGAACGCCTTGGGCGCCTGGAACTGCTCGCCGCCCAGCTCTTTCTCGAGGATGGGGGAGATCTTGGCCCCTACATCGATCCCCACCTCGTCCAGCAAGGTGATGGGACCAACCGGGAAACCAAAGTCCAGCAGCGCGCTATCCAGCACCTCCACCGGCTCCCCTTCCAGCACCAGTCGCGCCGCTTCGTTCATGTAGGGCGCCAGGATACGGTTGACGTAGAAACCGGCTTCGTCCTTCACCACAATAGGCGTTTTACCCTGAGCACGGGCAAAAGCCAGGGTGGTGGCGACCGTCTCGGCACTGGTGCCAGCGTGGGGGATGATCTCCGCCAGCGGCATCTTGTCTACCGGGCTGAAGTAATGCAGCCCCACGATCCGCTCCGGATGCGCCGCCTCTGCCGCAATCTGGTTGATGGGCAGAGAGGAGGTATTGGAGGCAAACACGGTGTGCTCACCGCACTCACGCTCCACGTCTTTCACCATCTGGTGTTTGAGCGCGAGATCTTCAAACACAGCCTCCACCACCATGTCGACCCGGTGGAAACCGGAGTAGTCGAGGGTGCCGGTCAACAGGCTCATCTGCTTTTCCAATTCGCTGCGCAAGATGTGACGACGCTTGAGCTTCTTGGCCAGAATGTCATAGCTGTAGCGCATGGCATTGCCGATCCCAGCGCTTGCCACATCCTTGATCCGCACCGGCACGCCCGCCTTGGTAGCGGTGACGAACGCGATGCCGCCCCCCATCAGACCACCGCCCAGCACGGCGGCATGGGCCACCTTGCGCGGCTCGGCCCCCTTATAGGTGACCTCTTTCTTCATCTCGGTGGTGGCAAAGAAGATGGAACGCAGGGCGGCAGACTCTGCAGTCATCACCAGCTCGCCAAAGTGGCGGGATTCAGCGGCCAGGCCGGCCTTCATCCCCTGCTCCACGCCGATGCGCACAACGTCCAGGATCCGCTCCGGCGCCGGGTAGTTGCCGCGGGTCTTGGCTTTCACCCCCTTGCTGGCCTGATCGAACAGCACCTTGCGACCCAGTTTGTTGGTCTCCAGCACCTTGCCCTGCAGATCCCGTTTCAACTGATGGCGCGGTTTGCCCTTCTTGGCCAGCTTGATGGCTGCATCCAGCAAGATTGACGGCGGCACCACATCGTCCACCAGCCCCAATTTCTTGGCTTGTTTGGCCCGCACCTGCTTGCCGGTCAGCATCAGATCCAGCGCCTTGGCCACCCCGATGAGGCGCGGCAGACGCTGGGTACCGCCAGAGCCCGGCAGCAGACCGAGCTGAACTTCCGGCAACCCCAGCACAGATTTTCCGTGATCGGTCACCACCCGACCATGGCAGGCCAGCGCCAGCTCCAGCCCGCCACCGAGGCAGGGGCCGTGAATGGCGGCGATCACCGGAATGGTCAGCCCCTCGATCTCGGCAAAGATCTCCTGCCCTTCTCGTGACAGGGTCTCGGCATCCTTGGCACTGGTGCAGGCGGCCAGCATGGTGATATCAGCACCAGCGATGAAGGAGTCCTTTTTGCCGGAGGTGATCACCAGCCCGATCAAATCCTTGTTGCGTTTTACCTCGTCCAGTACGGAGCGGATCTCCTCGACAAAGGCGGCTTTCAGGGTATTCATGCTCTCGCCCGGCACATCCATGGTGAGGATGCCGATGCCATCTTTGCGAACATCAAGGGAAAAAGTCTTAGCGCTCATCATTCAACCTCCAACACCATAGCCACGCCCAATCCACCCGCCGCACAGGCGGTGTTGAGCCCCAGTCCTCCACCGCGACGACGCAGCTCATGCAAGGTCTGGGTGATCATCCGCGCACCGGTCGCGGCAAAGGGGTGGCCATAGGCCAGCGAACCGCCGAGGACGTTGAACTTCTCCATGTCCACCTCGCCGATGGCCTGATCACGGCCCAGCTTGTCACGGGCAAACTCGTGGCTGGCAAACATCTTGAGGTTGGCCAGCGTCTGGGCGGCAAAGGCTTCGTGCATGTCGAGCAGGGTCAGATCGCTGAGCGTGATGCCGGCTCTGTCCAGCGCCAGCGGCGTGGCATAGGAGGGGCCCATCAGCATGTCTTGCCAGACATCGATGGCCGAGAAGGCGAAGCTGCGGATATAGCCAAGCGGTTCGAGGCCAAGCTCTTTCGCCCGACCTTCGCGCATCAGCAACACTGCGGCGGCGCCATCGGTCAGCGGCGTGGCGTTGGCCGCAGTCACTGTGCCATGGACCCGGTCAAAAACCGGCTTGAGCTTGGCGTAGCTCGCGAGATCCGAGCTTTCACGGATATTGTTGTCCCGCTCGAGCGGTGATTTGTAGGGCGGTACATGGGCGGTAAACACCTCACCGCTGAGCTTGCCATCAGCCCAAGCCTGCGCGGCCAGAGTGTGGGAGCGGTGAGCCAGCGCATCTTGCGCCTCGCGGCTGATCTGGTGGCTCTTGGCCATCTGCTCGGCGGTCTGCCCCATGGAGAGGCCAGTAGAGTATTCCGCCACAGCGGGCGGCACCGGCAGCAGATCCTTGACTCGCAGCTGACGCAGAATATTGAAGCGCTGCTGCAGATTGCGCGCCTTGTTGAGATCCACCAAGGCGCGAGCCAGCTTCTTGCTCACCCCGATAGGCAGCACGGAGGAGGAGTCAGCACCGCCGGCGATGGCGATGTCTACGGTACCGGCCATGATGGATTCGGTGACGTTGGCCACCGCTTGGAAACTGGTGGCGCAGGCGCGGGAGACGCTATAGGCATCGGTATTGACGCTCATGCCGGTACCGAGCACGATCTCGCGGGCAATGTTGGGGGCTTCCGGCATCTGAACCACCTGACCAAACACCAGCTGGTCGATAAGCTTGGGATCGAGATCGGTACGGGCGAGCATCTCGCTCACCACCAGTTTGCCGAGATCGACTGCAGGCACGCCATGAAAGGCGGTAGCCTGCTTGGCAAAGGGGGTACGCAGCCCCGCCACGACGGCAATCCGTTCGCCCTGGCGAGTCGTCAGTTTCAATGGCTGTTTCATCCTGGCTCCTTGGGTTTATAAGGGAGAGGTCTGACCTCATTGCGCCACATCTTAACAATCCAATCACAAGTTTCATACAGCTGATTGAAACTAAATTCAGCAAGGCTGGCGCCCTTCACTCGCCCTTGTGGCTCAACTGGAGTATAAAAAGATCAACTTCCATAAAAACAACGGGTTTATCACATGGCAGCGGCGGAGTTCAAACAACTGAGGGACTATCTTGCCAGTCAAATTCTGGGTCAGGATGAGCTCATCGAAGGGCTGTTGATCGCCCTGTTATGTGAAGGACATGTATTAATCGAAGGCGCTCCCGGCCTTGCCAAAACCCGTGCCGTCAAAGCGCTTGCTGGCTCTGTCGAGGGGCGTTTCGCTCGCATCCAGTTCACCCCTGATCTGCTCCCGGCAGATCTGACCGGCAGCGAGGTGTTTCACCCGCAGGATGCCAGTTTTGTATTCCAGCCCGGCCCCCTGTTCAATCATCTGATACTGGCGGACGAGATCAACCGCGCGCCGGCCAAGGTGCAATCAGCGCTACTTGAAGCCATGGCCGAACACCAGATCACCGTGGGCAAAAAGAGCTGGCGGCTGCCACCTCTCTTTATGGTGGCCGCCACCCAGAACCCTATCGAGCAGGAGGGGACCTATCCCCTGCCGGAGGCCCAGCTAGACCGCTTTCTGCTCAAGCTGATGGTGGATTACCCGAGCCCCACGATGGAGCTCGCCATCTTGCAGCTCAACGCCAGCGGCGAACAACTTGGCGCGGCGCCGGTGACCCTGAGCCAGACCAGCTTGCAAGGTGCTCGCAGCGAAGTGCTGGCGGTGACCATGCAAAGCAGACTGGAGCACTATCTGGTGGAGCTGGTCTGCGCCACCCGCCCGGGTAGTGGCCTTTGCCCTGCCCTTGAGCCACTGATTGCCGTAGGGGCCAGCCCCCGCGCCACACTTGGGCTGGCTCGCTCCGCCCGCGCCCGCGCCTGGCTTGCCGGACGAGATTATGTGCTGCCTGAAGATATCCAGCTGCAAGCCTATCCGGTGCTGCGCCACCGCCTTTTACCCAGCTATCAGGCACTGGCCGACAATCTGGATAACGACATCCTGATCGCCCAACTGCTGGATCAGGTGCCATGTCCCTAGCGCCGGAGCTCCATCCCGATATCGCCCTGTCGCTGCCACGGCTGCTCAATATCCGGCTCTGGGCCAAGGCCAGGAAGCCACCTCACGCAGGCAGAAGCAGCAGCGAACGCGGCAAACTGGGCCGCTCTCCCGGACTCACGTTTCGCGAGCTGCGCGCCTATCAGGCTGGTGACGAGGTACGCCATATCGACTGGCGAGTGACGGCGCGCCTCGGTCGTCCCTATACCCGCCTCTATAGCGAGGAGCTCGATCAGGCGCACTGGCTGCTGCTCGATCTCTCTCCCGCCATGTATTTCGGCTCCACTCGGCAGCTCAAGGCGCGTCTGGGATGCGAGCTGGCGGCAGCCCTGATCTGGCAAGGGGAGAGGCAGCACAACACCCTGATCTGCCACGGGCTTGTCCCAAATCACCAGAGCCAGCGCGGCAGCGTGCTGCCCCTGCTCGAATCCCTCTGCCATCACTACCAGCAAGGGCTGGCACGTCGGGTACTATCCCATTCACTGGCCGACACCTTGGCCAGCGTGAAGCTGCCCCATGGTGCCAAACTGACGCTGATCACCGACCACAGACCCTGTGAGTCAGCGCTCTGTCAGCAGTTGCAGCTGCTCTCCCGCCGCCACGATATCCACTATTGGCAGATCCGCGACCCCCTCGAGGCAGCCCTTCCTCCTGACGGCCAGCTGCCGGTGGCCATCGATCGGCCAGGGCAACACTATCAGGGCTGGCTGGATGGGGGCCATGCCGGTTTCTCCCAGCGCTACCGGTATGCCGCCGAGCAGCAGCTGGCCCACGGCAAACAGTTGCTGTTGCCATTGGTGCAGCGCCTCTATCTGCTCGATAACAGCCAGACTCTGCAACAGCAGTGGCAGGAGGGGTTATGTCATCAGGGATGATCTCGCCCGCCGAACTCGACAGCGCCAGTCCAGCCTCCGACGCCATCACTCCGCCGCTGGTCGCCCTGATGCGAGACATCCACCCGGGGCCGGTTCTGATTGAACAGAGTCTTGACCCCAGAGTGCAGGCGCTATTGTGGCTATTGATCACAGGGTTATTGCTGCTGCTGATCATCCTGATTGCCCGCAGGGTGATACGTTACCGCCGCTGGTGTCGCCAGCTGGAGGGAGATCCGGCACTACTGGTGGCACGCATACAGGAGGCCCTGCGTCATGAAGCACTGCAACGCTGGCCCGAGGCGCGCCAGTTACAGGGAGAGGCTTGGCTCGCCTTCGTCGATCGTCACGGCGGCAGCGATTTCAGCCAGTTCTCGTCTCACTGGAGCAGTTGGCTCTATGGCAGCCAGAACCCGAGCAGTGAGCAGAGCGAACAGCTTCGGCAACATTATCGCCGCTGGGGTCAAACCCTCTTCTTCCAACTTCACCCCCGCTCGGGGCGTAAAGCCGGACGGAGGCATCCATGATCCTGGCCTGGCCCTGGTTTGCGCTGGCGCTGGTGCTCCCCTTGCTGGTGCGCTTCGGCTTGCCACCCCTGCGCCGCGGCTATCTGGCTCACCCCGGGTTTGCGCTGCTGCGCCCCCACGCCGGATTGCCGCTCTGGCGCGCCATGCTGCTCTGGTGCGCCCTTATCCTCGCCCTCTGCCGCCCCCAGTGGTGGGGGGAACCGGTTATCCAATATGAAGGGAGTCGGGATCTGCTGCTGGCGGTGGATCTGTCAGACAGTATGCGCACCCCTGATATGCTCGATAACGGAGAGCAGCAAGCTCGGTTGACGGCGGTGCGCCAGCAGATCAAGGCGCTGATCGCCAAACGGGCCGGAGACAGGGTGGGCCTCATCGTATTTGCCGATCACGCCTACCTGCTCTCTCCCCTCACTCAGGAGATCCCGGCGCTGTTGACCTTGAGCGACGAGCTCGATTTTGATCTGGTCGGCCGAACCACCGCCCTTGGCGAAGCCATCCAGCTGGCACGTCAGCATGGGGATCCGGGTCGCCCCACCGCCCTGCTGCTGGTCACTGATGGCCGCAATACCGCAGGCAGTGCCGACCCGCTGCAGGAGGCCAAACTCGCCGCAGCGCAGGGAATACGGATCTACACGCTGGGGGTCGGGGCCGATCCCGATACCTTTATCCAACCCTACGATGAGGTGGGCAGCGGTCAGGCCGATCCCAGCAGCGAACTGGACGAGCCCCTTCTTCAAGCGCTGTCCCAGACAGGCCAGGGGCGTTACTTTCGGGCACGCACCCAAAGCGATCTCGATGCCATCAACGCGACTCTCAATGCCCTTGAACCTGCCCCTATGCCCGTTGCCCACTACCAGCCGGTGTTCGAGCTCTACCCCTGGCCGTTGGCACTGCTTTGTGGCTTGCTGCTTCTGCCATCAGGGCAAAGCAGACTGGAGTTTCGCATGGTGCGTAACTGGCTGGCACAAGGCACGCGCAGATGGAGCTGATCTTGCTCCGCCCCCTGTGGCTGATCGCACTCATCCCCTGGCTCTGGCAAGGGTGGCGCCGTCGTCGCCGGCCTCCGCTGCTCGCACCTGCTATGCAGGCTTATCTGCTGCCAGCATCTCGTCCTCAGCGCCCCTGGCTCTGGCTGGCAACCCTGCCCGTGATTATGGCCCTGAGTGGCCCCGCACTGCGCGGCGAGCTGCAACAGCAGCCTGCGGCGCCGCTCGATATCTGGCTGCTGGACTTGTCACGCTCGATGACCGCCACCGACCTCAAACCAGATCGGGCGACCCGGGTCAGATGGCAGTTGCAGCAGCTGCTGAGCCACGCCAAGGGCGAGCGCATTGCGCTGATCCTCTACGCAGGCGATGCCTACCTCGCCATGCCGCCCACCCGGGATCATCAGGCCCTCGCGTTACTGCTGCCCGATTTGCGCCCCGATATCATGCCGCTGCAAGGCAGCAATCCGGCACGGGCGGTGGAACTTGCCATGAAGCAGCTGGCCCCTGGAGAACAAGCGCGTCTACTGCTGATCACCGACGACCTCACCCGGAATCAGATGACCCAAATCGCCGCCCTGTGGCCCTGCCAGCAACGCCTTCTTTGCCGCGACACCCAGTCAGCACGCCTCGATATTCTGCTCGCCAGCAGTGGTCAACCGGCCCCCATGCCCGCCATTCCGGCCAATGAGTTGGGATTTGCCGCCCGCATGCCCGCGCAGTTGCCCGCCCCCGATAGTCAGGCCATTGCCGCACTGGCCAACCGTCTCGGCGGTGAGCTGCAGTGGCTTGCCAGTGATGTCCCCCGCTTTGCACCGCTGCCCACGACTACCTCGGCCCTCACCCCGGCGCCACTGGATCTTGGCCCCTGGTTGCTAATCCCCTTGTTACCGCTCGCCTTGCTGGCCAGAGTCGGCGCCCGGTTGATGGTGGCGCTGATGGTGGGAATTCAGCTGCTTGCGCCGCAAGATCTGCAAGCAGCAGAGAAGGGAGATCTACAAGCGATGCAGGCTTATCAAGAGGGGGATTTTAAGCGGGCTGCCCGCACCTTCAACGATCCAGTCTGGCGCGGCAACGCCTGGTATCGGGCTGGTGCCTACCGGCAAGCCATCGCAGCCTATCAGGAAGCGACGAGCGCCACCGCCCACTACAACCGCGGCAATGCCCTGCTGCAACTGGGGGAGTTTGCGGCCGCCAAAGAGGCCTATCTGGCCGCTCTGGCGCTTGAACCCGGCCATGAAGATGCGCTCTATAACCTCTCTCTGTTACAGGGCACAGCGGCGGCCGCTCCCGATACCAGCAACAGCAAGCAGCCCGAACCATCGGCAGCTCAGCAGGCGACGGCAATGCCCTTGCCCTCCTCTCCCCCGGTGTTGCTACTGGAGCAGCGACTGCGTAAAGAGGCGCTGCGCCGGGATCTTATCAAGGTGGAGGAGCCCTGGTGACGCGGGCAGGATGGGGGTTGTTGCTCGCACTGGCGAGTCCACTTTGCTGGGCCTTACCCCCCCGGGCAGAGCTGCTGCCGGGGGCTGACCCCAGCGATTGGCTGCTGATCATCGAAGCGGATGGCGAGCGCCAGAGCAACGAGCTGGAGATCTCCCCCCTACTGCGCCAATTTGCAGTGGGCAGAGTGACCATGAGCCGGGTCACGACCCCGGTACAACAACTGACTCGCTGGCAGATCCCGCTGCACCAGAGCAATTCAACCGCAAATACCGAGGTGGTGATTGCCCCGCTCAAGCTGGGAAATGAGTTCACTCCCTCGCTCACCCTGCCATTGAGAGAGGTGAAAACAGCGGCGCTGCCGCAACCCGCAGCCCCCTCGCCCCTCGAGATGCAGGCCAGCCTTGATCATCAGGGCCCGCTCTATCCCGGCCAGCCGGTGATCTACCGGCTGACACTATGGCTGCCCACCAGTATGCAAAACCCGGCCCTGAGCGAACTCAGCTCTGCCCACTTCACTATCCGTCGCCTCGGTCGCGACGAGTGGATCGCCCCCGCTCAGGCTGGTCTGCCCGGCAGGCTCACCCGCAGCTGGCTCGTTCAGGCAAAAGCGCCTGGGCTCTGGCACCTCGACTCGCCCCGCTTGCAGGGGCAGCTCACGCAGAAAGGGGGCAAGCCCCAAAAACTCTCGGCCCGCGCGGCACCGCTCGAGGTAAGGGTTGACAAGGCCCCCGCCACGCCGGTGGCCACCCGGCTGACCCTGAGTCAACGACTTGAACCGGCCACCACGGGGGAAGTGGGTGAACCGCTGATCCGGATCCTCACCCTGACCATGGAAAATGGTGACAGTGCCCAGATCCAGCTTGCCCCCCTGATGGCCCATCAACTGCCAAGCGGCATACAGGCACATCCCGATGGCGAGCAACAGCAGGAGCGTTACCGAGATGGCAAGCTGCTGTTTAAGCGACAGTGGCGCCAGACTCTGGTCGCGGAGCAGAGCGGCGACTACCAGCTGCCCCCCATTGATCTGCCCTGGTTTAATACCCAAAGTGGCCGGATTGAGCAGGCCAGCCTACCTGCCATCACGCTGACGTTTCAGGCAACGACAAATCGGCAACCTGATCAGCAGACATCGCAGATGGCACTGCGAGAGAGCCTTTGGTGGGTCGTGCTGGCCATAACGCTGCGTGCGCTATGGCGCCACTGGCCCCGCTGGCGCGCCTTCTATCAACTGCAACGAGCCCTTGCCCGACACCAGCCGGATGCCAGTCGCAAGACGCTGATCCGGTGGGCGACCTTGCGCTGGCAGGTCTCCTATTATCAATTAGGCCAGTTGCCTGACGCTGGGCATAATCGGGTCGGCAACGCGCTAGCCGCACTCGAGCGAGCCTGTTTTTCACGACCCTCTTCTGGCCCCCCCATCGAGTGGCGCGCTCTGGCGCGTACCCTCAGGGCAGATGAAGCTGCCGGTATTGCGCACCTGATTTACCTGCTGGCGCACGGGAGTTCCCGCTCCCGCCGCCACGCCCCCTGACAAGGATTGCTCTATGGCACAGCTGTTTTTTAGAAAAAAACGTGCTCAGCAGCATATTGGTGGAAATGATCCGGCCATTTCGCCGGTCTCTGATCCCATGGCTGACAAACAAACCAAATTTGAAGCACTGGTTCATGCGCTGCACGGCGATCTCTACCGGTATGCCTACTGGCTGACCCGGGATCCCAACGTAGCGGAAGATCTGGTGCAAGAGACCTTTCTGCGTGCATGGAAGGCTATCGACACCCTGCAGGATGACAAGGCAGCCAAAGGGTGGCTGATCACCATCCTCAGACGGGAAAACGCCCGCCGCTTTGAACGCAAACAGCTGGAGCTGATTGATCTCGACGATCACCCTCAACCCCAGCACGATGCGCTGCACAGCGAACAGGAGATGGAGAACGAGTGGTTGCACCGTCACATCGCCCGGTTGCCCGAGGAGTACCAGGAGCCACTGCTGCTGCAAGTCGTGGGAGGATTCAGTGGTGAGGAGATTGCCAAGATGCTCGGCCTCAACAAGAACACCGTCATGACCCGACTGTTTCGCGCCCGCAACCAGATCAAGGAGGCGATGGAGCAGAAGAACCAAGCAAGAGGACACGGACATGGATGAACTCGAATTTCGCCGCAACGCCATGATCCAGCCCAACGATAAACTGCCGGATTTTCTCAAAGCCGCTGACGCAAGCCAGGCCAATCGGCACTACCTCGACGAGATGAAGCAGTTCGACAGAACTCTCAAGCACGCCATGCAGGTTGAGGTCCCCGCCGGACTGGCCGAGCGGATCCTGCTCAGGCAAGCCATGCTGCAAGACAGTGACGCGCCAGATGATATGCCGCCATCCCGCCCCCTTGGCACAGAGCCAGTCAAGATCCGGACATCGACATCCTGGCGCCAGATCGCCCTGGCTGCATCGGTCGCCTTCCTGCTGGGAATGAGCACCCGCTGGATCACGCTGCCAGAAACGGCTCCTGCGGCTCTCTCCCTCGCACAGGTGGCGATGGCTCATGTCTATGGCGAAGAACCCTTTATTGAAGGTGTCGATGAGCAGGTCAATCTGCATAACATAAATGCCAAGATGGAGAAGTATGGCGCCACCTTAAGCGGGATGGATGGGCTCAAGGTGACCTATGTCAATCACTGCTCGTTTTATCAGGGACCAGCCTTGCACATGGTGATCCAGGGAAAGATGGGGCCTGTCACCCTCTTTTTAGTGCCCAAACATGTTCCATTAACCCTGCAACAGGCCACCTTTGAAGATGGCACCCTCAAAGGGGAGATAGTCCAGCTCAAAGGCGCCAATATGGTACTGATTGGCGAGATGAAAGAGCCACTTGCCCCCGTTGCCAACGCCCTGCAGTCACGTCTGCAGTGGGACATTTAACATCGCCGGTTAACAACCTCAGATCCATCCTCAATAGCAGGCGGCGGTCACGAGCCGCTGCCTGTTCCCCCCCTGATTACTCCCCTTTGTCACTCATTTGCCTCAAGATTTCGAAAAATTGACAAAATTATTTTTGTGACGGAGATCGGCAATCCAGGTCAATAATCCATCTTTAGCCCCTGAAAACGGTGAATTAAACAGCAAGTTAAAACAAATGATTAACACATCGATCACTTTTATGTATTCTGCTGTCACTGGTCTGATTTCTTACCTCCTACCAGATCCATAGAATCACGCCAGAATTGATTGGGAAGAAGCTGAAATAAAAACGGATTTTGTCGAGGTTTGCATTGAACGTGCAGCCAATATCGGCAAAAAAATCTGCCTACAAGAGAGAACACCATGACGACAACTATTTTCAAGAAGAGCCTGATTGCCGCCACCATCGCGCTGGCCACCGGTCAAGTCCATGCTGCGGCATTCCAGTTGAACGAGCACTCTGCCTCCGGTCTGGGTCGCGCCTATGCCGGTGAAGCAGCTATTGCCGACAACGCCTCCGTGCTGGCCCGTAACCCGGCTGCCATGACCACCTTCGACAAGATGGCAGTTTCTGTCTCTGGCACCTACATCAAACCGGATGTGGATGTGGATGGTGCTGTTTACGCTGGCGCTAACAAAATGGCTCCAGCCAGCGAAAGTGGCATTGCTCCGGCAGCCTTCGTTCCCGCCTCCTACTTTATTCAGCCGCTGAATGACCAGTGGGCCTGGGGCATTGGCATCTTCTCCAACTACGGTCTCTCCACCGAATACTCCAAAACCTTCCCGGCTGGTGCCGGTGCTGGTGATACCGAGTTGATGACCTTCAATATCAACCCGAACATTGCCTATCGTGTCAACGAACACTTCAGTGTCGGTGCCGGTATCAACGCCGTTTACGGTGCCGCCGAACTCAACCGCTATGCCGGTCTGCTGGGCCCGCTGAATCCACCTAGCCAAGGTGGCCCGCTGCCGACAGATACTCGTCTGGCTCACCTGAAAGGCGACACCTGGGGCTTTGGCTGGAACGTTGGTACCCTGTATGAAGTCAATGAAAACCATCGCTTTGCACTGACCTACCGTTCACAAGTCGATATGAGCTTTGACGGTGACTTCCAAGGCGCGAGCTCACTGAATCGCACAGTGGATGGCAACCTGAAGCTGGATCTGCCTGCACAAGCCGAGTTCGCCGGTTACCATCGCCTGAGCCCACAGTTTGCTGTTCATTACTCTGTAAACTGGACTGACTGGAGCGCCTTCCAGGAGCTGAAAGCAACCAGCAGCCAATGTGCAGGCGGCGTATGTCTGCAAAAAGATGAGAAGTTTAAAGACTCTACTCGTTACTCCATCGGCGGTACCTGGTATATCAACCCGGCCTGGGAAGCTCGCATGGGCTTTGCCTATGACAACACCCCGATCGAAGCTGACTACCGCAGCCTGAGCATTCCCGACTCAGACCGTATCTGGTACAGCGCCGGTGCCACCTACCATATCAACACCGATATGAGCGTTGACTTTGGTATGGCTTATCTGGACGGTAAAGAAGTTGACGTCAACGAAGGTCTGCGTAGCCACTCCGACAGCCTGCGTTGGAAAGGAACTTCCCACGGCAACGCCTTCCTGGCTTCTGCCCAGTTCAACATGAAGTTCTGATTATTGATAGAATGGAAAGAGCGCCTGACGGCGCTCTTTTTTTATCCGCAAAAGCCAGTTCAGCGCACACATGTAGCACACAGCTGTTTATTTTTCTTTTTTAATCAAGCTATTAGAATGCATCCTTCCAGCATTTAATCTTGTTTTATCCAGATACTGGCCATTACCGTTGCCTTACTGGTCATACCATATAAAATCCTGCCTCCATTCATATGACCTATTGAACCTTCGGGTAACAGCAAGGATTTTGCCATGTATCCCATCATCAAACCGTCCGCCATCGCCCTGTTGGTGATCGCGGGTCAGACTCATGCCGCCGGGTTCCAGCTGGCTGAACAGTCCGCTACAGGACTGGGACGCGCCTTTGCAGGTGAGGCAGCCATCGCGGATAACGCCAGTGTACTCTCCCGCAATGCAGCAGCCATGACCCGCTTCGATCAGATGGCGCTCTCTGGCGGAGTCATCTATGTCAGTCCTGACGTCAATATTGAAGGCAACACCCGCTTGCCGACCAAAGCCGGTATCGTCACCTCCGATGCCAGTGCACACGATATCGCCGCCGCAGCCTGGGTACCCAACGCCTATCTCATCATTCCACTCAATGAGCAGTGGCGACTCGGCTTCTCGGCAACCTCTTACTACGGCCTTGGCGTCAAGATGCCGGATAACTACAGCGCGGGACACTTTGGCAATGTCTCCGATATCAAGACCATGGATCTGGGTACCTCACTCGCCTATCGCATCAATGAGATGTGGTCAATTGGTGCCGGGATCTCTGCTATTCAGGGCGAAGGCGAAGTCGGTGGCACCTTCCCTTCTCGCAACCTGATCGCAAAACATTTGCAAGGGGATGGCTGGGCATGGGGCTGGAATGTCGGCACCTTGCTGGAGTTGTCCGAGCAAACCCGAATTGGCCTCTCCTACCGTCACGATGTCACTTTGACCCTCTCGGGAGATGCTATCCTGGGCCGACCCAATGCAGATGGCTCCGTTACCGAGATCAGAGATACCGGTAGTCTGGATCTGCCGTTGCCAGCGACGGCAGAGTTGGCGGCGTTCCATCAGCTGACTGACAAGCTGGCTCTCCACGGCAGCCTGAACTGGACCAACTGGAGCAAATTCGTTCAGTTGGAAGCTGATCTCAACAATTTGCAGAACATGCACATCAAGGACGAGCACTGGGAAGATAGCTGGCGCTACGCCATCGGTATGACCTATCAGGTCACTCCCAAATGGCAACTGCGCTCCGGTGTGGCCTATGACGCCAGCCCTGTGCCAGCCGATCGTCGTACCATTTCCATCCCGGATGCCGATCGCCTCTGGTACAGCGTGGGAATGGGGTATCAGTTCACGCCCAACCTGACCGTGGATCTGGGGCTGACCCTGATCGATGGTAAAAAGGTGGATGTCACTGAAAAAATGGAGCTGCAACCGGGTAATCCGATGACGACCTCCACCTTCCAGGGCACTTCTGAAGGGGATGCCTGGCTGGCTGGTGCACAATTGAGCTATCTCTTCTAAATTCCTTCCCTGCAAAAAACGCTATGCCAATTATTGCCTTACTCAATAAGGTGAACACTGGCATAGTGTTCTGCAACACCATAAAATCAACCCAGTACCTTTACTGGAGCAAGGCATGTATTCCTACGTAGCAAGACAGCCGATCCTCGACAGAGACCTCAACACTCATGCCTATGAGCTGCTCTTTCGCGATAGTCTGAATAATGTCTTCCCGAGCATCTCCTCCCAGCAGGCGACGTCACGCCTGGTGGTCGAACAGTTCCTCCAACAAAATATCGATCAGCTGTTGGGAGGCCGCCCCTGCTTTATCAATTTCCCCCACTCACTGCTGCTGGAGGGATTGGCAGAGTGCCTGCCGCCCGAAAAAGTGGTGATTGAAATTCTGGAAGATTCCCCACCGGATGATGCCCTGCTGGAAAAGGTGAAACAGCTGCACAAGCTGGGATATCAACTGGCACTCGATGACTTCACCATGTCACCGGATTGGGAGCGCTTTCTCCCCTTTATCCACATCATCAAGTTTGATCTTCGTGCCACCCCCCTGATGCAGATCAAAGTGTTTATCCAGCGGCATCAGACGCTGGGGCTCACCTATCTGGCAGAAAAAGTAGAGGACAAGGCAGAGTTCGAGCGGGTCAAACAGCTGGGGATCCAGCTGTTCCAGGGTTTTTTCTTCAGTCGACCCGAGATGGTCAAGCAAGCCACCATGGAGCCAGCGCAAGTCGTGGTGATGCAGTTGCTCAACGTGGTCAACGAGGCAGAGCCTGATATCAACAAGATTGAGCAGCTACTCGGTCAGGATATCTCCCTCTCTCTCAAGCTGTTGCGCTATGTCAACCATCTCAAAGGCCACACCAACCCTATTTCGTCATTTCGCCAGGCTGCCATCTATCTGGGAAACACCCAACTAAAGCGATTTGTTTCGCTGGTAGCCGCGACCAGCGCCGGCAAGGGCAAGAGCGCCGAGCTCTACCAGATGTCGATGATCCGAGCCCGATTCTGTGAACTGCTGGCCCACGCCCACGCCCCGAGCCAGCAGGCACAACAAGCCTTTATCACCGGTCTCTTCTCCCTGCTGGATGTACTGATGGAACAGCCGATGGACAAGCTGCTCGGCACTATCCCTCTTATCGACGATATTCGGCTGGCGCTGCTGGAGCGAAAAGGCAATCTCGGTTTCTACCTCGCGTTTTGTGAAGATTACGAGAGCGCCAACTGGTCACGGGTAACGGCCAGAACAGCCCGCTTGGGGCTGAGCGAGGACAAGGTGAGTCACCTCTATCTGGCCGCCACCACCTGGGTCACGGAACAACTGCTGGCGATGGAAGCCACCAATTAATTCGTCTCGTCATTCACCTCGACCGCGATAGCGGTCGCCTCCCCGCCCCCGATACAGAGCGCGGCCACGCCTCGCCGCAAACCCCGTTGCCGCAGCGCGGCGATCAGCGTCACCAGAATGCGTGCGCCACTCGCCCCCAGCGGATGACCAAGCGCACAGGCCCCACCATGCACATTAACCTTGTTATGAGGGATGCCGACCCCGCTCATGGCCAGCATGGTGACCATGGCGAAGGCCTCGTTGATCTCAAAGAGATCCACCTCTTCCACCGACCATGCAAGACGCGCCAGCAAGCGTGAAATGGCGCCAATGGGCGCAGAGGTAAATTCGGCGGGCAACGCCGCGTGGCTCTGATAACCGACGATCCGTGCCAGCACTGGTACCTGCCAGGCTTGCGCCGTGGCGCCATCCATCAATATCAGCGCCGCCGCACCGTCCGAGATGGAGCTCGAATTGGCCGCCGTAATGGTGCCCTCCTTGCCAAATGCAGGCTTCAGGGTCGGGATCTTCTCCGGTCTGCCCTTGCCAGGCTGCTCGTCTTCGGCCAGCAACAAGCGATCACCGCGATAGACACTTGCCAGCTCGGATGCAAACGCGCCGGCTTGCTGCGCATCGCGGGCCCGCTGCAATGACGCCAAGGCAAACTCATCCATGGCAGTGCGGGTCAAACCGGCCTGATCGGCGCTGCGCTGGGCATGTATCCCCATCAGCTGGCCATCATAGGCATCTTGCAAACCGTCGAGGAATAGGTGGTCCAGCACCTTTTGATGCCCCATCCGAAAGCCGCTGCGAGCATTATCCAGCAGATAGGGGGCACGGCTCATGCTCTCCATCCCCCCTGCCACCACCACCCTGTTGTCACCAAGGCGGATGGTATCCGCCGCCAGCATCACAGCTTTCATGCCGGATCCGCACACCTTGTTGACCGTGGTAGCAGGCACACTATCTGGCAACCCTGCTTTCAACAACGCTTGCCGGGCTGGCGCTTGCCCCACGCCCGCCGCCAGCACATTGCCCATAAACACTTCATCGACCTGCTCCGGACGCAGCCCGCTTTGCTGTAGTGCCGCCTCAATGGCACAGGCACCCAACTCAGGCGCAGTTACCTCTGCCAATGCCCCCTGAAACGCCCCCATCGGAGTCCGTTTTGCCGCCACAATTGCAATATCCATTTGCCTGCCTCTGTTTGTTACATGGCCATAACATAGGGGTTCTGACGCGATGGAACAAGAGTTGCGGTGCAGTTTACGTTTAGGTAAGGTGCAGACAGGATTTAGTTCGCCAAGAAGTCTGTATGAACAACAAGGATGAAGGACGACGCTTCAGCATCAGTGAGCTGGCCCGGGAATTTGATATTACGACGCGCAGTATCCGTTTCTACGAGGATCAGGGGTTGCTCAATCCCGCCCGAGAGGGACAAACCCGCATTTACAGCAAGCAGGATCGGGTTCGCCTCAAGCTCACCCTGCGCGGCAAGCGGCTCGGGTTCAGCCTCGCCGAGATCCGCGAGTTGTTTGATCTCTATGATGCCGACAAGAGCAGCCGCACCCAGTTACAAACCATGCTGGGACTGGTTAAGGAAAAACGGGAGACACTGCAACAGCAGATGGAAGATATCAGGATGGTACTGCTGGAGCTTGATGCCGCCGAGCAGCGTTGCCAACAGGCCCTTAGCCAGCTGGGATAACCGCCTTGCTGGCTTATCAGGTAAGTCCCTTCAGCCTGCTCACAAGATGCCAGATAGCAAAAAGCCACTCCTGAGAGTGGCTTTTCTTCAACCTGACGGTTCGCTATTAAACGCGAACGAAGTCCAGGTGGATCAGCTTGTAACGTACCGGGTGACGCTGGATAGCTTTCACTTTTACGTTAACTTCTTCACCGTTGACAACCAGAGTCAGTACAGACTCATAGAATTCCGGCTTCTCTTGAGCCAGGATCATTTTCTTGTGGTCAACAGTGATGGACAGGGCTTCTTTGCCTGCACCGTAAACGATGGCAGGAACTTGGTCAGCTTGACGCAGGCGGCGGCTCGCACCTTTCCCCAGGTCAGAACGGACTTCAGCTTGGAATACGAAAGACATAGTATGTATCTCTTTTGGATGAATTTATGGTGCTAACTGCGACCGGTCAGCACCTCGCAAAACGAGCGCGAATACTACCACGGGCCAAATTCGGATACAAGGTACTGACTCTGCATTTAGCGCCCCTGCTCCAACCGGGCGAACTGCTGCTGACGCTGGGCTGGGCTCAGGGCATCAAACCGCGCCAGGGTCTCGGCGCGCGGGCAGTAGAGTCCCTCCCCCGTTCTGACCCGAATGCTCTTGCCAAACCGCGGCTGATTCTCTGCCACCAGCGCCAGCAAATAGCTGTAGGTATCTGCTCCCTGAGCGCTGGATAACTGATTCGCTATACGCCACAGGGTCTCCCCTGCGGCGACCTGATGACACACAGTTTGTGGACCGCCGGCCGCAGGAGCCGAGAGGGTAAGCATGGCGTCACTGCCTGCGGATAAGCTAGCCGTGTGGCTGGCGAGCGCCATATCGGCGCTCGCTACTCCCTCATATTCTTGGGTACCACTCATCCCCGCCGTGCGAAAGGTCACCCCCAGCTGAGCGAGCAGAGGTTCGCTCTCGTCGGGGTCGCTGGGCATATCAACACCACCGAACGCGTCTTGGGGTGTGCGAAACTCGGCAATAAAGGGCGCGACAGGTTGCGCGTGATAAGCAGGGAATCCACTCCCCTGCTGCACGATTGCACCAGCCGCAACAGCCTGCCCGGGGACAACCCCGTAAGCCATCTCGTCGATGCGCCGCAGCCTTGCCAGATAGGTTTTGGAGATCTGCGCCTCCCCCTCGAACAGATCGAAAGGGGGGACCAGCCGGGCTGGAAAGAGGATCTGCCAGCGACCGTGCTTTTGCTTTTGGGCCAGCGGCGGAAACTGATTGCCACGCCAAGCCACAAACATCGCAGGCGGCGTGCGCGCCAGCGGGTAATATTCCGGGTTCAACTGCACCCAAGTTTGTTCCGCGATGGGTTGATAACCGCTGATCACCACCTGCGCCACACTCAACCAGATCCCCAGCATCCTTGCCTCCCTGACTTCCGTTTAAAAGAGGCCGCCACCTTGGCAGCCCCTTCCCACACTCTATATCACGCAGTTAAAACAGACAGATAGCAGCTTAGCACTGAGCGATAGCATTCAGCACCCGTTTATCGGAGACCGGATAGGGGGTTCCCAGATTCTGGGCAAAAAACGATACCCGCAGCTCCTCGATCATCCAGCGAATATTGGCCACCTCGGTGGGAATAAGCTGGGATTTGGGGATCTTGGCGAGCAGCGCCTTGTACTCCGACTCCACGCTGTGCACTTTGAGCATGTAGACCCGATCCCGGTTGGGATCGATAGCCAGCTTCTCCAGGCGACGCTCGATGGCCCGCAGGTAACGCAGCAAGTCAGGCAACCGCTGCCAGCCGGTCTCGGTGACAAAGCCCTTGTGGATGAGGTTGCCGAGCTGCTGCTGGATATCGGACATGGCAAAGGCGGTATCAAGCTGCATCTTGCCCTTGAGCCGCTTCTTGATCTCATGGGAGAGCGTCAGCACGGCTTCCACCTGCTTGGCCACCTCCACTACCGCATCATTGAGCTCGGCGCGGACAAACTCCTTGAGCGCCTCGAAACCGGCCTCGTCCCAGGCCAGCCCGCCATGCTGCTCGATCAGCTTGTCGCAGCCGCAGGCGATGCAGTCGTCAATCAGCTCCGCCACCTTGCCAAACGGGTTGAAATAGAGCCCGAGCTTGGCCTTGTTGGGCAGCTTCTCCTGTAGATACTTGATGGGAGATGGCACGTTGAGCAGCACCAGCCGGCGCTGGCCCGCCCACATCAGCTGCTGCTGCACCAACGGGCTCTCCACCAGCTGAATAGCAACCGAGTCCTTCTCGTCCACCAACGCCGGATAGGCCTTCACCTCGAAGCCGCTCCGCTTCTGGCTGTACTCCTGGGGCAGCTCTCCAAAGCTCCACAGGGTGAGGCCGGACTGCTCGATATCATCGTCCGCCACTTGTGACAGGGTCTCCTGCACCTTGCCGCGCAGGGACTCTTTAAGTGCCTCCAGATCTTTCCCTTCGGCCACCTTCTTGTGTTTGTCGTCCACCACCCGGAAGGTGAGTTTCAGGTGATCGGGCACCGAATTCCAGTCCCAGGATTCGCGGGGCACGGTCACGCCGGTCATCCGGCGAAGTTGGCGCTCCATCTCGTCCAGCAGCGGCCCCTGCTCGGGGTTGAGGCTGGCGAGCAGCGCATCGGCGTAGTTCGGCGCCGGCACAAAGTTTTTGCGCATCGGCTTGGGCATCGACTTGATCAGGGCGACCAGCAGCTCATGACGCAACCCCGGGATCAGCCATTCAAACCCCTTCACCTCCACCTGATTCAAGAGCGGCAGCGGAATATGCAAGGTCACGCCATCGGCTGCCTCTCCCGGCTCGAACTGATAGGTCAGTTTGAGTTTGAGGCGTCCCTGCTGCCAGAAGTTGGGGTAGTCGAGATCACTGATGTGAGCGGCATCCCCCTTCATCAGCATCTCTTTTTCGAAGTTGAGCAGCTCGGGATCCTGCTTTTGCACCTCTTTCCACCACTTGTCGAAGTGGCGGGCGGAGATCACCTCCTCCGGCAAACGGGCATCGTAGAAGCGGAACAAGTCCTCGTCATCCACCAGGATGTCGCGCCGACGGGATTTGTGCTCCAGCGCCTCCACCTCGGCCAGGAGCTTGCGATTGTCGCTGAAGAAGCGGTGACGGGTCTCGAAATCCCCCTCCACCAAGGCGCGGCGTATAAACAGCTCGCGGCACAGCGCCGGATCGATACGGCTGAAGTTGATGGTGCGCTCATTGACCAGCGTCAGGCCATAGAGGGTCACCTTCTCCTTGGCCATTACGGCGCCGTTTTTCTTCGACCAGTGAGGGTCGCTGTGGTGCAGCTTGATGAGGTGGCCTGCCAGCGGCTCCACCCATTCGGGTTCAATCTTGGCATTGATGCGGGCGTAGAGGCGCGAGGTTTCAACCAATTCTGCGGCCATCACCCACTTGGGCGGCTTCTTGAACAGGCCCGAGGCCGGGAAGAGGTGGAAGCGGCCATTGCGAGCACCAAGGAACTCGGGCTTTTCCAGATCCTTGTTGCCGATGTGGCTCAAGAGGCCGGTCAACAGCGCGCAGTGCACCGTCTTGAAATCCGCCGGCTCCTGGTTGGCTTTAAAACCCAGCTCCTTGACCGTCTGACGCAGCTGGAAGTGGATGTCCTGCCATTCGCGTACCCGCAGGTAGGAGAGAAACTCCTTCTGGCACATGCGGCGGAATGGATTGCTGCCAAGGGCATCCTGCTGCTCTTTCAGGTAGTTCCACAGATTGACGAAGGCGAGGAA
This sequence comes from Aeromonas sp. FDAARGOS 1411, assembly GCF_019047125.1. Classification (NCBI taxonomy): domain Bacteria; kingdom Pseudomonadati; phylum Pseudomonadota; class Gammaproteobacteria; order Aeromonadales; family Aeromonadaceae; genus Aeromonas; species Aeromonas sp. FDAARGOS 1411. The sequence continues at coordinate 1,268,296 of NZ_CP077214.1, read as the reverse complement.
GTCGGAATCCTTGTCCTCAAAGCGCCTGTGCTGTTCGTCGGCGGCCTGCTTCTTCTCCATGGGCCGCTCGCGGGGATCCTGAATGCTGAGGGCCGCAGTGATCACCATCACCTCGCTCAAGCAGCCGGTCTGCGCTGCGCTGATCACCATCTTCGCCAGACGCGGATCAAGGGGGATGCGCGAGAGCTGGCGACCGGTTTCGGTCAGCTGCAGTTTGGCCTCACGATCGCCGGTGGCGGGAAGCTCGCGCACCGCCTCCAGCTCTTTCAAGAGAGTCAGGCCATCCTTGATATGGCGGGATTCTGGCGGCTCGACGAAGGGGAACGCCTCCATATTGCCAAGGCCGAGCGCCAGCATCTGCAGGATGACGGAGGCCAGATTGGTACGCAGGATCTCGGGATCGGTAAAGGCGGGACGGCCGTTGAAATCCTCCTCGGAGTAGAGGCGGATACAGATACCATCCGCCACCCGACCGCAGCGCCCTTTACGCTGGTTGGCACTGGCCTGGGAGACCGGCTCGATGGGCAGGCGCTGCACCTTGGTACGCCAGGAGTAACGACTGATGCGGGCGGTGCCCGGGTCAATGACGTAGCGAATGCCCGGCACCGTCAGCGAGGTCTCCGCCACGTTGGTGGCGAGCACGATACGCCGCCCGGCATGTTGCTGGAACACCTTGTTCTGCTCGGCGTTGGAGAGACGGGCGTAGAGCGGCAACACCTCGGTATCGCGCAGATTGAGCTTGCGCAAGGCATCGGCGGTATCGCGGATCTCCCGCTCGCCGTTCATGAAGATGAGGATGTCCCCCAGCCCTTCGCGAGCCAGCTCTTCCACCGCATCGAAGATCCCCTGCAGTTCGTCGCGCTCTTCCAGCCCTTCGCTCTTGTCACTGCTTTTTTTATCAACAAATAGCGGACGGTAGCGCACCTCCACCGGATAAGTGCGGCCGGAGACCTCGATCACCGGCGCCTTGTTGAAATGGCGGGAGAAACGTTGCGGGTCGATGGTGGCCGAGGTGATGATCACCTTGAGATCGGGGCGCCTTGGCAGCAGTTGCTTGAGATAGCCCAGGATGAAGTCGATATTGAGGCTGCGCTCGTGGGCCTCATCGATGATGATGGTGTCGTACTGGGTGAGCATCCGGTCGTTCTGGATCTCCGCCAGCAGAATACCGTCGGTCATCAGCTTGATGTGGGTCTGCTCGCTCACCTGATCGGTAAAGCGCACCTTGTAACCCACGTAGTGGCCAAGCTCGGACTCCATCTCCTCGGCAATACGGGCCGCCACGGTGCGGGCTGCCAAACGGCGTGGCTGGGTGTGGCCGATAAAGCCCTTCACTCCGCGCCCGAGCGCCAGACAGATCTTGGGGATCTGGGTGGTTTTGCCCGAGCCGGTTTCCCCTGCAATGATCACCACTTGATGCTCTTGAATGGCCTTGGCGATCTCCGCCTGCTTCTGGCTGACCGGCAGGTTGTCCGGATAGGTGACCTTGGGCACTCCGGCCAGACGGGTTTGATAGCGCGCTTGCGCGGCATCCAGATCGGCAGCGATGGTCTCCAGCACGGCAGCCTGTTTGCCTTCAGGCAGCTTCTTGACCCCGTGCAGACGGCTGGAAAGGCGGCGGGCGTCGAGATTCATGCAGGCAGAGAGACGGCGGCGCAGCGCCTCGATAGAGAGAGACAAGGTACGAATTCCTTAAATAGGTGCCCAGAGGGGCCATATCGATTAGCTGCGAGCGATCCTAAAGAGCGAGCGGGAACGGTGCAAGCCTTAACGTAGCGTTATATATGGGAAGACAGAGAGATTGGCCGATCCTCAAACATGACAAAACAACCATTGTAAGATGGCATAACATGAATAAATCGCAGAATATGAAATAGCCAAGGCAAGCCGAAGCTTGCCTTGGGAGAGAGGAAAACAGGGTTAACCGTGGGTGTGATGGACAAAACAGGTAGTGAGCTGGGCGTGAATGGCCTGCATGACGTTGTGGCGATTGATGACACCGAGCAGGCGTCCATCCTCCACCACCGGATAGATCTTCGGCTTTTGTCCCATCATCATCTCCGCCAGGCTCAAAATGCTGGTTTCGGGTCCCACCGACAACACCTCCTTGCGCATCACATCCTTGACCTGTGCCACCTGTTCGCAGTGATAGGCCTCCTTAAGCAGCACTGCGATGCAATCCTGCTCGGAGATCCAGCCAATCAGATGGCCCTGACCATCCACCACCGGGCCACCGAGCTGATGACTGTTCAAAAATTTCTCGACCGCAGCTTGCACCATCATGTCGGCAGTGAAGGTGATGGGTCTGCTCTGCATATAATCCTTGGCTTTTAGCGATTCCATATCTGCTCCCCTACGGTAGTCCATCAAGCTGGCGTCTTGTGCGCCGGTACCGGCACCATGCTCGGCTTGTTCCAAGCATAGCTGGCTCGCGGCGGTATGAGTCAGCGGCCAGCCTCTCCCTCAATTGATGGCATGATCCGGCTCGTGATCCGGAATGGCTGCCATCATCATCTGCGGCAGGTGATCGGCCAGCACCGCCACCACAGCGGGATCGACCCGCCCCTGATCCGCCAGTTGCTGCATAAAGGTCAATGCGTCACGGGCAGGCAGGCCGCGGCGATAAGGTCTGTCCTGCACCATTGCCTGAAAAATATCGGCAACCCGCAGGATCCGCGCTTCGAGCGCCATGGCGGATGCCGGCAGGTGGAACGGATAGCCCTCCCCGTCCGGCTCCTCATGGTGATAGGCCGCCCAACAGGCAATCTCTTCAAACCCTTCGATATGGCGCAAGATCTGGTAAGTCTCGAAGCTATGGGTATTGATGATTGCCCGCTCCTCTTTCGTCAGGCTGGCAGGCTTGTCGAGGATCTCGTCCGGCACCCTGAGCTTGCCCAGATCATGCAGCAAACCGGCGATCTCCAGCATGTCACAATGGATGGCACTGACTCCCATCAATTCTGCCAGTGCCCGAGACAACCTGCTCACACCGAGCGAATGCGTCATCGTGAATGGGCTTTTGGCGTCGACAATGCCAGAGAAGATCTGCGCCAGCGTTTTTAGCTCCCCGTTGAAAGTCAGGCAAGGCTCCCGCACCTGCAGCATCTCCAACATGTAATCATTGATGGAGCGAGCCTCCAGCTGCAGCCAGAATGCCTCAGAGCGAGACGCCTTGAGGAAGGCATCCACCAGCTCGGGGGCAAAGAACTCGTCACGGAAATCCTGCAGGCGTGCGCGGATCTCGTTGGTATGCATCAACAATGAACCATCGCCATAGTAGGGCGCCGCCAACGCATCGCAGCGATCCACCAGAAAGATAAGATTGGCCTGACGGGCTACATTGGGGTCCACATCGGCCATCTCGCGCAACAGGTGCCAGTGGGTGTGGTGATAACGGATAGGCAGGGCCAGTGGGGCCAGCAAACGGAAATCCTTGAGCAGCTGATATCCCACCTCGCAGTGGCGCTGGGAGGACTCCCAATCGAACTCGCTGACCAGATGGTGATGGGTGATGGTCGAGGAGACACCGATATCATGCAGCACTCCGAGCTCGAACAGCAGACAGCGCTCAGCCTCACTCATCCCCAGCTCCCGGCTGCACTCGGCAGCCATAATCCCGACCCGTTTACCGTGGGCCACATCGCCAATGCCCACCAGATCCAGCGAGGCTGACAGGGCATACACCACCTGCCTTAGATCCACTTGCAACGAAAAGGGGGCTACGCCCTGCGCTCTGTCCATGATCCGGGTCCCATGCGATGTTGTCGTATCAAACTGACGCTGTTTTATCCTTCGCCTTCTATCAACTTAGTCAATAACCGAGCCTTTTACCTTGTTTTTATAGGCATTTATGACCCTGGCACCTTGAAAAGACAAAGATCACAGCTGGATTTATTTGGCCACTCCCATTCAAGTTATATTTATCCGTTCCAAAATATGCGAGCAGACTTTTTAAATCTCGCGTAGAGATTGTGAGCATTTTTAAAACTCATATCTGAGCGAAACAATCAACACCCCAACTTTACTTAATTATTACTTAATCAGAATTAAAGAGTGCTCGGCTTGCCAGTAAGAATTTTGAATAAAGGCAGACCACAACGCTCATAACAGCTCTCATCCCCTAAATTGATTAGCCGAACTGTGAACTCCATCACCCATTTATTCGCCTTGTCGCCATCGATAGCGGTAGACACCTCCGCCTTCTGGATACAGCTTCCCATGCTTGCTCGCAGCCCACCCGATAGGCTGCGACCGAAGGGTTGGAGAAAAAATAACGGATAACCAGCGGTTATATTCGCTATAAGGCGACAAGGATAAACGGGATTTATAGAGTGAAATTGTTGAAAGCTGATTTTCAAGCTGCGGTTAACACGGGCTATTCAGGTCATATCACTCTTTGCAGGTCATAACGACAGCGATAAAGGGGAATGTGCCCATCCGGGTATTCCATCCCCTCCAACAGCCTGCACGGGATGATATTTCCACCCCGTTAAACGCACGCTGCTTTCATCGCCCATTTTGTGTACCAATTCACATCAGATCAGGAGTGGAGCCAATAATGGCCATTCAAATAAACAAAATAGCCATGAGCCTTGCCTTAATGGCCACCGCTGGTAGTGCCACAGCAGCCGCCAAGCCCAATATTCTTGCCATCATGGGCGATGACATCGGCTACTGGAACATCAGTGCCTACAACCAGGGGATGATGGGCTACCAGACCCCGAACCTGGACAGGATCGCCAATGAAGGGGCCCTCTTTACCGATCACTACGGTCAGCAATCCTGCACCGCCGGCCGCGCCGCCTTCATTACCGGTGAAGAACCATTCCGTACCGGTCTGCTGACCATCGGCATGCCCGGATCTACCCACGGCATTCCGGATTGGGCCCCCACCATTGGTGATCTGCTCAAAGAGCAGGGTTACATGACGGCTCAGTTCGGCAAAAACCATTTGGGCGATCAGAACCAGCACCTACCGACCAAGCACGGCTTCGACGAGTTCTTCGGCAACCTCTATCACCTGAACGCGGAAGAGGAACCGGAAACCTACTACTACCCGAAAGATCCTGAGTTCAAGAAGAAGTTCGGCCCACGCGGCGTCATCAAATCTTCTGCCGACGGCAAGATTGAAGATACCGGCCCCATGACCCGCAAGCGCATGGAGCATGCCGACGAAGAGTTCCTCGAGTCTTCGCTGGCGTTCATGGAGAAAGCTGTCAAGGCCAAGAAGCCCTTCTTCATCTGGCACAACGCCACCCGCATGCACGTCTGGACCCGTCTGCAAGAGAAGTATCAGGGTAAATCCGGCGTCAGCATCTATGCCGATGGCATGCTGGAGCACGATGATCAGGTGGGGATCCTGCTCGACAAACTGGACGAGCTGGGGGTCGCCGACAACACCATCGTGATCTACACCACTGACAACGGCGCCGAGACCGTCAGCTGGCCGGATGGCGGCACCACCCCCTTCTATGGCGAAAAAGGCACCACATGGGAGGGCGGGATGCGGGTTCCGCAACTGGTTCGCTGGCCGGGCGTGATCAAGCCAGGCACCAAGGTCAACGCCATGATGGCCCATCAGGACTGGATGCCGACGCTGTTGGCCGCTGCCGGTGTACCGGATGTGAAAGAGAAGCTGGCCAAGGGCTACAAGGCCAACGGCAAACAGTGGCGGGTGAAACTCGACGGTTACAACTTCATGCCGTACCTCGCCGGAAAAGCCGACACCTCCCCGCGCAACTCCATGCTCTACTTCTCCTCAAACGGCGAACTCAACGCCGTACGCTGGAATGACTTCAAGCTTAACTTTGCCACCATGGAGGGCAACATCACCGACGCGGCGCGTGTGACTCCAAACTGGCCGCAGATCATCAACCTGCGCGCTGATCCGTTCGAGAAGGCACCGCATGAGTCAGGCATGTATCTGCGCTGGATGGCAGACAACATGTGGCTGTTCGTACCTGCACAGGGGATCCTGAAAGAGTTCTTCGACACTCTGCCCAACTATCCGATGCAACAGAGCTTCCAGATGAACCCTGCCAGCATTAGCTCCCAGAGCCTGATGCTCAAGGGCAAACTGGCAGAGCTGGACGCACTCAAACAAAAAGTCGCCACCATCAAGTAAGGCGGTGACTCCAACGCCCATCACTCTCTGGTGGGCGTTTTCAATTTCCAGCCGGGTCGCACCGTGCCGGCTGGAAATTGAAAACCCGTTGGCCCCCTCCTAGCCCTATCTCTGTCTCGTTAAATGTACCCTGTGGAAAACCCTATGAACCCCTTGCAACAACAGATCTCGCAACTCATCGAACAGGTTGGTCACAGTGTGGTCGGCCAGTCCCATGTGATCCGCGCCCTGGTCATCGGCATGCTGACCAATAGCCATGTGCTTCTTGACGGTTTGCCCGGCACCGCCAAGACCCGCTCGATCAAGGCGTTGGCAGAAGCCCTCAATACCAGCTTCGGCCGCATTCAGTTCACCCCCGATCTGCTCCCCTCGGATGTAACCGGCACCGAGATGTATCAGGAGCATGAAGGAGCCCACCAGTTGCGTTTCCAGCCAGGCCCCATCTTCAACAGCATCGTACTGGCCGATGAAGTGAACCGCGCCCCCGCCAAGGTACAAGCGGCGCTGCTGGAGGCGATGGCCGAAGGCACCGTCACCGTCGGTGACAAGAGCCATCGCTTGCCCGAGCTCTTTATGGTGCTGGCCACCCAGAACCCCATCGAGCAGGAGGGTACCTACCCGCTGCCAGAAGCCCAGATGGATCGTTTTGCCCTCAAGGTCTCGGTCGCCTACCCCGATGATGAGGTAGAGCTTGCCATCATTCGGCTGGTGCGGGCCGAAGAGCGCGGTACCCGCCAGCAGAACGAGGGGTTCGCCCCCCTCTCCCCTGAACTCATCTTGCAGGCCAGATCAGAGCTCTCGGCCATGACGGTCTCACCGCTGGTGGAGCACTACATCATTGCGCTGGTCATGGCGACCCGACACCCCGATCGCTACCCGGCCACCGGGCTGCCACAGTGGATTGCGGTCGGCGCCAGCCCCCGCGCATCCATTGCTCTGGACAAGTGCGCCCGCGCCTATGCCTGGCTGCAAGGGCGCAACCACGTGCTGCCCGACGATGTGCGCGCCATGGTGCCCAGCGTGCTTGGTCACCGCTTTACCCTCAGCTATGACGCGCTGGCAGATGGGGTGGATCACCAGCAGGTGGTGATGACTCTGCTCGATCACGTCGTCATCGGGTAAGCGATACCATGACACCTCGCTTCTTATCACATGACAGGCTGACACAGTGCGGGCAACCGCCCAGTGGTGATCCCCGCATCCACTGTGACTACCTGACGCTGGTCCGGCTTCAGGGGCTGGTCGGCCAGTTTTCACTGCTGCCCCGACTAAACAGCTACAACCTGCTGTGCGGCCGTCACCCGTCACGCTTTCGCGGCCGTGGGCTCAACTTTGAAGAGCTGCGCCACTATCAGCAAGGGGATGATATTCGCACCCTGGACTGGAAAGTGACCCTGCGCACCGGCCGCCCCCATGTGCGCAGTTATAGCGAAGAGAAAGATCGTCACGTGATCCTCTGCGTTGATCAGCGCAGTTGCATGTTCTTCTCCTCGGTGGAGGTGATGAAGTCGGTGGTGGCCGCCGAAGTCGCTGCCCTGCTCGGCTGGCAAGTACTCAAAGAGAGCGATCGGGTCGGGCTCGCCATTTTGCACTGCGATGGCGTGGCGTGGCTGCGCGGCCAGCGCTCCCGTGGCCACTGGTTGGCAGGACTGCGCCAGCTATGTGCCGCCAATCATACTCTCTCGGCCACCAGCCGCGACAGCGAGGCGACCGGTCTGGCCCCCCTGCTGGCGATGCTGGGCCGCCTCAAGTTGAAAAATACCACCCTGATCTTTCTCAGCGACTGGGCTGGAGTAACCGAGGCCGACCTGACCCGCCTCGGTTACTTGCAGCAGCACAACGATGTGCTGGCACTGCACATCGCCGATCCCCTCGAGTCGACCCTGTCGACCACAGCCGCAAACGCCAGCTGGGTAGTCGGCGATGGCCAGTACCAGCTCAATATTGCTCCCCACCAGATCCCTGTGCTGGATCAGGGGCTAGCCCGCCAGCAGCAGCTGAAAAAAGATCAACTGCTGCGACTGATGGCCCTCAAGGGATTGCCGCTTATCACCCTCGACACCGGTGGCCACCACCTCGCCCGCCTCATTACCGCATTGGGAGGAGATCACTGATGAACCACAAGCTGCCCGGCACCTATATGCTGCGCGAATTGCAGGACGTGACCGTACCACCCACCATCAGCTGGCAACCGCAAACCGCAGGCTGGCTGCTGCTGGCGCTGAGCCTGGGGGCGCTGGCGCTGCTCTGGCTCTATCACCGGGCACAGCGCTGGTGGCAACAGCGTTACCGCCGTGAAGCGCAGGCGGCCCTGCGCACGATCAACTGGTCTGATGCCGGGGCCAGTCTGGCGCTGTTTCACCTGATCAAGCAGGTGTTGACCCACCTAGATCCCCGGCACGGCAAGCTGTTTGGCATGGCTTTGCTGCAGACCCTCGACAATGCCATGGCTGATAGGCAGCCCCGTTTCGCGACCGAACTGGGGGAGCGCTGGCTGGTATCGCTGGTCTGTGATCAGGTGGTGTTAAGCGTCAGTGATCAGCTTTGCCTCGTTTCCCTCTGCAACGACTGGCTTGCCCACCACCAGACTCCAATACAAACAGCCTCGTTGGCGACGGAGGCCCATCATGCTTGATGCCGGTCTCGAGTTTGCCCACCCCCACTGTTTCTGGTTGCTGCCCCTGCCGTTGCTGGTGTTTCGCCTTATTCCGGCCTATCGCACCCGGCAGAGTGCCATCAAGGTGCCCTTCTTCGACCTACTGATCGACCTGCTGGATGAACCGCCGCGTGAGGGGGCAACCCAGCTGACTGCCAGCTGGTGGCAACGGATCGCCCTGATCACCGTTTGGCTACTGGTGGTGGTGGCGCTGGCCAAGCCCACTATCTATGGCCCGCCTCAGGTGCGCGAGCGGTTCGGGCGGGATGTGATGATAGTGCTGGATCTCTCCGGCTCCATGGCCGAGACCGACTTCTCCCCCGACCCCGGCATGTCCCTCAGTCGGCTCGACGCCGCCAAAGAGGTGCTTAAACAATTTGCTGCAACGCGCAAAGGAGATCGACTCGGGCTCATCCTGTTTGGGGATGCCGCCTTTCTTCAGGCGCCGTTTACCGCCGATCTAGACACCTGGCAAACCCTGCTGCAGGAGACCGATGTCGCCATGGCTGGCCAGAGCACCCATCTGGGGGATGCCATCGGTCTGGCAATCAAAGTGTTCAACAACAGCGATCGCCATGGGCAACAAGACCAGAACAGCGCCAAGCGGGAGAAAGTCGCCATCATCCTTACCGATGGCAACGACACCGGCAGTTTTGTCAGCCCGCGGGATGCGGCCCGGGTAGCCGCGGTCAACGGCGTGCGGCTACATACTATCGCCATGGGGGATCCGGCCACCGTCGGCGAACAGGCACTCGATCTCGATACCTTGCAACAGTTGGCGACCCTGACCGGCGGCCAGTTGTTTCAGGCTCTTGATGAGGCGCAGCTGACGCGCGCCTATCAGGTGATCGGTGAGCTGGAGCCACAACGCTACGAAAGCACCCGCTTTCAGACTCGCGAAAGCCTGCACCATTACCTCATCGCCGCCAGCGTCGGCCTCTATCTCACCCTCTTTTCCCTCTTGACCCTCAGGCGCTACCGCCTGCGCACTGCTCTCTCAGGAGACACGCCATGATGGATCCTCTCTACTGGCAACAGCTCTGGCTGAATGCCCACTTTCTGCGCCCCTGGTGGCTGCTGGCCTTGCTCCCCCTTGTCGCCATCCTGCTGCTGCGCTGGCGCATGGATGAAGCAAACCGCTGGCAACAGCGGCTGCCGCCCCATCTGCGCGAGGCGTTGACGCTGGGGGACACCGGCTGGAAAAAGAACCTGCCCCTCAAGGTGCTGGGGCTGCTGATGGGGCTCGCCATCCTGATCTGCGCAGGGCCGACCTGGAGCCGTGAACCCTCCCCCTTTGGCGAAGATCAGGGCGCCCTGCTGATCCTGCTCGATAACAGCGACTCCATGCTGGAAACGGATATCGCCCCCAACCGGTTGACGCGGGCCAAACAGAAGATCAGCGATCTGCTGGCGACCCGCGATGGCGGGCGCAACGGGCTGGTGGTCTTTGCCGGCTCGGCCCACACCGCCATGCCGCTGACCCGTGACAATGCCGTCTATGACCCTATCCTCGCCGCCATCCGTCCCGAGATCATGCCTAAAGCGGGCAAGCGCACCGAACAGGTGATCCCGCTGCTCACCGAGCTTCTGGCCGATGAGACAGGCAGCACCGTTTTGCTGGTGAGTGATGGCATCAGCCCCTCCGCCATCGCCCCCTTGGCTGACTATTTCCGTGGTCAATCCCGTCAGCTGCTGATCCTGGCCGCTGGCGACCCGGCCCTGAGTGGCAAACGCCCGCTGGAGCTTGCCTCACTACGGCGACTGGCCAGTGACAGCGATGGCACCCTGCTCACCATGACGGTGGATAATGGCGACGTAGAGCGCATCAACCGGGGGATTGAACGCAACTTTTTGATCCACAACGACTCCCTGATGCCCTGGCGGGACATGGGTTACTACCTGCTCTTTCCGGTCGTCGCCCTGCTGCTCTGGTTTCGCAAAGGCTGGCTGGTGCAGTGGGGTCTGGTGGCAGCCATCGGTCTCTCCCTGTTACAGACGACGCCTGCGCAGGCCACCACCTTCTCGCTGGCGCCCGTAGAGCCGACAGAGCCTGCGATCAATCACTGGGCAAAGGAGCTGAAACAGCAGTGGTTAAACCTCTGGCTCACCCCGGATCAGCAGGGGCAGTGGTACTTCCAGCAAGGTGACTATCTGGAGGCGGCTAAACACTATGAAGATCCCTTCTACAAGGGGGTGGCCTACTACTATGGCGCCGAGTTTGCGCTGGCCCAGTCAGCATTCCTGCAAGCCGACTCCGAACAGGCTCTGCTCTATGCCGGCAATGCCCTCGCCAGACAGCGTGAGTATCTGGCCGCCCGCCGGCTGTTCCGGAAACTGGCTGACGAGGCCAGCGACCCGAGCGTGCGCCAATCAGCCGCCCACAACTATCAGGTGATGAGCGGGATTGTTGACGAGATCAACCGCGCCAGTCAGAGCCAGACCGGCACGCCGGATGGACCTGATCACTCCAGTGAACTGCCCGATGATGAGCCACGCAGTGCCGACGGAGCGGAAGAGACCGTAGCTTCATCCCTGATGGCGCGCGAAACCCTGACCGCAGATCAGATTCTGGCCAATCCGGCGCAGGCCGAAAAGTGGCTGCGCCGGGTGGAGTCAGATCCCGGTGACTTCCTGCAAGCCAAATTCCGCCTCCAGCTACAAGCGCAGCAAAAGGGCGCAACCGCCCGTCCTCGTTCTGCCACCCACAAGGAGCCTACCCATGTGCAACCGGCACAATAAACTCAGCCACTGGCTGTGCAGATATATGGTGACTTCTACCCTGCTCGGGGCCGTGCTGCTCACGGTCGAAGCACAGGCTGCCGAGGCTGCTGATGCGACTGACGCCACTCAGGTAACCCTCAAGAGCTGGTTGAAAGAGCAGGGGGAGGAGAAGCGCCCCTATGCCGTCAACCAACAGATCACCCTCTATCTGGAGCTGGCCACCAACCGCTGGTTTACTGCGGGTACCCGCATCGGCCAGTTCGAGCTGCCGGGGGTCATGGTCAAGCAGCGCAGCGAGCTGGCGACCAACTTCACCCAGCGCCGCGATGGCGAGACCTGGTCGCACCAGCGCTGGGAGCTGACGCTCTATCCCCAGCAATCCGGCCAATTCGAGATCCCCGCCATCACGGTGCGGGCCACCGTGGCGCGCCCTGAAGGGGGCTCCCGGCAGATCACTCTCACCACCCACCCTCAGCGTTTTGCCGCCGCTCTGCCCGACCCAGCCCTGACGGTCGGCGGGCGTTGGCTGAGCGCCAGCAATCTCACCCTGAGCCAGCGTTGGCAGCGCTCTGCGGATGACCATGCTGACGGCGAGCTGCGGGTGGGGGATGCTATCACCCGCACCGTGACCGCCAGCGGGCAGGATACCCTCTCGGTGCTGATCCCGCCGCTGATCACTCCGCTTGCAAGCGATGGGCGGGTACAGGCCTATCCGGCGCAAGCCCGACTGAACGATACCCAGGATCGGGGGGAGTACCTCTCGACACGGGAAGATCAGACTACCTATATGGTGCAGCGCGGTGGTGAGTTGACCCTGCCCGCGCTGGAGCTTGCCTGGTGGAACAGCCAGACAGGCCAGCTGCAGACCCTGACACTCCCTGGGCAGACCCTGCAAGTGCGCCACACTCCCGCCTCCTGGCTGGCGGCCTACTGGCATCGGTTGCTTGGAGTAGCCAGCGGTGTAGCCCTGCTGATACTGGCGCTCCTGGCTATGGCCCGTTACTACCGTCACCACCCTCGCCCGCTCGGCTGGCAATATGGGGCCGCCATCTGGAGCAGACAGTGGGGGGCGGTGCGGGTACTGGCCTATCGCTATCTGCGGGCCAAGAGGGGTTGGCTGGAACTTAGCCGTGTCAGTTCCGATCAGGCTTGGCAGCAACAACAGGCTGTATTCCAGCAAGATCCCCTTGATCGGGCTGATGCGCTCAGGATGGGCTGGCGCCTGCTGGTGCGCCTGCAAAGGCGACGGGGCGCCAGTCTTGGCAACATCCGCTCACGGTTGGGCCACATTGTCGGCTGGCAAGCGGCCCTGCCGGAATTGCCCCCCTGACTGGCAAACCGCCTCAGCGGATCAATCATCCTGCAACGCAAACAGATAAATAAAGTGCGCCACGCAGCAACCAACCCCTGCACTGGTTGTCCCACTTTGCCCACTTCATTACACTGCCAAAGTGGGATACCAGTTGGCTGCCACGCCACCTGACTGGCGTGGCAGGTTCTCCCCTCCGGCTACCCGGCAGTGCCAAGGCAGTGTGATTTTTCCACGAACATGTAACGAGGCCTCTCTTGTTAGACATCAGAAGTACCGAGCTGAACCTGATCCCGATCTTTGTCGCCATCTATGAAGAGCGCAGCCTCTCCCGGGCGGCGACACGCATGGAGATCAGCCAACCCGCCGTCAGCAAGGCCCTCAAGCGACTGCGGGAGATCTACGGTGATCCTCTGTTTAATCGCAAGGTCGTGGGGATGGAGCCTACCTCGTTTGCCATCGACATCTATCCGGCGATGGCGGCTGCGCTGAAAAATTTCAGTTCGACTCTATCTACATCGCGCACGTTCAATCCACGCACTTCCCAGCGAGTTTTCTCCATCGCCTGTGTCAGACTGATCAGCGCCCAACTGGTCCCGGCGCTGCTGTGCAAGATCCGGGCACACGCTCCGGGTATTTCGCTCGAGGTGCATCCCCTCTTTACCGAGGATATGGAGAGTGACCTGCGGATGCAGCGTTATGATCTCATCATCGACATGACCCAGAGCGGGCGCAGCATGCTCAAGAGCGAGGTGCTCTACGGCGAGCAAGTGAAGGTGGTGTGTGCCAGCAACCACCCGCGACTGGGCAGCAACTTGACGGTAGAGGCCTATTTTACCGAGGAGCATGTGGCGTTGGCCCAGTGGCAGGTCAGAGGCAGCATGATCACCGCCGAGCACCTGCCGCAAATGGCCAACCGCAATATCGTGGTGCGGGTGCCAACCGCCATGGAGATGCTGCCCATCATTGCATGCAGCGAGATCATCGGGGTTTTGCCCACCTCCATCATAAATACCTTTGCCGGCATGTATGATGTGCGGGTACTCCCCTTCCCCTTCGAGGAATCAGTATTCAGCCTGTCGGCCATCTGGCATCCCAGCCGGACCACCGAGGCGGGCCACCGCTGGCTGCGCCAGCAGTTGTTCGAAGTGGTCAGCGAGCTGGGGCTGACCACCTCCATCGATCAGCCCTAACGGGCATCTCGCACCAGTCGCAATCCCATGTCTGCCATCATCACCGACTGGCTGGCGAAATCACGCCGGAAATTTTCAGACAATTCAGCCTCATAGGCGTAGCTGCCGCCTCGCACCGACTGATGGGCGAGGTGGCTCTTGCTCTCCTGGGCATTGTTCGGGTTCTCTTGAGGACTGTGGCGATAGAAGGTCTCTTCATAGGCATCAGCCACAAACTCCCCCACATTGCCGGTCATGTCGTATAGCCCCAGCTCGTTGGGCTTTTTCAGCCCCACCGGATAGGCGCGATTCTTGGCGTTGCCGCTGTACCAGGCCACTTCGTCAATCTGATCGGAGCCGCTGTAACGATAGCCTTTACTCAGCTTGCCCCCCTTGGCTGCATACTCCCATTCAGCTTCGGTGGGCAGGCGGTAGTGAGCGCCGGTCAGCTCATTGAGCCTTGTCACAAACAGATTGGCCTGTTGCCAGCTGAGGTTGTTGACCGGTACATCCGGCGCCTGGAAATAGCTGATGGAGGGGCCCATCACCGCCTCGAACAGGGCCTGGGTCACCTCGAATTTTGCCATGTAGAAGCTGTTGAGCGAGACCGTATGCTGCGGCCCTTCGCTCGCTTTGGCGCTAGGGTCGTTGGAGCCCATCTCAAAACGGCCCCCTTCCACCAGCACCATGTCCGCTTCAATCTTCTGTCGCAGCGTATGGAGCGGCTGGTTGCCCTGTTTGACCGAGAGGGTGCAGCCGGCCACCAGCAGGGTGGTCGCCAGCAACGGAATTGCGAATTTGAACGGTATGATCGTCATAACCTGACCTGTGCAGTAAGAGAAGTGGCAGCCATCACTGGCCAGCGGAAACCGGCGGCGTGCTCGTCTTGCTCGCGCGCTTGCTATTGAGCTCGGCCAGCACCTCGGGGGGCGCTATCTTGCCAAGTTCACTCATGCAGGCGTCGCTCTTGGGGTGATCGTGGCGAAGGTAGATATCGCACACCGCATAGAGCTGCTCCGGCGCGCCGGAGATCCGGTAGGCAAGCTCGAACGAGCCGATGGCTTTCTCGAGATCCAGCGGCTCTTGCAGCACCCCGTTGAGATACCAGAAGTAGCTGTTATTGCCAGCGAGCTCCGCCGCCTGTGCCATGGTGACTGCCGCTTCGCTCTTCTGATCGAGGCGCACCTGGGTCAGCGCCTTGGCGTAATGGAGGTTGGCATTCTGCGGCAGCACAAGGATCCCCTTGTTGAGCAAGGCCAGCGCCTCGGCATCCCGTTGCTGGGCCCGCAAGTTGTCAGAGAGACCAAGCCAGATCAGGGGATTATCGGGCTGATTGGCCAGCAGTTGTTCGTAGCTTGCCTGCGCCTTGTCCCACTGCCGGGTCCAGCGATAGAGACCTGCCTGCAACAGCTGCTGCGCAGGGTCCTGCTGCCGGGCGAGATACTCGCTCAACTCCGCCAGCGGCTGGCCAATGGCGCTCAGTTGCCCCTCATTCATGGCGCCATAATCGCGAGCCAGATTGAGGGTAGCGGCGCGGCGAACCTCGGCACTGCTGTCAGCCAGCAGCGGTGAGAGCAGTCGCCAGCGGTGCGCAAACTGATAAGGGTCGGCAGCCACGACCGCAGCTTCTCGCACCAGCGCACTCTCGTCGCGCAGAGTTCTGGCCACCGCCACCAGACTGTTCTGGTTCGGATAAGCCGCCAGCTGGCGCAGGGCATCGGCCCGCTCCACCTCTGGCAGGGAGATATCCTGCGCATTGTAGGCCCACTGCTGGATCTGGGCGTCTGAGGGCGCAGTGACTGCCAGGGATGCGGTGGGTGCCCCATTCGCTGATGGGGTGACCGGCGGCTCAGGGCTGGCTACCGCCAGCGCTGCGCCAGACAGGGTCATGCCAAGGGCCAGCCACAAGGCGCCCATGGTGCCGGAGCGGGTGTGACGGAACTCGCAGCGACTCAACATGCTCTG
Source organism: Aeromonas sp. FDAARGOS 1411 (assembly GCF_019047125.1). NCBI lineage: Bacteria > Pseudomonadati > Pseudomonadota > Gammaproteobacteria > Aeromonadales > Aeromonadaceae > Aeromonas > Aeromonas sp. FDAARGOS 1411. The sequence continues at coordinate 1,252,349 of NZ_CP077214.1, read as the reverse complement.
CATCGCTTATTTCCTCTGACCATGTGTCATGACGCCGTTATTCATCCCCGCATCACGATACTTGCCATGGGCCACAGGGTAACCGGCACGGCGCAGGATATAGGCCATCGACTGATCGATATGGCTGAAAAACTTGTACCAACCGGCACAGAGGTAATTCAGACCTGCCTCCCCTTCGTGGGTGCGAATAAAGCGGTTCTTCGGGCACTCCCCATAGCAGGCAAACTGGTAGTCACACTGCTGGCATTGGCGGGTCAGGCTGCGCGATTTGGCAAAGCCGAACGCTTGCTGGGCGGGCGAATACGCCAGCTCACTGAGCGGCTGATGGTGGATATTGCCGATCTTGTACTTGGGATAGACATAGTGGTCACAGGCAAACACATCGCCGTTGGGCTCCATCGCCAGCCCCTTGCCACAGATCTCCCCCAAGGTACAGAGGGGGTTCTTGCGTCCCATCCAGGTCTCGACACTCGCCTCGAAATATTGCACGAAGACCCGCCCCAGATCCCGCTGCACCCACTCATCGAAAATAGCGATGAGAAAATCCCCCCACCCCTCGGCCGAGACGCACCAGGGCTCGACCACCGAATTTTTGTGCCAGGGATTGAGGCGCTTGTCCCCCTGCTTGAGTTGCTCCTGCGGTTGCCAGGTCTGGGGCGCGGTGGTGCGAAAACTCTTCTGCTCGACGATGGGGATAAACTGCATCTGGGGCGACTTCACCTCATCACGCAGGAAGCGATAAACCTCCAGCGCATTCTTGCTGGTGAGGTTGTTCACGCAAGTCAGGGTGGCAAACTTCACCTTGTATTTGTGCAACAGCGCCACCGCCGCCATCACCTGATTGAAGGTACCGCGCCCGGCTCGGTTGACCCGATAGGCGTTGTGCAGCAACTCGGGGCCATCGATGCTCAGACCGATGAGAAAGTTGTTGGCGGCCAGAAATTCACACCACTCATCGTTGAGCAGGATTCCGTTGGTCTGCAGGTCGTTGGCAATCACCACCCCTTGCGGCTGGTATTTGCGCTGCAACTCGACCACTTTGCGAAAATAGTCGAGCCCGAGCAACGTCGGCTCGCCCCCCTGCCAGGAGAAGATGATCTCGGGGGTATTCTGCCCCTCGATATATTGACGGATATAGGTCTCAAGGGTCTGCTCATCCATCTGGGGCGAACACCCCTTCTTGTATTCCAGCAGATCCTGCTTGCTGAGGTAGTAGCAGTAGGTACAGTCGATGTTACACACGGCCCCGATAGGTTTGACCATCACATGCATCCGCTTGGATGCCTTGCCGTTGAACTGTGGACCCTGAGTAATCACCATAACTGCACCACCTGCAAAATTGCTGTTTTGAGGCCTGCAGTCTAAAGGCTACCGCTGTCACACGCTGGTTATACCCCTTATAACCAGCGGATATGGGACCAGGCTAACATTCTGGTGTCATAAAAAATCATCGCATCCTACGAGATAAATTGGTCGTATAGTCCCGGTGAGCAAGACAGAAGTGCATAAGATATCGGGAACAACCGCCCAATAAACCGCCACCTGCACGGCTCGCCCTTCGTTCTGCCTGCGCTATGGTTTACCATGCAGGCAATTGTGGTGCCTGGCACCGCCCACCCTAGCGCCAGGCGCTACCGTCATCGGATACCTCATCTCGAGCAACATGAGCAAAACAGCACACGCGGGCAACGAGCCAACATTCTATTTCCACGACTACGAAACCTTCGGCATCAGCCCCGCCAAGGACAGGCCGTCGCAGTTTGCCGGTATCCGCACCGATGCGGATTTCAACCTCATTGGCGAGCCGCTGGTCATCTACTGCAAGCCGCCGGCGGACTACCTGCCGGATCCGGAGGCCTGCCTCATTACCGGTATCACACCACAAAAGGCGATGAAGGATGGGCTGTGCGAGGCGGATTTCATTCGCCAGATCCACGAGCAGTTCGCCACCCCGGGCACCTGCGTGCTGGGCTACAACAGCATCCGCTTCGATGATGAAGTGACTCGTTATACCCTCTATCGCAACTTCTATGACCCCTATGCCTACGCTTGGCAGAACGGCAACTCCCGCTGGGATATTCTCGACATGCTGCGAGCCTGCTATGCCCTGCGGCCGGAGGGGATCGAGTGGGCGTTTGACGATGAGGGCAAGCCGAGTTTCAGACTTGAAAAGCTGACGGTCGCCAACGGCGTTGCTCACGCCAATGCCCACGATGCACTCTCCGACGTGCTGGCCACCATCGAGATGGCCAAGCTGGTGAAAAAAGCCCAACCCAAGCTGTTTGGTTATCTCTTTGATCTGCGTAACAAAAACAAGGTGAAGGCGCTGATTGACGTGGTAACCATGAAGCCGCTGGTGCATGTCTCCGGCATGTTCTCCCCCTGGCAGGGTTGTGCAAGCTGGGTCTCGCCACTCGCCTGGCACCCTACCAACCAGAACGCGGTGATCATGGTCGACCTGACCCGTGACCCCACCCCGCTTATCGAGCTCACCAGCGAGGAGATCCGCGAGCGCCTCTATACCAAAAAAGAGGAGCTGGGGGATCTGGCGGGCATTCCGGTGAAACTGGTGCACATCAACAAGTGCCCGGTGCTGGCGCCGGCCGCCACCCTGACGGCGGAACGGGCCGACGAGCTCGGCATCAATCGGGAGCAGTGCCGCAAGAGCCTGGATCTGCTGCGCGCCCACCCCGAGGTGCGGGAAAAACTGGTGGAAGTGTTCAATCAGGAGTTCGCCGGCAGCAATGAGAGCGACCCCGATACCCAGCTCTACGCAGGATTCTTTGGCCATGGCGACAAGTCCACCATGGATCTGGTGCGTGCCACCCCCGCGGATCTGCTGGGTGAGCGGGAGTTCGCCTTTACCGACTCCCGGCTGCCGGAGATGCTGTTCCGCTACCGCGCCCGCAACTGGCCACACACCTTGAGCGAAGCAGAGCAGAAACGCTGGCGCCTGCACTGCAGCGACTACTTCAGCCGTCGTCTGCCGGACTACGTGCCCCGTCTCGAGGCGCTGGCCGAGCAGAACCAGAGTAACGAACGGAACTTTGCGATTCTTAAGAGTCTCTACCACTATCTGGAAGATTTATGAGTTGTGAGTAGTTTCACAATAAATCCTTCCCGCCCGTCCCCTTCTTCAGGCCATAATGACGAAGGGGATTTCCCCAAAAACCAATATCTTGCAACATCCTGAGCGGATGTCTCCCAAGCAAGAGTTCTCTTTGGCCGAACGGAAGCCATTTGCTGATGCCTCGTCACCACGCACTGCTCGGATTACTGGCCCTGCTGCCGCTGGCAGCCAACGCCGCATACCGGTTCGATGTGCCGGATTATCTTGCTCGCCTGCCCGAGCAGACCTATCGCATCGTAGAACAGAACTTCAACACCCTTTATCAGCAGACTGATTTCACTCCCCTGATCACCAACAGCTACTTCAACGGCTCCCATCTCTACAAGTTTGTCGGGGTACCGCTGGCCATCAGCGCCCAGTCAGGTTTCCAGCTGGAGGTGTTTGGTCAGGTCTATAACCGCGCTTCGCAAGCCTATATGCACCTGAGCGAGGATATGTCCCTTTATCGAGTGATGCGGGTCGATCTGATGGGGAACCCCAATGATCAACTGGCCATCGGTTTTGGTCTGGGGGTGCCCATCACCCCGTTGCTGACCCTCAAGGCGATCGCCTCCGGCAGTGATATCCCGGGCTATGGCTCCGCCAAATACGCTGTCGGTTTTGAGTGGCGTTACTGAAAAACGTGACTGATAACCGCTGATTGAAACAATTCAGGCTCCGTGATGGAGCCTGAATTGTATGTGGTGATGCGGTGATCAGGTGTAGCGGATCACCCGCCCCTCGCCCCCTTGCAGGGTCACGGTTGTGCCGACTGCCTGCCCCTGCCAAAAATCGGTTCCCCCTTCCGGCAGCAGAAACTCCTGTGGTTGCCCCTCCCAGTTGAACAAGCAGAGCAGAGTACCGCCCTCGGGCAGGTTTACTTCGCCGCAGGCAAAGTCCATCGACTCGAAGCGGGCAGAGGGTGCCCGGGCCGCACAAAGCGCCAGCAGCTTGCGCAGGTGCGCCGCCTGCTCCTCATCGAGATCTTGCAGTCGATCACCCGCCAGCATCATGCCGCCGCTCGCCACCAGGGCGGCCAGATGGAAACTGTAATCCGCCTTGCTTGCCTGCTGGCTAGGCAGATCACGCAGACAGATGCAGTCGGGGTCGAGGGCCCAGAGCTTGTCATTTTGCCAGGCGCGGCAGAAGGCTTCACGGGCAATCTGGCGATAACGGTGGCCATTGCGCTCTACGTCATCACTCACCCGCATGCCGTGCACCAGCCCAAGGCTGGGCCAGATGGGCGCGTTGCAACCGAGCAGGAAAGCGCCTTCACCAGCACCACGCAGAATGGCAGCCATACCGCGTCGATAGGCTTCAACCCGGGTGGCGGCCGGATCGTGGAAACGGCCACCGTGGATGGCGCCCCAGAAGTTGGCATCGAGTTTGAAGTAGTGGATGCCCCATTGCTCACGCAAAGTACGGAACACCTGCTCAAGGTGCGCTTGCACCTCGGGGTGTGTACCGTCCAGCACATACCAGGGAGTGCAGCGCCAACCGCCATAGGTGACCCGCTCGGAGGGGAGCGGCAGGCCGTCATCCCCCTTCACAAACCAGTCGGGGTGCTCCTGAAACACCTGTGAACCGGGTTCGGCAATAAAAGGGGCGACCCAGAGAGCGGGCTCGCAGCCAGCCTGTTTGATCTCCGCAGCCAGTGATGCCACCCCCTGCTCGAACTTGGCCGACGGGGTAAGCCAGTCGCCCATTTTGGCCTGATAGCCGTCGTCGATCTGCACATAACGCAGGGCCGGGAAACGCTCGGCACGCACCTGCAGGTTCTCGCGAATATCGGCGGCGCTCACCTCGGCGTAGTAGTGATACCAGGAGCACCAGCCGCTCGGGCGCTCACTTACCTTGCCGATCAGCGAGCCGTGCTCGGCCTCGATCAGCCGTGCCAGCTCAGCCAGCAGATCCTCGCGCTCCGCCCCTTCGAGGCAGATCAGCGCCTCGCTCTGCCAGTGCTCACCGGCTGCAAGTTTTCGCCCTTCGCAGTTCATCAGGATCTGCAAGCGACCATCAGGGTAGAGGCGAAACTCCCCGCCAAAACGGTGACAGCTGGCAAAGGCGAGCAGCAGCCACCCCTTGCCATGCTCCACCAGCAACAGGTTGTGAATGGTGTGATAGTCATTGTCATCAGTGATGCGATAGACGCTGGCATCGGGACAACGGCCGACATGTTGCGGTGATTGCCAGCTACCCATGGTCTGGGCCAGCATCTGGAATCCTTCGCCATAGATGGCGCTCTCCACCGGCAGGCCAAGCTTGCCGTCAAACAGCACCCAGCGCTCAACCGGAGTGGCATCAGCGCCGGTGTTGTCGAGTCGCACCCGACACAGGGGCCCTTCCCACTGACGGGTTTGCAGCAGATGGGGTGGCAACGCATTATCGTTCGCCAGCTGGCGAACGCGGGACAAGAGGGATGTCATCACTACTCCTTGTAGTTCGAAAAGGGTTCTATCAGACAATTTTCAAAAATTGCCAATCAAATCAGCTTCAAATGAACTGATTTCAGTTGTTATTGTTTTAATGCCGCGATCCGCCCTCTCTGGTAAACTGCGATTTTTCTTCCCAGTCGATGAGGTTCACGTGATCGCGCAACGCGCCTTGCTGTACTTTCGTGACTTTATGGTCATCGTCGCCTGCCTGCTGGCAGGCAAATCCGTGGCAGCCATCCTGCCGTTTGCCTTTCCCGGCAGCATCATCGGCATGCTGCTGCTGTTTGTGCTGCTCTCCCTTCAGCTTATAAAGCTGCACTGGGTCGAGCTGGGCGCTGGCCTGCTGCTGCGCCACATGGGCGTTTTGTTCGTTCCGGTCGCGGTCGGACTGGTGGCCTGGCTTGAGCCCTTGCGCCAATCCTTCGGCGTCATCATGCTCTGCATCGTGCTCGGTATCGTGCTGATCCTCGCCACCGTCGGTCGGCTCTACCAGAGGATGAACAAATGATCTTCTGGCTCGCAATTCCCCTGACCCTGGCGCTCTATTTCGCCACCCGCGCCCTCTATCGGCGCCTGCCCTGGCCCATCATCAACCCGGTGCTGGTGCCGACCGGGGTGATCATCGGCCTGCTGCTCTGGTTTGACCTGCCCCTTGAGCAGTACGAGCGCGGAAGCAGCCCCATTACCATGCTGCTGGAGCCCGCCGTGGTGGCGCTGGCGCTGCCGCTCTATCAGCAGGCGCGCCAGATCCAGGCCAAGCTCAAGCCCATCCTAATCTGTACCCTCGCCTCCGTCTTGATCTCGGTGTGCACAACCCTGCTGATCGGTCACTTTATGGGCACAGATCCGGCGCTGCTCGCCTCATTGGCTACCAAATCCATCACCACCCCGCTCGCCATGAGCGTCAGCCAGTCCATCGGCGGCATTCCCGCCATCGCGGCCGCCGTGGTGGTGGTGGTGGGGATTGTCGGTGCCCTGATCGGCTACCCACTGCTCAAACTGCTGAAAGTGACCGATCCGGAAGCGCAAGGGCTCGCCATGGGGGCCTGTGCCCACGCCATCGGCACCGCCACCTCCGCCGAGAAGGGGATCACCCAGGGCGCCTTTGCATCGCTCGCCATGGTGGTATGCGGGATCCTCACCGCAGCCGTTGCGCCCCTCCTTTTTGCCATCTATCACTGGCTCACCTGACCGATGATTAGCCACCCCGACGGCTCTGCAGCGCTGTCGGGGTGCGACCTGCCGCACAATTTGCACAAGACAAACGTTTCCATTACCATCCCCCTCCGTTTGCCCGTCAGGGCGTGAGCCTGCTCACACATTTACCCGAGCTTGCTCCCTACAATGGCCGCCCAATTGGCCTTTGAGGACACACTATGCATCCCCGTTTTGCCAAGCCATTCGATACCCTCTCTGCCCCGCTCAAAGCAGCCGTGCAGCCCATGCTGGATAGTGCCGACTTCAACGCCCGCTTCACGCCGGAGCAAGTCGCCACCCTGAAAGCCGCCACAGGTCTCGATGATCGCGCCCTGCGCCTCGCCCTGTTGCCGCTGGCTGCTGCCTGCTCGGTGGCGCCCATCTCCAAGTTTTATGTCGGTGCCATCGCCTGTGGCCTGAGCGGCACCTGGTACTTCGGTGCCAACATGGAGTTTGCAGGGCAAGGTCTGTTCCACTCGGTCCACGCCGAGCAGTCCGCCATTTCCAACGCCTGGCTGGGTGGCGAGACCGGGATCAGCGAAATCACCGTCAACTACACCCCCTGTGGCCACTGCCGTCAGTTCATGAACGAGCTGAGCACCGCCAAGATCCTGAAAGTCTCTCTGCCCGATGACTTGAGCGCCCTGCAATCCTTCCTGCCCCACTCGTTTGGCCCGGCGGATCTCGACATCACAGATGCGCTGATGAGCCCGCAGGATCACGCAGAGCTTGAGCTTCAAAGCGAAGACCCGCTGTGGCAGGCCGCGCTGGCCGCCGCCCGTCAAAGCTACGCCCCCTACAGTCAGGGCTATGCCGCGGTGGCGCTGCAGTTTGCCGATGGTCGCATCTTCTCTGGCCGCTACGCCGAGAACGCCGCCTTCAACCCCAGCCTGCCGCCGATGCAGATGGCCTGCGCCCATGCGGTGCTTAACGGCGAAGATCTCGCCACCATCCGCCGCGCCGTGCTGCTGGAGAACAAAAACGGCCAGATCAGCCAGCGTGACTCCGCCCAGTCCACCCTCAAGGCGCTGGGCTCCGTCGAGCTGGAGTATCAGGCGGTCTGACCCCGGCTTTGCGTCGATAAACGAAAGCCCCCGCACCTTGGTGCGGGGGCTTTTTTACTGGGCCGTTTAACCGGGAGCGACCGGTGATCTGCACAGTTTGGCGCGGTTGATCACCCAGTCTGACCGGTTGCTGATCAGACAGGTTTCAGCCGCGCGGTGAAGTGGCGCAGCAGCGGCGGCTCGTAGTCAAAGGTGAGCCCGCGAATGTCGCTGGCTCTCGCTTTCACCTCGATCAGGCAGTCGGCCACATAGTCCATGTGATCCCGGGTGTAGACCCGGCGCGGAATGGTGAGACGCAGCAGCTCAAAATCCGCCGCCTCCTGCTTGCCGGTGGCGGGATCGCGCCCCAGCAACAGGGAGCCAATCTCCACCCCGCGCACGCCCCCTTCCAGATAGAGCTCGCAGGCGAGCGCATGGGCGGGGAACTGCTCGGCCGGAATATGGGGCAGCAGCTTTTTGGCATCCACAAACACCGCATGGCCGCCGGTGGGGGTCTGGATGGGGATGCCCGCCTCGGCCAGCCGCTCACCCAGATAAGCCACCTGACTGATGCGATAGGTGAGATACTCCTCATCCATCCCCTCCCTCAGGCCGATGGCGAGCGCCGCCATGTCCCGGCCGGCAAGGCCACCGTAGGTGACAAACCCCTCCATCGCTACGCAGCGCACCTGCACGGCGCGAAACAGGTCGAGATCCTCTTTAAAGCAACACAACCCGCCGATATTGACCAACCCGTCCTTTTTGGCCGACATGGTGAAGATGTCCCCCAGCGCAAACATCTGGCTCACTATCTCCTTGATGCTGCACTTTGCATAAGCCGGATCCCGCTCCTTGATAAACCAGGCATTCTCGGCAAAGCGGGCGGCGTCGATCACCACCGGAATCTGGTGACGATGGGCCAGCTCGGAGACCGCCTCCATATTGGCCATGGAGACCGGCTGACCACCGGCGCTGTTGCAGGTCACCGTGATGATGATGCCGGCCACGTTGTCGGCCCCCAGGGTCTCGATGGTGTCGGTCAGGCGGGGAAGATCAAAATCCCCCTTCCAGGCATAAGGGGCCGTGGTGTCGAGGGCTTTCGGGGTGAGCAGGTTGATGGCCCGCGCGCCAGCCAACTCCACGTGGGCCTTGGTGGTGTCGAAGTGGTAGTTGGAGATAAAGACCGGCGCCTTGCCCTTGCAGCGCTTGACCAGCTCGGGGAAGAGGATCTGCTCGGCCCCGCGCCCCTGGTGGGTGGGCATCACATGCTGATAGCCGAAGATATCGCGCACTGCGCGCTCCAGCTCTACGAAGTTGCGGCTGCCCGCATAGGCCTCATCCCCCATCATGATGCTGGCCCACTGACGGTCGGACATGGCGCCGGTGCCGCTGTCGGTCAGCAGGTCGATATAGACATCCTCGGCCAGCAGCAGGAAGGGGTTCCAGCCAGCGGCCTCGAGGGCGGCACGGCGCTCGGCGCCAGTGGTCTGTTTGATGGGCTCGACCATCTTGATACGAAACGGCTCGGGTATACGACGCATATAAGACTCCTCACCGGCGCAAGGCCAGTGTGTTTGAAATTGGAATTGGCAAAGAGGCCGGGGCGATCAGGGTCGTCCGGCTGACAAATTCAAACGGCGGGTGCCGCAAATCAGCGGTGAGGAAAGTCGAAGGTCAGAATGGGATCCCGGGTATACCAGTGGGCGAGCAGGCAAGCTGCCCGGGGCGTAGCTGTCATGATTGGCATCACTCCCCTCCATATCGGTTGTAGACAGTCGGTGGCCAACTATGTCGATGAAACCATGTCCATTGATGGATGCTGCCAACGGGCAGCCTCGCCACGTTAACGGCTGGTTAATTGGCAAACAAGGGGTGCACCGACGGGCTGTGCGCCCGCTCACAAAGTGGGCGTCTGCGCGGCAAACCGGCAGTGAGGTTGATCCGCCCGCGCCCCCGCTTCGTTATTCTCCCTACCCACACGCCACATCCCCCATCAGCCAGGGCCGGAAGCCATCATGCATCGTAAACCCCATCTGCCCGAGAAGATCTGCCCCGTCTGCCAGCGCCCCTTCAGCTGGCGGCGCAAGTGGGCGCGCAGCTGGGAGGAGGTTCGCTACTGCAGCGAGCGCTGTCGCCACGCTCGTCACCGCAGCCAGCAACCTGAGGGGGAGCGAGTCTGATGGAGCTGCGCCTGATTCTCGGCGATCAGCTGAACGCCGGTCACAGCTGGTTTCGTACCCCGGATCCGGCGGTCTGCTATCTGATGGCAGAGCTGCGTCAGGAGACCGACTACTGCCGCCACCATCGCCAGAAGGTGCTGGCCTTCTTTGCCGCCATGCGCGCCTTCGCGGCAGCCCTCACCCAAGCGGGCCACCGCGTCTGTTACCTGACCCTCGATGAGAGCGCCCGCTGGCCCGACTTGCCCGGCTTGCTGGAGGCTCAGCTCGAAGCACATCAGGCCAGCAGCTTTGCCTGGCAGAGCCCGGACGAGTGGCGCCTTGCCAGCCAGTTGAAAAGCTGGGCGGCAGGACTTGCCATCCCTGCCACCGAGGTGGAGAGCGAACATTTTCTCACCCCCCGCGATGGCTGGCAGCGCTACCCCCACAGCCGGATGGAGTTCTTCTACCGCGCCTTGCGCAAGCAATATCAAGTGCTGCTCGATGAGCGCGGCCACCCCTTTGGCGGGCGCTGGAACTTTGATGACGAGAACCGCGCCAAACTGCCGGCGAGCCAGCCGATCCCGGCACCCCTCACCTTTGCCAACGAGGTGAGCGACATCGATGCCATGCTGACCCGCCACGGGGTCAGTACCATAGGCGAGGCGGATGCCAGCCAACTGCCGTGGCCCATCACCCGGCGCCAGAGTCGCGAGCTGCTGGCCCATTTTCTCACCCACTGCCTGCCCCACTTTGGGCGCTATCAGGATGCCCTGAGCGAGCGCGGCTGGAGCCTGTTTCACAGCCGTTTGTCGTTTTCCCTCAACAGCAAAATGCTTCATCCGCTTGAGGTGATCCGCGCCGCCGAAGCCCACTGGCAGGCCAATCAGGCCACCATCACGCTGGCGCAGGTGGAGGGGTTTATCCGCCAGATCCTCGGCTGGCGCGAGTTTGTCCGTGCCCTTTACTGGGAGAAGATGCCCGACTACCAGCAGACCAATTTTCTCGGGGCCAACCGGCCGCTGCCCGGTTTTTTCTGGAGTGGCGAAACCAGAATGGCCTGCGTGCGCCACGCCATAAACCAATCCCTTGAGCACGGTTACGCCCACCATATCCAGCGGCTGATGGTGACCGGCAACTTTGCCCTGCTGGCGGGGCTCGATCCTGACGAGGTGGATCAGTGGTATCTCGGTATCTATGTGGATGCCATCGAGTGGGTTGAGCTGCCCAACACCCGCGGCATGAGCCAGTTTGCCGATGGCGGCCTGATGGGCAGCAAGCCCTACGCCAGCAGCGGCGCTTATCTCGAGCGAATGGGCCACTACTGCAAGGGGTGCCACTATCAGGTCAAAGCCCGCCACGGCGACGGAAGTTGCCCCTTCAACAGCCTCTATTGGCACTTTCTCTGGCGCAATCGGGACAAACTTGGCGGCAATCCCCGCCTCGCCCTCCCCTATGCCAATTGGGATGGCCAACCGGCAGCGCAGCAGCAGGCCATTCTGGCGACGGCGGAGCACTATCTGATCCATCTTGAGCTGCTGTAAGCGGACCGTGTTCCCTCACACATGCCCTGACAACAGCGCAGCGATTTACGCTGGCAATCAGGCTCACCATCGCACCAAACACCAGCCTGTAACCGGCAAGCAGACGGAGATCCCAATCCTGCGCAGAGCGGTTGAATATCCTGTGGCGGCTGATTATGGTGGTGGCCACATCAGGAGATCAGTCAAGGAAAGACGATATGGAGATAGTGGTTCTCGGTGGCGGCGTAATTGGGGTAACCAGCGCCTGGTATCTGGCCAAAGCGGGTCACAAAGTAACCCTGCTGGAGCGACAAGGTGGCGTCGCCCTTGAAACCAGCCATGCCAACGCCGGGCAGATATCCCCGGGTTATGCGGCCCCCTGGGCGGCCCCCGGCATCCCCCTCAAGGCCGCCAAGTGGATGCTGCAAAAGCATGCCCCCTTCACCGTGCGCCCCACTGCCGACCCCTTCCAGCTACGCTGGATGCTCAGAATGCTCGCCAACTGCACCCCGACCGCCTATGCCACCAACAAGGGGCGCATGGTGCGTCTGGCCGAATACAGCCGCGACTGCATGAAGCGGCTGCGCGACGAGCTCAACATCGATTACGAAGGGCGCCAGCTCGGCACCCTGCAGCTGTTTAGAAGCCAGTCCCAGCTCGATGCCAGTCAGCGCGATATCGAGGTGCTGGAGGAGTATGGCGTCCCTTACCAGTCGCTGGATGCCAGCGGCTGCGAAGCGGCAGAGCCTGCGCTGGCGCGGGTGCGCGGCAAAATCGTCGGCGGCTTGCGTCTGCCCGGCGACGAGACCGGCGACTGCTTCCGCTTCACCAAGGCCCTTGCCCTTGAAGCCGAGAAGCTCGGGGTCAAGTTTGTCTTCAACTGCGACATCGACGAGATTGAGCAAGCCCGCGGCCGCGCCGTGGCGGTGCGGACGGGCGAGCAGCGCTATCGCGCCGATGCCATCGTCTGTGCGCTCGGCAGCTATGCCACCGGCTTTTTGCGGCCGCTGCTGCGCCCGCTCGGGCTGGAGCTGCCGGTCTATCCGGTCAAGGGCTACTCCCTCACCCTGCCGATGATCAATGCCGAGGCCGCGCCGCGCAGTACCGTGCTTGACGAGACCTACAAGGTGGCCATCACCCGCTTTGACGAGCGGATCCGGGTCGGCGGCATGGCGGAGCTGTCGGGCTACAACCTCGCCTTGAATCCGAGACGCCACGACACTCTGGCAATGGTGGTGGGCGATCTCTTCCCCGCAGGGGGCGATATCAGCAAGGCCGAGTTCTGGACCGGCCTACGCCCCATGACGCCGGACGGCACCCCGCTGGTGGGGCCGAGCCCCATTCCCGGTCTCTGGCTCAATACCGGCCACGGTACCCTGGGCTGGACCATGGCGGCCGGCTCGGGTCAGCTTCTGTGCGATCTGATCAGCGGCAGCGAGCCCGCCATCAGCGATGAGGGGCTCACTCTGGCCCGTTACGGCTAAGCGCATAACAGGTCGGGCTGTTTCACTCGCCAACTGCGCCCTCAGACCACAGCAGAGGACGTTCTCAACCGCTTTATTGACAGGCCACCGCCAAAAACGGTGGCTTTTTCGTCTGATGTTGACCTTCTCCCTCCCCGTCTACCTGAGCGGTGCTCTGGCTGCCGGTTAATGCAGCAAACGGCACAGAATATTGCGCAATTCGACTTGCGCAAGCCGTCACAATCCGTAATGTGGATAGACGCATTTTTCGCAGCGCATATTTTTTAAATGGCCTGTAAACCGCTTGTAAACAGGCGTCGCCAGACAAGGGTTTACGGGTGTCACCACGAGTTTCTTTAGCAGCAATCCAGGGTAGGACATTATGAAAAAAGTAGGTTTGGTCGGTTGGCGTGGCATGGTGGGATCGGTTCTGATGAGCCGGATGCAGGAAGAGCAGGATTTCGCCCATATTCAACCCACATTCTTCACCACCTCCCAGGCCGGTGAGGCCGCTCCCAACTTCGGCGTCGATGCCGGTACTCTGCAAGACGCCTTCGATATCGAGGCGCTGGTCAAGCAGGATATCATCATCACCGCGCAAGGCGGCGACTACACCAAGGATGTCTATCCGCGCCTGAAAGCCGCTGGCTGGCAGGGTTACTGGATTGACGCCGCCTCCTCCCTGCGGATGGAGAAAGACGCCGTCATCATTCTGGATCCGGTCAACGGCGACGTCATCGAGCAGGCCCTGAACGATGGCATCAAGACCTTCGTTGGCGGCAACTGCACCGTCAGCCTGATGCTGCTGGCCCTCGGCGGCCTGTTCAAGGCCGATCTGGTGGAGTGGGTGAGCGTGGCCACCTATCAGGCTGCCTCCGGTGGCGGTGCCCGTCATATGCGCGAGCTGGTGACACAGATGGGGATGCTGCGCGACGAAGTGGCGGTCGAGCTGGCAGACCCTGCCTCCGCCATCCTCGACATCGAGCGCAAGATCACCGAGAAGACCCGCTCCGGCACCCTGCCGGTGGACAACTTCGGCGTACCGCTGGCCGGTGGCCTTATCCCCTGGATCGACACCAAGCTCGACAACGGCCAGAGCCGTGAAGAGTGGAAGGGTCAGGCCGAGACCAACAAGATTTTGGGTATCGAGAATGCCGTCATTCCGGTGGATGGTCTCTGCGTGCGGATCGGCGCCCTGCGCTGCCACAGCCAGGCGTTCACCATCAAGCTGAAAAAGGATGTGCCGCTGGCGGAGATCGAAGCCCTGCTGGCTGCCCACAACGACTGGGTAAAAGTGATCCCCAACGATCGCGACATCACCGCCCGCGAACTGACTCCAGCGGCCGTTACCGGCACCCTCAGCATTCCGGTGGGTCGTCTGCGCAAACTCAATATGGGCCCTGAGTATCTGGCCGCCTTTACCGTAGGTGATCAGCTGCTGTGGGGCGCCGCCGAGCCGCTGCGCCGCATGCTGCGTATCCTGCTGGCGCGCTAAGCCGCCACAGCAGCAGATACAACAAGGGCGGGGAGTCACACTCCCCGCCCTTTTTTATTGCCAGTTTTTATAAGCCCTTTAGCAGACTCTCACTCTTGCAGTCACTTAAAGCAGAATACGCTGGCAGCCGCTGTAGATCTCGGCCCGCCCGGGGCGGCAAAAACCCACCAGAGTGAGCCCGGTCTGCTCGGCACGCTCGACCGCAAGCTCGGTAGCGGCCGAGATGGCGAGCAAGATCTCGACCCCGGCGCTGGCGCACTTTTGCACCATCTCGAAGCTGGCGCGGCTGGTCACCAGAATGGCGCCGTCGCGCCGACCCGTGCGGCACAAGTGGCCCACCAGCTTATCCAGCGCAATATGGCGTCCCACATCCTCGCGGATGGCGAGAATATTGCCCTCACCATCCAGATGCACCGCAGCATGGGTGGCGCCGGTGCGTTGGCCCAATAGCTGGAGCGGGCGCAGCGCGGTCAATACCTTGTCGATATGACCCACCGCCAGACGCTGGCTGTCAGGCAAGCTTGGCTGGGTGCGGATCACCTGATCCAGACTCTCGCTGCCGCAGATGCCGCAACCGGTGCGCCCCGCGAGCGTGCGCCGCTTCTCTTTGAGGCGATGGACGCAGCGATTGGCCAACGTGATATGCAGCTCAATCCCCTGACAGCCATCGATCTGCTCGATGTCGTGGATATCGAGCAGGCTGTCGATGATCCCCTCGGATAGCGAAAAACCGATGGCAAAATCCTCCAGATCGGAGGCCGAGCACATCATCACGCTGTGGGCTATGCCGTTATAGACCAGCGCCACCGGCGTCTCGGAGGGGAGCTCCATCTCGCTGTCGCAGGTCAAGGTATCAGCTCGGTAGTGCACCACCTCGCGATGGATGGCGCAGCGGGCCAGCTCGTTCTGTTCGCTCTGTTCTCTCTGCTCGTTGTGTTCTCTCTGCTCGCCCCGCGCCTCAAGCTCTATGGCCTCTCTCATGGTGCGACCCCGTCAATGATCTCGGGATCCCGGGCCGAGATGCCGAGCCGCTTCATTTTGGAGAGCAAGGTCGTGCGCTTCATGCCGAGGCGGTTGGCCGCCCCCCGCTCACCGGCCACGATGCCGTTGCAGTCGCGCAGGGCGGCGATGATCGCCTCGCGCTCATCAATCGGCCCCTCGGCAAAAAGCGGTGTAGCGGGCTCGTCATAAACCAGGGTCTCAATCTTGTGGTAGCCCTTGAGCGGCATCAGCTCCTCCGGCGAGAGGTTGAGCACATGACCGCGGGTCATCACCACGGCACGCTCGATGACGTTCTCCAGCTCGCGGATATTGCCGTACCACGGCAGCGACACCAGCATCTTCATCGCATCGGCGGGGATGGCGGTGATGGTGCGGCGCATCCGTTTGGCAATCTTTCTGACGAAGAAGTTGACCAGCAGCGGAATATCCTCGCGCCGCTCGCGCAGAGGCGGCAGCTCGATGGGAAAGACGTTGAGGCGGTAGTAGAGGTCACTGCGAAAGCGCTTGTTCTTGACCATGGAGAGCAGATCGCAGTTGGTAGCGGCCACCAGCCGTACATCCACCGCGATAGGATTGCTGTTGCCCACCCGCTCCAGCTCGTGCTCCTGCAATACCCGCAAGAGTTTGGGCTGCAGATCCAGCGGCATATCCCCCACTTCATCGAGGAACAGGGTGCCCTTGTGGGCCCGCTCGAAGCGGCCGATGCGCTGGGTCAGGGCGCCGGTAAAGGCCCCCTTCTCGTGGCCAAAGAGATCACTCTCGATAAGACCGGTGGGAATGGCGGCGCAGTTCACCTTCACCATCTCGTGGTCGTGGCGGGCACTCAGGGCGTGAATAGCCTGGGCGATCAGCTCCTTGCCGGTGCCGGTCTCGCCGAGGATCAGCACGGTACTGTCGCTCTCGGCCACCAGCCGCACCTTCTCCAGTACGTTCGCCATCACCGCGCTCTGGTAGATGATGTGGGGGAACTCCCCCTGCATCTGCGGCTCGTTGATGCGAATGGTCTTCTCTTTTGCGCCGTTGGTGTTGGAGATCTCCTGCTGCGCCTGCACGTTGTTCATGGCAATGGCGGTGCGCGCCGCCACCTGCTCCAGCAAGGAGATATCGATATCGGCAAAGAAGTCGGCATGGGGGTGCGAGAGGATCAACACCCCCAGCAGGTTGCCCCGATAGCGCAGCGGCAAAATGCAGGAGCTGTCAGCCTCGGGGGGCAGGATCTGGGAGGTAAACCGGCAGCGATTGCTGCAGCCGTGGCCGTGTTCGCGATAGACAAAAAACGGCTCGCTGTGGCCAAGGGCCCCCTGCAGGCACTTCTTTTCAAAACAGGAGTGATCGATGATCCCCGGCTGATCGCTCTGGTGCTGATTGACCAGATAGCTCTTGAAACTGTCGGAGGTGGCGTTGTATTCGGCCAGACACAAGCTGCTGATGCCGAAGTGGTGGTGCAGGATGGCAAACAGGCTCTTGGGCAGTTCGGCTATGCGCACCAGTTTGATCACCGCGTTGGTTACATCCACCAGAATTTTGCAGCTGTCGCGCTCAAGACGCAGGGAGTTGGCCTGCTCCAGAGTGCGCTCCTTGTCGAGCACGTTCTCCAGCGCAATGGCGATAATGGCCGCCAGCTGGGTCAGTTTGGCAAGGGTCTCCATGGTGAAGCTGTCGAGCTGGGTGTTGATAAACTCGACCCCGCCCAAGTGGCTTCGGGCGGTAGTGATGGGGAGCTGGCAGTAGGAGCGCAGCCCCCCGTAGACCCCTTCGCGATCCAGCGCCGGGCAGCGATTCTCAAAGCGGGCGGCAGCGAGAATGATGGCCTGTTCCGGGGTCTCTTTAGTGGGACGGGGGGAGAGGTGCAGCTCTGCCTTGGGGCAGACCAGATGCTTTGGGCCGGAATGTCCCATGAAGTAGAAGATGGCCTCCTCGTCCGCACCCATGTTGAGGATCAGGTTGACCCGGGTCACGCCGCCGAAGCTGGCATCTATCTTGTTGAGTTTGTGGATAAAATCATCGAGCGTCACGGCCGACAGGAGGGATTTGGAGAGCAGGAGGAAACCGTCGTCCCAGATGGGAGAGATCTCGTCCAGGGGGATGGCACTCACATTTAGCATTGCGGCCTCACGTTATATCGATTTAGTCACCAGTCAGGCTGTCCATGCCATCGCATCACGACAAGCACCCGTCACCAAAATAAATAGCCGCAGCCCGTAAAAGTGGCTGCCAATAAGAAAAGCGGTGACGAAAATTGTCGCATGTTGCAATTCCAGAGTTGTTATTAACGAACGACAACGAAAAGTAACATCGTTATCGGGGGATATATTGGAATGGCGACTCATCATAGATGAGCTCAAATTTCATTACAATCCGATTTAATATATCTGATGGCCATATTTAACCGGTTATTTCATCAGTTCTTGATCTCAATTAAGGCACCCGAAAAGTGGGCCACCGTCAACTGTCAGATCTGCCTTTCCTCTTCGCTGGCTGCTTCACTGGCTGCGGGTTTCAAGATGGCGTTTGCTGCCCATCCATCGGCAATTTATGAGGTGATGATCCGGCTGTGGCAGCACTTCAGGCCACCGAAGATAAAGAGGGCCGACAAGCTCTGGAAGGCCATCAGCAGCCAGCTGGCGTTGTCGGCAAGCTCAACCGAGACGCACTGGTGAGTGAGGTAGACCAGCAGGGTGATCACCCCCAGCAGCAGGCAGTTGATCAAGGTGGTGGAGATAAACCCGATCAGCCAGGCACTGGAAATACTCAAGGCGGAAAATACGCTGCCCATGGCGAGCCGTGCTGCCATAAAACAGCCGAAAAAACCGAAGCCGAGCAGATATATCATCTCGTCGCGCCAAATATAGCAACCTATTCCCAGCAATATCGCCGCCAGATAGGTGCCAATATAGAAAATTCCGAATAAGCGACCAATTTCATGTTGCATCATTTATCCCCTTTTTTTGGGTAATAAAAGGGTGCCCGACTCGATAAATCCGAGTCGGGTTCCCTTATTTGTGCAGAACCTCTTTTTTAGGGCGATCAGCCTTTGGCTGCGCTGCGCAATTTCGCCTTGAGCGCGCTGTATTCAGTCTGGACGTACACTTCCGCCTCAGGCTGATTGTCGATGCGCTCTATCTTCACCGCGCAGTACTTGTACTCCGGCGTGTGGGAGACGGGATCGACGTGCTCGATGGTGAGCTCGTTGCAGGCCCCGATCCACCACTGGTAGGTCATGTAGACCACCCCGGCGTTGACCCGGTCGTTGTAGTTGGCCCGGGTGATCACCTTGCCACGGCGCGACGAGATCCAGACCAGCGCCTGATCCTTCACCCCGAGCTTTTTGGCATCGCTCGGGTGGATCTGCACATAGCCCGGCTCATCGGCCAGGGTCTGCAGCGCCGAGCAGTTGCCGGTCATGGAGCGGCAGGAGTAGTGACCCACCTCGCGCACGGTGGAGAGCACCAGCGGGTACTCGGCACAGGGCTGCTCCAGCGGCGGCCGCCACTCGGAGGCAATCAGCTGACCCTTGCCGCTTGGGGTGGTGAACACATTTCCCTCGAACAGAGTGCTGGTGCCCGGGTGATCCTCGGTCGGACAGGGCCACTGCACGCTCTTGAGATCGGCCATCTTGTCGTAGCTGACCCCGGCATAGAGCGGGCAGAGCGCACGCATCTCGTCCCAGATCTCTTCGGTGTTGTGGTACTCCATGGGATAACCCATGGCGGTCGCCATCAACGAGAAGATGGCCCAGTCCGGCTTCACGTTCTCAGGGGGCGTCACCGCCTTGTAGAAGCGCTGGAAGCCGCGATCCGCCGAGCTGTAGACCCCTTCGTGCTCGCCCCAACTGGTGGCGGGCAGAATGACGTCAGCCATCTCGGCAGTCTGGGTCATGAAGATATCCTGCACGATCACCAGCTCCATCCCCGCCAGAGTGCGGCGGAACTGACCGAGATCTGCCTCGGTCTGGGCTGGATCTTCACCGAAGATGTAGAAGGCCTTGCACTTGCCCTCCTCCACCTTGTGGCCAAGCTCCGTCAGGCGATAGCCGGGTTTCTGGGACAGAGACTCCACGCCCCACGCCTTGGCGAACTTGGCGCTGATGGCGGGATCGGCCACCGACTG
The DNA here is from genome assembly GCF_019047125.1 of Aeromonas sp. FDAARGOS 1411. Lineage (NCBI taxonomy): Bacteria > Pseudomonadati > Pseudomonadota > Gammaproteobacteria > Aeromonadales > Aeromonadaceae > Aeromonas > Aeromonas sp. FDAARGOS 1411. Next base: position 1,232,816 of record NZ_CP077214.1, on the reverse strand, counting down.
ATAACCCGGGAACTGGTGGGGCAGCATCCCCATATCACAGGTGCCCTGCACGTTGTTCTGACCACGTACCGGCCCGCAACCGGTGCCGCGGCGACCGAAGTTGCCGGTCAGCAACGCCAGACCCGCCAGCCCCTTGACCACGTCCACCGCCTGACCGTACTGGGTCACCCCCATGCCCCACAGGATCATGGAAGCAGGCGACTCGGCATAGGTGCGAATGGCAGCGCGGATATCTGCGGCTTTGAGGCCGGTGATCCCCTCCACATATTCCGGGGTGTACTTGGCCACCGTCGCCTTGAAGGTCTCGAACCCTTCGGTGTAGTTGGCGACAAAGGCCTTGTTGTAGAGCCCTTCATTGATCAACACGTTGGCGAAGGCGTTAACCAGCGCCATGTTGGAACCGTTTTTGAGCGGCAACCACTGATCGGCGATACGGGCGGTCTCCACCATGCGGGGATCACACACAATCACCTTGGCCCCGTTTGCCTTCGCCTTGAGGATATGGCGGGCGACGATGGGGTGAGAGTCAGCAGCGTTGTAACCAAACACCAGCAGGCACTTGGTCTCTTGAATTTCGGGAATGGCGTTGCTCATGGCGCCGTTGCCTACAGTTGTCTCCAGACCGGAGACTGAGGGTGCGTGTCACACCCTCGCGCAGTGGTCGACGTTGTTCGTCCCAATCACCGCACGGGCAAATTTCTGCATCACATAGTTGGCTTCATTGCCGGGGCCACGGGCAGAGCCGGTGGTCATGATGGCGTCCGGGCCATATTTCGCCTTGATGGCAGCCAGACGGCTGCTGGCGAACTCGATCGCTTCGTCCCAGGAGACTGCCTCGAACTTGCCACCGCGCTCGCGGCGGATCATCGGGCTCTTGAGACGGGGGGTCAGCAGGTTGGTGTCGTTCAAAAAATCCCAACCGTAATAGCCCTTGAGGCAGAGCTGCCCCTCGTTGGTCCGGCCGTTGGCGCCTTCGGCCCCCACCACCTTGTCGTTTTCAACCAGCAGGTTGATTTTGCAACCGGTGCCGCAATAGGGGCACACGGTAATGACTTTTTTCATGACTCACACTCTTGTTTGTTAACGAAAAACGGCTCGGCAAGCCCGCTCACACCCGCGCCGGCATCGCCAGCAGTGCCTCGGCACTGGCCAGCTGCTTCTGCCGGTTCAGGGTTTCAAGATGCTCCGGCGTGACCAGCCGCAGCGCCTGGGTCGGACACACCTCGACACAGGCCGGGCCCGCCTCGCGGTGACGGCAGAGATCGCACTTGAGCGCCTGCGCCTTGGTCTGCGGACGCTTGAAGAGCGAATCGGCAGCGGGGGCCACCTCTTTGAGCACCACCGCCATGGCGCCGTAAGGACAGGCCACCACGCAGGACTTGCAGCCGATGCAGCGCTCCTGCAACACCTTGACGCAACCATCCTCGCTGACGATGGCATTGTTCGGGCAGGCCATGGCGCAAGGCTTGTCTTCACACTGGCGGCAAAGCACCGGCGTGGTCACCTTGCTGCCCACGATCACCTTCAGGCGCGGCTGAAAATAGCTGTCCCTGGAGACCAGATGTCCATCCTCGATGGCAAGATGCAGGCCGCCCTCCCGCTCAAGGGTCCCGCTGCAAGACCCTGACTGGTGTGAGACGGCGCAGGCCACCTCACAGGTACGACACCCAATACAGAGACTGGGATCTGCAATCACGAAGCTGTTCATAGAGAGGGATCCTAAATGGTTCGTTACACCGGGCCGCCCGCCGACAGGCAAAGAGGCGGCCAGCCCCCCACAAAGCATTTATCAGACCAAAACGGGCCAAGGGTGCAATAAAAATTCACAACCATATGAAAATAAAGGAGTAATCAGAAAGAGATACGTGCTGAGTGCCACTACTGACGAAAGTGACGACGGGCTGGGAAGTGTGATCGACACGACAAAAGTGACGAGCTCGACACCGGCTGACCAACCCCGCCCCTTCAGTTTTCTATCCCTCAGGTTAATATGTGCCACTTGGCAACCAGCTCCGTTAGGGCCGCCTTCATAGATATATGAAATACAATAGGGTTGATTAAAAGTTGCTTAGATAGGTTAAGCACCAAAGATTTTATAGGTGATATATGTATAAAGTAGGCATTGTCTTATTTGATGATTTTACAGATGTAGATTTTTTCTTGATGTACGATTTACTTGGCAGGACAACTGATCGTTGGTCAGTGAAAGTTTTAGGGACCAAACCATTTCACCGATCTCACCTTGGTATTTCAGTGACAACTGACGGTGCGATTTCTGAGGTTGTTGAACAAGATGTTATACTCATCACTAGCGGTAAACGTGGCATCCCTGCAGCCATGAAGAATCATGAATTTATGTCCTCATTAATACTTGACCCCAGTAAACAGCTTATAGGTTCAATATGTGCAGGCTCCTTCATTTTGCATGAACTGGGATTACTTGAAAATAAAAAAATGACAACAAATCCTGATGCAAAAGTTGCGTTAGAATCACTTGGTGGTGATGTTCAAGATTTACCCCTAGTTGTTAATGGTAATATTGCAACTGCAGGAGGATGTCTTTCTCTGATGTATTTAATTGGTTGGCTCGCAGAAAGATTATTTGATGTGGATACTCGAAGGATGATTCAAAATCAGCTACTCCCTGCTGGTCAACAAGAAATCTTCGAAAAATTGATATCATCAACTATCAGGTCTGCAGAAAAACAGAACTCTCATAATAATATATCCTTTGAATATGTATGATATTTTATAGTGCCGTAGAGTTAAATACGCGCAGTGCATTGCACCCCTACTCTTACGCATTAATTAGTGGAACTATGCATGTTGTATTTTCTGATTATGCTTTCCATACCCCTTACGAAAGCATGAAATTCATGGAGGATAAATGACATCTCGGGAACTACTTGAAAAAGCCGTACACAGAAGCGCTATTATTCATCAGCCTCATGCGCTAAAAGCCTATTTATCGGCTCAATTTCTTGCTGCACACCTTGGACAACCGGAAGCCTTGTGGCAACAAACCGCCAAATTGATTGCCAAGGATGGATTACAGGTTTCAACGGTACTTACCGATAGTGTGGAGCATATCGCTTTTTCCGATGTGCGCAAGCATCGCATTCTGGCACGTGGTATCTATCCCGCAGCCTACCAAGCTATTTCCCAATGGCATGCCGAGTACGGCTTTCACGATATCTTTGAATTCTATATCGCCAAGGCAGCCAATAAGCCCGAATATTTATCCCATAACGTCACCATTTTGCTTGCGCTTAATGAGGTATACAGCGCCCTTCCTCCCGAGTGGGTACCTGCATTTTTAAATCGGGTCACGGAGTTTGTCACTGCTACCTTCCCTAATGAAGAAAATAGAGAATGCTGTGAGGTGATCACAACCGGACAGCCGGCAACATTAGAGGATGTATTGCATTCCTGTTTGCAGCAGCCCGGCTTTTTTGGCCATAACCTGATCACTTTGGCCTGGATAATTCGCTGCAAAACCTCGTTATCTGATGCTCAATATAATACCATGCTGGGCAACCTCAATTTACAAGCCGTCAGTCCCCTTGAAGATCCTGATGACGAACTGGATTTAAAATTGTGGAACTCCTGCACCACCCATAATGATCCAGATGGTTTTATTGAACAAATACGAGCATTGGTTTTTGATAGTTGCTTTAATTTGCACCAGATTACCTTGGCTGACGCACTCTGCTTCTTGCAGCAACAATACCCTGAGCATACAACTGAATTAATAAGGGTCGCCAAGTATCACACCATAAAATGTGCTGAAATGAGTTCGTCAAAATAACACTGTAGGGTGTAATAAGCGCAGCGCATTGCACCTCTTGCCTCTTTTAATACTTGGTGCAATTCACTTCGTTCATTGCACCATACGATTATATTTTAATGGAGTCAGATTTGATGAATATTCAAATCCATAATGAACATAAAGATGACATCTTCAATGTACTTGTTGATAACCTTAGACAATTTAACTTTGATAAAATGGGTGAGGAGCGCTCCCAACCTTTAATTGTTGCTATTCATGATGATAATGACGAAGTTGTCGGTGGCATTGCCGGACGAACTATTTATCATCAACTGTTGATCGAAGTACTTTGGGTACACAATGACAAGAGAGGACAGGGTCTCGGCATTCAATTAATGGAGATTGCTGAACGTGAGGCACAAAAACGGGGATGTATTGCAGCCCAAGTCGACACCCTCTCATTTCAGGAACCCAAATTTTATGAAAAAATGGGATTTAAAATAGTCGGTAAAGTGAGCGGCGTTAACAATAGTCCTGACCGCTACTTTTTATTGAAGCACTATCATGGAGAGTAATAATTACCGTAGGGTGCAATAAGCGCAGCACATTGCACCTCTTGCTTATTTCAATATTTGGTGCAATTCACTTCGTTCATTGCACCCTACATTTTTCCCTCCCAAATAAAGACTCTATTGCTACCCACCCCCCTCCCCTTTGCCATCCTGCCAGCAATTAATTAGTCACCATTTTATCGTCTGTTTTTCACTCAACCCGATAAAAAATAGTGGCCAAACCACTTCCCCAGATAAAACAAACGGTTGCCCGCAGAACGCATGAATATTTCAATCAACGGCCAATTAACAACCTTACTCAAAAGGACGTTTTGATTATTTATACCTGAGCATGAACCCGCAGAGTGTGTGTCATTATAAGCTTAACGACAGATGAACAGACTGTGTCCCATGAAACGCATCTTTATATCCGATTAGTTCCCTTCCCATCGCAATCCTTTGATTTCCCCCGATGTTGTATCCACACATACCTGATGTGTTCGGGGCGATCTGCTGTGGCAAACGTGTAAACATCAAACTGACAAGATGAACTCATGAACTGTGATAAACAACAAGCCATGTCCGGCGTCATGCTGGCGGCGATTGGCGTAGTCTATGGCGATATCGGCACCAGCCCGCTCTATACCTTGCGCGAGTGCCTGTCAGGTCAATTCGGGTTCGGCGTCGAGCCGACCTCCATTCTCGGCTTTCTCTCGCTGATCTTCTGGCTGCTGATCCTGGTGGTGTCGGTCAAGTACCTCTCCTTTGTGATGCGGGCCGACAACGCCGGCGAGGGTGGCATTCTCACCCTGATGTCGCTGGCGACCCGCAACGCCTCCACCCGCTGGACGCCGCTGCTGATCATCCTCGGCCTGATTGGCGGCAGCTTCTTCTATGGCGAGGTGGTGATCACCCCGGCGATGTCGGTGATGTCGGCCATCGAGGGTCTGAGCATTCTCACCCCCGCCCTCGACCCCTATATTGTCACCCTCTCGGTGCTGGTGCTGACCCTGCTGTTTGCCATCCAGAAACATGGCACCGCCATGGTGGGCAAGCTGTTTGCCCCCATCATGCTGATCTGGTTTATGACGCTGGCGGTGCTGGGGCTGCGCGGCATCATCCACAACCCCGAGGTGCTGGGTGCGCTCAACCCCATCTGGGCGGTGCGCTTCTTTGTCCAGTACCAGACCACCTCCTTCTTTGCCCTCGGCGCCGTGGTGCTGGCGATCACAGGGGTGGAGGCGCTCTACGCGGATATGGGCCACTTCGGCAAAAATCCCATTCGCCTCGCCTGGTTTATCGTGGTGCTGCCCTCGCTGGTGCTTAACTACTTCGGTCAGGGTGCGCTGCTGCTGAGTAACCCCGCCGCCATTGCCAACCCCTTCTTCCTGCTCGCGCCGAAATGGGCGCTGGTGCCGCTGCTGCTCTTGGCAACCATGGCGACGGTGATCGCCTCGCAGGCCGTGATCTCCGGGGTCTTTTCGCTGACCCGGCAGGCGGTGCGCCTCGGTTATCTCTCCCCCATTCGCATCGTTCACACCTCCGAGCAGGAGTCCGGCCAGATCTATATTCCGGTCATCAACTGGATGCTCTATATCTCGGTGGTGATCGTCATCATGAGCTTCGAGCACTCCAGCAATCTGGCGGCGGCCTACGGCATCGCGGTGACCGGCACCATGGTGCTCACCTCCATCCTCTCCTGCTCGGTGGCCAAGAACAGCTGGCACTGGAACAAGTATCTGGTGGCCATCCTGTTTGCCGCGCTGCTCTGTATCGACGTGCCGCTGTTTGCCGCCAACCTCGCCAAGATCTTCTCCGGCGGCTGGCTGCCGCTCACCCTGGGCGCGGTAATGTTCACCGTGATGACCAGCTGGAAGAGCGAGCGTTTCCAGCTTATTCGTCGCCTGAACGAGCACGGCAACTCCCTTGAGCCGATGATCGCCTCGCTGGAGAAATCCCCGCCGACCCGGGTGGCCGGTACTGCTGTCTATATGTCACGGGTGGTCAATGTGATCCCCCATGCGCTCCTGCACAACCTCAAGCACAACAAGGTGCTGCACGAGCGGATCATCCTGCTCACCCTGCGGGTGGAGGATGTGCCCTACGTCCACAATGTGCGCCGGGTCTGCATCGAGCAGCTCTCCCCCACCTTCTGGCGGGTGGTGGCCAGCTACGGCTGGCGCGAGACCCCGAACGTGGAGGAGATCTTCCACCGCTGCAACGCCGAGGGGCTGAGCTGCCGGATGATGGAGACCTCGTTCTTTATGGCCCACGAGTCGCTCATCATGAAAGACCGCCCCTGGTATCTCTATCTGCGCGGCAAGCTCTTTATGCTGCTGCAGCGCAACGCCCTGCGCGCCCCGGATCAGTTCGAGATCCCGCCCAACCGGGTCATCGAGCTGGGTTCGCAGGTGGATATCTAGAGCAACGATATAATCGCCAATAAAATGGGGAGTGAGAAATAATACTCACTCCCCATTTTATAATATGAGACAAAGAATTAATTCGCTTGCCCAGTCACACTTACATTATTGCTTTCACAAAAATTATAACCATCACAGTATTTCACTTGATATATATACTGTTTTCCTGGAACAATAATACTCTTTTCACTATTAATATCTATGTAACGATCATCGCCAACATCTACTTTTGCAATTTCAATGAACTTCGGTTCTTGCTTGCCATCATTTTTTTCAGCTCTAGAGATTTGTGTATACTTATGTTTTCTATCTTTGCTCTCTGAATTGTCACTGTTTCTCCAAGACAGCTGTACCTCGCCAACAAGGTCATTACTTGCCTTTAACTCTTCAAGTGGATTGAATGATGTGTATTGTACTTTAATGCTCGAAATGGATGTTGCCACCTGAATGCGGTGACTTGTTATAGATTCAAATGATGCAATACTGTTGCCACATAAAGAGATATATGGCGGCATAAAACCAGTGTATCTTGGTTGATCATCTTCATTATAAAAACGCATTGATAGTTCCGTACCCTCACTATAGTAAGGCACTGGTCTTTCTACAAAATTTGACTGAGACAACATGTAATTATTTGGTGAGGAATATCTGTCAACACCGATTTTTACAAACTCATAAGAGTCATTTTGTATAGGTTGATAAAGACTATTAGTTCCCCTCATTGAAAAACTACGATAACTAGAATCTGAATACATGGCAGAAAGCATTGAAAGTGTTCCTGCTGCTGCAGGCCCCTCTGCATTTGGCCCAGAGCTATTAAAATTATGGCCAATCAATAGCGTTGCACCTTCTGGTGTATTCAGCCGATACATCTGACAGCCATCTCGAATTTCTTGATACTCCAAGATTGCATTATGTGTGTATGTTTTCTGTTCGGCAGCAGCAGACATTGAGGCCATGATCAAGATTGCTAATGACATTCTTCTCATTTTTCTTTCAAACCTTATTGTTTATCGGGCGCGTCAAAATCTACACCATATGAGTCTCATTTGTACAGAATATTAAGTCTGGATTAATTAAGTTTGCTTTAGAAAGCATATTTACATGCACTTGGCATGATGGTGCGGTTCGCTCTTCAAAGGTAATAGTGAACTAACCTATGAATAGCTCATGTTTGTTACCTCCAGTTAATATCATTACTGTCAATTGTGACTTGCTATCGAGATTCGATTTTTAATGTCGATCTCTTCGTCACAAGTGACGAACGTCACAGTTCGACAGCCGTATCAGCACTTCGACCCAACCACATCAAGATTTTTATTTATTTAAAAACAGACACTTAAAGCCAATCTCTCTGCAAAAACCAATCTGGCCCGTATCTTGCCAACCTGCCCCTACTTTCTCCGTTCGCGACACGACAAGGTAGGCTATGAACCGCTTCGTTATCGCTGACCCCAAGCTTTGTATCGGCTGTGGCACCTGTATGGCGGCCTGCAGTGAAGTACACAAGGCGCAAGGTTTGCAGCAAGCCCCCCGTTTAACCGTTATGCGACACGAGCAGGCGACCATGCCGGTTCAGTGCCGTCACTGTGACGATGCCCCCTGCATCAAGGTGTGCCCGGTCGAGGCAATTCGCCAGACCGGCGATTGCGTGCAACTCAACGAGTCGCTCTGCATCGGCTGCAATCTCTGCGCCGTAGCCTGCCCCTTTGGCGCCATCCAGAGTGGCGGCAGCCGTCCGGTGGCCGTGGCCACCAGTTACGACACCTATATCCCCTGCTCCATCCGCTCCAGCAACCCCTCCACCTCCGCCGGCCTGCGCTGCTTTGGCGAGGATCTGCTGAGCTGGGAGCCGGGGGTGCGCAGCATCGCGGTCAAGTGTGACCTGTGCGAGTTTCGCGCCGACGGTCCGGCCTGTGTCGGTGCCTGCCCCTCCCAGGCGCTGAAGCTGGTCAATGACGGCGACACCGAACGCGCCGCCCGTATCCGTCGCCAGCAAGCGGCCGACACCAACCCGCAAGGGGCCTCTGCCTTCTCGGCGCCTGCCACGGCGATCCCTGCATCCGATTTATCCACCACAGAGGGAGCGTGCTGATGTTGTCCCCCCTTGTAATGGCCACGCTCCTGCTCTTTTTGCTGGGCGCTGCCGTCGGTTTGCTGCTGCAAAAACTGCCCGCACTGGCCAACCGCCTCAATAGCGGCTTTGCCCTGCTGGGCTCTCTCGCGGGTCTGGTCGCCGCCATCCAGATCTTTGCCCAGGGCTCCCCCGTCGACGGCCAGCTCTGGCTGCTGGGCTCGGTGCACCTCGATATGCTGGCCGCGCTGATGCTGCTGGTGATTAGCACCGTCGGCGTCGCCGTCGCCCTCTACTCCTTTGCCTATATCCGCGAATATCAGGGCAAGGGGGATGTGGCCATCGGCGCGCTGATGAACCTCTTCCTCTTTGCCATGGTGGGCATGGTGCTGGCCGACAACGCGCTCGGTTTCTTGCTCTGCTACGAGCTGGTAACCCTCACCACCTACTGGCTGGTCAAGACCAACCCCGAGGCCGCCAAACAGAGCCGTCTCTACTTGGTGATGAACCATATCGGCATGGCGCTGGTGCTGATCGCCTTCTGGCTGCTCTGCCGCGAAAGCGGCTCGCTGGAGTTCGCTGCGCTGCGCGAGCACCATCTGGCGGGCGCATTGGCCTCGCTGGTGTTCCTGCTCAGCTTCTGCGGCTTTGGCCTGCGCGCCGGTTTCGTACCGCTGCACGGTTGGCTGCCGGTGGCCGAGCCCGTTGCCCCCTCCCATATCTCGGCGCTGATGTCCGGCGTGATGGTGAAGCTGGGTCTCTTTGGCATTTTGCGGGTCAGTATCGATTTTCTCGGCGCCAGCCAGCTCTGGTGGGGCTATGTGGTGCTGATCTTTGGTGCCTGCTCGGCAGTGCTCGGGGTGCTGTTTGCGCTGGCCGAGCATGACCTCAAGCGGCTGCTCGCCTACCACACGGTGGAGAACATCGGCATCATCCTGATGGGGATGGGCATCGGCATGATCGGCATCGCCAACCAGCAGCCGGCGCTGGTGGTGCTGGGGCTGCTCGGCGCCCTCTATCACCTGCTCAACCACGCCATCTTCAAGAGCCTGCTCTTTATGGGTACCGGCTCGGTGATGTTCCGCCTGCACACCCGCGATATGGACAAGATGGGGGGGCTGGCCAAGCTGATGCCCTGGACTGCGCTGGCGTTCCTCATCGGTGCAATGGCCATCTCGGCGCTGCCGCCGCTCAACGGCTTTGTCAGCGAGTGGTTTATCTACCAGTCGCTGCTCTCCATGACCAAACTCGGCACCTCTGTCGTTGCGCCGCTCGCGGTTGTGATGCTGGCGGTGACCGGCGCCATGGCGGTGATGTGTTTCGTCAAGGTGTACGGCATCTGCTTCTGCGGCGCACCGCGCAGCGAGAAAGCGAGCCACGCCCGCGAAGTGCCAGGGGCCATGGTGGCAGGCACCCTGCTGCTGGCCGCCGTCTGTCTGGTGCTGGGTCTGGGCGCCCCCTGGATTGCCCCCCATATCGCCAGCTATGGCCAAGCCTTGGTAAGCGGCCAAATGAACGTGGCCACTGGCGCCACCCTGCTGCCACTCGATAGCAGCCAGGCGATCCTCTCCCCACCCGTTATCGCCATCACTTTGCTGGGTCTGTTCCTCATCCCGTTGCTGGTACTGGCCATCTTCAAGGGCCCCAAGCTGGGTCGTCGTCACGCTGGCACCCCGTGGGCCTGTGGTTACGCCTATGAGGAGCGCATGAGCCTCACCTCTGGCGGTGTCACCCACACCTTGCGCCAACTCTGCGCGCCACTCTATCGCAAGCAGCCGCAGCTCGATCTGGCCAGCGCCCTGCACGGGGTGAGCGATACCAGCGGGACAACCGGCTGGTTGCTGCACGGCGTGGTGCTGGCGCTCTTTATCCTGATGGCTGTAGGAGTCTGATATGCCTGTTCTTGAAATGCCGAGCTGGGGCATGGTTGCCCTCGCCCTGACCCAGGCCATCGCCATGCTGGCGCTGGCGCCGCTCGCCACCGGTTTCAACCGGGTGCTGCGGGCCAAGATGCACTCCCGTCAGGGGCCGGGCTTGCTGCAGGATTACCGAGATATCGCCAAGCTCCTGCGCCGTCAGGAGGTGACCCCGGAGCCTGCCGGCATCATCTTCAACCTGATGCCTGCGCTGCTCATCGCCGCCCTCTTGCTGGTAGGGATGGCGCTGCCAACCCTGACTCACGAGTCACCCTTCCCCATCGCCGGGGATCTCATCACCGATATCTATCTGTTCGCCATCTTCCGCTTCTTCTTTTCGCTGGCGGGGCTCGACAGCGGCAGCATGTTTGCAGGGATCGGTGCCCGCCGCGAACTGACCCTCGGCATTCTGGTGGAGCCCATTCTGGTGCTTGCCTGCTTCATCATGGCGATGATGGTGGGCAGCTCGGATCTCGGCAACATCAGCAGCTATGTGGCGACCCAGCCGCTGGCCGCCCCCATCGCTACCCTCTTGGCGGGTGCCGCCTGCGCCTTCGCGGTGTTTGTCGAGATGGGCAAGCTGCCCTTTGACTGCGCCGAAGCCGAGCAGGAGCTGCAGGAAGGGCCGCTCACCGAGTATTCCGGTGCGGGGCTGGCCCTGCTCAAGCTCTCCATCGGCCTCAAGCAGCTGGTAGTGGTGCAGCTCTTTCTGGTGATTTTCCTCCCCTTCGGCAAAGCGGCCAACTGGAGTCTGCCTGCACTCATCGGCGCAGCGCTGATCCTCGCCTGCAAGCTGCTGGTGGCCTTTTTGCTGGCCGGCATCATCGAAAACGCCATGGCCCGCACCCAGTTCGTGCGCACCCACAAGCTCACCCGCTACGGGTTGGGGCTGGCCCTGCTGGCGCTGCTCGCCTATCTGGTCGGGATCTGAGCCATGCCCGCCAGCACAGTAACTTTTTCCGATTTCATCATTTGTGAATGCTCATTCCCGAACATTAAAGTGAGAACTGCATGACCATCGCCATTTCGGATCGCATCGGCTGCGACTACATCCAGCAGGTGCGAGCACAACTGCCCCACGCCATCGTCGACGAGGAGTGGCAAACCGCCGATCAGGCCACCATTACCGTCAAGCCCACCAGTCTGGTCGAGACCGCCAGCCTGATCTTCCATCAGCTGGGGGGCTGGCTTCCGCTCTCCTTTGCCAATGACGAGCGCAGTCTCAACGGCCACTTCGCCGTCTACCACGTCTTCTCCATGGAGGGCGACACCAAGTGCTGGATCACCGTCAAGGTGCTGGTGGATGCCGATACCCAGGAGTACCCCTCCATCACCCCGACCATTCCGGCGGCGGTGTGGGGCGAGCGGGAAATCCGCGACATGTACGGCCTGCGCGCCATCGGCCTGCCGGACGAACGCCGTCTGGTACTGCCTGACGACTGGCCGGAGGATATCCATCCGCTGCGCAAGGACGCCATGGATTATCGCCAGCGCCCTATGCCCACCACCGACACCGAGACCTACCCCTTCGTCAACGAGCTGGGCAGTGATGCCAACCGCATCGTGCCGGTCGGCCCGCTGCACATCACCTCCGATGAACCGGGCCACTTTCGTCTGTTCGTCGATGGCGAAGACATCATCGATGCCGACTACCGCCTCTTCTATGTCCATCGCGGCATGGAGAAGCTGGCGGAAACCCGGATGGGCTACAACGAAGTGGCGTTTCTGACCGATCGGGTCTGCGGCATCTGCGGCTTTACCCACAGCGTCGCCTACACCACCTCGGTGGAGAACGCCATGGGTATTCCGGTGCCGGAGCGGGCCAAGATGATCCGCGCCGTGCTGCTGGAGGTGGAGCGCCTGCACAGCCATATCCTCAACATCGGCCTGTCGAGCCACTTCACCGGTTTTGACACCGGCTTTATGCAGTTCTTCCGGGTGCGGGAAAAATCCATGACCCTGGCCGAGCTGCTCACCGGCGCGCGCAAGACCTACGGTCTCAACCTGATTGGCGGGGTGCGCCGCGACATCTTCAAGGAAGATCGCATCAAGGGTGCCCAGCTGGTGCGTGAGCTGCGTGATGAGCTCAAACCGCTGGTGGCCATGCTGCTGGATACCGCCAACATCTCCTCCCGCCTCATCGGTATCGGCAAGCTCGACCCGCAAATTGCCCGCGATTTCAGCTGCGTCGGCCCCATGGTGCGGGCGAGCGGCTTCAAGCGCGACGTGCGCCGGGTCCACGACTTTGCCGGCTACCGCGAGTTGCCGATGGAGATCCAGACCAAGGCGGGTTGCGACGTGCAATCCCGGGTGCTAGTACGGATCCACGAGCTCTACGACTCCCTCGACATGATTGAGTTCGGTCTGGAGCACCTGCCGGAAGGGCCACTGCTCACCGAAGGCTTCACCTACCAGCCGGGCAAGTTTGCGCTGGGCTTTACCGAAGCGCCCCGCGGCGAGAACGTCCACTGGAGCATGACCGGGGACAACCAGAAGCTGTTCCGCTGGCGCTGCCGCGCCGCCACCTACGCCAACTGGCCTGCTCTGCGCTACATGCTGCGCGGCAATACCGTGGCGGATGCGCCGCTGATCATCGGCAGTCTGGATCCCTGCTACTCCTGTACCGACCGGGTCACCCTGGTCGACCCCAAGAAGGGCAAATCCACCGTGGTCTCCTACAAGGAGATCGAGCGCTACGGCATCGATCGCAAAAACTCTCCGCTGAAATAAGGGGTCATCATGATCAAGCTGTTCAAGACCATCCTCAAGGCTGGCACCCCGACCGCCAAGTACCCCTTCGCACCTATTGATGTGAACCGGGATTTTCGCGGCAAACCGAAATATCAGGCGGATCAGTGCATCGCCTGCGCCGCCTGCACCAAGGCCTGCCCGGCCAATGCGCTGGTGATGGAAGTGGACATGGAGACCGGCGAACGGCGCTGGGAGATCTCCATGGCGCGCTGCATCTTCTGCGGCCGCTGCGAGGAGGTCTGCCCGACCCGCGCCATCGCCCTCTCCCCCGAGTTCGAACTGGCGGTGACCAACAAGGCCGACCTTTATGAGGAGGCCCGCTTCGCGCTGGCCCCCTGCACCCTGTGCGGCACCTACTTTGCCCCGAGCAAACTGGTGGCGCTGGTGGAGGATACCCTCAAGCAGGCGGGCACGCCGCTGACCACCCCGGAGCGGCTGCACCACTGCCCCGACTGCAAACGAAAACAGAGCATGCTGAGCCAGCCTGACTCGGCCCTGATCACACCGATAGCCACACAACAGGAGTGGATGTGATGAGCAAGATCAAAGGCATAGAACCGGTTGTCGGCCATGCCCATACCCGCGCCGTGCCGCTGGCACAGGATCCCGAGATTACCAAACTCAAGAAGACCCTGCTCAAGGACATTCGCCGCTCGGCCTATGTCTACCGGGTCGATTGCGGCGGCTGCAACGCCTGCGAGATCGAGATCTTTGCCACCATCACCCCGCTGTTTGATGCCGAGCGTTTCGGCATCAAGGTGGTCGCCTCCCCCCGCCATGCCGACATCCTGCTCTTTACCGGCGCGGTGACCCGGGCGATGCGGGTACCGGCCCTGCGCGCCTACGAGGCGGCGCCCGATCCCAAGATCTGCATCGCCTACGGCGCCTGCGGCTGTGACGGCGGCATCTTCCACGACCTCTACTGCGTCTGGGGCGGCACCGACAAGATCGTACCGGTGGATGTCTATATTCCGGGCTGCCCCCCCACACCGGCGGCCACCATCTACGGCTTTGCCGTGGCGCTCGGTCTGCTTGAGCAGAAACTCAAAGCCACCAGCCACGAGGTGCAACCGGGTGAGCGGGTCGAGCTGCGCCACACCGGCATCCCCAACGAAATTCGGGTGATGATCGAGCGCGAAGCGCGCCGCATGGCCGGTTATCGTCAGGGGCGGATCATCGCCGACGAGTTCATGGCCCTGCTCGAAGGGGCAACCCAGCAGGATGTGGATCTGCGCATCCAGAGCTACCTCGATCAGCACGATGATCCCCGCCTCTCGGAGATCGTCAACAACCTCGCAAACGCCTGCCTCAACCGGGCGGCCGGCAAGGGAGAGGCGGTGCATGGCTGACGAGGTTTTCTTCTATCGCCTCTCGCGCAAGTTCGTCGACGAGCAGTTCGACGTGCCGGAAGAGGCCAGGGAGGTGATGTACTACAGCCTCGCCATCGGCCATCACCTCGGCATCGTCGATTGCCTGCGAGCAGACCTGGTCTGCTCGCTGATCGGTTATCGCGACTGGGTAGCCAAGCTGCCAGAGGGGAGCGAGGCGCGCCGCAAGATGGAGGGGTTTCTCACCTTTGGCGAGATCACCATCTATCGCGAGCACTGCCATATGCTGGCCTGCGCCTTCGACCGGCTGCGCAAGGCCGACAATCTACTCGATGAGCAGGAGCTGGGCTGGACCAACACCTTTATGGATCAGCTCACCGCCCTCTTTAACGACCCCCATATGTACCTGATGGTAAGGAGCCGCTGATGGGCTGCAATCTCGTGTTGACCGTGGGCAATGCCATGATGGGGGACGACGGTGCCGGCCCCTATCTTGCCGACAAGCTGCAGGCCGCCCCCCTGCCCGGCTGGATCCATATCGACGGCGGCATCGCGCCGGAAAATGTGGTCTACAAGGTGCGGGAGCTGCAACCGGAGCGAGTGGTGCTGGTGGATGCCGCCGAGATCGGCGAGAAGGCGGGAACCCTGCAGGTGATCCCCCCCGAGACCATCGCCGAAATGTTTATCTTCTCGACCCACAATATGCCGCTCAATTTCCTGATCGACGAGCTCAAGACCTTTGTCCCCGAGGTGATCTTTGTCGGGGTACAACCGGCCATCGTGGCGTTTTCCTTCCCGATGACCGAGATGGTGAGCGAGGCGATGGATTATCTTTATCAGCATCTTGATGCAGCCAAAGATACCGACTTGTTAATAGATAAACTGGAGCAGTGGAATATTGACAATTCCAAGAGGTGATTATTTAGCGAGTTGTTAACGACCGTTATTGACCGACGGCTCCGGCAATGTGATCGAGGCCCGATGTTAAATTAAAAACATCGGGCTAATTGTGCTGAACTTGATATAAAACAAGGTTCTTTGCTTTTTTCAAAAAATCGCTAACTCTCGATTTTTTATGACAAAAAAAGCGTTGCCAGTCACAGAAATTTGCCACAAAATGGCGACCGTTACGGAAGTTGATGGGGTCTGGTGGCCTCCTCGGTCTTCAAAACCGATGTGAGCCGAGAAGGCTTTGGCAGGTTCGATTCCTGCCTCTTCCGCCAAATTTATCTATTGAACAAATACTCTCTCGCTGAATTTTTCGGCCTGGATGTTATTTCCATTGTTTGTTCAATATGTTTGAAGTAATACCTTAAAAAAGGTGCTTGCCGCTTGCCAATATAATCCGAACTCAGGTTATCTCGCTGGCCAAAAATTAATTTATCAGCATCGATGCAGCATTAATTTATACCCGCTCATTGATGCATCCAGTTTGCAGTCATCCGCAAATCGCCAGCAGTGCCATAACCCGTCAGCTCGGCCTCTCTATCGGCAAACCGGTGCGCCTCCCGAACCCACGCACTGCACTGGTAATCCCATGCCGAACTCGTCTCACGCGCCAGCCATCCCCCACCGCCAGCCCGCATCAGGTCAGGCTACCGACGATTCACAGCCAGATTCTCAGCAACAGCCCGGCCAGCAACAAACGCGCCGTTTGCCACAAGTGGAACAGCTGCTGCAGCAACCCTTTCTCGCCGGGTTTATCGACGCGCTGAGCCGCCCGCTGGTGACTCATGCGGTGCGCGACACCCTGAGCGAGCTGCGCCAGAGCGAGGCGTTTCGCCAGCATGGCGTTGCCCCCGAGCAGATCGAGGCGCTGATTGCCAAACGCTGCCAACAGCAGTTGCGCCAGCGTCAAACCCGGGTGATCAACGCCACTGGCACCCTGGTGCATACCAATTTGGGGCGTTCGCCGTTAAGTGCCGAACTGTGGGATGAGGTGCGTGACCTCAACACCGGCTACAACAATCTGGAGCTGGATCTCGCCACCGGCAAACGCGGCGGACGCAAGGGGCTGATCGCCCCCCTGCTACGTTGCCTCACCCAGGCCGAGGATTCGCTGGTGGTCAACAACAACGCCGCCTCGCTCTTTTTGCTGCTGCAGGAGGTAGCCAAGGGGCGCGAGGTGATCGTCTCGCGCGGCGAGCAGATCCAGATTGGCGGCGGCTTTCGCATCCCCGATATTCTGGCCCTCTCCGGCGCCAAACTGGTGGAGGTGGGCACCACCAATATCACTACCGCCAAAGATTACCTCGATGCCATCACCGATCAGACCGCGCTGGTGCTGATGGTGCACAGATCCAATTTCGCCATTCGCGGCTTTACCGAATCCCCCGATATCGGCGAGGTGGCCCGCGCCCTCCCCGAGCACGTGGTGCTGGCGGTGGATCAGGGCTCCGGCTTGACCACCGAAGAGTTTGCGCCGGATGAAACCTCGGTGCGCCAGTACATCAAGGCGGGGGCGGATCTGGTCTGCTACTCCGGCGACAAGCTGCTGGGTGGCCCGCAATCGGGCATCATCAGCGGCCGCAGCGACCTTATCAAGCGGCTGGAAAAACACCCCATGATGCGCACCTTCCGCCCGAGCCGCATCGTCTACTCCCTGCTCGAACGCCTGCTCATTCACAAGCTCAACAAATCTCCCGTCGGCGAGGGTATCGCCCATCGCACCCTGAGCAATCCGGCCGCCATGCAGGCGAGATCCGACCAGCTGATGGCCGCCCTGCCCGGTTGTTTTGTGCCGGTCCCCGCCCAGCTGGTGGTGGGCGGTGGCACCTTGCCGGACGAGTTCTATCCGGCCCCTGCGCTGGAGTGCACCGACCCGCGCCCGGCCCAGCAGCTGCTCGACGATTTGCGCGAACTGCCGGTGCCGGTCATCGCCACCGTGCGCCAGCAGAAGGTGCTGCTCAATATGGCCACCCTGCTGCCGACCGAGATGGAACTGCTGATCGCCCAACTCAAGGAATTGCTGCTGCCCGCCCCGTTCAATGCAACAAATGCGACCGAGGAGCCCTGATCCCATGACCCCCTATCGCGCCGTTATCGGCCTTGCAGGCCACGTGGATCACGGCAAGACCCTGCTGATCAAGGCCCTCACCGGCATCACCACCGCCCGTGCCCACGAGCAGGCCATCGGCATGACCCAGGATCTCGGCTTTGCCCACTTCGACGACGGTCAGGGCAACACCATAGGCGTCATCGACGTGCCCGGCCACGAGCGCTATATCCGCAATATGGTGGCGGGGCTCTGGAGTCTGGATCTGGTGCTGCTGGTGATTGCCGCCGACGAGGGGTGGATGCCGATGACCGGCGATCACCTGCGCCTGCTCAAGGCGATGGGGGTGCCGCGCCTCTTGGTCTGCATCAACAAGTGCGATCTGGTCTCCCCCGACGAGCTTTTGCTGTTGGAAGAGAGCCTGCTGGAGCGGGTGATGGACGAGAGCGGCATGGTGCCCGATATCGTCAGCGTCAGCGCCAAAACCGGCGCCAATATGGCTGCCCTGCACACCGCCATCGTGCGCCAGCTTGCCGATCTGCCAGCCTCACACGCTACCCGCGAGCAGGGCGCCCCGCGACTGTATGTGGACAGGGTCTTTACCGCCAACGGCACCGGCACCGTGCTGACCGGCACCTTGCAACAGGGCCGCCTCAAGGTGGGGGACAAGCTGCGCCTCTACCCTGCCGATCGGGAGGTGCAGGTGCGCTCCCTGCAGGCCTATCACCAGAGCGTCGACGAGATTGGCGCCGTCTGCCGGGTGGCGGTGGGCCTTAAAAAAGTGCCTCACAAGGAGGTGGCCCGCGGTCACTGCCTTACCAGCGCCGCTGGCCAGTGCGAGGCGGCAACCCACCTTATCGTGCGACTCAACGCCGAGAGCCTGAGTAGCAAGACACTGCGCACGCAGGAGATCGAGGTGGCCCTTGGCAGCTGGCATGGCCGGGCCCGTTTCGTGCCCATCAAGGATACCCGGCTGGCGCGACTGATCTTTACCAGCCCCATCCCCTGCTTCTTTGGCCAGCCGCTCGCCATCATTCGCCACGGCAGCAGCGAACTGCTGCACGGCGCCCGCATCGTCTGGTGCGGCGACATCCACCCCGCCAGACGCAAGGCGCTACACACCCTGCTGGGCGAGCTGCCTGAAAAACTGGAGCACTACAACCCGGCCACCCTGCATTTGGGGCTCAACGGCTATGTGCTGGCCAGCCGCTTTGACCGGCGGCCCGAACAGGTTACCCCCCTCGGTGAGTGGCTGCTGGATAGCTGCTGGCTGGCCCAGAGCCGCGATCAGCTGCTCGCTACATTGGCCAGCGAACCGCTTAGCGCTGCGGAGCTGGCGACCCGCTTTGGCATCGTCCTGCCGGTCACTCATGCCCTGCTCCTGCAGCTCAAGAGCGAGCAGCTGATCCGCCTGCACCATGACAAGTGGCAACCGGGCAGCGGCGAGTCGGAAGATGATATGGGGGAAGAGGCGCAGCTGGTGCTCAAGGTGGTGCGAGATCAAGGCAAGGAGGGGTACGAGCCCGGTAAACTGGGCCCCGGCGGCGTGGAGCTGGACCCGTTTATCACCCGCAAGCTGCCCGCGGCCCTGCAGCAGGGCCTGCTACAAAAAGGCGCGTTGCAAAAGCAGCTGCGCAATCTGGCGCGACTCAAGT
Organism: Aeromonas sp. FDAARGOS 1411; assembly: GCF_019047125.1. NCBI lineage: Bacteria > Pseudomonadati > Pseudomonadota > Gammaproteobacteria > Aeromonadales > Aeromonadaceae > Aeromonas > Aeromonas sp. FDAARGOS 1411. The sequence goes on along the minus strand of NZ_CP077214.1, from coordinate 1,213,354 downwards.
ATCTGGTGCAGCTCGATGGCCCCATCTACTACGACGCCGAGCTTTACAACCAGATGGTCGCCGCCGTGCTGGCGGGCCAGCAGGTGGGAGATCTGATCGACATGGCATCCCTCAAGGAGATCACCGGTTTGTCGCGCAAATACGCCATTCCGTTCTGCCTGCGCATGGAGATGGATGGCTGGGTACGGCGCGAGGAGAACGAGCGCCGGGTGCTGCGTCTGCCAGCCACTCAAGATGAGATGGAACCGGCATGAGCGCCACCATCGCCCCCTCTGGCTCTGCCAATCCTGTGGCCAACCGGCTGCGCCGCGAATTTCATATCGACGGCATCGTTCAGGGGGTCGGCTTTCGCCCCTTCGTCTATGGGCTGGCGCTGCGCCACGGCCTTGCCGGTTATGTGTTGAACGATGCCAACGGCGTCACCATTGGCGCCGAAGGTTCGCCCGAGCAGCTAGCCGCCTTTGCCCGCGAACTGCGGGAATTGGCGCCGCCGCTGAGCCGCATCGATCATTTCAGCGAGCGGGAACTGCCCCTCACTCATGATCCCGACTTTGATAGCCAATTTCATGGCCAGTTTCGAATTAAAGCGAGCCAGCAGCAGAGCGCGGCCACGGTCGCCATCTCGCCGGATCAGGGGATGTGCGAGGCGTGCGCCAACGATGTGGCCAACCCTTCGGATCGCCACCATCGCTACCCCTTTACCAACTGCACCCACTGCGGCCCGCGCTACACCATTATCCGCCGCCTCCCCTACGACAGACCCCACACTGCCATGGCGGGCTTTGCCATGTGTCCGCGCTGTGCGGCGGCCTATGAAAACCCGCTGGACAGACGCTACCACGCCCAGCCGGTGAGCTGCCCCGAGTGCGGGCCCCATCTCAGCTGGCGCAGCGGCCACGGCGATGCGCTGGCCGAGCGCGAGGATGCCCTGCAAGCAGCTGCAAGCGCCCTGCAGGCGGGGGCGCTAATTGCGGTCAAGGGGATGGGGGGTTATCACCTGATGTGTGATGCCCGCAATGAACAGAGTGTTGCCAGATTACGAATGCTCAAGCGGCGCGCGCGCAAGCCGCTGGCGGTGATGCTAGGCTCCCTTGCCGAGGCCAAATTGCATGTCACCGGCAGCGAAGACGAGTGGCAACTGCTCGCCTCTCAGGCCAGACCCATCACCTTGCTGCGCAAGCGCAAAAACGATGATCGGTTCTCAGAATCCCTACTGACAACCGCGCCACTGGCCGAGGGGATCGCCCCCGGCATTCCCTACCTTGGCATCATGCTCCCCTATACCCCGCTCCATCAGCTGCTGCTGGATGCCTGTGCCATGCCGCTGGTGGCCACCAGCGCCAATGGTCGTGGCAGCCCAATCCTTATCGAGTGCGAGGCTGTGGTCAGGGAACTCGGCAGCGAGATTGACGGCATCCTGGATCACAACCGCCCCATCCTGCACCCGTGCGACGACAGTCTGGTGCAGTGGGCGGGCGGGCGACGCCAGACGTTGCGCCTCGCCCGGGGTTATGCCCCCTGCACCCCCAGCCTGCAAGAGGCGGTCAAGGCGCCGATACTGGCGGTCGGGGCGCAACAGAAGAACCAGCTGGCGCTCGCCTTCGGCCGCCAGCGCATCTACAGCCCCTATATCGGCGATCTGCACAGCCTGCCGATGCAGGAGCACTTCGAGCAAACCCTGGCCACCTTTCGCGATCTCTACGATCTCAAACCCGAAGTTCTGGTCTCGGATCGCCACCCCGGCTACCTCAGCCACCAGTGGGCCAAGGGCTATTGCCGCGATCACAATGCAACCCACCTCGAAGTACAGCACCATCACGCCCACCTGCTGGGGGTGATGGCCGAGCACGACATCACGGGCCCGGTGCTGGGTGTTGCCTTCGATGGCACCGGCCTTGGCGATGACGGCACCCTCTGGGGCGGCGAGCTGCTGATTGCAGACGTTCAGGGATTTGAGCGGGTTGCCCACCTCGCGCCTTTCAAGCTGATCGGCGGCGAGGCGGCCATCCGCGAGCCGGTGCGCCAACTGCTGGGGCTGCTGTTTGAATCGCACACTCCTGAGCAGATCAGCGCCCTCGATATTCCGGCGATCAAGCAACTGCCCGCTGGGCAGATCAACAATCTGCACCAGCTCTGGCAGCTGGGTCGAAACGCCCCTTACACCAGTTCCATCGGTCGACTATTCGATGCGGTGACGGCGCTCTTGGGAGTGATCGACACCCCCGATTACGAGGGCGAAGCGGGACTCCTGCTGGAGGCAGCAGCCTTGCAGCTGGCCCCCGATGAACAGCCCTTATCCCTTGCCTTTGATCTCAGCCAATCAGCGGAAGGGCCGCTGCAGATCCAATGGGCAGAGCTCATCAATACCCTTGTCAGCGAGCGGCATAAAGGCACCTCCACCGCCAGCCTGGCCGCCGGTTTTATCCGCGCCATCAGCGCTCTGGTCATCGCCCTTGCCGAGCGCTTCCCCGGCTATCCGGTGGTACTCGGGGGCGGCGTCTTTCAAAACCGGGTGCTGATGGACCAGCTGGTGCCCGCGCTCGAAGCAGCCGATCGGCAGGTATTGACCAGCGAAACCCTGCCACTCAATGACGGTGGCATCGCCGCCGGTCAGCTCTGGTTTGCCATCCACCATCTTGCCACGCACCAGCCTGTCACAACCGGTTGTGCCACCTTGTCGGAGTCCTGAAATCCATGTGTCTATCCATCCCCTCTCAGGTGGTGCAACTGCACCCCGAAGATAACTGCGTCACCGTCGACACCCTGGGGGTGCAGCGGCGCGTCAGTTGCATGCTGCTCGAAGAGCCTCTCCAGGAGGGCGACTATGTGCTGCTCCACATCGGCTTTGTGATGAGCAAGATTGACGAAGAGGAGGCGCAGGCCAGCCTCGAGAGCTTCCGCCAGATGGTGGCCCTGATGCCCAAACAGGATATCTTGCCATGCTGACCCTCAATGATCTCTTTCAGGGCTTTCGTCAGCCCGACGTCATCCGCGCCCTCGCAACCCAGATCACCGAGCTGGCCAAAGATCTGCCCGAACCGCTGCGGGTGATGGAGGTGTGCGGCGGCCATACCCACACAATCATGAAGTACGGCCTGCACCAGCTGCTGCCGGCCAGCATCGAGTTTGTCCACGGTCCCGGCTGCCCGGTCTGCATCATGCCCAAAGAGCGCATCGATCAGGCTATCGAGCTGGCTCGCCAACCGAACGTCATTCTGGTCACCCTGGGGGACATGATCCGGGTGCCTGGATCCAAAGGCACGCTGGCCCAGCAGCGAGCCAAGGGGAGCGATATCCGCCCCGTCTATGACCCCCTCGATGCCCTGCGTATCGCCAAAGAGAACCCGGAAAAGACCGTGGTCTTCTTCGCCATCGGTTTCGAGACCTCTACCCCCATGACCGCCGCCTTGCTGGCTGCTGCTGAAGAGCAAGGGGTCGAGAATCTGCTGTTTCATATCAACCATGTGCTGGTGCCCCCCGCCATTCATGCTGTGATGGCCGACGGCGTTGCCAAGGTAAACGCCTTTATCGGCCCTTCCCACGTCAGCGTCATCACAGGCGCCGATATCTACCTGCCTATCGTCGAACGCTATCAGGTACCTGTGGTGGTGAGCGGCTTCGAGCCGGTGGATGTGATGGAGGCGCTCTTGATGATGGTGTGCCAGAAGGTTGAGGGTCGCTACACGCTGGAGGTGCAGTACAGCCGCGCCGTCACTGCCAGCGGCAATAAAGCCGCCCAGCGGCTGGTCGAGCGCTTTTTCGAGACCCGCGAGCATTTTCGCTGGCGAGGTCTTGGCGATATCAACGCCTCCGCCCTGCGCCTGCGGGATGTCTTCGCCAAGCGCGATGCGGAGCGCCACTTTGCGCTCAATCAGACCCCCATCGATGACCACAAGGCGTGCCAGTGCGCCGATATCCTGCGCGGCCTGGCCAAACCGAACCAGTGCAAAGTCTTTGGCCGGGGCTGCACCCCGACCCAGCCCATGGGCAGCTGTATGGTTAGCTCCGAAGGGGCCTGCAATGCCTACTACCGATATATGGGGATCCAATGAGAGAAATTCAGTTAAGCCACGGCGGCGGCGGTGTCGAGATGAATCAGCTGATCAACCAGCTCTTCTTTCGCCACTTTGGCAACGAGATCCTGCTGCGCGGTGAAGATGCCGCTCTGCTGCCGGTAAACGGCCCCGTCGCCTTCACCACTGACAGCTTTACCGTCTCGCCGCTCTTCTTCGAGGGGGGTGATATCGGCAAGCTGGCCATCGCCGGTACGGTCAACGATCTCGCCATGATGGGGGCCAAGCCCGAGTATCTGAGCGCCAGCTTTATCATCGAGGAGGGGCTCCCCTACGCCGATCTCGCCCGCATCGTCGAGTCGATGGCCGCGGAGCTTGCCAAGAGCGGCGCCCGCATCGTCTGCGGCGACACCAAGGTGGTGCCCAAGGGAGCAGCCGACAAGATCTTCATCAACACCAGCGGGGTCGGCACCTTCCCGCTGCCTGAGCAGAGCCGGGGCATCTCGGTACGCAACCTCAAGGCCGGTGACGCCATTCTGGTGTCGCGGGATATCGGCAGCCACGGCGCCTGCATCCTGATGGCTCGTGACGCCCTGCAACTGGGATCTGATCTCAAGAGCGACTGCACCACCCTCTGGCCGCAGGTAGAAGCGCTGCTAAAAGCGGGTATTACCCCTCATGCCCTGCGCGATGCCACCCGCGGTGGCCTCGCCGCCGTGCTCAACGAGTGGAGCAGCGCCTCCCAGGTGGCCATCGAACTGGAGGAGTCCGCCATTCCGGTGTGCGATCCGGTGCGCGGCCTGTGCGAGCTCTACGGTTTCGAGCCCCATGATCTCGCCAATGAAGGAACCATGGTGCTGGCTCTGCCTGCCGAACAGGCGCAGGACGCGCTGGGCATCTTGCGGCAGTTCAACCCCGCTGCCAGCCAGATCGGTGTGGTGCAGGCGAGCGAGCGCCATAAGGTGATCCTGAACAACCCCTGGGGCAGCCGCCGCTATCTGGAGCTACCGCAAGGGGAGCTGCTGCCGCGGATCTGTTGAGCGGCCATGCCGTTCCGTCAATTACAGGGAGGAGTCACTGCTCCTCCCCATATCGGTTAAGGAGCCACCATGCACGAAATGTCTCTGGCCATGGCCGCCATCGATCTGGCCGCCGAGCAGGCCACCCAGCGGGGCTTTACCAAGGTGACCGCCCTCTGGCTCGAGGTCGGCAGCTTCTCCTGCGTCGACCCGGACACCATTGCCTTCTGTTTCGAGGCCGCCGCCAAGGGCACAGTCGTCGAAGGGGCCCAACTTCACTTTCAGCATCAGGCGGCAGAGGCCTGGTGTTACGACTGCAACAAGACGGTCACCCTCACCGAGCGCGGGCAGGCCTGTCCCGGGTGCGGCGGATACAAATTACGAGTCGCGCAGGGTGATAGCCTGCGCATCACCGACATCGAGGTAAGTTGATATGTGTAGCGTATGCGGATGCGGCCAGGCGCGGATTGCCGGCCATGAGCACGATCATGAGCATCATCACGAACATGATCATAAGCACGACCATCATCATGCTCATGACACCCATCACCATCATGATCACGAGCAGAGTGCGCCGCGCACCCTGATCATTCACCACCACTATCACCATCAGGGAGATGTCCATCACCACTACCACGGGGTGCGGGCTCCCATAAGCCATGAGGGGCATGATCACCCCCATGAGCACCACCATGATCACCCCCACGACCATCATCATGATCATGCCCACTCTCATGACCACGGCCATTCCCACGCCCATCCCCATGATCACAGCCATGACCATGACCATGACCATGACCACCAGCAGGGTGATCTGCACTACGGCAAAGGGGAAGCGGGATTGTCGGTGCCCGGCATGGGACAGCGCCAGCTGATCGCCATCGAGATGGATGTGCTGGCCAAGAACAACGCGCTGGCAGCCCACAACCGCGAGCACTTCGACGAGGCGGCCCAGCTGGTGCTCAATCTCGTCTCTAGTCCGGGTTCAGGCAAGACCACTTTGCTGTGCGAAACCCTGCGCCAGCTGGCCGACAAGCGCCCCTGCGCGGTAATCGAAGGGGATCAGCAAACCAGTGCCGATGCGGAACGCATTCGTGCCACCGGCGTCCCTGCCGTGCAGATCAACACCGGCAAGGGCTGCCATCTGGACGCCAAAATGGTTCACGATGCCTGCCACCAGCTGCCCGCCAATGAAGGGGGCATCCTCTTTATCGAGAACGTGGGCAATCTGGTCTGCCCCGCCAGCTTCGATCTCGGCGAGAAGTACAAGGTGGCGATCCTCTCCGTCACCGAGGGGGAAGAGAAGCCCCTCAAGTACCCGGACATGTTCGCCGCCGCCCAGCTGATGGTGATCAACAAGATCGATCTGCTGCCCTACGTCAGCTTTGACGTGGCCCGCTGCATCGAGAACGCCAAACGGGTCAACCCCTATATTCAGGTGATCCAGGTCAGCGCCACCACAGGCGAAGGGATGGATGCCTGGCTTAACTGGCTGGCCAGTGCCTGAACCGGTTAAACGCCGCTGATAACGGTAGAAAATAAGAGAGGGAGGCTGATGCCTCCCTCTCTTTTATCTACGCACTTTGCCAACGATTTTCTCTGTAAAGAATGGCCAGCGTTTCATACTCGCCCCCCGAACCCTGGCCCTCTCCCCAGGGAGAGTCACCGTCTGCTCCCTTCTCCCCTTGCGGGAGAAGGGCTGGGGATGAGGGGGAAGCCAATCCTCAGGCCGCGCTTTCGGCCAATACACCCGTCGCAAGAGGCGCCTCACCAAAGCGCAGCACCCGATGGCAGATCTGGCGCAGCAGCGCCTGTTGGTGACTAAAAATCAGGATGCCAAGCCCGCGCTGCTCGCACTCACGCATTAACTCCTGCCAAATATGGCGCTGGATTTGCGGATCCAGCTGGGCGGTCACCTCGTCGGCAATCAGCAGACGGGTGCGGGGATCGAGGGCGCGCAGCAGCGCGATGCGGGCCAGCTCGCCACCGGAGAGCTGACCCGGCTTGCGACCAAGCCACTCAGGCTTGACCATAAAGCGGGCCAGCATGGCCTCATCGGGGCGCCATACATCCCACAACGCCTGCCCGGTGGTGCGATAGGGATTGAAGGTGAGCTCCGGGTGCTGGGGCACCAGCTGGATAGGGTTATAGCCTTTTACCTGTTCAGGAACCGGCTGCCCATCAAGACGTATTTCCCCTCTTCCCCGAACCAATTGCCAACCGGCCAATACCCGCCCCAGCGTGGTCTTGCCATGGCCGCTCGGAGCGGAGATGCCGAGCCGTTCGCCCGCTTTCACCGTCAGCGATAACCCCTGCCAGAGGGGGCGTTCCCCCTGGGCGATGGTGAGATTTCGTACTTCCAACATCAGGAAACCTCCGGCACAGAGAAGAGCGCATTGAACTCCGGCAGCGCCTGCCAGTGGGCACGGAGCATCTCGCTCCCCTGCCCCTGGCGCAGATGGTGGCTGCTCAAGGTGTCGCTCACCTGCCCCTGATGCAGCGCCACAATGCGATCGGCAAAGTGAGCCGCCAGCGCCAGATCGTGGGTCACCCAGAGGATACCGCTGCCCTGATTGGCCAATTCACGCAACTGGCTGAGCAGCTGGCAAGCCAGCCCCTCGTCGAGCCAGGCGGTGATCTCGTCTGCCAGAATGTAGCGGGCACCGCCGAGCGCCGCGGTGCAGGCCAGAATGCGCTTGGCCATGCCGCCGGAGAGCTGGCGCGGGAATCTGTCCAGGGTGGTCGCGGGCAGCTGGTAGCGCAGCAGTTGCTCGCCGAGCCGCTCGCGAGAACCGCTCTGGCCGCAGAGACGTGCCGCACGTCCCAGCTGACGCTCCACCGTCAGCAATGGATTGAGGGCGCTTACCCCCTGTGGCACATAGCAGAGAGTGTGCCCGCGCAGACTGGCCCGGCTGGCATCGCACAGGGGCACGCCATCGAGGGAGATGCTGCCGCGCATCCGCAGATTGTCCGGCAGCAATGTCAGAGCGCTTTGCAACAGCAGGCTCTTGCCCTCGCCGCTCCCCCCCACCAGCGCCACTATCTCTCCCTGCGCCAGTTGCAGGCTGATATCGGTCAGCAAAGGCTGCCAGCTGCGCCGCCCCAGCCAAGAGTAGTGGGCCGCCTCTATGGTCACCTGATCAAAACTCAGCATGGTTCACTCCTGTGCCACAACAGCTGTTGCAAGGCGCGGGTAGCCTGATCAAACAGCAGTACCAGCAGCAGCAACATCAGCCCCGGGAAGAGGGCCAGCCACCAGCCACCGCCGGCCAGATAACGCAAGGCATCGGCCAGCAGCAGGCCCAGCGAGGCCTCGTGGGCCGCCAGTCCAAAGCCGAGAAAGCTCAAGGCGGCGCTGTGCAGCACCGCATGGGGAAACATCAGCAGGGTGCCGATAAACCACTGGGGCAACAGCCCCGGCAGCAGGTGGGTGCGCCAGCGACGCAGCGCTCCCATCCCCTGACAGCGGGCCAGCACCACATAGTCGCTGCAGGCGATCCGCCGCGCCTCGGCGCAGAGAATGAGCGCCAGCTTGGGCCAGTGGGTGAGCGCCACCGCCAGGATCACCCCGCGCATGCCGCCCCCCACGGTAAAGCAGATAAGGATCAGCAGCAGCATATGGGGCAGCGCCAGCATGGCATCGATCACCATTCGCACCGCCGCATCACATCTGGGATGAACGAGCGACACGCTTGCCGCCACCATGGCCAGCAGGCCACTGCAGAGAGCCGTGCTGATGCCGAGCTCCAGACTGGTGAGGGTGCCCTGAAAGGCCCGCAACCAGAGATCCCGCCCCATCTGATCGGTGCCGAACCAGTGGGTCAGCGAGGGAGGCTGCTGGCGCGCCAGCAGATCCATCGGCACATCCTGATGAGAGAGGCTCCAGCCGTAAGTGGCCAGCAGCGCCAATCCGAGCAGGGCAAAAACCAGCCGCAGTATGGAGGGAAGCGGATTAAACAGCATGCTCGCCCTCCCAACCCCGATTGATGCGCGCCAGCAGCAAACTGGCCACCGTGTTGCCAATAAAGACCAGCAGGGTGCAGAAGAGCACTATGCCCATCAGCAAGGGGATATCGCCCCTGAGCCCCGCATCCACGGTGGCCTGGCCGAGCCCCGGATAGGAGAAGACCTTCTCGGCCAAGAGCGATCCGCCAATCAGCTCGCCGAGCGAGGCAAACTGCAGGCAGAGCGCCGGGGTCAGGGCGTGGCGCAGCACGTGAAAACGCAGCATGGGCCAGCCGCCATCCCCCTGAGCGCGGGCGTAGCGGATAAAGTCGCTCTCCAGCACCTCGGCCACCCGCCCTCGGGTATGCAGGGCAATGTTGCCCACCCCGAGCAGGGCGAGCGTGGTCACCGGCAGCAACAGATGGCGCAATCGCATCAACCAGTCCGCTTCATCGGCAGCGAGGCCCGGCGTCCAGGCGCAGCAGACCGGCAACAGCGGCCAGTGCACCGCAAACAGGGCGAGCAGCAAGAGGCCGACCCAGAAGGTGGGCAAGGAGGCGAGCAGGTAGGCAAAACGGCAAATCAGGCGATCGGGCCAGCGGTTGAGATAGCGACCAGCGCAGAGACCCAGCAAAATCCCGAAAAAACCGGAGAGCAGCCAGGCGCCCGCCAGCAGCAGGAAGGAGGCGGCAAAGCGCTGGCCTATGACCTCACCCACCGGTGCGTTGTAGAGCATGGAGTAGCCGAGATCCCCCCGCAACACCTGGGTAAACCAGTGCCAGTAGCGCAGCCAGAGCGGCTGATCTAGCCCCCAGCGAGCTGCGATGCGGGCGTACTGCTCCGGCGGCACATGGAGCAGGTCGTTGCCGATATAGGCCTTGATGGGGTCAATGGGGGAGTAACTCAGCAGCACAAAGGTGGCGACCGAGACCAGACATAACAGCCCTGCCAGACGCAGCAGGGCTTTTAGCAACAGATAACCGGAGTGACTCAAGGGCGAACTTAACGGCACGTCCACCGCCAATCCTGCAGGTTGTTGAGCAGGGACCAGCTACCGTGGATTTCCGGCGCCCCCTTGCCAAGATCGATGCAACGGTTGGCGAGATAGGTGTGCTGCACGTTTAGCAGCCAGGCCCAGGCCGCATCTCCGTGCACTCCGGCGCCCGTTTTGCCATCCCACTCCACCTGCTGCCAGAACGGCACGGCCGCCTGCCAGTTCGGGGCATCCAGCGCCTGCTTGAGGTGGCTATCCACCACAGGGTTGCTGTAGTAGCCCGGATTGTAGAACTCCACGCCACCGGAGCCGCTCTGGTAGTGGTGATAGAGCTCCATGGGATCCAGACTCCCCCACCCCATCAGCACCGGATTGGCGTGCATCTCCCGCTCCACCTGCTCCCAGCTGCCGGACTTGAGGCTCACCTCAAGACCGATGGGTTTGAGCATGGCCCGCACCGCTTCCGCCAGATCCCGGCGGGTGCTGTCACCGCTGGTGTACCAGAGAGTAAAGGCGGCGCGCAGGGAGCCCTTGTGGCGAATGCCGTCACTGCCCATCTTCCAGCCCGCTTCGTCGAGCAGGGCATTGGCGTGGGCAGCATCGCCATCCTTGAAGGCGGTGGCCTTGTTCAGCCAGGGCAAGCCTTCTACCGCGCTGTAGGCGGGGATGGCGTGCCCCTCCAGCAGCTGGTCGGCCAGCAACTTGCGGTCGATGGCGTAGTTGATGGCACGGCGCACCGCCACGTCCGAGGTCACGTCGTTGCCGATGGGATAGCCCTTGGCATCCTTGCCACCAGCAGGCGGAATGGGGAAGACGATGCCGCGGTTCTCGACACTCGGCCGCACCCACAGCTTGAGGGAGGCAGGCACGGTGGGCGCCAGTGACGGGGCAATGCGCACCACATCGAGCTGGCTACTCTGGGCGGCGGCATAGGCGCTCTCTTCATCGATAAAGACAAACACCAGCCGTTTGAAGTCGTTGTTGCCGCCGGCGTAATAGGGGTTCGCCTCCACCACCAGCTGTTGACCGGGCAGGAAGCTCACCAGCCGATAAGGGCCGGCACCGACCGGCTTTTGGGCATATGCTTTTGCGTCGTAATCCTTCTTCGACACTATGCCCAAGGATCCCAGCACGTTGACGAAGGTGCTCTGGGGGGCACTCAAGGTGATGGCAACCTCGGTGGGCGAGAGCACCTTGGCCGAGACAAAGTTGCCCATGTCGATCTTGCCACCACCCTTGGCTGCGCTGTTGTAGGTAAAGGCCACATCCTCGGCGGTGAGCGGCGCGCTGTTGGAGAATTTCAGGTCAGGCTTGAGGGTAATGAGCCACCCCTTGCCATCCTTGCTCGGGGTCACCGATTGGGTGAGCACATTCTGCCAGCTGAGATCGGCGTTCTGCTTGAGCAGCGGGCTGTGCAGCAGCAGGTAGCTGCCGTGGCTCCAGCCAAGCAGAGGGTCAAACCCTTCGGTGGGTTCGGCTCCGATGGCGAGCTTGAGCTCGGCAGGCACAGGTTGAGCAGCGGCCAGCGCCGCGTGAGAAGCGGTGCCCAGCAGCAGGGTCAACAGGGCGGTAGCGCCGGATCTGGCGTAATGGCGAAGGGAATTGCGAGAAACAGTCATGGGGATCCTTCTTGTTTTGTACCACTCACGGATCATCACTCAAAAAAGAGGCGGAATGCGTGTCTGAACATGGGAGTGAGGGGCCAAAATGGCCCCCTATTCTAAACTTGATTTCGCGTGAAACCTAGCGACTATGCCGGTTGACCGCGCCGGGCACCGAATAGCCGTCTGCGACCCAGATCCACGCCGACAGCCCCTTGCTGCACCGGCAAGGAGAGCAGCATCTTGAGGGTGCTGCTCACCAGTGCTCGCCCCTCCCCGGCCCCGAGATGAGGATCGAGCGGCGACATCAGGGAGCAGGCCAGCAACTGTCCCGTCTCGGGCAATTCACCCACCATAAAGGTCATGTTGCCGCAGGGGAGCTGCAGGGCGAGCCGATCGCTGCTGCTGCGCACCGGCCAAAGCTGATCCGGCCCCGGCAGCACCACCACGCTCAGCATCCAGGGGGTGAGCACGCAGCCGAGCCACTGGTCTTCAAACAACGTGCACTCCGCAACGATTGGCATGTCCGGGTGATAGAAAGGCAACGCCTGCATCTCTTCGCGAGCGATCCGCTCGTACTGGGCTACCAGCAAGGGTGCTGGATTGGTGGCAAAACCGGCAAACTCCTGTGCCGTCTCCGGTACTCTCTCCAGCACTCTCTCAGCCTCGCTTAAATGGGACTGCGCCATAGGCCCTCCCGCGCTTGTTCAGCTTTCTCCTGCTCAGAGAGCGGGATGGCGGGGGCACCGACACTGGCCAACAGGGTCAAAATCCGATCCGTCGCCTCCCCCATGGCCGCCGCCACCACAGGGGTAAGGCCGATGCGAGGTTCGAGGGATTCGGGCTCGACCCCGATCAGGGTGAGCCGCTTGGGCGACTCCCCCGTCATATGCAGCGCCGAGAGCACATCCGCCAACCCCAGCTGGTGCGGGGAGATCTTGCGGCCAAACAGGGTCGGGATCTCCTCATCTTTCAGAGTCACTACGGTGCCCGGCGGATTACCGCTTCGCACCGCATCCACCAGAATGATGTGATCGCGACTGGCCATCGCTTCGAGCAATTCCATGCCGGCGGTACCGCCATCGAGCAGCTCGATGCCGGGGGCGAAACGGTATTCCCGCCCCAGTCCCTCGACAATGCGAACCCCCACCGCCTCATCGCTCAACAGCAGGTTGCCGACGCCCAGGATCAGGATGTTCATCACAACACCTTCACCTGAGTTGTTTCGCCATTCTGGGTATCCACCACATGCACCGCGCAAGACATGCAGGGATCGAACGAGTGGATGGTGCGCACCACCTCCAGCGGCTTGGCCGGATCGGCTACGGGGGTGCCTACCAGCGATTGCTCGTAGGGGCCGGGTTCATCGTTGAAGTTGCGCGGGCCCGAGTTCCAGGTAGATGGCACCACCGCCTGATAGTTCTCGATCTTGCCATCCTTGATGACGATCCAGTGGGAGAGCATGCCACGCGGCGCCTCTTCAAAGCCCACCCCGCGAAACTCTTTGTCCGCCGGGATCTCGGCCTTGATATAGGCGGTGGTATCCCCCTTGCCGATGTTGTCCACCAGCGCCTTCCACTGATGTGACAGGGTATCTTTGAGCACGCAGCAGCGCACCGCGCGACCGATGATGCGGCCCATGGTGGAGTGCAGCTGTTCAGTCTTGATGGCAGAGCCGGTCAGCGCCTTGTAGATGCCGTTCAGCTGGTCGAAATGCGCCACCGTCTCCGGGTGCTTGGCGGCCAGCTTCACCAAGAGGTCTGCAAGCGGCCCCACCTCCACCACCTTGCCGTAGAAGGTGGGGGATTTGACCCAGGAGTATTTGCCATCATTCTGCCAGCCGGTGTAATTAGGCTCGGTCTTGCCCTCCCACGGCTTGAGGGGCTCGTCATCCTTGTACCAGGCGTGCTTGTTGCTCTCCGCAATACCGTCCATCAGCCAGCCATCCTGATGGCTCTCGATGGGGCGATATCCCGCCAGATTGCCATTCTCGATATAGCCGCCCGGCATCAGGAAGCTGCCGCCGTTGGCGTCGGTGGGGAGCTCCGGCACGCTCAGGTAGTGCTTGGCCCCCTGCCCCAGGTTCAGCCACTCGGGGTAGTGCGCGGCGATGATGGCAGCATCCACCTTGTAGACCTGCTCGATAAACTCGCCAAGCCGGTCGATAAAGCTCTTCACATAGAGCAGCCGCTCCAGGTTGAGCACGCTCGGTGCATCCAGATTGATGGGGTTGGCCACGCCGCCCACCGCCAGATTCTGGATGTGCGGGCTCTTGCCACCGAGGATGGCGACAATGCGGTTGGCATCGCGCTGGCACTCCAGTGCCTGCAGGTAGTGGGCCACGGCGATGAGGTTTACCTCCGGGCTCAGCTTCATCTCCTTGTGACCCCAGTAGCCGTTGGCAAAGATGCCGAGCTGACCGCTCGCCACCAGCGCGCGGATCTTGTCCTGCACCTTGGTCAGTTCATCGGCACTGTTGAGGGACCAGGTTGATACCCCCTTGAGCATGTCCGCCGCTTTTTGCGGATTGGCCTCAAGGGCCGCGGTGATGTCCACCCAGTCCAGCGCGGAGAGCTGGTAGAAGTGGACGATGTGATCGTGGATGTTGTGGGCCGCGATGATGAGGTTGCGGATGTACTGGGCGTTGACCGGCACCTTGGCACCGATGGCGTTCTCCACCGCCCGCACCGAGGCGATTGCGTGAATGGAGGTACATACCCCGCAGATGCGCTGCACTATCATCCAGGCATCGCGCGGGTCGTTGCCCTTGACGATCTCCTCCATCCCGCGCCACATGGTGCCGGACGACCAGGCTTTGGTCACTTTACCGCCTTCGATTTCGCAGTCGATACGCAGGTGCCCCTCAATGCGGGTGATGGGGTCTATGGTGATACGTTGGCTCATACGTTGGCTTTCCCTCGGGCCTGATAATCTTGGTGAACACGTTCAAGTGATGGCAGTACCGGCAAGAGCCGGATCAACAGCAAATAGGCACACACCTCGATGGCAACAAAGCCCAGGGAGATCAGCACCTCCTCCGCAGAGGGGAAGTAGTGGTAGCCATTGCCGGGGTTGAAGGCGAGCAGGGAGTAATCCAGCCGCCAGAGGGCGGCGCCCAGCAGCATGCTGAGGGCCCCCAGGAACAACATGCGCGAATCCCGGCGGCTCTTGTCCCAGTGGAACACCAGCAGCGGGAAGATCATCAGCGCAATCTCGCTCCAGAACATGATGGAGAAGCGATTGAACTCGGAGAGATACTCCGACTTGTCGTGGATGACGATCTCGGCAAAGCGCAGCGCCACAAACAGGATCAGGAAGATGTCGATCACCTGGGTCAGCTTGTAGAAGAGCGACTTCTCGTTGGGGCCCCGTCCCGCCAGTCCCGCCTGCACCAAGGAGCCCTCAAATACCACGATGGAGAAGCCCATGATGAAGGCGGTCAGCAGCGAAAAGACCGGCAGCAGCTCGTAGCTTTGCCAGAGCGGATGGATCTTCTCTCCCGCGACGATCATCAACGAGCCCATCGAGGATTGGTGCATGGTGGGCAGCAACGCCCCCAGCGCCAGCACGAAGAACATGATCTTGTTGAGGCGAATGAGGGACGCCTTCCAGCCGAACTTCTCCAGCAACACAGGCGCAAACTCCAGCGCCATCACCCCGATATAGATGGTCATGCAGACCGCCGTCTCGAACAGCACGGAGGAGGTGTTGAAGTGACCGGGCAGGTAGAAGTACGGCAGGTTCCAGTAACGCCCCACGTCGATGGTGATGGAGAGGCCGCCCAGCGAGTAGCCAAACAGGCTCGCCAACAGGGCCGGTCGCACCAACGGGTGATACTCGCCCCGGTTGAACACATAGACAGCCCAGGCCAGTGCCCAGCCGCCACAGGCGAAACCGGTACCGATCAAGAGATCGAACGAGATCCAGAGCCCCCATGGGTAGCCGCCATTCAGATCGGTGACCGAGCCCAGTCCGAAGACGAGGCGTTTCAAGATCAACATGCCGCACAGCACGGCAAAGGGGGCCAGCACCAGCACAGGCCAGCTGACCAGCTTGCCGCCGAGGGGATACGCCTTGTGGTTACTCATGATCCTTGCCTCCCTTTGTGGTGCCCTGATCCTTGATCTGCGCACTCCCCTGATCATGGCCATCATCGTGATGGTGATCGTGACCATTCTTGGTGTTGCGGCGGATCAGCACCGAGAGGCCGGTCAGCACCACCATGGGCAGCACCATCCCCTTGTAGAGGGTGTGCTGGATATGCTCGGAGCGGGCACCGGAGGAGAGCTCCGGCAAGTCGGGCATGTCGAGCTTGGTATAGGGCACCCCGGCCAGCACCAGCACCTGGGTGCCGCCCCCCTCCTTCTCGCCATAGACGTAAGGCTGGTAGTTGGGCACCTCGTGCAGGTAGGGGTCGTTGGCAGAGAGGGTCTGGCGCGGGTAGGCATATTCGCTGCCCGGAGTCGCCAGCAGTCGACGCCTGGCCTCAGCCATCAGCTCCTCCCGGGTGCCGAAGATCACGGCGCCGGTGGGGCACACCTCGACACAGCCGGGCAACTTGCCCTGATCGATCCGCTCAAGCCCCTTCTGGTTGCAGAGCTCGCACTTGTGGATCGCCCCCAGCGGGTTGTCGTAGTCATATTTGGGCACATCGAACGGGCAACCCACCATGCAGTAGCGACAGCCGGTGCAGACGCTCGGGTCGTAGTGAACGATGCCGGTCTTGGGATCTTTTTTAAGAGCCTGCACCGGACAGACAGAGACGCAGTTGGGATCGACACAGTGCATGCACTGCTTCTTGATGTAGGCGTAGCCATCCACCAGCTGATCCTTGTGCTCGCCAGTGCCGCTCTTCCACACCTGAATGATGTTGTTGGTGTAGGGGGTCAGCTTGTCGTTGTTGGACCAGGTTTGTGCCCCGGCTGGATTGGCCGGGTTGCCGTTAAGACGCTGACACTCCGCCACACAGGCCTGACAGCCGACGCAGAGGGTGGAGTCATAGAGCATGCCGAGCGCGCCGGGAATGGGCGGCTTGTTCTTGGCCGCAGCCAGTGCGGTGCCGGGTACGGCTGTGCCCACCGCCAGCGCACCGACGGAGGCAAATTTGAGGAAGTTGCGTCTGTTCACGGTTACTCCTCCCGTGATGGATGCTGCCCGGCTTCGTGGCGCTTCTGCTGGCGACCGAGTTCACGCACCGTCATCAGACTCACCCCCACCAGCACCCCGAGGGCACCACCAATAAGGCCGGTCGCGGTGGGCGAGGTATAGCCCCCCTCCTGGATCTTCACATCTGGTTTATCCACCCTCGGAGTCGGGTTTTCTACCTTGGCAAGCTGAAAGATCCCCTTGCTAAAACCGACCCCCTGCTCGTTACAGCCATAACAGGGGTGACCGATGCCGACCGGCCAGATGCCACCGCCCACATCGCAGAACTCCAGGGTCGAGCAGTTGCCGTAGGTCTCCGGCCCCTTGCAGCCCAGATGGTAGAGACACCAGCCCTGCCGGTGGCCCTCATCGCCAAACTCCTTGGCAAAACGCCCTGCATCGAAGTGCGGACGGCGCTCGCAGTTCTCGTGGATCAGCCGCTCATAGGCAAACAGCGGACGCTTCTTGCTATCCAGCGCCGGCAGCTTGCCGTAGGTGATGTAGTAGGCAACCGTGGTGAGGAAGTTGTGGGGATTGGGCGGGCAGCCCGGGATATTGATGATGGGAGTGCCGATATTGCCGAGCGCCTCTTCCAGGCTGACAGCGCCGGTCGGGTTGCCGCCGCTGGCAGGCACACCGCCCCAGGCGGCGCAGGAGCCGATGGCGACCACCGCAGCCGCGTCGGCGGCAGCACGGCGAATATGGTCGACGATAGGCTCACCGGCCACCATGCAGTAGACGCCACCATCTTTGAGCGGAATGGAGCCATCCACCACCAGCACATACTTGCCTTTATAGCGCTTGATGGCGTTGTGCTTGTTCTCTTCCGCCTGATGACCAAAGGCCGCCGAGAGCACCTCGTGGTACTCCAGCGAAATGGTGTTGAGGATCAGGTTCTCGATGGTGGGGTGGGTGGCCCGCAGCAGCGATTCGGTACAACCGGTGCACTCCTGCGCCCCAATCCAGATCACCGGCGGCCGTTCGGGGCTGGTGAGCGCAGTGGCCATCTTGGCGACGGCATGCTGACTTAATCCCAGGGTTGCGGCCATCCCGGCACACAATTTCATAAAATCACGGCGATTAATCCCATGAGCCGATAAAAAATTATCCTCGACCATTCTTCTTATTCCCGTAGTGAGCACTTGTTTGATAAATGCTTAATAGCGGAAATGCTAAGGACTCACCCACCCTGCAGTATTGATCTCTATCAATTTCGACCGGCTTACCCCTATTTTCATAGCGAGCCACATCACAAATGAAATTAATTACCCCCAAAGAGATATTTAGCATCCCCATAAATTTTATGAGCTTAATTGGATATTAAATAATTAATCACTGCATATCCTCTCTTTCACTGTGAGCCAAATTAACATGATTGAAATCTTGGCTATACCGCTCATTTCACAATACTGATGCCCACCAATAAATGATCCATTGAATATATCTTTACTCATCTCATTGCATATTCCATACAGTCATCCACGGAACAACCTCCTGACTTGCCTCCCCATACCAGAACTGTCTCACGGCCAGCTACTACCGGTAGCAAGCACGGCCTTCACGGCACGATTTACCTGCATGTCGCTTGGTTTCAGTTTGCATTTTACCTGCGCTTCAGTGCGACACGTTCTACTGCGAGCCCACACAACACAACCCCGCTTGGCCTCCCTGCCGTTTAACACCGCTTAATGAAAAGATGCCGCCGAGGTATGCATATCAATACGCTCCCCCCCACTCTTTATTGTCTTGGATACTGGTGAGAATAATATCGCGCTCACGGATATGTTTACGCATCATCGTGAATCTGCATTCAAATTAATGGAGAGAGAAAAGGCAAGGTGGAAGGCTGCCTTCAACATAGTGATCATATTTAACTCGCGATACATTCGCTCATCCGGTTACAGATGTTACTGCACGTATTCACACTATTTACCTTCACGTCACCCTGCGTAATTAACCATAGCGTAAATATCCATATCTATCGATATAGATGATAATTATTCTTGTTCAATGGCAACCCTAAAAAATGAGTTGGGATGACGATGAACATGACAAGCGATAAGGGTGTTAACCATCACCCAAGCAGTGGTGCCAGCAACTGCAGCGCCTTATCGAACTCGAACTCGTTGACCGCCCGGCTCACCTCTTGAAATGCAGCACGCAGCGGCAATGCACTGCCAGCCAGATCAGCCTCAATCTGCTGACAAAGCGCCAACGCCTGGGCATCGCTCTGTGCCAGCAAGGCCCCCAACTGCTGGAGTTGCGCCGCCAGCATCCCGGCATCGATGCCTCGGGAAGCGCCCATCGTCACAGGGGACACTGCCAGCGCGGCTTCCAGCCCAGACAGCAGGGGCTTCAGCTCGGCCATCAGGGATGGCAAGCGGGTTGCGAACCCTGCATCATCCCCCTCTTCACAGGCTTGCTCGAGCAGCGCCGCCTGATCCGCCACACCGGTCGCCCCTATGGTGCTGGCACTGCCCTTGAGGGTGTGAGCCAGACGCCGGGCCGTGACTTTGTCATCCGATACCCATACCGAGTGGAAACTGGCTTCAAACCCCTGCTGCCCGTTACAGAAGCGCTGCAACATATTGTGGTAGAGCGCACTGTCGCCCCCCATCACGGCCATGCCCCGCGGCACGTCAAGGCCGGGCACTTCTTGCCAAGGGGCCACATCGTCAGTCACCTGCAACTTACTGGCGGCAGCCAGTGGTCTGGCAGGCTTGATCCAGTGCGAGAGGGTCGCCAGTAACAGCGGCATATTCAAGGGTTTGGCGATGTGGTCATTCATGCCTGCCGCCAGCGCCTTCTCTTTATCCCCGGCCATGGTGCTGGCGGTCATGGCGATAATGGGGATCCGGGCCAGCGCTGGATCGGCGCGGATCAACCGGGTCGCGGTGTACCCGTCCATCACCGGCATCTGGCAATCCATCAGGATACCGTCAAACCCGCGATCTTGCGCAAGCAGGGCGAGCGCCTGTGCCCCATCGCAAGCACAGACCAGGGAGATCTGCTCCTTGCCCAGCAGGGCCAGCGCCACCTCCCGGTTCATGTCGTTATCATCCACCAACAGCAGACGAGCCCCCGCCAGCCCATGAGCGGGCAGCGCAACCTGATGATGGGGGCTTGCATCCGATAACGCCTCTCGTCCCACGGCATCGCCCCCCTGCGCCTTACACAATGCCTGACACAGTGCCTGCGGGGTAAACGGATGGGCCAGCACATCACACGGCGCCAACCCCAGCGCAGCAACATTGCTGGCAAGCGGTGCGGGATCGCCCGAGGTGATCAGCAAGATCGCGGGCGGCGCTGCCAGCGTGCCAACCTCCTGCAGCACCTCTGACAACCAGCTCTCCCCCTCCTGCCAGCCCAGCACAACTCGATCACAGGGTTTGCCCGCCGCGATGCCTTGATGCAGCAGTGCCAGCAGCGCGGCGGGCTCGTCCGCGCAGACAAGCTCAACAGGCAGCGCCGCCAGCTGATGGAGAATGGCCGCTCGCGAAGCAGGATACGACTCCAGCAACAGCAGACGCTGCGGCGCCAGCGGCATGGCCACACGTTGCTCTTTCTCCTTACCCTGATCCGCCAGGGTGGCGAGACAGATACGGAAGTGGAACTCGCTGCCCTGCCCCGGGGTGCTCTCCACCCGGATCTCCCCGTGCATCAGTTGCACCAGATTGTGCGTGATGGCCAAACCAAGACCGGTGCCACCATATTTGCGGGTGGTCGAGCTGTCAGCCTGTTCAAAGGAGTGGAAGAGACGCTGGCACTGCTCGGCTGTCATCCCGATACCGCTATCCTGCACACTGCCCTGCAGCCAGATCTTGCCATCTCGCTCGTTACTGCGTGCCAGCCGGACAATCACCTCTCCCTGCTCGGTGAACTTGATGGCATTGCTGGTCAGGTTGAGCAGGATCTGGCCAAGCCGCAGGGGATCGCCGCACAAACGGTCAGGCAGATCAGCGGCCAGATCGAACAGCAGTGCCAGCCCCTTTTCCCGCGCCCGAAACGCCGTAAGATCCGCCAGCCACTCGAACACCTCGTTGAGCTGGAAATCCACCTTCTCCAGTTGCAGCTTGCCCGCCTCCATCTTGGAGAAGTCAAGGATGTCGTTGAGGATCCCGAGCAGGTTGTTCGACGCTCTGTCTATCTTGCTCACATAGTTGTGCTGCTCGGGGGAGAGGTTGGTTTGCAGCACCAGATGGGCCATGCCGATGATGGCATTCATTGGCGTGCGGATCTCATGGCTCATGTTGGCCAAAAATTCGCTCTTGCTTCGGGTGGCATCTTCGGCGATCTGCCTAGCTTCTAGCATGGCGGCCTCAGCCTGCTTGCGGTCGCTGAAATCGAAGATGATCCCGTCCAGATAGATGGCCTTACCCTCGGCATCATAGGTGGCGAGTCCGATGGAGTAGACCCAGCGGAGCTGACCCCAGCGATCGAAGATGCGGTACTCGTTGATGTATTGCCGATGTTCGGCAATGGCATCGATGGTGTTGCGGTTGCTCAGTTCGAGGTCATCAGGATGGATCAAGTCACCAAAATCGCGGCTGTTATCGACAAAATCGCTGGCGGGATAGCCGGTTAATTTTTCCGCCTCGTCGCTGACGAACAACATGGTCCAGGGATGATGAGGCAAGCAGCGATAGACCATACCCGGTACGTTGCGCACCATGGACTGGATCCGCTGCTCGCTCTCGTGCAGCCGCTGGCGATCTGCCGCTATCCGGTCATGAGCCTCCCGCATGGCCTGCTCGGCGGCACGGATCGGGGTGATGTCGACCAAGCTGCCGACCGCACCGCTTCGCTCGCTCTCGGCAAGCTCGATCCCCGAGAGAAAATAGAGCATGTCCAGAGGACGGCCATCCGGCGAAAACAGGCGCACCTCATGCTGCGTTCTGGCCTGGCTGCCAGCCACCCTCAACAAGGTGTTGTCCTCATCCGCCGAGTCCAACCCGGCAAGTTGGGGCAACTCCGCCAACCGCTTGCCCTCGAGCGGGCGGGCACCACCAAATGAGCTGGTAAAGGCGCGATTTACCCCCAGCAGGCGACCCTGATTATCGGTATAGAAGAGAGGATGTGGCAGGGTATCGATCAATGCCTGCTGGAAGGCAAACTGCTCGTTGCGCTCGCGGATACTGCGGCGACGCAACATCCGCCCCTGCCAGAGCAGGGCCGAGCTCAGACATATCAACAGGGCGGTGCCGAACAAGGCCACTCGCCGCCATCCTGACACGGCCTGTTCCACATTGCCCAACAGCAGCAGCGTCCACTGCCCTTTGGCATCGTGCCACTCGATAGGCATGCGGCTCACCAGATAGCTATCTTTCCCTATCCGAACTTCACTGCCATCGAGTGCAGGCAGGATCACCGGTTTGCGATCCGGGGCAAAGTAGTGTCCATATAGGCGAGAGGCAAAGAGCTGCTGTTGCCTGGCGGCAGAGTTCGGTCCCACCACCGCCATTTGCCAGTCGCTCTTGTTGCTGGCCATCACCACTCCATCTGGCGAGACCAGCAAACCGATGGTATCGCCCCACCCGGCCAGAAAGGTATCGAGCAGCGCCATCTCGTAGCGCGCTACCACCACCCCGGTAATGTCGCTTCCTTGCGCCCGATCGTGAGAGACTGGCGCCGCCACATAGATCATCCGCTTGCCGGTATTGAGGCTAACCCCGGCATCTACTGTTTCCAGCCCCTTGAGCCCTTGCCTGAAGTAGGAGCGAAACGACACATCCTGCCCGACGACATGGCGGCCAAGCGCATCCCAATCACGGACAATCACCCCTGCTTTATTGGTAACAAAGGCATGATTGGCCTTCACCCCCTGCGCCAACACCTGCAGAGCTTCGCTCGGGCTCAGCTCCCCCCGCTCGAGCAGTGACGATTGCTGGATCTCGCGGTTGAGGCGGCCAGCCAGTTGCACCGCCCCCATCCCCTTGCTTGAGAGGGTCAGTTGCTGCAGATTGTCGCCCTCGCGCTGAATGCGGGTATCCAGCGACTGGCGATACTCCTGCCGCTCCAGCTCCAGATAGAAGGCGTCGACCAGCGTGGCCAACATCAGGGAGAGCAACAGCACGGCAGCAATGTGCCAGAGACGCGATTTCATGGTTGACAGCATGCTCCATCGTTCTGCCTGGCCATCATCAGCACCGCCTCACAGGAGAAGACGTGCAATAAAAGGCACTCACCGAGCAGCGCATTCATCAACTTGTGGCAGCCACTCTTATCATCAACCAGCAGCACCATAGGATGAGCCGCGCTCGGGGCAAGATGTTCCATATCTCGTGATTCTCCCTGCCAAGATGGAGGATGGCGACCCCTGCCAACCTTTCTCACACCATAACGGATCCCCCGACAGGCAGCCATGACAACCCGGTTGAAATGTGCGCACAACCCGACAGGAGCCAGCAACTCACAAGGGATAAATCGGATACAAGAAAAAAGTGGATATGGGGTAATGGCGGTTGTACACCATCAGAAGATGGGTCAGCACCAACGGTATGATGATATCGGATTGCTCTCTTTATCACGTTGGGTGATGAGCCAGCTTGCAGATTTATATTTCCAGCGCAAGGTTGCAGAGGTATCGGTTGACCGGGGTCATGCACCCTATATTATCATGCTCAAAATGAGCTGGCAGGATACAGCGACAGATGGGCACATCAGATAGCCATATGGACATAGCAAAAATAATTTCCGGGCCCACGCTGGTACTGGAAAAAGATAATGTGCACAGCGATGCGCTATGCAATCAGTTACGAGCCATTGGCATAAGCCAGATTACGGTGGTGGAGAGTGTCGAGGCGCTGGAACGTTGCGTGGCTGATGGCCCTGCCGCCATGATCATCTGCAATATCGATCTCGATTCGGCAAACTTGCTCACGCTGCTGAAAAATATTCGCAGTAGGGCACCTCATCACACACTGCCATTTTTGACCCTGACCTCAGGGACAGATCGCCCATTGATCGAACAATTTGTCCAGGCGAAAGTCTCTGACATTATCTTGACCCCGCTCAAGCCCGATACCCTTAAAACCAGGATCACTCGGCTGCTGTTGGCAACCAGCCAGTCGCAGCCCCCACTTTCACAATTTGAATTCGGTCGTTTGCACCGTTTTTCCAACAGCGATCTGGTCGCCAGCAATCAGGATAGTCCAACCATTCTGGTGGTTGACGATGTTCCAGATAATTTGATGCTGATCACCTCGGTATTTCGCAAAGAGTTTCATCTCAAGTTGGTCAAGGATGGCGAAAAAGCGATCAGGATCTGCCAATCGGATAATCCACCCGATCTGGTGCTGCTCGATATCATGATGCCCAACCTGAACGGATTCGATGTCGCCAGAATTTTGCGTGAACATCCCCACTCTGAGCACATCCCCATCGTCTTTATGACGGCACTGGATGATATCTATTCCCGTAAACGGGCGATGAAACTGGGGGCCGTCGATTTTATCACCAAGCCGATCGACATCGAGATGCTGCGTTTTCGCATTGCCAATCTGATGCGGCTGGTGCATGCCAGAAGAGATCTGCAAAAAGAGTTCGATCAGATGCTTGAGCTCAATGCGCTCAAAGAGAGCCTCGAGTTCAATATCCGCTATGAAATTCGGGAGCCCCTGCTCAACGCGCTACACCTGCTGGAAGAGCTAGCGGCCGACTCATCGCTCAACATGCTCCAAAAAACCCAGCTATCCATCACCAGAAAATCTGTAGGCGATGCACTGGCATTGACCCGGCTGGCCAGCGAGATTTACCAGATTGAAACCGGCACCTTTGTTTTGAAAGCGGGTAAAGTCCAGCTCTTTAATATTTTCAACCGGCTTTCGGTGCAATTCAAAAATCTCTATGCCGGGAAAAAGCTCGATATCAAGCTGACCAAACCCAAAAATTACCTCTATGACGAGCTATTCATCGCAGGTGACGAATTTCTCTTTTATTCCGCGTTTCAAATATTGACACGGCTCGCTTGTGAGCATGCGACGCCCTCCTCCTGCGTGGAAATTGTATGTCTGAAATATCCCGACAGCATTATTTTAAATATTGATAGCTCGACCTTGCTGGATATCAACAATGTCCTCTCTCTGTTCGACAGATTCCCATCATCTAATAACAACAAAGAAGCACACAGTCACAATGGCTATCATGGCAAAATC
This sequence comes from Aeromonas sp. FDAARGOS 1411, assembly GCF_019047125.1. Taxonomy (NCBI): domain Bacteria; kingdom Pseudomonadati; phylum Pseudomonadota; class Gammaproteobacteria; order Aeromonadales; family Aeromonadaceae; genus Aeromonas; species Aeromonas sp. FDAARGOS 1411. The sequence continues at coordinate 1,188,484 of NZ_CP077214.1, read as the reverse complement.
ATGCTGGAAGCTCATGGCGCCACCGTTACTGTGTCGCTGGATGAAGAAACCAGGCTGCTGAATATCTCGGCGTCCTTCCCGCAAAAAGAGGGTTTCAATCCATCTCCAGAGTGAAAAGAATCACGATCACAGAACTCTGCGGTAACATCGCCGTGGATCATTTTTGGCTACTGCGATGGGTGAATAAACAAAAGGATTTATCACCCCTTTCCATTTATCGTCATCTGGTGGTTTACGCAACGGGGTCTCTTTAATGCAAGCAGCAAGGGCGAACACCATGAAGCTACCTATTATCCTGTTGGGCTATCTCATTTATACCCCACTCAACAAACCCATCCATTTACGGAGATAACATGAATCTCATTCGCCGCGTTATCCCCTTGTATGTTCATATTGCCCATCTGTTTCTGGGTTTATTGCTGGTGTTTGCCTTGATCACTCTTAGTCACCAATATCGGCAAACCAAAACCATGCTGATGAAAGAGGCTGAAGAGAGATTCACCCTGATTGGCCAAATCACCACTCAGGCTTTAGAAGGGCTGTTCAGCACCTCAGCTTTAAGCGTCAATCTGCTCGCCCAACAGCGCCTGACCGAAGCCAAGACCCTGTCAGAGCGAATGGCCAGCCTTCCCTACATGACAACCCTGCTCAAAGGACAACCTTCTGCCAACGCGGTGTATGCCGGTTACAACAACGGCGATCTATTCTGGCTCATGCGCTGGCCTGCCGATACCGAGGTACAACACCTAACGCCGCCCGCCAATACCCGCTGGATCGTGAAGAGCATCCGGCATCAAGAGGCAACCACTCTTACGGAGACCTTCGCGCTGGCCGACAATCTCACCATCATTGAACGGCAAGAGGAATCAGGACAATTTTTTGATCCAATAGAGCATCCATGGTTTATTCAGGCCAAGCAGAGTGGACAGCTGGTGCAATCCCCTCTCTATATCTCGCACGATACTCAGGAGATGTACCTGAGTTTTGCCGAACCAATGCAAAATGGGGCTGGCGTCATAGGGATGAGCCTGAACCTCCGAGCTATCGAGCGCCTGCTCAAATCCGCCAAGATAACCCCCAATATGCGTCTAGCCATCGTCAATGAGCAGGGCGAGCTAATGACAAGTCATAAAGGTGGGATGCTGATTCATGAACATGGCGCTTATCGACTTGCAAGAGTGACCGAAGCCGACCTGCCTATGATACAACACTTGATGAATGCCAGTCAGAATCAGAACGCAGATAGTCTTTCCTTTAAATCAGAGGGCAATGATTGGCAAGGAATGCGTATCACTTTACCGGAAGCCGATGGGTCAAAATTAACCCTCTGGATTGCAGCACCTGTCGATGAGTTGCTGGCCACCGCCTTCACCATCCGCAATCAGACCTTCCTTCTGTCGGGCATCTTCCTGATCTTTGCCCTGTTCGCGGCCATCAAGCTCGCCAGAACCGCCGCCAGGCCCCTTGATGACCTGACTCAAGAAGCAGGAAAAATCGCCCACTTCGACTTCAACGATCCGATCAGAGTCAACTCCTATATTGCTGAAATCATCGATCTCTCCCAGGCCATGGGCGACATGAAATCGACCATCCAGCGCTTTTTGCAGCTTTCCACCTCCCTCTCCAGCGAGACCAGTTTCCCCCGCTTGCTGGTGCGGCTGCTCACCGAAATGCAGCAACTGACCGGTGCAACAGGCTGCATGCTCTACCTCTCCGATAGCGGCAACAAGACGCTGGATCTGGCAGGGTTGTGCTGGAATGGCGAGGTGCAGGAGCAAACGCCGATCCACAGTATCGGAACCCTCAATCAGCCAAAACATCCACTGTTCCAGAGCTTGCAAGGAGTAGAACTGGAACCCGTTGCGTTGGTCACCAGCGAATTGCAGATCCTGTTTCCCTACATCGAGGAGAGCGACACACCACTGACCTTCTGGCCGATTGCCCTGAAAAACCGTGATTGCCAACTGCTCGGCACCCTGGTGTTTCTGATCGATGAACGGAAGAAGTCACTGACCCCGCAGCGGATGGCATTTGTCAACGCGCTCTCTTCCACCGCCGCCGTGGCACTCACCACCCAGCGACTGCTGGAGGAGCAGCGCAATCTGCTGGAAGCCTTTATCCAGCTCATCGCAGGGGCCATCGATGCCAAGAGCCCCTATACCGGTGGCCACTGTCAACGAGTCCCCGAACTGACCAAGATGCTGGCAGAAGCGGCATGTGAGGCCAAGGAGGGCCCCTTCCAACACTTCTCGCTCGATGAAAAACAGTGGGAAGCAATACATATCGCGGCTTGGCTGCACGACTGCGGCAAAGTCACCACTCCGGAGTTTGTGGTCGACAAGGCCACCAAGCTGGAAACCCTGTGCGATCGCATTCACGAGGTCAGGATGCGCTTTGAAGTGCTGAAACGGGATGCCGAGATTGCCTACTGGCAGACACGTCTCCATGGGGGTGATGAGGCCACGTTACAGGCCACGCTGCAACAGCAATGGCAACAGCTGGATGAGGAGTTTGCCTTTATCGCCCATTGCAACGAAGGGGGCGAATTTATGGCCACAGAGGATATTGCAAGGCTGCAGCAGATCGCGGGCCGCACCTGGCAGCGCACGCTCTCCGATCGGATTGGGATCTCTCAGGATGAACTGGCGCGCAAACAGCGGGCCGCAGAGTCACCGCTGCCGGTCACCGAACCCTTGTTGGCCGATCGCCCAGATCACCTCTTCACCCGCAGCAACCGCGACCGCCTTGCCCCTGACAACCCTTGGGGATTTCAGGTCAACACCCCTGAATACCTCTATAACCGCGGCGAGCTCTACAACCTCGCCATCCGCCGGGGCACCCTCACAGATGAGGAGCGCTACAAGATCAACGAGCACATGATCCAGACCATCATCATGCTCGAAAAACTCCCCTTCCCCGCCAACCTGAAACAGGTGCCGGAAATCGCAGGGGGACACCATGAGAAGATGGATGGCACTGGTTATCCCAAGCGGCTGAAACGGGACGAGATGAGCATCCCTGCCCGGATGATGGCCATCGCCGATATCTTCGAGGCGCTGACCGCCGGCGATCGCCCCTACAAGAAAGCCAAATCTCTCTCGGAGGCCATCCGCATCATGGGATTCATGCAACAGGATCACCATATCGACCCCGAGCTGTTTGCGCTCTTTCTCCGCTCTGGCGTCTACCTGCGCTATGCCAAGCGTTACATGAGCCCGGAGCTCATTGACGAGGTGGATATCAGCCCCTATCTCGCCAGCCATTGATCGCCGCGAGGCACTCTGGGTTACCTGATGCCTGCAGTCTGGGGATCTGCATACAGACCCGCCGTCTTGTCACCGGTGGTCACCCCGATGCGTAATAGAGATGGGGAGGATATGCACCGGACAGCCATGCTAATCCTCTCCAAGGCACCTTGTTCTGACTGACCTTACGGACACTTGCCAAGTGCGGGAATTGAACAAAAAGCGAGAAAAATCAAGATAGATAGCCAATTAAAATGACATAATTGACTATAGTTCAATCGAACGTTTGAAAAACGTGACCACTTCACATGGGCCCAGCGCAATGACCACTGAACGGGAACAGTTGATCCGCTCACTGTTTGATGAGTACATCGAGCTGTATTCATCACGGGATGATCGGCTCACCACGCGGTTTAGCGACAATTTCAGCGGTTTTGCCGGCAGCAGTGATGTTCTGGTTACCGATAGGGATGAGTGGATCCGGATAACCCGCCGCGATTTTACCCAGATCCCGGGAAGGATCCGCCTGGAAATACTCGATGTAACCCTGCAAGATCTGGCCGCGGATGTGGTGGCTGTGACCGCCTTCTTTCATATCCATCTACCGAAATCAGAACCTATCCTCTCCCGCAGAACCGCCAGACTGGTATTGATTTTTCGACACGAAGCCATGGCGTGGAAAATTGCTCACAGCAGTATCTCCATCCCTTACAGTGCAGCTCGGGAAAGCGAAATTTACCCGATGACCAGTCTGGAGGAGCGCCAACATGAGCTGGAGCTCATTATCGAGCTCAGAACCAAGGAGCTGGCGGAAGCGAACCGGAAACTGGAAGCGCTCAGCAATACCGACGGGCTAACCAATATCGGCAACCGTCGTCTGTTCGACAACTCATTGAACCAGGCCTGGGAACACTGTATTCAGACAGAGATGCCGATTGCGCTCATCATGCTCGACATCGATCATTTCAAGCAGTTCAACGACCTCTATGGCCACGTTGCCGGTGACGAGTGCCTTCGATTGCTGGCCCATACCCTGGCGCAATCCGGGCGCCGCTCGGGGGAGTTGGTGGCTCGCTACGGCGGAGAGGAATTTGTCATCCTGTTGCCACATGTCGAGCGTCAATCCGCCTATGAAATTGCCCAACATATCCAGCGGCTGATTTGTGCACTCGCGCAGCCACACGCACAAAATGCCACCGGTCTGGTGACCGTTAGCATGGGTGTTGCCTGCCTCAGACCATCGAGTCACTGGCAGCCATCTGAACTGGTCAAACTGGCTGATGCTGCGCTCTACACCGCCAAATCATCCGGCCGTAACTGCATCAGAGTGGCGGAGTCACCCAGCCTCCCGCAACCAGTCTGCCCATAAGTCCCTCATACGCCCCCATCCTCCCCGTGGGGAACCACTGCGCGCTAACCATGCACGGCAAGGCTCAACGCATCCCATCGCAACATACTTTCCCACTGATCCACTGTGCTTTGATAGGTATCTGCCGCGTTGTAATGGACCATGGCATGCAGGCGGGCATGATGGCCAAGTCGCTTGACCACGTCGGGCATGGCATTGAGGCTGGCCAGCACCCGCGCCAGATCGCCGGGGTCGTTGGGCTGATATTTACGGCAATTCACGTCATCGGTGAGGTGTCGATCCCACCAGGCGCCATCGGCCGGGATCACAACGCATAATCCCGCCGCCATGGCCTCCAGAATGGAGAGACCAAACGGTTCCTGATGGCTGGTGGAGACAAAAATGCCGCATCGAGATCGGATCTCGTCAAGATTTGCGGGGTTGGCATACCAGTGCGTGTCTGGCAGTTGTGGCTGAGGCTGGCTGCAGGGTTGCAGCGTGCCCTTGGGCTGCAGATAGCACACCATCAGCTCGGGGCGAGCGTCAGGGATCAGTTGATGGGCGGCCAGCATGGTCTCCAGCCCCTTCCAGCGCAGCAACGAGGCCGCCCACAAAATACGAGGCCCCCCCAGAGTCGCTTTGGGCCAATCAATCTCGCTCAAACCATTGGTAAATGGCTGCCAGTGTGACGGGAACTCGGTCTCGCCAAGCCGGGCCAGCAACGCCGCCAGGGAGCAGCGGGTTGATTCGAGATAAAACACAAAACTCGCCCGTTGCAAGGCTCTGGCAGAGAGCCCCGAGCACCCCACAGGGCCATGGATCAGCTGAACCACCCGGCACCGCAACCCGCGGGCCGCCCAGTAACAGCAGAGATCCACCCCCGGCCCGGACGCAGCTACCAGACACGTCACCTGCCCCAAGCGCAGCACCAGCCAGAGGATCAGCAGGGTCTGCCACCCCTGTTTGAGCAGATAGCCGATGCCGGACTCCCGCCCCTTCAATATGTGGGGCAGCCAAAGAGGATGATGCTGACAACGGGACCAGGAGTCGGGATCCTGGGTCAACACATGGCATGTGAGCCCGGGCATCCGCTTGGCCAACTCATCGAGCAGCACTTCGGTCGCAACCTTGGAGCCACCGCGAAACGGGATGGGATCCACGACGATGATCTTTCCAAACACCGGCTCAGTTTGCATGCTCATCTTGCTGCTCCCTTACTCTGGCACCTTGCGGCGGCCAAACCCCAGTTGCACTTTTTGCGCCACTTTTGCCATCCCACTCGCCAGCATATTGCGACCTCTGGCAAGGAGTCGTTGCCCCGCCCAATGAATGAGTGGTCGGAAGGGTGTGGGGGCCGTTGCGTGCCAACGACCAGCCAGCGCGGCGTCCCACACCGCCGTGACCCCGTCGACATAGCGCGCCACCGTGAACAACTGTTCGGCACGCAACTTAGCGGCCCGCCCCATCGCACATCGGCGCTGCGGATTGCTCAATTGCCGCCAGTGATCAGCCATCTCGACCCAATCCCCCGGGGTTGCCAGCAAGCCAGTCACCCCCTCCTCCACAACTTCCGGAATGCCGCCCACCCGATAGGCACTGACCGGGAGCCCCAACATGCCCGCCTCCGCCAACGTCAGACCAAACACCTCCTCACGGGCTCCGGAGACCAGCAGATCCACCCCGCCCCGCAAGATAGCCGCGCTGTCTGGTCGCTCACCGAGAAAGTGGACCCGCTCGGCCACCCCGAGTTCGACAGCCAACGCCATCAATGCTTCCCGCTCCGGGCCGCTGCCAATAATCAGCAACTGAGCCTCCTCCCCCGATGCCATCAGGGCAGCCAGCGAGCGGATCAGCAGATCAATCCCCTTGCGTTTGATCAGGGAGCCGACGGTTGCGATGACCATATCCCCCGGGGGCAAGCCCAGCATGCCGATGACCGGCCAGTGAGCACCACCATTCAGACGAGCGGCATCCACCCCGTTGGGCACCCGGATCAACCGATCGGCCGCGCAGCCATCCTGGCGCCAGCCGGTCAACACCGGCTCGCTCACCCCGATCAGCACGCTGGCCTGATGGACCCGCAGGCTGAACCTGTCTCTTGGCTGGTAACGGGCATGGAGGTGGCACACCAGCGGCACCTGCAACGCCCGACAGACCCCCGCCAGCCACTGACAAGGAGCCGCGCTATTGGCATGCACCAGCTCAATCTGCCGCTCGGTGATGAGCTCTCTGGCTCGCCGGGAGAGGCGCCGATGGGCAGCAAGATCAAAGCGGGGCGCCTGCCATCCCAGCAGCAGGCTGAACGGCTCGACCATGGTTTCGACCCCGAGGGTGGCCGCCTCTGCCGCCAGCGTCGGGCTATTGCACCAGAGCAACGGCGTAAACCGGCTGCGATCGAGGTGGGCCAGCAGATCCAGCAGGCAGCGTTCGCTGCCGCGGATCCAGTCCTCTCCGTAGTGAACCAGCAAAACAGGGGTTGCGTTCATCCTCTTGCTCCCTTTGGTGGCACTGCTGGCAACCGGGTTGCCTCCTGATGATCCTCAGCGGTGACCTTCACCTCTGTGGCCGCCTGCTGCACGTACTTGATGGCGGCGACGGCCAGCGCCAACTCCAGATAGATGGGCCAGGTAAACCCCTGGGTCAGGAAGGAGCCCGAAATCACAAACCCCACCATGCTGGCCATCACCCCCTGCATCGCCGTGATCACTGCAGGAGGCATGCCAGCAAGCTGACAACGCCAGCCACTGCGCAGGGTCACCGTCACCATGCCGATAAACAGCGCCAGCCCGACAAAGCCGGTTTCAGCCAGCACCCCGAACCAGGTGGAGTGCACCGCATGATTGAGTCCATCCCAATGGGGGCTGTAGAAGAAATAGTTGTAATAGAAATTGGACAAGCCCACCCCCACCAGCGGGTGGCCCAGCGCCATGCCCCAGGCCGCTTGCCAGGCGTAGATCCGCCCCATGGCCGAGGCATCGACCCCGCTCTCGGCGGCGCCGCCAGATGCCCGGTCGCTGATCCCGGCAGCGGCAAACAGCACCACCAGCGCGACCATCCCCAGCGAGATCAACAGGGTTTTCGACTTCACCCGCTGCCAGGCAAACAGGCCACCAACGGCGCAGATACCCAGCAGACCACCCCGGCTCTGGGTGGCGATAATGGCGGCCGCAGTCAGCGCAAAGCCAAGCCCCCCCAGCAAACGCCCCCCCACCCCATTGCCCTGATTGAGCAGCAAGCTCAGCGAAAAGCCGGCAGGAAAGAGCAGCACCAGCGCCAGATCGTTGGGATCCCCCAGCACAGAGCCCAGCTCGCGCCCTATGGTCACCCGGGTCCCCTCCACCAGCCCGATCCCGCTCGCCTTGTTGTAGAGGGCCACCAGTGCCACCAGACAGCCCGCTACCACGAAGGTGCGCACCGCCAACGCAAAATCCCCCGGGGTACGCACCAGCCAGGCGGTGGCCAGGGTCATCAGATAGATCTTGCTGTAGCTGCCGGTCCAGGTGGCGATCGCCTCGCCCCGGTTGCTGGCAAACAGCACACCGATGGAGACCATCACAAAGAAAGCCGTCAGCCAGCTCAGCGCTGGACTCCAGTAGGGCTTGATCCGGCCGGTCAGCAAAATGTGCCAGACCAGCGCGCCGATGGCGGCCAGCGAGAAGAGCTGCGGGATCTTGAGGGGATAGAGCTGGGGGAACACCTCATGCAGCCGAAAAAAGGAGAAGGTGACAAATCCCAGCACCATCAAGAAGGGCCAGCGCAGGGCAAACCAGATGGCGGGAATGGCAAGGCCGAGCACCGGCAGCAGCAAGGGATGGGGCAGCCGCCACCAGAGCAGAGCCAGCACCAGACAGATGGCGCTTGCCCAGATGGCTGGCGTTAGACGAGCCATGATCCTGCCCACCATTGGCCGAGCCAGACCATCGCCATCGCCCCGAGCGAACTGGCCCAGAGGGTCGAGAGGCGATACGGCAGCGGCAGCAACCGCTGGCTCACCAGATAAAAGGCGAGCGCCCGCACCAGATAGACCAGCAGCAGGGTCCAGATCACCCCAGCGACCCCGAAGGGGGGGATGGCGAGCAGAAAGCCTGCCACCCCAAGAGCGCTGCAGCCCAGATTGATCACCATCTGGGCATTGCTCTTCTCGCCGCTAAAGCAGCCGACATTGAGCAAGTCCGACACATTGCGCACCGCCATACCCAGCACCAGCAGCGGAATGTAGGCGATCGCCCCGTGATAGCTCTCCGGGGTCAGCCAGCGAATAAGCAAGGGGGCAGTGAGCCCGACAATCCCCGCGGTGACAAACCCCAGCACCGACCCCATCACGCTGTAGTGGGCATTGAGTCGCAGTCCATCCGGCTCGCGCAGCAGCATGAAACGGCGGGGATACCACCAGAGAGCAAAGGGTTGCAGCAACAACCCCACCGCCAGCGCGAGCTTGCCCGCCACCGCGTAGTAGGCAAGCAGCGCCTCCCCCACCACATCGGCCAGCAGCCAGCGATCCAGTCCGCTCAGGGCAAAGCCTGCCAGCCCGCTCACCACCAGGGGTAATCCATAGCGCAGCAGCGGCCGATAGTGCTGCCAGTCAAAGCGGATCCCGCTATCTCGCCACTGCCAGAGGCTCAGCAGCAACGCCAGTGCAACGCAGGTCAGGGTGCCGGAGGCCAGCACCCCGCTCACGCCCCAGCCGAGCCAGAGCCACCAACCGGTCAGCACCGACTGGATCACCGCCTTGCCTGCGGTCGCCACGAAAAAGAGCCGGGCCTGATTGCGCATCCGCAGCCATGCCAGCGGCACGCCGATCACCCCTTCAAACGGCAGGGCGCAGAGCACCCAGCGCACATCCGCAAGACGGGTTTCCACCGGCAGCCAGACTTGCACCAGAGGTGCCAAGAGCCAGAGCAGCGCCAGACTGGCCAGGGCAATCAACCAGACCAGCCCAAACATGCGGGCCACCACCTGCAGACGCTCCTGCTCATCTTTCGCCAATCCGGCAAAGCGGTAGAGGGCATCCACCAGCCCGAAGCCCAAAATAAGGGAACCCAGATTGATGAGGGTCAGCAGCACCTCCAGCTGGCCGTATTCACGAGGCAGCAGCTGATGGGTCAACACCGGCAGCATCAGCAGGGAGATCCCCTTCATCAGGAGCAAGCCGCCGGCGTAATAGAGCATGGCAATCTGGTTCACACCAAGTTTCATAGGGCCTCCCAGCCACCCGAAGCATCCTGCTCCGGGTCAGCTACCGCTAATGCAAAGCCCACGCCACTCACTCCCGCCCTGAAGCGATAGCCCCTCTGTGCGGCTTAACCGGCCTGAACAAGCCCAGAATGAGACTGGCATTTGCGTTTTGCACAACGCTGGCTGCAAATTGCACCGACCGGCGCAATCTGCCCCACCTCTTAGCCCCATTTGGCCCGATCCCGCTGGGGTCGTCCTGTTGGCCCGATCCCTGCTTTCTGCATAGCGAGCAACGGACTGCACCAGAGGGAGAGGTCGCCATGAACACCATCAACCTGCACCGGATGAAAAGCTGGGCCAAACAGGGAGAGACGCCACTGGCTCGCCGGGTATGGCGTCTGGCCAAAAGTGCCCGCCACTGGTCATTCCCCGTGATCCCTCCCCTGCATCGGCTGCTTTATCGGCTCTACCTGCTGGGCACCAACGCGCTGGCGACCCTGACCCGCACCCTCTGGTGGACCCCCTTGTTTCAATCTCGCCTCACGGCCCCCGCCCCGCGCCTCTATCTCTATGGCGGCATCCCCTATATCAGCGGTCCGGTCACCATCGAAATTGGTGCCGACTGCCGCCTCAGTGCCGCCATGACCATCAGCGGCCGCGCATCGAGCCAGACACCAAGGCTGGTCATTGGCCGCAATGTCGGCATTGGCTGGCAGACCACCCTGGCGGTGGGTAGCAAGATAGTGCTGGGGGATAACGTCCGGATTGCAGGGCGTGCCTTTCTGGCGGGCTACCCGGGGCACCCGGTCAACGCCCGCGATCGCGCCCGGGGCCTGCCGGATCGCGATGAACAGGTGGGGGCCATCGTGCTGGAGCAGGATGTCTGGCTCGGCACCGGGGTGATGGTGATGGCCGGTGTCACCATAGGCGCCGGTACCATTGTCGCCGCAGGCAGCGTCGTCACTCGGGATCTGCCCGCCGGTGTGCTGGCAGCGGGTGTACCGGCCACCGTACTGCGCCCGTTGCAGCCACAAGATCACAGCGACCTCGCACACGCTTCGGAGACCTTTGCATGAAACCACACTCACTGCCGCAACTGGTGGTATTGGGAGAGGATTGGGGCCAGCACCCCTCCAGCACCCAACACCTGATCAAGCGTCTGTTGCCCGATTATCAAGTGCTCTGGGTCAACTCCATCGGCATGCGTTGCCCCCGCTTTACCCTTCATGATCTCACCCGCATCGTCCGCAAACTGGGGGCCGTGCTGCGCGGCGCGCGCCATGCTGGCGGCCAGTCGGTTGCGCCAATCGACGCCAGCAGCCCCCGGGTTCTGCCGCCGCTCGCCTTGCCACTGCCCGGCAGTCGGCTGGCGGGCAAGATCAATGGCCACTGGCTAGCGGCGCAGATCCGGCGTCAGCTGCCCGAGCTGGATCGCCCCTTGCTCTGGATCTCCCTGCCCAGCGCCGTCGATCTGATTGGCAAGCTCGAAGAGCGGGCAGTAATCTACTACTGCGGCGATGACTTCTCGGCGCTGGCGGGGGTGGATCATCAGGCCATCGCTCACTGCGAAGCCCGACTGGTGGAAAAAGCGGATCTCATTCTGGCCGCCAGCCCCGCGTTGGCCAGCCGCTTTCCCCCTCATAAAACCCAGCTCCTCAGCCACGGCGTGGATCTCGAGCTGTTTATGCCCCCCAGAGAGCGTCCGGCGGATCTCCCCTCCGGCCGCCCCATTGCCGGATTTTACGGCAGCCTGAGCGACTGGATTGATATCCCTCTGCTGGCAGAGACGGCCGCCGCCCTGCCACACTGGGATCTGGTGCTGATTGGCCCGGTCCAGACCGATATCTCCCCCCTCAAGGGGCTCCCCAATATCCATCTGCTGGGGCCCCGTCCCCATCACACGCTGGCGGCCTATGCCCAGCACTGGCAGGTGAGTCTGCTGCCCTTTGTCGACAACGCCCAGATCCGTGCCTGCAATCCATTGAAATTGCGCGAATATCTGGCCGCAGGGCGACCCATCGTCAGCACCGATTTTCCGGCCCTCGATGGCTATCGGGATCAGATCCAGCTCCCCCGCAGTGGGGAGAGCTTGGCCCAGGCCATCAATCGGGCCGCCTTTGATCAACCCAATCCGGGCTGGTTTCAGGAGAGTGGCTGGGAGGGGCTCACCCGCAGCGAAGGGCGCCACACTCGCCAGCAGCAGGTGGCCCTGCAAAGCTGGGATCACAAGGCTGCCGAGCTGAACAACTGGCTAAAGGGGCTGGCCGGATGAGCAGAGGGCTCTGGCTGGTTATCCTGCTCTGCTGCCATGCAGCAATGGCCGCCACCCGGCTGGAGGGGCAGACCCCGCTGCCCCTAACCAGTAACCAGACACCCCAGCGGCTCGATCTGAGCCCCCACAACTGGCCAATAGGCAGCGATGATGAACTGGTGATCGAGGGCCATAACCCCAGCGCCCACCCGCAAACCCTGATCCTGCGTATCGACGACGAGGCCTCGGTCAACTACCGCAGCCGGGTCAATCTGGAGCGGATTGTCGCACCCGGCCCCTTCACCCAGCGCTTTGCCTTAAGCGAGTGGCGCACCAGCCAACCCAGAGCGCTGGCGTTGGACAAACTCACCAAGCTCTATCTCTTTATGGCCGATAACGCCCCCTCCATGACCATTCACCGCTGGTACTGGGTGCCCGGTCTGACCCTGCCTAAGGGCACCATTGCGCTGGATCTGGGGGCCTCCACCGCCCCCCGCTTTACCGGCTTTGAGCCCCTGAGCCCGGGGGATCCCCGGCTGATTGGCCATCCCACCCCCATCTTGCGCCCCTCCGGCGATGCCCTTGTGCGCGATGGGCTGCGCAATCTGGATGGCGTACGGCTGGAGGTCGCCAAGGGGCGCTACCAGCTCACCCTCTGGCTGGATGACCCAGGTGAATGGGAGTACCTGCCCCACCCCTTCGAGCGCAGCGTGCTGGTCAATGGCGAGCCCATCTGGGCCGAACAGTGGCAACCACAGGAGTGGCTCACGCAGCGCTATCTGGCGGGACAATCCCGCGAGGCACTGCCAAATCCGGATCCCTGGCAGCTGTTCGGGGCGCGTCAAGGCGGCCCGGTCCATGTCACCCTGAACCACCCCGGCGGCCCGCTCACTATCACACTGGTGGGCCACTCACCGGATGCCAAATACCTGGCGGGGCTGCTGCTTGCCCCCTATCCGGCCTCCACCAGCAAAGAGGCTCTCCCGAATAGTGGAAAAGATCTCGCCGTATTGGCCGACGCTACCGCCATCGTGCTGACCAAGCAGCGCCAGCTGTTTTTGGAAAAGTGGACTCTGGCCCCCTATTCCCCAACCCCAGCCCCAGCTGCACAGCAACTGAGCCTCACGCCGATTACGGATGCCGCCCCAACCCTGCAGATCGCCCCGCTATCTGCGGCCGATGCGTTGAAGCAGGCTTCACAACCCGTGCTGGCCGCCCGTGGCAGCCAGCTGCTGCTGGAGTTTGCCATCCACGCCGCCACCGACGATCCGGCCCCCTTGCTGGTGATCCACCCCCCCGAGCAGGCAGGATCGCCGCTGGCGCTGACCCCCTATTACGGCAAGTGGCATCTGGTTCGCCCGCAGGCGAGTGGCACCCTGTTGGCCCCCTCGGATCAGGAGTTGGTCGAGGGGGTCGCCGGGCTCACCCTGCTGGCAGACGTGCCACGGCGTCTGGTGCTGCAGATCACCGTCCCACGCGATGCGCCGGCGGGGCGCTATCTCGGCAATATTCAGCTGCTGAGCCAGCAGCAACTGGTGCAGCTGCCATTGACTATCGAGGTGCTGCCGCTGACCCTGCCCGCGGCCAGCAAGCCGGTCGGCATCTATGTCGAAGCGCCCCCCTATCTGAATTGGCTAAGCCCCGACCCCGAGGCGCTAAAAGAGCAGATCGCTGTGGCCAGTCGCTGCGATCTGCAGCGGCTCGCCAAGCTCGGGATCAGCGGCCTCTCGCCCGCCCTGCCACAGGATGAAGCGGGGATGCGGGAGATCATGGGAGAAGCAGCCGGGCTCGGCTTTGTGCCGCCCCTGCTGGCCTATACCCCGCTCAAACGCTGGGGGGGCGACCCTGCCAGCCAGCTCGAACAGTGGCAGGCGCGGCAACAGGGGCTGACCGCCAGCGGCTTGCCCCCGCTGGCATGGAGCCTGTTTGATGAGCCGGATCTCGCCACCCTGCCCACCATCACCACCCTGGCGCGGGAGATGAAACGGCGGGATCCGGCGGTGATCCGCGCAGGCCACTTCAACCACCCGGGTCAGGTTGGTCTGCTGGCAGAGGTGGAGATTGCCCTGATCAACGCAGGTTTTGGCGCCGACAAGGCCGATGTGGCGCGGGTGCGCCAACACAAGGTCACCCCCTGGTTTTACAATCTGGGCACCCCGAGAGCCGCCGGGTTCTATCTGTGGCAAAGCGGCGCCGAGGGCTATTTACAGTGGCATGGCCGCATGCCCACCGCCCTGCCTTATGACCCCACCGACGGGCGGGAGAGCGACTTTATGCTGCTCGGCCCGCAAGCCTGCGAGGCGCACCGCCTCTCCCACGATCTGTTGCTGTTGCAGCAAGCCATCGAAGATCTGCGCTGGCTCGCCTGGCTGGAGCAGGAGGCCCGCTATCAAGTAGAGGCCGCCCTGCTGCTGGAGCGCCTGCGGGATCAGCTGCCGACCCGCTGGCAGGTGGCAGAGCAACTGCCCTCTGCCGCCTGGATCCAGTGGCGCCGCGAGATTGAACAACTGGCCAAGGGATTGAAAACATTGCAAACTGGTGCCAACTCATCCTCCTGAAGTGACTGCGTATGGCCAACCAGATTCCCCGCTCCACAGCAAAAGACAGCGCCCTGCGCCACCTGTTGCCCCTGATGCTGCCGCTGCTGATCCTCACCGGTTGCGCCCGTCAGGAGCCGGTCAATGAGACCCTGCCGATCCTCAACCAGTTGCGGGAACAGCAGCTGGCCGAACAGCCCCAGCTGCAACTGCAGTACCAGCAAGCGGAGACACAACTGCCAGCGGATCAGGAGCAGCAGCTGCATCAGTTTTTAGGACGCAAGGATCCGGCCCGAATTGCGCTGGTAAGCGGCCCCGGGCTGCAAACCGACATGCTGGAGAGTGCGCGGATAGCGAGCGTGCGGCTAACCGCACTCACCCGCTTGCTGGGCTCTCGCGCCATTGAGCTGGAGCCCCGCTATGACCCCATGCTGGCCCCCAATACCTTGCTGATCCGCATTCTGCCAAACGGTGAACCGGGGTCGGTCACCCCAGCGGCGGCGCAATAAGGTCAATGCAAGAAGTCGGCAAGGCCACCCGATAGAGGGGATAAGGGGCCAGCCCCCACAATTTGCGCCAACCCTGGGTCAGACGGTAAGAGAGCAGCGGCGGGCTCTGGTGCAGCTCGCCTAAAAACATCACCCCTTGGCTCATCCCTTCACCCGCCAGCGTCACTGACATCGCCTCGCTATCCGGCGCCACCAGCATGGCCTGCAGCAGACCATCACAGCGGGGATGGGCCAGCTGATAGCTGACATAGGTGCCGCCCAATACCGGCGTAGCCACCCGCAAGCGCCAGCCCATCTGGACCAGCTCCAGGAGCATGGGCTTGGCCCCCTCGTTAACTGCCCGGTTCTGATAACGCCAGCCCATGGCGGCAGCACTGAACAGCGCCACCAGCAACAGCAACAGATATCCCCTAGATAGATGCATCACGGCGTCCCCGGATAAAGAGGATGGTCATCACCAACAACATGATGGCCCACTGGTAGAGCTGGGCCAGCGAGCCGGTATGGAGCCAGCCATACCAGCGCAGATCCAGGCTCATCAGCACCAACCGCAGCTGATTGGCCCCGATATAGAGCAGGCAAACCAGCAGCAACATGGGCCACTGCCGGTAGAGAGGTCGATCCGGCGCCAGCCAGCAGCAGGAGACCAGCCAGGAGAGCACCACCAGATAGAGTTGAGAAAACGAGGAGCACCCCTTGAGCACAATCAGGGCATGGCCCCCCAACCGCTCGATGCGATTGCCATCAAGGCGAGTCTCCCAGCCAAGCAGCTGCAACCACTGGCCCACCCCCCAGGCATCGAGCGCCAGCACAGGGCCGGAGAGCAGGGCAAACACCTGCTGCCCCCACAACACCGCCACGGTAAAGGCGAGCACAATCTGCAACACCGCCCGCTCATCGCCACTCTGATGACGGCGCCATAGCGAGGCCACCAACAGCAGACAGGCCAGCGCCTTGCAACTGGCGCTGGGGATCAGGATCAGCAGGATAAAGAGGGCGAGCGCCAGTGGATGCGGACGCCAGCTCGGTGCAACCCGCGATGCAATTTGCCACCAGATAGCAATCAGCAACACCACCAGCAGGTTGAAGTGGCCCATATTGAGCCACACCATGCCCCACTGATTGGCCAAACCAAGTAGCAGCCAGTTGGGTGCCCACTGCCAGGGACGGATCTCCATCGCAACTCCTGCCGGTTATCAGCGCTTTTGACCGCTGTCGCCAGTTCTCGCAAGTTCCATGCCTGACCGGCCTCACCCGGATCAAGCCAAGTCAGAGGATGCAACAAAGCTGGCACGCTTTATTCATTCCCTCTGCTGGCACTAGCGCCAGGGAGAAGGAGTGAGCAATGAAACTCAAACCGTTGGCAGGGCTGCTGGGGATGTTGTTGGTAACCTCCCCCGCATACGCCTTGACCGAAGTCGATACCGAACTGCAACTGCTGATGGATGTGTCGGGCAGCGTCAGTTCATCGGAATTCAATCTGCAATTACAGGGGTATGTGGACGCCTTTTACAGTCAGGATGTACAAAGCGCCATCCTCGACACCAGTGGCGGCAAACTCGGCTCCATCGCCGTACAGATGATCATGTGGAGCAGCAGCAACCAGCAAAGTCTGATGACCGACTGGTTCCACCTCTACGACATGACCTCCATCAACAACTTCGCCGCCACCCTGGATGCCCTGGTACGCCCCTATGCGGGGATGACGGCCCCCGGTTCGGCCATGGCCTTTGGTGCCCAACAGTTTGATACCAACAACTACACCGCCGCCCGCCAGGTGATGGATGTGTCGGGTGACGGGATCCAGAACAACGGGCTGGATACCTCTACCGTGCGGGATCAACTGCTCGCCTCCGGCATCGACACCATCAACGGCATCACCATAGGTCAGGACTATGCCGATGGGGTGCTGCAAGAGTGGTATGTGGAGAACGTGGCGGGCGGTCAGGATGCGTTTGTGATCAATGCCACCACCTTTGCCGACTTTGGCAATGCGCTGGAGCTCAAACTGGCGGCCGAAATTGAGGGGGGCATTATTCCGGAAGGTGCACTGGCCGCCCCCATCGAGGAGATCCCGCTGGCCGCCCAGCTGCTGCTCGGTATGCCACTACTGCTGGCCTGGCGCTATCAACGCCGTAATCAGGGACGCCAGCAGCCCGCCAACGGGCAACTGGCACCCGCCATCGGCTGATTTATCACCCCGTGTGTCGCGATTAGGGAGCTATTGCTCCCTGATTTATTTTACCATTACATGCCTTCTGACGATTTATATTTCTGAGCAACTTATTTCCTAGAGGCGTAGGTTCGATTAGCGAAGCGTAATCGGACGTTCGCGGCCTTTCTGTAATATATTTATTTAACTCGCTCCCATCTTGCCACGTCTCCCCCCAAAAAAATCACTTTCGACTGGCACCGGTCAGGACGTACTTGCCATATGAGCGGCGAGCGTCACCGCGAGCGCCCGATTACGCCTACCGGGGATAATTGAACCTACGACTTGAACAAAGCGTGAGCTCAGCCAAGCTATTTACCCCTTCACGTGCTTGTCATATGTTTTTATTTCCTTTCACTAAATAATATTAGCTTGTTGCTGTAATTTTCTAACATAACTATTTAAAGATTCTTTGAACTTAGGAATGGTTTCAGCTACAAAGTCCCAGTTAAAACTAAGCAAGGCACTACTCCAACCAACATGAGATATAAGCCCATTTTCATCAGATTTTTTATCACCATGTTTTACATAGAAATTTTGTTGATCAAAGTGTGCTCCCTGCTGGTTACGATATGCTTTAGCTTGCTCAATAAACTGGTAAAAGCTTTCTCGTACATCTCCCGCAAATGCATCTGCAATCACATTATCGACAATAGGTTCCCAAAATGATTTCTTATTACCAGAAATAACACCAACCTTCCCATAACCATCGTTAAAAATAGTACAGAACTTAATTATTATTTCTTCGGTTATTAATTCGCCAATCAGGTGAATGTCATGAATATCTGGAAATAGAGAACCATGCTTATCTTCAAAGTTATCTAACTCAGCACCTTCCAGACGTAAGCCAATTTTTAACCTTGCACGCTCTTCATCATACAATAGGGTAATGTTCTGTGGTCTTCCAGAGTTACAGAAACGGTCAACCCTTAGTTTCAGTGCTAAAAGATCACTAATTCTATTAAGTGCTACTTGCCATAAATATAACCTTCCGAGGGTTTCCTTCTCACTCGACACTATATTAACCCCTAACATACATGATAAGTTTTAAATGAAATAAAATAAGGAATATAGTAATTACACGACAGAAACCATTAACGCATTGTTAACGCATCTCATATAAACTAGCCATATAACTCGTCATCCAAACCAATAAAATCGTTTTAAAGTAGCTGTATTACTAACCTGCCCTCAGCTTATAAGTAAATTATTAATAGCATTGAGCGGCTCCACTTTTAACATTAGGTAAAACTACAGTCAAGAAACGGAAATAGAAAATGCAGCTTCTATCCTCTTCTAGAGGTTTACCGCAATTTTTACTCCGCCATCTGTACGATATAAAAAAGGCCTTATCACAAGGCCTTTTCAGAAATATCCAGATTCAGGCTGGCAGCCCGCTTTTACGGCAATCAACCCGGCTCCGGTGACATGGGCAGCACCTGCCCATCGAGCGCCTGATCACTGTGGGATGGATAGTCCGGCACCGGCTCGCAGTAGGGAATGCGGCTTAGCACCGGTGCCTTGACCAGGGCGGCCAGTTGATCGGAGCGGCGCAGGCTGGCATCCGCCAATTCGGCCACCAGCGCCAGACCGCAGCCGAGCCCCAGTCCGCCAACAATGCCCGCCAGCAGAAACAGCCAGAGCGGGTAGTTGCTCGGCTTGCTGGGGGCGAAGGGTTTGTCGATCACCTTGATCCGCTCCCCCTGCTCGAAGTTGCCCAGATCGCCGGTCACCTTGGCCTTCTCATAGCGCAGCAGCAAATCCTGATAGAGGGTGCGTTTGACCGCCAGATCCCGCTCCAGCTCGGCGAGTTGGCGCTCGGTATCCCCCTGGGAGTCGACCACCTTGTCCAGCCCATCGAGCTGGCTCTTCAGGCCGGCGGCGTTTTGCTCCGCCTCCGTCAGCTGCGTCTGGGCCAACTGCCACTCGGGCCCGCGGGCCATATCCGGTTGAGATTTGAGCTGCTCAAACTCCTGCTGCAACTGGTCAATCTGATAGCGCAGGCTCTGAACCTTGCTGTGCTCGTCGCTGTAGCGGGCCCGCAGCAACACCAGCTCGGTACGCATCAGCTGCAGCTTCTCATCCAGTTGGCGGGCCAGCTGGCTCTCTTGCCCTAGCGATAGCTGATCGACCCGTGCCTTGGCCTGCTGCAGGGTGATCAGGCTCTCGGCATAACGCTCCTGCAAGCCATAGAGACGGGCGACGTTGGTACTCTGCTGCTGGGGCAAGGCGCTGGCATGCTCCCGTTTAAAATCGGCGAGCAGCTGCTCGGCCGCTTGCAGTTCGCTGCGGCGGCTGTCGAGCTGGCTTTGCAGGAAACGTTCGGACGATTCCGCCGACTGGCGCCCCTTGCTGAGCAGGTTGAAGAAAAAGCGCCGCGAAATGGCTTCGAGCAAACCGGCGCTGTTGGCCGCCGAATCCGCCTTGACCTTTATCTCGATCACCTCATCGCCAATCAGCCGCAGCGAGACGGCACTCGAGAGCCAGTCCATGATGGCATCGCGCTGAGCTGGCGGGGTCTCGTCATTGACCAGGCCACGATCCCGCGCCACCCCGTCCAGCACATAACGGCTGCGCAGCAGGGCTTCGAGCACCGCAAAGCGATCCTTGAGACTCTCCTGAGTGATCAGATCCTTGAGGGTCGGGGTCTGGTTGGCATCTTGCGGCACCATAAAGGTGGTGCGGCTCTCATACTCCTTGGGGGTGAGCAGACCGACCGTCACGCCCACCAGCGGCATCACTAGTACCGGGATAACCAGCAGATAGCGACGGCGCCAGGCGGCAAAGAGAATGATGTAGAGGTTGTAATAGAACTGGACAGGCATGGCATCACTCCCTGAGAAAAACCCTCCCCCCGCACGATGCAAGGGCAGTGCCACCAGAGGTGCTGATCGCCTCTGTGGGCAGATCGCAAGAGTGGTACAAGATTCGCATTCTCCCGCTATCCGGGGTGTCACCCCTTCCCTTGCCGGAGCGCGAACCATGTTGTCATCAACCCCGTCGCACAGACCCCATCCCCGTAGGAACGCCAGCGCCCAGCCCGTCGTGCAACCTGTTCTGCAACCTGTCGTACAAATCGTGCAGCACCTGCAGCCCGGCGGGCTGGAGACCATGGTGCTCAACCTCACGCAGGCGAGCCCTGCCGAGCAACCGGTGCATATCATCTCCCTCGAAGGGCGCAAAGGGGATGTGCTAAGAGCGTGGCCCGCCCTGCATCCCTTCGCAGGCAATATTCATTGCCTGGAAAAGCCCGCGGGCTGGTCGCTGGCAACCCTCTGGCGGCTCACCCGGCTGCTGCGCCAACTCAAGCCCGTCGCGGTACATACCCACCATCTGGGACCCATGCTCTATGGCGGGCTGGCCAGTCGGCTGGCCCGGGTGCCCACCCAGATCCACACAGAGCACGATGCCTGGTATCTCGATGATCCCCATCAGCGCACGCTGGCCCTGTGGGGGCTGCGCGCCTTCAAACCCATTCTGGTGGCCGATGCGACGCCGGTGGCCAACCAGCTGTTGGCCAAGCTGGGCCAGCTGTCGCCAACCGTGATCCCCAACGGCATCGATGAGCAGCGTTTTGCCCCTGGCGCCGCCGCCCTCGCCCGTCAGGAGATGGGATTGCCACAAGGGGTCAAGTTGATTGGCTGCGCCGCCCGCCTTGAGTCGGTCAAGGGTCACACCTTGCTGCTGGAGGCGATCCGCGCCCTGCCGCAGGAGGTGCATCTTGCGTTGGCAGGGGTCGGCAGTTTGCAAAATGCGTTGCAACAACAGTGTCAGCAGCTAGGGATCGCCCATCGGGTCCATTTTCTCGGGCTGGTCGAAAACATGCCGCGCTTCTATCAGGGGCTGGATCTCTTCTGCCTCCCCTCGCTGGCAGAGGGGATGCCGCTTTGCGTGCTGGAAGCACAGGCCTGCGGGGTACCTGTGGTGATGAGCGATGTGGGGGCGGCCAGAGAGATCGTCTGTCAGGCCAGCGGCCATATCCTGTCGGAGCGGGATCCCGGCCGCCTTGCCCAGCTTCTGGCACAAGGGTTGCTGCAGTGCCATAGCCTGCGTGCCGTCACCCGTGAGTTTGTGTGCCAGCAAAGCAGCTTGAGCCGGATGGCTCAGGCCTATCAGCAGCTTTACAGCCGCTGATCAAGCGACCCGATGACCAGAGGAGCATCCCATGGAATGGATCATGATCGTGTTCTGGCTGTGCGCTGTACTGGTGGTCTACCACCATGTCGGCTATCCCCTGCTGCTCAAATTCGGTGGTCGGCAGGCGCGCAAGGTAGCCAATCCGCCCCGCCCTCTGGATCGAGGGTTCAAAACAGAGGCCGCCGATGAGGCGCTGCCGACCATCACCCTGCTGATGCCGGTCTACAACGAGGCGGCAACCATCGCGGCCAAGCTGCAAAACCTCGCCAGCCTCGATTACCCCGCCGACAAGCTGTGGGTACATGTGCATTTCGACGGCTGCAGCGACAACAGTTACCCCATTGCGCTGAGCCAGCTCGGTGATCCCGCCCTGCAGCAG
Organism: Aeromonas sp. FDAARGOS 1411; assembly: GCF_019047125.1. NCBI lineage: Bacteria > Pseudomonadati > Pseudomonadota > Gammaproteobacteria > Aeromonadales > Aeromonadaceae > Aeromonas > Aeromonas sp. FDAARGOS 1411. Next base: position 1,166,691 of record NZ_CP077214.1, on the reverse strand, counting down.
TTGCAGATCAGGCTGTTTGATCACCCCCGCAATCGCGGCAAGGTCGCCGTGCTCAACGAGGCCATGACCCGGGTGCACAGCGATCTGGTGGCCCTCACCGATGTCTCGGCCCTGCTGCCCATCGACAGCCTGCTGCTGGCGGTCGCCCATTTTGCCGATCCCAAGGTAGGGGTGGTCGGGGAAGCGTACCGCTTCTGGCAACCGGGCTCCCAGGGCGAGGAGAGTTACTGGCACTATCAAAGCCAGATCAAGCTCTGCGAATCGGCCCTTGGCGGCATGCTGGGTGCCCACGGGGCCTTTTACATGATGCGCCGGGAGTGCCTCACCCCGCTGGCCGCTGATACCATCAACGACGATTTCATCCTGCCGATGCAGGCCATCGCCAAGGGGTATCGGGCAGTCTATGACAATCGCTGCGCCGCACTGGAGCTGGAAGTTTCCAATGCCGCGCTGGAGGCGACACGGCGCAAGCGGATCGGGGCCGGCAACACCCAGCAGCTGCTGCGGTTACTGCCCCTGCTGCACCCCAAGTTCGGCTGGGTTGCCTTCAACTTTGCCAGTGGCAAGGGGCTGCGGGTGTTGATGCCGCTCTGCCTGACCCTGCTGTGGCTCTGCGCCATCCCGCTGGCCACCCAATCCCTGCTGTTTCAGCTGTTGCTGGGGCTGCAACTGCTGGGGTATCTGCTGGTCATCCTGATCCAGCTGACCCCTGTGCACCCCTGGCCCAATCTGTTTCGCAAGATCCACTATCTGGTACTCGGGCACTGGTACAACGGCATGGGCACCCTGCGCTACTGCCTGCGCGCCCCCATACGTTTCATGTCACAGGAGAAAGCCGTATGACACACCCCATTCCAAGATTGACCCTGGTGGTCAAACGCAGCATGGATCTGCTCGGTGCCACTCTTGGCCTGCTGCTGACGCTGCCGCTGTGGCCGCTGATCATGTTGGCCATCCGGCTTGATAGCCCGGGTCCGGTGTTCTTTCGTCAGCTGCGGATCGGGCGCAGCCACGCCACCCATACCGAGCTCTTTTTCATGATCAAGTTTCGCACCATGCGCGCCGACGCCGAGGCGGCCACCGGGCCGGTCTGGTGTGGCAAGGGGGACAGCCGGATCACTCGCAGCGGCGACTTTCTGCGCAAAACCCGGCTCGATGAGCTGCCGCAGTTTATCAATGTGCTCAAGGGGGAGATGTCGCTGATCGGCCCCCGCCCGGAGCGACCCGGGATCGCCAACCGGCTGGAAGATGCGGTGCCGTACTTTATCGAACGCACCTATGAAGTGGCCCCCGGCATTACCGGTCTGGCACAGGTCAATCAGGGTTACGACGAGTCGCTCGATGATGTGCGCAGCAAGCTGGCGTTCGATCTGGCCTACTCGGTTGCCCTGCTCCACCCCTGGCGCTGGCTGGTGCAGGATGTGCATATCATCGGCAAGACGATCGCCATCATGGTCGGCAAAAAGGGGCGCTAATCCCGCCAATCTCAGCCACACCTCGAGACCATCAGGCCATTGCCACTGCAATGGCCTTTTTTTATGGCGCATCGTTGTGGCACATCAAGGGTGATCACAGAGAAGTCAGCGATCTGATCGCCATCATCTGGCCCCATCCACAGGCCTGATGTCCGCTTGCCCCACCGCAGAAACCCAAGCGTTGCGTTATCACAGAAGCAATCCGCCCCCTGCAACCCTAACACCGGCACATAAAAAAACGAGTAGCCAGCGGCCACTCGTTTTGACAGGTTTCTCCGTGATTCAGGCGCCGTAGACGGCCAGAATATCGGTCACCCTGTTGTTGACGCTGTACCCGCGGGCGATGGTGTTGCGGGCCGCCTGACTCATTTTGCTGCGCACCACCCCATCGCTGCGCAGCCAGTAGTTGACCAGCTCCGCCATATCCCGCACATGACCAGGCTCTACCAACCAGCCATTGGATTTATGGTCGATCAGATTGACCAGCCCCCCCACCGCAAAGGTACAGACAGGTATGCCGTGAGCCATCGCCTCCAGGGCCACCAGCGGCAACCCTTCAAAGCGGGAAGTGATGCAGAGCAGGTCGATGTTGTGCCACTCATTGGCCATGTTCTGGAAACCATGAAGCTGGACGCGATCACCATACTGCTGCAACAAGCCGCTTTTCATGGGGCCATCCCCGTAGAGATGAAACGCCCCGTCCGGGCAGAAGGCAGCCAGCTGGCAGAACGCCTCCGGCCCCTTTTCCGGCGAGAGGCGGCCGACAAAGGCAATCCGGTTGCCAGTTACCGTAGCCGGCGTCGCAGGCATGGGGACAAAGTTGCTGATCACCGTGCTCGGCACAGGCAATTTGCGAGCGATGGGCTCACTTACTGCAATACACTTCGCAAAACGCGCTGTGGTGCGATCCAGCCAGCTGTAAAACTTCAGCAAACCCTCCCCGTCATCCCCACTGTGAAAAGTCGAGACCACCGATTTACCGGTGAACCAGGCCGTCAGTCGCCCCAGCACCCCGGCCTTGTAGCCGTGGGTATGGATCAGCACAGAAGCCGGCTGGCGGGCCAGACGGCGCATAAAATCGCGGCTGTTTTGGCACACCTCGTAGGGCAAGCCCTGTTGTTTGAGCAGGGTCGTAAAGGGGGTCATGCCATGGTTGCTCACCAGCACTATGGTGGGGCGAAATCCCCTGGCCAGCAGATCGTTGGCGAGATGGATAATGTGAACTTCAATTCCACCGACCTGACGTGCATCGATGGCCAGCCAGATCTGTTGCATGGGTAACATAAGGCCCTCCTCCCGTGGCTCCATGCCACCTGAAATGAGGCGCTGCATAGAGCGGGCCAGTCAGGCAAAGAGGGGCAGGATCAGGCGCCGGGACAGGCGACCAGCAAGAGGGACATGTCATCGAGGGCGGCATCATTGATGCGCTCATCAAACCAGCGGGCAATGCGATGAGCCAGTTGCTCAAGACCGGGCCCCGAGGTCAGGCAGATCTCTTTTAGCTGCGACTCCCAGCGCTGGCGCTCTGCGGCATCACGACTATCGAGCAGACCGTCGGTCCAGAACAGCAGGATCTCGCCGGGCTTGAGCTGACGCTCATTGGTCACGAAGTGGGGATCCGGGCGCAAACCGGGCAAGGGGCCGGTCACACCGACCTGACGGATGGTACCGGGCCCGACCAGCCAGGGCGCAGGGTGGCCCGCGCTGGCCCACTGCACCCGCCCCTCGTTGCCGAGCTCGATGCAGAGGGTGGTGAGCAGAGTAGCCCCGAGGAGCGGATCACTGTGAACCGCATTGGACAAGATGGTCAGCAAACGGGCGGGGGCGCGCTCCAGATCGTGCGCAGTCAGCAAGCCGCGCAGATAACCGGCATAGGCATGGGCGAAGAACTTGGCTTCCGCATCGTGGCCCATTACATCCCCGAGCCACAGCACCCGATCCTTGACCAGCAGAAAGTCCCCGCCCCCCACGGTGGCCGCGCGGGTTTGCAACGCCAGCTGGTATCCCCCTATGGAGGTGGCGGGCAATAACGGGCGCAGCGCCGAGGTCATGCGCTGATCCAGCTGTTCGCCCCATTGCGACTTGAGCTGCTCCGAGCGTTGCAGCACCCGCGAAACCGCCAGCAACAGGTCCTGCTTGGTGATGGGCTTGACCAGAAAGTCATCGATCCCCAGCGCCCCCGCCCGACTCTGGGTCCACTGATCCTGATGACCGGTCAGGAAGATAAAGGGCACCCCCTTCATCTTGGGATCCTTCATCAACTGCTGGCGCAGCCCAAAGCCATCGATCCCCTCCATCTCGATATCGGAGAGCACCAGCGCGGGGGGCTGCTTCCCGAGCGCCAGCAGGGCGGCATGGGAGTCGGCATAACTTTCAACCCGGTAGTGCTCATGAAGGTAGGCGGTGAGCAAGGCACGCATCACCTTGTCATCGTCGATCACCGCGAGCACCGGCAGTTGGTTGACCGGGCCCTGCTGGCGAAGGGTCACGCGATTGCGATCACCGTCACGAGAGAAGTGCACCTCGGCAAACAGTTGGTGCACCAGCGCCAGCCCGTACCCCCCTTCCTGCAGCTCATCGGGTAACGGCGCACTGGCAAGACCGGGTTGCGGGCCGCCATCATCCTCCAGTATCAGACTCAAACCCGTTTCATCCTCTTTCAGCGTGAGCCAGAGCCGGGTCGCGGGAGGAGCTGTGTGTTTGACGCTATTGGTGGCCAGCTCACTGAAACAGAGCAGCCAGTTGGCTTGATCCTTTGGGGAGACCTGAAACAGGGAGAGTCCCTGCGCCAGCCGGTTGCGCAGTTCGCGCACCGACTGCAGGGTTGCCGGAGCAGATCGCAACCAGTCATCCATAGCGGGCCTCCATCAGCGGGCGATCAGATCCGGAAATTGAGCAAGGCACTGCGCCGACACCAGCGCTTGAGCCATTCGGTCACCCGGTTACTGGGCAGCCGGTTGAGTTCGCGCAGGATCTCGCTGGCCAGCCCCGGGTTGAGCTTGTCGTTATAGACAGCGCCAACCAGATTGGCCTCGGCACGGGTCAGTTTATCCACCGCACTTTGTACCACTGTCGTCGGGGTCACCCCCGCCAGCACCACCAGCAGTGCCCCTTCACAGGCTCCACACACCTGATCGGCCGGAATATTACCCCGATTGAGGGCAGTGAGCGGCGAGGTATCGAAGATCACCACATCGTAATGTTCCAGCCAGCGAACCAGCAATTGGCGCAAGGTATCCTTATTGCGAAAGGCCATCAGATCCTTACCCGGCGCCGGGAGCAGCGACAACGACCGACCAGTGGCCACCGGCTCGGGCACATCATTGGGCCCCCAGGCAACCGCCGTGGCGCGGCTGGGATGATAGAGGTTGAGATCCACCAGCAGGGTGCGCAGCCCATCCGCTTCCGAGCGCCTTGCCAGCGCATCGCAGATGGAGCTCACCCCCTCTCCCCCTTCCGACGAGGTGACCGCCAGCGAGCGGATCCCCCGGGCGACCGTCGCCGCGTAGAGGGATTCGAGCTCCAGATATTGAATGGGGATGCTCATATCAAAGCGTCCCGACCAGGGCCACCACCGAGATCGTGGTCAGGATGTCGCGCATGCCATCCATGAAGATGGCCCAGTTGCTGCTTTTGCTATCAGGGATAAAGACGGTGTCCCCTGCACGCAGCACCGGCAACTGGCTAAAGTCGGGCTCTTTGGCAAAGCCGTCGAGATCGAAGCTGCGGGCCTGATCCCCCTGACCACTGGTAGCCATGTTGATCACCACAATCTTCTTGATATAGGCGCTGCTGGTCGGGCCCCCTGCCTCTGCCAGCAGATCCAGCAGGGTCATGGAGGAGTCAAAGCGGTAGCGACCGGGACGGGCAATCGCCCCCAACACCCGAATGGTGTTCTCCTTCGGCTCGTCGAGCCAGGGGCGATTCTTCTCCGGCAGATAGATGGAGTCGCCGGGCAGCACCTTGGGCAGCAAGGTTTCATCGCCGGTTTCAAAGTAGAGGGCAAGATCGAGCTTGCTAACCCGCGCCGTGCTGCCACTGCGATGGGCGATGCGCACATTGCGCAGATCCGCCGCCGCAGTCGGACCATCGGCGGCCGACAGGATGTCGATAAAGCCCATCTGCTCATTGAAGGCATAGCGACCGGGGGCCCCGACCTGACCGAAGATATAGATGGAGCTATCCGGTGACTGGCGCACCCACTGGGACTTGTTATCACTGGGATCGGTGGGCAGCTCGGGGATCATGATGGTGAATCCGGCCCGGATCTTTGGCAGGCTGGCGAGCGCCCCCCCCTGATGGAGAAACTTGTCGAGATCAAACAGGGTCGGCGTGGCCTGCCCCCCTTCGGCGGTCAGGATCTGCACCTTGGCGATATCGGCCCGCTCGTTGGGGCCACCGGCGTGGGCGATCAGATCCAGCAGCGACATTTCGTCAGACCATTCATAGCGACCCGGGATCCGCACCGCCCCCATCACCATCACCGCCCGCCCGGGTGCCACTTTCAACCAGGACTTCTCGTTGATATCGGTCTTTTCCGGCACAAAGATGGCATCACCGGGTTTGACTTGGGGCAGCGCCTTTTGCATCCCTTCGGTATAGGCCTGCAAGTCGATGGGTTCGATCGTGCCATCGGTGCGCAACAAACGGATCTGGCGACTCTCGGCATAACGGGTCGGGCCGCCGGCATTGGCCAGAATATCGAGGAAGGAGTCCCCTTCCCGCCCCTCATAGGCGCCGGGTTTAAACACCTCACCCATGATGTAGATGGTGCGCGCTCCCCGTTTTATCTGCTCTTCATCCTTGGGCACGAAGATGGTGGCACCCGGCGCCAGATTGGGCAGCAGCTTGTTGTTGCCGGAGTCAAGATAGGCTTTGAGATCGAACAGTTCGGGGGCATCACCATTGATCACCCGGATCCGCTCCACCCCGGCAAAACGGGTCACCCCACCGGCTCGCATCAGCAGATCCACGATGGAGTTGCCACTCTTGAAACTGAAGGCGCCGGGGCTGTTGACCTCGCCAAACACCTTGATCGCCTTGCCGGTATCGCCATCCCCACCTGCCGCCAGGGTTGCCGCATCAAAATCAATCTGCACGTTGCCGATCAAAGGGGATGCTGGCACGAACACCACATCAAGGGATTGCAATGGCGGCAACACGCTGGCATCGCCGGTATCGAGATAACGCTTGTAGTCGAAGCTAGAGACCGTACTGCCGCGCCGCACCTGCATGTTGTTGAGCTGGGCACCGGGCACCAGACCGCCAGCGGCATCGAGGGCCATCTGCACGTTGCCATCGGGCGCCAGATCATAACTGCCGGGTTTTTTGACATAGCCCATCACGCTGATCAGCAGCCGCTTTTCCAGCAAGGTGACGGTCAATTGAGAGAGGTTGTTGTAAACAGGTTTGAGGGCGGTGCGGATCAGCTCATCCGCCTGTTGCAGGGTCTTCCCCCCCACCACTAGGTTGCCGACTTCAGGCAGTGCAATCTCCCCCTGCTTGTTGATCTGGAAAGGCTGATCAAAAGCAGGCTCACCGGGTTGCACTATGGCCAACCGATCACCGGGAGCCAACAAGGTGGAGGCCAGTAACGGGCAGGTGAACAACAGCAAGAGAACACAGATCAATCCTTCGAGAGCGCCCCGTTTCATAGACATCCTTTTCGTCTGTTACGTCTGCCCCCATTGGCGTAAGGGGAGCCCTGACCAATCAGCACGACAGCCATCCGCTGTTGTCTGTTGCAGCCGCAAACGTACTTGTTGTAGTGATTGTGCCAACACGGTCTGACGCCAGGCTACATCCGACCAGAGCCGTCCGTGCATATCCCGTTCGATATCAATACGTTGAGATTGTAGTCGTTTCAACTCGGCAGGCATACACCCCTGCAGACTCGCTTGCTTTAATTCCGTCAGCTGCAAGTCGAGTTCCTTCTGACGCTCATCATAACGAGACCAGACCCGCCGTTCATCCTCATTGACCGGAATACGGGTGGGTCTTGCCTCTGCCATGCCGCCATACCCCTGTGGCGGCCACTGCGCACAACCCGACAGCAGAATGGACGAGAGCAGGATACCAAAGCGTTTCATGATGCAGCGGCCATCATGCCACGGGAACGCATATAGGCCTTGATGCTCTCATGGCAGGGGATCACCCGGTCGATATGCAACATCTCCAGCAGGTCATGAGGTTGACCGGGTCCACAGACAAGGGCCATCTGATGCCCGTTCATAATCAATCTTTTATAGAGAAATACCAAGGCTCCGATCCCCGATGAGTCGATAAAATGAACATCGCTGATATCGGCCAGGATATCTCCCGGGTGGGTCGAGAGGGTTTCAAACAACGGGCGGAGCTCACTGACGGCCATCGCGTCAAACTCGTTTTCCAGTACCACGACCTGGATATCATTAAGGGTGTAAGTCATGCTTTCCATCGCTAGCTCCTTGTCGATTCTCAGACTATTTGCTGTCACGGCATTCAGCACGTTGCAAATGTTATGCCGGGCAGTGCCACGGCACTTGTTCTCCAAATGATACTCTTTGCGCCTTATGCACCGACACCCACTCCTCGTTTTGATTGCCAAATTGCAATTGACCTCCCCCGCACGTTGCAAACTGCAATTCACTTTGGCCCAGATCGCCCGATAACAGGCTAAATGGCTGATAATTCAAGCCCATTAGACTGGGCCCGATTATTGCTTGCCTTTGGACACACTTCACAAGCCACCGTTGGCTCGGCCCCCATGCCGCCATTTTCCAGGAAGGAGAGATCATGAAAGCAGGCCTTTACATCGCACCACTGTTGGCAGCCCTTTGCGGCACCGCATACGCAGCCCCCTCCCCTGACAGCGCCGTGTTGAAGGTTGAAGGCGCCATCAGCAGCCCCACTCATCAGGCTCTGGCCCTGTGGGACAGCGCCATGCTGGATCAACTGCCGGTACACGAAATCAAAACCCATACCCCCTGGTATGACGAAGCCAAGACCTTTCGCGGCCCGCTGCTGCAAGATGTATTGGCCAAGGTCGGGGCAACCGGCAAACAGCTCACCATTACCGCGCTCAATGACTACTCGGTACAGGTGCCGACAAGCGATGCCGAGCAGTATCGGGTCATCCTCGCCCGCACGATCAATGGCAAGCCACTGTCGGTGCGTGACAAAGGGCCGCTGTTCCTTGTCTATCCGTTCGATCAATATCCCGAACTGCAAAACAAGCTCTATTACGGTCGGGCTATCTGGCAGATCAGTGCGATAAAAGTGGAGTAGATCCCATCATGCGTTCCATGGCGGCCAGTCAACGTTTCTTGTTTGTGGTGCTTTGTGTGCTGCTCCTAGCCTTTGCCGGTATTGGTACCATCCAGTACCGGCAATTTCAGGATCTGCAGCGCAGTACCAGCCAGGGCGAAGACAACGTGATGTGGAACTATTTCCAGCTCTATAACGAAGCGCTGCGTTTTCAAAGCTCACTGCTCCATGAGTCGCAACCGACCTTCCAGCTCAGATACGATATTCTGGTCAGCCGCATGGATCTGGTGCTGGAGAGCAAGGATCGCAGCCTGCTTCAGCAAACAGAGATCTACCAACAGGCAAGCAAAGCCATTCGATCCTACATCTCTCTGGCGGATATCTGGCTCGGCCCGGAAGCCACCAAGCCGCTCGACAATCTTGCCCATCAGGAGCTGCGCCAACAGCTTGCCTCCCTGCTCCCCCTGCTCCATCAGCTGACTCTGGAGGTGAACCAGCAGGCGACCCTGTTTGATGTGGCACGCCGCGACAGCGTGAGGGAGCAGATCATCACTACGACACTCATCGCGACCCTGCAATTTGCGCTGCTCTTTGTGCTCGCCCTGCTGATCTGGCGGCAAATGAATATCTCGTTTCTGCAACACAAACTGATGCAGCAGCTCAATGACAAACTGCTGCGGGCAAATCAGGCGGCAGAGGCAGGCACAAGAGCCAAAAGCAGCTTTTTGGCCAACATGAGCCATGAAATTCGCACCCCCATGAATGGCATTCTCGGCATGCTCTCACTGCTGGCCGACCGGGATATGGATCCGAGGGAGCGAGACTATCTGGAGACGGCGCGCGAATCGGCAAACCATCTGCTCGGTCTGCTTAACGACATTCTGGATGTATCCAAGCTGGAAGAGGGCAAGATCGAGCTGCAACTGGCCCCCCATCACTTGCCCCAGCTGCTGGAGGATATCCGGGCCCTGATGCAGAGCAACTGCGATGCAAAAGGGATCAAACTGACCCTGGCTGTAGCCCCCGATACGCCGGAGTGGTTGATGATCGACCCGCTGAGGGTGCGCCAAATTCTCTTCAACCTAGTGAGCAATGCCATCAAGTTCACCCATCAGGGGGAAGTAAAGATCCATGTTGATAGCACCCTGTTGGAGCAGGATCGCCACTCGATACGCATCTCGATCCAGGACACCGGGATCGGCATGAGCAAAAGTCAGCTAAAGAACCTGTTTCAACGTTTCGCCCAGGCGGATGTCTCGATCACCCGCCAATATGGCGGATCGGGCCTGGGACTTGAAATATCCCGTAACCTCGCACGCCTGATGGGCGGCGATATCTCGGTAGAGAGCAGCGAGGGACATGGCAGTACTTTTACCTACATCTGGCCCGCCAGAGCCACGACCCCATCGATTGTTTGCCTGCCGTCCAAGCCGCTGGATCAGGAGAGCTATCGCATCTTGTTGGTTGATGACAATGCCACCAACCGCAAGGTGATCGGCGCCATGCTCGACTCCGTGGGCCATCAGGTCACACTGGCCGTTCAGGGAGAAGAGGCGCTGGAGAAACTGGGTCACACCGAATTTGATCTGGTGTTGATGGATGTCCAGATGCCAGTGATGGATGGCCTGGTGGCCACCACCCGGATCCGCACCTCCCAGATGCCTTGGGCAGATATCCCCATCATCGCCCTGACGGCTGATGCGATGCCGGAATCCAAGCAATACTATCTTTCCCATGGCATGAACGGGTATATCACCAAGCCCATCAATAAAGAGACGCTACTGAGCGAGATAAACAGACATATTTCCCATGGTCGGCTCAAATACAACGCAGCCATGCGTGTCACCAAACAATAAAACCTTGGATTCCGGGCTACTGATTGCTCATGTGGGGCAACATTGACCTCTGCAGGCAACTGAATGGGCTTGGGTCTGGAATGCACACAGGCAAGCAGCTTCGCAACAGCTGCACGGGCCGTCGGCTTGTCTCGGGTATGCAGGGATTTTTTGATCTCTTTACGACGACCACATGGGAGCACTGTCACCTTGCGGTAGTACCAGATACCTTGAGGACTGAGCCAGAGATTCACAGAGAAGACTCCTGATTCATCCACACACAGTGGATTACCAAGAGGTCTGAAGGGGGCTATTAGCTGTAACTTATTGAATTGCAGAAAAAAGTGGTGGCCCTACCAGCCACATCCCGGCACTCGAGTCCCCCGCCTTGGCTGCTACCTTCCGGTCCTGACCAGGTCGACGGGTTATCAATGCGAGCCCAAATAAATCAGGCACTTAGGGATGGAACTGATTGCCATCACAGTGTTCTGAAACCTCAACAAGCGAGAATCCGCCGGAAGTACGGTCATCCACATCAAGTGGACATGCTTAAATTGGTAACAAACAGGCCAATCCTACTCGCCCTCTCCCGTACACTGCAAGCACCTCATTACAGGCCCCATCCCCTCCCTCAATAGCTCAACAATCAACCCAATATTGGGCAAAATGAAATCTAACGGTAGCTTTGGGTCTCACTTAAACCCGAGGTTACATATGGCTACGAACACAGGCAAAGGCTATCGACAAGGTTCCGTCAACGACCGTACCCAAGTTCAGAACCCGGTTAATGGGAACTGGACGAAACGCGATACGGATAGCGGCAAGTTTATCGAGCAGAAACAAGGTGGGGAGCCATTCAAAGGGGTAGCCAAAGAAATCGACAACCGCCGTAAGTGAACAAGCTAGTAATCAACCAAAACTGTGGAGTCAGAACTCAGGGTTAAATCGGTGCCAGCTCATTTGCTGGCACCTGTTCAGTTTTCTAAATAGATGTCACTCTTGCAGACGAAGTACAGGAAGCTCATCCCAAATCAAAGGGTCTTGCTCAGTTCCGCCCGAAAAATTCCAAAGACCAAATGTTGGCTGCAAGGGACGATAAGTACTTGATAGACCATCCAAATCCCACGTTGTTACATAGAATGCAATACCATCTAGGGAATCAGGCCGCCCCAACGAAGCACTGGGAAAATCCAAGTTTATAGTGCGAGATGCCTTGTCAACCATGATAGTCGGTGCAGGCGTCACAGCATCACCATAACGAGTGGCAGTCGCTCCCTTGCTGCTATAGAGACTATTCTGCCAACCGAACACCAACAATTGTCGTTCCCAAGTTTGTCCATCTGGCATGGTGGCATTTAGCTTCGGTAATACTTGCAAGCCATCTTTGACACCAGGAAGATGGATGAAAATACTGAAACCAACATGATCGAAGCCCAGTGTAGGCAACCAGGTATCCGTCACACTAGCCATCTGCAGGCTTAGACGAACGTTGCTACCAACCTGGTAAACACTCGCCTTCTCGATCGCCATCTGCGGTGCGGCTTTGTCATAGCTAGCATCACCAGGTAAAGCATATCCCCCGTTTGGACCACCGTTTCCATCCATGGCATCACCACTGTCATCCAGTGTCTGACTAGGTACTGAAGGGAAGCTGAGAAGGCTCTTGAAATGGATATCGGCGGTCGAGTTACCTGTTCGCTCCTCAAAAAGCGCCAAACGGTGACTTTGCTCACCCACTTGGAAATGACGAACACTCAGCTGCCCTTGCCACTGCCCAGCTTCATCAACTGTGACACGCGACGCAGTATCTAACTGCCCATCAATTACTAGCTGGAGTTGAGTCCCAGGTGTACCTGTCCCGTTCAAAGATAAATCGGCATTCAGCACACTCCCCTCAAGCGGCGTAGTCAATGTCATAACATGCTCCTGAGGAGGAACTGCGGCTATCCCATCGGCAATGACCATAACAGCAGACTTGGGAGGCAAGGCTTGAGTCAAAGTTCCATCTTCAGCGATCACAATTTCATGTTGTTCAGACACATTGAGAGCACTTAGGATACGTAGACGTGTGCCAGCAGGCAGCCCTGTGCTCATTTTGTTGAGAAGAATCTGCTCGGGAGCTGTGTTAAGGATAACGAGTAAATCGCTTCCTTCCATATGACGACGGTACGCAAATGCACCCGCTCCGCTTTTCTCCTCAGCTAATATGCTTAGGTCACCTCTGGATAAAACCTTGTTCTGTTTACGTAGATTTGTCAGAGTCTGAATAAATCGATACATGTCAGAATCAGGGTTGAACGAATCGATTTGACGGCCATCTTCTCGATATCCCCCCTCAAACATGGCATCACGGTGAGCGCTAAAAGCTTGCTCGGTTCCCTGATAAAGTACGGGAATACCAGGGAGAGTTAACATAGTGAATAGTGCTTGTTTTAAGTCGTCCAAATTGCCCTGAGCGAGGAAGCGAGCCATATCGTGATTCTCGATAAAATTACCAAGACGATAGGGGTTGGGATACATTTCCATCATTTTACGCAGCCGAAAACCTAGCTCCGCAGTAGGACGGCCACCAGCAAATACCTGAGTCATGGTCGCTTGTAACGGAAAGTTGAGCAGTGATTCTAGCTCTGGCTTCTCTTTTGTACCAAGATAGGAGATCAACTTTTCCTCCCCCTCGGTCTTGTAAGGGCTAGAGCTCTCAAAAATCTCACCCAAGCTTAGAAAATCATTACGGCCTGTTTCTTTGGCTTGATTCAAGATGCCATCCTGAGCGTGAAAGAAATCATGATAAAAATCATGCTCAACAAATTTGACAGTATCAACTCGAAAAGCATCTACCCCTACCTTGTCAATCCAGTAGCGATAACTTTGCTTGAGGTAATCACGAACTGCAGGGGTAGATGTATTGAGATCATCAAGGTCAGAAAGCTGGTAAGTCAGCTGTTGTTCCTGCTCATTGTGATCGATGATCTGGGGAGTCCAGTGATATATAGCAGCCTGCTGTGCCTCAGAAGAATTACAGTCATTAAGCGCCAAAGGCGATGGTAGCGATTGCCCCGCAGCTAATGCCCCAGGTATCAGCTCGAAGCCCTCACAAGGTTTAGATGGATCATAAGTTCCTGAGTATGTGAAAAAGTTGCCAACATGATTGACTACTATGTCTTGGATTAGATACATCCCTCGCTTATGCAGATCCTCTGCAAGAGCCTGATAGGTCGCCAAATCTCCGAAGTGCTCATCGATCTTCTGCATATCACGAGCCCAATAGCCATGATAACCCCCGTAGTTCTGGGCTGGATCCCACCATTGATTAGCCACTGGAGGTGTCATCCATACAGCCGTGGCCCCAAGTTCAGATATGTAATCCAACTTCTCACGGACACCACTGATATCTCCCCCACTAAACCTCTTATCACTGGTGGGATCAAATTCACCGGTTCCTTGGTCATTGTTGGACGGATCCCCATCATTAAAACGGTCTATCATTAGGAAATAGACTATTTGATCACGCCAGTCCGGTGAAGAAACATGACGATATGAAGATGATTCGCTGCTTTCGTTACTGCTGAAGCAACCGGTCATGGCGAAAGAAATCGCAGTAGCCAGCAGCCCCAGGCGGGCTTTTTTTATCTTATTCATTTTATTTCTGTTCTCAGTTAAAAACCGTCAGCATTGTTACCAACTCATCCTTGTGTAGAATTATCATTTGGTGCCAAAATCATAGCTCTCCACGCCAAATTACAACTCTGTGACTAACTTCACGCTCCCGATGCATAGGCCCGGCATCTGCCGGGCTGCGTTTTTATTTTCCTACAGTTGCCATATAAACCTCAGCAAAGCGATGAGACCAAGATATTTCATCATGCAGTCCTCCCGAAATGACTTTGCAAGTTATATCTTTATGCCCAGCTGTTTTTACACTTTCGCATAGCTTCTGCATACCATCGATTAGCATTTCAGGTTCTGGTGCATAACCTAGCCGTTCTTGACCACCCATATCCATGTATATCCGCTGCGGATAAATATCTGGATCAGCTTGCTGAATCAAGTAATCCCTAAGCATATATCCTCTCATTGGATCATCTTGTGCAACCGGAGAAAAAGCCATCAAATTAAATATTTTCTCCTTGAGGCGAGTACCAACATAGAGAGTCATATAACCGCCCATAGAGCTCCCCGACAACGATGTATTCTCTCTGGAAGTATCGACACGATAATTGTTCTCTATATATGGCATTACTTGATTTGCAATGAAATCACTTGTTTTATCGCCAAGAGATTTTATTTCCCCCTCTCCAGGTAAGGTCCAATCCCATGCTGTATATTCTCGATAACGAGCTGTATTCTTATTTTTACTAAAATCCGAATCACTGTCTGTATCATCCCACAGATTTGGTGAGTCAATCCCAACGACGATGGATCCTTTAGCTCTTCCCTCACGAATGAGTCGCTGCATAGATTCATCAATTTGCCACTCCATACCAAACTCTGAAGTGGTCTCATCAAACAATTTTTGCCCATCAAACATATAGAGAACAGGATAAAGCTTGTTGCTATCTTGATACCCCTCAGGCAAGTAGACTCGAATTGTTCGGCTGGCTGTGGTCAATTGTGGCGTAGGGAATACATGAGTCTCAACAATACCGACTTGAGTTGAAGGCTTTGGCTTAGCTCCGCCTTCTAAGTCTTTCCACTTTTTGACGGAGAAATGCAGGGTTTTCGACTGCCCCTCATAAGTGACTCTACGTGTATGAATCGTGTAGCCCTCATCATCCAATTCTTCGGAATCCCAACTTCCGCGAGTAAATTTGAATTGGTGAACATCTCCAACACGATTAAAGTTAACATCGATAAAATAGGGACAAGCAGCATCACCGCGAACTAATGGCATTGGTGGTTTATTCTGAAGATCGCTGCTGTCATCACCACCATTCCAGCTATTCATTGTACCAGCTAAATAAGGGAGATCGCCGCTAGGTGTATTGTCTGGCAAAGAGTCAATACAAAACCTCATCTTTCTGAGTTGGTTCTCATAATTAGGCTGTGATGTATTATCATTCAAACAACCTGTCAATAACACCGATAAAGACAAGAGTATTGCTCGTTTCATCATTTTCCCTCTGTGATATTATTAAAATACTCGTCCGCAGTTATACACACTGGGAGCCTCATTAAGTATTTCAGAGTACAAAACAAAGGGTGCTAGCATTACACGCCACAAAACTAGCATGTAATGCCAAACATAAATTTTGTGATATAGCTCAAATCACAATCTTTTTGGGAAAAAACCTACTCCAGCATTATCGAATATTAGGCGGTGGCCATTGCTACTTTCGAACTCAAAGCTCATTGGTTTATTCCCATCAGACCAATTGATAAGTCCTTGCCATTCCCAGCCATGAGGATGCTCTAGACCAACTAGAGATTGAGTGGGCAATCCGACTACTCTCACTCGATCCCAACCTGATCGGCTAAACAAACGAACCAAAACACATGCATCCCCATTAGGGGCCACAACACTAATTAGTTGATGGCACACAACTTGGTGCAAACCGAGTAATATTGGACCATCAAGGCAATAGCCCTTACCGCCGTTGTTATCAACATACGTCTGTCCGTCCACCCGATAATTTATGTAGAAGCGAAAAGGATCATGCACTGGCAAGCATGAAGTAGACCATATTTCAAAACCATCCCCTAAGGTTCGTTCGAAGGTCGCTTCATAGGGCCGCCATACCCCATCCTTATCCTCCCCGTGAATGGTTACCAACTTTCCAAAGGCAAGGTTTTTCAGGCAAATCCACACTCTGCTTCCTTGACTATGGTGTTGTACTCTCATGTCTGAATGACTGATTGCGTAGTAGAGGCTAACGGCATGCTGTTCCTGAATTAGGGAGAGCGGCTCATAATAACACTGACGATAGTGACCCGGAGTAACCCCAAACCACTTTCGAAACACTCGTTGAAAACTGGGGGCATCCTTATAACCTAAGCGCAGGCTTATTTCGCTCGTAGTAAGTCGCCTGTCCGAGAGCAAGCTCTGAGCTTGGCTACGCCGAACTTCTTCGAGCAACTGGTTATAGGTAGTGCCTTGGTCCCCCAATTGCCGTTGCAACGTTCTGACTGGGGTTTGACGAACCCTGGCTAACTCGGCAAGAGGAAGAGGATAAGGTAGAGACTGAAGCAGCTGACTCTTGACCTGCTCTAACATTCCCTGTGGTTTGGTCGTAAAATGTGACAGACGATGAAGCATATATCTCAACGCCCCCTTCATTGCCATTAATGGCCCAGAAGGCATGCGATTCACCTGTACAGTATCAATGTGTAATGTAGGTGTTCGGTGATAACGGCAAGAAAGAAGAAACGAAGGAAGTTCTTGAGATATACCACGGACTTTCGGCCAGAGTAAGCGCCACTCAAGATCGGGATAACAATATCGAAGACTCAAATACCATAGCTGGATCAACCACCATAAAGATCCATGATTTGGTTCCTCACTGAGCGGGAGAAAGTTGATCGTAAGCCCGAGGTCAGATACGTGCCACTGAGCACACCAATCTAGTCCCAGCAGTGAAAGGCTTTCCCCCCACAACTGCAGTGATGCACTGCTATCCTCCGCACACAGCGCCGCCCCCTCGACTAGCCTAAGCAAGTCATCACATAACCAGTTGAAATCCCCCAAAATGATGACATCACTCCCCATAGAGAGAGTCAGTTGCTGTACCACCCAACGCCACTCTTGATCGGCCACCACCATGCCTCCTGTTTAAAAATCGCCAGCGTAGTTGAATCAAGAGAGCAAGTGTTAGTAAAACACGCAAACAGTATCGACTTGTGAGAGTTAAAGCAAAAAAGGAGCCCATTTTGAACTCCTTTTATTCGATGCCTTAGGCCAGAATCGCCACTGCCGGAAACAGCAGAAGCAAATGGAACACCAACAGGATCGGAGTAGGATAGCCCTGTGCCTTCCCTAGCGCCTCTTTCGCCTCTTCTGCAAGGTTATCGCTGTTGCGGTAACTGGGAATCAGGAAGAGCAAAGCCAAGCCAATGTAGACCATCACTTGGCCTGCCAATATCCATGAATCGTAACCCATTGAGGACAGCTGCTCTGCTGTCTTGGCTTTCACATCAAAGCCCCGCCCATAGACCTCTGCATTAATTCTCGAATGTTCGGCAAACATTGTGAACCACGCTGACCGCTCAATGCTTAGGAACCACCCAAGGATCACCCCTGCAGCTGTCATCGCTACGATCGCTACACCAATCATGCGGCTCAGTGGGTCTGTGAGTGCGGCTGCTTGGAGGCGTTTCTCGTAGCCAATAAAGACCAGAATGGCCCAATGCAATGTCCCAACGACAACTGTGCTCATGATGAGCCATAGCCCTGCTTTGTAGTTAATGCTTAATCCCATTCGAGGCAGTAGAAACTGCCAAGCGAGCACGAGAAGTGCCGTCAGCCACAACCCCCACAGGTGAGCCCTCAGCATGCCCGAGAGATAGGCGTTATAACTGCAGATCCCGCCCCGCAGATAAGGGTTGTTGTTGACCTCGCTTGAATTGGACGGAAGTTCTAGTCGCACAGATTGCTTTAGCCAATCGCGATAGCGGGCCCACTTACCTGCGACCTGTGCCGATGCAGTTTCCCGCTGCTCGAAGAACCGGCCGGACTCTTGTTTCGTCTTCTCTTGTTCCATGTCGTTTTCCTTGTTGTCAAAACTATTCATTCGCCAGACAGTCCACGCAAGATCCGCTGCACACTGGAGAGACTGATCCCCGTTCGACGTGCGATTTCGGCCTTGGCTAGTCCCCGTTCAGCGAGTGACAGCACCTCCTCCCCTTTAGCCATGGCGGTCGGCTTGCGACCTTTGTAGACCCCACGCTGTTTTGCCATAGCAATCCCTTCTGCCTGACGCTCCAGCATCAGCTCCCGCTCAAACGTGGCGATGGCACCGATCATGGTTAACATCAGTTTTCCGGTAGGTGTCGAGGTATCGATACCCAGATTCAAAATCCTCAGAGCAACCCGCTTAGCGTGTAGGTACTCCGAGATCTCCAACAGGTGGCGAGTGTTGCGAGCCAAGCGATCCAGCTTGGTCACCATCACTACGTCTCCCTCACGAACAAAATCCAGCATCAACGCGAGCTGCGGGCGATCATCCTTGGCCCCGCTCACCTTCTCCTGAAAAATCTTGCTGCACTCGGCCAGCGCCTGAAGCTGGGCATCCAGGCTCTGCCCCACAGTGCTGACACGTGCATATCCCACCAGTGCCATGGTCTCCTCCTGGTCAATAGGGCAAGGTACACTGACGCGACCGGTCAGAAGGTCGAAAGGAACCCATATGACCGGCAAAAAGTGGCACTTTCGCTCGCGTCACACGGGCTTGGTCTATTGACCTGTGCCAGTGATACAAATGAAAACGGGCCACTCCGTGATGGAGGGCCCGCAGGGGTAGTCAACCAGATGCTCTGGCTGCTCTATGTATTGGTCATACAGGGTGCCGACCGGGGGATCTCAATGACGCGTCGCCCCGCCCGGCATCCGCAATACCTTGGCCAGCTCCTCGGCATGAGCCTTGTCACGAGCGATTAGGCGGATCATCAGGGTTCCCCCTGCAATGGCAACCAGAGTCACCTAGGTCAGGATCATTTTGTTCATGGGTAGTCCTCTTCGTTCATGTTGTAGAAGTGTGGCGGCATGTAGCGGGCCATCATCGCGTTGACGATGACAGACGCGAACGCCGTCAGTGCTGCCTTCAAGGCGTCCAGCAGCAAGGTTTTCATGAAGTCATTCATAGCGATTACTCAGGGGTTATCTTCAGGCGGTAGACCTCCATCCGGTGATAGTCGAGAAAGTTCCTCTCCCAAAGCCGGTAGAGGTCCATGGTGATGGCCAGCGGCCGCTCTCCACACCAGAGCTGTGAGGTCAGCCCGGCGTTGAAGTCAAAATCGAGATCCTTGACCAGCTCACCACCGAGGTAAGTGAACTCAGTGACGTAGGCCATCCCCCAGCTACCAGCCCGTTTTTCCAGACGGATTTCGACCGGACGGTAACCACCGGTGTCGGCGGAATAATCGGGACTGCGGAAGTTGAGGGTCAGGGCAGTGGCATCGGGGTAGCTGCCAATGATCTTGGTGAACAGAGCCTGTAACGGTTCGGATGGGGTCATAGCAGCCCCCTGTCGGCAAACGAGACGATGTCATGCTGTCCCACCACAAAGTGGTCAAGCACTCGCACGTCTACCATCTCGAGTAGATCCTTGAGACGAGTAGTAATCGCTTTGTCTGCGTCTGAAGGGTCGACCATACCGGAGGGATGGTTGTGGGCCAGAATGACCGCTGCGGCGTTTCTGTTGAGGGCCGCCTTGACCACCTCACGGGGATGAATAGTGCCCGCATTGATGGTGCCGAAGAACAGCTCCTGGTAATCGAGTAGTCGGTGTTGATTGTCGAGCAGCATGACGGCAAACACTTCCCGCTCGTACTCCCCCATCTTGAGCCGCAGGAAGTCTGCTGCCGCTTTGGGCTGAGTGAAGACGTGGCCCAGATGCCGCTGTCGGCTTTCCAGAATCGCTAATGCCTGATTGATGATGTGATCGCCCTGTCCGGGGTGATCGTCGTAGTGATGTGTCATAACAGTAACCTCGCGTCGTTTGGGTACACGAGTTACTTATGCCAGGGGGCCTAGTTGTTATTGAATCCGAACGGAACCGGTATAAGGGGTGCAGGGGCCCACGTTCACCTATGAGCCCTCTTAAAAATTTTTAGACGGATTTCACGGTTTTCCCTTTTATGACGCGATATGTTTCCACTTGTGGTCAAAAAAAGAGGGATTAAAACTCACTTGAGACCAATCTTTAGCAATATCGTCTCGTTTTGTGTGAAGGAGAACACCAGTGGCAACTACTCATTTTATCCCCGCTCAGCCCAGTGAGTACGGTTACATCATTGTCGAACCAAATGACAACGGAGAAACGACCCTTGAGCGTTACCCATTGCTCGGATACGCCGTCAAGATTACAGAAGGTGAGTCAGAAGACTTCAAGATACAGACACAACCAGTCTGCACAACAGGTGAGAGCTTCACCCCGAACTTCATCCAGCGCTATGACGGCACATTCAGCCGAGCTGATGGCGAGTACCTCTGTCACTCCCTGTCAGAGATGATGAATCTTTTCGGTTTCGAAGCAGATGATCTGCATACTCTGCCCCCGGCAAATGCCAAAGAGCTATCAGGATACGTCTGGCGCCCACTGCGAAATCCGCAAAGCTAATATCTGCTGATTTTGGATCTGGCCCTTTTGCCCGCCATCAAAGGCAAAGGGGCCATGTCGGATGTTCAATCTGCTGAAATTTCATTTGTTTATAGAACTTTTTCTGTTTGAAATCTCGTAGAAAAAGTTCTTAAAAATGCCAAAATTTCAGCAGAATGGCTGTTCTGAGTCGCCCCCTATGGCTCTGTGTATCCCCTTTTCCGGGCGATAGGCACATCTAAAGCGTCATCCCTGCCCCATTGTGTTTCAGCCAGGAGACTTGCTTCTGGTAATCCGGCAGCACCTTATCGACAGCATCCCAGAATGCAGCGTTATGGTTGCGGTGGAGCCGATGGGCCAATTCATGCACAACGATGTAATCCAGCACAGACAGCGGTGCCATCAGGCAACGCCAGTGGAAATTCAGATCCCCCTTGGTCGAACAGGAAGCCCAGTGATGCTGCAGCTCCATCACTCTGACTGTCCGGTAGTCTACTCCAAGTTTGGGAGCGTAATAGGCAACTCGCTTTGTTACCCTGGCCAATCCCTTATTGCGATAGAAGTGTTTGAACAGCTCCATTCCCCGATCAGCTCTGTCACGCCTCATCAAGAAGTAACCATTCTTGAGGATCAGGTCTTCCTGCTGATCATCCACCAGCTTGAGGCGATAGTTGCTGCCTAGATAGGGGAACCCTTCACCACTGACAAACTGACGCTCGACATGAGTTCGGTTAAGGTCTTCCCACTCGGCCAGATTACGATAAATCCAGCTACGCTTCTGCTCCAGGATCTGCTCGATTTTTTCGGCATCATATCCTTCTGGAGCCAACACTGACACGCTGCCGTCTCGCTCAATAAAGATGCTGGTCGTCTTGCGTTTGCTCTGCTTGAGCCGGTACTGGATGTCTTTGTAACAGAGCATCAAATCGACTCACTACTGTCTGCCATATGGCTCATGCCCAATACCTCGGCACTACGACGACGAGCCAGAGCAACAACCTCAACCGCCAGTTGTTCCCGTTGAGCCTTCAGTTGCGGTACTTTGCTGAGAAACAACTCTTTCTTGATTTGCCCTTTCAGGTCCGATACCAGATCGGCCCTTTCCCAAAAATCCAGATTGCCGATATTTTCATTCAGCAATTCCATGATCTTGTCGAGGCATGCTTTCACCTGCTCCACATACTCAGTCAAATTGCCACTCGTAAAGGCGATACTGACTATCAAATCAAAGAAGGGATCTTCGACTTTGGCGTCGGGGCCTCGCCCCGCCAGCACATCTTTACGCAAAGCAGCCAGCTCAAGCATCATCTGCTCCCAGTTGCCAGCGTGCTTCTTGATGATCTCCTCCAGCTTCTCGCTCATCTTTTTGAAGAAAACCGGGTCATCTTCCGCATTTACCTTGCAGTGCTTACGGATGGCATGTTCCATTTCGCTGGCTTGAGCCTTCAAGTCAGGCTCTTGGGCGTTCTGGGTCATAAAGCTGTCGCTAAACAGCTCCATCGGCTTGATCTTGGGGTTGATACCCAGGCTGATCAGGTGTTCGTCTATAAGCTTGCGGATCTTCTCGCCCACCCCGCTAAAGCTCATGGTCTCGTCTTTATAACGCTCCTTCGCCTTCGCCTGAATGTGGACAAACTGGTACATGGGGATCTTGTATGGATTGGCCAGGGCACTTGGCATGACGATATCCATACTCTGCAAAAACTTTTTCAGGAACACGTTGAAACTGTCCCGCCGTCTGGGGTCTTCCAACACTTCGATAGCATTCAACTGCACCTGATAATGTTCATCTGGCCCCAGCTTTTGCATCACCATGGCTTCAATTTGTTGAACATCAGCATCGGTAAAAAGTTGTAGCAAGCGGCGATAACGGCTCTCAAGTACCGGCAGTTCACTGTCGATACTCTGCAAACTGTTCAGGATATCGTTTCGATCATCCTGTGAGTACATAGCGAGAGCTTCGTGCAGATGATGGGCCAAACCGATGTAATCGACGATGTAGCCACGAGTCTTCTCCTTGGCGGTTCGGTTTACCCTCGCAATAGTTTGCAACAGGTTGTGTTCCCGCAACTTCTTGTCCAGGTACATCACCTGCTCGATGGGGGCATCGAAGCCGGTAAGCAGCATGTCACAAACGATCAGGAACGCGACACCCGTATTGGGATTGGCCTCGTCAAATTTTTTCTTGAAGTTCTCAACCGCATTGAGCTCATTGGCCTGTTTGCGAGCCTGAATAAATGCAGCCGACTCGTTAGTACCATCCGAAGAGATAACCACTGCAGTCTTGAGAAACTTGAGACGAACCAGCCACTCAGGGCTTACTGACGAGGGCGGCTGCTTTTCGTAGGCTGCAATCTCTTCGGCCAGAGCCTTGTCAATGGCTTCCTGATAACGGATAGCTGCCAACTTGGAAGAACAGACAACCTGAGCCTTGAAACCGGATGGCAAAATGTTGCGAAGGTAGTGTTTTACCAAATCTCTGGCAATGGCCTCAATACGGGCCTTGGCCTCCAGGATATCCCCTTCCGCCCCGTACTTGCGGCGAATGGCCAATAGTTCTGCCTCGGAGCGATCTTTGAACAGGTCTTCGAACTTTGTGTCGAAACCAGACTTATCGTTGATGGCACTGTCGGCAGTCTTTCCCTCGTAAAGGATCTGCAGGGTAGCCCCATCATCTACCGCATCTTGCAGTTTGGCCGAAGCCGAAGCCGAAGCCGAAGCCGAAGCCTTTCAGGACGATGATCAGCAGCCGGAAGTCGTCAAGGTCATGCCACGTACTGCCATCTTTGAAAACGAGCTCAACGATTCGGCCAACGCCGAACGGTTTGTGCAGATGCACGGGCATAACCTGAAGTTCGTCCCTGAGTTAGGTGGCTTTATCTACTTCGATGGTACGCACTGGACCCAGAATGACTTGACGCCCATGACCCTTGCTCAAACCGTGGGCAAAGAGATCCAGGAAATCGGACAGATGTTGATCAAGCAAGCGTGCAAGAAAGAGGAGCTGTCTTGGGCCTATGCAGTGCTCAGACACGGCTCAAGCAGCCTTAACCGGGCTGGCATTCAAAATATGCTGGAGCTGGCCAAGCCGATGATGACGGCAAGACTGCACGAGCTGAACGCCAATCCGATGCTGTTGGGCACGGCGAATGGTGTCATCGACCTGAAGTCGGGTCGCCTATTGGCACCGAGACGGGCATTCATGATTACCCACCATAGCCCAGTGGCCTATGACCCAGCCGCTGTCTGCCCGCGATGGGAGCAGTTCATCAGCGAGATCACCTGTGACGATGCCGAGTATGCCGCCTTCCTGCAACGTTGTGTGGGCTACTGGATCACCGGCCGCACCGATGAACAACTCCTGTTCTTCCTCTACGGAGGCGGTTGCAACGGCAAGAGTACCTTCATGTCGGTCATTCAGCAGTTGCTGGGAGAGTTCAGTCGGCAGATCAGCAGTAACGTCTTGCTGTTCAACCGCAACGGCAATACCGGGCCGAACCCGTCCCTGACCAAGCTGGTGGATGCACGTCTCGTGGTCGCCAACGAGCTGCCTGAGGGGGCCCGTATGGATGAGAACTTGGTGAAGGCCATGACAGGGGATGACGTGATTGTCGCTCGTGCACCCTACGCCAAGAAGGAGATGGAGTTCCGTCCTACCTTCTCTCTGGTGATGGTGGGCAACCACAAGCCCGAGATCCGCGATACCAGCAATGGCATGTGGCGTCGGATGTTGATGCTGCCCTTCAATGCCTCCTTCACGAAGGCACAATTGGACCCCATGCTGATGGAGAAGCTGCGAGCCGAGATGCCCGGCATTCTGAACTGGGCCATCCAGGGCTGCCAGATGTGGCAAGAGCAGAGGCTCAAGGCGTCGATTCCTGCTCGCCTCAAGCAGGATGTCGAGACCTACCGTGCCGAGTCGGATATGGTTGGCTGCTTCCTTGAAGAGTGCACCCAGGCCAGAGCAGGGGCCAAAGTGCCCATGAGCGAGGTCTATGCGGCCTACAGCCGCTGGGCAGAGCAGAACGGTGAATGGGCCATGAAGCAGTTGGCCCTCAAGAAGAAGCTGATGGAGAAGGGCTTTGCAGTCCCCCGCTACAACAGCAAGGCAACCGTCATCGGGTTGACCCTGCTCGATAGCGAGATGGCTGACATGACGGCATCATCCACCAGTAAGACAGAGCTCGGTGCCAACTACACCGTATAACCAAACGAGGGGCCTGCGGGCCCCTCATACTTTGATCTAAAAGTGACGCTCAATATAGAGTGTTTGGTCGTGCATCCAAAGCTGACCTTGACGGAAACATGTTCCTTGTCGCGATAGCTGCATCCCTTACTTAGCAGCCATTTTTGCAAGTGTCCGCAGGATTTTGCCCCAGAATCCGAACCAGTAACGCCCGAGGCTCACGTACAGCATCAGTGCCGACTGCAAGCACTTTACCGTCCATATTCGCAGTATATTCAGCCACTACATCACCAAAAGCATTACGCTGCAAAGCAACCTTCTGGCCCTTCTTCACATCGTCCCCCAACTTGACGAGGACTTCTGCAAAGCCACCAGTCGTTGCCCGAATCGAGCTCATTTCATTACCTATGTATGTCTTGTGGCTCTCGGCGGTGGCCCCAAGCTTTCCATCTATCACCTTGTAGTGACGCAATACGTTTAAGGCCCCCTGTAAGCCTCGATCAATCATATCCTGTTGATACACCCGTGGCTCGCCTACTTCTGCGGTTATAGCCGGAATGCCATTCTCAACAAACGTAGTTTCCATCGACCCCGCTTCACCAGGATCCTTTTTAATTTGGTCGGCAGGGAACAGTTCCGCAATGGTCTTTACATCCGCATTGCGATAATCGGCATAAATAAAGAGTGGGTATGCCGTCCCAGTAGACTGAGTGTGATAGTCGATGGCCAAATCGACATTCCCTTTGTAGATTTTGTTCCACATCAGCCATGCCTGACGCTCGGGAGCATTACCTGTCTCTTTACCTGGATGAATCCGGTTGTAATCGATCACATCACCACCGTCAGTCGATATTGCCCATGTACGCGACACTCGCTCTAAACCGGAACGATTGGGGCCAATAACCCCAATGACGGTCCCTTTCATCTTGGCCGGTTCAAGTTGTGCCATCGCCTTTTGTACGATCCGAACACCATTGAGTTCGTCACCATGTACTCCAGCCTGTAGCAATACTTTTTTACCATCGGTAGCCCCTTTGGCCACCATGATCGGCACGTACCAACGTTGACCAGTTCCGGTCTCGACGCCCTCGAACATAAAACGGTGCTGGCCTGTAGCAAGATCAGCGACATCGAGTGCTGAAATCACAGGTATACCTTGGACCTTATCGCCTGTGTACTGGGTGGCTGCATGGGCAACCGAACCAAAAAGTGCTAATCCAACAGCAAACGCAACATAACGCATACGACTCTCCATGATGCTCAATATGATTAGTAAATCCCGACTCGATAAGCTGGCAGGCAGTCCAAGGCTAAACATGTCGAGGCGACTAAGCTATCAAGGAGATATGTCGAGTATCTACTTTGGGTTAGAAGAAATGTGATGCAAAGACATAGTCTTGGGCACATTGAAGACGAATGAATCCACTCTCCCTTGTGCTGACATGCAAGACCACAAAACCAAATCACATCTGCCGTTTTTGACTTTCCCGTTTTGCCCGCCAACAAAGGAAAATGGACCAAACCAAGCAGTCAATCTGCCGAAATTTCAGCTATTTATAGAACTTTTCCTGTATGAGACATCGTAGAAAAAGTTCTTAAAAATGCCAAAATTTCAGCATCTCAGCAGACCCATCTTTCCCTTTATCCGGCATCAGCAAAGGATGAAAGGGCCGCTTCTATCACCTCTTTGAGCTTCTCCAGCGAGACATCCCCTCCGTATCGGTCATAGCTGATCGCCCCGTTGGTGTGGCCCAGGATCGCCGCCGCATACTGCAATGGCACTCCGTGATCTTTGAGGGCGGTTCCCACGGTATGCCGCAGGCTGTGGAAGTCCTTGTCGACGGGGCGATGGCGGCTAAACCACTGCCCCCACAGGTGGCTGTATCCATCCTGGCGATGTGGCAGTTCAGGGAAAAGGCGTCCCCCTATCCTCCCCTTCACAAACTCGATGAAACCGCTCTGGAGGAGGTGTCGATGGAGAGGAACGAGACGAGCACTGTTGGCCGTCTTGAGTTTCTGGTCTGGCCGTCCACTGCGAATATTCAAGCACCATATACCGTCAACCTGTTGCACATCATCGGCATAGAGCTGACAGATTTCGTTGGCACGAGCTCCGGTGAACAGACCCAGCAGAGCAATCCACCTACGGTGGGGCTCTTGCTGCTTAGCCCACCCGATAAACTTGCGACGTTCTTCCGCTGTGTACCCACTTCGTGAGTTCACCTCCTTGGCTCGCTGTAGCTTCAATCCGGCAAAGTGGTTGATGACCCCATCCTGATGGTTAGCCAGCCAGCTAAACAGCAGGGAGAGCTTCTGCAGATACTTGTTGATGGTGGTCGGACTCTTGCCGGAGTTCAGCAGGTCCTCCTTGAACTTGACCACATCCGCTTTCGCATAGTCAGCAGCCGGTCTATCACCCAGCGCCTTGATGAAGCAGCCGATGTAGTTCTTCTGGTTGCTGAGCTCTTTCGGTGCCCAAGAGAGGGCCTTCTCTTTCAGATAACGGTCACTCAGGACTGACAGGAGCGGTGCACGCGGTTTGGTCGCCGGAGTCATCGGCTGGGCTACTGATTGCTCATGTGGGGCAGCATTGACGTCTACAGGCAACTGAATGGGCTTGGGTCTGGAACGCACGCAGGCAAGCAGCTGAGTCACCTTATGACGTGCACAAAGTTTGTCTCGGGTATGCAGGGATTTTTTGATCTCTTTACGGCGACCACAGGGGAGCGTGGTGACTTTCCGGTAATACCAGATGCCGTGGGGACTGAGCCAGAGATTCATCGATGAGCTCCTCGTCGTCCACACAAAGTGGATGACCAAGGGCTTTAGGAAGCTAACTTATTGAATTACAGAAACAAGTGGTGGCCCTACCAGCCACATCCCGGCACTCGAGTCCCCCGCCTTGGCTGCTACCTTCCGGTCCTGACCAGGTCGACGGGTTATCAATGCGAGAGGACCAATAGGACCACCGGCGAGGAGAATAGGCAAACTGGGCGTTCAATGCAACGGCTTTCTACCCTCCAACAGATCGTTTGCCTTATTTTTCAACAAACTGGCCAAGGGTTCAGCTAAACAGCATAAATTTCGCCCCCACCAGCAGCATCAGCAGAGCAAATGCCTGCTTGAGGCGTCTTGGTGACAGGCGGTGTGCCAGCTTGGCACCAAGGCGGGCAAACTGGGTACTGGTCAGCACAATGCCGAGCAGCGCGGGCAGATAGATGTAGCCCACACTCCACTCGGGCAGATCGGCATGACCCCAACCCGCATAGAGGTAGCTGAGGCTCCCCGCTAGCGCGATGGGCATGCTGCAAGCTGCAGATGCCGCTACCGCATTGCGCATTGGCACCGAGTTCCAGCTCAGATAAGGGACGGTCAGCGAGCCACCGCCAATACCAAACAGCGCTGACATCCAGCCAATGATGGTACCGGCGATACCTGTGCCGAGCGCCCCCGGCATATGGCGCTCCGCTTTGGGTTTAAGGTTGAGCCCCATCTGTAGCGCCATGCTCCAGGCGAAACAACCGATGATTATATTGAGGGTGCTGGTGCTGAGCAGATTGGCGGTCATGCCGCCAAGCCAGCCCCCGATCAGCATGCCGGCGCCGAGTCGGCGGATCATCACCCAGTCGACGGCGCCCGCCTCCCGGTGGGCCCGCAGCGAGCTGAATCCGGTAAAGATCATGGTGGGCAACGAGGTGCCAAGGGCCAGATGAGTAATGATTTCAGGGTCGATGCCCTGGGCGCGAAAAGTCATGACCAGCACGGGGACAATGATAAGACCGCCGCCGATCCCGAACAGTCCCGCCAGCATACCGGCAAAGGCGCCCAGCAGGAGGTAACCCATAAACAGCATAAAAATTCCTGTGTTAAACAAAAACTGGCCAACACGGCCGGGCAACTGTGGAT
This sequence comes from Aeromonas sp. FDAARGOS 1411, assembly GCF_019047125.1. Taxonomy (NCBI): domain Bacteria; kingdom Pseudomonadati; phylum Pseudomonadota; class Gammaproteobacteria; order Aeromonadales; family Aeromonadaceae; genus Aeromonas; species Aeromonas sp. FDAARGOS 1411. Next base: position 1,137,794 of record NZ_CP077214.1, on the reverse strand, counting down.
ATCAGCATGAAAAAAAAGAGATGGCGCGAGGGCCATCTCTTCATTGTGCCGGTTAGTGCAGTGGAATGGTACCGTCCATCACCTTGTAGAAGGCCAGCACGGCACAGCCAAGCAGGGCCGCCGTCATCCCCTGCTCCAACCGGTTAAGGCCGCGCAGACCGTGATGCTGACGCGCCTTCCAGTAGATGAAGATGCCCGGACTATAGAGCAGCGCCACCAGCAACAGGTACTCCACACCGGCAGCGTAGACCAGCCAGCAGCCGTAAACGGTCGCCACCAGGGCCAGCAGCAGGTCACGCTTGCGCTGATGAGGTTGACCCTGATAGGTCTCCCCTTTCAATGCCAGCTTCAGGCCATAGGCACCGGAGAAAACGTAGGGCACCAGCGCCGCCGAGGTGGCGATGTTGACCAGCGCCAGATAGGTGCTGCTCTGGAAGTAGATGATGATCAGGAAGATCTGCACCAGACAGGTGGAGCACCAGAGGGACACCTGCGGCGAGCCGTTTTTGTTCTCCTTGGCAAACCAGCCCGGGAAGACGCCGGTCTTGCCTGCGATATAGGGCACTTCAGCGGCCAGCACGGTCCAGCTGAGCAGAGCACCCATTACCGACACCACCAGACCGATGTTGATAAGCCAGGCGCCCCAGGGGCCGACTACGGCTTCAAGGATCATGGCGGTCGAAGGGTTCTTGAGCGCCGCCAGTTGCGGCTGGCTCATGACACCCAGCGAGAACAAGGTCACCATCACGTAAAGCGTCAGGGCGCCGAGCAGCGCCAGCACGGTAGCTCGGCCCACATCCTTGCGATGACGGGCACGGGCAGAGACCACCACGGCCCCTTCAATCCCGATAAAGACCCAGAGGGTCACCTTCATGGTGGACTTGACCTGATCCATCACGGAGCCCAGCTCCATGTTGTTCTGGCCCCAAATATCCAGAGTGAAGGTATCCATGTTGAAAGCCAGCAGGATCGCAACAGAGAAGACGATGAGCGGCACCATCTTGGCGATGGTGGTGACGATATTCACCAGCGCAGCAACCTGTACCCCGCGCAGCACCAGCGCATGCACCGACCAGATCAGGATGGAGGCCAGCGTGATGGCCACCGGCGTATTGCCGTCACCGAAGATGACGTTGTCAGGTGTATCGAAGAAGTAGCTCAGGGCGCTGAACACCACGATGGCGTAGGAGACGTTGGCCAGCAGTTGGCAGAGCCAGTAACCCCAGGCGGCGTTGAAACCGATAAAATCGCCGAAACCGGCTTTGGCATAGCTGAAGATACCGCCATCGAGATCGGGGCGGCGCATGGAGAGGTTCTGATAGACCAGCGCGAGACAGATCATGCCCAGACCGGTGATGGCCCAACCCAGGGCGACCGCCCCGGCACTGGCATGCGCAGCAATGTTTTGTGGCAGACTGAAGACCCCGGCGCCGACCATGGAGCCGATCACCAGCGAAATGAGGGCGCCCAGCCCTAGTTTCTTGTCCATTTCAATCCTGTTTATTTAGGCGGCGGCAGAGCGTCCGTATTCATACTGCGCGCAATATGGGAGGGGCTGGGAATCCTGACCCCGTGAAAAAGGCGGCAACTATATTGCATGACTATTCCGACCGCAATCCCTCGTCCCGTCAATCATGCACCGCCTTGACCGCGCGCAATTTTACAGCACTGGCCCATATGGCCTGTGAGCTGGCTCAAATTAACCAAGACCCATTGATATTTCTCATTTTTCTGCCAACACAACCTGACTCGCATGGTTCCTATGCATCGCCATTCAGGCACTCTCTGTATAAATAATCTGCATAAAAAAGCCCCGGTGGAAACACCGGGGCCCATTATGTAAATCCCTATAAACGCAAACCGCCATCCAGTTCTATCATCCTTCCCGACAGATAGTCGTTGGCAAAAATAAAGCTCACCGTCTCGGCCAGCTGCTGCGCCTCGCCAAGGGTGCCGACCGGAATGGCCTGCTGCATCCGCGCCATCGCCTCCGGCTTCATCGCCGCCGTCATGTCGGTGGCAAACACCCCGGGGGCAATCCCCATCACCCGAATGCCATGGCGCGCCAACTCCCGCGCCCAGGTCACCACCAGCGAGGCAACCCCTGCCTTGCTGGCGGCATAGTTGCTCTGGCCAATATTGCCGGCACGGGCGATGGAAGAGATGTTGATGATAACGCCCCCCTGCCCCCCTTGCGCCATCAGCGCCGCCCCTTCGCGCCCGCAGAGGAAGGTACCGGTGAGGTTGACGTCAATCACGCTCTGCCACTGGGCCAGCGTCATCTTCTCCACCAGCTCACCCTCTTTCACCTTGATCAGCATGCCATCGCGCAAAATACCGGCGCAGTTGATAAGACCGTGCAGCACGCCAAAACGCTCCTTGATGCCAGCAAAAACCGACTCAACCTCGGCTTCGCTCGCCACATTGCAGACAAACAGCTCGCACTGGCTATCTTGATCGCACTGATCATTCTGGCAGTGAACCATGGCGGCGGTCGCCTCCAGATCGGCGCGATTGATGTCGAGCAGCGCCAGCGTCGCCCCCTGTGCGCTCAGGGCCAGCGCAATGGCCCGTCCCAAGCCACGTCCGGCACCGGTAATAACGATGACCTTATCTTTGATATCCATCAATGCTCCTTGTAGCTGGTCGAGGGGAGATGCCTTGAAGAGAGGTGCCCGTCAGGCGGGATCCTGTTTATCCAGATAGAGTTCGACGATGCTGGAGAAATCGCGGCTCCCCTGCCCCTGAGCGGCATGCAGGTTGAACAGGTTACGCGCGAGCGCCCCCATGGGCACAGCGCTGTGGCCATGCTCGGCCAGCGCCATGGCCAATCCCAAATCTTTCACCATCAAACGGGTCATAAAGCCCCCCTGATAGTTGTGGGCGGCAGGGACATTCTCCATCACCCCGGGCCAGGGGTTGTAGCGCTCCAGACTCCAGTTGTTGCCGGAGCTCTTGCCCATGATGGTGGAGAGCACAGCGGGATCCAGCCCCTCCTTCACCCCGAGGGCCAGCGCCTCGGCAGTGCCCGCCATGTGGATCGCAAGCAGCATGTTGTTGCACATCTTGGCGATCTGCCCGGCACCCAGCGCCCCGGCGTGAAACAGGTTCTGCCCCATGCAGGCGAGCAGAGGTTTCGCCGCCTCGAAATCCGCCGCGTTGCCGCCAACGATAAAGGTGAGCGTCCCGGCGGCCGCACCGGCGACACCGCCCGATACGGGGGCATCAATAAAGCGCAAACCGCGTGCGCGGGCCGCCTCCCCGACCTGACGGGCAGAGTCGACATCTATGGTGGAGCAGTCGATCACCAGTGCACCAACCGGCAGGGCTGCCAGCAGATCCTGCCCCTCAGACAACCAAAGGTCGCGCACATGCTCCCCCGCAGGTAGCATGCTGATCACCACCTCGCAGCCGGTCACCGCCTCACGGGCATCCCCCGTGGCGATGCAGCCAGCGGCGATAGCGCGCTCAATGTTTTGGGCAACCAGATCAAACACCTGCACCGTATGCCCGGCCCTGGCCAGATTGGCCGCCATGGGGCCCCCCATGTTGCCGAGCCCGATAAACCCTATCCTTGTCATCCCGCTTGCTCCTTGCGTTGCTGATGGCGGCTTCCGCCGGTTGCCAAGATGTTATTCCTTGCAGGCCAACGGATTGCGCCCCTGAGGCCAGCGATAGAACTCATTCAGCCACTCCCCCTCCGGTGGCAACTGTTGCCAGCGGGGAGCTTTATCCTTGTCGATCAGCAGTGCCCGCACCCCTTCCACAAAATCCCCCTTCAGCACGCAGTTGACCGAGAGGGTCAGCTCCTCGGCAAATACCTCTGCCAGTGAGTTGCGGCGAGCCTGCCAATATTGACGCCACAAAATGGCGCGGCTGATGGGGCTGCCGGTGCGGCAGAGCTGCTGCGCCTGCTGGAGTACCGTCTCCTGTTCATCGAACTGAGCTTCGAACAACCGCACCAATACCCTTTGCAACGTGCGCCCCGCCAGCAAGGCATCGATCCTCTGTTGATGGGGCAGCAGCACAGGCGCAGGCAAGCGGGCCGCCACCTCACGGTGCAATCCCCTGAGCAGCAGATCGATCTGCTCACGGGGATCACCACTGCCAGTCCAGTCGAGCACGGCGAGGCGTAATAACAGCGCACTGCGCTCGCCACTGGCGATGGCGTGATCCGCCAACCCAACCCCAAGGGCATCTGCGCCATTAAAGCGGGCGCCAGTCAGACCGAGCCAGAGCCCGAGCCGCCCCGGCATCCGGCTTAAAAACCAGCTCGCTCCCACATCGGGGTAGAGGCCGATGGTCACCTCCGGCATGGCGAACAGGCTTCTTTCGGTCACCACCCGAAAATCGGCTCCGGCAAACAGGCCAATACCGCCCCCCATACAGATACCGTCCGCCACGCAGATCAGGGGCTTGCGGTAAGAGTGGATGTGGTGGTCGAGCCGGTACTCCTGCTCGAAAAAGTCGCGGGCATATTCGAACAGTTCCGAACCGCTCGCCTCCTGTTTGCGGTAATAGAAGGAGCGGATATCGCCACCGGCACAAAATGCCTTCTCACCCGCCCCCTGCAACAGCACGCAGACGACGGCGGGATCCTGCTCCCAACGGGTCAGCGTCTGTTGCAGGATCTGGATCATCGGCAGGCTCAATGCGTTGAGAGACGCAGGGCTGTCGAGGGTCAACACCCCGACCTGATGGCCATCTTCGGTGGGATAACAGCTAACCTTGACCGGCTCACTCATAAACGGCTCCGTATGGATTTATTCTGTTGGGCCATATTGCCAGCGCGGTAAGCGTTTCTCCAGGAAGGCGGCCACCCCTTCACGCTGATTGGCATCGCTAAAGAGATCGAGAAACAGCGACCGCTCAAGGGGCAAGGCGGCATCCCGCGGGCCACTGCGGCCCTGATTGATCAGGGTTTTGCAGGCGCGCAGGGCGCTCGGGCTCTGGCGCTCCACCAGATGGGCCATCTGGTGCGCCGCCTCCCACGCCTGACCGGTTTTCACCACCTCCTCCACCAGCCCCATCTCGTAGGCCAGCGAGGCACTCACCTTCTCACCGCAGAGGATCATCCGCTTGGCCCAGCCCGGCCCCACCAGCTCGGTCAAACGCTGGGTGCCACCGGCACAGGGAAGCAAGCCCACCGAGGCTTCCGGAAGTCCCAGCAACGCCTGCTGCTCGGCGATGCGGATATCACAGGCCAGCGCCACTTCCAGGCCACCGCCCATGGCATAACCATTGATGGCGGCGATACTGACGCCGTGAAAACGGGCCAGCGCCTCGAAGGCCTTGCCAAAGGCCTCGGCTACTTCGCGGGCCAGCTCGACATTCCCCTCGACAAACATATTGAGGTCGGCACCGGCGCAGAAAAATTTGTCGCCCGCACCACGGATCACCAGCGCCACCACATCGGGACGACTGTCGAGCTCCACCATCATCTGCAAAAAGGCCTGCAGGCTGGCAAGGGTCCAGGTGTTGGCAGAGGGATGGTCGAGGGTGATATAGGCCACGTGGCCATGATATTCGAGTCTGATCCTTGTCATAACATTGTCCTTGTCGATGAAGCTGCCGCCATGATGACAGTCTTGAATGACGCCAACCTGTGGCTGGCTCACAAAGCCGAAACCGGCATGGCATGGTGCAAATCGGGTGGCAGGCAACACACCCTTGATGCGACCACCGGTTAGCCCAGCGACAAGCCGGGATCGGCCAGCATGCGGCGTGCGATGATGAGTCGCATCACCTCGTTGGTGCCCTCCAGAATGCGGTGTACCCGGGTATCGCGCAGATAGCGCTCGAGCGGATACTCGCGGATATAACCATAGCCGCCAAAGAGTTGCAGAGCCTCATCACAGATTCGATAACCCACATCGGTGGCAAACCGTTTGGCCATGGCACACCAGGCACTCTTGTCGGGTGCCCCGCGATCCAGCTTGTCGGCGGCCTGACGCACCAGCAAACGGGCGGCAGCCAGCTCGGTCGCCATATCGGCCAGGCGAAACTGCACGCTCTGGAATTCGCTGATCGGGTGACCAAATTGCTGGCGCTGCTGCACATAGGCCAGCGCATCGTCCAGCGCCTGCTGGGCGGTGCCCACCGAACAGGTGGCAATATTGATGCGCCCCCCATCGAGGGCCTGCATGGCGAACTTGAATCCTTCCCCCTCTTCGCCCAACCGATAACAGGCAGGAATGCGAACCCCGTTGAAAACAACCTCCCGGGTCGGCTGGCTGTTCCAGCCCATCTTCTCTTCCGGCTTGCCATAGACGATACCCGCGCTATCTGCCGGCACCATAAAGGCAGAGATCCCCTTCGCACCTTCACCACCGGTACGGGCCATTACCACCAGCACATCGCTGCTGCCTGCTCCCGAGATAAAGACCTTGGTCCCCTCGATGAGGTAGCTGTCACCCTCGCGCACCGCCCGGGTCTTGAGTGCCGCAGCATCGGAACCCGCCCCCGGCTCGGTGAGGCAATAGGAGCCCAGCAGCTCGCCGCTGGCCAGTTTGGGCACCCACTCCTTGGCAACCTCGGTGGGCAACCAGTTACCCAGCATCCAGCTCACCATGTTGTGGATGGTCAGATACGCAGTAGTCGAGGTACACCCCATGGCGAGGCGTTCGAAGATGAGGCTCGCATCGAGGCGCGGCAGCCCCAATCCGCCAAACTGCTCCGGGGTATAGAGACCACAAAAACCTAGCCCGGCCGCCTGCTTGATGGTCGGGATCGGAAACTCATGCTCCTTGTCCCAGCGCGCGGCATGGGGTTTGAGCGCCTCATCGGCAAAGGCGGCGGCCGCCTCCACATACGCCTGTTGATCATCGGTCAGGGTAAAATCCATCTCGTCGTTCTCTCCCTTGTTGCCACGCGCTTATTTTCCCGCGTTAGCGCTTTATGACGCGGCACCCACACGCTGCGTCAGTCGGATCTGCCACTATGGCGCTGTTGTCGTGGTAGCTGCTGACGCTCTCACTACCACCGCTTTATCGACACACAACAGATTAACAATTGATTTACGTTTACGCTAACGTAAACTTGTGGCAGAAGTGAAGTACAAAATGGACCGACCACTGCCAGCCGTAACGCCGAGTCAGCCGGTCGACCCAACCTTCCTACCCGATTGTCATATCCGCAAGGAGAGCATGGATGCAGATGGATGAGACCCTGAATGCCCTGACCGAACAGGTTGCGGCCTTCTGCCAGAAAGTGATCGCCCCGCGCGCCAGCGAGATCGATCAGAGCAACGCCTTCCCCCGTGATCTCTGGCCCCGGATGGGTGAACTGGGGCTGCACGGCATCACGGTGGCGGAGGAGTATGACGGGGTGAACCTCGGCTATCTGGCCCACGTGCTGGTGATGGAACAGGTAAGCCGCGCCAGCGCCTCGGTCGGCCTCTCCTACGGCGCCCACTCCAATCTCTGCATCAATCAGATCCACCGCCACGGCACGGCGGAGCAAAAAGCACGCTACCTCCCCCCGCTGGTGAGCGGCGAGCATGTGGGGGCGCTGGCCATGAGCGAGCCGGGAGCCGGGTCCGATGTGGTCAGCATGCGCCTCACCGCGGAGCGCGAGGGCGATCACTTCGTGCTGAACGGCAACAAGATGTGGATCACCAACGGGCCCGATGCCGACACCTTCGTCATCTATGCCAAGACAGATACCAGTGCGGGCCCCAAAGGAATTTCTGCCTTTATCGTTGAAGCTGGCACTCCCGGTTTTTCTACCGCCCAGAAGCTCGACAAGCTGGGGATGCGCGGCTCTAGCACCTGCGAGCTGGTGTTCGACAACTGCCGGGTGCCGCAGGAGAACCTGCTGGGCCCCTTGCATGGCGGGGTCAAGGTGCTGATGAGCGGACTCGACTACGAGCGGGTGGTGCTGGCGGCGGGCCCCCTTGGCATCATGCAGGCCTGCATGGATGTAGTGCTGCCCTATGTGCGTGAGCGCAAGCAGTTTGGTCAAGCCATCGGCGAGTTCCAGCTGGTGCAGGGCAAGCTCGCCGACATGTATACCCGCCTCGCCAGCAGCCGGGCGCTGGTCTATTCGGTGGCGAGCGCCTGCGATCAGGGCCGCACCAGCCGTAAAGATTGCGCCGCCGCCATCCTGTTTGCCGCCGAAAATGCCACCCAGATGGCACTCGATGCCATCCAGCTGCTCGGCGGCAACGGCTACATCAACGAATACCCCACCGGCCGCCTGCTGCGGGACGCCAAGCTCTACGAGATAGGTGCCGGCACCTCGGAGATCCGCCGCTGGCTGATTGGTCGCGAGCTGATGGGGGATAACGCATGAGCAGGCTCCACTCCCGTCTCGACACGGCGAGTCCGGAATATGCGGCCAATCGGGCCGCCATGCAGGGGCTGGTCGACGACCTTAATGCCCGCATTGCCGAGATCGCGCAAGGGGGCGGCGCGGCCAACAACGCCCGCCATCAGGCCCGTGGCAAGCTGCTGCCCCGCGAGCGCATCAATCAGCTGCTGGACCCGGGCTCCCCGTTTCTCGAACTGTCGGCGCTGGCTGGCTGGCTGGTCTATGACGAGCCGGTGCCCGCCGCCGGTATCATCACCGGCATCGGCCGAGTCTCGGGCAGGCTCTGCATGCTGGTGGTGAACGACGCCACCGTGAAGGGTGGTACCTACTACCCGCTCACGGTGAAAAAACACCTGCGCGCCCAGACCATTGCCGAGCGGCTGCGTCTCCCCTGCCTCTATCTGGTGGATTCCGGAGGCGCCTTCTTGCCGATGCAGGACGAGGTGTTCCCCGACCGGGATCACTTTGGCCGCATCTTCTACAACCAGGCCCGCATGTCGGCCCAAAACATCCCTCAACTGGCAGTGGTGATGGGGCTCTGCACCGCTGGCGGCGCCTACGTGCCCGCCATGGCTGATGAATCCATCATGGTCAGGGAGCAAGCCACCATCTTTCTGGCGGGTCCGCCGCTGGTCAAGGCCGCCACCGGCGAGGAGATCAGCGCCGAAGCCCTGGGCGGCGCCGAAGTGCACTGTGCCCACTCCGGCGTTGCTGATCATATGGCCCGTGACGATGCCCATGCGCTGGCCATCGCCCGCACGCTGGTTACTCATCTGGGTAACGAGCCGATAGAGAGCAGCCCCGGCTACGAGCCCCCCTGCTACCCGCTCGAGGAGCTCTACGGTCTGGTGGGCACCAGTCTCAAACGTCCTTACGACGCCCGCGAACTGATCGCCCGACTGGTGGATGGCTCTGATTTTGACGAATTCAAGGCGCTGTTCGGCACCACCCTGGTGACCGGCTTTGCCCGTATTTGCGGCATGGAAGTGGGGATCCTCGCCAACAACGGCGTGCTGCACAGCGACAGTGCCCAGAAGGGGGCCCACTTTATCCAACTCTGTAACCGGCGTGCCATCCCGCTGCTCTTTTTGCAGAACATCACCGGCTTTATGGTGGGGAGTAGCGCAGAAAAAGATGGGATCGCCAAGCACGGCGCCAAGCTGGTGACCGCAGTGGCCTGCAGCCGGGTGCCCAAGATCACCCTGATCGTCGGCGGCAGCTTTGGTGCCGGCAACTACGGCATGTGTGGCCGCGCTTATGAGCCCGATTTTCTCTTTAGCTGGCCCAACAGCCGTATCTCTGTCATGGGGGGCGAGCAAGCTGCCGGGGTGCTGGTGCAGGTGCGTCGGGACAAGCTGGCTACCGAGGGCAAAGACTTGAGCGAACAGGAAGCAGCCACCATCCGCGCGCCCGTGATCGAGCAGTATGAGCGCCAGGGTCACCCCTACTACGCCAGCGCCCGCCTCTGGGATGATGGCGTCATTGACCCGGCCCAGAGCCGCACCGTGCTGGCGCTGGCGCTCGCCGCCTGTCAGGGTGCCCGCATTGAACCCGAGCAGTACGGCATCTTCCGGATGTAAGGAGCAAACCCATGTCAGATCCACTTACTTCCTCAGCACTTGGCTCTTCAACACTGGGCCCGTTTCGGCTGGAGCGGCACGGCCCGCTGGCCGAGCTGGTGCTGTCGCGCCCGGCCCGCCACAACGCCTTTGATGCCGACCTGATGCTGGGGCTGCTCGACTGTCTCGATGATCTGGCCCATCTTCATGGTCATGATCTCGCCGAACGTCCTCACGCCCTGCTGCTACGTGCCGAGGGCAAACACTTTTGCGCGGGCGCCGACCTCAACTGGATGCGCAATCTGGCCCACGCCGATTTCGAGCACAATCGCGAAGACGCCCGGGTACTGGCGCGGCTGATGCAGACCCTCGACGAGCTCCCCTTCCCCACGGTAGCGCTGGTGCAGGGGGCCGCCTACGGCGGGGCGCTGGGGCTGATCTGTGCCTGCGATCTGGTGCTGGCCAGCGATGATGCCCGCTTCTGTCTCTCCGAGGTGAGCCTGGGTCTGGTGCCTGCGGTGATCAGCCCCTACGTGGTACGTGCCATGGGAATGCGTCAGGCGCGCCGCTACATGCTCAGTGCCGAGCCTTTCGATGCCATCACCGCTTGTCGGCTCAATGTGGCACATCAACTCTGCAAGCCGGATCAACTGCTGGCGGAGGGACGGGCGCAGGCCCTTCGTCTATGCCGCAACGGGCCGGAAGCGATGAAAGAGACCAAACGACTGCTGGCGGCGATAGAGGCCCATCCTTCCCGCCTGCACGAAGAGAAAACCGTCGAGACCATCGCCCGGGTTCGGGTGGGACTCGAAGCCCAGGAGGGGATGCAGGCCTTCTTCGACAAACGCCCTCCCGCCTGGCGTCCCCGTTTCAAGGATGAGACATGACCCATCACACTCAGATTAAACGCCTGCTGATTGCCAATCGTGGCGAAATCGCCGTGCGCATCATCAAGACGGCGAAACGCCTCGGCATTCACACCATCGCCCTCTACTCCGATGCCGACGCCCATGCCATGCACACCCGTCTGGCCGATGAGGCCTGGCATCTGGGGCCCGCACCGGCCAGAGAGAGCTATCTCGACACCGGCAAGGTGCTGAAGATTGCCAAAGAGGCGCGCGCCGATGCCATCCATCCCGGTTACGGCTTTCTGTCGGAAAACAGCGATTTTGCCACCGCCTGCGAACAGCGCGGCCTGCGCTTTGTCGGCCCAAGCGGCGCCGCCATTCTCGCCATGGGCGACAAATCGGGCGCCAAGGCGCTGATGCAGGCTGCCGGCGTACCTGTGCTGCCCGGCTATCACGGCACGGATCAACGACCGGACTTCTTGCGCGATCAGGCGAGCCAGATTGGCTTCCCGCTACTTATCAAGGCGGCCAGTGGCGGCGGTGGCAAGGGGATGCGCCGGGTCGATCAGCTGGCCGACTTTGACGAGTCGCTGGCGGCAGTCAAACGGGAAGCCAAGGCCGCCTTTGGCGACGATCTGGTGCTGCTGGAGCGCTATCTGCCCCAGGCTCGCCATGTTGAGGTGCAGGTCTTTGCCGATAGCCTCGGCAACGCCATCTATCTGGGGGACAGGGACTGCTCCTTGCAACGACGCCATCAGAAGGTGATCGAAGAGGCGCCCGCCCCCGACATCCCTCCGGCTCTGCGCAGCGCCATGGGGGAGGCAGCCGTGGCCGCAGCCAAAGCCATCCACTATCAGGGGGCGGGCACCATCGAGTTCCTGCTCTGCAAGGATGAGTTCTTCTTTATGGAGATGAACACCCGGCTGCAGGTGGAGCATCCGGTCACCGAAGCGGTGACCGGGCAGGATCTGGTGGCCTGGCAGCTGGCCGTAGCCGAAGGAAAGCCGCTACCACTCACCCAGGAGGAAGTGGTGCTGCGTGGCCATGCGGTGGAGGCGCGCCTCTACGCCGAGGATGTGGCGGCCGGTTTTCTGCCTGCCAGCGGGCCTATCCACTGGCTCCACTGGCCGGATGGCGTGCGCATCGACACCGGCGTTACCGTTGGCGATGAGGTGAGCCCCTATTACGATCCCATGATCGCCAAGCTGATCGCCCACGGCCAGAGCCGCACCGAGGCGTTCGCCAAACTGGCCGATGCGCTGGCGGCACTGGATCTCGGCCCGCTGGTGCACAACGGCCCGCTACTGCTGCGCCTTTGTGAAGAGCCTGACGTCCTGGCCATGGGCCACCATACCCAGTGGCCCATCCCCACCACAGCGCAGCCCATTCCTGAACTCGCCTGGCCGCTGGCCACCCTCTGGCTGGCGAGCCGCCCTGCGGGTCACTCCCCCTGGCAGCAAGCCTGCGGATTTCGGCTGGGACCGGATCGCTGCTGGACGGCGGCGGTGCGCATCGGTGATGAGCACCGGGTATTGACCCTTAACGATCATGACGGTCAGTTTGAGTGGCAAGGGGAGACCTGTTGCTACCAGAGAGGTGACGATCATATCTGGCTGCAACAGGGGGGCTGCTGGCAGCAGATCCCCGTCCAAACGGTCGCAGGCTCGGAGGCAACCTTTGTCATGACCCTGGGGGGCCAGCGCATCCGCTTCGCGGCCGATGATCGGCAGCACAGCCACCATCATGATCAGACAAATGAGAAGGCGCAGGGCGCCATCGCTCCCATGCACGGCATAGTGGTAGCCGTGATGATCGAACCTGGCCAAACGGTCAGCAAGGGGCAACCCCTGCTGGTGCTGGAGGCGATGAAGATGGAACACCAGTTGCGTGCAGAGCGGGACGGGGTAATTGAAGCCCTGCAGTGCAAACAGGGCGAGCAGGTAAGCCAGGGGGCCGTACTGGTACGCTTTGCCGAAGAGATAGCCATACAGGAGGATCACCCATGAACCGATCACAGGACGTCCGTGACGACAGGGTCAGTCTGGTGGAGATGGGGCCGCGAGATGGCCTGCAAAATGAAGCTGCGCCCCTCTCCCTGGTACAGCGGCTGGAGCTGATCCAGCGCCTTAGCGACAGCGGCCTGCAACGCATCGAGGTGGGTGCCTTTGTCTCTGCCAAAAAAGTGCCGCAGATGGCGGACTCCGCAGCGCTGTTCGAGGCACTGCCGCGCAAGGGCTCAACCCGTTACGGCGCTCTGGTGCCCAATCTGCAAGGCTTGCAGGCAGCCATTGCCGCCCGCGCCGATGAGATTGGCCTCTTCACAGCCTGCTCCGACGGTTTTACCCGCGCCAATATCGGCATCAGCGTGGAGGAGTCGCTGGTCCGCTTCGCCCCGCTGGTGCAGGAGGCGCGCCGCCTCGGCATCAAGGTGCGCGGCTACCTCTCCACCGTCATCGCCTGCCCGTTCGATGGCCCGACCCGCCCGAAACGGGTCGCTGCCATGGCCGAGCAACTGCTGGATCTCGGTTGCCACGAAATTTCGCTGGGGGACACCATCGGCGTCGGCACTCCGGGCACGGTGGCGCCCATGCTGGATGCGGTGCTGCACGAGATCCCGGCGGGTCGACTCGCGGTCCATTTTCACGACACCTACGGCCAGGGGTTGGCCAATCTGCTACCCGCGCTGGAGCGCGGCATTCGCACCATCGACTGCTCGGTGGCGGGGCTTGGCGGCTGCCCCTATGCGCCGGGCGCCTCCGGCAATGTGGCGTCAGAAGAGGTGGTCTACCTGCTGCACGGCCTTGGCATGACAACCGGGGTGGATCTCGACAAACTGGCGGCCACCGGCCAGTGGGTGAGCGAACAGCTCGGCCGCCCCAATGGCTCGCGGGTCGGTCAGGCCCTGCACGCCAATGCCGAGCGGCTGCGTGCCCGCCTCTGCCAGCCACACGCCCAGCAACAGGAGTCATAACCATGTCCCGTTCCCTGCCCGGCAAGGAGATCACCTACAGCATTTCGGAGCTGGCCCACGAGTTCGATGTCACGCCGCGCACCATCCGCTACTACGAGGACGAGGGGCTGCTCACCCCGCTGCGGGAGGGGCAAACCCGCATCTACAGCCATCGGGACAAGATCCGGCTCAAGTTGACCCTGCGCGGCAAACGGCTGGGGTTTAGCCTGGCCGAGATCCGCGAGCTGTTCGATATGTACGACACCGACAAATCGAGCAAAACCCAGCTCCACTCCATGATCCAGCTGATCGAGACAAAACGCGGCGTGCTGCGCCAACAACTGGAGGATATCCAGATGGTGATGGCCGAGCTGGAAGCCGCCGAACAGCGCTGTGTTAATTCCCTTAACAGCTTGAAAACTGGCGCAGATTAACCGAATCTGGGAGCAAGCTATTGCCTTGGGGATCCCATGAGATATTGGTGCTGGTTTTTGCTCTTGTTCAGCCTCTCTGGCTGGAGCCATCCCCTCATCAAGGTTGGTGGATACCCCTATGCCCCCTTTGTGGTCAAACTCTCCGATTCACACTATGAAGGACTGACGCTGGACCTCATCGCCAAGCTAAACGAGATCCAGCAAGAGGTAAGATTCGTGTTTGTTCCCACCTCGGCCGCCAACCGTTACAAAGCGCTCGATCTGGGCCGTTTCTCGCTGATGCTGTTTGAAGACATCAAGTGGGGCTGGGACACAGATAAATTCAAAATGACAGCCCCTTTTCTCGGTGGTGGTGAGGTCTATGTGGCCCTGAACAAAGTGGGTCGGGATCAGCGCTTTTTCGATGACCCCTCTCGGCATCATCTTATCGGGGTGACCGGCTACCACTACGGCGTTGGCCAGTTCAATGCCGATCCCGTCTACCTGCAGCGCAAGCTCAATATCACCCTGGTTAAGGACAACGTCAGCGCCCTGCAAGCGCTACTCAAAGGGCGTGGTGAAGTAGCCATTCTCAACGTTTCCTACCTTAACCAGTATCTACTGGCCCACCCCGACACCGCCGACCAGTTGCTGATCTCGCAGAAATGGGATCAACGATATCAACACCGCGCCATCCTTCACCCTGAGGCCCCCATTACCCCTGCCCAGCTGGAACAGTGGCTGGCAGCGCTGCAACAAAAGGGGGAACTGAATCGCCTTTGGACAAAGTACGGCGTACAACAGCACGCAACCCCATGATTACTATCCAACTTTTCTGTACCATGGCGGGAACCAAATGGGAGTGCACCAAATGAACACCACCGAGCCCGCGTCCCCCAAGCTCCGCTTGCTGCGCTACCTTGCCTACGCTTTCCTGCTGTTTCTTATCCTGATCACTCTGCTGCTGTGGCAAACCCCCCGTCTGATCCAGCGCTATCTGCCCGGCTGGCTGGCCGAGCACTACGGCCTGCAGCTGACGCTGGGGGAAATTGACGTAGGTCTGCGCAACCCTTCTCTCACCCTCGGCGCGACTGCCCTGCTCGATGCCAAACAGCAGCCTATCATCCGTTTTGAGCAGCTCTTTATCACCCCAAACCTGCAAGCCAGCTGGCAGCAGAAAGGGGTCGTGCTCTCCGCCGTCACCCTGACCAAACCCGTGGTGCTGCTGCAACGGCTGGCAGACAAAAAGGGGGATGTTCGGCTCAATCTGACCGATGCGCTAGCGACCCTGCTCGCCCCTGCGCCCTCCCACGAGCCCGAAACAGCCAGCGCCCCGCTGCTGGTCGATATTGCAAGTGTCAATGTCACTGACGGGCATGTGCGCTATCAGGATCAGCGCAAGGAGAGCGAACCCGGCTGGTTGCCGCCCCTCAATCTGGAAAAAGTGACCCTCAAGCTCGATAACCTGCGCACCGAGGCAAATCACCCGACCGCCTATCAGCTGAGCGCCACCATCAACGGCAAAAGCAGCCTCGCCGCTCATGGCAAACTCGCTGTGATGAGCGGCATGGGTCAGGGCAAAGCGAGCCTCAAACAGGTCGACCTGAAACCCTTCGCCCCGCTCTGGGCACCCTATCTCAAGCTGGATCTGGCCAAGGGCCACGCCAATGCAGAGGTGGAATACCAGCTTAAAGAGGGCAAGCAAGGGGTGCTGTGGCAATTGTCCAAAGGCAAGCTGACCCTGGACAACTGGCAGCTTAAAAAACACAAGGGCGACGAATTTGCACGCTTCGGCCAGCTGGCCCTTAGCGATTTGGCTGTCGATGGCCAGAAACAGTCGCTCCAGATCGGCAAGGTGACCCTGCAACAGCCCCTGCTCAAGGCCACCCTCAACCCACAGCAGGAGCTGGATCTGGCGGAATTGCTGATTGAACAGGCCCCCGCCAAACCCGCCAAAGGGGCCCACGCCGCAAACGAGGTGGCCAACAATGCGGCGCCCAAGTCGGCACAACAAGCAAAGACCGCCGGTAACGGCAAGCAACATACGCCAGACAAACCCTGGCAGTGGCAGATCAAGCAGATCCTTATCGACAAGGGCGATCTCACCCTCACCGAATCGAGCAGCGGCAAACCGCAGGCACGCCAGCTCTCCGGCCTCAAGCTGGCGCTGGGGCCACTGGGCAGCAAGGGGGAGCAACCGAGTAAACTGACTCTGGCCACCCACTTCAACCAGAGCAGCCCCCTCGCCTTTGATGGCCAACTGACCCTGACTCCTTTCACCTTAAGCGGCGACATCAACCAGCAGGGGCTGCCCCTGACGCTGGCACAGCCCTATCTGGCCGATCTGGTACGCATCAAGGTGCAAAACGGGCTGCTGAGCAGCAAGACCAGACTTGATCTCGCCACCACCACCCAGGGAGATCTCAGCAAGCTGACCCTGCAGGGGGGGCTTGATGTCAACGGGCTCAAGGTGGTCGATCGGGCAGACAATCAGCGGCTGCTGGAGTTCAACACCTTGGCTCTCACCGGTCTGACGTACGACGGCATCAGCCAGCAGATGCGGATCAAGGACATTGCCTTGAACAAGCCCTTCGCCCGCATCGAGATCAACGAGGATGGCACCACCAACCTGCAACAGCTGCTGTTGCCGCAACCGGCGGCAGCAAAAAGTACTGAAGCAAAGGCAGGCAGCAAGGCTCCCGACTTTCGTTTCACCATCGACCAGCTGCGCACCGAGCAGGGCAACCTGCGCTTTGCTGATCGCAGTCTGAGTCAGGATTTTGTGGCCGATATCGCCTCGCTGAGCGGCCAAAGTCGCCATATCAGCAATATTCCGGGGCAACGCTCCGATCTCGCCTTCAACGGCAAGGTGGATCGCTATGCGCCGGTGACCATTCGCGGCGGTACCAACCTGCTGGTCGCCAACCCGATCCTCGACATCGCGGTGGCCTTCCACAATCTGGAGCTCACCACCTTTACCCCCTATTCGGGCACCTATGCCGGTTATGCCATCGACAAGGGGCAGCTCTCCATGAAGCTGCACTACAAGCTGGAGGGCAACCGGCTGGAGGGGGATAACGACATCACCATCAAGAAGCTGCAACTGGGCGAGAAGATCAAGAGCGATCAGGCCAAGGATCTGCCGCTGGGGCTGGCCATCGCCCTGCTGAGCGATGCCAACGGAGTGATACAGATGAACCTCAAGGTGAAGGGGGATCTCGATCAACCGGACTTCAGCATCGGCAATATCTTCTGGGATGTGCTGGGCAACACCCTGAGCAAGGCGATCACCTCCCCCTTCTCCCTGCTCGCCTCGCTGGCCGATGGCACCGAAGATCTCGACGAACTTCCCTTCCTGCCGGGGGATCCCGATCTCACCCCCACCCAGCAGGAGAAACTGGTCAAGCTGGCGCAGGCCCTCAAGGATAGACCCAAGCTCAGCATGAACATTCGCGGCAAGGTCAACTTCAACGAGGAGCGCCCCATCCTGCAACGACAAAAGCTGGAGCGGGTACTGGCCAAGCTCACCGGCAATCAGGCGGATCTCGACCTGCTGGAACAGGACCCGGCCCTGCAAGAGGCGCTGGCCCGGGCCTATGAAGAGCGCTTCGGCGAAGATCTTGAAGATCTGGCGGACCGCCTCCA
The DNA here is from genome assembly GCF_019047125.1 of Aeromonas sp. FDAARGOS 1411. Classification (NCBI taxonomy): domain Bacteria; kingdom Pseudomonadati; phylum Pseudomonadota; class Gammaproteobacteria; order Aeromonadales; family Aeromonadaceae; genus Aeromonas; species Aeromonas sp. FDAARGOS 1411. The sequence goes on along the minus strand of NZ_CP077214.1, from coordinate 1,120,069 downwards.
TCTGGATGAAGAGAGCGCGGCACTGCGGGCCCAGGCGGTGATCCTGCTGCGGGATCAGCAGCTCATCACCGCCAAATCCCTGCGCAATCTCGCCATGCGCCGCGCCCAAAATACCAAGGAGTTTCTGGTCGACAGCCAGGGGATCGCCCCGGAACGGCTGTTCGTGCTCGACAGCCAGGTCAAGGAAGAGGACAAGGAAGCCAAAGTGATCCTGACACTGGATCAGTGACGCCGCCGCACTTCGTAAAAAGCGTAATAAAAATACAACCCCTCAACTATTTTGACACCTTTTGCTCACCAAACAGCCTGCCTTGGTGAGCATTTGGCCTCTGATGCAAATAATCACGTAGTTTTTTTACGATTTATCCCCCTTGCCCCCTTGCGGGCTCGCCACAGCCTGCCTAAAATCGCGCGTCTTTTGTTAACCCCCACCTCTATTTTTGGAGAACGCCACGTGAGCGAAAAATTGGCCAACCCTGCCCCTCTGGGTCTGATGGGTTTCGGTATGACCACCATCCTGCTGAACATCCATAACGCAGGTTTCTTCCCCATCAGCGCCATGATCCTGGCCATGGGCCTGTGCTACGGCGGCATCGCACAGATCATCGCTGGCATCATGGAGTACAAGCGTGGCAACACCTTCGGTGTGACCGCGTTCACCTCCTACGGCCTGTTCTGGCTGAGCCTGGTGTTCCTGCTGATCATGCCGACCATGGGTCTGGCCGAAGCCACTCCGCACGCCTATATGGGTTGGTATCTGCTGATGTGGGGCATGTTCACCCTGTTCATGCTGGTTGGCACCATCAACTACCCGCGCGCCAAGCAGTTCGTGTTCGCCTCCCTGACCGTGCTGTTCTTCCTGCTGGCCGCCCGTGACTTCACCGGCAGCACCCTGATCGGCACCATCGCCGGTTTCGAAGGTATCATCTGTGGCGCCAGCGCCATCTACCTGGCCATGGCCACCGTGATCAACGAGCAGTTCGGCCGCACCGTGATGCCGATCGGCGATCACAAGAAAGCCGCCGCCGTACAGCTGAAAGCCGCAGCCTGATAGGCAAGCCACTCAGATTGTGAAAAAGGCACCCTCGGGTGCCTTTTTGCTATTTCGCAAAGCTGACGTTCCTGCGCACACATTTTCCCTTTTCAGCCCTACATCCGGATATCCGTCTCTAGCTATTCGGCACTCCTGACACACCCATTTGTGGATATATCCATCAACTAAATAAGGCTCTCACGGGCCACCACAAGGGATGCAGTTTGTTATTCGGTATGAAGCCGTATGACCACTCCCTTTTGTTGGCAACTATGAGGTGAATACCATCTCCATACAAGTAATTTAAATCAAAGTGCCGACCAAGTTATCGGTACTTTTATCTCCCTATGTAAGTTAAAAATTCACTGCGGCGTTAAATCTAATATCCCAGAGGTCAAGGTCCTGACGCCCGATACTGTAATAACCGGTGATAACTTCAAAACGCTGATGACGCTGAGGGGCTACCGCCAGTGCAATCCGTGCAGATCCACTCCACGGGGTCGTACTTTCCATTGTCAGATTTTCATTCAGGATCTGACCATCATTGGGACGCTCAATATCATAACGAACCCCAAGACGCAGGGCCGGTATAATTTGAACACCATCGGTTGTGGTGAAAATACGACTGATATCCCCTGATGCTTCACTGGTGGCATATTCAAAAGAGTTTTCATTAACCCGCAATGTCACGTTATAAATCTGGTTTGCATAAGGCAATGAGCCTGTGTAATCAAACGCATCGGATTTATTGTGACTGTAAAAGAGGGCAAGCTTGGGCCGCAGCAGATATTCACCAACATCGTAGCCACCGGTCAGGTTGGCTGAGATCAACCCGGTCGTTGTCTTGAAACTCCCTTTAAGTACATCGAGTTCGGTATCGTTATCAGTTCGTCCCCATGCAGCCCAGCCATCCAGCAGCCAGTGCGTATCTAGCCTATAGCCGCCATATGGCCCAACAAAGAAGCTGTCCCCCTCATTTCGTACCGAACTGCCAAACGTGCCAAGAGAGGTTTTGCTATTGGCAAATGCAATACCGCCCAGCCCGTCTTTACCAAAGGATCTGTGTATACCGATCAAAAAGCTGTTGGCATGTCCGGATGTGTCTATCTCGTTACGATCATCGGAGACTCCGGTATGGCGTACATCAGTCCATACCTGCCACAACCCCTTTTGACCGGCAATATCTTCAAATTGGTCAAGCCCGACAACGACACGATCTGAAATACTGAGGGAGCCGCTCAAATAGCCCATCAAGGCATCTGCACTGATACTGGTCACAATATTGCGGATCGGGTCACTCCCACCACCGGTGCCACCACCACTACCACCATTGCTGCCATCCCCACCGCCGGTTCCGCCACCAGTTCCACCATTGCCGCCATCCCCACCGCCGGTTCCGCCACCAGTGCCACCGTTACTATCTCCCCCATCGATCGGGGGAATATTTGGAAATACAGGATTGTTCTGGTTTCTCGAATCGAGGAAGCAGTTGAAAGAACCATCCGCATTGAGGAGATCCAGTTTATGAGTCCCGTTAAGGCCATCAAGTACTACAGGTGAGACACTCAAGTGCAACGACGCGCGGTTTGCATTCCAACTATCGATTTCAGATACCCCGGGAGCAGAGAGGCGAAAATTCCCCCCGGAACCTGGACTTGAAAGCCATAGTGATACCGAATTGTCAGCCGAACGCCCAAGAAACTCTAGATGCTGCCCCGGTTGCCTGTTCGGGCAATCCGCCGCCCATGCTGTTGGCAAGCAGATACTGGTAAGGCAGCCAATTCCCAAAATACGTGAAATCATTATGTCCTCCTGACACTACGTTATCTCACTGACATCCTTGCATGACTTTTAGCATTACCCACAAACAGGTCACTCGATGCAATGGGTAAAGGAACAAATCAATCTGACAAGTTCAAATCGCAGACTATTTTAGTATCCACACTGTTTCTGGTCTCCTGTAATAAAATTCGTTTAGCGCCTGAATCGCGATGATTGGTTAAATCAAACCACTTTAAAACCCATAAAAAATGCCGCCCATCGGGCGGCACTTTTATTAGAGATAACGGGCTAACAGGAATTACCAGCCGGTCACTTCGCGCAAGGCCTTGCCGATATCGGCCAGGGAGCGGACGGTTTTCACGCCAGCATCTTCCAGCGCGGCAAACTTCTCGGCGGCAGTACCCTTGCCACCGGAGATGATGGCGCCAGCGTGGCCCATCCGCTTGCCGGGAGGGGCGGTCACACCGGCGATATAGGAGACCACCGGCTTGGTGACGTGGGCCTTGATATAGGCGGCCGCATCTTCCTCGGCGTTACCGCCGATCTCGCCGATCATCACGATCGCTTCGGTCTGCGGGTCGTTCTGGAACATCTCCAGAATGTCGATAAAATTGGAGCCCGGAATGGGGTCGCCACCGATACCGACGCAGGTGGACTGGCCAAAGCCCTCGTCAGTGGTCTGCTTGACCGCTTCGTAGGTCAGGGTGCCGGAGCGGGAGACGATGCCCACCTTGCCCGGCTTGTGAATGTGGCCCGGCATGATGCCGATCTTGCATTCACCCGGGGTGATCACGCCCGGGCAGTTGGGACCGATCATCCGCACGCCGGTCTCTTGCAGCTTCACTTTGACGTCCAGCATATCCAGAGTCGGGATGCCTTCGGTGATGGTGACGATGAGCTTGATGCCCGCATCGATCGCTTCCAGGATGGCATCCTTGCAAAACGGCGCCGGCACATAGATGACGGAGGCGGTGGCACCGGTCGCTTCGACCGCGTCACGGACGGTGTTGAACACCGGCAGGCCCAGATGGGTGGTGCCACCCTTGCCCGGGGAGACGCCGCCCACCAGCTGGGTACCATAGGAGAGCGCCTGCTCGGAGTGGAAAGTACCCTGACCGCCGGTAAAGCCCTGGCAGATGACTCGGGTGTCCTTGTTGATCAGTACGCTCATCAGTTGGCCTCCGCTGCTTTGACGACTTGCTGCGCGGCATCGGTCAGACTCTTGGCCGCAATGATGTTGAGGCCGCTCTCGGCCAGCTTGATACCACCCAACTCGGCGTTGTTGCCTTCCAGACGAACCACGACGGGCACCTTGACCCCCACTTCCTTGACCGCACCGATAATGCCTTCCGCGATCATGTCGCAGCGCACGATGCCGCCGAAAATGTTGACCAGCACCGCTTTGACATTGCTGTCGGAGAGGATGATCTTGAACGCCTCGGTTACGCGCTCCTTGGTGGCACCACCGCCGACGTCAAGGAAGTTGGCCGGCTTGCCGCCGTGCAGGTTGACGATGTCCATGGTGCCCATGGCCAGACCCGCGCCGTTGACCATGCAGCCGATGTTGCCATCGAGGGCCACATAGTTGAGCTCCCACTGGGCGGCGTGCGCTTCGCGGGGGTCATCTTGTGACGGGTCGTGCATCTCGCGCAGCTTGGGCTGACGATACAGTGCGTTGGCATCGATGTTGATCTTGCCATCCAGGCAGTGCAGGTTGCCCTGCGCGGTGATCACCAGCGGGTTGATCTCCAGCAGCGCGAAATCGCAATCCAGGAACATCTGGCCCAGACCCATGAAGATCTTGGTGAACTGTTTGATCTGATCGCCGACCAGACCCAGTTTGAAGGCCAGTTCGCGGGCCTGATAAGCCTGCGGACCCACCAACGGATCGATGGCCGCCTTGTGGATCAGATGGGGGGTTTCGTGGGCGATCTTCTCGATATCCACGCCACCTTCGGTTGAGGCCATGAAGACCACACGGCGCGAACCACGGTCAACCACGGCGCCCAGGTAGAGCTCTTTGGCGATGTCGGTGCAAGATTCCACCAGGATCTTGGTGACCGGCTGGCCGTTGGCGTCGGTCTGGTAGGTCACCAGATTTTTGCCAAGCCAGTTTTGGGCAAAAGCACGGATCTCATCCTTGCTCTTGGCCACTTTCACGCCGCCCGCTTTACCGCGGCCACCGGCGTGTACCTGGCATTTGACGACCCAGGTATTGCCGCCAATCTTGTCGGCCGCTTCGGCCGCTTCTTGTGGGGTAGCACAGGCATAACCTTCGGAGACCGGCAGGCCATACTCGGCAAACAGCTGTTTTGCCTGATATTCATGCAGATTCATAGATGCTCTATCCGTGTTGTAGGTATTTCCGTCCGGGGCTGGTGTTTCTCAATCCCCTGTGAATGGGGGCCTGGGCGGCCCCTCGTTATCTTTCAATCGCTCGGGTATTACTCAAACGTCCAGCAGCACACTCAGCTCGGGGCGCAAACCCCTTGCCCGGGTACCACAGGCTTAGACGTCCAGCAACAGACGGGTCGGGTCTTCCAGCAGCTCCTTGACGGAGACCAGGAAGCCTACCGATTCGCGTCCGTCGATGAGACGGTGATCGTAGGAGAGCGCCAGATACATCATCGGCAGGATCTCGACCTTGCCGTCAACGGCCATCGGGCGATCCTGGATCTTGTGCATGCCCAGAATGGCGCTCTGGGGCGGGTTGATGATCGGGGTGGACATCAGGGACCCGAACACGCCACCGTTGGTGATGGTGAAGTTGCCGCCAGTCAGTTCATCCACGGTCAGCTTGCCGTCACGGCCCTTGCCCGCCAGATCCTTGATGGCCTTCTCGATGTCCGCCAAGCTCATGTTGTCGCAGTCGCGCAGCACCGGCGTCACCAGACCACGGGGGGTAGAGACGGCGATGCTGACGTCGAAGTAGTTGTGGTAAACCACGTCATCACCATCGAGCGCCGCGTTCACTTCCGGATAGCGCTTGAGGGACTCCACCACCGCCTTCACGTAGAAGGACATAAAGCCGAGCTTGATGCCGTGCTTCTTCTCGAAGATCTCGCCGTACTGCTTGCGCAGATCCATGATGGGCTTCATGTTGACCTCGTTGAAGGTGGTCAGCATGGCGGTGGTATTTTTCGCTTCCAGCAGACGCTCGGCGATGCGCTTACGCAGACGGGTCATCGGTACCCGCTTGTCGGTGCGACCACCCAGCGGAGTAACCTTGGCTGCCGGAGCGGCAGCGGCGACCGGTGCGGCTGCCGCAGGCTGGCTCTTGGCCTTGATGAAGGCTTCCACATCATCCTTGGTGATGCGACCACCCTTGCCGGTACCGGTCAGCTTGGTCACGTCGATATCGTGCTCGCCAATCAGGCGGCGCACCGAGGGGCTCAAGCCATCGGCACCATCATCGGCAACCGCTTCAGCGGGTTTCTCTTTGGTCTCTTCACCGGCCACCGGGGCGGCGGTGAGGATGGCAATCAGTTGACGGGACAACACAGTCGCCCCTTCCCCTTGCAGAATATCCCCCAGCACACCGGCTTGCGGTGCCGGCACTTCCAGCACCACCTTGTCGGTCTCGATGTCGACCAGCACTTCGTCACGGGCGACCAGATCGCCCGGTTTTTTGTGCCAAGTGGCGATAGTGGCATCGGCCACTGATTCCGGCAGATCCGGTACCTTGATTTCGATAGTCATCCAATCAGTTCCTTTTTACTTCTATGCCAGAGGCTTTACAGGGTAAGGGCATCTTCCACCAAGGCTTTTTGCTGCTTGGCGTGGACAGACATGTAACCGACGGCCGGTGAGGCTGACGCGGGGCGACCGGCATAACGCAGGGTAGCTCCGGCTGGCAGCACGCCATCGTAGTGGTGACGGGTGCAGTACCAGGCGCCCTGGTTTTGCGGCTCTTCCTGACACCAGACAAAATCGGTGACGTGGCTGTAATCGGCCAGAATGGCGCGCACTTCCTCTTCCGGGAAGGGGTAGAGCTGCTCAATTCGCACCAGTGCCACATCTTGCTGCTCGGCCTTGCGACGGGCATCGAGCAGGTCGTAGTAGACCTTGCCGGAGCAGAAGACCACGCGCTTGACCGCCTTCGGATCCAGCGCATCGATCTCGCCGATGGCGTTCTGGAAGGTACCTTCCGCCAGCTCTTCAAGCTTGCTCACCGCCAACGGGTGGCGCAACAGGGATTTGGGGGTCATCACGATGAGCGGACGGCGCATCGGACGTACCACCTGACGACGCAGCATATGGAACACCTGCGCCGGGGTAGAGGGCACGCACACCTGCATGTTGTGCTGGGCGCACATCTGCAGATAACGCTCCAGACGGGCGGAGGAGTGCTCCGGCCCCTGCCCCTCGTAACCGTGCGGCAGCAGCATGGTCAGGCCGCACATCCGGCCCCACTTCTGCTCACCGGAGGAGAGGAACTGATCCACAACCACCTGAGCACAGTTGGCGAAATCGCCGAACTGGGCTTCCCAGATGGTGAGGCCAGCCGGCTCGGCGCTGGCGTAGCCATATTCAAAGGCCAGTACCGCGTTCTCGGTCAGCACAGAGTCATACACCTCGAACGGGCCTTGCTCGTCGTGCAGGTTGCACAGCGGGGTGTAGGTGCTGGCATCGGTCTGGCTGTGCAGCACGGCGTGGCGGTGGAAGAAGGTGCCACGGCCGGAATCTTCACCGGTAAAGCGGATGCGGGACCCCTTGTCCACCAGAGTGGCGTAGGCCAGGGTCTCGGCAAAGCCCCAATCCACCAGCTTCTCGCCAGCGGCCATCAGACGGCGGTCTTCGTAAATCTTCTCGACCTGACGCTGCAGCACGTGGGTCGCCGGATACTGGCTCACCCGCTCGCCGAGGCTCTTGAGATGATCCATCGGCACGGCACTCTCATAGGCCATGTTCCAGTCGTGGCCCAGATAAGGGGTCCAGTCGACGGAGTGCAGCTCCATCGGCCGCCACTCCTTGCTCACCCGCTCGCCGCGATCCAGCGCTTCACGATACTCGTTGACCAGTTCGGTCGCCCGCTCCTGAGCGAGGCTCCCCTCGGCCACCAGCTGATCGGCGTAGATCTTGCGCGGGGTCGGGTGCTGCTTGATCTTCTGGTACATCAGCGGCTGAGTCGCGCTCGGCTCGTCCGCTTCGTTGTGACCGTGACGACGATAGCAGACCAGTTCGATCACCACGTCGCGTTTGAAGGTGTTGCGGTAATCCAAGGCAATCTGGGTCACCAGCACCACGGCTTCCGGATCATCCCCGTTGACGTGCAGCACCGGCGCCTGCACCGCCTTGGCGATGTCGGTGCAATATTCGGTGGAACGCAGGTCACGGATATAGGAGGTGGTGAAACCGACCTGGTTGTTGATGACGATGCGCACCGTCCCGCCGACACCATAGGCGCGGGTCTGGGACATGTTGAAGGTCTCGGCCACCACGCCCTGACCGGCCATGGCCGAGTCACCGTGAATGGTGATGGGCAGCACACTGGAACCATCCTTGTCACCACGACGATCCATACGGGCACGGACCGAGCCGATGACCACAGGGTTGACAATCTCGAGGTGAGAGGGGTTGAACGCCAGCGCCAGGTGGACGTTGCCACCCGGGGTGGCGAAGTCGGAGGAGAAGCCCATATGGTACTTCACATCACCGGTCCCCCAGGATTCACCATGCTTGCCGGCAAACTCGTCGAACAGATCCTGCGCCCGTTTACCGAGCACGTTGATCAGCACGTTGAGACGACCGCGGTGTGCCATACCGATAACGGCCTCTTTGCAGCCCTGCTCACCGGCGCGACGGATCAGCTCCTTGAGCATGGGGATCATGGCGTCGCCCCCTTCCAGCGAGAAGCGCTTGGCTCCCGGGAACTTGGCGCCCAGATATTTCTCCAGCCCTTCGGCGGCAGTCAGGCTCTCGAGGAAACGGGTCTTCTCTTCGAGGGTATAGCTCCCCTTCCCCTCAATGGATTCGAGACGCTGTTGCAGCCAGCGCTTCTCTTCCGTGGAGGTGAGGTGCATGTAGTCGGCGCCGATGGAGCCGCAGTAGGTCTTCTTCAGCGAGGCGTAGAGGTCGGAGAGCACCATGGTCTCGCGACCGATGGCGTAGGAGCCCACATTGAAGGTGGCCTCCATATCTGCGCCCTGCAGGTTGTGGAACGCAGGATCCAGTTCGGCAACGGTTTCACGCTGCCACAGGCCCAGCGGGTCCAGATTGGCATTCTGGTGACCACGGAAACGGAAGGCGTTGATCAGCTGCAATACCCGCACCTGCTTGGCATCCACTTGCGGATCGGAGACGGGGGCACTGTAGCGAGAGGGATCCTTGGCCAGACGACGGAAATAATCGCGGACCTGGGAGTGGGGTTGTTCAACCGCATGGCCATTGACCTGGGGCAGCTCGCTAAACAGGCTGCGCCACTCGTCGGACACGGAGTCAGGATTTTCCAGGAAGGATTCGTACAAATCCTCGATATAGCTTGCATTCGCACCAGCCAGGTGAGATGACTCCAACCAGGCCTTCATCACGCCGTTATGCATTTCTATCCCTTGTACTTCTTGTTACTGCTGCGCAGCTTGTAGGGGTCAAATAGCCATCCTGCCACGGGTGGGATGGCTATCCAGAGGTCGGGCCAGCACCTGGCCGGCCCTGATACTAAACAGCCCGATTGAGCAACATCGACTTGATCTGGCCAATCGCCTTGGTCGGGTTCAAGCCTTTCGGACAGACGTTCACGCAGTTCATGATGCCATGGCAGCGGAACACGCTGAATGCGTCGTCCAGATTCCCCAGTCGTTCGGTGGTCGCGGTGTCGCGGCTGTCAGCCAGCCAGCGGTAGGCGGCGAGCAGCCCGGCCGGACCGATGAACTTGTCGGGATTCCACCAGAAGGAGGGGCACGAAGTGGAGCAGCAGGCACAGAGAATGCACTCGTACAGGCCGTCAAGCTTGGCGCGCTCTTCGGGGGATTGCAGGTGCTCACGCACCGGCGGCAACTTGTCATCATTGATGAGGAAGGGTTTGACCTTCTCCCACTGGGTGTAGAACTGGGTCATGTCGATCACCAGATCACGGATCACCGGCAGGCCGGGCAAGGGGCGGATAACGACGTTATTGCCCTTCTTCAGCAGGTCGGAGAGCGGGGTGATACAGGCAAGACCGTTCTTGCCATTCATGTTGAGACCATCTGATCCACAGACCCCTTCGCGGCAAGAGCGGCGGAAGGCGAGCGTGGGATCCAGCTCTTTCAACTGGATCAGTGCGTCGAGCACCATCATGTCGGAACCTTCAGGAATATCAAGACGATATTCCTTCATATGGGGGACGTTATCAACATCCGGATTGTATCTGTAGACAGAGAATGTGACGTTCATAGGGCTGGCTCCGCAATCAGTAAGTCCGGACCTTGGGCGGGAACGCCTCACGGGTCTTGGGTGACATGTTGACAGCGCGACGGGTCATGGACTCGGTGTCCGGATGATAGAGGCTGTGGCACAGCCAGTTCTCATCGTCGCGATCCGGGAAGTCAAAGCGGCAGTGAGCACCGCGACTCTCGGTACGGAAGTTGGCGGCAACCGCCGTGGCAAACGCCGTCTCCATCAGGTTGTCCAGCTCCAGGCACTCGATGCGCTGGGTGTTGAACTCTTTGGAGGTGTCATCCAGACGGGCTGACTTGAGGCGTTCGCGGATAACCTTGAGCTCAGCCAACCCTTCTGCCATCGCCGCACCTTCGCGGAATACGGAGAAGTTGTTCTGCATGCAGCGCTGCAGGTCTTTGCGGATCTGCACCGGGTCTTCACCGTCACGGCAATTTTCCCAGCGGTTGAAGCGGGCCAGTGCGGCATCCAGATCCGACTCGGAAGCATCGCGGCCGTGATCCATCTCGCCCAGAGTGTTGACCAGATGCATGCCAGCAGCGCGGCCGAACACCACCAGATCCAGCAGGGAGTTGCCGCCCAGACGGTTGGCGCCGTGCACCGAGACGCAGGCAATCTCGCCCACCGCAAACAGACCGACCACCGGCACGTCGTTGCCGTTCTTGTCCTGGGTCAGGCACTGGCCATTCACGTTGGTCGGCACGCCGCCCATCATGTAGTGGCAGGTCGGAATGATCGGGATCGGCTCTTTGACCGGATCCACGTGGGCGAAGGTGCGAGAGAGCTCGCAGATGCCCGGCAGACGGGATTCCAGCACCTCTTTGCCGAGGTGATCCAGCTTGAGCTTGATGTGAGGACCCCAGGGACCGTCGCAACCACGTCCTTCGCGGATCTCGATCATAATGGAGCGGGCCACCACGTCACGACCGGCCAAGTCCTTGGCGTTCGGGGCGTAACGCTCCATGAAGCGCTCGCCATCTTTATTGAGCAGATAGCCGCCTTCACCACGGCAGCCTTCAGTTACCAGCACCCCTGCCCCGGCGATGCCGGTCGGGTGGAACTGCCACATCTCCATGTCCTGCACGCCGACGCCGGCACGCAGCGCCATGCCGACGCCGTCACCGGTGTTGATGTGGGCGTTGGTGGTGGACTGGTAGATGCGACCGGCACCGCCGGTGGCCAGCACGGTCGCCTTGGCCTTGAAGTAGACCACTTCACCGCTCTCCATGTCGATGGCGGTACAACCCACCACGTGGCCATCCTGGTTCTTCACCAGATCCAGCGCATACCACTCGGAGAAGACAGTGGTCTTGTTCTTGACGTTCTGTTGGTAGAGGGTGTGCAGCAGGGCGTGACCGGTACGGTCGGCGGCCGCTGCGGTACGAGCAGCCTGCTCGCCACCGAAATTCTTGGACTGACCACCAAACGGACGCTGGTAGACAGACCCGTTGTCGAAACGGGAGAAGGGCAAGCCCATGTTCTCCAGCTCATAGATAGCCTCGGGGCCGGTTTTGCACATGTACTCGATGGCTTCCTGATCACCGATGTAATCGGAACCTTTTACCGTGTCATACATATGCCACTGCCAGTTGTCGTCGTGGGCATTGCCCAGCGCAACCGTGATCCCGCCTTGGGCGGAGACAGTGTGAGAACGGGTTGGAAAAACCTTGGACAACAGAGCGCAGCTCTTGCCGGACTGGGCAATCTGCAGCGCGGCGCGCATACCGGCACCACCGGCACCAATCACCACCGCATCAAATTCACGAGTTGGAATAGTCACCTTACACACCCCACAGCACGACGAAACCCGTCATCAGATAGACAAACAGCACCACGACCAGGGCAAATTGCAGCGCCCCGCGCAGCCCTACCGGCTTGATATAGTCAGTCAGCACCTGCCACAGACCAATCCAGGCGTGGATCAGTACGCAGAGCAGGGTCAACAGGGTGAATACTTTGGTGAATGTTTTGGCGAAGAAGCCTGCCCACACCTCGTAGGTGATGTCGTTGAACGCGACAAAGCCCACCAGATAGAGGACATAACAGGTCATGATGAGGGCGGTGGCGCGGATCAGGATGTAATCGTGAACGCCGCTGCGCCCGAAGGTTGCAGAATTGGTTACCATACAAGCACTCCCGCCAATACAGCCAGGATCGCGGTGATCACGAAGGCCACGCGGGCGCTCTGATTGCCGGATTCCAGCTCTTCCCAATAGCCCATATCCATGACCAGATGACGCAAGCCGCCCACAATGTGGTATGCCAGCGCAGTCAGGATCCCCCACAGCACGAGTTTGACCAAGAAGTTGTCCATGATGGCAACCACGGTTTCAAACCCTTCGGGAGAGGCGAGTGAAGTACCAAGCATCCACAGCAAGATGCCCAGTGCAACAAAGGTAATGACCCCTGAAACACGGTGCAGGATGGATGCAATGGCAGTGACAGGAAAGCTGATCGTCTGTAGGTCGAGGTTGACCGGTCTCTGTTTGTTTTTCACGCTTGCCCACTCAGCTCCATTGAGCACGTTAGTTATTGTTTTAACTCACACTTGAGGGCACGGAATGGTGATTGTTGGTTTTTTGTTACCAAAACACTCTGAAAAAGCCAAAACGCGAGTTTTCGGTTTCACATCAGGCTTTGCCAAAGCGTTTCAAACACCCGCAGCCATGACCCACGTGGCGCAGTATATCGGCGGCCTTAACCGAAGACAATCAATTAGCTACAAAGAAAACACAAAACCGCAAACTCGATCGCATATTTAATTTAACATTTCATTAATGCCATTAATGGGGTTCCAGCAAAATTGACATTGATAAGGAACTCTGTTTCAAATAAGGCGCTCCAGCCACTTCGGTATGGGTAACAACCTTTGCCAGCGTCATAAAAGTCGTAATAGAGTAGGACTGGAACCAAATTATAAAGAGCAAAGGAGACGTGCTATGGCTGATAAGATAGCCACCCTACACCTGCCCGGAAAAGATCCGGTTGAACTGCCGATCCTCTCCGGCACCATCGGCCCGGATGTCATCGATGTCAGAAAATTGGGATCACAGGGGTATTTCACCTTTGACCCCGGTTTTATGGCCACCGGTTCTTGCAAATCTGCCATTACCTACATTGACGGGGATCAGGGTGTCTTGCTGCACCGTGGTTACCCCATCGCCCAGTTGGCCACCCAGGCCACCTATCTGGAAGTCTGCTATATCCTGCTGTACGGTGAAGCGCCGACCAAGGCCCAATATGCCGAATTCGAACGCCTGGTCACTCGCCACACCATGGTGCACGAGCAGATCGCCTTCTTCTTCCGCGGCTTCCGTCGTGACTCCCACCCCATGGCCATCATGTGCGGTGTGGTCAGCGCCCTCTCCGCCTTCTATCACGATGCCCTCGACATCAACAACGAGCAGCATCGCGAGATCTGTGCCTTCCGTCTGCTCTCCAAGATGCCGACTCTGGCAGCCATGTGTTACAAGTACTCCATCGGCCAGCCGTTCATGCAGCCGCGTAACGCCCTCTCCTATGCCGGTAACTTCCTGCACATGATGTTTGGCGTGCCGACCGAAGAGTACAAGGTCAATCCCATCGTTGAACGCGCCATGGATCGTATCTTTACCCTCCATGCGGATCACGAGCAGAACGCCTCCACCTCCACCGTTCGTCTGGCTGGATCCTCCGGTGCCAACCCGTTCGCCTGTATCGCCGCGGGGATCGCCTCCCTGTGGGGACCGGCCCACGGTGGTGCCAACGAAGCCTGCCTGCGCATGCTGGAAGAGATCGGCTCGGTGGATCGCATCCCCGAGTACATCGCCAAGGCCAAGGACAAGAATGATCCGTTCCGTCTGATGGGCTTTGGTCACCGCGTCTACAAGAACCACGACCCTCGTGCCACTGTGATGCGCGAAACCTGCCACGAAGTACTGACCGAGCTGCAGATCAAGGATCCGCTGCTGGACGTCGCCATGGAGCTGGAGCGTATTGCGCTCTCCGACCCCTACTTCGTCGAGAAGAAACTCTACCCGAACGTGGACTTCTACTCCGGCATCATCATGAAGGCGATCGGCATCCCGATGAGCATGTTCACCGTGATCTTCGCCATCTCCCGCACCATCGGCTGGATTGCCCACTGGAACGAGTTCCACTCAGACCCGGACAGCAAGATTGGTCGTCCACGCCAGCTCTACGTGGGCCACCCGCTGCGCGAGTTCACTCCGCTCGAGCAGCGCTAACCACTGCGCTGATATGGTTTGTTACAAAGGCGGTCATTGACCGCCTTTTTGTTTGCCGCTCTAATGCCCCCTTTCGCGTTAAGGAGTCCATTATGAAACCACTGTTTATCAGCGCAGCCTTGCTGCTGACCGCCTGCCAGAGCGCCCCCGCCCCGTCACAGGAAGAGACCCTCTATATCAACAGCCAGTTGGTCGATTGCGTTGGAGTTGGCCCGATGCAGTGCATGCAGGTTCGCAGTGATGAGCAGCAGCCCTGGACGCTGTTCTACCAGAATATCGAAGGTTTCCAGTTCGAGCCGGGCTACCGGTATCAGCTCACAGTCAGCAAGGAGCAACTCACCGATGTGCCGGCCGATGCCCCCTCCGTGCGCTATCAGCTGATCCAGGTGGTGAACAAGGTCGCCAGCAAGTAACAAACACGATCAAAAAAACGGGGGATGGCTGATGCCATCCCCCGTTGGTTTATGGGTACTGCGCCTCATCAGGCACGATCAGGTCGGCGCCAGCGCCATATGCAGCAGCGGATAGGGCTTGCCCTGACCATCCAGCGGCGAGCGGCCCGTCACGGCGAACCCCATCTTGTGGTAGAAGCCCACCACCTGCTCATTCTGCTCGTTGACGTCAACCAGCGTCGCGCCGCCCTGCGTGATGGCATGGGCCACCAGCAAACGCCCCACGCCACTGCCGCGCGCCCCGGGAGCCACAAACAGCATCTCCAGCTTGCCCTCGTACACTCCGCTAAAACCCGTAATCTGCCCCT
Source organism: Aeromonas sp. FDAARGOS 1411 (assembly GCF_019047125.1). Taxonomy (NCBI): domain Bacteria; kingdom Pseudomonadati; phylum Pseudomonadota; class Gammaproteobacteria; order Aeromonadales; family Aeromonadaceae; genus Aeromonas; species Aeromonas sp. FDAARGOS 1411. The sequence goes on along the minus strand of NZ_CP077214.1, from coordinate 1,104,891 downwards.
CTTCTGAGCGGGCACTGTGCAGTGTCACCGCATCGAAGTAGTGCTCCAGAATAAGCGGTTTAAGCGCGAGGATCTCGGCCTCGGGCAGGAAGTGGTGGGTCGCCCGAACAGAGGCCTCCCACAGATCGATCAGGGCCGGATAATCGGCCCGGGATACCTGAACAATCGTCATGAAATGACTCGATATGATAACCAGCGGGAAGAGACACCTTCCCGCGGGCCAATCTGATTAGCGCGCCTGCACCGCCTGCAGCAGCACCGACATATCAGCACCAAAGTGGCGGCTGCGGATCGCCTCGCGAATATCCGCTTCGCTATAACGGCTGCCCGGGTAGACCACCACGCAGGAAGTGTCGCCCGGTTTGAGGAAGTGGGTCTCGCCAAACGGGGTATAGCGGGTGGCGCCGATACTGATGAGCGCATGGGGAGGATGTCCCGCCTGCGCCAGCAGTCCCTGAATGTGCTCCGCCGGCCCCTCATCCTGCTGATGATTGAACTTGTCGATAGCCCAGTCGAGCAGCTTGCCATGGAAGTAGCTGTAGTCGATGGCGGCGCTGTCTACCCCGTAAGCGTGCAGCTCGTCATCGCGCTCCAGATAGCAGGCGATGCGATAGTCATCGAGCTCGCAACCGGCGGCAAAACCGGAAAGCGGCAGCAGGTTGGCCGCCAACCCCTTGCTCTCTTCGCCCCAGTTCTTTTTCTCGCTAATCTTCTTGGCGTTGGGACGGCGGATGGAACAGTCGTTATAGGCACCAAAGGCGCGGGGATGGATCGCCACCACCTGCTTGCCGGCATACTCCAGCTCGCACCAGAGGGCTACTTCCGGCTCGATCTGCACCTTCTCGTCACCACTGACCGCCGCTTCCGGCAGGAAGATCGCCTTGTCGCTCAACGGGAATACCCCGAGCTGACCCGGATGGCCCGGCACGAAGAAGGGGAACAGCGCCTTGGGCGCGGTGGTATCGCGCACCACGACCGCTACGAAGTCCGACGCTTCACCCGCCTGCTCCAGATGACCGGCGAAATTGCCCGCGACCCCGAGTCCAATAAACTTGCTCTCTGCTGCTATCTGCATCTTGCTCACCTGCATCTTGCCCACGCAAGGTAGCAGGCTCGTCGCCTACTACCGCTAAAGTGGCAAGATTAAACCACAAGGACCCCGCCTTCGCCCAGTCCGGCCCTGTCGTGATGTGCGCCAGTCCGCTTTTTTAGGGACGAGAAAGCTGTGGCGAACCAGCCATTGCGCACTCATTCAGCTACGCGGTCACCGCGCTGGAAACAGTGCGTTTCCGGCCTATCCCCTCTTTCTCCTTGGGACTCAACTTCATCTTTGTTAGGCTGCCTGCCACACAGGCTCACAGAGGGATCTTCTTGATGTCACAGGCGCACTTTCAGGGCAGCTTCGAAGTCGAGTTCAAATATCAGCTGACGGATCGCACCGCCTTCCTCAAGGCACTGCTCGCCCTCAATCCGGAGATCATGCTGGAGGATAATCTGGAGCAGGATCGCTACTTCGACACCCCGGACGATGCCCTTGCCCAGGCTGGCAAAAGTCTGGCTATCCGCACCATGCAGCCCTCCGGCATCCAGCTCTGGATCGTCAAGGGGCCCGAGACGGATCGCTGCGAGGCGGTCACTATCAATGATGCGGACAAGGCCGTCAGCATGCTATTGACCATGAACTACCGGCAGATACTCGTGATCACCAAAAGGCGCAGCATCTACTTCATTGGCCCGTTTCACGTCACCCTGGATCATCTGGCCGAGATCGGGGATTTTGCCGAGCTCGCCATCATGACCGATGACGAGGAACGCCTCCCGGCGTTTCGCCAGCAACTGCTCGCGCTGGCAGATCAGTTGGGACTTTCTCCCGATGCGCAGGAGCCTCGCTCCTACCGCGCCCTGTTCACCCGGTACATGCAGACAATACACACCACACAACCAGAGGATGCAACTCAATGATCGACAAACTCGCCTGGCTCACCTTTAAAGATCAGCAACTGCTCTGCGCCCGCTCCCACGGCAAGGGCATCTATTACATCCCAGGCGGCAAGCGGGAACCGGGCGAGAGCGACGAGGCGGCGCTGATCCGCGAGATTGAGGAGGAGCTGGCTGTCACCCTGCAACCCGACACCCTGCGCTTTGCCTGCGAATTCAACGCCCAGGCCGATGGCAAACCTGCAGGTGTCGAGGTGAGACTGCGCTGCTACACCGGCGAAGCGAGCGGCACCCCGATCGCATCGGCCGAAATTGCCGAGCTGCGCTGGCTCGACAGCTCTCACCTCGATGAGCTCTCCCCCGTCTCCCGCCTGCTGTTTGTCTGGCTGGTTGAGCAGGGGCTGATCCGCTGACAAGTCGTGCTTGCGCCAAGCATACGTATCCACCTCATATGAACCAACGGTGGCAATCAGCCACATAACAGCGCAACGACAAGGATGTCAGATGGACATTGTGGAAGTTAATAGCGCAGCGACCTACCAAAGTGCGCTCATCACCCTGCTGCAAGATTGTGTCGATAGCGGCGCCTCGGTCGGATTTTTACCGCCGCTGACCACGGAGGAATCTACCCGCTACTGGCAAGGAGTTGAAGCGGATCTTGTGGCAGGTCACCGAAAGCTGTGGCTTGCCCTTGAGCAACAACAGCTCGTGGGAGCGGTTCAGCTCGCGCTCTGTGGCAAGGCCAACGGTCGCCACCGGGCCGAGGTGGAAAAACTGATGGTACTGCAAACGGCGAGAGGCAAAGGTGTCGGTCATGCGCTGATGCAGGCAATGGAACAAGGCGCCCATGCCGCGGGCCGTTCGCTGCTGGTGCTCGATACTCGCGCCGGTGATGTGGCCTCCCACCTCTATCGTCAACTCGGCTATCTGGAGGCGGGCCAGATCCCGATCTTTGCGCGCAACGCCGATGGCTCTCTTGCTGCGACCGTCATCTTCTATAAACCGCTCTGACCATCCCCTATCTCTTATCCACATACAGCAGGGCCGCACCAAGCGGCCCTGCTTGTTGCCCGCGTGACTGTTTGTTGCAGCAATTTGGCTTGCGACGGATTGCCACGATACGGCCAGTGCTCCTGTATGCCTCAACACCGCCAATCGCCGCCCCAAAATACAGCCAAACAAATAGAAAGATTAATTAATGATTAAAACGCCCCCCTTTTCTTCTTCATCTATTGCCTCATCAGGCGTATCGTAAGAGACCCATTTGATAATCAATCTTATGTTATTCACTGCCTTGAGGAATAATGGATGCCCACTTTGCCCCGTACAGTTACCTCCCCCAAAAAGTTCATCATCGGTCAACACCTTCTCCCGCAACTCCATGAGCACGTTAAAGATTTTGGTGACTATGCGTTGCTCATCAGCGATGAGTTCATTCTGGAGCGGGTACGGGAAGAAGCTTTGGCGGGGCTCCTGCAGGCAGGTCTCAGGGGAGTGGTCGACAAGTTTCGCTACGAATGCACCGAACAGGAGATCCACCGCCTGACCCACCTTGCAGAGCAATATGGTGCGAACGTGATTGTCGGGATCGGCGGCGGCAAGACGCTGGATGTCGCCAAGGCCGTGGCCTTCTATCTGCGCCGTCCGGTTGTACTGTTCCCGACGATTGCCTCCACGGATGCCCCCTGTACGGCGCTGGCGGTGATCTACAACCAGGCGGGTGAATTTGAACGCTATCTGTTCCTGCCGCAAAATCCGGACGTGGTGCTGGCTGACACGGCCATCATTGCCGCCGCCCCTCCCCGCTTCTTTTCCGCAGGCGTTGGTGATGCCCTGGCCACCTATTTCGAGGCGCGCGCCTGCTATCGGTCGGACGGGCTCAATCTGGTCGGCAAGCGCCCTTCACGCACTGGCCTTGGTCTGGCAAAGCTCTGTTACGAGCTGCTTGGTGAGAACATCGAGCTGGCCATGGATGCGATACGCCACCATGTCTCGACCCCGGCGCTTGAGCAGGTTATCGAGGCCACCATCTACCTCAGCGGGGTCGGCGCAGAAGCCGGTGGACTGGCCGCCGCTCATGCCGTCAACAACGGCATGTCACTGATCGCGGAGCTCCATCGTGCCCAGCATGGCGAGAAGGTGGTCTTCGGCCTGCTGACCCAACTCGTGCTTGAGCGCGCCCCGCAACATGAGCTTGATGAGGTGTTTCGCATCATCGACTGTGCAGGTCTGCCCATGACGCTGCAAGAGCTGGGGCTCACCCACTTTGATGAAAGCGAGTGGCGCAAGGTAGCGCAGCTGGCCTGCGACCCCCTCGATACCATGGGCAACATGCCGATGACAGTGAGTGAACAGGATGTCTACGCCGCCATGGTAGCGGCCAATGCCATGGCTGAGCGTTATCGCCTCCGCCATCCCCGCATCTGATTGCTTGCCGCACTAAATAGGCAAACAGTAAAAAGGCTTGCCCATTGGCAAGCCTTTTTCATCTGCATCCCACCCCTTGTCGGGATAGACGAAAGTCCGCGTTGACTCAGGGCAGTTTCACCGCTCGCACTGCTACCTCTGGCAGGGCGAAGGCATCTTGCGCGGCGATGAGTTGCAGCTCGTAAGCCTGCTGGCGCCAGGTCTCCTGCAGCACCGCATCCACCGAGGCGTTGGTGCGCTCGAACGCGCTGACCGCATCGTGACCGGCCAGCAAATTGGCCAGCATCAGGGCGCTGATAAGATCGCCAACCCCCACCGGCTGGCGGGCAAAGTCATAAAGCGGACGGGCAATCAGGTAATCCCCTTGCGGGGTGGCCAGCAGCATCTCGAAGCGGCTGGAGTCCTGCGCCGCACGACCGAGATGCTTGACCAGCACCAGCTTGACGCCGCGGGCCAGCAGCTGATGGGCTGCCGCGCGGGTCTGATCCAGATCAGCCAGATGGGTATCACAGAGGGTCTCCAGCTCCAGCAGGTTGGGGGCCATCATGTCGGCCACCGGCAACGCCTGCTCGGTCAGGAAACGGGTGACGCCGGGAGCGACGATACACCCCTTCTCCGGATGACCCATCACCGGATCGCAGAAGTAGATGGCATCGGGGTTGGCCGCCTTGACGGCGTTGACCACGGTCAGGATCTCGTCTCCCTGTTCGGCGGAGCCAAGGTAACCGCTCAGCACGGCGTCACACTGGCTCAACACCTCGATATTGCCCAATCCTTTCACCAGCGCACTGATATGGCCCGCCGGCATCGCCATCCCCTGCCACCCCTGGGCATATTGGGTGTGGTTGGAAAACTGCACCGTGTTGATGGGCCATACATCCATACCGAGGCGGCGCATGGGGAAGACGGCCGCGCTGTTGCCGGCACAACCAAAGACCACGTGGGACTGAATAGAGAGAACGGATTTCATCGGGAATACCACAGCAAAGGATCAGCAAGGTGGGCAATATATCGGATGAAGATAACGATGCGCCACCTTGGCGCGGGATGAACAGGCAATTTCCTGACTAAAGACAGGTTTTTTGCGCCATTTGGCCCGCCTCCACAGGGTGAGCGGCGCCATGATGTGCCGCGTCCCCGTCGTCACATGCCGTTGTGCTCTACAGCATGACGGGCAAAGTGATAGACCCATCCCTCATCACAAGGCATGTCACTGGGTGGCGAAATCAGCTCAGGCAATACCGTCACCTTGCCACCAGCGGCATATTGCAGCGCCATCAGGGCGCAGAGCACCGCATCGTAGCGATCGGTGCCGACCAGCACGTCCGCAGGCAGTAAGGCCGCCAGCTCGGGCCGTGCCGGGGAGGCCTTGCCGCCCACTTTGGCCAATGCCGGATAGACCTCCAGCACGGCACGACTGGCCTTCGGGGCAACGGTCGGCACCAGTTGCAGATCAGAGAGCCGCGGCAGCATGGAGAGCGCCAGAGTGGCGTTGTTGCCGAGCCGGTCGAAGGTGGCCGACAGCGGCTTCTTGCCGTACTGCTGATACAACCAGCGCTCGCAGTCGCGATAGGCGTAGTGGTTGTCTATCTCCCGCTCGGGCACGGCGCAGCTGTGTGGCTGGCCGTTGAGCAGATCCCGCAAGGTGCGGGGAAAGGCGAGCGGCGCATCGATACCGAGCGCCAGTTGCGGGCAGGCTTCTACCTGCATCAGGGTCAGCTCGTTTTGCAGGGCGGGACGCAGCAGAGCGGCCAGATCCGGCGCCACCCGCGAGCTCAGACGAAACAGAGGCGACACCCCGAGCCAGTGCAGGCGGTTGGATTCGGCCTGCCAGCCCACCACGGCCACCGCTTGGGCACTGCCCTGCCAGCCACGCACATCCCAGCCGATCCCGATTGCACTCATCTGCCCTGCCGTCATCAATTACCTCTGTTCGCCTGTCACAAGTTGCAAGAGGCACAGGGTAATCAGCAGAGGCCCTTAACGCAAAGCGAACCGCCCACTCAGAACGATTTCTGGAAATTCACCAGCGGCAGAATGGGGAACACGCCGTTGGCGGCATAGTTGGCCAGCCCGATCTGCAAGCCATCGAGGTGCTTGGTCGCATTGATAAAGCCAATCTGGAAAGTGGTACGCTCGGCATAGTTGACCAGGCCGACGTTGGCCAGCGCATTGCCCTTGGCGATATTGACCGCCCCCCAGTTGAGCCCCTGTACGTTATTGGTCAGGTTGACCAGCCCCAGATTGACGCCGGTATCCTGCCCTTCGTGCCAGTTGATGGCGTTGATGGCCACCCCGCCAAACTGGTGGCGCACCCGACCAGCACCCAGGAATACCCCGAGCTGCAGGCCGCTGAACTGATCCACATCGGAGAGGGCGAAGATCGGCAGATCAATGCCCTTCACCTGACCGGTCCGACCGTAGAGCAGCGAGGCGCGCGCCCCTTCCACCTGATGGGACGCGGGCAAATTGACCCCAGGCAGCGAGACCTGCACCGGAGTACTGGCCTGCGCGACACCGCACAGAGTCAGGGCGCTGCATGCCAGCAGCAGGCGGGAGAGTGTCATGGGAAGTTCCTTGGGCCATTGAGAGTGACCCGATCCTAACAGTCAGGGGAGAGTGTGGGCACACCAGCAGGGACGAGGTGCGTCACGATACGTCACGGGTGGCCCTCTCACCTCTCCATCAGGTCTTGCGAAAGCGCCACCTTAAGGACAATCGGCCACTTTTTCGCAGCGAGTGGCCCCTCTTCCTTTCTTTGCCTGAGCGAACTGCCTAAAATAGTCGCCCTGCTGTATCCGGCATTCATCCATCTAGAGGATTTCCCATGGAGACGTTTCTGCTCGAAGGTCACCCCTTCGTTGCCTTGTGTGACCTTATCAAACATCAAGGGTGGGCCGATTGTGGCGGCGCCGCCAAAGCCCTCGTTGCCGAAGGGCTGGTCGAGGTGGACGGTCAGGTCGAGACCCGCAAGCGCTGCAAGATCGTGGCCGAACAGGTGGTCAACTTCAACGGCATGAAGGTCGTGGTGAAAGAGGGCGTCAGCCCGGAGATTGGCTAACCCCGTCTTGGGGAGCCACTCTCCGGCAACCCACTAGCTGGCCTTGATCGACAGGGTCAGCACAAAACGCGCCATCGCCTCATCCCCGTTCAATGACGGGCAGGTGGCTACCACTCGGATGGGGCGATTGATGCGCTGACCGCTTGCCAACGATTCGTCGATCATGGCGTCAATCTCCTCCCCCGCTGCGCAGTCGAACTGCACATCCCCCTCCGGTCGTTTCAAAAACTCCCCCTGCACATCCTTGAAGGCGAAGTGCACCTTCTTGCGCCGCTGCCGCCCCTTCTCCATCACCAGCAGACCGCCTACCAGATCGGCGCCGGTCGCCAGCGCACCAAAATACATGCTGCCCAGATGGTTGCGGGTACGCCAGCCAAGAGGAATGCGAATGCGCAGCGCCTTGGCGTTCATCTCTTCGATGATCGGGGCACAAAACCCGATGACGGGAATGTAGCGCCAGGCAAACAGCCGAAGCGCCAGATTGGCTTTGAAGCGTTGCAAATCCATATGCGAACTGATCCGATGAGTTAATGTAAACAACATGTTGCCTGCATCTGCGCCATTCGACAAGCACAGGGTTCACGGTTACGACCTTTTGCCCAACCCAAAAAAACAGAGGGAACCGTATCGGTTCCCTCTTTTCGTTCATGTCGCTGTTACAGCAAATGTGCCACTCAGGCGCGCTTCTCTTCCAGCCAAGCCCCCTGACTCTGCATCTCGAACAGCTGGGCATAGTGACCGCCGAGGGCCATCAACTCACCATGGGTACCCCGCTCATTCACCTGACCGCGGGAGAGCAGCAGGATCTCGTCCGCATCGACGATGGTCGAGAGGCGGTGGGCGATGGCGATGGTGGTGCGGCCACGACGGGCAGCAGAGATCGCCTGCGACAGCGCCAACTCGGTCTGGGAGTCCACACTCGCCGTCGCTTCATCCAGAATGAGGATACGCGGATCTCCCACCAGTGCACGGGCAAAGGAGAGCAGTTGCCGCTGACCGGCGGAGAGGTTCTTGCCACCCTCCTCCATCAGGGTGTTGATCCCCTGTGGCAAGCTGTGCACAAACTCGGCCAGCTGCACCTCGCTCAGCGCCTGCCAGAGCCGCGCGTCATCTATGCCGGCGCGGCCGAGACGCAGGTTCTCCGCCAGAGTGCCGACGAAGATAAAGGGATCCTGCTGCACCAACCCGATGCTGCGGCGCACCGCCGCCAGCGACAGGGTATCCAGTGCGTGATCATCGAAGCGGATCTGCCCCTGATCCAGCGGATAGAAGCCCATCAGCAAGCTGATGATGGTGGACTTGCCGCTGCCGGTATGGCCCACCAGCGCCAGCATCTGGCCCGGTTTTGCGGCAAAACTGACCTCCCGCAGCACCTGCTGCTCGCCATCGTAGGAGAAGCTCACCCGCTCGAAACTGACCCGTCCTTCCAGCGGGCGCAGCTCGCCCTCGGTGCTCTCGCGGGTTTCATCGAGCAGGGCAAAGACCCGCTCCCCCGCCACCATCGCCTGCTGCAACTGGTTAAGCTGGTTGGTCATCTCGATGAGCGGCTCGATCATCCGGCCCAGATAGCTGATAAAGGCGTAGAGCACCCCCACCTGAATGGCACCGGCGTGGCTCACCCCCTCGTGGGCGAACAGCGCCAACAGACCGATCAGCACCATCATGTAGAAGAGATCGATGAGCGGACGCAGCAAAATGCCGTTGATCTTGAGGCTCTTGATCCGTGCCGACCAGTGCTGCTGGTTCACCTCGGCAAAGGCGTTGGCAAAGTGGCGCTCCTGCACCATCGCCTGAATAACCGGCATCCCCTGCAGCGACTCGTTGAGGCGGCTGTTGATGTCGGAGAGCAGACTGCGGGTCGCTCGCACCACCGGCACACTCAGTTTCTGGTAGAGCCACATCACCCCGCCCACTGCGGGCAGCAACAGGGAGCAGACCAGCATCAGCCGCAGATCCAGCAGCGCCATCGAGATGAGGATGCCGCACAACAGCACCACCTTTTGCACCAGCAAGCCGATCACCTGCACATAGAGGTTCATGATCGCCTCGGTGTCGTTGGTGATGCGGGAAATCAGCGAGCCGGATCGATGCTTGTCAAAGTAGCGGGCCGGCAAGCGGATGGCGGTGGCAAACACCTGCTCGCGCAAGGTTTGCACCACCGCCTGGGCGATACGGTTAAAGCGCAGGGATTGCAAATAGAAGCCCGCCGCCGAGAGTACCTGCAAGCCCAGATAGCCCGCTGCAATCAGGGCTATGGTGGGCAGCACGATATTGCGAGGCGCCAGATAGTCATCGATAAAGAGCTTGATCAGCAGCGGCCCGGCCACTTCGGCGCCGGTGGCGAGCAGCAGGCAAATCCCCGCCTGGATCAGCCAGCGAGGATACTGGGCGCAGTAGGCGAGCAGTCGTTTAATGGTCGGATTCACAGGCTCTCCTCCACCGCTTCTTCGAGACGCTGATAACGCACCATATCTGCGTACCAGCCATTGTGCGCCATCAGGGTGCCGTGATGACCCCGTTCGCTAACGGTTCCCTGCTCCAGCACCAGGATCTCGTCGGCCTGCTCCACCGCCGTCATGCGATGGCTGACCAGGATCAGGGTGCGACGATGTGCCTTGAGGGCATGCAGAATTTGCTGCTCGGTGTGGGCATCCACCGCCGAGAGCGCATCATCGAGCACCAGAATGGGCGCACCCAGCAGCAGGGCGCGGGCAATGGCCAGCCGCTGTTTCTGGCCGCCGGAGAGGGTCACCCCTTTCTCCCCCACCTCGGTCTCATAGCCCTTGGGGAAACGCACGATATCATCGTGGACACAGGCAATGCGCGCCACCCGTTCGACCTCCTCGCGGCTCGCATCGGGTTTGCCCAGGGCGATATTGGCGGCGATAGTGGTGGAAAACAGGAATGGCTCCTGCGGCACATAGGCAAACTGGCTGCGCAGTGTGGCGAGCGGCAGCTGGTCAATCGGAACGCCACCCATGACAATCGAACCGTGAGTCGGATTGGCAAGGCGCATCAACAGCTTGAGCAGGGAGCTCTTGCCTGCCCCGGTGCGCCCCACCACCCCGAGCATCCCCCCTTGTTTGAGGGTAACGTCGATATCCGCAAGCAGGGTGCGCTGCTCAAGTTGATAGCTTACCCCTTTGATCTGCAAAGGAAAGGCAGAGGTAAACGCGGCCGGCTGGGCGGGCTCTTCGATATCGCTGCGCTCCCCCAGCAGGCTTTCGATACGGGAGTAGGCGGCGCTGCCCCGCTCGATGATGTTGAACAGCCAGGCGATGGCAAACATCGGCCAGATCAGCTGGCCGAGGTACATGGTGAAGCTGGTGAGCTCACCCAGGGTCAGCTCATCGCGCAGCACCAGCACACTGCCCCCCGCCACCGCGAGGAAGTAGGAGCAACCGATACAGAGATAGATGACCGGATCGAACTTGGCATCGATGCGGGCCACCGCCATATTGCGCTCCCCCGCCTGTTTGGTCAGCTCGGCAAAGCCTTCATCTTCCAGCGATTCAACCGCATAGGATTTCAACACCCGCACGCCGGAAAGGGCCTCCTGGGTCTTGTTGTTGAGCCTGGAGAATGCCCCTTGCGCCGCCTTGAACTGGGTGTAGATCTGGGTGCCGAAGCGGTTCATGAAATAGGCCATCACCGGCAGCGGCAGCAAGGAGACCAGCGTCAACTGCCAGGAGTACTGGCTGCACATGATGGAGAGCACCAATACCCCGACCATGATGGAGTCCACCAGAGTCAGCACCCCTTCGCCAGCGGTCATCTCAACAGCCTGAATGTCATTGGTGGCATGGGCCATCAAATCGCCAGTACGGTGGCGCTGATAAAAATCGGGGCTCATCCGGGTGAAATGGCTGAAAAGGCGATTGCGCAACACATAGGCCAGACGATAAGAGGCACCAAACAGCATCACCCGCCAGACGTAGCGCAGCAGATAAATCAGCACACCCAGACCAAACAGCCCCGCCAGATAGCGCATCAGGGTGCCATTGTCGAGACCACCCTTGGTGATGCCATCCACCACCCAGCCCACCACTTTGGGCGGAATCACGGTCAACAGGGCCACCATCAGCAGCAGGGAGATGGCGGCCAGATAACGGGGCCACTGCTCCTTGAAAAACCAGCTCAATCGTAAAAATACGCTCACACCACCAACCTTTAGCGCTCTCTGCCCGTGACCGCTCCAAGGAGCGGCCATCAGAGAAGCCACGCAGAAATAGAAGAATGAAAACAATCGCCTCCGGCTGGAGGCGATTCGAACGAAAGCTCATCATATCCCGAACCAGGATGGTTGAGAATAATTACTATTTAATTCACTGTGACATGCGATCATCCCCTGATGAATAGGGATTATACGAATTTTCATGCTGCTCACCGGTCAACAGGAAGTGTGACACCTCTTCCCGGGTCTGGCTGAACACCTGTTGCAACTGCTCCAGATCCGTCTCGCTCAGCACCTCGTTTTGCCGCAGGCGCCACTCCAGCTCGCCAGCCACCAATTGCAGACGGGCCGCCGAGATATTGGCCGACACCCCCTTGAGGGTGTGCAGCAGCTTGCTGGCCACCTCGGGCTGCTGACGGCGCAGGGCGGAGCGGATCTCCCACAGGTCGTCCTTGTGTTCCGACATGAACAGCTTGAAAAGGATCTGCAACGCCTCCTTGTCCTGCTCCAGCCGCTTGAGGGCATCCTGCAGATCGAGGATCCCGATCATATCCGGCGGTTTCACCTCCATGATCCCCGCCTGCTCCACCCCTTGCGGCTTTACCCACTGCAGCAGGTTGTTATAGAGATCCAGCTTGCTCACAGGCTTGGTGACATAGCCATTCATCCCCACCCCCAAGCAACGCTCCTTGTCACCGGGCATGGCACTGGCGGTGAGGGCAATGATGGGCACATCGTGTTTGTCGACCATCTTGCGGATCTGGCGGGTGGCATCGAGTCCGTCCAGCACCGGCATCTGCAAATCCATCAGGATCACGTCAAAAGGCTGCTCGGCGACCCGCTCCACCGCCTCCCGACCATTGCTGACCACACACACCACCGCATCGACGCGCCGCAGATATTCGATGATGAGCTGCTGATTGACCCGGTTGTCTTCCGCCAACAGCACTCGGGTACCCTGCAACAGGGATTTGAAGTGTTGCTGATCCCCCTGTGCCTCTGCCTTGCGCAGGTTGAGCTCGTAGGAGCTGCCGTTGAGCAGTTCGTCCACCTTGGCCAGCAGGGCATTTTCGGTCATCGGTTTGGGCAGAAAATGGGTCAGCCCCATGCTGTCCATCCTGGCGTGTAACCCCTCTCTGGCCCAGGCACTGATCATCAGGATGGGGATCCGCCGCCACTGGCTGTGCTGATACATCTCCAGCGCCAGATCGAGCCCATCCTCCTGACCCATGCGCCAGTCGAGGATCGCCAACCGCAGATTCGGTCCCTCTTCACGGAGCAGCTGACGGGCACGGGAAAGGGAGTTAACCGGCAGCACTCGCACTCCCGCGCGAGTCAGAATGTCCCGGGCCAGATCCAGCACCAGTTCGTTGTCATCCATCACCATCACCAGCGGCTGGTTTTCGAAGAAGACTTTCCGTCCAGCGACGCCGTAGACCGCCTGCGCCATCGGAATATCGAACTTGAACAGAGAGCCGACGCCAGGCTTGCTCTCTACGGTGATCCGCCCCCCCATCAGCTCCACCAGCCGCTGGGAAATGTTGAGCCCAAGACCCGAGCCGCCATATTTTCGGGTATTACCCGCCTCCAGCTGGGTAAACGCTTGAAACAGTTGGGTCTGCTTCTCTTCGGCAATGCCGATGCCGGTATCGCGCACACTGAAGCGGATCCGCATTGGGTGAGGATTGGCCAGCTCGATGCAGACTTCGACTTCACCGCGTTCGGTAAACTTGATGGCGTTGTTCACCAGATTGACCAGTACTTGCCCCAATCGCAGGGGATCTCCACGCAAGAAGACCGGTACCTCCGGTGACTTGCGAATAACCACCTCCACGTGCTTGCGCTCCGCCAGATCGGCAAACATGCCCGCCAGCGAATCTAGCTGCTCGCTGAGATCGAAGTCGATCTCCTCCAACGTCAGCTTGCCGGACTCCACCTTGGTCAAATCAAGGATGTCGTTGATCAGCAGCAGCAGGGTATCGGATGAGGATTTGATCTTGCCCAGATAGTCCCGCTGTTGCTGATCCAGTTCGGTCTGCAGTGCCAGCGAGCTAAAACCTATGATGGCATTCATGGGGGTGCGGATCTCGTGGCTCATGTTGGCCAGAAAATCGCTTTTGGCCTGGGCCAGCAAGCCGGTCTGGCGCGACAACTCGCTCAGCTTCTGGTTGCGGCGCCACAGGGTGAAGGCCACTAGCGCAAAGCAGATCAAAGCCCCGCACAGCACCATCAGATAGAAGCGGTTCATCAAAGAGGAAGCGCGCTCCAGCTTGTCGAGTTTCCAGCGCACCAGACTCTCGATCACATGCATGTCGATGAGCTGGTAACGCAAGGTGTGATAGGCAATCACCTGCTGGCTCATCTCCTTGCTCAGGCGGATCAGGGTAGCGATCTCCGGCAAGTTGCCATAACGGGATTGCAACTGCTGTTGCAGCTGGTCCAGCGTAGTCTGTTCACGTTTGTCCCAACTGCGCTGCAGATAGTTGCTCAGTTGCGCCAACTCCTCCAGGTCGCGATGGAGAGCACTGTCTGACGGGCTTATCCCCCGCACCTTTTTAATCTGGGCCTGCAGGGGCGCATTGAGGTACTCGATAGCCATCTCAATGGCATGAAGCCTGGCCAGCGCCATCAGATAGTTGTCCATGTCATCAAGCAGAGCCTGGGAAAGGTCGTCTTGCACCAGCTCGGGATCGCTTCTGACTTCCCGTACAAAACCGTCAAGGGTTATGGATAACTGGTTCAGGCGCTGCTGGACATTGCTGTCATTGGCCTGCTCCCGCCCAAGCAGATAGAGGGTATCGGCGTTGATCCTGTTCAGCACCACCTCGGCCGCTTCGTTCAGGTTGTGGGCCTGCTGCTGCTGACTGAGCGACTGCCAGCAGTAGCCCGAAAAGGCAAGCAGCAGGGCAACAATCAGCCCTGGCACAGCACGGTTTTTCCGTGATCCTTTACTCATCCCGTCTCGACTCTCATCTGGTGGTCGCTGAATTATCCGGTCAGGCAATGAACCCTGGGGGAATTATCCACTCCCGCTGGGCACTGTGTTACCGTTATTGCTCTGATATTTCGCTATTGTTTCGCGATTGCTTCATTCTGGCTTTTCATCATATCCCCGGCCAGAGCTGATTTAGAAGGAACCAATTATGTCATTTATCACTACTTATTGTAGCCACTGCTTTACCAAGAACCGCCTGCCCGTTACCCATATCGATACATCTGGCAAATGCGGGCGCTGCAAAGCCCCCCTGTTCAGCCAGACCCCTTGCCTCGGGAATGCGGATAACTTCGATACCCTGATCAACTCAGACATCCCGGTCGTGGTCGATTTCTGGGCCAGCTGGTGCGGCCCCTGCCAGCAGTTTGCTCCGGTATTTCATGAGGTTGCCCATGAACTCGAACCACGGATACGCTTTGCCAAAGTCGATACCGAGCAACAGAGCACCATTGCCGCCCGTTACACCATTCGCAGCATCCCCACCCTGATGGTCTTCAAACAGGGCAAACTGGTGAACCAGATAAATGGCTCCTTGCCCAAGAACATGTTCAAGCAGTGGCTGGAACAGTTCATGGATGTTTGATTTATATTTCGCACATGTTTTATTTATGTATTCATTTCCTCATTTTTATCAATGAGTATGTGAGTAGAGGCTGATTTTCAACATGTGAGTCTGTTTCAAACAAGTGAATGGATGTAATCTCGGCAACACAAAAACAACCATAAATTAACCGAGAGAACATTATGCACACATCAGCTGTACCCTCTGCTCCATCTCGCTGGCTGGACATCAAATCAGGGCTCGTCATCCTGGATGTCTTGCTACTTTGTGCCATGCTCGCCTGGCTCCCGTTTGACCCCATGGTCAACAAGGGGCTGGGCATTCTGGTCTTTATCGCCATACTCTGGCTGACCGAAGCACTGCACGTCACCATCACCGCGCTGCTGGTACCCCTGCTGGCTACCGTGCTCGGGGTGTTTGACATGAGCAAATCCCTCACCGATTTTGCCAACCCGATCCTGTTCCTCTTTTTTGGCGGTTTCGCCCTCGCGGCAGCCCTCTCCAAACAGGGACTGGATACCCTGATGGCAGGCAAGGTGATGCACCTGGCCAATGGTCATCTGGGTTGGGGCGTGATCCTGCTCTTTACCATCACAGCCGCCATGTCGATGTGGATCAGCAACACCGCTACCACCGCCATGATGCTGCCACTGGCGATCGGTATGCTGGCACGCCTCGATAGCAAAAAAGAGCGCGCCACCTTCGTCTTCGTATTGCTGGGGATCGCCTACAGCGCCAGTATCGGCGGCATCGGTACCCTGGTGGGTAGCCCGCCCAACGCCATCGCAGCCGCCCAGATGGGGATTGGCTTCACTGACTGGATGAAATTCGGTGTTCCAGTCGTGCTGATCCTGATGCCCTGCGGCATTGCCTTGCTCTATCTGGTAACCCGCCCGCGTCTCAGCCACCGCGTCGAGATCCAGGATGTCACCATCAACTGGACCCGCGAGCGTAAAGTGACGCTGGCAATCTTCCTGACCACCGTTGTGCTCTGGATCGGCTCACAACCCATCTCCAACGCCTTTGGCGGTATTCCGCAACTCGACACCCTGATTGCCATGGGCGCCATCGTGGCCATCGTGGTCAGCCGTGTCGCCAGCTGGGATGACGTCAACCAGAACACCGACTGGGGCGTGCTGATGCTGTTTGGCGGCGGTCTGACCCTGAGCGCCATTCTCAAGGCCACTGGTACCAGCGCATTCCTTGCCAGCCATCTGTCGGCCGTACTCTCCAACGCCAACATTTTTGTTGTGTTGCTTATGCTGGCCGCCTTCGTGGTGTTCCTGACCGAGCTGGTCTCCAACACCGCCACCGCCGCACTGTTGGTTCCCCTGTTTGCCGGTGTCGCCGAGGCGCTGGGTGTATCACCTGTGGTGATGTCGGTGTTGATCGCTATCGGTGCCTCCTGTGCCTTTATGCTGCCAGTCGCCACGCCGCCCAATGCCATCGTCTTTGCCAGTGGCCACATCCGCCAGAGGGAGATGATGAAAGCCGGTATGGCTCTGAACGTGGTCTTTACCGTGTTGCTCGCCCTGCTGGCCTACTTCGTTGGCGATATCCTCTGATCCACCTCCCCCCCAATAAACAAAAACCCCCGCATTGCGGGGGTTTTCTCATTTATGAATCCGATTAGCCGATGTTGCAGGCCTTCAGATCCCAGATCCGATCCACATAGTCCTGAATAGAGCGGTCGGAGTTGAACTTGCCCATGGTGGCCGAGTTGATGATGGCCTTCTTCGCCCACAGTGCCGGATCCCGATACCAGGTATCGATCAGCTTGTGTGCATCCGAGTAGGACTGGAAGTCCGCCAGGGTCAGGTAAGGGTCTCCCCCTTCCAGCAAGGAGCGCTTGATGGAGGCCAGCTCACCCGGACGACCAGGCGTGAAGTAGTCGGTATCAAACCAGTCCAGCACGGCTTTGAGCTCGGAGTTGGCATAGTAAAAGTCGTACGGGTTGTAACCGCGCGCCTTCAGCGACTTCACTTCGTCCACGTTCAGACCGAAGATGGCACAGTTTTCGGCACCCGCCTCTTCAGCGATCTCGATGTTGGCTCCATCCAGCGTCCCGATGGTGATTGCACCGTTGAGTGCCATCTTCATGTTGCCGGTACCGGATGCTTCATAACCTGCAGTGGAGATCTGCTCGGAGACATCTGCCGCCGGGATCAGCTTCTCGGCCAGACTCACGCGATAGTTCGGCATGAACACCACTTTCAGCTTGCCCTGGATACGAGCATCGTTATTGACCCGATCCGCCAGCTTGTTGATGGCATAGATGATGTCTTTGGCCAGCTTGTAACCGGGCGCCGCTTTGGAGCCGAAGATAAACACGCGCGGATGCATGTCATAGTCCGGGTTGGCCAGCAGACGACGATAGAGTGCCATGATGTGAATGAGGTTCAGCTGCTGGCGTTTGTACTCGTGCAGACGCTTGATCTGAACGTCAAAGATCGCCTCGGCACTGACATCGATACCGGTTTCGTCTTTGATGACCTTGACCAGCTTCTCTTTGTTGTGACGCTTGATGGTCATGAACTGCTGCTGGAACGCCTTGTCGTCGGCAAACTTCACCACGCCACGCAGTTTGTCCAGTTGCAGCGGCCACTCCTTGCCCACTACTTCGTTGTAGAGGCCAGCCAGTTCCGGGTTGCACGCCAGCAGCCAGCGACGCGGGGTCACCCCGTTGGTCACGTTGCACATTTTTTCCGGCCACAGCTCGGCATACTCGGGGAAGAGATCTTCCTTCACCAGCTTGGAGTGGATCTCGGCCACACCGTTCACTTTGGACGAACCGATCACGCACAGGTTGCCCATGCGAACCTTGCGTACATCACCCTCTTCGATGATGGAGAGCTTGGCCTTGATGGCATCGTTGCCCGGCCACTTGGGCTCCACCAACTCGTTCAGGAAACGGGCGTTGATCTCGTAAATCACCTCCAGATGGCGAGGCAGTACTTTCTCGAACAGGCTGACCGACCACTTCTCCAGCGCTTCCGGCAGCAGAGTGTGGTTGGTATAAGAGAAGACCTGATAGCAGATAGTCCAAGCGGCATCCCAGTTCAGATCTTCCTCGTCAACCAGCACCCGCATCAGTTCCGGGATGGCGACAGTCGGGTGAGTATCGTTGAGCTGAATGGCGATTTGCGCAGCAAAGTTGCTGAAGTCACTGCCATGGACCCGCTTGTAGCGGCGCATGATGTCCTTGATGGAGCAAGCACAGAAGAAGTACTGCTGGATCAGACGCAGCTCTTTACCTGCATCGGTCTCATCGTTCGGATACAGCACCTTGGAGATGGTCTCGGCCTGGGCTTTCTCAGCCTGGGAGTCGATGTAACCACCGGCGTTGAACACGTCCCAGTCGAAAAACTCGGAGGCGCGGGATTCCCACAAACGCAGGATGTTGACGGTATGACCGCCAAAACCGACCACCGGAATATCCCAAGGCACCCCTTTGATCTTGCGCCCGGCGTGCCATACCTTCTTCAGGCCACCATTGTCACCAAACACGGTCTCGACATAGCCATAGAGCGGCACTTCTTGCACCGACTCGGGACGGCAGATCTCCCAGGGGTTGCCATATTCACGCCAGGAGTCCGGACGCTCGATCTGGCGGCCATCCTGGATTTCCTGACGGAACAGACCGTGTTCGTAGTGGATACCGTAACCAACCGCCGGATAGTTCAGAGTAGCCAGCGAGTCGATAAAGCAGGCAGCCAGACGACCCAGGCCGCCGTTGCCGAGTGCCATATCCGGCTCTTGTTCGCACAGGTCGGTCAGTTCCAGACCAAGTTCGCCCAGCGCCTCTTCGCAAGTCTTGTAGAGGGAGAGGTTGTGCAGGTTGTTGGAAGTCAATCGTCCCATCAGGAATTCAGCAGAGAGATAGTGAATCGCACGAGTATCTTTCTTGAAATGAGTCTGCTGAGTGCGGGTCAGGCGCTCGTACACCTGTTCATTGACAGCCGCAGCAGTGGCTTTCCACCACGCTTCGGGAGAGGCTTTCTGTTCGCTTGTTCCCAAGGTAGAACGCAGGTGACGCACGATACTCGCCTTGAGCTGATCTTTATCCAGTTGGAGATCCTGGTCTGTCTTCTTCTTGGTAGCCATAAACCATATTCCTTCGTTACAAATAAAATTGTTATCCCGCTTGCGGGACCGGCGCTGTTGTTATCTCAAAATATGTACCGGCGTGAGAATACTAACTAAAGCGGCAGAATTAAAAGTTAACGCAAGTCACACTTTAACCGATAAAAACAGCCTGAAAAGCTTGAAAACCCTTTCCTTTAATTGATCGCACAAAAACAAACATTCCCTTTATTATCATAAGCTTAATGAAACAATAAAAATATTCTGGCATGAATAGGTTTTCAGAGATTGCCAAGCCTTGAAAATCCCTGAAAATAGGCAGCAAGATGGCACATTGAAACCGGTTTCAATGTGCCTGAAAAATTACCGTATAAATATGAAGCAATCATTGCACCCTTAAAGATGTGCCTTGAACTGATTACTCAATGGATCGTAATGGTACCCAATCTGATCCAGACGCCCTGCCAACTGCTCTTCACTCATATCATAATAGGCCAGCAACTCCTCCAACCCGTCGCACTCAAGCCTTAGCTTCTCATTGATGATGCCCAGCAAGATGTTGGCATCAAGACGTTGCAAGGTACTGATATCCATGGCGGCACCTCCTGTAAATGACCTGTATAACCATGGGCGGTTACGCAAGGTTTGTCCATAGTACGAAAAACACCTAGCCAGCTTTATATTAAATAGTGTTTAAAAACATAACCTTACTAACGACACATGCCAACACCATCACATTTTTCAGCAAAAACACCTTGTCACTGCCACAGGATAGAAATACTGTATGCACATACAGCTTGGATATTCATACAGGAACCCCATATATGAACCAGCCCCTGCACTCACTGCCCTTTGCGATGAATCGTGTCATGAGCAAGCCCTGGCCAACCAGAACCGCCTGCAAAGCGGAGTTGGCTCATTATGGTGTGACTATCCAGTCTGATGATCAGTTTCTGAGCGAGCTGACCAAGCTTGGGGAGGCTCATACCGGCTGGATCTTGTTGATCGCCCCGCCGGGACGCCCCACAGTCAGCCGTCTGGAAGAGCGAGGTATCGATCCCAGGAGAGTGCTGGTGGTACATAGCCCCAAAATCAAGAACTGGCAGCAAACCCTGGAGCGCAGTCTGGGCAATGGTCACTGCGCCGCCGTATTTACCTGGCTACCCGAGCAGATCGAGCTGGATCACGTCAAGCTACAGCGACTGGGACAGCAATCTGGCGTACTCACCCGCTTCTTTGGCGCGAAACGGACTAACCTCGACACACCTCTGCTGGCCTATTCAGAGCAAGATATCTATCTCAATCATTAAGACAAAAAACGAACGCCTACGCAGGCTCTCCCGCGGGTCGCAGCGACAGAAGGGCGCAAACAATATGTGACCAGCGGCTTTATTTGAAAGACAAGCGTGCAACAGCCTGACGGTAGGCATCGGAGATCATTTGACCCTGCTTGCTGCAAGCAGACAAACATCAAAAGATGTAACGGATCAAGAAGCAGAAAATAAAACCTGAACTGGACAATCATGCAGCCCAAGTATTCAAACCTGTGGGACTTCCTGCCCACCAGCGAACCCGTTTGAGCAATATGATGAGGCTGAAAGTCATTGCATTCATTTGAGCTGATCACGACAAATTTCCCCCCGGAGTGACCCTCTCCTTGAAATACCGGGTAACAAGGGGTATAACCACGAGTTTTATCAGGTGTAATAAGTGAGCGGTATGATGCAAGCCCCCTTTTGGCAGACCAAGAGTCTGCAGCAGATG
Source organism: Aeromonas sp. FDAARGOS 1411 (assembly GCF_019047125.1). Lineage (NCBI taxonomy): Bacteria > Pseudomonadati > Pseudomonadota > Gammaproteobacteria > Aeromonadales > Aeromonadaceae > Aeromonas > Aeromonas sp. FDAARGOS 1411. The sequence goes on along the minus strand of NZ_CP077214.1, from coordinate 1,083,887 downwards.
ACTGAATCCGAATGGGAATCCCTCTGCGATGGTTGCGGAAAATGCTGCCTCAACAAGCTGATCGATGAAGATACCGACGAACTGGTTTTCACCAATGTCGCCTGCAATTTGCTTAACACCAAGACCTGTCAGTGCTCTGATTACGCCAATCGTTTCAAAAAAGAGCCTGACTGTCTGCAGATCACCCATGACAAGATCACCGAATATGGCTGGCTCCCCTCAACCTGCGCATATCGCCTGCTGTCTGAAGGTGACGCTCTTCCAGAGTGGCATCCTCTGCTGACCGGCAGTCGTTCCGCGATGCATCAGGCTGGTCAATCCGTCCGTGGCAAAGTCATTCACGAGGATCAGGCGGGTGAATGGATCGATCACATCATCACCTGGGCCAGCTGACACGCTCAACCCGCTATTCTCCAGAGGCAAGGGCTGCACAATGTGCAGCCCTTGTTGTTTCTGCAAGCAGGGTTTGTAGCTTCACACATATCTGGCTGGCTAAACCAGACCCCCTCCCAACTGCACATTGAGAGAGATAGAGGCAGAGGCAGAGGCAGAGGCAGAGGCAGAGGCAGAGGCAGAGGCAGAGGCAGAGGCAGAGGCAGAGGCAGAGGCAGAGGCAGAGGCAGAGGCAGAGGCAGAGAATGATTCCATAGTCACAGGCTTATGGGTATTGCTTGATACCCGCGATGGCGCCTCTGTTCACCCCTTAAACCTGATCAGCTGTTCCACGAGCCATAGCAACACTGATGCAATGGCAGGCAAAGCAACCGCCTATCCCCTTAGAGCGCGAATAAAGCATAATCGCATTACAGACGAGGCCTAGGTCAATCCTGGTGAGCCCCTCCCCTTGATCCTCTTCAAATATCCAGTAACAACTGTTGTGGTTGCGATGGAACTGGGGGCGAGTCACAGGGGATGATTACTCCCCCTGAATCGCACGCATAAAAAAACCGGCACCTTGGCGCCGGTTTTTACTCACTGCGACTCGATTACAGAGCGGCAGTGAAGGTACGGGTGATGACGTCTTGCTGTTGTTCTTTGGTCAAAGAGTTGAAGCGAACGGCATAACCGGATACGCGGATGGTCAACTGCGGATATTTCTCCGGGTTTTCCATGGCGTCCAGCAGCATTTCACGGTTCATCACGTTAACGTTCAGGTGCTGACCACCTTCTACGTTGGCTTCGTGGTGGAAGTAACCGTCCATCAGGCCAGCCAGGTTGGCTTTCTGGGCTTCCATATCTTTACCCAGTGCGTTCGGTACGATGGAGAAGGTATAGGAGATACCATCTTTAGCGTAAGCGAACGGCAGCTTGGCAACGGAAGTCAGGGATGCAACAGCACCTTTCTGGTCACGACCGTGCATCGGGTTTGCACCCGGGCCGAACGGAGCACCGGCACGACGGCCATCCGGGGTGTTACCGGTCTTCTTGCCATATACCACGTTGGAGGTAATGGTCAGAACAGACTGGGTAGCAACAGCACCACGGTAGGTGTTCAGCTTTTGAATCTTCTTCATGAAGCGCTCAACCAGGTCACAGGCGATGTCATCGACGCGAGCGTCGTTGTTACCGAACTGCGGGTATTCGCCTTCGATTTCGAAGTCGATGGCAACGCCATCTTCGTCACGAATCGGCTTGACCTTGGCGTACTTGATAGCAGACAGGGAGTCAGCAGCTACAGACAGACCAGCAATACCACACGCCATGGTGCGATATACGTCACGGTCGTGCAGCGCCATCAGAGAGGCTTCGTAGCTGTACTTGTCGTGCATGTAGTGGATGATGTTCAGCGCAGCAACGTACTGCTTGGCCAGCCAATCCATGAAGTGATCCAGACGATCCATCACATCGTTGTATTCGAGGTACTCGGAGGTGATCTTGTCGGTCTTCGGACCCACTTGCAGTTTCAGCTTCTCATCCATACCGCCGTTGATTGCATACAGCATGGTCTTGGCCAGGTTGGCACGAGCCCCGAAGAACTGCATCTGCTTACCAACGATCATCGGGGATACACAGCAAGCGATGGCGTAGTCATCGTTGTTGAAATCCGGACGCATCAGATCGTCGTTCTCGTACTGAACAGAAGATGTCTCGATGGATACCTTGGCGCAGTACTTCTTGAAACCGACCGGCAGCTTCTCAGACCACAGGATGGTCAGGTTCGGCTCAGGGGACGGGCCCATGGTGTACAGGGTGTTCAGCATACGGAAGCTGTTCTTGGTGACCAGGGTACGGCCATCAACGCCCATACCAGCCAGGGTCTCGGTAGCCCACATCGGGTCGCCGGAGAACAGTGAATCGTATTCCGGGGTACGCAGGAAGCGAACCATACGCAGCTTCATGACCATGTGGTCCATCAGCTCCTGGGCTTCTTGCTCGGTGATCAGGCCTTTTTGCAGGTCACGCTCGATGTAGATGTCCAGGAAGCTGGAGGTACGACCGAAGGACATGGCAGCGCCGTTTTGGGACTTAACAGCAGCCAGGTAGGCAAAGTAAGTCCACTGAACTGCTTCGCGGGCATTGGTAGCCGGTACGGAGATATCGCAACCGTACTTGGCAGCCATCACCTTCATCTGTGCCAGGGCACGGTGCTGCTCGGAGATCTCTTCGCGCAGACGGATGGTGGCTTCCAAGTTTACACCGTTTTCCAGGTCAGCTTGCAGGGACTTGAACTGGGCCAGTTTGTCGGCCATCAGGAAGTCAACACCGTACAGAGCGACACGACGGTAGTCACCGATGATACGGCCACGGCCGTAGGCATCCGGCAAACCGGTGATAACACCAGACTTGCGGCAGTTCAGGATGTCTTTGGTGTAAACGTCAAACACGCCCTGGTTGTGAGTCTTGCGGTACTCGGTGAAGATCTTCTCGACCATCGGGTCCAGCTGACGACCGTACACTTCGCAAGAAGTTTTAACCATCTTGATACCGCCGTTGGCGATGATGGCGCGCTTCAGCGGCTTGTCAGTCTGCAGACCTACGATTTTCTCGAGGCTCTGATCGATATAACCGGCATCGTGTGCGGTAATGGTGGAGGGCAGGTCGGTGTCAAAATCGACCGGCGCGTGAGTGCGGTTCTCGATCTTGATCCCTTCCATGACCTTGTCCCACAGCTTGGTGGTCGCTTCGGTCGCGCCAGCCAGGAAGGACTCGTCACCTTCATACGGGGTGTAGTTCTTCTGGATGAAGTCACGGGTGTTGACAGAGGTCTGCCATTCACCGGCCGCGAAGCCTTCCCATGCTTTTTGGAACTGTTCGTTAAGTTCTGCCATTTTTCATTACCTCACACGGTATTGATGTAGTATCCCGCAATCATCCTTAATGATGACGACGGAAGATAAACCAGTAAGTCAGACCAACCATCACGCCACCACCGATGATATTACCGATGGTCACGGGGATGAGGTTGTGTAGGACGAAGTTGGATACGGTCAGGTCAGCAAAGGTTGCCGGATCCTGGCCGATGGCCTGCCAAAACTCCGGGCCAGCCACACTATGGATAGCGATGCCAACCGGAATCATAAACATGTTTGCGATGCTGTGCTCGAAACCTGATGCAACGAACATGGCAACCGGCAGCAACATAACCACTACCTTGTCAGTCGCGCTGCGGGCACCAAATGCCATCCAGGCAGCCAGACATACCATCAGGTTACAGAGGATACCCAGTGCAACGGCTTCGAAAAAGGTGTGGTGAATTTTGTGCTGGGCCACTTTCAGGGCATTCAGACCCCACTGGCCGTCAGCTGCCGTGTACTCGGCAGAAACAATGATCAGCGCCACCATCAGAAGACCGCCAATCAGGTTGCCGAAGTAGACCAGCCCCCAGTTCTTGAGCAGCTGTGCCCAACTGATGCGATTGGCCGCTTTGGCCACCAGCGTCAGGGTAGTGGAGGTGAACAGCTCAGCACCGAGCAGCACACAGAGGATAAGGCCGAGAGAGAAACAGAGACCGCCAACCAGTTTGGCCATACCCCAAGGCATGGAACCGGTACCGGTAGTCACTGTGATGTAGAAGATAAACGCGATGGCGATGAAAGCGCCTGCGGTGATGGCCAGTGGAATGACCTTGTATGCCGGCTTGGTGGCCTTGGCATAGGTGATGTCTTCAGCCAGTGCTGCAATGGCTTCGGGCTTGAGACAATCGAATGGAGATTCAGCTTTCAATTATTTTCTACCTGAATGTTTTGCCTGTTGAAATCATAACAAAGGGCCAAATAGCCAAAATTGACATTGATCAAGTTTATCAGAGTGCGAATGTAATTTTACTACAAATATTTTAGTGCGATGGCTACGCCACTTTACACCAGGTATCAGCTGAAACAGAAATATCACATTTTTAATGCAATGATTTTAAAGAATTTATTTTCGATCATGGAAATATGGTATTGGCAAGATATCTTTGCAGATCGCCAGCACATCCCCTGCCCTGCCATCAACCCCCTTAGGGGTATTTTTTGTTTTTTATTTCATCTTTGAATAACTATCCCGTGCCTTGCCGCACGATAAACAGAAGGGGCCACTCGGCCCCTTCCTTTACAGCAACAATCACGCCCAGTGATGGGCTCGCTTGGCCTTTTGCAGCTTCTCGTAAGCCGCCAGCAGCTTCTGGTGCAGCGGGAACTGGGAGAGCGACAGGTCGGCCGCCTCCAGCCCGTGGAAGCGTGCTTCGCCAGTGGCGTTGGCCCATGCCTGTGCCAGCGTCTCTTCGCCATACATGCGAGTGAAGACGGCGCGATACTGCTCCGGGTCCCGCTCCTCGTCGAGGAACAACTCGACACAGGCACGCAGGGCGCGGTAGTAGCTGGCACGCTCGGCAGTGAACACTGACTGGTTGAACTCCATGGTCCAGTCGATGAGATCGAGAGCAGTCTCCAACTCACCGGCGGCCAGCGCCAGCATGGCTTTCAGCTCGCCAACGCGCAGAGTGTGCAGCGCGGTCCCCTTGGCAGCGGCGATGCCCAGCAGCTCGCGTACACGGGTACGCTCGTCGTGCCCCTCTTCATCCAGTTGATCAAACAACGCCATGTACTGCTCGGCATCCCAATCAAGTGATGGCAGCGCCAGGATCACTTCGCGCAGGTTGGCGCCCATATTGTTGTTGGCCAGCAGCAGATCTTCGGCCGGATAGATGTCGGACATGCCCGGCACCAGAATGCGGCAGGCGTAGACACCCAGATGCTCGTAGTCGGCGATATAGACCGGCTGCTCCAGCTCATGGAAGATGCCGATCAGGTGATCGAACTCCTCCTGCGAGGTGCCACGGAAGTCCCAGTCGGCAAACTCGAAGTCCGCATCCTGCTTGAACAGATCCCAGCTGATGAGGCCCGAGGAGTCGATGAAGTGAGTCTCGAGGTTGTGGTGATCAGCTACCTGCTCGTTATCAAATGACGGCGGCACGAACACGTCGAGATCCTTGAGACCGCGGCCCTGCAGCAGCTCGGTGACGGTCCGCTCGAAGGCCACTTCGAAGCGCGGGTGGGCGCCGAAGGAGGCAAAGCAGGTACCGTTGCTCGGGTTGAGCAGCACCACACAGATGACCGGATAGCGGCCACCCAGGGAAGCATCGAAGCTGTAAATGGGGAAGCCTTCCGCTTCGAGGGCGGCGATGGAGGCGGCAATCCCCGGATAACGGGCAATCACCTCGTCCGGGATCAGCGGCAAGCTGATGGCCTCGGCGATGATCTTGTTCTTTACGTGGCGCTCGAACACCTCGGAGAGCGCCTGGGTGCGCGCTTCGGTCTTGGTGTTGCCAGCGCTCATGCCGTTGGAGACATAGAGGTTGCCGATGATGTTCATCGGGATGTAGACGGTCTCGTGATCGGACTGACGCTCGAACGGCAGGGCGACGATACCGCGCTCTTCGTTGTTTGACTGCAGATCCACCAGCATGTCGGCGGTCACTTCACCGTCCGGGTTGTAGAACTTGCGGGTGAAGCTGTCGAGCAGACCGGCCGGGAACTGGTCACCCTCGATGGGGAACCACTTTTCGTTCGGGTAGTGAACGAAATCGCCGTTGGCGACCTGCTCGCCCAGATAGAAGTCGGCGAAGAAGTAGTTGGTGGAGAGACGCTCGAAATATTCGCCAAGGGCAGACGCGAGGGCCGCCTTCTTGCTGGCACCCTTGCCGTTGGTGAAGCAGAGGGCGCACTCTTTGTCGCGAATATGCACCGACCAGACGTTCGGCACGGGGTTGAGCCAGGAGGCCTCTTCAATATCAAAGCCCAAGGCTTGCAGCTTGGTCTGGAAGCGTTCGATGGAGTCTTCCAGCGCCGCGTCCTTGCCGGGAATAAAAGTGTGGTCAGTCATCACGATATCCTGATTTTTATTGGCTCATGTTCGGCCGCAGATAATAGCAGGGGTCGGCGGCTTTGGCAGGACAAAAATCAGCAAACAGGGGTGAGTCGCACAGAGAGAAACCGGCTTGCCCCCTCTCCCCCGCCACAAACAGCGCGGGCCCGGGGATTGCCCGGGCCCGCTGGTTACGCGACGCGATACATCGTCAGAGCTGCTTGCCCTGGCTGGCAATCACCTGGCTGTACCAGTGGAAGCTCGCCTTCTTGATCCGGCGAAGGGAGCCCCCCTGCTCGTCACGATCCACATAGACGAAGCCGTAGCGCTTCTGGTAGCCGTTGAGCCAGCTCAGGATGTCGGTGAACGACCAGGCGCAGTAGCCGAGCAATTCCACTCCATCCTGCATCGCCTCCTGGCACGCCTTGACGTGGCTGCGCAGGTAATCGATGCGATACTCATCGTTCACCTTGTCGCCCGCCTCCAGCTTGTCGAACTCGCCAAGGCCGTTCTCGGTGATCATCAGCGGCAGACCATAGCGGGAAGAGAGGCGACGCAACGCGATGCGCATCCCGGTCGGGTCGATGGCCCAATCCCAGTTGCTGGTCTCAAGGTGCGGATTGGGCGCCGTCTTGTAGAGGCCGGGGATGCCGCTCGATGGCGTAGTACCCTTCTTGCCGGTGGTGTTGATCCGCTGCAGGGTCTGACCACCCAAGGGGTTATCGGTGTAGGTCAGGGTGTAGTAGTAGTTGACGCCGATGTAGTCGGGCGTCCCCTCTCGCAGCAGCTCCATATCGCCCGGCAGGATCTCCGGCGCCTCACCGTTTTCCCGCAAGTAAGCGAGCGCCGCCTGCGGATAGCGGCCAAAGCAGTAGGCATCCAGCCACCAGAGGTTGTTGAACTCCTCGGCGTTCTCATAGGCCAGCATATCTTTCGGATCGCACGACGCCGGATAGGCAGGGGAGTAGGCAAAGCTCGGGCCGATGAGGCCATTTGGCACATGCTGGCGAAACGCCTTGATCACCCGGGCGTTAGCCAGAAAGGCGATATGGTTGGCGGCAAAGAAGCGCTTGCGATCCTGCACGGCCGGCGGATGAGTGCCGAGCTGATAGGCATTGGTCAGGTTGTAATTCTGCTCGTTAAGCGACACCCAGTACTTCACCTTGCCGGCAAAACGCTGATAGAGGGTCACGCAGTAGCGCTCGAAATCCTCGATAATGCGTCGGTCTTCCCAGCCGCCGTACTCATCTTGCAGCGCCTGCGGCAGATCCCAGTGATAAAGGGTCAGCACCGGCTCGATCTGGTGGGCCAAGAGGGTATCGATCAGCTTCTCGTAGAAGGCCAGCCCCGCCTCGTTCACCTCCCCCCGACCGGTGGGGTAGATGCGCGGCCAGCTCACCGAGAAGCGGTAGGCCTTGAGCCCCATCTCGGCCATCAGCGCCACGTCCTCTTCCATGCGGTGGTAGTGATCCACCGCCACATCGCCGTTGCTCCCCTCAAAGGTCTTGCCCGGCAGCTTGGTGAAGAGATCCCACACCGAGGGCCCCTTGCCATCGGCATTCCAGCCCCCCTCCACCTGATAGGCGGCGGAGGCGGCGCCCCACAGAAAATCGCTCGGGAAGTCGTTGAACTTGTGGTGATGCATCTGGTGTTGCTCCTTCTGCGCTGATGGTGTCAGCCATCTCTGATAACTCGGCGCCCCCGTGCCGGGGCACCCGAAATGAATTGGCATAAGCATCCATCACTTCTAAAATTCCGTCCAATGACAAATATGACCACTCAACATTCCCAACAGGAATGAAAGGAGCCCTGATGGAGCTACGGGATCTGAAAGCCTTCGTCACTCTGGGGGAGGTGCTGCACTTCGGCCAGGCGGCGGTACGTCAACATGTTACCCAGTCGGCCCTGAGCAAACAGATAAGGCGGCTGGAGGAGGAGCTGGGCGGCGAGCTGTTCGAGCGCAACGCCAGTACCACCCGCCTCACCGGACTGGGCAGGGCGCTGTATGAGGATGCCCGCGCTGTGGTCATCCAGAGCGAGCAGCTCTCCCGCACCGCCCGCGACGTGCTGGCGGGCAACGTTGGCACCCTGCGCATCGGCTTTGGCGTCGCTACCAAGATCCTGGTACCCGCCGCCATCGCCCGTTTTCGCGCCGAGCGGCCACAGGTCACCATAGAGCTCAACGATCTCTCCACCCACCACCAGCTGCTGGCGCTGAGTGAAGGCAAGCTGGATCTCGGTTTTTGCCGCCTGCCCGCCCCCAAGGGGTGGCATGCCCTGCCGGTGGTCGAAGCCCACTTTGTCGCCGTACTACCCGCCAGCTACCGCGATGTGAGGGAGTTGGCGGATCTGGTGGATAAGCCGCTGGCGATCCTGCGTCGGGACAAGGCCCCGTCCTTTTACGATCACCTGATGAACTATCTGGCCCAGAGCGGGCTGCGTTTTCGCGATATCCAGTACGTCAACGACTTCGCCGCCGGTGTTGCCACCGCGGCGGCAGAGATCGCCTGGACCCTGGTCCCCTCCTCCACCACCATAGAGCACCCGGATGTACTCACCCTGCCCCTTAGAGATGGGGAAGCCTGCTGGACCATTGGCCTTATCCGTCCGCCCCACAGCAAGGGGCCCTTGATCGATGCCTTCTGGGCAACCATCGCCGATATGACGCCAAGATAGACACGCCGTTGGCAAACAGCAGATGGCGGCAACGCATCAATGATAGCGTTCGACGATACGCGCCAACTCGCCGCTTTGTCGCAGCTGTTGCAGGGCACGGTTGAACTCGGTTATCCGGGTATTGAAGCGGGAGTGCTTGCCGATGCAGAGATTGAACGGGGTAGCGTCAAGCTGCAGCGGCACCTCGACCACCAACCCGGAGAGACCCAGCTGGTTGAGTTTGAAGCGTGCCACCAGTGGGTCGGTCACCATCAGGTCCCCCCGACCCGCCGCCAGCATTTTGAAAACGTTATCAACATTGATGGTGTGATGAACGGTGAAGCCCGCCAGGTTCTCCTTGCCCCAGCCGTTACCGAAATAGTCGAGAAAGGTAAGCGATTTGAAGTCGCTCAAGCGGCTGGCACGCTGAAATTCCGCTATGCGGGGATGGGCACGCTGGGTAAAAATGGTTAGCACAGTGGTGGTGACCGGCTCTTCCACAACCAGGGTATAGCTGCGCCGCTCCCGAGTAGCGATAGTGACAAAGCCATCGGCCTGCGCCATCCGCACCAGTTTTTGCGCCCGTTGCCACGGATAACCTTCATGGCGCACCCGCAGCCCCATCTGCGCCGCCACCCGATCCATCACGTCGATCATCAGCCCGCGCATCCTACCCTGTTCGTCACGCCACGAATATGGGGCAAAGTCGTCAAAGTAGACCAGCTTCAACTCGGCCGCTGGCGCCGCCCAGACACTCTGCCACATCAGCAATCCCCACAAGATTGCGCTCCCCAGACTGACTCTCATGGCCGCGACTCCATCCACTTCTGCCACCTCTGAGCCTAGTGCAAAGCGGGCTGCGGCAAGGTTCAGGATCCAGTGGAAAAAGTGGCCAACGAAAAAAGAGAGAGGAAGCAGTGGCTTCCCCTCTCTCATTCGTTTTTCAGCACACCACCTTACCGATGGCGGTCACGGCTTGCCGGTTACGCCAGCTCGGCCCGCAGCGCCCTGGTGGCATCGACCATCACCTTGAGGGCGGCCTCAGTCTCTTCCCAGCCGCGAGTCTTGAGGCCGCAATCCGGGTTGACCCAGAGCCGCTCGGCCGGGATCTGCTTGGCCGCCTTGCGCAGCAACCCCTCAATCCAACTCTGGCTCGGCACGTTCGGCGAGTGGATGTCGTAGACGCCCGGGCCAATCTCGTTGGGGTAGTTGAAGCGCTCGAACGCTTCGAGCAGCTGCATCTGGCTGCGGCTGGTCTCGATGGTGATCACGTCCGCATCCAGCGCCGCCACCGCCTCGATGATCAGGTTGAAGTCGCTGTAGCACATGTGGGTGTGGATCTGGGTGCTGTCCGCCACCGGGCTGGCGCTCAGACGGAAGGCTCGCACCGCCCAGTCGAGATAGGCCTGGTGATCCTGCTTGCGCAGGGGCAAACCTTCGCGGATCGCCGGTTCATCTATCTGGATGATCTTGATGCCAGCGGCCTCCAAATCTGCCACCTCATCGCGAATGGCCAGCCCGATTTGCAGGGCGGATTGCTCGCGGCTCACGTCTTCGCGCGGGAAGGACCAGCAGAGGATGGTCACAGGACCGGTCAGCATCCCCTTCACCGGCTTGTCGGTCAGGCTCTGGGCAAATCGGGTCCATTCGAGCGTCATGGGGGTCGGGCGATCGATGTCACGGGTGATCACCGGCGGCTTGACGCAGCGGGAGCCATAGCTCTGTACCCAGCCGAAACGGGTGATGGCAAAGCCATCCAGCAGCTCACCAAAATACTCCACCATGTCATTACGCTCGGCCTCGCCATGTACCAGCACATCCAGCCCGATGGCCTCCTGACGCGCGATGGCATCGCGGATCTCGGCCTTAATGCCAGCCTCGTAGGCGCTGTCATCGATGCGACCGGCGCGCCAATCCTGCCGCAACACCCGGATCTGCGAGGTCTGCGGGAAGGAGCCGATGGTGGTGGTGGGCAGCAGCGGCAGCTTGAGATCCGAGCGCTGCAGCTCGGCCCTGACCGGATAGGGGCTGTGGCGATCAAAATCGCTGTTGGTGAGGCTGGCGAGCCGTGACTGCACCGCTTTTTTGTGCACCCGGCTGTCGGACTCCCGATCCACGATGGGCTGGCTGTAGGCGGTGATTTTGTCGAGCTCGCCCCCATCCAGATACTCTCTGAGCAGTCCCAGCTCGAAACATTTTTGCAAGGCGAAGGCGAACCAGCTGCGGGTCTGGGGATCCAGCTCCTGCTCCAGGGTCAAATCCACCGGGCTGTGCAGCAATGAGCAGGATGAGGCCACCCAGAGCCGCTCGCCGAGTTTGGCTTTCAGTGCCTTCAGAGTCGGCGCCAGCTTGGCCAGATTGGCACGCCAGACGTTGCGGCCGTTGATCACCCCGGCGGAGATGACCCACTGGGCGGGCAGATGCGGCACCAGGGTCTCCAGCTGTTCGGGGGCGGCCACCAGATCCAGATGCAGGCCATCTACCTTGAGGCTGGTGATAATGTCGCGCTGATGAGCCACCGAACCGAAATAGGTGGTGAGCAGCAGCTTGCAGGGGCCCGTGAGGCGCTCGTAGGCGTTGAGATAGGCCAGCCGCCACTCGTCCGGCAGGTCCAGCGTCAGCGCCGGTTCATCGATCTGTACCCACTCCACCCCTTGGGCGGCCAGTTTGGCCAGGATCTCCTGATAGACGATAAGCAGGCGATCGAGCAGTTCAAGGCGGGAGAAGCCGCTCTCTTTCTCCTTGCCGAGCCACAGATAAGAGACTGGCCCCAGCAGCACCGCCTTGACCGGCAGCCCCAGCGCTTTGGCCTCTTCCACCTCGTCAAACAGCTGGCTCCAGCCCAGTTTGAAACGCTGATCACGGCTGAATTCCGGCACCAGATAGTGATAGTTGGTGTTGAACCATTTGGTCATCTCGGCGGCGGCCGCCGCCGGGCCGGTCGGCGCACGGCCGCGGGCCACCCGGAACAGGGTGTCGAGATCGGTCTCGCCATGACGGTGGCGGGCAGGCACTGCATCCACCAGCAGGCTGGTACCTAGCACCTGATCGTACCAGGCAAAGTCGCCCACCGGCAGCAGATTGACCCCAGCGCCGTGCTGGGCCTGCCAGTGGCGCTCACGCAGCGTCTTGCCCACGGCAACGAGTTCGGCCTGAGTGGTCTCACCACGCCAGTAGGATTCGAGGGCAAATTTCAGCTCGCGCTTGGCGCCGATACGGGGGAAGCCCAAGGTGTGTGCTCGTGTCATAGGTTCATTTCCTTATGCTCATTCATCTGATGGGAAACTGGATGATTTAGCCATCCAGATGTTTACACATCCAAAATGACAAGATAAGGTGACGCTGGCTATTGAATCCTCTTCAAGTGGCTCTCAAATAATCCTCAACTGACCGCCAGTCAGGTTCACCGCGAGGATACAGAGGCCGATGTTTACAGGTGCAAGAGGTGCCGAAGTCAAAAGGCGCAGCAGGGTCACCGCCGACCGCAACCTCAGCGCCATACGCAATCTCATAAGGAGCCATCTTATGGCAGTGCCAAGCAATGCAGGGATAGAGATCAAACACTTGAAAACATTGACCGCGCTGGCCGAGCAGGGCTCGCTGGCCGGTGCGGCGCTGACCCTCAACCTCACTCAGTCCGCCCTCTCCCACCAGCTCAAAGAGCTGGAGACCCGCCTCAATCTGGAGCTTTACCTGCGCAAAAGCCGCCCGCTGGTGCTGACCGCAGCCGGCAGCCAGCTGCTCGCCCTCGCCCGTCAGGTGTTGCCCGCTCTGGCCCAGACCGAGAAGCAGTTGCAGGCCCTGCAGAGCGGCGATGCGGGCAGGCTTCATCTGGCACTTGATTGCCACAGCTGCATCCAGTGGCTGCTACCGCTGTTGCCGGAATTTCGCCGCCAGTGGCCAGGGGTGGATCTGGAAGTGGAGTCGGTGCCGGGCTTTGATGCCATCAATGCCCTGCTCGGCGGCCAGCTCGACCTGCTGCTCACCTCGGACGTGCAGGCCCGCGGCGATCTCCACTTCGAGCCACTGTTTGCCTTCGATCTGACTCTGGTGATGGCGCCGGATCATCCCCTCTGCCACCGGAGCCGCATCGAGCCGGGCGATCTGGGGCCGGAGGTGCTGCTGGTCTATCCGGTGGAGCGCAGCCGCATGGATATCTTCAGCCGCTTTTTGCAACCCGCCGGGGTGGAGCCCGCCCGCTGCAAGCCGGTGGACAACACCTCGGTGATGCTGCAGATGGCCGCCGCCGGACTCGGGGTCGCCGCCCTGCCGCGTTGGGCCAGCGACGAGTTTGTCAGACAGGGGATGCTCTGCTCCCGCCCCCTCGGGAGTGGTATTCGTCGCCATATGTACGGTGCGGTGCGGGCCGCCGATCGGGATCAAGCCTGCCTGCAGAGCCTGTTCGAGCGCATTCGCCGCAAGATGGAAGGATAACCCCTTCAGCGGGGCTGGCCGACCTCTGCGAGCAGTGCAGGCAACTGCACCTTGATAAAGTCGATGAGGGCTCTGACCGCCGGTGACAGGCCGCGCCGCGCTGGGTAGAGCATCACCAGCTTGCCATCTTTGGGACGCCACTCGGGCAGCAGTTGTTGCAGCCGCCCATCCGCCAGCTCATTCACGCAGGCGTAAAGTGGCAAGCCCACCATTCCTAGCCCCGCCAGCGCCGCCTGCTTGAGGGTTTGCATATTGTCGCTGCGCAACAGCACATTGACCGCCACCTCCTCACTCTCCCCACTATCGTGCCGCAGCCGCAACAGATCGGCCTGACGCTCCAGCGAGCTGAAGAGCAGGGCATCCTCTCCCTCCAGCTGGCGCGGATGCATCAATGCACCGTGGCGAGAGAGCCACGTTGGGGCAGCCAGCACGCCCCACTGCACCGTGCAGAGCGGCACCTGCACCAGACTGGAGGGGGGCTGCTCGAAGGCCACCCCGCGGATCACTACATCCAGCCCCTCCTCCAGCAGATCCACCTGCCGGTTGCTGGCTTGCACGGCGAGCCTCACCTTGGGGTATTGCACCATAAACGCGGGCAGCAAACGGGCAAGCAGCGCATCGGCAATGGTAATGGGCACGCTGATCCGCACCAGACCGCTCGGCTCCTGCTGCCGTTGCCGCACAGCCGCCTCTCCCGCCTGCGCTTCGGCCAGCATCGCCTGACAGTGGCGATAGAGCACCTCACCGGCATCGGTCAGGCTGAGTTGGCGCGAAGTACGTTGCAGCAGCCGGGTATCCAGCCGCTCCTCCAGCAGCCGGATCCGGCGCGAGATCCGCGACTTGGGCACGCCAAGCGCCCGCGCGGCGGCAGTGAATCCCTGTCGCTGCACCACATGGGTGAAGAGATAGAGATCATTCAAATCAAGTTCCAGTGGTGTCATCGGGCTGCCTTGGTAAGGGTGAGGTGCGTTCACATCGTTCCACCAATAGAACGATAAGAACCTATTTCACCAGATTGTCGCCATTTTTGCAGCCATCATAATGGCCCTGTCCCCATCAGACGGTTGCTGCGCGGGCAATCCGCCCCACCAGCAAGGGCCGTTTGACTGTTCCGATATCACAAGGAGTTCACCATGAAACTGCGACAAATCTGCTCTGCCACCCTGCTCGGTCTGGCGACCCTGACCGCCACGCTGACCACCACAGCGACACCGGCCATAGCCGCCGAGGCTGCCAGCCATCCGACTGTATCACCCAACCGCTATCTGGAGATGCTCTCCCGAGACAATGCGGTACTGCTGCTGGTCGACCATCAGGTCGGCTTGCTGAGCGGCGTGCGCGACACCACGGTGGGCGAGCTCAAGCACAACGTGGTGGCGCTGGCCAACGCCGCCCGCGCCCTCGGCGTGCCGGTGATCGTGACCGCGACCATGCCCGATGGCATGTGGGGCCCCACCATGCCCGAACTGACCAGTGCCCTGCCGGATGTGAAGGTGATCAACCGCACCGTCATCAACGCCTGGGACGATCCCGCCGTGCGCGCCGCCATTGAGAAGACCGGCCGCAAACAGCTGCTCATCGCTGGGGTATCCCTCGAGATCTGCGCCAGCTTCCCGGCTCTCTCTGCCAAGGCTGCCGGCTATGATGCCCGGGTGGTGCTTGATGCCTCCGGCACCTTCAACGAAGCCAAGCGCACCACTGGGCTGCAACGCTTGCTGGGGGCCGGTATCCCGGTCACCGACTACGCCTCCGCCGCAGTCGAGATGCTGCGCAGCAACGTCGACCCCAAGGCGCACGATGTCTACAGCGCCCTCGACATGCCTTTCGCCACCCTGGTGTGGCAGATGCAAGAGGGTGCCAAGAAGTCGTAACTCGCCTCGCCTTCGGTCAGATGACCGAAGGCTTCTTTTGTCTTCAAGAGGTTATATCGATGACCAGACGTCTGACTCTCTCCGCCCCCGTCAAGGGCCAACCGCTGCGCATTGGCAGCGGCTTTGAAGCCAGCCATTTTGGCGAACACTTTTTCAACGGTCTGATAGACCCCGTGGTGATGGTGGATCACTTCCAGATGACCGCCCCCACCTTCGAGCCCCATCCCCACGCCGGGATCTCTGCCGTCACCTATCTGTTCGAGGATTCGACAAGCCCCCACGTCAACTACGACTCCCTCGGCAATCAGGGCCCCATCGAACCGGGGGCGCTCCACTGGCTGGCGGCCGGGCGCGGGGCCGTACATACCGAGCAGCCGGAGGGGGCATCGCCCTATGTCCACGCCCTGCAGATCTTCGTCAACCTGCCTGCCCGTCAAAAGATGATGTCGCCTTTTGCCGTCCACGCAGCCGCTGCCACCATCCCCGAATTTCATGGCGAAGGGGTGCGAGTACGGGTGGTCGCAGGCCACAGCAACGGGATAACGGCACCACACTCGGTAGAACTGCCCCAAACCTTTACCCTGCTCGATGGCCATTGCGCGCTCGGCAGCCGCTTCACCCATCTGCTGGCAGCAGGCTGGAATGCCATGATCTATTCCCTGACCGGATCGCTGACCCTGCAGGCGGAGGGAGAGCGGCACCTCATCCCGGCAGGTCACGGGATGGGTGTCAGCCTCTCTGCCGAGGGCGGCGAGGCGGTGGCTCTGCAGCTTGAGGCCACCGAGCCCTGCCACTTCGTGCTGCTCTCAGGCCAGGCGCTCAATGAACCCCTGGTCAAACATGGCCCCTTCGTCATGAACAGCCACGACGCCATTGCAGATCGGCTGCATGCCTATCAGCGCGGCGAATTTGGTCAGCTCAACGATGAGTGGCTGCGCAACGGCCAATATCGGCCATGAGCACGCTCGCTGGCCACCAGCCACAAAGCACACGCTGGCCTCTGGTCTTCCTCGCCATTTTTGCCGGTGCCAGCGGCGCCCTCTGCCTTGGCAAAGTGCCCGCCGTACTCGGCATACTGCGCAGCGAGCTGGGGCTGACACTGGTCGAAGCCAGCTATCTCGCCTCAGCTTTCAATACGCTGGCGATCCTCTGCAGTCTCTTTCTCGGCCTGTTGCTGACCCGCTGGAGTGGGCGGCAAACCGGGGTTGTCGGGCTTTTGGTTATCGTCACAGGCGGTGCGTTGGCGCTGCCCGCTACCGAGCTGGCCATGATGCTGCTGTCGCGCATTGTCGAGGGGATTGGCTTTTTGCTGGTCTCGGTGGCCATGCCCGCCTTTATCGTGGCGGTGACCCAGGAGGAGGATAAACGACTGGCCTTGAGCCTGTGGGCGGTCAACCTGCCCCTCGGGGCGGCGGCGGGCATGCTGCTCACCCCCTGGCTCACGGCGCAAGGTGGCTGGCGACTGGCCTGGCTGATCCTGATGATCCCGCAACTCTCTGCCCTGCTGCTTCTGCTCGCCAGTCGTTCGGCAGATAAACTGCGGGTCTGGGCACCCCAAAACTCGATCAACTCGGGCCACCCGCTGCGCCAACTCACGGTGCTCCGGCAGAAGGCACTCTGGCGCTACGGGTTGGCGTTCACGCTCTACAGCCTGATGCTCTGGGCGCTCTTTGTCTGGCTGCCAACCATGTTGCAAGGCAGCCCCGGGATTGGCCAAAGCCAGATCGCCCTGCTTTCAGCGCTGGCGGTGGTCGCCAATATTCCCGGCAACCTGATGGGGGCATGGCTGCTGCGCCGGGGCGTGGCACGAGATCGGCTCATCAGCTGGGCACTGGGCCTGATGGCGCTGTGCGGCATGCTCGCCTTCTGGCCCGGCCTGTCGCCGTGGTGGGCCTATGGATTGTGCCTCGTCCTCTCCCTTTCGGGTGGCATGGCGCCGCCGGCGATCCTCTCGTCTGCGCAGGGAGTGAGTCAGGGGCCGGTGCAACTGGCCATCGTGCAGGGATTTTTTGTCCAGCTCGCCAACCTCGGTCAGCTGCTGGGGCCCTTGCTGCTGGCCGCCCTGATGACAGACAACGGCTATTGGGGAAATGCTCGCTGGCTCTTTCTGGGCGGCTTGCTGCTGGTCGCGCTACTCTATGCCGCGGGCCACCTGCCGGGCTCAAGCATGGCTGCAAAACAGGCTCGATCGCATTCGCGGCAAGATGGAAGATGACGAATAGAGAGGGAAACATCACAGTTCTCGCAGGGAATGCTGGCCGGACAAGAGGCTGTTCAGTATGTTAACTGTTTAATTTTGCTTAACGGTAGCCACCATGTCTCAAGTCGATCTCAATCTCTTTCGCGTCCTCGATGCGGTGATCCGCTATGGTGGTGTCACCACGGCCGCCGAGATGATGGAGATGACCCCCTCGGCCATCAGCCAGGCCATCAGCCGCCTGACCACCCTGGTGGGCGAGCCGCTGTTTGTCCGCCAAGGACGCGGCATCACCCCCACGGCGCGAGCGCTCAGTCTGCACCACGAGATCATGGTGCCGCTGCACGACATGGAGCGCAGCCTGCAGCGCACCGATCTCTTTGATCCCCAGACCAGTCGGCGCACCTTTCGCATCGCGGGGGTGCCCGATATCGATATCTTCTTCCTGCCGGAGCTCAACAACCTGCTGCAGACCCAAGCCCCCAACTGTCAGCTGGAGTGGAACACCCAGGTGCAGGACGAAGCCCTGCGCCAGAACAGCCTCTATCTGCACAGCGTGGATCTGGTGCTGGCCACCAAGCCGATGGCGGAGCAGGGGATCGAAAACGAGCAGATCATGTCCCAGGCCCTGCGCATCGCCTGCCGCAAGGATCACCCCAGGATCCGCCAGGCCCCCGACATGGCCACCTTCTTCAACGAAAAGCACGTGGTATTGCAAACCAGGCGGCTCGACAGCTTGCTGCTCAACACCCTGACCAAGGCGCCGCTGCCGCCGCGCCAGATTGCCTACGAGAGCGACTCCCTGCTCACCGCTCTTCATCTGGTGAGTCGTACCGACTGGCTCTGCGTCGCCAGCCAGTGGCACATGGAGAAGCTGGGGCAGGCGCTGGATCTGGCCAGCTATCCCCTCCCCTGGCTCTCGGAGGATTGCCCCGTCTACATGAGTTGGCACAAGAGCTCCGGTCAGGATACCGGGCTTAATTGGCTCAAAGATCAGGTGCGGGCCGTCAGTTCGTTTTAATTATGCTTAACAGTCAAGCATGCCCTTCTCCTCATCCGGGCTATCGCTCTTCTCGACAAACCGCCTTATGGATAATCCCCCTTCAGGATAATCGGGGGCCTTTTCTCAACCATTAAGGCGCAGCTCATGACGACATCGTCGTGCCGAAATAGCTGCGCAGCGCCTCCACCACCCGCCGCACCTTCTCCGGGATCTCCCGCTGCGGCGTGATGGCGTGGATCTCCATCGGCGCCACCCGAAAACCGGGCAGCAGTTCGAGCAGACGCCCCTGCGCCAGATCCTCGCCAATTTCTCCCTCCGGTTGCAGCGAGATCCCCTGCCCTGCCAGCGCAAACTGGCGCAGGGGCAACACGTTGTTGCAGAGCACCTTGGCCTTGAACCTCACCCTGTGTTCGCCCCCCTTCTCGTCAAGCAGCAGCAAACCGTTGCCCAGCATGTCGCCACAGAGCCAATCGTGGGCGGCCAGATCGGCGGGCGTGCGCGGCGTCCCCTTGCGCGCCAGATAGGTGGGGGCGGCGCAGAGCAGCATCCGGGTTTGCCCCAGTTTGCGGGCCACCAGAGTCGAGTCGGGCAAGGTGCCGACCCGCAATGCCACGTCAATCCGCTCGGCAATCAGATCCCGCTTTTCGTCATCGGCAATTATCTGGATGGTGAGGCCGGGGTGGGCCTGCAACAGCGGGGACAATGCCAGCGCCAGCGGCTGGCCCGCCATCCCCACCGGGGCGGTGATCCGCACTTCCCCGAGCAGGGCGTCGCGCACCTCGGAGAGGCGCAACTCGGTCTCGCTCAGGGTCTGTTGCAACGCCCGGCACCCTTGCCACACCACCTCTCCCGCCTCGGTCAGACTGAGGCGACGGGTGGAGCGATGGAGCAGGGGCAGCCCGAGCAGGCTCTCCAGCTGGCTGATATGCTGACTGACGGCAGAGGGGGTCATGCCGAGGGATTTGGCCGCCCCTGTCATGCTGCCCGCCTCCACCACGGCGGCGAAGATGGCGTAACGTCTGAGCTGTTCCATTATTAAATCCAGCTTATAAGTGAATGCATTTCTGAGGTGATTATTAAATCATAAATGGCGGCGTAGGATAGCCCCATTCCAACAGTGAAGGAGAGTTCCCCATGAAGATTGCCCTGATCGGTGCCAGCGGTTTTGTCGGTTCAGCCATCCTGAACGAGGCCATCAGCCGTGGCCATCACGTCACCGCTATCGTCCGCGATGTCAGCAAGGTGGCCGCCCATCCGCAGGTCTCCGCCGTGGCGGTGGATGCCCAAAACCCGCAGGCATTGGCCGAGGTGCTCCAGGGGCACGATCGGGTGATCAGCGCCTACAACCCGGGCTGGACCACACCGGATATCTACGACCAGTACCTCAAGGGCGCCAACGCGATTGTCGCAGCAGCCAAGGCGGCCAACAGCTGGCTGCTGGTTGTAGGTGGCGCCGGCAGTCTGGAGGTCGCCCCCGGCGTGCAACTGGTGGATACCCCGGAGTTTCCGGCCGAGTGGAAACAGGGGGCGCTGGCGGCCCGCGACGGTCTCACCGCCCTGCGTCGTGAAACCGCCCTCGACTGGCGCTTTGTTTCTCCCCCGGTGTTCCTGGAGCCGGGCGAGAAGCGCGGCGGCTATCGGATTGGTGGCGACCAGGTGCTCTTTAGTGGCGAACAGCCTGCCGGGATCACCGCCGGTGATCTGGCCGATGGCGTGCTGAACGAGGCGGAAAAACCGGCTCACCTGCGCCAGCGCTTTACCCTGGGTTACTGAGAGCCAGCGCTTTACCCTGGGTTACTGAGAGCCAGCAATCGGTTAAGGCCAGAATGCGCGGTCACTCACCTACGCTTCCGGTCAGGTGAACACCCGCTCAACCAGAAGGGAGGCATCCGTCTCCCTTCTGTTTTGGCCATTTTCTGTTTTGGTCATTTTTGCCACTGGCAGCTTGCCTCTGGTTATCACTCTCCCCCTCATCATTGCCCCTTTACCCCACAATGGCTGCGCAAAAAACCTTCAGCCCATCAGTTGCCGAATTCCATTTCGAATTTTGTGTATAACTAAGAATAATTTGTTGTTTCCGTCTTATAACACCGAACAGTAGCATCCCCTTTATCCCAGATGGCGCCATCCCGTTTGCCGCTCATCAGACCTGCCCGCACCAGAGGCAGCAGAAGAGATGGCGCCAGAGATAACGAAAGAGTGAGGAGGTGCACATGGAACATTCACCACTGCCGATCATCGATCTGGCTGCCCTCAACGGGGCACCCGAGGTGCGTCGCTCTATGCTGGCCAGGCTGGCCGCGGCCGCCCGCGATGTGGGCTTTTTCTATCTGGTCGGCCACGGCTTGAGCAAGGTTGAGATGCTAGAGACCCTGGCGCTGGCAGAGCGCTTCTTTACTCTGCCGGAGCAGGAGAAGTTGGCAGTGCAGATGGTCAACAGCCCCCACTTTCGCGGCTACAACCGGGTCGGTGCCGAGCTGACCCGAGCGCGGCCGGATCTGCGGGAGCAGTTCGATATCATGAATGAGGCGCAAGCCCTGCCTGCGGCCCTGATCCGTGAACCCTGGCAGCGGCTGATCGGCCCCAACCAATGGCCGGCCGCCTTGCCAGAGATGAAAGCCCATCTGCTGGCGTGGCAGGAGCGGCTGAGCAATATCACCCTCACCCTGCTCACTGCCTTCGCCGAGGTGCTGGAGCAACCGGCCAACGTGTTTGACGACAGTATTCGCGGCGCCCCCTACCAACACATGAAGCTGATTCACTACCCGGGACAAGAGGCGGGTGGCAGCAGTCAAGGGGTCGGCGCCCACAAGGATCCCGGCTACCTGACGCTGGTGATGCAAGACAATCACTCTGGGCTTGAGGTCGAGACGGCCGACGGCTGGATCTCCGCACCGCCCCTGCCGGGAGCGCTGGTGGTCAATATCGGCGAGCTGCTGGAGCTGGCCTCCAACGGTTATCTCAAGGCGACCCTGCATCGGGTGGTAAGCCCGCCGCCCGGCGTATCGCGCCTCTCCTGCGCCTTCTTTATGGCGGCGCGGCTCGATGCCACCGTGCCACTGCTCAGCCTCTCCCCCGAGCTGGCAGCACAGGCGCAAGGGCCGGAGAGTGACCCGACCAATCCGCTCTTCTATCAGGTGGGGGAGAACGTGCTGAAAGGGCGGCTGCGCTCCCACCCGGATGTGGCGGCGCGGCACTATGGGCCGGTGGAACCAACTCGCCTCCCGCGCACTGAAAGCGAAGCGATAACGGCCTAAGCAGCGTAAAGATCCCTAGGCGGGTATATGCATAAGTCACAAGCCGCATGCACATACCCGCGCTGACAAAAACAACAAGCAACGAACAACAAAACAAGTCATGGCCAGAGCCTGGTCATCACGGAGCAACACGATGAAATTCAAGACCATGAGCGTACACAGCGGCCAGCGGATCGACCCCCAGACCGGCGCCCTCACCACCCCGCTCTACCAGAGCAGTACCTTCAGCTACTTCAACGCCCAGGCGGGCAAGGAGCGCTTTGCAGGTCAAGCCCCCGGCTTTATCTACAGTCGCTTTGGCAACCCCACCACCGCCGAGCTGGAGCAGAAACTGGCGGCGCTGGAAGGGGCCGACGAAGCGCTGGTGGTGGCGAGCGGCATGGCGGCGGTGAGCGCCATCATGTATGCCCTGGCCGACAGCGGCGATGAGGTGGCCTATATCGGCCCGCTCTACGGCGGCACCGATGCCTTCCTCAAGCAGACCTTCAGCCGCGCCGGCATCAAGGTCACCGCCTACGAGAGCGATCGGGATCTGCTGGCCAACATCCGCCCTGCTACCAAGGTGGTACTGTTCGAAACCCTGACCAACCCCACCCTCAAGGTGGTGGATCCGCGGCTGGTGGTGGAAGCGGCCCGCAAGGTGGGCGCCATTACGGTATGTGACAACACCTTCCTCACCCCCTACCTGCTGCGTCCGCTGGAGCTCGGGGTCGATGTAGTGATGCACAGCGGCACCAAATATCTGGGCGGCCACGGCGACATCATCGCCGGGGTGGTGGCGGGCTCTCACGCCCTGATGAAGTCGATCCGCACCGTGGCCCTCAAGCATATCGGCTCCCCCATCGGCCCGCAGGAGGCCTACCTGCTGCAACGCGGGGTCAAGACCCTGCCGCTGCGGATGGATGCCCACCTGCACAATGCCCAGAAAGTGGCCGAGTTTCTGGCGGCACATCCGGCGGTGAAGAAGGTGATCTACCCGGGCCTTGCCAACCATCCGGGCCACGATGCCCTCGGCGCCTTCGCCAGCGGCTTTGGCGGCATGGTGAGTATTGAGCTGGAAGGCGGGTTTGAGCGCTGCGCCGCCCTGCTCGATAACCTGCAACTGTTCGTGCAGGCGGTGAGTCTGGGGGATCTCGAGAGTCTCGCTTGCCATCCGGCCAGTACCACCCACGCCGCCATGGACGAGGCGAGCCGCCTCGCTGCCGGAGTCAACGACGACCTCATCCGCTTCAGCATCGGGGTGGAAGATGCGGACGACCTGATCGCCGATCTGGCCGCCGCGCTGGCGCAGATCTAACCGGGCGCGCTTTTACTCGCCGACAAAACAGCGGCGAGTGATATGCCTCAAACACAACAACGGCCCATCAAGGGCCGTTGTTGTTTGTCGCGATGTGGAAAATGGGGGATTTACTCCTCCCACACCACCACCTGGGATGAGGGCCAGCGATCCCCGACCTGGGCGTACTTTTGCTCCAGCAGGTGACGCTTGATCTTCATGGTGGGAGTCAGCACGCCGTTCTCGATATTCCAGGGGGTTTTCACCACCAGAATGCCGCGAATTTTGGCATGAGATTCCAGCTGATCGTTGACCCGTACCCGCGCCGCTTCCAGTCTGGCGTTGACCTCCTCCCGATTGCCCTTCATGGCGCTCTCGGCCAGTTGCACCAGCGCAATGGGCTGCGGCATACCGTAACCAATCACGCAGAGCTGTTCGATGATGGGCTCCTGACCCAGCAGCCCCTCGATGGGCACCGGCGCCACATACTTGCCCTTGGCGGTCTTGAACACATCCTTCATCCGGCCGGTGATGGTGAGATAACCCTCCTTGTCCAGCTTGCCCATGTCGCCGGTGTGGAGCCACCCCTCGGCATCGATGGCCTCGGCGCTGTGCTCGGGATCCTTGTAGTAACCCAGCATCATCCCTTCGCAGCGGCAAAGGATCTCCCCCTCATCGGAGATCTTGATGGTCACTCCGATCCCCGCCTTGCCGACGGTGCCGATCTTGTCGGCGCGGAACGGGTAGTTGATGGTGGAGTAGGCGTGGTTCTCGGTCATGCCCCAGGCTTCCGTCACCTTGAGGCCAATGCTCAGATACCACTCAAGCAGCGCAGGGGAGACAGGCGCGGAGCCGCAGCCGAGTACCCGGGCCTGATCCAGTCCCAACCCCTTTTGCAGCTTGCGTTTGATAAGGCCGGAGATAAGCGGGATCTTGAGCAGCAACGCCAGTTTGTTCTGGGGCAGCTTCTCGTGGATCTTGATGCGGAACATGGCCCACAGCCGTGGCACCGAGATAAAGACGGTGGGACGGCAGCGTTTGACATCTTCGATAAAGGTGTCGAGGGATTCAGGGAACGCGATGGTAGCGCCGCCATAGAGACTTCCGCCGTAGATGTAGACCCGCTCGGTAATGTGGGCCAGCGGAAGATAGGAGAAACCCCGATCGGCCTGGCTCAGGCTCACCGTCTCCACCAGCTTCTCGCACGACCAGGCGTAACGCTCGACGCTCAGCATGGCCCCTTTCGGCTTGCCGGTACTGCCGGAGGTGTAGACCAGACTCAGCAGGGAGTCAGGGGCCTGCACCGGGCTGTCAGGGATCGGCTCATGCGCCTCCAGCAGATCGTCCCACTGGTGGCTGGCCGGCATGGTGTCATAGGGGAAGGCGATGCGCAGCAGATCGGCGGGTACGCCCGCCTCCTGACTCTTCCAGTCATCCAGCTTGCCGACGAAGATCGCCTTGGCCTCGCTGTGGCGCAGCACATATTCGATGGTGTCGACGTTGGCAGTCGGGTAGATGGGCACGCTCACGTATTGCCCCATCTGCATCGCCAGATCGGCGATAAACCACTGGGCGCAATTCTTGGAGAGCAGCGCCACCTTGTCACCCGCCACCAGACCGAGGTGACGCAAGGCCGTCACCATCCGCCGCGCTTCATCGGCCACTTCACCCCAGGTGAAATCGACATATTCGCGATTGATGGTTTGACGCAGGTAGGTTCGATCAGGACACTGCCGCTCCCAGTGATAGAGCATCTCGAGCGGCAGTTTATTGGCAATGCGTGAGGAGGAGGCCATAGTTTAATCCCTGAAACAAAAGGCGAAACTTATTATTAACCTTTCACTAACTTCAGGGGAAGGATAAACTCAAACTTCAGTTTGAATTGTGTATCCGATCAAGCTTCTGCGTCTTGTTGCAAACGACTCCACATCGCCTGCACCAGTTTTTCATCCTCTTCAGAAAGCTCACCTTGCAAGATCGCCTCGTTGAGGCTGCGCAGCACATAGCTCTTGACGTCCCGCACCAGGGTCTTGCCTTCCAGCTCGGCCCGGGCAACGGCCAATGAGATATGACCTCGCAGATAACCCCCCGCAAACAGCTCATCGTCGGTCGCGGTGGCAACCATGCTGTCGATCAGTCCCAACAACTTGTGCTCAAAATCGTGAATCGTCATGTAACGCAGCCTCATTTGCGGCAAAAAATTCGGGGGTATGGAACCGCAATCCGGTTGATTGCAGCTCTCTGGCGCCAGGCCAGCAGCGTCCTTGGCGTCCTATTCCGGGTTGGCCACCGGGTAGATGACCTGATCCTTGTATCCCGTGGTTATTCGCAGATAACCACGCAACGCCCGGTTTAATTCGGGATCATCGGTGTCCACCAGCAGCGGCCTGCCCGCAAGGGCGGCAAGCTTGGCTTTGGTTGCCAGCACCTGGATATTCTCCAGCCCGACACACCGAATCACCTCAGGACTCAATTGCTGATTTCCGCGCCCGAACAGATGTCCCTGTCCGCCTATCAGGGTAATGATCAGTCGGCAGCGACGGCCGCGGATCCGGGTCAGGATCTCGGCGGCGCTGAGATCCTGCCCGATAAGTCGGCCATTTTCCACCAGATCCACACCGAGCAAAGTATTTTCCAGACCGAGCTCAGCCATACAGGCTGCCACCGTGCTGCCGGAGCCCATCAGATAGAGGGTATCGGGCTCCATCTGCTCCACCACACCGGCGGCGAGATCCGCCAACACCAGCTCTTCGGACTCCTTGCCCCCCTGCTTTACCGCCTGTACGTAACGCAGATCGCCGGGCACCTTCAGCTGGCCGTAGTGGCGGGCCCGCACCTTGCCCGCGCGAAACGCCTCCTCGTCGATGTCGCGCACCTCGGCATCGATCAGGCTGAGCAGTTCCCCTGCAATCATCCGCGCCACCACCCGCCCGCTGGCGGCAGGCGTCACCCCGTAGACGCCGGAGTGGATCTTGCACCCCGCCGGAATGCCGAGCACATGGCAGGACTCCCCCACCGCGGCGCAGATATCCCGCGCCGTGCCATCGCCACCGGCAAACAGCAGCAGATCGACCCCGGCTTCGCGCATCAGCTCGGCAGCGTGGCGGGTATCATCGGCCGAGGTGCTCTCCCCGACCGGTTGATAGATGACCCGACAGGGTAGTCCCAGAGATCGGGCCACCGCCTCCCCCATCTCTCCCGCTACCGTCAGCAGTTCAAACGGGACGCTCAGCTCGCACAGTGGCAACAAGGCTTGCCGCGCCCGCTCCTGCGCCTTGGGCACTGCACCACGGGCCAGCGCCTCGGCTATCACGCCGTCACTGCCCTTGAGCCCCACTGCGCCGCCAATCCCGGCGACCGGATTAATGATGAACCCTAATCGAAACATGCCTGCCTCCCTTGCGATGGCCACCATTTTTATCTTTTCCCCCCTCCGGGACAAGCAGTGGCGCCCCTGCTAGAATGCGCTGCTTCAATTTTCCAACCAATTTTCAACCAAGGTTCAATCATGCTGGAATGGGTTCTTGATCCCTCTGCCTGGGTCGCACTCGCCACCCTTACCCTGCTCGAAATCGTGCTGGGCATCGACAACATCATCTTTATCTCCATCCTGGTAGGTCGCCTGCCGGAGGCGCAGCGGCAAAAAGCGCGCATTCTGGGTCTGGGGCTCGCCATGGGTACCCGGATCCTGCTGCTGCTCTCGCTGGCCTGGGTGATGCGCCTCACCGATCCGCTCTTCACCGTGCTGGGTGAAGCCATCTCCGGCCGCGATCTGATCCTGCTGCTGGGGGGCCTGTTCCTCATCGGCAAGAGTGCCCACGAGATCCACGTCACCCTGGAAGGGGCGGCCGAGCCGGAAAGCGTCAGCAAAGCGGCCTCGGGCTTTATCAGCACCCTGATCCAGATCGCCATCCTCGATATCGTGTTCAGCCTCGACTCGGTGATCACCGCAGTCGGTATGGCCGATCACGTGCCGGTGATGGTGCTGGCCATCATGATCGCCGTCTTCATCATGATGTTTGCCGCCAAATCCATCGGTGATTTCGTCGATAACCACCCCACCATCAAGATGCTGGCCCTCTCCTTCCTCACCCTGGTGGGCTTCGCCCTGATGGCCGAGGGGATGGACCTGCATATTCCGAAGGGCTACATCTACTTCGCCATGGCCTTCTCGCTGGTGGTGGAGATGATCAACATCCGCCTGCGCAGTCATCACGACAATAACGGGCAAAATAGCGCGCAGTAACCCTGCCCCACATGTCCCCGCGACCCCAGCTGTCGCGATCAAAAAGAGCGCCGGTCGGGCGCTCTTTTTTATGGGTAACGAAACGATGAAAGGGTTATTGATCGCTGATGACGATGGCAACCCGGCGGTTGGCGGCCCGGCCCTCTCTGGTCTTGTTATCCGCCAGCGGCATGGTCTCGCCACGGCCATGGATCTCCAGATTGGCTGGCTTCATGCCGACCGAGACCAGCACATCGGCCACCGACTGGGCCCGCTTCAGTGAGAGTTGCTGGTTGTAGCTGCTCTCGCCGGTATTGTCAGTGTGCCCATCCACCCGCGCCTTGTCCAACCCTACGCCAAGCAGTGTTTTACCCAGTTTTTCAACGGATTGGCGAGTCTGGGGATTGAGCGCCCCCACGTTGTTGGCAAACAGCACCCGGTTGGCCAGATCCAGCGTCCACCCCTCATCGGTCAGATAAAAGCCCTGCTCCTTGAGCACGGCGATCTGCTCCGGGGTCAACCCCTTGGGCGCGCTCTGGCAACCGGCCAGCAGCGACAACATCAACCCCAGCAGGGTCACTTTCAACAGGTGGGTGATCTTCATGGTTTGCTCCTTGTTTATGTTGTTATGCTTGCCAGTCAGGCGATGGTTTGCTGTTCGCTGCGGCGCGCCCGTTTCGCCAGATACATGGCTGCATCAGCCTGATCACACAGCACGCTGGCACTCATGCCCGCCTGATAGACGGCAAAGCCGACACTCACCTCAGCCACCAGCTGACGACCGTCACGCAGCGCCACCGGTTCGCTCATCGCCTGCTGGATGCGGCCAATCACCTCTTCCACCTCATGCTGTCGCTGGAGTGGGCCAACCAGCACCGCAAACTCGTCACCACCGAGGCGAAACACCAGATCATCCGGACGCAGCTGATGTTGCACCCGTCTTGAGAGCGCGATCAGCACATCGTCACCGGCGTTGTGCCCCAGCGTGTCATTAATTTGCTTGAAGCGATCGCAGTCGAGATAGAGCAGCGCAAACCCCTCTTGCTCGCCGAGGGAGATGGCCTGCGCGAGCCGCGCTTCAAACAGGGCGCGATTGGGCAGTCCGGTGAGGGCATCGTGGGTCGCCTGATGGAGCAGGCTGGCATTTTCGCGGGCCTGCTGGGCCTGCCAGGCTTGCAGCTCGTCCAGCAGGGAGTTGAAGTCATCCCCCAGCTCGTTAATCTCGACGATATCGGCCGGTGGTGCCCGCATCCCCAGGGTGCGTTGTCGGCGTACCGAGTGGGCGACAAGTGCCAGTTTGCGCAGCGGTGCGGTGATGGAGACCTGCATCCGGTCAGCCACATAGAGTGCCACCATGGCGCTCAGCATCAGGCAAACCACCATCGCCAGCAGCGCCGAGAGCAAAAACAACAACAGGTATTCACCGTGGCCGCGCAGCTCGATGGTGGCGATCTGTTCACCACCCCGCAGCATGGGGAGTTTGACAGGCCCCGGCATCAGCAGCTGGGCCAGATAGTCTTCGAGCGTCACCAGCGGGTTGCTTCTGGGGCGCTCCCAACTGGCGAGCAGCTGGCCATTGGTCAGCACGATAGTGGCTTCGGCCACCTCTTCCTTGGCAACGATGCCACTGAGCGCCTCGCTCGCCGCCTCCTCATCATGGAACACCACCGCCGCCTCGGCGCTGTAGCTGATGGCGCGGGCTACCAGCTCCAGATTGTGGTCGGCGTAAAAACGCACTACCAGCAGGGCCACCAGAGTAAAAAAGAGTCCCGCCACACTGACGGCTGTGATGGCGGCCACCAGATGGGTTCGCCCCAGGCTCTGACGCAGGGTCAGACGGCGGGGAGCCGCGCTCACCTGTCGTCTCATGGGACCCCCTTGTCGGCATGGGCCAGCTTGAGCACGGCGGGATGCACCCGCACGCCGCTCAGGGCCAGAGCATCGAGATTCACTTTAAACCGCACCCGCACGCTGTCCGGCGAGGTCTGCAGGCAGAACACCGAGCTGGTGGAACAGTCGTGGTTGTATTCGCTGATGCTGAGCACTGGGTGTCCCTGCAGGCGGGCAAACAGCGCAATCCGGGTCGGCTCGTCGAGTACCCCCAGATAGAGCACATCGCAGTGATCGCTGATGGCCGGATCGCTCGCCTCGTAACGATGGACCTGCACGGTACGGCCATTGGCCTGACGATCGATGGTAAAGAGGGCGCCGGCATATTCGGTCGGCGCCGCCACGCACATACGCAGCACCGCAGGTTCGGTGGGCCAGCGGGTGTAACTCATGATATCGAGCACCAGCTCCCTGACCGCCGTCGCCCGGCTCTCCGCGGCCGTTTCCGCCAGCGCACGGGGCAACAGCAGGCCAAACGCAACCAACAGGAGCGCCAGACGGGCAGTTAAACGGGGGGAAAAGAGTAACAGCATGATCGGGAGGTAGTCGCCTTGACAATACCGCTGCTATGGCATTGCGGTTCGGGTACATGAACCCAGATAGTAAGTTGGCTGACACTGGCCTGACAAGTCTCACCCCGCCATCAACTACAGAGTTCGTGTAAAGAAAACGGAGAGCCCGTCTGGTAACGGGCTCTCTGGTGGCAGGCAGCAAGGTGGAAATCACTTCTTGCTGATGCCGTATTCTCGCAGCTTGTTGGCGATGGCGGTATGCGACACGCCCAGGCGTTTGGCCAGCTGGCGCGTCGACGGGAAGGCGGGATAGAGCCGGGCCAGCAGCTGGCTCTCGAAGCGCTTCACCGCATCGTCGAGATTCCCCTCAAACCACTCGTCGATCAGCGGCATGGTATCGGCCGCCACCGGCAGGTCGATCTGCTCGGGCCCCAGCTCATCCCCTTCCAGCAGGGTCATGGCGCGGTAGAGACAGTTGCGCAGCTGACGCACGTTGCCCGGCCAGCGGTAGGCGGTCAGGTAGTCGGCCATGTTGCGGGTAAAGCGCGGACGGGGTCGCTGCAATTCGCTGGCAAAGCGGGAGACAAACTGCTGGGCCAGCACCATGATGTCCGCCTTGCGCTCGCGCAGGGGGGGCAGCGCCAGACTGAGCACGTTGAGGCGATAGTAGAGATCCTCGCGGAAGGTTCCTTCGTGCACCAGATCCAGCAACTGCTTCTGGGTGGTGCAGATGAAACGCACGTTGACCTTCACCTCCTGCTCGTCACCGACCCGGCGGAACACCCCATCCTGCAACACCCGCAGGAATTTGGTCTGCAGATGGGGAGACATGTCGCCGATCTCGTCCAGCATCAGGGTGCCGCCGCTCGCCAGCTCCAGCACGCCGCGCTTGCCCTCGGTGTTGTTGCCAAAGGCGCCGGGGGCATAACCAAACAGCTCGCTCTCGGCCACGTTATCGGGCATGGCGGCGCAGTTGAGGGCCATAAAGGGGTGGCTGGAGCGCAGGCTGGCCCCGTGACAGGCACGGGCCAGCAGCTCCTTGCCGGTACCGGTCTCACCGACAATCAACAGCGGCGCGTCCTGCATCGCCAGTTTGCGCGCTTGCGACAGCACCTCTTTCATCTTGGGGCTCTCGGCCTGCAGATGCTCGAAGCCCCCCACTTCCACCGCATGAAGCGCGCTGAAGTGCAGGCCGACCCGACGGGCAGATTTGAGCACCACCACGGCCCCGGCCAGCGCCTGCTTGCCGCGGGCTTCTGCCACGAACAGCGGCATCAGATCTGCCAGATACTCTTCGCCATTGAAACTGAGCTTGCAGGTCTGCGGCTTGATCTCGCTCGCCTCCAGCCAGCGGGTGAAGGAGAACCCCTTGACCAGCGAACCGAGCGCCACGCCGCGCACCTCCTCCACCGGCAAACCGAGGGTGGTGAGGGCCGACTGGTTGGCCTGGGTCACCTTGCCCTTGCTGTCGAGGGAGAAGACCAGATCCGGCAGCGCCTTGAGCAGCGCCTCGATCTCGTGGTGCTCTCGCTCGGAAGGCATGTAGGGGATGGTCTTGACGTCGTAGACGCCGGGAATGCGGCGGATCTCCGGCATCAAATGCTGAAAATCACTGAACTCCAGCTCGGGAAAGTTGAGATAGATGATGCCTGAGGTATCGATTTCGATGCCGCGCAGATCGATATTGTGCTCCACCAAGCGGTCGAGCAGTTCCCGGGTCAGGCCCAGGCGGTCTTCACAGCTGACTTCAAGACGCATTCGGGACACACTTCCTAGCTAACTCTATGAATGAGCGGATAATACAGTCTCGATCCCCCCAGTGCGAGCGCCAGCCCATAAAAATGCGGGCCCGCCCCGCTTTCGCAGGCAGGCCCGGGTCAACCGATGACGCTGGTGTGGGGGGCGATTACCGGAGCAACTGATCGGTGCGCGCAGCCATGATGAAGTCGTTGCGGTGTAATCCGCCGATCTTGTGGGTCCACCAGCTGACGGTCACCATATCGCTCACTCGATGAGTGGTGGCGTTCACTTCAGCAGCTCATCCGTGCGTGCAGCCATGATGAAGTCGTTGCGGTGCAGCCCACCGATCTTGTGAGTCCACCAGCTGACGGTCACCTTCCCCCACTCGGTCAAGATGGCCGGATGATGGAACTCCGCTTCCGCCAGCTCGCCCAGGCGGTTGGTAAAGGCCAGCGCCTCCTTGAAGTTGCGAAACGTAAATTCCCGCCGCAGTTGCAGCGCCCCCTCCACCACCAGCGGCTGCCAGTCGGGAATAAGCTGCATCAGCTCGCGCAGCTCCTCATCGCTCACCTTGGGGGCATCGGCGCGGCACGCTTCACACTGCTGGCTGGCCAGTTCGGACATGGGTTACTCCTGCTTGAATTAATGAAAATGAAATAGGGTTGTTTGCTTTTGGTCAGCTCGCCTGTTTGCCAACGGGAACCTCAAAGCGCGGCGGATAGAGGCCAAGCCGACTGGCCTCGGCCAGAGCAGCCATGATCTCCTCCCCGGTCAGCTGGTAGAGATGATCGAGACTCGGCAGCACAAAATAGGTGGGCTGCATGATGTCGATGCGATAGGGGGTGCGCAGCACAGTCAGTAGATCGAAGGGTTGCAGCAGCGGCTTGCCGGAAAGGGCATAGGCGGTCTCGCCAATGGAGGAGAGAATGCCACCACCGTAGATACGCAGCCCGTCCGGCGTCGCCAAGAGGCCAAACTCCACGGTGAACCAGTAGAGCCGCGCCAGAAAAACTCGCTGCTCCTTGCTCGCCTGCTGCCCCAACTGACCGTAGAGGTGGGTGAAGTGGGCAAAGGCCGGATTAGTCAACATGGCGCAGTGGCCGAAGATCTCGTGAAAGATATCGGGCTCTTGCAGGTAGTCGAGCTCGTCCCGGCGCCGGATAAAGGTCGCCACCGGAAACTGGCGATTGGCCAGCAGGGCGAAGAAGCGATCGAACGAGATAAGCGCAGGCACCGCCGCCACCGACCAGCCGGTCGCAGGCTGCAAGACGGCGTTGATCTCGGCCAGCTGGGGGATGCGATCACGGGGCAGCCCCAGCCTGTCGAGACCGGCCAGATACTCGTCACACCCCTTGCCAGCAAGAGCGGCGAACTGACGTTCGATCAGGACCTGCCAGGTACCATGCTCCTCGTTGCTGTAGTGGATCACCCCGTCAGCATCCGGCTGGTGGGCGGTGTAGAAGGTTGCCATAGCGGTTCCATCCTCTGGCGCCACATCAGGCGCCTTGCCGTTTCATCACGGTTTCACTGTAACGAAATGGCAACAAAAAAAGCAGCCGACCCATGAGTCGGCTGCCTGAAACAGTTGTAAATAAATTGTGACAATCAGCTAACCAATACCCACTACAGCTTGACCATGATATGGCGCGGCACCGTGTAATCCTCCAGCGCATAGAGGGAGAGATCCTTGCCGTAGCCCGACATCTTCATTCCGCCGTGGGGCATCTCGGAGGTGAGCATGAAGTGGGTGTTGATCCAGGTGCAGCCATACTGCAAGTGGCTGGCCACCTTGCTGGCGAGGCTCAGATCTTTGGTCCAGACCGACGAGGCGAGGCCATAGTCCGAGTCGTTGGCCCACTGCACCACCTGCTCGGCATCGTTGAAACGGGTCACCGACACCACGGGGCCAAACACCTCGCGCCGCACGATCTCATCCTCCTGCCGGGCCCCGACAATCAGGGTCGGCTCGAAGAAGAAGCCGTTGCCGGGGCGGATCTTGCCCCCCGCCGTCACCTCCACATGGCCGCTGCTCTGGGCCCGCTCGACAAAGCTGGCGACCCGGTTGCGCTGTCTGTCCGAAATAAGCGGCCCCATCTCGACCCCCTCCTCGTACTGGCTTCCCACCTTGATGGAGGCCACCGCCTCGGTCATGGCGGCGACAAACTTGTCGTAGATCTTGCCCTGGGCATAGATACGGCAGGCGGCGGTGCAATCTTGCCCTGCATTGTAGAAACCGAAGGTGCGAATGCCCGCCACCACCGCTTCCAGATCCGCATCGTCGAAGATGATCACCGGTGCCTTGCCCCCCAGCTCAAGGTGGGTGCGCTTCATGGTGCGGGCAGCGCTTTGCAGGATCTTCTGGCCGGTTGCGATATCGCCGGTGAGCGACACCATCCGTACCAGCGGGTGCTCCACCAGCGGTGCCCCCACGCTTTCCCCCCGCCCGCAGATGACGTTGATAACGCCGCGGGGGAAGATCTCGCTGGCCAGCTCCGCCAAACGCAGCGCGGTGAGCGGGGTCTGTTCGGAGGGTTTGAGCACCACCGTATTGCCCGCTGCCAGCACCGGCGCCATCTTCCAGGCCGCCATCATCAGCGGGTAGTTCCAGGGGGCGATACTGCCCACAACACCTATGGGGTCGCGGCGGATCATGCTGGTGTGCCCCTCGAGATACTCCCCCGCCAGCGGCCCTTGCAGGCAGCGGGCCGCCCCGGCAAAGAAGCGGAAGCAGTCCACCACTGCGGGCAGCTCGTCGTTGAGCACCGCCAGATAAGGTTTGCCGCAGTTGAGGGATTCCAGCGCCGCAAACTCCTCGGCGTGGCGCTCGACGAGATCCGCCAGACGCAGCAGCAGGTTGCTGCGGCTTGCCGGGGTGGTGCGGCGCCACTGGGCGAAGGCGCGCTGGGCACCGTTCACCGCCCGGTTCACCTGTTCGAACGAGGCTTCGGGCACGGCGGCGATCTGTTCGCCGTTGGCCGGGTTGAGAATGGGTTCGGCCTGCCCCTCGCCGGTCACAAACTGGCCATCAATCAAGAGTTGGGTAGAGAGTTTCATGGTTGCATCCTTGCGCACGCGTTGAGTCATCATTTGCCACTGCCAGCGACATCATGGGTGTCGCGAGTAAGGTAGTAGGCAAGCAAAATGGGGATAGTGGTGAAGGCCACTATGATGAGGGCCACCACGTTGGTGACCGGCCTGTCTCGGGGACGGATCAGCTCCTGATACATCCAGATGGGCAGCGTGGTCTGCTGGCCCGCAGTGAAGGTAGTAACGATCACTTCGTCAAAACTCAGGGCAAAGGCCAGCATGCCCCCCGCCAGCAGCGCCGTGGCCAGATTGGGCAGGATCACGTAGCGCAGGGTCTGGAAGCCGTCGGCCCCGAGATCCATCGACGCCTCGATGAGGCTCTGGTTGGTGCGGCGAAAACGGGCCAGCGCATTGTTGTAGACCACCACCACACAGAAGGTGGCGTGGCCGATAACGATGGTCCAGAAGCTGAACGGGATCTCCATCAAGCCGTAGGCCGAGCGCAGCGCGATACCGGTGACGATACCGGGCAGCGCGATGGGCAACACCAGCAACAGCGACACCACCTCCTGACCGAAGAAGCGGCTGCGGGCAATGGCCCCTGCCGCCAAGGTGCCGAGGATCATGGCTGCCAACGTCGCCAGCCCCGCGACCTCCAGCGACAGCTGGATGGCACGCCACACATCGGGGCGATTGAGGGTCACCTCGAACCACTTGAGGGTGAGCCCGGGGGGCGGAAACTGGTAACTCTTGCTCTCGCTGGTGAAGGCGTAGAGGAAGATAAACAGAATGGGAAAGTGCAGGAACAAGAGTCCACCGATGGCGGCGTACTTGAGCAGGCCCGAAGGGCGCTCTCCCTGACGGCTCACTGAGCTAGCTGACATGACGGCCTCCTTGCTGCCGGTTCAAAGCGATAGAGTCAAAGCGCATCAAAGGCTCCTAACCGTTTCGCAATCGCCAGATAGATGGCGATGATAAGGATCGGCACCAGCGAGAAGGCGGCGGCAAAGGGCAGATTGCCCGCCGTTCCCTGCTGCATGTAGACCACCTGACCGATATACATGGTCGAGTTGCCGATGATGCCGGGGATGATGTAATCACCGAGGGTCAGCGAGAAGGTGAAAATGGAGCCCGCCACCACACCGGGCAACGCCAGCGGCAGGATCAGGTTGCGAAAGGTCTGGGCGGGTGTCGCCCCCAGATCGCTGCTCGCCTCCAGCAGGGATCGCGGTATACGCTCCACCGCTGCCTGAATGGGCAGGATCATGAAGGGCAGCCAGACATAGACGAACACGATAAAGGTGCCGAGCCGCGAAAAAGAGAGCGACGGGCCACCTATCACCGGCAGGGAGAGGATTGCATCGAGCAGCCACTCCAGCCCCATGCTGTCGGCCAGCCAGCTCACTACCCCCTCCTTGGCCAAAATCAGCTTCCAGGCATAGACCCGCACCAGATAGCTGGACCAGAGCGGCAGCATGATCCCCACATAGAACAGCGCCCGGGTCTTGCCACTGGTGTAGCGTGCCATGTAGTAGGCAACCGGAAAACCGAGCAGGGCGCAGGCCAGGGTCACCAGCAACGACATGCCGACGGTGCGGCCGATCACATCCAGATTCTCCGGCCGCAGCAGGGCGACGAAGTTTTGCAGCCCCAGCTCGTGGCGCACCTGACCGCTGAACTCGTCCAGCCCGAACAGAGAGTTGGAGAGCAGCATCAGCAAGGAGCCGACATAGATGATGCCGAGCCACAGCAGCGGCGGCCCCAGCAGGATCGCCAGCAGCAGGCCGGGCCGACCATAGAGCAGGGTCGAGAGGCGCCGCAGCGGCCTGAAACGGGCAGGTTCGGGCTGATGGTTCATGGCAAGACTCGCACTGTGAGGGGCACTCATGGCTGCGCCCCCTGATGGGCGCCGCTCAGGCGATGGATAGCCTGCTCCGGCCAGCTGAGGCTGACCCTGCTGCCACGGGCCAGACGGGCCTGCCCCTCATTGGGGTGGTTGACGATGATCTCGAGCTGCTCCCCGAGATCAACCCGATAACGGACGAAGGGACCCAGATACTCCACCTCGCGGATCTCCCCCGACCAGCCCGGCGTGCCCGCCTCAGCGAGCCGGATCCGCTCCGGGCGCACCATCATCTGGCTGCCGTCGCCGCACAGCCGTCTGGCCTGCTCCCCTTCGAACAGATTGACGGTGCCAACGAAGCGGGCCACAAACGGCGTCGCCGGAGCATCGTAGATGGTATCTGGCGCAGCGATCTGCTCGATCTTGCCCTGGCTGAAGATGCAGATCCGGTCGCTCATGGAGAGCGCCTCCTGCTGATCGTGGGTGACGAAGATAAAGGTGATGCCCAGCTGGCGTTGCAACGCCTTGAGCTCAAGCTGCATCTGCTCGCGCAGTTTAAGATCGAGGGCCCCCAGCGGCTCATCCAGCAGCAGGATGCGTGGCTGGTTGATGAGGGCTCTGGCGATGGCGATGCGCTGGCGCTGGCCGCCGGAGAGCTGGCTCGGGCGGCGCTTGCCGACCCCGGGCAGTCGCACCAGCTCCAGCATCTCGTCCACCTTGCGGTAACGCTGTGCCTTGGCGACCCCCTTGAGCATCAGGCCATAGCCGATGTTGTCGCGCACATCCATGTTGGGAAACAGGGCATAGTCCTGAAACACGGTATTGAGGTTGCGATCGTAGGGGGGCACGGTGGAGCAGGGCTCGCCGAACAGGCGGATCTCCCCGTCACTCGGGTACTCGAAGCCCGCGATCATCCGCAGGCAAGTGGTCTTGCCGGAACCGCTCGGCCCCAGCAGGGTAAAGAATTCCCCGGAGGGGATCTGGAAAGAGATGTCGTCGACCGCCTTCACCTCGCCATAGTGGCGACTGACCCGGTCAAATTGTACGGCGTTCATGGGGCGTCCTTGTCTGTGCTGGGATGGGCCGGACTCCTGTCCGGCCCGCTTGATTATCCGCTCTCGGCAGTCGTGCAGAGGAGGCGCAGCTCCCCTGCCGTTGGCAAGGTGGCAGCCGGGGCGACCACCTTGCTCGCGCCGCCTTAGCGACCGCCCAGAATGGCGATATAGTCGGAGACCCAGCGGTAATAGGGCACGCAAGTTCCCTGGCTATTGCACTGGGAGACCGGAGTGCGCCAGAAGCGAACCCGATCGAAGTTGTCGATACCGTTGGTTTTGCACCCGGTCGGGCCCAGCAGGGCATTGCCCTCACAGGCGGCAGGCACCACAGGCACCGAGCCAAACCAGGCGGCGAGATCCCCCTGCAGCTTGTTGCTCAGGGAGTGCTCCAGCCACTTGTAAGCGCAGGTGAAGTTCTTGGCATCGCTGTGCACCATGCTGGTATCTGCCCAACCGGTCACTCCCTCTTTCGGCACAGTGGTGGCGATGGGCTGCTTGTCGGCAATCAGGGCATTGGCCTGGAACGGCCAGGAGCCTGACGCAACCACCCCTTCATTCTTGAAGTCATCGATCTGGACGAAGGCATCATGCCAGTAGCGTCCCACCAGCTGGCGCTGCTTACGCAGCAGATCGAGGGAGGCCTTGTACTGATCCTCGTTCAGCTCGTAAGGATCCTTGATGCCCAGGGCAGGCTGATGGGTCATCAGATAGAGGGCGGCATCGGCGATGTGGATCGGGCCGTCAAAGGCCTGCACCCGCCCCTTGTTAGACTTGCCATCCGCCAGGGTCTGTTCCTCGAATACCACGTTCCAGGAGTCCGGTGCCTTGGGGAACACCTTGGTGTTGTACATCAGGATATTGCCGCCCCACTGGTAGGGCACGCCGTAGTGCTTGCCATCCACAGTGTGCCAGGGGGCATTTTGCAGCCGGGGATCAATCTTGCTGTAGCTCGGGATGAGTGCCAGATTGAGCGCCTGCACCTTGCCACCGGCAATCAGACGCAGACTGGCATCGCCGGAGGCGGTCACCAGATCGAAGCCCCCCTCGTTCATCAAGGCCACCATCTCGTCCGAGGTGGCCGCCGTCTTGACGCTCACCTTGCAGCCGGTCTCTTTCTCGAATCCGGTCACCCAGTCGTAGTTCTTGTCGGTCTCGCCACGCTCAACGTAGCCAGCCCAGGCCACGATATTGAGCTGGCCTTCACCCTTACCGAGCTCGGTCGGGGCAGCCTGGGTCTGGCCTGCCAGCAGTGCCGGAACAAGAGCCAGCATCAGAGGGGTCAATTTCATCATGCACTCCTTGCATTGTGTTGACTTGCATCAGGTGAAGGAACGCCACCATGGGCGTTAACATCCTGTTAACCAGCAATGAGCTTAGGGGAGTGGCAATACGATGAATATTTCAATTTTTGGTGGCTCAGGTATCAGCTAAATCGATATCGAGTGCAGATGAATCTGATTTTTGGTGGCTACTCCGCAAGAGATGGCTAGCGAGGGAGCGCCTGACGAGCTCTCAACCGGCTCTGATCCCGCGCAATATCGATAAATTCCCGCGCCGTCCAATCCAGCCGAGAACCACGGCGCCACACCAGCCCGATATCGATGGCGGGAATGGGCTCCTTGATGGGGCGCGCCTCGACCCGCTCCTGCTCCAGCGACCAGGGGCGATAGGCAAAGTCGGGCAACAGGGCGACCCCGAGCTGGCTGGCGACCAGACTGCGCACCGCCTCCACCGATGCGGTGCGCAGCACGATACGGGGGGAGATGCCGTAGCGGCGCAGGCCGCCACCGATGATCTGATCGAGCTGATCGGCGGTCAGCGAGATCATCGGCTCCTCCCCCAGCGCGGTAAGCGAGAGGGTCGACTCGGCGCAGAGCGGGTGGTTGGCGGCCAGCCAGAGCCGCAGCGGCGAACGGGTCAGCAATTCGGTATCAAACGCCTCTTGCCGGATGGTGCGGTTGGTCATCAGGATCCCCACATCCACCTCGCCGTTGACGATCTGGTGCTCCAGAAAAGGCTGTTCATCCTCCTTCACCTCGATCTGTACCGCCGGAAAGGCACGGCGAAAGCGGCCAAGCGCCTCTGAGAGGTAGTAACCCGCCACCAAGGTGGTCACGCCGATGGTGAGCCGTCCCTGATCCTGCTGGGCCACCGCTTTGAGGGAGTGGCTCGCCTCGGTCATGGCGCCGAGAATGCGGCGGGCGTGGAGCAAAAACTGGTGCCCCTGAGTGGTGAGGGTGACGCCGCGCGGATTGCGCTCGAATAGCGGGGCGCCGAGCTCGGTCTCCAGCTCGCGAATGGCGCTGGTCACCGCCGACTGGGAGATATGCAACTCGGCGGCGGCGCGACTCACTGAGAAGCTGTCGGCCACGGCCACAAAATAACGGATCTGGCGAAAGGTAAAGTTCATCGGGCATCCTTGCCGATTGGTACTATTGGTGTGATTGACTGCCAGCTTAACCGTAAACGGGCGCCTCGCCAAAACCGGGCACTGCTGCCAACTCAATGATCTGCCGATTAAAACCATGCCCCTGCGGCTTGGCGAGCACGACAGGGGCATGGGTCATCGCAGCAAGGTGCAGACAGGGCTATCAGGATTTGTTGAGATACCCCGCCAACTGGCCGATCAGCCGCTTGCGCAGCTCGCCGAGTTTCGGTTTTTCGTCCGCACACCAGGGCAGCGGGCGGCACGCCTCTATAGTACGCAGGCCAAGGCGAGCGGTGAGCAGCCCGGCCCCCACCCCTTGCGCCGCGCGGGCAGAGAGCTTGGCGGCAAACTCGGCTCCCAGCAAGTCCATCCCCACCTCGGTCACCAGCTCGGTGGCACCGGCGTAGAGCATGTTGCGAAACACCTGACGAATGAGGCGAATGCGGCTCCAGTAGCCGAGCTCGATGGCGTAGACATCGGCGATATCCTCGATCATCCGCAGGTTGCGCCACAGCATCAGCATCATGTCGACGGTGGCGAGCGGGCTGAGCGCCACCAGCACGGCGGCCTCCCCCGACCATTTGGCCACCCGCGCCTGCGCCAGCTTGTCACGCTCGCCGAGTACCAGCTGGCTGTAGAGGGTCAGCACTTCCCGATCGCTGTGACTCTCATCGAGCTGGGCCAGCCAGGTTTGATACCCCTCGCGCCCCTTGTCGCCACTTTTGACCGCCAACCCTTCGCAAAAGGCCTGCCCCTGCCCGACTCCCTGATGGGCAAGTAGATCTTCTGCTCGCGAGCGCACATCCTGACGCCGCTTGAGGGTGCGCAGTCGCAGCCACTCGCGCCCCACCACACTGGCGGTCCCCGCCGCCACCAGCGCCGAGGCCGCCAGCCAGGCGCTGCCCCAGAGCGGGGTGGTGAGGAATTGATCGTAAAGAAAGGCGCCATACTGGCCCAACGAGAGCAGACCGACCGCCCCCAGCCCCCACGCCAGTAGCCGATGACGGCGACGCGGTTTGATGACGAGGGCGCTCTCCACCTCGGTGAGCTCGTCCAGCTCGTCGAGGCGCTCGAAACTCGCCTCCTCCAGCCGCTGGGCCGGTGCGGGCGGTCGCTCGTCACTGGCCACAGTCAAGGCAGGCTCTAGGATCACCTTGCCCTGCAGCGGTGGCCGCTCTTTTATCTGATCGTTCATCACATTGTTCTCCTGTGCGCAGCCTTCGGCTCAGGTGCCAAGACTGCACACCGTTATTCGAGGTGATCCCCGAGCAGAAACTCCAGCGCCGCATCGAGCCGGATATGGGGCAACGCCTGATGGGGGCTCATGGGCATAGGGCGAAACGCCTGAAAATCAAAGCCCTGGCTATTCCACCACTGCGCTGGCGGAATATGGGGAGGCACCTCCCCGGGGAATAGCAGCAGCGATTCACCGCTCAGGCTGGTGCCGCGGATGGCGGGGAACTCGCGGCCATTGGCCACCCCCTTGCCCACCTCGGTCGCCTTGATGGCGGCGAGCGCCAGACACTCGGTGGTGATCCCCTCAAAACGAGCCTGACCGCGACCGCTGCGCACCAGATGCTGCAGCAGTGAGACCATGGGCGCATGCTGTTCGGGGGTAACGTGATCGGCCTTGCTCGCCACAAAGAGCAGCTTGTCGATACGGGGCGAAAAGAGCCGCCGCCACCAGTTGCTCTTGCCGTAGGCAAAGCTCTCCATGATGCGGGCGATGGCCTGCTGCATGTCGCCAAAGCTGGCCGCCCCGGCGTTGAGGGGCTGCAGGCAATCCACCAGCACGATCTGGCGATCAAAGCCGGCAAAGTGCTGCTCATAGAATCCCTGCACCAGATGCTGCTTGTACTGCTCGAAGCGCTGCTTGAGAGTGGCGTAAAGAGTGCCATCGGCGGGCTCGCTGTCAGGCATATCCCACACCCAGGGGACAAATTGCAGCATGGGGGCACCGGCATACTCCCCCGGCAACACGAAACGGCCGGGTTGAATAAGGTGCAATCCCAGCTCCTGTTTGCAGGCATGCAGATAGGCGGTGTAGCGCTCGGCAAGCTCAGCCACCGGCCGCTCTTCGAAGCGCTGATCGACCTGCCACCCGGGTGTCAGCCAGCTGGCGGCAAGTGCCTGCAGCTCTGGGCGACGAAGCTGCTCGCGCACCTGTTCGCTCCACTGCTCGTAGCTCATCTCAAGGAGCGGCAAGTCGAGCAGCCACTCCCCGGGGTAGTCCACCAGATCCACGTAGAGGGTGGAGATCTCCCCCAGATGTTTGCGCAGGGGATGACGGGTGCGATAGCGGATTTCGAGGCGCACCTCGGCCACGCCGCGAGTGGGCTCGGGCCAGGCAGGTGGATCGCCAAACAGGGAGTCGAGGCCACGTTCGTAGGCGAAGGTGGGGATGTGGGCATTGAGCTGCGGCACCCGGCGGGCACCGAGGATGCGCCCCTGACGCAGGGCATCCCACAACGGCAAACGGCCGTCGATGGCCGCGTGCTCCAGCTGGTTGACCAGCGCCGTGATAAAGGCGGTCTTGCCGCTGCGAGAGAGGCCGGTCACCGCCAGCCGAATATGGCGATCCCGCACCCGGTTCACCACGTCGTTCGCCTTGTGTTGCAGGCGAGTCAACTTCTGTTCCAGTTTATTGAGTATCAAGGCTTGATCCGTTCTCCCTTGGTGGTTGCATCTGGATAGCTGGTGTCGATGGTGGCGCATCACGGGAGGCGCCGCCATCGACATTGAGTGCT
Source organism: Aeromonas sp. FDAARGOS 1411 (assembly GCF_019047125.1). NCBI lineage: Bacteria > Pseudomonadati > Pseudomonadota > Gammaproteobacteria > Aeromonadales > Aeromonadaceae > Aeromonas > Aeromonas sp. FDAARGOS 1411. The sequence goes on along the minus strand of NZ_CP077214.1, from coordinate 1,041,439 downwards.
TGAGCAAGCACTACAGCTTGCGAAATTCCCGCTGCAGGGTGAACTCCCTGGAGGTCACCAGTTTCTCGATCCGCTGAACTCTGGGCTCCAGCGCGTCAAGTTCCTGCGCGATGCGGCCCAGCGCCTGATGAGGGGTGATCCCCGCCTGCCAGCTGCGCGCTTTCATCCGCACCTCGGCAAAGTCGGCATCCTCTTGCGAGTAGAGGGTGACCGGCTTTTTATCGAGCAAGAACCAGGCGGCGATATAGGCGGTGAAGGTGATGAAACCGGCGAAGATAAGGCCACTGATGGCGAGCAGCCGCACGATCCAGGTCTCCACCCCGAAATACTCAGCCAAACCGGCACAGATCCCGGCTATCTTGCCACGCTGGGGATCACGATAGAGGTTACGCCCTTCACGACTGACACTGCTCATACCTTGTTCCTCCAACCGGGTACTTCCGCATCCAGAATTGATTCCAGCGCGCCCACTCGCTCCTGCATCTTCTCGGTGCGAGCCAGCAGCCCTTGCAGCTGTTCCCGCTCGCTATCGGCAAGACCGGCGCCAATGCGCCCCTTGGCACGATAGTGCAGCACCAGCCAGATGGGGGCTACCACCACCATGAAGACCACCATGGGAACCATCAATACGCCCAGCAGATCTTCCATCTGTTACTCCCCCTGTTTGCCTTCGCTTTTGCTGTCGCCCTGACCCAGTTTCTGGCGCATGGCTTCCAACTCGCGGCTTATCTGATCGTCAACTTCCAGCTCGGCAAACTGCTGCGCCAGCGCCTTGTCGGACTGACCCAGATCGGCGCGCGCCTCCATTTCGTCGATGCGACGCTCCATCCGCTCGAACTTGCTCACCACCGCCTGGCTCTCGCCACGGGCTACCTGGCTCTGCACATTGAGACGGCTGCTGGCCGCTTCGGTGCGAATGGCCATCGCCTTTTGACGGGCGCGGGCATCTTCCAGCTTGGCTTCGAGCTGGCGGATCTCTTCACCCAGCTTCTCGATGCCGCTGTCGACCGCCTGCTGCTCGCGGTAGAGGGTCTCTGACAACTCGGTCTGTTTCTTCTTCTCGATAAGGGCGGCGCGGGCCAGATCTTCACGTCCCTTGGTCAGGGCCAGCTCGGCCTTGGCTTGCCACTCGTCGACCCGCTCCTGATGACGGGCGACCTGACGACCAATCTCTTTCTGGCTGGCGAGGAAGCGGGCCAGATTGGAACGTTCCTTGACCAGCTCGTCCTCCATCTCCTGGATGATCAGGCGCACCATCTTCTGGGGATCTTCTGCCTTGTCGAGCAGGGCCGTCAGGTTGGAATTGATGATGTCGGCCAGACGGGAAAAAATACTCATGATTGCACTCCTGTTATTGGCATGGCGTTGTTTCTCCATTGACAATGGCAACTTGTGTGCCAATCTGGAACAAAATTTAACTTGTTGATTTATATGGGGCAGAATAACTGGATTGCAAGATGCCTCGCGCAAGTGATGATTAAAATCACCAACTTTTGGTAAGATTGACCAGCTTTTACAACTGACAGGGATCACTATGACCACGGCCACGGAAAGCCTGCTGGGGGAATCCAACGCATTTCTCGAGATCATTGAGCAGGCCTCACGGCTCGCCCCGCTGCGCAAACCCGTGCTGATCATCGGTGAGCGGGGGACGGGCAAGGAGCTGATCGCCCACCGCCTACATTATCTCTCGGCGCGCTGGGATCAAAGCTTTGTCACCATCAACTGTGCCACCCTGAGCGAGAGCCTGCTGGAAACCGAGCTGTTCGGTCACGAGGCGGGATCGTTTACCGGCGCGGCCAAGCGCCACCAAGGCCGCTTCGAGCGGGCCGATGGCGGCACTCTGTTCCTCGACGAGCTGGCCACCACCAGCGCCCGGGTGCAGGAGAAGCTGCTGCGGGTCATCGAGTATGGCGAGTTCGAGCGGGTGGGTGGGGCCAAGCCCCTCAAGGTGGATGTGCGACTGGTCTGCGCCACCAACGAGGATCTCCCTGCGCTGGCCGACAAGGGGCAGTTTCGCCACGATCTGCTCGATCGGCTCGCGTTTGATGTGATCACCCTCCCCCCCTTGCGGGAGCGGCGGGAAGATATCCTGATGCTGGCGGAGCACTTCGCCCACAGCATGACCCGGGAGCTGGGCTATCCGCTGTTTGCCGGTTTCTCGCGCAAGGCGACCCAACTGCTGCTGGATTACCACTGGCCGGGCAACGTGCGGGAGCTGAAGAACGTGGTGGAGCGCAGTATCTATCGTCAGGGCAATCCCCAGTTGCCGCTCTCGACCCTGGTGCTCAACCCGTTTGATTCCCCCTGGCGACCACAGGTCACGCAACCTGCGCAAGAGGACCGAAGCGAGGTACAATCTGCATCCCCCCTCGCCTTGCCGCTCGATCTCAAGCAGGCGGTGGCGGAGTACGAGATTAATTTACTCAAGCAAGCGATGCAGCAATCCCAGTATAATCAGCGCAAAGCCGCTCAACTGCTGGCCTTAAGCTATCACCAGTTCCGTGGCATGCTACGCAAATATCAGCTGCTGGATGGCGATAACGATGCAGAACAAGAATGAAGGAGCGCGGTTGATGCCGACTCCAGCAACACGCCAGCCTTCGCGCTGGCACATTTGTATCAAAACGTGCGTACAAAACCCCTATAAGAACATGGTTCAACAATGAGAATGCTCACACCCTTGCTGCTGGGTCTGCTGGTGCTGGTCACCGGCTGCCAGAAGCAACCCGAGGCCTCCAAAACCGGACTCATCTATTGTGCTGAGGGATCCCCCCTCTCCTTCAATCCCCATGTTTCCAACTCCGGGGTGACACTGGATGCCAGTGCCCGTCCGCTCTACGACCGCCTGCTGGAGGTGAACCCCAACACCCTGGCGCTGGAGCCGGCGCTCGCCACCAACTGGCATGTCAGCGAGGATGGCCTCACCTATACCCTGACCCTGCGCAAGGGGGTGACGTTTCACCATACCCCCTGGTTCAAGCCCACCCGCACTTTCAATGCCGATGACGTGGTCTTCACCTATGCCCGCCAGCTTGACGAGCAGCACCCCTATCACAATGTCTCCGGCGGCGATTACCCCTACTTCTACAGCTTGGGGCAAGATCTGCTGATCAAACGGGTGAGCAAGAAGGGGCCGCAGACGGTAGTTTTCGAGCTGAACCAGCCGAACGCCTCCTTCCTCGCCACCCTGGCCAGCGACTATGCGGTGATCCTCTCCGCCGAATACGCCGAGCAGATGTTGCAGGCAGGCACCCCGGCCCTGCTGGATAGCCGCCCCATCGGCACCGGGCCGTTCAGCTTCAAGGAGTATCGCCACAACGAGTTCATCCGCTATCTGCGCCACCCTGGCTACTGGGGCGGCGATGCCAAGATTGAACAGCTGGTATACGACATCACCCCCAAATCCGCCAAACGGCTGGCCAAGCTGCTGACCGGCGAGTGCGACGTTATGAGCACCCCTTCCGCTAGCCAGCTCTCGGTGATCAAGCAAAATCCGGCGCTCAGTCTCTCGGTCCAGTCGGGGATGAACGTCGCCTTTTTGGCCCTCAATACCCGCAAGCCGCCATTCAACAACGTCAAGGTGCGTCAGGCCATTGCCAGCGCCATCAATATCGACAACCTGCTTCAGGCGGTCTATTTCGATACCGGCCTGCCCGCCAACAGCCTGCTGCCGACCCTCTCATGGGGGTACAACCCCAGCCTGCCCGAGCGCAAACCCGATCTGAAACGGGCGCGCCAGCTGCTCAAGGAGGCGGGTCTGGAGAAAGGGTTCGAGATGCAGGTGCTGGTACAACCGGACGCCCGCCCCTACAACCCGGATGCAGTCAAGACCGCCCAGCTGATCCGCAGCGATCTGGCCAAGGTCGGGATCAAGCTCAAGATCGTGCAACGGGAGTGGCCGGTGATCGAAGGCCGCCTCACCAAGGGGCAGTACGACAGTCTGCTCTCCGGCTGGATTGCCGATAACGCCGATCCGGACAACTTCTTCCGCCAGCTGCTGAGCTGCTCGGCGGTAGAACGGGGCAACAACTACAGCCGCTGGTGTAGCCCGGCCTTCGATCAGTTGCTGGATGATGCGGTCACCACGCCCCAGCTCTCGTTCCGGCTGCGTAACTACTACTATGCCCAGACCCTGCTCAACGAACAGCTGCCGCTGATCCCGCTGGCGCACGCCTTGCGTACCCAGGTCAGCCGCAGCGACATCGAGGGGCTGACGCTGATGCCCTTTGGTGGCACTTCCTTCAACCAGGCTCACAGGGAGTAAGCATGCTTCTATACACCTTGCGCCGCATCAACCTGCTGCTCATCACCCTGCTGGCGCTGACCTTTGTCGCCTATCTGCTGGACTATCGGCTGATCGGCAATCAGCTCAGCTTCTGGAGCGGCTATCCCGACTTCCTGCGCCGCATTTTCGCAGGTGACCTGGGGCTCTCCAGCGTCTCCGGGCTACCGGTGCTGGACGAGATCCGCCACTACTTCCCGGCGACCCTGATCCTCTGTCTGGCGGCGTTCGCCATCTCGCTGCTGGTGGGCATTCCACTCGGCACCCTGGCGGCCCTGTCCCAGGGCAAGACGCTGGATCTTTCCATCATGACTGCCGGTCTTATCGGCTATGCGGTGCCGGTGTTCTGGCTGGCACTGCTGGTGGTGATGCTCTTTTCGCTGGATCTCGGCTGGCTGCCGGCATCGGGCCAGATCAGCCTGCTCTACGACGTGCCCCCCATCACGGGAATCGCGGTGATCGATGTGCTGCTCAGCAACGAACCCTGGCGGCAAGCGGCGCTGCACGATGCCCTGCGCCACCTCATTCTCCCGTCACTGGTGCTGGCGGTGGTGCCCACCACCGAGGTGATCCGCCATGTGCGCAGCTCCCTCATCGACGTGATGAAGCAGAACTACATCAAGGCGGCGGCGAGCAGGGGCCTTTCCAAGGCGCAGATCGTCTGGCGCCATGGTCTGAAGAACGCCCTGCCGCCGGTACTGCCTCTGCTGGGTCTGCAACTGGGTAGCGTGCTCACCTCCGCCATGATCACCGAGGTGGTGTTCGAGTGGCACGGGATCGGCCGCTGGCTCATCAGCAGCATCGCCCTGCAGGATTACGCCGCCATTCGCGGCGCGACCCTGGTGGTCGCCAGTTTCGTGATCCTGACCAGCGTCAGCACCGAGTTGCTGACCACCCTTATCTATCCGGCACGGCGCAAAGAGTTGTATGCCAAACAAGATTGAACGCGCTCATGGCGTGACCAGGAGCCAGGTATCCTATGCAAGATAAATCGAACATCTATCCCGAGCTCAAGATCCTCTCGCCCCTTGAGCAGACGTGGGCCTCCTACAGCCGCAATCCGCTGGCGATGGCAGGGCTTTGGTGCTTTTTGCTGTTGCTGCTCATCACGCTGGTGGGGCCGCTTGTCGTCCCCTACGGCATCGATGAACAGCACACCGACAAGCTGCTGCTCGCCCCCTCCTGGGCGGCGACCGGCAACATCGACTACTTCCTCGGCACCGACGATCTGGGGCGCGACATGCTCTCCCGGCTGGTGGTAGGGGCGCGTCTCACTTTCGGCTATGCGCTGGTCGTGGTGGTGATCGCCATGGTGGTGGGCTCCGCCATCGGTATCCTCGGCGGGATGAGCAAGGGGCTTAAATCGAGCGTGCTGCACCACCTGCTCGATACCCTGCTCTCCATCCCCTCCCTGCTGATGGCCATCATCATGGTCGCCATCATGGGGCCGGGTTTTGGCAATACCCTGATTGCCATTACGCTCGCTTTGATCCCGCCCTTTATCCGGGCCACCTATAACGCAGTGCATGCCGAGATGCAGAAGGAGTACATCACCGCCAGCCGCCTCGATGGCTCGCCTCCCTTCCGGATCATGCGGCTGGCTATTTTGCCCAACATTGTCGAAACCCTGGTGGCCCAGACCACCCGCACCTTGTCGGCGGCCATTCTCGATATCTCGGCGGTCGGTTTTCTTGGCCTCGGCGCCCAATCTCCCCAACCGGAGTGGGGCACCATGCTGGCCGATTCGAGCGACCTTATCTATCTCGCCCCCTGGACCGTCACCCTGCCCGGCATCGCCATCCTGTTCAGCGTGCTGGTGACCAATTTAGTTGGTGAAGGCATTCGCGAAGCACTCAAAGAGGGGAATGACTGATGCCGCTGCTCGATATTCGCAATCTCACCATCGAGATCGACACCCCGCAAGGCAAGGTCAAGGCGGTGGACAAGGTGAGCCTGACCCTGACCGAGGGGGAGATCCGCGGTCTAGTGGGTGAATCCGGCTCAGGTAAAAGTCTGATCGCCAAAGTGATCGTCGGCATCGAGAAGGACAACTGGACAGTACGTGCCGACCGGATGCGCTTCAACGACATGGATCTGCTGACCATGGCCCCCAAGGAGCGCCGTCGCATCATGGGTCGCGAGATCGCCATGATCTTCCAGGACCCCATCAGCTGTCTCGATCCCTCCGAGGAGATCGGCACCCAGCTAGAAGAGGCAATACCGACCGATTCGTTCGAGGGACAATTCTGGCAGCGCTTCCAGTGGCGCAAGAAGAAGGCCATCGCCCTGCTGCACCGGGTAGGCGTCAAGGATCACCGAAAGGTGATGCGCGCCTATCCCCACGAGCTGTCGGATGGTATGTGCCAGAAGGTGATGATCGCCATGGCCATTGCCAACCAGCCGCGTCTGCTGGTAGCCGACGAGCCCACCAGCGCCATGGAGTCCACCACTCACTCCCAGATCCTGCGACTGCTGGACAAGATGAACAAGCTGGGCAATACCACCATCCTGATCATCAGTAACGATATCGCCGCCATCGCCAACCTGACCGATACCATCAACGTGATGTACTGCGGCCAGATGGTGGAAGTGGGCACCCGGGAGCAGATCCTCGAGACCCCGCATCACCCCTATACCGATGCCCTGCTCAAATCGATCCCCGACTTTGACAAGCTGGTGCGCCACAAGTCGCGCCTCGAGACCCTGCCCGGCGTCATCCCGCCGCTGCAACACCTGCCCATCGGCTGCCGTCTGGGGCCGCGCTGCCCCTACGCCCAGAAGCAGTGCGTGCAGACTCCGTTGATGAACAAGATCAAGGGCCATCAGTTCAGCTGCCACTTCCCGCTGAACATGGAGGAGCCAAAAAAATGATGACCGTTAATGCCCCCATGAAGGAGCCCCGCTTGTGATCGAGCCGTCCCTGTTGCAGGTCAGAGGCCTTAGCAAAACCTACCAGAACCGCACCGGTCTATTCCGTCGTCAGGCGGTGGAGGCGATCAAGCCCCTCTCGTTCGATCTCGAAGTGGGTCAGACCCTCGCCATCGTCGGCGAAGCTGGCTCCGGCAAGAGCACCCTCGCCCGCATTCTGGCCGGCATGATCGAACCCACCAGCGGCGACATCGCCATCGACGGCCAGCTGATGGTGCATGGCGATTACCAGACTCGCTGCAAACTGCTGCGGATGATTTTTCAGGATCCCAACACCTCGCTGAACCGCAAGATCCGGGTCGGCCAGATCCTGGAGACCCCGCTGCGTCTCAACACCGAGATGACCGAGGAGGAGCGCCGCGAGAAGGTGGTGCAGACCCTGCGCATGGTGGGGATGCTGCCGGATCACGCCCTGTTCTATCCGCAGATGCTCTCCTCCGGTCAGCAGCAGCGGGTGGCGCTGGCGCGAGCGCTGATCCTCAACCCCAAGATAGTGGTAGCCGATGAGGCGCTCTCCACCCTGGATATCTCGGTACGCTCCCAGATCATCAACCTGCTGCTGGAGATGCAGGAGACCATGGGGCTGAGCTATGTGCTGGTAGCCAACGATTTGGGCATCGTCAGCCATATCAGCGACGAGGTGCTGGTGATGCACGAAGGGCGAGTGGTGGAGCGCGGCAAGACTCTCAAGGTGTTTGCCGATCCCCAGCATGAGGTGACTCGCCGTCTCATCCAGAACTACAACAACGAATACCGCAAATAGAGAGGCACTGGCCGCCGCCCTTGCCGCTGTTGTCGCCGCGCTCACTCGGCGGGATCAAAAAAGCCCACTGCATGCAGTGGGCTTTCTGTTACCGGAGTCGCGGCTTAGGCTTGCAGCAACAAACGGTTGATGCGGGAGACGAAGCTCGCCGGATCGTTCAGCCCGCCCTGCTCGGCCAGCTGGGCCTGTTCGTGCAGCAGGGTGACCCACTCACCGAACAGCGCCTCGTCTTCAATGGTATCGAGCTTCTTCACCAGCGCATGGTCAGGGTTGAGCTCCAGAATGTACTTCTGCTCCGGTACCGGCTGGCCGGCCGCGCGCATCAGCTTGATCATCTGGGTGCTCATACCGTAGGCGTCGGTGACGATGCAAGAGGGGGAGTCGGTCAGACGGTGAGTGACACGCACCTCTTTCACTGCATCGCCCAGGCTCTTCTTGACCCGCTCAACCAGACCGGCATTAGCCTTCTCGGCCTCTTCTTGCGCCTGCTTGGATGCTTCATCTTCCAGATCGCCGAGATCCAGCTCGCCACGGGTGACGGAGATGAGCTGCTTGCCGTCGAACTCGGTCAGGTGGCTCATCAGCCACTCATCCACACGCTCCCACATCAGCAGCACTTCGACACCCTTCTTGCGGAAGATCTCGAGGTGCGGGCTGTTCTTGGCAGCGGCATAGGAGTCAGCAGTGATGTAGTAGATCTTCTGCTGGCCTTCCTTCATGCGGCCAACGTAATCCTCGAGAGAGACAGTCTGGGCTTCGCCCTCGCCAGCGGTGCTGGCAAAGCGCAAGAGCTTGGCGATCTCTTCGCGGTTAGCGTAATCCTCGGCCGGGCCCTCTTTGAGCACGTTACCGAACTCTTTCCAGAATTTGGCGTACTTCTCGGCATCGTCTTTCGCCAGCTTGGAGAGCATGGTCAGAACCCGCTTGGAGCAAGCCTTGCGCAGAGAGGCAGTAACCTTGTTGTCCTGCAGGATTTCACGGCTGACGTTGAGCGGCAGATCGTTGGAGTCCAGCACCCCTTTGACGAAGCGCAGGTAGGTCGGCATAAACTGCTCGGCGTCGTCCATGATGAAGACGCGCTGTACGTAGAGCTTCAGACCGTGCTTCTGCTCGCGGTTGTAGAGGTCGAACGGTGCGCGGGCTGGTACGTAGAGCAGGCTGGTGTACTCCTGCGCCCCTTCCACCCGGTTGTGACCCCACAGCAGCGGATCTTCAAAGTCGTGGGCGACGTGCTTGTAGAACTCCTGATACTCCTCGTCCTTGATATCTTTCGGGTTGCGGGTCCACAGTGCCGTGGCGCGGTTGACCTGCTCCCACTCGCCCGGGGTGCCGACGATGGTCTCACCATCCTCTTCGCGATCCGGGGTGCCCTCTTTGAACATCTCCACCGGCACGCTGATGTGATCGGAATACTTGCCCACCACGGAGCGCAGGCGCCAGTCGTCGAGGAACTCGTCCTCTTCGGCACGCAGGTGCAGGATGACGTCGGTACCGCGACCCTCTTTGGTTACGTCAGCGACGGTGAAGGAGCCTTCCCCTTCAGATTCCCACTGTACGCCCTGCTCCGGAGCAGTACCGGCGGCGCGGGAGACCACGGTCACCTTGTCGGCCACGATAAAGGCGGAGTAGAAGCCGACCCCGAACTGACCGATCAGCTGGGAGTCACGTCCCTGATCGCCGGAGAGGTTTTTGAAGAATTCTGCGGTGCCGGACTTGGCGATGGTACCCAGGTGCTCGATCACCTGATCGCGGGTCATACCGATCCCGTTATCGGAGATGGTCAGGGTACGCTTCTCTTTGTCCACCACCAGACGCACACGCAACTGGCCGTCGTTTTCGAACAAAGAGGCATCGGAAAGCGCCTTGAAGCGCAGCTTGTCCGCCGCATCGGATGCGTTGGAGATCAGCTCGCGCAGGAATACTTCTTTGTTGGAGTAGAGGCTGTGAGCCATCAGGCTCAGCAGTTGTTTGACTTCAGTCTGAAAGCCGTGGGTTTCGGCATGAACACTTTGGGTCATGGACCAATCCTCAGAAACATCGGGTTGAACATATGCCCAACCTAGATGGGGACAGGGATCCAAATATCAAGGGGGCGAATGTGCAATCCTGCTCATTCGCCCCCTGTTGGCGTGTGACCGCCGATTTTATGTTCAGTTTTTCGCGACTTGCCTGCCGCCACCCTCCCCTTACTTGAGGCGCTGGCGCCCCATCAGGGAGTGGGAGAGCGTGGTGCCATCCACCAGCTCCAGCTCGCCGCCCACCGGCACCCCGTGGGCGATGCGGCTCACCTCTACCCCGGCGGTGCGGGCCATATCGGCGATATACCAGGCGGTGGCATCCCCTTCAATGGTGGGATTGGTGGCGAGGATCAGCTCGCTGATCGCCTCATCCTTCAGGCGGCGATCCAGAATATCGAGCCCCAGCTCCTCCGGGCCGATGCCGTCGAGCGGCGACAGATGGCCCATCAGCACGAAGTAGCGGCCGGAAAACTGACCGGTCTGTTCGATGGCGGCCACGTCCGCCGGGCTCTCCACCACGCAGAGCAGGCCATTCTCTTCCCGCTTGGGATTGGCGCAAATATCGCAGCGATCGTTCTCGGTAAAGGTGCGGCAGTGGCTGCAATGACCGATCTCGGTCAGGGCGCGAGAGAGCAACTGGGCCAACCGCAAACCGCCGCTGCGCTCGCGCTCGAGCAGGGTAAAGGCCATCCGCTGGGCAGACTTGGGCCCCACCCCAGGCAATACCTGCAGGGCTTTCATCATCTCATCAAGCAGGGGACTGAACTTCATAACACTCCTTACACGGGCCTGCCCCTCGCCACCACCAGGGCCACGACGGGTCAGCAAAACAGGATAACGCCATTGGCGCAGGACTATACCCGAGCCCGCCGCCCATCGCCATCGGCTTGCCCACCGCGCTCGCAAAAACGCGAATAGCAAAAAGCCCCGATGTTTCCATCGGGGCTTTGCAATTTGGCGGTGAGGGAGGGATTCGAACCCTCGATACGTTGCCGTATACACACTTTCCAGGCGTGCTCCTTCAGCCACTCGGACACCTCACCAAATTTTTGTCTGTGGTTTAACGTGTTCAGACAACACTGTGTTCGCTACGCTGTTGCGCTGGAACGGGGCGTAATTTAGGGGAAAGCCCCGCCCGCGTCAACGGCTTTTTTCACCTGGCGAACCGTTCGAACACTTAATGCACAGATTCCGGTGCAACCTGAATTTCCGGCAGGTTGAGGAAGCCGGAACGTTCGCATTCGGCAACCAGTTCGTGGGTTGCGGCGATGGTGCTTTGCACGAACAACAGGAACTGCTCGACGCTGAGTCCGGCCTTGGTAAAGACGGTGTGGCCGACAACCAGCCGCGGCAGGTTGTCATCGATGATATCGAGGAACACCTTAAGGGAGGGGTACTGCATATTGAGTCGGCCCAGTTCGGCAACCAGCGGCAGCATTGCGGAGGGGCGCACTTCCAGCTCGGAGGAGAACAGCAGGCCTTCCTCTTCCACGAAGATCCGGCTCTCCTGAATACCATCGACCGACTGCAAAGAGACAATGTGGATACCGTGACACTGGTCGCAGACATAGTGCTCGATACGAGCCTGTTGCAACCAACGCATTATCATTTCGGAGCTGGGGATATTCATCATTTCCACGACAAGATTGGGATCAAGGGGCGCAGTCTAAACCAATTTGCTATCAACAAAAAGCACGCCAACCCGATAACCCTGCGGCTCGCTTCTTTTTGGCAAGCGCTATGCATATACTCAGCCAAATCCACGATGACGCTTGCCCCACAGGGGGCCCCATGACAATCCAAGAAAAGTATCGCCTTCATCTGAAATCACTCTCGGATGAGCTGCTCACCCTGCAAAAACCCATCCGCATTCTGGATGCCATCAAATGGCCACGCCATCTGCAGGATCGCTTTCTGACAAGCGGTGGCAGGGAGCTGCCCGCTATTGACAGACACTTCTATGATGCCCTCCCCCTCGGCTTCGATCCGCGCAACAAGTATCTGGAGCTCAAGGAGCTGCGGGACCGGATCCGCAGAAAACTGGGGCCACAGGACGATCTTGGCCGGATCCTGCAAGAGACGGTCGATCAGTACATGGTGGTGATCGAGATGCTGCGCCAGCGCGGCCAACCCGATTTTCAGCGTTACAGCCAGCTGCTTTATGGCTCTGCCAGCGATCACCTGCGCGGGGATCGCAAGACTCTCAAGGAGCTGGGCGCCCGCCTGTGCGATATCTTCTCCCTGCCCGGCGCCCGCCATCTGGTGCGCCCCTACCCCAAGGAGTTCGAAGGAGAAGCCGCGGTCGCCAAACTGCAGGGCAAGCTGTCGAGCTACTTCAGTGACGGCACTGTGCAGGTGAAGCTGAGCGATGGCATCGTCTCCGATGCAGCGGCCGGTGGCGACTACATCAAGCTCAACTCCCACGCCCGTTTCTCCGAGCTGGATTTGCAGGTACTGGAGGTACACGAGGGGTGGGTCCATGTCGGCACCACCCTCAACGGTCGCCAGCAGCCTTATGCCACCTGGCTGAGCGCCGGTTCACCGCGGATCACCGCCTGTCAGGAGGGGCTGGCGGTATTGATTGAGACGCTCACCTTCAGCTCCTTTCCGGATCGGGCCAAGCGTATCTCCGATCGGGTGATGGCCATCGACATGGCCGAGCGCGGCGCCGATTTTATCGAGGTGTTTCAGCACTTCGTGCTGCAGGGCACCAGCGAGCACGACGCCTACAAGATCACCCAGCGGGTCTTTCGTGGCGGCATGGTGGGCGGCGGCGCCTGCTTTACCAAGGATCTCTCCTACGTGCGTGGCTATGTGGAGACGGTCAACTTTATCCGCAGCGCAGTGCTGGAAGGGGTGCCCGAGATCCTGCCGATGCTGTTTGTCGGCAAGGTGACACTGGATGACATTCCGGTGCTCTATCAGCACTATCTGGAGGGGCTGATCGCCGCTCCCCGCTATTTGCCGCCGATGTTTCGCGATCTCACCGGCCTCTATGTCTGGTTCGGTTTTGCCTCCGGCATGTCACTGGTCGATATAGGCCGGGTACAGCACCATTTTCGCCAGCTGTTTCAACGCCTGCCGGTGGCCGATCCCATCATTGCGCCGGTGGATATCGAGATCGACTGAACCACAGCGATAGAAGTTGGGGAATATAAAAAGGGCGCCAGATTGACGCCCTTCTCGACGATTCAAATATCGCAGCCGAATTACTTGTAGGCCCGACCTTCGAGATAGTGTTTGCGACAGAGCGACACATAGCGATCGTTGCCGCCGATCTCCACCTGTTCGCCATCACGCATCACCTGCCCCGCTTCATTGACCCGGGAGTTCATGTGAGCCTTGTTGCCACACCAGCAGATGCTCTTCAGCTCTTCAAACTTGTCGGCAAGACAGAGCAGATGGTAGGAACCGGGGAACAGCTCGCCGCGAAAATCGGTCTTGAGGCCATAGGCCATCACCGGAATATCCTGCTCATCGACGATGCGGGCCAGCTGGTAGACCTGCTCACGGGTCAGGAACTGGGCCTCGTCCACGATGAAAACATCGATATGTTTCTTCGCATGGCGCTCTTTCACCATTTCAAACAGATCGCAGCTGTCGCTGAACACGTCCACCTTCAGTTCAAGGCCAACCCGGGCACTGATCACCCCGACCCCGAAACGGTCATCGATGGCTGGCGTCATCGCCAGAGGATGCATGCCCCGCTCCAGATAGTTGAAGTGCGCCTGAATGAGCTGGGTGGATTTGCCTGAATTCATGGTGGCAAATTTGTAGTGCAGTGAAGCCATGATACTGTTCCGAAACTGAATTTATGGGGCGCATGCTAACCAAAGCCCCTGACAAAACCAAGGGGCCCGCGGGCCCCTTGCTCTATAAATGTTACGCGGTGGCCAGCTCTGGCCGCGCTTTGGCCTTTTTCAGGTGATAGCTGGTAAAGAGCACGAACCAGAGGGCGCTGACGCTGAAACCGGCCAGGCTGGAGTGCATCAAGCCCATTGCCAGGTAACCGATGGCCGCACCGAAGGCGATGGCCAGTGCATAGGGCAGCTGGGTCATCACGTGATCGATGTGATGGCAACCGGCACCGGTGGCAGAGAGGATGCTGGTGCTGGAGATGGGTGAGCTGTGATCCCCGAACACCGAGCCAGCCAGTACCGCCGCCAGCATCGGCAACATCAGGCTGATGTCGCTGGCGGCGGCCATGTCACCGGCCAGCGGCAGCATGATGCCGAAGGTACCCCAGCTGGTACCGGTAGCAAACGCCATGGCACAGGAGAGGATAAAGACCACGGCAGGTAGCACTTCGATCGGCAGGTTACCGTTAGCCAACGAAGCCAGGTACTTGCCGGTCTCCACGTCGCGCACCACGGCACCTATGGTCCAGGCAAACAGCAGGATGTTGATGGCTGGCAGCATGGCCATGACACCTTGCGGCGCGGCCTTGATCCAGTTTTTGGCACCCAGCTTCAGGCGCATGGCCAGACCGATGGAGACCACCAGACTGCACAGGGCACCGTAAACCAGCGAGGAGCCGACGTTGGTATTTTCGAACGAGCCGAGCACGCTGAACGGCAGCCCCTTCTCGTTCAGCACCGCAGCACCGGAATCAATCATGAAATAGATGGTGGCGGCGGTCAGGGTCAGGATCGGCAGTACCATGTCGATCATGCCGCCGTTGCTCTCTTCCGGGCTCTCCATATCCAGACCGATGGGGCGGCCCTTGGACTCATCCCACAGCTTGCCTTCCAGCGCCCACGCTTCGTGTTGACGCATCGGGCCGATGTCGAGTTGGAATGCAATCACCACCAGCACCATGATCAGGGTGAAGACGGCGTAGAGGTTCATCGGGATCATCTCGACAAATGCCGCGATGGGGCTCTGTTCAGTTAGACCGTGTGCCGCCATGATGCCGCCAACCAGAGCGATGATATAGGCGCCCCAAGAGGAGATGGGCATCAGCACGCAGACCGGCGCCGCGGTGGAGTCCAGCAGATAGGCCAGTTTGGCACGGGAGATCTGGAAGCGGTCGGTCACCGGACGGCAGATTGCCCCCACCGACAGGCTGTGGAAGAAGTCATCGATAAAGAAGGCAAACACCATCATGCCAGTCAGGGCTTTGGCGCCCTTGCGGGTCTTGGCACGACGCTCGGCCCACTCGGCAAAGGCACGGGTCGCCCCGGAGACGCTCATCAGGCTGATGAGGCCACCCAGCAGCAGCATAAACAGGATCATGTTGACATTGTCACGATTGAGCGCGCCATCGACCCAGAAGATCTTGAGCACGGTATTCAACATGTAATGCAGGGATTCGAGGGGTGAAAACTGATTGAGCAGCAAACTGCCGGTGACGATGCCCACACCAAGGGACAGCAGCACGCGGCGGGTCATGATCGCCAGCGCGACAGCCAACAGGGGGGGAAGAACGGACCAACCGGAGTCGGCGAAATGACTAATGTCCATGATCTCTTTGCACCTAAAGATTACAGGTGGAGATCTACCGAGAGGATCTAAAGAAACAAAACCTATGGGGAGGTCATACTCCTCAGCCCCTTCAGGTAGCGCTCCATAGTGGATGACTATGGCAGTCCTGCACCTATTAGATGCAGAACCAGCAGCCCGGTATGATGGCCTGGCCACTTCGGCGCTGACTCCTTTCCTTGTGCATCACAGGCATCACCCTCCGCACAAATACTCATAGGCAGCGCGCCTCTACTTAAAGGTATTCGCCGCACATTTTATCGAGATGGCAGCTTATAGCAAGTTTTTTGATTAAATAATCATAATAAACAAATCAAGGTCGGAAAATGGTAGTCAAATGATGCAACAACGCCAGCTTTGACGCTATTTTCACCTACTACGGCCTCATTAGCATCCAATCATCAAGCCTATTGCAGGCCATATTAAATATCTGTATTGATGTTCCCCACGGATATAATATTTAACCCGGCTTGACTTATTTAAATCACCAAGCAAGAATCAACTGGAACATAATATTTTTCTCTGACTCGACGTGGTAACTCCTATGAATGAATTTTTAAAGGTACTGCTTAATATCCGCAGTCTGCGTGCGACCTGCCGCGAGCTTTCTCTGGAACAACTGGAAGAGGCACTGGAAAAACTCTCTACTATCGTTGCTGAACGTCAGCAGGATGAAGCTGCCGAGCGTCAGGCCCGTGAAGAGCATCTGCGGAAAATTAACGAATATAGCGAAATGCTCAAAGCCGCCGGTATTGACCCGGCCGAGCTGGTCAATGCCGTTGCAACAACATCTGGCAAGACCGAAAAAACAAAGCGGGCACCACGGCCAGCCAAATATCGCTATCAGGATAATGGCGTAGAGAAAACCTGGACTGGCCAGGGCCGTATGCCTTCGGCTATTGCCAGCGCAGTGGCAGCAGGCAAATCACTGGAAGACTTTGCTATCTGATCTCAATCTCGTTGCTAATAAAAAACCTCGCCAAGGCGAGGTTTTTTATTGCCACTTAAACGTGAAATATCAGATAGCCGATTGCGGGCGATCTGCTGCCTTGACCCACAGCACTTCACGATCCCCTGCCACGCAGATGAGATAGCGGGCAACGGTAAAGAACCAGTCACTCATCCGGTTCAGATAGGGCAGCACCTCGGGATTGACCCGCTCTTCCCGGCTCAATGTCAGCAGCAAGCGCTCGCAATGACGCACCAGAGTACGCACCACATGCGCTTGCGCCGCGGCACGGGAACCACCGGGCAATATAAATTGGCGCAGCGGCGGCAATGGCTCACTATAACGATCTATCTGCTGTTCAAGGCGAGTGGTCCAGGCGGCATTAACTTGCCAAATTGATTCATTCTGGGCGTCGCTGGAGAATGCCAACTCCCCCCCCAGATCAAACAACTCCTGTTGCAACAGCTGTAAATCAGCCAATAAGCTGACTTCTTGCGATGGGACGTCACAAATCAGCAAGCCAATATGGGAGTTGAGCTCATCGATATAACCGTAGGTCTCGACCCGCAAATGATCCTTTGGCAACTGGATACCATCGGCCAGCCGGGTCATGCCCTTGTCGCCCTGCCTCGTATATATTCTCATACCGACATCCTGTTAATAATGGGAATAATCATGGACTCGAGTCCATTGAGTTTGATTTCGTAAGCCAACGCCAGCGTCTGGCCCAATTTACCCGCAGGAAAACCGCTGCGCGCCATCCACACCAGATAGGGCTCGGGAATATCGATGATACGCCGCCCCTGATATTTACCGTAAGGCATCTTGTTGGTCAGGGTCAGCAGCACCTGCTCGTCGGATAGCCAATCCATATTAATCAATATCCAGATATTTATGAGTCTGGATTGAGAGTCGCCAGTTACGCGCGATACAGATATCCATCGCCAATTGGGTGGCCCTTGGTTTCTGGCTGATCGGCTGCAAGGCAATGACCACGTCCGGGCGCAGGGTAGCAGTAGCGAGCAGCGTATCCAGCTCTTCAATATGGTGCTCGGTGGCCACCGGATGCTTGATCTCGTTGGCCCGTTCCAGCGCCGAGACCAGCACAGGCAGCCCCCCTTTCATACCGATCTTGGGGGAGACTGTTACCCAGGTCTGCTCATGAGTCTTGATCTCGCTGGTGCCACTGGTTTCAATCTGCACCTGATAACCCGCCGCCAGCAGGGCTGACGAGAGTTCGTGCAGATCGTAGAGGCAGGGCTCGCCACCGGTGATCACCACATGGCGCGCCTGATAACCCAGGTCGGTAAAGCTCTTAATAATCTGCGCGGTGCTAAGTTGGCTCCAACAATCGGATTCGTTGGAGCGATCCAGCACCGCCGCCTTGCCCACTTCACGAGCCGGATCAACAACCCAGGTATGACGGGTATCGCACCAGGGGCAGCCCACCGGGCAACCCTGCAGGCGAACAAAGATGGCGGGCAGGCCAGTAAAGATACCCTCCCCCTGGATGGTCTGGAAAATCTCGTTGATTGGGTAGTGCATCTCGATCACGGCTTGTTGCAAAAGTCGCGGATTATACCCCAAGCCACGGCAAGACGCAGGCTCACTCTGCGCTTTTCTCACCCAGCCCGGTTTTCTCAAACAGTCTGGCCATGATGCCCGCCTTGTCGGCCAGATAGTTGTTCAGGCCGCGACTGCGCAGTTCACACGCAGGACACGTGCCGCAACCGTCACCGGCAATGCCGTTGTAGCAGGTCAGGGTCTGCTGGCGCACCGTGTCGAGGTGACCATAGTGATCCGCCAGAGCCCAGGTCTCGGCCTTGTCGAGCCACATCAAGGGAGTTTCAAAACGGATACCGCGATCCAACCCCAGCGACACCGCCTGATTGAGGGCCTTGACGAACTCGTCACGGCAATCGGGATAGCCGGAGAAGTCGGTCTCGCAGACACCGGTGATCACCGCTTCGGCGCCCACCTGATAGGCATAGATGGAAGCCAGGGTCAGGAACAGGATATTGCGGCCCGGCACGAAGGTGTTGGGCAGGCCATTATCCTGCAGCTCGCAGCTGACCGGGATGTCGTCACGGGTCAGGGCAGAGACCGCCAGCTCATTGAGCAGCGTCACATCCATCACCTTGTGGGCGGCAATCCCCAGTGCACTGCCCAGACGGCGCGCGGTGTCGATCTCTTCCCGATGGCGCTGGCCATAGTCGAAGGTGATGGCGTGCACTTCATCATACCGGGCCAATGCCTGCACCAGACAAGTAGTGCTGTCCTGACCGCCGCTGAAAACCACGACTGCTTTTTTCATCTTGATAACTCCTTGAATTGTCACGCGCGGCGGCCTTCGGCAAAGTCCTGCCACTGGGTATTCAACCGATTGAACAGGGTCAGCAAGGGCGCATAGCGCTCCGGCCTTCCCTCCCACCGGGACAAGAGGTGATAGCCCGCCTCTATGGTAGAGAGGGCATCGGGAAAGGGTTTCTTGCGAATGGCATATTGACCGGCAATAGTACCAATGCCGATGCGGGGCAAGCGGACCAGTGCCGGGTTGCTCTGCAACATGCGATAGGCTTTGCGCCAGGTGCCGTCAAGCAAGATAAAGGCGACGGATGCGGAGCCAGGGGATTCACTCTCCCACTGTTGGCGAAGATCGGTCAGCGAAATGGCATCCTCATCCGGCCAGAGCAAATAATAACGACGGGATTGGTCAGCCAGCAGCACATTGAGCCACTCGTCGCGGGAAAAATCCTCCCCCACATGGATTTCGCACTGTTGCAAAGAGGCTGCCAGCAGCGCCGCAGTCCCCTTGGGATGTGCCACCTCGTTGGGGTGCTGCAAGATGTAGAGGGGCGTGTGATTGTCAACCGGCACAATATAATCGCACAGGCAGGCTTTGAGGGCTCGGGTGCAACGTGTACAGTATCGACTGTTCTTGTCGTTGGACTGTTTCATGTTGTCAGACAAATCTGGATTGCTCTGGGTTATCACGCTCTCTCTCACCAGCTTGCTACTCTTCTTTACCGTTCCCAATCTTCAGCTCTCCTTCGATCGGCCCTTGATCGCCGGGGGCGAAGGGTGGCGGATCATAACAGGCAATCTGGCTCATACCAATCTGTGGCACCTGCTGCTCAATCTGGGCGGCCTCGCCATCCTCTATAGCCTGTTTCGCGACTATCTGGGTGGGGCTCGCCTGCCGCTGCTGATGTTGCTGCTCTGGCTGGCAGTGGGCTTGGGGATCTGGTGGTGGTGCCCGCAGACCCAGTGGTACATGGGGCTATCCGGCTCGCTGCATGGTCTGTTTGTCTGGGGGGCAATGCAGGATATCCGCCACGGACGCCGCACATCGGGCTGGCTACTGTTGGCAGGGATGGGGCTCAAGCTGGCGATGGACTTCTACAACGCAGGAGAGAGCCCGATATCCACCCTGATCAATGCCAGGGTACACATCGGCTCTCATCTTATCGGGGCCGGTGCAGGCCTGTTGCTCGGCCTGCACCGTGTATCACTGAGTGAGCCTGTTACGCACCAACCAGCTCGGCATTGATGCTGGCCAGCATGGCGGCCGGATCGGCAGCCTGCGTAATGGGGCGACCGATAACCAGATAATCGGACCCCGCCTCGACCGCCGCTTTCGGTGTCATCACCCGGCGCTGATCCCCGGCCGCTGAACCGGTCGGGCGAATACCCGGGGTCACCAGCTTGAACTCATCACCCAGCAAGGCTTTAAGCTCATGGGCCTCGTTGGCAGAGCAGACAACCCCATCCAAGCCGGATGCCTTGGTTAAGGTAGCCAGCCGGATCACCTGCTCGGCCGGGCTCACATCCAACCCGAGGGGGATCATGTCGGACTGCTCCATGCTGGTCAACACGGTCACGCCGATAAGCAGGGGGGCCTTGTCGCCATAAGGCAGTAGCGCATCTTTGGCGGCACGCATCATCCGCTCACCACCACTGGCATGCACGTTGACCATCCAGACACCGAGCTCGGCACTGGCTGCCACGGCTTTGGCAACGGTATTGGGAATATCGTGAAACTTCAGATCCAGAAAAACATCGAATCCCTTGGCCACCAGCTGGCGTACAAACTGCGGGCCAAACAGGGTAAACATCTCCTTGCCTACCTTGAGACGGCACTGGGCCGGAGAGATACGTTCAACGAACGCTAAGGCATCTGCCTCGTGCTGATAATCCAGCGCTACCAGTACTTTGGGATCTTGCATCTCACATCCTATTGCTTGTTATTCACCGTCCAGACCACGGATCGGCTTGATGGAACCCCACTGGCGACAAGACGGGCACTGCCAGAACAGCGAGTGAGTGGCAAAGCCGCACTGCCGACACTTGTGGGTTGACTTGATTTTGATCTGCTCGCCGACCAGCTGTTGCAGCAGTTCGAGGCTCTCCTTGGCAGGCCCCTCTTCCGCACTGGCCAGCTGAAAACCCACCAGCTGGTAAAAACCTTTCATCGACGGATGACGACGCAGCTGACGCAACACCAGCGAACGGGCCTGACTCAGGCCATCACGCTCTTCAACCAGCTTGGCAAGGGCCAGGGTCACGCTGACACCGGCGTGATCTTCCACTGCCTTCTCAAGCAGCGGGATCAATGCAGGCGTGCGCCCCAACTGCTGATAGCACTCGAGCAATTTGGGCATTGCCTCGGAGGCAAAGTCGATATCCTGCTCGAACACCCGCAGCAGCTCCTTGCTGGCCTGCTCATACTCCCCCTCTGCCATGGCGAGCTCAGCGAGGCGCAAACTGGCCCGGGCACATGCCGGATTGATACTGAGCGCCCGTTTGAGCTTGGCCAGCCCCTCCCCTTTATTGCCCTCACGCAGCGCGATTTCGGCTTGCTCGCAATAGAAATGGGAGATGGGGTCGGCCAGCTTCTTGCCCTGGAATTTTTGCAGACGAACCGCCACATCGATGGCCTTATCCCAATCCCGCAACTGCTGATGGATGATCAACAGCTGTGCCAGCGCCGTCTCTTCATAGTCGCTGTCGTCACACAGCTCATTCCAGAGCGCTTCCGCTCGGTCCAGCAGACCAGCAGCCAAAAAGTCGCGCGCAAGCTCCTGCAGGGCAAGCTGTCGCTGCTCCCGGGTCAGTTGGCGGGTTACCAGGTTCTGGTGGATCTTGATGGCACGATCGACCTCCCCACGCTGGCGAAACAGGTTGCCGAGGGAGAGGTGTGTTTCGATGGTTTCACTGTCCACCTCAAGCAGCTGAATAAAGAGGTCTACCGCCTTGTCGGATTCATCGGACAGCAAATAGTTGAGGCCCGCCACATACTGGCGGGAAAACTGGTTACTCTGTTTTTGGGTGTCCTGGCGAACACTCCTGCGACCCATGTACCAACCATAACCGGCGGCGATGGGCAACAGCAGGAAAAGCAGTTCAAGCATTGAGGAACATTATTCCTTACCCGGTGACCGGGCCAGCTCCAACTCACGGGATTGACGACGCATGGTGCGGTTGAGGGTGCGGTTTTGCATTTTCAGGCGCAGGAACAGCAGGCCGAATACCAGCCAGCCCAGCAAAAAACCGCCAGCAAAGAAGAAGCCCAACAGCATGGCAAGTGAAAACTCACCCTGAGCGATCAGGTAATTGAACTGAACCAGCTGGCCATTTTGTGAGCCCAGCGCCAGGGTCAGAACAAACACCAGCACCAGCGGAATGAGGGCCAAAATACGCTTCATAAGAGCTCCCTGTCAGTATCTAATGAGAGGCTGATTATCCTTAAAATCGCAGGCAGACTCTAGAGTGAATGGGAAAAGAGTTTAAGAAACAAGACGATTGGCACAGGAATCGGTGCCAAAAAGAAAAAAGGCATACCCGAGGTATGCCCATTTCTGCATTATTCAATGATGTTGACGCGCTCGCGCAACTCTTTGCCAGGTTTGAAGTGCGGGACATATTTCCCGGTCAGTTCAACCTTGTCCCCAGTCTTGGGGTTGCGGCCCACACGGGGCGCACGATAGTGCAGTGAAAAACTGCCAAATCCGCGGATTTCAATCCGGTCGCCGTTTTGCAAGGTCGACGCCATCTGCTCAAGGATCTCCTTGATGGCGGCTTCGACATCCTTGGCCGGCATATGCATGCGGCTGGCTGCCAGTTGTTCGATGAGATCTGATTTGGTCATAACGTTAAATCTCCTTCCCCGATCACATGCAATATTCATTTTGCCAGGATAAAAAAGGGCGGCGCAATGCCGCCCTTTTCTTGCATCAAGGATTACTCACCCTTGGCGGCTTTGAACGCTTCCATCATAGCATTGCTGAACACAACTTCTTCTTGCTGGTTCAGGTTATCGATAGCAACACGCTCATCAGCCTCGTCCTTAGCACGGACAGACAGGCTTACGGTGCGGTTCTTACGATCAACGCCCATGAATTTAGCTTCAACTTCGTCACCAACAGACAGCACCAGAGTGGCGTCTTCTACGCGGTCACGAGCAGCGTCGGAGGCACGCAGGTAGCCTTCTACGCCATCAGCCAGTTCGATAACGGCACCTTTGGCATCAACCTCGGTAACCTTACCCTTCACGATAGCACCTTTCTTGTTGTCAGCCAGGTACTTGTTGAACGGGTCTTCTTCGATCTGCTTGACACCCAGGGAGATGCGCTCACGCTCCGGATCCACTTGCAGAACAACGGCTTCGATCTCGTCGCCTTTCTTGAATTCACGCACGGCTTCTTCGCCCTGGTTGTTCCAGGAGATGTCAGACAGGTGAACCAGACCGTCGATGCCGCCATCCAGACCGATGAAGATACCGAAGTCAGTGATGGACTTGATCTTGCCGGAAACACGGTCGCCTTTGGCGTGAGTTTCGGCAAACAGCTGCCACGGGTTGGATTTGCACTGCTTCAGACCCAGGGAGATACGACGACGCTCTTCGTCGATGTCCAGAACCATCACGTCAACCACGTCGCCAACGTTAACAACTTTGGACGGGTGGATGTTCTTGTTGGTCCAATCCATCTCGGATACGTGTACCAGGCCTTCAACGCCTTCTTCGATTTCAACGAAGCAGCCGTAGTCGGTCAGGTTGGTCACGCGGCCAGACAGACGGGTGGTCTCCGGGTAACGCTTGGCGATAGCAACCCAGGGATCTTCGCCCAGCTGCTTCAGACCCAGGGATACACGGGTACGCTCGCGGTCGAACTTCAGAACCTTGACAGCGATCTCGTCGCCAACGTTGACGATTTCGGAAGGATGCTTAACGCGCTTCCACGCCATGTCGGTGATGTGCAGCAGGCCGTCAACACCGCCCAGATCTACGAATGCACCGTAGTCGGTCAGGTTCTTGACGATACCCTTAACTTCTTGACCTTCTTGCAGGTTAGCCAGCAGGCTTTCGCGCTCGGAGGTGTTCTCGGTCTCGATCACGGCACGACGAGAAACAACAACGTTGTTGCGCTTCTGGTCCAGCTTGATGACTTTGAACTCAAGTTCTTTGTTTTCCAGGTGAGCGGTGTCACGGATCGGACGCACGTCAACCAGAGAACCCGGCAGGAAGGCACGGATGCCATTCAGTTCAACAGTGAAACCACCCTTGACCTTGCCGTTGATGATACCGATAACGGTAGCTTGCTCTTCGTAAGCCTTCTCAAGCTGCAGCCAGGCTTCGTGGCGCTTGGCTTTTTCGCGGGACAGCTTGGTTTCGCCGAAACCATCTTCGATAGAGTCCAGAGCCACGTCAACGGTGTCGCCGACGTTGATTTCCAGCTCGCCCATGGCGTTCTTGAATTCTTCAGCCGGGATAGCGGACTCGGATTTCAGACCGGCGTCAACCAGTACGAAACCGTTCTCGATAGCAACGACAGTACCCTTGACGATGGAACCTTGACGGGTTTCAACGGCGTTCAGGGACTCTTCAAAGAGTTGAGCAAAAGATTCGATCATTGTTTATGTCACAAATGAAACATCCACTTGCAATCCGGCACAAGCGGGGCTGTTTTAAATAATCTGCGCCATCCTTGGTGCAGACGACCGGATGTCAGCTTGCGCTGGCATCACCAAGTTGTTGCTCTGCATAGGCGAGTACTGTTGCCAGCACTTCATCTATGGTCATGGCGGTAGAGTCTACCACCAGAGCATCTTCTGCCGGTTTCAGGGGTGCAGTAGCGCGATTTCTGTCGCGATCGTCACGTTCCCGAATCTCGGTTAAAAGACGCTCAAAGTTAACATCAAAGCCCTTATCTTGCAACTGCTTATAGCGACGCTGGGCCCGTTCTTCGGCACTGGCGTCGAGGAAAATCTTCACCTCGGCCTCGGGGAAAACAACTGTACCCATGTCACGACCATCGGCAATCAGACCCGGGGCCTGACGAAATGCCCGCTGACGGCGCAGCAAGGCTTCGCGCACACGGGGGAAGGCGGCGATTTTACTGGCAGCATTACCCACTTCTTCGGTGCGGATGGTGCGGGAGACATCTTCCCCTTCCAGGATAACCTTGACCAGATCGCCCTCAACCTGAAATTGCACATCCAGATTGGCAGCCAGCGGCACCAGTGAGGCTTCACTGTCCAGCTCTACATCGTGATGCAGGGCGGCCAGGGACAACACCCGATAGATGGCGCCCGAGTCCAGCAAGTGCCAACCCAGCTTCTCAGCAAGCAGCTGACACAAGGTGCCTTTACCTGCACCACTGGGGCCATCAATTGTCATTACGGGGGCCATCTGAGGCATAACTTCTCTCCTGCACTGTGTTGCTCCCATCCCGAAGGGGTGGGTTAATGGGCGCCGATTATACCCGAATGTGGTGAGCCTGGCAGTCATCAATCCGCACAAAGGGCCAAAACCCCGCCGGACAGCTGTGCTTGTATCTCATTTGGAGATTTCATTAAGCAATGCAGGGACTTGTTCTTATGGTCGTTCCTGATAAGGCGCGCTAAACTGGCCCCCTTTTTTGAGCCGTTAGTAGTAAGGAGCAACCTATGAGCAGCGTTACCCTCGTGGCCAAATCCAAATTGCCAACCCCCTGGGGCACCTTCACGCTGGTAGGTTTTCAGGAAACCGGCACAGGCAAAGATCACGCCGCACTGGTGATGGGCGACATTACCGGTGAAGAGCCCGTGCTGGGCCGGATCCACTCAGAGTGTCTGACCGGCGACGCCCTGTTCAGCCTGCGTTGTGACTGCGGTTTCCAGTTGCAGGCGGCCATGGAAAATATCGCCAAAGCCGGTCGTGGCGTGTTGCTGTATGTGCGTCAAGAGGGCCGTGGCATCGGCTTGCTCAACAAGATCCGCGCCTATCACCTGCAGGATCAGGGGGCCGATACCGTGGAAGCCAACGTGGCCCTTGGTTTCGCCGCCGATATGCGCGACTACACCATCTGCGCCGATATGCTCAAGCAGCTTGAGGTCAAGTCTCTCAAACTGATGACCAACAACCCGCGCAAGATGAAAGCGATGGAATCCTTCGGTATTCCGGTGGTCGAACGGGTACCGTTGCAGGAAGGGCGCAATCCCCACAACGAGTTCTATCTGTCGACCAAGGCCAACAAGCTGGATCATATGCTGAAGAAGTGAGCCTGCATTGACGAATACCAGATAGTCAAACGCCTCCTATTCGGAGGCGTTTTTCTTGGGATGACCGCAAATCAACCCTGGCTATCTAAGTGGCACGGTCAGATTGGCCAGCAGAGCTTCAAGCTCTTCGCCAGTGCGGGCAGCACAGTATAGTTCGACCCGCTCGCGGGTCAATTGCGGCGCGAGACGTTCAATCAGATCGTAGAGATAGCCGCATAAAAATGCCCCTCTGCGTAACCCGATAGCGGCTACACCGCTTGGTAGCCAGGGCGCCGTTTTGAGCACCAGATCCCCATCGCGCTGGGGCTCCCAGGCAAAGGTTGCCATCACCCCTATACCCATCCCTTGTCTGACATAGGTCTTGAGCACATCGCTGTCGCTCGCACAGCAGGCGATCCGGCTCTCGGCATGAGCGCAATCAGTGCCATGAGCTGTGGAGAGAGCCCTTCCATCGGTCACCAGCGCAAACTCCACCAGCTCGGCCGGGGTCAGCGATGTTGCTTTGGCCAACAGATGCTCCTTTGGCAGCACCAAGCCCCGTTGCCATTGAAAAGAGGGGAGCATGAGCAGATCGCTCCCCTCCTCCGGTTCATCCGCCAGCAGCAGATCGGCAGCGCCATCATGCACGGCTGCGCGGCACTGCGCCGCACTCCCTTGCATCACCGTCACGGCAACTTTGGGGAAGCGGGCCATGAATCCCTTGAGGATGGTGGGCAGAATATAACGGGCTTGCAGATGAGTGGCGGCAATGGTGAGTGTTCCCTGCTCCGGATGCACATGCTGCCTAGCCATCACCTTGATGGTGGCCACCTTGTCCAGCACCTCCGCGGCCACTTTGATCACGTCCCGACCGATGGGGGTGATCTGGGTCAAGTGTTTGCCGCTGCGCTCGAAGATCTTGATCCCCAGCTCATCCTCCAGCATCCGCACCTGTTTGCTGATCCCGGGCTGGGAGGTAAAGAGGCTCTCGGCGGTGGCCGACAGATTCAGCCTGTGGTTCGCCACCTCGACGATATAGCGCAATTGCTGCAATTTCATGGTGTAGCCCTCAAGCGAACCCACCGTTAATAGTAACAAACTTTCAGCAATAGCCCGCCGCCATCAGGCCGGGCGATCCTTGAGTAGGAAATCGCGCAAGGCACGGTTGGCCATAGATAGCGGATCGCCACGCCGCCACGCCACACAGAGGTCGAGGTAGATGGGCGGGTCGAAGGGCACGCCACTCAGATCCGGCTCCTCTTCCAGCACCATCCGCAAGAAGGTGGTCACCGCAAAACCTTGCCGCACCACCGCCTTGAGCAGAGGGATAAGATTGCTCTCGAAGGCGATATCGGGTTCAACGCCCAGGCTATGGGCTAGCGCCTCCATATGCTCCCGGTGGTAAAAACCACGGCGAAACAGCGCCAGCTCCTGAGCAAAGAACTGCGAGAGGGTGACGGCCGGTTCGCCGCGCAAGGGGTGATCGTCCCCCACCACCATCAACATCTCTTCGCTCAGCAGATGTGCCCCCTCGATGGCGGGGGGAAGATCACTGGTGATGAGAATGGCCAGATCGAGGGAGCCATCCACCATCCGGCTGAGCAGCTCACGGGTGCCGGCCTCTTCGACCCGGATCTTGAGGCCGGGATAGCGATGCTTGAAGGCCATCAGTCGAGGGGGAAAATAGTAGGAGCCCATCATATAGGGGATCCCGATCCGCACCTCCCCCCGCTCTAGCCCCTTGAGCTCGGCCATCTCGGCCTCGGCCTGATGCATCTGCAACAACAAGCGCTCGGCATGGCGACAGAGCACCTCTCCCTCCGGGGTGAGCCGTACCGCCCGGTCCTGTCGATCAAACAGCCGCAATTCGAGCTGCTGCTCCAGCTTGGCGATGGCCATGCTGATGGCCGGCTGTGCCACATGCAGACTGTTGGCTGCCTTGGTAAATGAGCCGGCATCCCTGACCGCCAGCAGATAGGTGAGCTGTTTCAGATCCATGTATCAATTCATCTTATGAGATGGATAACTTAAATATATTATATTTATAACTGTAAGGACTCTACCCTGACCAAAAGTAGTCAGGACAATACGCAATGATTGAAGTCGGAAGTCGCGAGTGGATACGTGCAACCCTAGCCCTCAGCCTGGGCTCTTTTCTGGTGTTTCTGAACCTCTACCAGACCCATCCCCTGTTACCCCTGATTGCCGAGGTCTTCTCGGTCAACTCTCTCTCGGCCAGCTGGACCCTGGCAGGATGCACTGCAGGCCTCGCCGCCTCCCTGCTGATCTGCGCCAGACTGGCGGATCGCCATGGCCGTCGGCAGGTCATGCTGGGTACCCTCACCCTGGCGATCCTGCTCTCACTGTTGATCCCGCTGGTTGAGCAGTTTGGCTCCCTGCTGCTGCTACGTATCCTGCAGGGCGCGCTGCTGGCCGGGTTACCAGCCACTGCGATTGCCTATATGGGGGAAGAGTTCAGTAAACGGGCGCTGCTCTCGGCGGTGGGGGTCTATATTGCCGCCAACTCCCTCGGTGGCATTGCCGGTCGGGTGGTCGGCGGTCTGTTGGCTGGCTGGTTTGGCGACTGGCAGCATACCTTTCTGGGGATCGGGGTGATCAGCCTGTTACTGCTGCCGCTGGTCTTCTGGCTGCTGCCACACCAAACCCGCTTTGTGGCGAGCGCCCCCGTTCGCGGCCAATTTGCCCGCGCCTTGCAGCAACACTTGACCAATCCCTTGCTGGTAGGAGCTTACCTTATAGGCGGGCTCAACTTTATGGTGTTTCTGAACCAGTTCAGCTATCTCACCTTCCTGCTGGCCAAGCCCCCTTTCTCCCTGCCCACCCAGTGGCTCGGCATGCTTTTTCTCACCTATCTCTCGGGGACTGTAGCCTCTTCTCTGAGTGGCCGCTTTGCCAACCGCTGGGGGGCACAACGGATGCTGCTGGTCGGGATCGCCCTGATGGCCATCGGGAGCCTCTGGCTGCTGCAAGGAAGCCTGCCCGGGATCCTGAGTGGCTTGCTGGTCTCCAGCTTCGGCTTTTTCCTGGCACACGCCTGCGCCAGTGCCTGGGTGGGTCATCATGTCGAACACAACCGCGCCCTCGCCTCCTCCCTCTATCTGGTGGCCTACTATCTGGGGGCGAGTCTGGGGGGACTTTACCTGCACCCCTTCTGGGAGCAAGGCGAGCTGGGCGGTCTGGTCATGGGAATTGAACTGGTCCTCATCCTGACGGCAGGCTTGAGCCTCTGGCTCGGCCGTCTCAAGCAGCGAAGCCAATCACCACTGCCCGCCCAGCAACCCCACCGACACGGGTAACAGGCTCAGCGCAAACAGGGTCACCCACGAGCAGATAGCGCTCTCGCAACCCAGCACCGCCAGATAACAAAAGGGGTCACACCGGTGACCCCTTTTGCTGCGTTATTCAAGAGCCTGTCAGGCTCGCACCGCATTGAGCGCAGGATCACTCCTGATCGAAATAATCCGCAGGCACCGCGACCACAGCACCGGTCGCCACCTCTTCGGCGATCACCTCAGCTAGCGGGCGCAGATGAAACTTGATCTGGCCGGAGGGCAACATCAGGCCAATATCGGGGTTGCGGATATCCTGCATGTTGCCAGTTTTGAATGGCTGCTCGGGATAGCGCGCTACCAGATCTTGCAGTGAAGTGACCACCAGCTCGATATGTTCCAGCCCCGCCTGATGGACGCGACCCGGTTTCGGTGCAGCCAGCTCGATACAGGGTACCTGTACCTCACCAGCCAACAGCGGCTGATGCAACTGATAAGTCGCAATCGGGCGCCCGCCAATCATACCCTCCACCAGCAAGGTGCCCGCCTCAGCCAGCACAGCACATAGCGCGCGGTACTCCTGCAGGGTAGCCGCCCGATAACAGAGGTGATCGACCGTTGGCCGGGAAATTGTGACGCCAGTGGCGGCCAGTTCGGCCAACAGCTGAGAAACAAATGGGGCCATTGGCCCCAGTGTGGAATCGAGAGGGTGGGACATGCTTACCATTTCTTCTTGGGTTGAAACAGGACATCGAGCTCGTCGGCTTCCTTGTCCTTGATGTTTTGCAGATCCTGCGCGCTGTTTTGCTGCTGCAGCTCTTCAAGCTCCTTGAGCCCCTGACGCATATCCTCTTCACGGGCCAGCAGATAGGGATCCTTGTCGCCCACGCTCGCCATGGCCGACAGACCCTTGGTATAGAGCTGGCGGCAAGTACCATATTGGCCCTGAATGCGGGCATCCATCGCCCGCTTGACCAGATTGGAGATGTTGATCTTGAGCTGCATCAGCTCAAGGCGGCGCTCTTCCTGGGCAAACCCCTGAGGGTCAATCTTGCCCTTGTTGTGCTCTACCCGCAGCACGGCCCGCATCTTCTTGACCAGCTGCAGCATCTGGATCGCCTGACGATCGGACTCCGGGGTCTTGAACTGCCCCTCATCCTGCACGCTGTAGTTCTCCTGCACATTCTTGATCTGGGTCTGCACATCAACGATGCGCTGCTTGATTTGATTGTTCGGCATCACCTGGGCGATGGCGCGATAGGCATCGAGGATCCGGTGCTGCAACAGCAACACCATGTTCTTGGAGAAAGGCACCAGATTGACGTTCAGCAACACCTCTTCGGTCTCGTCGGCCACCGTCTTGTGTCTGGCAACGGCGTGACGCTTGTCCGCTTCTGCCTTCTGCTTATATTGCTGCACCACGTTATAGGCGATAACCAAAAACAGGAGTGCGCCAATAGACAGCAATACCAAAGTTAAAATCATAGGATGTCCAAACCCCTGTTCCTATCCAATTGCGTGATCCTACAACAGCTTACCCACTTAAGGTAGCCTGCAGATCCCCCCTTGCCCACGATTTGTCACCAAGCTGTGCCCCCGGTCTCAGGGAGAGATTGCAGGATCAGGGGATGATGACCATGACGGTCACCTCCCCATAGTATCGCCCATCAGCGCCATTACTTGAGGTTAAAGCCCCGCGATTGCAGGAATCCCAGCATGAAAGGGCGGGACTCCTTGCCCAGAATGGCGCGGATCTGGCCGCTCCAAGTCTGCTGCTTGTTGTTGCTGCTGCGGGCTTGATAGTAGTCCGCGATCTGCTGATCGTACCGGGCCAGCAGGCCGCGATCCAGCTCGTGCTGGTAGCGCTCCTGATGCACCACCAATCCCCTGGGCAGACGGGGTTTCTGCTCCGGCTGCTGGGCAGGGTGACCAAGGCAGAGGCCAAACAGCGGGATCACCTGATGGGGCAAGCCGAGCAGTTCGCTCACCTCGGCCGGATGGTTGCGAATGCCGCCGATATAGACCCCGCCCAGCCCCAGCGACTGGGCCGCCAGCAGGGCGTTTTGCGCCATCAGAGCGCCGTCGATGGCTCCGATCAGCAACTGCTCCGCATAGCCGATCTGGGCCTCGGGCACGATCTGGGTGTGGCGGTGGTAATCGGCGCAGAACACCAGAAACTCGGCCGCCTCCGCCACATAGGGTTGATTGCCCGCCAGCATGGCCAACTGCTGACGCGCCTCGGGCTCGCAGACTCGCACAATACTGGTCACCTGCACAAAGCTCGAGGTCGAGGCTGACTGGGCGGCGGCGAGAATGGCATCCAGCTGCTGCGGGGCGATCGGCTCGGCAGTGAACTGACGAATGGAGCGATGGGAAAGGATAAGATCGATGGTCTGATTCATGGCACCTCCAAAATGAGGTAACACCATAGCGAAAAAAACGAGGGAGCCCAAGGCTCCCTCGCACACCCAGCTTAAGGGGCCGGATAGACGTAAGGGGCTTGCAAGCCGAGCGGGAAGCCGAGCGCCCAGTAGAGCAGCAGGAAAATCGTCCAGCTCACCAGGAAGGCCAGCGAGTAGGGCAGCATCATGGAGACCAGAGTACCGATCCCGGTGCTCTTCACATACTGCTGGCAATAGACCACCACCAGCGGGAAGAAGACCATCAGCGGGGTGATGATGTTGGAGGCGGAATCCCCGACCCGATAGGCCGCCTGGGTCAGCTCGGGGGAGATCCCCACCGCCATCAGCATGGGTACCAGGATCGGACTGATCAGCGCCCACTTGGCCGAAGCCGACCCCACCACCAGATTGACGCTGGCGGTCAGCAGGATCATCCCGACGATAGTCACCTCACCGGGCAGCGCCAGCGCATGGAGCACTTCGGCACCGGAGAGGGCCAGCAGGGTGCCCAGATTGGAGTCACCAAACGCCTTGATAAAGAGCGCGCAGAAGAAGGCCATCACCATGTAGGAGCCCATCTTGTTCATGGTGGCCGACATGGCATCGATCACATCCTTGCCACTCTTGAAGCTGCCTGCGACAAAGCCGTAGACAATTCCGGGCAGGATAAAGAGCAGGAAGATGAGCGGCACAATGGACTTCATCACCGGCGCGGCGAAGGTGGTCAGGGAGCCATCGGCAGCACGCAACGGTGAATCGCTCGGGGAGAGCGCCAGCGCCAGCAGCACGATAGCCGCCAGCATGGCAAACCCGGCCCAGTTGAAGGCCCGGCTCTCTTGCACGCTGTAGCGCCCCATCTCGTCGGCACTCTCCAGATCCTCGTTGAGCGCCACGTGCTTGAGGCGCGGCTCCACCACCTTTTCGGTGATGAACCAGCCGACGCAGATGATCAGCAACGAAGATGCACCGGTAAAGATGATGTTGCACAGGGTGTTGACCATGTAGTCAGGATCGAGCAACTGAGCGGCGGACTGGGTAAAACCCTGCAGCAGCGCATCCCCGCCGGAAGGCAGGAAGTTGGCGGCAAAACCGCCTGAGACACCGGCAAAGGCAGCGGCGATCCCCGCCAGCGGATGGCGTCCGGCAGCGTGGAAGATGATGCCACCGATGGGGATCACCAGCACATAACCCGCATCTGCGGCGGTGTGGCTGACGATCGCTACCAGGATCAGCATGGGAGTGAGAAAAC
Source organism: Aeromonas sp. FDAARGOS 1411 (assembly GCF_019047125.1). Lineage (NCBI taxonomy): Bacteria > Pseudomonadati > Pseudomonadota > Gammaproteobacteria > Aeromonadales > Aeromonadaceae > Aeromonas > Aeromonas sp. FDAARGOS 1411. The sequence continues at coordinate 1,008,555 of NZ_CP077214.1, read as the reverse complement.
GGGCAGGCGTCACTTTCAGCAACTTTTTCAGACCGGTATTGATAAAACCGGACTGCTCGGCCACCCCGACCCCGAGCATGGCTACCAGCACGATCCCCAGCGGGGCAAAGCCGGTAAAGGTGGTCACCATGGTGGAGAGAAACTCGGCCAGACCGGCACCGGTCAGCAGGTTGTTGACCACTACCGCCTCCCCGGTACGGGGGTTGACCAGATCAAACTGGAATTGTGACAACACCCAGGAGCCGACCCAGACGATCAGCAAGGCGTAGAGGAACAACATGGCGGGGTCGGGTAATTTGTTCCCGGCTTTCTCGACGCCATTGAGGAAACGGTTCAGCCAACCTTTGGGAGGGCTGGCCGGACGGTCATTGACAGCAGCATGACTCATTATTGCGATACTCCTTTCCCTAGAAACGAGGTCGCATGCTAGCAATTCCAGCCAATCCGTCTCATGACCGATCGCAAAAGAATGATTAATTTTGATTAAATGTTGCGGAATAAAATTCCAAGTTGTGGCCTAACGCACACTTGTTACTCTGCCACCACGGTATCTAGCAGTGGATAACGCCCAACCTGGCACTCCACCACGAAACCGCTCGCTTCGACTTGCGCCACTGTCAGCGGCTTGCTGAACAGATATCCCTGGAACACATGGCACCCCTGGGTCTGCAGTGCGGCCAGCTCGTGAGGCTCCTCCACCCCTTCCGCCATGATCCCCAATCCCAGATTGGTGGCCATGGCTGCAGTCGCCCGGATCACCGGCAAGTTGAGGCCGACCACGAAGGAGCGATCCAGCTTGATGTTGTTGATCGGCAACCGGTTGAGATAGGCCAGAGAGGAGTAGCCGGTACCGAAATCATCGATGGCAATCTTGATCCCCTGCTCGCTCAAATCGTCGAGAATGCCGAGGCACCCCTTCATATCGAGCATCAGCACGGTTTCGGTCAGCTCCAGCGTCAACAGGGAGGCATCCACCCCGTGCAGCTCCAGCTGCTGGCGAACTTGCCCGGGCAACGCCGACGATAGCTGGAAACCGGAGAGGTTGACGGAGACCGGCACCCGCTGATGGAAGCGCTTCTGCCAGCTGGCGACTTGTGCCAGCGCAGTGGAAAGAACCCAGCTGCCGATCTCGCGGATCAGCCCCATCTCTTCGGCCAGCGGGATAAATTCCACCGGCGACACATTGCCGAGCACCGGGTTGTACCAGCGCAGCAGCGCCTCGTAACCGATCAGACGCCGTTTGGCGGCATCGACCTGCGGCTGGTAACAGAGGCTCAGCTCCTGGCGGCCGATAGCCTTGGCCAGAAACTGTTTGAGATTGAGCTTGCGCTGCAGGGTCTGCTGCATGCTGGGGGTGAAACGCTGCCAGCGCAGCCGCCCCATCTGCTTGGCCTGATACATGGCCATGTCGGCACGGGTGATGAGGTTGTCCCCGTCATCCGCATCATCGGGATAGATGGCGATACCTATACTGCCGCCGATGGTCACCTCCGGCAGCCCGCTCAGTTGCAGCGGCTTGGTCATCTGGGAGAGCATCTGATCGGCCACCTCTTGCGCCCGATCCCCCTGATTGCCCAGCGGCACCAGTGCTGTGAATTCATCGCCACCGAGGCGAGCCAGCTCCACATCCCGCGGGCAAATCTGTTTGAGGCGACCGGCGACCCGCTCCAGCAGGCGATCTCCCGCCTTGTGGCCGTAGTTGTCGTTGACCAGCTTGAAGTTGTCCAGATCCATGAACACCAGCGCGAAACGCTCCCCCAGCCCGCAATAGGCCTCAAGGGATTTCATCAAGCCATACCGATTGAGCAGGCCGGTCAGGGAGTCGTGCCAGGCGAGGTGGCGATGCTCCAGCTCTTCGAGTTTGCGATCGGTAATATCCCGCATGGTGAGCAGAATGCGGGCCCCCTGCTGGATATAGCGGAACTGATACTGGAACCAGCGCATCCCCTTGAGGGTTCGGCACTCCCCCTCGGTCACCACTTCATCGAGACGGGAGAGCTTCTGGTAGAAGCTGTCATCATTGCCGGAGAAAACCTGGGAGAGCTTGGCGATCTGGTGGCCGAAGCACATTTCGAAGTGATAGTTACCACTCTCGAACACACCATGGCTATCGAACAGGCAGGCCAGGGTATCGCCGGTTGCCAGCGAGGACTCCTGATAGAGGGTATCGGAGTCGAGCACCGCTTCGGTCATCATCATCAGACGGCCAGCCAGTTGAATACCGGAAAGGCGCAGATAGATCTGCTTCTTGACCCCCTTTGGGGAGAGGGTCCACCACTCGTTATAACTGCGCCCCTGCTGAAAATCACCCAGATAGCGCTGCAGCAGCAGATCGATGGCGGTTGCCATATCGGCAGAGAAGTCGCGGGAGCAGAGTTCGTCGAGAGACGTCGCCTCCCACACGGAGAGCGCGGCGCTGTTTGCCCAGAAAATATGGTGATGCTCGATGTCATAAACCCAGATCGGGGTATGCAGAACATCCATCGTCTTCAGTAACCGTTCGTCAAGCGTATTCATCTGGTCAAGGTCATTCATGCTGGATGGTCACTGGTTAACCGGAAAACAGATCTGGCAAACCGCTAGCTGCAGAATGCAAGGTGCAAATACCTCTCGGCCATTATCCCTTTTCACATAGCCAAGAGCGGACAAAACTTTTTCAGATATCAACAACAGGGCAGCCTGTACGGCGATACTACAAAGGACTCAGCCAAGGACCCTGTTAATCCAGGCAAATCATATAGTCGATTTTTAACTTTTTTCCCCAGTAAAAACAAGCACTAAGAGCTATCCACTCGAGACCTTGAAAGAGCAATTGCATATTTGCTGCGACAAATTTGTTATTAACATTTAAATCAATGGCGGAAATAGTCATCACTCTCTGTCACAAAGCTTCCATTAATTAACCAAGCGGATGGATAAACAGCCAAAAAAACGCCAAAACGGACAAAAATAGTTCACTAAGGCGGAATTGATATACCCCAAATTCATTTTTCAACAGGCAATGAGCAAAACCAGAATATATGATCTGCATCACATTGGCTGGGGATGGAAAACCACCCCGGCTGAGCACACAGAGCAACCCTGCGCCCTTCCATCAGGTTGCAATATCGGCCTTCGCCCGCGGTTATAGCAGAACAAATCAGGGTATATGGCAAGCATCACTGCCGCAGTACCATTTGGCATCGTGCCGAAATAATCACCAGCTCGGGGAAACTGAGATGACAGGCGGGTGGATAACTGGTATCAACAGAAATCGAATCCAGATCAATTAAACGCTGAATTACCCTTGCCAACCCGGAACGCTCTTTTTATGGTTGCCCCCTTGTTACACCCAGAACAGCGTTTATGAAGCACATCGAAGAGTTCTACCTGTTCGTCAAGGTGGTGCAAGAGGGAGGATTCTCCCACGCTGCAGCCGCACTGGGCATGCCAACAGGCACCATCAGTCGACGCATTTCCCAGCTGGAAGAGCAACTGGGTTGCTCCCTGCTACATCGCTCTACCCGCAAGCTCCGCCTTACCGATGATGGCCTCAGATACTACGAACGTCTCTGCACGCCACTCGCACAAATCGAGCAGGCCACCAGCGAGATCCAGGGTCAAGAGGCCGACATCACCGGGCTTATCCGGATAGCTGCGCCGATCGCACTCTCCAACACCATCCTCATCGATATGCTGGCCGAATTCGGGCTGCACTATCCCGAGGTACAGTTCGATATCACCCAGACCAATGATCACCAACACCTGTTCGACAATGATCGGGATCTGGTCTTCTTCAACGGTGAGCTGCCCCAGTCGCTGCCCAATGCGATCTGTCTCGGCCATATCGAGTACGGCCTGTTTGCCTCACCACTCTATTTAACCAAGAAGGGCACCCCCTCCCATCCCAACCAGCTGGAAGAGCACGATCTCATCTACTGCTGGCCTCACCAGCACTGGCAGCTGACCGACAAGGATGGCCAGAGCGTCTGCATCAAACGCAGCGCCAAACTGACCGTCAACCAGACCCAGGCCGCGGTACGTGCAGCCCGGCGTCATCTGGGGATCGTCAATGCCCCGCTGCACTATCTGAGCAGCTTCCTCCATGACGAGCAGCTGGTGCCGGTACTGACCGACTGGCAAACCGGCAATCGCCCCTTCTACATGTTGTGTTGCCAGCACCAGTTCGCTCCGTTGCGTGTTAAGATGTTCGTTGAATTTGTTGAAAAATACTCAGCACGCTATCGCAATCGGCAGTGGGACAACCAATTTTCACAAGGTGATAGCCTCACCCATTGCATCTGACCGTTAGCGGGCCACACTTATAGCATCCCTTGCCAACAGAGCCTGCCTAACGCCATGAATGTATTGATATGTGATGACTCCGGGTTCGCCCGCAAACAGCTGGCGCGGGCGCTCCCGGCCGACTGGAAAGTCGATTTGCACTACGCAGCCAATGGTCTCGAAGGGATCGAACAGGTGCTGATGGGTCATGGCGATCTCATCTTCCTCGATCTGACCATGCCGGAAATGGACGGTTACGGCGTGCTGGAGACCCTCCAACGGGAGGGTCTGCGCAACAAGGTGATCGTGGTCTCCGGGGATATCCAGCCAGAGGCCTATCAGCGGGTCATGGGGCTGGGGGCGCTCGATTTCATCAAGAAACCCGCCGCCCCCGAAACCCTGCTCGCCCTGCTCAAAAAGCATGATTTCTGGAGTGCCGCCCCGAGCAGTCAACCAAGCGCCCCCGAGCAGCTGACAAGCGGCGTGGTAGCCGATGCAGGCGTCAAGATCACCCCCGAAATCCGCGATGTCTATCAGGAGCTGGCCAACGTCTCCATGGGTCAGGCCGCCGACTTGCTGGCTCGTCTGCTCAACGCCTTCGTGGTACTGCCTATCCCCAACGTCAACGTGCTGGAAGTATCAGAGTTGCATATGGCCCTCTCGGCCGCTGCGGATTCAGATACCCTCTCCGCCGTCTGTCAGGGGTTTATCGGGGCGGGGATCGCCGGCGAAGCGCTGATCCTGTTCCATGACTCCAGCTTCAAAGATTTGGCCAAGCTGATGAACCATCAGGGGACGCTGGATCGCACCGCCGAACTGGAGCTGCTGATGGATACCGCCAACGTGCTGATCGGCGCCTTCCTGCGCGGCTACGCCAACCAGCTCGATACTCCCTTCAGTCAGGGGCACCCGGTGGTGCTCGGCCAGCACAGACCCATCAACGAGCTGATCAACACTAACAAGAGTCGCTGGCGCCGCACGCTCGCCATCGAGATCAACTACCGGATCCAGGACTACGCGGTGCAGTGTGATCTGCTGCTGCTGTTTACCGAAGATTCCATCGCCACCATGAACAACAAAATCATGCACATGCTCTAGGAGTGACTATGGAAATCCGTGAATTTCATTGGCTGATGAACATAGTCCAGAACTTGGACGTAGGCTTGGTGGTGCTCGACAAGGAGTACAAGGTACAGGTGTGGAACGGCTTTATGGAGAGCCACAGCGGCCGACTGGCCAGTGACGTGCGCGATGGCGTACTATTCGAGCTCTTCCCCGATGTGGACAGAGCCTGGTTCGAACGCAAGGCCAACATGGTCTTCAAACTCAACAACCGCGCCTTCAGCACCTGGGAGCAGAAGCCCTATCTGCTGCGTTTCTCCAACTACCGCCCCATTACCGGCTCGGCCCCCCACATGTTCCAGAACCTGACGCTGGTGCCACTGGCCGATTTCGGCGGTCAGGTGACCCATATCGCGGTGATGATCTACGATGCCACCGATGAGGCCATGCTGATGAGCGGCCAGCGACGGGCTTGAGCTGGCTGCAAATAACAGAGGGCGCCGCGGCGCCCTCTTTTATTTCGGTATGAACAGGTCTCGGTATAACCTCTACCTCACCAGCCGTCTCAACGCGCCCCGAGATACTCGGTGAAGGCGTCGATCACCTCTTCAATATCGTCATCGTTGATTTGCAGATGGGTCACCAACCGCAGCTCGCCGTAACCGGAAAAGAGGATCCCCCGCTCCTTCATAAAAGCGAGCAGAGGGGCCGATTCCCCCTCATGCAGCCGCAGGAACACCATGTTGCTCTGCACCAGCGAGAGGTCGAGCTCGATGCCCGGCAGTGCAGCCAACCCTTCGGCCAGCCGTTTGGCACGGCGGTGATCATCGGCCAGGCGGGTCAAATGCTGCTCGAGGGCAAACAGACCGGCTTGCGCCAGAATGCCCGCCTGACGCATGCCACCTCCCAGCATCTTGCGCAGGCGGCGCGCACGGGCGATGAAATCGTGGCTGCCCACCAGCAGCGAGCCCACCGGTGCCCCCAACCCCTTGGAGAGACAAATCGAGATACTGTCAAACGGTGCAGCGATCACCTCGACCGAGGTCTCGCTGGCCACGGCGGCGTTAAAGAGCCTGGCGCCATCGAGATGAAGCTTCAAGCCGCGCTCGGCAACGAATGCCCCCATCTCCTGCAGATAGGAGAGCGGCAGCACCTTGCCGTTGTGGGTGTTCTCAAGGCAGATCAGGCGAGTCTGGACGAAGTGGGCATCATCAGGGGCCAGCGCAGCCTTGATATCATCGAATGCAAGCGTGCCATCACGCTGCATCGGCAAGGGTTGCAGGGCTACGGAGCCCAGCACGGCACTCCCCTGCGCTTCATAGCGATAGATGTGAGCGGCGTTGCCGAGGATGGCCCCCTCACCGCGCTGACAGTGGCTCATCACCGCCAACAGATTGGACATGGTGCCGGACGGCACAAACAGCGCCGCCTGTTTGCCCAGCAATCTGGCCCCAAAGGCCTCCAGCGCGTTGACGCCCGGATCTTCACCATAGACATCGTCACCGACTTCGGCGTGGAGCATGGCTTGACGCATGGCGTCAGTAGGCTGGGTGACGGTGTCACTTCGTAAATCGATATAGCGCATGAGATCCCTCCTGAAACAGGAGAGTGACGTTAGCCATGCGCCCCTCGCTTGGCAAGGGGCGCATGAGCAGAATGTGAAGCCAATATACGTCCGTAGAACTCGCAGGCGGGATTTACCAGGGTAGCGGCTGACCGTTGAGATCCAGTAGCTGGCCCGATTGGGTCAACGATAACCCCTTGATGAGATTGAGCAGTTTCACCGCCACCTCGGCAGGCTCCTGCAATTGCTCCGCAGGCAACTCACTCAGAAAGGGGGTGTTCATCGGGGAGTCCATCAAGCCGGGCGCCACCGCCACCACCCCCGCTTGCGGGAAACGCTGCGTCCACTCGAGGGCCAGAGTTTTCACCCCCATGTCGAGGGCCGCCTTGCTCATCCGGTAGCTGTAACGGCCCCCCTCCAGATTGGCGGTGATGGAGCCCGCCAGATCGGAGATGGCACAGAGCCACAGCGGATGGTCATTGCCCATCAACCGACTGAAACGGGCAGCCAGCGCCAGCGTTGGCCAGGCATTGGCAAGCAGGCTGTCGCACAGCCACTTGGGGTGCACCTCTTCGACCCGCCGCTCTGGCATAAAGCTGACATCGTGCAACAGGCCGATGGTGTTGATCACCACAGTGGGAAGCGGATCGGTGTCGTAGAGGGTAAACAGGGCGTCGAACGAGATGGCGTCCACCTCTTGCAGCGGGAAGAAAGCCCCCATCTCGATCCCTTTTGGATAGGTGCGTCCGGCCAGAAGGAAGGACTCCCCCCTTGCCATCAGCTCTCTTGCCAGCGCCGAGCCCAGCGCACCGCTTCCGAGGATCAAGTAGCTCATCGCCCATTCCATGGAGAGTTATCTTGCTTAGAGCGTATCAGAATAATCAACCGGCCGTGACACGACCAAAGGGTAATATGCCCCTCATCACGCTTCCCCCAGATGGCGACCAAACTCCCGCGCCAGCGCCAAGTCGAGAAAACCGTCCGCTTTCTTGTGGGTGCGCAAAAACTGGTAATAGGCGAGCAGGGTGACCAGTGCCTCCTCATCGGGCAGCCCCACCCCGGGTTGCTGCTCGCCCAGCAGTAGCTGCGCCGCTGCCAGCGCCTCCCTGTCTACCACTTCCGCCTGACGGTAGAGATAACCGCAGCCGGTTGCCAGCCACTCCAGCGAGCAGTTGGCCCCCATGGCGATCTGGTTGGCCCGCGCCAGGCCAGGCTCGGCTCCCTTCAAATATTTGCGGATCAGCGCTTCACTGAGCCCTACCTTGCGGGCAAAGGCGCTCACGCTCATCTCCCCGATCAGGCTCTGCAAGCGCTCGGCAAATCCTTCCATCCAACTCTCTCTCCTACTCTGCGATCAGAACCAAAGTTCGAATCATGCCACTGCCCATTATTGCTTTGCCAGCCACATGAGGCCAAGATGCCGGCAGTCATCTATGTTGCACATCGTTTTCGCATCGTGTTTTTCAAGGAGTCAACCATGTCTGTATCCCGTGTCGCCCTGCATCCGCAAGGCCCCACCTTCTCTCGCCTCATCATGGGTTACTGGCGCCTGATGGAGTGGCAGCTCTCTCCGGCCGCTCTGCTCGATCTGATGAAATATCATCTGGATCTGGGGGTCACCACCATCGATCACGCCGATATCTATGGTGGCTACCAGTGCGAAGAGGCCTTTGGTCACGCCCTACGCCTCGAGCCTTCCCTGCGCAGCCGGATGGAGATTGTCAGCAAGTGCGGCATCGCCCTCACCGCCAAGCCGGAGCATGCTCTCAACCACTACAACACCGGCAAGGACCATATCATCGCCAGCGCCGAGGCCTCGCTGCGCAAGCTCGGCACCGACCATCTGGACCTGCTGCTGATCCACCGCCCGGATCCCCTGATGAACGCCGATGATGTGGCCGACGCCTTTATCACCCTGAAACAGGCGGGTAAGATCAAGCACGCCGGGGTATCCAACTTCACCGCCCGTCAGTTCGAGCTACTGCAATCGCGCCTCCCCTTCCCGCTAGTCACCAACCAGCTGGAGATCTCGCCGCTTCATCAGGAAGGGACCCTCGATGGTACCCTGGATCAGTGCCAGCAGCTTGGCATCAAGCCGATGGCCTGGTCATGTCTCGGCGGCGGCCGACTGTTCAGCGATGAGGCCTATGCCCCGCTGCGTGCCGAACTGGAGCAGATCCGTCAGGAAGTGGGCGCCCAGACTATCGAGCAGGTGGTCTACGCTTGGGTAATGATGCTGCCAAGCCAGCCGCTGCCATTGATTGGCTCCGGCAAGCGGGAGCGGATTGCCGCCGCCGTGGCCGCCGAATCCATCGAGCTTAACCGCCAGCAGTGGTTCCGCATCCGCAAGGCGGCACTCGGTTACGACGTCCCCTGATCACAGCAAAACATTCAGAAACAAAAACGGCATGGGGGAAACCCATGCCGTTTTTTTATTGCCGAGGTACCTTAGCGGTGGCGCTGTTGCGGGCGACCACGGGGAGCATCTGTCTTCGGTTTGGCCTGGTTGACGGTGATGGTACGGCCACCGACTTCTGTGCCATGCAGACCAGCGATGGCCTTTTCGGCATCACCATTGACCGGCATTTCAATAAAACCAAACCCCTTTGACTGGCCGGTATCGCGGTCGATGATGATATCAACCTTGTCGACCTGTCCAAACTGGCTGAACAGGGTTTTCAGTTCGTCGGCCGTCATCCGGTACGACAGATTTCCTACGTAAATCTTCATGCCATCCACTCTCGATTCAAGGTGCCTTCTCTATGCAATTCCCAGCATAACGGTAAGGGCACAACCCCTATGCCGGACCTGCCATGGCTTCATGCCGTGGCCTTCTCCACACTGTCGTCAAGTGATTGATCTCTTGGGTTAACAGTGCAGACAAGATCAATTCGAGTCACTGGCAGTATCTGAGCTTTGCCGGGAATTGTCGAGAAAATAGTCGACTCAGGCCGATTGCAGATCTGACAACCGTTGCGCCAGCATCCGGCGACCGTGCCAGGCCCGTTTAAAGCCGAAGCGATAGACAGACGGGCTCACCAGATGGAGCTCCCCTGCCTTGAGATCCAGCAAGGCCATGGCCGCCGCCAGCTCCTCTTCACTCAGCTGCAGATCGAGGCTGAAGTCGAGCCACTGGCCGTCGTGACCCACTCGCCGCTCCCGCTCGAGCGCCACCAGCTGGTTGCGGGGCAGCGCCAGCGCCTCATCCTTGTTGCCATTGAGCAGATAGATATGCTGTTCGTCCCACCCCAGCTCCGCCAGGCGCCAGGGCTGCCAGCTGCGGGGCAGCGAAACCATGATCCCGGTGATGCCACCAAAGACCACGCCCACCCAGTTGAGCAGCGCCATGGCGCCCCAGCCATCCCACAAGGAGGCCGCCACCACACCCCAACTCACCAGCAACAGCAGAAAAATGACGCAGCGATAGCGAACCGCTGGCGGCATCAACAGCTGCACCTGGGAACCGGCAAGCAAGGATGTAATACGCATGAAAAGCTCCTGTCATCACGAAATGGCGCCATTGTGAATAGCCATCAGGATGCTGACAAGGGGGTTTTCTTTGTCATCCCCCTATAAAATCAATACCATGGCGTAAATGATTCTCAGTGGGACCCGCTTCTTGACCAGCTCGCAACCCTGTGTGCGCTTTTGTGGCGTCGACAAATTCTATGGCGACTTTCAGGCTCTTCATCACATCGATCTCACCATTGAACGGGGAGAGAAGTGGGTCATCTGTGGCCCGTCAGGCTCGGGAAAATCGACCCTGATCCGCACCATCAACGGGCTGGAGGGGATCGACGGCGGCCAGCTGTTCCTGTTTGGCGAGCCGGTGACCCCTTCCTACCTGCGCCGCCTGCAAGGTCGGGTTGGCATGGTGTTTCAGCAGTTCAACCTCTTCCCCCATATGACGGTGCTGGAAAACCTGATGGTGGCACCGGTGCATACCCTGGGGTTGCGCCCTCAGGAGGCCAAAGCCCGGGCGCTCGGACTGCTCGAGCGGGTGCGCATTCAGGCTCAGGCCGACAAGTACCCTCACCAGCTCTCCGGCGGCCAGCAGCAGCGGGTCGCCATAGCCCGCTCCCTCTGCATGCAACCCGAGCTGATGCTGTTTGACGAGCCCACCTCCGCCCTCGACCCCGAGATGATCCGTGAAGTGCTCGATGTGATCCGCGAGCTGGCTGACGAGGGGATGACCCTGATCTGCGTCACCCACGAGATGGGCTTTGCCCGTCAGGTGGCGGATCGGGTGCTCTTTATGGATGAGGGGAAGATCATCGAGTCGGCCCCGCCCGCCCAGCTGTTCAACGCCCCCCGGCACCCGCGAACCCAGGCCTTCCTCGAACAGGTGCTCAGCTATCATGGCTAGGCTCAATCGCCCCCGCCTGCTCGGCTGGTTGTCAGGCACTGTGATGCTCTGTGCGCTACTGGGCTGGGCGCTCTATAGCGGCGCTCGCCAGATGGGCTATGAGTGGCAGTGGCCGCGGGTGTTGCCCTTTCTCGGCGAATGGGATGAGGGAACCTTTTATGCCGGCCCCTTGCTAAACGGCCTGCTGGTCACTTTGCAGGTGGCGCTGCTCAGTCTGCTGGGCACTCTGGCGATCGGGGTGTGCGTGGTCAGCCTGCGGCTGGTCCCCTCCCGGCTCGGCCCCTGGCTCGCCATCGCCTATCTGGCGCTGGTGCGCACCACGCCCCAGCTGGTGCAACTCTATATTCTCTATTTCTTGCTTGGCCCCATGCTGGGATTGGCCCCCCTTGCCTGCGCCGTGTTGAGCCTCTCCCTCTATCAGGGGGCCTTCACCGCCGAAGTGCTGCGTGCAGGTGTACAGGCCATTCCCAAAGGACAGTGGGAGGCAGCCCAGTCCCTTGGCTTGTCGCGAACCATCACCCTGCGCAAGGTGATCCTGCCCCAGCTGGTGCGCATCACCTTGCCGCCGCTCACCAACGAGCTGGTCTCCCTTATCAAACATTCGGCGCTGGTGAGTGTGATCGCCATCTTCGATCTGACCAACGAAGGGCGTACTCTGGTTGCCGATACGTTTCTGACCTTTGAGGTGTGGTTTACCGTAGCTGCCCTCTATTTGCTGTTAACCCTGACACTGTCAGCCTGTTCGCGGGCACTGGCCCGTCACCTGAATCCGGATCAACAAGGACGCTAACCATGAATCTGTCATTCAAGACCACCCTGTCGGGCGCAGCCCTGCTGCTGGCAAGCCTGCTCACTCCGGCACTGGCAGAAACAGCCCCCTCCGACACCCAGGCGCAGATCGAGCAGAGCGGTACCCTGCGGGTCGGCATGTCCACCTTCGCCCCCTGGGCGATGCGCGACAAGCAGGGGGCCCTGATCGGTTTCGAGATTGACGTGGCCCGTCGCCTCGCCACAGATAACGGCTGGCAGGTAGAGTTCGTGCCTACCGCCTGGGATGGCATCATCCCCTCCCTGCTGGCGAAAAAATATGACGTCATCATCGGCGGCCTCACCATCACCCCCGAGCGGGAGAAGAGCGTGCGCTTCACCCAGGCTTACTCCCATTCGGGGGTGCAGCTGGCCGCCTCCAGCACCATGGCCAAAGAGAAGAAAACCGTGGCGGACTTCAACCAGCGCGGGGTGATCCTGGCGGTACGTCGTGGTGCCTCACCGGTACAGGTGGCAAAAGAACACTTCCCCAAGGCCACCCTGCGCCAGTTTGATGACGAGTCACAGGTATTTCAGGAGGTGCTGAACGGCCGCGCCCACGGCGCCCTCTCCTCTTCCCCGAAACCCGAGCAAGAGGCGCTGCGCCATCCGGATGCCCTCTTTATGCCGTTTGCCGAGCCGTTGGCACAAGGCGATGAAGGCTTTGCCCTGCGCAAGGGGGATGATGCCCTGGCTGAGCAGTTCAACGAGTGGATCGCCGCCCGTCAGGCCGATGGCTGGCTCAAGGCGCGCCATGACTACTGGTTCAAGTCGCTGGCGTGGGAAGCGCAGGTCGCCAATCCCTGATGCTGATGGCCCTCAAACAGACCATCCGGCGCATCGTCCGGAAGCCATGTCGGAACATCAACTGGCTGGATGGGGCGATCGCCCTGATCCTGCTGCTGGCTGGCCTCTGGCTGGCCAGCCGCTTGCACATCGGGGTGGCCTATCAGTGGCGCTGGCATGAGGCCTTCGCTCTGCTGTTCACCCCTGGCCCTCACGGCGAGTTGCCCTACTTTTTCAGCGGTCTGCTCACCACCTTGCGCATCGCCCTGCTCGGCATGGTGCTGGCGCTGCTGCTCGGCACTGCGCTGGGGGTAGCCGCCTTCAGCCGCCGCCCCTGGCTGGTGATGCCCGCGACCCTGTTTATCCAGCTGATCCGCAATCTGCCGCCGCTGGTCTTTATCTTCATCTTCTACTTCTTTATCGCCAACCAGCTGCTGCCTGCGAGCGGCCTCTCCCGCTGGCTCGGCACCGTATCACTCTCCCCATGGCAAGAGGCGCTGTTTGGCCCACCTGCCCGCTGGGAAAACCTCATCTCAGGCACCCTCTGCGTTGGCATGATCAGCGCAGCCTTCGTCGCCGAGATCGTCCGTGCCGGGCTGGCCGCCATCCCCCGTGGCCAGTGGGAGGCGGCGCAGAGCCTCGGGCTCTCTCCCTGGGTGCGGCTGCGCCATGTGATCCTGCCGCAGGCCATGCTGCTGATGTTGCCCCCCCTCACCGGTCAGCTCATCGCGCTGGTGAAGGATACCGCCATCGTTTCCCTTATCTCGGTGCAGGAGCTCACCTTCGTCGGTACCGAGATGGCCAACTCCAGCGGACTGGTCTACGAGATCTGGCTGCTGGTGGCCGCGGCCTATTTATTTATATGTTTGAGTCTGTTCGTACTGCTGAGCCGACTCGAAGCAAGACAAGGAGCACGCACATGCTGACGTCCCTGTTGCTGGCGACTGTATTGCAAGCGGAAGCCATCGGTGGTTATGCCGCCGGTTGCCTGAAAAACGGCGTATCCCTGCCCCTCGAAGGGCCGGGTTATCAGGTGATCCGCACCAAACGGCTGCGCTACTACGGCCACCCCGACCTTATCCACTATCTGCAGACGCTGGCCAACCAGACCCGCATGGCCGGGCTGCCGGACCTCTATATCGCCGATCTGGCGATGGCCCGGGGCGGCCCCTTTACCTCCGGCCATCGCAGCCACCAGACTGGCCTTGATGCCGATATCTGGTTTCGCATGGCCAACCGTCCCATCAGCAAATGGGAGCAGGATGCCCCCAAGGAGTGGGCGCTGATCGACGAACCCAGCTACAAGATGTTACCGGGCCGCTTTGGCCCCCAGCAGCTCACCCTGCTGCGGCTTGCGGCCAGCAAACCCGAGGTGGCCCGCATCTTCGTCAATCCGGTGATCAAATCCGCGGTCTGCCAACAGGCTGGTGACGAGCCCTGGGTCGCCAAGCTGCGCCCCTGGGTGGGCCACTTCAGCCACTTCCACGTGAGGCTGCGCTGCCCGGTAGGCAGCCCCGATTGCGAACCTCAGGCCCCCATTCCGCCCGGCAATGGCTGCGGGGAAGAGCTGGCCTCCTGGCTCAAAGACAAGCCCCAGCTGCCCAAGGTCTCCGGCATCAACAAGCGACCTGAGCTACCTGCGCGTTGTGGCAACTGACCCCAAGCTGGTATGGTGGTGCACTCTTGGTCGTACACCATCCATGGCGCACTATCGACTCGAAATACCAAAGGAGAACAACAAGATGGCCACATCACTCTGGCGCAGAACCACGCAGAGCCTGTTGACCCTGACCCTGCTGCTCGGCCTGACCGGCTGCGGCATGAACAATATTCCGACCCTGGATGAGCAGGTCAAGGCAAGCTGGGGGCAGGTTGAGAACCAGTATCAGCGCCGTGCCGATCTCATTCCCAATCTGGTCGCCACCGTCAAGGGCTACGCCAGCCATGAGCAGGAGACCCTCAAAGCGGTCACCGATGCCCGTGCCCGGGTCGGCAGCGTACAGGTGAGCGATCCTGCCCAGCTCAAGGAGTTTGAAGCGGCGCAGAACCAGCTCTCCAGCGCCCTCTCCCGCCTGATGGTAGTGGTAGAACGCTACCCCGAGCTGAAAGCGGATCAGCAGTTCCTTGCCCTGCAGGCCCAGCTGGAAGGAACCGAGAATCGCATCTCGGTGGCTCGCCGCGACTATATCGAGGCGGTGCGCCAGTTCAATACCGAGATCCGCACTTTCCCCGGCGTTATCTGGTCCAAGCTGCTCTACTCGGATCTGGAGGCCAAACCCAGTTTCAGTGCCAAACCCGGTGCCGATGAGGCGCCCAAGGTCAGCTTCCAATGAAGATGATGCTGCGCTGGTTTCTTCCCTGTCTGCTGCTCTGGGCCAGTGCCCTGCAAGCGGCACCGGACTTCCCGACGCTGAGCGGACGGGTGGTGGATGAAGCCAGTCTGATGTCCCGCAAACAGGCCCATCAACTGACCCAACAGCTGGCCGCCTTTGAAAAGCGCAGCGGCATCCAGCTGGTGGTGGTCTCTGTCGATAGCCTCGATGGGGAGACCATCGAGGAGTACGGCTACCAGCTCGGTCGCCACTGGGGGATCGGCCAGAAAGGCAAAAACAATGGCGTGCTGTTGCTGATCGCCCAGGATGAGCGCAAGGTGCGGATCGAGGTAGGCTATGGATTGGAAGGCGCCCTGCCCGACGCCATCGCCGCCAACATCATCCATGGCCGCATCCTGCCCGCCTTCAAGCGCGGCGATATGGTGGCCGGGATCATGGCGGGCAGCCAGAGCATCATGAAGGCACTCGCCGGAGAGTATCAGCCGGTCGAGCAGCCAAAGAGTGACAACGGTGGCGGCCCCTGGCTGTTTATTCTGGTGGTGATTGCGATGATCGTGCTCCACAACCTGCGCGGGGGTGGCGGCGGGGGGCCGGGAGGACGACGTCGGTCGGCCTACATGGCTGGTGGATTGGGTGCCGGCTCCTTTGGTGGTCGCTCCGGCGGCGGATTCAGCGGTGGCGGCGGCAGTTTTGGCGGCGGCGGAGCCTCCGGTGGCTGGTAACAGGAGTAAAGAGACAAATCATGATTTCTAAACAGTTCTTCCACACGCTTCAGGCCAAGGTGCGCGAAGCGGAGCTAGAGACTGATGCTGAACTGGTCACCGTGCTGGCCCCGGCCAGCGATGGCTATCGCTATATTCCCACCCTCTGGGCGGCGCTACTGGCGATGCTCACCCCGCTGCTGGTGTTCCAGCTCGGCTTCTGGCTCGGCTGGTACGAAATCCTGCTGGTGCAGTGGTCGGTCTGGCTGCTGCTGAGCCTGCTGTTCCACTGGACCCCCATCAAGATGCGGCTCATCCCGAAGAAGGTTCGCCAGCACCGGGCGGCCCTGATGGCACGCCTGCAATTTGTCGAGCAAGGGCTGCACCGCACCCGCGACCGACTCGGGGTGCTGATCTTCGTCTCGGCCGCCGAGCACTATGTAGAAATACTGGTGGATGATGGCATCGCCCAGCATATCGACAACGGCCAGTGGCAGGAGATCATCGACGACTTCGTGGCTCGAGTGCGCAACAGGGAGATCGAACAGGGTTTTCTGGAGTGCGTGGAGCGCGTTAGCGCCATTCTGACCGATGCCTTCCCGGCCACCCGGGATCAAAACGAGCTGCCGGACAGTCTGATCATCCTCGACAAGCCCTGATCCGGTTTAAAAAACCGGCATTCTGCGCAAGGGTTAGGCATTCGGAAAAGATTATGAAAAATAAGGGGAAAAGTGGTTGACCCACACAGCCCTTTCCCCTAAATTACGCCCCGTTCCAGCGCAACAGCGCAGCGAACGAAAATTTGGTGAGGTGTCCGAGTGGCTGAAGGAGCACGCCTGGAAAGTGTGTATACGGCAACGTATCGAGGGTTCGAATCCCTCCCTCACCGCCAAATCTAAAAAAACCGACCTCAGGGTCGGTTTTTTGCTTTCCGGCAAACACCTATGCCGACAAGTGAGCCAGAGCCACGCAGTGGCAGATCATCCACGCACTCATCCCCCGGTTTGCAAAGCACTGATGGAACATCACTGCTTTTCGTATTGCCAGCACCCGCCCCCTACCTTGCTTTTGTGATTGCCCCACCCGACAAGCGTTCCTTCCTGTCACAACAGGAGCAACAAGATGATTGCAATGCCATCTTATGGCCGCAACACGCCTTCTTTTATGGACGTTACCCAGCGCCCATTAATTGCTCAGCGATTGGATTTCATTTTGAAATACTGATACTTAAGTAGCTACACTAGCCATTATCAACATGCAGGGACGTGTAAAAGATGAGCTTGATTGGCTTGGTACTGGCGTTGATCGCCATCCTTGGCGGCAACATGATCGAGGGTGGTCATCCCAGTGCACTGCTCGATCTGCCCGCATTTCTTATCGTGATAGGTGGCACCATAGGTGCTGCGCTGACCCAGTTCCCTTTCTCCGTCGTCGGCAGCACCATGAAGCGTTTCAAATGGCTGCTCTCTCCCCTCAAACTCGACCTGCTGGAACAGGCACAGTTGCTGGAGACCCTGGCAGGCAACGCCCGCCGCAGCGGTATGCTGGCGCTGGAAGGGATGATCGAGGAGATCAAGGATCCCTTCCTGAAGAAAGGGGTGCAGATGATGGTCGATGGCTACGAGAAGGCCAAAATCCACGAGGTGCTGGAGAACGAGATCGAATTTGAACAGGAAGATCTCGAACAGACGGTCAAATTCTATGAAGCCATGGGCGGCTACTGCCCGACCATGGGGATCGTCGGGGCGGTATTTGGCCTGATCCACGCCATGGGTCTGCTGGATGCCCCCGACAAGCTGGGCGGCGCCATCGCGGTGGCCTTTATCGCCACTATCTACGGGGTATCCGCAGCCAACCTGATCTTCTTGCCGTTCGGCAACCGCTACAAAGGGTTTGCCCACCAGATCCGCCACTACAAGGAGATGACCCTGACCGGCATTCTCTGCATCGTGGATGGCGAATCCCAGGCACGCCTGCAAGTTACCCTCGAACCTTATCTGGGAGGTCACGGTGGCCAAAAAGAAAAAGGCTGAAGCACCGGAGAACCACGAACGCTGGCTGGTCTCCTATGCCGACTTCATGACCCTGCTGTTCGCCCTGTTTGTGGTGCTCTACTCCTTTGCCATGGCAAAGCAGTCCGAAACCCGGGTGCTTATCCAGGGCTTTATCGAGTCGCTGGGTAAAATCGGCCTCATCTCCCCGCCTGCCGGCTCACCTTTGATGCAGGGGGGCACAGGGATTCTCGAACCGGAATCGAAGACCACGCCGAGCAGCCCGAAAGAGGAGACTGTGCTGGAGAAAGATGCCCCCATGGCGGCATCGGATCCCTTCAACGAGACCATAGGTGCCTCGGAAAAACCGAGCGCCACCGAAGCCTGGCCCCACAAGACCCGGGAGCAGGAGTGGGTGCAGGTGACCAAGCAGAAGCTTGAGCAACAGCTAAAGGCCCAGATCGAATCGAAGGACCTGGAGGTCGAGCAGCTTGGCAGTCAGCTGGTGATCCGCATCGGCGAGAAGGCGCTGTTTCCCGCCGATTCGGCGTTCCTGCAGCCCCAGTTCATCCCGCTGGTCAACAAGATCGCCGGCATTTTGGCCAATATCCCGGGGCAGGTAGTGGTCACCGGTCATACCGACAACTCCCAAGCGCCGGTGGAGCTCTATCGCAACAACTGGGAGCTCTCGGTGCTGCGGGCCTCTTCCATCGTACAGACCATGCTGACCAACCCCCAGCTGGATGCCAGACGAGTCATCGCTCAGGGGGTTGCCGACACCCAACCCCGCTTTGCCAATGACACCCCCGAACATCGCCAGGCAAATCGCCGGGTCGATATCACCCTCTCCCAAGGCAAGGCCGCAGAAGAGTCGCTGCAACTGCTCAAGCCCTGATCTCCCCGCTCCCGCCTCGCGCGGGAGCCCCTTTCTAAAAACAAATAACTCAATAATATCAACACCATAAGATCTTAATGATAATGATTGCCATTTATTGTCAAGTGGTCAGGCCTCTGCAATAATGCCGCCCCTCAGGCTTAAATAAAAACAATTATCATTATGAACAAACTGCTTCAGGCATGGCCGGCACTCCTGTGTGCCTCCGCTGGCGCGGCCGATCTTCCCCCTGTGGAGAAGGCTCGCAGCGACGACACCATCATTGTCACCGGGCAACGGGTACAACAGAAACTCTCCGATGTTTCCGGCTCCATCACCGTCATCACCCAGGAAGAGCTGGACCGTCAGGTCGCCAGCGAGCTGACTCATGTGTTTCGCAAGATCCCCGGAGTCTCGGTCACCGGCTCTGCCGGGCGACCGCAAAACATCAGCGTGCGCGGCATCGGTGGCAACCGTATCCTGCTGATCAAGGATGGAGTGCGCGTCAGCGACGGCTTTGGCGCCGACAACATCAATGACAAGGTAGGTCGCTTCAACTTCGACCTTGATGACATCAAGCAGATTGAGGTGGCCAAGGGGGCCGGCTCCTCCTTGCATGGCTCCGATGCCATCGGCGGCACCGTGGTGATGAATACCAAGCAGCCAGAAGATTATCTGCAACAGCAAGATAGCTATCTGGCGGCCAAAACCCTCTACGGTGGCGACAGCAACAAGAAGAAGCTCAGCATGACCGGCGCGGTGCGGGCACTGGAGAGCGAACATCTGTTGCGCCTCTCCGGCTGGCGTGGCAACGAAACCGCCAACTTTGAGGAGAACCGCATTCCGGCTGATTTGGATGGCATGAGTGCCTCCACCAGCAGCCGCCTCCCCCTCAATGCCCATCACGCTCTGCGGCTGGAGCTGGACTACTACGAGGATCACGCCAAACGCCAGATGGGCCCAAAGGCGGTGCCCCAACCCGATGGCAGCTGGGATGTGGTCGGTTTTCAGGAAGATGGCGATCAGCGCACCCAAGGCGGCAAGTTCAGTTGGGAAGCCAACGATCTGGGCATGGTCGATACCCTCAACTGGAGCCTGTTTGGCAACCAGTCACGCAACGAAGCCAACCAGCGCCAGCTGCTGCGCAACGATGCCCTGAGCGGCTATCCCAGATATCGCAGCCAGCGCACCCTCTCCACGTTCGAGGAGCTGCGCCTTGGCAGTGAGCTGGAGTTGCAGAGCAAGCTGAGCACCGGCTCGCTGGATCACACCTTCAGCTACGGTGTGGAAGTGGAGCAGGCCAACCACGAGCGACCGGTCAGCAATCTGACCCTGGAAGATGGCATCACCACCCAGGGTCAGAAAGCCCCCTTCAGCAAGGCCGAGACCCGCCGCGATGGCATCTGGCTGAGCGATGTGATCGATCTGGGCAGCTGGCAGTTTACCCCGACCCTGCGCTTTGACCGCCAGCGCCTGCGCGCACCGGACAGCAATCTGGCTGAGAACCACAGCGACCACATCTCCCCCAGTGTGGCGGCCAGTTACCGCTTCAACGAGATATGGCGCAGCTGGCTCAGCTATGCCAACGGCTTCCGCGCCCCCGCTTACGATCAGGTTTACGGCAACATTCCCCACTACTTTGCCATGCCGCCATTCGAGATCATTGCCAACCCCAACCTCAAGGAGGAGACCAGCCACAGTCTGGAGTGGGGAGTGAATGGCCAAAGCGACAACTGGAGCGTCAAACCGGCCGTTTTCTACAACCGCTACTACAACTTCATCGACTGGCGCCAGACCGGTTTTCGCCTCGATGACGGTGTCTTCCTGCGCCAATATCGCAACGTTGCCAAAGCAGAAACCTGGGGCGCCGAGCTGGCCGCCAGCCTCTGGCTGAGCGACGAGTGGGAGCTTTCGACCAATCTGGCCTGGATGGATGGCAAGGATCACCGCGGTGAGCCGCTGCGCACCCAGACACCGCTGGAAGGCAACACCACCCTGCGCTGGCAACAGCTCGACTGGGGGGTTGAGCTCAGTGGCAACTATGCCGCCGCCATGACCAAGGTGCCCCAGTGCGCCAATGCGCAGACTGGCTACAACGGTGCCTGCCAGAGCAGCGCAGGCTGGTTCAGTCTGGATCTCACCGGCGACTGGCAGATCACCGAGGCGCTCAAGGTCAATGCCACCATCGGCAACCTGCTCGATACCCGCTACGTCCGCTATCAGGATGTGGCCGGACTTCCGGCTGGCAGCGATACCTCCCTCTACAGCCAGAGCGGCCGCTACCTGTCAGCCAGCCTCAGCTACCGTTTCGTGGGGATGTGATGAAACATCATGCAATCATGGCGGCCCTGTTGGCCGCCCCGTTGGCGTGGGCGCAAGAGACTCTGCCACCGCCGATCCCGTCCCAATCGCACCTGATTTCAGGCAATCCCGTACGCCAGGATCCCTACTTCTGGTTGCGGGACGAGAGCCGTAGCAACCCGGCCATTCTCGCCCTGCTCAAGCAGCAAAATCGCTGGAGCGAGCAGCAACTCGCCGCGCAGCAGCCGCTGGAAGCAACCTTGCGCGCCGAATTTGCCCGCCATCCGGCGGGGGAATCTGTGCCAGACAACTGGCTTGTCCGCGGCGATCAGGCATGGCAGCTGCGCCCGGATGGCTCACTCTGGCAACGCCACGGGGGCAAGGTGCTGCAGCGGCTTCCCGCCAGAGCGGGTGAGGGCTATTACGAAGCGGGCGGCTGGGCACTGAGCCCGGATAACCGCACACTGGCCATCGCCGAAGACAGGCGCGGCGATCTCGACTATCAGGTCACCCTGCTCGATCTCCAGAGCGGCAAGGCGCTGGCCAGTTTGGCGCAGCGCAGCGCTAATCTCGCCTGGTCACAAGATGGTCGCACCCTCTACACCATCGCCAACGAGCACTACACCCTGCGCCCCTGGCAGCTGCGCGGCTGGCAGGATGGCCAGGAGCAGACTCTCTATGAGGAGCAGGATCCCGCCTGGCTGCTCAGCCTCTATCGCACCACGGATGGCCAGCATCTGGTGTTGCAGGGCAACAACCACGATAGCTCGGAGCAGTACCTGCTCGACTCGGGCAAGCCGCAGCAGGTCAAACCCCGCCAGCGCGGGGTGGAATACTATCTGGACAGCCAATCCGGCTGGGTGATCAAGAGCAACCGGGAGGGGGCGTTTGCCCTCTATTCAGCCAGCACGCCGCTCGGTGAGTGGCAGCGCCTGTGGCCCGCCAAAGGGGAGGATCTCGGCGATCCCGAAAAGTGGCGACTGTTTGATCGCCATCTGGTGGTGCAGTTTCGCCAGCAGGGGGAGGATTGGCTCGCCCTGCTCGATCGCAACGGCCATGAACGCCAGCGCCTGCCGCTGGCCAGTGGCGCCGGAACCGGCTGGCTACAAGGAGAACATGACCCGGCCAGCGACCGTATTCTGGTGCGCAGTCAGGGCTTGAGCCAGCCCCCCGGCCAACGCTGGCTGGATTTGAACAGCGGCCAGTGGATCAACGACCGGCACACCGCAGGCAATAAAGCATTGCCCTATCAGAGCGAGCGGCGCTGGATCACCTCTGCCGATGGCACCCGGGTGCCTGTCTCGCTGGTGTGGCGCAAAGATCTGGCCCCTCGCGCTGTACTGCTCTATGGCTATGGCGCCTATGGCACGCCGATGCGCCCCTACTACCAGAAAGAGCTGTTGAGCCTGCTGGATCGGGGCTTTGTCTACGCCATCGCCCATGTGCGCGGCGGCGGCATGCTGGGGGAGCAGTGGACCCGCGACGGGCGGGGCATCCACAAGCAGAACGGTATCAGCGACTTTATCGCTGCCGGCAACACCCTGCGCCACTGGTCACCCGACTCAGCCCCTCTGCCCCTGTTTGCCATGGGGGGCAGCGCGGGGGGCACGCTGGTTGCTGCGGCCCTCAACCAGCAACCGACACTCTTTAGCGGCGCCGTGTTGCAGGTTCCCTTCGTCGATATGCTCGGCACCATGAGCGATCCTGCCCTCCCCTTGACCCGTCAGGAGTATCAGGAGTGGGGCAACCCGGCCAAGCCCGCAGAGTATCAGGCGATGCGTCGCATCAGCCCCTACGACAACCTGCAGCGCGCCCCCTACCCGCCCCTGCTGGTCACTACCGCCCTGCACGATAGCCAGGTCCCCTACTGGGAGCCGGTCAAGTGGCTGGCCCGCCTGCGGCAGCACAGCACGGGCTCCGGCCCCTACCTGCTGCTGACCGAACTGGAGGGGGGCCACCGCGCCGGTGGTGGCGATCGGGCTCGTGAATTTGCCTTCTTGTTGCATCTGGCGGGGATCAACCAATGACCCCGCCGCTGATTGGGAGTACCACTATGAAACCCCTGTTGCCCGCCCTCTTGCTGGGGCTGGCTGGCTTTTCCACTCAGGCCGCCGAACTGCGTTTTGTCGAACAGGACGCCCCGGCCGATACCCGCCTCTGGCTCGAACAGCAGCTCGGCGTCACCTTGAGTGATGCCCCGGCCTATCAGCGCCAAGGCAAGCTGGGCCACTATCTGCATTATCGCCAGCAGCTCAATGGCGCACCGATCGCCGGCCTGATGGCCGCCGTCAGTCTCGATGAGCAGGGTCGCCCGTGGCGCCTTTATCACAATACCCGGCTGATGCAGGCACAGGCGACGCCATGTGATGAAGCAAGCCGCGCCGGGGTGGATGCCTATACCGCCACGCTGGATGGTACGGTGTGGCAATTCGCTGGCAGTGACGAAGCCCAGCCTTGGTACTGGCAGGATGGCGACACCCTGACTGCGGCCTGGCGTCTGCTGGCGGTGGAAAGCCATCCGGGCAACAGCAAGAGCAGCTACTGGCAACTGTTTGTCACCTGCGATGGCAGCGCCCTGCTGGGGCGCACGCTGCAAGAGGCCAACACCCGTGCCGAAGCGATCCCGCTGGCAGGGGAAGCGGCTACGGTGCAGGCCCGCATCTTTGCCCTCGACCCACGCACCCAACTGCAAGATGGCAACCTGCTGTGGCGCCACGATCTGGTGCTGGACAACGGGGCCTATCGCACCGTGCCGCTCAGGGTACAAAAGGTGGATGACACCTACCAGCTGAGTGGCCCACGCGCCCGGGTCGTGGATGGCACGGCGCCGGAAACTGCCCCCTTTAGCAGCCCTGATGCCGATGGCTTCCAGCTGGATCACCAGCAGCCCGCCTTCCTCGATATCAATGGCTACTACCATCTGGATCTGGCCCAGCGCCATGTGGAATCCCTTGGCTACCCAACGCTGATGGGCGGCCCCCTGGCCATCGATACCGATGCCGGGGAGCAGGACAACTCCCTCTATGACCCCTTCCTGCGCCGGTTGGAAATTGGCCGGATAGGGGTGCCCGACGCGGAAGATCCCATGGTGATCTGGCACGAGTTTGGCCATGCGGTGCAGCACCATATCCTGCCCGACATGGGAGAAGAGGGTGACTGGGGCGCCATCGGCGAGGGCTTTAGCGACTATCTGGCCGCCAGCTGGCGCCAGCGTAGTCCAGAGGCTCGCCAGTTCGAGCCTTTCATGGTCTTCAACTGGGATGCCAGGATAAGCGGCCGGACGCCCCGTCAGCTCGATGATCTGCGGGCGCGCTATCATCCGGGCTTCCTCTATCCGGCTCACCTCACCATCAACGGCAGCAACGGCGACCAGCTGTGGGGCACCCCGCTCTTCACCGCGCTGCGCCAGGCCGTTGAACAGTATGGCGAGGTAGCCCGTGACGAGTTCGATACCCTGCTGATTGAATCTCACTTCGGCCTCGGCCCGCAGGTGCGGATGCCCCAGCTGGCGCGGGTCACCGTGGATACCGCCAACCGCCTCTATCCGGATCGCAGCTATGGCAAGCTGCTGGAGCAGGCCTTCCGCCACCACGCCCTGCTGCCCACGCCCATCGCGGCCCGCCTTGCCGATGACAGCTACCTGTTGCCCGGGGAGAAAAAGAGCCTCGCCATCGAATTGACCAACCAGAGCGGCCGCCCCCTGACCGTGGCTGACGCCAACCTGCTCCCGAGCAAGGGGCTCATGGGTGATGGTCACTGGCAAGGAGAGCTCAACGCCGATGGCACCGCCCGCTGGACCATGCCGCTGGAAGCAGCGAGCAATCTGACCTGTGGCGAGGCAGTCACCTTGCCGCTGCAGTTCCAGCTCACCCTGCCCAGCCCCACCGAGCGCCAGACCCGCCTTGACCTGCAACTGCCGATCGGTGAACCGCTCTGGCAGCGGGCCATCGGCCAGGGTGGCCAGATCAAGGATGCGGTGAGCGATGAACGGCACGGCCTGTCCCGCTTCACTCTCACCCTGCCCGAGAGCAAGGCCCGCATCGACAGCGGATTCGTGGTCGCCCTCGATCTGGAGCACAGCAAGCTGGAGCAGCTGGAGATCTGGCTCACCTCCCCTTACGGCACCCGGATCAGCCTGTGGAACAAGGGTTACGCCAGCCATACCCGGCTCAAAGGGGAGTTCCCCCGTGAACTGGTACCGTTCGAATCACTCGATAAGCTGCACGGCGAACCGCTCGCTGGCCGCTGGCTGTTGGAAATCAACGACACCAGCGCCGGTGACACCGGTCAGTTGCGCAACTGGCGGGTAGCCCAGCAAGTCGGCGCCCGCTGCGACAAGGATGAAGCCCTGCCCAACACCGGCATCATTCCCCTTGAGCAGGATGAAGGGGGTGGCGGCACGGCTTCCCCCCTGCTGCTGTTGCTGGCCCTCTGGCCCCGCCTCTGGCGCCGGAGCACCCCGCGCCGTTGAATCCTGTACCACGGGGGTTACCGCCCCCGTGAACCTGTGACCGAATCAAGGAATGTGAAGTGAAACAATCCGTACTGGTTATTGCAACCCTCTCAGCCCTGCTCAGCGCCTGTGGCGGCGGGGAAGATAACGCACCACTGGCGATCCCGGACTACCGGGTCGATGTCGCCCTGCCGACTGCCGGAACCCTGTGCGCCGATCTGGATCAGAACTGGCAATGTGATCCTGCCGACCCTGCCGTCAGCGGCGAAGGAGTTGTGGCCCTGGTCAGCCGTTCGGCCAACATCGTCAACTCGCCCCTGCTGTTCGTACCGAGGAGCGGAGGCCTGCTGCTGGCACATCCGGCTGCCAAAGGGGATCCACAACGGCTACAACCGACCCTGCTCAGCACCCTGTGGCAGAGCCGCATTGCCGAAGGGGTGGCCGCCGATCGCGCACTGACGCAGCTGCTGGCCGATCTCGCGCCGCTGCAACCGGGCAGCGACCGCGCGGCCCTCGCAGGTCTAGGCCAGTTTGATCAGGCGCTACAGCAGGTGGCGATCAGCTTGCAGCAACAGGCCCGCACACGCCTTGCCACCGCCAAGGAGACCCAGTTGCTCACCACCAGCTATCGCGCCATCAGCCTGATGCTGGCGCAATTGGCTCAGGAGTGGCAGCGCAACGGCCAGTTTGCTGAAGAGACCCAAAGCGAGCTGCTGACCCTGCTGGTGCAGCAGCAGCCACGCAACCTGCTGACCGTCACCGGCGTCACCACCTTCAGCGATGGCAACGACCCGCTGCTGGAACAGGAACCCGATGACTATCCGGGACAAGATGCCAGCTGGAATCGCACTCGTCCCCAGCTTGCCTATCGCAAACTCGATGATCGCGGTCAGGTGCTCCCCGACAACGCGCCGAGCTGGCAGTGCGTCAAGGATCTCAATACCGGTCTGGTGTGGGAGGTCAAATCGGACGATCCCTTGAGTCCGGCCTGGAAAAGCAGACCCTTTGCCTATGAGGATGAGCAGTTCAAGGCGACCGCAGGCGAGCAGCAAGCGGCCTACCAGCATATTCATAACAGGATCGAACAGCTCACCGCCGAAGGAGATCTGGCGGCCCTCGCCCGGGCACAGGCGCTGACCACCATGCTGACCACCCGCGCGTATCAGCAGTGGCTCAATGGCGAGCAGCGTTGCGGCATCAGCCAGTGGCGGCTGCCCACCATGGGTGAGCTGATGTCACTGATGCACTACGGTAGCCTGGCCAAGGACCCGCTGGGTCAGCGCATCATCGTAGATACCCGCTACTTCCCGGATATCGCCTCCTCGGAAGATGACACCTACCATGGCTACTACTGGAGCGCCACCAGCAACACCGCCCAGCGCTTTTCCGGTGGCCCCATCAGCAAACGCACAGTCCTGCTCCTGGGAGAAGATGCGGGCACCACCTATCCCGCGCTGGTGCAGCAAGATACCTATATCGAGCTGATGCAGGTACGACTGGTCGCCACTCCCCAATAATCCGAGGAATATCATGAGCCTTTATCGC
This sequence comes from Aeromonas sp. FDAARGOS 1411, assembly GCF_019047125.1. NCBI lineage: Bacteria > Pseudomonadati > Pseudomonadota > Gammaproteobacteria > Aeromonadales > Aeromonadaceae > Aeromonas > Aeromonas sp. FDAARGOS 1411. The sequence goes on along the minus strand of NZ_CP077214.1, from coordinate 981,509 downwards.
TTTTCGTTCGCCATGCTGGCACTGCTGGCCCCCCTGGCCCACGGTGCTGCCATTTGTGATGACACCATGGATCGCACCGCCCCCTCTGCCCGTTTTCTTGACCATGGCAACGGCACCGTCACGGATCAACACACCGGCCTCACCTGGATGCGCTGCAAACTGGGGCAGACATGGAGTGGCAGCAGTTGCCTGGGTGAACCGACCGTTTACTACTGGCAGCAGGGGCTGCAAGTGGCGGAGCGGATCCGCAGTGACAGCAGCCATGCTCTCTATCACTTCGGCGGTATCAGCCAGTGGCGCCTGCCCGACATCAAGGAGCTGGCGACCCTGGTCGAGCACGCCTGCTACAAGCCCTCTCTCAATGAAGCCATTTTCCCGCGCGCCATGGCGGGGGGCGGTAAAGAGGTCAATGAGGGCTATGTCTATCTGATGAGCAGCACGGTAACCTCCGCCAATGGTCAGCGGGCGTATCTGGATATCACCTCGGGAGATATCGGTCTTCGCTCCATTGGCGCCTACCCGGATCAGGTCTTGCTGGTCGCCAATAAACCCTGACCGCCCCACGCTCGAAACCGGAACACGATGACAGGAGAGGCTTGAAAGCCTCTCTTTTTATTGCCTTTTGATCGTACCCGTCTCACCCGTCCCCACTTTTCTCACCCCAGCTTTCCCTACCCGTAATACCGAGCAGACCGGGCTTCACTCTCGGCATTTACCCCTTTCAGGTGATAACGAGGAGCAGCTCTCTGCTCTTTCCAAGTCTTTCCTGCCTGCCATAACCAGTAAAAAAGTGCGCTCCTTAACAGAATTTAATTTCCAGTTAACAGATTAATAATTAACTCGTAAAAATGGCATGTAAATCAGCACCAAGCTGTCATAATGCGTAGCATCAATGTTAAGTCACATAACTCATTCGGTTAGGGAAAACCTCTATGTTTGCTGATATTTCTGCTCAACATTGGGCGTTTGCCATTTATGTCATCGGTGCCATCACCATCTGTCTGGTGATGATAGGCCTCGCCGCCCTGCTGGGGGGTCGTGCCTACGGCCGCACCAAGAATAAGCCATTTGAATCTGGTGTCGACTCGGTCGGCAGTGCCCGCCTGCGTTTTTCCGCCAAGTTCTATCTGGTCGCCATGTTCTTCGTCATCTTCGACGTCGAGGCGCTCTACCTGTTTGCCTGGTCTGTCTCCGTGCGGGAGAGTGGCTGGGTCGGCTTTATTGAAGCCACCATTTTCATCGGACTGCTGCTTATCGGCCTGATCTACCTCTGGCGCATCGGCGCACTGGACTGGTCACCGCGCAAACCGCAGCTGAACAACAAAAACAGTGATTGAACCACAGACCCTTTCCTTGAGGTTGCACCATGAAGTACACCCTGACCCGGATTGACCCGGATGCACCCGTTGAGCGCTACCCCCAGGAGCAGCGCCAGACCGTCGATGACCCACTGGCGCAAGAAGCGACGCGCGGCATCATGATGGGCCGCCTCGAGGAGGTGCTGCAAGACACAGTCAACTGGGGCCGCAAAAACTCCCTCTGGCCTTACAACTTCGGCATCTCCTGCTGCTATGTGGAGATGTGTACCGCCTTCACCTCCCCCCACGATGTGGCCCGCTTCGGCGCCGAAGTTATCCGTGCCTCGCCCCGTCAGGCCGATTTCATGGTGATAGCAGGGACTCCCTTCATCAAGATGGCGCCAGTCATCCAGCGCCTGTATGAACAGTTGCTCGAACCCAAGTGGGTGATCTCCATGGGGGCCTGTGCCAACTCAGGCGGCATGTATGACATCTATTCCGTGGTGCAGGGGGTGGACAAGTTCCTGCCGGTCGACGTCTACATTCCGGGTTGCCCGCCCCGTCCCGAAGCCTTTTTGCAAGCCCTGATGCTGCTGCAGGACTCCATCGGCAAAGAGCGCCGCCCCCTCTCCTGGGTAGTGGGCGATCAGGGGATCTACCGTCCCCAGATGCAGGCCGAAAAAGAGCGCAAGCGCGGCGAACGGATCAATGTGACCAACCTGCGCACGCCGGATGAGATCTGACCATGAAACTGACTCGTGATTTTCCCAGCAATTACGCCATGGCCCAGTGGCAGCCCAGCGACCACAAGGATGCCAAAGTCATTGGCGAACTGTTTGCCCACTTCGGGGCCGAGCACTTCACCGTGCAGACCACGCGCACCGGCGTGCCGGTGGTCTGGCTTCCCCGCGAACTGCTGCAGGATGTGATGGGCTTTTTGCGCAAGGTGCCCTCCCCGTTTGTGATGCTGTTTGATCTCAGCGCCACCGATGAGCGGCTGCGCAGCCATCGCGACGGTCTGCCCCAGAGCGATTTCACCGTCTTCTATCACCTCATCTCCATCGACCGTAACGCCGATGTGATGTTGAAAGTTGCGCTGGCCGAAAGTGACCTGCATCTGCCCACCATCACCAACCACTTCCCCAATGCCAACTGGTACGAGCGGGAAGTGTGGGATCTGATGGGCATCACCTTCGATGGCCACCCCCATCTGACCCGGATCATGATGCCCAAGAGCTGGCAGGGTCACCCGCTGCGCAAGGATTACCCGGCGCGCGCTACCGAATTCGATCCCTTCATGCTCGATGCCGCCAAACAGGACATGGAGCAGGAGAACCTGCTGTTCAAACCGGAAGAGTGGGGACTGGCCCGCGGCAACGAGAACGAGGACTACATGTTCCTCAACCTCGGCCCCAACCACCCCTCTGCCCACGGCGCCTTCCGCTTGGTGTTGCAGCTCGATGGCGAAGAGATCCGCAACTGCGTGCCCGATATCGGCTACCACCATCGCGGCGCCGAGAAGATGGGCGAGCGCCAGTCCTGGCACAGCTACATCCCCTATACCGACCGGGTCGAGTACCTGGGCGGGGTGATGAACAACCTCCCCTATGTGCTGGCGGTCGAGAAGCTGGCCGGCATCAAGGTGCCGCAGCGGGTCGACATGATCCGGGTGATGATGGCGGAGCTGTTCCGCATCCAGAGCCACCTCTTGTTCCTCGGGACCTATATCCAGGACGTGGGGGCCATGACTCCGGTCTTCTTCACCTTCACCGACCGGCAGAAGATCTACACCATCATCGAAGCGATCACCGGTGCCCGCATGCACCCGGCCTGGTTCCGTATCGGCGGTGTGGCCCACGACCTGCCGAAGGGATGGCAACGGCTGGTGCAGGACAACCTGCTGAGCTGGCTGCCCAAACGTCTGATGGATTACGAAAAAGCGGCGATGCGCAACAGCATTCTGCGCGGTCGAACTATCGGCGTCTCTGCCTACACCACCGAGCAGGCGTTGTCCTGGGGCACCACGGGGGCCGGATTGCGCGCCACCGGCCTCAACTTCGACGTGCGCAAGTGGCGTCCCTACTCCGGTTACGATCAGTTCGACTTTGAAGTGCCGGTCGGCAGCAATGGCGATGCCTACGACAGAGCCACCGTGCGGATCGAGGAGATCCGCCAGAGCATGTCGATCATCGAGCAGTGCATGAAGAACATGCCGGAGGGGCCGTTCAAGGCGGATCACCCCCTCACCACACCGCCGCCCAAAGAGCGCACCCTGCAGCACATCGAGACCCTGATCAACCACTTCCTGCAAGTGTCGTGGGGCCCGGTGATGCCCGCTGCCGAGTCGTTCCAGATGATTGAGGCGACCAAGGGCGTCAACAGTTACTACCTGACCAGTGACGGCTCCACCATGAGCTACCGGACCCGGATCCGCACCCCGAGCTTTGCTCATCTGCAGCAGATCCCCTCGGTGATCAAGGGCAGCATGGTGTCGGACCTCATCGTCTATCTGGGCAGTATCGATTTCGTTATGTCGGATGTGGACCGTTAAGTGATCCCGCCTCCCGGCCATGGCCGGGAATTGGGATCGCCGGACGAGCAGTAAAAGGACAAGCCACCAAAGGTCAAGTCATGAGCCAGCAATGTCAGTGTCACAATAATCAGACCCCACAGGGGCAAGGGGCATGCAGCAGCAAACAGGACGACTTCGTTCTGAGCCAGGCTGAACGCGATGCCATCGAACACGAGAAACACCACTACGAAGATCCCCGCGCCGCCAGCATCGAAGCGCTCAAGATCGTGCAGCAGGCCAGAGGCTGGGTACCCGACGGCGCCATTCACGCCATCGCGGCCGAGCTCGGCATTCCCGCCAGCGACGTGGAGGGGGTCGCCACCTTCTATAGCCAGATCTTCCGCCAGCCGGTGGGGCGTCACATCATCCGCGTCTGCGACAGCATGGTCTGCTACATCAATGGCCATGAAGAGCTGATGGCCGGTCTCAAGGAGGTGATGAACCTCGGCCCCGGTCAAACTACCCCGGATGGCCGCTTCACCCTGCTGCCGGTCTGCTGTCTTGGCAACTGCGACAAGGGGCCAGCCATCATGATCGATGACGACACCTATGGCGGCCTCGATCCGGTGACCTTGCTGAAAACCCTGGAGGCTTACCCATGAGCCTGCCGCAAAACAAGATCCTCGCCTCTCTTGGCACCGCCAATCGCACCCCGCGAGCCCCCGAGACCCACCCGCTCACCTGGCGGCTGCGGGATGACGGCCAGCCGGTGTGGCTGGAGGAGTATCAGGCCAAACAGGGCTATGAAGCGGTGCGCAAGGCGCTCGGCCAGATGAGCCCGGACGAGATTGTCAGTACCGTCAAGGATGCCGGTCTCAAGGGGCGTGGCGGCGCGGGCTTCCCCACGGGTGTAAAGTGGGGGCTGATGCCCAAAGACGAGAGCATGAACATCCGTTACCTGCTCTGCAACGCCGACGAGATGGAGCCCAACACCTGGAAAGATCGCCTGCTGATGGAGCAACTGCCCCATCTGCTGATCGAGGGGATGATCATCAGTGCCCGGGCGCTCAAGGCCTATCGCGGCTATATCTTCCTGCGCGGCGAATACGTTGATGCCGCCATCCACCTGCGCCGCGCGGTGGAAGAGGCCAAGGCCGCCGGTCTGCTGGGCAAGAACATTCTGGGCTCGGGTTTTGACTTCGAGCTGTTTGTTCACACTGGCGCCGGTCGCTACATCTGTGGCGAAGAGACAGCACTGATCAACTCGCTGGAAGGGCGCCGTGCCAACCCGCGCGCCAAACCCCCCTTCCCCGCCGTCTCCGGCGTCTGGGGCAAACCCACCTGCGTCAACAACGTCGAAACCCTCTGCAACGTCCCCGCCATTATCGGCAACGGAGTCGCCTGGTATCACGGGCTGGCGCTGCCGGGCTCGGAAGATCACGGCACCAAGCTGATGGGCTTCTCCGGCAAGGTGAACAACCCCGGGGTCTGGGAGCTGCCCTTTGGCATCACCGCCCGCGAGCTGTTTGAAAATTACGCCGGCGGGATGAAGAGCGGCTATCGCCTGAAAGCCTGGCAACCGGGCGGCGCGGGCACCGGCTTCCTGCTGCCGGAGCACCTCGATGCCCAGATGTATACCGCCGGTATCGGCAAGGTAGGTACCCGGATGGGGACTGGCCTCGCCATGGCGGTGGATGACTCCATCAGCATGGTCTCCCTGCTGCGCAACATGGAGGAGTTCTTCGCCCGCGAGTCGTGTGGCTGGTGCACGCCCTGCCGCGACGGCCTGCCCTGGAGCGTCAAGCTGCTGCGGGCACTGGAGCGTGGCGAAGGGCAATCCGGCGATCTGGCGACTCTGGAACAACTCTGCGGTTTCCTTGGCCCGGGCAAGACATTCTGCGCCCACGCACCGGGCGCCGTCGAGCCGCTTGCCAGCGCCATCAAATATTTCCGCTCCGAATTCGAGGCCGGGATCAAAGGCAGCAGTGATAACCGCAAGCCGGTCAAAGGGATCCAGCCCAATCTGCTGGGCGAGCGCTGGTAACGACACCACAGATTTCACAAAACAGGTTTCAGGGAAGTTGTATGGCAACCATTTATGTAGACGGCAAAGAGTACGAGGTAGACGGGGCAGATAACCTGCTGCAAGCCTGTCTGTCGCTGGGTCTGGACGTCCCCTATTTCTGCTGGCATCCGGCGCTGGGTAGCGTTGGCGCCTGCCGCCAGTGTGCGGTCAAACAGTATCAGAATGCCGATGACAAACGCGGTCGTCTGGTCATGTCCTGCATGACCCCGGCCACCGATGGCAGCTACATCGCCATCGAGGATGAAGAGGCTAAAGAATTTCGCAAGAGCGTGGTGGAGTGGCTGATGACCAACCACCCTCACGACTGTCCGGTGTGTGAAGAGGGCGGCGCCTGCCACCTGCAGGACATGACGGTGATGACCGGCCACAACAGCCGTCGCTACCGTTTCACCAAACGCACCCACCAGAATCAGGAGCTGGGCCCCTTCATCGGTCACGAGATGAACCGCTGCATCGCCTGCTACCGCTGCGTCCGTTACTACAAGGATTATGCCGGTGGCGAGGATCTCGGGGTCTACGGTGCCCACGACAACGTCTATTTCGGGCGGGTCGAGGATGGCACCCTGGAGAGCGAATTTTCCGGCAACCTGGTGGAGGTCTGCCCCACCGGCGTCTTCACCGACAAGACCCACTCCGAGCGCTACAACCGCAAGTGGGACATGCAGTTTGCCCCCAGCATCTGCCAGCAATGTTCCGTGGGCTGCAACATCAGCCCGGGTGAGCGTTATGGCGAGCTGCGCCGTATCGAAAACCGCTTCCACGGCAGCGTCAACCACTACTTCCTCTGTGACCGTGGCCGCTTTGGCTATGGCTACGTCAATCTGGCCGACCGCCCGCGCCAACCGCTGCTCAAAGATGGCAACAACCAGCTGACCATCACAGTCGATGGCGCCCTCAACCGCGCCGCAGATGCCCTGCGCAGTGCCCGCGGCCTCATCGGCATCGGCTCGCCCCGCGCCTCGCTGGAGAGCAACTTTGCCCTGCGCGCGCTGGTGGGTGAAGCCAACTTCTACGCAGGCGTCGAGCAGGCCGAATGGGCCTGTCAGCTGAAGATGCTGCAGATCCTGCAACAGGGCGGCGTGCCGACCCCGAGCCTGCGGGACATGGAAGAGGCTGACGCAGTGCTGGTACTGGGTGAAGATGTCACCATGAGCGCAGCCCGTATCGCGTTGGCGCTGCGTCAGTCGGTCAAGGGCAAGGCTCGCGAGCTGGCCCGCAAGATGAAGGTCGATCTGTGGCAAGTCGCCGCCGTTCAGACCCTGGGTCAGAACGAGCGCTACCCGCTGCTCATCACCAGTCTCGACACCACCCGTCTTGACGATGTGGCGGCCGACAAGCTGCACGCCCCCTATGCCGATCAGGCGCGCCTTGGCTTTGCCATCGCCCACCTGCTCGACCCGAGTGCACCGGCCGTGAGCGACCTCTGCCCCGAGCAGCAGGCACAAGCGACTCGCTGGGCCGAGCTGCTCAGCAACGCCAGGAAGCCGCTCATCATTGCAGGCTCCACTGCCCGCGATGTGGCGCTGCTTGAGGCGGCCAGCAACATTGCCCGCGCCCTGAAAGGCCGAGGACTGGAAGCCAACATCGCGCTGGTTGGCCAGGAGGCCAACTCGCTGGGGCTGGCCATGCTGGGCGCTCAAACCTTGTCAGACAAGCCGCTCGAAGCCGCCCTTGCGCGCATCGAGGCCGAAGAGGGGTTGGCGCTGGTTGCCCTGGAGAACGATCTCTACCGCCGCGCGCCGCGCAACCGGGTGGATGCTGCGCTGGCACGGCTGCAGCACCTGCTGGTCATCGACCATCAGGCGACCCCGACCGCCAACAAGGCTGATCTGGTGCTGCCAGCGGCCAGTTTTGCCGAAGCCGATGGCACGCTGGTGAACATGGAAGGGCGCGCCCAGCGCTTCTTCCAGGTCTATGCACCCGCCTTTTACAACGCCGATATTCAGGTGCGTGAAGGGTGGCGCTGGCTGGCGGCGCTGCAAGGGGCGATCGAACGCAAGCCGCTGCGCTGGCAGAACTTCGACCAGGTCAACCATGACTGCGCCACCAGCAATCCGCTGCTGGCTACCATGCTGGAAGCGGCGCCCAACGCAGGCTTGCGGATCCGTGGCATGCGGTTGGCCCGCGAGCCTCACCGCTACAGCGGTCGCACCTCCATGCTGGCGGATCAGAACGTCAGCGAGCCACGGGTAGCGCAAGATCCCGACTCCCCCTTCAACTTCTCCATGGAAGGGTATGCCGGAGCCCGTCAGCCGCTGCCGCAAGTACCGTTCGCCTGGGCGCCGGGCTGGAACTCTCCCTCCGCCTGGAACAAGTTCCAGGATGAAGTGGGTGGCAAACTGCGTGCTGGCGATCCGGGTCGCCGTCTGCTGGAAGCAACAGACCCGCAGGCAGAAGGCAAGGAGCTGCTCGGCTGGTTCACCACCATCCCCGCCCCCTTCAAGGCCGCAGAGGCGCTGCAAGTGGTCAATTATGCCCAGCTGTTTGGCGGCGAGGAGCTTTCCGCTCGCAGCCCGGTCATTCAGGCCCGGATGAACGAACCCGAGCTGGTGCTCAATCCCCTTGATGCGCAGCGTCTGGCCCTCCACGGGGGCAGTCAGGTCTCCTTCTCCTGGGGCGGTAGCCACTGGCAACTGCGTCTGCGGCTTAGCGAGCAGCTGAGCGCCGGTCTGGTGGGGCTGCCCCTTGGGGTGAACGGCCTGCCGACAGCCCTGCAACAAGCCTCAATCACTAACCTGCAGGAGGTGATCGCATGAGCGAGTCGCTGATCGATCTGTTGCTGGAGGTGGGCAAGGCACTGATTGTGCTGGTGGGGATCGTGGGGGCAGGCGCCTTCATGAGCTTCATCGAGCGCCGTCTGCTGGCCCTGTGGCAGGATCGCTACGGCCCCAACCGGGTGGGGCCGTTTGGTCTGCTCCAGCTGGCTGCCGACATGATCAAGATGTTCTTCAAGGAGGACTGGATCCCGCCGTTCGCTGATCGGCGGATCTTTATCCTGGCCCCCATCATCGCCTTCACTGCCTTTATTCTGGCGTTTGCGGTGGTGCCCATCACCCCCACCTGGGGCGTGGCGGATCTCAATGTGGGGCTGCTCTACATCCTGGCCATCGCAGGGCTGGCGGTCTATGCGGTGCTGTTCGCCGGCTGGTCGAGCAACAACAAATACTCATTGCTCGGCAGCTTGCGCGCCTCGGCTCAGACCCTCTCCTACGAGGTGTTTCTCGGGCTCTCCCTGATGGGGATTGTGATCCAGACCGGCAGTTTCAACCTGCGGGATATCGTCGAGGCACAGGCAGACTTGTGGAACGTGGTGCCCCAGATCCTGGGCTTTGTCACCTTCCTGTTTGCCGGTGTCGCCGTCACCCACCGTCACCCGTTCGATCAGCCAGAAGCCGAGCAGGAGCTCGCCGACGGCTATCACATCGAGTATGCGGGGATGAAGTGGGGTCTCTTCTTCGTGGGCGAATATATCGGCATCGTGCTGATCTCCTCGCTCATCGTGACCCTCTTCTTCGGTGGCTGGCACGGCCCCTGGCTGCCCCCCTTCATCTGGTTTGCCCTGAAGACCGCCTGTTTCATGGTGTTCTTCATCCTGCTGCGGGCCTCCCTGCCTCGCCCGCGCTTTGACCAGGTGATGTCGTTTGGCTGGAAAGTCTGCTTGCCGCTGACCCTGATCAATATGCTGGTCACCGCGGCAGTTGTACTGATAAGTGCGCAGTGAGGCACTCAATATGAAAATTGTGAGCATTATTCAGGGTGTCGGCACCCAGTTACGCAGTCTGGCCATGGTCTTCTCCCATGCCTGGCGGCCCCGTGAAACCCTCAACTATCCGGAGCAGGCAGTCTATGCCGCCCCCCGCTACCGCGGTCGCATCGTGCTGACCCGCGACCCCGACGGGGACGAGCGCTGCGTGGCCTGCAACCTCTGCGCAGTTGCCTGCCCGGTCGGCTGCATCTCGCTGCAAAAATCCGAGCGGGAAGATGGTCGCTGGTATCCGGAGTTCTTTCGCATCAACTTCTCTCGCTGCATCTTCTGCGGCCTGTGTGAAGAGGCTTGCCCCACCACCGCCATCCAGCTGACACCGGATTTCGAGATGGGTGAGTATCGCCGCCAGGATCTGGTGTACGAGAAGGAAGATCTGCTGATCAGCGGGCCCGGCAAATACCCGGACTACAACTTCTATCGCATGAGCGGGATGGCCATCGACGGCAAGCCGAAAGGGGATGCCGAAAACGAAGCCAAGCCCATCGATGTCAAGAGCCTGCTGCCCTGAGGAGTCAATCATGGAACTGGCATTTTATGCCTCGGCCCTGGTGGCCATTTACAGCACGCTGCGGGTGATCAGCACCAGCAATCCCATGCATGCGCTGCTCAATCTCATCATCTCCCTCATCGCCGTGGCCATGATCTTCTTCTGCCTGGGTGCCGCCTTTGCAGGCGCCCTGCAGGTGATCGTCTACGCCGGCGCCATCATGGTGCTGTTCGTGTTCGTAGTGATGATGCTGAACCTGGGGAGTGCCCAGGCACAGGAGAAAAAGTGGCTCACCCCCATGACCTGGGGGGGCCCAGCCCTGCTCTCGCTGATCCTGCTGGGCTTTCTGGCCCACGGCATTCTCGGGGTGACCGGGGGCCTGATCGGAGTGACCGAGGTGACCGCCAAGCAGGTGGGTGTCGAGCTCTTTGGCCCCTATGTGCTGGCAGTGGAGCTTGCCTCCATCCTGCTGCTGGCGGGTCTGGTGACCGCCTACCATCTGGGCCGGGAAGACAAGAGCGGCGAAGTGCTCTCCGTCCCGCGCTCTGCTTCCCGCTCTGCACAAGAAGGAGGTCAGCAATGAATGGAATCCCTATGGAGCACGGCCTCCTGCTGGCCGCGGTGCTCTTCTGCATCGGCTTGTGCGGTCTGCTGATCCGCCGCAACCTGCTCTACATCCTGATGAGTATCGAAATCATGATGAATGCCTCGGCACTGGCGTTTGTGGTGGCGGGTAGCCGCTGGGCCCAGGCCGATGGCCAGATCATGTATATCCTGGTGATTTCTCTGGCGGCAGCGGAGGCCAGTATCGGCCTTGCCCTGTTACTGCTGCTCTATCGTCGTTACCACACCCTGAACGTGGACACTGTGAGCGAGATGCGCGGATGAGCCTCTTATATCTGACTTTTCTATTTCCGCTGCTGGGATGGCTGGTGTTGGCCTTCTCCCTCGGCCGGTTTGGTGAGCGTACCTCGGCGCTGATCGGGGTTGGCTCCATTGGCCTGTCGGCCCTCACTACCCTGTGGGTGGGCATCGACTTTCTGGGCAACCCGCCCGAGGGGGGCGTCTATGTCCAGCGCCTGTGGCAATGGATGGCGGTGGGCAACTTTACCCCGAGCTTCTCGCTGGCACTGGATGGCCTGTCGCTGACCATGCTGGGGGTGGTGACCGGGGTGGGTTTCTTCATCCACCTGTTCGCCTCCTGGTATATGCGCGGGGAAGAGGGTTACTCCCGCTTCTTCACCTACACCAACCTCTTTATCGCCAGCATGCTGTTCCTGGTGCTGGCCGATGACCTGCTGTTTGTCTACCTCGGCTGGGAAGGGGTAGGGCTGTGCAGCTATCTGCTGATCGGCTTCTACTACAAGGATCGCAACAACGGCGCAGCGGCCCTCAAGGCATTTGTCGTGACCCGGGTGGGTGATGTCTTCCTCGCCATCGGCCTGTTTATCCTCTATCGGGAACTGGGCACCCTCAATATCCACGAGCTGCTGGTTCGTGCCCCGACCCTGTTTGCCGAGGGCTCCCCTGCCCTGTCGCTGGCCTGCCTGATGCTCTTGGGTGGCGCGGTCGGCAAATCGGCCCAGCTGCCGCTGCAAACCTGGCTGGCGGATGCGATGGCAGGCCCGACGCCGGTCTCCGCGCTGATCCACGCCGCCACCATGGTGACCGCCGGTGTCTACCTGATTGCACGTACCCACGGCCTGTTCCTGCTGGCGCCAGAGATCCTCCATCTGGTCGGGCTGGTCGGTGCCATCACCCTGGTGCTGGCAGGCTTTGCCGCGCTGGTTCAGACCGATATCAAGCGGATCCTCGCCTACTCCACCATGAGCCAGATTGGCTACATGTTTCTGGCACTGGGTGTCGGCGCATGGGAAGGGGCCATCTTCCACCTGATGACCCACGCCTTCTTCAAGGCGCTGCTGTTCCTCTCCGCCGGTGCCGTTATCGTTGCCTGCCACCATGAGCAGAACATCTTCAAGATGGGTGGCCTGCGCAAGAGTTTGCCGCTGGTCTATGCCTGCTTCCTGGTGGGGGGCTCGGCGCTGGCGGCGTTGCCGCTGGTCACTTCCGGTTTCTACAGTAAGGACGCCATCCTGTGGCAAGTAGAAGCATCTGGCCAAAGCGCGCTGCTGTGGGCCGGTCTGGTAGGGGCATTCCTCACCTCGCTCTACACCTTCCGGCTGATCTTTATCACCTTCCATGGCAAAGAGCAGACCAAAGCCCATGCGGGCCACGGTCTGGCTCACCATCTGCCGCTGCTGGTATTGCTGGTGCTCTCCACCGGCATAGGCGCGCTGATCGTGCCGCCGCTGGCGGGGGTACTGCCGGCAGGCCCGGGGGACCATATCGAAGAGGGTCGCCATGCCCTGGAGGTAGCCTCCGGCATCATCGCCATCGCAGGCATTGCACTGGCCGCGTTTCTGTTCCTCGGTGAGCGCCGTCTGGCCACCTCCATTGCCAACAGCGCGCCGGGCCGCCTGCTCAGCACCCTCTGGTTCAACGCCTGGGGCTTTGACTGGCTCTATGACCAGCTGTGGGTCAAACCCTATCTGCTGGCGACCCGTCTGGTCGGGCAGGATCCGCTGGACTGGATGATGGGCCTGCCCGCCTGGCTTGCCCTGCGTGGCAACCAGCTGCTGGCCTGGACCGTGACCGGCAAGTTGCGCTGGTATGCCGCCTCCATGGGGATCGGCGCCGTGCTGGTGCTGGCGCTGTTGCTACTGGGGTAACGCGATGAACAACCGGACAATCATACAGCCAGGCTGTTTGCTCTCCCTGATGGAACAGGGCGTGCAATCTCATATGAACTTGAACGAGAGCTGATACCGTGACCTTACTCTGGATCTTGCTAATTCCTTTTATCGGCGGCTTGCTCTGCTGGCAGATGGAGCGTCTCGGCGGGCAGTTTGTCCGCTGGGTAGCCCTGCTCTCCATGAGCGCCAGCCTGCTGCTCTCCTGTGCCATCTGGCTAAGTGGTGATTTCTCCCTTGCCACGACCGGCCTCGACAGCGCGGGCGTCTCCGGTGCTGCCTCCGCCTGGGCCGCTGAGTGGCGCCTGCCCTGGATCCCCCGCTTCGGCATCTCTTTGCATCTGGCGGTGGATGGCCTGTCGCTCTTGATGGTTATCCTCACCTGCTTTATCGGTGTACTGGCCATTCTCTGTTCGTGGAAAGAGATCGTGCAGCGCATCGGTTTCTTCCACCTCAACCTGCTCTGGATCCTGGGCGGCGTGCTCGGGGTCTTTATGGCGCTGGACCTGTTCCTCTTCTTCTTCTTCTGGGAGATGATGCTGGTCCCCATGTACTTCCTGATTGCGCTCTGGGGCCATTCGGTCACTGACGGCAAATCACGGATCAACGCCGCAACCAAGTTCTTCATCTACACCCAGGTGAGCGGCCTTATCATGCTGGTGGCCATCATCGGGCTGGTGCTGACCCACCAGCATGCCACCGGAGTCTTCACCTTCAACTATCTGGAGCTGCTCAATACACCGATGAGCAAGGGCGTTCAGTGGCTGCTGATGCTGGGATTCTTTATCGCCTTCGCGGTCAAGATGCCGCTGGTACCGCTGCACGGCTGGCTGCCGGATGCCCACAGTCAGGCGCCGACCGCTGGTTCGGTGGATCTCGCCGGTATTTTGCTCAAAACCGCCGCCTATGGTCTGCTGCGTTTTGCCTTGCCGCTCTTCCCAGAAGCGTCAGCCGAATTTGCTCCCTACGCCATGGTGCTTGGCCTGATCGGTATCGTCTACGGTGCCATCGTGGCCTTTGCCCAGACCGACATCAAACGGCTGGTAGCCTACACCAGCATCTCCCACATGGGTTTTGTGATGATCGCCATCTACTCGGGTAGCGAGCTGGCCCTGCAGGGCGCCGTTGTGCAGATGATCGCCCACGGTCTCTCGGCTGCCGGCCTCTTTATCCTCTGCGGTCAGCTCTACGAGCGGTTGCACACCCGGGATCTGCGCCAGATGGGCGGCCTGTGGGGACGCCTGCGCTATCTGCCCGGCGTGATGCTGTTCTTCTCGGTAGCGTCGCTCGGCATGCCGGGCACCGGCAACTTTGTCGGCGAGTTCCTGATCCTGGTCGGCAGCTTCCAGGTTGCCCCTGTCATCACGGCGGTCGCCACCTTCGGTCTGGTACTGGCCTCGGTCTACTCCCTCATCATGTTGCAGCGCGCCTGCTTTGGCCCCGCCAAGGATGAGAGCATGCTCAAGGGGCTGGATCGCCGCGAGCTGACCATGATGATGGTGATCGCGGGCCTGCTGGTTCTGCTTGGCCTCTATCCCCAACCCGTGATTGACACCGCCAGCAGCAGCCTTATCAACGTGCTGCACTGGTATCTGCTGCCGACTGCTGGAGCCCTGCAATGACTTTCTCCGCTTCCCAACTGCTGGCACTGCTTCCCCTGCTGTTGACCACCGGGGCCATGGCGGCCCTGATGCTGGCCATCGCGTGGCGCCGCTGTGTCACCACCGCCTTTACCGTCACCATTGTTGGCCTCAACCTTGCTCTGTTCTCGCTGCCCATCGTGATGGCGCAAGGGGATCAGGGGGTCACCCCGCTGCTGCAAGTCGATGGTTATGCCGTCTTCTACATGGGATTGGTGCTCATTGGTGCGCTGGCAACCTGTACCTTCGGCCAGTCGTGGCTGAAAGCCTACCCGGACAACCGGGAGGAGTTCTTCCTGCTGCTGCTGATCGCCACTGCCGGTGGTCTGGTGCTGGCCTGCTCCCGTCACCTCGCCTCTCTCTTTATCGGGATCGAGATGTTGACCCTGCCGATGTTCGGTCTGGTGGGTTACGCCTACCGCGAGCGCCACTCGCTGGAAGCCGCGGTGAAATACATGGTGCTCTCTGCCGCCGCCACCGCCTTCCTGCTGTTTGGCATGGCGCTACTCTACGCACAGGCGGGCAGCCTGAGCTTTGCCGCCCTGGGACAGACCCTGGCCGAGAGCCCGGCTCACCATCCGCTGCTGATGGGCGGTTTGGGGTTAATGCTGGTCGGCTTTGCCTTTAAACTCTCCCTGGCCCCCTTCCACCTCTGGACCCCGGATGTCTACGAAGGTGCCCCGGCACCGGTCGCCACCTTCCTCGCCACCGTCAGCAAGGTGGCGGTCTTTGCCGTGCTGCTGCGCTTCTATCTGGCGGTACCGGCGGCGAGCGATCCCATGCTCCACTGGCTGCTGGCAGCCATGGCGATCATCTCCATCTTGGTCGGCAACCTGCTGGCCCTGGTGCAGACCAACGTCAAACGGATGCTGGGTTACTCTTCCATCTCCCACTTCGGTTACCTGCTGGCGGTGATCGTGGCGAGCCGATTCGGCCAGATGCCGGTGGAAGCAGCCGGGGTCTACCTGCTGATGTATCTGTTCACCAGCCTGGGTGCCTTTGGGGTGGTGAGCATGATGTCGAGCCCCTATCGCGGCAAGGATGCCGACTCCCTGCACAGCTATCGTGGTCTGTTCTGGAAGCGCCCCTATCTGACTGCCGTACTGACGGTGATGATGTTGTCACTCGCGGGCATCCCGATGACCCTCGGCTTTATCGGCAAGTTCTACCTCATCGGCGTCACCGTCGAGGCGCAGCTCTGGTGGCTCTCCGGTGCCATCGTGCTCGGCAGCGCACTGGGTCTCTACTACTACCTCCGTGTGATGGTGACCCTCTATCTGCGCGAACCGGGTATGCAGCAGCGCGATGCCAGCGCCGACTGGGCGCTCTCCTCCGGTGGTGTGGTGGTGCTGCTCTCTGCAGTGCTGGTGGTGTTGCTGGGGCTCTATCCCCAGCCGGTCATCAGCCTGGTACAAGGGTTTCAGCAGGTGGTGTTGCAGTAACCCGGCTCATTTCCCTTCAAAACCGGCCCATGTGGCCGGTTTCTTTTTTATGTGGATTGCCTGCTGGCAGAGACCCTTTTGTGTTGGCATCTCACACCCCGTGCAGCCGTTGGTCTCGTCCGGTATTCATCCAACCCCCTTGCTGATATATTGATGACTGGCAGGAATGGAGTTCCGAGCGATGATGCAGCCTACTTTTCATCAATTTGATGCGCATCCACTGGCCGATGCATTGCTTCCCTATGAGGGGCAACGACTCGATGTGTTGCTAGCCGAGCGGGATGCCGCACGCGTTGCCGATCTGCAGCAGCAGTGTCAGCGCCTCAACATTCAACTCTGCGGCGCCATCTTTCCACGCCTTGTCAGTCGGCACGGTTTCCACGAAAGGGGGGCTTGGCTGTTGCCCCGACCAGCATCCCACAATCCTCTGCTGCTCTCGCTCTCCCCTACAGCCAGTGCCGATACACTGGCCGATATCATCTGCGAGCAGTTGGCGTCCCGACTGGCAGAATGGCCGGACACCGAGAAGGTTCCCACCCTCTTTCTCACCTTTGACGCCATGCTCCCCAATATTGCAACCCTGCTCGAGGGGATCTATCTAAGGCTGGCGGACAGGGTCAACTATGCGGGTGTCAATGCAGGTAGCGGCCAGTTCACAGCCATGCCCTGCCTGTTTGACACCCAGAGATTGCTGGGGCATGGGGTCAGCTGTGCACTGCTCTCCCCCCACAGTCCCCCCTTGCTGGAGCACGGCTATCAACTCACTGCCCAGCCCATGCTCGCAACCAGCAGTGAAGGCAACAAGATCTCCTTTATCGACTGGGAGCCGGCTTTTAGCCGCTATCAATCCCTGATCCGGCAACAGTTCCAGCAAAACCTCACACCAGAGCAGTTCTATCGGTACGGTGTACATTTGCCCTTGGGGTTGCTGCGAGCCAATGGCGATGTGATCGTGCGGATCCCGGTCGCCGTTACCGACGACGGTGCCCTGCTCTGCGTCGGAGAGGTGCCTGACCACAGTATTCTCACACTGCTGAAAGCCCCGGAAAGCCCCACAGAGCACGCTGTCGAACTGGCCGAAAAGCTCGGCCGGCACGGTACACCCGAGCGCCTCGAGATCTATTACTGCGCCGGCCGTCAGCAGCACTTCGGCGAACAGAGCACCCTGGAGCTGGAGACCCTCTTTAGCCACAGCGGAGCCCACGAGCTGGTCGGGGCCCTCTCTCTTGGCGAGATAGGAAGTGTAAGGCCGGGGGATTACCCGCTCTTTCACAACGGTGCCATCCTCTGTCTCAGCGAGGGTTAGCAATGAATAACGATCACGCCATGGCCATTGTCTGCGATCTCGCCCTCTGCATCGGTCGGGAGGTCACACTCGATGCCCTGCTCACCAAAGTGTTGCAGCGCTTTATGTTTCACTGTGCCACACCGGTTGGTGTGGTATTGCAGCAGCAACGGGAAGGATATGAGCTGCTCAAGGTCATTGGTGATGATCAGCTATCCCGGCACAGTGGCTCGCTGCTCTCCTTGCCTGCCTGGATTGTTGAAGGTGACCAATGTGCGCTGCAAACGACCTTGCCTCTCCCCGGTGGCCGACCGTACCACTTTGCCTATCGGCTCAGGGTTGACGGGGGATATCTCATCTTGCTGCTGGCCCCCCAACCCCAGCAGCACACAGTGCCGGTCTGCCATCTGTTCAGCCCGGTGCTCGGTAATCTGGCGCGCGCCATCCAGTTGTGCAAGGACAGCGAACAGCTCGCCAGGCGCCAGCAGGCCGAGCTGGTCGACATGCAGCGCCTCAACGAATCCCTGCTCAAGGCCATTCCCATCCCGGTGTTCTACAAGGATGTCGAAGGGCGCTTTCTCAGCTGCAACCCGGCCTTTACCCAGGTCACCGGGATCAGCAAGGCCGAGCTGCAGGGGAAGCGGGTGGACGAAATCCTGCCCCCGGAGATGGCGGACGAATATACCCAAAGGGACATGGAGGTGCTGCGCAGCAGGCAGCCGCAATATTTTGAACACACGCTGTTTGATCGCAGCGGCCACCGCTACCAGGTGCTCAACTTCAAGGATCTCTTCTATGACCATCAGGGCGAGGTGGCCGGAATCATAGGGGCACTGGTCGACATCACCCATATCAAGGAAAGCGAGGAGCGCCAGCGCACCCTGCTGTTTCAGACCATCGCGGCCCTCTCCTCCGCGATTGCCCACAAAGATCCGGTCACGGCAGGACACGAACGGCGCGTGCATGATCTCGCGCTGGCTATAGGTCAACAGCTGCAACTGCCGCAAGAGCAGCTGGATGGATTGGGTCTTGCGGCCATGGTGCATAACATCGGCCTGCTGCAGATCCCGGCGGAGATCCTCACACGCCCGCGGGAACTGAGGCCGGTTGAGTTCGAACTGATCAAACAGCATCCGGACACTGGCCGCGAGATCCTGCAACAGATTGACTTCCCCTGGCCCATCACCACCATAGTGATGCAGCACCATGAAAATCTCGATGGTAGCGGCTACCCACAAGGGCTACAGGGGGATGCGATCTCGCTGGAGGCGAGGATTATACGGGTCGCCGACTCCCTGGCCGCCATGACGGCCCACCGTCCGTTCCGGCGCGCCCTCTCTCTCACCGATGCGTTCGCCGAGCTGACGCGCTATGCCGGTGTGCATTACGACGAACAGGTGGTCGATGCCTGTTTCGCCGTCTGGCAAGCGGGCTACCGCTTTACTACCACCTGACTCTGGTTGCACCAAGATGATGTTAAAAGATCTACCGCCATCCATTCAGCCACCGGGCGTCAGCTCTCACCCCACCGCAGCCCTGCTCCATCAGGTGATGGAACAGCTGCCCTATCGCGTCCTGTTGAAAGATACCCGTTCACACTTCATCGCCTGCAACCGACTGCTGGCCGACGATCTGGCCCTCACCCCGGCCGAACTGGTTGGCAAGTGCGATGCCGATTTTTTCCCGGCCGAGCTGGCCCAACGCTACCGGGATGACGATCTCCAGGTCATGGCCAGCGGCACAACCCGGCATCACGAAGAACCCTATCTGAAAGGGGGTGAAGACCGCTGGCTCAGTACCACCAAGTTTCCCCTGTACGATGAGCTGGGCAAGGTGATCGGTGTCGCTGTCTTTTTCGAAGATATCACCGACCAGAAACAGCAGCAGGAGCGTCTCCAGCAATATACCTGGACGCTGGAAGCAATAACCCGCGCCCACCATGCCATGCTCAAGCAGGGGGATGAACAGACACTACTGCAGGAGATCTGTGATGCCATCACTTTCGATGGCCGTTTTCCCCTGGTGACCGTACTGCAGACCGCTGATCAGAACAGAGTACAGATCCTGGCGCAGGCAGGTCAGGCCGTCTGGTTTGCCAGCGATAACTGGCTCACCCGGGACGCAGCCCTGATCAGTGCAATCAGTTCAGGCGAGATGCGCAACGAAGCACTTGGCACCGAACTGGTCCACCACTCCGCCACCTTGAGGGGACGGCTGCTGCTGCCATTGCAGTGGCAAGCCACTGTGCCAGGCGGACTGCTTATTCACAGCACGCAGGCCAGAGCCTTCACCGATGAGGAGGTGCATCTCTTCAACGGACTGGCCGACTACCTGACCTATGGCCTGCAGGCACGTCGAACCCAGCAGGCCTATCTTGCCGCCCAGCGTGAAAAAGCCATGCATGCCCGCCAACTGGAGCTGGCCCTAGAGGATGCGCTGGGAGCCATCGCTGCCGTGCTGGAACAACGCGATCCCTACACCGCCGGACACCAGAAGCATGTCGCTACCCTGGCGCTGGCCATCGGCCGAGAACTGGGGTTGGGTGATAAACCGCTACGCGGTCTCTATCTGGGCGCCATGGTGCACGATATCGGCAAAATCCAGGTCCCTGTCGAGATCCTCACCAAACCGGGCAAACTGACCCCCCAGGAGTTCAATCTGGTCAAGGAGCATCCGACAGCGGGTTATCTGGTGCTCAAGGATATCGCCCTGCCCTGGCCCATAGCCCGGATGATCCACCAGCACCACGAGTATCTCGACGGTTCCGGCTATCCATCAGGGTTAAAAGGCGAGCAGATCCTGCTGGAAGCGCGCATTCTCACGGTCGCCGACATAGTGGAGTCCATGTCATCGGATCGTCCCTACCGTGCTGCCCTGGGGATTGCGCAGGCCCGAACCCATATCATGGCCATGCGGGGAGTCCAGCTGGATGAAGCCGTGGTCGATGCCTGTCTGCGTATTCTGGATCGGGGAGAGTTTACCCCTCATGAACTTGGCCACGGCCAAACCTGATCGACAGAGCCCATATTGAAAAACCGGCCAAATTTGGCCGGTTTCTGTTTTTATGCGCTGGTGCTGTCTCTATTAACCCAGACGAACCCGTGCGTTGCGGAACATCCGCATCCAGGCGCCGTCCTCGCCCCAGTTGTCGGGGTGCCAGGAGTTGGCCACGGTGCGGAACACCCGCTCCGGGTGCGGCATCATGATGGTGGCACGGCCATCGGTAGTGGTCACGGCGGTGATACCGTTCGGTGAGCCATTCGGGTTGGCCGGGTACTGTTCGGTCACGCTGCCGCGGTTATCGACAAAGCGCAGCCCTACCAGACCGCTCTGCTGCAGTGCGTTCAGGTGAGCGGCATCACGCACCTCGACACGCCCTTCCCCGTGGGAAACGGCAATCGGCATCACCGAGCCTGCCATGCCGGCGAAGAAGGCCGACGGGGACTCCTGCACTTCCACCAGGCTGAAGCGCGCCTCGAAGCGCTCGGAGCGGTTGCGCACAAAGCGCGGCCACAGATCGGCGCCCGGGATGAGATCCCGCAGGTTGGACATCATCTGGCAACCGTTGCAGACACCCAGAGAGAGGGTATCGCCACGCTCGAAGAAGCGCTGGAACTGCTCGCGGGCGTTGTCATTAAACAGGATGGACTTGGCCCAGCCTTCACCGGCCCCCAACACGTCACCGTAGGAGAAGCCGCCACAGGCCACCAGGGTCTGGAACTCCTCCAGCTTGATGCGACCGGAGAGAATGTCGCTCATGTGCACGTCCACTGCCGCGAAACCGGCACGATCGAACGCCGCCGCCATCTCCACATGGGAGTTGACTCCCTGCTCGCGCAGCACCGCCAGACGGGGGGATACCCCACGGGCGATATAGGGAGCAGCCACATCCTCGGACGGGTTGTAAGTCAGCTTGGCATGCAGACCCGGATCGGTGGCGTCCTGACGGGCCGCGTGCTCACTGTCGGCGCACGCCGGGTTGTCGCGCAGGCGCTGCATCTGCCAGCTGGTCTCGCCCCAGATGGTGCGAAGAGCGGTACGGCTGGCACGATAGACCTCCTGACCGCCCCGCTGCAAGGTGATGAGATCCCCTTCGCGCACGGTACCGAGCACATGGGAGCAGGCTGCCAGACCGTGACCGGCCAGCAGAGTCATCACCGCCTCTTTATCTTCACGACGCACCTGAATGACGGCGCCCAGCTCTTCGTTGAACAGCGCCGGCAGCAGCTCGCCGCCGATGCGATCGAGCTGGATGTCGAGGCCGCAGTGGCCGGCAAACGCCATTTCGGTCAGGGTGACGAACAGGCCACCGTCGGAGCGGTCGTGGTAGGCGATCAGTTTGCGATCGGCCACCAGCGCCTGAATGGCGTTGAAGAAGCCCTTGAGCTGGACCGGATTGTCGAGATCCGGCGCCTTGTCACCCAGCTGGCGATAGACCTGCGCCAGCGCCGAGGCGCCGAGGCGCTGCTTGCCATTGCCAAGGTCGATGAGGATAAGGTCGGTTTCACCGAGATCGGTACGCAGTTGCGGAGTAACCGTGTTGCGCACATCCTCGACCCGGGCAAAAGCGGAGATGAGCAGGGAGAGCGGCGAGGTGACGCTGTGCTCCTTGCCATCCTGCTGCCAGCGGGTCTTCATGGACATGGAGTCCTTGCCCACCGGAATGGTGATGCCAAGGGCCGGGCAGAGCTCCTCACCTACCGCTTTGACCGCCTCATAGAGACCGGCATCTTCACCCGGGTGACCGGCAGCGGCCATCCAGTTGGCGGAGAGCTTGACCCGCTTGAGGGAACCGATGTGGGCCGGTGCCAGGTTGGTGAGCGCTTCCGCTACCGCCATGCGAGCGGAGGCGGCGTGGGAGAGCAGCGCCACCGGGGTACGCTCGCCCATGGACATGGCTTCGCCGTGATAGCTGTCGTAGGTGGCAGCGGTGACGGCGCAATCGGCCACCGGGATCTGCCAGGGGCCAACCATCTGGTCGCGATTGACCAGACCGGTCACGCTGCGATCGCCGATGGTGATAAGGAAGGACTTCTCCGCCACGGTCGGCAGACGCAGAACCCGCTCGGCCGCGTCACTCAAAGTGATGCCATCTAGCTGGAGCGCTTTGCCCTGTGCTGGGAGGCTCACCACGTCACGGTGCATCTTGGGCGCCTTGCCCAGCAGCACGTCCAGCGGCAGATCGATGGGCTGATTGTCAAAGTGGCTGTCAGAGAGGGTCAGATGCTTCTCTTCGGTCGCGGTGCCGATCACGGCATAAGGGGCGCGCTCGCGCTCGCACAGGGCCTTGAACAGCGGCAGCTTGTCCTGCGCTACCGCCAGCACGTAACGCTCCTGGGATTCGTTGCACCAGATCTCCAGCGGGCTCATGCCCGGCTCGTCGCTCTGAATGGCGCGCAAATCGAAACGACCACCCCGCTCACCGTCGTTGACCAGCTCCGGCATGGCGTTGGAGAGACCGCCCGCCCCCACATCATGGATAAAGACGATAGGGTTGTCGTCACCCAGCTGCCAGCAGCGATCGATCACCTCCTGGCAACGGCGCTCCATCTCGGGGTTGTCACGCTGCACCGAGGCAAAGTCGAGATCTTCGGCTGACTGGCCGGAGGCCATGGAGGATGCAGCACCACCGCCCAGACCGATGTTCATCGCCGGGCCACCCAGCACAATCAGTGCCGCGCCGACCGGGATCTCCCCTTTCTGGACATGTTCGGTGCGGATGTTGCCGATGCCGCCTGCCAGCATGATGGGCTTGTGGTAGCCACGCACCTCGACGCCGTTGTGGCTCGGCACCTCCTCTTCGAAGGTACGGAAGTAGCCGAGAATGGCCGGACGGCCGAACTCGTTGTTAAACGCGGCGCCGCCGAGCGGCCCCTCCTGCATGATGTCGAAGGCACTGACGATACGGCTCGGCTTGCCGAAATCCTGCTCCCAGGGCTGCTCGAAGCCTGGAATGCGCAGGTTGGAGACGGAGAAACCGACCAGACCCGCCTTGGGCTTGGCACCGCGACCGGTGGCTCCCTCGTCGCGGATTTCGCCGCCGGAGCCGGTGGCTGCGCCCGGGAACGGGGAGATGGCGGTCGGGTGGTTGTGGGTCTCCACCTTCATCAGGATGTCGACCTGTTCCTGGTGATACTGGTATTCGCCGTTGGCCGGGCTCGGGAAGAAGCGGCCCCCCTGGCTCCCTTCCATCACGGCGGCGTTGTCTTTATAGGCAGAGAGGACATGATCCGGCGTCTGTTCGAAGGTGTTTTTGATCATCTTGAACAGCGACTTGGGCTGCTGTTCGCCATCGATGGTCCAGTCGGCATTGAAGATCTTGTGACGGCAGTGTTCGGAGTTCGCCTGGGCGAACATGTAGAGCTCGATGTCGTTGGGGTTGCGACCCAACTTGGTGAAGTTCTCCACCAGATAGTCGATTTCGTCGTCGGCCAGCGCCAGACCGAGCGCCACGTTGGCTTCGGCCAGGGCTGCGCGACCACCGCCCAGCACATCCACCTGGGTGAAGGGGCGCGGCTCGTGGTGAGCAAACAGGGCGGCAGCTTCGCTCATCTCGGCAAACACCACTTCCATCATCCGATCATGGAGCACGGCGGCAATGGCGCTGCGCTGGGCGGCACTCAGCTCACCCTGCCCCTTGATGGTCAGGTAGTAGGCAATACCACGCTCCAGCCGCTTGACCTGTTTCAGGCCGCAGTTGTGGGCGATGTCGGTTGCTTTGGAAGACCAGGGGGAGATAGTGCCGGGGCGGGGGGTAACAAGAAACAGCTGACCGCTGGGGGTGTGTTCGGGGATGGTCGGGCCGTAGCGCAAGAGCTGGCCCAAGGTCGCTCGCTCGGGGGGAGAGAGGGGGCTTGTCAGCTCGGCAAAGTGCACATACTCGGCATAGACATCCTCTATCTCTACTCCGCTTTCTACTCCACTCTCATTTCTCATCTGTGCGAAGCGTTGCAGCAGTTTTTGGACACGAAAATCAGACAGTGCTGGGGCACCACGCAAGATATCCATATGACCTTTCTCACCAAGTTTTAAAGTGGGGGGGAATTGAGACGCGCGTATTATAGGGATCTGGCTCACAGCGGACAAACGTTTTTCTCACTTCGTGCAGTGTGACTCTGCGCACACTCTCTGGTATAAAGGTGCCTCTTTTTTGACAAATGCCGATTTTTTCAACAAAGGTACTCACCTACTTGCGCTGCATTTTTCGACTGTTTATCGGGCTGTTGTTGACGCTGACACTGGTTGGCTGCGACTTCTATAGCCCCTCCAGCCAGCTGGAGCAGATCCGCCAGCGAGGCGAGATCCGGGTTGGCACCATCTATGGTCCCACCTCCTATTACCAGCGTGACGACCTCGCCCAGGGATTCGATTACGAGCTGGCGCAAAATTATGCCGACTGGTTGGGGGTGAAACTCACCATCATCCCGGTCGACACCACTGACCAACTGGTCACCCTGCTGAAAAAGGGCAAACTCGATCTGGCGGCTGCCGCCATCATGGTCACCCCCGAGCGACGCGAGCTGTTTCGCTTCGGCCCGGGCTTCTACCAGGTCTCCCCCAAACTGGTCTACCGCAACGGCAAACCCAAGCCGGCCTCATTGAACGATATCAAGGGCAAGCTGGTGGTGGCCGCCGGCTCCACTGGTGAAGATCTGCTCAAAGAGATGAGCAAAGAGAATCCGAAACTAGCCTGGAGCACCAGCGACAACGCCGATGTGGAGGAGCTGCTCAAACAGGTGGTGGATGGCAAGATTGACTACACGGTGGTGCAGGATACCGTGCTGGCCCGTACCCAGCGCTACTACCCAGAGCTCACCGAGGGGCTGACCCTGGCCCAGAAGCAAACCGTTGCCTGGGCCATGAGCAAGCTGCCCGATGACAGCCTCTATGCCAGCGTGATCGACTTCTTCGGTCAGCGCTTTATGGATGGTGCCATTGCCAAGCTGGACGAGAAGTACTTCGGCCACGTGCAGAACTTCGACTTTGTCGATACCCGCACCTTCCTCAAGCGCGCCAAGAGCCTGCTGCCCAAGTACCAGCCGCTGTTCCAGACTCACGCCAAGAATATCGACTGGCGTCTGCTCGCCGCCATCAGCTATCAGGAGTCTCACTGGGACCCGCAGGCCCGCTCCTACACCGGCGTGCGCGGCATGATGATGCTGACCGAGCCCACCGCCAAGGCGATGGGAGTCAACGACCGGCTTCATCCGGAAGAGAGCATCAAAGGTGGCTCCCTCTATCTGCAACAGATGATGGAGAAGGTGCCGGATTCGGTGCCCGATGACGAGAAGGTGTGGTTTGCCCTCACCGCCTACAACATCGGTTACGGCCACATGATGGATGCCCGCCGCCTGACCAAAGAGCTCGGCAAGAATCCCGACGCCTGGAGCGACGTGAAAGAGGTGCTGCCGCTGCTGCAACAGGCGCGCTGGCACCGCAAGGTACGTTACGGCTATGCCCGTGGCAGCGAGGCGCGCAACTATGTCAACAACGTGCGCCAGTATTACCAGAGTCTGCTCTGGCTCGACAACGAGCAACAGAAGGCACATCAGCGGGAGAGTCTCGACAACGACAGCGAGCCCGAGCTGGCCGAGCGCCCCACCGCCATCGCCGAAGTGGTCAATCAGATCACCATGCGCTAACCAGCCATTATTCGGCTGTTTTCACACAAACTTCTCTGTTACCATCGATTCACATCGGAGCCTATCCGAAATCGCATTGTTTTCATTATGTTGAGAGATTAAATAACAGCAATTTCGGATGGGCTCCATCAATGACCCAAGGCCTGGATGGCCACCTGAGTTGGGAGGAGACCAAGATGCAAAAACGTAGAAAAATCAGTCTGGTCAGAAAAGCGAAGTGCAGCTGGAGCCCCAGACGCAAACTCAAGCTTAATGACATCAAGCGCAACCTGTGGCGCAGAAATCGATCCTATACCCTGCTTATTGCAGAGCACACAGCATAAACCCGGCATTCGCCGGGTTTTTTTATCTTCTTTCTCACCTGATTATCGTCTTACACCAGCGCCGCCTTGAACTGTACCGTCCGCTTGGAGATCAGCGAGTTGCAGTGGTTGCAGAAGTAATCCACCGCGCCGCACGCCTTGAGACGCTCCAGCTCCTGCTGGCAGGTGGGGCAGATGGCAGTAACGCGAACAGGGGCCTGGCACTGGCCACAGGTTTGCTCCTTGCTGCGGGTATCCAGTTCAGCCTGGCATGATGGACAAAGCAGGGCTTCCATAATCAACTCCTCGAAAAGTGGATCTGCCATGGTCTTGTTCCATGGCAGATCCCCCTCCCCTTATTCCTCACCTTAACATGGCGAGGATAACAAAGCGGCTGCCGGTGAGGGCAGCCGCAAGGACTTATTTCTTCTTCATCTTCAGCAGGCGTTTGCGCTGACGTTCCTGACTCAGGGTCATGGTGTTCTTCTTCCCTTCAAACGGGTTGACCGACTCCTGGAACTCGACCCTGATCGGCGAGCCCATGATCTTGAGGGACTTGCGGAAGTAGTTGATCAGATACCGCTTGTAGGAGTCCGGCAAGTCGTTCAGCTGGTTGCCGTGGATCACGATACGTGGCGGGTTGTAGCCACCGGCGTGAGCATATTTGAGCTTGACGCGGCGACCGTTGACCATCGGCGGCTGGTGATCTTCCTGCGCCATCTGCATGATGCGGGTCAGCATGGCCGTGCTGGTACGACGGGTGGCGGACTGGTAAGCCTCCTGAATGGATTCAAACAGATGGCCGACACCGCTGCCGTGCAGGGCGGAGATGAAGTGGACGCGAGCGAAGTCGATGAAGCCCAAGCGACGATCCAGCTCGTTCTTCACATCCTCTTTCACCTTCTGATCCAGACCATCCCACTTGTTCACCACCAGCACCACGGAGCGACCGGCGTGGAGCACGTAGCCAAGGATGCTCAAGTCCTGATCGGTGATGGTCTCCTGGGCGTCGATCACCAGCAGGCAAACGTTGGCATCTTCGATAGCTTTCAGGGTCTTGATAACGGAGAACTTCTCAACCGTCTCGTGCACCTTGCCACGACGACGCACACCGGCTGTGTCGATAACCACATACTTCTGCTCGTCACGCTCCATCGGAATGTAAACGGAGTCACGGGTGGTGCCGGGCATGTCATAGACGATGACCCGATCTTCACCCAGCATGCGGTTGGTCAGGGTAGATTTACCGACGTTGGGACGACCAACGATGGCGAACTTGATGGGCAGGTCGGCGAACGGGGTCTCCTTGGTGTCCTCTTTGGTATCGAGTTCACCGGCAGCCACCATGCGCAGCAGGGCTTCTTCGTCGAAGTCCTCCTCTTCCTCATCCTGCGCATCTTCATCGGTAGCGGAGTCGACCAGGGTCTCCAGATGGGGAGCCAGGGCCAGTTCCAGCAGGCTCAGCACGCCACGACCGTGGGCGGCCGCGATCTGGTAGACCTCACCCAGCGCCAGACCGTAGAACTCGGAGACCGCGGAATCACCGTCGATACCGTCGGTCTTGTTGGCCACCAGAAATACCTTCTTGTGGGCCTTGCGCAGGTGCTCGGCAATGGCTTGATCCGCCGCGGTCAGACCGGCACGGGCATCCACCATGAACAGCACGACGTCCGCTTCTTCGATGGCCAGCAGGGATTGCTCGGCCATCTTCAGCTCGATCCCCTCTTCGGTGCCATCGATACCGCCGGTATCGACCACGATAAATTCCAGCTCGCCCAACTTCGCCTGACCGTATTTACGGTCCCGGGTCAGACCGGGAAAATCGGCAACCAGGGCATCCCGAGTACGGGTCAAGCGGTTAAACAGGGTGGATTTCCCCACGTTGGGGCGGCCCACCAGGGCTACTACAGGAGTCATAAAAGCCTCATTCTCAAGACGACAAAGGCTCCGGGTCCGAAGACCAGGAGCCGGATATTCACATTATCGGACGATCAAGGACGCTTGAGGGCGTACAACTTGCCGTCACGGCTCTGCACATACAGGGTCTCGCCATCCACCAGCGGGGCGGCGTAGAGACCACTGCTATCGAGCTGCTGCATCGCCTTGATGGTACCGTCGGTACGATCAAGCCAATACAGGTATCCTTCCACATCACCCACCACCACATAGTCACCGAAGATGACAGGTGCAGTGACGGTACGATTTTCCAGCTGGGTGTTTGACCACAGCTCCAGACCGTTGCGACGGTCGATGGCAAACAGGTGGCTGCGACTGTCGGTCAGCACGATGGCATTGCCAGTCATCGCCAGATCGCGATAGCCGGAATACTTGCGCTTCCACACTTCATCGCCGGTCATCAGTTTGCGCGCCATCAACTGACCGTTGTAGGCGATGGCGTAGAGCTCATCACCGGCAATCAGCGGGCTGGCATCGACGTCCACCATGCGGTCCAGCTCGGTAGCACCGCGCGGATCAGCCACCTTGGACTGACGCACCGGCTGGCCATTGCTCAGCAGGGCGATGCCCACCTTGCCATCGGCACGACCGTAAATCACGGCGCCGTTGGTGATCACCGGTGCACCGGCACTGCGCAGGGTCAGCGGCGGCTGCTCTTCGGAGAGCGACCACTGCATCTTGCCTTCATCAGTGTCGAGGGCGATCAGGCGACCGGAGGTGGTCAACACCACCACGCGGCCATCTTCCACCGCGGGGCTTGCCACCACTTCACCGGGCACATTGGTCTGCCACAGCACTTCACCGTTCTCTTCGTTCAGGGCGTAGACCACCCCGTTCTCGGAGCCGAGGAACAGCTTGCCGTAACGGGAGACCAGGCCGCCGGAAAGGCGGGCGCTGCGCTTGTCGGCGTTGACCGGCAGGTCGGCCAGATCGACACTCCAGAGGCGATCGCCACTGGCACGGTCAAAGGCGCTGACATCGCCGTCGCGGGCCGCCGCGTAGATGCGATCCTCTTCCACCACCGGCTTGAGCTGGGAGTAGAAGTCACCGATACCATCACCCACAGTAGATGACCATGCGGTGTCGGCAGTGAAGGCAGATTCAACCTTGGGCAGCGGCGCCATCGGGTTGAGATCCTCTTCGGAACTGAACAGGGAGCACCCCTGCAGAGCGAAGGAGACCGCAGCCCCCAGCGCCACCATCTTGAATAGATTACGCATCCGGTGCCTCACCAGTCGCAACGGCCGGCAGGGCCAGATCGTCCATTTTCAGCTTGAGCTCGGCGCTACCCTGCAGGCCGCCGGCATCCGCCGCCGCCTGATAGGCATCACGAGCCTCTTCGGTCTTGCCCTGCTTTTGCAGCACATCACCACGGGCTTCGGCTACCTGCGCCTTGAAGGCCTCATTCTGGATGGTCGCCAGCTTGGCCAGCGCTTCATCTGCCTTGTCCTGATCATTCAGCACACGGGCCAGACGCAGCGCCGCGATGGGACGAATGCTCTCGTCACCCGTGGTCGCCACCAGCTCCAGCTGCTCGGCAGCCAGATCCAGCTTGCCCGCCTTGACGGCAGCGGCAGCCAGTTGCAACGCGGCCAGTTCACCGTAGGAGTCACCCTTGTTGGCAGTGACAAACTGCTGTGCCTGCTCGAAACCGGCGGTATCGCCCTTGGCCAGCTGCTCAATCACCTGGTTGTAAGAGTGGGAGGATGCCTCCATGGTCTCTTGCTGGTGCTGGTTGTAATAGCGCCAGCCGAACAGACCGACCAGACCGATCACGGTCCCGGCAATCACCGAGGTTCCGTTCTCTTTCCACCACTCCTTGATAACCTCAACCTGTTGTTCTTCGGTGGTATAGACTTCCACAGCTTACTCTCCTTTGGCTGCCAGCAGGGCAATGGCGGCGTCAACCTTGACGGTCTGTTGCTCGGCCTGACCACGCAGATATTTGATAGTGATCTCCCCGTTTTGCACCTCGGTCTCACCAAGGATCAGGGCGATTGCCGCGCCGCTCTTGTCGGCACGTTTGAGTTGTTTCTTGAAGTTGCCACCACCGCAGTGGCTCATCAGGCGCAGGTCCGGCAGGGCATCGCGCAGACGCTCGGCCAGCTGGAAGCCAGCCTGTTCGGTCCCCTCGCCCACCATCGCCAGATAGACATCCACCGCCGGGCGGATATCGGCGTTGAGCTCGAGGGTCTCCAGCATCAGCACCAGACGCTCCATGCCCATGGCAAAGCCTACGGCCGGGGTCGGTTGACCGCCCAGCTGCTCCACCAGACCATCGTAGCGGCCACCGGCACAGACGGTGCCCTGGGCACCCAGACTGCTGGTGACCCACTCGAACACGGTCAGGTTGTAGTAGTCAAGACCACGCACCAGACGCTCGTTCACTTCGTATTTGATACCGGCAGACTCGAGCAGGCGCTTGAGTCCCTCGAAGTGGGCCAGGCTCTCTTCGCCCAGATGGTCGAACAGACGCGGGGCATCTGCCAGAATGGCCTGCACCTTTTCATCCTTGGAGTCGAGTACCCGCAGCGGGTTGCTGTACATGCGGCGCTGGCTCTCTTCGTCCAGCTGATCCTTGTACTGCTCCAGATAGGCCACCAGCGCATCGCGGTAAGCGGCACGCTCGGCGCTCTGACCCAGAGTATTGAGCTGCAGGGTGACATGCTCGCTGATGCCAAACAGACGCCACAGACGGTGGGTCAGCATGATCAGTTCAGCGTCAATGTCCGGCCCGTTGATGCCAAAGAGCTCGACACCAAACTGGTGGAACTGGCGGTAACGGCCCTTCTGGGGACGCTCGTGACGGAACATGGGGCCCATGTACCACATCCGGCGTTCCTGGTTGTAGAGCAGACCGTGTTCAATACCGGCACGGACGCAGCTGGCGGTCCCTTCCGGACGCAGGCTCAGGCTGTCGCCATTGCGATCTTCAAAGGTGTACATCTCTTTTTCGACCACGTCGGTCACTTCACCGATGGCGCGCTTGAACAGATGAGTCTGCTCGACAATCGGCATGCGCACTTCGCTGTAGCCATAGCTGGCAACGACCTGGCGCAGGATCTGTTCAACCTTCTGCCATACCGGGCTCTGCTCCGGCAGGCAATCATTCATACCGCGAATAGCTTGGATCTGTTTTGCCACGTTGATACTCGAGAAAAAGAGGTAAAATTTGGCCGCATTATAGGGATTTTCCCCCCCAAGGTAAAATCAGGGAATCCGGATGCGGGATTTAAAATCAGTCACCTGGAAAAAGGGCCACCCAATGTGGCCCTGTTTCGCTCACTCCTTGTCCATCGGGATCCGGTTGGCGGGATCCAGCATGGCGGCGCGGGCGCGAATGCGGCGCTCCAGAGTTGGAATGAGATCCTTGTTGTCGAGCCGATCGACCCGCTGGCCCCCTTCATAGAAGGCACTCTTGTTGGCGGCCCCCGCCAGACCAAGGTCGGAGACCAGCGCTTCACCCGGGCCATTCACCACACAGCCGATGATG
The DNA here is from genome assembly GCF_019047125.1 of Aeromonas sp. FDAARGOS 1411. Classification (NCBI taxonomy): domain Bacteria; kingdom Pseudomonadati; phylum Pseudomonadota; class Gammaproteobacteria; order Aeromonadales; family Aeromonadaceae; genus Aeromonas; species Aeromonas sp. FDAARGOS 1411. The sequence continues at coordinate 949,847 of NZ_CP077214.1, read as the reverse complement.
GAAACATCCATCGGGGTGATGATGTCTTCGAGCCGCTCTTCCAGTGCATTGACGGTAGCGATCACATCGAACTCCTGCCGTGAGCAGGATGGGCAAGCGATAAAGTTAATGCCACGGGAGCGAATACGCAGGGATTTGAGGATATCGAAACCGACCTTTACCTCCTCCACCGGATCCGCCGCCAGCGAGATACGCAGGGTATCGCCGATGCCGTCGGTAAGCAGCATGCCCAGACCGATGGCAGACTTCACCGCGCCGGCACGGAAACCGCCCGCTTCGGTGATGCCAAGGTGCAGCGGCTGCTCGATCTGCTTGGCCAGCAGGCGATAGGCACCGACTGCCAGGAACACATCAGAGGCCTTGACGCTCACCTTGAAGTCCTGGAAATCGAGGCGATCGAGGTAGTCCACGTGACGCATGGCGGACTCCACCAGCGCTTCGGGGGTCGGCTCGCCGTACTTCTCCTGAATATCTTTCTCCAGCGACCCGCCATTGACCCCGATACGGATCGGGATATTGAGGTCGCGCGCGCAATCGACCACCGAGCGCACCCGCTGCTCGTTGCCGATGTTGCCCGGGTTGATACGCAGGCAATCGGCACCGTACTCGGCCACTTTCAGGGCGATGCGATAGTCGAAGTGGATATCGGCCACGATGGGGATGCGGGTCTGCTGTTTGATCAGCCGGAAGGCTTCCGCCGCTTCCATGGTGGGCACGGAGACACGGACGATATCGGCACCGACCCGTTCGATCCGCTGGATCTGCTCGATGGTCGCAGCAACATCTGTGGTCTTGGTGTTGGTCATGGTCTGCACGGTAATGGGGGCATCGCCCCCAACCGGTACATTACCAACCATGATCTGTCTGGATTTACGACGAATGATGGGTGATTCGTGAGAAGACATGGGAAACAGATTACTCCTGCGGCAGTGAGAAGCGGGCTGTACGACCGTTGTTGTAACGGCTCATATCAAACGACTGACCCTTATAATCAAGCTTGACGGCCATGGGCGCGCCAATGATGAACTTCAGGGGCTCGGCGCCTTCCAGCACCAGCTCGTCGTTGGCCTTCTTCAGACCACTGAACAGGGTCTTGCCGTTGGCATCCTTCACATCCAGCCAGCAATCGGCGGTGAAGCTCATCTTCAGTTGCGGCGCCGTCGCCGGATCAACGACAGCCTCTTCAGATTCGGTGCCATTGGCGCCGGATACTGCAGCATCGGTCGCAGTGCCGACAGCCGCACTGACATCGGTCGGAGCAACAGCCGCAGAAGCAGGCGCCAGGGTAACCGTCGCATCGGAAACCACCACTGGGGCAGTCATGTCAGTTGCGGCCGGTGCGATGGCTGCGCCTTCGGCCGGAGCTGTGTTGATCGCATCGGGCGGCGTGATGGCAGGTTCAGCCGGAGTCGAACTGGTTGCACTCATCTCGGTGGCTGCCAGCGCTTCATCACCGGCGGAGCGGCGTGAAGTACTCTGCCACCACCAGGCGACCGAGAGCGCAATCAACACCAGGATCACCAGCCAGGTCACCACCTTGAGCCGACTGTCGTTGGCTTGCTGGCGGGAGCGACGGGAGAAGCTCTGCATGTCGATATTGTCGGGAGGGGTCAGACCCAGCTTGTCGTAAGCGGCCAGAATCGTCTCGTCGGGGATCCCGACCAGCTTGGCATAGGTACGCAGATAGCCCCGAATAAAGGTATGGGAGGTGTGCTTGTCGTAGGTATCCGATTCGATAGCGGCGATCAGGGTCAGACGAAGGTGAATGCGGGACGCAACCTGTTCTCGTGTCCAGCCAAGCTGTTCACGGGCGTTGCGCAGCAATTGGCCTGGGCCTACTGCCTGGGAGTCGTCTTGGAAATCGTGTTGCTGTTCAATAGTCATTGGCTAAATAACGCTTGGCTTGTTGCGAAGTGGGATATTGCCTTACCAGCTCAGTCCCGAATTGGTGAAGTAATGCCGGCTTGTCCATCGCCTGCGCCAGCCGAAGTCTCAACCAGAGACTCTCCTCGTTCTCGTCTGACACATCGGCAAAACGGGCGAGGTAGGACTGCACATCAGGCAGCTTGCCATCTTTCATGGAAAGCTCGGCCAAGTCCAGCAATAACCCTGGATTGCGGGGATTATACCCCAAGGCCAGGCGATAGTACTCGCCTGCTTTATCATTTCTGCGATTTTGCAGCGCACAAAGTGCCGCATTTTCATAGGTATCGGCAATTTTTACGTAGCCTGGCTGAATAACAGCCTGGTTGAACGCCTGATCTGCCTCGGCATACCTGCCGCGATCACAGAGGAAGGCACCATAGTTGTTCATTGCGTCAGCATTGGACGGATCCATGGCAAGGGCGTTCTTGTAATGGGTCTCGGCTGCCTTGAAATCTCCTACCTTCTGGTAAAAGTAGGCAAAACCGATCTGGATCTGGGGGTTGGAGGGGTCATACTGGAGGGCGCGGTCAAGATTGAACTTGGCCTGCTCGGCGTTGCCCTGCCGCAGGTACTGGATACCCAGGTCGAGGCGGGTTTGGGCTGCCGCCTTGAGGTCAGGACCCACTTCACGCTGGGTCGAGTTCTGGCCAGCGTAAGTGGTCTCGGTCACACAGCCTGGCAGCGCGCAGAGCGCTGCCACTACGATCAATGTACGTGTATCCATTCCCTGTCTATACAATGGCTTAGCATTTAAACCATTTTGACGGAAATCCCATCCTGTTGCATCCGATTTTTGATAGTTCGCTTGGTACGGTCAATCACGTCACCCACCAGCTGACCACAGGCGGCATCGATGTCATCACCACGGGTCTTGCGGACAATCACGGTGAAACCGTACTCCATCAGCACCTTGGAGAAGCGATCGATACGGCTGTTGCTCGGCTTGCCGTAAGGGTTGCCTGGGAAGGGGTTGAACGGGATCAGGTTGATCTTGCTCGGCGTGTCCTTGAGCACCTTGGCCAGCTCGTGAGCATGCTGCATATCGTCATTGATATGATCGAGCAGCACATACTCGACGGTCACCCGACCACCGTTGGCATTGGATTTGGCCAGGTAACGACGGACACCGGCGAGGAACTCCTCGATGTTGTACTTGTCGTTGATAGGCATGATCTCTGAACGCAGCTTGTCGTTCGGGGCGTGCAGGGAGATAGCCAGCGCCACGTCGATCTGGTCGCCCAGCTTGTCCAGCGCAGGTACCACGCCAGAGGTGGAGATGGTCACCCGGCGCTTGGAGATGCCAAAGCCGTAGTCATCCATCATCAGACGCATGGCGGGCACCACGTTGGCGAGGTTAAGCAGCGGCTCGCCCATCCCCATCATCACCACGTTGGTGATGGGACGCTTGCCACCGACCACGCGGGCCGCACGCCACACCTGACCGATGATCTCGGAGACTTTCAGATTGCGGTTGAAGCCTTGTTGAGCCGTGGAGCAGAACTTGCACTCCAGCGCACAGCCAACTTGAGAGGAGACGCAGAGGGTCGCGCGGTCATCTTCCGGGATGTAGACGGTCTCGACCTCCTGATCGCCCACCTGCAGAGCCCACTTGATGGTGCCATCGGCAGAGCGCTGCTCGCGGCTGATCTCGGGCGCCTTGATCTCGGCGATCGCCTTGAGGCGCTCTTTGAGCACCTTGTTGACGTTGGTCATCTGATCGAAATCATCACACCCAAAGTGATAGATCCACTTCATGACCTGATCTGCCCGGAATGGCTTCTCGCCCAGTTCGACGAAAAAGGCACGCATGGCATCCCGATCAAGATCCAGCAGGTTGATTTTTGTTTCGCTCATCAATGGCCTCAGTTCAAACACTTCATCAATTATTGGCTGACGACGTCAGGGGGCGGCATTGTACAAATAATGGGTCTGGCTTTCCACCTGGAGAATAGAGGGATATTGCGTAAACGGCGAAAACAACAAAGGGAGCCGAGGCTCCCTTGGGTCATCATCCACAAAAATCAGCCGCGCGGGCAGATCTCGTTGTCAGAGAAGAAGTAGGCAATTTCGCGGGCAGCGGATGCCGGTGCATCGGAGCCATGTACTGCGTTGCGATCGATGCTCTCGGCATAACAGGCACGCAAGGTACCAGCCAGCGCCTCTTTCGGGTTGGTAGCACCCATGATCTCGCGATTGCGACGGATGGCGTCTTCCCCTTCCAGCACCTGCACCATGACAGGGCCAGAGGTCATGAAGCTGACCAGATTGTCATAAAAAGGCTTGCCCTGATGCTCGGCATAGAAACCGGCAGCCTGTTCACTGCTCATGTGCAGCATTTTGGATGCCACAACTTTCAAGCCTGCGCTTTCGAAACGGCTATAGATGGCACCGATCAGGTTTTTGCTGACAGCATCCGGTTTGACGATAGAGAAGGTACGTTCGATGGCCATTGATATCTTTCCTTAACTACAGAGTTTTATTGTTAGAATCCATGTTCGCTGGCGATTATACGTAAACAAAAACCGGAAAAACACACAAACAAGCAACTTTTTATTAAACATCACTCCCTTGCAATCAACATCCACACTCATCTTGACCGAGCAGAGCCGGAAAATATGTGCGCTTGCGCACGATAGTTACCTTAAGCCGCCAAAACCCCATCTTTTGTTCACAATTCGAACAGCATGAAAAAGGCACCCGAAGGTGCCTTGTCTCGCCTATTTGGCTTCCGCCAGCAGGGCCCGCGCTATGGTGCGCATCCCCAGGGTATTGGCCCCCGGCGCCCAGAGGGCATCGCCGTTGTCACTGAAGCAAGCTGCCAGATCGATATGCAACCAGCCCATCCCTTCGTTGGCAACGAAACGGGAGAGGAAACCCGCCGCGTTGGAGGCGCCACCCGGCCCGCCCCCCTTCACCGGACGGCTGTTGGCCGTGTCGGCGTAATGGGAGGGGCACTGCTGGCGGTGCCAGGGCTCCAGCGGCAGCGGCCAGGCCGGCTCATGCTCGGCATCGGCATAGGTCATGGCCCGACTTACCAGTCCTTTATCGAGGCCAAACAGGGCATTGTAGCGCCCACCCAGCGCCATCACAGCAGCGCCGGTCAGGGTCGCGGCATCGATGATCAGCGGTGCGCCGGACTCGCTCGCCAGTTGCAGGCCGTCGGCCAGCACCAGCCGCCCCTCGGCATCGGTATTCACAATCTCGACCGTGGTGCCGTTCTTGTAGGTGAGGATGTCGCCCAGCTTGTAGGCGTGGCCGGAGACCAGGTTCTCGGCGCAGCAGAGGATCAGCTTCACCCGCTTGTCGAGCCCGCGCAGCATAGCCAGCGCCAGCGCACCGGTGACAATCGCCGCGCCCCCCATGTCGCACTTCATGGTGAGCATCCCCTCGGAGCTCTTCATGGAGTAGCCGCCGGAGTCAAAGGTGATCCCCTTGCCCACCAGCGCTGCCGCCACCGGCGCCTTGGGGTCACGCCCCGGGTTGAAGTCGAGCTCCAGCAATACCGGTTCGCGCGCACTGCCGCGGCCCACTTGGTAAAGGCCGACCCAGCCCGCCTGTTGCAGCGCTTCGCCTTTCAAAATGCGATGACTCACCTTGTCCGGCGCCAGCTCGGTAATAAAGGAGGCAGCTTCCACCGCCAGCTCCAGCGGGCCCAACTGCTCCGGGGTGGCATTGGTCATCTCGCGCACCCAGCGGCCGCAGAGCCAACGCGCTTCCAGCTCCTCTCTATCCTCTTCCGAGGACATGGCCCACTGCAGTTGCACCTCCGCCTTGGGGGTTTGTAGCCCTTGGGCAAAAGCCCACTGCTGTTCACGCTCCCAGTGACCAGCCAGGGTCACTTTCTGGATCCCCTGCTGGCAGAGGCGACGGGCCGCCTGCTGGATATCGAGCAGCGGATTGGCCGTCACCAGATGGATCACCATGCCGTCGGCACGGTGAGAGAGCAGCGCCCCCTCCCCCCACTCGGCCGGTGCAAATTCACGACTCAGCCAGACATTCATGCGGTCACCTCCTGCAGCCAGCGTGCGATGGTGCGCAGACCGTGACCCTTGGCGCCAGTTGCCCAGAGATCATTGCCCGATTTCTGATAAGAGGCTGCCAGATCCAGGTGCACCCAACCCTTACCCTCATCACGTACGAAACGGGAAAGGAACGCAGCAGCCGTGGTGGCACCGGCCGTGCCTTCTGCCGAGGCGACGTTGCCCAGATCGGCAAAAGCCGAGGTGAGCTGGCTGGTATGCCAGGGCTCTAGCGGCAGCGCCCACGCCTGCTCGTTTTCCACCTTGGCGGCGGCCAACGCGCGCAGCTGTTCTGTCTCATCGAGGGCAAACACCGCATTGTAGTCGCGCCCCAGCGCCATCTTGGCAGCGCCGGTCAGGGTGGCAGCGTCAAGGATATAAGCCGCGCCGCAGTCAGAGGCCGCCATCAGACCATCGGCCAGCACCAGACGCCCTTCCGCATCGGTGTTCTGGATCTCGACCGAGATGCCGTTTTTATAGGTAAGGATGTCGCCCAGCTTGAAGGCGTGGCCGGAGACCAGGTTCTCGGCGCAGCAGAGAATGAGCTTCACCCGCTGGTTCAGACCGCGGCTGATAGCCAACGCCAGCGCGCCAGTCACCATGGCCGCGCCGCCCATGTCGGACTTCATCGGCAGCATGTTGTCAGAGGACTTCATGGAATAGCCACCGGAATCAAAAGTGATCCCCTTGCCCACCAGCGCCGCCACCACGGGCGCATTGCGATCCCCAGTCGGGTTGTAGTCGAGCTCCAGCAGCACAGGCTCGCGCTCGCTGCCACGGCCAACCGACCAGATCCCGATATGACCGGACTCGCGCAGCGCTTCACCGGCGGTGATGCGAGCTGTAACCTGATCCCCGGCCAGACCACGAATGAGCAACAGGGCCGATTCCGCCAGACTCATGGGGTAGATCTCTTCCGGACAGCCATTGGTGATGTCACGTACCCAGCGAGCCGCCTTGAGCAGCGCATCCAGTTCACGGGCTTCCGCGTCGCTCTGCTGGCCGAAATCCAGTTCACGCGATCCCTTGGCGGCGTAGAACCCCTGGGCGAACGCGTAGCGACGCTCCAGATCCCAGCCTTCACCGACCAGCGTCACCCGCTTGATCCCGCTCGATTCGAGGCGACGGGCGGCGCGCTGAACGGTGCGCAGAACATCCTTCTCCTGACCGGCGGCACCAAGATGGATCAGTGCCTCGTCGCCATTGAAACTGAGCTGGGCGCCCTCGCCCCAATAGGCGGCCGCAGCCTGGGTGGATAACGCTACCTTCATCATGTCAGCCATCGTGTTTGCTTCCTTTTTACTGGCACTATGTATAAGCACTCTTTATGGGAAAGAGCTTATTGGCAAAGAGAGAATAACGAATACAAAAAAGGCCGTGCCCCCGAGGGTCACGGCCTTCCACCATATCACTGAAGCACCACAGGATGCTGCACGTGCAATTCACTCATGTGTAATTAATGGCGTTCAGAGGCAAGGTTCAGGGTGTACTTGGGCAGTTCCACCACCAGATCCTCGTCCGCCAATTTTGCCTGGCAACTAAGACGGGATTCCGGCTCCAACCCCCACGCCTTGTCCAGCATATCGTCTTCCAGCTCGTCGCTTGGCTCGAGCGAGTCAAAGCCCTCGCGCACCACGCAGTGGCAGGTAGTGCAGGCACAGGATTTCTCGCAGGCGTGCTCGATTTCGATACCGTTGCGCAGCGCCACATCCAGAATGGTCTCGCCGCTTTGCCCCTCGAGGGCGGCGCCATCCGGACAGAGTACGGGATGAGGAAGAATGATCAGTTTTGGCATATTACACCTTGTTGACGTTTTGTCCGGTCAGCACCTTGCGGATGGAGGCGTCCATCCGGCGGGCTGCAAACTCGCCACTGACAGCATCGGCTGCCTCAATGGCTTCTTTGATTTGATGGGTTGCGCCGCTGTTGCGCATGGTCAGCAGATGGGCGATGGCGGCATCAATCTCGGCACGCTCGGCTGCATTGAGCAGGGCATCGCCATCGGCGGCCAGCGCCGCATTGAGACTCTCGATCACCCGGTCGGCTTCAACCTGCTGCTCGGCCAGCATGCGGGCATCCATATCCTGCTGGGCGTTCTCGATGGAGGCACTCAGCATGTTGAGGATATCCTGCTCCGCCAGCCCGTAAGAGGGCTTGACCTGGATCTCGGCCTGCACGCCGGAGGATTTCTCCATGGCGCTGACCGAGAGCAGACCATCCGCATCCACCTGGAAGGTGACTCGAATATGGGCGGCGCCGGCAGCCATCGGCGGAATACCGGTCAGGGTAAAGCGAGCCAGGGAGCGGCAATCGGCCACCAGTTCGCGCTCACCCTGTACCACGTGAATGGCCATGGCGGTCTGACCATCCTTGAAGGTGGTGAACTCCTGGGCGCGGGCAACCGGAATGGTGGTGTTGCGCGGGATCACTTTCTCGGCGAGGCCGCCCATGGTCTCCAGACCCAGCGACAAGGGGATAACGTCCAGCAGCAGCATCTCGGCATCGGGCTTGTTACCCACCAGAATATCGGCCTGGATAGCGGCGCCGATGGCGACCACCTTGTCCGGATCGATACTGGTCAGCGGCGTACGCTGGAAGAACTCGCCCACCAGTTCACGCACCAGCGGCACCCGGGTGGAGCCACCGACCATCACCACTTCCAGCACTTCCACCTGCTCAAGACCCGCATCGCGCAGGGCGCGGCGACAAGCCAGCAAGGTCCGTTTCACCAGCGGGGTGATGAGTTCATCAAACTGGCTACGGCTCACTGAACCCTGCCAGCCAGCAAAGGTGCACGCCACCTGCTCGGCATCGGTCAGGCCGTGTTTGACGGCAGCGGCCACATCCAGCAGCTCTCGCTGCAGATGGGCATCCAGCTCACCGGAGAGGCCCGCCTGCTCCTTGATCCAGTCCGCCAGCAGGTGATCAAAATCATCACCGCCGAGGGCGGAATCGCCGCCGGTCGCCATCACTTCAAACACACCGCGATGCAGCCGCAGGATGGAGATATCGAAAGTACCGCCACCCAGATCGTAAACCGCGATCACCCCTTCCTGACCGGAGTCAAGGCCATAGGCAATCGCGGCTGCGGTCGGCTCGTTGAGCAAGCGCAGTACGTGCAGACCGGCCAGACGGGCCGCATCCTTGGTCCCCTGACGCTGGGCATCATCGAAATAGGCGGGCACGGTAATGACCACGCCATCGAGATCGCCCCCGAGTGTCTGGGCGCCACGCTCGGCCAGCTTTTTGAGAATTTCGGCCGAGACCTGCACCGGATTGACCAGCCCCTGACGGGTTTGCAGTTGCGGCATGCCATTGTCGGCGGCAACAAACTGGTAAGGCTGCTGGCGGGTATCGATATCGGCCAGCGCCTTGCCCATCATCCGTTTGACCGAGACGATGGTGTTGTGAGGATCGAGCGCCGCTTCGCGCTTGGCATCAATCCCCACTCGAATGGCGTCGCTTTGATAGTGCACCACTGACGGGAGCAGGTCGCGCCCTTGCTCATCGCAAAGGGTATCGGCGTGACCGCTGCGAACCGCAGCGACGAGAGAGTTGGTGGTGCCGAGATCGATGCCGACGGCACGTTTGTGCTGATGAGGAACAGCGCTCTGGCCGGGTTCGGCGATTTGCAGTAATGCCATGGGTAATGAAACTTCCAGCGTTAAAGGATCAAGACTCGAGAAGCGAGTCTTCGAATCGTTCCAGCTCTTCGAGGAGCTTGTCGACAAACTTGAGTTTGCGAACGCAATCAGCGGCAACAAGATCTCTGCCGGCGGCAAGAGACTCGGTCAGCTGCTGCATCAACATCTGGTGATCATGCCTGATCTCGCTGCGAAAATCCTTGATGGCGCGCTCAGGGTCGGCGTCATCTTTCAGATCGGCCAGACGCTCGCGCCACTCCAGCTGCTGCATCAGAAACGCGCTATCTTGCAGAGTCTGCTGTTCACCACGGATATCGGTGCCACGCAGGGAGAGCAGATATTCGGCACGGCGCAGCGGCGCCTTGAGGGTGGTGAATGCTTCATTGATCTGGGCGGCACGTTGCACCGCAGCCAGCTGCTCCCGTTCGGGGGCGGTGGCAAAACGATCAGGATGGAATTGGGTTTGCAGCTGGCGGTAGGTATCAGCCAACTGACGGGTATCGAGCTCGAAGCCTTCAACCAGCCCAAACAGCTCGAAATGATTCATGCAAACCTCTTGGAAACGTTCGCCACTACCTCACTCGCCCCTGGCAAATGAGATGTGGTTGAACGGGTCATCGGCGACCCGCTCAACCACAGACGAAGGATCATTGACGTCAAACATCTCAGACACTGAAGCTTTCGCCGCAACCACACTCGCCTTTGGCATTGGGATTGTTGAACTGGAAGCCCTCGTTGAGGCCCTCCTTGACGAAATCCAGCTCGGTGCCATCCAGATGGATCAGGCTCTTGGCATCAACAATAATCTTGACGCCTTGCTGCTCGAACACCTGATCCTCATCGGTCAGTTCATCAACGAACTCAAGCACGTAGGCCAGACCGGAGCAGCCGGTGGTTTTGACGCCGAGGCGCAGGCCAATGCCCTTGCCCCGATTAGCCAGAAAAGAGGAAACCCGTGCCGCGGCGGCATCTGTCATGGTAATAGCCATACTGCTCTCCGGCGCTTAGAGACCTTTCTTCTGCTTGTAGTCGGCGATGGCGGCCTTGATGGCGTCCTCAGCCAGAATGGAGCAGTGGATCTTCACCGGTGGCAGGGCCAACTCTTCAGCGATATCGGTGTTCTTGATGCCAGCAGCTTCGTCTAGGGTCTTGCCCTTGACCCATTCGGTCACCAGGGAGCTGGAGGCGATGGCGGAACCGCAGCCGTAGGTCTTGAACTTGGCATCTTCGATGATGCCTTCGTCGCTGATCTTCAATTGCAGCTTCATCACGTCGCCACAGGCGGGCGCACCGACCATGCCGGTTGCAACGCTGGGATCATTCTTGTCGAAACCACCGACGTTGCGAGGATTCTCGTAGTGGTCGATTACTTTTTCACTGTAAGCCATATCTCACTCCTGCTAATTCTGTTGCTCACTGACCAGATAGATCAGTGATGAGCCCATTCGACCGTGTTCAGATCGACGCCGTCTTTGTACATCTCCCACAGAGGGGACATCTCGCGCAGACGACCGATGGAGTCACGAATAAGCTTGACCGCGTAGTCAATCTCTTCCTCGGTGGTGAAGCGACCCATGCTGAAACGGATGGAGCTGTGTGCCAGCTCGTCGTTCAGACCCAGTGCGCGCAGCACATAGGAGGGTTCCAGGCTGGCGGAGGTACAGGCCGAACCGGAAGAGACAGCCAAATCTTTCAGCGCCATGATGAGGGATTCCCCTTCCACATAGGCAAAGCTGACGTTGAGGTTGCCCGGAACACGTTGCTCCAGATCGCCATTGATGTAGACGGCTTCAATATCCTTGATGCCATTCCACAGACGCTGACGCAGTGCCAAGATACGCTCGCCTTCACTCACCATCTCTTCTTTGGCAATGCGGAAAGCTTCGCCCATCCCGACGATCTGATGGGTCGGCAGAGTACCGGAACGCATGCCGCGCTCGTGGCCGCCACCGTGCATCTGGGCTTCCAGACGAACGCGGGGTTTGCGACGAACAAACAGTGCACCAATCCCTTTCGGACCATACACCTTGTGCGCAGAGACGGAGAGCAGATCCACTTTCAGTGCTTCCACATCTACCGGGATCTTGCCCACACTCTGAACGGCATCCACGTGCAGCAGGATCTTGCGGGAACGGCACAACTCGCCGATGGCGGCAATGTTCTGAACCACGCCGATTTCGTTGTTCACATGCATGATGCTGACCAGGATGGTGTCATCACGCATGGCATTCTCGATCATCTCGATAGTGAACAGGCCGTTTGGCATCGGCTCAAGATAGGTCACCTCGAACCCTTCACGCTCCAGCTGGCGACAGGTATCGAGCACCGCCTTGTGTTCGGTCTTGGAGGTGATGATGTGCTTGCCCTTGCTGGCATAGAAGTGGGCAACCCCCTTGATGGCTAGGTTGTTGGATTCGGTCGCACCGGAAGTGAAGACGATCTCGCGGGGATCGGCACCGATCAGATCTGCCACTTGATTACGGGCCAGATCCACCGCCTCTTCGGCTTGCCAGCCAAAGCGGTGAGAACGGGAAGCCGGATTGCCGAACAGGCCATCCATGGTGAGACACTGCATCATTTTTTCTGCGACACGCGGGTCCACCGGACAGGTTGCCGAATAATCAAGGTAAATAGGCAGTTTCATGTTTTTCTCCGTCACAGTCCGGGTCATACAGAGTCCCGCTGTGGAAAGCACGTTTATAGTTGGACTTTCAAGCTCACATCGCCGTGTTCTGCCCGATCAACCAGGGACAACACGGTCTTCATTTGTTCATCTTGCTTGCCGGCAATGCGGCGCACATCGGCCTGGCGTACCAGCTCGGCCAGCGTGATATCCCCGAGGAAGCTGGAGATCCGCTCACTCAGGTCGCGCCACAGGGAGTGAGTCAGGCACTGGGTACCGCCGTGGCAACCGCCCTTGCCGAGGCACTTGGTTGCATCGACCGACTCATCGACCGCGGTGATCACCTGACCAACCGAAATCTCGCCTGGGGCCAACCCGAGGCGATAACCACCACCCGGGCCACGCACGCTGCTCACCAGACCATGTTTACGCAGGCGGGCAAAGAGCTGCTCGAGATAGGACAACGAGATGCCCTGGCGCTCGGAAATATCGGCAAGGGGGACGGGCCCCTGCTCTGCATGCAGCGCCACGTCGAGCATGGCGGTTACAGCGTAACGTCCTTTTGAAGTCAGTCTCATGTGCCTTACCGTCTTGCGAAGCAATTTAATGGGGCACATGGTCACATACCCGACCAAATCAGTCAAGTATATGGTTGAGTAAATCAGTCGGATTAATCCGGTACGCGCGCTTTCTGCACCGAGGTCAGAATACCGCGCAGAATGTTGAGCTCCGCCGCTTCCGGCCGAGCCCGATTGAACAGGCGACGCAGCTTGCTCATCACATGACCCGGATGATCATCGGCAATAAAACCGGTCTTCATCAGGGTTTGTTCCAGGTGCTGATAAAACCCTTCCAGCTGGGCGGCACTCGGATAAGCCATCTCATCTTCAGGCTCGGCGGCCTGCCCCTGCAGCCAGCGCATTCGCACTTCGTAGCAGAGAGTCTGCACCGCCATGGCCAGATTGAGAGAGCTGTAATCAGGATTGGCCGGAATGGCCACGTGGTAGTGGCACTTTTGCAATTCGTCGTTGGTGAGACCAGTGCGTTCACGGCCAAACACCAGCGCGACCGGGTGCTGCATCCCCTCGACTATCGACTTTTCGCCGGCCTCACGGGGATCGAGCATGGGCCAGCTCAGGGTTCGCGAGCGGGCGCTGGTGCCAATCACCAGACCACAATCGGCGATCGCGTCGTCCAGAGTCGGGACGATACGGGCATTGGCAAGCACATCGCTGGCACCAGCAGCCAAGGCGAAGGCATTGTCATCCGGCAAGGCTTGCGGATCAACCAATACCAGCTGGGTCAACCCCATGGTCTTCATGGCGCGTGCCGCAGACCCCATGTTGCCGGTATGAGAGGTGTTTACCAAAACGATACGAATCTGATCCAACATGCCCAGTCAATCTTCAGTCAAAAATGGCGCGCAATTGTAACATAAGAGAACACAATGTTGGCACCGTAAAAGCCGAGCCATTTCAGAACAAAACTACCCGTTTGTATAACAAACCAGCATGAGGGAAGTGAGAGGGGGGGACTAAACTTGATGGATATCCGATAAACGGCACAGGAGACACAACGCCATGCTTCCTCCCTTTATCTATGAGAGATTGCCCAGCCTCTACCTGCTGGCAGCCATTGCCATTATTACGTTGAGTGAACAGCCCCTGCTCTGGTTTGCTGGCGCCTTACTGTTTATCGCCGGAGCGGTGACCTGGATGATGCGCTCCAGCTACCGGCGTACCGATCTGATTATCTTTCCGAGCAAACGCTGGCTACAGCCGGAGTGGCTGTATGAAGCGCTGCCCTTCATCTGGCTGGCTGCGGGGCTGACCATGTCACAGCTGCCTGCCCCTGTAGCACTCATCGCCTTGGTGCCCTGTCTGTGGGCCTGTCGTTGCCTCTGGGCACGGCACCATTATCGTCGCCATGCCCATGGGGTGATTGTCCACTTAAGACGGGATCCCGCCCGGCGCCGTCTGCACCGGAGCCTGCGCTGACTCGGTGCGGGCCCGTTCGATAAACGTCGCCAGATCCATCAGGGGATACTTCATCAGGCTTGGCAAGCCATCGAGATCCAGACTGTCCATCAAGTTTTTCACCTCAAGGCCCAGTTCGGTATCCCCTTCTATCTTCAGCTTGCGCTGGAAAAAGAGCGAATCCGGATCCTCTTTGCGACCAGCGATGAGGATCAGGTCGTTGGCGGTACCGCTGAAGCAGACATCGGCCTTGTCACACTCGCGAGCTACCACCAGCAGGCCATTCTGCTCACTGATAAACCAGCACAGCTCCAGATCAGAGACTTCGACTTTCAGCCACTTGTCTGCCAGAAACTCGAAATCGCCATCTTCGATAGCCTCTTTGAATACCCGGGCCAGCAAACTCTCCATCAGCTGCTTTTGCAGATTGAAGGGAACCAGCTTGAGGGGATGGCGCAAGAAGCGCGGAGCCTGTTCGACCAGGCGGCGTTGCAGTTGTTGAAACACGATAGACTCCCTTTTTTGCGCATTCAAACACAGGGAGAGTGGCAAGATCCTGTTGGAAATCAAACTTGTGCAGGGTTACCTCAAGAAGGGTAAAGCCACACAAAGCTGCCTCAGGTCAAAAAGCGGGAGTGCATGGCTGCATACAATCAGGGCTCGTTTGCCCTTCATATGCACTCTCGGAGCGTACCAATGGAATTACTCTGTCCGGCAGGCAGTTTGCCGGCACTGAAAACCGCCGTGGATAACGGGGCCGATGCCGTTTATATCGGTTTCAAGGATGACACCAATGCCCGCCACTTTGCCGGTCTCAACTTTACCGACAGCAAACTGGAGAAGGCGGTAGATTATGTGCATCAACATGGTCGCAAGCTGCATATTGCCATCAATACCTTTGCCCATCCCGGGGCCGATACTCGATGGAAACAGGCGGTTGATCGCGGGGTGGCCCTCGGCGCCGATGCGTTAATCATCGCCGATCTCGCTGTGCTGGAATATGCCAGCCGCCACTACCCCGAGATGGAACTCCATGTCTCGGTGCAGGCCAGCGCCACCAATGCCGCCGCCATTCGCTTCTATCAGCAGCAATTCAATGTCACCCGGGTGGTGCTGCCCCGGGTGCTCTCCATGCATCAGGTCAAGCAGCTGGCCCGCGAGACCGATGCTGGCCTAGAGGTGTTCGCCTTTGGCAGCCTCTGCATTATGGCCGAGGGGCGCTGCTATCTCTCCTCCTACATGACAGGCGAGAGTCCCAACACCGTCGGCGCCTGCTCACCGGCCAAGTTCGTCCGTTGGGAAGAGACCCCGAATGGTCTCGAGTCGCGGCTCAACGAGGTGCTGATCGACCGCTATGGCCCGGGCGAAAATGCCGGTTACCCGACCCTGTGCAAGGGGCGTTTCGACGTGGATGGCCAGACCTACCACGCGCTGGAAGAGCCGACCAGTCTCAATACCCTGGGTCTCCTGCCCGAGCTGTTCAAGACCGGGATCCAGTCGGTCAAGATTGAAGGACGCCAACGCAGCCCAGCTTATGTGGAGCAAGTGACCCGGGTGTGGCGTGCAGCCATCGATGCCTATCAGGCCAATCCCGAGGCCTATCAGGTTAAAGCTGAGTGGGATGCCCAGCTCGCCCGCGTCTCCGAAGGTAGCCAGACTACCCTCGGCGCCTACCATCGTCAGTGGCAATAAGGAGTCCACCTATGCAATTTTCTCTCGGGCCTCTGCTCTTCTACTGGCCCAAAGCCGATACCGAATCCTTTTACCATGCCGCTGCCGACAGTCAGGCCGACATCATCTATCTGGGGGAGACCGTCTGCAGCAAGCGGCGCGAACTCAAAGTCGATGACTGGATTGCGCTGGCCCGTCAGGTCGCCAACTCCGGCAAGCAGGTAGTGCTCTCGACCCTCGCCCTTATCTCCGCCCCTTCCGAGCTCAAGGAGGTGAAGCGGCTGGTCGACAATGGCGATCTTATGGTCGAAGCCAACGATCTCGGTACGGTGCAACTCGCCTGGGAGGCAGGGATCCCCTTCGTCTGTGGCCCCGCCATCAACGCCTATAACGCCGATGTGCTGCGCATGCTGCTCAAACAGGGGATGAAACGCTGGGTCATGCCGGTGGAGCTCTCCCGTGACTGGCTGATCCAGCTCAATCAGGATCTGGGCCCCCTGCGCGACCAATTTGAGGTGGAGGTGTTTGCCTACGGCCATCTGCCGCTCGCCTACTCGGCGCGCTGCTTCACCGCCCGATCCCTCGACAAGCCCAAGGACAACTGCGAGCTCGCCTGCATCAACTACCCC
Organism: Aeromonas sp. FDAARGOS 1411; assembly: GCF_019047125.1. Taxonomy (NCBI): domain Bacteria; kingdom Pseudomonadati; phylum Pseudomonadota; class Gammaproteobacteria; order Aeromonadales; family Aeromonadaceae; genus Aeromonas; species Aeromonas sp. FDAARGOS 1411. The sequence continues at coordinate 933,359 of NZ_CP077214.1, read as the reverse complement.
ACCGGACGACTGGCCAACAGCCGCGAGGGGCAGCGGGTGTTCAATCTCAACGGGATCCAGACCCAGTCCGGTTACTGCTACAACCTGGGTAACGAGCTGGCTGGTATGGAAGGTCTGGTAGATGTGGTCAGGCTTTCGCCGCAAGGGATGGAGACGCTGGAGATGCTGGCCCGCTTCAAAGCCAACCGGCAGGGCCAGGCTCCACTCTCCTTGCAGCAAGGAAGCGATTGCAACGGCTACTGGCGCCAGATCCCCGGCATGAGCCTGGTGGAGTAAACCCGCCATTCGCCCAACAAAAAGGCCTCATCGCGAGGCCTTTTTTACCACTATCTGGCAGTAGATCAGGAGGGCTGATCACCCTTGTTACGAGCGCTCTGGGCACCTGGCGGCAAGGGCTTGCGCGCCATCAACTCCAGCTCCAGCAGCGCATAGCGGTGCTCGATGAAGTCATAGACGTTGTTAGATAAGGCCAGCTTGAAGTAGCTGATGGCTTCCTTGCGGTTGCCTTTGCCCAGCTCGAACTTGCCCAGATAGAAGTAGGTTTCACACAGACGCTCGGCAAGCTCCCGGTTATCCTTCACCCCTTTCACCACGTTGCCCATCAGCTGGGAAGCGTTGATCTCGCCGGTATAGAGGCGTACCAGATCCCAGTTCCAGGCATCGTCATCGTATTTGTTGAGACGCTCGCGCATCCGGCTCATGGCGGCCGACGGGTCGAGTTTCTGCTCGGCCAGATAGAGCCAGATCACCCGATAGGGGTCTTCCGGCTGCGCCTCGTAGAAACGCTTCATATCGGCCGCGGCCAGTTCGGGACGGTTGCCGTAATAGAGGGCGATGCCACGGTTGAGATAGGCATAGTCATAGTCCGGCGCCAGTTCGAGGGCAGAATCGAACGCATCATAGGCTTCGTCGTAATTCTGCTGCTGTACCAGATAGACGCCGATGAAGTTGTAGGCTTCGGCGAAATCCGGTTTCTCCCGCAGGGCACGGTTGAAATCGAGCCGCGCGAGGGAACGCAGACCAACCCGATCAAACACCACAGCACGCTCATAGAACAACTCTGCCCGTTGCTCGGTGGTCAGTTCCATTTCACTGAGCATCTGCCCGAGTCGGGCGAGCGCCAGCTCACTCTGGTAGGAGACCTGCAGGGGGGTCGCCAACACCAGTGAAGCAGGCTGCGGCTTGGGAACCTTGGGGGTGTTAACCTGACTGCTACTGCTGCAACCCCACATGGGAAGCAACAACAGGATACCGAGGAGGTATCCAATCCCTTTCCTGACGTTCAATGAACACTCCGACGCTTACGCTTGACCCCGCATATGGTAAAGGTCAACTGCCGCTTTGTCATGTAGCTGTGCCCCTCTACCTCAAATAAATCAGGATTCGACAGGGTATCCGGCATCGCACCAACCGCGAAACCCGCCGTCGACGCTGATCACCTTGCGATAACCCATCTGTTGCAGGTTGTCCGCAGCCAGAATGGAGCGAAAACCACCACCACAATAGAGGTAGAGCTCGGTCTCGAGATCCGGGAACTGGGTCTCGATATCCCGCTCAATCACGCCACGACCCAGATATCGGGCACCGGGCAGATGGCCTTTGGCCCACTCGCTCTCTTCCCGCACGTCGATTAGGTGAAACGTGCGCCCTTCATCCTGCCAGCGCTTGATCTGGTGAACATCGGTTTCGGTGATGCGGGAGCGGATCCCGTCAACCAGCGCCAAAAAACGGGGATTGTGATGCATGACAAACTCCTGTTGTTTAAATCATGTGCGTCAGCAAACGACACGCAGAGATAAGAAAAGAGCGCCATGAGGCGCTCTTCACTGTTACGGCAGGATTTCCTGTTGGTCCGCACCCTCTTTCTCTACCTGGGTGGGCAGCATGTGCTCGCGCTTGACGCCGAGGAACATGGCAAACGCACTCGCCACATAGATGGAAGAGTAGGTACCGAACGCCACACCGATCACCATGGCCACGGCAAAACCGTGGATCAGCGCACCGCCCTTGAGCAGCAGCGCCAGCACCACGATAAAGGTGAGGCCGGAGGTGATGATGGTACGACTCAGGGTCTCGGTCATGGAGAGATCCAGAATGTATTCGGTATCCCCTTTACGCACCTTGCGGAAGTTCTCCCGCAAGCGGTCGAACACCACGATAGTATCGTTCAGGGAGTAACCCACCAGGGTCATCAGCGCCGCCAGTACGGTCAGGTCGAACTCGTACTGGAAGTAGGCAAAGACACCCAGCGTGATCACCACGTCGTGCACCAGGGAGAGAATGCCCCCCAGCGCCAGACGCCATTCGAAACGCACTGCCACGTAGGCCAGGATACAGAGGATGGAGGCCAGCATGGCCAGCGCACCGTCTGTCGCCAGTTCATCACCCACGGAAGGGCCGACGAACTCGACGCGTTTGAGCACTGCGCCCTCGTCGAGCTGCTTGGCCGCCGCCAGCACTTCGTTACCCTGTTGTTCTACCTTGACCCCCTCTTTCGGGGTCAGGCGGAACAGCACGTCACGGCTGGAGCCAAAGTGTTGCAGGGTTGCCCCTTCAATCTTCTGCTCTTCCAGAGCGTCATGGATCTTGTCCAGGCTCACCGACTGCTGGAACCCCACCTCGATGGTGGTACCACCGGTAAAGTCCAGACCCCAGTTCAGACCCCGATCAAACAGGAAGAACAGGGCTACCACCATCAGCACGGAAGAGAAAACCACACCCGGCTTGGCATAGCGCATAAACGGGATCGGTTTTTCAAAATGTAGAATCTGAAACATCTCTCTATCCTCAGATGGGCAGCTTGTCGATACGCCGTCCACCCCAAGCCAGGTTGATAATGGCACGGGAAACTGTGATGGCAGTAAACATGGAGGCGGTCAGACCAATGCCCAGCGTCAGGGCAAAGCCCTTGATGGCGCCAGTACCGATACCGAACAGGATCACGCAGGTGATCAGCGAGGTCACGTTGGAGTCGGCGATGGTGGAGAATGCCCGATCAAAGCCCAGATGGATGGCTTGCTGAACACCACGACCGTTGCGGATCTCTTCACGAATACGCTCGTAGATCAGCACGTTGGCATCCACCGCCATACCCAGCGTCAAGACGATACCGGCGATACCCGGCAATGTCATAGTGGCCCCCGGGATCATCGACATGATGCCGACAATCAACACCAGGTTCATACAGAGCGCCAGGTTGGCAACCCAGCCGAACGCGCGGTAGTAGATCCCCATGAACAGCACGATCACCAGCATGGCCCAGCCGATGGCTTCCATACCGCTATCGATGTTCTGTTGACCCAGGCTCGGGCCAATGGTGCGCTCTTCCACGATCTGGATCGGGGCGATCAGGGCACCGGCACGCAGCAGCAGCGCTAGGTTGTGGGCTTCGTTGGCGTTGTCGATACCTGTGATACGGAACTGGCTGCCAAGACGCGACTGGATGGTGGCGACGTTGATCACCTCCTCCTGCTTGCGGAACTTGCGCTTGCCATCCGGACCCGGTTGACCGACCGGCTTGTACTCGATGAAGACAGTCGCCATCCCTTTACCGACGTTGTCCTTGGTAAAGTTGGCCATCTTGTTGCCACCCTGGCCATCCAGCTTGATGTTGACCTGGGGACGGCTGTACTCGTCGAAACCGGACTGGGCACCCACGATGTGGTCACCGGTCAGGATCACCCGCTTTTGCAGCACCACGGGACGACCATTGCGATCGGTATAGACCTTGGAGCTGGGCGGGACACGGCCATCGGCCGCAGCCTGGATGTCGGCAGTCTCATCGACCATGTGGAATTCCAGGGTCGCGGTTGCACCCAGGATCTCCTTGGCGCGGGCGGTATCCTGGATACCGGGCAGCTCAACCACAATGCGCTCGGCGCCTTGCTGTTGTACCAGCGGCTCGGCCACGCCCAGTTCGTTGACCCGGTTACGGATGATGGTGATGTTCTGCTCGAGGGCGTACTTCTTCACTTCCTTGATCTTGGCTTCGCTCAGACCAGCCAGCAGGATAAACTCATCCCCTTTCTGCTCGGTAGTGAAGGTCAAATCAGGGTTCTGACGACGCAGATGAGAAACGGCGCGTTCCTGATCGCCTTCGTCACGGAAGATCACCTGCACCTGATCACCGACCCGGCGCACGCCGGAGTAACGGATCTTCTGGATGCGCAGCTCGGAGCGGAAATCCTGCACCATCTGCTCTTGCTGCTTGGTCAGTGCTTCGGCCATGTCCACTTCCATCAGGAAGTGCACACCACCGCGCAGATCAAGACCCAGCTTCAGAGGCGCCGCACCGATGGCTTCGAGCCAGGCGGGAGTGGAAGGTGCCAGGTTGAGTGCGGTAATGAAGTTGTCGCCCAGTTTGTTGGCAACGATATCGCGCGCCTTCAGCTGGTCTTCGGTGTTCTTGAAACGGATCAGGATAAAACCGTGCTCGAATGCAGCATGTTTGACCGGGATCTTGGCCGCTTCAAGGGTCTCTTTCACCAGATCAAGAGTATCTAGCTTGACTTCGGCACCACGGCTGGCAGAAACCTGCAAAGCCGGATCTTCGCCGTAAAGATTGGGGGCTGCATATAGAAAACCGATGGCGATCACCAGGATCACCATCAGGTATTTCCACAGCGGATAGCGATTCAACACGCTGTGCTCCTTGGGAGATTAAAGGGACTGGATAGAACCCTTGGGCAGAACGGCAGAGACGAAGTCCTTTTTGATGGTGACTTGAGTCTGGTCGTTCAGGGCGATCACCAGGTAATCGCTGTCTGCAGCCACTTTGGCAATTTTGCCAACCAGGCCACCGGAAGTGAGCACTTCATCACCCTTGGACAAGGAGCTCATCAGATTGCGGTGATCCTTGGCACGCTTGGCCTGGGGACGATAGATCATGAAGTAGAAGATCAGGCCGAATACGGCCAGCATGATGATCATTTCCATACCACCACCCTGTGCACCCGGTGCTGCGCCTTCTGCATACGCCTTGGAGATAATGCTCATTTAACAACCTCTTATTGATGTAGATTTAAAAAAACAAAATTATATGTTGTTGTTATTTAACGTCATTTTCAGCTAACGGAGGCACAGGCTTCCCTTGCCGACGGTAAAACTCTGTTACAAAGTCGTCTAATTTACCCTGCTCGATCGCGTCCCGCAAACCCTGCATCACACGCTGGTAGTAACGCAGGTTATGAATCGTATTCAGACGGGCACCGAGGATCTCGTTGCACTTGTCCAGATGGTGCAGGTAGCTGCGGCTGTAGTTCTTGCAGGTGTAGCAATCGCACTCGGCATCCAGGGTGCTGGTGTCGTTGCGGTGCTGGGCGTTGCGGATCTTCACTACGCCATCGGTGGTAAACAGGTGGCCGTTGCGGGCGTTGCGAGTCGGCATGACGCAGTCGAACATGTCGATACCACGGCGCACCCCTTCCACCAGATCTTCCGGCTTGCCGACCCCCATCAGGTAGCGCGGCTTGTCGGCCGGGATTTTCGGGCAGACGTGCTCGAGGATGCGGTGCATGTCCTCTTTGGGTTCACCCACGGCCAGACCACCGACCGCATAACCGTCGAAACCGATCTCCAGCAGCCCCTTGAGGGAGACATCACGCAGATCTTCGTAGACCGAGCCCTGAATGATGCCGAACAGGGCGTTCTTGTTGCCCAGCGCATCAAACTTGTCGCGGGAACGCTTGCCCCAGCGCAGGGACATCTCCATGGACTTGCGCGCTTCTTCATAAGTGGCCGGGTACGGGGTGCACTCGTCGAAGATCATCACGATGTCGGAGCCCAGATCGTACTGGATCTCCATGGACTTCTCGGGGTCGAGGAAGATCTTCTCGCCATTGATGGGGTGACGGAAGTGGACGCCCGCTTCGGTGATCTTGCGAATATGGCCCAGGCTGAAAACCTGGAAACCACCGGAGTCGGTCAGGATCGGGCCCTGCCAGTTCATGAAGTCATGCAGATCGCCGTGAGCACGCATCACTTCCTGACCCGGACGCAGCCAGAGGTGGAAGGTGTTACCCAGCAGGATCTGGGCGCCGGTTTCACGCACTTCTTCCGGGGTCATCCCCTTGACGGTGCCGTACGTCCCGACCGGCATAAAGGCCGGCGTTTGTACCACACCACGTTCGAAGACCAGTTGACCGCGACGGGCACGGCCGTCGGTGGTTTTCAGTTCAAATTTCATTGCTACCTCGGCTGCGTCAGATAAACAGTCTGACAATAGAAGGGCCGCTCACGGCCCGGTAAATAAGCTGAAGCTTATGCTTCAACCTGGCGACGGGTGACGAACATGGCGTCCCCGTAGCTGAAGAAACGGTACTGCCCGGCCACGGCTGCCTGATAGGCCGCCATCACGTTGTCATAACCGGCAAAGGCGCTGACCAGCATGATCAGGGTCGACTCCGGCAGATGGAAGTTGGTCACCATGGCATCGACAATCTGGAACTTGTAACCAGGGAAGATGAAGATATCGGTGTCACTAAAGAAGGGCGCTAGCGGTTTGCCCAGCGCCAGGGTGACCTTGGCCGCGCTCTCCAGCGAACGGACCGACGTGGTCCCCACCGCGATCACCCGACCACCACGGGCACGGGTGGCCGCGATGGCATCCACCACCTCTTGCGGCACTTCCGCATACTCGGAGTGCATGTGGTGATCTTCAATCTTCTCTACCCGCACCGGCTGGAAGGTACCCGCCCCTACATGCAGAGTGACAAAGGCCGTTTCAACCCCTTTGGCCCGAATTTTCTCAAGCAGCGGCTCATCAAAGTGCAGACCGGCGGTCGGGGCCGCGACGGCGCCCGGCTTTTGATTGTAAACGGTCTGGTAGCGCTCCTTGTCGGCATCCTCGTCGGGACGGTCGATATAGGGGGGCAGCGGCATGTGGCCGATGGCCTCCAAAATCTCCAGCACCGGACGCGGGTCGAGGAAGTGGATCTCGAACAGGGCGTCGTGGCGGGCACGCATCTCTGCCTCCACACCACCATCCATGATCATCCGGGTGCCGGGCTTGGGCGCCTTGGAGGCCCGGACATGGGCCAGCACGCTGTGCTCGTCCAGAATGCGCTCGACCAGTACCTCCAGCTTGCCGCCGCTGGCCTTCTGGCCAAACATGCGCGCCGGAATGACACGGGTGTTATTGAATACCAGCAGGTCACCCGGATTGAGCTGATCCAGCACATCCACAAATTGACCGTGGCGCAGGGCGCCAGTCTGACCATCGAGCTGCAACAGGCGGCTGGCGGTACGCTCTGCCATCGGATAGCGGGCAATCAGCTCGTCTGGCAGATCAAAATGAAAATCGGATACTTGCATCTTTCACCTCGGGGGGAATCGGCGGCTAGTCTAGTTATACCCATCTTCCAAGGCAACCCAAAAGACCAAAAACCCAAGAGAGACAAGGGGTAGCGAGCAATATTGAGACACACCTCCGGTTAATGATTCTTTAATGTTCTGTATTGACCCTGATCATGTTTTGCCAGTTGGGGCTGGGCTAGGGTGAAAGCAGATACACAAGGAGGCCCACCATGATGACCCTATCCGAAATCATGACCGAACACCCCTTCACTCTGGGTCCGTCAAACAGTGTCAAACAGGCGATGGACCTGATGCAGCAGGAGCGGATCCGCCACATTCCCATCGTCGACGAGCAGCACCACCTGCTGGGGTTGGTAACCCTCACCGATATCCTGGCCACCCGGGAATCCAAGCTGCTGCTCATCAGCCCGGAGCGGGAAGCCGAATTTACCGACAGCGTGCAACTCGACGAGATCATGACACGGCAAGTGGCGAGCGTAGATCCTCACGCCGGCATCAAGGAGGCGGCACTTTACCTGCAGCGGCACAGATATGGCTGCCTGCCGGTACTCAAAGGACGCAAGCTGATCGGCATTGTCACCGAGTCGGACTTCATTGCCGTGGCCATCAACCTGCTGGAATTGATGGAAGAGCAGGAACCACCTACCGACTTTTGATAGATTGCCATGTAATTAAATTACAGCAAAAGCGTTTTCAGCCGTAAAAATAAGCTGAAATGATGAAACACTTTCATTTTGATTGAAAAATTACACCAAATGCTTGCCTTGTGATCTGCATCACACTATCATCCCTCTCATGCAATAGTTGCCGAGGGGGAGACGAGGGATTGTGCACCCATTATCTTCTTCTCATATGTCTGCAAGTTTGCACACCCCGTAGTTAGTCTTTGCTGTAAAGCATTTGTTTATATAGCCATTCCTTGTTTGATGACCCGGCCCTGTCGTTGCGATAGCGCCGGGATTTTTTTATCTGCGCCTTTCTGCCTCCCCTTGCCAGCACATCCCCATCGCTGCAAGCAGCTGCCTCAACCTCCTGCGCCACCTGTTTGCACCACCGTTTATCTCATCGCGTCATCGTGACTCTGCACACCCCTTCTTATGCCTTGAAAAGGCGATGTAGCGCACAGATATTGAACCACGACAAGGAGTTATCTCAGTAGGCCAGAGATATTCATGTTAGGTACAGCCATAGTGAGCTATCTAATAAGTAGATTTAAGCGATTCAAAATTGCGGCTTTTATCGATTAGCTGAAGCCCCTATGATGAATCCATCGAAAGTTAAGCGCCTCGTCTGGCAAGAGTCTTCAACACCAGACCGGCATATATACATCACCAAGGAGCAATTACATGTCTACCTACATCAACACTGAAATCAAGCCGTTCAATGCTACCGCCTACCACAATGGCAAATTCGTTCAGGTGTCTGACGCTGACCTGAAAGGCAAGTGGTCCGTGGTCTTCTTCTACCCGGCTGACTTCACCTTCGTTTGCCCGACCGAGCTGGGCGACCTGGCTGACAACTACGCTGAATTCCAGAAACTGGGCGTCGAGATCTACTCTGTCTCTACCGACACCCACTTCACTCACAAAGCATGGCACGACACCTCTGACACCATTCAGAAGATCCAGTACCCGATGATTGGTGACCCGACTGGTACCATCACCCGCAACTTCGGTGTGATGATCGAAGAAGCTGGTCTGGCTGACCGCGGTACCTTCGTGATTGACCCGCAGGGCATCATCCAGATCGTCGAGATCAACGCTGGTGGTATCGGCCGTGACGCACTGGAACTGCTGCGCAAAGTCAAAGCGGCCCAGTACGTTGCCTCCCACCCGGGTGAAGTGTGCCCGGCTAAATGGAAAGAAGGCGAAGCCACTCTGGCCCCGTCCCTGGATCTGGTAGGCAAGATCTAAGCCTCCCGCTTCCAAGACCGGCCCGCTTCAGGGCCGGTCTGCTTTCCGGCCTTGCCAAATAGACCTGAAAGCAGACCGACTCACATTTAATGCCAACTCGCCATTACAAGAAGGAATTCGACCATGTTGGATACCAACCTCAAACAACAGCTGAACACCTATCTGCAGTACATCGTCAATCCCATCGAGATCAGCGTGTCCGGCAACGACAGCGACAAATCTGCAGAGCTGCTGGCACTGGCCAGCGAGATCGCCGAGATGTCACCCAAGATCACCCAGACCTCTGGCACTGCCGCTCGCAAGCCTTCCATGAGTGTCGCGCCTTCGGGCCAAGCCCCGCGCGTTCACTTTGCCGGCATCCCCATGGGTCATGAATTTACTTCTCTGGTACTCGCCCTGCTGCAAAGCGGCGGCCACCCTTCCAAGGCCGATGCGGCCGTGCAGGAGCAGATCCGCAATCTCAAAGGTGAGTTCCACTTCGAGACCTATATCTCCCTCTCCTGCCACAACTGCCCGGACGTAGTACAGGCCCTCAACCTGATGGCGACCCTGAACCCCGGCATCACCCACACCATGATCGACGGCGCCCTGTTCCAGGAAGAAGTCGCCGAGCGTCAAATCATGGCGGTACCGAATGTCTACCTGAACGGCCAACCGTTCAGCCAGGGCCGCATCTCGCTGGAAGAGATCGTCGCCAAACTCGACACTGGCGCCGCCGAGCGCAAGGCTGCCGAGCTGAATGAGAAAGATCCCTATGACGTACTGGTGGTGGGCGGTGGCCCGGCTGGCGCCGCAGCGGCCATCTATGCCGCTCGTAAAGGCATTCGCACCGCCATCGTTGCCGAGCGTTTCGGTGGTCAGGTGATGGACACCGTCGGCATCGAGAACTTTATCTCAGTGCCCTACACCGAAGGCCCCAAGCTGGCCGCCAGCCTGGAGCAGCACGTCAAACAGTACGGCGTTGAAGTGATCACCGAGCAGCGCGCCGCCGCCATCAGCAAAGATGGATATGTGAACGTGGATCTCGCCTCTGGCGCCACCTTGAAGAGCCGCGCCGTGATCCTGGCTACCGGTGCCCGCTGGCGTGATCTGAACGTGCCGGGCGAGCTTGAGTACCGCACCAAGGGCGTGGCCTACTGCCCGCACTGCGATGGCCCCTTCTTCAAGGGCAAGCGAGTGGCGGTGATCGGTGGCGGTAACTCCGGCATCGAGGCGGCCATCGATCTGGCTGGCATCGTCGAACACGTCACCGTGGTGGAATTTGCCGATACCCTGCGTGCCGATGAAGTGCTGCAGAAGAAGGCTCGCTCCATGGGCAATATCGACATCATCATGAGCGCGCGCACCACCGAAGTGATCGGTGATGGCAGCAAGGTGGTCGGTATGGACTACGAAGATCGCACCACAGGTGAGATCAAACACCTGGCGGTGGCGGGGATCTTCGTCCAGATCGGCCTGGTACCGAACACCGAGTTCCTGAAAGGGAGCGAGATTGCCCTGACACGCTTTGGCGAGATCGAGATCGATACCAAAGGGGCGACCTCCCTGCCCGGCGTCTACGCCGCAGGGGATGCCACCACGGTACCGTTCAAGCAGATCATCATCTCCATGGGTGCCGGCGCCACCGCTGCACTGGGTGCGTTTGATTACCTCATCCGCAACCCTGCTCCTGAAGCGACCCAGGCTGATGCTGTGACCGCCTGATAAACCCAGCGCAACAAAAAGCCGACGCTCGATTAAGTAAACACGAGCGTCGGCTTTTTTATATCTGCATCGATGCGCAATAAAAACCCCGCAGCAAATGGCGGGGTTGTTCATGACCGAACTCAAACGACTAGCATCACTCCAGCAAGAAAACAGCCTCGATATTATCACTTACCGTGATCTGCTGTTGTTGATAGCTGTTGTCCGCCATATCCGGCGCGGGAGCAGCCATCGCCATGGCCTGCACCACCTTCAGGTTGCGGCTGTAGGCGGTAATGGGCGAAGCATTGCGGTACTCCACACTGTAGACCTTGCCAAGCTTCATCCCGAACGCCTTGGCCAGAGATTCAGCCTTGATTTTGGCATCCTCAACGGCATTCAGACGGGCCTGCTCCTTGATGACCTGCGGCGATTTCAACCCGTATTCAATCTGGGATACAGACTCCAGCCCGGCTTTAAGTGCGGTATCCATCAGGGGGCTCAACTTGTCGAGCTGATAGAGCTTCACCGCCAATTGTCGCTGGGCACGGTATCCCAGCAATACCGGCTTCTTGTTTTCACCATACTGATATTCCGGCGAGACCATCAGGTTGCCAGCCTCAACATCGCTGCGCTTGATCCCCAACCCTTCCAGTTGGCTGAAAAAGGCTGCGACCTTGGTATCGACCTGCTGCTTGGCCTTGAGGCCCTGCTTATCCAGTGCACTCACCGCCACATTGAGGGTGAGCATATCGGGTTCGGTCTTCTGCTCGGCATAACCGCTCACCACCAGATGGGGCGCTTGCGGCACTTCAATCGCCAGCAGCGGAGCACTGACAACCAGAGCGGAAAGAGTAAGAAGGGGACGCCACATAGAAAAAACCTCAATCGGAAAGATTGAGGCCATTATGCCCGTGCAGCTACGGGATTCATATATCGTGCAAGGGGGGGAGCTGATCCAGTATCTGATTGGTCAGATCGAGACTAATGGTGACCATGCTGCCGGGATCCTGGCTCTGGTTTGCCATATCCAGCGCAGGAGCCGCGCCACAGACCAACACCTCATCATCGAAATGGAACGAATCCCACGACAGAACGTGTCCTTGCACCGCCTGTCCGATATTGGTGCCACCACTATCCTCCTCCATCGCAGACCAAGGGATGGTATCAGATGGCCCTAGCAAATCTTGCAACAACGGAGAGTGAAAACTGGCCAGCGGATACTCTTGCTGCCCCTGATGATGGCCAACCAGAATCATGTTATGGGCTGACTCGGTATCCATGACCGGCACATAAGTGATAGAGGCCGTAGCGAAGTCAACATAGAGCGAGCCCGCTACATCACCGGCCTCATTCTCAATCTCCATCCCATCCAGCCGATCCCCCGCGATCGATGCCTGATAGCCAAACTGGCCTGCACAGGTAATGTTCCCCTGCCCATCCCAGCTATAACGGATGCCATCAATGTCGACCCAGTTGAATGACTGCATGATTACCCCTCTCCTCTACTGCCGCTATCTTATCCATCCCCTTGAGGAAAAAACAGGGGCCAGGCAAGCCCGACCCCGAGACAAGGTTACGGATCAACCTTCAAGTTACCGTCATCCAGCAAGTGCTTGATGATCTCCTGATTGGAGCCCAGTGAGGCAAGGTCGAGTGAGTTCTGGAACTGGATGGTCAGTTCCGGGCTCCCACCGGCCCCGGCAGGATCTATCGTCAACGTCTTGGTCGTCGTGTTGAACTGCAGATAGTTGTCCAACACGACTGCCAGATCCTCGTTGTTCCCCACTGCAGGTACGCCGACCAGCAGATCCGACAGATCCAGTACATCTCCACCATTGTTGGTATCACCTAAAGTGAAATCAGTAATGGTATCGATACTGCCGTCCACATCCCCCGCCAACCACTTGAAGGTGTCACTCTCCCCACCACCGGTCATGGTATCGCTGCCAAGGCCACCGATCAGAATGTCCTTACCAAGGTCGCCCGAGAGAATATCGCTACCAGAACCACCATCCAGATAATCATCACCGACACCTCCAACAAGGGTGTCGTTCCCTTCCTGGCCAAAAAGGATATCGTTGCCACTGCCACCATATAGGGTGTCATTACCACCACTGCGGCTACTCTCCCCACTCAGCTCAGTAATGTGGGTCCGGATGTAATCCACCGTCTGTTCACGTGTCCACCCATGACTGGACTCCAGCGTTTCAAATACCAGCCAACCAGAACCTTGGGGCAGATCCAGTCCCAACTCGCTGGCCAGCGTATCGGTATTGAGCACATCGCCAAACAGGATGTCATTGCCAACACCACCATCGGCCACGTCATTGCCGGCCCCCAGCAACACGGTAATCTGATCCCCCTCGGTCAGGGCTGCCGTCAACTGCTCGGCACTGGTCACAATCTGGGCATCGCCGATCGGAGCATTGAAACCCTGCTCGATCCGGATATTGTCTATCCGTACCTCAGCATTCCGGTCATTGGAGCTGTCGAGCAGTTCGAACACAAACCCGTATTGTCCGACAGGCAGTCCATCGGTTGTGATGGTGCTGTAAGCCGTCAAAACAGATGAACTAACACCAGTAATGGTGCCCGTTTGCACTGGATTGAGCATATCCCAGACGCCACCCTCGAGTTTCACCAACTTCCAGATGAAGCTGTCGCTGCTATTAACACCATTCAAGGCATACTGGAACTGCAGACTTGCTCCGGCTTGTGCCGCAGAAACCTGGATGGCATTGGCCACGGCGAGCGCCAATATTGTCCTGTCAGAATCAGAACCGGTTCGATCATCCCGGATCCGCAAGCTTCCATTCGTAACAGTATGCGATCCCTGAGCATCACCACTGAGCCCCCATCCCGAGGCGGCATTTATGCCGCTACCACTACCAAATGTGGCCAAGTCAAGGAAGCTGCCTGCCGAGTAAAACTGATCTGCCGTTTCAGTCGTGTTATCAAAGAACTTCAACAAATCCTTGTTAACATCATTGGTCACCCCGATTGCATTGACCAGGCTGATGGCACTGAGTGAAACAAAGGCATCCACCGACTCCTTGATCACCTCAAATGTGGTGCTGTTGCCTGGTCCGGCGACCTGATTGCTGTCATTGAGGTAGTAAGTCGGGTTACCATCCGTGACAAAGAATGTCAGGTTCTGGTAACCGGGAGCAGCCTTGCTACCATCATTGAACCACTGCACGGCCTGATTGAACGCGGCTTCATAGTTGGTGCCACCATTGGCAACCAGTGCGTCAATGGCATTGGTCAGGTTGCTCACATTACTGGCATCAAGCCCTACTATTGTCACACTCTCGCTGGCATGCGCCGCAAAACCAATCAAGGTGACATTGATCTCACCATCATGATCTTTCAACTGGTTGGCCAAATGGGTCAGGGAGGCCTTGAGCATACTCAGTCGTGATCCAGCCATACTGCCAGACACATCGACCACCAGGGCAATATTGTAATTCTCACCTGGGATGAAATTGGTACTGGTGCCGCCGATGTCCCCCACCACAATATCGTGACCAGCACCGCCTGCAACCAGACCATCCACACTACCGTTGGAGTTGGGCACCTTGTGATCATCATCCGTGCCGGGGGTCCCGGTAGTGTCGGGGGTATCCGAGGTGTTGCTGCCCACAACCAGAATATTGGACGCGACGGGAGGCTCATTGCTCTTGACAGATACAGTAAAGTTGGCGCTGGCTTTATCTCCATCGGCATCAGTCAAGGTAGCGCTGAAATCAAGGTCAATATCAAGAGGCGTGATCTTGTCGATCACTCCGAAATTCTCGATCCTCACCGAGTCATTGCCATTCAGCACAAAGCGGACATAAAGCTGGCTGAACTCCCCATCGGGTTCTATGCTGGCCAACTGCATCGACCCTTTGAGTCCTGACAGAACAAGCTCTCCGGAATCGACGACGGTCACGCCGTCGGCAGCATAAGCCACCCACTGTATGGTGCTGGTATTGGTGTTGCCAACCCCGTAGACGTTGAAAGAGAGCCCATCAACGGCTGCAGTCGTGGATACCTTGAACCCTTCGTTATTATCCAGGTTGCCGTTCTTAATCCCGAAACCATTGTTGTTCGGGTTGAGATTATCTGCATCACTCCCCGGCAGATTCTGAGGATTATTGACGCTGCCATTGAACAGCAGACCATCGAACAGGACACCAATCCCGCCAGCAGTAACTCCGATCGTCTCAACAGGCGCGCCAGCACCGAACTGTGCTCCGATCGAGAAAGTCCGGGTTGGCTGGGGAGTAACCAGTTCAAAGCTGTAAGTATTGTCGTCATTGAGTGTCAATGTATAGAACACTTTAGGTGGCTGCCCACTACCATCAATGGTTGCTACCAGAGTCTTGCCATCAGTCGACAAGGTTTCGGTGATCCCTGCCAAATCAGGCCATCCAGTCAGTTTCAGTCCACCACTACCCAGAGGGCCATCAGCACCAAAAGAGACGCCAAACAATCCACCGGTAGTGATGTCGGCTACATTCATCACTTCCAGACTTTCGATGCCTGTGATCACGGGCATATCGTCTTCAATAACAACACTGACCTGCTTGGTATCACTCAAGTCACCATCACTGGCTGACAGGTTGAAGGTAAATGTCTTCAGTCCTTCCTTATTGTCTCCAAATTCATGATCGATGGGCCCCAGCAAGGTAACGGTATATTTACCAACCGGATCTACAGATACTTGTATGACTGGGATCCCTCCCGCTGAACCCACCAGTGTCGCAGACCCTATACCACTCCACACAACTGGTACCCCTCCAGAGCTCAGGCCAGATGGAGCAGAAAGAGTGAACGTAAAGGTATTGCTGTCAATATCTGTCACACTTGCCGTCGCATGGGTCGAGGTGCTATCGGTAATATCGCCAGGATTAGGTGAATTGTCTGGATTGGATCCCGGTAATCCCTCCTCGGATATGCGCAGATCCGAGACAGTCAGCATGGGAGCATCGTTAGTTGCAGTGACGGTCACGGTGAAGGGCTTGCTGTCTGCCCCACCCTCGTCCGTAGTCCCCGCCACATTGCCATTCACCACCCCGCTCCAGTCCGCCGGCAAGGTGAAGGTCGGTACTCCCGCTGTGCTCGCACCGCTCCAGCTGTAGCTGCCCGCCACCGCGCCAGCCACCCAGCCTGTCCCCATCAACGCACCTGCCGGGACACCGCTCAGGGTCACCGTTACGCTCGTCACCTCTTCCGACTTGTCCGCGTCGCTCGCACTCACGCTCAGTTGCGCCGCCAGCGACACCACTATCAGGTTGTCTGTTTCAGCTTCCACCAGGTCAGTCGCGCTGACGCTGATATCCCCTTCCACTCCGATAGTGACCGTGCCACTGCTGCTGGCCGTGCCTTCATTGGTGGTCGCCACCACGGTGTAACTGATAGGCGCACCGGTGTTGTTCACACTGCCCGACACCCCGGCCGTCGAATAATCCGCCGGGAATAGCAGCCCGAACGCTGGCGGCAATGCCCCCACCACCACGTTCACTGTCAGGACGTTACCCACCAGAGTGCCACCCACCGCCTCGGTCCCCGCCGGCAAGTTGTCGAAGGTGTACACCAGGCTGGTCCAGGTCTCTGAACCATCGCCATCACTGATACTCACTGTGTTGGTCAGCAACACCTCCAACAGTGCATCGGTCTCGCTGGTCACCACGCTCAGTGCCTTAGCGTTGAAGTCAATGTCATGGCCGGCAGTGACGGTCACGGTGAAGGGCTTGCTGTCTGCCCCACCCTCGTCCGTAGTCCCCGCCACATTGCCATTCACCACCCCGCTCCAGTCCGCCGGCAAGGTGAAGGTCGGTACTCCCGCTGTGCTCGCACCGCTCCAGCTGTAGCTGCCCGCCACCGCGCCAGCCACCCAGCCTGTCCCCATCAACGCACCTGCCGGGACACCGCTCAGGGTCACCGTTACGCTCGTCACCTCTTCCGACTTGTCCGCGTCGCTCGCACTCACGCTCAGTTGCGCCGCCAGCGACACCACTATCAGGTTGTCTGTTTCAGCTTCCACCAGGTCAGTCGCGCTGACGCTGATATCCCCTTCCACTCCGATAGTGACCGTGCCACTGCTGCTGGCCGTGCCTTCATTGGTGGTCGCCACCACGGTGTAACTGATAGGCGCACCGGTGTTGTTCACACTGCCCGACACCCCGGCCGTCGAATAATCCGCCGGGAATAGCAGCCCGAACGCTGGCGGCAATGCCCCCGCCACCACGTTCACTGTCAGGACGTTACCCACCAGAGTGCCACCCACCGCCTCGGTCCCCGCCGGCAAGTTGTCGAAGGTGTACACCAGGCTGGTCCAGGTCTCTGAACCATCGCCATCACTGATACTCACTGTGTTGGTCAGCAACACCTCCAACAGTGCATCGGTCTCGCTGGTCACCACGCTCAGTGCCTTAGCGTTGAAGTCAATGTCATGGCCGGCAGTGACGGTCACGGTGAAGGGCTTGCTGTCTGCCCCACCCTCGTCCGTAGTCCCCGCCACATTGCCATTCACCACCCCGCTCCAGTCCGCCGGCAAGGTGAAGGTCGGTACTCCCGCTGTGCTCGCACCGCTCCAGTTGTAGCTGCCCGCCACCGCGCCAGCCACCCAGCCTGTCCCCATCAACGCACCTGCCGGGACACCGCTCAGGGTCACCGTTACGCTCGTCACCTCTTCCGACTTGTCCGCGTCGCTCGCACTCACGCTCAGTTGCGCCGCCAGCGACACCACTATCAGGTTGTCTGTTTCAGCTTCCACCAGGTCAGTCGCGCTGACGCTGATATCCCCTTCCACTCCGATAGTGACCGTGCCACTGCTGCTGGCCGTGCCTTCATTGGTGGTCGCCACCACGGTGTAACTGATAGGCGCACCGGTGTTGTTCACACTGCCCGACACCCCGGCCGTCGAATAATCCGCCGGGAATAGCAGCCCGAACGCTGGCGGCAATGCCCCCGCCACCACGTTCACTGTCAGGACGTTACCCACCAGAGTGCCACCCACCGCCTCGGTCCCCGCCGGCAAGTTGTCGAAGGTGTACACCAGGCTGGTCCAGGTCTCTGAACCATCGCCATCACTGATACTCACTGTGTTGGTCAGCAACACCTCCAACAGTGCATCGGTCTCGCTGGTCACCACGCTCAGTGCCTTAGCGTTGAAGTCAATGTCATGGCCGGCAGTGACGGTCACGGTGAAGGGCTTGCTGTCTGCCCCACCCTCGTCCGTAGTCCCCGCCACATTGCCATTCACCACCCCGCTCCAGTCCGCCGGCAAGGTGAAGGTCGGTACTCCCGCTGTGCTCGCACCGCTCCAGCTGTAGCTGCCCGCCACCGCGCCAGCCACCCAGCCTGTCCCCATCAACGCACCTGCCGGGACACCGCTCAGGGTCACCGTTACGCTCGTCACCTCTTCCGACTTGTCCGCGTCGCTCGCACTCACGCTCAGTTGCGCCGCCAGCGACACCACTATCAGGTTGTCTGTTTCAGCTTCCACCAGGTCAGTCGCGCTGACGCTGATATCCCCTTCCACTCCGATAGTGACCGTGCCACTGCTGCTGGCCGTGCCTTCATTGGTGGTCGCCACCACGGTGTAACTGATAGGCGCACCGGTGTTGTTCACACTGCCCGACACCCCGGCCGTCGAATAATCCGCCGGGAATAGCAGCCCGAACGCTGGCGGCAATGCCCCCGCCACCACGTTCACTGTCAGGACGTTACCCACCAGAGTGCCACCCACCGCCTCGGTCCCCGCCGGCAAGTTGTCGAAGGTGTACACCAGGCTGGTCCAGGTCTCTGAACCATCGCCATCACTGATACTCACTGTGTTGGTCAGCAACACCTCCAACAGTGCATCGGTCTCGCTGGTCACCACGCTCAGTGCCTTAGCGTTGAAGTCAATGTCATGGCCGGCAGTGACGGTCACGGTGAAGGGCTTGCTGTCTGCCCCACCCTCGTCCGTAGTCCCCGCCACATTGCCATTCACCACCCCGCTCCAGTCCGCCGGCAAGGTGAAGGTCGGTACTCCCGCTGTGCTCGCACCGCTCCAGCTGTAGCTGCCCGCCACCGCGCCAGCCACCCAGCCTGTCCCCATCAACGCACCTGCCGGGACACCGCTCAGGGTCACCGTTACGCTCGTCACCTCTTCCGACTTGTCCGCGTCGCTCGCACTCACGCTCAGTTGCGCCGCCAGCGACACCACTATCAGGTTGTCTGTTTCAGCTTCCACCAGGTCAGTCGCGCTGACGCTGATATCCCCTTCCACTCCGATAGTGACCGTGCCACTGCTGCTGGCCGTGCCTTCATTGGTGGTCGCCACCACGGTGTAACTGATAGGCGCACCGGTGTTGTTCACACTGCCCGACACCCCGGCCGTCGAATAATCCGCCGGGAATAGCAGCCCGAACGCTGGCGGCAATGCCCCCGCCACCACGTTCACTGTCAGGACGTTACCCACCAGAGTGCCACCCACCGCCTCGGTCCCCGCCGGCAAGTTGTCGAAGGTGTACACCAGGCTGGTCCAGGTCTCTGAACCATCGCCATCACTGATACTCACTGTGTTGGTCAGCAACACCTCCAACAGTGCATCGGTCTCGCTGGTCACCACGCTCAGTGCCTTAGCGTTGAAGTCAATGTCATGGCCGGCAGTGACGGTCACGGTGAAGGGCTTGCTGTCTGCCCCACCCTCGTCCGTAGTCCCCGCCACATTGCCATTCACCACCCCGCTCCAGTCCGCCGGCAAGGTGAAGGTCGGTACTCCCGCTGTGCTCGCACCGCTCCAGTTGTAGCTGCCCGCCACCGCGCCAGCCACCCAGCCTGTCCCCATCAACGCACCTGCCGGGACACCGCTCAGGGTCACCGTTACGCTCGTCACCTCTTCCGACTTGTCCGCGTCGCTCGCACTCACGCTCAGTTGCGCCGCCAGCGACACCACTATCAGGTTGTCTGTTTCAGCTTCCACCAGGTCAGTCGCGCTGACGCTGATATCCCCTTCCACTCCGATAGTGACCGTGCCACTGCTGCTGGCCGTGCCTTCATTGGTGGTCGCCACCACGGTGTAACTGATAGGCGCACCGGTGTTGTTCACACTGCCCGACACCCCGGCCGTCGAATAATCCGCCGGGAATAGCAGCCCGAACGCTGGCGGCAATGCCCCCGCCACCACGTTCACTGTCAGGACGTTACCCACCAGAGTGCCACCCACCGCCTCGGTCCCCGCCGGCAAGTTGTCGAAGGTGTACACCAGGCTGGTCCAGGTCTCTGAACCATCGCCATCACTGATACTCACTGTGTTGGTCAGCAACACCTCCAACAGTGCATCGGTCTCGCTGGTCACCACGCTCAGTGCCTTAGCGTTGAAGTCAATGTCATGGCCGGCAGTGACGGTCACGGTGAAGGGCTTGCTGTCTGCCCCACCCTCGTCCGTAGTCCCCGCCACATTGCCATTCACCACCCCGCTCCAGTCCGCCGGCAAGGTGAAGGTCGGTACTCCCGCTGTGCTCGCACCGCTCCAGCTGTAGCTGCCCGCCACCGCGCCAGCCACCCAGCCTGTCCCCATCAACGCACCTGCCGGGACACCGCTCAGGGTCACCGTTACGCTCGTCACCTCTTCCGACTTGTCCGCGTCGCTCGCACTCACGCTCAGTTGCGCCGCCAGCGACACCACTATCAGGTTGTCTGTTTCAGCTTCCACCAGGTCAGTCGCGCTGACGCTGATATCCCCTTCCACTCCGATAGTGACCGTGCCACTGCTGCTGGCCGTGCCTTCATTGGTGGTCGCCACCACGGTGTAACTGATAGGCGCACCGGTGTTGTTCACACTGCCCGACACCCCGGCCGTCGAATAATCCGCCGGGAATAGCAGCCCGAACGCTGGCGGCAATGCCCCCGCCACCACGTTCACTGTCAGGACGTTACCCACCAGAGTGCCACCCACCGCCTCGGTCCCCGCCGGCAAGTTGTCGAAGGTGTACACCAGGCTGGTCCAGGTCTCTGAACCATCGCCATCACTGATACTCACTGTGTTGGTCAGCAACACCTCCAACAGTGCATCGGTCTCGCTGGTCACCACGCTCAGTGCCTTAGCGTTGAAGTCAATGTCATGGCCGGCAGTGACGGTCACGGTGAAGGGCTTGCTGTCTGCCCCACCCTCGTCCGTAGTCCCCGCCACATTGCCATTCACCACCCCGCTCCAGTCCGCCGGCAAGGTGAAGGTCGGTACTCCCGCTGTGCTCGCACCGCTCCAGCTGTAGCTGCCCGCCACCGCGCCAGCCACCCAGCCTGTCCCCATCAACGCACCTGCCGGGACACCGCTCAGGGTCACCGTTACGCTCGTCACCTCTTCCGACTTGTCCGCGTCGCTCGCACTCACGCTCAGTTGCGCCGCCAGCGACACCACTATCAGGTTGTCTGTTTCAGCTTCCACCAGGTCAGTCGCGCTGACGCTGATATCCCCTTCCACTCCGATAGTGACCGTGCCACTGCTGCTGGCCGTGCCTTCATTGGTGGTCGCCACCACGGTGTAACTGATAGGCGCACCGGTGTTGTTCACACTGCCCGACACCCCGGCCGTCGAATAATCCGCCGGGAATAGCAGCCCGAACGCTGGCGGCAATGCCCCCGCCACCACGTTCACTGTCAGGACGTTACCCACCAGAGTGCCACCCACCGCCTCGGTCCCCGCCGGCAAGTTGTCGAAGGTGTACACCAGGCTGGTCCAGGTCTCTGAACCATCGCCATCACTGATACTCACTGTGTTGGTCAGCAACACCTCCAACAGTGCATCGGTCTCGCTGGTCACCACGCTCAGTGCCTTAGCGTTGAAGTCAATGTCATGGCCGGCAGTGACGGTCACGGTGAAGGGCTTGCTGTCTGCCCCACCCTCGTCCGTAGTCCCCGCCACATTGCCATTCACCACCCCGCTCCAGTCCGCCGGCAAGGTGAAGGTCGGTACTCCCGCTGTGCTCGCACCGCTCCAGCTGTAGCTGCCCGCCACCGCGCCAGCCACCCAGCCTGTCCCCATCAACGCACCTGCCGGGACACCGCTCAGGGTCACCGTTACGCTCGTCACCTCTTCCGACTTGTCCGCGTCGCTCGCACTCACGCTCAGTTGCGCCGCCAGCGACACCACTATCAGGTTGTCTGTTTCAGCTTCCACCAGGTCAGTCGCGCTGACGCTGATATCCCCTTCCACTCCGATAGTGACCGTGCCACTGCTGCTGGCCGTGCCTTCATTGGTGGTCGCCACCACGGTGTAACTGATAGGCGCACCGGTGTTGTTCACACTGCCCGACACCCCGGCCGTCGAATAATCCGCCGGGAATAGCAGCCCGAACGCTGGCGGCAATGCCCCCGCCACCACGTTCACTGTCAGGACGTTACCCACCAGAGTGCCACCCACCGCCTCGGTCCCCGCCGGCAAGTTGTCGAAGGTGTACACCAGGCTGGTCCAGGTCTCTGAACCATCGCCATCACTGATACTCACTGTGTTGGTCAGCAACACCTCCAACAGTGCATCGGTCTCGCTGGTCACCACGCTCAGTGCCTTAGCGTTGAAGTCAATGTCATGGCCGGCAGTGACGGTCACGGTGAAGGGCTTGCTGTCTGCCCCACCCTCGTCCGTAGTCCCCGCCACATTGCCATTCACCACCCCGCTCCAGTCCGCCGGCAAGGTGAAGGTCGGTACTCCCGCTGTGCTCGCACCGCTCCAGTTGTAGCTGCCCGCCACCGCGCCAGCCACCCAGCCTGTCCCCATCAACGCACCTGCCGGGACACCGCTCAGGGTCACCGTTACGCTCGTCACCTCTTCCGACTTGTCCGCGTCGCTCGCACTCACGCTCAGTTGCGCCGCCAGCGACACCACTATCAGGTTGTCTGTTTCAGCTTCCACCAGGTCAGTCGCGCTGACGCTGATATCCCCTTCCACTCCGATAGTGACCGTGCCACTGCTGCTGGCCGTGCCTTCATTGGTGGTCGCCACCACGGTGTAACTGATAGGCGCACCGGTGTTGTTCACACTGCCCGACACCCCGGCCGTCGAATAATCCGCCGGGAATAGCAGCCCGAACGCTGGCGGCAATGCCCCCGCCACCACGTTCACTGTCAGGACGTTACCCACCAGAGTGCCACCCACCGCCTCGGTCCCCGCCGGCAAGTTGTCGAAGGTGTACACCAGGCTTGTCCAGGTCTCTGAACCATCGCCATCACTGATACTCACTGTGTTGGTCAGCAACACCTCCAACAGTGCATCGGTCTCGCTGGTCACCACGCTCAGTACCTCAGCGTTGAAATCGATGTCACCTTGTGGAGTCACTATCAGCGTCAAGGTTGACGTGACGATATCAGTGCCATCGGTAACCACATAACTCACGGTAGGTACGGCTCCGGAATAATCAGGAGCCGGGGTAAAGGTGAAAGAACCATCACCATTGATGATCAGCGTGCCCACTCCGGTAATGGTGGCAGCAACACCGGCAGGGACTCCTATATTGATACCCCAGTCATATGAAACGATAGAGGCATCAGCAGGCCCATCTGGATTGGTACTATTGTCGAGTAAATTCCCACTCACCTGAGTGTCTTCCTGGGTCTCGGCGGTTTCGCCCAAATCATCAAGCTGATTTTCAAGAATCAAATCTTCGGCCTGATTTTCATTGATGACAGCGGCCGTATCGTAGGTGGTATCAAACCCTGCAGCCGCTATCGTGGCATCGCCTGTTCGATCAATTGTGACGAAACCACCATTACCACTGGCCCCCGCAACCCCACCAATACCGCCACCACCACCGGCCGCTGGAGCCCCACCAGCAGCAGAAGCCTCAAAGTTTTGAGTCGGGTCAACCCCCTGCAGAATCGATTCTTGCAATGCAGCAATATCTGAAGGTGCGCCTTCCTGGCTGGCCGCCACTTGCGGTTGAGCAGGTCCATCGGACTCGGAACCTGCCGGAACATCCGATGCTGGAGTATCGTCATAAGGGGAAAGAGCCAGCTTGGCGTCATCAGCTATGGCCAATTTTGCTCCGGGTTGGAGAATTTCCCCTTTTTGAAGAGGGCGGCTGCTTCCATCAGCCAGCACAATCTCCACATTGCCTTCTATAGCTGAGACAACCACGGACTTGTCGATGATTTGGGTACGCATATCCATTGCTCCAAGGTGACAGATCTTGATGTCTACACCGTAGAAGGAGATAGCGCGCTGTTCCGTTGCAAAAAAGCGTACGTTCGAGAGGAATTCAACAAATGGACGGAAAAAAATCGAAGAGTTGGAATTTCTTAATACAAATCAGAATCCTAGACACAGCTCCATTCAAGGCCGACCTTGAGTTGGTTATAGAAAAATGGCGAAAAGAGAAGTGACTGGTATAAAAAAGGCCCCTATCGGGGCCATTTCCAACATTTAGTTCAAGACAATGGGAAGGCAGGATGAACAAATCCCTGGTAACCATCGATATGCAACTTGGAAAGCAGTTCCACTTGATGTTGATCCTCGACACGGGTCGCAATGGTGGTCACACCGGCATTGTGTGCGGCGCGACACACTGCAGCCAGGAATGAGGTGTCAGCCCCCGGCTCCATGACCTGACTGGTATAACCGTGATCGACCTTGACATAAGCCGGCGACAGCTCCTCCAGATAGCCCAGAGACTGGAAGTGACGACCATAGTGGTCAACCCCCCACTGGAAGCCATGAGCTTGCAAGGTGCCAACCAACGCAGCCACGTTGTCTTTATGTTTCATGATGGCAGCTTCAGGTATTTCAAATAACAACCGCTCTTTGAGCTCTGCATGCTCGGTCAGATAGCGCGTCAGCCAGGTTAAAAATTCATCCGAGCAGAGCGAGCCAGCAGTGATGTTGATCGCCAGTACCAGATCAGACTGTTTTTGCAGTAATGGAACGCAAGCATCAAGCACCGCTTGGTCAAACTCGCCACCCAATTTGAACTGTTCAATCGCGGGCAAGAACTGACCTGCAAAATAATCAGTGCCATCCCGAGAGATAGAAGCAAACAGCTCGGCATGCAACCTTGCTCCATTATCAAACCGGCAAGCTGGTTGGGCTTTGAAGCGCCAAAGTTGTCGTGAAATGGCATCTTGTACCAGATCTCGCCAGGCCAAACGCCCCATCAAACCTTGCTCGGTCCCCCCTTCCATCACCACAGCACCACGGCGTTCATTGCGCGCCTTGCCAAGCGCATTATCGGCTTTGGTCAACAAGGCAGAGAGATCATCATTGCCATCACGACCAGCAATACCGATGACGGAGAGCGCATCCCCTTCGCCCATTGGATTCACCACCAGATCGGCAATGCGGCTATTAATCACTTCAGCCAGCTCTTTTAACTGAGTGAGATCGTCAGTTGGACAGAGCAGCGCATATTCCGTCGCGGAGATCCGTGCCAAGGCTGCGCCATCCCACCCTTTTAATTGCTCTTTCAAAGCCTGAGCTATCGATTTGACCATGTTGTCGCGGGCAGCAAAGCCTTCATCGCGATAGATATCATCCAGCATGTCGACCGCAACCAGCATGACGCCACCTTGGCCAGCCTCCGCTATCCATGCGTTTACCTGACCCACAAAATAGGCTCGGTTGCCAAGCCCCGACACGGCATCGACATAAACCCGCTCGCGCAATTTCTCGGCCTCATCGGCTTGCTCTTTGAACTGCAACGCCAACTTGCTTGAGAGGGTGTTGATCGCCTGAACGACCTGCTTCAATTCATGGGTTTTAGGCTCCGGGATCGTATGACCGAAATGGTGCAGCTCAATCTCGACGGCTTGATCACAGATCTGTTTGAGTGGCTTGAGCAAGTAGTTGAGTGCTCTCATCAACAAAATTGTGGTGATCAAAAAGCCGACCAGAAACCAGCTCGCCAGCTCGCTCATCCCCCGCCACAACTCGTAATAAGCCTGGCCGGGATGACCCACTACTTTTAATTTTCCAAGCTGCAACCAGCCAGACGTCAGAATTGACTCGTTGGATACCTCAGGAAACAGTCCCAAATTTACAAACCACCGCGGTACCCCCTGAATATTGTTGGTATTTTCCTGCTCGATGACATCCTTTGATGCCAGCAAATCCAAGCGAACCAATCGATAATAGCCACCATCAAAAATGGCCTGGATCACCGACTCGGCACCGACCTTGTCACCGTTTTCCAGATAGGGGGTGAGCGCAAGCCCCAGCGAGGTTGCCGTATTGATGACCGTTGTTTCCTGTTGCTGCGCAAGATAAGTGCGGGTTGAATTGAATTGCACCCAGTATGTGGCCGCAAATAACAATCCAAACAGCAGCAGCATGGTGGCTAATAACTGTCGATAGAGCGTCATAGGTTAATCATCCAAATTCACCACTGGCCGAGCCAATCGCCCCGAGGTCATGCGATTGCGTAAATCATTCCATAATCCCAAGCGGGATGATTGACCAGCCAGTTCCCCTTGGCCTCGTGCCTTCATCAACCACAAGTGACTACCGTTAAAACTGTAAATAGGCACCAGATCACGCCGCTGCGTGGCAGGGCGAATCGAGCCTATCAAATTATCCAAAATAACCGGAACGGAAGAGGGTGTCTCATAATATGCCACCACCATGTGAAACTGGTTGTAATCAAGAGCCTTGACGTACACCATCCGCATTTTATCATCAGGGATCCCAAGCTCGAGCAGCGTAGAGTATTTGGCGATACTGAAATCTTCACAGTCTCCCCCGGCGGCTCCCAAAAATTCCAGCGGGGTTGCCCAATAATCCTTTTTGCGCCACAACTTGATATCGTCAATAAAACGCATCCGATTGAAAAAATTATTAACCCGCTCAAGCTTTTTTTCTTCGCTCAGGGCCCTGCCCTTCGTCTCCATGACCAACATACGCCAACTGGTTACACGCTTGCCGGCTCTGGCGCCATAGGTCTGCTCCGCCCGCTTGATCAAGTTGAGATCTTCCTGTGGCAGAGGCTGACTGGCACAGAGCAGAAGTGAGAAGGGTAACAGCAGGATCCATAAGGAGTGGCGCAGAGCGCGTAGGGATCTGTATCTCCATTCATTAAGAAGATAACACCATCGGCTACCGGTTCCGCGCTGGAGTGTCACATCATATTCCTGCTGCATTATTACTGCTGCACTCCTCAAAGCTCGTACAACAACCTGCGTTAGCCAAACATGGTGATTGCCAGCTGCAATCACCATGTTGGCGTTCATGATCCCTGCGGGATCATGAACAAACGGTTATTGCCTGGCCTGCCATTCAGCGGGTTGTTTGACGCTAAATGCATTGAGCAGGCTGCCTGTCGCGTTGAGAATGCGATAGTCCGCCAGCAGTGCATCATACTCGGCAGTGATATAGCTGCGACGCGCCTCAAACAGTTCGTTCTCGGTGTTCAATACGTCCAGCAATGTCCGTTGACCCAACCCAAACTGCTTCTTGTACGCCTGTACGGTGTCATAGCTGGCGTCAACATGCTCTTTCAGGAAGGTCTTTTGCTTGGCCAACGACTCTTTCGCGTTCCAGGCCAGACGAGTGCCTTCCTCAACCTGGCGAAACGCATTCAAATGAATGTCTTTCGCCTGAGAGTAGAGAGCCGATGTTGCATTGCTCTCTGCCACATCAGAACCGCCACGGAACAGGTTGTAACGCATGCGCACCATTGCGGTCAGATCATCGTTGCGCCCTTTGACCGCATCGATATCCTCATTCCAGTTCTGATCGACCTCGAATGTTACATTGGGGTAGAAACCGGATTTGGCGCCTTCATGTTGATACTTGGCTGCTTCGATATCCTGCAGGGAAGAGAGCAGGGTCGGGTGGACTTCGGTCGCCGTTTTCAGCGCACTATCGAGGCTGGCCGGGATAAGCTCGGTATTGGGAACCGGCTGTACCAGATCTTTTGGTACCTCGTTCACGACACGAATAAATTCACTCTCTGCGTCGCGATAGTTGTTTTCGGCAGCGGCCTGATTTGAATAGGCCCGGGCAACACGACCTTCAATCTGGGTCTGATCCGCAGTAGAGCCAAGCCCTGAATCAGTCCGCTTGCTGATGTCGCTGCGGATCTGTTCGTGGGTTTCCAAGTTTTGTTTGGAAAGCTCCAGGATCTCCTGCTGACGCAGCATATTGAGGTAGACCTCAGCTACTCGAAGCGCAGTATTCTCTGCTTCGGAGATCATCGCCAGACGCTGGGCATTGGCTTCAGCTTCGGTTCTGGAGACGTTGTTGCTGACATCAAAGCCATCAAACAACATTTGCCGCAGACTGAGTCCAGCCTCTTTGCGAGTCATGGAATCATCAATATTGCTGTTGGCACTGGCAGCACGGGTAGAAGGGCTGTCAGTTTTTTCATAGCCTACGCCACCACGCAGATCGATCGTAGGATAATAGCCACCCTTGGCTCCATCATGCTGATAGAGTCGTGCCTGATACAGATCAAACGCTTCCTTTATCTTGGGATGCGTAGCAAGTGTCTGTGCCACTGACTCTTCCAGAGTCTGGGCCTGACCCAAACTCGGGATCAGGATGCAGCCACTGACCAGCATGGCAACAATCGTTTTTTTCATGTTATCTCCAGTCATGTTTTGTTTTTAGATTGTTGGCTTATCGTTCTCTCAGTGCCGACTGCTTTGCCCGTAAAATCGGCTTAAGCAAATAGTCTAGGACACTTTTTTTACCAGTAATGATATCAGCACTGGCTAACATACCGGGGATGATGGGAAGTGCGTTAAGCTCATCGCCCAAGTAACTCTTCTCTGTTCGAACCCGAACCAGATAAAAGGAGTTCCCCTCCTCATCCTGGATCGAATCCGCACTTATCTGTTCAACCTTGCCATGCAATCCTCCATAGATTGTAAAGTCGTAGGCAGTAATTTTGACGATGGCATCCAGCCCCGGTCGAAGGAAGGCGATATCTTTCGGTGACACCTTGGCTTCTACCAGCAAGGTATCCTCCAGCGGCACAATCTCCATCAAATCCATGCCGGGCTGAACCACGCCGCCCAGGGTGTTGATCTTGAGTTTCTTGATGGTGCCCTTGAGCGGAGCAATCACGCTGGTCCGGTCGACCCTGTCTCGCAAGCCAACCTGCCCTTCTGACAACTGGCCAAGCCGCCCCTGTTTCTCATTCAGTTCAGTCTGGGAATCTGCTCTGAACTTCAACGCAATATCATTACGCTTGGAGATGGTCTCACGCAGTACCGAATTGAGTTTTGGGATCAGCAGACGGTTGCTCTCCAGCTCCCCCTGCATCTCGTTGACCTGCCGCTCCAGCTTAATTAGCTCCACTTGAGGCACTATACCTTCTTTCGCCAACGGACGGCTAATATTCAGTTCCTGTCTGGCCAGATCCACACTGCGATTCACGGTGCGGATCTTGGCATTTAGTTCAATCAGCTCCTGCTCTTTCTGTTCGATTTGCTGACCAAGAATATAGAGCTGGTTTTTCAGGTTATTGAGGCGATCCCGCTGTACAGACCGCTCACGGTGTGCGTATTCGGCAAAGACGGTTTCATAACCATCGGGGAACTGGATTGGCGCTTCGCCTACCACGACCTGCTCACGCCAACCCAGTGCCGGGTCGTTTTTCACCTCGACGCTGGCCATCTCGGCGCGCAGACGAGCCACATCCCCCTTCAGGGTGACTACCTCTTGCTCCCGTTCTCTAAAGTCGGAGCGGAAACGGGTGTCATCAATGCGCAGCAGCGGCTGCCCCTTTTCGACGATATCCCCCTCTTTGACGAAGATCTCTTTGACGATCCCCCCTTCCAGGTTCTGGATCACCTGCAGCTGACGGGACGGAATAACCTTGCCCTGACCCACGGTGACTTCATCCAGTTCGGCCCAGGCCGCCCAGACGATGGCACTCATGAAAAAGAGGAAACAACACCATAGCAGGATACGAGCTCCGGTCGGCGTGGTCAGCAGTACAGCTGCCGCGCCGTCATCGACAAACTCCAGATGCTCGGGTGCTGGCAATACCTCGCCGGAAGGCGTCTTTTTGCTGCGCTTGAACCAGTCCATGAGCCCCTTAACCATGGGACACCTCCTGCACGCGCACCTTGCCTTCCTTCAACTGCTGTAACACCACCTCTTTGGGGCCATCAGCAACGATCTGCCCCTGCTCGATGACGATCACTCGCGATGCCACATCCAGCATCGAGGTTTTGTGAGTGATGAGGATCAATGTGGTTTCCGGGCCCAGTCTGGCGAGCTCTTGCTTAACCTGCATCTCGGACTGGTTGTCCATGTTGGAGGTCGGCTCATCCATCACCAGAATGGGGGGATCATTGAGCAGGGCGCGTGCCAGCAGGATCGACTGACGCTGACCACCGGAGAGCTGACGGCCACCCTCACCTATCTGCCGATCCAGCCCGTTGGGATCCCTGTTGGTAAAGTTGGTGACACCCGCCCGCTTGGCGGCGCGCAAGACTCTCACATCATCCACCAGCGGATTACCCAGCATGATGTTGTCCCGCACCGAGCCAAAGAAAAGAATGACATCTTGCGGGACACAACCAATATTGCGGCGGATTACCGCAGGTGGCAGTTGATCGAGTTCAAAACCATCGATACGTACCGAGCCATCGGTCGGTCGATACAACCCCATCAACAGCTTCTCGAGGGTCGTTTTACCCGCCCCAATCCGGCCGATAATCGCCACCTTTTCGCCCGGCTGAATGCGCAAATTGATATTGTGCAGAGTGCTGGTTTCCATGCCGGGATATTTGAAGGAGACATTTTCAAATTCAATTCGACCGGCAATCACCGGATGATGGATATATTGCTTGCCCTCCTCCTGCTCACCCGGGGTTTGCATGATTTTTTCCAGAATATCCAGTGCTGACTTGGCCTGGTTATAACGGGTCGACAATACGGAGAGTTGCACCATGGGCGCAATGGCGCGGCTGGAGAGCATCACGGCGGCAATCATGCCCCCCATGGTGACCAAACCTTCGGAGATCTGGTAAACACCGACAATCACCAGACCGACCGTCACCACCTGCTGGATATAACTGGCCAGCGAGGACATGGAGTTGGTAATGCGGCGGGTCTGTACGCCCCAGGTGGAAATATGGGAGACGGCCTGTTCCCAGCGATGCTGGAACATACTCTCGGCGCCGAAAATCTTGACGGTTTCCAGCCCGGAAATACTTTCAATCAGGTTGGCGTTCTTCTGGGACGCAAGGCGTGAACCCTCTTCGATGGACTGCTTGAGGGGCTCTTGAATATAGAAGCTGTAGGCGATGAGGATCAGCATGGCGACGATGGGAACCACCACCATTACGCCTGCAAACATCCAGATAATAAAAAGGAAGAAGACGGCAAAAGGGAGATCGATAAGAGTAGAAACCGTTGCGGAGGTGAAAAACTCCCGCACCGATTCAAATTCCTGCAGATGTTTGGCGAACGCGCCAGTGGAAGCGGGACGAGATTCCATCCGCATGCCCATCACCTTGGCGAAAATCTTGGCGGACAGCAGCACATCAGACTTTTTACCGGCAATGTCGATAAAGTAACTACGCAACTGCCGCATCACAAAATCGAAGGTAAAGACCACCATGGCCCCGACCGCCAGCACCCAGAGTGAATCAAACGCCAGATTGGGCACAATCTTGTCATAGACGTTCATGGTGAAAAGAGGGCTGGCGATGGCAAACAGGTTGATCAGAATGGAGGCGATCAGCACATCGCGATAGATGCCGCGGGATTCGAACAAGGTGCTCCAGAACCAGTGTCCATCACGGGTTTCAAGCACCTTGGGCGAGCGTTCGTCAAACTTGAACTGCTTCTTCACGTAGAAGAGGCGTCCCAGATACTCATCACCCAACTGGGCTGCGGTCAGCCATTGCGCGGCATCACCGGCCTGCGGGAAAATCACTTTCCCCTGGCTGCGATCTTCGTTCCACTCCAGCAAAATGCAGGCGCCACCACTGCGCATCTGCAATACACAAGGCAGCAGCAAGGGAGAAATATCGGCCAGTGGCTGTATCACTTCACGGGCGGATAACCCGCCCCGCTCGGCAGCACGGCAAAAGAGTGCGGTAGTCAGGCGTCCGGAGACCAGTGGCAACCCGGTCGTCAGGGCATCCTGACTGTTGGGCACACCATAAAAACGGGTCAAGAAGACCAGACACTCCAATAACTCATCAATACGACTTGTTTCTGCTTGCATAGCATCCTGTCACTGCATAAATGAGGTAGATAGGAGCGTTCATCGCTCATATTTCCCTGCTGTAGCCACGCTAAAACCGAGTGGCCTTCCCGCTGATGAGACTGATCAGGGGATAAACCTGTCCAGATAGATCGCGACACTCATCGCCAATTTCCCGGCACAGCAGCAATGGTGGCATGATTCGTTATTGGTAAAAATAATCGGCTCATCAACACCATGCTAACACTGCAATCAGGGTGAATGTCGGAGTTAATTGATAATGACATTTATTATGGCGCACCACTATATCAACCGGCACGTACCAAAACTATAGTTTAGGGTATGAAGTTTTTTATATAACCCTATGTTTTACGTGAAAATAATAATCTGGTGCTCAATTATAGGTCAGGAAGTATGAAGGGTCTGCCAAACGCGTGACCTTGCGGGCCGCTCAATGAGAGTGCTTTGGCAATATCCGCCATGGCCGTCCAGCGATTTTCACACCAGGCTGGCGCCAACAGAGTTGGACGGCGCGCGGAGGCCGAAATCCGGTGATACACCACCTCGGGCGGCGTGTGCTGGATCATGGCAACGGCCGCTTCCACATACTGCTCCAGCGTCAATACCTCAAGGCGCCCCGCCTGCCACGCCTTGCCGAGAGTACTACCCTCAACCACATGAAGCGGATGCAACTTGATCCCCTCAACACCGGTCTCAACGATGCGATGCAGGGTATCGAGGCTGTCCATCGGCACTTCGCCCGGCAGGCCGACGATCAGATGGGCACATACCTTGATGCCGCGCTGATGGGCACGTCTTACCGCATCCTCATAGGCGGCATAACCATGGCCGCGGTTGATCCGTTGCAGGGTCTTGTCATTGGCGCTTTGCAGCCCAAGCTCCAGCCACACCTCGTAACCCCGGGCCTGATAGCCCGCCAACAGATCCAGCACCGCATCCGGCACGCAATCGGGACGAGTGCCCACACAGAGCCCCACCATATCGCTCACTGACAGCGCCTCTTCATACATCCGCTGCAGATATTCGACCTCGGCATAGGTACTGGTATAGGCCTGAAAGTAGGCAAGATAGCGCTTGGCACGGGTGACTTCGTCCCGGCGAGCCAGCAGTTGTTGCACCACGGAGAGTTGCTGAGCCGACTCGTCAGCAAAAGAGGATACATTGCAGAAGGTGCAGCCACCACGGCCCAGGGTGCCGTCACGGTTCGGGCAGGTGAAGGCCCCGTGGATGGAGAGTTTGTGGATCTTCTGACCATGACGCTGCTTGAGATCCTGACCGAATGTATTGACGAGTTCGTGTAACTGCATGACACCTCCGCTAAAGGAGCGCCATTGTACGAGCTTGCGCAAAACAGGGGCTGAGCTGGATCAAGCTAGCGGAGAGGGTAAAACATATAAATACCCGATCAATTTTGAATAAATATAGAGAAAAAGCGCAAAAAAAGAATTTTTACAGTTCTTTGACGATTCAAACAGTAAACATCCATATGAAAATGAGACCTGATAACCCACTGTTGAACAATGAAAAATTCAAAGAGACCCGACAGCACACAATTGCAAGCATGGGATATTGAAAATGTGATCCCTTCCGCTGTCGGCCACATCGGGTTGGTAAAATTACTACATTCGCCCATCGTCGCCGAGCGCACCATTGAGCCCGCCAATGGCGATATATTTAACCAACAAAATCAAACCACACAGAATAAACACTCCATAACTGCGAGCTAATCCCCCTAACCCGACATTTTGTTATGCGAATGTAACCATGAAGACAAACCTGACCTGCGATTGACCTCGCCAGAAAATCCCATTAGTTTGGAGATTCGCCACGTCAGGCAGACGGAACCACAAGAGCCAATCGCAATTTATGCAGTCAGGTGATGACTGTGCGATACAAGGCCGAGCAAGGGAGAAATGCAATGTCACTATATGATCCAAAGCTGGAGAGGGATAACTGTGGCTTCGGCCTGTTGGCCCACATGGAAGGGGAAGCCAGCCACAAGCTTGTCCGTCTCGCGATGTCAGCATTGGCTCGCATGCAGCACCGCGGCGGGATCTCCGCCGATGGCAAGACCGGCGATGGTTGCGGTCTGCTGCTGCAAAAACCGGACAGCTTCTTCAGAGCTGTCGCCGAGGAGAAGGGATGGCACCTTGGCCGCAACTATGCGGTCGGCATGCTGTTTCTCAACCCTGACCCCGTATTGGCCCAGCAGACCCGCGACATCATCGACGAAGAGCTGGAAAAAGAGACCCTGAGTCTGGTCGGCTGGCGCAAGGTGCCTGTCGATACCAACGTACTGGGTACCATCGCCAAAGCCTCCCTGCCCAGCATTGAACAGGTCTTTGTCAACGCCCCGCCCGGCTGGGTCGACAAGGATCTCGAGCGCCGCCTCTATATCGTGCGTCGCCGCATCGAAAAACGCGTCAACGACGACTACTTCTATGTGGTCAGCCTCTCCAATCTGGTCACCGTCTATAAAGGACTGTGCATGCCGGTGGACTTGCCGCGCTTCTATCTGGATCTCGCCGACATCCGTATGCAGGCGGCTATCTGCGTTTTCCACCAGCGTTTCTCCACCAACACCAGCCCGCGCTGGCCGCTGGCCCAGCCGTTTCGCTATCTGGCCCACAACGGCGAGATCAACACCATCGCTGGCAACCGCCAGTGGGCAAAGGCACGCAGCTATAAGTTTGCCACCCCGCTCATTCCCGATCTGCAGGAAGCGGCTCCCTTCGTCAACACCACTGGGTCGGATTCCTCCAGCCTCGACAACATGCTGGATCTCTTCCTCGCCGGTGGTATGGATCTGTTCCGCGCCATGCGCCTGTTGATCCCGCCTGCATGGCAAAAGCACCCGAACATGGATGACGACCTGCGCGCCTTCTACGACTTCAACTCCATGCACATGGAGCCGTGGGACGGCCCCGCCGGTATCGTCATGACCGATGGTCGCTACGCCACCTGCGCACTTGATCGCAACGGTCTGCGTCCGGCCCGCTACGTCATCACCAAGGACAAGTTCATCACCCTCGCCTCCGAGGTCGGCACCTGGGACTACACCCCGGACGAAGTGCTGGAGAAGGGCCGGGTCGGCCCGGGCGAGCTGTTCGTGGTGGATACCAGCAACGGCAAGGTGTGGACCAGCTTCGAGATCGATGACGACCTCAAGAACCGCCACACCTACAAGCAGTGGATGGATAAACACTGCCGCCGACTGGTCCCCTTCGAGCAGATGGACGACAGCCAGACCGGTAGCCGCGAGTTCTCCGACCACCAGCTGAAAACCTATCAGAAGCTGTTTGGCTACTCCTTCGAGGAGCTGGATCAGATCATCCGGGTTCTCGGTGAAAATGGTCAGGAAGCGGTGGGCTCCATGGGGGATGATACCCCGATGGCGGTGCTCTCCTCCGGCCCGCGCACCCTTTATGACTACTTCCGCCAGATGTTTGCCCAGGTTACCAACCCGCCCATCGACCCGCTGCGGGAGAACCACGTGATGTCGCTGGCCACCTGTATCGGTCGCGAGCAGAACGTCTTCAACGAGACCTTCGGCCACGCCCACCGGGTGCTGTTCCAGTCGCCGATCCTGCTCTACTCCGACTTCCACCAGCTGCTGGCACTGGAAGGTGAGTACTACCGTCATCAGGTGATCAGCCTCAACTTCAAGCCCGAAGAGGGGCTGGAAGCGGCCATCTTGCGCATCTGCGACGAGGCCAAAACCGCTGCAAAGAGTGGCACCGTGCTGCTGGTGCTGTCGGATCGCGATATCAGCGCCGACACCCTGCCGATCCCGGCCGCCATGGCGGTGGGTGCAGTGCAGCGCACCCTGGTGGACAACAACCTGCGCTGCGACGCCAACATTCTGGTGGAGACTGCAAGCTGCCGTGACCCGCACCACTTCTCGGTGCTGCTGGGCTTTGGCGCGACCGCCATCTACCCCTATCTCGCTTACGAAACCCTGGCCAAACAGGTTGAAGAGGGCGTGCTCACCATGTCCCTGCGCCAGGCGATGGTCAACTATCGCAACGGCATCAACAAGGGGCTCTACAAGGTGATGTCCAAGATGGGCATCAGCACGGTCGCCAGCTACCGCTGCTCCCAGCTGTTCGAAGCTGTGGGCTTGGCCAAGTCGGTGGTCGATACCTGCTTCCGCGGCGTATCGAGCCGTATTCAGGGTGCCGATTTTGCCGACATCCAGCAGGATCAGCACAATCTGGCCCGTCAGGCATGGCTGGTGCGCAAGCCCCTCCCCCACGGCGGCCTGCTCAAGTTCGTCCACGGCGGCGAGTACCACACCTACAACCCGGATGTGGTGCAGACCCTGCAAACCGCGGTGCGCTCCGGCAACTATGCCGATTACAAAGAGTACGCCCGTCTGGTGAACGAGCGCCCGGTTGCCACCCTGCGCGATCTGCTGGCGCTGAAGAAGGTCGACAATCCGGTCGCGCTGGATCAGGTTGAGCCAGCCGACAAGCTGTTCCCCCGCTTCGACTCCGCCGCCATGTCCATCGGTGCCCTCGGCCCTGAAGCCCACGAGGCGCTGGCTGTCGCCATGAACCGCCTCGGCGGTCAGAGCAACTCCGGCGAAGGTGGCGAAGATCCCAAGCGTTTCGGTACCGAGAAGAACTCCCGCATCAAGCAGGTGGCTTCCGGCCGCTTTGGCGTCACCCCTCACTACCTGATGAACGCAGATGTGGTGCAGATCAAGGTGGCTCAAGGTGCCAAGCCTGGCGAAGGTGGCCAGCTGCCCGGTGACAAGGTCACCGCCCAGATCGCCCAGCTGCGTTATTCCGTGCCCGGCGTGACCCTGATCTCGCCGCCGCCGCACCACGACATTTACTCAATCGAGGATCTGGCCCAGCTCATCTTCGACATCAAGCAGATCAACCCGAGCTGTCTGGTGTCGGTGAAACTGGTCTCCGAACCCGGCGTTGGCACCATTGCCTGCGGCGTGGCCAAGGCCTATGCCGACTTCATCACCATCTCAGGTTATGACGGCGGCACTGGCGCGAGCCCCCTCACCTCGGTCAAATATGCCGGCTCCCCGTGGGAGCTGGGTCTGGCCGAAACCCAGCAGGCGCTGGTCGCCAACGGCCTGCGCCACAAGGTGCGGCTGCAGGTGGATGGTGGTCTCAAGACCGGTCTCGACATCATCAAGGCAGCCATCCTCGGCGCCGAGAGCTTCGGTTTTGGCACCGGCCCCATGGTGGCGCTCGGTTGCAAATACCTGCGGATCTGCCACCTGAACAACTGTGCCACCGGCGTTGCCACTCAGGATGAGAAGCTGCGTCGCGAGCACTTCACCGGCCTGCCGGAGATGGTGATGAACTACTTCAAGTTCATCGCCGAGGAGACCCGCGAGCTGATGGCTCAGCTCGGCGTCACCCAGCTGACCGACCTGATTGGCCGCACCGATCTGCTGGAAGCCCTGCCCGGCCTCACCGCTCGTCAGGCCAAGCTGGATCTCTCTGGCATTCTGGCCCGTCCGGTAGCACCGGCAGGCTCCAGCCTGTTCAGCCAGCAGCACAACCCCACCTTCGACAAGGGGCCGCTCAACCTCAAGATGGTGGAAGATCTGCTGGAAGCGGTGGAAACCTCAAGCGGTGGCGAGTTCCGCTACGACATTCGCAACACCGACCGCTCGGTGGGTGCACGCCTCTCGGGCGAGATCGTCAAACGCCACGGCAACCAGGGGATGGCGGCGGATCCGGTCAAGGTGCACTTCAACGGCACCGCAGGCCAGAGCTTTGGCGTCTGGAATGCGGGTGGCCTTGAGATGATCCTTACGGGTGATGCCAACGACTATGTGGGCAAGGGGATGACCGGCGGCAAGCTGGTGATCAAGCCCCATGTCGGCGTGGCGTTCAAGTCCCATGAAGCGGCCATCATCGGCAACACCTGCCTCTACGGCGCCACCGGCGGCAAACTCTACGCCGCAGGCACTGCTGGCGAGCGTTTCGCGGTGCGCAACTCCGGCGCGCTGGCGGTGGTCGAGGGAATTGGCGACAACGGTTGTGAATACATGACCGGCGGCATCGTCACCGTGCTCGGTCAGACCGGCGTCAACTTCGCGGCGGGCATGACCGGCGGCTTTGCCTACGTGCTCGACGAGTGCGGCAACTTTGCCAAGCGCACCAACCCCGAGCTGGTGGAACTGCTGGACGTGGCGGATCTCGCCATCCATCAGGAGCACCTGCGCGGTATCATCACGGCGCACCTCAATGAGACCGGCAGCTCGCGCGCCGAGGAGATCCTGGCCAACTTCGACTCCTATGTGCCCAAGTTCAGGCTGATCAAACCCAAGTCCAGCGACGTGAAATCGCTGCTGGGTCACACCAGCCGTTCCAGTGCAGAACTCAGAATCCAGGCGCAATAAGGAGGGAACCCTATGAGCCAGAACGTATTTCAGTTTATCGATGTCCAGCGGGTTGACCCGCCCAAGAAGCCGCTCAAGATCCGCAAAATCCAGTTTGTGGAGATCTACGAGTCCTTCAATCAGCCGCAGGTACAGATGCAGGCGGATCGCTGCCTCGAGTGCGGCAACCCCTATTGCGAGTGGAAGTGTCCGGTTCACAACTACATCCCCAACTGGCTGAAACTGGCCAAAGAGGGGCGCATTCTGGAGGCGGTGGAGCTCTCCCACCAGACCAACAGCCTGCCGGAAGTATGCGGTCGGGTCTGCCCGCAGGATCGCCTCTGTGAGGGCTCCTGCACCCTCAACGATCGCTTCGGCGCGGTGACCATCGGCAACATCGAAAAATACATCACCGACAAGGCGTTCGAGATGGGCTGGAAGCCCGATCTCTCGAACGTGGTCAAGACCGGCAAGCGGGTCGCCGTCATCGGCGCCGGCCCAGCGGGTCTCGCCTGTGCCGATGTGCTGGCACGCAACGGCGTCACCCCGGTGGTGTTTGACAAGTATCCGGAGATCGGTGGCCTGCTCACTTTCGGTATCCCCTCCTTCAAGCTGGAAAAAGAGGTGATGCAGCGTCGCCGCGAGATCTTCCAGGGGATGGGCGTGGAGTTTCGTCTCGAGACCGAGGTGGGCAAGGACATCACCTTCGCCGACCTGCTCGGCGAGTTCGATGCGGTCTTCCTCGGGGTCGGTACCTACAAGTACATGAAGGGCGGCTTTGCCAACGAAGAGGCGCCGGGAGTCTATGACGCCCTGCCCTACCTCATCGCCAACGCCAACCGCTTGCTGGGGTTCGAGAAGGCGCAAGCCGACTACATCGACTTCGCCGGCAAGCAGGTGGTAGTGCTGGGCGGCGGCGATACCGCCATGGACTGTGTACGTACCGCCATCCGTCAGGGAGCCGCCAAGGTGATCTGTGCCTATCGCCGCGACGAGGAGAACATGCCGGGCTCCAAGCGGGAGGTGAAAAACGCCCGCGAAGAGGGGGTTGAATTCATGTTCAACCTGCAGCCGGTGGCGGTCGAGCTGGATGCCAGCGGTCGCACCGTCGGCATCAAAGTAGTGAGCACCGAGCTGGGTGAACCCGATGCCAATGGCCGCCGCAATCCGGTGGTCATCGAGGGTTCAGAGCAGGTGCTGGCTGCCGATGCGGTAGTGATGGCGTTTGGCTTCCAACCCAACCCCCAACCCTGGATGGCGGAGTTCGGCATCGAGCTCGACAACCGGGATCGCATCAAGGCCCGCGAGCAGGCGGAATACGCCTTCCAGACCAGCAACCCCAAAGTGTTCGCCGGTGGCGACGCGGTGCGTGGCTCCGATCTGGTGGTGACCGCCATCTACGAAGGGCGCAAGGCAGCCGAAGGGATCATGGACTATCTGGCGGTCTAACCTGCACTTCCCCAGTCAACCCAAAACAGAGCCCCGCCAGTGCGGGGCTCTTCTTTTGAGGCTAGGAATTTAAGGCTCGGAATTTAAGGCTAGGAGTTCTCGCTGGCAGCTTGCCACTTATCACTCCACCCACCTCGTCCGGGGAGCGGCTAGATGCTCCAGCTCTCCGGCAACCGCTCGGTGAGGGTGGAGATGTACTCGAAGGTACGCGCCCGCTTGGGGGTGGTGAACATCTGGCGTGCGCTGCCAGCTTCCACCACCTCACCCGCCTCCAGAAAGATCACCTGCTGCGCTATCTGGGCGGCCAGCCGCAGATCGTGGGTGGCAATCAGCATGGTGGTTCCCTCGCGGGCCAACTGGCGCAGCACGGTCACCACCTCCTGGGCAAGCTCGGGATCCAGCGCCGAGGTGGGTTCATCACAGAGCAGTACCTTGGGCGATGGCGCCAGCGCCCTCGCAATGGCAACCCGCTGCTGCTGGCCACCGGAGAGGGTGGCAGGCACCGCCTCGGCCTTGTGCCTGAGCCCCACCTTGTCGAGCAGTTGCAAGCCGCGCGCCTCCGCTTTCGCTCTTGGCCACTTCAACACGGTCACCAGCCCCTCAATCACGTTTTCCAGCACCGTCATGTGCGGAAACAGCTGGAAATTCTGGAACACCATGCCGGTCTGCTGGCGCAATGCCTGCACGCTCTGGCGAGGCAGATGGTGAGAAAAATCGAGTTCGCTCCCCCCCAGCACCAGGTGCCCCGCATCCGGCCGCTCCAGCACATTGACACAGCGCAACAGGGTGCTCTTGCCACTGCCGGAGGGGCCAATCAGGGCGGTCACACTGCCCGCCACCATGGCAAGATCAATTCCCTTGAGCACCCGCTGCCCGCCAAACTGCTTCTCGATACCACGCAACCGGATCATAGGGCGACCTCCCGGGTCTCTTTGTGGGTCAACTTGCGCTCCAGCCGGTCTTGCAAGGTGGAGAGCACCGAGCTGAACATCAAATAGATGAGGGCAGTCTCGCTGTAGAGAATGAGCGGCTCATAGGTAACAGAGGCGAGCCGCTGGGCAGCCTGAAACAGCTCGGGCACGGTCACTGCCGCCGCCAGCGAGGTGTCCTTGACCAGTGAAATAAAGGTGTTGGAGAGCGGTGGCACCGCAATACGCGCCGCCTGCGGCAGGATCACCCGCCACATCACCTGGGGCCAGTTCATGCCAATCGAATAGGCTGCATCCCACTGCCCTTTCGGGATCGCCGCGAGAGTAGCGCGGATGATCTCAGAGCTGTAGCCGCCGATGTTGAGGGTGAACCCGATCACCGCGGCGGTGAAGGCATCCAGCACAATGCCAGCACTCGGCAAGCCATAGAAAATCAGAAAGAGCTGCACCAGCAGCGGCGTACCACGAATAAGCCAGACATAAAAACGAACCAGTGCCACCAATGGTGTCGGGCCATATAATCTGGCCAGCGCCACCAGCAAGCCGAGCAATATTCCCAAGACAAAGGTGATCAGGGTCAGTGGCACGGTAAAAATAAGCCCCGCTCTAAGCAGGGGCCAAAAAGAGTCGATCATTAACTGCAACCAGGCTGGCACGTTAATTACCTCGCTAGTTATTATTTTCCGGCAATATTATTGCGAGACATCAGTACCAAAATACTTAAGAGATATTTTCTGGTAGCTACCATCCTGTTTGGCAGTGCGCAGTGCCTGATTGATAGCGGCCAGCAATTCCGGCTGTCCCTTGGCGAGCAACACTGCCGATTGCTCCCCCTTCGCCTCGGTCGCCGCCACCCTCAATTTGGCATCCGGTTTCTGTTTCTTGAAGTCGAGGAACGAGAGGCTGTCATTGATGGTGGCATCCACTCGCCCGGTCAGCACCAGCTGTAGTGACTGGTTGAAGCCCTCGGTGGCGACCACCTCGGCGCCCGAGGATTTCGCCAGCCGAGCAAAGTTGCTAGTCAGGGACTGGGATGATTTCTTACCCTTCAGATCCGCAAAGCTGTTGATGCTGTGATTATCGCTGTGCACCACGATCACCGCTTTGGAGGTGATGTAGGGATCTGAAAAATCATACTTTTTCAGCCGCTCCGGGGTGATGGCCACTTCGTTGAGCACCAGATCGTAGCGCTTGGCATCCACCCCGGCGATGAGACCATCCCACTTGCCTTCGACAAACTCCGGCTTCACCCCAAGGCCTTTTGCAATCAGCTCGCCAATCTCCACATCAAAGCCGACCAGCTTGCCGCTCTTGTCGTGATAGGTGAACGGAGGATAGGCGCCTTCAGTGCCGATTTTGATCGCACCGGCACTCTGGATAGCGGCGAGGCTGGACTCGGCTTGCGCCGATGTCATCAAAGCCAGTGGAAGGGCTGCCAGCAAAAACAGGGAGTGCAGTTTTTTCATTATTCACCTCGTTATATTTGTAAACATCCAGCACGCTTGCCAACGATAATCCGGATTACCATGCAATTATTATTTTGAATCCTACTGCTACCAGCACCATTTAATCGGTTCACGCCACATATACGATGACAGTCAATAAACGATTGCACTTGGCGGCACCAGCAAAAAATAACGCGAAGGTTCCCGTTACCAAACCATGAAATATGAAGATGTTAAGTGAAATAATGAATAACGAAAAAGCAGTCCCGCATTCGCTACTGATTGCGGGACACACTGTTTATTCATGATGAATAAACATACACTGCCAGCCCGATACCAAATCCAGGCCATCACCTTGTTACAAACGCACCACCAGCCACTCCCCCTTGCCGACCGGCACCAGCGAGGTGGCAAAGGCCGGATCCTGCCCGACCTCGTTCATCCACTCCACCATCTCGCTGCGATGGGAGATGGCGTTGTCGACCACCAGTAGGTCACGGGGTGCCAGCAGGCGGCGGATCTGCGGCCACCATGCCCGGTAGTGCTGACGATCCGAATCGAGGAAGATGAGCTGATAGCCGGCTTGCGGCAAGGTCGGTAAAAGCTCGCCTGCATCCCCTGCCAGCAAGGTTACCCAGGGGGCCAACCCTGCTTGCTGAAAGTTGTCATGGGCCTGCACGCGCTTATCCTCATCCAGCTCAATGGTGGTAACGTGCCCCTCAAGCCGACGCACCGCTTCTGCCAGCCAGAGTGTGGAGTAACCATTGGAGGTGCCAATCTCCAGCACCGCCTGCGCCCCACGGGTCTGCACCAGCACTGACAGCAACTCCCCCGTATCGCGGGTGATATTGAGCAGCATGCGGTGGCGAGCCTGCTGCATGCTGTCATTGCGCTCGCCAAGCTGCTCCAGCTGGCGTTTTAACTGTTCCAGTTCCATCGATATCCCTTTCGTCCTTGCCCAAATCCGTTCACCCACTGCTCTGGGCTTGGTCTTTGGGAGTCAAATGATTGCTTTCAACCGCCATTCACACCACAAAGGATGAGAAAAGGACAACCATTTGAGGCAGAATTTGTGACGTCTATCTGTTACACTTCGCGCCCGCCATTTTCCGGCTCACTCTCTGACTTGATGTCAGGCGCAGCCGTCGGTGGTTACAACCTCCGTCTCGCTCATGCCGAGCTAACCAAGCCAAACACAGCCCAGCTGGAACACAGGAACCCATTATGAGATTTGAATCGTTCGATTTTGCCCCCGAGATTTTGCGTGCTGTCTCAGATTGCGGTTATCAGGAGATGACCCCTGTGCAGCAACAGGCGATCCCGGCCATTCGCCGTGGCCGCGATGTGCTGGCCAGCGCCCAGACCGGTACCGGCAAGACCGCCGCCTTCGCCCTGCCCATCTTGCAGCGTCTGGTAGACAATCCGGCGCCGGTCCAGCCTTCCAACGCCCGGGTGCTGATCCTGACCCCGACCCGCGAGCTGGCGGCTCAGGTGGCGAGCAACATCAATGACTTCGCCAAGTATCTCGATATCACCACCATCACCATCGTCGGCGGTGGCAAGCAGGACGTGCAGGCCAAGAAGCTCAAAGCGGGCGCACACATCATTGTGGCCACCCCGGGCCGTCTGCTGGAGCACCTCACCGCCTGCAACCTCAGCCTCTCTGGCGTCGAGTGTCTGGTGATGGATGAAGCGGATCGCATCCTCGACATGGGCTTCAGTGCCGATGTGCAGAAGATCCTGCAAGCGGTCAACAAGACCCGTCAAAACCTGCTCTTCTCCGCCACCTTCTCCGACGCGGTGAAGAAGCTGGCCAACCTGATGCTGGACAGACCGCAGATCGTCAGCGTCAACAAGCAGAACTCCACCGCCGACACCGTCAGCCACACCGTCTATCCGGTCGAGCAGAAGCGCAAGCGCGAGCTGCTCTCCGAGCTGATTGGCAAGCAGAACTGGCAGCAGGTG
Organism: Aeromonas sp. FDAARGOS 1411; assembly: GCF_019047125.1. Lineage (NCBI taxonomy): Bacteria > Pseudomonadati > Pseudomonadota > Gammaproteobacteria > Aeromonadales > Aeromonadaceae > Aeromonas > Aeromonas sp. FDAARGOS 1411. The sequence goes on along the minus strand of NZ_CP077214.1, from coordinate 889,154 downwards.
CTGGTGTTCGCCAGTACCCGCGAGAGCTGTGATGTGCTGGTCGAGGAGCTGAACCTCGACGGCATCAAGTCCGCCGTTGTCCATGGCGAGAAGGCCCAGGGCAACCGTCGCCGCGCCCTGCGCGAATTCATGGAAGGCAAGATACGGGTACTGGTCGCCACCGAGGTGGCAGCCCGTGGTCTGGACATTCCGGATCTGGAGTACGTGGTCAACTATGATCTGCCGTTCCTGGCGGAAGATTACGTGCACCGCATCGGCCGTACCGGTCGTGCCGGCAAGCGCGGCATGGCCATCTCCTTCGTCAGCCGTGAAGAGGAGCGTACCCTGCTGGAGATCGAGGCCCTGATCGGCCAGAAGATCCGCCGCATCATGGTACCGGGCTATGAGGTGAGCAGCCGTGACGAGCTGATCAAACAGCTGCAGGAGCGTCGCCGCTTCGGCAAGCGTCCGCAGCGTGAAGATAACGCCGTGGCCCAGGTGATGGCCGAAGCCAAGCTGCAGGGTCAGCGCCTCAAGCGTCTGGCCGCCGCCAAGAAGCCCCGCCAGCCGAAATAAGGCGGACAGTTGCTCTATTGAACCGCAAAGGCGCCACTGGCGCCTTTGCCATCTCTGTCATCGGTGTTGACCCCTGGTGGTCAACTCAAGGATTGCTTATGACCTCTCCGACCTACAATCAGGCCCTGCTCGAGATGGCCACCCAGAGCCTGGCCGAACTGGCCCGCACCGCCGAGCAAAAGGCGGGCAAGCGCACTCCGGCGCAAGAGAGCCACTTTCTCTGCACCTGGATGGCCGACTCCCTCAAGGAGAAGCGCTTCTCCCGTCTGGTGATGGAAGATTTGAAAGCTTGGGTGCAGCTTGGCCGCACGCTGGGTGCGGGCGCCGATCTCAAGGGATTGCTGGAGCGCATCGCCTTCCAATACCAGTGCGCCATGACCAATCCGCAGCAATTGGGAGCCAAGCTGGCGGCCCTGCTGGAGGATCTGACGGCGGCAGGCTGGCTGGTGCTGACCGAGAGCGAGGTGAACGCCAAGCTGCGCCTGCAATCGGGCGGTCAGGCGAGTCTGGTGGTAAGCCATAGCGAATATGAAGGCCATATCGAGGACGGTGAGCTTGTCAAACCCCTCACCCTCTATGTGCGCGGTGAAGAGAAGGTGCTGGCCGAGGCGGCCTTCAAGCACGGCCTGCTGCTGAGCCAGGGCAACAAGAAAGCCACCCGGGTCAAACACCACAAGGCCTACCGGCTGATGCCGGACAACGCCCAACCGGCGCTGGCACTGCTGAGCGAGGCTCGCCAGAGCGCCTGATCTCGCCTGTTTTCAGCAATAAAAACGGCAGACCCTCATTTAAAGCAGGGCCTGCCGTTTTTTATTGTTCGATGTTTGGTGATGAGGTCTGGTAGTCGTTTAGCGGATCTTGATGCCAATCTGGCCCGCGTCACACCACTCGAACATCACCTCTTCGCTCTTGCCGCAGCAACTGCCACCACAGACCCGACTCTCGCGCTTGATGACCCGCCCCTTGCGCATCCAGACGCCGAGCATGGCCTCCACCGCATCTTCCGAGGTGTGGAAGTGGCGAGCCAGATCACGCCGGCTCACCTTCTGCTGCGCGGCGAGGTAATCCCCCAGCTCGCGCAGGATCATAAGGTCACCACCTTGCGGGCGACGATGTCACCGTGACGGCGACCGGCCCACCAGAGCAGTACCAGAGAGAGGCCATAGCTGACGATCCAGAACAGGCTCTGCTCCGGATGAGCGGCGAAGGTGGCCACCTGATAGAAGAGGGTCGCGCACATAAAGGCCATATAGTTGCACCAGGCCGCGGTAAAGAGGGCCCACTGGCGACCGGTTTCCCGCACCAGGGCACCCATGGCGGCGGCGCAAGGCATGTAGAGCAGCACGAACAAGAGGTAGGCAAAGGCACCAGCCGCCCCATCGAAGTGGGTCTGCATGTTGCCGTAGGTGGAGACATCCACTTCCTGCGCCTCAGCGGCAGCTTTCTGGTCGTCGAGGTTGCCAACATCAAGCCCCATAGGGTCGCTCGGGTTGATCTCCGCCAGATTGGCTGCCACGGCATCGATCGCCTCATGGAAGCTGGCCACCAGCGAGAACTCGCTCGCCTCCTCTTCATCTGCGCCACCACCGGCGTAGAGGCTGTTGAGGGTACCGACCACCGCCTCTTTGGCGAAGATACCGGTGACGATACCGACCGTAGCCTGCCAGTTGTCATCGCGCACACCGATGGGGTGCAGCACCGGGGTCACCGCCTGGCTGATCTTGCTCAGGACCGAGCTCTCCTGCTCCTGATGGCCAAAGCTGCCATCGGTACCCAGGGAGTTAAGCACGCTCAGCACGGCAACCACCAGCACGATGGTTTTACCGGCGCCAAAGACGAAGGATTTGAGCTTCTGCCAGGTCTTGATGGCAACGTTGACAGGACGCGGCCACTCGTAATCCGGCATCTCCATCACCATGGAGTCGCTCTTGCCCGGCAGCAGGGTATTGCGCAGCAGCAGGCCAGTGAGCACCGCCACCAGAATACCGATGAGGTAGAGACCGAACACCAGGTTCTGGCCTGATTCAGGGAAGAAGGCCACCGCAAACAGGGCGTAAACCGGCAGACGGGCACCGCACGACATGAAGGGGGCCATGGCGGAGGTCATCAGCCGCTCCCGCTCGGAGTTGAGGGTACGGGTCGCCATCACCGAGGGGACGGTACAGCCAAAGCCCATCAGCATCGGCACGAACGCCTTGCCCGGCAGGCCGAGGCGGCGCATCAGGGCATCCACCACGAAGGCGGCGCGGGCCAGATAGCCGGAGCTCTCCAGTACCGCGAGGAACAGATAGAGGCAACCAATCACCGGAATAAAGGTGGCCACGGTCTGCAAACCAACCCCGAAGCCGTCAGCCAGAATGGCGCCCAACCATTCGGGGGCATTGATCAGCCCCAGCAGGTGGTGCACCCCATCGACAAACAGGGCGCCGCCCATGATGTCGAAGAAGTCGATAAAGGCGCTGCCCACCTTGATGGCGAACATGAACATCAGGTACATGACAAACAGGAAGAAGGGGATGCCAATCCAGCGATTGAGCAGCACCCGATCCAGCCACTCACTCTGGGCCTCGGTGAGCTTGCCCTTCTGCTGGCGAGCCTGTTGTACCCACTGGTGGATATGGCCGTAGCGGATATCTGCCAGTTGCAGGTCGATATCCTGCCCTTGATGAGCGCGAGCTACCACATTGGCGGCGGCCGCCTGCTGACCGGGCAGCAGAGTCTCCTGCATCACCGCATCCTCTTCCAGCAGGCGCAGGGCGCGGCCACGGGTAGTGAGGTGATGCGGGGCGAGCAGGGTCTCCAGCTCCGCCAGATCGGTTTCAAGCTCTTGGCCGTAATCGAGTTGCAAGGCTGCTTGCTGCTGACCGATAAACTGCCGGATCTGCTGCTTGAAGGCGGCAACCTGCTTGCTGTTGTGGGCAGAGAGGGCCACTACAGGGCAACCGAGGGATTTGCCGAGCTTGCTCTCGTCGATGACGATGCGGCGCTTTTGCAGGATATCCAGCTTGTTGAGCACCACCACCATGGGCAGGCCAAGTTCACGCAGTTGTAGCGTGAGGTAGAGGGAGCGCTCCAGATTGGCGGCGTCGATGACGTTGAGCAGCAGGTCGGGCTGTTGGCCCTGGGCAAAGCGGCTGGCGATCTGCTCGTCCAGACTGCCATCCTGACCCGCCAGGCTATAGATGCCAGGCAGATCCATCAGCTTGAAGTGATGCTCACCCGCGCTGAACTCACCCATCTTCTTGTCGACGGTGACGCCACTCCAGTTGCCTACCTGCTGGCGGGCGCCGGTCAGGGCGTTGAACAGGGAGGTCTTACCGCTATTGGGGTTACCTACCGTTACCAGGGAATAATTCATACCAGCTCTACCTCTATTTTCTTCTGAACCCGCCGCGTGCGAGTGGCAAGCTGCTTTGCAGGTTCGACTTCTTGTCTCTGAACCGCTCCCGGTGACTTTCTTGACCGAAGCGGTAGCCGAACAGGGGGTTATACCGGCTCGACTTCTATTTGCTGGGCCAGACTCTTTTGCATGGAGAGACAGATCCCCTGGCACTGGATCTGGAGCGGGTCCCCTAGGGGGGCGGAGCGCAGATAAATGACTTCAGTCTGGGGCAACAGGCCCATCACCATCAGTTTGCGGCGCAGCGGCCGGGCGAGCTGATTCATATTCTTGATGCGAGCACTCTGTCCCGGTGACAACTGCGTGAGTACCATGACTGACTCCTGAAGTTAAACAATAATAATTCTCTTTTACTTGGGGCATTATAAGCTGTGTCTTCAACTTTTATTTGAGTAAAATCAAACTCCGCTTAGCTAACCCATAAAGTAATGCCATGAATCACGACAACAACAGCCGCCTCGTTTACAGCACAGATGGCGGCATGATCAAGGAGCAGAGCGCTCCCCAATCCGCCTCCCCCTTCCCCACTGACGGCACCGTGCGCATTCGCCGCGAGACCAAAGGGCGCAAGGGCGCCGGGGTGATCACCATTCATGGCATACCCGCCGATCAGCAAAAATCCCTGGCCACCCTGCTCAAGAAAAAGTGCGGCACCGGAGGCGGTATCAAGGAGGGAGTGATCGAGATCCAGGGGGATAAACGGGACCTGATCAAAACCGAGCTGGAGAAAGCCGGTTTCAGCGTCAAGCTGGTGGGTGGCTGATCCCCTTGTCACTCATGCGGTTTTTCCCTAGAATGCCCGCTCCCATCGAGGGGGAGTAGTCTCGTACACCGGTGCCATCCATTGCATGAATACCGGTTTGCGACCCTGATCAACATACTTGGTGCCAAATCACCATGGTCAGGGTGATCCATGCCAGCCATGGATTTGACAAGACCTTTGACGGGCCAGTGCCAATACCGGGGACGGATGGCGCAGGCTTGTCTTTGGTTTATAACAATTCCGTCCCCCGGTCATTTTTATGGAAGCCTTGTTAACCTCAACCCTCAGCGTCGCTATTGCCGAAATCGGCGATAAAACCCAGCTGTTGGCGTTGCTGCTCATCTGCCGTTTTCGCAAGCCCTGGCCCATCATCGCCGGCATGCTGGCGGCTACCCTGCTCAACCATGCGGGCGCCGCCTGGATTGGTGAGTTCATCAGCCGCTGGCTCGATCCCAAGATAATGACCTGGCTGGTCGCCATCGCCTTTATCGCCATGGCTATCTGGATTTTGGTGCCGGACAAGATGGATGACGAGGAGAGCTCGCTGGATAAATACGGCCCCTTTATGGCCACCTTCGTGCTCTTCTTCATCGCCGAGATTGGCGACAAGACCCAGATCGCCACCGTGCTGCTGGCCGCCAAATATGATTCGCTGGTACAGGTCATTACCGGCACCACCCTCGGCATGATGCTGGCCAACGTGCCGGTGGTGCTGATCGGCAAGCTGGGGGCAGACAAGCTGCCGCTCAAGGGGATCCGCATCGCCTGCGCCATCCTCTTCGTCGGCCTCGGGGTGAGCACCCTGATCTTTGCCTGATCGCCTTTTCCGCTGACCAAGCCCTCCACCTCGGAGGGCTTTTTTGTTTGCTGCTTTGTCTAGTGCGTAACCCGCTGTCGCAACCACCTGCCCTACAGCCAAGGGGCAGTGCACGGTTGCGGGGACCTCATGCCATAATGGGGCAAACCTCGTGGAGTCCCCCCATGCACAACGTATCAAGAGAGACGCTTCTCGAATGGGTCAAACAGGGACGGCTGGCGCCAGAGAAGCTGGCGGACGCCCTGACCCTCGCCGATCTTCCCCCCCATCCGGCGCGCTGGCAGTGGCTGTTTGACCGGCTGCTGCTCTGGCTCGGCGCCCTCTGCATCGGGGCTGGCCTCATCTTCTTCGTTGCCTTCAACTGGCAGGAGTTGGGCCGGGTCTCCCGCCTCGCCCTGCTGGAGGCGCCGCTGCTCGCCATGCTGCTTCTGCTGTGGCGCAAACCCCTTGGGGATACCCCCCGTCAGGCGCTGCTGCTCGCCATCGCCCTCAATATCGGTGCCCTGCTGGCGCTGGTGGGTCAGACCTACCAGACCGGCGCCGATCCCTGGCAACTGTTCGCCACCTGGGCGCTGATGCTGGTGCCGCTGGCGGCATTTGGCCAAAGTCCCCTGCTCTGGACCTTAAGCTGGCTGCTCGGCCAGCTGGCGCTGGTGCTCTACTGGCGGCTCGGTTTGTTCACGTTCTTCTTTACCTTCGATGAAGAGGGATTGGGCTGGTGCCTTACCCTGCTCAACGCCGCCCTCTGGGGTCTGCTTCTGCTGGCGCCAAACCGCTGGCGCCTGATGCCAAGCTGGCTGGCGGGCCTTGCTGCCGGTCTGGGGGCCACCCTGCTCACCCTGCTGGCGCTGTTTGATGTCGCCTCCCCGCTGGTGTGGCCGCTCTGGCTTGGCTGGCTCGCTGCGGCCTATGCCCTGTGGCACCACAGATTTATCGCCGGACTCGCCATGGGGTGCCTCAGCCTGATTGCCGTCATCCTCGCGGCGCTGGGCAAGTGGATGGAGCCCGACATCAACGGCTTCTTGCTGCTGAGCCTGATTGCCATCGGCCTTTCTGTCACCGCCGCCCGCTGGCTGCAACAACAACGGAGGTCTCATGAGTGATCTGACCCTTTGGCAAGCACTGCAACAGGCCAATCTGGTGGAAGGGGATCAGCCCAGTGATACCCAGCCCCACTGGTCGAGCCGCTTTATGCTGGGGCTGGTGGGGTGGATTGCCGCCCTGTTCCTGCTCTTTTTCCTGTTTCTCACCTTCGAACAGCTGACCCGCGAGGCCAACAGCGCCCTGCTGCTCGGGGCCGTGCTGCTGGCGGGGGCCTACGCCCTCAATCGCAGCCAAAGCGGCGATCTCTGGGATCAGTTCGTGCTGGCCCTCACCCTAGCGGCCGATGCCTGGCTGCTCTATGGCCTGCTCGATCAGCTTGATCTCCATCATGCCCTGCTCTGGTTTGGGTTGTGCCTGCTGTCCCTTGCCATCGCCGTGCTGTTCGATCACTGGCTGGTGCGGCTGTTTCACAGCGTGGCGGCGGCCCTGCTGCTCACCCTTGGCCTCGCTTGCCTCGGGCTGCAACTGCTGGCGCTGCCGCTGGTGATGGCGGCCATCACCTTCTGCTGGCTGCGGGCAGATAGGGATCCCGCCCGTCACCAACTCTACCACTCCATCACGCTGGGGCTGGCCCTCTCCCTGCTGGTGCTGGGCCGCCTGCACCATCCGCTCTGGGATGGCGGCAGCAGCGTGCTGGACGAACTGGGGCTGTCCCGCCTGCCGCTCTGGCTCAATCCCCTGCTCTGCGCCGCCCTGCTGCTGGCGGTGATGGTGAAGCTGAGGCTCCCCCTGCTGTTTGGCCTGCCACTGGTGCTGATCAGCGCCATCATCCCCGGCATGGGGGCGGGCGCACTGGTACTGATCCTCGGATTTTATGCCGGCAGTCTGGGGCTGATGACCCTCTCGGCCCTGCTGCTGCTCGGCTATGGCTCGCTCTATTACTACGATCTGGGGCTCACCCTGATGACCAAATCCTGGCTGCTGCTGGGCTCCGGCATCCTGCTGCTGGTGGCCCGCCAGCTGCTCACCACCTTTGCGGCAAGGAGCGACTCATGAAACCCGCCACCCGACAACTCGCCCTGTTGCTGAGCGGCCTCGCCATCCTGGCGGGCATCAATGCCACCGTCTGGCGCTATGAGCACGCCATGAGCAGCGGCGAAGTGGTGTTGCTGCGGCTTGCTCCGGTCGATCCCCGCTCCCTGATGCAGGGGGATTACATGCGGCTCAACTATGAAATTGCCCGCGAGCTGACCAGCCGCGACGCCCGTACTACTCAAAACAAAGGCATCGACACCCTGGTGATCCGCCTCGATGCCCATCAGGTGGCCAGTCTGGTGGCCGATGGCAAACCGGATCGGCTCGCCAGCGATGAGCGGCTATTGCAGGTGCACCAGAGCGAGCGGCAGTGGCAGATCGGCCCCGATGCCTACTTCTTTGAAGAGGGCACGGGGGAGCAATACGAAGCGGCCCGCTACGGCGAGTTCCGGCTGCAAGCGGATGGCAAGACCCTGCTGGTGGGGCTGCGGGATGAGGCCTACCAGCCCATCGGGCAGATCCGCGCCCGCTGGTAGCGGCAGTGAGTGGCTATTTACTCTGTTCATGGTCACACTCAAGGGAAGGTTGATCGCTAAGGATGTTCCCAATGAGGATATGGCTGATCTGTCATCTGTTGCTGCTCTGCTGGGCCTCGACGGCCCGGGCTGATCTGGGCAAGCTCGAGTACCTCACCGAAGAGTACCCCCCCTACAACTTCAGCGATCCGCAAGGCCAGCCCACCGGCCTTGCGGTCGATCTGCTGCAGATGATCTGGCAACACAGCGGCGTGACACCCCAGCCGGTGCGCATCCTGCCCTAGGCGCGAGGTTATTACTTGCTAACCCAGAAGCCCAACGTGGTGCTCTTCTCCACCGCCCGCACCCAGGCGCGGGAGGATCTCTTCAAGTGGGTCTGCCCCATCGGCTACTCGGAGTACATACTGCTCGGCCGCAAAGCGCAAAACATCACCCTGACCGCCTTCGATCAGATGAGCCAGTACAAGATCAGCGCGGTGCGCTCGGATGCCGCCGAGCAGCTGCTGCTCAACAACGGCATGGATGACAACAACATCATCCCGGCCAACCGCCTGTCGCAGGGGTTGAAGATGCTGCTCTCCGGCCGCGCCGACCTGCTCGCCACCAGCAAGCTGGCGGGATATGATGCCATCCGCGAATTGAAGCTCAATAGCGACGACTTCAACGTGGCCATGGTGCTGAGCGCCGAGCAGCTCTGCTACGCCTTCAGCCGTCAGGTGCCCGACAGCGAGATCACCCTCTTTCAGCAGGGCCTGACCCGCGCCCTTGCCTCGGAGGAGTTTCGCAAATTGCAGGCCAAATACCTGCCGGTGCGCTGAGCACTCACTCACCCGCTGGGCAGCAGTTCGCTGCCCATTTTATTGATGAAAGATGCAATAGAGGTGGCTAGCTATTCCCGCCACAAGCAGTCAAACTGGGCTACATAGTTGATTGCGAAGGATCTTTCCCGTGCGGACATGGCACCTACCTCATCTGCTACTGCTCTTGTGGGCCACCTTCGCGCAGGCCGATCCGGGCAAGCTCGAGTATCTGAGCGAAATCTCTCCCCCGTTTAATTTCAGCGACCAGCAAGGGATGCCAACCGGATTGTCGGTAGAGCTGATGCAGCTTATCTGGAAAGCGCGCGGCGTGTCGCCCCAGCCCATCCGCATGATGCCCTGGGCTCGGGGCTACAACCTGCTGCAACAAAAACCCAATGTGGTGCTGTTTGCCACCGCCCGCACCCCGCAGCGGGAGGCGCTTTTCAAGTGGGCCTGCCCCATCGATCACTCGGAATTTGTGCTGCTGGGGCGCAAGGCGGACAACATCACCCTCGGCTCGGAGGCCGAGATCAGCCGCTACAAGGTCGGCGTGGTGCGCTCCACCGTCTCCAAACAGCTGCTGCTCGAACGCGGTATCGATGAGCGCCAGCTGATGCTGGCTAACCGTCTCACCCAGGCGGCCAAAATGCTCACCTCAGGTCGCGCCGATCTCTTTGCGACCAACAAGCTGGCGGGCTATCAAACCCTGCAGCAGCTCGGCTTCAAGCCGGATGACTTTCATGTCGCCTTCGTGCTGGATGCCAGACCGCTCTGCTACGCCTTCAGCCGTCAGGTGTCCGACAGCGAGGTCGCCCTCTTTCAGCAGGCGCTGACCCATGTCGTCGCCTCGGCGGATTTCTCGGCCCTGCAAGCCAAATACCTGCCGCTGCGCTAACACCCTGATCGCCGCCGACATTGGGCGCAGGATGGGACTGTGCACCCGCGCTTTTTTGCCAAACATGCTCCGTCGCCTTGGCGAAATCGGCCAGCTTGGTCACACTTGAGCAGATATTCCCTTGATCAGGATGGCAAAAATGAAACCATGGATTGGATTGGCCGGGGCGCTGCTGGCCACCCTCGCACAGGCGAGTCCTGAGCTCGGCAAACTGCACTACATCACCGAAGAGTACAAACCCTACAACTACGCCGATGCCAGCGGCGCCCCCACCGGCCTCGCAGTCGAGCTGCTGCAACTGGTATGGAAAAAGACCAATACACCGGCGCAGCCCATCACCATCATGCCATGGGCGCGCGGTTACTACCTGCTGACCCAAAAGCCCAATGCGGTGCTCTTCTCCACCGCCCGCACCCAGGCGCGGGATCCCCTGTTCAAGTGGGCCTGCCCTATCGGGTATGCCGAGATCGTGCTGGTGGGGCTGGCCGATCGCAATATCACCATCACCAGGCTCGACGATGCCAAGGCGTTCAATATCGGGGCGGTGCGGGCCGATGTGGGGGAGCAACTGCTGCTCAACAACGGCTTTGACGAGACCAAACTGATGGCCGCCAACCGGCTGGCACAGGCGCTCAAGATGCTCACCTCCGGCCGGGTCGATCTGGTCTCCACCAACAAGACCACCATGGAGCAGCTGATCGTCGAACAAAAACTCGACCCCGCCCGCTTCAAGGAGCAGTGGGTGCTGAGCTCGGAGCAGTTCTGCTTCGCCTTCAGCCATCCGGTGAGCGACGAGCTGGTCAAGGAGTTCCAGACCGGCTTGACCCAGGTGCTGGCGAGCAGCGAATACCCGCTGCTGCACAGCAAATACTTCCCAACCCCCGCCGCCAAATAGCGGCGCGGCGTCGAGCGCCAACAACAAGGGGCCCACTGCGGGCCCCTTCGCTTTTTACCGTTTGCACTCCTCTCGCGGCGTCACCCCACCGCCCTGCCACTACCAAGCCCCGACAATCATCAACTAATCGCTAATTAATAAAAGTTTGTGCCAGCGCAAAAAACCACTCTTTTCTGATAGTTAGCTCATCAAAACCATAGATAAGGCCACTCTGGCTCCGTAATATGGCGATGGGCGTCTGTTGACCCCTTTTCCGAGATCAATGGTCAACGGCGCAATCTGGTAGCGACAGTCAGGGGCGGTAGCGACTTTAGCGTAGGGTCGATTAGCGAAGCGTAATCGTCCGCGGTAACTGTCCCCTCTCCCCTTGCGGGAGAGGGCTAGGGTGAGGGGTCGGTAACGTCATTGCTTGACGAAATATCGCCGTCTAATTGGCATGGCTTCGCCATGCAGGACACGAGGACTCCGTCCTCGATGGGGTTTCGCCGCCGCTGCGCGGCTTGGCGAGTGACTTTGGAAAGACCCGCTCTCTTTGGCAAATATCACCAAAAGTCTTCTCCCCCACTTGTTCGCCCTCCTGCGTCGGGTTCCCTCGGTTCACCCGTTTGTCCCAGCGGCGCTCGCTCGGCGAACTACAGGGGGCAACACCCGACCCGTAGCCCCGAGGAAAATATCAGACACAGGATTCATGCCAATCTGAGATAGAGGTGTAATTCACTTCGTTCATTACACCCTGCGATATACACCGATTTCCATTGTATTACTTCCTATCAGACAAGATACATTTTCGAGATTTATATGAGCAATAACCTAATTAATAATTTGAAATCGTTTAACCGCAAAGAGCGGTTTTACCTAATTGGCCAAATGCTAGGAAACCCAGAATTTCGCATGGATGACAAACAGCTTGATAAAATATCAGAGCTAATCGGTATAAAGATCCCCAGAGAATACTTTGCCGCGATGGACTATCACCTTGACTGGATCTATGCCAGCTTGTACCTCACTAAAAACAACACTGCGAGCTGCGTAGAACGCAATTTCATAGATGAAAATGGAATTGAAACTGACTATCAAATATCAGGCACTCAAGAAGATGTCGACTTTCTTATTGCCTTTGTTGATCACGAAAACACAACCCATATTGTGATGATTGAGGCTAAAGGCGATAGCTATTTTAGCAACGCTCAGTTAAACAGTAAAAACAAGCGATTTAAGGCTATTTTCGGCGATGAAGATACATGGCCAAATGTAAAGCCTCACTTTTTACTTTGCAGCCCAAAAGAGCCACAAAACGTAAGCATTGAAGACCCAGTCTATTTTATGCTTGCCAAAGATCAAAATCCTATTTGGTTCCCGCTTTTAATGGGCACAGGAAAAAATAAAGTGACTCGATGTATGGATGGCGATAAAAATAAAAAACCATCTAGTGAAGGTGACCATTGGAAAGTTGAAAACCGTACTTAGAAATAGCGGGGCAATGAACTTCGTGTACTGCTCCCATCCCAGTGTTATCGGGATATCAATTGGGGAACCCTTATCTCAGAACCAACCCTTCGTCCACCCCATGGCGAGAGCAGATTGTCGCACCAATGCAACAAGCGCCATCGATATGATTTCATAGGTGAAAAATTCATGGTGTGCAGAACAGCAAGCGGCACAGATATCTATTGGGAAACGGTTTTATATTGAAGGCCAGATAGTGAATGCTTTGTAGTGGTAACTACCTTTTTCTCGCACATCCCATTATGCTTTTCGAATCGAAAAATACGGCTCTGTTTAATATCATTATTTAGGTATAAATTGATGACTACAAACAATTTTAATATCAATGACGTTCTTTGGGATAATTTACGAACATGTCAAAAAGAAAGTATAAATGTAGGGCTGGATTATATAAAAAAGCCATTTTCAGATGAGATAAAATCATGCCTTATAAGTTTACCTACCGGTGCCGGAAAATCAGGTGTAATTGCTATACTCTGTCACCAAGCAATGCAGAAAAGAATTCTAGTTTTGTGTCATAGAAGAGCAGTATGTGACCAGCTAATTCTAGAGGTTAGCGGTGGTTTTTTTAGCAAAATAACCGCCAACGAATATGATTTAAAAAAGACTGTTTTTTCTAAGATTGATGACACATCTAAGAACGGGATTTATATTTCAACATTCCAAAAATTACAATCTTTCAATGAAGATGAGCTAAAGGTTTTAAAAAACAACATTGACCTTATAATAATAGATGAGGGACATTCAGAACCATCTCCCGTATGGCGAACACTAGTCCGAGGTTTAAAAGCCCATAAAATAGTTATTACTGCAACACCTTATCGTAATGACCTATTCCAATTTGATATTAACGGAAACTCTAGTTTTATATACTCATTTGAAAGAGCATTATCTGATGGTATATTATGTGAGCCTACATTTAAAACTATTGAATATGATGAACTAATAAATCATATCCAATATTTTTTCGATTTAAACCCAGGCACTAAGTGTATAATAAAATGCAACAAATTTTCTGACATCGTTGATTACTACAACTTATTGAACTCGCATTTCAAAATTCTTGCAATCCATGAGCAGTATGCCAATGACAAGCGTGATAATGTGAAATCATCCGTTCCTAAAAATCTTAAAGAATCAGCGTATGACATAATCATTCATCAGCGTAAACTTGATGAAGGAGTTGATATTCCTCAAGCTAAACTGCTCATTTTGACCTACCCGGTTAATAGTGGCAGGGAACTAGTACAAACCATTGGTCGAGTTGTAAGATTATTTGATGATGTAAACCCAGAAGTGGTTGAGTTTACTCAAGGGATAAATCATCAATTATGGCTTAATTATCGAAAATTTGATGCCTCGCTAAGCACGCCAGAAGCCATAACTAAATTTATAGCCTCTCTCGATACAAATAAATTAATAGATACATATCTAGATGCTTTTCCTGATGCTAGTTATTATGGAAACAGATTTTTATCTAAATTTAATATAAATGATTTTACGCCGTCATCATCTCTGATTATTCCAACCGCATCCGTCTGTTTTTTAAATAAATCAAATGGATTTAGCTTACATGTAATGTCAGACTTGTTATTCTGGAGAAGCAATAATGCTGGTGAACTTGCAAAACAATTTGATACTGATTTCGATATAAAACTGATCGTATCTATTGCATTCAACAAATCGAAGTTTTTAAAAGACCATTTCTTTTTTGAACCGTCCTTAGAAATAACTTTGTTGAAAGAAATATCCAAAGATATCATTGCAGTATACGATAGTAGAGGAAGGCGATTTGATTATGATGAAGAACTTAATTTAGGTAGCGCGATTGTCCAAGACAAACTATTTAGCATTATGTCTTCAGGGGAATCAGTAAAAACAACAGAAGCTAGTAGTAAATCATTTAGCACAACAAAAAGAAGGCCACAAAGTGTGGTTGTAAAAGGTGATGATCTAGATAAGCAATTAGTAGATACTCAAGGAAATGCCGCTTATCGATTAGCTACTTTGAGATGCGACACATACGACCAATTTAATAAAAAATCTGGTAGTTTTTATGTAGGTGTTGACTCTGGGCGGATTTCAGATCAGAAAGATTATTCTTTCAGCCTAGCTGAATTAAATGATTGGCTTGAACATATCGCAGTACAATTCACAATAAAAGGGAAAAAAACTAGTGCATTGATAGATTCATTTGCAAAGCCAATTCAACCACAGTCAAACCTGAATATTCTCAGTGTTATTTTTGACTTCAGTGCCCTAAATAGCCCTTTAAGTATTAAAGTTAATGGGAATTTATTTAGTGTCGACAATAACTTTATATATCGAGAGTTCAAATCTGGTTTTTTACTAGACCCTAATATTGCTGACAGCCATATATCTGCAAATCTTATCGAAAACGAGCCATTCTTTCAATTTTCCTCCGATAGTGATATTTTATTCTCTACCGACCCTGACATTGAACCGGATAAAAATATCATTGACTTTCTTGCTAAGAATCTACACTGCGCTCTACTTGAACGTGGCATAGGATATTCAAGTGGTAGATTTTACCAGCTACAGTTACCAATAGAAAAATCGTTTTCTTTAGATGACTCCAATTTATCAAGTGTTATTGTTGGTCTAGCATGTTTATTGAATAAGGATCTTGATGAAAAAGGGTTCAAAGATAGCGTCTATCAGGTCATAAATAATGATGAGTTTAGTGAGGATTCTATTTTTTATCTGCTAGACAAGCTCAAAGCATATTCCTTACCTAATCCTACAATTGAAGATTTAGGGCCTTTCTATAAATATATACCAGAAGCAGATCTTGTTATAAATACCGACATGGGAACTGAGCCCGCTGATTTTATACTTTCCTCTACAGAAAAATTAGTCTACGTTCATGTTAAATGTGGAAGTTCAACGACTAGACCGCAGTCTTCGGCTGGTGGGCTTGCAGAAGTTGGTTCTCAGGCCATAAAAAACATAGAGATGTTAACTAGCAATAATACTAAACTAAAGCCAGGGAACTGGACTGAACTTTTATCACCATGGCCAAAAAATAGTGCTAAGTTACTTATGAACGAAAGAATTAGAATGTTTAATCGCCAGCGTTATTCGGCTCAAGATCATATAGATAGAGAAAAAAAGCTTAACGAGGTTTGGGATCTTATCGCCCAAAGACGGAGTTCTCATGCTGTAAGAAAAGAAATTTGGATAGTCGCGGCTAATAGCTTTTCACGGAAGCATTTTTCCGAGCAGTTAGCTAAGGGGTCAACAGCAAACAGTGAATCATTACAGGCATACCAACTAATACAGAGCTGGCTATCAAATGCACACAGTAATGATGTCGAACTTAAAATATTTGTGTCACCATGATTTAACTCAAAAATGTGGAACTATATGACATAATCAATGCAATAAAAAACCGCAGCCCAAGGGCTGCGGTTTTTTTATTGGCTTAACCTGTTGGCACCAGACGCCAACAAGGCCCACCGACCTTAGGCCCGGCGCCAGCTGGTCTTTCCGGCGCTGTCTTCCAGCACGATACCCATCTCGGTGAGACGGTTGCGGGCGGCGTCAGCGGCGGCCCAGTTCTTGTCGGCGCGGGCCTGATTGCGCTCGGCGATCAGGCGCTCGATCTCGGCAACCTCTTCGTCCGCTTCGTCACCCTTCAAGAAAGCCTCGGGGTCTTGCTGCAGGATGCCGAGCACGGCGCCCAGTTCGCGCAGACGGGCGCCCAGCGCGGCGGCAACGGCCATGTCTTCACCCTTCTGGCGGTTGATCTCGCGCACCAGATCGAACAGTGCGGAGTAGGCTTCCGGGGTGTTGAAGTCATCGTCCATCGCATCAACGAAGCGAGCCACCTGCTCCTCGCCACCGGCAGCAACGGCTACCGGCAGATCGCGCAGGGCGGTGTACATGCGCTCCAGCGCGGCGCGGGCTTGCTTGAGGTTATCTTCCGAGTAGTTGAGCTGGCTGCGGTAGTGGCCAGACATCAGGAAGTAACGGACGGTTTCGGCGTCGTAGTGGGCCAGCACGTCACGGATGGTGAAGAAATTGCCAAGGGATTTGGACATCTTCTCTTTATCCACCATCACCATGCCGCTGTGCATCCAGGTATTGACGTAGTCGCCACCGTGGGCGCAGCAGGACTGGGCGATCTCGTTCTCGTGGTGCGGGAACTGCAGATCGGAACCGCCGCCGTGGATGTCGAAGTGGTTGCCAAGGTGCTTGGAGTTCATGGCGGAGCACTCGATGTGCCAGCCAGGACGGCCCGGGCCCCAGGGGCTTTCCCAAGTCGGTTCGCCGGGCTTGGACATCTTCCACAGCACGAAGTCCAAGGGGTTGCGCTTGGCATCGACCACGTCAACGCGGGCACCGGCTTGCAGCTGCTCCAGATCCTGGCCGGAGAGCTTGCCGTAGTCGGCGTAGGATTCGACGATAAACATCACATCGCCGTTGTCCGCCACGTAGGCGTGCTCTTTTTCCAGCAGGGATTGCACCAGCTCGATGATCTCTTCGATGTGCTGGGTGGCGCGCGGTTCGATATCCGGGCGCACCATGCCGAGGGCGTCGAAGTCGGCGTGCATGTCGCCAATCAGACGCTCGGTCAGCTCGTCGCAGGTGACGCGGGTTTCAGCGGCGCGCTTGATGATCTTGTCATCCACGTCGGTGATGTTGCGCACGTAGGTGAGGTCGTAACCGGCGTAACGCAGGTAGCGAGCGACCACATCAAAGGCTACGAAGGTGCGGCCGTGGCCGATATGACAGTGATCGTAGATGGTGACACCACACACATACATGCCCACCTTGCCCGGGTGGATAGGTTTGAATTCTTCTTTTTGACGAGTGAGTGTGTTGTATATCTTCAGCATCTTCTAACCACTGCCTGTGAGTAAAATGGTTGGTCATAATACCCCGTTCGGGGGCAGAAAACGAGGCAGAAAAGCGGGCCAATCCCGCCTGCCAGCACGGTTACGGCGCCTGAGAGACTATGCCGCCAGCCCCTGATGGGCTAGAATTGCCACCACTTTATGCCATACACCTGCGGGCACTTCGTCGCCCGCATCAAATGAAAGGACATATCATGGTCACTCTGCACACCAATCACGGCGACATCACCCTCACCCTGAACGCTGAAAAAGCCCCGGAAACCGTGGCCAACTTCCTGCAATACTGCCGTGACGGTCACTACGACAACACCATTTTCCACCGCGTCATCGACGGCTTCATGATCCAGGGCGGCGGCTACGCTCCGGGCTTTGAAGAGAAAGACACCCGCGCTCCCATCAAGAACGAAGCGGCCAATGGCCTGTCCAACAAGATCGGCACCATCGCCATGGCCCGCACCATGGAGCCGCACTCTGCCAGCGCCCAGTTCTTCATCAACGTGAACAACAACGACTTCCTCGACTTCAAATCCGCTACCACTCAGGGCTTCGGCTACTGCGTATTCGGTGAAGTGACTGCCGGCATGGACGTGGTCAACAAGATCAAAGGCGTCAAGACCGGTAACTACGGCCGCATCCACCAGGACGTGCCGGTAGAAGACGTGGTGATCACCAAGGTGACCCTTGCTGACTGATCTCTGCCGACTCGGCACTGACAAAACTGCGGCCCCGGCCGCAGTTTTTCCATCTGCCTCCTCCACTGCCAGCCCAAACTGGCGCCGCCTCGACTATCTGGCCCACGGCAACCCGCGCCAGCGCTCGGCCCATGCCCTGCTCACCGCCGGGTTGTGGGATGAGCTTGCCACGCAGTGCAGCGATATGGCGCTGGTGAGCACGCTCGCCATCGGCCTCGATCGGCCGGGCAGCGATCTCGATATCCTCTGCCAGCATCCCGATCCGGCGGCGTTTGCCGCTACTTTTGCAGAGCAAGGCTGGCAGGCGAGCGACAAGGGCGACAATGTCTGGCTGCTGGAGCGCACCTTTTCCTGCCTCGACCAGCACTTTGCTAATAGCGGTTCTGACAAGAGCGAGGCCAGCTGGCCGCTGGAGCTCTATGTCACCCCCGTCCCCATCGAGACGCTGAACGGCTGGCGCCACCTCACCCTGATGGCGGCTTTGCTACAACGCTTTGGCGATGCTTTCTACCGCGAAGTGCTGCACCTTCGCCTTGAAGAGGGATTGAAAGGGGAAGCAGCCATGTGCCGGTTGCTGGGGCTGGCGGGCGATCCTTATGCCGCCCTGCTGACGCTGGAGGGGCGCAATCTGGCCAAGCTGTCATGGCAGCCGCCATCCCGTGACGATATCCATACCTCAACTGGCGCGATGGCGCCCGCAGCGCACTATTCGTCCCCAGTTGTTTCTACTATCTCTGCCACCCCTGTTTGCCCTGTTTCGACCGAGAGCCCGACCCCCACATCATGAGCACCCTCTTTATCAGTGACATTCACCTCTCTGCCCAGCGGCCCGATATGACCGCGGCACTGGTGCGCTTTCTCGAGCACGACGCCCCCGGCGCCGATGCCCTCTATGTGCTGGGGGATCTCTTCGAGTTCTGGATTGGCGATGATGACCCCAATCCGCTCCATCAGCAGATGGCCGATGCCTTTTTGGCCCTGAGCCAGCAGAACGTGCCCATCTACTTTATCCACGGCAACCGCGACTTTCTGCTGGGCCAGCAGTTTGCCAAGCGCGCTGGGATGACATTGCTGGGTGACCCTTGCGTTATCGACCTCTATGGGGAGCGAGTGGTGCTGAGCCACGGCGATCTGCTCTGCACCCTGGATGAGGGGTATCAGAAGTTTCGTCGCATCACCCAGCTCAAGTGGCTGCGCTGGCTCTTTTTGCGGCTGCCGCTCGCCCGCCGTCAGGCCATCGCCTGCAAGATGCGCGGCCAAAGCCAGATGGAGAATGCCCACAAGAGCCAGATCATCATGGATGTGACGCCAGCGGCGGTGGACGACACCCTGCGCGCCCACGACTGCCGGATGATGATCCACGGCCATACCCACAGACCTGCCATCCACGACTTCACCCTCGATGGCCAGCCGGCGCGGCGCATCGTGCTGGGAGACTGGTTCGAGCAAGGCTCGGTGCTGGTCTGTCGCCCCGGCGAGCAGCGGCTGGAAATGCGGGCGCTGGCAGAGGCTTGATAGCCCGCAGTCCGGTTGACCACAAAGCCCCCAGTCCCCATCACTCCCCATCGTTCGCGCCATCCGGTTCACTGCCCATAAGGCGCGAGCGAATAAGTGGTGATCGCTCACAGATCAGCAAAGCAAACCTGCACACCTCCCTCAGGCCCCAGGTTGTGTGAACTCCGTCACCTTGCCCCTTGCCAATTGAGAGGATGATGGCGCTCAGGCAGAAATGTCTTTCTCGCCAACTATTTCAACAAGTTGAGGTTTGTATGCCTGACAGCAATGCGGTCGCTCACCCGTTCGATGCCAAGAAGATCAATGTCAACGATCCCTATGAGATGAAGCAGTGGATCAAAATGTTCGAGTGCACCGAAGTCCAGCTGAAACGGGCGGTCAAGGCAGTCGGCACCTCAGGCAAGGCGATCAGAAAATACCTCAAGAAGTGAGGGCACAACCCCGTCACAAACCCGGCCCCGCTTGCGGGGCTTTTCTCATTTTGGCCTTTACGTGGGCCATCCCCCGCCTGTTTGGCGGCGCACATACCGCCATTCAGCCGCTCATAACCGGACTGTGCAGCCCGACCAGCACTGGCCGCCGTCCGACAGCTTGTGACCGGCCAGCGCCGTCTGGCCCTTCGCATCCCGGCATCCCTGCCTATAATGCGGGCTCAAACACACAGAGAGGATTAATCCATGGGCTTTATCACCTGGATCGTATTGGGACTGTTGGTTGGTATTCTGGCGAAGTGGATCATGCCGGGCCGCGATGGCGGTGGCTTCTTCATGACCGCCCTGCTGGGGATTGTCGGCGCCATGGTTGGCGGCTACGTGGGTACCCTGCTGGGGCTGGGCTCCGTGACCGGTTTCAATATCCCGAGCATTGCGCTGGCGACCGTGGGCGCCCTTATCGTCCTGTTTGTCTTCAACAAGATCCGCAGCTGACCCCCCAACGCCATCTATGTGTAGATAAACAGGGCACCGCGAGGTGCCCTCTCTTTTTTATCGCCCTCACGATGTTGCCAGCGGCAAGATCAACCTCACCAGCAAGCCACCCAGCTGGGTCGCTGGCAGCAACACCACTTCGCCGTGGTGGTAGTGGGCGATATCGCGCACCAGTGCCAGACCAAGCCCCGCTCCCGGTTGTTCACTCCCCTGCTCGAGGCGCTGGAACGGCTGCCAGACTCGTTCCGCCACCTCGGGGGCGATGCCGGGGCCGCTATCCTCCACCTCCAGCCAGATCTGCCCATTGCTGCGCACCACCCGCGCCGTCACCGTGCCGTGGGGTGGGGTGTATTTGATGGCGTTGTCGAGCAGGTTGGCACAGAGCTCCCCGAGCAGCAGCGGCTCCCCCGCCACCATGATGGCGGACTCCTCCCCTTCGTAACCGAGATCGATCCCCTTGCTGCGCGCCTGCGCCAACCGTGACAGACAGGCCTGCTGTACCAGCGCCGTCAACTCGATGGGCTCCCGCTGGCGCAGCCCGGAGCACTCGTCCGATTTGAGTCGCGCCAGCAGCAGGAGCCGTTCGGTCAGGGCGATGGTGTGATCGAGCCGCACGGCCATGGCATCGAGGCTTTCGCTCATCAGGGCCGGATCGCCACTGCCGCGCGCCACCTCAACTTGAGTTTTCAGGATGGTGAGCGGGGTGCGCAGCTGATGGGCGGCATCGGCGCTAAAGCGCTCCTGCCGGGCCACCAGCTGGCGCAATCGGGCCAGCTGGCGGTTGAACGCCTGCACCAGCGGCCGGGTCTCCTGCCAGGGAAGCAAATCCGGCAAGGGGGCAAGATTGGCGGCATCGCGGCGCAGGATCTCCCGCGACAAACGGCGCATCGGGGTGAGCAGCCGTTTGAGCAACAGATAAGCGAGCAGCAGGGTGAGCACCACCAGCGCCCCCTGGGTCAACAGGGCCGACCAGAGCAACTGCTGTGCCAGTTGCTGGCGGCCGAGCAGGGTTTCCGCCACCGTGATGCGGGCCATGCCGGTGACGCCCCCCTCGCCTACCGGTTGCAGCAACATCACGGCGCGGATTGGCGCCTCCTGATAGAGGCCGTCGTAGAAGTAGGCGAGCGCCGGATAGCGGTCGGTCAGGGGCGTACCGTCCGGCATGGGGGGCAGGTCGTCAAAGCCGGAGATGACCCTATCGTCGATGCCGCGCACCTGATAGAAAAGGCGATCGCGCATGTTGCGCTCGAAGCTGTCGAGCACCACGTAGGGCACATCCACCTTGAGGCTGCCCTCGGCCGCCGTCAGCCGCTCGGCGACGGTGCGGGCAGAGGCGAGCAGGGTGCGATCATAGGCCGAGGTGGCCGCCGCCAGCGCGCCGTAGTAGCTGTACCAGGCCGAGGCGGCCCAGAGGATCAGCAAGGGGCCCCCCAGAAATAGCAGCAGTTGATGGAGCAGGGAGCGACTAATGGGAGGCCTCCGGCGCCGCTTCCAGCAGATAGCCGAGACCGCGCAGGGTGGTGATCACCACCCCGCTGCCTACCAGCTTTTTGCGCAGCCGGTGGATATAGAGATCGATGCTGTCGAGCCCCACCTCGTCATCGAGGTTGAACACCTGCTCGAACAGCTGCCCCTTGGCGACCGGCCGCCCGTGGCGGTACATCAGCGCGGTCAGCAGCGCCAGTTCGCGCGGAGTCAGGGCAAGGCGGGCATCGGCCAGCAGAAAATAGCCGTCGGGGTGCAGGGTCAGGCGCCCCAGCCGCAGCTCGGCACCACCGCTTTCGCTGCGCCGCAGCAGGGCTCGCAACCGGGCATCCAGCTCCCCCAGATCGAACGGCTTGGCCAGATAGTCATCGGCACCGGCATTGAGGCCGCAGATCCGCTCCTCCACCGCGCCGCGGGCGGTGAGCAGCAGCACCGGCACCCCCTGCCCCCTACTGCGCAACCGGCCGAGTACCGCCAGCCCGTCGAGCTTGGGCATCTCGATATCGAGCACCGCCAGCGCGTACTGTTCGTGGCGCAGCAGGTGATCAGCCTGAGCCCCGTCAGCCACCCAATCCACCGCGAAACCGGCGCTGGTGAGTGCCCGCGACAGCCAGTGGGCCAGTTCGTGATTATCTTCTGCCAACAGCAAGCGCATCCCTCTCCCCTTGTTCCTAACCGCAGCATTCAGCCTTACTACTTCAACTGAATCCCTTCGTCACTGCCATTGTGGGAGAAGGTGCGATCAGAGTCACACTCCCGGCTCTTGGTCAGCGATTGAAAGGTGAATGAAAGGTTGTTGTTTTAACAATTTCGCATCACTTCGTCTATCGACGGAGTCACACCCAGGAAAAACAACGACAAGATGGAGCACACAACCATGAAGCAACGCACACGTCATGCCCTCGCCCTGCTAACCCTGCTCGGCGCCCTGCCACTGCAGGCAGCCGAGAGTGCCACGACCCCGAGCCGTACCGAATGTATCGCACCAGCCAAACCGGGCGGTGGCTTCGATCTCACCTGCAAGTTGCTGCAGGTGAGCCTGCAGGAGACCGGCACCATCGACAAGCCGATGCGGGTCACCTACATGCCGGGCGGGGTCGGCGCCGTGGCCTACAACGCCATCGTGGCCCAGCGCCCTGCCGAGGCGGGGACCGTGGTCGCCTTCTCCGGTGGCTCCCTGCTCAACCTCTCCCAGGGGAAATTTGGCCGTTACGGGGTGGACGATGTGCGCTGGCTGGCGGCGGTGGGCACCGATTACGGCATGATTGCGGTGCGCCACGATGCCCCCTATCAGAACCTCAAGGAGCTGGTGAGCGCCATGGAGCGCGATCCCAACAGCGTGGTGATCGGCGCGGGTGCCTCCATCGGCAGTCAGGACTGGATGAAGACGGCGCTGCTGGCCAAACAGGCCGGGGTTGACCCCCACAAGATGCGCTACGTCGCCTTTGAAGGGGGTGGCGAGCCGGTCACCGCGCTGCTGGGCAACCATGTGCAGGCGGTCTCCGGTGATTTGAGCGAGATGGTGCCCTATATCGGTGGCGACAAACTGCGGGTGCTGGCGGTGTTCTCTGCCGAGCGGCTGCCCGGCAAGCTGGCCACCATCCCCACCGCCAAGGAGCAGGGTTATGACCTGGTGTGGCCGGTGATCCGCGGCTTCTATGTCGGCCCCAAGGTAAGCGACAGCGAATACCAGTGGTGGAAGCAGACCTTCGATCAGCTGGTGAAAACCGACACCTTCAAGGCGCAGCGGGATCTGCGCGGCCTGTTCGAGTTTGACCTCACCGGCGAGGCCCTCGACAGCTACGTCAAGGAGCAGGTAGCACAATATCGCGAGCAGGCCAAAGCCTTCGGTCTGGCCAAATAGGAGCCGCAGCCATGAGCGATCGCATCTTCGCCGCCATCTGGCTGCTGCTCTGTCTGGCAGGCGCCGCCATCGCCTGGCAGATCCAGAGCGAATACAGCTATGAGCCGCTGGGGCCACGCCCCTTCCCGCTCGGCATCATCGGCCTGATGGCGTTCTGCGCCCTGTTGCTGCTGCGCCGCCAGCCGGACATCGTTACCTGGCCGCCGCTGCGTACCCTGCGCCACCTCGCCATCATGGTAGTAGCGCTGGCCGGGTACGGTGCCAGCTTCGAGTGGCTGGGCTTTCCGCTGGCTACCACCCTGCTCACCTTTGTTCTGGGGCGCCTGTTTGGCGCCTCTGCCAAAGCCGCCCTGCTCTCCGGCGTTGTCGGCGGTCTGGTGCTCTATCTCGCCTTCGACCGGCTGCTGGATGTCACCCTGCCCCTCGGCGTCTGGTTCTCTTAAGGAGTCAATATGGATACCTGGATGTACCTCTCCCAGGGCTTTGCGGTGGCACTCACCCCGGAGAATCTGGTTATTGCCCTCATCGGCTGCTTTGTCGGCACCGTGGTCGGCCTGCTGCCGGGCCTTGGCCCCATCAACGGCGTCGCCATCCTGTTGCCGCTGGCCTTTGCCCTGAAACTGCCCCCCGAATCGGCGCTCATTCTGCTCGCCACCGTCTATATCGGTTGCGAGTATGGCGGGCGGATCTCCTCGATCCTGCTCAACGTGCCGGGGGATGCCGCCGCCATCATGACCGCGCTGGATGGCTACCCCATGGCCCAGCAGGGCAAGGCGGGAGTGGCCCTCTCCATCTCGGCGGTCAGCTCCTTTGTCGGCTCCATGCTCGCCATCGGCGGGATTATCCTGTTCGCCCCGGCGCTGGCACGCTGGTCACTGGCCTTCGGCCCGGCGGAGTATTTTGCCCTGATGGTGTTCGCCATCGCCTGCCTTGGCAGCATGATGAGCCAGAACCCGCTCAAATCCTTTATGGCCGCGCTGATTGGGCTGGGGCTCGCTACCGTCGGGGTGGATGCCAACACTGGCGTCTATCGCTTCACCTTCGACAGCGTTCACCTCTCGGACGGGGTGCAGTTTATCGTGGTGGTGATCGGCCTCTTCTCGGTGAGCGAGATCCTGCTGATGCTGGAGCATACCAGCAGTGGCGGCAAGCTGGTGCGCACCACCGGGCGGATGCTGTTCAACTTCAAGGAGCTGGTCCATTGCACCGGCACCATGTTGCGCTCCTCTACCATCGGCTTCTTCGTCGGCATTCTGCCCGGCGCCGGTGCCACCATCGCCAGTGCCATCACCTACATGACCGAGAAGCGCCTGGCGGGGCCCAATGCCAAATTCGGCGAAGGGGACATTCGCGGCGTGGCCGCGCCGGAGGCGGCCAACAACGCCTCAGCCTGCGGCTCCTTTATCCCCATGCTGACCCTGGGGGTGCCGGGTTCGGGCACCACGGCGGTGATGATGGGGGCACTGACCCTCTACAACATCACCCCGGGCCCAACCATGTTCACCGAACAGCCCGATGTGGTGTGGGGACTGATCGCCGCCCTCTTGCTGGCCAACGTCATGCTGCTGGTGATGAACATCCCCATGGTGGGGCTCTTTACCCGCATGCTCTCCATCCCGCTCTGGTTTTTGGTGCCCGCCATCGCCAGCGTCTCGGCGGTGGGAGTCTATGCGGTGCACAGCACCACCTTCGACCTGTTGCTGATGGTGGCCCTCGGGGTCTTTGGCTACCTGCTGCGCAAGATGCACTTCCCCATGTCACCGCTCATTCTGGGCTTCGTGCTGGGTGAAATGCTGGAGCAGAACCTGCGCCGCGCCCTCTCCATCAGCAATGGCGACACCGCCATCCTGTGGAGCAGCGGCATCAGCCAGACCCTGCTGGTACTGGCCATCGTAGTAATCACCCTACCCCCGCTGGTACGCCTGCTGCGCCGCCGCAAAGCCGATCCGCTGATCCCGGACGCCCGCCCGGAGCAGGGAGCCTGATCCCCTCTGAACAGAAAGAGGCACGCCAGCAAACTGGAGTGCCGTTAACGAACAAGGGCCCCACACAGTGGGGCCCTTGTTTATGAATGGCGTGTTGATGCCATCCCGCGATTCAAGTCAGTAGGTCACTGCGCGTCCGGCTGGTTGGCGGGGGCGGCTTTGATAAAGGCTTGCAACTGTTCGCAGTTGGCGACGATGCGGCGGATGGTGGGGTAATCGTCCAGGGTCATGTCGTAGCGACGGGCGTTGTAGACCTGGGGCACCAGCATGCAGTCGGCCAGGGTCACTTCGTTGCCGACGCAGTAGACACCGGCGGTGGTCATCAACAGCTGTTCGAGGGCGGTGAAGGTCTCGTCAATCCAGTGGCGATACCAGCGGGCCTCCTGCTCGTTGTTGGCCCTGAAGTGTTCTTCCAGATAGTTGAGTACCCGCAGATTGTTGAGCGGGTGAATATCACAGGCGATCATGTTGACGATCTGGCGCACCCGGGCCCGCGCGTCGGGGGAAGAGGGCATCAGAGAGTAGGCGGGATAGGTCTCGTCAAGGTACTCCATGATGGCGACCGACTGACCGATCTGCACATCGCCATCCACCAGAAACGGCACCAGCCCTTGGGGGTTGATCCGGCGATAGGCCTTCTCGCTCTGCTCGCCTTGCCGCAAATTGATGGGATGCTGCTCGTAGGCGAGCCCCTTGAGCTGCAACACGATCCGTACCCGAAAACTTGCCGACGAACGCCAATAGCCAAACAACTGCAACATAATCTGTCCCTGCATCTTATCTGGGCCCGAAGCCCGGCAGGTGCTCGCCACCTGCCTCCTTGTGTATCCGGCACCGGTTGAGGGCTCGTCGTGATCCGGACATATCCCGAATATCCTTGCCGCCAACCGGCGCTGGCCATCAACCTCCCTGACCGCTCGCTGGCACCACCTGTTGAGAGATAGTGCCAAACAGGTTTTGGCCAGAGCGATCTTCCATCGCGATCGACACTCTATCACCAAACTGCAAATAGGGGGTTATAGCTTGATCACAATCAAGAATTTCCAGCATGCGGCGCTCGGCAATGCAGGATGAACCGGCGCTGCGATCGTAGTTGGAGACGGTGCCCGAGCCAATGATACAGCCCGCACCGAGCGGTCTGGTCTTGGCGGCGTGGGCAATCAGCTCGAAGAAGCTGAAGGTCATGTCTACCCCGGCTTCGGGCGCACCAAACAGGGCACCGTTGAGGTGGGTCAGAAGCGGCAGATGCACTTTGCCATCACGCCAGTCATCGCCCAGCTCGTCCGGGGTGATGGCCACCGGCGAGAAGGCGCTGGACGGTTTGGACTGGAAGAAACCAAAGCCCTTGGCGAGCTCCCCCGGAATGAGGTTACGCAGGCTCACATCGTTGACCAGCATCAGCAGCTTGACGTGACTGACAGCCCCCTGCGAGCTTACTCCCATCGGCACATCATCGGTGATGATGGCTACCTCCGACTCGAAATCGATCCCCCACTCCTCAGAACCCATCACAATCGGCCCGCGGGGAGCCAAAAAGCTGTCGGAGCCCCCCTGATACATCAACGGATCGTGCCAGAAGCTTTCCGGCATCTCGGCGCCGCGCGCCTTGCGCACCAGCTCCACGTGGTTGACGTAGGCACTGCCATCGGCCCACTGATAGGCACGCGGCAGCGGAGAGAGGCAAGACGCTTCGTCAAAGGGGAACGCCTCGGCCACACGGCCCTCGTTAAGCTGCTGATAAACAGCCTCAAGCCTGGGGGCAACCTCGGCCCACTCGTCGAGAGCGGCCTGCAACGTCGGGGCAATCTCGCTCACCCGTACCGCACGGGTCAGATCCCGGCTCACCACCACCAAAGCGCCATCGCGCTTGCCATTGTGCAATGTTGCCAATTTCATAAGCGATTCCTTATTTGCCGGCAGCAGCGTCCGGGCGCTGCCAGCTGGAGACATACCGGGTGTTCTCGATCCCTTCGCACAGACTGCCAACGTTCAGCGCATCGCGGGTATCGAGCATGACCGCCACCTCGTCGGTGAACTTCTTGGCATAGGCCTGCCCTGCCGCAAACGCCTTGGGATGGGGGCCGTGGGTGAAACCGGCGGGATGGAAGGTGACCATGCCCCGCTCGATATTGTCCCGGCTGAAGAAGTCCCCGGCGTGGTAAAAGAGCACCTCGTCATAATCGTCATTGCTGTGATAGAAGGGCACCTTGAGGGCGCCGGGATCGCTCTCGATGGGGCGCGGCACGAAGGTACAAATCACGAAGCGGCTCGCCACAAAGGTCGAATGAGCTGACGGCGGCAGATGGTAGCGGTGGCTCATCAGCGGGCGGATATCCCGCCAGTTGAGGCGCACCACGCACAAATCCCCGTGCCACCCCTGCGCATCCAGCGGGTTGAAGGGCCAGGTGATGACCGATACCTGATCGTGGCGTTTCACCTGCAGCGACCAGGGATTCTCATCCTGCTGGGCCAAAAAGCGCTCGTTGATGGCGGGCACATCCAGCGCCGCCGGGTCGAAGATGGCGTGATTGCCCACCAGCCCCTTGTCCGGCAGCTGATAGCTGTCGTTGGTCGCCTCGATCATCAGGATGAACAGGGGCGCTGTCGGCTCGATGCGCCACATGGTGCCACGGGGGATCACCACATAGTCGCCGTCCCGCAGGCTCAGGTGGCCGTAGTCGCAGAAGAACTCGCCGCCCCCTTCGTGGATAAAGAGCAGCTCGTCGCCATCGGCATTGCGCACCAGAAACGGCATCGCCTCGGATAGCCGCCAGACTCGATAGCGGCAATGGGGGTTGCTGAGAATGTCGGGAGCCACCCAGGGAGAGAGCGAGCTTACTTCCTCCTGCAGGGCATTGAGGTCAAACAGCCGTGGCCGCAGCGGCCCCTCCCAACTGCTCCAGTCGGTGGGGGCATGCTTGTGGTGCATGTGGGTAGCTGGGCCGAAAAAGCCGCTGCGCCCCAGTTCGCGCTCATAGATGGCCTGTTCCGGCAGGTCGGCATGGGCCTGCCGGGAGTGGGTCCCCTCCCGATGGGGAAAGTTAATCCAGTTACGCATCGCTCGCTCCCTCTTTGCGGGCACCCTTCTCATCCTCGCCGCCATCCAGCACGCCACGGCGGATCTGGTCCAGCTCGATAGATTCAAACAGCGCCTTGAAATTGCCCTCGCCAAACCCTTCGTTACCCTTGCGCTGGATGATCTCGAAGAAGACCGGGCCAATCACGGTATCGGTGAAGATCTGCAGCAGGATGCCATCCTTGGTGGGGGAGCCGTCGATGAGGATGCGCAGCTCTTTGAGGGCCGCCAGATCCTCCTGATGCCCCTCGACCCGGCTGTTCACCTTCTCGTAGTACGTATCGGGCGTCGGCATAAAGCCGGTACCGCGGCTGCGCAGGGTGCGGATGGTGTGGTAGATATCGCTGGAGGCCATGGCGATGTGCTGGATCCCCTCCCCCTTGTACTGACGCAGGTACTCCTCGATCTGGGACTTGTCATCCGCCGACTCGTTGATGGGGATGCGGATCTTGCCGCAGGGGGCGGTCATGGCGCGTGAATGCAGCCCGGTCAGCTTGCCCTCGATATCGAAGTAGCGAATTTCACGGAAGTTGCCGATCCGCTCATAGAAGTTGGACCAGACATCCATGTTGCCGCGATGGACGTTGTGGGTCAGGTGATCGATCTCCATAAGACCGGCATCCACCTCTGCCATCCGGGACTGCCAGTCGGGGTAGAAGACAAAATCCACGTCATAGATGGAGCCCTTGTCGCCATAGCGGTCGACAAAGGAGAGCGTGCTCTCGCCGATACCGTAGATGGCGGGAATATTGAGCTCCATCGGGCCAATCTTGCCGACAAAGGGCTTGGCCCCCTTGGCGATGGCGTACTGCTGGGCTTTGCCCGCATCGCTCACCCGAAACGCCATGCCGCAAACGCTCGGCCCGTGCAGGCTGGCAAACTGCTCCGCCTGGGAGTGAGGCTCGGCATTGACCACAAAGTTGATATCCCCCTGCCGGTAGAGCCAGCACTGCTTGTGTTTGTGCCTGGCGACCTCGGCAAACCCGAGCGAAACGAACAGGCTCTTGAGGGCAGCAATCCCCTTGGCATCGGGGGCCGTGTACTCGACAAACTCGAAGCCATCTGTGCCTAACGGATTGATGGTATGGGTGGCGGAAGAGGTGGCATTCATCGGGCGCTCCTTGCTCTTGATTCGGTTAAAACGGATTGCGGCACCCAGCGGCGCAGCAAGTGTTAACAACTTGTTTCATTAGAGGCAGGGCGTAGCAGGAAGAGAAGAGGCGGGCTGCAGATAGTTTTTCGCAGCTGGCAGCAAAAGATGTAAATGAATTGTGACATTCAAGCCACAGCCTTGCGGATCAAACGGTGACGACCCACAGGACTGTCAGCTTTGCCTTACAGTTGCCAGTTTTTGAGCATCAGATGGGGCAAGCAGGCCCGGGCCTTTTGCAATCGCGTGGGCGTCGGATTGATCAACCACGCCTCTTCCCCCAACCCCAGCAGCGGCAGATCGTGCAGGCTGTCGCTCAAGGCCAGCTCGGCATCGAGGGCGCAAATCTCCGGCAGCAGCTTGTGCTGTCCGTGGCAATAGAAGCGCGGCATCAGGCCACCAAAACGGTAGTGCATCTGCGAGCCAATGATCCGGTGGGGCAACTGGCCGGGCAGTTGCTGATAGAGTTGGGCTCGCACCAGCGCGCAGGGGCTGGCGGAGATCACCCAGCAGCGCGCCCCCTCGCTTTTCAGCAGATCGCGAGCCTGACGATACAGCCCCGGCCTGGTACGGCAATAAGCGCGCACCAGCTTGCGCCAGCCGAGAGGAGAGAGCCCCAACGAGATGGCCCACCAGATAAGGGAGATACCGCGCCGCCGCTGGCTGGGAAGAAGATAGACCAAGCCACCCAGCACAATCACTGGCAACAGCAGCAGCGGCCAGATCCGGCGGCGCAGGATATAGCGCAGCAGACCGGCGTGGCTGTCGCCGGGGGCCAGGGTGTCGTCAAAGTCGGCCAGGATCCAGCGCGGCGCACGTCCGTCAGGAGCACGCTCTTTCGCTGAATGGATCATGGTGTCAGACGCTGGGCGCATCAGCATCAGGGCGCAAGGGCTGCGATGGCTGCCGTGAGCTCGGGGGTGGCAAATTCACTCCCCACATCGGGCGGGCAGACAAAGTCGAACGGCTCGCCCGCCAGCGAAAAACTCAGTCGCCAGGCGTGCAGATAGCCGCGATCGGCTGGCGTACCGCCATAGCGTTCATCCCCGAGAATAGGGGCGCCGATACTTTTGAGGGCAACCCGGATCTGGTGGGTTTTGCCGGTCTGGGGCTTGATGCGATAGAGCCGCAGCCCCTCGTGCACCGACACCGAATCAAACCAGCTGATGGCGGGGTTTTCCAGAGTACGCGCCAACATCCAGCTGCCGCCGCGCCCCTTTTGCATATCCCCTTTCACCCAACCCTGCTTCTTCTTCGGTTTACGATCGGAGAGCGCCAGATACTGTTTGCTCACCTCACGGGCCGCAAAGGCCATACTCAGCTCGCGATTCGCCTCCGTGGTGCGGGCCAGCAGCACCAGCCCAGAGGTCATCTTGTCGAGCCGGTGTACCGGATAGAGGGTGAGCCCGGTATCGGCCTTCACGCGATTGACCAGCCCCGGATTGACCGACTCACCGTCGCCCTTCTCGTCGTGCATGCCGATGCCGGGCTGCTTGTCGATAACCAGGAAAGCGGGATGCTCAAACAATATCCGGTACATAAAACCTCGGGAACTGGGGAATAAGGCATGCAGCCAACGACTGGCGGCGCTCGGGAGTGCTGCATTCTCCCTGCTCGGGCACTATTTAGCAAACCGGGCGGGCAGAGGATAAAGATAAAAAATGGCCCCGCCTGCAACAGGCGGGGCCATTTTCGCTCATCTTGGCAGATCACACCTTACACATTGCGCGGGCGCAGGTGGGCGTGCCAGCGCGCTTCCCACTTCTTGAACAGCCAGACGATGACAAAGGTGAGCAGCATATAGAGCAGCCCTGCGGTCAAAAACGCCTCGAACGGACTGTAGTAGCGGGAGTTGATGATCCGCGCCGCGCCGGTCAGATCGACGATGGTGATGATGCCCGCCACCGCCGAGCCTTGCAGCATGAAGATCACCTCGTTGCTGTAAGCCGGCAGTGCCCGACGAAACGAGTTGGGCAAAATGATCCGGGTCAGGGTCTGCCAGCGGGTCATGCCAAAGGCGTTGGCTGCCTCAATCTGGCCGCGCGGCATATTGTGTACCGCCCCGCGCACGATCTCGGCGGTATAGGCAGCGGTATTGAGGGTGAAGGCCAGCAGGGCACAGAACCAGGCCTCGGAGAAGAACGACCAGGCGGCACTGTTCTTCAGCCACTCCCACTGGGCGGCGCCGTAGTAGATGATAAAGAGCTGCACCAGCAGCGGGGTGCCGCGAAAGAAGTAGATATAGGCCCAGATCGGCCCCTTGATCAGCCAGTTGCGGCTATTGCGCAGGATGCCCATGGGCACCGCCAGCATCAACCCAAGGATCAGAGAGAGGGCCACCAGCCAGACGGTGGTATAGAGCCCCTCCCAATAGGTGGGCCACTCTTTGAGAATGATTGAGAAATCCATGGCTTACCTCGTCTTGATGGCATAGTGACGCTCGGCCCACTTGAGCGCCGAGGTGGAGACTGCGGTGAAGATCAGGAAGATCAGCGCCACCGCCATGTAGAAGGTGAAGGGTTGCTGGGTCGAGCCCGCCGCCAGCGAGGCTTTGCGCACCATGTCATCAAGGCCGATGATGGAGACCAGCGCGGTGGTTTTCAGCAGTACCAGCCAGTTGTTGCCAAACCCCGGCAGGGCGTGGCGCATCATCTGGGGGAAGAGGATCCGCACAAACACTTGGGTTGCCCGCATGCCAAAGGCCCGTGCGGCCTCCAGTTCGCCTTTGTCCACTGCCAGAATGGCGCCGCGAAAGGTCTCGGTCATGTAGGCGCCGAAGATAAAGCCGATGGTCGCGACACCGGCCACAAAGGGGCTGATGTCGATATAGTCCGGGAGCAGGGAGACCCACTCCTGATTGGGATTGCTCTCCAGTAACCAGCTGTTGTAAGTCTCATTGACCCAGGTGCAGATGCCGTTGATCAGCACCTGGCCGCCAAAGAAAAGCAGCATCATCAGCACCAGATCGGGGATGCCGCGAATAATGGTGGTGTAGCCGGTGGCGATGGCCCGGGCCCACTTGTAGGGAGAGAGTTTGGCCAGCGCCCCCAGCATCCCCAGCAGCAACGCCAGCAGCAGGGAGGCCAGCGCCACTTCCAGGGTTACCCAGGCGCCCTCCAGCAGCGAGGCTTCGTATCCTTTCAAATCAAACATATGCAGCTCCATCGCCACTGAATCTTCACGCACCTGCTAACCAGAAGGCTCCATAGCAGTCCGAATGAAATATGTGCAGCTCCATTGCAATCAATGCGGGCCCGTAAACTCCCTCAGGGAGGTGACGGGCCCGATGACTACTGACGGGATCAACCTGTCGTTACTTGCCGTAGACGTCTTTGGACTTACTCGCCGTAAACGTCTCTTTGTTTTACTCTCCGTAAACGTCGAACTCGAAGTACTTGTCGTTGATTTCCTTGTACTTGCCGTTGGCACGCAGCGCCAGAATGGCGGCGTTGAATTTCTCTTTCAGATCCTTGTCAGCCTTGCGCACCGCAATACCGGCACCCTCGCCAAACCACTTGGGATCGGTCAGTTTCGGGCCGACGAATTCAAAGGCATCACCGCCCTCTTTCTTCAGCAGACCATCGGTGATGGCGGCAGAGTCGGCCAGCACATAGTCCACACGACCGGATTTCAGATCGAGATAGGCTTCATCGGCCGTACCGTAACGCTTGATGGTGGCGTTGGGGAAGTTGTCGGTAATAAAGGTATCCATGGAGGTCGCACGCTGCACCGCGACGGACTTGCCTTCCATAAAGGCTTTGTCGAGCTGCACGTCAGTGCCCTTCTTGGCGGCGAAGCGGGCCGGAATGTGCTGGTACTTCTGGGTGAAGTCCACCTTCTTCTTGCGCTCTTCGGTGATGTCCATGGTAGCGATGATGGCGTCAAACTTGCGCGACAGCAGCGCCGGAATGATGCCGTCCCAGTCCTGCTTGACCAGGGTGCACTTCACTTTCATCTCTTCGCACAGGGCGTTGGCGATGTCGATATCAAAGCCTTTCACCTCGCCACTGGGCTCGGTCCAGGAGAAGGGGGGATAGGCACCCTCAACCCCGATCCGGACCTCTTTCCACTCCTTGGCCATCAGGCTACCGGACACGAGGGCAGTAACTACGGCTGTCGCCAGCATCAGCTTGTTCATGTATCTCTCCTTGATAAAACAGTTGATTGGGTAACCAGGCATCCCGCCATCAGTAGATGGAGGAGATGAATTGCTTGAACCGCTCGGATTTGGGATGGGCGAAAATCTCCTTGGGGTTGCCCTCCTCTTCCACCCGCCCCTGATGCAGAAACATCACCTTGTTCGATACATCCCGGGCAAACGACATCTCGTGGGTCACCACCAGCATGGTGCGCCCCTCTTCGGCCAGCTCGCGCATCAGGCCGAGCACCTCCCCCACTAGCTCGGGATCCAGCGCCGAGGTGGGTTCGTCAAACAGCATCACCTCGGGCTCTACCGCCAGCGCACGGGCGATGGCGGCCCGCTGCTGCTGACCACCGGAGAGGTGGCCGGGATAGTAGTCACGCCGCTCCCAGAGTCCAACCCGGTTGAGCAGTTGCTCCGCCTTGGCCAGTGCTTCGGCGCGAGGCACCTTGAGCACCTGGATCGGCACTTCGATGATGTTCTGCATGATGGTCATGTGTGACCAGAGATTGAAACTTTGAAACACCATGGCCAGTCGGCTGCGGATCCGCTCCACCTGACGCATATCCTCGGGCAACCGCTCGCCGGCGCGGCTGGTTTTCATCCGGATCAGCTCGCCATGGAGCGAGACGGTGCCGGATGAGGGGGTTTCGAGCAGATTGATACAGCGAAGAAAGGTCGACTTCCCCGAGCCGGAGGAGCCGATAAGGGAGATCACATCCCCCTTGTGGGCGGTCATGTCGATGCCCTTAAGCACTTCGTGGGTGCCAAAATATTTGTGCAGATCACGTACTTCCAGTGCGGCAACGTCGCTCATCCATTACAACCTTGTCTGTCCCTAGACGCCGCAGGGGGCGTGACTCAACCATCGTCCATTTAACAAAAAGTTAACCGATGGCAACCTTCAGCGAAAATATCACCCGGATAGTGAAAAAACAATACAGAACGAGGGTCTTCAGGGGATTCGCTCTATTTTTATTCGCTCTTTGCGTATTTTTCAGCACTTTGTTTGCATAAACAGCCGTTTCAATGGCTATTCCGATAACGCCTTTTTATACCCCAATCATATCAGTGGCAAGAGAAAAGCGTGATATGTGCCAAACCGGCACCAAAATGGCTTTATGCACACCCTTGCCGAGCGAAATATCGGCCACCCGATCGGATCAACTTGATTTTATTGGTGCACTCGGGCTCGCACAGAACCTTATTGGACAGAGAGGTTGTGGCAAAAAAGTAACAATCTGCCCCAAAAGGGCTGTTTTCGGCCATGAAAGCGATAGATATGTGACACAGAGCCAATAAGTAATGATAAGGTGGTGTTTTTATCAGTTTTTGTGATCGAGGCCTCGATGCTGCTCAATGTGTTGCTGATCCTGTTGCCACTGGCAATCGGCTATCTGGTTCCCCTCTCCTCTGCCCGGCTGATCAAGCTGGTCAACCAGAGTCTGGGCAAGATGGTCTACCTCATTCTGTTTCTGATGGGGCTCGGGCTTGCCTATGTGGAAAACTTGGGCAGCAATCTGGCGGTGATCTTCAAAGTCGCCGGGGTGATGCTGACCGCGATCACGATCTGCAACCTGCTGGCCCTCTGGTGGCTCGACAAGCGCACGCCGCCGACCCACGAGGCGAGCGATAGCAAAATGCCGAGCAAGCTGCACCTGTTGTGGGAATCCCTGCAGCTCTGCTTTGTGGTGCTCGGCGGTGTGCTGCTCGGGTTGCTGGTGGATCTGCGCGCACTGCCCATCGACAAGTGGAGCGAGTGGGCCCTGATGCTGCTGCTGTTTCTCATCGGGGTGCAGATGCGCAACTCCGGCATGCGGCTGCGCCAGATCCTGCTCAACCCCTGGGGGATGAAAATCGCAGCCACCGTCATCCTCAGCAGCTGGCTGGGCAGCCTTCTGGCGGCCCAGTTGCTGGGCATGCCCTTTGCCCATGGTCTGGCGATGAGCTCGAGCTTCGGCTGGTATTCGCTCTCCGGCATCCTGGTGGCCGACAAACTGGGACCGGTGCTCGGTTCTGCTGCCTTTATCAACGATCTTGGCCGCGAGCTTATCGCCATCCTGATCATCCCGGTCCTGATGCGACGCCACCCCTCGGCGGCCATCGGTTACGGCGGAGCCACGGCGCTGGACTTCACCCTGCCGGTTATCCAGAAATCAGGGGGCATTCAGGTGGTGCCGGTGGCCATTGTCTCCGGCTTTATCCTGAGCCTGCTCGGCCCCATCCTGATCCTCGGGTTTCTGGCGATCTAAGCCTGATTCCCAAATTGCAGATAAAAAAGCCCGACCTTGTTGTCGGGCTTTTGCTGTTTGGAGCAACCACGCACTCGCACTGGCTGCGATATTGCCCGCAGCCTTATTCGCGCCACTGGCCGCCGCTCATAACCCGTTCGATAGCAAACGTCCGGTCGTGCACCAGCAGCAGATCCGCATCCTGCCCGACCCCGATACGCCCCTTGCTGCCAAGCCCCAGCGCCTGCGCCGGATTGCTTGTCACCACGGCCAACGCCCTCTCCATCGAGACACCGAGCCGGGTCGCGCGCACGCACAGCTGCCACAGGCTGGCAATCTGACCGCAGCGCATCTCGATTAGCCGCCCTTCGCCATCAAAGCGCGGCAGGCTGGCGTTGGCATCTGAGCTGAAGGTGATGCGATCGGCAGGCACATTGGCGGCCAGCAGCTCGAGAAACGCATCGGCGGCAAGCCGCTCGCCATCCTCCAGCAGATCGGGAAAGCTCGAGGTGGTGAGGTCGACCCAACCTCCCGCCTTGCCCCACTCGATGGCCTCGGCAAAGAGCCAGGGGTTGCGGTTGCAGTGAGTGGGATAGAGCTGGCGCAGCGGAATATCGGTCTCATCGCGAAGAGCCCGCAGGGGGGCCAATGCCCCCTTGCCATCCCCGACATGGAAGAAGCTGATCCCGCTCTTGCCCGCAAGCAGCCCGGCTACTCGCGCCTCGCTGGCAAGCCTGGCCAGCTCATCGTGGGTCGGCGCGCTGGATCTGTGGTCACTGATGGCCACCTCCCCCACCCCCAATACCTCGGGGATCAGGATGATGTCCGACTCCACCGTGCCGGTCAGGGTCTTGACCGGCAGATGGTAGGAGCCGGTATACATAAAAGCGCTCACCCCGGCGGCGCGAAACTCGCGCACCTTGCCGAGCACCTGCGCGGGAGTGCGGGTCAGGCTGTCGGTGCCAAGCGCCGCCACCAGGGTGGTGACGCCGGCCTTGAGCGCCTCGCTCGCCGCCAGTTCCGGGGTGCGAAAAGCAAAGCCCCCCTCACCGCCACCGCCGGTGATATGGGCCAGCGGATCCACCAACCCGGGTACCAGATAGCGGCCTCGACCATCGACCCTGTGCAGCGGCCAGTTTGTGGGCACCGTCAACCCCTTGCCCATCCAGGCAATGCGGCCATCAGCCACCAGCAGATCCTGCTGGCCAAGGTGGGTGGGGCTGAAGATCTCGGCCCCCTCGATCAGGGTCAACATGGCGATCCTCCTTGCACGATTGTCGCTTGCCCAATGAAAAGAGAGGGAGCAAGCTCCCTCCCCCCGTCAACCACCATATATATCGTACTTAAAGTACTTCTGGTTGATCTGCTGATAGGTGCCGTTGGCACGCAGTGCCTTGATCGCCTCGTCCAGCTTGCCCTTGAGCTCCTTATCGCTCTTGCGCACGGCGATCCCCATACCATCACCAAACCACTGGCGATCGGTCAGGGCAGGCCCCACATAGTCGAACTTGTCGCCCCCCTCTTTGCCAAGCAGCCCCTGCTCAATGGCAGAGGCATCGGCCAGCAGGGCCAGCACCCGACCCGCTTTCAGATCGAGATAGGCCTCATCGGCATTGCCGTAGCGGACTATGGTGACATTCGAGCCAAAATTGTCGGTCAGGTACTTGTCGTGGGTGGTGGCCCGCTGCACCCCGATGCGCTTGCCCGCCATGCCTTCCGGGGTCAATGTCAGCTCGGTCCCCTTGGCCGCCACAAAGCGATTGGGAATATGGGCATATTTCTCGGTGAAATCGACCTTCTGGCGCCGCTCGTCGGTGATCGACATGGCGGCGATGATGGCATCGTATTTGCGCGACAGCAGGGCCGGGATCATGCCGTCCCAATCCTGCGCCACCAACTCGCACTTGACCGCCATCTGCTTACAAAGGGCGTTGGCGAGATCAATATCAAACCCCTTGATCTCGCCCGACGCATCGGTCCAGGAGAAGGGCGGGTAGGCCCCCTCCACCCCGAAGCGAACGGTTTTCCACTCCTTGGCCATGGCGGGGGTGGCCAGCAGGCTGGCAACAAACAGGGCTGAGAGGGTCAGTCTGATCTTCATCATGAGTACTCCATTACATAAAAAGCGCACAGGCGCGGACAAGGCACCGCAGGCGAATGCATGCGATGACCAAAAGCGGCAAAATCTGGATGAGCGAGATCACGCCCGAGCGGGCGTCAGTGAACTGCTCCAGAGGTTCGATCTATTCGTCGAACCACTCGGAGAGATAGAAAGGCTTGAAGTAGAAGGCCAGAAAAAAGCCTCTGGCTTTGCGCATCATGGTGGTTTGTCGCGTCCTGTGACAAAGATGGAATCACCTTAGCACGCCCGAATTTTGCCCGGCAAGAGGCAGCCGCCAGGCAGTAGCAAAATCCCGACATGGTCAAGGCGGGCGGGATCCGTTAGGCTCGAAGCACCTTGCCATCCCATAACAGACCCACAGCGACCGATGAATTTTCTGGCCCATCTCCATCTGGCTGCCCACACCCGAAGCTCCCTCACCGGCAATCTGCTCGGCGATTTCGTCAAAGGCACGCTGCCCACGGGGCTTGCCGCCCACTTCGATGAGGGGATCTGGCTGCACCGCAAAATTGATGCCTTCACCGACAGCCACCCCGAGCACAAGGCGGCCGTCGCCTGTTTCGAGGCCCCCTGGCGCCGCTTTGGCGGCATAGTGGTGGATATGATCTACGACCACTGGCTGAGCCAGCACTGGGAGCTGGTCAGTACCGAACCCCTGCCCCGCTTCCTGCAACGCAGTTATGACCAGCTATTGGCCGATCACCCACGCCTGCCGGACGGACTGCCACTCCCCCTCA
Organism: Aeromonas sp. FDAARGOS 1411; assembly: GCF_019047125.1. Taxonomy (NCBI): domain Bacteria; kingdom Pseudomonadati; phylum Pseudomonadota; class Gammaproteobacteria; order Aeromonadales; family Aeromonadaceae; genus Aeromonas; species Aeromonas sp. FDAARGOS 1411. Next base: position 850,104 of record NZ_CP077214.1, on the reverse strand, counting down.
AACGGATGGCCGAGCAGAACTGGCTCGCCTCCTACCGCCACAGGGAGGGGCTGGGGCAAGCGCTGAATGGCATCGGTCGCCGACTGCGCCGCCCGGTACCACTGGGAGAGGCGCTGCAACTCCTCGATGAATCGCAGTGGCAAACATGCGAGGCGGGATTTCTGCGCTTCTATCCCGCGCTGATGGACTTTAGCCAGCAGCAGCTGGCCCAATATCGGGCAGCCCAAGGGGCACAGTGATCCCTCTGGATAGAGCTGCTTCCCCATAAAAAACGCCCCTTGCGGGGCGTTTGTCATCAGCTGGCTTCGTCTTTCTTTTTGCGAATGCTTAAGCCCAGTTCGCGGCCACGCAGACGGGCGTAGTAGATGGTGCCGACAAACGCGAGGGTGGTGAAGACCAGCTCCACCACCGCCAACCACCGCTCCCCCTCATCCGTGGTGATCAGGGTGAGGGCGTGGAGGAAGTAGGGCATCAGCACGAAGTTGCCCCAGGCGTGGGTATAGGGGTTGCCCTGCACTATCCCCTTGAGGGGGAAGAGCAGCGGTACCGTCCAGATCACCGGCAGCAGCCAGGGGTTGAGGTCCGGATGGGGCGACAGCCACAGATGCCAGAGGATGACCCAGCCCAGCAGACCAAAGAAGCCGACCAGAGTCAGCAGACGGGCAAAGCGGGTGCTCACTTGAGGATCTCCAGCACCTGCTCCGGCGGGCGACCAATGCGGGCCTGACCATTCTTGATGACAATTGGGCGCTCGATCAGCTTGGGATGCTGGTGCATGGCGCGAATAAGGGCATCACCGCTGACATCGGCCAATCCCAGCTCCTTGTAGAGCTCTTCCTTGGTGCGCATCAGCTGGCGCGGGTCGCTAAAGCCAAGCAGGGTCAGCAACTTGCGGATCTCCTCTTCACTCGGGGCCTGCTCCAGATAGAGCACCACATCAGGGGCGATCCCGTGCTGTTCCAGCAGCGCCAAGGTTTCACGGCTCTTCGAGCAGCGCGGATTGTGGTAGATTTGGGTCTCGCTCATGGTGACTCCCTGATTAATCGCAAGATGGGACAAGAAACGGCGCTATTGTAGGGGAAAGTGATGGTCAGGGTAAGCGGCAGTGGAAAGGAATTGAAACGAATTTGTTGGCTGATTGTGGCTGGCCTGCTGGGCGCCTGCACGCCTGCCCCCGAATTTACCGATGCAACAGGGCAGTCGGTCAGCCTGCGCCACTTTGCCGGCAAGCCGATGCTGATCAACTACTTCGCCCTCTGGTGCGCCCCCTGCCTGCGGGAGATGCCGCGCCTCAACGGGCTGGCGGCAGAAGGCCAGATCACAGTGGTGGCCATCAACTACGACCCGACCACGCCAGCAGAGCTGGACAAGCTGGCTGCGCAGTATCACATCAAGGTGCCGCTCCTTATTGCCAATGAAGATGCCAGGCTCCCCTTCCCTCGTCCAAGCGGCCTGCCCACCAGCTATCTGCTCGATAGCGAGGGCAAGCTCAAGCAGACGCTGGTCGGCGAGCTCGACCAGCAGCAGATCGAGATGCTCAAGGCGACCGCCAGCGGCATGAGTCACTAGCCCATCGCTGCTATCACCGTCCCCCACATCAACGCCACCGCCATAAACAACAAGGGCGCACCATCGTGCGCCCTTGTTTGATAGGTTTCGTTAGCCCTTGAGGCTGTCGAGATCCTTCTTGGCCCGCTCCAGCTCGGTGATGCGCGCCTCCAGACGAGCCAGGGTCATCCGATCGCTGGTGGTACCGCGTGCCACGATCAGCTCATCGATGGCCGCCTGATAATCCCCGCGCAGTGCGAGCATCTCGGCCCGCGCCATATGCAGCTCGGTCATTCTGCCCGCCTTGCGATAGGCATCGGCCAGCAGGTTCCAGGCCAGATTGTTCTCCTCATGGGCACGGGCATAGGGGTCGAGGATGGCGATGGACTTCTTGTAGTTGCCGCTCTCGAGGTAGGCATTGCCGAGGTTGACCACCACCACTTCGTTATCCGGCATCCGGCTGCGGAACTTCTCGAGGCGCGCGATGGCCTGAGCACTGCGCCCCTTGGCCAGATCGATGTCGGTCTGGGCATCGACGATAAAGAGATCTTCCGGATGACGGGCCGCCAGCTCCTGCATCAGGGTATCAGCCTCGTCGGTGCGCTTGAGCTGGATCAGCGCCAGCGCCTTGCCATAGATTGCGGCATCCTTGAGCGGGTAATCCCCCTTCTGGATCCGGCTATCGAAGTAGCTCAGCAGTCCCTGAGGGGTATCGGTACCAAAACGCACCTGAATCCGCACCTTGGCCAGCCAGAAGTCGAGGCTGGGCGGCAAGTCGCGGCGACCATAGCTGCCCGCCCGAGCGCGGGCCTCGCTGATCCGGGTCTCCGGCAGCGGGTGAGTGAGCAGCATCTCCGGCGGCTTGCTGGCGTAACGGTATTCGGCAGCCAGTTTCTGGAAGAAGTTGGCCATCCCCATGGGATCGAAACCGGCATCATAAAGCGTCTTCATGCCGATGCGATCCGCTTCATATTCGTTGTCGCGGGTGTAGTTGATGGCCGACTGCATGGAGAGGCCCAGCGTAGTCTGCAACGCAGCGATACCGGCAGTCGGGTTGATCACCGCCAGCGCGATGGAGCCCACCAGACCGGCCAGGGTCACCGCCGAGCTGCTCGCCTGCGCTTCCATATAACGGGCGATATGGCGCTGGGTCACGTGGGTGATTTCGTGGGCCAGTACCGAGGCCAGCTCGCTCTCGCTGTCGGCGTAGAGGAAGAGGCCAGTGTGCACCTTGACTCGCCCGCCGAGGAAGGCGGCCGCGTTGATGCTGGGATCATTGATGAGGAAGAAGGTAAACGGGAAACGCACCCCATCGGCGTTGGTCAGCAGTCGCTGACCCAGATCGTCAATGTACTGGCTCAGCACCGGATCATCGATGATCGGCAGGCCCGCGCGGGCAAAGCGCATAAAGGCGTTACCGTAGCGCACTTCCTGCTCGATGGGCAGGGCAGCAACCCCGGCCGTGCCGATGTCGGGAAGCTGGTTGTTGGCCTCGGCATGAAACGTGGCGCCCATCAGGGAAGCCAGCAGGGGAAGCGATGCCATCAGGGGGGAAAAACGTGCCACGTTATCTCTATCTCCATCAGAAAGGGCCTCGGCAGAATACCCTTGCCCATCAAGGGCTACAAGCGTTGTTTCACGCTCTTATCACGGCCATAATAGCGGCCACCTGCCTGATGGAGCCCCCATGGAAATTCTCGACCTGACCCCCTGGCGTTGCCCCGAGCCGCTGATCCGGCTCAAGCTCTGGTTAAGAGAGGCCAAAAGCGGTCAAACCGTCACCATCCGGCTGACCGATGCGGGCTCCCGGCAGGATATTCCGGCCTATCTGCAGCGTCAGGGCCACCATGTCGAGATGCAGCAACAACCGGACAATACCCTCTCTTTGCAGTTGGTTGTCGGGGCGAAGCAACCATCTTGAGCCCCAGTGATGTAAGGATGCAGTCATGTTAGAAGTATTGAAGCGCTGGTATCAGACCCGTTTTTCCGATCCCGATGCCGTTACCCTGTTCCTGTTGCTGGTGTTCTGCTTCACCATCATCTGGCTGTTTGGCGATCTGCTGGCCCCCCTGCTGGTGGCGCTGGTAATGGCCTATCTGCTGGAGTGGCCGGTCGCCCGGCTGCAAAAAGCGGGGCTGTCGCGCACCCTGGCCACCAGCGTCATTCTGATCCTCTTTATTGCGGTAGCAGTCGCCTCCTTGCTGGGTCTTATCCCGACGCTGGTCAGTCAGGGGATCAATCTGGCCAAAGAGGCGCCGGCCATGCTGACCCACGCTCAGGATTATGTGCGCACCCTGCCGGACAAATACCCCGAGCTCATCGACGTCAGTCTGGTGGAGACCGTCATCGACAATATTCGCCAGCGCATCCTCAGTGGCGGCGAGCATCTGGTGAGCGCCTCCCTCAGTTCGCTGGTCAACGTGGTCGCCATCATGATCTACCTCATTCTGGTGCCGCTGATGGTCTTCTTTATGCTCAAAGACAAGCGGGTACTGATGGGCAGCCTGCGCCGCTTCCTGCCGCGCAACCGCACCCTGGTCAACCGGGTGTGGGTCGAGATGAACAACCAGATCATCAACTACATCCGCGGCAAGGTGATCGAGATCCTCATCGTCGGCATCGCCACCTATGTTCCCTTCGCCCTGATGGGACTGCGCTACTCGGTGCTGCTGGCTGTCGCGGTCGGCTTCTCGGTGCTGATCCCCTATATCGGCGCTGCCGTGGTGACCGTACCGGTAGCCATGGTCGCCCTGTTCCAGTGGGGGCTCACCCCCGAGTTCGCCTGGCTGATGGTAGCTTATCTGGTCATTCAGGCCCTCGATGGCAACCTGCTGGTACCGGTGCTCTTCTCGGAAGCGGTCAACCTCCATCCGGTGGCCATCATCATCGCCGTGCTGGTCTTCGGCGGCTTGTGGGGATTCTGGGGAGTCTTCTTCGCCATTCCCCTCGCCACCCTGGTCAAGGCGGTGATCAATGCCTGGCCAAAACGCGAAGAGATGCCCGGTGCCGCAAAATAACCTGCTTCCCCTGCAATCGTGACAACGGAGTGTCCATGACCTTTTTTCGTCCAATCAGAGCGGCAGGGCTGACGGCCCTGCTCCTCGCTGCCGCCCTCCCAGCGCGTGCCGATATCGATCTTGGCGCCATGGATCTGCTCACCAGCGACAGCCCTACCAGCCCGGTGCCACAGGGCTTTGTCGCCGGAGCGGCGCTCATCGGGGGACAAGCCCGCTATGAAGCGCAGGACAACGCCCTCTACGCCATCCCCGGCTTTATCTACTTCGGCGACGACTTTATGTTTCTGGGAGATCGGGCCCGCTACTACTTCCACAAGGATGAGAACGTGGCCCTCTACGGCTATGGCCGGGTGCGTTTTGGCAATCTGGATCCCGAGGATTCGCCCGCCTTCAGCGGCATGGAACAGCGCAAATGGCAGCTGGAAGGCGGGATCGGTGGCAACATCATCACCCCCTACGCCCTGCTGACCGTGCGGGCCAACAGCGATGTCACCGGCCGCAGCAAGGGGCAGGAGCTGCTGCTGTGGGCCGACTTCCCCATCCTGCGCGACAACCTGCTGATCATGCCCGGCATGGGACTGATGCTGCGCAGCAACAAGATGGCCAACTACTACTTCGGCGGCATCTCCGAGAGCGAGGCGACTGCCCAGCGGCCCGCCTGGGATACCGGCACCACCCTCTCCCCGATGGCGGCCCTCATCACCAGCTACCGCTTCAGCCCCAACTGGATTGGCATGTTTGCCATGAACTACGAATGGTATGATCGGGACATCAAAAACAGCCCCATCGTCCAGCACGATGGCGAGCTCTATGCGGGTTTTGCGCTGGGCTATATCTGGTAACGGTTATGAGTCTTGAACCGTGAGACACGACCAAACAAAAGGGAGCCCTTGGCTCCCTTTTTCACGGCCATCATCAGGCTGGTAGTACAGCCTGCTCAGGCGTCCAATTCAGGCTTACAGCGCCGCCAGAAACTCGGCCAGCTGCTGATTGACGAAGGCCGGATTTTCCAGCGACGAGATGTGGCCAGCTGCCGGGATCTCCCTGAACGGGCAACCCAGCACCTCGGCCATCAGATAGCCCTCCAGCACCGGACGGGCCTTGTCCTCACAGCCTGTCATCACCAGCGCGGGAGTGGTGATCTCCTCCAGCCACTCGATACGATCTTCGCGGGTCACAAAGCTGCGGCCCACCGCCACCATGGCGGCGATCTTCTCGTTTGGCCAAGCGGCCAGACGCGCCTTGAAACCACTCATCAGCGCCTCATCAGGCTGGCTGGCAAAGAAGATCGGCGCCACCTGTTCAACGATGGGCGCCGGAATGGTGCCGAGCTGTTCGATCATCGCCAGCATGCCGAGGTAGCGCTCGCAGGTGATCTGCGGCTCGAGGCCGACAAAACTGTCCATCAGCACCAGACCCTTAAGGCGGTTTGGCACCATGCGCGCCAGCTCAACACCCCACATGCCGCCGATGGAGAGGCCCACCAACACGAACTCGTCAACCCCGAGGGCATCGAGCAGCGCCAGGTGATCCCGCGCCAGCGTCGCCAGGGTGCAGCCACCTTCGGGGAGCAGGTCGGAATCGCCGTGGCCCCACAGCTCGGGAACGATGCAGCGATAGCTGCCCTTGAGCGCCTCAATTTGCGGCGCCCACATGGCGCTGTCCCACAGATAGCTGTGACCAAACAGCAGTACCGGCCCTTGTCCTTCATCCAGATAGGCCATCCGGCGGCCCGCTATCTCCATAAAATGCTTCATGTTATCTCCTGTTGCCAGCGATGGGCGGGCAGTGTATCACGTCCCCCTTGGCAGGTGACGCCTCCCTGGTGCAAGCTGACAGTGACTCAAAGAAGTCACCTATGAAAGGATGCCAAAAGGAGAAGCCCATGGCGAAGGAGAAGAGCAAGAAGCGGCCGCGTCTGGACAAGAAGTGCTACGAGCACCACCTTGCCCATCTGCAGGAGGAGCTGGTCAAGCTGCAGGAGTGGGTCAAGCAGGAGGGACTGAAGGTGGTGGTGCTGTTCGAGGGACGGGACGCCGCCGGTAAAGGGGGCGTCATCAAGGCGATCACCGAGCCGCTAAACCCCAGGGTCTGCCGGGTCACGGCGCTGCCCGCCCCCTCCGATCGGGAGCGCTCCCAGTGGTACTTTCAGCGTTATGTGGCCCACCTGCCCGCCGCTGGCGAAATGGTGCTGTTTGACCGTTCATGGTACAACCGAGCCGGAGTCGAGCGGGTGATGGGATTTTGCAGCGATGCCGAGTATCGCGAGTTTCTGCGCGCCTGCCCCGAGTTTGAGCGGATGCTGATCCGCTCCGGCATCACCTTGATCAAATACTGGTTCTCGGTCAGCGATGAGGAGCAGGAGAAGCGCTTCAAGGAGCGGATCAACACCCCCATCAAGCGCTGGAAGTTCAGCCCGATGGATTTGCAATCCCGGTCACGCTGGGTGGAATACTCCCGCGCCAAGGATGACATGTTCACCTACACCGACACCGAGGATTGTCCCTGGTTCGTGGTGGAGGCAGATGACAAACGCCGTGCCCGCCTCAACTGCATTGCACATCTGCTGAGCAAGGTACCCTACGAGGCGATCCACTACGAGCCTATCAAGCTCCCCCCCATCAAGACCGAAGGGTATGAGCGCCCGCCGCTGGCCAGCCAGACCTTTGTGCCCGATATTACCGCCGAACTCGAGGCTTGAACCGGGTTACCTTGCCTACCTGCATGTTCAAATCGCAGGCAATAAAAAGCCGGTCTGACGACCGGCAAAAAGGCATTGATTATTAAGAAAGGAAAACCAGCACAACAAAAAATCAGGTACGGATATATTTGGCGGTACGGGGGAACGCCTGCTCCTTGGCATCGAACAGGTAGCAGGCTTCGGCCGGGATACCCACGCTGTAGGTCTGACCGGTCGCCACATCCACATCCGAGGTAGCCTTGACGGTAAAGTCGTGACCATCCACATCCATATAAACGAAGGACTCGGCACCCAGGTGCTCGGCCACCTGCACGATCCCACTCACCTTGCTGTGCGCATGGGGGTGATCCAGCGGCATCAGGTGCTCGGGGCGAATACCCAGCTCCACCTTGTCACCCACAGCGCCACTGCGGGCATCGACCCGGGCACGCACGGTATCGCCAGAGGTCAACTTGACCAGGCACTCCTGCTCGCCAATCTCCAGCAACTCGCCCGCCAGGAAGTTCATCTTGGGAGAGCCGATAAAGCCCGCCACGAACTTGTTGTCCGGGTTGTGGTAGAGATCCAGCGGTGAACCGAACTGCTCCAGGTTGGTGGCAGCTTCGGCCTTGAGCGGGCTCAGTACCACAATCTTGTCGGCCAGGGTCATCGCTTCCACCTGATCGTGGGTCACGTAGATGATGGTGGAGTTAAGCTCTTTGTGCAGCTTGGCGATCTCGATCCGCATCTTGACCCGCAGCGCGGCATCCAGGTTGGAGAGCGGCTCGTCAAACAGGAACACCTGCGGCTGCTGCACGATGGAGCGACCGATGGCGACACGCTGACGCTGACCACCGGAGAGCGCCTTGGGCTTTCTGTCCAGCAGCGGCTCAAGACCCAGGATCTCGGCGGCGCGCATCACCCGCTTGTGGATGTTCTCCTTGTCCATTTTCTTGAGCTTCAGACCAAAGGCCATGTTCTCGTAGATGTTCATGTGCGGATAAAGGGCGTAGGACTGGAACACCATGCCGACGTTGCGCTCTACCGGCGGCACGTCGTTCATGTAGCGACCACCGATGGTCAGCTCACCGCTGGTGATGTCTTCCAGACCCGCGATCATCCGCAGCAGGGTGGATTTACCACAGCCGGACGGGCCGACGAAGACGATGAACTCGCCCTCCTTGATGGAGAGATTGATATTGCGCAGGGTGTCCTTGTGAACAGCCGGATCGTAATTTTTGCGAACGTTGTTGAGTACTACTTCAGCCATGACGAGCTCCGCTCTTGAATCTTTGCAAATCGTGATAGCGGGGGGAGTCAGCTCCCCCGGCCATAAACTTAACCTTTCACACCGCCGGCAGTCAGACCGCCAACCAACCAGCGCTGTGCCAGCAGGAAGACCACTGTGATGGGGAAACCGGAGAGCACTGCGGCCGCCGCGAAATCACCCCACAGATAGTTCTGCGGATAGAGGTACTGCTGGGCCCCGACCGCCAGGGTCAGATTGTTCACATCCTGCAGCAGGATGGAGGCCATGGGCACCTCGGTAATGGAACCGATAAAGGCCAGAATAAACACTACCGCCAGGATGGGCACCGACAGGGGCAACAGGATCAGACGGAATGCCTGCCACGGGGTCGCACCGTCGATGGCCGCAGCCTCCTCCAGGGAGGAGTCGATGGTCTCGAAGTAGCCCTTGATGGTCCAGACGTGCAGGGCAATCCCCCCCATGTACGCCAGGATCAGGCCACCGTGGGTGTTGAGACCGAGCCAGGGGATGTAGTCACCAATCTTGTTAAAGAGCGCGTAGATGGCTACCAGTGCCAGCACAGCCGGGAACATCTGGAAAATCAGCATGCCCTGCAGGATGGTGGACTTGCCACGAAAACGCAGGCGGGCAAAGGCGTAAGCACAGGTGGTGGAGAGCGTCACGATCATCAGGGCAGTGATGCCGGCGATCTTGATGGAGTTCCACAACCAGGTCAGCACCGGGAACGGCGGCGGCGTGATGCTGCCGTCGGCGTTGGTGATGGACATGCCCAGCGCCAGCTTCCAGTGATCCAGCGTCGGATTGGAGGGGATGATCTCCCCTACCGCGAAGTTACCGTTACGGAACGAGATGGCGATAACCATGATCAACGGGAAGATGATCAACGCCAGGAAGCCCCACATGACCAGGTGGGTTGCCCACACCCGGTATTTGACTGATTTGGGTTGTACGATTGCCATGTTGAAGCCTCCTTACAGCTGCTTGTCGGCTTTGGACAATTTCAGGTTGAGCAGCGCCAGCGCACCTACGATGAGGAAGATAGCTGTGGCGATGGCACTGGCCAGACCGTAGTCCTGACCACCCGATCCCTGGAACGCAATCCGGTAGGTATAACTCACCAGCAAGTCGGTGGTACCGGCCGGGGTGCTGGCGCCGATGATGTCGGGCGCACCGTTGGTCAACAACTGGATAAGCACGAAGTTGTTGAAGTTGAAAGCGAACGAGGCAATCAACAGCGGTGTCAGCGGCTTCATCAGCAGCGGCACGGTGATCTTGAAGAAGTTCTGTACCGGGCCAGCACCGTCCATGGCGGACGCTTCATAGAGATCTTCCGGAATGGCTTTGAGCAGGCCCATGCAGAGGATCATCATGTAGGGGTAGCCGAGCCAGGTGTTGACAATCAGGATCATCACCTTGGCCAGGAAGGGGTTGGTATACCAGTCCGGCTTGATGCCAAACGCCGCTTCCAGGAACATGTTGATCTCACCGAAGTTCTGGTTGAACAACCCCTTGAACACCAGGATGGAGATAAACGCCGGGATCGCATAGGGCAGGATCAGCATGACCCGATAGAAACCGCGCCCCTTGAGCTCTTCCCACTGCACCAGACAGGCCAGCACCATGCCGATAGCCAAGGTGAAAGCGACGGAGCAGGTTGAGAAGATCACGGTCCAGATGAAGATCTGCAGGAAGGGTGACTGGATGCCCGGATCGGTGACGATGCGCGCGAAGTTCTTCCAACCAACGCTCACCACAAAGCCCGGAGCAATACCCTTGCCGACAAACTGACCCTGTTCGTCGATGTACTGATAGAAGCCGGTCTCGCCATTGGGCAGCATCAGCTCGCCATTCTGGGTATCACGCAGCAGGTTGCTGTCTTTGATCACCACGCCGGACTTGAGCACGGCACCATCCATCAGACGGGTGTAGTGCTGCTTCTGGGCGGCAAACTTGCGCAGACTACTCAGGGTCAGGTGGGTACCGCCATCCGGCAGCACCAGATCAAGGTCACTCAGGTGAGTACGATGCTCAACAATGGCGCGGATCGGTGCGGCCTTGCTGGCCGCTTCGCCGGTGAAGGGCTGCAGCTCGACCACTTGCTGGGTGTTCTGCACACGGCCCTCGCGGGACGCCAGCTCACGGGCCTTGTTGGTCATCAGGGAAACAGGTTGGCTGATAAAGGATTGATCATCCTGTGTCAGCAGCAGCTGGAACTGGCCGTTGTCGCCACCCAGCAGGGTAAAATCGAATTCACCGCCCGCCACCTTGTAGGTTTTCTTCAAGTGGTAGTCCCGCGCCTGCTCCACGGAGAGCAAGTTGGACCCCGAATAGTTGGTGAAGGCAATGCCAATGGTGTAGGCAAGAGGGAAGATGATAAACACAACCATGCCCGCAACACCCGGAAAGATGTAGCGATGGGCATAGGTCTTCTTGTTCATGAAGACATACAGACCGACGGAAACCACCACCAGATCCAGCAGCGCGAATACCCACTCGCCACTGGCGTACATCATCACGGCTGCGTAGCCGTTGAGGATGGCAACCAGGGCCGCTATGGTCCACTTAAGCCAGGTGTGCTTATCCTTCGGACCGGCATAGGACTCAACAGAAGGTACTACTTCCATGCCAATTAACCTTTATAACGCCAAGAGAGATTTGAGAGAGTGGGAGGCCATGACGGCCTCCCGGGTAGTGCGTGCTTACTGAACGATACGCTTGGCAGCGGTATCCAGAGCTTCGTCAACACCCTGACGACCGGAGGTCACGTTCTTGAGGGCAGTTTCGAAGGAAGACCAGAAACGGCTCATCTCGGGAACGGATGGCATCGGCTCGCCAGCCTGGGCGTTCAGCATGGTGGCCTTGATGTGCGGATCGGATTCCAGGGTCTTCTGGAAGGATTTCAGCGCAACGGCACCCAGCGGCTTGTCGGCGTTAACCGGCGCCAGACCGGCATCGGTCAGCAGGTAGTTTTCCAGGAACTCGATAGCCAGATCCTTGTTCGGGCTGGCGGCGTTGATGGTGGCACCCAGTACGCCAACGAAGGCTTTGGCCGGCTTGCCGTTCAGGGTCGGCAGCGGCGCTACGCCGTACTTGATGCCGCTCTTGTCCAGGTTGCTCCAGGCCCAGGGACCATTGATCATCATGGCCACTTCGCCCTTGTTGAACTTGGCGTCCATCACACCGTAGTCGATGCCTTTTTCAAGGTGACCGGACTTGATCATCTCGGAGATGTAGCCCACGCCCATCTTGGCACCTGCGTTGTTCACGCCGGTATCTTTCACGTCATAACCGGTAGCGGTTTTCTTGAAGGCGTAACCACCGTTGGCAGCCACCAGCGGATAGCTGAAGTACGGGGTGTCATAAGCCCACATGATGGCGCGCTTGCCGTTTTTCTTCAGAGTCTCGTCAATCTTGGCGATCTCTTCGAAGGTTTTCGGCGGCTCGGGCAGCAGGTCTTTGTTATAGATCAGGCTGACCGCTTCCATGGCAACCGGGTAGCCATAGGTTTTGCCATCAACAGTCATGGCATCCCATGCCAGCTGTTCAAATTTGCCTTTGGTGGCAGCGTTTGGCGTTACCGGAACCAGCAAACCGGCTTTGACCCACTCACCGTAACGGTCGTGAGCCCAGAAGAAGATGTCCGGGCCGTTGCCAGTGGCGGCGGCTTGCTGGAATTTCACTTCAACCTGATCCGGGTGAGCCACAGTAACCTTGATGCCGGTTTCTGCTTCAAACTTCTTACCCACTTCAGCCAGACCGTTGTATCCCTTGTCACCGTTGATCCAGATGGTCAGCTGGCCTTCATCGATGGCAGCAGTAGCAGAGCAAGCGACGCCAAGAGTGGCCAGACCGATCAGGGATGACAGCAATTTCTTTTTCATGAGCCTTTCCTTGTATTAGTTCCGCGCTGTAAGAGCATTGTGTGCGAGATGAATATTATCCCAAGCGGCAAACGGCTCACATGACGCAACTCGCATTTTTGAAATGCAATTACGTATTTCCTTCCAGAAAGTTTTGAAAACATTTTCTTATTTCAGGGAATTACGGCCATTTATCGGCTTAATTCCAGACAACCACAGAATAATAATTACCAAAATGAAATAAAATTTCATGAGTGAAAGGGTTTTCACCTCAATGAAAACCCTTTCAGATGGTTTATTTTGTTTGATTTGTTAACAAAGTACCGCGCCAGTTTCGAGGTCTGCCCGGGCGCAATAAAAAAAGAGACCCCGCCGGGGCGGAGTCTCTTTTTGCCAGAAATGACGAGTTGATCACACTCGGGAGCATGACTACGACTGGCGCAGCAGCTGATCCTTGAGATTGGGCGGCACACCCTTGATGGTCAGGGTGTCGGTCTGGGGATCGTAAAAGATCCGGCTGTTCAACAGCTTCTGCTCAAAGCTCAGAGTCAGACCGCCGCCGGAGCCGACAAACTTGGTCAAACCACGCAGGGTAGAGCGATCCGCCGGGAAGCGCTCTTCCAGCTCATACTCCTGACCGATAAAGCTGTAAAAATCGAGGTCACCGTCGCCGGGCAATTCTGCAGACAGCTCCTTGATTTCGATCTCTTCACCGGCGCTCGCCTGTTCGGTGCAATATTTGAAGACCTGCTTTTTATAGTCATTGCGCTCGGTCGGTTCGAGCTGACGACTGTCGCAATAATCTTCGACCGCCTGCAGCAAGCCTTTATTTTGTACCTTGGCATCCATGCCCTCGCGGGCACCCAGCAGATCCATAAAGAAGTCGCCCAGTTTGCGACCAATGCGCCCCTTGCTGAAGGTGATATAGCGGCGCGAATCAGGTTGGGTTTTCCATTCGGTCAAATCAATGCGGGCCACCAGATTGAGTTTGCCGATATCCAGATACTGGATATGGCGTAATTCCAGCGCTTCGCTGACGGTGACGCTCTCCTTGCCCTCCAGCAGGGCAATCAGCAGATAATCGACCCCGACGTAGTTATATTTTGCAAACAGCAGCACCCCCTGCTCATCGAGGGCGTGCTCCACCAGCTGCTTGACCAGCATCTGGGTCACAGTGACCGAGAAGGGAACGAATTCGGTCTGCTCGGCGAGCAGCTGTTCGAGGGCGATACGAAACGCGGGTGAAGGCTGCTTGGGAGCCTCTTCACCGTCGGCCAGCTCGGCGACGGCGGCCTCGGGGTCGGCAAAGAAGCCAAAGCCCTTGCCACCCTTGCCGTTGTAGATCCGATGCAGTTCCGCCATCAGTCCCTGTACCGCCTCATCAGGGGGCAGGGTCTGGCTGCGGGTATCGGCGTGGGGTTGACCATCGCCGCCCTGGCGCAAGGAGTGAAGAATGATCTTGTCGATATCGAGACTCATGTCACAAAGCCATAGTGTTAGCCGAAAGGGTGAAGTATTATAAGGCGCTTTGAACCGAGATGAACTGAAGATTATGCCTATCGTATCAAAGTACAATAACGAGCAATTTGACGCCCTGATGAACGACCTGATCACCGCGCTGGAAAAGCATAAAGCGCCGGTAGATCTCAGCCTTATGGTGCTTGGCAATCTGACCACCAATATCATCAACGGTATGGCACCGGCCCAGCGCCAGGCCATCACTGAAAAGTTTGTCCAGGCCCTGACCGCATCGGTCGATAATCGCCACGACGCACACTGAGTCCCCGACTCTGTTGATTTGACGTTTCTCAACGCAGATGGATCACTATGGTCGAAACCGGTAACCCCTATCGTGATAATGTCTCTCGCCTGATCACCTGGGGGCATTGGTTCTCCTTCTTCAACATTATTCTGGCCATGCTCATCGCCACCCGTTATCTGGGTGCCATCAGCTGGCCATCGACCACGCTTGGCGTGATCTATCTCGTTGTAAGCTGGATTGGCCACTTCTCGTTTCTGAGTTTTGTCACCTACCTGTTGACGATCTTCCCGCTCAGCTTCGTGCTGCCCAAGGAGAAGTCGTTGCGGTTCATCTCGGCCATCATCGCTACCCTGGCGCTGGTGCTGCTGCTGATCGACACCCAGGTATTCCGGCTGTTCAAGTTCCACCTCAACAGTCAGGTATGGCAGTTGCTGCTGGATCAGGCGCAGACCGAAGAGGGCTCAATCTGGAGCATCATCTTCGTTGCCGTGCCCACCATCTTCCTGCTGCAACTGCTGCTGTCGGCCTATGTCTGGCGCAAGATCAACAAGCGCAAGCGCCGCCAGTACGGCAATCAGGTGGGGCTAGCCCTGCTGATCTGCTTTATTCTGACCCACGTGGTCAACAGTTGGGCGGATGCGACTCTCTATCAGCCCATCACCATGCAGAGAGCCAACTTCCCCCTCTCCTACCCCATGACGGCCCGCTCCTTCCTGGCCAAACATGGCTGGCTGGATCTGGATCAGTACGAGAAGCAGGCTGCTTCCCAGGGGGATAACAGCGACAGCCGGATGCACTATCCGCTGCGCCCGCTCAACGTCAACGCCCCCCTGACTCACAACAATCTGCTGATTGTGGTGGTCGATTCGCTGCGCTTTGACATGCTCAACAACATCAACATGCCCAATCTGCAGCGCTATGCGGATCAGCATCTGACGTTCCGCAATCACCTGAGTGGCGGCAACGACGACCTGATGGGCATGTTCAGCCTCTTCTACGGGTTGCCCGGCCACTACTACAAGGACATCAGCAGCGACAAGCGTCCGCCGGTGCTGTTCGACGAGATGCTGCGCCAGGATTACCAGTTCGGGCTGTTCGGCGCGATGGAAGATGCCCAGAAGTATCGCAAGAGCATCCTCGCCGGTCTGCGCAAACAGGTGTTTGTCTCCGAACAGAGTGACGATGGCAAGCTGCTGACCGACTGGCAACAGTGGCTGGAGAAGCGCTCTCCCGAGCGCCCCTGGTTCTCGCTGGTCTATCTCTCGAGTCCCGGCGACTACCAGTTGCCCGCCACCATGAAGGGGCCGTTCCAACCGGAGCTTGCCAACTTCAATCCGGCGACCGCCTATCGGGCGGAGAACCTGCAAAAACTGGAAAACCGCTACAAGAACTCGGTCTTCTATACCGACCAGTTGCTTGAGCAGATGCTGACCAAATTGCAGTCGCAGGGGATGGACAGCAACACCATCGTCGTCATCACCTCCAACCACGGTCAGGAGTTCAACGACACCCGCAGCAACAGCTGGGGCGCAGGCAGCAACTACTCACCCTATCAGGTGCAGGTACCGCTGGTACTGGCCTGGCCGGGGCGCGGCAGTGACGTTCGGGAACAACCAAGCAGCCATTTCGATCTGGCGCCGACCCTGATGCAGGGGATGCTGGGCGTGCGCAATCCGGCGCGTGATTACAGCGTTGGCCGCTCGCTGTTTGATACCAGCCCGCGCAACTGGCTGCTGGCCGGGGATCAGAACGACTTCGCCATCTATGAAGGGGACACCATCACCCACTTCAACAAGCAGGGTGACTTCGAACTGCTGGAGCGCAACAGCTATCGCCCGATCAAGCACGGCACCCCGGATATGGGCGCCATGATCCAGGTGATGAACGAGCTGAACCGCTTCTATCGCAACCAGTGAAGCGCCCTTTGATGGCTTGATACCATAAAAAACGCCCCGAATTCGGGGCGTTTTTCGTTGTATAGCCGGGCCACGTTCACGACTGTCAGCCACCCCACCCTTGCGGGTACTTGTAGCCAACGAAACGCTTGGCTGCATAGGCTTTGAAAGCCGCCGAGTTGTAGGCCGCCGCCACATCTTTGGCAAACGGCTGCTCCGCATCTGCGCTTTTCACCACCACCCAGTTGATAAAATCGTAGCTGCGCTCCAGAAACAGTCCTTCACTGAACGGGATACCGCTGGAGGCAGCAAAATTACCGTTGATCACCGAGAAGTCCACATCCTCCCGCGAGCGGGGCAGTTGCGCCGCCTCCAGCAACACCAGCTTGAGATTGTGCGGATTGTTCACCACATCAAACTCGCTCGCTTTTAGCGGGTTTATCCCCTCCTTGAGAGTGAGCCAACCAAGATCCTGCAGCATCAACAACGCCCGCGCCTGATTGGTGGGATCGTTGGGAATGGCCACCGTGCTTCCCTCTTTCACCTTGTCGAGTGCTGCCAACTTGCCGGAATAGAGTCCCATCGGACCGGTTGGAACCTGGGTAATGGGCGCCAGCGACAAGCCGCGATCTTTGGCAAAACTCTCCAGATAGGGTTTGTGCTGGAAGCAGTTCACATCCAGTGATCCGTCAGCCAGAGCAATATTGGGGGTCACATAGTCGGTGAACTCCACCAGCTTGACCTTGTATCCCTTGGCCTCCAGCTGCGGCTTGATGGAGTCGGTCACCATGTCGGCAAAATCCCCCACCGTAGTACCAATCACGATCTCCTGTTTGGTCGGCAAGGGCGCATCGGCGGCAACCGCGGAAAAAGAGAGGCTCCCGACCACTATCGCGGCAATAAAGGTGCTGGCACCAGCAGTGGCGCGCAAGGAAGCAGTCAAAGGAGAAGATAAGAAGGAACGAAACAGCATAGGGACTCCCTGTCAGGTACGCATCAAACTATGGGACTGCGGCGGGGTGGCTCTCAGAGATTACACCCCTCACACCGCGGCAATCTAGCCATCCAAACGGCTATTTTCGTTACCATAACAGAGCCATCCACCGCCGCCAAGCAATAAACCGCTGGTCCCACCTCATCCCCCTTGCTGTCACCCCCGAATGCATAGCTGCACTCACGTTGGCACACACAACCATGCAGCTCACGTTCAAGAGCGCACGAGCTCCCCTCGGGATTACCCCGAATCGAGATGGCTGCGGCGAAGGAGAGTCGCGAGAGGAGTGAATTACAGATAAAAAGATCAGTAGTGAGCTGTGAGAACCATTCTCAATAGAACACATAACCAGTGTCATTGGAATACCTACCACAAACTGGATCGGATTTCTTTGAACCTCATTACGTTTTTTGAAAATGGCTCTTTTTGAACCCCTGTCACCTGTGTATAGATTTCCGTCGCACTCAGGATGAGTGCGATCCAAGATGGAGTTAAAAAAATAATGAAGCAAACATCGTTAGCACTGGCGATCACAGCACTGCTGTCGACCCTGCCCAGTGCGCTCGTTCAGGCAAATGAAGGTTGTGCGCCGCTCACCGGCAAGGAGAGCGGCATGGATATCGGACGCAGCAGCACCGAGCGCTGCCTGCCAGGTGCCAATCCCCTGCAGGATCAGCAGTGGTATCTGCTCAACAGCGGCCAGGATGGATTCAGCGCCCGTGGTGGCGTAGCAGGCAACGACCTCAACCTCTGGTGGGCACATCGCACCGGCGTGCTGGGTCAGGGGGTCAATGTGGCCGTGGTGGATGATGGCTTGGCTATCGCCCACCCGGATCTGGCGGACAACGTGCGTCCGGGCTCAAAAAACGTGGTAACCGGCAGCGATGACCCGACCCCGACTGATGCGGATGCGGCCCACGGCACCTCGGTCTCCGGCATCATTGCGGCGGTAGACAACGCCATCGGTACCAAGGGGATTGCCCCGCGAGCCCAGTTGCAGGGGTTCAACCTGCTGGATGACAACAGCCAGCAGTTGCAGAAAGATTGGCTCTACGCCCTTGGCGACAGCGATGCCAGCCGCGACAACCGGGTGTTCAACCAGAGCTACGGCATGAGTGTGGTGGATCCCCGCTCTGCCAACTCTCTGGATCAATCCCAGCTTGATCGCCTGTTTGAACAGCAGACCCTCAAGGCGCAGGGCGCGGCCTATATCAAGGCCGCCGGCAACGGCTTCAACAAGATAGCGGCGGGGGGCTATGTGCTTAACCGCACCGGCAATGGTCCCAAATTGCCGTTTGAAAACAGCAACCTCGATCCCTCCAACAGCAACTTCTGGAACCTGGTGGTGAGCGCGCTCAACGCCGATGGCGTCAGATCCTCCTACTCCAGCGTCGGCAGCAACATCTTCCTGAGCGCGACCGGCGGCGAATACGGCACCGACTCTCCGGCGATGGTGACCACGGATCTGCCCGGCTGCGACATGGGTTACAACCGCACCGACGATCCCAGCACCAACCGGCTACACGGCAACCCGCAGCTGGATGCAAGTTGCGACTACAACGGCGTCATGAACGGCACCTCCTCCGCCACCCCCAGCACCTCGGGCGCCATGGCACTGCTGATGTCCGCCTACCCGGATCTGTCGGTACGTGACCTGCGGGATCTGCTGGCGCGCAGCGCAACCCGGGTCGATGCCAAACATCAGCCCGTGATGGTCAGCTACACCAGCAGCACCGGCAAGGTGCGTGATGTGAAAGGGCTTGAAGGGTGGGAGCGCAACGCCGCCGGCATGTGGTTCAGCCCGACTTACGGTTTCGGTCTGATCGACGTCAACAAGGCCCTTGAGCTGGCAGCCAATCACCAGCCCCTGCCCCCGCTGGTACAGCTGCCATGGCAGAAGATCAATGTCACCGGCAGTGCCGCCGCCATTGCGGATGTGGGCAACAGCCCGACCAGCTCGACAACCCGCATCGCGACACCATTGACGGTAGAAGCGGTTCAGGTGATGGTGAGTCTGGATCATCAGCGCCTGCCCGATCTGCTGATCGAACTGGTCTCCCCCGCTGGCACCCGCAGCATCCTGCTGAGCCCCTTCAACAGCCTGGTCGGCCAATCTCTCGACCAGCAGCAGCTGGGCTTTGTGCGAACCAAGGGATTGCGCGACATGCGGATGCTATCCAACAAGTTCTACGGCGAATCGGCGCAAGGCACATGGCGACTGGAAGTAACCGACGTTGCCAACGGTACCCGTCAGGTCTCTCTGCTCAATCGCGAGACCCGTGAGCGTACCACCCTGACTGAGCGCAACAATCGCCAACCGGGCAAGCTGATCTCATGGTCCCTGCGGGTCCTGGGTCACGATGCCAACCGCAGCTAACACGCTAGGAGTATTACCATGAACAAACCTGTTACCTTGCTTCTGGCAACCCTGCTGGCCCCCCTCTCGGGACAGCTCTGCGCCCAGGAGTCCGTCACCATGGATGGCAAACAATACAGCACCATAGAGGTGAACGGCCAGACTTACCTCATTCCCGACAACGGCAGCAAGAAGCGGGTCGCCCGCAGCCTTGACAGCAAGGTCCCGCAACAGACCCTGCGCCGTGGTGACGTGTTGATGCAAGGGGCCGCCAGCCCGGAGCTGACTGTAAGCGGTACCCTGCTGGTGGAAGCTGACGATGCCAGCGCCAAAGCGCTGGCGACTCGCCACGGCCTGAACTTCAAGCAGAGCAGCGGTGGTATCGCCCTGCTAGAGGCCAAACCGGGCACCGATCTCAACGCCATCGCCACCAAGCTAAAGAGCGAAGGGGTGAATGTGCAGATCGAGCTGTCGGGGGCCGAACAGCAGCCGAAATAGGTCGCGACAGACAAATAACAAAGGGGGCCATCATGGCCCCCTTTCTGCTGCTCATTTTGACAGTGACTTACTTGGCGCCATGCTGCTCCGCCAAATAGAGCCAGGTATCGACCACGGTATCGGGGTTGAGCGACACCGAGTCGATCCCCTGCTCCACCAGCCAGGCGGCAAAATCCGGGTGATCGGATGGCCCCTGACCGCAGATCCCCACGTACTTGCCCGCCTTGCGCGCAGCCTGGATCGCCATCGCCAGCAGCGCCTTGACCGCCTCGTTACGCTCGTCGAACAGATGGGCAATCAGCCCCGAGTCCCGATCCAGCCCAAGGGTGAGCTGGGTCATGTCGTTGGAACCGATGGAGAAGCCGTCCACGTGCTCCAAAAACTTGTCTGCCAAAAGGGCATTGCTCGGGATCTCGCACATCATGATCACCTTGAGCCCCCGCTCGCCGCGGCGCAGACCGTTCTCGGCCAGGATGTCGATCACCTGCTCCGCCTCGCCCACGGTGCGCACGAAAGGGATCATCACCTCGACGTTGGTCAATCCCATCACATCGCGCACCCGCTTGATCGCCTCGCACTCGAGGGCAAAGCAGGGGCGGAAGCTGTCGGCGATGTAGCGGGATGCGCCACGAAAACCGATCATCGGGTTCTCCTCGTGGGGCTCGTAGCCACGACCGCCCAGCAGATTGGCGTACTCGTTGGACTTGAAGTCCGACATCCGCACGATCACCCGCTCCGGCCAGAAGGCGGCCCCCAGAGTGGCGATCCCCTCGGTCAGCTTGGCCACATAGAACTCCCGCGGGCTGTCGTAACCGGCGATCATCTTGCCGATGGTGGCCTGCAGCTCTGGGGTTTGCTGGTCAAACTCCAGCAAGGCCTTGGGGTGCACGCCGATCATCCGGTTGATGATGAATTCAAGGCGCGCCAGCCCTACCCCGGCATTGGGCAACTGGGCAAAGTCGAAAGCGCGGTCCGGGTTGCCGACGTTCATCATGATCTTGATGGGCAGGCGCGGCATATTGCCCACCTCGGTCACCGCCACGTCGAAGTCCAGCTCGCCGTCATAGATAAAACCGGTATCCCCTTCCGCGCAGGAGACGGTGATCCGCTGGCCCAGCTGAATATGATCGGTAGCGTTGCCACAGCCCACCACTGCCGGAATGCCCAGCTCGCGAGCGATAATGGCGGCGTGACAGGTGCGGCCACCCCGGTTGGTGACGATGGCGGAGGCCCGCTTCATGATGGGCTCCCAGTCCGGGTCGGTCATGTCGGTAACCAGCACATCGCCGGGTTGCACTTCGTCCATCTGGCTGATGGAAGAGATGACCCGCGCCGGGCCTGCACCAATCTTGTGGCCGATGGCACGCCCTTCGATCAGCACCTTGCCCGACTGCTTGAGGGCAAAACGCTCAAGGGTGTTGGCCTCCTGCCGGCTGCGCACGGTTTCCGGGCGGGCCTGCACGATATAGAGCTGGCCATCCTGACCATCCTTGGCCCACTCGATATCCATCGGGCGGCCATAATGCTGCTCGATGATGAGGGCCTGTTTCGCCAGCGCCATCACCTCCTCATCGCTGATGCAGAAGCGGCTACGCTCGGCCTCATTGGTATCGACAATCTTCACCTGACGGCCGTGACCGGCATCGTCCGAGTAGGTCATCTTGATAAGCTTGGAGCCGAGGGTCTTGCGCACCACCGCCGGGCGCCCCCCCTTGAGGGTCGGCTTGTGCACATAGAATTCATCCGGGTTGACCGCGCCCTGCACCACCATCTCGCCCAGCCCCTGGGCGCCGGTGATAAAGACCACGTCGTTGAAACCGGACTCGGTATCCAGGGTAAACATGACGCCGGAGGCGGCGAGATCCGAGCGCACCATCCGCTGCACCCCGGCCGAGAGGGCAACACCCTTGTGGTCATAGCCCTGATGCACCCGATAGGAGATGGCGCGATCGTTGAACAGAGAAGCAAACACATGCTTGACCGCCGTCATGACGGCATCGATGCCACGTACGTTGAGGAAGGTCTCCTGCTGACCGGCAAAGGAGGCGTCCGGCATATCCTCGGCGGTGGCGGAGGAGCGCACCGCAAACGAGGCCTCGACACCGGCACTCAACTTTTCATAGGCAACCCGGATCGCCTGCTCCAGCTCGGGCTGGAACGGGGCTTCGATCACCCAGTCGCGGATCTGCTGACCGGCCCGGTTGAGGGCGGCGATATCGTCCACGTCCAGATTGTCGAGCAGATGGTGGATCTTGCCGTTGAGGCCGCTTGACTCCAGAAACTCGTTAAACGCAAAGGCGGTGGTGGCAAAGCCCCCCGGCACGGATACGCCGGCGCCAGAGAGGTTGCTGATCATCTCGCCAAGGGATGCGTTCTTGCCGCCAACTCGTTCTACGTCCTGCATTCCGAGTTGTTCGTACCAGAGCACGTACTGTTGCACTTGGATGTCTCCAGGTTGGTGGGCACCGATGCCATAGCACCTCGTGCGCCCGATTTAATCGATGAGGTTATGGGTAAGTCAGGTGCGTTATTGTCTGTTTCTTTTGTTGCCAACGACCATGAAAACGTTTTCCACTGGTTTTCAAAAAAATCCCCGAGCAAGAGGTGGGGATGGTCGAATGACCGGAACATTCTACAATGGCGACACAAAAAGATAACGATTCAGGTTTGCAAGCCACTTCACAACTTGGGCACAGCAGACCGGTTGACAAAACTGGTATGGTTTCGGGAGATACTTCTCCCCCCTTACCCCATGCGACCCCACCCGCGGTATCACAGGAGCCCTACGTGCACACCGTATTTTATGTTTCAGACGGCACCGCCATCACCGCCGAAGTGTTCGGTCACGCGGTATTGAGCCAGTTTCCGCTGGCCTTCGAGCAGATCACTATCCCCTTTGTGGAGACACTGGAGAAAGCGCGTCAGGTGCGGATGCGGATCGACGAGCAGTTTCGCCAGACCGGGGTACGCCCCATTCTGTTTCACACCATCGTCGACCCGCTGGTACGGGAAGAGGTACTGAAATCGGAGGCGTGCGGCCACGACTTTCTCAATACCTTCGTCAGCCCGCTGGAGCAGGAGCTGGGGGTCAAAGCCGAGCCCCGCCTCCACCGCACCCACGGTATGGAGAATCGCAAGCTCTATGACGATCGCATCGAGGCGGTCAACTTTGCGCTGGCCAACGACGATGGCATCACCACCAAAGAGTACGATGAGGCGGACATCATCCTGATCGGGGTCTCCCGCTGCGGCAAGACCCCCACCAGCCTCTATCTGGCGCTGCAGTTTGGCATTCGCGCCGCCAACTACCCCTTTATCGAGCAGGACATGGGCATGCTGGAGCTGCCCGCCCCCCTCAAGGCCAACCGTCATAAGCTGTTTGGCCTCACCATAGCGCCGCAGCGGCTGCATGAGATCCGTAACCAGCGCCGTGCCAACAGCCGCTACTCCTCCATCGAACAGTGCGAGCAGGAGCTGGCCTGCGTGGAGCGACTGTTTCGCCAGGAGGCGATCCGCTTCCTCGATACCAGCTCCCACTCGGTGGAGGAGATCAGCGCCAAGGTCCTCGAGGCGACCGGTCTGCGCCGCCAGCTCTGTTAAGCCAACTTGACAGCTATCGGCATCAACAAAAGATAAAAATTACAGTGTCGCGGCGAAAGTCAGCTGTGGCGAATTGCAATTCACATAGATGGCAGTGAAAAGCAGGGATAAAAAAGGGATAAGCACCACAAATGCTTATCCCTCTTCTTGTCGACCTTGCCGTTGTGCCCTTGTCACCCGCTGCCAGCTAGCCGCTATTCGATTCCGTTCTGCTGCGCTCGGCAAACAGCCAGCGTTCACTAACGATTGAGCTCAGGGTTGTTCATCAACCGGGCATAGAAGGCCAGCAAACCGTGGCGCAGGCGAACCCACTCCGCCAGCCAGCCGCCAACGAGCGCCCCCGTTCCCCCACTAACCAGCAACAGCGGCTGCCAGTAGTGCAGCAACCCCTGATCACCGAGCAACAGCCAACCCAGCAACATAATCGCGGCCACCAGCAACAACAGCGGACTAGCAGCAATCCCTAACCAGAGCGCCACCAGCACACCCCGGGCAACCCCTTGTTGCAGCACGCTTTCGCGCTCTCTGTACTCCAACTCCCTGCACTCTTCCCTGTACTCTCGCTTGTTTGGCATCATTTGCATCCATTTGTGGCTTGGCACCACAAAAGCACACCAACAAGACAAAATGTCAATAAAACAGAATTCGATTGCACAAACATCAACCAAAAACTACCAAGAAGCCTCTTCAGATCATGAAAAAGCTGCCTTTGGTACAAAATACGGCCATTAGAGATGGAAAACAGGTGCATTCATGGCGGATTATCACTATTCTGCTTCGGTTGCCAGCCAACACTAAAAATTGAAAATGGCATGGCGTAACGAAATAAATACGGCTTTCGTCAGGTTTTGGCTACGCACTGCGGCCTGCTCAGGATGAGCCCAACACCGACCAGAGACAACAGAGACGTAAGGACAGACCCATGGATTTGAAACAAGACGGTGAGGAGCTGAAGCGCGGCCTTAAAAACCGCCACATTCAGTTGATTGCTTTGGGCGGCGCCATCGGCACCGGCCTCTTTCTGGGCATTGCCCAAACCATCAAGATGGCAGGCCCCTCAGTCCTGCTGGGTTATGCCATCGGCGGCTTTATCGCCTTCCTGATCATGCGCCAGCTCGGTGAAATGGTGGTGGAAGAGCCGGTAGCCGGCTCCTTCAGCCACTTTGCCTACAAATACTGGGGTGAGTTTGCCGGTTTTGCGTCCGGCTGGAACTACTGGGTGCTCTACGTGCTGGTGAGCATGGCCGAGCTGACCGCGGTGGGCATCTATGTCCAGTACTGGTGGCCCGAGATCCCGACCTGGATGTCGGCAGCCTTCTTCTTCGTGCTGATCAACGCCATCAACCTCTCCAACGTCAAAGCGTTTGGCGAGATGGAGTTCTGGTTCGCCATCATCAAGGTGGTCGCCATCATCGGCATGATTGGCTTTGGCGGCTATCTGCTCCTCTCCGGTGCCGGCGGACCCGAGGCAAGCGTCACCAACCTGTGGGCCCAGGGCGGCTTCTTCCCCAACGGCATCAGCGGTCTGGTGATGGCGATGGCGGTGATCATGTTCTCCTTTGGCGGTCTGGAGCTGGTGGGCATTACCGCCGCCGAAGCGGACAACCCCGAGAAGAGCATTCCCAAGGCCACCAATCAGGTGATCTACCGCATCCTCATCTTCTACATCGGCGCCCTGGCTATCCTGATGTCCCTCTATCCCTGGGGTAAAGTGGTGGAAGGCGGCAGCCCGTTCGTGATGATTTTCCACGCTCTGGACAGCAATCTGGTCGCCACCGTACTCAACATCGTGGTACTGACGGCGGCACTGTCGGTCTACAACAGCTGCGTCTACTGCAACAGCCGGATGCTGTTCGGTCTGGCCAAGCAGGGCAACGGCCCGAAAGCCCTGCTCAAGACCAACAAGAGCGGCGTGCCGCTGGTTGCCCTCTCGGTCTCGGCCATCGCCACCCTGCTCTGCGTGCTGATCAACTACCTGATGCCGGGCAAGGCGTTCGGCCTGCTGATGGCGCTGGTGGTCTCCGCACTGGTGATCAACTGGGCGATGATCAGCCTCGCGCACCTCAAGTTCCGCAAGGCCAAGGTCGCAGAAGGCGTCCAGCCCAAGTTCAAGGCGTTCTGGTACCCCTTCGGCAACTACCTCTGCCTCGCGTTTATGGCCGGTATTCTGGTGATCATGTATATGACCCCCGATTTCCGCATCTCGGTCGAACTTATCCCCGCCTGGCTGGTGGTACTGGGCATTGGCTTTGTCATCAAGCGCAAAGGACAGGCCCAAAGCAAGGTTGCAGCCAATCTGGGTTAATACCCGCAGTTGAGAAAAACAATGCAAAACGCCGATCGCATGATCGGCGTTTTTATTGCGCGCAGCACGACTAGCAGCCATAGCCCTCAGGAAGACAGTTCTTGCCTTTGATCTTGCCGATGCTCCGGGCTGTTGACGCAACACTCATCGCGGAAAAAGGCGATGATCTCCTCCAACACCGCGTATTGAGAGACGCAAAGCAGGGTGCGACTCTCCCGGTTTTGCTTCACCAGCCCCACCGAGACCAGCGCCGCGATATGGTGGCTGAGGGTAGAAGCGGGGATCGCCAGCTGCTTTTGCAGCTCCCCCACCGGCAGCCCCTGCTCTCCCGCCTTGACCAGATGCTTGAAGATAAACAGCCGGGTCGGATGACCCAGCTCTTTCAATGCCTTGGCGACCTCTTCCAGTTGCATCTCTGCGCCCTCCACGAATTTGACATTTCGATAATACCAGAAATATCTTGACCGACCATTAATTTCGATTATTTTGGAAATGTAGAAACAAAGTGAGGATACGACAATGAATGAGTGGTTAACCATGCTGACCGATGCAGCCCAGATGTTCCTGTTTCTGGCTGTCGAGCTGTCGGTGCTGTTTCTGGTCATTAGCGCCGGGGTCAGCCTGATCCGTCAGAAGATCCCCGACGAAAAGATCCAGCGGATGCTGGGGGCGAGACATGGCAAAGGCTATCTGCTCTCGGCCCTGCTCGGTGCCGTCACCCCCTTTTGCAGCTGCTCCACCATCCCCATGCTGAGAGGATTGCTCTCGGCCAAGGCTGGCTTTGGCCCCACCCTCACCTTCCTGTTTATCTCGCCACTGCTGAACCCCATCATCGTCGGCTTGATGTGGGCCACCTTTGGCTGGAAAGTGACCCTGCTCTACGCCGTGATCGCTGCCAGCGTCTCCGTCATGGCGAGCATGCTGCTCGACAGGCTCGGGTTCGAGCGCCACGTCATCGACCCCAAAGAGGCCACCCCCTCTTGCGGTAGCGACTGTGGCCCGGCGACCCGCGCCACAACTCAAACAAATTGCAGTGACAACCAACGCGGTACCATTCGCGCAATCAAACAACTCAAGGGGACGGCGTGCTGCCCGGCTCCGCAACCAGAGATGGCAGAACAGGCTACCCTCCCCTGCTGCGGCGATGGCACGGCTGCCCTGACCAGAGCGCCACAGCTCCCCACCGCCTGGGTCAAAGCTCGCATCGATGCCTGGCAGCAGTTCAAAACGGTATTGCCCTTCCTGCTGCTGGGGGTGCTCATCGGCTCGTTTATTTACGGTTTTATTCCGGCCGAGTGGATCGCCGCCCATGCTGGCGCCGACAACCCGCTGGCCATCCCCTTCAGCGCCATCGTCGGGATCCCGCTCTACATCCGCGCCGAGGCCGTGATCCCGCTGGCGTCGGTACTGCTGGGCAAAGGGATGGGAATGGGCGCCGTCATGGCGCTGATCATCGGCAGTGCCGGTGCCAGTCTGACCGAGGTGATCCTGCTCAAATCCATGTTCAGAACCCCGATGATTGCGGCCTTCCTTACTGTGATCCTCGGCATGGCGATCCTGATGGGCTACCTGACGCAACTGCTGTTTTAAGTCGCCCATCATTAAACAGACAGGGTATTAAGCCAGCAGAATGTGAAACCATCAGGCTTCCCATAGACAAAACGCCGATCAACTGGTCGGCGCTTGTCTATTCCGTACGGCAATCTGCAACCGGCGTTACAGATATTGCCCGACGATGGGGAGCAGATCCTCGACGTCACGAGCGATATAGTCGGGTTGGTGTTCCCAGCGCTCCGGGGTCGCGCGGCTATAGGCGACAGCCACCGATATCACACGGCTCTGCTCGCCAAGCGCCGCTTGCAAATGACGGGCAAACTGCACATCCGCTTCATGGTCACCGATATAGACCAGCGACTGGCACCTGGCTGGGCCGAAGATAGACTCCAGACATTTGAGGCCACCGAAAGGATGAGGTTTTTGCTGCTGTCCGGGCACGTCATCATAGCCGACCACAGCCTTGAACAGGCTGTTCACGCCATGCTGCTCCAGTACCCGGCGAATGTTCTTTTGGGAGTTCTGCGAACAAATTCCGTGAGGAATGGCAGAGAAATGGTCAATCACCGCCTCCAGCCCCGCAAAAAAACGCACCTCGGTCCGGTTCATCTCCTGATGCTTGGCCCACAGACGGCCAGCCAGCACCATCTCGTCCCGCGACAAACCGTAGTAATCCATATAGAGCGCCTGCCAGTTCTTGGCGGCGTGATTGGCATGGTGATACTCCGCTTCGCTGCGCAGATAGCGCGGCAGATGTTCTCCGGTCAGATGGGGGGCGACCTCAGCCAGGATCTGCTTGGTGATATCGATATTCTTCGGCACCGAATTGACCAGAGTACCGTCATAATCCCATAAAATCGCATCCAACTTCATTGCGTTACCTGTCTCGCTGCACAGCCATAAGTCACGCCATGTTACTTGGCTTGCCTCCCCTCGCCAAACCGCGCTGTAAAAATGTGAGACCCATCCCGTCCCCACGCAGTAGCACAAGAGTTAATGTGCAACAACACAATAAATGAACATCCTCTGCCATACTCAGACGAAGTATTCCGTTACGCCGAAACCGGAGTCTGATCATGGTAACCAGCTCGCTTCACACCACAGATACCGAGGTTGAATTTGCCGATGATATCCAGTTGGTATCGACGACCGACCTCAAAGGGGACATCACCTACGCCAATCCGGCGTTTTGTCAGGTGGCAGGCTATCGCCTGGAAGAGATGTTGGGGCAGCATCACAATCTGGTGCGCCACCCCGACATGCCCAAGGCAGCGTTTGCCGATCTCTGGGCCCACCTGCAGGCGGGCAAACCATGGCGAGGCATGGTAAAAAACCGCTGCAAGGATGGTCGCTATTATTGGGTTGATGCCTATGTCACCCCGATTTATGAAGATGGCAAGATGGTGGGTTACCAATCCGTCCGCTGCCGTCCCGCCGCAGAGCACAAAGCGCGGGCCAGCCAGATGTACAAAACCCTTAAAGCCCGTGAAACCGGCTCTGCCATTCACATGGGCCTGCGTCAGCTCACTCCGGCCATGATGACCATCCCCCTGCTGCTCGTCAGCGTGATCAGCGCGCTCTGGCTGCTCTCACCGCTGCAGGCGCTTTGGGTCATCATTCCCCTAGTAGCCACCATCTGGTTCAATCGCCACCCTCTCTTCCTCACGCCGCGATTCTTGCAGCAGCTCGAGCAGGATTACGACAGCATCAGCCGCCTTATCTTCTCGGGGGATGCCCCCCACAGCATTGCCGATTTCCATATCAAGCTCGGGCAAGCGAAGATCCGTACCGTACTCGGCCGGGTGGATGACACCACGGCTTCGCTCAATGCCATGGCCAATGACCTGCGCGGCTCCGCCTCGCTGGCCAGCCAGGATATCTCTTCGCAAGACACGCAGATCCAGCAGATTGCCACCGCCGTCACCCAGATGGCCTCGGCCGCCGAGGAGATCAACCGCAATATTCAAGACAGCAACAGCCAGATCGAAGAGGCTCGTAGCCACTGCATCACCACCAGCACCCAGCTTTCGGAAGCAGGAGCAGAGATGTCGGCGCTGGCCACCCAGGCGGAGCAAGCCTTCCAGTCAGCTGTCGAGCTGGCGAGCGAATCCGAGCGGATCGGCACCATCATGAGCGAAATTCGCGGCATTGCGGATCAAACCAACCTGCTGGCGCTCAATGCCTCCATCGAAGCCGCACGGGCAGGCGATCAGGGGCGCGGCTTTGCAGTGGTGGCGGACGAGGTTCGCAGCCTGTCGACCAGAACCCACAAGGCGACAGAGCAGATCCAGAACAGCATTGGCCATATCCAGCAAACCCTGGGGGGATGGAAAGAGATGATGCATCTCAATGTGACCAGAACCAACGCCTGCCTCGCCACCACCCGGGCAAGCACCGGCAACCTGAATCAGGTTGTGGTCGAGATAGACAAGGTCTCTGATTTTTCCAATCAGATCACCGCCGCGGCCACCGAGCAACAAGCGGTCATCGAGGAGATCAGTCGCAATATCAACCAGATATCCTCGCTCTCTCACGATAACAGTCTCAAAATCGATCAAGTGAGTGAAACCAGTGCCAACTTGCAGAGCAAAGCGAGCCAGCTCAAGGACTTAAGCCGGACGTTCGGATAGCAGCATGCAGCTAAAGTCCATGTAAACGAAGGGCCACCCGTCTGGGTGGCCCTGTTGTTTATACGGCTTAACTGTTGCACCTAAACGCCACTTACTTGGCGTAATCCTCGGTCGGAATGCAGGAGCAGAACAGGTTGCGATCGCCGTAGACGTCGTCGATGCGGTTGACCGAGGGCCACAGTTTGGCGGCGCGCACGGCGTCGGACGGGAAGACCGCCTCGGCACGGCTGTAGCCACGGGACCACTCTGCATCCATCACATCATCCTGCGTGTGCGGCGCATGGACCAGCGGGTTGTCGGCGAGGCTCCACTGCCCCTCCTGCACCTTGGCAATCTCGGCGCGGATGGAAGTCATCGCCTCGACGAAACGATCCAGCTCGCGCTTGGATTCCGACTCGGTCGGTTCGACCATCAGGGTGCCCGCTACCGGGAAGCTCATGGTCGGTGCGTGGAAGCCGTAGTCCATCAGCCGCTTGGCAACGTCCATCTCGCTGATGCCGGAAGCCTCTTTGAGCGGACGGATATCCAGAATGCACTCGTGAGCTACCCGACCGTTGCGCCCGGAATAGAGCACCGGGAAGGAGTCACCCAGCTTCTTGGCCAGATAGTTGGCGTTTAGGATCGCTACCTGAGTGGATTTCTTCAGCCCCTCGTCACCCAGCATGGCGATATACATCCAGCTGATGGGCAGGATACTGGCTGAGCCAAACGGTGCCGCCGACACGGCGCCGTTATCACGGCTCTCCTTGTTGGTCTTGACCACAGCGTGACCGGCCACGAACGGTGCCAGATGTTTCTTCACGCCGATGGGGCCCATGCCCGGGCCGCCACCACCGTGAGGAATGGCGAAGGTTTTGTGCAGGTTGAGGTGAGAGACGTCCGCCCCGATAAAGCCCGGCGCCGTCAACCCGACTTGCGCATTCATGTTGGCGCCGTCCAGATAGACCTGACCACCGTGCTGGTGAACGATGTCGCACACCTCCTTGATGGTCTCCTCATACACCCCGTGGGTGGAGGGATAGGTCACCATCAGACAGGAGAGTTGATCCCCCGCCTCGGCCGCCTTGGCACGCAGATCGTCGAGATCCACGTTGCCGGACTTGTCACAGGCGGTGACGATCACCTTGAGCCCCGCCATCTGGGCAGAGGCCGGGTTGGTGCCGTGGGCAGAAGCTGGGATCAGGCAGATGTCGCGATGCCCCTCGCCGCGGGATTCGTGGTACTTCTTGATGGCCAAGAGACCGGCGTACTCGCCCTGCGCCCCGGAGTTGGGCTGCATGCAGACCGCATCGTAACCGGTCACCTTCACCAGCCAGTTTTCGAGGTCGGCCAGCAGCAGTTGGTAGCCCTTGGCCTGTGCCAGCGGGGCGAACGGGTGCAACTTGCCGAACTCGGGCCAGGTCACCGGGATCATCTCGGCGGTGGCGTTGAGCTTCATGGTGCAGGAGCCGAGCGAAATCATGGCGTAGTTGAGCGCCAGATCTTTGGCTTCGAGACGGTGGATATAACGCAGCATCTCGGTTTCGGAGTGGTACTTGTTGAACACCTCGTGGGTCAGCACGGCATCGGTGCGCAGCAGATCCTGCGGGATGGCGTGATGGGCCTGGGCCGCCTTGTCGAGGGCCTCGATGTCGAGGCCATGGCCTTGACCGAGGAAGAGATCGAACAGCTCGGCCACATCGCTGCGAGTGGTGGTTTCAGAGAGTGACACCCCTACCGCGCCATCTAGGTCTGCACGAAGGTTGATGCCGAGCCCCTCGGCCTTGGCGATCAGCGCGGCCTTGTCAGCAGTCTGCACGGTCAGGGTATCGAACCAGCTTGCATGCTTGAGGGCCACCCCCTTGGCCTTGAGGCCAAGCGCCAGAATGGTGGTGAGACGGTGCACGCGGGAGGCGATGGTCTTCAGCCCCACCGGACCGTGGTAGACGGCGTAGAAGCTCGCCATGTTGGCCAGCAGCACCTGAGCGGTACAGATGTTGGAGTTGGCCTTCTCGCGGCGGATATGCTGCTCGCGGGTCTGCATCGCCATGCGCAGCGCGGCCTTGCCGCGGGCATCCTTGGAGACACCGATGATACGGCCCGGCATGGAACGTTTGTAGGCATCGCGGGTAGCGAAGAAGGCGGCGTGGGGGCCACCGTAGCCCATGGGCACGCCAAAGCGCTGGGCGGAGCCCAACACCACGTCGGCACCCAGCTCGCCCGGGGACTTGAGCAGCAGCAGAGAGAGCAGATCGGCGCTGACGCAGGCCAGCCCTTTCTGGGCCTGTACCGCGGCAATCAGAGCGCGCAGATCTTTCACCTCACCTGTGGTGGTGGGGTACTGGAACAGGGCACCGAACACCTCTTCGCTCACCGCGTCGCTCGCGGCGCCAACCGCCACATCGAAACCAAAGTGAACCGCACGCTCCTTGACCACATCGATCACCTGCGGGTGCACGTCGTCGGACACGAAGAAGAGGTTGGATTTGGACTTGGCCATACGTTTGGCCAGCGCCATCGCCTCGGCGGCGGCGGTCGCTTCATCCAGCAGGGAGGCACTGGCCAGATCCATGCCGGTCAGATCCAGCGTCAGCTGCTGGAAGTTGAGCAGGGCTTCGAGACGGCCCTGCGCCAGCTCGGGCTGGTAGGGCGTGTAGGCGGTATACCAGCCCGGGTTTTCCAGCACGTTGCGCAAAATGACGTGGGGCACATGGGTATCGTGATAACCCATGCCGATATAGCTCTTGGCGATCTTGTTCTGGGCGGCATAGCCCCTGAGCTTGGCCAGCGCCTCAACCTCGGTCATGCCGGCACCGATGCCGAGCGGGCCCGGCAGGCGAATGGCGGCGGGCACGGTCTGGGCAATCAGATCGTCCAGACTCTCGGCCCCGACGGTCGCCAGCAGCTGGCGCAGCTCTTCCTCGCCCGGGCCGATATGGCGGCGGACAAAATCGTGTTTTTGTTCGAGTTCAAACAGTGACTGGGTCATTTCCCTATTTCCTGATAAATAAGTCCTGGCATGACATCCTGATAACCAAGACCTGATGTTCCTGATCGTCGGCTGATACCGACTCCACTCATGTTCTGGGTCCCGCAGACAGGGTGCGGCACCGGATGCTGCGGCAGCATCGAGAGGGGATCGCCTTGTTGCGAACCGGCCCGTTTGCCCTGGCAAAAGCAGGCAAGAAAACGGCAGGCGCGGGCGACTTCACCCTTCCACCGGCCGGTGCTTGTCCGGCTGGCGGCCATACAAAGGGGCCCTGCTGTGTTGGCAGGGCCCGGGGGCATTACTCTTCGTCCACCACGTTCTGGTAGCCTTCGGCATCCAGCAGGTTGGCCAGCTCGCTCTCGTCATCGAGCTTGATGCGGAACAACCAGCCAGCGCTGTAGGGGTCGGAGTTGACCAGCTCGGGGCTCCCTTCCAGCTCTTCGTTGACGGCAATGATCTCGCCGCTCACCGGGCTGTAGATGTCGGAGGCCGCCTTGACCGACTCGGCCACGGCGCAGTCGTCACCGGCACTGACCTGCTTGCCCACTTCCGGCAGTTCGACAAACACCATGTCACCCAGCAGCTCCTGGGCGTGTTCGGTGATACCGACCACGGCCTCGCCGTTGGCTTCAACACGGATCCACTCGTGGGAAGTGGCATATTTCAGTTCGCTCGGGATATGGCTCATTTGTGCTTCCTTTGATCTTTGAGTCGCGTTTAAAAACGAATATGAAAAGGGATGGGGGAGGCACTGCCCTCCCCCAAAACGGTATTAAACCAGCTTCTGGCCGTTACGGACGAAAGCGGGCTTGGTGACCTTCACGGTGACCAGCTTCTTGCGGATCTCCACCTCGGCCAGCTCACCGATATCGCGGGGCACCCGCGCCAGGGCAATACTGTAGCCCAGGGTGGGGGAGAAAGAGCCGGAGGTGATCACACCTTCCCGCTTCTCACCGTTTGCCGCGGTGAAGGTAACCGGCATGCCGGCACGCAGCACCCCTTTCTCTTCCATCACCAGACCCACCAGCTTGGGCTGATTGCCCGCCGCTTTCTGCGCTTCCAGCACGTCGCGGCCGATGAAGTTGCGATCGCTCGGCTCCCAGGCGATGGTCCAGGCCATGTTGGCGGCGAGTGGAGAGATTGACTCGTCCATATCCTGACCGTAGAGGTTCATCCCCGCCTCGAGGCGCAGGGTATCGCGGGCTCCGAGGCCGCACGGGGCGACGCCGTTATCCAGCAGTGCCTGCCACAACTCGCAGGCTTTCTCTTGCGGCACTACGATTTCATAACCATCTTCGCCGGTGTAGCCGGTAGTGGCGATAAAGAGATCGCCAGCCTGCACGCCGAAGAAGGGTTTCATCCCCACCACGGCGGTACGCTGAGCGGCGCTCAGCACGGCCGCAGCCTTGACCTTGGCGTTGGGGCCCTGCACCGCAATCATCGCAAGCTCCGGACGCTCGGTCACTGTGATGTCGAAATCGATGGCGTGATGGCGGATCCAGGCCAGATCCTTCTCGCGGGTAGCGGAGTTGACCACCAGCCGATAGAAGGTATCGGTTAGGTAATAGGTGATGAGGTCATCGATCACGCCGCCTTCCGGATTGAGCATGCCGCTGTAAAGGGCCTTGCCGGGGGCAGTGAGTTTGGCCACGTCATTGGCCAGCAGGTGTTGCAGAAAGGCTTTAACCCGTTCGCCGGTCAAATCGACGATGGTCATGTGGGAGACATCAAACATGCCGGCATTGCTGCGCACCGCGTGGTGCTCTTCCAGCTGGGAGCCGTAGTTGATGGGCATTTCCCAACCGTGGAAGTCCACCATCTTGGCGCCGGCTTCCAGGTGTTTGGGATGCAGTACAGTAGTCTGGATCATCGCATTCTTTCCTTAGCAAAAAGCCTTTTCGCTTTGGCGACCACCCTTGCGATCCGTGCCACCGCTCTGACTGCACTACGTACAGCAAAAAGCGACCGGATCCAAAAGTGTGTGCTCGCTCCTGCCCTTGCCAGGCAAGAGGGATTCCTTGAACGGAGCGGATTATATGACAAGCAGGCGAGCGTGCCGCTCAAAAAAAACTAATCCCCTCCCGTAAAACTGACTCCAGACACTAAGATAAATGCAGTGATAAAAACAGCCATAAGCCGACTCAGGCGAGATTAAATTTTGATTTTTACCGTTTCGTCACAATTTGCAGAAAAACGTTTCGCTCCAGAGCAAAATTAAAGGCTGACACCCCAAACGGGTCATCAGCCTTGTCGGATTACTTTTGTTGCCAAAAACAGCGGGTAATATTAGTTTTTTTCACCCTTGGCCTGCATGGCACTGCCCTTGGTCGCCGCCACAGCCCAGTCAGGACGGGCCAGTGCGGGCAACTCGCCCTCCAGCCCCATGGCGGCGCGGATCACCCCCTCCTTGAAGGGCGTCAGTAGATTGGCCGCGCGCAATCCCACGCCCCGCACCAGCTTCTTGAGCGGGTTGGCCCCGCTGAACAACCGCTTGAGCCCTTCCATCGCCGCCAGCATGCGAGCCGCCTCGCTCTTGCGCCAGCGCTCGTAACTGCGCAGGTTGGCGAGCAGGCCGATATCCTCGCCAGCGGCATGATTTTGCAAGATCTGCTCCGCCAGCGCGGCAGCATCCAGCAGGCCAAGGTTGACCCCCTGCCCCGCCAGCGGGTGGATGGTGTGGGCAGCATCTCCCACCAGCACCAACCGCTCGCGAGCAAAATCGCGGGCATAGCGGGCGGTAAGAGGAATCGCGCTGCGCGGCCCCTCCACCTTGCACAGACCGAGCCGGGCATCGAAGGCGGTGGTGAGCTGGCGGTTGAACTGCTCGTCGTCACAGGCGCAGAGCACCTCGGCACGAGCCGCAGGCAGCGACCAGACGATGGAGCAGAGGTTCTCCTGCCACAGCGGCAAAAAGGCGAGCGGGCCATCCGGGGTGAAGATCTGGCGAGCAACAGCTTCATGGGGTTCGGCGCAGCGCACCGTCGCCACCAGGGCATGGTGGCCATAATCCCAGCTGGTGAGCGGGATATCGGCCTGACGGCGCACCCAGGAGTGGGCGCCATCGGCAGCCACCACCAGTTTGGCCGAGATGGCCTGACCATCTTCAAGGAGTAGCAGGGCGCCCGCCGGGCCGCTCTGCAGGCTCTTGGCTCTGGCGGGGGTCAGCAACTGGATGTTGCTGGCACCTTCAATCGCCTCAAGCAGCGCCAGCTGGATCACCCGGTTCTCGACAATATGACCAAGCGAGGGCTGGCGCAGGCTGGCCGCATCAAAGTCGATATGGCCGAAGCTGTCCTGCTCCCACACCGCCATCTTGCCGTAGGCCTGCAGGCGACGCGCGTCAATACCGTCCCAGGCGCCAACATGGCGCAGGATCTGCTGGCTGGCGAGGCTCAGGGCGCTGACCCGATTGTCGGCCACCTCCCCCAGCTGCGGGTCGGGTAGTTGTCCCTCGACCACCACCACCTTGAGGGCGCTCTCCTTGAGGGCGGCAGCGAGCCCGAGGCCCACCATACCACCACCGACAATCACCACATCGACACTTTGCATCTGCATCATCTCATCCTTTCATGGCTGGCCATCGGCCAGCAGAGGGAGGCAGCCTAGCCTCCCCGTTTGCAACTGTTGCACTCTTTGCTGGGCTCTTTGTTGAACTCTGGCGATTTATTGCCGCAAATTATTGCTACAGAGATCGGCAACAAACCCCAGAGTTCGCGCAGCGAGCGGCGCCTTGAGACACGGCAGGCGCCCCATCAGGGAGAGCGCCAGATTGCGCCCGACCACCAGCGGATCGTGGCTGTTGGAGAAGAGCTGAGCCAGCGAGGAGGTGAGCCAGACGGTCTGCTCCTGATCGCGCTGACGCTGCTGCCAGTAACCGCTCAGCACCTTGAAGCTGCCGATATCCTCCCCCTCTGCCAACGCCTTGGCCACCGCCCCGGTGAGCAGGTCGAGATCCCGCATCCCAAGGTTGAAACCCTGCCCGGCAATGGGGTGCAGGGCATGCGCTGCATTGCCCACCAGTACGGTACGTTGGGCCAGCGGGTAGTCACAGGCGGTCAGGATCAGCGGATAGACGTTACGCACGCCACATCGCTCGAAGCGACCGAGCCGCCAGCCAAAGGCCTGCTGCAAGCGGGCAAGGAAGGCGGCATCATCGAGCGCCATCAGCTCATCCACCTCGTCCCGTCTGACACTCCACACCAGCGAAGAGAGGCCGCCCTGCATCGGCAGCAGCGCCAGCGGCCCACTCTCGGTAAAGCGCTCGAATGCACGGCCCGCCGGATCCTGCTGGGTTTTAACGGTGGCGATGATGGCGCTCTGCTCATAGTCGTGACGGCTCACCGGCAGCGTTAATTGCTGGCGCACGAAGGAGTTGCCCCCGTCTGCAGCCACCAGCAGGCGGGTATCAATCTGCTCACCGCTCTCGAGGGTGAGAGTCACCCCCTCCTCCCGTGGCGCCACCTCGCGCAATTTGGCCGGACAGATCACCTTGATGTGCGAAATGGCGGCCATCGCCCGCTGCAACTCACTGCCCGCCGCCGCCAACTCGATCACCTGACCGAGCGCAAGCAGCCCATACTCCGCCGCCGAGAGACGGGTCTGACCGCTGTGGCCGCGATCCGAGACATGGATCTGGGTAATGGGGGCGCAGTGGGGCTCAAACAGGGGCCAGAGTCCGCGCCGCTCGAGGGCTTCGCAGGTACCGGCCGAGAGCGCAATGGCCCGCGCATCAAAACCGGGGTGAGCAGGAGTTGCGGATGGTTGCGCCTCGGGGGCACTCGCCTCCAGCAGCAGGATGTCGAGGGGCGAGCCGTCCGGCTTGCGCAGGGCCGCCAGCGAGAGGGCCAGCACGGCACCACTCATTCCACCACCGACCAGCGTCACATCGACCTGTCGCACATCAGATTGGGGCATAAGCAGAGAGGGAGAAGTGAAAAACGTGGCCTCATGCTACCACAAAGGCGACCGGCGGATGTGCGCTTGAGGGCAAAAAAGCGGTTATGGCTCACAGGGTTAGCCAGAATATGGCCGACAAAAAGAGCGCCTGTTGGCGCTCTTGCAAAAGGAGGCTGACTTGCCTGCCACAATCTATCAGTGCAGGGTCGGCGGCGCGCTCGGGGTATCGGGGCGCTTGCCAAACTCTTCGAAGGCCATCATGACCCCCAGCTTGACGTGTTCGTAGAGCACCAGGAAGGAGGCTTCGTTCTCGTCATCTTCCTGATCGAACTCGGCAGAGACCTGAGTGATGCTGGCGATATCCTGGATCATCTCCTGCAACTCTTCCGATGCACGGGAGAGCTCCTGCTGCACCACGCCGAAACCGGCCAGAAACGCCTGGGACCAGTCCACCAGCGCATCGATCCGCTCATCGAGGGGAGCGTCATCGCTTGGCAACAACAACTCCACCCCTTTTTGGGCCATCAGACTCTCGACCACATTGTGATAAAGATCGGTCATCACCTGGCGCACCGGGGCCGGCAGACCGAAACCGTCGTTCACCAAATCGTTGAAATGGGGGACCCAGCTCTTCTCATCCAGTGCCACACCACCACACACCAGACCGCAGATCACACCATGGGCCTCGACTGCACTGGCCATCAGCTCATGCTGCTCCATGATGTCGGCCACAGCCGCATATTTAAGGGGGGTTGTTTTGCTCATAGAGGATCCGCTCAAAGTTCAGGCAAATTTGCAGAATTAATGGTCAGGATCCTAGCATTCTCCCTCTTCCAGAGCCAGCAAGGCCTTGAAACTTATGTATCTGCGCTATATAGTCCCGCCCAGTTGTCCACGTGGATAAAGGCGGAAATCAGCTCCGCCGTATTGAGGAAGGCATGAGCACAGAGGCCGTAGAAATCGTCATTTTGGGACGTCCCTACAAGGTATCCTGTCCCCTGGGACAGCAGGATGCCCTGCGCCAGGCCGCCGACCAGCTGACCGATAAACTGATCGACCTGCGTCAACGCTCCAAAGTCTCCAGCAACGAGCAATTGGCGGTCATGGCGGCGCTTAATTTCTGCCATGAGCTCTGTCTTGAAAAAGAGAAGAACCACCAATACTCTGAGACCATGGACAAGCGGATCAAGATGCTGCAGCGCACCATCGAAGCGGCCTTGATCGAACACGGTCAATATGGCGATTCCAGCGAAGAGGGGCAGCAGCCCTAATCGCAAACTGTTTTGAAATACCCTGGGGTGTTTGTCAGCCGGTTCAAGTCCCCGAGCCGATATTCATACCAAACAGGGGTTCTGCCTTCTGGCTATTGCGCATGCTCGGCACGACCGAGAAGCCTGCGGTCAGATCCGAACCCCGCCTTGAACCGACGGTTCAAGGGCCCAAACCGGCAACGGCATCTCCGGGGTTCCAACTGCAAAAAGCCCGTCACTCATGTGACGGGCTTTTTCTTTTCCTGCTTGTCCACGCAACCAGCCCCCTGCCCCGCACACCAGAAAAATGCCCCGGATGAACAGTTCATCCGGGGCATCACGGCATTCAAAGTGCAGGCGGTGTTAGTGCAGCCAGCCGCGTTATTCCGTTTATTTGACCAGCAACAGGTTCTCCGGCTGGCGGGAGGCTGTCACCAGCACCGGGATGGACTTGGAGGTGGGGGTAAACGAGCCGGCGCCGATACTGTCGATGGGCACCAGCGGGTTGGTCTCCGGGTAATAAGCCGCGATGTTGCCACGCGGGATCTCGTAGATCACCACCACAAAACCGGTCACGCTGCGCTCGCGCCCATCGTTGCAGATGGCCGCCATGTCGACCCGCTCCCCTTCGGCAAAGCCAAGCTGGCGAGCATCCGCCTCGTTCATGAACACCACGTTGCGCTGGCCCTTGATGCCGCGATAGCGGTCATCCATGCCGTAGATGGTGGTGTTGTACTGATCGTGAGAGCGCAGGCTCTGCAGCAGCAGTACCGGCTGATCCGCCATCTGCTCGGCATGGCGGGTACACTCCGGCAGCACTGATTGCGGCAGGGTGCTGGCACGAAACTCAGCGCTGCCGCTGGCGGTATTCCAGGTCAGCAGCGCCGCGGAGTTATCGAGATGAAAACCGCACGGCTGCTGGATGCGGGCATTGAAATCGGCAAAGCCGGCGATGGTCTGCTCGATAAGATCGCGAATACGAGCATAGTCATCGCGCAGAGCCAGCCAGTCGACCCGCTCGCTGCCCACGGTGGCATGAGCCATCCGCGCCACTATGTCGGTCTCGGAGAGGCAAAGCGGCGACACAGGCTCGGCTGCGCCGGTCGAGGCGTGCACCATGCTGAAGGTGTCCTCCACCGTGATCTTCTGGTTGCCGCTGCGCTGGATATCGAGCTCGGTGCGACCAAGGCAGGGCAGGATCAGCGCCGCTTTGCCCACCTGCAGATGGCTGCGGTTGAGCTTGGTGCTGATCTGCACGTTGAGCTCGGCCTTTTTCATCGCCCCATAGGTGAAGTCGGTATCGGGCGCCGCTGCCGCCAGGTTGCCACCCAGGCAAATAAGCACCTTGCTCTTGCCCTCGTCCAGCGCCTTGAGCGCTTCGTAGACATTGTGGCCACGGGCCCGCGGCAGGCTCACCTGCAGGTGACGCTCGAGCCGGTCGATAAAGGCAGCGGTCGGCTTTTCGTTGATCCCCATAGTGCGGTTGCCCTGCACGTTGCTGTGGCCTCGTACCGGACAGAGTCCCGCCCCCGGCTTGCCAATCTGGCCGCGCATCAGGTGCAGGTTGACGATTTCACGAATGGTATCGACCGAGTGCAGATGCTGGGTCACCCCCATGGCCCAGCAGCTGATGATGCGCTGGCTGGCGGCAAAGACCCGGGCAGCCTGCACGATGTCGGCGCGAGTCAGGCCGGATTGCTGCTCGATCGCCGCCCAGTCGGTGGCCCGCACCTGCGCCTCGTACTCGGCAAAGTGGCGGGTGTGGCAGGCGATGAAATCGCGATCCAACGCCTCTGGCGCCTCTTCCAGGATGTACTTGGCCATGCCGCGGATGGCGGCCATGTCGCCACCCAGTTTCGGCGTCAGGTATTGGTGGCTGATGGTGGTGGCCGCCGGGGTCAGCAGCTCCAGCGGGCTCTGCGGGCTGGCAAAGCGCTCCAGCGCCACCTCTTTCAAGTTGTTGAAGCTGACGATCTTGCAGCCGCCACGTGCCGCCTGACGCAGGGCATTCATCATGCGCGGGTGGTTGGTACCCGGATTCTGGCCATAGACGAACACCGCATCGGCCTGGTCGAAGTCATCCAGCACCACAGTCCCCTTGCCGATGCCGACCGACTGGATCAGCGCTACCCCGCTCGCCTCGTGGCACATGTTGGAGCAGTCGGGGAAGTTGTTGGTGCCAAACAGGCGACCAAACAGCTGATAGAGGTAGGAAGCTTCGTTGCTGGCACGCCCCGAGGTGTAGAACTCCACCTCGTCCGGGCTATTCAGCCCCTTGAGGGTGTCGGCGATCAGGTTGAAGGCGTCGTCCCAGCTTACCGGCTCATAGTGATCGGTCGCCGGGTTGTAGCGCATCGGTTCGGTCAGCCGCCCCTGATACTCGAGCCAGTAGTCACTCTGGCTGGCCAGCTGGCGCACCGAGTGGGCGGCGAAAAACTCGGCCCCCACCGTCTTGCCGGTGGACTCCCAGGCCACCGCCTTAGCGCCGTTTTCACAAAACTGGAAGGTGCCGTGGTCGTTGTCACCCCAGGCACAGCCCGGGCAGTCGAAGCCGTCGGTCTGGTTGACCCGCAGCAGGTTCTTGATGTTCTGACGGGTCTTCTGGCTGCGCAGCACCTGTTTCATGGTGGATTGCAGGGACGAAAAACCGCCGGCTTTGGCGGGCTTTTCAATATGACTCATGGCTCTCTCCGATGGGATCCGCCGGGCGATAGCTCGAATAGCTGACCGGGGCATCAAACTTGGGAATATGAAGGACGTTGAGGTTGTATTTGAGGGCCAACCTGACCGCCAGCTGGCTGGGCGATGCCAGGCAGATGAGGTGACGTGCGCCGAAGCGGGTGGCTTTTTGCACCAGCTCGCTGCCACAGCGGCTGGTCACCACCAGGGTGTCGCACGCACTTTGCTGACGCAGCAGCAGACCGATCAGCTTGTCGAGGGCATTGTGGCGCCCGATATCTTCCCGGCAGTGGAGGATCCGGCCCTCGGCATCCAGCGCCAGCGCCGCATGCAGGGCACCATGCTGCTGCCCCTTGAGCTGCCACTGGGTGATCTGCGCACGCAGCCCCGCCAGCAAGGCCCCATCCAATGGCGGCGTCAACGGCAACACCGACAGTGCGGGCAACGCCTGCTCTACCGCCGCCACGCCGCAGATGCCGCAGCCGGTCACCCCGGTCAGCCGGCGTTTGTGCTCGGTCAAGGCGGCCAGAGAGCGGTTGGCGATGGTCACATCCAGCACAATACCCTGTTCGGCTGGCGCGACCTGGATGTCGTGGACTTCGTGGTTATGCCGGATGATCCCCTCGCCAAACAGGAAACCGACGGCAAAGTCGTCGAGATCGTCCGGGGTCGCCATCATCACCGCATGGTTGATGCCATTGATGTTGATGGCGACGGCTACCTCTTCCACCAGATGATCCAGTGACGGCAAGTTGGCGGGGGTTGCGACGGGAGAATGGGCAGGCATGCAGGTTGGCCTAAAAATGCAAACTACATTCAAGTTTAGGGAGGCGACTGACGCAAAACCAATGAAATAAATCTATATCCTGATAGAGTTGTTCTATCGAAGATGTTTTTTCAATTGATTAATTCTTCAATAGCCGGTTCCACTGCCTCCACTACAACCAGATGAACATCAAGCAACTTCACTACTTTCACGAACTGGCCAAACACCGGCATTTTGCCAAAGCGGCCAAAGCCTGCCACATCACCCAACCGACCCTCTCGGCCAGCATTACTGCCCTGGAAAAGAGTGTCGGCACCGATCTGGTGGTACGCACCAGCCAGTTTGTCGCCCTGACCGAGGCCGGCGAGCTGGTACGCCAGTATGCCGAACGAATGTTGCTGGAACAGGAGGCGCTCAAGCAGGAGCTGGCCCTGTTCCAGGGCGAACTCTCCGGCACCCTGCGCATCGGCATCGTGCCCCAGTCCAATCTCGACATCATGCCGTTTATCGCCCGCTGCAAGCAGCGCTATCCCGACATCGTCATTCGCCTGTCGGTGCTCAGCAACGAAGCCCTGCTATCACAGCTGGAACTGCATCAGTGCGATATCGGACTGGGATTTGATGAACCCGCCGGCGGAGCCGGCCGGCGCGCCTTTCATGTCTACCCGCAAGGCGCCAACCAGATGGCGGTGCTGATGAACCGTGACGAAGCGGATCTGTACCCGCACAGCGGCGACATTGTGCTTGCTGAACTACAGCAACAGCCATTGGTGCTGCCCAGCCGCACCATGCAATTTCGTCAGTATCTGGATCGCGCCGCCGAGCAGGGGGGAACCTCGCTCAACGTGGTACTGGAGACCGACTCGCTGTTCCATCTGGTCAGCGCAGTACGCCATCGGCTGGGCTGGGCCATCGTCAGCGCCGGCCTCGCCCGCTCTGCCAGCAAGCTCTCGGATCTCGTTTGCCTGCCACTCGCTCCGCTGGAGAATATCGGACATACCGCCTTTCTGACCCGCCAGCAGAGCATCACCCCCGCCATACGCGCCTTTCTTGAACTGGTGGCAGAAGGTGAACCGGCAAACGCGCCTTGACGCAGGCCGAGCGGCAAACCACATCCGTTTCTAGCAAAGAAAAAGCCCGCCAGAAGGCGGGCTTTCAGAGAGCAAGCGCGGGCATCAAATCGCCATCTGCTCGTGCGGCGAGCCGTGGTGGCGCAGCCAGACAAAACTCAGCGCCACGATCAGCACCATCAGGGTCATGATGGCACCCAGCGTCACCTGACCGGTCATCGGGAAACCGGCCGCCAGCAGGGTCA
The DNA here is from genome assembly GCF_019047125.1 of Aeromonas sp. FDAARGOS 1411. Classification (NCBI taxonomy): domain Bacteria; kingdom Pseudomonadati; phylum Pseudomonadota; class Gammaproteobacteria; order Aeromonadales; family Aeromonadaceae; genus Aeromonas; species Aeromonas sp. FDAARGOS 1411. Next base: position 806,261 of record NZ_CP077214.1, on the reverse strand, counting down.
CCACACCGGCCCCCAGATTCTGCATCCCGCCGAGAATGGCACCCGCGGTGCCGGCCTGCCCCGGGAAGGGCTCGATGGCACAGGAAGTGGCGGTCGGGTAGAGAATGCCGCTACCGATGAAGTAGACGGCCGCACCACCGACCAGCGAAGCGGCACTCACCACCCCGAACAGCCCCGGCACCAGAATGATCAGCGACCCCAGCGCCAGAAAGGCGATACCCAGACGCATCAGCTTGCCCTGGCTCAGGCGAAAGCTCAGCTTGGCAGAGAGCCAGGCACCGAACAGATAGCCGGGCAGCGGCAGCACGAACAGCACACTCACGGTACGGGCGCTCAGTTTCAGCACATCGCCGAGCAGCACACCGGCCGCCGCTTCAAATACCGCGAGTCCCGCAAAGGTCGCCATCAGGCAGAGCAGGTTGCCCTGAAACTTGGGGTTGCCCAGTACATGGCGATAGGCAGCACCGACGCGCAGCGGCTGACGGGCAGCAGCAGGCAGCGTCTCACCAAACCAGGCCATGATCGCCAGAGTGGCTACGGCACCAAAACCGAACAGGAACCAGTAACCGGCACGCCAGTTGAACAGCTCGGTCAGCCAGCCCCCAAGCACAGGCGCCAGCAGCGGGGAGAAGATCACCCCCATGCTCACCAGACTGTTGGCGCGGTTGAGCTCGGCGCCGTTGTAGCGATCGCGCATCACGGTACGGCTCATGGCGCCACCGGCACCGGTACCCAGCCCCTGAATAAAGCTGCCCACCAGCAGGGCGGCAAAATGGGGGATGACCTGAATGATCAGGGTGCCCACCAGAAACACCATCATGCCGACGATCAGCACCGGACGACGACCGATGCGATCCGACAGCGGTCCGTAGACAAACTGGGAGAGGCCATAGGGGATCAGGTAGCAGGCCATCACTGCCTGCAGCTGGCCCGAGGCCACATTGAAGTCCCCCGCAATCATGGGAATGGAGGGGACATAGAGGGTCTGGGTCATCTGGCCCACAGCGACCATCAAAATGGTCAGTAAAAACAACGGATAAAAACTGTGCCGATCCATATCAGTCCCAAAAAATCGAAAAAAAGCTGGCGCCCTCTGGCACAAAATGGCCCAGAGGAATCTGATCACAGAGGCTGTGATGCAATCAAAAACAGTGTTGGAAACAGTATGCGGGGAGCCCGCCAGACCACCGCACAGGACGCTTGGTGGTATGGGGGCATCATAGTGATTCAGCTCACAGAAAACGAACGAATCTTTATAATCGGCTTGCCTTAGTTTTTCTAATATTACGGGGCAATACGCCCCGTCTGCGGTTCAAAATCAACGTGTTACCATCTGTTGTGCCTGCTTGATCAGCTCATCCGGCTGCTCTTTGCGCGGCGGTATGGTGATCCCCTTCTGGCAGGCAGGCTTCTCGGCCATCCGATCCATCCAGGCTTGCAGATGGGGTAACCCTTCGATGGAGATGCCGCTCCAGTCATAAATCCGCACCCAGGGCCAGGTGGCGATATCGGCGATGCTGTACTCGTCCGCCAGATATTCGTGATGAGCCAGATGGCTGTCGAGCACCTCGAACAGGCGGCGCCCCTCCTTCTGGTAGCGTTCGATGGCGGCGGGGATCTTCTCGGGGAAGTAGCGATAGAAGACATTGGCCTGTCCCATCATGGGCCCTACCCCGCCCATCTGGAACATCAACCACTGAATGGCCTGAGAGCGGCGTTTGGGATCCGCCGGCAACAGTTTGCCCGCCTTCTCCGCCAGATAGATAAGGATGGCCCCCGACTCGAATACGGCGAAATCGTCGTTATCCCGATCGACGATAGCCGGAATACGGCCATTTGGGTTGATGGCGAGAAACTCGGGCTTCTTCTGATCCAGTGCCGACAAATCGAGGGGAATGACCCGATAGGGTAATCCCAGCTCTTCCAGTGCAATGGCCACCTTGAAGCCATTGGGGGTTGCGGCGGTGTAAAAGTCGATCATGATTCACTCCTTGTTGGTCATAGCCAGATTGCACGGTTGGAACTGGGTGCAACACCATAGCCGCCTCATCTTGCAACAAGTGACCACCTCCAGACCATTAAAAAGCGGCGCACCGTAGGCCAAACAAGGCCACGGTGCGCCGCTGGTGCGCTCTGGCAATGGTAGATATTAGTTGATCACGGCGACCGGCTTGCGCTGGCGCAGCATGATCAGGCGGGAAAGCAGCGGGAAGTAGGACTCCAGCTTGCGCAACAGCACCCGGCTGCAGGCAGGCTCGGCCAGCTCCGACTCATCCAGCACGATGCCGTTTGAGACAAAATAGAAACGGGGGTCACGCACATCCGGCCCGCAGACCGTCAGATCCTTGTCTCCCTTGCGGATCAACAGCGGCAAGACCGGCAAACCGATCGTCTCATCCTCTCCCCGGGCAAATCCGGCATCCTGCCAGGGCGCATCGCCGTCGATCAGCAGGATCGCCGCCTCCGTCTTGGCCGGTTGCCACTGGGCCAGGGGGGTCACGGTGATGTGGGCAAAGTGATCACCATACTCGGGTGATGACCGCAAGATGGCCAACAGTCCCTCGCTGGCCGCAGACACGTTCTGACTCACTAATGACAAATTCATGGTTCACATCCCTATGCTCATGACAGCCTGTATCCGGCTGCTGGGATAAGACTAGCGCAGATCTGGTCTATATTGGAGCCGTCAAATCTGGCAGTGGTAATCAATTGGTCGTAGGGGGATAACAGTTGCCACCGCACAAAATACTGGTATCATACCGCGTCCTTTTATCCCCCGTTCTTTAACATCCAGTGGTGAACCTATGCATCCGATGCTGAATATCGCCGTGCGCGCTGCGCGCAACGCCGGTCAAGTTGTAGTAAAAGCCTTCTCCCAGCCTGAGAACATTGAGGCTATCCAAAAAGGCAGCAATGACTTCGTGACCAACGTTGACCGTGAAGCCGAAGCGGCCATCATTCACACCATCAAAAAATCTTACCCTGAGCACAGCATTGTTGCTGAAGAGTCTGGTGAGATTGCCGGTACCAATCCGGACTACCAATGGATCATTGACCCACTGGATGGCACGACCAACCTTGTCAAAGGCATTCCGCACTTTGCCGTTTCCATCGCCCTGCGTGTGAAAGGCAAAACCGAACAAGCCGTTGTTTACGATCCCATCCGCGACGAACTGTTTACTGCTACCCGTGGTAGCGGCGCCCAGCTGAACGGCTACCGTATCCGTGTTGGCAAAGCCAAAGAGCTGGCTGGCACCGTACTGGCTACCGGTTTCCCCTACAAACAAAAGCACCACATCGAGTCCTACCTGAAGATGTTCCAGAGCATGTTCATTGAATGCGCCGACATCCGTCGCTCCGGCTCTGCCGCACTGGATCTGGCCTACGTGGCTGCCGGTCGCGTCGACGGTTTCTGGGAAATCGGCCTGAAACCTTGGGACACCGCTGCCGGTGAACTGCTGGCCAAAGAAGCTGGCGCCATCGTCACCGACTTCGTAGGTGGTCACAACTACGAAAACTCCGGCAACATCGTGGTTGCCAACCCGCGCGTCCTGAAAGAGATGCTCGGCAAGATCCGTGAAGAGTTGCCGGAGTCCCTGGCGAAATAAGCCAGCCTTCGAGCAGACAGATAACAAAACCGGCGCAAGCCGGTTTTTTTATTGCTGCGATATGCCCTGTTCGGGCATTCCAACCAACTGCTTATGCTCTTCTTCCCCGTAGCGCACACCCCAACCGCTCGCCCCGTTCCCCATCCCCAAAACCGTTCGTCGCCCTTCTCTCGTTAGCAAATACGCCTTAACCAACCTTCTTGAATATCACCGCACACAGGCCGGGATAAACACCTGGCCTCCTGTTTGCCCTGACCTTCATCCCCTTGCGAAGAACCCCGACCATCTGGCCTCGTACCCATCGCCAGATAAAAAAACACCCGGCACATGGCCGGGTGTCGTGAGGGCATGCAAAACGCCCCGACTTTTATGAATGAAGAGGCCGGCGTACGCCAGCCCCTTTATCAGGCGAGGCGGAAACGACCGATGGTCTGCTTCAGACCCACCGCCAGCTGGCTCAGCTCCAGACAGGCGCGGGCAGTATGATCGGCGCCCAGAGCTACCTCGTTGGCGGACTCGTTGATCCGCTCGACGTTGCGGCCCAGCTCGTCGGAGACCGCATCCTGCTCGCCGCAAGCGCTGGCAATCTGGATCGCCATGTCGGCAATCTGGGCGACCGCCTCTTCAATCTGCTGGATGCCGTTGCTGGTCTGCTCGCTCTGATCCACACACTGGCGGATCATTTCGCAGCTCTGGCCCGTCACCTCTTTGGCCTGATTGGCGCGCGCCTGCAGGGTTTCGATAATGGCCACGATCTCGCCGGTCGAGGCCTGGGTACGACCTGCCAGGGTGCGCACCTCGTCGGCCACCACGGCAAAGCCACGGCCTTGCTCGCCGGCACGGGCCGCTTCGATGGCCGCATTGAGGGCCAGCAGATTGGTCTGCTCGGCGATGCCACGGATCACATCCACAACGACGTTGATCTGGGCGGATTCACGCTCCAGCTCGGTCACCAGCGTACCGGCCTGCTCGATCTCTTCGGCAACCCGGGTGATGGCCACCAGCGAACGCTGCACATCCTGATTGCCGCTGCGGGCCAGCGCATTGGCTGAGCTGGCAGAGCTGGAGGCGGTTTCGGTATTGCCAGCCACATCGGCCACGGTGGCCTTCATCTGGGTCATGGCGGTCGCCACCAGCGAGATCTCCTGCTGCTGGCTCTGAATACCCTTGGCGGACTGCTCGGAAACGGCGCTCACCTCCTCGATAGCAGTGCCAAGCTGGGTGACCGCAGCCACTACCTCTTCAATCAGACCACGCAGGTTGTCCTGCATCTTGAGAGAAGCTTTGGCCAGCATGCCCAGCTCGTCGCGGCCGATATGCTGACGCTCCAGCTGATGGGTCAGATCGCCGGCGGCAATGGCGTTGGCCTGAGCCACTACGGCTTGCAGCGGCAGGCAGATCTGGCGAGTCAGGAACCAGGTCATCACCACCATGAACACCAGCAGGGCACCTATGCTCACCATGGCGAAGGTGGTCACCATGCTGACGCTGCCAAGCAGGCTGCCACGGTTCTCTTTGACGAAACCGAGATTCACCTGGATCAGCGAGTTGACCGCCTGCTCCAATGCCCCGAAGAGCGGGTTGGAGGCAAACAGCTGTGTTTTGGCCTGATCATGCTGACCCTGCACCAGCAGCATATCAAACTCGTTTACCGAACGTTGATAAGTGAGCCACTGTTGTTTGGCCTGGTTAAACACCTGGCGCTCGTTGTCGGCCCCCACAGTCGCTTCGTAGGCACGAAATGCCTCGTCAACCTTGCGAATATTCTCCTGAATGCGGCCACGACGGGCCTGCAGGTCGGCAGCATCATCCACCATCAGCAGGGCAAACTGGGCCCGACGTACATAAGAGACGTCGTAGAGCAGGGTTTCGACCGAGAGCACGCTCGGCAAAGTGGAGTCGGTAAAATTCAGCACCCGATCGCGCACGCCGCGCAATTCACTGGAGAGAAAAACACCGAAGACAACGTTGACTGCGGCAATGACCGCAAAAACCACGGCAATCTTTTTGCCGATGGAGAGATTCTTGTAAAACATGATTGGCTGTTGATCCTCAACTGCTGACAAGCAGGTAAACAGTAGCGATCACATCCGTATGAGCTGATCCCGGCCATTCCTGACGGGAGATGGAAGGTTGCGAAAGCGGGGGAAGGACGATTTCGCGAGGCGCGCACTCTATCACAATATCGCCTAATCCTTCACCAGATTTCACCAAATGAATGCAAGCTGATTTCCTTCACAACCCGACATTCATCACAAAATATTTATAGCGACCAAATCATTTCAAATAGTTAACCGATAAATGCAATCGAGGCAGTGGCATGGACAAGGGGCCATCAACTCGTTGTAATGACCAACATGACCCGATGGCGGAGCGCCATCCCCCTTCGTTGTAACCATTTGCTGTAACAAGAGGCCCTGTTTATGGATAACAGCTCGTATCTGCCCGCTTCAACCTGGTCTGCCCAGCTGCGTGAACAACTGCAGGCGCGGCCACTTACCGCCCTCGGTCTCTTTATCGCGCTGGCTGCCGTCTTGTTGCTGCTGTTGCAGAGTCTCATCATGCTCGCTACCGGCGAGGTGACCAGCGGCGTGCGCTATGGCCTCATCGGTGGTGCCGCCGGGTTTGCCGCCACCGCCATCGGCGCCCTGCCCGCCCTGTTTCTGCGCTCGGTACCGCAAAAGGTTGAGGACACCATGCTGGGCTTTGCCGCCGGCATGATGCTGGCGGCCAGTGCCTTCTCCCTGCTGCTGCCGGGGCTGGAGGCCGCCGAGGGGATCACCGGCAACGGCTTTAGCGCCGCCGCTGTGGTGGTGGTCGGCATGACCCTAGGGGTGCTGTTGATGCTGGGGCTGGATCAGTTCACCCCGCACGAGCATGACAAAACCGGCCCCTGCGGCCCCGGCCACGAGAGCTGCTCCCGGGTCTGGCTGTTCGTCTTTGCCATCGCCCTGCACAACCTGCCGGAGGGGATGGCCATCGGGGTGAGCTTCTCCCAGGGTGATATGTCGGTGGGGCTGCCGCTCACCACCGCCATCGCACTGCAGGATATTCCCGAAGGGCTGGCGGTGGCGCTGGCCATGTGCGCCGCCGGTTTTCGCCCCTCTGTCGCCGTGCTGGTTGCCATCGCCAGCGGCCTGCTCGAACCGGTTGGCGCCCTGCTCGGGGTGGGGCTCTCCAGCGGACTTGCCATCGCCTACCCCATCGGACTTGGGCTCGCCGCCGGCGCCATGCTGTTTGTGGTCTCGCACGAGGTGATCCCGGAGACCCACCGCAACGGTCACCAGACCTATGCCACCCTCGGTCTGATGGCAGGCTTTGCCCTGATGATGACGCTCGATACCGCGCTCGGCTAAAGGCCCTCTCCCCTCCTCATCAATGCGTTTGTCACCTGCGGCGCTCCCATATGGAGCGCCGCGCTTCATCTCTCCTTTCGCTTGTGCCTCTCGGCGCCGACGACATCTTTTGTTATGATCTACAGCAACTTAAATTCAGCCACACGGCTATCAAGACGAGGTCAGCAATGAAAGTAGGTATTATCGGCGCCATGGAGCAAGAAGTAGCCCTGCTGCGCAGCCAGATGAGCAACCCCACCACCCTGCAACTGGGCGGCTGCGAGTTCTATCAAGGGATGCTGGCAGGCAAAGAGGTGATCCTGACCCGCTCCGGTATCGGTAAGGTTGCCGCCAGCGTGGCCACCAGCCTGCTGCTGGAAAAATTTGCCCCCGACTGCGTCATCAATACCGGCTCTGCGGGCGGCTTTGCCCAGGACCTGCACATCGGTGATGTGGTGATCGCCAGCGAGATGCGTTTCCATGATGTCGACGTGACCGCCTTTGGTTACGAGATGGGCCAGATGGCGCAGCAACCCGCCGCCTTCCCCTGCGACGAGAAGCTCATCGCGGTCGCTCAGGATTGCATCGCCGAGCAGGGCAAGCACCAGACCAAGGTTGGCCTTATCTGTACCGGCGATCAGTTCATGTGCAAACCGGACGCCATCGCCAAGGCTCGCGCCGACTTCCCGCAGATGCTGGCGGTCGAGATGGAAGGTGCCGCCATCGGTCAGGTGTGCCACATGTTCAAAGTGCCCTATCTGGTGGTGCGCGCCATGTCCGATATCGCCGGCAAGGAACAGGTTGAATCCTTCGATGCCTTTATCGAAGTGGCCGGCAAGCACTCCGCCGAAGTGATTATCAAGATGCTCGGCAAGCTGTGATCGAGACCGGCTCGCTTGATTTGATGGCCGACGCCCTCCTTTCGACGACGGCGGCCATTCTGGTGGGGGCTGCCCTGCTGGAGGCGGTGATCCCGTGGCCATCCCATCTGCGTCTTTCGGCCGTCACGCCCCTGCTGACCAAGCTGGGGCACAAGGTACACAGACCCGATGGTTCACCCGGCCAGCAAATGCAGGCCGGCCTGCTGGCAATGCTGGTAGTCTGGCTCCCCTGCGCCGCCGGGCTCTGGTCGCTGCGCAATCTGGCCCTGAGCGAGCCAGTCTTCGATCTGCTGTTCCTGCTGCTGATGCTCGAATCCCGTCCACTGCGCGAACTCGCCCATGCCACCCGCTCGCTCGCCACCCAGGAGACCCTGCCGCTGGCAAGATTGCAGTCCGCCCCCTGGCTCAAACGGGAGACCGGCAAACTCTCGGCCATGGGGCTCGCCAAAGCGGTGACGGAAAGCTGCGCCCTGCGTCTGGTCGGCCAATGGGCTGGCCCGTTGCTGGGATTTGCCCTGGCCGGCGTACAGGGCGCCCTGCTCTGGCGGCTGGTGCCGCTGATGAATCAAAGCTGGAGTCGCAAAGACCCCGCCTTCGACCACTTTGGTCGCGCCGCCAGCGCCCTCTATCAGGGGCTCAATGCCTCCGTCATTTTGCTGCTGGGGCTGCCACTGCTGGCAAGCCGTCTCAAACAGGCAGCACAGCTGCTGCGCAGTGGTGCGCTCTGGCCCTATCCCGCCATGGGGATGCTGCTCACTCTGCTGGTAGATAAGTGCCAGATCCGCCTTGGTGGCCCTCGCTACTATCAGGGGGCTCTCCAGCGGTGGCCCGTCATCGGCACTGGTGCTGAGCCAGATAGCGAGACACCGCGCAAGGTACTCAACATTCTGCAAGGGTGCGGCTGGGGCTGGTTGATACTGGCGCTGGTTGTCACGGTAGCGGGGTTATTTCATGGGTAGAGTGTTGCGCTTGCCTGTCTGGCTGCCCTGCGTGCTGCTTGCCTGGTTGCCCGGTGCCCTGCTGGCCGCCACGCCGACCCGGGTGGTGAGCGTTGTTCCTCACCTGACCGAATTGCTCTACGAGATTGACGCCGGCGACAAACTGGTGGCCATCGACGATGCTTCCGACTACCCAGCCGAGGTCAAAACCAAGCCCAAGGTAGCGAATTATCGCAGCATCAACGTCGAGGCAGTGCTGGCGCAAAAGCCGGATCTCATTCTCGGCTGGCGCTCGGCCCAGTCACGTATGCTGGCCCCACTGGAACAGCTCGGGATCCCGGTTTTCTACTCTGAGCCTACCGATTTTGCCTCGCTGGCCGTAGAGATGCGGGCGCTGGGCAAATTACTGGGGGTGGAAAAGAGCGCCAACGAAGCTGCCGATCGCTATCTGGCACGCCTGCATTCCCTGCAACAGCGCTATGGCAGGCCAACCGGCGTCAAGGTGTTCTACCAGCTCTGGTATCCCCCCCTCACCAGTGTGAGCGGCAATGCTTGGCCCGCTCAGGCCATCGAGCTCTGCGGCGGAATCAACGTCATGAGTAATGCCAGAACACCCTACCCACAGGTGAATATTGAACAGGTCATCAGGGCCAACCCAGCTCTGATCCTGGCCGGGAGTCAAGATCCTGACGCCCTGCGTCACTGGCAGCAGTGGCCAAACCTTGATGCGGTGAAACATCACCGACTGATGCTGGTCAACTCCGATGAGCTGCACCGCTTCACCCCGAGAGCCCTCAATGCGGTGGAGCAGATTTGCCAAGCTATCCAGCTAAGCTCGCAAAGCATCAGCACATCTTGATACATCACTAATGATGAGGATCGACCTGAAGTGTTCTGGGTAGCAACCAAATCTTTAGAACTGTTTTTGTGTGAATGGATCACACTCTTTGCCAAAAAAGCTGGTACTTTATTTGCTAGCATATGATTCATCTACTGTTTTTATGACGAGATGCCCACAATGTTCAACGATAAAACGCTACTGATCACAGGTGGCACCGGCTCGTTTGGCCAACGATTGGTCAAAACAGTACTGGAACGTTATAAACCCAAACGCCTTATCATTTATTCTCGCGACGAGCTGAAGCAGTTCGAGATGCAGCAAGAGTTCAACGACCCCTGCATGCGTTATTTCATTGGGGATGTCAGAGACGCCAACCGCCTTACCATGGCAATGCGCGGCGTGGATTACGTAGTTCATGCAGCCGCACTCAAGCAGGTTCCTGCCGCTGAATACAACCCCATGGAGTGCATTAAAACCAATATCCATGGTGCAGAGAACGTTATCCAGGCCGCTTTGCTCAATCAAGTCAAAAAAGTTATTGCCCTCTCCACTGACAAAGCCGCCAATCCAATCAATCTCTACGGCGCCACCAAACTGGCATCAGACAAACTCTTCGTGGCAGCAAACAACATCGCGGGGCAGGATCCCACCCGTTTTGCCGTAGTTCGCTACGGTAACGTGGTCGGTTCTCGCGGCTCTGTCGTCCCCTTCTTCCAAAAGCTGATTGACCAAGGAGCAGATGCGTTACCCATCACCCATGAGGAGATGACGCGTTTCTGGATCACTTTGCAGCAAGGGGTGGATTTCGTGCTGGAAAATTTTGGGCGGATGAAGGGGGGGGAAATATTTGTTCCCAAGTTGCCATCCGTCCGAATTACGGAGCTCGCCAGTGCTATGGCCCCTCACCTGCCACACAAGATCATCGGCATTCGCCCGGGAGAGAAGCTCCATGAAGTGATGTGCCCTGCCGATGACTCTTATCACACCTTCGAGTTTGATGACTTCTTCGTGATTGGCCCAACCATCAACTTCAATAATCGCAACAACGACTTCTCCAAAACAGCTGCGGGCGAAAAAGGAAAAATGGTAGAGCAGGGCTTTGAATATAACTCTCGCAGCAACCCTCACTTTTTTACCATTGAACAGCTTTTGAAAATGAACCAAAAAGGGAGTGCAGAATGATCCCATATGGCCGCCAATCCATCAGCCAGGCAGATATCGATGCTGTCGTGGAAGTTCTCAAGTCCGACTTCCTGACTCAGGGGCCAGTCGTCCCCCGTTTCGAGCAAACAGTAGCTGATTACTGCGGAGCTAAATTTGGGGTGGCGGTCAATTCAGGTACTGCAGCACTCCATATCGCCTGTCTGGCGCTGGGCGTCGGCCACGGGGATTGGGTCTGGACATCGCCCATCAGCTTCGTTGCATCCGCCAACTGTGCTCTCTATTGCGGTGCACAAGTCGACTTCGTCGACATTGAGCCCGATACAGGGAACATGTGCGCAGTGGAGCTGGAGAGGAAACTGATTGCCGCCCAGGCGGAAGGAAAACTACCCAAAGTAGTAATACCGGTACACTTCGCCGGCCTCCCCTGCGACATGCAGGAGATCCACCGCCTGGGGCAAGAGTACGGTTTCCGGATCATCGAGGATGCCTGCCACGCCCTCGGTGCCCGTTATCATGGTGAGCCTACCGGCAATGGCCGCTATAGCGACATCACCATCTTCAGCTTCCACCCGGTGAAGATCATCACCACCGGCGAGGGTGGCATGGCGATGACCAACGACCCTGCGCTCGCCAAAACCATGCGCATGCTACGCAGCCACGGCATCACCCGAGAACCGGAAGACTTCATCAATGAACCGGACGGCCCCTGGTACTACGAGCAGCAGATGCTGGGCTTCAACTACCGCATGACGGATATTCAGGCAGCACTGGGATTGAGCCAGATGCAGAATCTGGAAAGCTGGATCGCCAAGCGAGGCGAGATTGCCCGTCGTTACTTTGAAACTTTGTCTCCTGAGCGTCTGCGCCGTTACTTCGGCGAAGAACGACGCAGCGCATTTCACCTGTATGTACATCATGTGGCACCCAAACAACGCTTTAACCTATTCCAGCTACTACGCGATCATGGGATTGGGGCCAACGTGCACTATATGCCAATCTACAAGCAGTCTTGGTATCAGCACAAACAGCAAACATCATTGCCGCAGGCTGAACAGTTCTATGCCAGTGCCATCACCTTGCCGCTTTTTCCAAGCTTGAGCTCTGCCCAGCAAGACCTCATTCACGCCCATTTGTTGTCAATGATCTGATCTCGATCCGCGGAGCGCCTTATGCAAATTCTGATCTACGGGACTTCGACCCAAGCACTTCATTTCTTACCGGCATTGGCATTGAACCATACGCTGCAGGGCTTTGTTGACAGTGATCCGGCCAAACAGGGCTCGCACTGGATGAACAAGCCGGTATATCACCCCAGTCAGCTTTCAGGCGTCCAATTCGACAAAATCTTGATCGCCAGCTCTTTTGTCAGCGAGATCAACCAGACGCTGGTAAGTTATGGAATCGAGCCGGGCACCCCCGTCGTAGAGTGTGACGAGATACTGCAGACCAGTCGCGAATATGAGAATGCCCTGCAAGCAGAGCGTTCCAAACGCGAGGATATGCTGCCGAAGATCCCCCTGCTGCAGCAGCATATCGAGGGCACAACCTTGTTGACCAATCGATTGGCTCTGCTCGAGAAGTTACCCACCCAGGGCGTCGTAGCCGAACTGGGCGTGGCGGCGGGTGATTTTAGTCGCCAGATCATGGATATCTGTGCTCCGGCGCAGCTACATCTGGTGGACATATGGGGTTCGGATCGCTACGGCGAAGAGTTGTACCTGAGTGTGAACAACCATTTTCAGCAGCAACGACAGCGCGGAGAGGTGACCATTCACCGCAAACCTTCGCTGGAGGCACTGGAGAGTTTCCCGGATCAGACCTTCGATTGGGTATATATCGATACCACCCACAGTTATGAATTAACCCGAGATGAGCTCCGAGCCTGTGCCAGAAAAGTAAAATCAACCGGCATTATTGCCGGACATGACTATATGCAGGGCAATTGGCGCACTCAATATCGCTATGGCGTCATCGAAGCGGTGCATGAGTTTTGTGTGGAATATAACTACCGAGTGCTTTATTTGACGATGGATATCGCTGAGTGTCTGAGTTTTGCATTGATTAAGAATAACGATGACGGATTAGCACAATAATACCTGTCCGGGCGGTCGTATTCTGCCTGACGTGTCGTTTAGTGATTGTTGAACGCATCAGGCTCGATAACCTCACAGGATCGTGCGAGCCTACGAACCACAGCCAAGGGTATTTCAGGGATGCTTTTTAAAAAGCAGACGTAACGGAATCAGGCGGAAATCATATGTGTGGAATTTACTGCAAACTCTATAAATCAGAAGATGTTCAGCCAAATACGCGTTATGAAGATAAAACGACGTTATTAAAGCACCGAGGCCCGGATTGCCAGCAAGTCGTCTATCGAAAAAATGTCGTAATGGGACACACCAGACTCGCCATCCTCGATACACGTAACGCCGCGGCACAACCCTATAAAAATGACCGCGCCATGCTGGTTTTTAATGGCGAAATTTATAATTACAGGGAATTAGCCACACAATATCTTACAGATATCGAATTGCAAACCACCTCTGATACCGAGGTGTTGTTTGAGCTGCTAAATAGAATGGGAACCAGCGCGATTGCCAAACTGGATGGTATGTTTGCGTTTGCATATATGAATTTTGTAACGCAAGAACTTATTGTCGCTCGCGATATCAGTGGAATTAAACCGCTGTATTATATCGAAACCGACGATGCCATCGAAATTGCTTCCGAAATCAAAAGCCTTGATTATGTAATCTCGCGGGAAAAATTAAAAGATCAAATCCGGGTAGGAGCGTTTCAAGATAGCAACCTGCCGTATCAGAATGTCACGCTCCTCGAGGGCGGTACCCAGCTCACTTATTCGTGCCACCAAGCCAAGTCTCAATTAAGTACCTTTGCCAATCCATTATTTTTTATCGATAACAGTGTCTTTCAACGGCGCAAAACGCAATCCCTTTCCAGCCTTGTGGATGAGCTGGAAATGCTGGTGGTCAACAATGTGAAGTCCCATCTGGTCAGCGATGCGCCGCTGGCTACCCTCTGTAGCGGCGGAGTGGACTCTAGCCTGATCTCCGCCATTGCATCCCAAGCGGTGCCACTCGACCTCTATCATGCCGGCGTGGATGGCGGCGGCGGGGAAGAAGAATATGCCGACATGGTATCCAAACATCTGGGCAAGAATATTATTTACGAAAAAATGACGGCCGAAAAATATTGGTCTGCTTTTCCATACCTAACCTATATTTCTGATTTACCCATTTATCATCCCAACGATGTCAGCCTGCACTGCATCGCCAGCAAAGCTCACTGCAATGGCATAAAGGTCATGTTATCGGGTGAAGGCGCAGATGAATTATTTGGCGGTTATTCGTGGCATCAACGCCAGATGAAGCAATATCGACTGGCCAGAATATTTGCTAGCAAAAAATCGCTGCTAACGCGGCTTTCAGGTGATTACGCGAAAACATTGCGCAATGGTTTCGAACAGTTCACGGTAGAGGACATAGCTAATTACATGCCGCTTGGCTTGGGATATTTTGATATGTCGAATGATCTGATGATGCGATCATTCTTATTCGAGAGCCAGGACTTTGCTAATTGGAAGCGGCTATCAGCAATACAGGAACAGTTCGACACATTGGCAACCACTGCGTTCGAAAAGCATATGTTGAGTGCGATCCATTTTAATTTTTATGGCCATCTCGGCAGTATATTACACCGCACAGATAGAATATTGATGGCTAACTCGATTGAAGGCCGAGTGCCATTTTTAACGAAAGAGATCATCGATTTTTCAATGAATTTACCACTCAACTTGAAAATTTATCGTCGTTTTCGTAAGGACGGCAAATACCTGCTAAAGAAACTGGCTGAGCGCTATTTACCCGAGAAGGTAATTTACCGCCCTAAGGCTGGCTTCCCGGTACCGATGCAAGAATATGTGCAGCCAATCGAGCGAATTTTTGAAAATGGCTATGTCATAGAGTTCACCGGCATGTCACTGCGCATGCTCAAAGAATTTTATAGCGCCAATCCCTATTTGAAATTCAGAATGCTGGCACTCGAGGTCTATGGGCGGATCTTTGTCCGGCATGAAGACTATCGCAATATTCATATAGAGTAGGCATATGACGTAATTATCACGGTTAAACCGATTGTGTTTAACCGTGATAATCAGCCTGAGCGTAGCAATATGCTAGCCATGGCTCGACAGGAAATTCACAATGCGTTCGCAGATAAAATCAACCTCATCATTCGATAAGTCAAAATACATGGGTAGTCGCACGATTGAGTCAGTAAACTTATCAGCATGCGGTAACGACCGGCCGTCGTGTTTATCCTGAAAATAGGGACTGCGATGCAAAGATTGATAATGGAAAACCGCTTTAATGTCCGCAAGGTCTAAATATTTAATTAACTGGCTGCGCTGTTGCAGACTGGCACAATCCAGATAAAACATATGGGCATTATTGGTGGCATAATCAGGAATCAATGGCAATCTGATACCGTATGCCGAGACCACAGGTGCCAGTGCTTGCCAATAGCGCTGCCATATTTCCAAGCGGCGTTTTTGAATCGCATCCAACTGCTCTAATTGTGCATACAAGTAAGCCGCAATGATATCGGACGGCAGGAACGAAGAGCCAATATCAACCCAGCCATACTTATCAACTTCGCCACGAAAGAATGAACTGCGGTTTGTGCCTTTCTCGCGAATTATTTCAGCACGATGTGCATATTGTTTATCGTTGATAACCAACAAACCACCTTCGCCGGAAATAATGTTCTTGGTCTCGTGGAACGAGAATGTTGATAAACAGCCGACACTGCCTAATGGCCGTGATTTATAAAATGAGTTGATGGCCTGTGCCGCATCCTCAACGACGGGGATATGATATTTTTCGGCGATCTGCATGATGGCATCCATATCACATGCCACCCCGGCATAATGCACGACTATGATGGCTCGTGTGCGCGGCGTAATCAGGGCTTCAATTTGCGCCGGATCAATATTTGGGTGATCGGCATAAGAATCAGCAAACACGATATTGGCGCCGCGCAGGACAAATGAATTCACAGTAGAAACAAAGGTATAGCTGGGCGCTATCACCTCATCGCCAGACTGGATGTTAAGCAGAATGGCTGCCATTTCCAAGGCATCGGTACAGGATGTCGTCAGCAACACCTTATCAAAGTGATAGCGGGACTCCAGATAATGGTGACATTTGTACGTAAACACACCATCGCCGGAAATTTTACCACTGGCCACCGACTCGGCAATATATACCAGCTCCCGACCATGTAGATAAGGCTTATTAAAAGGAATCATAGTGACCTGCCTTTGATGATGCATTTCTGCCGCTATCACAAGCCTAGCAAGCAAACGCCAAAATAACCTCGATAGACATCAATAATAATATCTAACCCGTGATCATTAAGTGATAACCGCACAATGCCCTATCAATATGAAATGGAAATGAGTTGTATAAATTTAAAACACCAACATTCGCAGCCGAGATCAGGGTGGTTATTTTCTGGATATCTCTGTGCTGGGCCAATTTAAAGGCCGCCTGCCACAGTGGAACCGATAGCATCGAATATTCAGCACAGGTGCCCGTCAATATCCAATCGAGGTCATGACCATTCAGCGATGGCCGCTGAGCATGAAAGCCCACCGCTTTATCGCCATGTTTAGCCAAGAAAAGTTCGAATGGCGAGCAGGCTAATGCATCGATCCAGTTCGCCGTCCGCTGCTGAGCAGCCGTATAATCAACGCGCAAGTCTTCAAGCATTCTGCCGTGTTTGAAATCATCGCGCGCCATGGTTTTGATAAGTGCAATATCTTGCTGTGATTGCACTGGCACAAGGAGCAAACGGCTGCTTAGATCACGTGCAAATAAATGACGCTTTGGATTACGAAAAGATAATTCGTAGCTTAGCTCTGCATAATAAAAACCGGCGAGCTCAAGCAGGTGGCGCTTTTCTCGTACATGCTCCACTCTGGCCTGCACATATTCAAAACCTGCTTGCTTTATGAAGTCGATAGCTGAAGGTAGCAAAGCATTAAAGCCAGAACAGTCCGGGCAACCGTCCACTATTTCACATGTTTTTTTAGCCAACACGGCATCATTCCAGGGAGTAGGTCTCACTTCAATAAAGTGCGACGGCTGACCCGGCATAATAAAGCACTGCGACCCCATCGCTGGTGACTTATTCCCCATAGACGGCCCAAGCACAATGGGATTGCAGAGGCGTTCTATACAAGCGCAAATTATTGAGTCCTAATACTTCGTCCAATGCGCGTGTTTCGCCAGGGAAAAACTCGCAATTCAATTCATCAAAGACCAGTAATGAACCACGTGTGAGACGGGGAATAATTTTTTCCAATACATCTCTAGTCGGCTTATAAAGATCCATATCGAAAATGGCCATGGAAATAATGGCATGCGGGTTATCTGCCAACCATTTATCAATGGTCACCGAGGCATCACCCTTAATCAGCCGATGTTTTACCAGATCATTCATCGGTGCAAAGCTTTCATGCAGTTTTAACAGCTGTGCTAGTTTATCTTCATATTCATCAGTCGACTTATAATCGCCAGCATTCGCATAGGCACCATCTTTTACATCTACCGATGGAAACCCTTCGAACGTATCGAACCCATGAATGACACGGCTTTGATTAAACGACTCAAAGATGCTGCGCATATTAATCAGCAATGACATACCGGCGCCCCAGTGCACGCCAAATTCACAAATAACGCCTGGAACATCGACTATTTTTTTATACAACTCGGCATAATAAAGAACGCGTGCCACAGAATCGACCCGTAACGAAACCAGATTATGGCGATGCCACGCCTCACCAAATAATGGGGATAGTTCATGGACCAAGGTTTTCAATTGCTGAGTGTTGTTTGATTTTTCATTGGATGTATAAACCAATTCACCATCACGTGATTGCAGCGATAATTTATCATCATTGCGCATAGACACCTCTACTAACGATTAAAAATAGTGCGCCAGTCATTAATCAGCTGGGTATGGCTAAAATAGCGTTGAATGATTTTAGCATTCTGCGCGTTATAGCCTATATTTGCCAGCGCCACATCTATTTGAACGGTTGAAAAAAGTTCAACACCCAGCGCTTGCAAGAATTTTCTTGATGTTGTTTCGGAATGCATCGCCACCGGAATGCCGCGCCCCAATAGCGAAATCAAATTGCCCATACCATGCTGACGCCATGAAGGCATAATCGCCAAATCAATATTGTTCAAAAATAACTCGTAATGCTCTCGTGCCGAAAACTCAAGCAGTGGATTAAAGAGTTCCTTTAATTTAGCATGCCCGACGGCAACGACTTTGTTGATATAATCCGGGTTGGGAGGGTAAGCTAGCGGCGAAAAAATTGCGGCATTGTGAATGTTTGAAAAATATTCAATCCAGTAAATATGATTATTCTCTACCGCGCTGGAATGGCCAAGCAAGATATTTACAGTTTGAGGACTCTCCGCACGCTCACCACGCGGATCACACTCCGGTCCGCCGTAAATATTACTTGGATAACAGAAACAAGAAAAAGACTGCCCCCTTGCCTCATACTTCTGCCTGACCCATTCAATATCACCAGGAATAAAAGAAATTAAACCTGCGACCTCAGTAATCACCTTTTTATGATTATATGAATATTGATCATAATAGTAAAAATCCCCCCCCCACATGGTCCAGAAAGATTTGTCTAGCCAATCTTTATTTTGCACTAACAGATCATTCACTTTATCACGCCACAGGCCATGTAATATTATTTTGTCCGCGACATCAAAATAGGAAACCAGGGTTAAAAAGTCTTCATCTCGGTATAAAAATTCCACAGGATGGTACGGTTGCAGACCAAACTGATACTTGGGGCTGGTAATAAACACAAAGCGATGCTGACTCACATCAAAGTTCGCCATCATAAAATCAAGAAATGATGGCATAAATTTTTCCATGACCATGACATGTAAAATCATATTTACCTCTTTGTGCCATGACAACCATAGTCACACGGATTAAAATGAATAAAATATAAACCAGATGCAATCTTCATAAAGTGCAAGTGACACCACAATGAGCGCTGCAACTGATTATATATGCATCTCTAAACATATTTATTCCTTAACGACTTATCGTTATGTTTGTGTAAAACAATACTGCAAAAACAGTTCTATGGTTGCGGCTCTAAGCAATTTATTGCTGCGATTTAAATTTTGCACCAGATGGGGCACATAGTACATTGCATGCCAATTCTCATCGGTAAACTGTCGATAGAGTGCGGTCAGCGGATTCAATATTTTGTTCAACTTTTGCGCAATGTCTGGCTGCCGGATCCAGCTTGAATAATCGGCGTAATGATCGGTTTTACATTCCGGCATGGGAATGGCGGGATTATTGTCAATTGTCTTGCCCGTTTTTTGCCAGGGAATTGATTTGTAAAATTCGGGAAACTGCTTCAGCAGCACGGTGGAATACAGTCGATTACCGAGTCGATATTCATCATTAATCGAGAAGACAAACTCTAGTAATTCATTGTCAAGGAATGGTTTTTTATGCTCCAACCACGCGGAGGACGCCAGGGTTCCCATATTGGTAAAGCGGCGAACCCGGTTCATAAACAGATTGGGTTCAACGTGCGGGGTATCATAGAAAGACGAATCGATATTAGCCAGATAGGTATGCTGGCCATAATACAACTCGGCAATCTCCGCGTTGATTCTCTTGTTTGCCGTTTCCGCGCGCAAAAAACTCGGCCCCAGAATCGCATCACCACAATAACCACTGAGGGCATATCGCCCTTGCTGGATAATTTGGTCAACAAACTCACAGCCATGCATGTGCTGCATATCCAGCAACCCATCAGTTAGCCAGATAGTCGGTATTCTTTTTTCAAACCAGTTATCCGGCGTCAACTCATGAATCACATGGGGCCAGCCAACCATTTCGGTTACCTTCTGCGCCAACACAATGTCGGCACATTGATCGGTGCCAAAGGTATAACAGGCCCCCTTATACCCCGGGTGCATCTGGTGTGTGGCCGCCAATAACATTCTTGAATCCAGCCCACCACTGATTGGAAATACCAGCGATTCCGCCATATCCAGCCGCCGCTGCACGGCGTGCATAACAATTTCGCTCAACGCATCGACCGCATCATTGAACGATACGTTCTGTTGTTTGATATTTGCCCACGACCAGTAATGTTGGCTGTGTAGCCGATCGCGATCCAGGTCATAACTCAGTACTGTGGCTGGCGGTAACAGCGTCACGCCGTCGAAATAGGTAATATCGCCGACCAGATATCCCAAGTCCATAAAACAGGAGAGTGCCTGTTGGCTAATTTTTTTTTCAAAAAAATCCAGCGATAAAAA
Organism: Aeromonas sp. FDAARGOS 1411; assembly: GCF_019047125.1. Lineage (NCBI taxonomy): Bacteria > Pseudomonadati > Pseudomonadota > Gammaproteobacteria > Aeromonadales > Aeromonadaceae > Aeromonas > Aeromonas sp. FDAARGOS 1411. The sequence continues at coordinate 786,087 of NZ_CP077214.1, read as the reverse complement.
AGCCTTTATTTCACTTCCCCAGGCGAAATGACCGTTGCGATGATAATAGAACAGTACTCGCATACCATTTCGATCTGAGACCAGGGTGATTTTTTTACGCTGCCGATCGAAAAGCACCGCACAAAATATGCCATCCAGCCTTGCCAGCAAATCAGCTAACAGATTTTGTTGATAGCTCCAAATAATGGCGCCATTCAGGTCGTGAAATATTTGCTGATAATGCTGTGCTATCTCTTGCAAATTATAGGCACATCCCTCCACCCAAATCTGTAACAACCCAGATTCATCTTGATGTGTCTTTTTTGCATAAAATGAAAAGCATCGTACAGCAGCTACGTTGTCATCCTGATACTCGTGTTCGATTGCTACCGGGTAAAGCGCGGTTTGCGTACGAACGATCTGAGTTATCTGATCCGAATATTGCGGATTATTTTTTACATAACCAAATAGTCCAGGCATCTTGATTCGCCGTTGCAGGTTAATTTATTAAAATGTTATTTGTTTTAATCGTTCTTGCGCTATTTGCATGATGTTGGCGGTTTGCACCCCCCACGAGAAATGTGATTCGGCATAAAGGTGCAGGTTGCGGGCGGTCTCTGCTATCGGCAGTGAAAGATAGTGTTCATAGATGGCGACCAGATCAACAGGCTGATCATCGGCAGCCAGTTGCCATGTACCAGATAATTGCTCGGGGCTAAAACTGTCCTCCAGGCTGTAGATAAACGGCAAACCGTAATACATAAATTCACGGTGTTTTAATGGTTCTGCGTAGCTGACGCCGGTGCGATGGAAACCCAACGACCCGAGACCAAGATGCACCCTGGCATAACGATTGGCCAACGCATCAGGATCCAGCGCACCTGTGAAAGTCACATACTCGGCAACCCCCAATTCCTGGGCCTGTTGTGCCAACTGGGCCGAAGCGGGCCCCTGGCCGACCAGGAACAGCCGCAACTCGACCTCTGGGTAGGCTTTTACAAATTCGGGTATTGCCGGGAACAGCCGATCATAGCCGTGCCAACGCGCCAGATAGCCAACCCCTAGCAAGTGGAAAGCGTGGTGAATATCAGGCCTCGGCTGCGGCGCAGTCGGTGCGATCCAGGTTGCCCCGTTGCCCATCTTGTACAGCGGCCGCTGATGCAAGGTCGCACCCGGCAGCACTTGGCTGGGGGTGAAAAATCCGGCCACCAAGGGTGCCAACTGCAGGAAATAGCCCAGATCGGTCTTGGCGGCTTGAGCTGGCAATTCATTTCGATATTCCAGCGTGTACATCTCGACGAACATAGGCACTGCTGCGGCGTGCAGCTGCCGCGCCAGTTGCAGTAACTCATCGTTATGCATCGGGTTGTAACGCACATACGCCCACTCGAATGCGCGAGCCTGGGCTTGGTGCGTGGCAACCCAGGTGGCTACATGCACGAAGAAATCCCCAGGAGCCACCGCAGTAGTGATGATCTCGCGCTGGACTTCACTTCCCGCCTCGAACACCAGGCGCACTATGTTCGGACCATCGCCGCAGATCATATGCACTTGCGTGTGGTGGCGACTAAAGCCCTGAGCCTGAGCCAGCACCTTTCGCATAACGCCCAGGTGCCCACGTGTTTTAAGATTCACGTTATAGATAGCTAAAATTGATCCATACCCCGCCATTATGCCTCCGAAGCATAAAATGCATCTACTGACTGACGTGCCGACTCCAATTCAGTGGCGATCTGCAATGCCGTTACCCCGTCGATAGTCTGTGGTAGCAGATTCCAGAATAGATCGGTTAACAGCTCGTCATGTGCCACCTCAGTTGAGGTAACATCAAACAGGTGAGGAACCACGATCAGACGAATTGCAGTGGTCGACTCAGACAGAGGCACAGTGTTAACGCACTCGGGCCAGTCCCGGATACTCTTCGACAAGGTCTCATACAATGCAGGAGCCAGCACAAAACGGTGACTCTTTACATTAAATTGACCACAACTGACAATGAAACGGCACAGGCTATTGTGTTGTCTTGCTGCGGACATATCAGACTTTGTCACTGCACTCACATCTAGCAAGTAAACTCCGGGTGGAACCATAACCTGCAGCAGCTTTTGCTTGCCACTACCGCGCTCAGGAAAGGCTCCCCCCCGATAACGCCCACCGATACCGGTGGCAGCATCTTGTAAACCACGTTGCATGGCAACAAGCAACTCGTCCATGGCATTCAAATGCTGGAAGGTGATATTACGTGCCAAGCTGCGCTGTACATAATGTTTGACCTGATGGGGAGGATAGCGAACAGGATGCTTTGCGAAGAAACTCAGCTTGTTACGCCAGTAGTAGTAACGAGGTAATGTATTAGTCGCATTAGCACCACCTCCCTTGTGCAAAGCCTGTAGTCTTGGCTGTGCGACTACACGCCAACCAGCATCCTTGACTCGTACACACCAATCAATGTCATCCCAATAAAGGAAAAAGTCCTCATCAAATACACCCACCCGTTCGATGATTTCAGCTTTTGTCATCAGACAACAAGCGGGCACATAATCACAATCCACCGGTTCCATCGCTATCGAGGAATAGGATTCACCCGCAAAATTAAGGTGAAAACTAAAGGTAGCATCCTTTAAAGATACGTTGGAGCCGACCTCCTGTACCACCTCCGGATTATCCATTTTACATATTGCTGGTCCGATAACACCTATATCGTTGTGGTTAGCCAGTAAATCCATCATCCCAACTAGGGTGTTTGGTAGTACGACAGCATCATTATCCAGTAGCGCAATATAACGATACCCCATTTTTTGGGCTTGGCGCATACCATGAGCAAATCCCCCAGAGCCACCAACGTTTTCTTTTAATACTTCAAGTCTAATATTAGGATAGTATTGACGGATCAATGTTGCAGAGTCATCTGTTGATGCGTTATCTACAACAAAAATATCCGCCAGTTCACCCGCTGTATTTTGTACTGATTCGATCGCCCCGAGCACATAATTTTGCTTATTAAAATTACAGATAACCACACAGATTGGTTTCATTTTATTTTCTCACCGGCTAACACTTATCTATCAAATACCAAAAGCTAGTATGCCGTGCATATTTTATAGAAAAAATTTAATGCATTGCTCACCGCATCATCCATATCGAAATAGCGATACTCGGCAAGGCGCCCCAAAGCAATCAGTTGCGGGAACTGGGCCAATTCATCGCGGCAAGCCTGATAGTTCTGTTTGGCCTCATCGGTAAACAGCGGGTAGTAAGGCTCCAACTCCTGCTCCGGCTGATAGTCACAGGGATATTCGTACACTATGCTGGTGCCGGGATGCACCTGCCCACTGAAATGCTTGAACTCGGTGATCCGGGTGAAGGCTTCTTCATTCGGATAATTGACGGTGGTGACAGGCTGAAATTGCTCTTGCGCCAGATGGCGATGTTCAAAACGCAGTGAGCGGTATGGCAAACAATTCCCTTCTGCCGACATCAACTGATCCAGCATACCGGTATAGATCAGTGGACCATCGAAAGGTGCGCCATCCAACCACACCAGCTTCTGATGCCAATCCAACCTGACACGCTGCACCATGGGGGTAGACAGCCGCACGTCAATCAGCGGGTGTGCGAGCATGCGCTCAAACATGGCGGTATAGCCTGCAGCTGGTACCGCCTGCCAGGGATCGGTGAAGTAGCGATCATCCCGACTCACCACCACGGGCACCCGCGCCGTCACCTCGGGGGAGATCTGGTCGGGCGCAACCCCCCACTGTTTGCTGGTGTAGTTGACAAAGGCTTTCTGATAGATGAAGTCTGCCAATTCACCCAGCAGGGGATGCGCCTCTTTGCGTAGCTCTAGGATCGGTACTCTGGCACCATCACCAAACCGGGTGCGCAGGGCCTCAATCATGGCGGCGGCCTTGTCGGCGGGGAAACAGCGCTCGATGCTGGTCAGGTTGAACGGGATCGGCACCAACTGCCCGTCAATGCGTGACAACACACGATGCTCGTAAGGCAACCACTCGGTAAACTGCGACAGGTAATCCCAGACTTCCTTGTTGTCGGTATGGAAGAGGTGCGGTCCATAGCGATGGATCAACACCCCATGCTCATCATACTCGTCAAAGCAGTTGCCACCGATATGATCGCGCTGCTCCAGCAAAAGTACCTTCCAACCGAGCTGGCTGGCCATTCGCTCGGCCATGACGGCACCGGAAAGCCCGGCGCCAATGATTATCGCCTGATAACTCATGCCGCCTCTCCAAACAATTGTTGCATGACCCGAGCAGGATGAGCTCGCTGCACCCACGCCAGTTGATGTCGCTCATCGAAGAACCAGCCTGGCGCCAGCTCCGCGACCTCGGCAACTGACTGTTCGATAAGTTGCGTGAAGCGCACGACGTCATCCTGCCGCAGAAAGTAGAGTGCGGCAGAGTAATAGTGATGGGCACGCCCCTGGGCAATGGCCACGGGATCCGCCCCAAACGCAGCGGCGTTATCACAGGCGCGCAGCAGATCGCGCAGCGACTGCTCACGACGTTCTGCCGATTTGCGGGTCTGTCCACCAAAGCTCTGGGTATGGAAGCGATAGCGGCCCAATAATTCGGGGATAAAATCCAGCGTCCCCGGATTGTGGGAGAGGTTCAAGATGTGCCAGGGATAATCGAGGATGATCTTGCACCCCTCATCGATGGCATTTTCCATCCCTTCATAACGGCGAAACATTATGGAACTTGCATTGACGAACACCCCGAAGCGGATCAAGGCCTCCCGTGTCATCACGGATTCAAGATAGCGGGCATTGTAATAATCGCGGGTGAATAGCTTGATCCGTGCGCCAGTTTCATCATCAAACATCTCCGCTTCGTGGTAGCAAAGCGTGCAGTCAGTGTGCAAATCAAGATAATCGGCCTGGCTCTGCAGCTTGCCCGGCAGAGCAAGATCATCCCCGTCGACATAGGCGATGTATTCACCGGCAGCCTCTCTCAGCAAGCGTTTCTGGGTCTTGGCCAACCCCATATTCTGCGCATTCTGTAGTGCCTTGAGTTGCGGCCACTGCTGTGCCAGCCGATGCATAATGGCCCAGGAGTCATCGCTCGAGCCGTCATCAATGGCAATGACCTCAAAATCGAAATTGGTTTGCTGTTCCAGCAGACTAAGCAGACAGGGCTCGATAAAGCGCCCTAGGTTATACACCGGCACCAGTACGCTGACTTTCATAGAGAATCCAGAAGTAGAGTAAAAAAGAAGCGAATTAGAGAATTCGGACAAGGCTACCGCACGGTCTCTGTCAACCCTTCCTGCCCTTCATGGCAATATTTACTGCAAGAGCCGTGCCTGACCAAGCTAATTCATTGATATGACTTGATTTATGTGACCTGGAATCCACTATTCAATACGGTCAAGCTGACGGCTGCAGGCCACCAGCATGTCGATGCCATCCCAGAGCCATTCGAATGCCAGCGCTTGTCCCGGACTTGCCACCCTATCGATACGGCAGCAAGGCGACAGCAGTAGCGCATACTCAAGCCGCATTTTATCTGGCCCAACCCAGACACAGGTCTGCATATCCCAAGGTTGTAACAGCAACTCATCAAGAGTATCGGCAACGAATTCTGCAACTGTACCTCCTCCGATGTGTTCAAGCCGCAAAGAGGCGGTGGGAGTCAATAAGGTGACGCCAGCAAAGGTCTCCTGCTGCATCTGACCATCGAGAGCGGCATTTTGTTGACAATTGATGAGGCGTTCCATCATCAGGGCAGGGCTGCCTGCAAAGGGGGCAAAGACGGCTTCGAGCAAACGACGTCGCAACACACTATCGGGAGCGCCCAACCAGCAAATCGTGGTGGGCGAGGCGCAGGCTTGCTGATTGAAGCGAGTAAAGTCTTGTTGCAAAGCCGCAACCAATTGCCGCCATGCGGCCGCATCCAGGTTGGCGAGCCATTGGCTATCCAACACCGCCATGGAGCGGCGATCCGGAAACACGATTTCCTGAGCGCGGGGTGAAAGCGGAATAGCCCGTACCCGACCGATGGTTTCATCACCGCCCCAAATGATGCGAAGGCGGCACCGGGCCGACAGCCAGGCGGTGACCCGTTCGTCATGGTCATACCGGATAAAACGGGTACGCGAGGCAATCTCTTGCCACTCGGGCAGAGAGAAAAGCTCGTTCAGGATGGTCAGCATGGCCTCTTGCACCGGGTCGATGCGCGATGAGAGGCGAACCACGGAACCATTGCCCATCAGTAGCGCCATGATCCAGGAGTAGAACGCGACGGTCGGCACGTTGGAGGGGACCAGATGAAAAACCATCCCCAGCGGAGCGCGTCCTGCCATGCGTTTGCGCTGTACCTCAATCTGGCGAGGCCGCAACCAAAAACCAAAGGCGGCTAAATCCGGATTCGCTCGTCCCTCCTGCTGCAGACGTGCAGAGAGCGCGGCCACAAAGTCACCTATTACGGGCGCAAAGCTTGGCTGCGGGCGAGTAACAAAACCTTGCCAGTCAATGACGGGAGCCACGAAAGCGACCTCGGGCCCAGCTTGCCATATGGCATCTTCTGCATCTGACCGGATCACTGGAAAGTGTCGCTGCATCCCCTCACCTCGGCGCCTTGCTGACGCCCTGATACATGAAAATAACGGCCGAGACGTCCGCAGGGGCAATCATCCTCACCCAGCAGCACACCGAGATCCTCGCTGAGCAAACTGTGGCCTGGATAACTTTGGGGAATGGCAGAGATCACCTGCAACAAGCCTGGCTTGCCGATCCCGAGCGGTCGATGGGTCAGCGGATCCCGCACCAGCAGATCGGCAAAGAGGGGAGCATGAAGATGGCCCTGCTCGCACTCAACAAATACCGACCCCACCTGCTCCACCATGCCATAGAAGTTGTACACCCGACTCAGCCCCAGCTGTTCATGGCAGCGCTGCTTGAAGGCAGGATTATCCACCGCGAGGTGTTGCAGCTTCTTCCAGCCACCGCTGTGAAAAAGCGTGCCCTGCGTCAGCGGCAGTTGCAGACCTCGCTCACGCAGCGGTTCCAGCAGACATTGCCAGACCATGAAGGTAAAGCCGAACAACAGGACCGGCTGGCCCGCATATTTGTCACAAAACGCCTCGATGACCGGCCAGTTGGGCCGCATCTGCTCGTCGAGGGCATAGGTATGGTCTCGCCCAAGGAAGGAGAGCCCCAGCGCACCGGCGCCGCGGGCGGAAAAACCGCTGCGGTTTTGAATCAGGGCGGGTTGCTCCACCAGCAGCATGGGCAGCCGCTGCTTGCCGACGAACTCTTGCAGGATCTTCACCAGCACCTTGCTCTGCAACGCGGCTGTATCCCGATCCAGCACAATGCGTGACGGCATCCCCGTGGTGCCCGACGAGGTGAGCACCTTGAATACCTCTTCTTGCGGCACGCTCTGCCATTGGGCCAATTTGAACAGGCGGGCGGCCAGATAAGGAAGCTCTTGATAGGTCGAGGCCTGACCCCAGCCAAACGCCGACAGAATATTGGCAAAAGCTGGACACCCCTGCGCATGGCGCTGCGTCAATTCATTCAGGCGAGCAAGGAGCAACCCACTTTTTTCATGTTGAGACAGCCCGAAAACCGGCGCATCAAACAGCCTGTTCATAGCTGCTCCAGTTGTGTTAACAGGGCCGGATAATCGATCTTCATATTGCTGCGTCGTGGCAAATGATGCCGATAAATGCGAACGCTTGATGGCGGCACCATCAGCCAGCGGGCCAGCTCCAGCTGCAGTGCGTCACTGGGGCACGCGTCTGCCTCGATGGCCACCAGCAGGCAATCATCACGGCCGGTCGCAGCGCAGGAATAACCCCTCCCCTGCAACCAGGTTTCCACTTCAGCCAAGCTCACCCGTTTGCCAAACAGCTTCAGGAAACGGTTGAGTCGTCCGGTCAGATAGAATCGGCCCGACTCATCACAACGAGCCAGATCGCCGGTAAAGAGCGCATCCATATCACGCCCCCGAGCCAGATCTTCAGGGCGCTCCGCATAGCCCAACATCACATTTGGCCCTTGGTAAACCAGCTCTCCCTCCCCGTCGGGAAAGCCGGACTCATGACGAAGAGAGAGGCACCCGCCCGGTACGGCACGGCCGATCGCATCCGGAGCAACAATCACTTCGTCGTGAGCCAACCAGGCGATGCGCGGCGCCGCTTCGGTCTGACCATACATCACGAAAAAACGGCGTCCCAGCGCAGCTGCCTGTTCGGCAAATTGCTTTGCCAGTGCCGGCTCAAGCCGTCCTCCGGCCTGGGTCAGCGTCATCAGGCTGGGATAGCGGGTCCAGTCAAAACGCAAGCGGTTAAGCATCTGAAAGGTAAACGGGACCCCCGCCACGCTAGTGACCTGATGACGATTTACCTCATCCCAGAATTGGCGCTCAAGGGGACTGGCAGTGCATGAAACCAGAGAGGCGCCAACCAAAAGATGGCTGTTAAGTACCGACATCCCGAAGGAGTAAAAAAGTGGCAACGAGGTGATGGCTCGCTCACCCCCGTTCAGCGCCAGATATTCGGCGATGGCCGCGGCATTGGCATCAAGATTGGTTCGCGACAATCGCACCCATTTGCAGGAGCCGGTACTGCCCGATGTCGGCAGCAGCAAGGCCAACTCAGGGTGAAACGAGGGCGCATCGCCAAGATGCGCAACTGCCCCATCCTCCAACACCCGCAGACTGACACCAAAGCGCTGGCACTGCTCATGGTGCAACTGGGCATCCTGTGCAGGATCGGCCAACATGATGGCGTGGCCATCACGCAGGGCCAGCAAGTAGTGAAGCAGATGCAAGGTGGACGTCACAAATGGCAGGTAGACCAAATGACGACCGACGGGATAGGTGGTAGCCAACTGCGCCACACGCCGAGCCAGCTCACCATAACTGAGCCACCCCTCTTGCGGGTCTCGCCAGGCGGGCTCGTCATTACTTTCAACCAGATGCGTCAACAAATCAGGCTGGCTCAAATCACCATCCCCCCATCGACCCCAATCACCTGCCCGGTCACATAGCTCGACAAGTCGGATGCGAGAAACAGGGCCACCTTGGCCACTTCTTCTGGCGTACCAATCCGCCCCATTGCGATGCTGGCCACCCGCTCGGCAAACTTATCTTGCGGGATGGCGTGGGCCATATCGGTATCGATAAAACCGGGAGCAATCGCATTGACTCGGATCTGGCTGGCGGCCAGCTCCTTGGCCAGTGACTGGGTAATGCCAATCACCGCCGCCTTGCTGCCGGCATAGCAGCTGAGCCCAGCCGTCCCCACTTGCCCCATCAGGGAGGCGAGATTGATGATGCTGCCGCCACCACTGCGCGGCATCAGGCGGGCGGCATACTGGCTGCAATAGATCACACTAAAGGTATTGTTGCTGAATGTCTTTTGCAGATGGGTCTGGTTCGCCATCCCCAATAACGCCTCTTCCAGCATGCCGGCATTGTTGACCAGCACGTCCAGCTGGCGAGTCTGAGCAAACAGCTGCTGAAAGGCCTGCTTGACCGCCGACGGATCAGCCACATCAAAGCAGAGAGGCTGGCAAGGCACGCCAAACTCGGAACCAATCGCGGTCGCCAGCAGGCTCATCGTTACCTCATCACGGCCTCCCAGCCACAGTTCAGCCCCCTGAGAGGCAAACTGGCGGGCGATGGCAAGCCCGATGCCACGCCCGGCACCGGTGATCAACACCCGCTTGCCCTGCAACAGTCCCTGCATCAGAAAGCGACCCCGTATTTGGCCAGGATCTCCCGCGCCTTGACGACCGAACTCATGTCGATAATGTCATCGGTGTCGAGCAATACACCGTAGTTATCCTCCAACTGGGCGATCAGCCCCATGTGGGCGACGGAATCCCACTGCGGGATGCTGTTGTAAGCCAGCCCATCGCTGACGCTGCCGATATCAATACCCAAAGCCTCGGCAAAAACCTGTTCCAATGCGATTGTCATCTGAAAAATCTCCGTAGCCGCTCACGGGCGGTATAGTAATTCGCCGGCAGCAGTTCCAATGCAAAAAATCCGTTATCTTGTCCTATCTGGCGGTAACCCAGTTGTTCATTCAAGCGCAGGGCCGAGCGATTGTTCTCCCGAACCAGGGTGCGGATACAACCGATGTGCAGCTCATCAAAACCCTGATCAAGCTGGGTTAAAGCAGCAGCAACGGCCAACATGGGATGCCGCACGCCTGAGTTGCCCAGATAGAGTCCCGCATCGGCAATCACCTGACCCTGCAGCTTGCCCTGGCACTCACCTTTCAGATTGACGTAACCCGCTCGCACGCCCTTGCACCAGAGCACCCAGTGCTGCTGATCCTGTCGTTCACGGGTGGCGACAAACCATTGGCGCTGTTGCCGCGGCGAAATACGCGTCTGGGATACCATCTGCATTCGCACCTCATCCTTATTGCGCCAACGTCGCAAGGCAGGAAGATCCCACGGCTCTATCGGGCGTAACTCAACGCCATAACTCATCTTCAACGTCATCCACTTTTCATTACCTGTCTCTCTTATCGACCACACTGCTGCCATTCCGTAGCAAAAATCGATAATACAAGCAGAAAAAACAGTATAATATCAAAAATAATCAAAGAGTTGTCATCGATTATCCTGGCTTTGGCCAGTCATTGATCCAGCAGAGAGAGCCCATCATGGCCATCGCCATTATCCCAGCCCGGGGTGGCAGCAAACGCATTCCACGCAAGAATATCCTCCCCTTCTGTGGTCAGCCCATGCTCGCCTATGCCATCCAGGCGGCGCAGAAATCTGGCTGTTTCAGCAAGGTGGTGGTCTCCACCGATGATGAGGAGATCGCCGAAGTTGCTCGTCAACTGGGCGCGGAAGTGCCATTTCTGCGGCCAGCCAACCTCGCCGATGATCACACCGGTACCACCCCTGTGGTGATCGACACCATCCAGCGGCTCGACCAGCTCGGCATCCAGGCAGAGCACTACTGCTGCATCTATGCCACAGTGCCGCTGATCCAGGCGGCCGACCTGCGCGCCGCCCACGATCGCCTGCTCGCCAGCAAGGCCCCCTTCGTCTACATGGTGGCTGAATTCGGCTTTCCTATCCAGCGCGCCGTGCGCATGGATGAGCAGGGCCGGGTCACTCCCTTCTGGCCGGAGCAGATGGCGAAACGCTCTCAGGATCTGGAGCCTGCCTATCAGGATGCCGGCCAGTTCTATTGGGGGACGCGGGCTGCCTGGTTGGGCGGGATCAGCCCCGTCGGTGGAGAGGGGATCGGCCATATTCTGCCAAGACACAGGGTGGTCGATATCGATACGCCGGAAGATTGGCATCTGGCTGAACTGCTTTATCAGGTGCTGGGTCAAGATGGTGTTTAAGGTTGCCTTCCGGCTCGATGCCGGGGCCGAGATCGGGTTGGGCCATCTGATGCGCTGTCTGGCCATTGCCGATCGGCTGAAAACGGCTGGCGCCGAGTGCCACTTTCTCTGCCATCAGCTACCGGCCCACCTGTTGCCACTGCTGCAATCCCACCAGCATTACCCTCTTTGCGCTCTGGACGACGCAGGCCCCTTGCCCATCTTGCGTCCGGAGTGGCTGGTGTGTGATCACTACCAGATTGATCGACAGATCGAGCAGACACTGGCAATGCACTGTGGTCAGTTGCTGGTGATCGACGATCTGGCCGATCGCCCTCATCATGGTCAGTTGCTGCTGGATCAGGGGCCACTGCGCAGCGCCGCCGATTACCAGTCACTCGTCCCTGCCGACTGTCGGCTGCTGCTGGGCACCGACTATGCCCTGCTGCGCCCCGCCTATCGCCAGCTTGCACGCCAAAAGGTCAGCCGGTGGCAACGTGGCCTCATCTGCTTTGGCGGCGCTGATCCGGCCGGAGCCTGTCTCACGACCCTCAACAGCCTGACGCGGCTGCCCTGGGCCCGCACCATCCGCTGGACCTTGGTGGCGGGCGGCGCCAATCCGTTCTGGCCCGAGCTGGAGCAGAGAGTGGCCGAACTGACCGACCTCGACCTAGTGCTGCTGCGCCAGAGCGACCAGATGGCGCAACTGATGCAACAACACGACTTCGCCATTGGCGCTGCGGGCGGCATGACCTGGGAGCGAGCCTGTCTCGGCCTGCCGACCCTGGCGGTGCCCATCGTCGACAATCAGCAGTTCAACGACCAGGTGATCGCCCGCTTCCAGTTGGCCGAGCGGCTGACTCTGAGCGAGCTGGCCGAGCCTGAGCTGCTGCTGCAAGCCCTGCAACGACTTGAATGGCAAGCAGATGACTATCGACGCCGCGGCCAGCAACAGGTGGATGGGCTGGGGCTGGATCGGCTCACCGCCTGGTTGCTGCAACAATCGGATTATCAACTGTTGCCATATGGCCATCAGTGGCAACTACGCCATGACGACCAACTGCTACTCACCCTGACGCTGAACGGCCAGCGGCTGACATGGCAGGCCACCCGGTCACTTCAGCCCACGGAGTGGCAAGAGCTGGCACATCGCTTGCAGATAATTTTCTCCCCATTTCCCCTCTATCTTGCCGAGCCACCGCAGATAGCGCCCCCTGCCCCTTGGCAACCGGCGCCGCAAGGCTGGCAACTTGGCATAGGAATCTGAACACAGATGCAGATCGATCATCGCTCCATCAACCAGGAACAGGCTCCCTATGTGATTGCCGAACTGTCGGCCAACCACAATGGCAATCTGGACCGCGCCCTGGCCATTATGACCGCCGCCAAAGCAGCGGGTGCCAGCGCCGTCAAGCTGCAAACCTACCGCCCGGATACCATCACCCTCAAAAGCGATCGACCGGAATTTCAGATCCACGGCGGTTTGTGGGATGGCCACAGCCTCTATGACCTTTATGAGTGGGCGCACACTCCCTGGGAGTGGCACCAGGCGCTGTTTGCCAAAGGGCGCGAGCTGGGGCTGACGGTCTTTAGCAGCCCGTTCGATTTCAGTGCGGTGGACTTGCTTGAATCACTGGACTGCCCGGCCTACAAAATCGCCTCCTTCGAGCTGGTGGATCTGCCCCTCATTCGCTACACCGCCCAGACCGGCAAGCCGCTTATCATGTCCACCGGCATGGCGGACGAGGCCGAGATCGCCGCCGCGGTCGAGATGGCACTCAAGCACGGCAACGGCCAGCTGGCGCTGCTGCACTGCGTCAGCGGCTATCCGGCGCCGGCGGCCGAATATAACCTGCGTACCATCCCCATGTTGCGCCAGCGCTTCGGGGTCGAGGTGGGGCTCTCCGATCACACCCTGGGGTCGGCCACAGCCATCGCCGCTACCGCGCTCGGGGCCACCCTTATCGAGAAACACTTCACCCTGGCCCGCGCCGACGGCGGGCCGGATTGCGCCTTCTCAATGGAACCGGCCGAACTCACCGAGCTGGTAACCTCGGTCAATACCGCCCATGCCGCCCTCGGAGTGGCCGATTACCATCTCACAGCCAGTGAACAGGGTAACCGCGCTTTTCGCCGCTCCCTCTATCTGGTCAAGGAGATGGCAGCTGGCGAGGTGCTCACCGCAGAGCACATCAAATCGGTGCGCCCCGCCCTCGGCCTGCCCCCGGCCGATTACGATCGGCTCATCGGCAAGCAGGTCAACCGCGACATGGCAGCCAATCAGCCTCTCAACTGGGATTGGATTGCACAAGATGAATGAAGATCTGCTGCGCCATCATCTGGCGATAATCGAACAGCGTTGGCCACAGCTTGCTGCCCACCTCACGGTGACACAGCTGGGCGATCTGCAGGTGGAGTTGTGTGAAGGCCTCAGCAGCACACTGCTGGTCAATGGCATCCAGCTCACCAGCCGGCACGATCGGGTGAAGGAGGCCGAACTGCAAGCGGCAACTCTTCCCGATGTACCCGTGCTGCACCTTTATGGCACCGGACTCGGCGATCTGCAGAAGGTGTTGCTGACACGCCCCCGGTTAGAAACCCTCCATGTCCATATCATGCACCACAATCTCTTCACTCTGGTGCTGGCCTTGCTCGAGCACGACGAGTGGCTGCAAGACCCCCGGGTAGAGCTGAGCCTCGCGGCCGATGAACAGGAGATTGTCCTCCCCTTCTTCGCCCTCCCCAGCGAACTGGAGCTGGCCGAAGATGCGGCCTGCCGCATTCGTGGTCGACTGGTGAGCGAAGTGATGGCGACTTACACCAAGCAACGCTTCGTCCCGGACTTGCCGCGCATTACCGGGCGACTGACCGAGAATCTTCCACTTGTGGGTGAAGATGGCGATGTTGCCACGCTTTTTGGCTCACACCCGGATGCTACTGCACTGGTCATCGCCAGCGGTCCCAGCCTGCAACACCACCTCCCTCGCCTTGCAGGCTTGTTGCAGCAACATCCCGAGTGGAAGGTACTCTGTGTCGATACTGCGCTCGCCCCTCTGCGACAATACGGCATCAGTGTGGATCTGGTCGTAACTATCGACGACGCTCTGACTCCGGATCGACTGGCAAGCCAAGGGCTCACTTCGGTTCCTCTGGTATATGCCCCCATGGTGCCCCATGAGACGCTTGCAAGTTGGCAAGGGCCGCGTTTTACCGCCTACTCCATCAGCCCCGTGTATGAGCAACTTCGTCACACTCATCCCAAAGGGTTACTCCATCAAGGAGGCAGCGTGATCCATCCCACCGTCGATCTCGCCGTCAAGATGGGTTGTAGAGAGATCATTCTGCTCGGCTGTGACTTCGCCTTCCCCGGTGGCCAGACCCATACCGGCTGGGATGATGGTGCTTTGGGTCCTGTTGCCAGCCAGGCCCTCAGCTGGGTACTGGATGGCCATGGTCAGCGCGTCAGCACCAACCCCAATTTCACCACCTATCAGATCGAGCTTGAGCGCTATATGGCAAGCCACCCGGAAGTCAAATTCTGGAACAGCAGCCGCGACGGTGCGGCCCTGCTCGGTTGTGACTATCATCCGGAGCTGATGCCATGACCATCACAGAGCATTGCATTGCACTGGCACACCATTTTCGCCTTGGCCTTCATGTTGAAAGTGCGCTGCAGCTACCGGCTCTGGTAGAGCAGGCATTGCATGCTCTACCTCCGGAGCACCAAGGCGATGCCGTGACCATAGTGAGTGCCCTGCTGGCTTGCCAGGAGCGCCATGACTGGTTGGGATTGGCAGACTGGCTTGAAGTTGAGTTCGCGGCTCTTCTTACAACGCCAGAAAAATAATAATGCTGAGCGGGTGAAACGAAAGGAATTTCATATGCGAGCATGATAAAAAACTTGCTCGCAGTAACACCCCAAACGCATGTCACGTTTGGGGCCACAGTTTCTAAATGATAGCTGATAAGTGATTTAGAACACCACATGTATAACGTGACAATAGATACACGTTATAACACACCACTACTTAAATATATTGAGACCTATAAAATAGGCTGTATCATGTCGTTCCAATGCTCCAGCATAAATATGTTTAGCATCAGTAAAAAACCGCTCCAATATAGTGATTGTAGAGTTTAACTTTTCTGTCAGCACCTCATCAGAGTCATTGATATGAGCCATCATCAAACTGATGATATTGGCATAAAAATAATTTATTGATCCTATCAACACACGGTAGAGATGACTATCACGACTCATGAACAAATACAGCAGATAATCATGATGGCGTTGCATCATCGATTGAATTGCGTTGTGTTCACGAGGAACTGCTTTCCAATCATCAAGCAGTTTATTAACTACATCATTAAAAAACGGCACGTTAATGGCAGATTGGAAATCAATACTGGCTACATTAAATGGTTTGAAACAACGTGACAGCAAATCATCAATGAAGGCTCGCTTATTAAAATCTGGCCAAGTGGGGTTGATATGCTCAACCCGACGAGGTTCGGCACCAGCAACATAAGCACCATCACTACTATTGACACAACGTATTTCAGGATTATTTTCCAAAACCTGAGCCATATTGTGAATAGAGAGACCAAATAAATGATTGATACGGACTTCACCACCAAAGTTACCACGAGCTGGAAATGTCTCGTTCAGATCCTGATGGTATTTTGCCTCCTGCTTTTCATTATAATACAGGCTCAAACTAGAATGATGCTTATCAGCAAACTTATACCCATTGTCAATCCCAAACAGATAGATATCCTTAAAGCCAAGCAACGCTGCGTAATTAAGACCGGTATTCCCAACAAATGGATTAGAGTATTCAATTGAATCAAATTCAAACTGCTTACCAAAGTGAGTGGTCAGCAGTTTATACATGGGCTCATTGGGTTTAAATGCTAACCCGGTTTTGCGGAAAAATGTCTTGCACTCAGGATGAATCACATCCACGCTTAAAAAAACACTATCCTTGAGAAACTCCCCTGCATCCAAAATATGCAAAAAATCTGCTGAACTTTTGGTACGCTCAACAGCAACATAAATATCTGGCTTGATTCCAGCTTTATAAAGTGCACTGACTGCAGTGCCACAGGCAATGATAATAGCCTGACGTTGATGATCTCGAATAAAATCAATGCTCTGATCTAACGATGGCCCGTTTCCAACAACAAATACAGGTATAGTCTCAGATGAGGACGTATCACGTTGGCGCAGAAGAAATGGTGTGCCATCTTGCAGATGACTATGGCTATGAGCTAGAGCAAAGACATTATCATCAAAAAAACCCCAACCCGTACGCAGCAGATAGAACTCATTTTCAACCTGGTTAATAAGCGAATGCAACTTTGGCGAATGATAATGGCAGAATGAAAAATATGCTGCAGACCAGAATGCCCCTTTACGATGAAGCGCTTCCATCATATCGGCTGCTAATAATTTTTCGTCAACTCCTATAAATAAATGCAAGCTTAATGACTCTTGCTCCATATAATCCAGCAAAGAGCACCAATCAAAACAATATAAAGATGCATAAAACATATCAAGATCTGGTTCAAAGGCGAACAAATTCTTGACTTTGCATCGCTCGTATAAATAGCCCAGTTGATAACCCAAACCTATTCCATACATCAAGGATAATGGGATATCCATTGATAGTGCACTCTTGAGTGATAACCCTTCGAGCGTTGATTGTTGTTTAAGCTTGGATATTTCGTTGTTATATTTTATATGTATTTGGTCATCAAAATACCATTGTGGTGCAAAATCAATACATTGCAAAATACTTTGTTCAATTACTTCATTAATTTGTGATTCAGCATCTGCGAATGGATCGTCACCGTATAACGAAACTTGCTCATCAAGCCACAATATATTAGGGATACCATTTTCATTGCAAAAAAAACGGAATGGCCGTACTGGTTGATATGATTCAAAAAAATCATATATACTTGGCATGAATTTTTTAAAGGCATCCATGTTCATTGCAAAACGAACAGGCAATACCTCCAACATAGCAATTTCCTGTTGCTTTTGCCTCTCAAGGCGCACAAGTTCACTCTCGATATTTGTAATTTCTTGTTTAATATCCATGTATGCCTAACCTGCGTTCAGCTTGTACATATCAGATGCTCGACCTGCTTTTGAAAATTTCCACAAAGCTGCTTCTGTCTGATTCTTTGCATGTTCTATCAGCTCATGTAGGGTTTGAAACTGCACCAATGCTTGTTGGTGATCCATGTCAAGAACCACATGTGGAGGGATATTCTGGAAAACAGCATCAAGGAGAATGAGATAATGGTCGATCAACTGTTCAGCCGTTTGCACATCCTCCTGTTCGAACAAGGTCAGTAACTCTTGACCTGCTGCGATTAATTCTGGCAAACGGTTATTGCTCATTCGGTTCCGCCCACTTTTTGTTGAGCCAAGGCCTTATCTCGCTCCTCGACAGGAATAGCATCCCAACCGCTTTTAACTGTCAGCATCAGATTCATAACCTCATCGACAGCTGTGATATCCATATCACGGCTGGCATCCATCATCCTAGCTTTCATGTAGTCATAAAGCGCAGAAAGGTCTTCGGGAACCTTACCATAAGAGAGATCAAGTGAATCTTGCAGCCCGTTGATAATGGCCATTGCTTTAGAGATAGACTGGGATTTTTGCTCAAAATCTCGACGTTCGATAGCACCACGAGCCTGAGCCAAGCGCTCCAGGCAACCTTGCATCAAAAGTTGAATCACGCGGTAAGGATCGGCTACTGCCAATTCGGATTGCAGATTCTGGGTGGTATAGGCCTTTATATTTTTATGATACATATGAAACACCACTCATGACTTCACATTAACTATTGTTTGTATTTAGCATACTTAAATATGAGGCAGATTTATTCATCTTGGCCAACATAGCATCCAGACTTCCGTAACGGGCCCGCAAGGTCTCTTCATACTTGGTCAGCTGAGTGGCAACATCTGACTCCTTACGACCCACTTCGCGCAGATCGGAATTCAAAGAGTCTTCCCGTTTCGCCAACAAACCACCGGTCTTGGAGTAGGTTTCCAGCTGGCTGGCCAGCTGACCGGCGATCCCATCCTTACCGCCAAAAACTGCCACTACCTGATCGAAATTCTTGTCGATGGCCTCGTTGAACTTGGTATCGTCGATAGACAATACCCCTTTGTTATCCATCTTTATGCCCATCTGAAAAATCGTTTTATAAGTAGAGGAGTTTTTCGAAGGCTCGGTGATGATGCCATTCATCATATTGACTACGGCACGCGTCGTTGCATCGCCCGCCAGAGCCCCACCATCATTCTTGCTCTTCCCTTCAACGATCGTATTACGCTTGCCGAGCTCATTGCTCTTCTTCACCAGCGCGTTGTAACCGTCGACAAAGCCTTTGACCATGTCCTTTATGCCAGCCTTGTCGGTGGTCACGTCAACCTTGTTAGAGCTGTAGGTCTTGACCGGATTACCGCTGGCATCGGTAGAGGTTGTGCTATCCGACTCCCGCAACACGGTCAGTTTAAGTCCGACAATGGTGCCATCGAAGGTATTGGATGAACTGGTCAGAGTATTTCCATCAACGGTGATCTTGGCATCTTGAGCATCTTGGCGCTTGGTCAGTTTGGATACGAGATTATCGGTCAGGTCGGTAGTACTGCCAGTGATCTGCAGGTCCTTGCCGCTGCCGCTTACCCCGGAATCGATCATCAGCTTGGATTTACCATCGGAGGTATTGACTATATTGACGCTCAAACCGAAATTGTCGGCGTCATTGTTGATGCGTTTACGGATGGACTGTAGTGAATCCCCTGCTTTCACATCGACATCGAAGGTCTTGTCACCAGCCTTGAAGGTCAGCTTCCCATCCTCAGTGATAAGGGGAGTCGTCGATGAGTCGAAAGTACCGTCAAATTTACTGGTCTTCGCCAATTGTTCGACGCTGATATCATATTGCCCGTTGGAAGCCCCCGCCTTGCTCTCCACCTTGAGAACGGGTTTGTCCTTGTCTTGGGTAATATTAATCGAGCGTTTGTTGAACGCATCATCTTTGGACATGGCCTGAAGTGTCGTCACAAACGAGGCGATGGCCGACTTCAACTGTCCAACCCCGGAGAGAGTGATCTGGGCATTGGTCTTTTTGGTGGTGATGGGCTGCATCAGTTGCGCCTTCTTGGCATTGACGCTCGCGGCAATGACAGACTCCAAGTCCAGCTGTGAACCCGCACCAGCAGACGTAATCGTGGCCATTCTCACTCTCCTCGTAAAACTTGCGTATTAAATCTCTTTATCAAGCAATAATCCGACTCTTGAGCCACCACCTATAACATCAACTTCACGCAGATCCTTGAGCCGCTTGCTGATAGCCAGCAACTCTTCACTTGGGATCTGGCGGATCATTGACTTGGTATTGGCGTCCATCACCTTGATAACAACTTGCTCGAGATCCTTTTCGACGCTGAAGTTGACGGTCCATCCCTGCAACTTGCTGAACTCCTGCAAGTTTTGTACCTCTTTTTCAATATCCTTATCTGAGACATCGGATTTGCGAACCTTCTCTTTGGCTCGCTCCTCTTGTTGTTTTTCCACATCCTGTGTCATCACCCGCTGCTCTTCCGCCATGCCAGATAGCACTTGAGCGGCCGATTGGCCGCTCTTGCTACTTGACTGAAGAGAAGAAGGAGTGACCGATGAGGGAATTCCAATGTCATTGGCCATATCGTCGCTCCTTTTCTATCTCATCACTACCCGTTAACCCAACAGGGACAGCGCAGATTGCGGTCTTTGGTTAGCTTGCGCCAGGATACTTGAAGCAGCCTGCTGCAGGATGTTCTGCTTGGTCAGGTTGGCGGTTTCTGTCGCAAAGTCCGCATCACGGATACGCGAACGTGCTGCACTCAAGTTCTCGGACACGTTGGACTGGTTGCGAATGGTCGAGTCGAAACGGTTCTGGACCGCACCAAGCTCTGCACGTTTGCTATCAACCGCCTTGATCATGTAGTCGAGGTTGGCCATAGCAGACTGGGCACCACTGGCTGTTTTGATACTGTTCATGTTGGCAACAGTTACAGCAGTTGTCGCAGCGGTTACCTTGTACGGCTCTTTACTACCAGTAGAACCGGCGGCGATGGTGGCACTGCCTTTTGATGCGCCAGCAATACCGCTAATGGTAAAGGCACTGGTCATCTTGAAGGTAATGGTCTGGGTAGCATCCGCACCGACCTGGAATGAGCCCTTATATTTACCGTCCAGCAACTTCTGACCACCGAACGTGGTATCACTGGAGATGCGATCGATCTCGGTTGTCAGTTGATCGTACTCTTGCTGCAATGCAACGCGGTCATCCGTATTGTTGGAACCGTTGGCTGATTGCTGCGCCAGAGTCCGCATCCGCTGCAACATGGAGGTTATTTCATCCATGGCCCCTTCTGCGGTCTGGGCTACAGAAATACCATCGTTTGCGTTGCGATTACCCTGGTTCAAGCCGTTAACCTGTGAAGTCAAACGGTTGGAGATCTGCAAGCCAGCAGCATCGTCTTTGGCGGTGTTGATGCGAAGACCGGATGCCAATCTGGTATAGGAGGTATCCAGAGACTTGTTGGTATTCATCAAGTTACGCTGGGCGTTCAATGATGAAATGTTGGTGTTGATATACATGGCCATAAAATATTCTCCCGAAGAACATGCGACTGCAGGTTGCGTCGTCTAAACAACACGACGTCCCACCGTTTGAAGAGCAGGTTGAACATGCCTGTCTCTTCAGGCGGGTGTCTGTTTGAACGAACAGGCCACCCGCAGTAGTGCAAACGTTGGATTCCGAACACCCCTCGATTGCTTCACTTTATTTAACGGCAGCGCAGATACAAGCTTTAGGAAAATTGTTGCCTAAAGCGGCAAGTTTTCTCCGGCAAGCGGCAACAGAACATGAATTGAGCAGCATCACCATGCAAATCACCGCTGATGATGACCTCGTTTACGGGATAAGATGCGTTGGCACGATTCATGCTTTGAACTGACAGAGTGACGTCAATTTGGCGACACAATAAAAAGAGGCCGGTAAACCGGCCTAAAGATGAGCATATGCTCAGGAGAATATGACCAAGCGTGACAGAACTGAACAGCTGGACAACACTTGGCATTACTAGTAGAGATTATATCTCTCCCGATAGAACAGAGTGCGACCCGAACACCCCTTTGTTCCATCTCTTGACCAGGGCGGCCTGAACAACCGCCCTGTTTTCTTTTGTTAGCCTTGCAACAGTGACAGTGCAGACTGCGGGCGCTGGTTTGCCTGAGACAGAATGGTCGATGCGGCTTGCTGCAGAATGTTCTGCTTGGTCAGGTTGGCGGTCTCGGTCGCGAAATCTGCATCGCGGATCCGTGAACGCGCAGCACTGACGTTTTCAGAGACGTTCGCCTGGTTGCGAATGGTTGAATCAAACCGGTTCTGCACTGCACCCAATTCCGCTCGCTTGCTGTCTACAACTTTAATCATGTAGTCGAGGTTGGCCATAGCAGACTGGGCCGAACTCGCCGACTTGATGCTATTCATGTTTGCCACAGTCACTGCGCTGGTTGAGGCCGTTACTTTGAAAGGCTCTTTGCTACCAGTTGAACCGGCAGAGATTGTTGCATTGCCCTTGGCAGCCGAAGCCATACCTGCGATGGTAAACGCAGTGGTCATTCTGAAAGTAATGGTTTGAGCCGCATCGGCACCAACCTGGAAAGAGCCGACATAACCACCGTTAAGCAGTTGCTTACCACCGAATGTGGTATCTTTTGCCACACGATCAATTTCGGTCATCAGCTGGTCATACTCTTGCTGCAACGCGGTACGGTCATCAGTGTTGTTGGAGCCGTTGGCTGATTGTTGAGCCAGGGTACGCATACGCTGCAGCATGGAGGTCACCTCATCCATTGCACCTTCCGCAGTTTGCGCTACCGAAATACCATCGTTGGCGTTGCGGTTACCCTGATTCAAACCGTTCACCTGAGACGTCAAACGGTTGGCGATTTGCAGACCCGCGGCATCATCTTTGGCGCTGTTGATACGCAAGCCGGATGCCAGTCGAGTGTAGGAAGTATCCAGTGATTTGGTCGTATTCATCAGGTTACGCTGCGCGTTGAGCGATGAAACGTTAGTGTTGATATAAAGGCCCATGACTATTCTCCTAAGCTATTAAATTTACTCTTCTATTCGCTCAGGCTTTATTATTTTCCGTGCCCGATGCGTCTTATTTAACGGCTCGTTTTTGGATGTCTTTAGCATTTTTTTCAACGCTTCATCGCATTAACGCCGCTTACCTTATATATCGGCGGGTCGGGGGGATACTTAAGGAAAAAATCGGGCCAAAACCAGTGACAAACTCAACATTCTGAAGCTCGCCAACGGCAGGGGGCAAACGAGACACTACCGTTCGTGCTGCGAGAAAAAATCCGTCCCGACTCTCAATTTTGTCGAGCACTGTTGGCGATTGGGCTCACCAGCCCCTAAAATCGCGGCCCCATCAACAATTTGGCGTGAGTTGTTCTCCATGCAGACACTGGTTGAGCAGATTGTTTACATCAGCGACATGTTTGGTACTGCGGTATTCGCGTTTTCAGGGGTATTGGTGGCTGGCCGACTCAGAATGGACGGGTTTGGCGTCATGGTTTTGGCGGCGGTCACTGCCATCGGCGGCGGCACCATCCGTGACATGATCCTGGGAGCCACCCCCGTATTCTGGGTGCGAGACCCGCTCTATATCTGGGTCGTCATTGCGACGGCGCTGATCGGTATGTGGATGGTCAAGCTGCCCCGCAGGATGCCCTGGTATGTGCTGCCGGTGGCGGATGCCTTCGGGCTAGCCCTCTTTACCGTTATCGGTGCCCAGAAGGCCCTCAATTTCGGCACCCCAGGGCTGATTGCCGTGATCATGGGCACCATGACCGGGGTAGCCGGTGGCATGATCCGCGATGTACTGGCGCGGGAGGTCCCCATGGTGCTGCAAAAAGAGATCTATGCCACCGCCTGTATCCTCGGCGGCATTCTCTATACCCTGGCGCTTGAGGCAAACATGGACAGGGTTACGGCCATGCTCATCTGCATGACGGCCGTGTTTGGCCTGCGAGTCGCGGCTATCTACTGGCATCTGTCGCTGCCCACCTTCTCACTGCAACGCAATTGAGAGCAGGCCCACAGCGTCATCATGTCGCTGTGGGCCGCGCGTTGAACCAAATAGGCTTTTCTGTTGTCATAGAAGCAGTCGTTGTTAGCCGGAACTTCTCATGCGCAAAATCGGTATGCTTACCACCCTCCTCCTGGCGAACGTGACGGCAGCCGACGCCGAAGCACAAGTGGTATTTGGACGACTGGCCTCGGCGCCGGTGCAGCAGTTCAACCAGCAGATACGCCAGGCAAGCCATCAACAGCAAAACTGGGTTAATGACTACCGTGAGGTAGCTCTGCGATTCGTCGGTCATGGTGACACGCCCAGCCGCATCCATGCCCAGCAGCTGGACAATGATCTGGTGCTCTCGGTCGCCCTCGACGGCAGTAAGAGCGACATGATCTACATCCTGACCCTCTATCGCAGCAACAACCTGTGGCAGATGCGGGAGGCGGAAATGGGGTGGCGTTGTCAGGGGCAAGACTCCTTCACTCCGGTTCCCTGTCCCTGATAGTCATTACTCACTCTGTGAAATAAAAAAATCCGGCACATTGGCCGGATTTTTTATTGAAAGTGAAAAACACGCTTACGGGCGGTACACCTTGACGTTGTCAAAGCCCTTCTCTTTCAGATAGAGCGCCTGCAGCTTGCTCATCACACCGCGATCGCAGTAGAGCAGGTAGGTCTTCTCCTTGGGCAGATCGCCAAAGGCGGTAGCCAACTTGAAGAAGGGGATATGCAGCACTTCACGATCTTCCACCACCAGCGGCTTCTCGTCGTGTTCGTCGGCAGAGCGGATATCCAGGATCACCTCGTCAGCGCCCAGCACCTGAGTCGTTTCCACCTCTTGTACTTCAGCGGCAGTCTCTTCACCGATACGACGGATATCGAGGTAACGGGCCTCGGAGACCACCTTGTCCAGAATGGAGAAGTCAAAATTGGCCTCTTCCTCTTCAATGCGGGAGAGCTCGGCCTTCACGGTCGGCTTCTTGGAGATGACACCGCAATACTCCGGCATGGTCTCGGCGAACTCCAAAGTGCCGATACGGCGGGCTTCGTTGATGATATCCGGCTTGTCCCAAGTGATAAGCGGGCGCAGGATCACCTTGTCGGTGACCCGGTCGATGACGTTCAGGTTGGTGAGAGTCTGGCTGGAGACCTGACCCACACACTCACCGGTCACCAGCGCCGGGATCTGGAATTCATCGGCCACCTTGGCGGCAGCACGCATCATCATCCGCTTGAGCACCACGCCCATCTGACCGTTGTCGATCTTCTCGAGGATCTCGGCAACCACCGGCTCGAAATCGACAGCGGTGAAACGTACCCGGTGGGAGGAGCCGAAACGGTTCCACAGGTGATAGGCCACCTGCTTGACGCCGATCTCGTGGGCCGCACCGCCTAGATTGAAGAAGCAGTAGTGCACCCGGCAGCCACGCTTGATGAACTGGAACGAAGCCACGCCGGAGTCAAAACCGCCGGAGAGCAGACTCAGCACATCTTCCTGGGTCGCGATGGGCATGCCGCTCAGACCCTGATGAATAGCACTGACGATGAAGAGCTCCTCGCCGTCGATCTCGAGGTTGATCTTCACATCCGGGTTCTTGAGGCGCACACCATTGCTTTCGCAGTGCTGGTTCAGACCGCCCCCCACATAGCGCTCAACCTCGAGGGAGGAGAACTCATGCTTGCCGTGGCGCTTGGCGCGCACGCAGAAGGTTTTGCCCTTGAGCTGGTCGCCCCAAACGGCTTTCACCTGCTCGAAGATGTCGTGCAGATCGGTAAACTTGCTGGCTTGTACCTCGAGGAAGGCCTGAATGCCGGGAATGCAGGCCAGGGCTTCGATTGCCTGCTCGCGGAACTGGTCATTGCGGGAGCTCACGATCAGCTTGTCCCAATCCATCCGTACGCGGGCATCGTCGTCGAAGCGGCGCAGGACATTGCGGATATTGCCCTGCAGGATCTTGATAAAGCGCTGGCGAACCGACTTGCTCTTGATGGTGATTTCCGGGAACAGCTTGATAATGAACTTCATGGTAATGACTCGGGTGACCTTGATTTAAGGGCGCGAATTATATCAGAACTTTGTGGCCAACGCCTACTGGATGAGCGTTTGCTCACATTCCCCCACGCAGTGTTTGCCGTGCAGCGCCAATCTTGCGTATATTCCCGACCCTGCGCCTCGCCAGATTTTTGACAACAGACTGATCCGATGAAGACCTATATCTACTACCCCGGCATGGAGGTACGCGACGAGCTCTGGCTCAAATTTGCCCTGCTCTATCTGGAGCGGCTTGCCTTTGTCTTCACCGTCAGCGAAAAGAGCGGTCTCACCGCCCTGCTCGATATCCTTCAACAGCAGACCGATCTGCTCGCCGAGCGGCCCGATGCCGCCTTTTTTGCCGCCATTACCCCGCAATTGGAGAGCCAGATAAGCGGCCTGGTGGCCCCCGATTTCGTCCGCCACAAGGTGTTTGGCAACAAGGAGCTGATTGGTCGCTGGCGTCAGGAGGCCAACCACGACTGCTTCTGCCCGGATCAGGCGGGGCTGGAGCGGCTGCACGGCTTTTGCCTTACTCACGGCTTTGCGACCCGGGATGAAGGGGGGATCAGAATGGCGCGGCGCTTTGCCAACCTGCTCTCCATGCGTCTCGCCCGTGAGTGGGCACTCGCCAATGACGGGGCGCTTATTACCGATCACGACTATCTCGACCGCCTGCTCCATCTGCTCGAATCCCGCTACCACAATCGCGGTGGTCAGGATTGCTTCCACCTCGAGATCCCGTTGCAAGTGCCCACTCACCTGGCCGACATTCCGTTTGCAGAGCTGATTGCCCTGCGCGGGCGCAGCGGCTTTCGCCAACAGCTGGCCGAATTTCATCTGGCCATCGACAACCTGCTCGCCATGCTGGGTAGCGGCTATGCCGACCCGGCGGCCCTGACCCGCTTTGAGCAGGCTCAGCAAGGGCTCAATCAACTGCTCGGGCCCGAGACCCTCAGCATGCCACTCACCACCCTGGTCAGCACCAGCCTGCCTGCCGTGGCCATGCTCCACCAGTTAAAGGCGAGCCACCCCGAAAGCAACCTCATCTTCCATCCCATCAAAAAGAGCCACTTTCACCAGCGCAAGAGCCAGCACTTCTTCACCCGGCTCGGTCATCTGCGCCAACCGGGCTGAATTGGCGGAATGAAAAAGGGGTTGGCATCTGCCAACCCCTCTAGTTTTCTGCGGCCTACCAATCACCACCCCGGTGATTGGCCCGCTCTTGCGCCTGCCTGCGCGCCTCCATCGCCCTGTCACGGCGGATATTGGCAGGGGTACAGGCAAACTGTTTCTGATAACAACGTACAAAACTCTCGGAAACGGGTTCGAAAGGTGAATAGAACCCGGTACGTTCAGGAGAAACATGGTGATCACCATGATTGGTAGTGGCACAGCCCGAACTCATCAGCACCAGCAAGGGACACAGAACACGTAGCAAAAGAGAACTCCCGATTGGATTTGAATGAATTCGTAATTATTCACAAGTTAATTCACCCAATCAAATATTGATGCATTTCAAATGGTTAATTACATTCGTCTCAATGACTGTCGGCAAAACGCTCAACGGGTGATGGTGCCGGCATCACCGTCAGGATGCACCACGCGAAACTCGATGCGATCGCTGTTGCCTGCTTCATCCACCACCACCAGCTGATAGCGCCCCGCCACGCTCAACACCTGATCCCCGTCCCAGCGCAGCCGCTGGCCGTTGAGAAACCAGGCTGGCTTGCCAACACCGCCCAGCACCTTGGGCTGCAACCGGTAACGCTGACTGCGGATAAGGTTGCCCTCCCCCAGCGCCATGATGCGAATGGGGGCCTGCAGCTCGGCACTCTGCCCCTCCCCAGCACAACCACTTGCCAGCAGCGCCTGCCGCCGCTCGCCGGGGGACCGCCAAGGCTCCAACGACAAAGGCCAGAGTGCCCGAAAGCCGGATTGCGCCGCATCCTGGCAGCGTGCCAGGGTCGGCTTGCCCTCGGCGGTCAGCGCTACTTGGCGCAGCGGCGAGGGCCAGTCCATGGGATCCGGCAAGGTGGGGGGATCGCGCCCTTCCAGCAACCAGGCGCTCTGGCGCTGCAAACAGGCTTCAGGCAGGGTCGCGCTCATTTTGCGCCCCAGCGGCCAGCAGATCTCGGCCTCACTCACCGTGTTGGGTTGTGCCGGCAAGGGGCTGTTGTCAGCCAGCCGCGAGTAGACCGAGAGCAGCAGCGGCACCGCCGCGCTCTGGCCATAAAAACCGGGCAAGGGGGTACCATCGGGGCGCCCAAGCCAGACGCCGATGGTCCAGCGACCGGAGACCCCCATGGCCCAGCTGTCGCGATAGCCGTAGCTGGTGCCGGTCTTCCAAGCCAGCCGGTTGACCCGGCCGGTCGCCTCGCTGGCAAAGGGTTGGTCCGCCCGTCCCTGCGCGCTCAATATTTGCCAGATGATCCAGGCCGCGCCCGGACTCAGCAAGGGGCGCGACACCGCCTGCTGCCCCGCCAGCCAAACCGGCATCGCCACCTGCCCCTCCCGGGTCAGCGCACTGTAGAGCGCCACCAGCTGCTCGAGCCGAATGCCCGCCGCCCCCAGCGCGATGGCCGGATTGGGTTTGTCGGAGAGCGCCAGTCTCACCCCGGCGTTGTCGAGGCGGCTGACCAGCTTGTCGGGCCCGAGCGCCTCCAGCACCTGCACCGCCGGCACGTTGAGGGATTGCTGCAGCGCCTGAGCAAGGGTCACCGGCCCCTGAAAGGCACCGGAAAAGTTGGCGGGGCGATAATCAGACCCCAGTCTCGGCGCATCGGAGAGCAGGGAGGCCGAGTGCACCAACCCTTCATCCATGGCCAGACCGTAGATGAAGGGCTTGAGGGTGGAGCCGGGAGAGCGGATCGCCTGCACCATGTCGAGATAACCGTGGCGGCGCAAATTGCCATACTCGGCGCTGCCCACATAGGCGCGCACCGCCATGGTTTTGTTGTCTACCAAGAGCAACGCCGCTGAGGTCTGCTCGGGGAAGCGACGGATATAGCTCGCCACCCGTCCCTCCAGCCAGCGCTGCAGATCGCCGTCGATAGTGGTGTGCACCAGCGCCCCGGCCTGATTATCGGCGGCAAGGCGGGCAAAGAGCGGCGCCTCCATCGGCGTGAAGTGACCGCGGGCCAGCACCGGCTCGATACGTCCCTCCAACCACACCGGCTCGGGCCAGACGCCCTGCGCCACAAGTCGCTGCATCACCTTGTCACGGGCGGTGCGGGCCCGCTCGGGATGCCGGTCCGGCCGGTTGCGGCTGGGAGCCTGCGGCAGCACCGCCAACAGCGCCGCCTCGGCATAGGTCAGCTTGGCCGCGCTCTTGCCGAGATAGGCAAAACTTGCCGCCTGCACCCCCTCCAGGTTGCCGCCAAACGGCGCCCGGTTGAGGTAGACGGTGAGCAGGGTGCGCTTGTCGTAGTGCCACTCCAGCTGCAGCGCACGGGCCATCTGGCGCAGCTTGCCGGGCACGCTCCGGTGGTAGGGCTCGATAAGACGCGCCACCTGCATGGTAAGAGTCGAGCCGCCCGACACGGCTCGCCCGTAACGCAGCCACTGCCAGACCCCGCGCACCATGGCCACCGGATTGACCCCGGGATGACGCCAGAAGTAGCGATCCTCGTAACCCAGCAACGCCTCGATATAGCGGGGGGAGACCTGCTCCAGGGTCACGGGGTAGCGCCACACGCCGCTGGTATCGGCAAAGGCGCGCAGCGGTCGCCCCTTCATGTCGAGCACCACCCGTGCGTAGGCAGGGTCGAGTGGCGGCGGCGGGAAAATCCGATCCAGCGCCAGCAATGACAGCAGCAGTGCGACAACTCCCAGCACCGAGAAACACAGCCAGCGTGGCAGGCGCCCAAGCCAGCGCCAGCCAGCGCGGCCAGTGCGAACTAATTTCAGCCAGCCACGCTGCCAGAAAGTGAGCGGGCGAACCCGCTCAAGGGAGGGAATGTTACTCAGAGATGATCACCTCATGGATATCCTCACCCACAGCCCGCAGCTCGGGGCGGTACATATCCTCCACCTGGGTCGGCGGCACCTGATAGCGACCCGGCGTCACCGCCCGCATCAGGTAGACCAGTTGCTGGTTGCTCCCCTCGCTCAGATCCAGCGCTGCCGTGTAGCGGTCATCGCGAAACTCCTGATGCTTGAGATAGTCGTTCCACTCGCTCTGCCACGCCGGTTTCCCCTCGATGGAGAGATCTTCCAGCTTGATGCTGTTGCCAAGGGCCGGGTTCTCCAGCTCGAAGCCGGCGGGCACCATCTCTACCAGCAGGGCATCGGGCACCGCCGATTCACTGCTGACGTTGAGCCGCACCACCACCAGATCACCCACCTTCACCTTGGCGGGATCAAACGGCTGACCGTCGCTATTGAACCAGCTGCGGGTCACGCTCATCCCCTTGCTGATCCGTGCCGGTGCCTGTTCGGGGTAACCGACCAGAGTGCGCTGCACATAGAGGGATCCCTTGCCCTCGTTGGTGACGGTGCTCGCGGCCAGTGCCTCGGGGGCACCCTGCTGCAACGGAGCCGAACCGCTCAGGGATCCACTGCCAAGAGAGGAAGTTACCTTGGCCTGCCAGTCGACGGCCGGATCGAAGCGGGCTAGTCGCAGCAGGGCGAGCCGCTCTTGGGTGCTGAGCCACTGACGGTGGGCCAGGGTGTCGGCCACCTTGGCGCTGAGATCAGGCCAGCGCTCCGCAGCCAGCTTGTGCTGGCGCAGCAGTGAGAGTTCAAGGGCCTGATCGCGCAGAGGCGAGCCGTAATCCCCGAGATAGTCGTCACCACGCTCGGTCGCCAATGCCCGGCTGAGGGCCTTGGCGGCGTTCTGCTCATCACCCATGGCCGAGAGCGCCAGCGAGAGGTGCAAAAGCGGCAAACCTGAGCGGGCGTGATCAGCCTGCTGCTCCCAGATAAGTCGCAGGGTAGCGAGCGGTGCCTTGCCCACCCTGGCCAGCACATAGGCGCTGTAGGCCTGATAGGCCAACCGACTGTGCTCGGGGGCACTGCTCCAGCGCTCGCCGTACTGACTGTCGGTGAGATAGCTTTGCAGCCGGTTCAGCGCCTGATTGAGCATCGCCTCCGGCACGGCGTCACCCGCCTCCTTGCGCGCCAGCAGGTAGTCGGCGGCATAAGCGGTGAGCCACTGCTCCTCATCGGAGCGACCATCCCACAGGCCAAAACCGCCACTGGGCAGTTGCAACCTCTGCAGCCGTTGCAGCAGGGCGCGCTGCACATCTGACTCGCTCGC
Organism: Aeromonas sp. FDAARGOS 1411; assembly: GCF_019047125.1. Classification (NCBI taxonomy): domain Bacteria; kingdom Pseudomonadati; phylum Pseudomonadota; class Gammaproteobacteria; order Aeromonadales; family Aeromonadaceae; genus Aeromonas; species Aeromonas sp. FDAARGOS 1411. The sequence continues at coordinate 755,320 of NZ_CP077214.1, read as the reverse complement.
CGCTTTCTTGCCCTCTGCGGGTTTGCTCCAGGCGGCCCGCTCATCGGCCGTGGTCAGCAAGTAAGGCCAGGCCCGCGACAGGGTCTGCTCCAGACAGGCGTAGGGGTAGTCGGCCAGCGCCTGCCACTGGGCTGCCGGATCCCAGGGGGGAGTGCCGGAGAGGCTGAGCAGCCCCTGCAGGTTGGCGCGATCCAGCCCGGCCAGCTCACTTTGCGCAAAGCTCATCTGCTGGCCGGGGGCCAGCATCTGGTAGCGCTGGCGAGTCTCGGCAGGCCAGGGGGAGCGCAGCGGCAAAGTCCAGTCGCGGCTGAGGGCAAAATCCTTGCCGCTGGCCGCCAACTGCAGGCTCGCCACACCGCTCGCCCCGGTCACGGTGAGCGGCAGGGTCAACCACTGCTCTTCGCCATTTTTAAGGGAAAGGTTGCCGGGCAGCTCGCCGTTTGCCTTGAGCCCACCGTTGAGGGTCCAGACAAGGGAGAGGGTCTGATCCTCGCCGCTCATGTTGCGCAGCTGCACCAGCGCCCGGGTCTCATCCCCTCTGGCGCCAAAGCGCGGCCAGCCGATCTCTGCCACCAGCGGCGCCACTACCTTGACGGCGCGCTCGGCCTCCCCGACTTGCTGTTCGTTCCAGGCCAGCGCCATCAGCGCCAGTTCGCCGTTGAAGTTGGGCAAATCGAGCGGGATCACCGCCTTGCCCTGCTGGTCAAAACTCACCTCGCCGCTCCACAGTGCGGCGATCTCGACCCGACTCTCCAGCGCGCCACCCTTTTTCAGCGGCGCCCGGTCACCCCCATAATTGAGGCGGGCCAGCTTGCCATCCTGCGGCGGGATCACCTGACCGTAGTTGTCGAACAAATCTTGAGCGAAGCGCTTGCGACCAAAGAAGATCTCGAACGGGTCGAGCGGCTGGTAGTCGCTGATATTGAGCACGCCCCGATCCACCGCCGCCAGCACCACGCGCCCCTGACTGTTGGGGGTGGAGGTGGCGGTCACTTCCAGGCGGGTAAGCGGCACCGCTTTATCCGGTGCGCTCAGGGTGAGCGGCATACGGCGCGCTTCCCGATCCAGGGTGAGCGGCACCAGCCCGACCGAGCGCAGGTTCTGTCCCTGCTGGCTGCTGACCGGTTTGGAGGCGCTGTCTGGCGCGGCGATCTGGGCCGAAATGTGCAGGTCATGACGCTGCCACTCGGGGCTGACCGGGATCTCGAACTCGCCGCGGGCATCCTTGGCATCGTCAGCGGCCCCCTTGAGCTCGATGCGCTGCCACCAGCGCAGACCGTCGCCATCTTCCACCAGCAGCAACCCCTTGCCGGGGCGCGGGGCTACCAGCGTCACTTTGGCCTTGTCGCCCGCCTGATAGGCGCGCTTGTCGAGGGTGATGGCAATCTTGTCGGGCCGTGCCTGCTCGCCACCGCCGCCCCAGGCGTAACTGCCGATCTCCACCCGCAGGCTCGATTGATGGCCCTGACTGTTCTCCACCTCCAATCGATACCAGCCCGCCGCCAGTTGCAGCGTGAGCGGAGTCGGCCCCTTGCCGTCCAGCTGCAGGGTCTGCTCCTGCTCCAGATAAGGCTGGCTGTTGAACTCGTACTTCCATCCCTCGCCATTGGCGTAGTGCCAGTAGTAGTCGCGGTACTCGTTGATAAGGCGCACCTTCACCGCCCCCGCCACCGGCTGGCCTTGCTCATCGAGGTTGAGGATCTGGAAGGGGAGCTGCTTGCCCCCTTCCACCCGATCCGCCACGAAATCGGCCTTGAGTGCCGGCCACTGGCTGCCCGCGGGCCAGCCATACTGGGTGCGGCTGCGATTGACGGCGCGGCCACCGGGCTCGGAGAGCGACACCCGATAGGCCACCTCCAGCGGCCCGAGGGCGCGCACTCCATCGAGCTCTTCAGCTAACGAAAAAATCCCCTGCCCCTGCGCATCGAGGGTGAGACTGCGCGCCTCGAGATCCTTGGCCTGCTCGGCGAGCAGCACGTCACCCAGAGTGAACTCCTGCCACTGGGTAAAGGGCATGGTGGCGCGGCTGATCTTCACCTCCGCCTTGGCCTTGGTGGCACTGGCCGGCGCGCCGTAGAGATAGTCCCCCTGCAGTGGCAGGCTGAGGGCGGCGTCCAGACTCGTCACTTCCCCATCCGGCCCCTTGCCAAGCTGCAGTTTGAGCCGTTCCGGCAAGAACTCCTCCACCAAAAAGGGCCACTCGAAGCGGCTGCCAGCGGCGGTCTTGAGGTTGATGGTCCAGCGCCCGAGCGGCGCATCATCCGGCAAACGCAGACCGTAGTGGGCCGCGCCCAAATTGTCCGGCAGCTGCCGTTTCTGCTCGAGCAGCTGACCGTCCGGCTGTTTCACCTCCAGCTCCACCGCCATGCCCGGCAACAGCTGGCCATCCTGCCCCTTGAGCAGGATCTCGCTGTCGAGCCGCTCGCCGGGACGATAGAGATCGCGCCCGCTGAACAGATAGAGCTGCTGGGCCTGCCAGGGCTGGGTGCCGAGATCGAAGGTGGAGAGATCGAGCGCCGCCCCATCGAGGCGCAGCACCGCCAGATGGTTGCCCTGTTCGGCCAGCAGCAAGCGAGCCCCCTGCACCTGATCGAAGCGGCGATGGCCCTGCGGATCGGTGGTTTGCACCTGCAGCCGGTTGCCTTTCTCGTCGAGCAGGGAGAGCTGCACATCCTTGAGCGGGTCGGCGCTGGCCAGGGAGCTCACGAACACCTCCAGCTGATCGCGGTAACGGCGGGCGCTGAGCCCCATATCGCTCACCGCAAAATAGGTGGTCTCCTTGCGCCAGTCGTAGTTGCCAAGGGGCGACATCACCGCAAAGTAGACGCCAGCCTCAGCCAGCTGCGGCTCCTTCACATTGATGAGGCGGGTCTCGCGCCGGTTGGCATCGAGCTCCAGCGCATAGCGGCCGCTGAACACCCGCTTGGCCCGCTGGGTGATCTGCTCAAGCTCCCAGTTACCCATGCCGGCACCGGGGCGATATTCCGCCAGAAAACGGGGCAGATATTCCGCATCGACCCGAAAGAAATCGATATTGACCTCATCCACGTTGACCGCGCTGATGGGCAAGCGAAGTTCCTGACGCAGCGGCAATACCATGCCGCTGGCGGTAAAGGAGGCTCCCGCCTCCAGCGGGCGGGTCTTGAGGGTCCAGCTCTGGGGGGATGGGCCCAGCCCCGCCTTGAGGCTCACTTCATAGCTCTTGTCGGGCTGAACGTTCGGGAAATAGAGGGTGCGACCATCGTCGGCGAGGATCCACTCCCCCTGCACCTGCTTGCCCCCCTCACTGACCCCGAGCCAGCTCTGCCAATTGGCCTTGGGCGACAGGGGGCCGGAGAAGACCAGCGCCAGCGCCGGGGCATCGCGATATTGGCGGGTATTGGCCTGCACTACAGAAGTTGGCGCCCCGGCCTCCTGCTGCGCAGTGGATTCTGTGGTCGGTACTTGGCTGGTGGGTTTGTCAGGGCCGCAGCCAGACAGCAAACCGACCACCCCGCAAAGCAGCAGGGTTGACCAGCGGCGGCGCTGAGCGCCGGTTTCAGCGATATAGCGGTGAGAAGCAGAGGGAGAGTCGAAGAGGCGCATAGGTTCCATCCCGAGTTGGAGCGCTGCAAACGCAGCGTGGCTGGAAACAGGATAAGGCATCCTGCTCACCCGACACAAAGCTCATTACCCGAATGGGCACAATTCCGCGCCCCTGCAGCACGAGAACCCCCTTGCCCACTGATCCAGTGCGGCAAGGGTTGTCATCTAGTCGTGGCTGGTCTCGTTTTTTGCTCCGCCTTTGAACCAGCGAAACAGGATGGCCATGACGGCCGCCAGAAACAGCACCAGCGAGGTAATGAGCAGGGCCCGGGTCAACAGTTCGCTGTGGTGGAGGAAGAAGGGGGTATTCATCGCCAGTTTGCCCATCAAACTGAGGCAGAGCGCCCACATAAAGGCACTGGCAAAGCTGGCCACGCACATGCGCAGCACGCTCAGGCGGCCAATCCCCATCAACATGGGGGTCAGCACCCGCACGAACGGGATAAAACGGGAGGAGAACATCGCCAGAAAACCGTACTTTTTCAGCAGCCGGGTCGCCTTGGGCAGGCTGTCGGGAGGCAACATCCGTTCGATATGATCCATAAAGCGGGTGCGCTGCAGTGCCCGTCCCTGCCAGTACGCCAGCACGGAACCTATGCCAGCAGCCAACGGCAGATAAATAAGTGTTACTTCGGGGCCAAACACACCCATGCCCACCAACCCACCGGCCAGCAGTACCAGGCTGTCCCCCGGCAGGGGCAGGAAGACGAATGCGGACTCCAGCAGCAGTACCAGCATCAGGCAACTGATCAGCAGGGGTACCGCCTGCATCTGAACCAGGGCGTCAAAATCCTGATGCCAAATGGCCATCAGCATATCCAGCATGTCACTCTCCCTACTACACGGTTCATCATGAACGAGGCAGGGGTTATAGCACCCATCCCCTGAACAAAACGTTAATTTTGTCCGGCACAGGAAATAAAGTGTGTCGAAATATTGCTGCAATTAGGGAATGCAAGGAGGGCGAAAAGCAGAAACAAAAAGCCCCTCATCTTGCACGCACAAGGGAGAGGGGCAAACAGGCACAGAAATAAAACGGTTACTCGGCGGTGGCCATCTGCCAGGTTTTGAAGCCGCCGGAGAGATTCTTCACTTTAAAGCCGTGTTGGCTCAGCAGGCGGCAGGCGACATGGCCGCGCAGCCCGACCTGACAGCTGATCAGCAGCTCTTTCTCTTTGGGCAGCTCATGGAGGCGGCCACGCAACTCGTCGAGGGGGATATGCAGCGCCCCCGGAATGCGGCCCAGCTTGTCGAGCTCCGGGCCATTGCGCACATCCACCACCAGCTGATGGGGGTTACGAGCCTGTACCTCGGCCACGTGGCAGAGCAGGGTGTCCCCCTTCAGGTGGTTGCTTGCCACAAAACCCGCCATGTTGATCACATCCTTGGCCGATCCAAAGGGCGGCGCATAGGTGAGCTCCAGATCCTGCAGGTCAAACACGGTGAGACCGGCGCGCTGGGCCACTGCCAGCACATCGATGCGCTTGTCGATGCCATCCTTGCCGATGGCCTGGGCGCCATAAATCTTGCCATCCGGGGCAAACAGCAGCTTGAGGCTGACCGGATGGGCACCCGGGTAGTAACCGGCGTGGCTGCCCGGATGGACATAAACTTTCTCGAACGGCAATCCCAGTTGCACCAGTCGCTTCTCGTTGAGGCCGGTGCTGGCCACCGCCAGATCGAACAGCTTGCAGATGGCGGTCCCTTGGGTCTTCTTGTAGGTTTCGCTTCGGCCCAGCATATTGTCGGCGGCGATGCGCCCCTGCCGGTTGGCCGGGCCCGCCAGCGGGATCAGCACAGATTCGCCGGTGACGAAGTCAATCTCTTCCACCGCATCCCCCACCGCGTAGATAAAGGGATCCGAGGTACGCATCCCGGCATCAACCTTGATGCCGCCCCGTGGGCCCAGCTCCAGCCCCGCTTTGGCGGCGAGCAGGGTTTCCGGCTTGACGCCGATGGCGAGGATCAAGAGACCGGTATCAAGATGGGAGCCGTCATTGAGGGTCAGGCGCAGGCCACCACTGTTGGCGGTCGGCACGGCGGAGGTCTTCTCGGCTGACAGATCCAGACTCTCGATGGCGGTGAGGCCGGTGCGCAGGCGCAGGTCGATCCCCTCTTCCCGGATGCGGGCATGGAGCATGTTGGCCATCTCCTTGTCCACCGGCGCCATCACCTGATCGGCCAGCTCCAGCAGGGTGACATCCAGCTTGCGCTGGTGCAGCGCCTCCATCATCTCCAGCCCGATAAAGCCGCCGCCCACCACTGTGACATGACGAGGCTGATCGTGATGCAGGGCCGCCAAAATGCGATCCATGTCCGGGATGTTGCGCAGGGTATAGACATGGGGGCTGTCGATACCGGGGAAGGGAGGACGGATCGGCGCCGCCCCCGGGCTCAGCAGCAGCACATCGTAATGCTCGCGCTGCTCTTCACCGGTTTGCAGGTTGCGCACCAGCAAGGTCTTGCCCGCCTTGTCGATCTCAATCACATCGTGGAAGACCCGCACATCGACGTTGAAACGGCGCTTGAAGCTCTGGGGAGTCTGCAGCAGCAAGGCATCCCGGTCGGGGATATCGCCCCCGATGTGATAGGGCAGACCGCAGTTGGCGAAGCTGACAAACTCGCCCCGCTCGAACATCACGATCTCTGCCTCTTCACTCAAACGACGAGCACGAGCCGCCGCCGATGCGCCCCCCGCGACACCACCGATAATCAGGATCCGTTTCATCTGCAAGACTCCTCATACATGATAATGGGCAATAAATTAGAGTTTTCTAATTTAGAATTCAATGAAATTTTGTTTCACACCATTTTGCAGTATTCTTGCAACCCCGACGGTTGCTTAACAGGATGTTGTTTGTTCATGTCGTCTACCGCACTCAGTCATCTACCTCCTGCCCCCCAGACGCCACTCTTTTTCCGTCTGGACCTGCGCAGTCAACGGCTGGTCGCCCTGACCGACGTGATGCAAACCCCGCTCTACTGGCTCGATGAGCCGCGCGCCCCCTGGCCTGCCCAGCTACCCGATGCCCTGCGCCTGCCCATCGAACAACTGCTGGCCAACGGCCATGGCGGCAAGATCACCGTGCGCTTTGCCAGCCAGTTGTGGTATATCGCCCTCGCCCACGAGCAGGATGGCTTCTGGCTCATCTGTCTGCAGAACCTTCGCCAGGAGCCCATCGCCGATCTGGCATTGCAACTGCCGCGCCTCAGCCAGATGGCGAGCCAGCAACAGTATGCGCCCCTGCTCGAGGCCCTTAAAGAGAGTTTGGGGGCCGATCGGCTCATCCTCTGGCACTATCAGGCCAATGGTGATCTCGGCAGCGAGCAACTCACCCCTGTGTTCACCCTGGGGGTCGAGGCGCTCTACCCCATTCGTGGTGACAGCCGCTATATCCGCGCCCTGCGTACCCGCAAAGCATTGAGTTTCTCGGAGGCCGCCCACCAGCCGATGCTGAGCAATCACCTCTATCTGACCAGTGCCGGTGTGCGCTCACGCCTTGATGGTGCCCTGCTGGAGCAGGACAAGCTGTTCGGGGTGCTGAGTCTGGAGTATCTCGATCCCACCCCGCTTAGCGAGGAGATGTTGCAGCTGGTGCGCAGCAGCGCCCAACTGCTCGGTCACTGGCAGCCGCAACCGGAAGAGCACCGCGCCGAGCTGGCCCTCCCGCCCGAGCTGCACCAGCAGACCGGCATCGACTACTGCAAGACGCTGGTAAGCTGGGCCATGAGCGCCAGCGGTGCCCGGGTGGGCTGGATCGGCGAGTTCCAGCCCCGCGGTCAGGATCTCTGGATCATCCCCCGCTGCGTCATCAACGAGGAGATCTGCTCCACCCTCAAGCCCATCCAGCTCGACCCCGGCCCCGCTCAGGAGCTGTTCCAGCATGGTCAGGCCATCTATGTGGAAGATCTGCCCGTGCGCTATCCCAAGGCGACCCGGCTGCTTGCCCTCAATGCCAGCGCCTACATCGGCATTCCGCTCCATGGCCAGAGCGGCGCCCCCATTGGCCAGATCACCCTGCTGCTCGATACCCCTCTTGAGGAGCCCGAGCAGCTGCTGGATCTGTTGAGCAGCCAGCACGAGCGGGCAGCCATCGAAATCAAGCGCCTCGCCACCGACGATGCCCTGCGGCTGGCGGAAGTGGCCTTCAATACCCACGATGGGCTGATCGTGATGGATCACAACGGCATCATCCTCAAGGTCAACCACTCCTTCAGCCGGATCACCGGATTTGGCGAGGTAGAGGTGATCGGTCACTCCATTCGCAAGCTGCGTCCCACCTACTACGGGGATCATCTCAAGGAGGATGTCAGCCGCACCGTCAACGAGCAGGAGTTCTGGCTCGGGGAAGAGCGCTGCCTGCACAAGGATGGTCACCTCTTTCCGGTGCGCTTGATGGTGAACGGCGTCAAGGATGAGCAGGGAGAACTGAGCCACTTTATCTGCAGCTTCTACGACATCACCCAGGAAAAAGAGGCGGCCAGACATATCGAGCAGCTCGCCTACTACGACGATCTCTGCGGTCTGCACAACCGCCGCAGCCTCAACCATATTTTGCAGCAGACCCTGAGCTCCCCCAACGGCCAGTGGGGCGCCCTGCTGCTGCTGGATCTCGACAACTTCAAGTCGATCAACGACTCCCTCGGTCACGCCTGCGGCGATCTGTTGCTGCAGGCCGTGGTGCAGCGTTTCAGGGAGCTGCCCCAGGACAATCTGGTGCAGGCGCGTATCTCGGGGGACGAGTTTGCCCTGCTCTTTACCCAGCTGGGACAAGGGGAAGTCACCGCCAAAATTCTGGCAGAGCACTTCGCCCGCGAGCTGATGGGGCTGTTTCGCACCCCGTTCGACATCGGCGATCACAAACTGCACTGCAGCGCCTCGGTGGGGATCAGCCTCTTCTCCGGCAACGAGACGGATCATCTGGTCCTGATGCAACAGGCCGACACCGCAACCCACATGGCCAAGCGCGCCGGTCAGGGCCACTACGTCTTCTTTACCGAGGCGATGGCCCAGCATGAGAAGAACCGGCTGACCCTCACCAATGAGCTGCGCGATGCCCTGCGTCATCACGAGCTGCAACTCCACTATCAACCGCAATACCGGGTCGACAATGGCTCACTGTCGGGTATCGAGGCGCTGCTGCGCTGGCAGCGCAGCGACGGCACCATGGTGCCACCCGGGGAGTTTATCCCCATCGCCGAAGAGACCAGCCTGATCCTCGAAATCGGCTACTGGGTGATGAAGACCGCCTGTGCCCAATACAGCTTCTGGCTCAACCGTGGCCTGCAGATCCCCCATCTGTCGGTCAACGTCAGCGCTCGCCAGTTCCACACCCAGGGCTTCGTACAACAGGTGGAGTACATCTTGCGCGACACCGGTGTGCCCCCCTCCCGCCTGCTGCTGGAGGTGACCGAATCGGTAGTCTTGGAGAATCGGCAGGAGAGTATCGCCAGAATGCGCCAGCTCAAGGAGCTCGGCATCCTCATCTCCATTGATGACTTCGGTACCGGCTACTCGTCGCTGGCCTATCTGCGGGATCTGCCCGCCGACGAGGTGAAACTGGACAGAAGCTTCATTCAGACCCTGGTACACAGCGAACAGGACAGAGCCATCGTCAAGGCGATACTCGATCTGGCCCAGGTATTCCGTTTTACCGTCACCGCCGAAGGGGTGGAAGAGGAAGCGCAGCTGACTATCCTCAAAGCGCTGGGATGCCAGCATTATCAAGGGTTTCTCACCAGTCGGCCGCTCACCGTCAAGGGACTGGAGCAGCTGCTTGGCTGCCGGGCGCCGGACTAAAGGTGTAGGATCAATAGGGGTTTATGTAATAAAATAACGGCCTGCTCGAATCGTTGGAGTTGTTTATGTCTGTCATTAATCGGATCCCTGCCGTTGAAATCAGCCAGCCAGCCGGAACTCACGGCACCGTTGGCCGGATCCATTCCGTCGAAACCTGCGGCACTGTCGATGGCCCGGGAATACGCTTTATCGTATTCATGCAAGGCTGCCTGATGCGCTGCAAGTACTGCCACAACCGCGATACCTGGGATACCGAAGGTGGCCGCGAAGTGACCGTACCGGAGTTGATGAGTGACATCACCAGCTATCGCCACTTCATGAATGCCTCCGGCGGTGGCGTGACAGCGTCCGGCGGTGAAGCCATGCTGCAACCGGCTTTCATTACCGAACTCTTTACCGCCTGCAAAGAGAAAGGGATCCACACCTGTCTCGACACCAACGGCTTCGTCCGCCATCTCGACGAACAGGTGGACAAGCTGCTCGACCAGACCGATCTGGTGCTGCTCGACATCAAACAGATCAATGACGAGAAACACATTCCACTGACCCACGTCAGCAACAGATACACCCTGGAGTTTGCCCGCTATCTGGCAGCCAAAGGCAAGACCATGTGGATCCGCTACGTGGTGGTACCGACCTGGAGCGACGACGACGAGAGCGCCGAAGGGCTGGGCCAGTTTATCGCCGAGCTGGGCGAGAGCGTGGAGAAGGTGGAGCTGCTCCCCTACCACGAGCTCGGCAAACACAAGTGGGACGTGCTGGGCGACCCGTACGAGCTGAGCGGGATCAAGCCCCCCAGCAAAGAGACCATGGAACGGGTCAAGGGCATCCTCGGCAAGTACCACAACAACGTCAAATATTGATGGTAAAAGCAGGCTGACTCGTCAGCCTGCTCTGCTATGGGGCGGTCGGGAAGGCCGCCCGGACTCTACTGCATAAATGGACGACAAGATGAGTGAAGGACAACTCGCCGCCCTCCTGATCTGGCTGGTACTGCTGGCCTTCAGCCTGCGCCGCTCCCTGTGGCAGACCCTCCGTGACAACCCCCTCTATCAGCACCTGTTGCTGGGTAGCGCCATCGCGCTGGTGCCGCTCTGGTATCTAAGGGCCGGTCTGCATGAGGGGCTGGAGGTCCATTTTCTCGGGCTCACCTCCCTCACCCTGCTGCTTGGCTGGCGGCTGGCGCTGCTCGCCCCCTGCCTGACCCTGCTGGTGCTCGGTTACTTCGGTGTCACCAATCTGGCCGATTTGGGCTGGCAGGCGCTGGTGGGCATCGCCCTGCCGGTAGCCACCAGCTGGCTGCTGTTTCTGGCCAGCTGGGCCTGGCTGCCGCGCCATCTCTTTGTCTATATCTTCGTGGCCGCCTTTCTCGGCGGCGCCATCACCATCTCGGTCAAGGTGGCCGCCAGTGCGTTGCTGATGGGGCTAAGTCACAGCTACCCCTGGCACACCATCACGGCGGATTACCTCTCCATCTGGCCACTACTGCTGTTCCCCGAAGCTCTGCTCAACGGCATGGCGATGACGGTGCTGGCCATCTACCGCCCTCACTGGGTCAATACCTTCTTCGACCGCACCTATCTGGGCAAGTAACGCTCTCTTTCCTGATCTGCGCCCATAAAAAAGGAGAGGCCATCGCCTCTCCTTTTGGTATTCCGAATTATGCCAAATCCCGGCTTAGTGCAGCTTCAGGGTCGGGCGCAGTACCCGGTTGATGCGACCCACCAGCATGATGAGGCCGGTCTTGACGTAGCCGTGCAGGGCGATCTGGTGCATCCGGTAGAGGGAGATGTAGACCAGACGGGCGATGTAGCCCTCCACCATCATGGAGCCGCGCATCAGGTTGCCCATCAGGCTGCCCACGGTGGAGAAGCGGCTGAGGGAAACCAGCGAACCGTGGTCGTGGTAGAGGTAGGGCTTCATCTCGCCGCCGTTCATCTTGGCCAGAATGTTCTTGAACGCCTGGCTGGCCATCTGGTGGGCAGACTGGGCGCGCGGCGGCACGAACTTGCCATCCGGCTGCGGGCAGGCTGCGCAGTCACCGATAACGAAGATGTTCTCGTCACGGGTAGTCTGCAGGGTCTCTTTCACCACCAGCTGGTTGATACGGTTGGTCTCAAGACCAGCGATATCCTTCATGAAATCCGGAGCCTTGATACCGGCCGCCCACACCATCAGGTCAGCTTCAATCAGCTCGCCATCCTTGGTGTGCAGACCTTCGGCGGTCGCTTCGGTGATCATGGTGGCGGTACGCACGTCCACACCCAGCTTGACCAGCTCCTGATGAGCGGCGCCGCTGATGCGCTCCGGCAGGGCCGGCAGAATACGCGGGCCCGCTTCCACCAGGGTCACCTTCAGGCTGTCGGTGGTGAGGTTCTTGAAGCCGTAGGCGTAGAGCTGCTCGACCGCATTGTAGAGCTCGGCAGAGAGCTCAACGCCGGTTGCGCCGCCGCCAACGATGGCAATCTTCACTTTGTCGCCCGGCTTATATTCGGTGGCGAACTGCAGGAAGCGGTTCATCATGCTGTTGTGGAAACGGTGCGCCTGGGAGGGGCTATCGAGGAAGATACAGTGATCCTTGATGCCCTTGGTGTTGAAGTCGTTGGAGACAGAACCGATGGCCATCACCAGATAGTCGTAGGGCAGTTCGCGCTCGTTGACCACGATGTCGCCATTGTCGTCGTGGATCGGGGCCAGCACGATGCGTTTATCGTCACGCTTGATGTCAGTCAGGGTGCCGAGCTGGAAGTCGAAACCGTGGTTCTTGGCGTGAGACTGGTAGCTCAGGGCATCGATGCCAGCATCCATGGAGCCGGTGGCCACTTCGTGCAGCAGAGGTTTCCACAGGTGGGTGCGGTTGCGATCGACCAGAGTGATCTTGGCCTTGTTCTTCTTGCCAAGCTTGCGACCCAGACTGGTGGCCAGCTCCAGGCCACCGGCGCCGCCGCCTACAACGACAATATTCATCATGATGATTTTCCTCGGTTCCTCAAAACGAAAGGGAGCCATTGGCTCCCTAAAACGAAATCGGTCGACGTGATGGATCAGGCTTCTTTGAAGGCCTTCATCCGCTGCAGATGATGCGAGATATTTTTGAACTTATGAGTCTCGCGCTCATCCCACACGATGTCGTAATAGTTCTTCAATTCACGTTCAGTGTCCCGATTATCGCGCACTTCATCCTGAACGGAAAGGATGCACAGGCAGTTTCCTGAATTTTTCTTACGAAATTCAGTTACACACTTGGTACCAATATCATCGTACTCCTCCGGCCGGTCGATCTTGCCCTGCATGTTCTCTTCGGGGTGCAGATTGGGGTTGAAGATCACCTGGCGAATGCCGCACAGAAAGCCGATCCGCTCGCTCCAGTAGCCACCAAGACCCACGCCGCAGATCAGCGGTTTGGGATCGGTACTCATATCGAGCTGTTTTTTCACTTCCTTGAGCAGATGGCTCATATCATGACGGGGGTGAACCGTGCTGTAGTGCACGAAACGCACATCATCATCAATAAACTGCAACTGCAGCACTTTCTCGTGATTGCCTGGGCTGGTGGCATCAAAGCCATGCAGATAGATGATCATGGATAAGACCTCAAGATCTGTGTCGGTTTTATCGAAACTACCCCAGCGGCGGCCCCGTGCGCCACCAAAACATCCAACTTTCTTGCTTTGGATCACGCCCCCGCCCCCGATTGCGCCCTGCGGCCCGCGAGCGCCGTCACATGCAGAGAGGCGCATTGCGAGCAACGTTATGGTGCCAGGCTATCAAAGTGAGATCGCCAGACCGATAATGATAAACCCCTTACCAATCTGAGATGCCCTCACCTCCTTCCCCTGCCAGCAGCCGGACACTTATCTGGCCGGTATGTGACTCATCCCGCAAAAACAAGGCGTTATCGCCAAACGTTTTCTCTCGTGAGTGGCGTTGTGCATGTTTTGTGCACTGACCCGTGCTGCACCGGATCCCTCTCACTACTGCCGAGGGATCTGGCTCCTCTGTCAATACACGAGATCAATGACCGGGAAAGCTGCGGCTTTCACTATCTTGCCTGTAGCAGTTGCGCGGGCTTCAAGGAGTGATCTGTTCATGAACGAGACCAATCCCCCCTCCCCCCGACCGGGTGCGCGCAAACGCCCGGTGGATGAAGTGGAGCGCATGCTCCCCATGGGCCAACTATTTACCCTGGGCCTGCAACATGTGCTGGTAATGTACGCCGGCGCCGTGGCGGTGCCGCTGGTGATTGGCGGCAGTCTGGGGCTGCCCAAGGATCAAATCTCCTACCTTATCAGTTCGGATCTCTTCTGCTGCGGCATCGTCACCCTGCTGCAATGTGTCGGGATTGGCCGCTTTGCCGGGATCCGGCTGCCGGTCATCATGTCGGTCACCTTTGCCGCCGTGATGCCGATGCTGGCCATCGGAGCCAACCCGGATCTGGGGCTGACGGGCATCTTCGGCGCCACCATCGCCGCCGGTATCATCTCGACCCTGCTGGTGCCGCTGATAGGTCGGCTGATGCCGCTCTTCCCCACCGTCGTCACCGGGGTGGTTATCACCTCCATCGGGATCAGCATCATGCAGGTGGGGATCGACTGGATGGCAGGGGGGAAGGGCAATCCGGAATATGGCAGCCTGCGCTATATCGGCACCAGCTTTCTGGTGCTCGTCTTTATCCTGCTGGTGACCCGCTTCACCAAGGGCTTTTTCAGCAATATCTCGGTGCTGCTCGGGATCATCTTCGGTTTCGTGGTGGCCATCGCCATGGGCGAAGTGAGCCTCGATGGCCTCGGCGAGGCAGCCTGGTTTGCCCCCATAGTGCCCTTCGCCTTCGGCTGGCCTACCTTCGATCCTATCTCCATCGCCACCCTGACGGTGATCATGCTCATCACCTTTATCGAGTCGATGGGGATGTTTCTGGCCCTTGGCGACATCGTCGGCCATCCGGCCAGGCGCGGTGATATCGTACGCGGGCTGCGGGTGGATGGCATCGGCACCATTATTGGTGGGATATTCAACAGCTTCCCCCACACCTCCTTCTCCCAGAATATCGGTCTGGTGAGCGTGACCGGGGTATCGAGTCGCTGGGTCTGCGTGATGTCGGGGGGGATCCTGCTCGCCTTTGGCCTCATCCCCAAGATGTCGGTGCTGGTCGCCTCCATCCCGCCCTTCGTGCTGGGGGGCGCCGGTATCGTGATGTTCGGCATGGTACTGGCCACCGGTATTCGCATCCTGGCGCGCACCGATTACAACAGCAACCGTCACAACCTCTATATCGTCGCCATCAGTCTCGGAATTGGCATGATCCCGACGGTCTCCGGGAATTTCTTCCAGCAGCTTCCGGCGCAACTACAACCGCTTTTTCATAGCGGTATCCTGCTGGCCACCATCAGTTCGGTGCTGCTCAACCTCTTCTTCAACGGCTATCAGCCGGATCTGAGTCACCAGACCCGTCCTCTGTTCGTTGGTCCCATCAAACCGCAGCAAGAGCAGGCATAACAAACAGGCCCCCGGACAGCGAGACTGTCCGGGGGCCTGTTGTTCATATCACCGCAGACCCAATCAGGCAGGCAACTGCGCGAAGCGCTCTACCGCCTGCGCTACTTGTGCCAGACTCCCCTGCCAGAAGGCGGCCTCACGGATATCCTGCCCCAGATGCTTGGCTACCAGATCTTCGGCGCTCATCCGGCCGGTATCGCGCAACAAGGCACGATAGGCCTCGGCAATGCCCTCTTCCCCCGCCGCCTTGCGGCTCATCAACTGCTGATAGACCCCGAGGCTGAACAGATAACCGAACAGATAGGGATAGTTGTAAAAGCCCAGCCCCGGGATGGAGAAGTGCGCCTTGGCCGCCCAGAACATGGGGTGATAGCGGGTCAGGCTCCCCTCATACCAGCGTCCCCACGCCTCGTCGGTCAACGCCTTGAGCCGCTCTGCCGACACATAACCCTGCGCCCGCTCGGCCACCAAGGCCTGCTCGAAATCGAAGCGAGCCGGGATATTGACCAGGAAGGTGGCCGCGCCGTCGGCCTCGGCCCAGGCGATCGCCAACTGCTCTTCGGGGCTTTCTGCCTGCTCGAACAGGGCGCTGCGCACCAGAGTTTCGGCGAAGATGGAGGCGGTCTCCGCCAGCGTCATGGGGTAGCTGCGCTGACTCATCGGCAGATCGCGGATCACCCAGTTGTGCCAGGCGTGACCCAGCTCATGGGCCAGGGTAATGACATTGTCCATGGTGCCGGCATAGGTGACGAAGACCCGCGGCTCGACCGGTTCGGCAAACTTGGTGCAGTAGGCGCCGGTGCGGCGATTTGGTGTGGGCGCCGCATCAATCCACCCCTTCTCGGCCATCATGCGGGCAAATGCCCCCATCTCGGGATCGAAACGGCTAAAGGCATTGGCAATCAACTCGATCGCCTCATCAAAAGGAATGTCGCGGCTGCTGGAAGCAGGCGGCGGCGCAAAGAGATCCTCCGGCCCCAGATCGTCGAGACCAAGGCGCTCGGCCATCAGCCCCAGGGCGCGCTGACCCAACCCACGGGCTCGCCAGGTTTCGCTCATCAGGGCATCGAGGGTGGCTCGCTCGATATGGCTCTGATGGCAGGAGAGATCCAGCGCATCGAGCACACGGGTGTTGCCACGCTGACGGGCCAGCTCCAGCCGCCAGCCGTTGAGGGCATTGAGGATAGCGGCAACCGTCTCCTGCTCCCCTTCCCAACCGGCGCTGATGGCATCAAAGGCTTCTAAACGCAGCGCACGTATCGGGCTGGAGAGCAGATTGCTCGCCTCGGCCAGCCCCATCTCGCGGCCATCAATGGTCAAGCGGATCTTGCCCACCAGATCGTTGTAGAGGTTGCCCCAAGCGTGCAGGCCATCGGTGCCCAGACCGATCACCAGCTGCTCCGCCGCCACCGGCAGGCGCTGATCCTGCAAACGACGCTCGTGGCGCAGGCGGTACGCCTCCTCACCGAGCAGTGGATCACTCATCAGCGCGGCGAATTTCTCTTCCGGCAACGCCAGCATCAGATCTTCCACCGGCGCCAGCGTCTTGAACAGATCGGCATTAAGGGCGCGGGCACGGGACGCCAGCTGTTTGGCCTGCGGATCCCGCGCATCCTGACTGCCGCGGCACGCGGCCAGAATGGCGACGTTCCAGCCGATATGGCGAATATCACGGGCGCGCAGCCGCACTTCCCGCAAGAAATCCAGCAGCGCAGCTGCATCGTCGCGTACCCCGTCCAGACCCGCCATATAGCTGGTCAGCTCTTCCAGCGCGTGGCGGGCGGCGCGCATGTCCGCTTCCAGCTCTGGGCTGTCGAGGCCCGGGTAGATATGGTCGTTATTCCACTGTTGTTGATACATAACTTCTCGCAAAGGCCTTTATCGGGAGGCGCAACAGACCTGCGGGCAGCAAGTCCGACACCGGGCAACCCGAAGGCCAAAAAATGAAGAGAGGAAAAAAGAGACAATGGCCCGCAAGCTCGCTTATCCCTTGGCCGGGGCAAGACGGCTCACCAGCGTCATCACGGCAACCAGCAGCAGACCCGCCACCACACCGGCCACGGCGTTGAGCAGAGTCGGCGTCACCGCCGCCAGTACGGCCCCTACTGTGGGCAGGGTAGCAACGACAGCGGCTGCGCCTTCAATCAGGTGATGAGCAAAAGGCCAGCCATGCACCAGAATGCCGCCGCCCACCATAAACATGGCGATGGTGCCGACCAGTGCCAACAGGTGCATCAGACGGGGCGCCGTCACCAGCAGCCCCTGCCCCACCGCGCGGCGCAGGGCGCTGCCATCGGGCTTTTGCAGCAGATGCAGACCGATGTCATCGAGCTTGACGATCAGCCCCACCAACCCGTAGACCCCGATGGTCATCAGCAGGGCGATGCCTGCCACTACCGAGAGCTGCAGCGCGAGGCTTGCTCCCTGTACCGTGCCAAGGGCGATGACGATGATCTCGGCCGACAGAATAAAGTCGGTGCGGATCGCTCCCTTTACCTTCTGCTGCTCAAACGCCACCAGATCATCGGGAATAGGAGCAGTGTGTGCCTCACCCTCACTCGCCTCATGGGGCAGGAACTTGTGGGCCAGCTTCTCGGCCCCCTCAAAGCAGAGGTAGGCGCCTCCCAGCATCAAGAGCGGCGTGATAAGCCAGGGCACCAGGGCACTGATGGCGATGGCGGCGGGCACCAGAATCAGCTTGTTGCGAAATGAGCCCTTTGCCACCGCCCACACCACCGGCAGCTCCCGCTCGGCACGCACTCCGGAAACCTGCTCCGCGTTGAGGGCGAGATCGTCCCCCAACACCCCGGCAGTCTTCTTCGCCGCCATCTTGGTCATTAGCGCCACGTCATCAAGCACGCTGGCGATATCGTCGAGCAGGGCCAACAAACTGGTTCCAGCCATATCAAAGATCCCTTATATCAGTGAGAAACGTCTTCCCGAAAAATGTCTCGCGCTTGTTCACCACGACCTTGGTCATCAGCGCCACATCATCAAGCACGCTGGCGATATCATCGAGCAGGGCCAACAAACTAGTTCCGGCCATATCAAAGATTCCTTATATCAGTGAGAACAGCCCCCGGGAGAGAGGTTTACGTCCCGATAACCACCAGGGTCAACAGGACCACCTCATGGCGATCGCAGGCCATCATCGGCCGAGCCAAGAATTCGGCGCTCGCCATCAGGGGGTTACGTCTTTCGGGTAAAAGATGGCACAGTGTAACGAGAAGCCGCCGTTTCGGCAGCACCCCTGAGCCATTTGTTCCTGGTTCCCTCTGAATCACCTCAAGGAGTTCCCATGCAACCCTGGCAACCTCTGCTCGCTCTCTGGTTTGGCGACGAAGCCGATGACGTTCTCCGGGCCACACGGCAAGCCCCGCTCTGGTGGGGAAAAAGCAGCGAAACGGATGCCCTGCTGGCCAGCCGCTTTGGCGAGCTGGCAGAGGCGGCAGCCAAGGGCAGCCTCGCCCACTGGGCCGATGCTCCCAGCGGTCGGCTGGCGCTGATCCTGCTGCTTGACCAGCTGCCCCGCAATATCCATCGCGGCACGCCTGCGGCCTTTGCCCAGGATCCGCTGGCCAGAGATCTCTGCCTGAAAGGGCTATCCATCGGGGCGGACAAATCCCTCTCGCCACTGGAGCGGGTCTTCTTCTATCTGCCGCTGGAGCATGCCGAATCCCGGGAGCAGCAGGCCAGAAGTGTGGCCCTGTTCGAGGCACTCGCTGCCGAGCAGGCTGGCACACCGGCGCAGGCGACCTTCGCGGGCTTTGCCGACTTTGCCCGTCGTCATCAGGTGATCATCGAACGCTTTGGCCGCTTTCCCCACCGAAACGACATTCTGGGTCGCACCAGCACACCGGAAGAGGCGGCATTTTTGCAGCAACCGGGCTCAGGCTTCTAAGCAGGTCATATAAAAAATCCCCGCCAGCTGGCTGGCGGGGATAGCAGATGGATAACAACCGTCAGCATTACTGAATGCGGTAACGGGATATCTGCTGGTGGATACTCTCGGTGGTGACATTGAGCTCCTCGGCTGCGGCAGAGGTCTCCTCTGCTGTGCTGCTGGTTTGCTGCACGACCTGAGCTATCTGCTCCACCTGATGGGCAATCGACTCGGCGGCCGAACTCTGCTCGCGGATGGCATTGGTGATCTCGCCCACCTGCTCCATCACCCGGTGCGACGCACTGCGGATTTCGGCAATAATGGCGCCACTCTCGGTCGCCATGGTGACCCCCTGGCTCACCTTCTCCTCCACAAGATGCATGCGGGAGACCGTATTGTTCGACTCCTGCTGGATCGCCTCTACCGTGGCGGAGATCTCCTGGGTGGATTGCGCCGTCCGCTCCGCCAGTTTGCGCACCTCATCCGCCACCACCGCAAAGCCACGGCCGGACTCCCCGGCCCTCGCTGCTTCAATGGCCGCGTTCAAGGCCAGCAAGTTGGTCTGCCCCGCCACATCACGGATCACGTTGACCACACCGCCAATGCGCGAAATGCCCTCACCCAGCGCAATGACCTCGGCCGAGGCCTGCCGGATCGAGTCGGCTATCTCGTTGATGGCATGAACGGTGCGCTCGATGGTCCGGCCCCCCTCGGTCGCCAGTTGCCCCGACTCGTTGGTGATGCGGCTCGTCTCCTGAGTGCGCTGGGAGATATCTGTGATGCTGACCGTCATCTCTTCCACACCGGCGGCTATCAGACTGGTGGCATCATTGGCCTGATTAGCCGAGCTGGCCAAGTGTTGCGCTGCCTGAGAGAGGGATTCGGCAGTGCTCTTGATCTGCAAGCTGCCGACGGAAAATTCGGTAAATGTCTGTTGCAGCGTATCGAGCAGCCGGTTGACCGCATTGAGGGTCAGGCCAATCTCATCCTGCTGTTTCACATCAGCTCTCAGGGTAAAGTTGAGGTCGCGCTGGATCCGGGTCAGGGTATCCATGGCGGTGCGAAGGGGATTGGCCACCTGATTGAACAACCAGACAAACAGCACCATCGTCAGCACGGTGGCACCACCGGCGATCAACAACAGGGTTTGCAGGCTGTTGTCGTAGTTCTCCTGACCCTGCTTCTTGAGCGCCAGTCCCAAATCCATATTGAAGTTGACGTGAAGCTCGATTGCCTTGGCAAATTGCTTGAACAGTCCGTATGCCTCTCCCGCCAGCATGTCTCTGGCTTCATCATTCTTGTTTTGGCGAGAGAGCTGCAGAACCTTGTCTATCTCCTGATAATATTGCGCGACAATGCGTTGATCATCGTCAGTCAGGCGCCGATCTTCATCATTGGAGAGCATCTCTGCCTTATATTTGTCGAGCAGCGAATTGATTTGTCCCCGTATCTCGGTGATACCCGTTTCAATCTGCTGCATCCTGCTTGAGTCGGTATTGAGCACATGCGTTTGTACCAGCGAGTGCAATTCATAGAAATCGGCCTGCACTTCCGTAATCAGCGAAATACTGGGCACCGTATTGTCCGTCACATAGCTCAAATCACGGTTGCCTGCCCCAAGGCGATTGATACTGAACCAACTGAGAAAAATGAGCGTCAGCATCACCAGCAGCGCGATCAGTTGCAGTCGACGAGCAATATTCATAACCGTACACTCCAGATGGAAACTATCTAGCAGTGTAGACGAGCCATAAACAACAACGGCCCGCATTGGCGGGCCGTTGTTGTTTATTTTTCATGGCGTTGTGATCAGGCTTTGGCTGGCTCACTCTCGCCCAGCGCGACGGTTTCACCCAGACTGTCTTCGGTCTTGGCGACCACGCTGGCGGCGATGGCGTTGCCCAGCACGTTGGTGGCTGAGCGGCCCATGTCGAGGAAGTGGTCGATCCCCAGCAGCAGCAGGATGCCCGCTTCCGGAATATGGAACTGGTTCAGGGTAGCGGCAATCACCACCAGAGAAGCGCGCGGCACCCCGGCCATCCCCTTGGAGGTGACCATCAACAGCAGCAGCATGGTGATCTGCTGGGCCATGGAGAGCTCGATGCCATACGCCTGGGCGATGAACATCACCGCGAAGGTGCAGTACATCATGGAGCCGTCGAGGTTGAAGGAGTAACCCATAGGCAGCACGAAGCTGGCGATGCGCTTGTCACAACCGAACTTCTCCAGACGATCCAGGGTCTTCGGATAGGCGGCTTCGGAGCTGGCAGTCGAGAAGGCAAGCAGGATGGGCTCGCGGATCATCGCCAGCAGTTTGATGACGCGACCACGCAGGAAGACGCTGCCCATGGCGATCAGCAGCAGCCAGAGACAGGCCAGCGCAATATAGAACTGGGCCATAAAGCTGCCGTAGGTAACCAGAATACCCAGCCCCTCTTTGGCTACCATGGCGGCGATGGCGCCAAACACCGCGAACGGCGCAAAGTTCATCACGTAGCCGGTCACTTTCAGCATGATCTCGGCAGCGCTGGCCATCAGCACCACTACCGGCTTGGCCAGATCGCCGAGCGCGGCGGCAGCCAGACCGAAGAAGAGGGAGAAGACCACGATCTGCAGGATCTCGTTGGTGGCCATCGCCTCTACGACGCTCTTGGGAATGGCGTGGGTCACGAAATCTTTCAGGGTAATGGCACCGGCAGCAATGCCCGAGCTGGCGGTGTCATTGGGCAGGGAGAGCGAAAGCCCCACACCCGGCTGCATCAGGGTCACCATCACCAGACCCAGGCTCAGGGACATCAGGGAGGCCAGCATGAACCAGCCGAGGGTCTTGGCACCGATACGACCCACGGTGCGGGTGTCGCCCATCTTGGCGATACCGACCACCAGGGTGGTGAAGACCAAGGGAGCGATGATCATCTTGATCAGTCGCAGGAAGATATCGGTCAGGATCGTGATGTTATTGGCGAAATCCGCAGCCTGATCTGCGGCAAACATCCGATAGCCCTGGCCGGTGAGGATGCCAAACATCATGGAGATGAGGATGGCGACCGTCAGTTTATTCATTTTCATGGGGGAGTCCCGGTTTTGATTGGTGCAAGCCGTAAACAGTGGCGTGGGAGCCACTACAGTCCGTTTTTGTGATCCGAGCCGTTGATTCCTGGCGGCTGGTATGCTGGGAGAATGCCTAAAAGCAGGGGGTAAATCTAGAGGCTTTATCCAGAATTTTATCCTGCCATTAGGTGTATGTGATATGGATCTTGCAAACCACCAATATTAATCACTGTTTATTTTGATTTCGGCGAGATATTTCGCATTAAGAGTTCGCTCATCGAGTGCCCGTGGCAACAGGCGAAAAGTGAGCAGCGCCGAGATGGTATGCTGCACCTGCATCTGGGCCATAAAGAGATCCGGCTCATCCTCGTCAAAGCCGAAGATCGGCCGTGATGGGGTCACCCTGACGGCATCGCGGTTAATGGTCAGCTCATCGACCTTGAGCCAGGAGTAACCCTCTGCCAGTGCCAGCTCCCCTGCCCGCTTGAGCACATATTTGCGGGCGGTCTCCCTGTCCACCAGATCGTTGCCGACAAACTCCAGTTGCCACTTGTCCGGGCCAAGCCGGGTCTGGGAAAAACCGGTCTGGCCATTCCAGAACGACTTTTCACTCTCGTAAGGGGTGGCGCAGCCCACCAGCAGCAGGGTGAGCATCAGCAGACAACAGGGTTTAGATACGGATGCAGACACGAGAGGCCTCGCCAGGCAAATGAGCAACAGAGTGGTTACTACACCATAAAGCGCGGTGGCTGCACAATCCGCTCGCGCCAGCAGCGACCGGCATGCATCACCACTGGCTTCACGCCTGTGCAGCAAATCGCAGGCAAAAGAAAAGGCCTTGTCGTTTGACAAGGCCTTTACCGGGGAATTTGGTCGGTGTGAGAGGATTCGAACCTCCGACCCTCTACACCCCATGCAGATGCGCTACCTGGCTGCGCTACACACCGACGGAGTCAGCTCGGCTGACGGGGGCAGAGTTTATGGAGATGACCCTGCCCTGTCAACAGGGAAACGCCGCCAATTCCTAAGCCACGGTGCGTTCGCCTGCTTTGCGAACAATCAGCGGTTAAAGGTCAGCCGCTTGCCCAGGATCTGGTCAGTCACCTGCCCGTTTTGCCAGGCGATCTGGCCATTCACCAGCGTCATCTCCACCGTGCTGTGGAAGCGGTAGCCGTTGAAGGGCGACCAGCCACAGTGGTAGAGGATGTTGTCATCGTTGACCACATAGGGCTTGCCCAGATCCAGCAGCACCAGATCGGCGAAATACCCCTCGCGGATATAACCGCGATCCTGCACCTGGAAGCGCTCGGCTACCGCGTGGGAGGTCTTCTTGACGATAGTCTCCAGGGTAAACACGCCGTTGTGGTAGAGCTCCAGCAGCGCCTGCAAAGAGTGCTGCACCAGCGGTACGCCGGACGGCGCCTTGAAGTAACTGTTCTGCTTCTCTTCCCAGGTGTGGGGCGCGTGGTCGGTGGCGATGATGTCGAGCACGTCGTTGCGTACCGCATCCAGCAGTGCCTGCTGGTCGGCGGCACTCTTCACCGCAGGGTTGCACTTGATCAGGCTGCCCTGGGTCTCGTAATCGGCATCATTGAAGAAGAGGTGATGCACACACACCTCGGCGGTGATGTTCTTGTTCTTCAGCTCGCTCAGGTCGTGGCTGGCGGTAAACAGCGACAGCTCCTTGGCCGAGGTCAGATGCAGCACGTGCAGCTTGGCACCGTATTTTTTCGCCAGCGCCACCGCCATGCTGGAGGATTTGTAGCACGCTTCGTCGCTGCGAATGCGGCCGTGCTCGCCCATCGGCACATTCTCGCCCCACTTGGCCCGCGCCGCCTCTTCCGCCTTGGCGATGGTCGGGGTGTCTTCGCAGTGGGTGACGATCATCACCGGACTTTCGCGGAAGATGGCCGCCAGGGTCTCCTGATTGTCGACCAGCATGTTGCCGGTCGAGGAGCCCATAAATACCTTGACCCCGCAGGACTGCTTGGGGTCGAGACGCTTAATCTCTTCAAGATTGTCGTTGGTGGCGCCGAGATAGAAGCTGTAGTTGGCGACGGATGAGTTGGCGGCGATCTGGTATTTGGCTTCGAGGGCGTCGAGGGTGGTGGTCTGGGGATTGACGTTGGGCATTTCCATGAAACTGGTGGTGCCACCGGCGACGGCGGCGCGGGATTCGCTGGCGATGGTCCCCTTGTGGGTCAATCCCGGCTCCCGGAAGTGGACCTGATCATCGATCATTCCGGGGATGAGATGACGACCTGCGGCATCGATAACCAGCGCATCGGGCGCCTCGATATCCGGGGCGATGCGGGCAATCCGTTCCCCCTCGATCAACACATCGGAGGCATAGATGCGGCCTTCGTTGACCAGGGTGGCATTCTTGATAAGCAGTTTGTTCATGGGGGGTTCCAGTTCCTTTGCCGATAATCGCGGGTCATAATAGCGCAAAACTGCCCTTTCTCTGTAGCAAGGCCTGACTGATGAAGTTATTTGTAAGAGATTTGACCGTGATCGACTCCAGCTACCTCTGCGAACGCCGCGGCATGGTGGGCGAGAGCTGGCTGGTAGATATCGAAATGAGCGGTGAGCTCAACGAAATGAGCATGCTGCTGGACTTTGGCCGGGTAAAGAAGCTGATCAAGTCGATCATCGATGAAGAGGTGGACCACAAGCTGCTGGTGCCGACCGAGTGCCCGCTGATCCACGTCGAGACACTGGATGGTGACGAAAGCACAGTGGATCTGCTGCGCCCGGGTCGCTCCATCCATCTGCGCTGCCCATCCCAGGGCTTCGCCTTTATCCCGGCTCCGCAAGTTGATAAAGAGTCGGTGACCCGCTACCTGCTGGCGGTACTGGCCAAACGGCTGCCGGGCAATATCAAGGATCTCTCCCTGACCCTGCGTCAGGAGGCGATCACCGGCGCCTTCTACCACTACAGCCACGGCCTGAAAAAGCACGATGGCAACTGCCAGCGTATCGCCCACGGCCACCGCTCTCCCATCGAGATCCACGTCGATGGCGAGCGCGACCAGGAGCTTGAGCTCAACTGGGCCGAACGCTGGGACGATATCTACCTTGGCACCGAGGAGGACAAGGTGGCGCTGACCGAGCTCGCTTTGAGCCCTCGCGCCAATGCCCAGCTTGGCGAGCATCACTGCGGCTTCAAATATGTGGCGCCACAAGGGCTGTTCCAGCTGGCCATCCCCACCGCCGAGGTGGAGATGATCGACACCGACACCACGGTCGAGCTGCTGGCCTGCTACATTGCTCGCGAAGTGAAGAAGATGGTGGGCGACAAGTTCGTCAAGATTGTCGCCTATGAAGGGGTCGGCAAGGGCGCGATTGCCTACGCCTGATCCCCTTGTCGCTGCCGCAATAAAGAGAAGGCCCCGCATCTGCGGGGCCTTGTTGTTTCATCTTTCGACCATCAGGCGCTGAGGCGGAAGCGCTTGACCAGGCACTCCTGCTGCTCGGCGAGGGAGTCCAGCTGCTGGCTGGTCTCGGCTACCCGCTCGATCCCCTGATAGTTGAGATCCGAGATATCGGAGATGCGGTTGAGGTTGGTGGCGATATCGGCGCTGGTGGCCTGCTGCTGCTCGGCGGCAGAGGCGATCTGGCTCGACATGTCGCTGATCAGCACCACAATCCCCTGCACCTCCTCCATGGCGTTGTTGGCGTGAGAGCTCTGATCCACGCAGCTGTCCATCTCGCGAGAGCACTCCTGCATCACGGTCACCGCCTTGGCTACCCCCTGCTGCAGGTTCTCGATCATGGTCTGGATTTCGCTGGTGGACTGGGCGGTGCGGCCCGCCAGACTGCGCACCTCATCCGCCACCACCGCAAATCCGCGCCCCTGCTCGCCAGCCCGCGCCGCTTCGATGGCGGCGTTGAGGGCCAGCAGGTTGGTCTGCTCGGCAATGCCGCGAATGACATCGAGGATGTTGCCGATCTGGCTGCTCATGGCACTCACATCACCAATCACCTTGCCGGTCTGTTGCAGCTTGCCCGCCAGTTGATGAGTGGTGGTGATATTGCCTGCCATCACCTTGCGTCCCATCTCGGAGGCCTTCTCCACATCCATCACCCGCTCCAGGGTCTGGTTGGCGGCCTGCGCCACTTCCCGCACCGAGGCCTCCATCTGGGTCATGGCGGCGGCGACCGAGGCGGTCTCCTGCCGCTGTTTCTCCAGATCCGCCCGCACTGATTCGGTGGTGTGGCGATTGCCGTGGGCGGCATCGTTAAGCTGGGCAGACGCTTGTGAAAGCTGTGCCAGCACCTCCCCCATCTGGGCAATCAGCAGGTTAATCTGGCTGCCCAGCTGACCAAATTCGTTCTTGCTCTGAAAACCGATGCGCTGGGTCATGTCGCCCTGAGTCACTTCGGTCAGCACCCGCAGCAACTCCCTGAGCGGACGGCGAATGGCCTTGCCCAGGGTATAAGCCACCAGCATGGCGATCAGGATGGCGACTACGATGCTGGTTCCCTGGGTCAGGGTGCTCTGGCTCTGTGTGGCTTTGGCGTGCTGAATGCTTTGACTCATCAGCTGCTGACTCTGGCCGGTGATCCGCTCTAGTCGGTTCTGGATCTCGACGATGAGGGCGCTCGCCAGCTTGCTCTTCTCCCGCATTTGTTCCTGCTGCTTCATCAGCACCAGATACTGGGAGAGCACGCCTTCGCTTGCGGTGGTGTCGCGCACAAAGCCGTGAACATAGTGGCCCATGTCGTTCTCGAAGTTCTTCAGCTCCCCCTGCAGATCCTTGATGGTGCTGTTGAACCCCTCGATCTGCATCTTGTTGCGCTTGAGCGCCCCTTCGATGGGGGCCGGAATGGTCTGATTGAGGGCGTCCATGGTGGAGAGTTCGATGGCGGAAAGCTTGGTGGTCAGGGTCTCGGAGAGCATCTTGATAAAGCTGTCGTCGATGGTGACCATCATGTCACCCAGACTCTTCTTGAACTGGGGCAGACTGACCTGAAACTGCCCCTTGGCCAGATTGACCTTGTGCAGTCGGGTGAGCAACGCCTCGTGTTCGCCGGGCAGGGTATCGGTCAGTTGCAGGTAGCTGTCGACCTGCTGGCTGAGGCTGCTCATCTCCCCTTGCAGTTCGGGATGGTGGGCCACCTGCTGGCGCAAGACATCAAGGCTCTTGCCCACCGCGGCCTTGGCCTGTTTCAGTTCGGCCACTTCGGCCGGCAGCTGTTTGGGGTCCTGCTCGGTGAGCACATCCCCCAGCCACTTGTTGGCGCTGAGCAGGGTGATCTGGGTCTGGCTGCTGGCAATCACCAGCGGCATAGACTGCTGGGTCACCTGCTTCAGTGCGTTCCCCAGGGTCTCCTGACTACGAAATGTGAGCAGTGAACTGGCCACCATCACGGCCACTAGGATCGCGAAGCCAAGGTAGACTCGCTGCAAGATGGAGAGATCCGACATTGTTTGTTTCATTATTGTCCCGCTGTATATGCAAAAGTCCCTTGCCTGAGTACCCCGTCCTTTTGATACCCTGCAGACCACCCTGAACAGGCGCTGCAGATGACGTCCCTCTGGCTATCGGTATTTTTAACAATAACTGAAGGGAATGGGACATCAGCTGTGTCAAATGTCGGCTTGTGTCACACTTGGCGTGCTGCTCGCCCCCCTTTAGGGAGCCGCTTGGGGTTCTAGTTCAATTTTCTGTTTCATATAAGGGAGTTAGCCATGGCGCAAGAAACCATTTTCAGCAAAATCATCCGTAAAGAGATCCCCGCCGACATCCTTTATCAAGACGATCTGGTCACCGCATTCCGGGATATCCAGCCCAAGGCCAAGACCCATATTCTGATCATCCCCAATGTACTGATCCCCACCGTCAATGACGTGGAAGCCGAACATGAACTGGCCCTTGGCCGGATGTTCACCGTGGCCCGCAAACTGGCCGCTGAGGCTGGCATCGCCGAAGATGGCTACCGCCTCATCATGAACTGCAACCGCCACGGCGGGCAGGAGGTCTACCACATCCACATGCATCTGGTCGGTGGCCAGCCGCTGGGACCGCTGCTCAGCCTGTAATGAATCGCCACGCCTCAACCTGCCGCAGCGCCCTGTTGCTCTGCGGCGCCCTGCTGTTGCTGGGAGGCTGCGCCTCCCGCTGGCAGGATATGTTCGTCTCCTACTCCGATCAGATGGTGCCCCTACGCAACCAACTGCTGTTGGGCCATGCCGCCGAGGCGCTGCCCGAAGTGCGCGACTCCACCCTGGGGGATGACACCTTTGTGCTGGATCGGCTCGAACAGGGGCGCATTGCCTGGCTGGCGGGTCAGGATGCAGGCAGCAAGCAGGCGTTCACCGCCGCCGACAGCCGCCTTCAGTGGGAAGAGAATCAGGCCGAATACCGGCTGAGCCACGGTCTGGATCAGGTGGGCAGTCTGCTCACCAACGATCAGTCGATGGCCTATCGTACTCCCGATTACGAACGCACCATGCTGCATCACTATCTGGCCCTCAACTATCTGCAACGGGGTGATGCCGATGGCGCCCTGGTGGAAATACGCCGGGCCAATCAGGTGCAGGAGCAGGCGCTTAAACGGCGAGCCGATGAGGTGCGCAAGGCGAAGGATGAGAGCGAAGAGGCCGAAGCAGAAGGCGAGATGCGCCAGCTGATGTCGCGCGGCGCACCGGATCTCGACCGGTTGATCGGCAAGGTCAAAAACGGTTTTCAGAACGCCTACACCTTCTATTTTTCCGCCGTGCTCTATGAGGCGGCTGGGGATCTCAACGATGCCTGGGTCGACTATCAACGCGGCTACCAGATAGCGCCGGACAACCGCAGCCTGCAAGATGCCTTGCTGCGTCTGGCGCGGCTGCGTGGCTCACCGGACGAGATCCGCGAGACCGAGAAAAAGATAGGCCGCAAAGCACCGCCGCTTGCAAAAGATCAAGGCCAACTGGTGGTGCTGTTTGAAGATGGTTTGATCCCGGCGCGGCGAGAACTGTTCCTGCCGCTCCCCATCTCCACCTCCCGCGGCGATTTTCGCACCTTTACCGTCGCCATCCCCTATTACGATAATCGGGCCAGCGACACCGGCCCGCTGACGGTGGAGGTCGGCAAGCGGGTCGAGCAGACCAGCGAGCTGGTCAGGCTGGAAGCGCTGGCCGCCAAAGATCTGCAGGAGCGGCTGCCCGGCATGCTGACCCGCCAGGCGCTGCGACTGGTGGCCAAGGAGCAGATGCGCCGCACCGCCGCCAAAGAGGGAGGGGATGTGGGCAATATTCTGGTGGGGATCTTCAACACCCTCTCGGAGCGGGCCGATACCCGCAGCTGGCTGACGCTGCCAGCGCAGGCATCGAGCTGGCAGGGAATAGTGCCGGCAGGTGACATCAATCTCACCCTGGGCGCGGGGGCAGCCCAGCGCCAATTGCCGCTCACCATCCACAAGGGACGCACCACCCTGGTCTGGGTACAGCGCCTAGGCGCCGGTCTGACCACGCGGGTGATGCCGCTCTGAGCAGATGGCGAAGTGAGATGAGCAAGACAATTAACCGGGCAGGCACACTCGCGGCCCCACTCACCCCGATTAAGGAGAGCAAGATGAAAGCATACGGGTTGGCCCTCGGGCTCGCGCTGCTGCTGACCGGCTGCGCCACCAACACCTCCGGCGTGGCGCTCTATGGCCCGGCGGGCGGTGCACCAGTGGCAGAGCAGCATCAAAACGTCAACGTCACCCTGACCGAGCTGAGCCGCCGCCAGCAAAATGGCCTGCTGCAGGTCAATGTGGCCGCCGCCAGCACCCAGCGCGGCGATAACAAGCTGCAATATATCTTCTATTGGTATGATGAGGCCGGTCAGGAGGTCGCCAGCGATGGCCGCGGCTGGACCCCCATCAAGCTGCATGGCTATCAGACCCGCACCCTCTCGGCCCTGGCGCCCAGCCCGGCGGCGCAGGGTTACCGGATTTACGTACGCGAAGTGATTGAGGAATCCTACTGATGAAAATGAATCATGCCCTGCTGATATTGACCGGCGCCTTGCTCTTGGGCGGCTGCTCCAGCACCACCGTCAGCTATGGCGATCCCACTGAAACCGAAACCGTTACCGTCGATTACGGCTCAAGCGATCTGCAGGCCATCGCCGACGAGATGGCGGACTCCATGCTGGCCTCCCCCGCCACCAGCGAGATCACCGCAGGCGGTCGTCCGGTGATGTTTATGGACTCTATCCGCAACAAGACCTCCGAGCACATCGATACCGAAGCCATCACCGATACCATCCGCACCAAGTTGCTGCGGGCCGGCAAGTTCCGCTTCGTCGACATGAGCAAGGTGGCCGCCGTCAAGCAGCAGCTCGAATACCAGCAGAGCAGCGGCATGGTGGATCCTGCCTCCATGGTACGTCTGGGCAAGCAGACCGGTGCCCGCTACATGGTCTATGGCAACCTCGCCAGCATCGTCAAAGACAATGGCAAGGTGAAGGATGTCTACTACCAGATGACCATGAACCTGATGGATCTGCAAAACGGCGAACTGCTGTGGGCCGATCAGAAAGAGATCCGCAAACAGGCGAAGAAATCCACCTTTGGCTGGTAACAGGCTCCTGGTGACAGGCAACCGTGATCCGCTACTGGCCAGCCTGCCCGCCCCCTGGCGGGAGGGGCAGCTGGAACCACTCGGGTTAGGCCTGACCAACTGCAACTATCGACTGCGCCTCCCCTCGGGGCGCAGTTACTTTTTGCGTCAGGGCCACTCCGACCCGGTGCGCCTTGGCATCGACCGTCCCACCGAGTGGCAGCTTTATCAGGGGGCGATGGCAGAAGGGTTGGCGCTGCCCTGCCACTATGGCGATCCCGCCAGCGGTCTTATGCTGCTCGAATGGTGCGATGAGCCAAACTGGGTACACGCGGCGCCACCGGAAGCCGATCAGTCCCGCCTGCTGGCTGAGGTGCTGCGCAAGCTCCATCGCCTGCCGCTGCCTGCGGTAGTGATGGCGGTGCGGGCTCACGCCGCAGGCTATCGCACCAGACTGGCCCACATCCCCTCCTGGCTGCCCGCCCTGGAGCGGAGCTTGCTCGCCAGCAGTGAGCCAAATGATTGCTGGCGCCCTTGCCACCATGATCTCAATCCGGCTAACTTGTTGGGAAGCAAACCCTGGGTCATCGACTGGGAGTATGGCGCGGCAGGTCACCCCGGCTTTGAGCTCGCCAGCATCCAGCGCACCCATGAGTGGCCCGCCGAGCGGCGCGACGAGCTGGAAGCGCACTATCTGCAGGCCCTGCCGCGCCACCAGTGGCCCGATTTTCAGAGCGAGGCATTTTTACCCTGGGTCGACTATATCGGCCTGCTCTGGGCCCTGCTGATGACAGAGCAACAGCCCTCACTCGACTATGACACCCTGATCGCCATCAACCGGCAACGACTGGAGTAACAGATGATAAACAAGGTGCGCTGGCACAAGCCGAAAACCTGGGGTCTGCTGCTGATCGGCCTGCTGCTGACCGGCTGCTCCACCCGGGTGATCTACTACTGGCTCGATACCGCCATCATCTGGCAGCTGGATGACTACTTTGCCCTCTCCTATTCGCAGAAGGATCTGCTCAGCCGCGAAGTGAAGGGGCTGATGGCCTGGCACCGCCAGCACGAGCTGCCGCGCTACGCTAGGGATCTCGATGCACTGGCCAAGGCGGTGGCCAGCCCCATGACGCCGGAGCAGATCTCGACCAACCTAGATGCGGTGCAGCAGAGCCTGACCCGCACGCTGGAAAATACTATCCCCCGCGCGGTCAGGCTGGCGCGCACCCTGACCGATGAGCAGGTGGCCCGCTTTATGACTGATCGGGTCAAGCGGCAACAGGAGCGGCAAAAGGACTTTGCCACTGAGCCCAAAGAGCAGATGCTGGCAGAGTTTCGCGACAAGATGAACAAGCGGCTCGAGTTCTGGATTGGCGAGGTGAAACCGGCACAGGCACCACTGGTGGCCCAGTGGGCCGAATGGCAATACGAGCTGATGCCCCCCTGGCTCGAGTTTCAGGAGTCCTGGACCCAGGAGCTGGACAGGCTGATGAAGCAGCGCCAGAGTCCCGACTTTACCCGCGAGCTGACTGACCTGCTGGCCGAGGGGGATGGGCTGATGGATGGCCGCTTTACCGGCTATACCGAACAGTCGCGCCAGCGTACCGTCAACTGGCTGAGCGCCATGAGCCAGTCGCTGGATATCTCCCAGCGGGCCCATCTCTACTCCCTGCTCAAGGGTTATGCCCGCGACTTCAAGCAGATGAGCGGCAGCTGACAGCCAGCACCGAATGGTGCCATGCGCCCGGGGCAACCTTGTTCAAACCGGGCGCATGTGGTAGTTTGCCCTCTCTATTTATCGGGAATTAACTTTTGCGCCTTATCGACAAAGTAAAACTGGTGCTGGTAACTCTGGTTATCGCCCTCACCCTGCTTTGTTCCATCGCCCGAATGGAAGGCCCGCTGCTACCCGCATCGCCCCAGAGTGAACAGCAGCAGACTCAGGTGTTCAATCAGCTTAGCGACAGCGATGATGGCATCATCAAGTTTGTCGGCAGCCATCAGAATCACCTGCTGCGTCTCGAACAATCCCTGCGCAGTGACAACCAGCCCAAGAGTGTGGTCTACGAGCTGATCCAGAGCTGGTCGGCCCAGGCCATCCTGCTGTTGCTGCTCGGCTGGCTGATGCTGACCCCCGAGCTCTATCACAAACAGAGTTTTCGCGATCGCTTTGGCGCGATCCACCGGCGCCATCTACAGCGCCAACATCTGCAATACCGCTTCACCCAGAGCTATCTGAGCGCCTGACCCCGGAGGGGCTGGCACATCCACTGTTTGCTCATCTCCTCTTCCTGACGGATCCGGCAACTGCCTGATCCGCATCTGATGCATCCCATTTTTTGCGCCTTGCCGAGCCTTGTTGCTATCGGCCCGGGCACCATTCTCCTGACAGAGGCTTGTTTGCCATGAGAAAGAGCAATCGCACCGTTCTCAACCGCATGAGCAAGTGGCAGTACGCACTGCTGCTGTTGATGCTGTTGACCTTTACCTTTTACTCCCTGCCCACCTTTTTTGGTGAGCAGCCCTCCCTCGGCCTGCACGGACAGCAGCGCCTGACCGCTCAGCAGCAGATGTTGCTGAGCGACAAACACCTGACCCCGCTCAAGGTCCTTGAGCAACCTGAGCGGGTCGAGCTGGTCTTTGCCAGCCAGGGCGAACAGCAGCGCGCCAAGCAGTTGCTGGAGCAGCAAGGGGTCGACAGTGCCACTCTCACCCTGGAGTTTCACTCCAACGCGCCGGCCTGGATCACCCGACTCGGCGCCGACCCCATCAAGCTGGGACTCGATCTGCGTGGCGGCTCCCAGCTGCTGATCGGGGTGGACGTGGACTTTGTCATCGACAATCAGACCAAGAATCTGGTGGATACCCTGCGCACCCGCTTCCGTGAAGCCAATCTGCGCGGCGCCAGCGTCACGCGCAGCGCACAGGGCGCCGTAGCCGTCACCCTGCCGGAGGTCGCCGAACAGGAGAGCTGGCTCGCCATCATCAAGGAGAGTGCCGGTACCCGTCAGGATCAGTGGAAGCTGACCCGCTCCGGCAATGACCTGAAACTGGTGCTGAGCGAGGCGGAGCGTACCCTGCTGGTCAACAACGCCGTGACCCAGAACCTGTCGATCCTGAAAAAACGGATCAACGAACTCGGCATCGTCGAGGCCTCAGTGGTGCGTCAGGGGCAGGATGGCATCCGTATCGAACTGCCCGGGGTGCACAACCCCAAGCAGGCGAAAGAGGTGATCGGGGCCACCGCCTCGCTGGCCTTCTACGAGGCCAAAGCCGACAGCCACTTCTATATCGCCGATCGCAACGGTCAGGCCGTCGGCATGGCACGCAAGCCGGTACTGACCGGCGAGCACATCGTCGATGCCCGCGCCAATATGGGCGAGATGGGTCAACCCCAGGTCAATATCGTGCTCGACACCCTGGGTGGCAGCAAGATGAACCAGTTCAGCCGCCAGCATGTGGGCAAGCCGATGGCGACCGTCTTCACCGAGTACAAGACCAACGCTCAGGGCAAACTGCGCGCCCAGAGCGAGGTGATCAACGTCGCCACCATCCAGACCGCCCTTGGCAACCAGTTCCGCATCACCGGTATTGGCAGTCTGCCGGAGGCGCAAGAGCTGGCCATGCTGTTGCGTGCCGGCGCCCTCACCGCCCCGCTCAAGATCCTGGAAGAACGCAGTATTGGCCCGACGCTGGGGATGCAGAATATCGAGGCGGGCTTCACCGCGCTGGCCTTCGGCATGGCAGGCATGATGCTGTTCATGATGGCTTGGTACCGCAAATTCGGCTGGGTTGCCATCACGGCGCTGGTCGCCAACCTGTTGATGCAGGTCGGCATGCTGGCAGTGCTGCCGGGCGCCGTGCTGACCCTGCCGGGGATCGCCGGTCTGGTGCTGACGGTGGGCATGGCTGTGGATACCCATGTGCTGATCTTCGAGCGGATCAGGGACCGGCTGCGAGAAGGGGGCTCACTGGCCAACGCCATCGACTTTGGCTATCGCTCGGCCTTCCACACCATTTTCGATGCCAACATCACTACGCTCATCTGCGCTGTGGTGCTCTACTCCATCGGCTCCGGGCCGCTGCAGGGCTTCTCCATCACCCTCATTCTGGGTCTGCTCTCCAGCATGATCACCGGGATCTGGGGGACGCGCGCCATCATCAACCCCCTCTGGGGACGCAGCAGCGAGCGCACGCTGAAGGTGTAACGAGACAGCAGTCCTTCTGATGAGCGGCTTTGGCTGCGCCATCGGCCATGGATATGGCCGGAGCGGCCAAAGCAGAACACTATTTCCCGGCGTGTCGCGACACGTCGTGATGGGCCAACAGCCTGGTGCTGGCTGGCCAAGGAGAGAATTATGTTGAGAATGATCGTTGCCATGGGGCTGACCCGTTGGCGTTATATTGGCCTGTGGGCTTCCATCCTGCTGACCGTGGCCAGCGTTGCCATCTTGCTGGTGAACGGCCTGACACTGGGGCTCGATTTTACCGGCGGGATCCTGCTGGAGTTTCATATCCAGACCCTGAAAGAGGCCCATGAGCTCAATGCCATGCTGGTCTCCCCGCTGGCGGGAGCCGTTGAGCTGAGCTCGGCCGGTATTCCCGGCGAGTGGCTGATCAAGCTGCCCCCCCACGAACTTCCCTGGCCCGCGGCAGATCTCGCCACCATGCTGACCCAACAGCTGGGGATGCCGGTCGAGTTGCTGCGCACCACCATCGTCGGCCCTCAGGTGGGTGCAGAACTGTTCCAGCAGGGGATGCTGGCGGTACTGGTCGCTTCGCTGGCGATGTCGGCCTATCTGGCGTTTCGTTTCGAGTGGCGTCAGGCCATCGGCATCCTGCTCTCGGTGGTCCATGACGCCATCGTGGCGCTGGGGCTGCTGTCACTCTTTCAAATCGAATTCGATCTGAACATCATCGCCGGCTTGATGGCGGTGATCGGCTACTCCCTCAACGACAGCATCGTCATCTCGGACAGGCTGCGGGATCTGCTGAGCTCGCGTACCCAGATGGGGATCCACGAATGCTCCGATGTAGCCATCAAGGCGACCTTCAGTCGCACCATGATCACCTCGGGCACCACCCTGTTTACCGTGGGCGCTCTGTTGCTGTTTGGCGGTGACGCCCTCTACGGCTTCTCCTTCACCCTGTTTGCCGGGATCCTGGTGGGCACTGTCTCCTCCATCACCGTCGCCTCGACCGTGCAGGAGCTGCTGGGCCTCACCCCGCAGGCCTACCAGAAGAAGAGCGAGGAGCCACTGGCCAACGCAGCCTGAATCTTGTTAATCAGGCCCGGCTCACCGGGCCTCAACGAACCTGGCCCCTGCCAACCATTGGCAGGGGCTTTTTCCATCCCTCCTCTCTCGCCGCCCTTTTTGGTACTCGGCTCGCCTCAATTGACAACTGACCATATTGAAAGCAATGACGGATCAACCCGTCATTTTTAATAACAAAAAAGTCATTTTATTACGTCGTAAACCATAAAATGTGACTGAAAGCACTTTCTTGAGGGCTCAAAGGAGGCAACATTGTAGTGATTTATCTACAAAGGGATATGAGATGTTGTTACAACCTGCCAATACAGCAAAATCCAGACAGTTGCTGAACGAGACCATGGCTTTGGTACTCGCAGGAGGGCGGGGTAGTCGCCTCAAACAGTTAACCGACAACCGTGCAAAACCTGCCGTTCATTTCGGCGGCAAATTCCGCATCATCGATTTCGTGCTCTCCAACTGCATCAACTCCGGCATTCGTCGGGTCGGTGTCGTGACCCAGTACAAATCCCACAGCCTGTTGCGCCATCTCCAATCGGGCTGGTCTTTCCTGCGCTACCAGATGAACGAGTTTATCGATCTGCTCCCTGCCCAGCAGCGGGTGGATGAGGTGAACTGGTATCGGGGTACCGCCGATGCGGTCTACCAGAATCTGGATATCATCCGCGATCACGCCCCCAAATATGTGGTGGTGCTGGCAGGCGATCACATCTACAAGATGGATTACGCCGCCATGCTGCTCGACCACGTCAATATGGGCGCCAAGGTGACCGTTGCCTGCATCGAGGTGCCACGCAGTGAAGCAAGCGCCTTCGGGGTAATGGCGGTGGATGATGATCGCAAGATCAATGCCTTCGTCGAAAAGCCTGCCAACCCGCCCGCCATGCCGGGCAAGGCCGACACCGCGCTGGCCTCCATGGGCGTCTATATCTTCGATGCGGAGTATCTCTATCAGCTGCTGGAAGAGGACATTGCCAACGAGCAGTCCCATCACGATTTCGGCATGGACGTGATCCCCCGGGTGGTGAAAGAGGGCACCGCATTCGCTCACCCGTTTGGCATGTCCTGTGTCGGCTGCTGTCCGGATCGCCGCCCCTACTGGCGCGATGTGGGCACCGTGGACTCCTTCTGGGAGGCCAATATGGATCTCGCTTCCGTCACGCCTGAGCTGGATATCTACGATCAGGACTGGCCCATCTGGACCAGTCAGAACATGACACCTCCCGCCAAGTTCGTGCAGGACCGAAACGGCCAGCACGGCATGACCATCAACTCCATGTTTGCCGGGGGCACCATCGTCAGTGGCTCTTTCATCCTGAGTTCGGTGCTCTTTACCAATGTGCGGGTCGACTCCTTCTGCACTCTGGATCAGGCCGTTATCTTCCCGGGTGTGGAGATTGGTGCCGGTTGCCGACTGCGCCGGGTGGTGATCGACAAGGGGTGCAAGCTGCCGGAAGGCACTGTGATCGGTGAAAACGCCGATGAAGATGCACGTCGCTTCCACCGCTCCGAGCAGGGCATAGTGCTGGTCACCCAGGGGATGCTCACTCGCCTGAACAAAGAGCTGCAGGGAAAACAGAAGCGCTGATCCGCAGCCAGACGGGATCCCCCTTCCTACCGCAAAGGGAGCCATGATGGCTCCCTCTTTCTATGGCTGACCAGATAGCCACCTCACACCATCATTGCCATCGCGTTGCAGTCTCCCAGAGATACCATTTACTGTGGGTAAACAGCTGGGCAACGCAGCCTTCACGCCCTCAAATCGTAAACATTAAATTACACAAAAACCATTATTCCTCCGAAAAAACCTCTGTATTATTCCTGTTCGCGCTATATAGCAGCTCCTTTATCTGACTTTTTAGCGGTAAATCCACTAGTTTCACTTGATTGTTTGTTTTTCCTTGGTAAGGTGATGGCGGTTGCGTAACAAAGCAGGTACCAGTGTAAATATATAGGTACAACCGCTTTTGGCTTAATACAGTAGAGAGTATGAAATCATGCAAAGAGACCCCCTGAACAACATCCATATCCAGTCCGAACAAGTGATGATCACGCCTGCCCAGCTCAAGGAGAAGTTACCCATCTCCGACAAGGCGCTGGCATTCGTGCAAGGGGCCCGCAATACCATCGCCGATATCATTCACCGCCGCGATCACCGGCTGCTGGTGATCTGTGGTCCCTGCTCCATCCACGACATGGACGCTGCCAAAGAGTACGCAACCAGACTCAAAGCGCTGCATGATGCCTATCAGGACTCTCTCTACATTGTCATGCGGGTCTACTTTGAGAAACCGCGCACCACGGTCGGCTGGAAAGGCTTTATCAACGACCCCAATCTGGATGGCACCTTCGATGTAGAGCTGGGGCTGCACCGTGCCCGCGAGCTGCTCTGCTGGCTGGCGGAGCTGGAGTTGCCGCTGGCCACCGAAGCGCTCGACCCCATCAGCCCGCAATACCTGGCCGAGCTCTTCTCCTGGTCAGCCATCGGCGCGCGCACCACCGAATCCCAGACCCACAGGGAGATGGCGTCCGGCCTCTCCATGCCGGTCGGCTTCAAGAACGGCACCGACGGCAACCTGGGGACCGCCATCAATGCGCTGCTGGCGGCCTCCTCCCCTCACGCCTTTATGGGGATCAACCAGCAGGGCCAGGTGGCGTTGTTGCAGACCCAGGGCAACCCGGATGGCCACGTGATCCTGCGCGGCGGCAAACATCCCAACTACGACTCGGTCAACGTGTCGCTGGCGGAAGAGGCGCTGGAGAAAGCAGGCCTGCTGCCGAGCCTTGTGGTGGATTGCAGCCACGGCAACTCCAGCAAGGATCACCGTTTGCAGCCCAAGGTGGCCGACAACGTCATCCACCAGATCCAGGAGGGCAACCGCTCCATCATCGGGGTGATGCTCGAATCCAACCTGTTCGAGGGAAACCAGTCCAGTGAGCAGCCCAAAGAGCAGATGCGCTACGGGGTCTCCATCACCGATGCCTGCATCGACTGGGACACCACCGCCACCCTGCTGGCCCGCTGCCACAACCAGCTGGCTGACCCTCTCAAGGGCAGAACTGCGCGGTAAGCCGTGGTATTTTGTCGCAACCTATTGAACAATCGAGGTATCACCGCTGGTGGCATCAAGCCGCTCACGCCGTGATACCTTGTTGCATCTTGAATTTCAGGGCGCCGCCGCTCGCGGCGCCAGCAGGGACTGGATATGGCTGAAGAGTTGAATGTACTCAGGGACAAGATAGATGCGGTGGACAAGCAGCTGATCGATCTGCTGGCCGCCCGTCTGGCCCTAGTGGGAGAAGTGGGTGAGGTAAAGAGCCGCCACGGCCTGCCCATCTATGCACCGGATCGGGAAGCGAGCATGCTGGCCCGCCGCCGCGCCGAGGCTGAGCAGTTGGGGGTGCCCGGCGATCTCATCGAAGACGTGCTGCGCCGGGTGATGCGCGAATCTTACGCCAGCGAGAAAGATACCGGCTTCAAATGCATAAAGCCGGACCTTGGCAAAGTGGTCATCATCGGTGGTCAGGGCCAGCTTGGTCGCTTGTTCGGCCATATGTTCAGCCTCTCAGGCTACTGGGTCGAGACGCTGGAACAAGCCGACTGGCCGCGCGCTGACGAGATCCTCGCCGAAGCCGGTCTGGTGATGGTGGCGGTGCCCATCGATATCACCTGCCAGATCATCGACCGCCTCGGCAACCTGCCCACCCACTGCCTGTTGGTGGATGTCACCAGCGTGAAGGCGGCGCCGCTCGAACATATGCTGGCGGTACATCAGGGGCCGGTACTGGGACTACACCCCATGTTCGGGCCGGATGTGGCAAGCCTCGCCAAGCAGGTGATCGTCTGCTGTCAGGGTCGTAACCCCGCAGCCAGCCAATGGCTGCTGGATCAGATGACCATCTGGGGCGCCCGCTTGCAACAGGTGGAAGCCAAGGCCCACGATGAGGCGATGACCCTCATTCAGGCGCTGCGTCACTTCGCCACCTTTGCCTATGGCTGGCACCTCTCCCGGGAGCAGGCCAATCTGGATCGCTTGCTGAGTTTGAGCTCCCCCATCTACCGGCTGGAGCTCGCCATGGTGGGGCGGCTGTTTGCCCAAGATCCCCACCTCTATGCCGACATCATTTTGTCGTCACCGCAGAATCTGGCGATGATCCGTCGCTACTACCAAAACTTCGGCGAAGCGCTGGGGCTGCTGGAGCGAGGAGACAGGGACGGTTTCATCGAGGCCTTCTCGCAAGTCTCCGGTTTCTTCGGCGAACATGCCGACCAGTTCCTGCGTGAAAGCCGCATGCTACTGGCCCAGGCCAACGACCGCCGCCAACACGGCTGATCCTGCAACAGTAGTAACAACTCATGCCACTCGGAAGGAGCCGCCACCGTTCATAACTGGATGCGAGCCAAAGATCTCCATTGGAAGCGATTAAGCGTGCGGGTTGTCATTAACAATGGCAACCCGCTTTGCAACTAGTCTCGAAGCAAACCCAGTCCTACCTAATCGTCGCCATCTGCCGCACGCAGCGTTGCTCCCTGTCATCCACCCGCTTGGCAAACCAGGCGGTGGTGAGGTTGCGGGTGATTTTTGGGCTCTTTAGCTGTATGCCGGGCAGGATGGCGCGGGGCAGTCGCTTGCCCGCTTGCTTGTCGGCCAGGGTAAAGATGCGATGGTAGAGATCGGTCTCGGCAAATTCGGCGGTATCCCCTTTGCGCAGGCTCTGGTGGATCGCCTGTTTGCTCATATTGACCCGGTTGGCGAGGGTGTAGACGGCCAGTTCGGTATTGCCCGGCAGATCCGAGTCATAGCGGATCAGATCCCCGTCCAGCGCCAGAGTTTTGCCACTCAAACGGCTGACGGCGGCTTGAAAAGCGGCATTGCGGCTGGCGTACCAGCCGGCGTTGAAGTCGGCAAAACGGTAGAGGGTATCCGGGTAGTCGACGGGATAACCGAAGATATGCTTGGTGCCAAACCAGATGCCGCCGCGACGGGTAAAGACTTCGTGGCGGATGGAATCCTTGATTGGATAGGGGTAGCCACGGGCGTTGGCCTCGGCAAAGGCGATGCTCACCTGCATCGGGCCGCCGGTATGCACCGGGTTGAGATTGCCAAACAGCGTCTTGCCCATCGGCAGCATGCTGATCATGTCTTCGAAGATTTCACTCATCTCCCGCTCGGTACGCAACTTGTCGATCCGCTCGGCGTAGCTCTTGCCGGTGGGCGAGTTGATGGAGAGTGCGGCCCGCACCATAAACTCGGGGATCAGCAGCTTGGCTGCCCGCGAGTTGATCTCTTTCCAGGCGATCTTGCCAAGGCCCGGCACCACGGGGTCGGCCTGATAGGTGGCTTCCTGCTCCGCCACCGCCAGCACGCTACAGACATTGTGATCATTGACCGTCACCCCCTGGGTGGTGAGCGCCGTCACCACGTCGTTGGCCCACCCCTGTTTGTCCGGCACCTGACGGGGCAAGAAGCGCACGATGCGGCTCTTCATATCCGCCGGTTTGCGCGGCTGCATGGCAGGCGGCGTTTTGGGGTTGCTCACGCTCGCCTCTTTGGCAGGCGCGGAGGCGGGATCACTGGCACAACCGGCCAGCAACAAGGCAGCGCAGAAGGCAAGAAGACGACAGGAAGGCAAAGCGGTCATAAGCATGTCCATTTTTTGTAGGCCCTACAGGCAGCGCCGCTGGCACTGCACTGACAAGCAAAGTGGGGCCATTGTAGAGGATTGCCTGCTGCAGTTGAAACCCGCGCTCGCAGCATCCCCTCCCCTTGCCAGCTTTTACCACCCCACGCGCCATCCGTTGTCTGCGATGCGGAACTCATGACCTTCCTAAATGGCTCACCCGCTCCGAACCGAACGCTTAGCGACAGATAAAAAGAAACCCCCACCATCGCTGGCGGGGGTTGGTCGTCTGGCAAATCGGGCTGATGCCCGCTGCAAACGCTTAGCGGTTTTTCACCTTCTGGTGCAGCTCCTGCACCGAGTTGACGTTGGCGGTGGCATCCACACTGATGGCCATGCAGGTGGCAAACGCCTCGTTCATGGTGGTGGTATACGCCACTTTGTTTTGCAAGGCGGCGCGACGCAGCTGCTTGGAGTCCTGGATCGCCACCCGCCCTTCGGCGGTGTTGACGATGTAGGTGTACTCGCCATTCTTGATGCGGTCGAGAATGTGCGGGCGACCTTCGTGCACCTTGTTGACCAGACGCGGGTTGATGCTCGCCTCACCCAGCGCGACGGCGGTGCCGTGAGTGGCATCCAGCTCGTAGCCCAGCTCCAGCAGCTTGGCGGCCAAGTCGACCACCTGCGCCTTGTCGCTGTGACGCACTGACAAGAGGGCACGACCCTCTTTCGGTACGGCGTGGTTGGCACCCAGCTGCGCCTTGGCATAGGCCTCGGCAAAGCTGCTGCCCACACCCATTACCTCACCTGTGGAGCGCATCTCCGGCCCCAGCAGCGGGTCAACCCCCGGGAACTTGGCGAACGGCAGTACCACCTCTTTCACCGAGTAGTAGGGCGGGATGATCTCTTTGGTGAAGCCCTGTTCTTGCAGCGACTGACCGGCCATCACACGGGCGGCAATCTTGGCCAGCGGAGCACCGGTCGCCTTGGAGACAAACGGCACGGTACGGGCGGCACGCGGGTTCACCTCGATAAGGTAGATGTCATCGCCCTTGACCGCGAACTGCACGTTCATCAGGCCGATAACGCCGAGCTCCAGCGCCAGCTTGCGCACCTGCTCGCGGATCTCGTCCTGAATCTTCTTGGACAAGGTATAGGGAGGCAGGGAGCAACCGGAGTCACCGGAGTGAATACCGGCCTGCTCGATGTGCTCCATGATGCCGCCGATGACCACGTCGGTGCCGTCGCAGATGGCATCCACGTCCAGCTCGGTCGCATCGTCCAGGAAGCGGTCCAGCAGTACAGGCGATTCGTTGGAGACGCTCACCGCCTCGGCGAAGTAGCGACGCAGATCCTGCTCGTCATAGACGATTTCCATGGCGCGGCCACCCAGCACGTAGGAGGGACGAACCACCAGCGGGTAGGTAATGCGCTCGGCCAGCAGCACGGCCTGCTCCAGCGCGGTGACGGTGCCGTTTTCCGGCTGCTTGAGGCCGAGGCGCTCGACGGCAGACTGGAAGCGTTCACGGTCTTCGGCGCGGTCGATGGCATCCGGGCTGGTACCGATGATCGGTACGCCGTTGGCTTCCAGTGCACGGGCCAGTTTCAGCGGGGTCTGGCCACCGTACTGGACAATCACGCCCTTGGGTTTT
Organism: Aeromonas sp. FDAARGOS 1411; assembly: GCF_019047125.1. Lineage (NCBI taxonomy): Bacteria > Pseudomonadati > Pseudomonadota > Gammaproteobacteria > Aeromonadales > Aeromonadaceae > Aeromonas > Aeromonas sp. FDAARGOS 1411. Next base: position 712,419 of record NZ_CP077214.1, on the reverse strand, counting down.
TCGATGCGCACGATTTCCAGCACATCTTCCAGGGTCACCGGCTCGAAGTAGAGACGGTCAGAAGTGTCGTAATCGGTGGAGACGGTCTCCGGGTTGCAGTTGACCATGATGGTCTCATAACCGTCTTCGCGCAGGGCCAGCGCCGCGTGCACGCAGCAGTAGTCGAACTCGATACCCTGACCGATACGGTTCGGGCCGCCGCCGATGATCATGATCTTGTCGCGGTTGCTCGGGGCCGCTTCGCACTCCTCGTCATAGCTGGAGTACATGTAGGCGGTGTTGGTGGCGAACTCGGCGGCGCAGGTATCGACCCGCTTGTAGACCGGGAAGATGTTGTTGCGGGCACGCAGTTTGCGCACTTCCCCTTCGGCCACACCGAGGATCTTGGCCAGACGGGCATCGGCAAAGCCTTTGCGCTTCAGGGCGCGCAGGAAGTCAGCATCGAGACCGGCCATGCCGCGCTCTTTCACCTCTTCTTCCAGTTTCACCAGATCTTCAATCTGTACCAGGAACCAGGGGTCAATCTTGGTCAGCTTGAAGATGCCGTCCATGGAGAGACCGGCGCGGAATGCATCGGCGATGTAGAAGATACGGTCGCTACCGGCATCCTGCAGCTCGTGACGGATGCGGGTCAGGGAGTCCGGGGCGTTCAGATCCACCATGGGGTCGAAGCCGGTCTTACCGGTCTCGAGGCTGCGCAACGCCTTGTGCAGGGACTCCTGGAAGTTACGGCCAATAGCCATCACTTCACCGACCGACTTCATCTGGGTCGTCAGACGGTCGTTGGCACCGGCGAACTTCTCGAAGTTGAAGCGTGGCACCTTGGTCACCACGTAGTCGATGGCCGGCTCGAAGGAGGCCGGAGTGCGACCGCCGGTGATGTCGTTCATCAGCTCGTCGAGGGTGTAACCGATGGCGAGCTTGGCTGCGATCTTGGCGATGGGGAAACCGGTCGCCTTGGAGGCCAGCGCAGAGGAGCGCGACACCCGCGGGTTCATCTCGATGATGACCATGCGGCCATCTTTCGGGTTGATGCCGAACTGGACGTTGGAGCCGCCGGTCTCGACACCGATTTCGCGCAGCACCGCCATGGAGGCGTTGCGCATCAGCTGGTACTCCTTGTCGGTCAGCGTCTGGGCTGGCGCGACCGTGATGGAGTCACCGGTGTGGATACCCATGGGGTCGAAGTTTTCGATGGCGCAGACGATGATGCAGTTGTCGTTGCGATCCCGCACCACCTCCATCTCGTACTCTTTCCAGCCGATCAGCGACTCGTCGATGAGCAGCTCTTTGGTCGGCGACAAGTCCAGACCGCGCTCGCAGATCTCAACGAACTCTTCGGTGTTGTAGGCGATGCCGCCACCGGAGCCACCCATGGTAAAGGAGGGACGGATGATGCAGGGGAAGCCAACCATCTGTTGCACGCCCCACGCCTCTTCCATGTTGTGGGCGATGCCGGCACGCGGGCACTCCAGGCCGATGCTGCGCATCGCCTTGTCAAAGCGGGAGCGGTCTTCGGCCTTGTCGATGGCGTCGGCGGTGGCACCGATCATCTCGACACCGAACTCGGCCAGCACGCCATGCTTCTCCAGCGCCAGTGCGCAGTTGAGCGCAGTCTGGCCGCCCATAGTGGGCAGGATGGCGTCCGGGCGCTCTTTCTTGATGATTTCGCGCACCACTTCCCAGGTGATGGGCTCGATGTAGGTGGCGTCTGCCATCTCCGGGTCGGTCATGATAGTGGCCGGGTTGGAGTTGACCAGAATGACGCGGTAGCCCTCCTCGCGCAGGGCTTTGCACGCCTGGGCGCCGGAGTAGTCAAATTCGCAGGCTTGGCCGATGACGATGGGGCCGGCGCCGAGGATCAGGATGCTCTGAAGGTCATTACGTTTTGGCATGAAACTCTTTCCTCTATTTCTTAGGCGCGATACTGCTTAATCAATTCAATAAAGTGGTCAAAAAGACCGGCACAGTCGTGCGGGCCCGGGCTCGCTTCAGGGTGCCCCTGGAAGCTGAAGGCCGGACGGTCGGTGCGATGGATACCTTGCAGGGAGCCATCGAACAGGGAGACGTGGGTGGCGCGCAGGCAATCCGGCAGGCTGTTCTCGTCTACCGCAAAGCCGTGGTTCTGAGCGGTGATCATGACGGTGTTGTCATCGAGGCTCTTCACCGGATGGTTGGCGCCGTGGTGGCCAAACTTCATCTTGACGGTCTTGGCACCGGAGGCCAGCCCCAGCAGCTGGTGACCCAGACAGATGCCGAACACCGGCGTGTTGGTATTAAGGAAAGCCTTGATGGCCTCGATGGCGTAGTCGCACGGCTCGGGGTCGCCGGGGCCGTTGGAGAGGAAGATACCATCCGGGTTCATCGCCAGTACCTCGGCGGCCGGGGTCTTGGCAGGCACCACGGTCAGGCGGCAGCCACGGTCCACCAGCATCCGCAGAATGTTGCGCTTGACGCCGAAGTCGTAGGCCACCACGTGGTATTTCAGCTGGTCGGCATACGGGGTGACATGCCCCTTGCCAAGCTGCCAGCTCCCTTCGGTCCAGTTGTACGCTTCACCAACCGTCACCTCTTTGGCCAGATCCATCCCCTTCAGACCGGGGAAGGCGCGGGCCTGTTCGAGGGCATAGGCTTCATCGACCTGTTTCCCGGCCAGAATGCAGCCAGCCTGAGCGCCTTTCTCGCGCAGGATGCGGGTCAGTTTACGGGTGTCGATGTCGGCGATGCCAACGATGTTGTGAGACTTGAGGTATTCGGAGAGGGATTGCTGATTGCGGAAATTGGAGGCAAGTATCGGAAGGTCCCGGATGATCAATCCCTGAGCATGGATCTGACTGGACTCTTCATCTTCGCTGTTGGTGCCGGTGTTGCCTATATGGGGGTAAGTGAGGGTGACTATCTGACGGGAATAAGAGGGATCGGTGAGGATTTCCTGATAGCCCGTCATCGACGTATTGAAAACCACTTCACCAACGGAACATCCCTCGGCGCCTATCGACACGCCTTTGAACACAGTTCCATCTTCCAGCACTAGCAATGCAGTGTGATTCAAGACAACCTCCAGTTATTTAGCTTTAAATTCAGCAATTTACCTGGGTGTTGCGGGCTCGGTTCCGGTCTTGGACAGGACTCGAACCCGGCAGATTTCTGGCAAATTGGGCGCATTCTACTTAAAAAAAGTGGCATTTCAACGTCTTTTCTCAGACGAAATGCATCTAAATTCAATAAAAAAGCAACATTACCCATTATCTATGCACTTAATCGCTTTGCAACCCCCTCCCACGAAAGAAAAGGAAAAACCACCACCAAAAGATGACACCAAGCCAGCAATAGCGACAAAAACAAACAAAAAAACCAATTAAAACAATGGCATTTATTTTTACACAAAAAACATTAATGACAAATTTAACGCTTTTAAGATGACAAGAGTGAACACGAAAAATGGAAAACGTTTTTCTGTGTTTGAATTTTTAGTCTTTTCCGATTGGTGTAAAAAAATGGCTTTATCAGCCATAAAGATGCTCAAATCTGTTACCTGGTGATGACATTCAGGAAGGGAAAATCTGGTGGATAACGCAATAGTGTGATTTATAAGGCATTCAGATAAAAATTGCCGATAGCGTGTCTTTTTACACAAACTCTGGCTGACTGACAGCAAAAACCCCGGCAAGCCGGGGTTTTTCACTGGGTAGCTGTAGTACGAAAGTGCCGCACAGAGGCATCACTTGAGATTGAGCACATCCTGCATGTCATAAAGACCGGCACCCTGCTGACCAAGCCACTTGCCCGCCCGCACAGCACCGTTGGCGAAAGTCAGGCGACTTGAAGCTTTGTGGCTGATCTCCACCCGCTCGCCGATATCGGCAAACATGACGGTATGCTCCCCCACCAGATCGCCGGCGCGAATGGTGGCAAAGCCGATAGTGTTGCGATCCCGCTCGCCAGTGATCCCCTCGCGACCATAGACGGCGCACTCCTTGAGATCCCGACCCAGCGTTTTGGCGACCACTTCCCCCATGGAGAGCGCGGTACCGGATGGCGCATCCACCTTGTGGCGATGGTGTCCCTCGATGATCTCGATGTCGGTGTAATCCCCCATCACCTTGGCGGCCTGCTCCAGCAGCTTGAACACCAGGTTGACCCCGACCGAGTAGTTGGAGGCGAACACGATACCGATCTGCTTGCCAGCCTCTTTCAGAGCAGCCTTGCCTGCATCGTCAAAACCGGTGGTGCCAATCACCATTTGCTTGTGGTGGGCCAGCGCAAAGGCCAGATTGGCCAGGGTCACCTCGGGGCGGGTAAAGTCGATGATAAGATCAAACTCATCGCGCACCTTGTCCAGACTATCGCTGATGGCCACACCCAGATGGCCCAGCCCATTGAGCTCACCGGCATCAAGGCCGATCACCGCCGAACCCGGCCGCTCCAGCGCGGCACCGACCACTACGCCATCGGTGTTGGTGATGGCCTCCAACAGCACCTTGCCCATACGACCATTACAGCCCATCACGGCCACACGGATCGGATTGTCCATCTCCACCCTCTCATCTCTTTTAATTATGGAAAGAGACCGTTTTACCAGCCCGCGCCGGGTTTGAAAAGCCATGATGCCACCCCTCCTTGCTGCACTCGCCAACGGCAGCGCCCGCTGGCTGGCCAAGAACTTCCTTTTGGTCACAGGCCGTTTTTCATCGTCTCACTCCATCATTTGGCAGACCGGGTGCCATCTGATAGGTTCGAACGAGTGAAATGCCAGCATAAGCAGAATCAGGGCCACGCCCGTGTCGATATCAAATGAGGTGCAAGGATGAGCGCAGGATTGCTGTTTGCTGTGGGGTTGATATCACTGACCCTGGTCATGCTGGCCGCGGCTCTGCTGTTTGGCGGGCCGAGTCCGGCACCGGCGATGGCCAGCATCAACGACCCTTTCAAGGGGTGTGGCTGGAGCAACATGCCACCCCTCTCAAGATACCCGGCGCGTGACGGCACGAACTTGGCCTATCGGCACTATGGCGCAAAAGAGCACGCAGAGAACAACAAGGTCAAGGGCAGCGTGGTACTGGTTCATGGCTCTTCTGCCAGCAGCCAGAGCATGCACAAGATGGCGAGCGCCTTTTCGCAAGCGGGATATGACGCCTACGCCCTCGATATTCGCGGCCATGGCGCATCGGGCAACAAAGGCACCATTACCTACATCGGTCAGCTTGAAGACGATCTGGAAGATTTCATCAAGTCGGTAGCCCCCGACAAGCCTGCAACACTCGTCGGCTTCTCGTCAGGGGGTGGCTTTGTGCTGCGCGTTGCTGGCAGCACGCGACAAACCCTGTTCGAGAGCTATCTGCTGCTCTCCCCCTATCTCGGCCCCACCGCCGCCAACTACCGGCCCAACAGCGGTGGCTGGGTGCGTGTCGGCTTGCCTCGCCTCATCGCCCTGAGCATCCTCAACGGTTTCCATATTTCCGCACTCAACCATCTGACCGTGCTGAACTTTGCCCTTAATGATGAGGCGAAATCCCTGCTGACCCCCTCCTACTCCTTCAACCTTGCCTCGAACTTTCAGCCAGAGCGCGACTATCAGCAGAATTTGCGCAATGTGCAACGCCCCTGCGCCATGATCGCGGGTGCAAATGACGAAGCCTTCCAAACAGATCAACTTGAACCTGAGTTAAGACTTCTCGGAATCTCCTGGCCTGTCACCCTGCTGCCCGGAATTGGCCACATTCCGCTGACGCTGGAACAGGATGCTCTCGCGACAGCCGTTCAGGCGGTGGAGACACTGGCACAGTAACCACACAGCCCAGGTCTTGTGTCCACGCGTTCTGGAAATATCCGTACCATGCTCACGTAGAGATAGAGAGAGGTGCGGCTGACGTTTGGCTTCGGGAGAAATCCCCAAGATGGCATGCAGAGATCTTATCGTTTACCTCTTTCCTTATTAAAGGCACGCGATACCCCCAGATACCCGCGGACTGCGTCAGAACAGCAATGAACAATAATCAACACTAACTTCTTTTTCCGAATATTCTTTGGATATCTCAACAACACCAGAATCATCAAACAAAAACACCTATCCATCTGGACGTCTATCTTGACCAAGCGAGGTTGACTCACTACTGTGGGCACCCCAATGCGGCAGGATGCCCGCCCTGTTTTCCCCCTATCCCTATCCGATACAGGTACAAAGCAGTTTATGACAGGAGGTCATTGTTCAATTTCAGAGGAACACATGATCCAGACTCAACCCAGTGCCAGGGCCTTGTTGCCACTTCTGGTTTTTCTCGCACTCTTTATCGGTACCGGTACCTGGCTGACCCTGCAGGGGGTCGAATTCGCCTTCTATCAGCTGCCCGCTCCGGTTGCAGCCCTGCCTGCGGTGATGCTGGCCCTGCTGCTTGGCAAAGAGAGCTTCAACAGCAATCTGGAGACCTTCTTCAAGGGGGTTGGCCACAGCAATATCATGGCGATGTGCCTTATCTATCTGCTGGCGGGCGCCTTTGCCAGCGTGGCCAAGGCCACCGGCGGGGTTGATGCTACTGTGGCGCTGGGCCTGTCGCTCATCCCTGGCTGGGCGCTGTTGCCCGGGCTGTTCCTCATCTCTGCCTTTATTGCTACCGCCATGGGCACCTCCATGGGCACCATAGGTGCCGTGGCGCCGGTCGCGCTGGGCGTGGCGCAGGCGGCCGGTATCGATCCGGTACTGATGGCAGGCACCATTCTCTCCGGCGCCATGTTTGGCGATAACCTCTCCATCATCTCCGACACCACCATAGCAGCAACCCGCAGCCAAGGGTGCGAGATGAAGGACAAGTTCCGCGAGAACTTCAAGATTGCCGCCCCTGCCGCCATCGCAGTGATCCTGCTCTATCTGACCCTGGGGTCAGTGGGTGAATCCCCTGCCAGCGGCAGCGCCATCGAGCTGTTCAAGGTGATGCCCTACCTGCTCATTCTTGGGCTGGCGCTCGCCGGAGTGAATGTGTTTGTGGTGCTGGGGATCGGTATTCTGGCCGCCGGAGCGGTGGGCATGATCAACGGCTACGCCATCGGTCAGTTCAGCAAGGATATCTATCAGGGCTTTACCGGCATGCAGGAGATCTTCCTGCTCTCCATGCTGATCGGCGGCCTCGGCGCCCTGATGGAACGTCAGGGTGGACTGGCCTGGATCAGCGAGCGCATCAGCGCCCTGATTGCCCGTTTCACTCGCGAGCACAATGGTGAACAGAACGAGAAAGCCGCCGAGCTCGGCATCGCCGGGGTGGTGAGCCTCACCAACCTGTGCACCGCCAACAACACGGTGGCTATTATCGTCGCCAGCAAGGTAGCTCGGGATCTCGCCGAACACCACGGTGTCACCCCGCGCCGAGCCGCCTCCATGCTGGATATTTTCTCCTGCGTGGTACAGGGTCTGATCCCCTGGGGCGCACAGGCGCTGCTGCTGGGCTCCATCTTCGCCCTGTCACCGCTGGCGGTAGTGAGCATGAGTTTCTACCCGATGGCGCTCGCGGTAGCGGCACTCATTGCAGTGTTTGTGAAGCACCAGATGTGCGGCAAGGCTGAGAAGTAACTGACCAGAGGCTGACGCGCCGACATGCCATCAACACGGGCCACATCCTGGCCCTTGTTGGCTCACTAACGGATCCGCCAGCATTTATCCCACCGTCCCGGGCATCAGCCGTCCGAGGCGGGAGTTCCCCTGCCCCCCTTAACGTCAAGAGTGAATGTGCTAAGGTAGAGCGCGTTCAAGCCATCGATGCGCAGCTATACCAGAGGTTCCCCATGCATGAGTCCCAACCCGAACGTCAATCCCTGCGCCAACTGGTTCGTCAACGCCGCAAAAATCTGAGTCCGGCCGAGCAGCAATTGGCGGCCCAACAGCTGCTGGCCCAGTTCAAGCAACACCCCGAGATCCTCGCCGCCAAACGCATTGCCCTCTATCTGGCCAATGACGGGGAGATCAATCCATTGCCCACCATCCATTGGCTGTGGGCCCAGCACAAAGAGGTCTACCTGCCGGTGCTCCACCCCTTTACCCCGGGTCACCTGCTCTTTTTGCGCTATACCGCCACCAGCCCCATGGTACGCAACCGCTACGGCATCGAAGAGCCGGAGCTGGATATCCTGCAGGTGGTGCCCCACAGCACGCTCGATCTTATCTGCACCCCGCTGGTCGCCTTCGATGCCCAGGGCAATCGTCTTGGCATGGGGGGCGGCTACTACGATCGCACTCTCGCCATCTGGCATGAGCACAAGCTGGGCCCCAAGCCGCTCGGCATTGCCCACGACTGCCAGCAGGTGGATGCGGTCCCGCAAGAGGAGTGGGATGTGCCGCTGCCCCAGATCATCACCCCGAGCCACTGCTGGCGCTTTGAATAAGCTGTTTTTGGCCAGCAGCCCCGGCTTTGTGCGCGCAAACGCAGAATAAACAGGCAAACGATTTACAAAGTCCCTTTTTTTGCCCCGGAACGTGAGCAACAAGGTCGCGACGGGGTACCGGGTTGGATATAATGCGCCCGCTTTTTTCTTAAGGAACGATCATGACTCAAGATGAAATGAAGAAGGCGGCCGGTTGGGCTGCGCTCAAGCATGTGGTTCCCGGCACCATCGTCGGGGTGGGCACCGGCTCTACCGTCAACCACTTTATCGACGCGCTGGCGACCATGAAGGACGAGATCAAGGGGGCAGTATCCAGCTCCGTGGCCTCTACCGAACGCCTCAAGGGCTTCGGCATCACCGTGTATGATCTCAACGAGATCGACGCCCTCTCCGTCTACGTGGATGGCGCCGACGAGATCAACGCAACCCGCGACATGATCAAGGGCGGCGGCGCAGCCCTGACCCGCGAGAAGATCGTTGCCGCCGTCGCTGACAAGTTCATCTGCATCATCGACAACACCAAGACCGTCGACGTGCTGGGCAAGTTCCCGCTGCCGGTGGAAGTGATCCCGATGGCTCGCGAATACGTGGCCCGCGAAATTCGCAAACTGGGTGGCAACCCGGTGTGGCGTGAAGGGGTGGTCACCGACAACGGCAACCACATTCTGGATGTAAAAGGCATGGCCATTACCGATGCCAAGGCGTTGGAAGTACGACTGAACGCCATTGTTGGTGTGGTCACCAACGGCCTGTTCGCCGCCCGCGGCGCCGATGTGGTCCTGATCGGTACGCCGGACGGCGTGATTACCCAGTAATCCCGACACCGGTAGCACAGTGCAGCGGCATCCTCCCTCGCCCGCCAGCGCCACTCTGCCAGCCCTGACGCAACAGCGGCGTTGATTGAGCCCCGGGATGGGATATGACCCAAACATTGCACTGTGAATAAATGACGGCGCCTGATGGCGCCGTTTTTATTTATCCCTCAACAAGTTGCATACGGATGTTTACAACATTCTTTGATAACTTCAAAGAATTTGACTTTCGTCACAAATATTCCCTCTCCCAAACGTTTTTGCTACTTTACGGTTTTCTTCGCACACCAAATCTGCACTTACGTTTGCACATACAGAGGGATCGTCATGACTGCCAAGTTTTCGTTGGACAAGGATAAAATCAAGGTTCTGCTGCTTGAGGGGGTTCACCCCAACACCGTAGAGACCTTTCGTGCCGCAGGTTACACCAGTGTGGAGTATCTCAAGACCTCGCTCTCCGAAGAGGAGCTGATCGAGCAGATCCGCGACGTCCATTTCATCGGGCTGCGCTCCCGCACCCAGATCACCGAGAAAGTCCTCGACGCCGCCAACAAGCTGGTCGCCATCGGCTGCTTCTGCATCGGTACCAACCAGGTCGAGCTGGAAGCGGCCCAGATCCGCGGTATTCCGGTCTTCAACGCCCCCTTCTCCAACACCCGTTCGGTCGCCGAACTGGTGCTGGGCGAGATCCTGCTGCTTCTGCGCGGCATCCCCGAGAAGAACGCCAAGTGCCATCGCGGCGTGTGGGAAAAACTGGCCAATCGCTCGGTGGAAGCCCGCGGCAAGAAGCTCGGCATCATCGGCTACGGCCACATCGGTACCCAGCTTGGCATCATCGCCGAAAGCATCGGCATGAAGGTTTATTACTACGATATCGAGAACAAGCTCTCGCTGGGCAACGCCATTCAGGTGCCAAGCATGGTCGAGCTGCTCAATATGTCTGACGTCATCAGCCTGCACGTACCGGAGACCGCCTCCACCAAGAACATGATCGGTGCCGAGCAGCTGCGGATGATGAAACCGGGCGCCATCTTCATCAACGCCGCCCGCGGTACCGTGGTGGATATCGATGCGCTGGCTGACGTCATCAAGAGCGGCCATATTGCCGGCGCCGCCATCGACGTCTTCCCGGTCGAGCCCAAGTCCAATGACGAAGAGTTCCAAAGCCCGCTGCGTGGGCTGGAGAACGTGATCCTGACCCCGCACATTGGTGGCACCACCCATGAGGCGCAGGAGAACATCGGGCTGGAAGTGGCCAACAAGCTGGTCAAATACTCCGACAACGGCTCCACCCTCTCCGCCGTCAACTTCCCGGAAGTGTCGCTGCCGGGCCACAAGGGCTCCAGCCGCCTGCTGCACATTCACCGCAACCAGCCGGGCGTGATGAACCAGATCAACCAGATCTTCGCCGAAGAGGGGATCAACATCGCCGGTCAATACCTGCAGACCAGCAGCCATATCGGTTACGTGGTGATCGACGTGGAGACCGAGCACAGCGAGAAGGCGCTCGCCAAGCTCAAGGAGATCAACGGCACCATCCGTGCCCGCATCCTCCACTGATACCCCCTTATCTGCGCAGCAAAAAGCCCGTCGTGATGACGGGCTTTTGTATGAATCAGAACCTCAAAGCAGCGTGATGGCTTACCACCACCCCAACAGGTTGCGGCCTACCAGCGCGCCCCACACCAGGGCATTGAGGGCCAGCGCGATAAAGACAGCGGCAGAACCGAGATCCTTGGCGCGACCGGAGAGCTCATGATGCTCGGAGCCAACCCTGTCTACCACAGCTTCAATGGCGGAGTTGAGGATCTCGACGATCACCACCAGCCAGCTGATGACGATAAGCAGCAGGATCTGGTTGAGAGAATCCCCCAGCCAGAAGGCCAGTGGCATCAGCAACAGGATCAGCATCAGCTCCTGCCGAAACGCCGCCTCGTTAATCCAGGCTGACTTGAGCCCCTTCATGCTGTAACCGGTTGCGTTGATGATGCGGGTGACCCCGGTTGCCCCTGGCTTTGCCACGCTAACTACCTCATTTGGAATCGATTTTGGCCTCACATCCTATCAGAGCCCCCCAAGGTTTCAATCAGGGGACTTTTGCTTTATTTTATCTCTTTGCTTTTTCGCCCCTTGCGGCTGACACCACCCACTCGAGACTTGAGTTGTATGTCCATTCACACAGATGAATTGCGCACCCGTCGCCTGGAGTCACTGATCACTCCGAGCGAGCTTGCACACGCGTTTCCGATCACCGATACCATTGCCCAGAATCTGCTGGATGCCCGTCGCGAAGTGGAAGCCATTCTGGCCGGAGACGATCAGCGCCTGCTGGTCATTGTCGGCCCCTGCTCTATCCATGATCCCGCTGCTGCTCGCGAGTATGCCCAGCGCCTCAACGCCCTGCGCGAGCAGTATAAAGAGAGCCTCTGCATCGTGATGCGCACCTATTTCGAGAAGCCGCGCACCATCGTCGGCTGGAAAGGGCTCATCAACGATCCGCGCCTCGATGGCAGCTTCGACGTCAACGAAGGGCTGAAACTGGCGCGCAAACTGCTGGTCGACATCAACGAGATCGGCATGCCCACCGCCACCGAATTCCTCGATATGGTGACCGGCCAGTATATTGCCGACCTCATCACCTGGGGCGCCATCGGCGCACGTACCACCGAATCCCAGGTACACCGCGAGATGGCTTCGGCTCTCTCCTGCCCGGTTGGCTTCAAGAACGGCACCGACGGCAATACCCGCATCGCCATCGATGCGGTGCGCGCCGCCCGTCACAGCCACATCTTCTATTCGCCGGACAAAGACGGCAAGATGACCATCTACCGCACCGCCGGTAACCCCTTTGGTCATGTGATCCTGCGTGGCGGCCACCGCCCCAACTACGACACCGCCAGTGTCGATGAAGCCTGTGAAGCGCTGGCCGATGTGGGCCTGCCGGAGCGTCTGGTGGTCGATTTCAGCCACGGCAACAGCATGAAGGATCACCGCCGTCAGCTGCTTGTGGCGCAAGATATCTGCGATCAGCTGCGCCGCGGCCGTACCGGCATCGCCGGCATAATGGCCGAAAGTTTCCTGGTGGAAGGGCGTCAGGATGTAGAGAACGGCTGCGCCGCCACCTTCGGCCAGAGCATCACTGATGCCTGCCTGTCATGGAGCGACACCGAAACCCTGCTGGCGATGCTGGCAGAGGCAGCACTGGTACGCCTTGCCAAGCGGCAAGCCTGAGCCCCGATGACGAATATCGGCTGGCAGATAGTCCCCCTCGACGAGACGCTGCTGGCGCAGTGGGCAACCCTGCGCCAGCAGCTGTGGCCGCACCACGCACTTTCGGCCCACCTGCAGGAAGGGGTTGAGATGTTGGCCAATGCACATCTCAACGCCTTTCTGGCGCTGGATGAGCAGAGTCAGGCGGTAGGCTTTGCCGATGCAGCCCTGCGCCACGATTACGTGAATGGCTGCAACAGCAGCCCTGTGATGTATCTGGAAGGGGTCTATGTGCAACCGGCCTCGCGCCAGCGTGGGGTGGCCCAAGCCTTGATCGCTCGGGTGGCGCAGTGGGGCCGCGAGCTGGGTTGCCGGGAACTGGCCTCCGATGCCGCCATCGACAATCTTGACTCGCAGCAGATGCACCAACAACTCGGCTTTGCCGAAACGGAGCGGGTCGTCTTCTTCAAAAAGGCCCTCGGCTGACGCCAAGGGCCTTTCTTGTTTCTCACAAACTGGGCATAAACCACACCCGGCCAGCCGCTTCGATGCGGTCGGTGCGGATCTGGAATACCTGCTCCAGCAGCGCCTCATCCACCAGCTCGACACCCCCTTCGCGCACCACCGCGCCCCCTTGCAGGCAGAGAATGCGGTCGGCCCAGTCGATGGCCAGATTGATATCGTGGATGGCGAGCACCACCAGCAATCCCTGCCCAGCCAGGGTTTTCAGCAACCGCACTAGCGCCAGCTGGTGATGCAGGTCGAGCCCCGCCAGCGGCTCGTCCAGCAGCAGCACCTTGCCGGTCGGATTGAGGCTCTGCCACACCTGCAGCAGGGTACGGGCAATCAGCACCCGCTGCTGCTCACCGCCCGACAAGCGGCTGAAGTCCCGGGCCAGCAAGGCTTCCAGCTCCAGTGCCTCGCACAGAGCCACGATCGCCTCGTTCTGTCTGGCGGGCGCAACCGTCTCATCGAGCCCCAGGCTCAACACCTGAAACACCGGAATATGAAACAGCTGGGGCTGACGCTGGGGCAGCATGGCACGCCGTTTGGCAAGCTCGGGCCAACTCAGGTCAGTAAGCACTTCCCCCCCCAGCAGCACTGTGCCATCGGCGGGTAAAATCCCCGCCAGCGCCCCGAGCAGGGTCGACTTGCCACTGCCATTGGGGCCAAGCAGCGCCACCAGCTGGCCGCCATGCCAGCGGATATCCAGGGGAGAGAGCCGTCCGGCAATGGCGAGTGCGCGCGCCTCCAGCAGCGGCGCAGCAGCACGAGAAGAAACCGGCATGGGATCAGCGGGTGACATCGGCATCTTGCCTCAACAACGGGTAAATAAGGAGACTGCGCGCCCCGACCAAATCATGCAGATATTCATGCAGCACCATCGGCAGCTTGCCTCAATAGCAGGTAGATAAAGAGCGGCGCCCCCACCGAGGCGGTGATGACGCCGATAGGCAACTCACCCGCGCTCAGGGTGGATCGAGCAACCAGATCGGCCGCCAGCAGCAGGGCCCCGCCGCCAAGCGCCGAGGCAGGCAGCAGAAAGCGCTGATCGCTGCCACCGCAGAGCCGCAGCAGATGGGGCACCACCAACCCGACAAAACCGATGACACCACACAACGACACCGCCACACCGGTCAGCAGACAGACCGCCAGCACCAACCGCACCCGCATCCTGTCGACATCCATCCCCATCAGGCGGGCCTGAGTCTCCCCCAACAACAACTGTTGCAGCGCCTTGCCCTGCCAGCAGAGCCAGCCCAGGGTAAGCGGCAGCACCAGCCACCACCAGCCGAACTGCTGGCTGCCGTAAGAGAGGCTCCCCATCATCCAGAACATGAATTCACGCAAGGAGCCATCGTCGGCAAAGTACATCAGCCAGGTCATGGCGGCATTGGTGAGAATACCGATGGCAACGCCAAACAACAGCAAGCGGGCATGGCCGAGGCGTGCCCGGCGAGCCAGCCGAATGAGCAGCATGGTCACCAGCAGGGCGCCACCGAAGGCCGCCAGCGACAGCCCCCAGCCTGGCAGATAGAAGCCAAGGGATTTGGCCACCGCCATCGCCACCATGGCGGCAAGGCCTGCTCCGCTTGAAACGCCAAGCAGCCCGGGTTCGGCCACCGGGTTATGCAGCATCACCTGCAATACGGCGCCGCCACAGGCAAGGGCTGCGCCAGCCAAGAGGGCCAGCAGGGCGCGCGGCAGGCGCAACTCCAGCAGGATGCGCTGTTCGAGATCGCCAAGGGGCTGCCAGGGCAGCAGCACAAACTTGCCCCAGACGAGGGAGAAGAGAAACAGCAGCAGGGTCAGCAGCGTCAGGCCACAGAGCCAGCGCCGCTGCCAGCGCTGCTGGCGGGCGATAAGGGAGAGGTACAAAGAGGATCCCCGAATAACAAGGCTTCCCCCCGGCCCTGTCGCAGCGCCGGGGGAGAAGCAGGAAAAGGGCATGATAACAGTGGCTTGCCACCCAAGGTCAAGGCTGGTAACGCTTGGCCATCACCCTTATCTCGCCGCTGGCCACCAGATTTTGCAGCGCCACCAGCAAGGGCTGGCGCAGCGACTGGTGAGGTGAGTGCTTGCTCATCCCCAGATAGAGGGTTACCGGCGTGGCGGGGCGGTAGTCCGCCTTGCCTATCCGGCTGGCATTTCCCTGACTCAGGGCATAGTCAACCTGACAGTCGGTGCCAATCATCAGCGGCAGGTGACCGCGCTGCACCATGCGCAGCAGCTGATCTTCGGTGGGTACTCCGTGCTTGTCGAGGCGGCTGTCACTGTTGAAGGGCTCAAAATAGGCGGAGTTGAGCACATAGCCCACCTTCACCCCCTGCAGATCGCGGTATTGGTGGATCCGTGCCACATTGACCGGCTGACCATAAAACGCGGGCCTGCACTGGTAGTAGGCAGGCTGCAGATAGTCGATGAACTGCGCCCGCTCGGCGGTATAGGCGAGTCCAATCATCAGATCGACCTGACCGGTCTGCATCTGCTTGAGCGCCCTGCCCCACGGCATCCGCCGTACCTGCAACTCAATGCCGCTCGCCTGTTGCAACCGGCGCAGGATGTCCATGTCGAGCCCCTGCAACCGGCCATCCGCTTGCAGGATGCGAAATGGCGGCCACAGATCGGTGGCCACCGTCAGCGTCGGGGCCGCACGCACCGGCATGGCAAATAACAGTAACAACACAATCCCGCATAACTTGCCCATCCCGTCGCATACCTCGCACGGCTTATCCTGTTGGTTAAAAATACCCTCCCGCACCACGTATGAAAACCCGTGGTTCAGGGATAAAATGCGCCGGATTTTCAAGGAGAACCCTATGAACCCGATTTTCGCCAGTATCGGTCTGCTGCTCTGCAGCAACGTCTTTATGACCTTCGCCTGGTACGCTCACCTCAAGAGCATGAACCATAAACCCTGGATCATTGCCGCCCTGGTGAGCTGGGGTATCGCCCTGTTCGAATACCTGCTGCAAGTGCCTGCCAACCGCATCGGCCATACGGTGATGAGCGTGGGCCAACTTAAAATCCTGCAAGAAGTGATCACACTCACCGTATTCGTCCCCTTCTCTATCTTCTATCTCAAGGAAGATCTGAAATGGGACTATCTCTGGGCAGGGCTCTGCATTCTCGGTGCGGTCTTTTTTGTCTTTCGCGAGAAACTGACCGGCGCCTGAGGCTGTACACTCAATATCATCCCGCTCATGGCATCTCATTGATCGACGAGGCAAAAAAATGGAATTGCGAGACATGTTACAGATCCTGGCCAAGCAGGATGGCTCAGACCTCTATCTGTCGACCGGCGCGCCCCCCTGCGCCAAATTTAACGGCGGCCTGCGCCCCCTCAACGAAACGCCGCTGGAGCCGGGGGAAGTGGCGCGGATCGCCGCCGAGATCATGGATGGCGAGCAGAAGCAGCAGTTCGAGAAGGATCTGGAGATGAACCTCGCCATCTCCCTGCCCCAGATCGGCCGCTTTCGGGTCAACATCTTCAAGCAGCGCAACGAAGTCTCTTTGGTGGCCCGCAACATCAAGACCGACATCCCCCGCTTTGAAGATCTCAAACTCCCGCCTGTGCTGCTCGACACCATCATGGAGAAACGCGGTCTGGTACTGTTTGTCGGCGGTACCGGCTCGGGTAAATCTACCTC
The DNA here is from genome assembly GCF_019047125.1 of Aeromonas sp. FDAARGOS 1411. NCBI lineage: Bacteria > Pseudomonadati > Pseudomonadota > Gammaproteobacteria > Aeromonadales > Aeromonadaceae > Aeromonas > Aeromonas sp. FDAARGOS 1411. The sequence continues at coordinate 695,876 of NZ_CP077214.1, read as the reverse complement.
GCTGGCGGCGCTTATCGACCACCGCAACCGCAACAGCGGCGGGCACATCATTACCATCGAGGATCCGGTGGAGTTCGTTCATCGCCACCGCAAGAGCATCATCAACCAGCGGGAGGTTGGCGTGGATACCCGCAGCTTCCACGCCGCCCTGAAAAACACCCTGCGTCAGGCGCCGGACGTCATTCTTATCGGCGAAATTCGCGATCGCGAGACCATGGAGCATGCGCTGGCCTTCTCCGAAACCGGCCACCTTGCCATCTCCACCCTGCACGCCAACAATGCCAACCAGGCGCTGGATCGCATCATCAACTTCTTCCCGGAAGAGCGCCGCCCACAGCTGCTCAACGATCTGGGCAACAACCTCAAGGCCTTTGTCTCTCAGCGGCTGGTGAAAACCACCGATGGCGGCCGCCGGGCCGCAGTGGAGATCATGCTCGGCACCCACACCATCCGCGACATGATCAAGCGCGGCGAATTTGGCGGCCTCAAAGAGGTGATGGAGAAATCCAAGGCCCTCGGCATGGTCACCTTCGACAGTGCCCTGTTTGATCTGGTGGTGGAAGGGGTAATTGAGGAAGAAGAGGCGGTGAAGAACGCCGATTCGGCCAACAACCTGCGCCTCAAGATCAAGCTGTGGAAGGAGAAGGGACAGATTGCCAGCAGCAGCGATGCCACCGGCTGGAGCCTCGAACCCACCAAGGACGAGAAGGGCGATTTTTTCTAACCAGCCCCTCGAGAACCCCGGGCCCGCCCGGGGTTCTCTTTATCCAGCACGGCTGACCCGACTTATCCCTCAGCTCACGCAGCTCACAGCCAGTCAGCACCAACGGCGAACACGCTGGCAATACGCCACATACTCGTCGCCGAAACGGGCGCGCAGCAGCCGCTCCTCCGGCATGATCTGAAAGCGGGTCAGCCAGGCAACCAGCACGATTGGCCCAACCCAGACCCAACTTCCACCGAGATAACAGCCCCAGGCGGCCAGCCAGCAGAGCAAGCCCAGATACATGGGATTGCGACTGACACGATAGACGCCGCAGGTCACCAGACGACTGGTGTGCTGCGGTTTGGTGGGGCTGACCGTGGTCTGATGGTGACGAAACCGTTGCAGGGCACCAAAGCCCATGATGGCCCCCGCCACGACCAGCATAGCCATCAGCGTCATTGCCCAGATGCCGGGCTGACTCTCCCCTCTTAGCCACCACATGACACCAGCACAGAGCAGAAAGATCAGCGGTGGTGGCAAACGTAACTCAAGATTGACCATTTTCTTCCCCTGACGAGTGTCGGCCGAACCCGTGTTGCGGTAGACTCCCAACCAGTCAGCGCCTGTTGAGAGTGACAAAGATCATAATAATAACAACAAGTTGTGGTTAAACCACCACCAATGTGGCCGACCCCGTCCAAACTATCCAACGCGAACAACAAAAAGGAATCACCATGCACAAGAAAACTCTGCTGGCTACCCTGATCTTCGGCCTGCTCGCGGGCCAAGCCGTTGCGGCTCCCTATCTGCCCCTTGCGACGGATCATCGCAACGGCCAGGAGCAAACCGCCAGCAACGCCTGGTTGGAAGTGGATCTGGGCGCCTTTGAACACAATATCCAGACCCTCAAGGATCGCCTCGGCGACAAGGGCCCGCAGATCTGCGCCATCATGAAGGCCGACGCTTACGGTCATGGCATCGACCTGCTGGTCCCCTCCGTGGTCAAGGCCAATATCCCCTGCATCGGTATCGCCAGCAACGAAGAGGCGCGCGTCGCCCGCGAGAAGGGCTTTACCGGCCGTCTGATGCGGGTGCGTGCTGCCACCCCGGATGAAGTAGAGCAGGCCCTGCCCTACAAGATGGAGGAGCTGATCGGCAGTCTGGTCAGTGCCCAGGGTATCGCCGATATCGCCCAGCGCCACCACACCACCATTCCGGTGCATATCGCGCTCAACTCCGCTGGCATGAGCCGCAACGGCATCGACCTGCGTCTGGCCGATGCCAAGCAGGATGCGCTGGCCATGCTCAAGCTCAAGGGGATCACCCCGGTCGGCATCATGACCCACTTCCCGGTGGAGGAAAAAGAGGACGTCAAGATGGGGCTGGCCCAGTTCAAACTGGACTCCCAGTGGCTGCTGGAAGCGGGCAAGCTGGATCGCAGCAAGATCACCATCCACGCCGCCAACTCCTTCGCCACCCTGGCCGTGCCGGACGCCTACTTCGACATGGTGCGCCCGGGCGGCCTGCTCTACGGTGACTCCATCCCCTCCCACACCGAATACAAGCGGGTGATGGCATTCAAGACCCAGGTCGCCTCTGTCAACCACTATGCAGCGGGTAACACCGTCGGTTATGACCGCACATTTACCCTCAAGCGTGACTCCTGGCTCGCCAACCTGCCGCTGGGCTACTCCGACGGTTATCGCCGCTCCCTGAGCAACAAGGCCTATGTGCTGATCCAGGGTCAGAAGGTGCCGGTGGTCGGCAAGACCTCCATGAACACCATCATGGTGGACGTGACCGACCTGAAAGGGGTGAAACCCGGCGACGAGGTGGTGCTGTTTGGCCGTCAGGGTGAAGCCGAAGTGAAACAGGCGGATCTGGAGGAGTACAACGGCGCCCTGCTGGCGGACATGTACACCATCTGGGGCTACACCAACCCCAAGAAGATCAAACGCTGATAAGACGATATGAAAAAGGGCTCCCGCGGGAGCCCTTGTTGTTATTGCTTAATTGTCTGCCGCGCTCAAGCGGCCTTTTTACGGGTCACAAACAGACTCAGCCCCATGGATGCCAGCAGGATCAATGCAACTACGCCCAGTGCAATGCCGGTCGGGATCTTGAAGATATCCAGCAGTAGCATCTTGACCCCGATAAACATCAGGATCAGCGCCAGACCGTATTTGAGCAGGGCGAAGCGATCAGCCACACCGGCCAGCAAGAAGTACATGGCACGCAGACCCATGATGGCGAAGATGTTGGAGGTCAGCACGATGAAGGGATCCGTGGTCACCGCGAAGATGGCCGGGATACTGTCCACCGCAAAGATAAGATCGCTCACCTCCACCAGCACCAGGATCAACAGCAGCGGGGTGGCATAGCGCACACCGTCACGCCAGACGAAGAACTTCTCCCCTTCCAGGGTCTCGGTCACCTTGAAGCGACGGCGCATCCAGCCCAGCAGCGGGTTGTTGGCGAGATCAGGCTCCTTGTCGGCCGCCCACAGCATCTTGGCACCGGTCAGCAGCAGGAAAGCGCCAAACAGATAGAGGATCCAGTGGAACTGCTCGATGAGCCAGCTGCCCGCGAACACCATACCGGCACGCATCACGATGGCACCCAGTACCCCGTACAGCAGCACCCGGCGCTGCAGCTCGGCCGGAATGGCAAAGTAGCCGAACAGCATCAGCCAGACGAAGACGTTGTCTACTGCCAGCGCTTTCTCGATGAGGTAGCCGGTGAGGAACTCCAGCCCTTTCTGGTTGGCAATCTCACGGCCCGCGCTGTGATCCAGCCAGAGCCAAATGGCCAGGTTGAAGAGCAGCGCCACGCTGACCCAGATGAGGGACCAGACACCCGCCTCTGTGAGGGACACCTTGTGTGACTTGCCGCCACCGACAAAGCGTATGTCTATCCATAACAGGACCAGCACTATGCTGAAGAAACCGGTCCACATCCACCATTCACCCATGTTCACTTCTCCCAAAAACGACAAAACCCACGACCGAGAGGCGTGGGTTTGCGTTTGGAGCAGATACACCTTGCCTCTCGGCAAGGTCTCACTTACAGCTGATTTGCATCAACTGCCCGGCTGCCGGGTGCACTGCAGGAAATGGGTGCACCGTAATGACGACAAACCGGCGAGAAGTTACTCCCCTTGTTGCGCGGATAGTAGCAGCGGTAAAAGATAACGCCAAGAGGCATCTTCACTGCCGTCAAAAATAAATTGGGGCCCCATCAAGGAGCCCCGCAAACAGGTTCAACACATCCCCATCAGAGCGGGTCGACCTTGAGGCAGGAGACCGCGTGATCGAAGTTCCCCTCCAGCACGGGGCGGGTCTTGGCACACTCGGGGCCAGCCACCGGGCAGCGGGTGCGGAACACGCAACCGGACGGCGGATTCATCGGCGATGGCAAGTCCCCTTCCAGGATCTGGATCACCTTGTTGCGCTCCAGCTCAGGGTCCGGGATCGGCACAGCAGACATCAGCGCCTTGGTGTAGGGGTGCAGCGGATTGGCAAAGATCTCCTTGCGGGTCCCCAACTCGACGGCGTTGCCCAGATACATCACCAGCACCCGATCGGAGATATGCTTGACCACCGACAGGTCGTGGGCGATGAAGATGAGCGACAGCCCCATCTCCTTTTGCAGGGATTTGAGCAGGTTGACCACCTGTGCCTGGATAGAGACATCAAGCGCTGACACCGGCTCGTCGCAGATGATCATCTTGGGCTCGAGGATCAGCGCCCGGGCAATCCCGATCCGCTGGCACTGGCCGCCTGAGAACTCGTGCGGGTAGCGGTTGACCAGGTTGGGCAACAGACCCACTTTGCTCATCATGGCACGCACCTTCTCTTTCACCTCTTCCCGCGGCAGGTTGGGGTAGAAGGTGATGAGCGGCTCGGCGATGATGTCGCCAATGGTCATGCGCGGGTTCAGAGAAGCCAGCGGATCCTGGAAAATCATCTGGATCTCTTTGCGCTTCTCGCGCAGGGCATTCTGATCGAGCTTGGTGAGATCGTCACCCAGCCACACCACCTTGCCATCGGTGGCCGGTACCAGACCGATGATGGCGCGGGCAAAGGTCGATTTGCCGCAACCAGACTCCCCCACCACACCGAGGGTTTCCCCCTCATAGAGACGCAAGGTCACCCCATCGACCGCCTTGAGGTCGGACGGTTTGGCCCAGGGCCACGCCTTGCCACTCTTGATACTGAAGTGGACCTTGAGGTCAGACACTTCCAACAGCAATTTTTTGTCGGCACCCATTTAGTTGGCCCCCTTGTTCATGGCATCCGAAACCCAGTGGCAAGCACGCTCCCGACCGTCGTTGAAGGGGGTCAGGATCGGTGACTGTTGGCCGCAAATTTCGCTCACACGGTGGCAACGCTCCTGGAAGGGGCAGCCGGTGGGCAGACGCAGCAGGTTGGGCGGATTGCCCGGGATGGTGGGCAGCACTTCCCCTTCGGTATCGAGACGAGGAATGGCGCGCAGCAGGCCTTCGGTGTAGGGGTGGCTCGGGCGATAGAAGATATCGTCTACCTTGCCGTACTCCATGGTACGACCGGCATACATCACCAGCACCTTGTTGCAGATACCGGCGACCACGCCAAGGTCATGGGTGATCATGATGATGGCGGTGTTGAACTCGCGCTTGAGCTCATTCATCAGAGTCATGATCTGGGCCTGTACGGTCACGTCGAGTGCGGTAGTCGGTTCGTCGGCGATCAGCAGTTGCGGCCGGCAGAGCAGTGCCATGGCGATCATCACCCGCTGACGCATGCCGCCGGAGAACTCGTGGGGATACATCCCCATCCGCTTGCGCGCTTCGGGAATTTTCACCGCATCGAGCATCCGCACCGACTCTTCGAACGCTTCCGCCTTGCTAACGCCCTTATGCAACATCAGCACTTCCATCAGCTGATCCTGCACCTTCATGTAGGGGTTGAGCGAGGTCATGGGGTCCTGGAAGATCATGGCGATCTTCTCGGAGCGGATCTTGTTGAGCTTGGACTCCGGCAGGTTGAGGATCTCTTCGCCCTGAAACTTGGCGGAACCGGTAATAATGCCGTTCTTGGCCAGCAGCCCCATGATGGCAAAGGCCGTCTGGGATTTACCGGAGCCGGACTCGCCGACGATCCCCAGGGTTTCACCCGCAGAGAGAGAAAAATTGAGGTCGTTGACCGCCACCACATTGCCATCCGGGGTCTTGAACTCGACCCGCAGATCTTTCACATCCAGTAACTTCATATAAAAACTCCTTATCGATCTTTCGTGATGCTTTCCTGTCGACCCGATGCTCGATTAACGATCTTTCGGATCGAGGGCGTCACGCAGACCATCCCCGAGGAAGTTGAAGCAAAACAGGGTCACCACCATAAAACCGGCGGGGAACAGCAGTTGCCAGATGGCCACTTCCATCGACTTGGAGCCTTCATCCAGCAGGGCACCCCAGCTGGTCATCGGTTCCTGAACCCCAAGGCCCAGGAAACTCAGGAAGGATTCAAACATGATCATCCCCGGCACCAGCAAGGTGGCGTAAACGGCCACGATACCGAGTACGTTCGGTACGATGTGACGGGTGATGATCTTCCACTTGGAGACGCCACAGACGTGGGCCGCCTCGATAAACTCCTTGCTCTTGAGGCTGAGAGTCTGGCCGCGCACGATACGCGCCATGTCGAGCCAGCTCACCGCCCCGATAGCGATAAAGATGAGTGCCAGATTGCGGCCAAAGAAGGTGACCAGCATGATGACAAAGAACATGAAGGGGAAGGCGTTGAGGATCTCCAGTACCCGCATCATCAGGCTGTCGACCCGCCCGCCGATAAAGCCGGAGGCCGCGCCATACAGGGTGCCGATGATGACCGCCACCATGGCGCCCATGATGCCGACCATCAGGGAAATCCGGCCACCCAGCAGAGTGCGCACGAACAGATCGCGCCCCAGGCTGTCGGTACCGAAGTAGTGACCCGCTTCCATATCGGGCGGCGACTGCATGGCGCCCCAGTCCGGATCGTCAAAGGTGTATTGGGACAAATGGGGGCCAAAGATGACCGCCAGACCGATGATGGTCAGAATGATCAGGCTGGTCAGGGCCGCCTTGTTGCGCAGGAAACGGCGACGGGCATCCTTCCACAGGGAGCGTCCCTCCACCACTTCCACTTTTTGCGCGAACGCCTCGACGGCATCGCGTTTTTCAGTTGAAACAACCATGATGAACTCCCGAATTAGTAACGGATCTTGGGATCGATAAAGGCGTAGAGAATATCGACCACAGCGTTAAAGGTGATGGTGAGGGCGCCGACCAGAATGGTCAGACCGAGCACCATGGAGTAATCACGGTTAAGGGCACCATTGACGAACAGCTGACCGATCCCCGGCAGACCGAAGATGGTCTCGATCACCACGGAACCGGTGATGATGCCGACAAAGGCCGGGCCCAGATAGGAGACCACCGGCAGCATGGCCGGACGCAGCGCGTGTTTCAGGATGATGTGGCGCAGCGGCAAGCCCTTGGCACGGGCGGTACGGATGAAGTTGGAGTTCATGGTCTCGATCATGCTGCCCCGCATGATCCGCGAGATGGCAGAGATGTAGTACATCATCATGCCGAACACCGGCAGCACCATAAACTGGATGCCACCCCCCTGCCATCCACCGGCAGGGAACCAACCCAGATGAATACTGAAAAACAGCACCAGCAAGGGCGCCAGCACAAAGCCCGGGATCACCACCCCGGCCATAGCCGACGACATCAGCAGATAATCGATGATGGTGTTCTGTTTCAGTGCCGCTATGGTGCCGAAGGTGACCCCCAGCAACACGGCGAAGAAGAAGGCCGTAGTCCCGATCTTGGCGGATACAGGCAACGCCTGGCTCACCAGATCATTGACGGTGAAATCCTTGTATTTGAAAGAGGGGCCCAAATCACCCTGCACCAAGTTGCCCAGGTAGGTGAGATATTGCATGCCAATGGGTTTGTCGAGCCCGTATTTGGCCTCAATGTTGGCGATGACTTCGGGGGGCAGTGAACGCTCGCTGGTAAAGGGGTTACCGGGGGCGAAACGCATCATGAAGAAAGAGACGGTGATCAAGACCAGCAGAGTCGGGATCGCTTCCAATAGCCGTTTAAAAATGAATTTCAACATAGACATTTCCTGTCCTGTACTGCTTCCAAATGGTCGCGGTTGTAATAAAGGCCCGCCGTCCGGCGGGCCCTGCTTGTTATGCGACTTGTTGCTTTAAATCAGTGAGCAATGATGTACATATCTTTGCTGTAGAGGTTATCCAGCGGGTTGGCCGGGTAGCCGCCTACATAGGGTTTGACCATACGGGCAGTCACGTACTGGTAGATGGGGGCGATCGGCATGTCCTTGGCCAGGATCTCTTCAGCCTGGACGTAGAGCTTGTTACGGGCCGCCACATCAACCTGATCACGGGACGAATCCATCAGCTTGTCGAACTCCGGATTGGAGTACTTGCCGTCGTTGTTGCCGTGGGTGGTCTGCATCAGATCCAGCATGGAGGAGGCTTCGTTGTAGTCGGCGATCCAGCCGGCACGACCTACGTCAAACTGACCCTGTTTCTTGGTTTCTAGGTAAGTTTTCCACTCCTGGTTGACCAGGCTCACCTGCACCCCCAGCTTCTTCCACATGGAAGCCACAGCCACAGCCACTTTCTTGTGGTTGTCGTCGGTGTTGTAGAGCAGCTCGAACTTCAGCGGCTTGCTGGCATCGAAACCGGCCTCTTGCAGCAGCGCCTTGGCCTTGGCATCACGCTCGGCCTGGGTCATCTTCGACCACTCGGGCGCTACCGGCTTGAAGCCATCGACGAAGTCCGGCACCAGGGTGTAACCGGGCGTCTGACCCTGCCCCATCACCTTGTCGGCGATCACGTCGCGATCGATGGCATAGGAGAGCGCAGTACGGACGCGCACATCGTCAAACGGCTTCTTCTTGACGTTGTACTGGTAGTAGTAAGTACCAACATAACCGGTCACTTTCAGCTCGTCCGGCTTCTCTTTCTTCATCTGCTTGAAGCGCTCGATGGGCATCTGATAGGTGATGTCCACTTCGCCCGCCAGATAGCGGCTCAGGTCAGCGTTGGTAGACTGGATGGGCAGATAGACCACCTTGTTGATGACGGTCTTGCCATCGTTCCAGTAGTGCTTGTTGCGCTCCACTTCGACGCGCTCGTTCACCACCCAGTTCTTCAGGGTATAGGCACCGTTGGATACCATATTTTCCGGCTGGGTCCACTTGTCACCGAACTTCTCGATCACCTTCTTCGGTACCGGATAGGTGGTGGTGTGGGAGAGCATGCTGACGAAGTAAGGGATCGCTTTCTCGAGCTGCACTTCGAAGGTGTAGTCGTCGGTCGCCTTCACGCCCAGCGTATCAGCGGGTTTCTTGCCAGCGATAATATCGGTGGCGTTGGCGATAGTCGGGATCTCCAGATACCAGGAGTAAGGAGAGGCGGTTTTCGGATCAACGGCACGCTGGAAAGCAAAAACGAAATCGTGGGCAGTGACCGGGTCACCGTTGGACCACTTGGCATCTTTGCGCAGGTGGAAGACGTAGTGCTTGTTATCCTTGGTTTCCCAGGATTCAGCCACAGCCGGGAGAATTTCCCCTTTCGGGCCGGATGCAACGAGACCCTCGAACAGGTCGCGCAGGATATTGGATTCGACCGTTCCTTCGGTCTTGTGCGGGTCAAGGGTCGCAGGCTCGGAGCCGTTGCCTTTTACCAGTTGCTGGACTTCAGCCAGCTTGGTTCCCGCCGGAACATCGGCAGCCTGAGCCACATTGACGCCACCAAACAGTGCAGCCACCAGCAATGTGTTAATCATTGTTTTTTTATGAGTCATTTCCCTACTCCAACAAGAACATTCCATGCGTTTTTTAAAGTGACGGGGTTAAAACCCGCTCCCAGCATAATTCCCTGCCAATTCCGATAATGCAACAGATATTGTCAGGGTAATCGTCATTTTCTGGTCAAAAAAAACAGCTAAGGTGCGCTTTTTCAGTATTAAAACACCGGCAAGGCGCTCATTTTTCACACAAACGACCGATTCTAGAAAAGACCGGGCAAAAAGCAACCAATAAAAAGCCGGTCACGAGGACCGGCTTTCATAAAGCTGAGCTGGCTCACATCAAACTGGGGAAAACCCCCTTGATACCGGCCACCATGATCTCGATACCCAGCGACATCATGATAAGACCCATGATACGGGTCACCACGTTGATGCCGGTGTTGCCCATGATCTTGAACAGCAGCGGCGCGGCGCGGAAGATGAGCCAGGAGCAGAAAGAGAAGACCACGACAACCACAGACATACCGAGCAGCTGCTGCCAGTGGCTCTGGCTGGCATAGACAATCACCGAGGAGATGGCACCTGGGCCCGCCATCAGCGGCAGCGCCAGCGGTACCACGGCGATAGACTCGCGCACCGCCAGTTCACCCTTCTCCTGTTTGTTGTGCTTCACCTCGCCCAGCTTGCCCTGCAGCATCGACCAGGCAATCAGGGTAATCAGCGACCCACCGGCGATCCGGAACGACGCCAGCGAGATGCCAAACCCATCGAGGATCAGCTGCCCCATATACATGGAGACCAGCAGGATCACCATCACCGCGATATTGGCGGTGGTATTGGTTTTCATCCGCTCGGCCTGGGTATGGTGGCTGGTCAGACTGACAAACACCGGCAACAAACCAAGCGGGTTGATAATTGCGAACAAACCGACAAAAAACTTCAGATACAACGAGACGTCAATTGCTGCCATAGGCGCCTTCCAATAGAGTTTCGGGCCCAGCGGGCCAGTCCATTAATTTCGTGCGTAAATTTACATCATAGCCAGAGTGGGTACCAATCAAATAATCTCACCATTTTGAGGGTTTTTTAGTTAGTTCATCTAATGCATCCGCGCTAACTGGCATAAACCGATGCCAAAAGCCCTTTCTACCGCCCGACACGCGCCAGAAAAGTGAGCGCAAGCCTGCTTAATCATGACCAGAGAGTCCGACGATGACTGACCGAATGACCAAGCGACTCGAGAGAATCCAAGCTTTGCCTTCCTACTATTTCAGGCCAGACATCACTTCATTGACTCGGCAAGAGAGCCACAATGCAAAAACCGGGAAAGCGGGCAGAAATGGCCCCCTCGGGGAATAAAGCGGATTAGTCATGGATTAAAACAACAATCATTTTTGCAACAAACGCTGGAATAAAGTGCGTTTGTCGGTGATTTTGAAACCGATTCACTCATATTTACTAACCTATACCGCCAAAATAGCTCTGCAATCCTATGTTCGATTGCAATTAACCACTTGATAAATGTGGTTTATTACCCTGCGTTAACAAGCCTCTCACCTTTCCCTTTGATGCACATTCCGATAACATCAGTCAAACAAGGATTGTGAAATAAAATTTCTTTTGTTCTTTTGTTACACATGATCCAGATCAAGTTTTTCTGAGTCAGCCCCGCTCTATAATCGACTCAGAAAGCGATTTAGTAAGGCATGTGAAAAAGCTGTTGCAACGATACCGTCTTGACAGGGCGACTATAATTGCCGGGCATTGCCAACGTCTTACTAAACAGTTTTCAAATAATCAGGAGATAAACATGGCAGTAACCAATTTGGCTGAACTGGATGCACTGGTCGCCCGCGTTAAGGAAGCCCAGCGTGAATTCGCCAGCTTCTCTCAAGAGCAGGTAGACAAGATCTTCCGTGCCGCCGCCCTGGCCGCCAACAACGCCCGTATCCCTCTGGCCCAGATGGCCGTGGAAGAATCCGGTATGGGTATCATCGAAGACAAGGTTATCAAGAACCACTTCGCCTCCGAATACATCTACAACAAGTACAAAGATGAGAAGACCTGCGGCATTCTGAGCGAAGATGATCAGATGGGTACCATCACCATCGCCGAGCCGGTAGGTATCATCTGTGGTATCGTTCCGACCACCAACCCGACCTCCACTGCGATCTTCAAATCCATGATCGCGCTCAAGACCCGCAACGCCATCATCTTCTCCCCGCACCCCCGTGCCAAGAACTCCACCAATACCGCTGCCAAGCTGGTACTGGATGCCGCTGTTGCCGCTGGTGCGCCGAAAGACATCATCGGCTGGATCGACCAACCGTCTGTTGAGCTCTCCAACGCCCTGATGAAGCACGACGACATCAACCTGATCCTGGCCACCGGTGGCCCGGGCATGGTGAAAGCAGCCTACTCCTCCGGTAAGCCTGCTATCGGTGTGGGTGCCGGTAACGTACCTATCGTTATCGACGAAACTGCCGACGTGAAGCGTGCGGTTGCCTCCATCCTGATGTCCAAGACTTTCGATAACGGCGTGGTCTGTGCTTCCGAGCAGGCGGTCATCGTTGTTGATGCCATCTACGACCAAGTTAAAGAGCGCTTTGCATCCCACAAGGGCCACGTGCTCTCCAAAGAAGATGCTGACAAGGTACGTAAAGTCATCCTGATCAACGGTGCCCTGAACGCCAACATCGTTGGCCAACCAGCCACCAAGATTGCCGAGATGGCAGGCGTGACTGTACCGGCTGATACCAAGATCCTGATCGGTGAAGGCGTCAAGCTGTGTGCAGAAGATGAGTTTGCTCACGAGAAATTGTCCCCGCTGCTCGGTATGTTCCGTGCTAGCAGCTTCGAAAACGCCGTTGATATGGCCTGTGACATGGTCAACATCGGTGGTATCGGCCACACCTCCGGTCTGTACACCGACCAGGACCGCAACGCTGACCGCATCAAGTACTTCGGCGACAAGATGAAGACCGCGCGTATCCTGATCAACACTCCGTCTACCCAAGGCGGTATCGGTGACCTGTACAACTTCGCAATGGCTCCGTCCCTGACCCTGGGTTGCGGCTCCTGGAGCGGTAACTCCATCTCCGAAAACGTGGGTCCGAAGCACCTGATCAACAAGAAGACAGTCGCAAAACGGGCAGAAAACATGCTGTGGCACAAACTTCCGAAATCCATCTACTTCCGTCGTGGTTCCCTGCCGATCGCTCTGAGCGACCTGGAAGGTAAAAAGCGTGCCATGGTCGTAACTGACCGCTTCCTGTTCAACAACGGCTACGCCGATGAACTGGTCAGCCTGCTGAAAGCACAGAATATGGAAGTGGAAGTGTTCTACGAAGTAGAAGCTGACCCGACCCTGGCTGTGGTTCGCAAGGGTGCCGAGATGGCCAACTCCTTCAAACCGGACGTTATCCTGGCGCTGGGCGGTGGTTCACCGATGGATGCGGCCAAGATCATGTGGGTGATGTACGAGCACCCGAACACTGCGTTCGAAGATCTGGCCATGCGCTTCATGGACATCCGCAAGCGTATCTACAAGTTCCCGAAAATGGGCGTGAAGGCCGAACTGGTCTGTATCACCACCACTTCCGGTACCGGCTCTGAAGTCACTCCGTTTGCGGTAGTAACCGATGAAGTGTCTGGTCAGAAGTATCCGCTGGCTGACTACGAGCTGACCCCAAACATGGCCATCGTTGATGCCAACCTGGTCATGGGTATGCCGAAGTCCCTGTGTGCCTTCGGTGGTATCGATGCCGTGACTCACGCCATGGAAGCCTATGTTTCCGTACTGGCTAACGAGTACTCCGACGGCCAGGCACTGCAAGCCCTGAAAATGCTGAAAGAGTACCTGCCGTCCAGCTACCAGAACGGTGCCAACGACCCGATCGCTCGTGAGAAGGTGCACAATGCTGCCACCATCGCCGGTATCGCGTTCGCCAACGCCTTCCTGGGTGTGTGCCACTCCATGGCTCACAAACTGGGTGCCGAGTTCCACATTCCGCACGGTCTGGCTAACGCCCTGCTGATCAGCAACGTCATCCGCTACAACGCGAACGACAACCCGACCAAGCAGACTGCGTTCTCCCAGTACGACCGCCCGCAGGCTCGTCGTCGTTACGCCGAAGTCGCTGACCACCTGGGTCTGACTGCTGCCGGTGACCGCACCGCCGCCAAGATCGAGAAGCTGCTGACCTGGCTGGACGAGCTGAAGGCGACCCTGGGTATCCCGGCCTCTATCCGCGAAGCTGGCGTGACTGAAGCTGACTTCCTGGCCAAGGTTGACCAGCTGGCTATCGAAGCTTTCGATGACCAGTGCACCGGCGCCAACCCGCGCTACCCGCTGATCAGCGAGCTGAAGCAGGTTCTGCTGGACTCCTACTACGGTCGTCCGTTCACCGAAGCCGCTCCGGTAACTGCTGCCCCGGTTGAAGCCAAGGTTGAAGGCAAGAAGAAATCCAAGGCCTGATAACCAGTCCTGAGATAACAAGCCCGCGCACTGCGCGGGCTTTTTTTATCTGCCTGTCCCGTCCTGAATATGGTTTACACCTTTCCTCCCAATAAATGGAGAACCCGATGGGACAAGGTGTGAAACGGACACAGCGCGATTACTCGCTGACTTTTAAACTGGCACTGGTCGAGCAGATTGAAAAAGGCGAGCTCACCTATAAACAGGCTCAGGTGCGTTATGGCATTCAGGGCCGCTCCACCGTTCTGGTATGGTTGCGTAAACATGGTCGGCAAGATTGGAGCCAGGGGGCTTCTGTACGCGCCGGCAGGAGCATCACCATGCCTGACCCCGACAACCAGACGCCCGAACAGCGCATCAAGGAACTCGAGCAGCAGTTGGCGCTGATGAGTCAGAAGGCCCGGTTCTTTGAGGCCGTCGTCGATGTACTGAAGAATGACTACGGCGTCTCCATCGTAAAAAAGCGACCCGGCAAGTCCTCTCGCAGCGGCAAGTCGAGAGGCTGACCATGGTCAGGGCTTGCCTGTTTCTGGGGATAAGCCGGCAGGCTTACTACAAGCGCAATCGGGTCGCCGACGAGCGCCATGCACAGGGATTGCAAGTGGTGCGTTTTGTGCGTCAGGTTCGACTGCGACAACCTCGGGTGGGCACTCGCAAGCTGCATTATCTGCTGCAGGGTCAGGAGGATGGCGGGCTCAAGGTCGGGCGGGACAGGCTGTTTCAGATATTGGCCGAGCACCGCCTGCTGGTGCACCCCAGACGGGCGTATCACAAGACCACCCACAGTTTTCACCGTTTCTACCGTCATCCCAACTTGCTCAAGGCGGGGCCAGAGCAGGTCATGCCGGTGGCCCCGGAGCAGGTCTGGGTCGCTGATATCACCTATCTGCCAGCCAGGAGCGGGCCGCTGTACCTGAGCCTGGTGACGGATGCGTACTCACGCAAGATAGTGGGCCATCATGTGCACCAAGGGATGCACGCCAAGTCGGTGGCGATGGCGTTCAAGAAAGCGCTGAAGCAACGGCGTGGCGGCGGTGAACTCATCCATCACTCGGACCGCGGCGTGCAGTATTGCTCGGGGCTGTATCAGTCACTACATGAACGGTACGGGGTGAAATGCTCGATGACGGATGGGTATGACTGTTACCAGAATGCGTTGGCGGAGCGGGTGAACGGGATTTTGAAAGGAGAGTTGTTGTTGCAAAGCCCGCAGGATTTGATGCAAGCGCGGGAAATGGTGCGTGAAGCGGTGGATATTTACAACGCGGAGCGGCCGCATCATGCGTTGAAATACAGAACCCCCGATGCGGTACATAGGGGGTTCTGAGTAGAGAAATGCTAGTTGAAAATGTGTAAACCTATTTCAGGACTAGACAGCCACTTATCACAGAGCTCCTCTCTCCACCCGATTGCGGTAGTGCAGCCCCTAACGTCCCAACCAACCAACCAACCAACCAACCAACCAACCAACCAACCAACCAACCAACCAACCAACCAACCAACCAACCAACCAACCAACCAACTCGCCCCAGCCAATCCGTTATCGACATCCCAACCTGTCACTCTGTATTGATGGCCCCCTCTGATAACAAGAGCACGCTCCATCACCTCCCATCCCCTACCCGCAACGCAATTACCCTGACGGGCAGATGTGAGCAGTCAACGCCATCTCAAGAGCTAAAGGTGTGATAAACAGGATAATCGGAGCCTCGCTAACGCAATGCAGCAGAACTGCGACTGGCATACGTGCAGGGCCAACCGACTGGCAGGGACAGATCAATGATAATGCGCGGAGAAAGCGGGAAAGACTGTCAGTAAAGAGAGTTGTTGCACCGGTTGTGCAACCGACACATCAGCAGTTGCCACGATGCAAAGATAAAAAAATGGCAGCCATCAGGCTGCCATCGGGAGAGCACGATTAAGCAATCAGAGGGTCGCAGCGACTTCATCGGAGATGGAGCCGTTGTGATACACCTCTTGCACGTCGTCCAGATCTTCCAGCATGTCGATCAGACGCATCAGCTTGGGTGCAGTCTCTGCATCCAGCTCCGCTTCGGTGGAGGGGATCATGGTCACTTCGGCGCTCTGGGCCTTGAAGCCGGCAGCTTCCAGACCATCCAGCACGGTACCGAAGTCGTTCGGGGTGGTGTACACCTCGATGGTGCCATCCTCTTCAGTGACCACGTCATCGGCGCCCGCTTCCAGCGCGGCATCCATCAGGGCATCTTCGTCTACGCCCACGAAGGTCAGCAGACCTTTCTTGCTGAACAGATAGGCTACGGAGCCGTCAGTACCCAGGTTGCCACCACACTTGCTGAAGGCGTGGCGCACTTCGGCTACGGTACGGTTACGGTTGTCGGTCAGGCACTCTACCATCACGGCAGAGCCAGCCGGGCCGTAACCTTCGTACACGATAGTCTCGAGCTGTTCGCCATCGCCACCACCGGCGCCACGCTGAATGGCACGATTGATGGTGTCGCGGGTCATGTTGTTGGTCAGGGCGGCAGTCACCGCAGCACGCAGACGCGGGTTGTTGGCGGGATCGGCATCACCCAGACGCGCGGAGGTAGTGATTTCGCGGATCAGTTTGGTGAAGATCTTGCCACGCTTGGCGTCCTGAGCGGCCTTGCGGTGTTTGATGTTGGCCCATTTACTGTGACCTGCCATAGAGACTCTCCGTTATTTTTTAAATGTCAGTAACACTGATCATGACTAACCCAAGGGAAACACAGAGGCCGCACGGCGGCGGCCTCCGGTGCCGGTATCGGCTTACTCGTCGCCCTTGACGGTGGTTGCAATCGCCAGCTCACCCAGTTGGGCGGCGTTGGCAAGGCTGGGGGCGTCTGTCATCAGACAGGCGGCCGCGGTCGTTTTCGGGAAGGCAATGACGTCCCGAATGTTTTCAGTGCCGGTCAGCAGCATGCTGAGACGGTCCAGACCGAAGGCCAGACCGGCGTGCGGCGGGGTACCGTACTTCAGGGCATCCAGCAGGAAGCCGAACTTCAGGCGCTGCTCGGCCGGGGTGATACCCAGGATGTCGAACACGGTGGATTGCATCTCGCTGTTGTGGATACGGACAGAGCCGCCACCCACTTCGTAGCCGTTGATCACCATGTCGTAGGCGTTGGCGTAAGCACCCACAGGGTTGGCTTTCAGCTCGGTCGGGCTCATGTTGCTCGGCGCGGTGAACGGGTGGTGCATGGCGGCCAGACCACCTTCACCATCTTCCTCGAACATCGGGAAGTCGATGACCCACAGCGGTTTCCAGCTGTTCTCCAGCAGGCCCAGATCGCGACCCACTTTCAGACGCAGGGCGCCCATAGCATCGCAGACCACTTTCTTGCTGTCAGCGCCAAAGAAGATGATGTCGCCGTCGGCTGCGCCGGTACGAGCCAGAATCTCGCGCACGATGGCGTCAGAGAGGAACTTGGCAACCGGAGACTGCACGCCTTCGATACCATTGGCCGCTTCGTTGACCTTCATCCAGGCCAGGCCCTTGGCACCGTAGATGCCGACAAACTTGGTGTATTCGTCGATCTGCTTGCGAGAGAGCTCGGCACCGCCCGGGACTTTCAGGGCAGCCACACGGCCTTTCGGATCGTTGGCGGGGCCCGCGAACACGGCGAACTCGACAGCAGTCAGCAGATCAGCCACATCAACCAGCTCCATTGGCAGACGCAGGTCCGGTTTGTCGGAGCCGTAGCGACGCATGGCTTCGTCGAAGGTCATGATCGGGAAGTCGCCCAGATCCACGTTCAGGATGTGCAGCCACAGTTTGCGGATCATCTCTTCCATCACTTCACGCACCTGCGGCGCGGTCATGAAGGAGGTCTCCACGTCGATCTGGGTGAATTCCGGCTGGCGGTCTGCACGCAGGTCTTCGTCACGGAAGCACTTGACGATCTGGTAGTAGCGATCGAAGCCGGACATCATCAGCAACTGCTTGAACAGCTGGGGGGATTGCGGCAGAGCGTAGAATTTGCCCTTGTGCACGCGGCTCGGCACCAGATAGTCACGGGCACCTTCCGGGGTGGCCTTGGTCAGCATCGGGGTCTCGATATCGAGGAAGCCGTGCTCGTCCATGAAGCGGCGTACGAAGGCGCTGGCCTTGGCACGGGTCTTCAGGTACTTGGCCATCTCGGGACGACGCAGATCCAGGTAGCGATACTTGAGGCTGATCTCTTCGCTGTTGACCTGATTGAAGTCCAGCGGCAGCGGCTCGGCACGGTTGATGATGTTGAGTTCGTGGGCGAACACTTCGATGGCGCCAGTGGCCATGTCGCTGTTGCGCTGGGACTCGGGACGGGTACGCACCACGCCGGTCACCTGGATGCAGAACTCGCCGCGCAGCTCGGAGGCCAGGGCGAACGCGTCCGGCTTGTCCGGATCGAAGAACACCTGAACGATCCCTTCCCGGTCGCGCATATCGATAAAGATCAGACCGCCGAGATCACGACGACGATGAACCCAACCGCACAATGTAATGGTCTGCCCTGCATGGGCCTCATTGACCTGTCCGCAATAGATAGAGCGCATGGACTTCTTCCTTCGAAATTGTAGAGAGACGGTTAACCTTGGGCCGCCGGGCACGACTGGCAAGCACCGTCTGTCTCACAGCTGGCCAGATTCTTTTTCTTACCCGGTTTGAAATCAGTCTCGTACCATCCGGTTCCCTTGAGCCGGAAGCCTGCCGCCGATATCAGCTTGACCAGATTCGGCTTGCTACAGGCCGGACAGTCGGTCAGGGGGGCATCGGAAAGCTTTTGCAGTTTTGCCAATTCATGGCCACAGACGTCGCAACGATATTCGTAGATAGGCATGGGTCACAAGAAATTGAAAAACAAAAGGGCTGGCATTATAGAGGAAAACCCCCTTTTGGGTAAAATGGCCAGCAGCCTCCTTTCGCCAGTTTTTTGCACTCGATGGCAAAAAGCGGGCAAAAAATCGGCACGAATGCACCAAGAGCGAAGAGAATAGCCATCATGAGCCTCTATTTGGGCCTGCCGCAGTGGTCCCACCCCAGCTGGCCCGGCCAGTTGCTGGGCCTTGGCGCCAAGCCTGCCGAACACCTCGCCCACTACGCGACCGTCTTCAACTCGGTGGAGGGTAACACCACCTTCTACGCCCTGCCGACACCGGACACGGTAAAGCGCTGGGCCGATGCGGTGCCCGATCACTTTCGTTTCAACTTCAAATTTCCGCAAACCATCAGCCACCAAAGCGATCTGGTGAGCGCAGACAAACAAGTCGCCGACTTTATTCGCCTGCTCGCCCCGCTGCACGACAAGCTGGGGCTGCTCACTCTGCAGTTGCCCGCCCGTTTCGGGCCACAGGGGCTGGCCAGACTGGCGGCCTTCATCGATCGGCTGCCGCGGGAGTTTCGCTACGCCATTGAAGTGCGTCACCCTGAGTTCTTCGCCAAGGGGGAGGCCGAGCGGGCATTGAACCGGCTGCTGATGGAACAGGGAGTGAACCGGGTGATGCTCGACAGCCGGCCACTCTTCTCGGTGCCAGCAACCACGCCAGCCCTTGTCGATGCCCAGGGCAAGAAGCCACGCCTGCCGGTGCATCTGCTGGCCACCGCCAACGCCCCCATGGTCCGCTTTATCGGCCTGCCGGATCCGGCGGCCAATCACCCCTTCCTGCCCAGCTGGCTCCCCCACTGGCGCCAGTGGCTTTCCGAGGACAAGGATCTCTACCTCTATATACATACTGCCGACAACGCCCAGGCACCTGAGCTGGCCCGCCAGATCACCCGCTTGCTGGAGCAGGAGATGGCCCCCTGGCCGGGGGAAAACGATCGCGCACGGCAGGGAGTGCTGCGCTTTTAGCCAACCCATTCTGCGGCCATCGTTTCGCTGTAAAAAAAGTACTTTTTTGTGGCGTGGCAAGCCCTGGCGTCAAGACAAACGGCCATCAATCCTCTACACTACCGCCCCAAGTAAGGGTTCGGAACATGGCCCGTACGAACAGGACAGGTCCAAAGGATTTCATGACCAGCCACCCCGTTCGTAAACAGGTGATAAATCTACTCTGATGGGTGTCACCCAACGACTCAATTGAACAATACAGCCGGGTGATGTCCCGACTGTCAGGTTGCGCCAGCATGCATACCAAAGATCAAATTTTTGCCGCCCCGATCGCCCGATTGGGTGACTTCTGTTTTGACGAACAGGTCGTCGACGTGTTTCCCGATATGATCCAGCGCTCGGTGCCGGGTTACAGCAACATCATCTCTGCCATCGGCATGATGGCCGCCCGCTACGCCCAACCCGAGAGCCGACTCTATGATCTCGGCTGCTCACTGGGCGCCGCGACCCAGGCGATGCGTCGCCATGTCAGCCAGCCCGGCTGCCGCATCACCGCGGTGGATCTCTCCCATCCGATGATCGAGCGCGCCCGCGCCCACCTCTCCGGTTTCAAATCCGAGGTGCCGGTGGAGCTGGTGGAGGCGGATATCTGCGACATCGAGATCGAGAACGCCTCCGTGGTGGTGCTCAACTTCACCCTGCAATTTGTCGAACCAGAGAAACGGGCCACCCTGATCCAGCGCATTCACGATGGGCTGCGCCCGGGCGGGATCCTGATCTTGAGCGAAAAGTTCCGCTTCGAAGATGAACCGGTCAACGAGCTGCTCATCGATCTGCATCTCGACTTCAAGCGGGCCAATGGCTACAGCGAGCTGGAGATCAGTCAGAAACGCACTGCCCTTGAGAACGTGATGCGCACCGACAGCCTGCCGGTGCATCAGGCCCGTCTGCGGGATGCCGGTTTCGTCCATCAGGATCTCTGGTTCCAGTGTTTCAACTTCGGCTCCATGATTGCCATCAAATCCAGCGACGCCCAGCCATGATCGACTTTGCCAATTTCTATCAACTGATTGCCAAAAACCGGCTGAGCCACTGGCTGCATACCCTGCCCGCCCAGCTGCACGCCTGGCAACATGACAACCAGCATGGCGACCTGCCGCGCTGGAATCGCGCCCTCAACAAGCTGCCGCAGGTGGCTCCCGGCAACATCGAGCTGAAAAGCCGGGTCGAGATTGGCTCGGCCGAGAGCCTTGGCGAAGGTGAACGCAAGAAGGTCGAGAGCCTGCTGCGCCACTTTATGCCCTGGCGCAAGGGGCCGTTCACCGTGCACGGCATCCATATCGACACCGAGTGGCGCTCTGACTGGAAGTGGGATCGGGTGCTGCCCCATATCAGCCCGCTCGAAGGGCGTTACGTGCTGGATGTGGGTTGCGGCAGCGGCTACCACCTCTGGCGTATGGTGGGTGAAGGGGCCAAGCTGGCGGTCGGCATCGATCCGAGTCCGCTGTTTCTCTGCCAGTTCGAGGCCATTCGCCACTTCGCGGGCAATGATCAGCGCGCCCACCTGTTGCCGCTCGGCATTCAGGAGCTGCCGGAGCTGCGTGCTTTTGACACCGTCTTCTCCATGGGGGTGCTCTATCACCGCAAATCCCCCATCGAGCACATCGAGCAGCTGCGCAATCAATTGAAAGATGATGGCGAGCTGGTGCTGGAGACGCTGGTGATTGATGGCGGGGTCAACGACGTGCTGATGCCCACCGACCGTTACGGCAAGATGCGCAACGTCTGGTTTATTCCCTCAAGCCGCGCCCTCAAGCTGTGGGTCGAGCGCTGCGGCTTCACCGACGTGCGGATAGTAGACGAGAATATGACCAGCACCGACGAACAGCGTCGTACCGACTGGATGATTAATGAATCCCTGAGTGACTATCTGGATCCAGACAATCCGGCACTCACGGTAGAAGGACACCCGGCGCCGAAACGTGCCGTACTGATTGCCCGCAAGGCCAAAGACTAGCCGGTGGCGCTTGTGGAAGTTACACTGACCCAATTCCAGGAAGCACAGTTAAATGAATGACATGAAAAGCAAATTAAAAGGAATGACCCTGCTCTCCCTGCTTAGTCTCGGCGGGTGTGTCAATATGGAAAAAGCGCCTCAGGTCCCTGCTCTGACGCTGGCCGAGCTTCGTAGCGAGCTGAGCCAGAGCGAGCAGCGCCTGCAAACATCCATGGAACAGCAACAGAAGCAGTATGTGCAGCAACAGCACCTGCTGGTTCAGCTCAACACAGATGTCACCAATATGAAAGAGTCCGTCAAGCAAGTAGACCACAAGCTCGCCACCCTCCCCTCCGAGCCGCCCAAGCCGATGGCCATCCCCACCGAGAAGTGCCCGGCCCCCAATCAGGGTCACACCATCGATGGCAAGCTGATGGTCGGTGAAGCCGAGTGGATCTGGGTTGATGCGGCCAACGACGCCTTCCAGGCGCGGGTCGATACCGGTGCGACCACCTCCTCCATCAGTGCGCAGGAGATCACCATTTTCGAGCGCAACGGCAAAAACTGGGTGCGCTTCTTCCTGAGCCATCAGGAAGTGGACGACAAGATCCAGATCGAAGCGCCGCTGGTACGTCATGTACGGGTGCGTCAGGCCTCTGCCGACGATCTGGACCGCCGTCCGGTAGTGCGTCTGGCCGTGCGCATTGGCGACATGACCGAGAAAGCCGAATTTACCCTGAAAGACCGTAGCGACATGACCTTCCCTGTGCTGCTGGGTCGCGAATTTTTGAAAGACATCGCCGTGGTTGATGTGGCCCGCGAATATATCCAACCCAAACCCAAGCTCAAGGATGTGAAATAATCCATGGTTTCCCGTAAGCCGTTCTATTTGCTGGTAGCCCTGCTGTACATTGTCGGCCTGGGGATGACGATCTATCACCATATCGCGTTGGATGTGCCGCTGACGCCTGGTGAAAAGCGCCAGATCTGGTCCATCGAAGCCAAGCTGGAGTTTGAGGCGACCGGTGAGCCGGTGATCGCCTCTCTGGCCATTCCGGGCACCCAGCCCGGTTTCACCCTGATGAACGAGAACGCCGCCAGCCCCGGCTACGGCCTCTCCTTCGTCGAGAAAGATGGCGATGCCCGCGCCGAGTGGTCCATCCGCACCGCCTCTGGCCGTCAGGAGCTCTACTACCGCGTCGACATGATGGCGGATGCCCATGCCAAACCGGCCGCCAATCCGCAGCCGCCTGCCATCGAGAAGCAGATCGAGAGTGAGCCTTATGCCACCGCGATGAAGCAGATCCTCGAGCGGGCCCAGGAGCGCTCTGCCGACGGCTACACCCTGACTCGCGAGATCATCAAGGAGATCGAGAAGCAGGAGCAGAACGCCGAGCTGCTGAAAAAGCACAAGAGCCGCGCCAACCTGATTGCCGAGCTGCTCAACAATGCTGACGTCCCCACCCGCGTGGTGCATGCCCTGAATCTGGAAGATGGCCGCCGTCGTCAGGAGCTGGTGGATTACCTGCAGGTATTCAACAGCCCGACCGACTACAAGCTGTTCAACCCGCAAACCGGTGAACAGGGCCGTCCGGCCAACCTGCTGCTGTGGGAATACAACTCCGGCGCTCTGCTGGACGTGACCGGTGGTCACAACTCCCGTGTCAGCTTCTCGATGATCGAGCAGGAGCAGCCGGTCAGCGTTGCTCTGGCCCAGAAGTTCGAAAAATCAGAGATGATGAACTTCTCCATCCACAGCCTGCCGCTGGAAGAGCAGACCCTGTTCAAGGGCTTGCTGCTGATCCCGATCGGCGTGCTGATGGTGGTGTTCCTTCGGGTGCTGGTGGGGATCAAGACCTCAGGTACCTTTATGCCGGTGCTGATCGCGGTCGCCTTTATCCAGACCTCGCTGGTCACCGGTCTCATCGGCTTCCTGCTGATCGTCGGCACCGGTCTCATCATTCGCTCCTATCTGTCTCGGCTTAACCTGCTGCTGGTCGCCCGAATATCGGCCATCATCATCATGGTTATCTCGATGATCGGTATCTTCTCCGCGTTCGCCTTCAAGCTGGGGCTGACCGACGGTATGAAGATCACCTTCTTCCCGATGATCATTCTCTCCTGGACCATCGAACGGATGTCCATCCTGTGGGAAGAAGAGGGCCCGAAAGAGGTGTTCCGCCAGGGCGGCGGCTCTCTGCTGGTTGCCGTCATCGCCTATCTAGCCATGGATAACGAGCTTATTCGTCACCTCACCTTCAACTTCCTCGGCCTGCAGCTGGTGCTGATGGCGACCGTGCTGTTGATGGGTAACTACACCGGCTACAAGCTGAGCGAACTGAAGCGCTTCAAGCCGCTGGTGGACGAGATGAAATCTGGCGTCACCCCGGGTAAGGACAAGTAACCGATGTGGTTCTGGGAAAAATACACCACCCCGTGGAGCCTGTCCCAATCAGGCATCCTCGGCATGAACAAGCGCAACCACTCCTACATCAGCCGCTACAATCCGCGCAGCCTCTATCCGCTGGTGGATGACAAGCTGCAGACCAAGCAAATTGCGCTGGATGCAGGGGTCACCGTGCCTGAGCTGATCGGTACCATCCGTGCCCAGCACGATGTGGGTCGCATCACCGAGCTGGTAAAAGATTGGCCGGGCTTCTGCATCAAGCCGGCTCGTGGCTCGGGCGGCAAGGGTATCCTGGTGATCCTGCGTCAGGAAGATGGCCTCTTCTACAAGCCCAACGGCAGCGCCTCTACCGGTCAGGATCTGGAGCGCCATGTCTCCAACATTCTGGCGGGGCTCTATTCCCTCGGCGGCAAGCCCGACGTGGCTCTGGTCGAAGGCCTCATCAACTTTGATGATGTGTTCGACGGCTACTCCTTTGAAGGGGTACCCGATGCCCGGGTCATCATCTTCAAGGGGTTCCCGGTGATGGCGATGATGCGCCTCTCCACCGCCGCCTCCGACGGCAAGGCGAATCTGCACCAGGGCGCTGTGGGGGTGGGTCTGTGCCTGCGTACCGGTCGTGCCCTGCGGGCAGTGCAGTTTGGCAATCCGCTGCGCCACCATCCGGATACCGGCCTCGACCTCTATGAGCTCAAGGTGCCCCACTGGGATACCCTGCTCACCCTCGCCGCCTCCTGCTATGAGATGTCGGGTCTGGGTTACATTGGTACCGACATGGTGCTGGACAAGTTCCGCGGCCCCATGCTGCTGGAGCTCAACGCCCGTCCCGGTCTTGCCATCCAGATCGCCAACGGTCGCGGCCTGGTGCCCAATCTCAAGACTATCGAGAAGCTGGGCCAGGTGAAGATGAATGTGGAGCAGCGGGTCAATTTCGCCAAGGATCACTTCGGGATCTTTGAGGAATAACTTCTTCGCTTGTGAACTAAGCGCGCCTGTGGCGCGCTTTTTTTATGGCAATTGTCTGTCGGCATATCCCCCCACCCAGCCATTCGGATCAGCACCTCATTTCGAAACGACGAGTACGCCAGCAAACGGCTGCTTGGAATAGCGATGGAACGATGGAACGATGGAACGATGGAACGATGGAACGATGGAACGATGGAACGAGAAGAGTGTGGCTATGTCAGGGGATGGATAAATCTCAGGTATAAAAAAACCGGCGCCAAGACGCCGGTTCTTCAAGGAGAGTGCGACCCGATTACAGGGAGTCAGCATTCTCGGACAGGTACTTGGCAACGCCGTCCGGAGAGGCTTGCATACCTTTTTTGCCTTTTTCCCACTGAGCCGGGCACACTTCGCCGTGCTCTTCGTGGAATTGCAGGGCATCGACCATGCGCAGCATCTCGTCGATGTTGCGGCCCAGCGGCAGATCGTTGACAACCTGGTGACGAACGACACCGTTCTTGTCGATCAGGAAGGAGCCACGGAACGCCACGCCGGCTTCCGGATGCTCAACGTCATAGGCTTTGCAGATTTCGTGTTTCACGTCGGCGATCAGCGGGTACTTGACCTGACCGATACCGCCATCTTCCACTTTGGTGTTGCGCCATGCGTTGTGGGAGAACTGGGAATCGATGGAAACACCAATCACTTCCACGCCACGCTTCTGGAACTCTTCATAACGGTGATCGAAGGCAATCAGCTCGGACGGGCAGACGAAGGTGAAATCGAGCGGATAAAAGAAGACAACGGCAGCTTTGCCTTTGATGTGGGATGACAGGTTGAATGAATCAACGATCTCGCCATTACCCAGAACAGCTGCGGCGGTAAAATCGGGTGCGGGACGGCCTACCAATACCATATTCAATTCCTCTTTATGTGAAGTGAACAATCCGGTGAGGATTGGGCTACCTAGAGCCAAGTCCATCTAATTCAAGCGACAAACTATAGACCCGGTGGTAGATTAGTTAAATCAAATTAAATAGATAGCATTAATCGGGTTTTTCTATGCAACGTTGGCCCAGCCTCAAACAGCTGCAATATCTGGTCGCTCTCGATGAGCACAAGAACTTCAACCGCGCCGCCAAGGCCTGTCATGTCAGCCAGTCGACCCTGAGTACCGGGATCCAGACGCTGGAGGACATGATGAACCTGCAACTGGTGGAGCGGGACCACAAGAGCTTCATTATGACCCCGGTCGGCATGGAAATCGTCGAGCGCGCTCGCAATTTGCTCTCCGATGCGCGGGATCTCATGGAGCTCGGGCAACATCAGGGTGGCGTGATGCAGGGGACGGTACGTCTTGGCTGCATTCCCACCATCGCCCCCTTCCTGCTCAGCAAGCTGCTGAAAGAGTGCAGCAAAACCTATCCTGACCTCGAATTGTTGCTGCGTGAAGACACCACCAGCAATCTGCTCAAGCAGCTGGAACAGGGTCAGCTCGACTTGCTGATCCTTGCCCTGCCCATCGAGATCGGGGGATTTCACTGCAAGACCGTCGGCCAAGATCCGTTCCACATGGTGATGCCCGCCAGCATGGCGGCCGGTCTGCATACCCCGTTCGACTACAAGGAGCTGCCCAACCAGAGCATCTTCCTGCTGGAGCGGGAGCACTGCCTCACCGAGCACGCAGTGAGCGCCTGTCGCCTGCGGGACAAGAGCAAGATCAACCCGTTCGCCGCCACCAGCCTGCACACCCTGGTACAGATGGTGGAAGCGGGTCTCGGCACCACCTTCCTGCCGCAGATGGCCATCGATGCCGGCATTCTTGCCAACTCCGATCTGGTGGCCATCCCGCTGCCGGGAGAGACCTCCTATCGCGAGATTGGGCTGGTCTGGCGCCCCAGCACCACCCGGGTACAGACCTTCTACAAACTGGCCGAGCTGCTTAAACCGCTGATCAGCCACAACGAGTGACAACAAACGCCAGCCCTCCCGCGGGTTGGCGTTTTTCAGTTCACCGCCACATTTTTCCTCTCGGAGACTAGGTCTGGAGCCAGATCCCTGTTTATGATGGAAAAGTTGTCGCGTGCCCTCCTGCCCCCAGAACGATTTGGCAGGATATGGCGTTCGATAAATGTATCGTTTGCTAGACCCGTCCGTGGAGAGAGCCCGATGTATCGCAAGCTGCTGCTATCCCTGCTGACTCTGCTGCTGGCCGCCTGTTCCAGCACGCCGGAGCCGCCTCCGCCCCCCCGGCAGAGCAGTGCCTTTGATGGCTTCTACCAACAGTGGCGCGGTGTTCCCTACCGCATGGGCGGCGCCAGCCGCGCCGGGCTAGACTGCTCCGCCTTCACCCAGCTCGCCTACAGTCAGGTGCTGGGCTTCAACCTGCCAAGAACCACCGAATCTCAGGCCAGCATTGGCAAACCGGTGGATCGCTACCGGCTGCAACACGGGGATCTGGTCTTCTTCAAAACCGGCTGGCAACAGTACCATGTGGGGGTCTACACAGGTGCCGGCGAGTTTATTCACGCCTCCACCAGCAAGGGAGTGATCCGCTCCCGCCTCGACAACGTCTACTGGAACAGTCGCTACTGGCAGGCACGTCGGGTGACCCAGTAGCCGCTCAAACGCCTGCTTGCGGCACAAGTTGCGTGCCGATACTCTCCGTCAATCCCTGTCGCTATGTCGGGACACACAACCGGCGCTTATAACTCAATTGGCCCCAAAGCCTGCATATCACACCATTTTGTGATAAGGTGGTGGCCAATTTTTAACACTTTCGCCTTTTTCTCATACGCTCTCTGTCCTGATTGACAACAAGCGAGGCGATAACAAGCAGCGCGCGGCGAAAGTGGAGTGTGGCGCAACACTGCCGGACGGGTGGCCCACCGCTGCAGTATCAAGGGTTAAATAGATAAGGAGATCGTGCAATGAAACAGTATCAAAGCTGGCTGGGGCAATACCTGATGAGTCGCCGTGACGGTGACCACGCCATGGCATGCGAGATGGCGAGTTCCATCTGCGAGTTCTGGCAGCAGCAGGGTGATGAAAACGAACTGGACAAGTGGCAGCAGATTTATCAGAACCATCTGGAAAAGACCACCTGATCCCGACCGTTGCCTTGCTGCCAGCCACCCGGTGTTGGCAGCAAGGCCACTCGCGACCAACCACCATCAGCCAACCCCTCTCCCCCAATTTTCCCGCTACGTTAAACCGCTACCTTCGTTCACTCGCTCTTTACCATCTTCATGTTGCTCTTGCGCACCGGCCTCTGTTCATTCCATCTCGGCAGCCATTTCCTGCGCCCAGTCGATAAAGGCCTGGATCTTGGGACACGCCCGATTGGGCAGGGTCGCCATGTAATAACGCTGCTCGCACTTGACCTCCAAGCCGGGGAAAGGAGCCACCAGTTCGTTGCGTGCCAACCGCTTGCTCACCAGATTCTTGCGCCCCATGGCGATCCCGGCGTGATTCATGGCGGCGATGATGGCGAGATCCGAGCGATCAAAACCCATGCTCAGCTGGCATGCCTCGAGGCTAACCCCGGCATGGCGAGCCCAGCTGCTCCATTCGTCGGTATCCGAGTCAAATCCCCATGCCTGCCGATCATGAAGCAGACGGCACAAAGACAAGTTGGCGGGATTACCGACAAGCCCGTGCTGCTCGGCATATTCCGGGCTGCAGACCGGCAGCATGAACTCATCCATCAGCGGGTGGATGGCAAGCCGCTCCGGGCTCTTCTCATCGAAATAGAGGGTCAAATCGATGCCATAACCATGCAGGTTGATGTTCTCGTTACCGGTGATGATATTGAGCTCGATCTGCGGATGCAGGCGGGAGAAATCCGCCAACCTGGGCACCAGCCAGCACTGGGCGATGGAGGGACGCGAATAGATGGTCAGGGTACCGGAGAGCTCCTGATTCTTGATCTCCAGGATCTCCTGATTGATGAACTCCAGCGAGGATTTGAGCGCCCAGAACACCCGCTGCCCATCCGTCGTCAGTACCACCTTGCGGTGAAAACGCTCAAAGAGCTTGAACCCCAGCTCCTCTTCCAGTGCGCTGATCCGGTGACTCACGGCACTGGGACTCAGCGACAATTCATCAGCTGCCATGGCAAAGGATCCGTGGCGGGCGGCCGCCTCGAAGGTATGCAGCTTGGCCAACTGGTAGCCGCTCAGCAGCTTGTTGCGCGATATGTAATTATCCCCGTTATACATTCATTCCCCTCTTCGCAATGGCCGCCGATGATACACCCACAGGCCACCTGCAGGATGAAACCAAATGACCCAAAGAGTGTGATTTCGATAAATTGTGACCAATGTAGCGCCTTTGCATCACCTCATCTCATCCAAGTGGTCGATTTCATCATTTGTCAGCCCCGCCTCATTTTCATTCAATAAGCGCATAAACAATCACACACAACAGATGTCGAGGCGCAGTATGAGTTCAGAGGTATGGGTCATCGCTACCTTGCTAAGTAGCATCGTTCTTATCGTGGTCACCATAGTGAAGGGCAAGATTCACCCCTTTCTTGCCCTGCTGTTGGCCAGCTTCTATGTGGGCACCCTGATGGGGATGGAGCCCCTCAAGATGGTCAGCGCCATGGAAGAGGGCATTGGCGGCACGCTAGGCTTTCTCGCCGCCGTCATCGGTCTTGGCACCATACTCGGCAAGATGATGGAGGTGTCAGGGGCAGCAGAGCGCATCGGTCTCGCCCTGCAGAGATGCCGCTGGCTCTCGCCGGATGTCATCATGGTACTGGTGGGTCTGGTGTGCGGCATCACCCTGTTTGTCGAAGTCGGGGTAGTGCTGCTGATCCCGCTCGCCTTCTCCATCGCCCGCAAGACCAACACCTCGCTGCTGACTCTGGCCATTCCGCTCTGCACCGCCCTGATGGCTGTGCATTGCATAGTGCCGCCCCACCCGGCAGCCCTCTATGTCACCAATCAGCTGGGGGCTGACGTCGGCTCCGTCATCGTCTATGGTCTGGCGGTCGGCCTCTTTGCCTCGCTTATCGGCGGCCCCCTGTTCCTCAAACTGCTGGGCAAGCGGGTACCGTTTAAGGAAGTGCCAGCCGCCTTTGCCGATATCAAAGCCCGCGATGAAGCCACTCTCCCGACCTTGAGCGCCTCGCTCTTTACCGTGCTGCTGCCCATCCTGCTGATGCTGGCCAAGACGGTCGCCGAGCTCAATATGGATCACGCCAGCCACCTCTATGTCGTGCTGGAGTTTATCGGCAACCCCATCACCGCCATGTTTATCGCTGCCTTCACCGCCTACTACGTGCTGGGGATCCGCCAGCAGATGAAGATGGAAGGGCTGCTCAACAAGACCGAGGAGTGCTTCTCCTCCATCGCCAATATCCTGCTCATTATCGGAGCGGGCGGCGCCTTCAACGGCGTACTCAAGGCGAGTGGGCTGGGCGATAGTCTGGCCACTATCCTCTCACAGCTGGATATGCACCCCATTCTGCTCGCCTGGCTGGTGGCTATCGTGCTGCACGCCGCCGTGGGCTCCGCCACCGTAGCCATGATGGGCGCCACCGCCATCGTCTCCCCCATCATGGTGCACTACCCGAACATCAGCCCAGAGATCATGACCCTGGCCATCGGCTCCGGCGCCATTGGCTGCACCATGGTGACTGACTCTCTGTTCTGGCTGGTCAAGCAGTATTGCGGCGCCACCCTGAACGAAACGCTCAAGTACTACACCACCGCCACCTTTGTCGCCTCCCTGATGGCGCTGGCCGGTACCTTCCTGCTCTCCTTTATCGTGTAACAAGACCGAGAACACTATGAAAAACATCGACGTACAACAGCTCACAGCGCAATTTCCACTGGTGCAATTCCTGATCGCGCTTGAACCAGTCACCTGGTTCAACCCCAATACCACCACTCTGGCTGCCGGTCTGCCCTATGTGGGGCTCGATAACAACAATGTGGCGGACGCCTCCGCTCGGCTGGCCCGCTTCGCCCCCTACATGTGCGAAGCCTTCCCCGAGACCCGCGTCAGCAAAGGTATTCTGGAGTCCGACATCGCCGCTATTCCGGCGATGCAGGCTACGCTCAACCAGCGCTACGGGGTTGAGGTCACCGGTCGACTGCTGCTGAAAAAAGACAGTCACCTGCCCATCTCAGGCTCCATCAAGGCGCGAGGCGGTATCTACGAGGTGCTGACTCACGCCGAACAGTTGGCGATCAAGGCTGGTCTGCTGCGGGAAGAGGATGACTACCGCAAACTGTTCAGCGATGAGTTTCGCCAGTTCTTCAGCCAGTACAGCATCGCGGTAGGCTCTACCGGCAACCTTGGCATGTCCATCGGCATCATGAGCGCCAAGCTCGGCTTTACCGTCACCGTCCACATGTCAGCCGATGCGCGGGAGTGGAAGAAGCGCAAGCTGCGTGAACACGGCGTCATCGTGGTCGAATATGCCGAAGATTACGGGGTGGCGGTGGAACAGGGGCGCAAAGAGGCCGATCGCGATCCCAACTGCTTCTTTATCGACGACGAGAACTCCCGCACCCTGTTCCTCGGCTATTCGGTGGCGGGCGAGCGGGTGAAAGCGCAGTTCGACCAGATGGGTATCAAGGTGGATGCCGACCACCCGCTGTTCGTCTACCTCCCTTGCGGCGTGGGTGGCGGCCCGGGCGGGGTGGCCTTTGGTCTCAAGCTCGCGTTCGGGGATAACGTTCACTGCTTCTTCGCCGAGCCCACTCACTCCCCCTGCATGTTGCTGGGGGTCCACACCGGATTGCACGATGCCATTGCGGTGCAGGATCTGGGCATAGACAACCTCACTGCAGCCGACGGCCTCGCGGTAGGTCGCGCCTCCGGCTTCGTCGGCCGCGCCATGGAGCGGCTGCTCGATGGCTTCTACACCCTGAGCGATCAGGAGATGTATGACCTGCTGGGACTGCTGGCGCGCGATGAGCAGATCACACTCGAACCCTCCGCTCTGGCTGGTATGGCTGGCCCGTGGCGGGTGGCAGCCAATCCCGAGTGGCTAACCGGGCGCAGTTTCGATGCCGCCACCATGGCGCAGACCACCCATCTGGTGTGGGCCACCGGTGGTGGCATGGTGCCCGCCGAAGAGATGGCAAAGTACCTGGCCAGCGCCAAGATCTAGGCTTTTTCGCCACATTTATCTGCAAATCAACCCGCCATCACGGCGGGTTTTCTGTTTTGGGAACAAGGGGATGGGGCAGTTCTGTCGCAATCCATGGCGACAATTTCCCCAAGTTGGTCAGTTTGTGCTAAAATGGCGCTCATTTTTTGACATCTCGCGTCACGTTCGCCGCCAGATTGCCCATCGGGCTCTCTGCCCGGGTCGTGACTTTGCACCATCATGCCTGATGATGCTCCCCCCAGGATGAGCCGACAGGCTTCCGTCAAGGTGGGCACCCTCAAGGGCACATGAGATAAGGAGATCGGGTAATGAAACAATATCAAAGCTGGCTGGGAGATTATCTGATGAGCCGACGTGACGGAGATCACGCGATGGCTTCGGAACTTGCCAACACCATCTGCGCCTTCTGGAAGGCCCAGGGTGATGAAGCAGAAACCAGCAAATGGCAGCAACGCTATCAGCAACACGTAGAGCAGGCGCAATAAGCCCCTACACTCTTTCGCGATAAAAAAACCGGCGCACATGGCGCCGGTTTTACATTTCTGGCAAGCAGCAGATTACATCTGGTCGATCATGTCCTGAGCAAACTGGGAGCAGGAGCGCAGGGTGGCCCCTTCCATCAGACGCTCGAAGTCATAGGTGACGGTCTTGTTGCGGATCGCCGCTTCCATCCCCTTGATGATGAGATCGGCCGCTTCAACCCAACCCATGTGGCGCAGCATCATCTCGGCGGAGAGGATCAGGGAGCCCGGGTTGACCTTGTCCTGACCGGCATACTTCGGTGCAGTACCGTGGGTCGCTTCGAACAGGGCCACGCCGTCACCGATGTTGGCACCCGGCGCGATACCGATACCGCCTACCTGAGCGGCCAGCGCGTCGGAGATGTAGTCGCCGTTGAGGTTCATACAGGCGATGACGTCATACTCGGCCGGACGCAGCAGGATCTGCTGCAGGAAGGCATCGGCGATGACATCCTTGATGACGATGGTCTTGCCGGTTTTCGGGTTCTTGAAGGAGCACCAGGGGCCGCCATCGATCAGCTGGGCACCGTACTCGCTCTGGGCCAGAGCATAACCCCAATCCTTGAAGGCACCTTCGGTGAACTTCATGATGTTGCCCTTGTGCACCAGAGTCACGGAGTCACGATCATTGTCGATGGCATACTCGATGGCGGCACGCACCAGACGCTCGGTACCGGCCTTGGACATCGGCTTGATGCCGATCCCGCAGGACTCGGGGAAGCGAATTTTCTTCACGCCCATCTCGTTTTGCAGGAAGGCGATCACCTTGTTCGCTTCGGCACTGTCGGCCTTCCACTCGATGCCGGCGTAGATGTCTTCGGCGTTTTCGCGGAAGATCACCATGTCGGTCAGATCAGGACGTTTCACCGGGCTCGGGGTGCCGTCGTAGTAACGCACCGGACGCAGGCAGATGTAGAGATCCAGCTCCTGACGCAGGGCTACGTTGAGGGAGCGAATACCGCCACCGACCGGAGTAGTCAGCGGGCCCTTGATGGCCACACAATATTCACGAATGAAATCCAGGGTTTCGGCCGGCAGCCAGGCACCTTCGCCATAGACATGAGTCGACTTCTCGCCGGTATAGATCTCCATCCAGGCGATCTTGCGCTCGCCCTTGTAGGCTTTCTCGACCGCAGCATTCACCACATTCAACATGGCCGGGGTTACGTCAACACCGATGCCATCCCCTTCAATAAACGGAATGATCGGATGGTTGGGAACCTGCAGCTTGCCGTTGGCATCGACTGTGATTTTCTGACCTTGGGTCGGGATTACTACTTTGCTTTCCATCGGCATCTCCTAACTTCCGTTTGTTATCAACTTGTTTGTTGCGCGCGGCCATCTTAGCCCATTCATTTTCATAATAAAACGACAAGAAAGCATGTCAGACCAAAGAGGTAGCCACCCGCCAGTGCGCCGTCACCACGCCTTGCCGACCCAGCCCCGTTATCCCTCCAGCTCGCTGGCCGCAGCCTGCGGCTGACTCAGGGAACGGTACTGGGAAGGGGTCAAGCCGGTCTTCTGTTTGAACACCCGGCAGAAGTAGTTCACGTCACTGTAACCGCAGCGACTGGCCACCTCTTCAAGACGAAAGCGGTACTTTTTCAGCATGAATTTGGCCCGATCGATCCGCACCCAGCTGATGTAATCGGCAAGGCGCATATGACCCTGCTCGCGGAACAGGTGGGAGAGATGACTGGCTGAAACGTTGAAGCGGTGGGCAATGGAGTCACGGGTGATGGGACGGTGAAAGTTCTCCTGGATATAGATGCAGATCCCGTGAAAGAGCTCTGCCCCCCGTGGCCGATCCGTGGCGGACTCCAGCAACAGCTGACGGGCACTCGCCAGCAGAGCCTGCAGCAGGTGATCATCGGTGGGGGAGCGACCGGGATCCTCGGTCAGTACGTTCAGCGCCGCCAAAATGTGTTCGATCACATGGCCCGCCCGCGCCATGATGCTGTGCTTTTGCACATCGAAAAAGTCCGGATCTTCACGGCGCTTGCTCACCAGGCTGAACCCCAGCTGGCGTTTGCCAAACAGCAGGCTCAGCACCGAGCAGTCGGTGGTCCAGAGCGGCTTGTTCCAGCCGTTGGGAGGGATATAGAGCGCCTGTCCCGGCAATACACTGATCTCTCTGACCCCCTCCTCCCTGTCCCAAATTTGGTTGAGATACTCGCCGCTAAAGACCAGCTCGAGGCGTGGAAAGTTGACCTGATAGCTGAAACTGGGTGGCACCCCCTGTTCACTGGCAAACCAGATTTGGTCAAATGGAACCTGTTCGCTCAGGGCTCCGTCGAGCAGTTGGCTGAAGATGAGAGACATGGTGATCCTGATCAAGAGAGAGGCAAGCGGTTGCGGCGCGCACGACCGCCCATGTTATAGTCCGGTCCACAGCAGTAATGCCACCCTTTTCTGCACCCGATTTTCTTCAAACTAGACGAGGCGTCCCTTATGAGCAGTAGCGATCTGCCCTCCTTTCTGTTGATGCAAAACCCGATTCAAGGCTATGACTGGGGCAGTCATGACTCCCTCACCACCCTGTTTGGCATCCCCAACCCGCAAGGCAAACCCCAGGCCGAGCTGTGGATGGGCGCCCATCCCAACGGCTGCTCCGAGGTGACGCTGGCGGGCAGTGTGCAAAAGCTCTCTTCGGTGATCGACAGGGCTCCGGCCGCCGCGCTGGGTGAGGCCACCTTCGCCCGTTTTGGCAGCCTGCCGTTCCTGTTCAAGGTGTTGTGTGCCGAGAAGGCTCTCTCCATTCAGGTGCACCCGAGCAAGGCTCAGGCCGAAGCGGGCTTTGCCAAAGAGGAGGCCGCAGGCATCGATATCAAGGCGAGCAATCGCAACTACAAGGACCCGAACCATAAGCCGGAGCTGGTCTTTGCCCTCACCCCCTATCAGGCGATGAACGGCTTTCGCGCCATTCCCGCCATTCTGGCACTGTTCGAGCGGGTCAATCTGGCGGCCATCGCCGATCTGACCGCAGCCTTTGCCGCCAGCCAGAATGAAAGTGGTTTGCAGCACTTCTTCCACCAGTTGCTGATCCTGACTGGGGCACGCAAGGAAGCCGCGCTGGCGGCCTTGCAGGCCTATGCCACCGACCATCAGGATGAAGAGACCTTTGCCCTCATCACCAGTCTGGCCGCCCAATATCCGGGGGATGTGGGCCTCTTCTCGCCGCTCTTGCTCAATGTCGTGACCCTCAAGCCGGGTCAGGCGATGTTCCTCGATGCCTGCACCCCGCACGCCTATGTCCGCGGCACAGGTCTTGAGATCATGGCCAACTCCGACAACGTGCTGCGCGCCGGTCTCACCCCAAAATACATCGATGTGGCAGAGCTGCTGGATTGCACCCGCTGCCAGCCCAAGCCAGATGACCAGATCCTGCTGGCCCCCCGCTGCGAGGGTGCGGTGCAGCACTTCGATGTGCCTGTGCCGGACTTCACCTTCAGCGTCTACCCGGCTGGCGAGCACCAGCTCACCACTGCCAGCGCCGAGATCCTGTTTGCCATCGATGAAACAGTGACCCTCAAGCAAGGCGAACAGTCACTGCGTCTGGAAAAGGGGCAATCTGCCTTTATTCCTGCAGCGACTGGCAGTTATCAACTGCTGGCCGAAGGACGGGTCGCCCGCGCCAGCAACCGCTGCTAACGGGCACATCCTGAGGCTATGCCCCATTCGAATATGCACAAGGGCCATCAATGATGGCCCTTGTTTTTTATCCCCATCCATCCCCTTTCATCGCTTCACAACACGGTTGACCATACTCACAGAGTTATCTCCCTCCCAATTAATGACAATAAAATCACTTGAGGCGCCTGCTATTTGCCAACCAGCTCACACTATTGACCCATAACAAATCACACAAATATCCATTCCATCAAAGAAAACTCATCATCGACCTAGACACTCAGATAAGATTTTGCACGAACGAAACAAAAGTAAGTGATTGATACTAAATAATTAAATTAATATTCACATCGAATTCAATCATCACGCCAAAACGAGATGAGAATCACAGCTCATTCTTGCCAGCACAAAAATCCAGTAAACGGCACATTTGTCCGATTTCGGCACCGCGCTAACGGGAGAACAATATCCAGGTCAATTGTTCCCCCCATCATGCGGCTCGGCAACGGAGCCAGGAGAGTAATATGTTACCCACCATGACCAACGGCAGACTCATCTGCCTGGAGTTGAAGGCCACCAGCAAGGAGGCTCTATTCGACGAGATGGCACAGATGCTGGCGCGCGATGGCGCCGTGTCTGATCAACAACAATTCGTCAAGGATATCTGGGCCCGCGAGCAGCTGGACTGCACCGGCTTCGAGCAAGGTGTGGCCCTGCCCCACGCCAAGAGCAAGGCGGTCAGTCGTCCGGCCATAGCCATCGGTGTCAGCCGTCAGGGTATCGAGTACGGCGCCGAAGATGGCAAACCGACCCAGCTGATCTTCATGATCGCCTCCCCGGATGGCGGCGCCAACCACCACATCGAAGTGCTGGCGGAGCTCTCTACCCGTCTGCTGGAGCCGGGTTTTATCGAGCAGATGAAGGCGGCCACTACCGTCGAGCAAGCCCTGACTCTGCTCAAGCAAGGCCCGAAAGCGGAAAAACCGGCGCCGGCAGCCACTGCCCCGGCGGCCCCCGAAGAGCGCACCTTCAAGGATCGCCTCAACACCATGAAGCAGCACCTGCTGTTTGGTACCTCCCACATGATCCCCTTCATCGTGGCAGGCGGTGTGCTGCTGTCACTGTCGGTAATGATGAGCGGCAAGGGCGCCGTGCCGGAAGCGGGCTTCCTCAAAGACATGGCGACCATGGGTATCGCCGGTCTGACCCTGTTTACCGCTGTACTGGGTGGCTACATCGCCTACTCGCTGGCTGACAAGCCGGGCCTGGCTCCGGGCATGATCGGCTCCTGGATTGCCGTTCAGCACTATCAAACCGGTTTCCTCGGCGCCATTCTGGTGGGCTTCATCGCCGGTTTCGTGGTCAATCAGCTCAAACGGATCAAGCTGCCTGACTCCATGACCTCCCTTGGTTCCATCTTCATCTATCCGTTGATCGGTACCTTCCTGGTGTGTGGCATCGTGATGTGGGGGATCGGTGCCCCGATCGCCGCCATGATGGAAGGGATGAACCACTGGCTCTCCAGCATGGCGGGCTCAGGTAAAGTGATGCTGGGTGCCATTCTGGGTGGCATGACCGCCTTCGATATGGGCGGCCCGGTCAACAAGGTTGCTACCCTGTTTGCCCAGACTCAGGTCAACACCCAGCCCTGGCTGATGGGCGGCGTCGGCATCGCCATCTGTGTGCCGCCGCTCGGTATGGCACTGGCGACCTTTATGTCTCCGAAGCGTTACAAGAAAGAGGAGCGTGAATCCGGCAAAGCGGCCGCCATCATGGGCATGATCGGTATCAGTGAAGGTGCCATCCCGTTTGCCGCTGCTGACCCCATGCGTGTTATCCCGGCCATCGTGGCAGGCGGTATCGTCGGCAACATCACCGGCTTTATGATGCACAGTATCAACCACGCCCCCTGGGGTGGCTGGATTGTCCTGCCGGTTGTTGAAGGCAAGATGGGCTACATCCTGGGTACCATCCTCGGCGCCCTGACCACCGCTATCATCGTCAACCTGCTGAAGAAGCCGGTGAGCGAAGAAGATGACGTGACCGCCACCCAAACCAGCTTCGAAGTCATTGAAGCGGAAGGGGAAGCAGACGTACTGGCCATCACTGCTTGTCCGTCTGGCGTTGCCCATACCTTCCTCGCCGCCAAGAGCCTGCAGAAGGCCGCCGCCAAGCAGGGGATCAAGATCAAGGTCGAGACCCAGGGCGCCAACGGCATCATCAACCGCATCACCGCCAAAGATGTCGCCAACGCCCGTTGCGTCATCTTCGCCCACGACGTGGCTATCAAGAACCGCGAGCGCTTCACCGATATCGAAGTTATCGATGTGAAGACCAAGGAGGCGATTCACAATCCGGAAGCACTGCTGGCCCGCACGCTGGGCAACAAGGCAAACGCCGCCTGATAGCAGTCAGACAGCTCATCACAAGGGGCCCATCGCGGGCCCCTTTTCGTTACCTGCTAAGCAACCGCACATCATCCCACCGACCAAGCCACTGATTTAAAACATATTAACCAGTCACATCACGGATCTTGGCGAGCCGTCACAGAACGGTGACGTGTAAAAAACAGCAATTGAAGCGCTGGTCAGATCTCATGTCAAATGGCTCCGCCTACTAAACTGGAGCATCACAAAAATGATAAAAATCAATAAATTGGTTCTGGCTGTTACCCTCACCCTCACTGCCACCCCCTTGCTGGCCGCCCACTGGACGTGTGGCGAGCACGTGCGCTTCGGCCTGCCCTCCGAATCGGATCAGAAGCTCTGCCGTGAAGGGTATGCGGTCGGCTACAACTACGACTACAAGGTGGCGGACTGGGTCTCCTACCGGATGACCGCCCAGAGCGCACAGGGCACAGTACCGCGCAAGGATGCCTTCGCCGAGGACAGGGAGATCCCGGTTGCCTACCGCGCCACCCTCTTCGACTACAAGGGCTCGGGCTACGACCGTGGCCATCAGGCCCCGGCGGGGGACATGAAATCGAACAAGAACACCATGAAAGAGAGCTTCCTGCTGAGCAACATGACACCGCAGATCGGGGTGCTCAACCAGAAGGCGTGGCGCGTGCTGGAGGACAAGGTGAACAAGTGGGCGGTCTCCCGCAAGGATGTGCAGGTGATCACCGGCCCCATCTTTACCGGCTCTGAAGAGTCCATCGGTCAGGGTGTGGCGATCCCGAGTGCCTACTACAAGATCGTGATGGACCCGGCCAGACTGCAGGCCATCGCCTTTATCATG
Source organism: Aeromonas sp. FDAARGOS 1411 (assembly GCF_019047125.1). Lineage (NCBI taxonomy): Bacteria > Pseudomonadati > Pseudomonadota > Gammaproteobacteria > Aeromonadales > Aeromonadaceae > Aeromonas > Aeromonas sp. FDAARGOS 1411. Next base: position 656,200 of record NZ_CP077214.1, on the reverse strand, counting down.
CCGCAGGAAGAGGTGCCCATCAGCCAGATCGCCGACTACCGGGTCTCGGTACGCGAGGTGGAAGAGCAGACCCAGCTCAACTTCTTCAGCGATATGCCCGAAGAGCAGCAAGAGACGCTGGAAGCCCGCGTCTCCCCGATGTGGAACTGACTGCGAATACTCGTCAGCAGATAGATTCAGACGCCATCAGTCTTGCATCGCGATAGAGGGAGGGGCCAGCGCCCCTCCCAGCAGGGGGAGTTACGCGCCTCCTGCCCTTTTCAGATGGCAGCTGACCCATTGCGGCCATTTTTGCGGTCACTAGGTGTGGCATCACCCGACGACCCGCCCCGACTCACAGTTTGCCGCACCGTTAGCTGGTATATTGCCCTCTCTTTGGCACTAACAGACTGAATTGACGCACATTTGCCTCGTCGCATCGGCCCGCAAACCGCTGCGCCACCGCGCGATTCAGCCCGACAGAGGACCTTTTGATGAAACAGACCCTTCTTGCCCTCACCCTCGGCGGCCTGCTGGCGCTCTCGCCCCTCACCCTGCAAGCGGCCGAGAGCTCAATGCAGATGGAGCATGACCTCAATACTCTGGTCAGCAAACGGCAGGCGGTGGACATGCTGCTCGGCGAAGCACTGCAGATATACAAGTCGCCAGCCAAGATCTCCCACGCCGGTTTTACCGCCAAGATGCCGAGCAATATGGAGCTGGTGACCGAGCGGCTACTGGCCGCCTACCAGCTGGAACCCTACCGCACCGACCTGCTCATCTCGGCGGCCAACGCCCAGATCTACAACGGCAACCTGAGTCGCGCCATCACCTTGCTGGAGCAGGCGCAGGCCGTCGCCCCCGATGATCTCGACATCAACAGCTATCTCGCCATCTGGCTGTTGGTGAAGGGTAACAAGGAGGCTTCCCGCAGCTATCTGGCGAAAGTGGCGGATCGCAACAGTGGCCGCGCAGCCGATCTGGAGGAGATCATCGCCCGGGTACAGCGGATCACCGCCGCCCCGCTGCAGACCGAACTGACCGGGGATCAGGTCAAGGCCAGCAGGGAGGGCAAGCGCGCCATCGTCACCCTGGGCTACGCCCTCAATCCCGACGGCAGCATGGACAAGATCCTGCTGGGCCGCCTGCAAACCACCCTTGAGCTGGCCAAAGCCGACTCGGAAGCGCTGATCATCCTGACCGGCGGCGTGCCCCAGAACCGCCAGACCGAGGGCAAGCTGATGGCCGACTGGCTGGCCAACCACGGCATTGACCGCAGCCGCCTGATTGAAGAGAACTACGCCACCAGCACGGTGGATAACGCCCTCTACAGCGCCTATGCCCTCGCCCGCCACCAGATTGACTATGCGGTGCTGGTAAGCTCAGCCAGCCATGTGCGCCGCGGTCAGACGGTGCTGGAAATCGCCTGCGACCAGATTGGCCCGGCCAACATCAAGGTGGCGAGCGTCAGCTACCCCGACAAGCCCCTTGAGGAGCTGGCTACCCCGAGCGAGAGCGAGCTGCTCGGCATCTACCGCGACGCCCTGCGCACCTACGGCATGTGGAGCTACCGATCTGCCCCGCTGATTGAGCGTTGATCGGCCATCAAAACGAAAAAGAGAGGGAGGCGTGATGCCTCCCTCTCTTTTTATTGACCGATGATTGGCCAAGCCGCGCCCGTTAGCTGACGATAAAGCCCTGCGAGGGGGCCGCTTTGGGATCATCACCGAAGCGGTTCGGCCCCTGCTGACCGTTGCAAACCATAAAGTAGATAAGCACCAGGGTGCCGATAATGGGGATAAGCCCGAGCAGCAGCCACCAAGCGCTGCGGTCGGTATCGTGCAGACGACGGGCCGCCACCGCCAGCGATGGCAGCAGCACAGCCAGCGAATAGATGGAGCTGATCAGCTCATTGTCGCCGCCAATCAGCTTGTCCACCATGCCGAGCAACAGCATGACGATGACGTTGCACAGCACAAACATCCAGTATTCGGTGCGACGGGCTCGCCCGCTGAATACCGCATATTGCTTGAGGACCGAGATATACCAGTTCATTGCGCCTCCTGAGTGGCCTTTATGCCTATGAATAAAAAAGAGAGTCGATAAAACAAGTAGTTAAGAGCTTAGCGCGATCATCACCCCGAGTCGACAATGATGCCCGAACGCCTCCCAAACTAATCAGCGGCGGCAATCATTGACCGACCGATCCGGAAGATGATTTGCCCTGCAACAGGGCAAATCACCCCCATCAGCGCATCACTCTCGTCACAAGCAGGAAAATGGTGCTTAATAATCCATTAGCAATCGTATGGACTCAGCGTGAGGATAGCGGTAGATTCGGCGCCCAATCCTGAACAGGATCTGTGTCTCCCTCCCATAATGAATCCACTTATTCATTACTTCTCCTAACACAGGGATAGCCATGAGTATTACACGCAGAGATTTTCTCAACGGCGTTGCCATCACCATTGCGGCAGGCGTCGCTCCCATCAATCTGCTCAAGGCTGCCGAAGGCGGCAGCACGCTGGCGGATAAAACCCTGGCCTACCCGCCCGCCCTCACCGGCCTGCGCGGCAACCACCCGGGCTCTTTCGAACCGGCCCACAGCATCGCCCGTGACGGCAAGCAGTATGATTTTGCCAATATTCCCCTTGAGGGGGAGTACGATCTGGTGATCGTCGGCGCCGGGATCAGCGGTCTGGCCGCCGCCTGCTTCTATCAGCAACTGCTCGGCGCGGATAAGAAGATCCTGCTACTCGATAACCACGACGACTTTGGCGGCCACGCCAAGCGCAACGAGTTCACCACCCCCGATGGCCTGCGTCTGGGTTACGGCGGCAGTGAGTCCCTGCAATCACCGCGTTCGGTCTACAGCCCGGTGGCGCTCGGTCTGCTCAAGGCGCTGGAGGTCAACATCGACGAGCTGGCCGCCGGTTTCCAGCAGACCTTCTATCCGGATCTGGGGCTGAGCCGCGGCGTCTATTTCGACGAGAAGCACTTTGGCGTCAACAAGATAGTGAACGGGGATCCGGGCCACAACGTGGCGGATGACATCCCGCGCGATCGCCTGAACGGCCGGCCGCTGGCAGAGTTTATCGGTGACTTCCCCCTCGATGATGCCGACAAGGCCGCCCTGTTGGCCCTGCACGAATCGAAGATCGACTACCTGAGCGGCATGACCCGCGAGCAGCAGGATGAGTGGGTGACTCGCAACAGCTACACCACCTTCCTGCGCGATAAAGTGGGCCTCAGCGAGCGGGCGATCACTTACTTCCAGCAGCGCACCAACGACTTCCAGGCGGTCGGCATCGACGCCACCGCCTGCGCCGATGCGCGTCTGTGCGCCTTGCCGGGGTTCGACGGCCTCAATCTGACGCCGCTGGATGCCGAGGAGCAGGCGGAACTGGACGATCCCTACATCTTCCACTTCCCCGATGGCAACGCCGGTCTCACCCGTCTGATGGTGCGCAAGCTCATTCCGCAGGTGGCGCCGGGTCACACCATGCAGGATGTGGTGCTGGCCAAGTTTGACTACAGCAAGCTCGACCTGCCTGAGCACAAGGTGCAACTGCGCCTTGGCAGCACGGCGTTGCAAGCCAAAAACGTGCGCCTCGCCGACGGCAAGCTGGCGGTGGACGTCACCTACATCAAGGAGGGGAAACTGCACCGGGTGCGTGCCAAGCAGTCGATCATGGCTGGCTACAACATGATGATCCCCTACATGGTGCCCGAGATGCCGGAGCCCCAGAAGGAGGCGCTGCGCCAGAACGCCAAGGCGCCGCTGGTCTACACCAAGGTGGTGATCAAGAACTGGCAAGCCTTCGTCAAGCTGGGGGTACACGAGGTCTACTCCCCTGCCGCCCCCTACAGCCGGGTCAAGCTCGACTATCCGGTCAGCATGGGTGGCTACGAGCATCCCAAGAGCCCGGATCAGCCGATGTGCCTGCACATGGTCTATGTGCCGACCCTGCCGGGCAGCGGTCTGTCGGCCCGTGAACAGTCCCGCAAGGGGCGCGCCATGATCCTCGGCATGCCGTTCGAGCAGCATGAACAGATGATCCGCGAGCAGTTGCAGGGAATGCTGGGCAGCGCCGGTTTCAACCATGAGCAGGATATCCTCGCCATCACGGTCAACCGCTGGTCTCACGGTTACTCCTATGTCACCAACACCCTGTTTGATGACGAAGCGCAGTGCGAAAAATGGATTGAACTGGGTCGCCAGCCAATCGGCAACATCACCATCGCCAACTCGGATGCAGGCTGGAGCCCCTACGCCCACGCCGCCATCGACGAAGCGTGGCGCGCCGTCAACGAGCTGGTTGCCATGAGCAAGGGAGGTGCCCAATGAGCCGCGCCCTGTCACTGACCGCCAGCGCCCTGCTGCTGGCCCTGCCTGCCCTTGCCGCCCACGCAGCCCCCGCCATGTCGGCGGGGGAATACGTGGCCAAGCTCGGCGATTGCGCCGCCTGTCACACCAGCGAAACCAGCAAGCCGCTGGCGGGCGGCAAAGGGTTCCCGACCCCCATCGGCACCGTATTTGCCACCAACATCACCCCCGACAAGACCCACGGTATCGGCAACTACAGCCTGCCGGAGTTCATCAAGGTGATGCGCGAAGGGGTGGCCCGCGATGGGCATCGCCTCTATCCGGCCATGCCCTACACCGCCTACGCCAAGATGAGCGATAAGGATCTCGAAGATCTCTATCACTACCTGATGAAGGAGGTACAGCCGCTGGCCATCGCCAACAAGGAGAGCGACATCCCCTGGCCCCTCAACATGCGCTGGCCGCTGATGGGCTGGAACTGGATCTACCACGATGACAGCCGCTTCACCCCGGTGGCGGGCAAGAGCGAAGAGTGGAACCGCGGCGCCTATCTGGTGCAGGGTGCCGGCCACTGCGGCAGCTGCCACACTCCGCGCGGGCTCGGCATGCAGGAGAAAGCGCTGACCGAGGCGGATCCTGTCTACCTGAGCGGTGCTGCGCTGGATGGCTGGTATGCCCCCGACATTCGCGGCAGCCGTTACAGCAAGCAGGCGCTGATCGACCTGCTGAAAACCGGCCGCAGCCAGCATGAAGCGGTCGCGGGCCCCATGGGGGAAGTGATCACTCACAGCAGCCAGTATTTCAGCGACGCCGATCTGGCCAGCATCGCCACCTATCTGACCGATCTGAAAGATGAACCGGTGGCGGAGAAAGGGGCCCGCGCCTACGCCAGTGCCAGCGGCAAGGCGGACTACGCCATGTACTGCTCCACCTGTCACGGGGTCAACGGCCGGGGCAATGACCACGTCATCCCCTCGCTGGTGAACAACCGCACCGTGCTGGCGAGCGATCCGTCGAGCCTGATCAATGTGCTGCTGCACGGCGCCGAAACACCGGTCACCCACGGCCATCTGGGTTACCACATGCCGGGTTATGGCTGGACCATGGATGACGAGCGGCTCGCCGAGCTGGTCAACACCCTGCGCGCCTCCTGGGGCAATGAAGGCACCGCCGTCAAGGCGGCGGCGGTCAAGGCCCAGCGCGAGCTGCACGGCAAGGAGTAAGGGCGGTCAGCTCTCTCTTGACCAAGTGTCATAAGAAAACGGGCCTCCACTGGAGGCCCGTTTGCTATTGATGAACCAGGTTCCGGTACTTATCCCTTGCGGGATTTTGGCCCCGGCAGTGGCGCCGTTGGCTGGCGGTAATCGCCATAGGGGAAGATATTGCGAAACCGCTGGGCCACCGGCTCGGGGATGGATCGGGAGAAAATCAGCTTGACGCCATCGCCATCGCGCTGCCCCACAATGCGACCGCGCACCGTGTCGTGGCGCAGGATCTGTTTAGCATGCTCAATAAAGGCGGGTGACACCTTGCCCTGCTTGACCACCACCTTGCCGGGGGCAAGGCGGATTTCGAACAGGGCACCACGCCCCAGCTTCATCAACCACCAGATCAGGGCTATCGCCACTATCAAGGAAATCCAGGCCATCTTCATCCCTCCCAAGCTCTTGATATAAGGCAGTATAAGCGGCCGTGCGCTCCGATTGTTTGGCGCCGATCACAGCCCCCGCGTCAGCGCAATAGCGCCTCTTAGCTCAGCAATCCTTGCCCCAGCCCACCAGCGTCTCGCGATAGAGCGCCAGCAAGGCTTTATCGCGCACCGCCACCCCGACCTGCTGCGGGCGATAGGCTGCCCAGTCATCGTGGGAGTGGCGCTTGCCATCGAACTTTTGCAGGGTGTGGCCGATGGCCGGACCGCTGGTGATCACCCGTACCGGCCCTTCCCGCAGGGTAAAGAGGGTCGGGTCAATGACATAGGCGATGGCGGACGGGTCGTGGACATGGCAACCGGAGAGCCCCAGCTTCTCGGAGTAGAAGCGCAGATAGAAGCGGCTGACATCCCACAGGAAGCGGCCCGGCTCCCCCGCCTCGTCGCGCAGCGCATCGAGATAGTCGCCGCTGAAGAAGCTCTGCTGGGTCACGTCCAGCCCGATGATCACCACAGGCCAATCGGCGGTAAAGACCCGGTCGGCGGCATCGGGATCATCGTGAATATTGGCCTCGGCATAGGGGGTCACGTTGCCACGATGGCCGTTGACGCCAAAGGCGCCGCCCATCACTACCACCTGTTTCACCAGCGAGACAATCTCGGGCGCCTGCTGTAGCGCCAGCGCCAGATTGGTCAGCGGGCCGATAGTGACGAGGGTGATCTCCCCCGGCGCGGCTTTCACCGCCTCGACAATATATTGCCAAGCGGGGCGAGGATCCGGAGCAATAGTCACCTCCCCCGCCTCCATGTCGCCAAAGCCGCTCGGGCCGTGGACTATGGTGGTGGGGCCGACCGGCTCGCGCAGCAGCGGGGCTGCAGCGCCTTTGGCCACATCCGCCTTCATGCCGTACTTCTGCTTGAGCCAGAGGGCGTTGCGGGTGCCATTGTCGATGGTGGCGTTACCAAAAACTGTGGTGATGGCGAGCAGCTCGATGGCGGGGTGGGCCTCGGCAAACAGGATAGCCATGGCATCGTCGATACCCGGATCGGTATCCAGAATGATTTTATGGGTCATGAGAAATTCCTACGGTGACAAACCCTGCGACAAAAGGGGGAGTCTACCCGGCTGACGCTCCCATATCCCGGCATGGGATCACAGAGCGGGCCTTTGCTCCCGGCAGCGGGGGCGCTGCTGGCGACAATCTTCACAAAAAACGGCGCGGCCCTGTTGCCGGCGCCGCGCCCTTTATCGTTGTTCGTTATCTGCTATCTGGCAGTGATCTGCCTGACCGGATCCTCAGTGTTTACGGTGCCAGCGTGGTGAGGTGGATTTCTCTCCCCAGGGGGTCACACAGGGGAGCAGCGCCCCTTCAATCACCATCTCGCTACCCGCCAGCGCCTCGGCGATCTTCTGGTGCAACACCCGCAGTACTTTGCCCTCGTGCTCGGCCAGAGAGTGGCCCGCGGCAAAGAATTCCGGCTGATATTGCAGTGCCAGCTTCTGGGCGAATTCGTAGGTGTTGAAGCAATCCGGCATCCGCTCAACCACATCTTCAAGCCGGGCCAACAAGCTGTTCAGTTCCCTGGTCATAGTGCTCTCTCCGTGTAGGTTAATAGCCAAAAACTACCCCTTATTAGATAAGTCACCAACGAGCAAACCACAAAAGTGTGGGGAGACACACAGTTCTCTCTTGCGTCTGGCTCGTGGTGAACGGCAGACAGCTTGCCAGCTTTACATTCCGCTAACAAATAGCTAGATTTAGACCGACTAATCAGTCGGTCATTTTTCATGCGGAGAACAACATGGGTGCGGCGCAGCTTCAACACACTCCTGAGGATATCCTCGCCATCAAGATGTCCCTGCCGGATCAGCTGGCACGACTCAAGCGGGCGAGTCTGGCTCATCCCATGCCAACCCTGGCCGAGCGCCGGGCGCAGCTGACCAAACTCAAGCAGGCGTTGCTCGCCCACAAGGGGCAGCTGTGCAAGGCGCTGGCAGCAGATTATGGCCAGCGCAGCCACTATGACAGCCTGATCGCCGATGTGCTGCCCTGCATCATGCAGATCAACTACACCCAGAAGCGGCTCAAGCGCTGGATGCAGCCCCACCGCCGCCACACCGGCCTGCTGCTGGCCCCCGCCAAAGTAGAGGTGCACTTCCAGCCGCTCGGGGTGGTCGGCATTATCGTGCCGTGGAACTTTCCGGTGATGCTGAGCCTCGGCCCCCTCATCACCGCCATCGCGGCGGGCAACCGGGCGATGCTGAAACTCTCCGAGTTCACCCCTCATACCAATGCCGTGCTGCGCACCATGCTCACCAGCGTGTTTGACGAAAACGAGATCGCCATCATCGAGGGAGATGCCCAGATGGCGGCGGCGTTCAGCTCACTGCCGTTCGATCACCTGCTCTTTACCGGCTCCACCATGGTAGGCAAGCTGGTGATGGCCGCCGCCGCGCCCCAGCTCACCCCCCTCACCCTTGAGCTGGGTGGCAAGAGCCCCTGTCTCATCGCCCCCGACATGCCGGTCGCCACCGCGGTCGAGCGGATGATCTTCGGCAAGAGCCTCAACGCCGGACAAATCTGCGTCGCCCCCGACTATGTGCTGCTGCCCCGCAGCGAGGTGGATAACTTTATCGCCGCCTATCGCCGCCACTTCAGCAAGCTCTACCCGCAGGGGCTCAATAGTGCCGACTACGGCGCCATCATCAACGACCGCCAGTATCAACGTCTCGTCAGCTGGCTGGATGAAGCCGAGCAGGCGGGTGCCCAGCTCCACCCCTGTGGCAGCCCGGCCCGCGACGACCAGCGCCGCCTGCTGGTGCCCCACCTGCTGACCGGGGTACCAAGTCAGTGTCAGGTGATGCAGCAGGAGATCTTCGGGCCGCTGCTACCGCTTATCCCCTACGACACTCTGGAGGAGGCGCTCGCCTATGTTGCTGAGCGGCCCCGCCCGCTGGCCCTCTATCTGATGAGCTTCGACCCCGAGCTGCAGGCGCGAGTGACCCGGGAGACCCACTCCGGCGGCATGGCGATCAACGAGAGCCTGTTTCAGGTGGCGGCCGACGATGTGCCGTTTGGCGGCATCGGCGCCTCCGGCATGGGCCACTACCACGGCCACGAGGGGTTCCTCACCTTCTCCAAGGCAAAAACCGTGCTGACCCGCGGCAAGTTCACCACCGGCTCCCTGATCCATCCCCCCTACCACAGCTGGATCCAGAAGCTGATGATGGCCTTCTTCCTGCGCTGATGGAGATGACCATGAACCAGGCTATCCCGCAGCCACAAAACATGACCGACAAGCGCCGCCAGATCCTGGATGCCGCCCTCGCCCTCTGCGCCGAAGATGGCCTGCAGGGGGCCGCCACCGCCCGTATCGCCAAAGCGGCCGGGGTGGCCAACGGTACTCTGTTCCACCACTTTCCGAGCAAGGAGGCGCTGATCCTCGCCCTCTATCAGGATGTGAAAACCCGGATGGGGAGCGCCATCCATGAAGCAGACCCCACCCTGCCGCTGTACGACCAGACCCGCCACTACTGGCAGCTGGCGATGGAGTGGATGCAGGCTAACCCCAATGAGCTCAAATTTGTGCTCGGCTTCTTTCACTCCCCGCTGCTGGCCAGACCGGCTCGCAGCCAGATCCTGAACGATGCCCTGCGCTTTCTGCCTGCCCTGCTGGCAAAGGGGCAGGCCAGCGGCGAGCTGATGCAGGCCCCCGCGCCACTGTTGCTGGAGGTGTGTCAGGGCCAGTTCCTCGCCTGCGCATCACTGTTTGTCGATCAACCGGAGCTGGGAGAGGACGACTACTGGCAAGCCAGTGCGTTCGCCCTCTTCTGGTCAGCCATCTCAGGAGCCAATCCCCATGCAAACACGGATGTTTGAACCTGCGGCCGCCCTTGGCCGCCGCCTCTGGATCACCACTCTGCTCTGGGTGGTGGGTCGTACCCTCTGCCGCGCCGCCCGCACCGATGAGGCGGTACGCCGCGAATTGGCGCCGTTGCCGGACGGGCTGGCTATTCGCCTCGAAGTGGGCGGCATCGGCTACGCCATGAACATGCACAAGCAGGGTGGGCGCTGGTATCCCGGTGCGCCAGCCGCTCCTCATGCCACCATCCATCCGCTGCGGGTACGCTTCAAACACCCCAATATCGCCTTTCGCGCCCTGAGTTTTCGGCTCGGGGTCAATCAGGCATTTGGCGAAAACCGGCTGCTGGTGGAGGGAGACCTGACCGTTGCCATGCATCTGGTGCGGGGGCTTGAGCAGTTGCAGTCCCTGATCCTGCCCGCCTTTATCGCGCGGCCGCTGCTGCGCCACTATCCCGCCCCGACCAACAAGATCGGCCGGGCCTGCAACATCTATCTGGGTCTGGTGACCGGCTAACGCGCAAGGAGCCTTGAAATGAGCCGCTATTACGATTTCTTCTGCCCGGTCAAACTGCTGGCCGGTGAACAGGCGCTGGAGCAGCTGGCCAGCGAGCTGGCCAGTCTGGGTGCCTGTCGCCCGCTGCTGCTGACCGACAAGGGGGTCAATGCCACCGGCCTTGCCACCCTGCTGGCCAATGTGCTGGCCGAGGGGGAGCTGCCGGTCGCCGCCATCTGGGACGAGATCCCGGCCGACTCTTCCACCGCCGTGGTGGAGCGGATCGCCAAACGCTATCGCGAGCTCGACTGCGACAGTCTGGTGGCGCTGGGGGGCGGCTCGGTCATCGACACCGCCAAGGCAGTCAACATTCTCACTTCCATGGGGGGGGATCATCTGCTCGACTACTCGGGCGCCGGTTGCCTTACCCGTCCCCTCAAGCCGCTGGCGGTGGTGCCCACCACGGCGGGCACAGGCTCAGAAGTGACGCTGGTGGCGGTGATAAAGGATGAGGCGAGCGGGCGCAAGGTGCCCTTCACCTCCCCCTTCCTGCTGCCCCAGCTGGCGGTGCTCGACCCGCGCCTGACCCAGGGACTGCCCCTCAATATCACCGCCGCTACCGCCATGGACGCCATGACCCACGCCATCGAGGCCTTTATCGGCACAGCGAAAAACCCAGTGAGCGATGCGCTGGCCCTGATGGCGGTGGAGAAGATCGCCAGCGCCCTGCCGCAAATCATCCACGACCCGCAAAACAAACAGCTGCGGCTGCAACTGGCGGAAGGCTCCACGCTGGCTGGCATGGCTTTTTCCAACTCCATGGTGGGGCTGGTGCACGCCCTCGGCCACAGTCTGGGAGCCCGCTGCCATCTGCCACACGGGCTGTGCATGAACCTCTTTTTGCCGACCGTGCTCGACTACAACCGCCCCGAGGTGGATAGCGAGTTGGCCCGGCTGCTGTTGCCGCTGGTGGGGGCAGAGCGCTTTGCTGCCACCCCGGCCCATCAGCGGGCGGAGGCGACCATCACAGCCATTCGCACCCTGCGCGACACCTTGTGGCAAGCGGTCAAGCTGCCGCGCACCATGAGCGAGGCAGGGGTAAGCGATCGCTCGCTACTGACCGAGATCCGCGATCTGGCGATCAACGACGGTGCCCTGCTGTTCAATCGCAAAGATGCCGACCGTGAGCAGTTACTCACCCTGCTGGAGCGAGCATGGGCCTAGTGGCTAATCGGCCGCAACCTCACAAATAAACTGGAATGGCGCATCAGGATGGTGCGCCAACAATGAAAAGAGTTGATCAAAATCCTCTTGGTTCTTTTTGCTCGCGCGATTGTGGCTATACCAAATAGCCCCCGTATCTCCCATCCACAATGAGATTCTCTTGGCCAACAACAGCCGAATTTTTCTATTTTTACCTGCCGTTTCAAACTGAGCCTTGAGTTCAGGGTTAGATGCATCAGAAATCGCAATCTGCCGCTGATCCGGGCTGTTCTGACTTTGAGCCAACACCTTCCGGGTAACTTTCAACATTACCGTGTCCATTTTTACCTCTTCCGAACTTGCTGATTATTGCCACATCGATTCGTGCCAAGATAAAAGCCAGAGAGCAAGAGCTGGCTCAATAATCCTGATAACAATCGATACATCATCCACTATCTGTTCTATACCTTGGCTAACAGTTATGTTGTGCCGAGAGACCCAACTTTATGCCAGAGGTGCCCACCATGAGCGACATCATCCATCAGGCCAACCAGCAGCAGTTCATCTGTATGGTGGAGGGGAAAGAGTCGAGACTGCGCTACCGGCGGCTCGATGCCAAGACCATCGACGCCTACAGCACCTTCGTGCCGCCCGAGCTGCGAGTACAGGGGATTGCTGATCAGCTGGCGCGCGCCTTCTTCAACTGGACTCAGGCGGAGGGGCTCACTATAGTGCCGAGCTGCCGCTACATTGATGTCTGGTTACGCCGCAATGCCAACAACTGAACCTCTGAACACCGTCCTCGAACAGCAATTCCAAGCCAAAACAGAAGCCCTGCTGCAGGCCGATCCGCAGCGGATGGCCTGCCTGCAAGCCGCGGCCGAGCTCAATCTGCCCGACTGGGCGCTGGGGGCCGGTTTTATCCGCAACCTCATCTGGGATCACCTTCACCACAAGGCGGTGCCCACCCCGCTCAACGACATCGACCTTATCTATCTCGATAAAAGCGATCCGCAAGGGCTGGCCGAGACGGCGCATGAAGCCTGGCTGGCAAAGCGGCTGCCGGATCAGCAGTGGGAAGTGCGCAATCAGGCCCGCATGCACACTCGTCAGCTGGTAACGCCGTTTGCCAGCAGCCTTGAGGCGCTCAGCCACTGGGTCGAAGTGCCCACCTGCATCGGCGTGCGCCTGAATCAGGATGGCGAGTTCGAGTGGCTCGCCCCCTACGGCTTTGCCATTAACTGGTCGCTGCAAGTGAGTGCCAACCCCAGATGTCGCCAAGACAAACAGATTTTTACCCAGCGCATCAAGGAGAAACGCTGGCAGGCTATCTGGCCTGACCTTCAGGTAAACTGGCCATAACCTGATTGCAATCTTTCGATAACCTTGGGCACACTAGGGGAAAAGCTGGTTGTAACTCAATGGGTTAAATAATGCGCGATTTCTTCTCTCTCGAACGCTGGCTACCGGGCCTCGCCGCCCTGCTGCATTACCAGCGCGCCTGGTTGATGCCAGATCTTCGCGCCGGACTCTCGGTGGCGGCCGTGGCGCTGCCCGTCGCCATTGCCTATGCAGAACTCGCCGGAGTGGGCGCCATCGTCGGTCTCTACTCCTGCATCCTGCCCATGCTGGTCTACGCCCTGTTTGGCACCTCCCGCCAGCTGATTGTCGGCCCCGATGCCGCCACCTGTGCGGTCATCGCCGCCGTGGTGACACCGCTAGCCGCAGGCGACCCCACCCGTCACTGGCAACTGGTGATGACCATGACCGCCATGACCGGCTTCTGGTGCCTGATTGCCAGCCGCTTCAAGCTGGGAGTGCTGGCGGACTTTCTCTCCCGCCCGATCCTGATGGGGCTGCTCAATGGTGTGGCCATCACCATCATGGTGGGCCAGCTCTCCAAGATCTTCGGCTTCACCTTCAGCGAACGTTACCTCATCGAGCGGATCGCCAGCGGGGCCACCTATATCACCCAGACCCATCTGCCGACCCTGGCCATGAGTCTGGTAGCCCTGCTCACCTTGCTGCTGGCCAAGCGCTACAAACCGGCATGGCCCTCCTCCATGGTGGCCATGGTGGTGACCGCTGCGCTGGTGTGGGGCTTTAATCTCGGCCAGTTTGATATCGCCACCCTGGGGACGGTGGGCTCCGGCCTGCCCGCGTTCCAGATGCCGGAATTTCCCCCCGGTCTGATGCGGGAGCTGGTGCTGCCTGCCCTTAACCTGGCCATGGTGAGCTTCGTCTCCATGATGCTGACCGCCCGCAGCTTTGCCGCCAAAAACGGTTACGAAATCGACGCAGACAAGGAGTTTCGGGCCCTCGGTATGGCGAACCTCGCCTCCGCGGTCTCCCAGGGTTTTGCCATCAGCGGGGCGGATTCGCGCACCGCGGTCAACGACGCCAACGGCGGCAAGAGCCAGCTGGTCTCCATCATCGCCGCGGCGGTGATCGCCCTCATCACCTTCTATCTGACGGCGCCGCTCAAATATATTCCCACCGCCGCCCTCGGGGTGGTGCTGGTGATGGCCTCCCTGTCGCTCACCGATTTTCGCGGTCTCTGGGCGCTGCGTAACTCCGATCGCTCCGCCTTCTGGCTGGCGCTGATCACCTTTATCAGCGTGCTCACCATGGGAGTGATCCCCGGGATCACCCTCGCCGTGTTGCTGGGGCTGTTCCAGTTCCTGCGTAATGTGATGCGTCCCACCGATCAACTGCTCGGCATGGATGACGAGGGGGTGGTGCGCACCCTGGGAGACAACGAGCAGGCCAAGGCGATCCCGGGTATTCTGGTCTATCGCTTCAACTCGCCGCTCACCTACTTCAATGCCCCCTATTTCAAGCGGCGGGTGCTGGCCCTGCTGGTGCAGGATCCCCGAGCCCCCAAGTGTCTGGTGATCGATGCGGTCGCCTGCTTCACCCATCAGGACATCAGCGTGATGAGCATGGTGGGAGAGCTGCACAAGGAGCTGAAACGGCGTGGCATCCATATGGTGATGGCGGGTCGCCACGGCCAGATGACCCACTGGCTAAAGCAGGCGGGCGTGCGGGTGGGCGATGAAGGGATCATCCTCTGCCCCGACATGTATCAGGCGCTGCGCCTGACCCGCTGCTATCGCGAGCCGGTGTTCAAGGATGATGCGGTGGTGGAGAGCACCACTGATGCCATCCGCTCGAATTGGCCGCAAGATGATGCCCTGCCCGACTCAGCTCGCCTCACCCTGCCAAGCGAACAGGAGGCGGGCGCCACGCCTGCCTGATACCTTGGCCTGCTCCCCTGGCCGGTGCAATCCTGCACAAGGATTGCACCGGCCTTGGCCTTGGTGTTAAATGCGCCCCCAGAGGGCACTCCCCCGTGCCCTCCCAGCTGTTGGACATGCCATGCAATCTCAATCCCATGCAGGCCCGGGCACGCTCTTTGCGCTGACCTGGCCGCTCTTTATCGATCTCGCCCTGCACTTTCTGACCGGTGCCCTCAACACCTTCATGGTGGGTCACGTCTCCTATCAGGGAGTGGCCGCGCTGGCGGTCGGCAATCAGGTGTTCGATCTCGCCATCACATTGTTCAGCTTCGTCAGTATCGGTACCAGCGTGGTGATCACCCAGTATCTGGGGGCCGGCGATCGGGAGAAGAGTCGGGTGGTGATCCACACCGCCATCGGCTTCAACCTGCTGATCGGTCTGGTAGCGGCCATTGGCGTGATGGCGGGGGCCAGCACCATGCTGGCGCTGATGAACCTGCCTGCCAACCTGATGAGCGACGGGACGCTTTACTTGCAGATCATCGGTCTCTGCCTGTTGCCGGAGGCCGCAGCCCTCTGTCTGGCGGCGACCCTGCGCGCTCACGGCCACACCCGTCAGGCGATGTATGTGACCCTCATCGTCAACCTCATCACCTTCGTCGGCAACCTGCTGCTGCTCTACGGCTGGTTCGGCCTGCCCCAGCTTGGCGTCGCCGGTGTCGCCATCAGCACGGTCGCGGGCCGCCTGATCGGCGTGGTGCTGCTGGTGTGGCTGGTAGCCCGCAAGACCGGCATTCGACTGGTGGTGCGCGATATCGTCCACCCCAGCCGGGAGATGCTGGGCAAAGTGCTCCATATCGGCCTGCCGGCGGCAGGAGAGAACCTCTCCTGGATGCTGCAGTTTATGGTGGTGACAGCCTTTGTCGGACTGCTGGGTGACAAGGCGCTGGCAACCCAGTCCTACTTCTTTCAGATCTGCCTGTTTATCCTGCTGTTTGGCCTCTCCATCGGCCTTGGCAACGAGATCATCATCGGTCATCTGGCGGGGGCCAGACAGTTCGATCGCGCCTATCAGCAGCTGCTCAAGAGCCTCAAGCTGGGGTTGGCAGTTACCTGCGTCATCGCCGTGGCGGCGGCCCTCAATGGCCGCACCATCATCAGCCTCTTTACCGATGATGCCGACATCATCACCCAGGTGGCGCAGCTGTTTCTTATCAGCCTTATCCTCGAACCCGGCCGCACCTTCAATCTGGTGGTGATCAACGCCCTGCGGGCCACCGGGGATGCCCGTTTCCCCCTCTACATGGCGTTGCTCTCCATGTGGGGAATTGCCGTGCCACTCTCCTATTTCCTCGGTATCATGCAGGGTTATGGACTGGTCGGTATCTGGCTGGCGCTGGCCTGCGACGAGTGGGTGCGCGGTCTGGCCATGTTCTGGCGCTGGCGCAGTCGTCGCTGGCAAAACAAAATTCTTGTTGAAACAAAAGCGGAATCACAATGAAGAAGATAGGACTCTTGCTGGCTGCCATCCTGCTCAGCCCCCTGGCCATGGCGCAAACTGCCCCTGCCGCTCCCAAGGCTCAAGCCACCCAGACCTGGTATGTGGCCCCCATCGCCATCGATGAAACCAGCGACGCCCAGAAGGCGCTGACCAAGGACTTCATGGCCCAGATGATCAAGACCATCAAGATCAACGAGTACCAGACCGGCAAGGCGGTGGGCAACACCAAAAAGCCCAAGTGGCTGATCCGCACCAAGCTGATCCCCGCCAGCAACGAGCCGCTGGTCGGCAAGAAGCACCCGCAGGGTCTCACCTACGGCAAGGGCAATCCGACCCAGGAGATCGTCGGCGAGCTGCTGATGAACGGCACCCTGGTGGCCCACATCGGCCAGGGCTGGCGCGAGCCTATCGTCCCGGGCACGCCGGTGGCCGAAAAGCTCTCCATCGCCAACTATCGCTACGCCATCGGGGATCAGGCCAAGTCGGCGGATCTGGAGGAGCTGGCGGCCCAGATTGGCTTTGAAGCGGGCAAGGTGATCCACCGCGATGGCAAGCCGCTGCCCGAGAAGAAAAAGAAAAAAGAGCAGGCGGACGAAGAGAAAGAGTAACGTTGCCTGCATCCATAAAAGGGGCCAGTCGGCCCCTTTTTTGATCCTGCACCCTCACGCCAACACAGCCCCTGTTGTGACTTGTCGCACAGTTTGGCTCACCATTCAGATTGATAAATCACTTATCTTGTTTTGATTCAACAAGTTATAAATATCCCGCCGAATACTCCAAATCATTGCCCCCAAATCCGATCAGGATCACATTTATCCCCGGCACTAAGGGGTAGCTTTGGTCTTACAGGCACAATCAAACGAAACCAAGGAGGCTCCATTACATGTTCCCAGAGTACAGAGAACTCATCTCGAAACTGAAGAGCAGTGATGTCCATTTCCAGAAGAAGTTTGACTTGCACAACGACCTGGATGCGGAGATTAGAAAGTTGGAAAAGCATCACGCCAGCGACTATAGCGCCGAGGTGAGAGATCTGAAAAAACAGAAACTCAAACTGAAAGAGGAGATATACGACATCCTCAAACAACATCCACAATAGATGCCTCGAAGAATATGCGGATAAGCAATTTATCCCCCAGCCCGGCCCACGCGCCGGGCTTTTTGTTTTTTCAGTCAATTAGTTGACACTCTAGCCTACCGATCTTGCCGGTAGTTTGTTACATTTTTCCCTTGGAAATCAGGGAATAATGGTGATGATAACATGAGCAGAAAACGATCTTTTTATCATCTCTTGCTGCTTTGCCTGTTTGCATTGAGCCACCCCCTGCAGGCTCAGGAGCCTGAACTGGAGCTGTGGCACTCCCAGCAAGCCGGTTACGTGATCGACGAAGTGATCGCCCGCTTCAATCAGGAGGGGAACCACAGAGTGCGGGTCACCCAAATTGAGCCGAGCAAGATCAAGGCGGATCTCCTGCTGGCAGCTCAGGCCAGGGGACTGCCCGATTTGATGCTGATCCCTTCCGATTTTATCGGCCTCTATCGCCAGATGACCCTCGCTCCCCTCCCGGCCGAGTGGTTTTCCCCCGCGCTGATGGCCAGCGCCCTGCGTTATGTCACCCTGGATCGGCAACGCTGGGGCATGCCCATGATGCAGGGCAACCATCTGATGCTGTTTTACAACAAGGCGCTGGTCTCGACTCCGGTGACCCAATGGCAGCAACTGACTGCTATCACCCCGGCCCTCAAGGCCAAGGGGGTCTACCCCGTCAGCTGGCCCTATCACGACATGTACTACTTCGCCGCCTTTTTACACACCTTTGGCGGTTCGCCGGTGACCGAAGGGCACATCACCCTCGACAGCCCTGCCATGGTGCAGGCACTGGAGGCCTACCGCACCGTCGCCAGCGAACAGTGGGTCGATCCCGAGTGCGACTATGACACCGCCCTCGCCCGCTTCAATGAGGGCAAGAGCGCCTACCTCATCAATGGGGACTGGGCCTTCAACGATCTGGTGAAGAACATGGGGGATAAGCTGGGCGTTGCCCTGCTGCCCCGCTGGCAAAGCCATCCCATGCACTCCATGAGCGGCGCCTACGTGATGGGAGCCTCCCGCTGGGCGATGGATGATGAGGATCGGCAACCCGTCATCAAAGCACTGATGGCCTTTATCCAGCGTCAGGATATTCAGCAGTTCATCTATCATCAGGGGGCGCTGCTGCCGGTCAATCAGCAGGCTTTTACCGCCATCAACCTCCGTCCCACGCCTCAGGAAAAAGTGCTGCTGGAACAGTTCACCCTCAGTACCCCCATGCCCTCCGACAGCGCCATGTCCATCGCCTGGCAAGCGATGGAGAAAGGGTTCGAGCGCTTTAAAGAGGGGATCAGTGCCGCCGACACCGCCCGCTATATGCAGCAGCTGGCCGATCAGCAGTACCGGCAGGTCAAAGCACCATGAAACATCGCACCTTTCGGCTCGGCCCGACCCTCATCATCATCCTGTTCACCGTCGCCTTGCTGCCGGCCCTGCTGGCCAGCACTGTGCTGCTGATCCGCCAGCACCAGATCATCGCCCAGAGCGAGCAGTCACAGCTGGAGCGGGCCCTCACCAGCATGACCCGCGAGGCCCGCTTTCGCAGCGAGCTGATCGGCACCCAGCTCAATCAGCTCAGCCAGGATCGGGTACTCCATCAGGCCCTCGACAACTTTCTCTTCTCCAGCCATGCCCGGCTGGCGCTGGCCACCTTTGTCAAATCCAACAGCCTGATCACCTCGGCCTACCTCATCGATGACAAGGGGTTGGTGGTGGAGTACATCAATGGTCAGGCCTCCCACCTCGAGTCGAGCAACCTGATGCCGCAGTTGATGGCCTGGGGCAAGACCCGCGAGGCAAAACAGGGCAAGCATCTGCTGCTGCCCGTCGATGATCCCGTGCTGGTCGACGACATGGAGCAAAACCGCAGCGGCGGGCTGGCGCTGGTAGCCCCCATCTATCGCAACCACCAGCGCGCAGGGGTGATGCAGGCTCCTTCCGGCTTCGTGATGGCCATCCTCCCCTGGCGGCAGATGGCCCAGTTGCTGGAACCCTATCTCAAGGGAAGCGAATATCTGGTGATCTCCCAGGGCGAGAACCGTCTTTACGAAGGGGCTCACCAGAGCGCCAACGCCATGGATGACAGGGAGCCAAGCAAGATGGCGCAGCCCCTGGCCATTGGCTGGCCCCAGCTGGAGCAGGAGATCACCCCCACCATCACCCTCTACAGCTACAGCAATGACAGGGTCAGCGAGCTCAACAAATCCCAACAGCTGCTGACCGTCAGCATCGCCGTCATGTTGCTGCTGGTAGCCATCGGCTGCGTCTGGCTCACCCGCTGGCTCACCCGACCGCTGCGCTCGCTGGCCGCGCTGGTGCGCAGCTATGGCAAGGGCAATTACCAGCAACGGCAGGCGCCGCTGCGCTTTGTGGAGTACGACGAGGTGCGCCAGTTGCTACAGGAGATGGCCAGCACCATCTCGGATCAGGTGCGGGCGCTCTATCAACAAAATGAACAGCTGCAGCAGGCCAATAGCGAGAAAGAGGCCTTCAACCAGCGGCTGCTCGGCTTCAACGACGAACTGGAGCAAGAGGTTGCCTCGCAAACGACCGCCCTGCGCTCGGCCCTGAGCCGGGAGGAGCGCAGCCGCCATATCCTGCAATCCTGGTTGCAGTTCGGTCTGCACCAGCAGCTGGATATCGATATTGCCGAGCTGGCCAGCTCTGCCCTGCTGCAGCTCTCGCAGCTCTATCCCGGCCACCGCTGGGGACTGGTGATCCGCCGAGACGGGCAGCCCCACTACTCCCTGATCCAGGGGGTCGATGCCCCCTTGCGGGATGCCCTGCTGGAGAAACTGGCTCAACTGATGGATGAGGAGGTCAAACACTCCGAATGCCAGTGGGATGACGCTCTCTGGAAGATCATGACCCTGCCCGGTAGCCAGAGCGGCGTGCTGTTTGGTTATCTGATGGTGAGCGCAGAAGGGCTGGAGTCCGAAGACAGGGCCATCTTGCGGCTGTTTGCCAAGCAGTTGGCGGTGGGCATCGAGGGGCGCCTCTTCACCGACGAGCTGGCGCGGGTCGCCCGCACCGACAACCTCACCGGGCTGCCCAACCGGCAGGCGTTCGAAGAGACCTTCCATCACTATCAGGCGGTGCTGGCACGCCATCCCGAGCGTCACCTCGCCCTCTTCATGCTCGATCTCAACGGCCTCAAGCGTACCAATGACCAGTATGGGCACGAGGCAGGCGACGCCCTGCTGATCCAGATGGCTCACCAGCTACGCACCCTCTGCCGTCAGGATGAGAAGATTTTCCGCATCGGCGGCGACGAGTTCGTGCTGCTGGCGGAGGCGGATCACCTCGCCAGCCAGCTGCTGGCAGGCAGGTTGGAGGCAAGCCAGCAGCACGCCATCGTGCAGCATGGGGAGCATAGCTTCCCGCTGCGTTTTGCCATCGGCTGGAGCAGCAGCGACCAGACCCCCCTGGCGGAGCTGAGCCGGGTGGCGGACGACGCCATGTATGCCAATAAGGCGCGCTTCTATCAGGGGCAGCGATAAAAAGTGGAGGCCTCTGGCGTTGGCGAGCCTTTCGCCAACGCCCTGATCAGCTCGCAAAAATGGCGCGCAACGCTAGACGCGGCGCGGACCATGACTAAGATAGGGGCTCTTGATGTCTCGATTTGGAAGGGAGTAGGAAATGGAGTTAGTACTTGGCCCGCTGGAAGCCCGCGTCATCGGCTGTCTGATTGAAAAAGAGATCTGCACCCCGGATCAATATCCCCTCTCCCTTAATGCACTGGTCAACGCCTGCAACCAGAAGAGCAACCGCGAGCCGGTGCTGGAGCTCTCCGAGCTCGATATCCGCGCCGTGGTGGACGAGCTGATCCGCAAGCGGCTGGTGGTCAACACCGCCGGCTTCAACGCCCGGGTGCCCCGCTATCAGCACAGATTCTGCAACACCGAATTTGGCGAGCTGAAATTCAGTGCCCAGGAGCTCGGCATCGTCTGCGAACTGCTGCTGCGCGGCCCGCAAACCCCGGGGGAGCTGCGCTCGCGCACCAACCGCCTCTGCAGCTTCGATGATGTCACCGAGGTGGATGCGGTGCTGACCCAGCTTATCGAGCGTGGCCCCTACGTGGTCAAGCTGCAGCGCGAGCCGGGCAAGCGCGAATCCCGCTACGCTCACCTGTTTAGCGGCGAAGTGGATATTCAGGCGATGATGGATGCCGCTCCCGCCGCGGCCTATGCCTCCCCTGCCGCCGACCGCCTGAGCGAGCTGGAGCAGGAGGTAAACGAGCTCAAGAGCCGTCTCGCCGCCATGGAAGCACGGCTGGCCGTTCTGGATGGTCAGGGCTGATCGCCTTTACCATCGCCACTCTCTATCAGGGAGCCGGGGCTGATGTCCCCGGCTCCCTGCGTTTTTTTATCGTGAGGAAGTGCCCGTGATCACCCTGATTAAAGAGTCTGACCACCAGAAGATGCCCTGGAAAAACCAGCAGGGCACTACCAGCCAGATCCTCATCTCCCCCAAGGGGAGCAGCCTTGCCAAACTCGACTTTAACTATCGACTGAGCTCGGCCCCCATCAAGAGCGCGGGTCCCTTCTCCCCCTTTCCCGGCTATCAGCGCATTTTGCTGCCGGTGAGCGGGGCAGGCTTTGTGCTCAATGGTCACCCCTACGCCACCTTCGAGGCGGCGCACTTTAGCGGCGATGAGGAGACCCACTGCGAGTTGCTGAAAAAAGAGGTGACCGATCTGGGGCTTATCTACCATCCGGATCGCATCAGCGCCAACGTGCGGGTACTGAACCTCCCCTTCCCGCTGACCCTTACCCTCGAGCCAGAGAAGACCTACCTCTGTCACCTGCTGAGCGGCCAGCTGGCCGTGCAGGGCAAAGAGGTGGCCATCAACGAGACGCTGGTGGTGACCGGTGAAGAGAGCATTCACTTCGAATGCCAGAAGAAGACCGCCATCGCCTTCTTTACCCTGCAGACTAAATAACGCAAAAGTCGGCGGTGTGCAGTCATGCCACGCCACACAAACAGCAGAGATGAAAAAGCCGGGAAATCCCGGCTTTTGCTATTGAGGCAACCGGCTCGTGCCGGTCAGCACCTTAGTTGACCTTGAAGGAGCCCTTCATCATGGCGAAGTGGCCGGGGAAGGAGCAGAAGAAGGTGAGATCCTTGCCCGCCAGACCGTCGGTCTTGAAAGTGACGCTGCTGCTCTCGCCGCCGCCGATCAGCTTGGTGTGAGCCAGCACACGGGGATCATCCTTGGGCAGATAGCCGTTCTCGGCCCCGGCGCTCATCCCGGCAGTTGCCACGGTCTGATAGTCGGCGGTGCTGGCCAGCACCCAGTTGTGACCCATGGCGGTCACGGGCAGCTTGCCGGTATGGTTCAGGGTGACCGTCACCTCCTTGCAGGTGGCCGGCACGCTCATCTCTTTGAGGTTGTACTGCATGGCATCATTGCCTTCGATGACCAGTGCACACTCATCCGCCAGCACGGGGGCAGCCAGGGTACTCAGAAACAGCAGGGTAATCGCCTTTTTCATCATCTTCTCCTTTGATTGGCAATGGATGGCAACGACTTGGCGGATGCGGTGAACGCTTCGCAAAGATGCCGTCTAAATCGACCTTCATTTTACTCAATTGTCTTCAATCGGCTATGGCTTTTGGCCAAAGCTGCGGGCCAGGTCACCAGACGGTGCTCTACTCGCCACTCTCTCCCTCACGGATGGACGATACGGCGCTCGGCTGTCACAGGTTCAAAACTGTTTAATTTTTTCTGCCCTTTCCCCTCCGATTGGCCCTATCAGGGCTCGCCCGGCGGGCGCCCCTTGGCTAAGCTAGCGCCTCGATATGAACCTTCTCCAGATGAGAGCGCCGGATGATTGCGATAACCCCCGTGGCGGCCCTGCGCGGCCTGCTGCTGACCCTGCTGCTGGCGCTGGCCGGCTGCCAGCCCACCCCGCCTGCCCAGACCCGTATTCAGGGCAAGACCATGGGCACCTACTATGTGGTGACCCTGAGCGATAGCTACCCCGGTGGGGAGCCCGCCCTCAAAAGCGACGTAGAGAGCCTGCTGGCCCGGATGAACAAGGAGATCTCCACCTACGATCCGGGCTCGCTCATCTCCCGTTTCAATCAGGGGCCCGCCAATACCCCGTTTGCCATCCCGCCAGCCATGGCCATCATAGTCCAGCAGGGGATTGATGCCGGTAAGCTGACCGACGGCAAGCTGGATGTGACCGTGGGGCCACTGGTCAATCTGTGGGGCTTTGGCCCGGACAAACGGCCGGTCAAGCGACCCGATGAGGCGGCCATCGCCGCCGCCCGCCACAAGGTGGGCATCGACAAGCTGACCCTGACCCCGCAGGGGGATCACTTCCTGCTCGAAAAAACGATCCCGGATCTCTATCTCGACCTCTCCACTCTCGGCGAAGGGGCGGCATCGGATGAAATCGCCACCCTGCTCGAGGGGAAGGGGGTACACAACTACCTGATCGAAGTGGCCGGTGCGGTGCGCAGCAAGGGCAACAACAGCAAGGGCTCGCCATGGAAAGTAGCCATCGTCGAACCCTCCGATCAGCCGGGAGCGTTTTCCGATATCGTCATCCCCAACGGCATGGCGCTCAGCACTGCGGGCAGCTATCGCAACTACTACGAGCTGGATGGCCAACGTTACTCCCATATCATCGATCCCGCCACCGGCCAGCCGGTCACCCACAAGCTGGTCTCCGCCAGCGTCATCACCCCGACCGCGCTGGAGGCCGATGCTCTCGATACCGCGCTGATGGTGATGGGGCCTGAAGCGGGGTTGGCATTTGCCAAGCAGCACCAGCTGGCGGTCTATCTCATCATCAAGACCGAACAGGGGTTCAAGGCCGAATACACGCCGCAATTTGCTCACTATCTGGCAGAGAAAAAACGGTGAGTTCAAGGCCCTGGCAACAGGGCCTTTTTCTTTCACTCATCGCGGACAAAAGGCGGACAAACGGAGATGGTTCGCAATCGACAACTTGGCCAATTGCCTCTTCGGGCGCTTTGGTGGCACACTTTCTCCCATCAGCCCGCAGCACCTCGACCCAGACAGATGCAGACACCTGAACAAGAGCCAGAGAAAAAGAGCCCAGCCAAGCCACAACGCATTCTGATGGTCAATGAGCAGCGCTCGTTTCAGGTGATGATGAAGGCGATGCTGCTCAATCTGGGTATCAGCAACATTACCTACTCCAATACCGCCGAGGATGCGCGGCGCCGCTGCCAGAAGGGCAGTTTCGACATCTATCTCATCGATTACGATCTCGGGGTTGGCGAGAATGGCCGCCAGTTGCTCGAGAGCCTGCGCGACAAAGACCTGATCCCGCCCCAAAGCGTGGTGATCATGGTGAGTGGCGACAGCTCCCGCGCCATGGTACTGAGCGCACTGGAAGCCGAGCCCGACGAATACCTGATGAAGCCCTTCTCTCAGGAGCAGTTCTCGTTTCGCTTGAAGCGTGCCCTCGCCCGGCGCAACGCCCTGGCCAGCGTCTTTACCGCGCTGGCTGATGACAATCTGGCAGCCCTCATTACCGCCTGTGCCGAGCGGGCCGATGCGGTGCCCCGTTTTGCCAACTACTGCCGCTGCCTGCAGGCCGATACCCACCTCAAGCTGGGTCAGGCGCAGGAGGCACGCGCCCTGATGCGCCAGCTACTGGCCGGGCAGGAGAACAGCTGGGCCCGCCTGACACTGGGCAAGGCGTGCAACACCCTAGGGCTCCACGAAGAGGCGGTCAGCCATCTGCAGGCGACCCTCAAGAATACCCCGCTGATGGTGGAGGCTCACCTCTGGCTGGCGGAATCCCTGCTGGCCCTTGGCAATGACGAGCAGGCGCAGCAGGAGCTCAGACGGGCGGTGGATATCTCCCCCCAGTCGGTGCAACTCTCCCGTCGGCTGGCGGAGGTGTGCCTGCAGCGCCACGACTACGCCCAGGCCAAGGATGTGCTGATGTCGCTGATCGACCTGTCGCGCAACTCCATTCACCGCACGCCCCATTATCTGGGGGCCTATATCCAGACCCTGACTCTCTACGCCCTCAACAGCAACGACAGCTACCACATCGCCAACCTGCAAAAGCAGGTCAATTCTGCCCTGTCGCGCATCCGCGATTCGCTGATGATGTCGGAGTTCAACTACCCGGTATTCGAGCAGATCTGTCAGGCCCGGGTGCAGATTGCGCTGGGGGAGCTGCTCAAGGGCAAGAAGATGCTCTATCGCGCCAATCAGAACTGGCTCGATGAACCGGCCACCATGCCCCCCGCCCTGCTTGGTGAGACCATCCTCGCCCTCTACCAGCTCGGCGAGTTTGAATATGCCGAAAGCCTGCAAGGGCTGCTGGCGGAGGACGAAGATCGGCTGCTCACCACCTGCATTCAGGCAACCCGCGATGATAAGACGGTGCTGGAGCGGCGTCAGCGCTACCAGCAGCTCAACGATCTGGGGATCAAGGCCTATCAGAGCGGCGAGCTGGAGCAGGCCCTCGGCCATTTTCGCGAGGCCCTGCGCCGCGCC
This sequence comes from Aeromonas sp. FDAARGOS 1411, assembly GCF_019047125.1. Classification (NCBI taxonomy): domain Bacteria; kingdom Pseudomonadati; phylum Pseudomonadota; class Gammaproteobacteria; order Aeromonadales; family Aeromonadaceae; genus Aeromonas; species Aeromonas sp. FDAARGOS 1411. Next base: position 630,360 of record NZ_CP077214.1, on the reverse strand, counting down.
CCCGCCAATACCGGTGCGGCTCTCAACAAGATCCAGGTGCTGCTGCAACTGATGCAGAAAAACCGCAAGAGTCCGGAATTTGGTGCCGAGTGCAAAGACACCCTGGACGTGCTCGACGGCATCCCCCTCAACCCGGCCCAGCAGGAGCGTTTTCGCAAGCTGCGTCAGGAGTTCAACCAGTTCAGCTAAGACCCCGCCGCGTCCCCTTTTCCCCGCCTATGCTGAAACCAGTTCGGCAATGCGAGGGAAACGAAGATGGCGATGTGTCGTTATCTGGTGGCCGATGGCCGCCACTGCAGTGAAGAGGCTGGCGAGCACGATCTCTGCCACTGGCATGATCCCCACCATACCCATCAGGAAGCCCGCAGCGCCGAGGCGCTTGAACAGTACGTTCGCGCTGGCGGACTCTGCCACGGCCTGCAGCTGTCACGGGCCAATCTGGCGGGCCTCAATCTGGTCAACAAGGAGTCCGATCAGGGATTTTTGCTGGAGCAGTGCAACCTCTATCGCGCCAACCTGCGCGGTGGTCACCTCTACGGCCTGCGCATGAAGGGCGGCAGCCTGATGAAAGCCGATCTCAGTGATGCCAACCTCCAGTGCGCTACCCTCGATGACGTCAACCTGCTCGGCATCCGCTGGCACAACACCCGGCTCGACAACATGCAGACCGGCAAACGGGTGATGCAGGATCGCAAGGGGCGCCGCGAACGGGATCCCAAACAGGCGCGCATCTGGTTCAAGGAGGCGGAAGAGACCTACCGGGATCTGCGCAAAGCCTCCGAGGCACAGGGGATCTTCACCATGTCCGGCAACTATATCCAGCAGGAGCTCACCATGCGCCGCCTGCAACTGCCGTTCTGGTCGACCCAGCGCTTCACCTCCTGGGTGGTCGATCTCTTCTGCGGCTATGGCGAGGCCCCGATGCGGGTGGTGCTCTTCTCGTTGCTGCTCATCTTTATCTGCAGCATTTTTTACTTCTTCTGCGGACTGCATTTTCAGGGCGAGCACCTCATCTACCAACCCGGTGCCCCGCTCGAGCAAAATGCCATCTTCCTGCTCGAATGCCTCTACTACAGCGTGGTCACCTTCACCACATTGGGGTACGGCGACTTCACTCCGGTCGGCCTCTCCAGGATCTTTGCCGCCTTTGAAGCCTTTACCGGCAGCTTTACGCTGGCGCTGTTTGTGGTGGTGTTTGTCAAGAAAATGACCCGCTGACGCTTCTCCCTGCCAAGCGGGCCGACCACTGGCGCAGGCCCGCGGCCAAACTTGCATCCACCGCCGATTCCTAGTCCAATAGCCACTTATAAAAATGACATGAGCATCCCGGACATGAAGATCATCTCTTTCAATATCAACGGCCTGCGCGCCCGTTTGCACCAACTGCAAGCCATCATCGACAAGCACCAGCCCGATGTGATCGGCCTGCAGGAGATCAAGGTGCACGATGAAGCCTTCCCGCTGGCCGATGTGGAGGCCATGGGCTATCACGTGGAGTTTCATGGCCAGAAGGCCCACTACGGGGTCGCCATCATGAGCAAGCAGAAGCCGGTCAAGGTGGAGAAAGGCTTCCCCACCGATGACGAAGAGGCCCAGCGCCGGATGATCATGGCCACCTTCGAGCGCGAAGACGGCTCTCTCATCAAGGTGATGAACGGCTACTTCCCGCAGGGTGAAAGCCAGGATCACGAGACCAAGTTCCCGGCCAAGCAGAAGTTTTACGAGGATCTGCAGCACTACCTCGAGACCAACCACACCCCGGACGACCAGCTGGTGCTGATCGGGGATATGAATATCTCCCCCACCGATCTCGACATCGGCATCGGCGAGGCAAACCGCAAGCGCTGGCTGCGGGATGGCAAATGCTCCTTCCTGCCCATCGAGCGCGAATGGATGGAGCGACTGAAAGGGTTCGGCCTGACCGACACCTTCCGCGCCGCCAATCCCACCGAGTGCGAGCGTTTCTCCTGGTTTGACTACCGCTCCAAGGGCTTTGACGAGAACCGCGGCCTGCGCATCGACCTCATCATGGCCTCCGACGCCCTCAAGGACAAGGTGACCGAGACCGGTATCGACTACGAGCTGCGCGGCATCGAGAAACCCTCCGACCACGCCCCCATCTGGGCCTGCTTCGCCTGATGCGGCGCAAGATTAACCGATGAGCCGCGACGAATTCGTAAACTGTGAAGCGGCTCGCGGTTGCCTGCGATAAAAGGGCGTAAAAAACCCATCCAGACAAGGTGCCTTATGGCACCTTATTTTTTGCAGCAAGGAGTGGCTGGCGTGATACGGTTACGAAGAGCCCGGGCCCGGGATGAACATCCCCGAAGCCCCCGCCCAAATCGGAAAAGTCAGACTTTTTTCGTCAATCGGCAACCCTAATTGTCACTTTGAGAAGGTTGTGTTCAAGGTTGCCGCCCTATCATCTCCCATTCCAATCATAAAGAAGTTGTTTTTTTAATCATGAAGTTAATGATGTATATGGAGAAACATGCTGAACGCAGCAGCCGAAATCGATCCAACAGGAGTGTGATGATGAAGGTGCCCAATGCCGGAAGAGAGGTTTACAAACGCAGCTTGCTGACCCTGGCGCTGATCAGTGGTCTGAGCGCCTGTGGCGGCGAGACGACCCAAACGGCCCAGACCATGCCCGCCGTCCCTGTGGTGGTCGCCGAGGTCAAGCTGACCGATGTGCCGCTCACCACCGAGATGGTGGGAGAGACCGCCGGTTTTCGCGAGATCGATGTGCGCTCTCGGGTCAGTGGCATCCTGCTCAAGCGCACTTATGTGGAAGGCCAGCCGGTTACCGCCGGTCAGGAGCTGTTTCTGATTGACCCGGAGCCCTACAAGGTGGCACTGGAGCAGGCCAAAGGGACTTTGGCTCAGGAGCAGGCCCGTCTCAACAAGGCCCGTGCCGATCGGGATCGCATCATTCCCCTCTTCAAGCGTCAGGTGGTCAGTCGCAAGGACTATGACGACACCATCGCCAACTACGAAGCGGCCATCGCCAGCCATCAGGCCGCTCAGGCCAAGGTGAAAGAGGCGGAGCTCAACCTCAGCTACACCCAGGTGACCGCCCCCATCAACGGCATGGCGAGCAAGAGCTCCCAGTCCGAGGGGAGCCTTATCTCCACCAGCGGCGACAACGGCCTGCTCACTACCATCACCCAGTTTGATCCGCTCTACGTCAACTTCTCCTACTCGGAGCAGGATCGCCTCAACTTCGAAAACTCGGTAAAGAAAGGGGTGATTGAGGCGAAGGATGCCACCACCTGGCGCACCCATATCCGTCTGGCCGATGGCTCCCTCTACCCGGAGGCGGGCAAGCTCAACTTCTCCGACAACCGGGTCGATCCCCAGACCGGCACCATCCGTGCCCGTGCCATCTTCGACAACAAGGACGGCGTACTACTGCCCGGCCAGTTTGTCCGCATGACCATCGATCTGGGCCTGCGCAAAAACGCCATCGTGGTGCCGCCGCGCGCCATCGTCCAGTCCCAGGCTGACCGCATGGTGATGGTGGTCGATGCCGACAACAAGGTGGTGCCCCGTCCGGTGACCCTGGGCGCGGCAGTCGACTCCGGCGTGCTGATCGAGAGCGGCCTGCAGGCTGGTGAGCGCTATATCGTCGAAGGCTTGATGAAGGCTCGCCCCGGCAACCTGGTAAAACCTGTCTCTGCCGACGAGATGAAGGCGATCACCGGCAAGGTGGTCAGCCAGTCTGCGGCCAAGTAAGGAGCCCGTATGTTTTCCAAGTTCTTCATAGAACGCCCCATCTTCGCCAGCGTGATTTCGATCATTATCGTGCTGGGCGGGTTGGCGGCGATGCGGGCGCTCCCCATCGAGCAATATCCCCAGATCACCCCGCCTGTGGTCTCGGTCACGGCGTTTTATCCGGGCGCAACCCCGGAGGTGATCTCCCAGACCGTGGCTGCGCCGCTGGAGCAGCAGATCAACGGCGTCGAGCGGATGATCTACATGCAATCGGGGTCGGCCTCCAACGGCCAGATGAACCTCAACGTCTACTTCGAGATCGGCACCGACCCGGATCAGGCCACCATCAACGTCAACAACCGGGTCTCGGCCGCCATGGCCCAGCTGCCGGAAGAGGTGAAAAAGCAGGGGGTGACGGTCAAGAAGAAATCGACCTCCATCCTGCAGGTGGTCACCCTCCAGTCGCCGAACGGCTCGTTTGATACCACCTATCTGTCGAATTACGCCCTGCTCAACATCATCGACGAGCTCAAGCGGATTCCCGGCATCGGTGATACCACCTTGTTTGGCGGTACTGACTACGCCATGCGTATCTGGCTGCGACCGGATCGACTGGCCCAGCTCGAGCTCACCCCGAGCGACGTGATCGGCGCCATTCGCGAGCAGAATACCCAGTTCGCGGCAGGCAAGATCGGTGCCCAACCCACCACGGCCCCCATCGACTTCACCTACACGGTGCAGACCAAGGGGCGCCTTGAGGATGTGAAGGAGTTCCAGAACATCATCGTCCGCTCCATGCCCGATGGTTCCAAGATCCGGGTCCGCGATGTCGCCCGGGTCGAGCTGGGGGGCAAGGATTATGATCTGGTCGCCCGCGCCAACGGCAAACCGGCCATCGGTATTGCCACCTATCTGCAACCGGGCGCCAACGCCGTCGCGGTTGCCGATGCGGTACATGCCACCATGGAGCGACTCAAGGAGCGCTTCCCGCAGGATATCGAGTACCAGATCCCCTATGACACCACCGAGTTCGTGAAGATCTCCATCGAAGAGGTGGTACACACCCTGTTCGAGGCGATCGTGCTGGTGTTCGTGGTGGTCTACCTGTTCCTGCAAAACTTCCGCGCCACCCTGATCCCCTGTATCGCGGTGCCGGTGTCGCTCATCGGGACCTTCGCCGGCATGCTGGTGCTCGGTTTCTCCATCAACCTGCTGACCCTGTTCGGCATGGTGCTTGCCATCGGTATCGTGGTGGATGACGCCATCGTGGTGCTCGAAAACGTCGAGCGGATCATGAGCGAGAAGAAGTGCTCCGCCAAGGAGGCTGCCATCCTCGCCATGCAGGAGGTCTCCGGTCCGGTGGTCGCCATCGTGCTGGTGCTCTGCGCCGTGTTCCTGCCGGTCGCCTTTATGGGCGGCATGACAGGGGTGATGTACAAGCAGTTCGCCATCACGGTCGCGGTCTCGGTCGCCATCTCAGGTCTGGTGGCACTGACTCTCTCTCCGGCCTTGTGCGCCGTATTGCTGAAAGAGGGACACCACAAACCGGCCCGCTTCTTCGTCTGGTTCAACGATAAATTTGACCAGCTGACCCGCGGCTATGTACGCGGTGTGGCCTTCCTGAACCGTCGGGTGGGGGTCGCCTTTGCCATCATCGGCGTGCTGATCCTCTCCATCTACGGCCTCTTCCTGAAAGTGCCGGGCGAACTGGTACCGAACGAAGATCAGGGCTACCTCATCTCCGCCGTCATGCTGCCGGATGCGGCCGCGATGAGCCGGACCCAGGCGGTGGCAGATCAGTTCGACAAGATCGCCATGGCCAACCCCCATGTGAAGGATGTGATCACCTTCTCGGGCTTTGACATTCTCTCCAATGCCATCATCAGCAACAGCGGCATGACCTTCATTACCCTGAAGGACTGGAGCGAGCGTCAGGGGGCCGGACAGGACTCCTTCTCGCTGGCCAAGACCTTCCAGGGCTTGAGCCTGATGGGGCTGGCGGATGGCTTTGTCGCCTCCTTCAACCCGCCTCCCATTCAGGGGATGTCCACCACAGGTGGCCTTGAGGCCTATCTGCAAAACCGTGGCACCGGCAACGCCCAGGCCTTCTCCGGCGAAGTACAACGCTTCCTCGAAGCGGCCAAGGCGCGCCCTGAGTTTGCCAGCGTCACCAGCACCTATCGCGCCAACGTGCCGCAGGTCTATCTGGACCTGGATCGCGAAAAAGCCAAGGCGCTGGGGCTGCCGATCAACGCGGTGTTCGACACCATGCAGGCCACCTTCGGCCAGGTCTATGTCAACGACTTCAACCAGTTCGGCCGTACCTACCGGGTGCAGTTGCAGTCCGAGGCCGACTACCGCGCCAAGAAGAGCGACATCCGCAACGTCTATGTCCGCTCCGACAAGGGGGAGATGATCCCGCTCAGCAGTCTGGTGACGGTGCGTGATGCCACCGGCCCCGAACTGGTCGAACGCTTCAACATCTTCCAGGCCGCCAAGATCATGGCCCAGCCCGCCCCAGGCTACAGCTCGGGTCAGGCCATCGCCGCGCTGGAAGAGGTCGCCAATGAGGCTCTTGGCAACGACGCCAAACTGGAGTGGACCGGCTCCGCCTATCAGGAGAAAGCGGCCGCAGGCAGCGCAGGCATGGCCTTTGGTTTCGGTATCGTGATGATCTTCCTCATTCTGGCCGCCCAGTATGAACGCTGGAGCCTGCCGTTTGCGGTGATCACCGCCGTACCGTTCGCCCTGTTCGGTGCCCTGCTCGCCACCTGGCTGGTGGGGCTGACTAACAACGTCTACTTCCAGATCGGGCTGGTGACCCTAGTCGGCCTTGCCGCCAAGAACGCCATCCTGATCGTGGAGTTTGCGGTGATGAAGCACGAAGAGGGGATGAGCCTCATCGAGTCGGCACTGGAGGCGGCGCGCCTGCGTTTCCGTCCCATCGTGATGACCTCGCTCGCCTTCATCCTCGGCTGTGTGCCGTTGGTCACCTCCAGCGGGGCCGGTGCGGCAAGCCGTCACGCCCTCGGCTGGCCGGTCATCGGCGGCATGCTGGCGGCCACCTTTATCGCTATCTTCTTTATCCCGCTTTTCTTCCGCCTCATCATGAGAGGATCGGAAAAAAAGGCCTGACTATTCCGGTAAAGCTCACCAAGCCCCTCCCTCACGGAGGGGCTTTTTTATGTCACTCCGTTACATCGCAAACAGATAGGCCTTCATCGCCTTGAGACGCACGGTAGCCGCACCGATGATGTCGATAAAGCCAAGCAGCGGATGGGGTTTATGTGCCGAAATCCAGGCTGAGCCGGTTGCCCCAATTGGCAGGTCCACACCGTCCGGCACCAGCATGTCGAGTACCACTGTCCGGCCATGGTTCGACATGTTGTTGCCCACATGCTGCCGTACATCTTGATCCCCCTGCGCAACACTCATCTGGGCCTCCCCCGTACCAGTAAGTACTGAGTGCACCCGTGCCCGAAAGATGCGCCCGGGATAGGCATCTACATAAAACTCGGCAAACTGGCCTGGTGCTATGTTGCGAAAACTCTGATCCGGAATGCGAAACTCCAGAAACTTGCGAGAAGTGTCGTATAGGTGCATGTTGCCGGTACGGGAACCGCTGGCAATATTGACTATCGAGACCAGGCCATCAAACGGAGCCCTGATCACCTTCTCTTCATTCCGTCGCTCCTGCAAGGCCAGCTCTGTCTCTAGATTCAACACCTGAGCTTCAATCGCCTGAACCTTCGCTTCACTGGCACTCAGTTGCGCCAGATCGCCATCAATTTGGGTCTGCAGCTGGTCACGGCTCTGAATACTGGCAAAGTTACCCAACTGGGTCAGCCGAGCCAATTCCTTGTGATTGAGGTTCAGTCGTGACTGGATCGCTCGCTGCTGGCTTACCTCTGACGCCACCTGGGCATGCTGGGCGTCAATCTGATAGCTCAACGCCTGAGACTTACCGTTACTCTCCCAGTCCGCAAGACTATAAATGGGCTGACCACGCGCAACGCGCTGATTATGCGCAACATAAATCTGATCTATCTGATGAAACTGGTTGATGCCTAGTAATGGTCCCAACACCGCATGAGGCGCCTTGACCGTCGCCGAATCGGTAAAATCCACCGGAGCCAAATGGCGAGAGGTAGTCAACAACCCAAGCGCCAATAACGCGCCAATTGCGGTACTCCAAAAACCCGTTTTTAGGTTCCAAGGCAATATGTTCAGCTTGACCAGCAACCAGACGATCAGGATATAGGGCAGCAGGATCTCTTTCATGATGCCTCCCCCTCATGACGGCCACGTCGAATACCATGGCCGATAATAAGGCTCATCCGCTCGCTCAGCACATCCCAACGGGCAAAGGCGATGATAACGGCAAGCACCCACCAGGTCTTGTCGATAAACAGTCCGCACAAGGAGAGCGCAAACACCAGGGTGATATGCACCGACTCAGACACCTTGGCACGATGCACAGCGATCTCATGCAGTTGCCACAGCAGATAGACCAGATAGAGGACCACATAGAGAGTGATCACAGTAATCACCCCCATAAAGATCTCGGAATCAAGCAGTACCATGATGGCTGGCAAAGCATGGTTGAACTTGGTCGCCTCAATTGGATCGATGTGGGCACCTTTCGAGAAAAAGAGAACCAGAGCAACCGTGACCAATATAAACGTCAGGCGCCAAAGCCACCGCGCTAACGCAGAGGTTGATTGTGATGACATTTGATGTTGTTCCTTGAGTAACGGATGAGCAAACAAGTGGGCCTCACGAGCCACCCAGCTAATAACGCGCCGGATCGGCGCGACGGGCAGGATGAAGAAGCCCCCAACCAGTGAAGGCTTGCAAGGCTCACAACTCAGAACTGGTGTTGCACACCGATGTTGAAGAAGTTCAGGTAGCTGTTGTTGTAGCTGCCGGACAAGTGCGGGCGACCGATCCCGTCCTGATCCACTGGCATATCACCCAGCCAAGCCAGGGTATAGCTGGCTTCCACCTTGGTGGCTGGGCTCAACTGATAACTGGCCCCCAGACCCCAGCGCCAACCAGAACCTACTGGAAGCATCACAGTACGGTACTCATCACTCACGGCACTACTGTCATAGCCTATTCCGCTGCTCAAACGCAGTGCAGGGGTGACATCAACCTGTGCCCCCAGGCTGGCATGCCATGTATCCTTGTAATTCATATCAATGGTTTGGCTGCCCATGGCAGATGCCACATCGATATCGCCAAAACGGGACCACTGCTGCCAGTTGGCACTGGCCAGCAAGGCCCACTGGTCGTTGAGCTGGTGATAGCCACTTAGCGTAATGGTCTGCGGAATCATGATCTCGACCCCTAGACCTGCCACATCAGCACGTGGGAAGAGCTGATCTTCCAGCTCCCACTTCAGTTCGGAGAAGTAGCTCAGGCCGATACGGGAGTGCTGATCCAGCTCGTAAAGTACCCCGAAGGAGGCGCCATACGCCCAGTCGCTGTTGGAGAATTCCCGCCCTTCCCCCATCCCGGACGTCAGATCCACAGAGGCTTCCAGCGAACCATTCATGGCGATCAGGCTGGCTCCCACTGACCAATTTGAGTCAATGCGGTACGCCAGACTCGGAGCGAAGGCGATGCCGGTCAGCTTGGCCGACTGGGTATAACCACGACCATCCCAGCCATCGCCATAATCGATACCCAGACCGTGACTGCCAAAGACGCCGATACCTGCGACCCCTTGATCGTCGATGGCATGAGTCAGATAGAGACTGCCGAGCGGCGCGGTCTGCAGGGCATTTCCACCGTTGTTACCGCCGTTGTCCAGTTCCAGCTCAAGATCGCCGTATACCACACCGCCATTGACCTGCAACTGGGTACCTTCCAGTTTGGTCATACCGGCCGGGTTGCTTGCGATAGTATCTGCCCCTTGGGCACGGGCGGCAGACCCTGCGTTGGCCAGCGCACTGTTGGCAGTGCTGGTCTCGTAGAGGGCAAGGCCGCCAGCCATGGCTGATGGACTCAGCAAAGCGGCAAGCATCAGCGACAGCAGTCGTGGCTGCATTTCAATACTCCTGAATAGTGAACATTGTGAGCACCCGGCAAGGTGTGCTGCTCAAAAACACGGTTTGACTCTTTGATTGTCAGCATCCGGGAGACCTGCGGCTTTATACTGCTCGCTCATGGCGTCACGGGATGGATAAGGTCGGCAAGCACTCCTGCCGCAATCATTTATGCCGGAGCAAAAGAGTGAACCATCACGCCATCGTGGTAACTGACAGGGGGCATCCTAACGGGATGAGGGGCATGCTTCATTAGGGTTTGGCATACGCAATGGTTAAGCATTGCTTAAATATCCCCCCCCCAACACAGCACCTCTATTACATCACCGGCGCCATTGACCTTCACCTCGTGGCAAGGTTTACAGTCCCGCCATCTGCTCCCGAAGGATGCCCGGATTGTCACTCACCCAGCTTGCTGCAAGATTGCCCTCTGTTGCTCTGGCCCGGCTATTGCTGGCGCTGCTGCTCGTCTGCAATCTGACTCTCTGCATCAGCTGGCATGGTTCTCCCCTCTCCTCCGAGCCGACCCCAAGCAGCGCCCAGTCGATGGTGATGTTCGATTCATCCATGGCGATGGCGGATGGCGATATCTCTCATGCAATGCCTGCTATGGATCACCCGGGCGATGTCATGCCTCTCTCCTGCCATCAGGGAGACGAGGGGTCAGCCATGGGCGATGAGTGCCAGATGCAGACAGGCATCAATGCCCCCTCCTTCGGCGCGATGACTCTGCTGGGTGTACTGGTCGCTCTGCTGCTCTTTCCCTTGCTACTTGGCAACAACGTCGCAGCGTCACTGCTTGATAACTGGTTGCGGGATCCCTTCCTGCGATCGCGCGGTACTCACCCTCCCTCCTGGCCGCGCCGACATCTGATGCTGTCGGTGTTACGCCACTAGAAAGTCCTTCTCTTGCGGCACAGGCAAGCTTCAACTTGCCCGTTCTCTGCCGCCTTGCCTGACCCTGTGCCCCGGCCAAACCGGTCCGCTCACAGGGAGCCGTGCGCACTGATACAGTTGCGCCCCGTTTGCCGCCAGCCCCTTTGGTGATGCCTTGCACCTCACCCGACCGGCGGCCTGCAAAAGAGAAGACGTATTATGTCACCAGCCCACTTTTCACCGTCCAAGGTTGCTGCCTGCGCGGACGCCTTATCCTCCTGCACTTTCTGCATGCAGATCCGCGCCGGAGGCCAGTCATGAACAAGACCATCCTGATGTCGGCCCTGCTACTTGCCCTTGGCGCTGGTGGCGGCTACTGGGCCGCCAAACAGACCTCCGATCGCGCCAGCGCCAAAGAGAAGACGCCCCTTTACTGGGTCAACCCCATGGATCCCCGCGACAAGCGCGACGGCCCGGCCAAGGACAACATGGGGATGGACTTTATCCCCGTCTATGAGGAAAAACAGGGCGGCTCACCGGGCACCGTCACCATCAGCCCCGAGATCCAGCAGAACCTGGGGGTGCGGCTCGCCAAGGTGGAGAAGCTGCCTATCCACCAGCAGATCGAGACGGTGGGCTATGTCGGGTATGACGAGGATCGGCTGGAGGCAGTCAACGCCCGCATGGCGGGCTGGATCCGCACCCTCGCCATCAAGAGCGAAGGGCAGCAGGTGAGCAAGGGGAGCCTTATTTACGAGCTCTACGCCCCGGATCTGGTCAACGCCCAGCACGAATACCTGCTGGCCCTCAACACTGCCAACCCGCTGCTGCTGCGCGCCGCCGAAGGCAAGCTCAAGTCCCTGCAGGTACCGGCAGATCAGATAGCGGCCCTCAAGCGCACCCGTCAGGTGCAGGAGACGGTGCGTTTCTATGCCCCCAGCAGCGGTTATGTCTCCGAGCTGAAGGTGCGAGAAGGCCAGTATGTGGAGCCTGCCGCGGCCCTCTTTAACATCAGCACCCTCAAGCAGGTGTGGGTGAGTGCAGAGGTGTTCGAGCGCCAGGCCGCCCAGCTGAAGGTGGGGGATCCGGTCACCATGACCCTCGACTATGCCCCCGGCCGCAGTTGGCAAGGTAAGGTGGATTACCTCTACCCGACTCTGGATGCCACCACCCGTACCCTCAAGGTACGGCTGCGCTTCGCCAACCCGGACGAGTTTTTGAAACCCAATATGTTCGCCAAGGTGACCATTCAGGCGGGCAAGGGAGAGCCGCAATTGGTGGTGCCGAGCGAAGCGGTGATCCGCACCGGCAGTCAGGACCGGCTGGTGCTGGCGCTGGGGGATGGCAGCTTCAAGTCGGTGGCCGTCACTCTGGGCCCCCAGTTTGGCGACAAGGTGGCCATCAAGGCTGGGGTAGAGGCGGGGGATAACATCGTCAGCTCTGCCCAGTTCCTGCTCGACTCCGAGTCGGCCATCGATTCGGACTTCCAGCGCATGACGGCGGTGCGCCCTGCCCAGGTGTGGACTCAGGGCGAGGTTGAAAGCATCGATCTGGCCAAACGTACCCTGATGGTCTCCCACCAGCCCATCCCCGAGTGGCAGTGGCCCGCCATGGAGATGGAGTTCACCGTCGCCGACGGGGTCGATATCAGCAAGCTGGTCGAGGGGCAGACCCTGCACCTGCAGGTAATGCAGGAGGGGGATGAGTACCGCATCACCAACATCCATCAGGAGAAGGCCCCGGCCAGCGGCCACGCTCCGGAGCAGGCAAAAGATGAGATGGAAGGGATGGACCATAGCCAACATCAGATGGCGATGCCCGAGGTGGAGAAGAAATCATGATCCCTGCCATCATTCGCTGCCTAGCAGGCAACCGCTCTCCGCTCTCTGTACTTGGTGAGAAAGGAGTTCAATCATGATCCCGTCGATTATTCGCTGGTCCATCGGCAACCGCTTTCTGGTGCTGCTATTGACCCTCATGCTCACCGCCTGGGGGCTCTGGTCGGTCAAACAGACCCCGGTGGACGCCCTGCCGGATCTCTCCGACGTGCAGGTGATCATCAAGACCTCCTATCCGGGCCAGGCGCCTCAAGTGGTGGAGGATCAGGTGACCTACCCGCTCACCACCGCCATGCTGGCGGTGCCGGGGGCCACCACGGTGCGCGGCTACTCCTTCTTCGGCGACTCCTTCGTCTATGTGCTGTTTGACGACAACACCGACCTCTACTGGGCCCGTGCCCGGGTGCTGGAGTATTTGAGTCAGGTCGCCCCCAACCTGCCCGCCTCCGCTCGACCCCAGCTCGGCCCAGATGCCACCGGGGTGGGCTGGGTCTATCAGTACGCACTGGTGGACAGAACCGGCAAGCATGACCTCAGCCAGCTCACCTCGCTGCAGAACTGGTTCCTCAAGTACGAGTTGCAGACGGTGGACGGGGTCTCCGAGGTCGCCACCGTCGGCGGCATGGTGCGCCAGTATCAGGTGCGGGTCGATCCGGACAAGCTGCGCGCCTACGGCATCCCGCTCTCCCTTATCGAGACAGCCATCAAGCAGGGCAATCAGGAGACCGGCGCCTCCGTCATCGAGATGGCAGAAGCGGAGTACATGGTGCGATCCAACGGCTATCTGAAAAGCGTGGAGGATCTGAAGCAGATCCCGCTCGGTACCAATGTGCGCGGCGCCCCGCTGCTGCTGGGCGATGTGGCTGATGTGGTCACCGGGCCCCAGAGCCGGCGCGGCCTGGCCGAGCTCAATGGCGAAGGGGAAGTGGTGGGCGGCATTATCGTCATGCGCTATGGCGAGAATGCCCAGCACACCATCGACGGGGTCAAGGCGCGGCTCGCCCAGCTCAAAAGCAGCCTGCCGGAAGGAGTAGAGATCGTCACCGTCTACGATCGCTCCGACCTTATCCAGCGCGCCATCGACAACCTCTCCGGCAAGCTGGTAGAGGAGTTCGCGGTGGTGGTGCTGGTCTGCCTCGCCTTCCTGTTCCACCTGCGCTCGTCGCTGGTGGTGGTCATCTCCTTGCCCATCGCCATCCTGACCGCCTTTATCGTGATGCACCTGCAGGGGATCAACGCCAACATCATGTCGTTGGGGGGCATCGCCATCGCCATCGGCGCCATGGTGGATGGCGCCATCGTGATGATCGAGAACGTCCACAAACACATGGAGCGGGAGGCGCTCACCGATAAGAACCGCTGGCGCATCATCACCGAGGCAAGCATAGAGGTGGGGCCCGCCATCTTCTTCTCCCTGCTCATCATCACCATCAGCTTCCTGCCGGTGTTCGCGCTGGAGGCGCAGGAGGGGCGGATGTTCCACCCGCTCGCCTACACCAAGACCTATGCCATGGCGGCGGCGGCCGGGCTCGCCATCACGCTCGTGCCGGTGATCATGGGCTACTTTATCCGTGGCAAGGTGCTGGCGGAGCAGGCCAACCCGCTCAACCGCTGGCTGAGCCTGGGCTATGTGCCACTGCTCAAAGCCGTCTTGGCTCGTCCGAAAACCACCCTGGCCATCGCCGCCGTGGTGACGGTGGCGGGCTTCTGGCCGCTCAAGTACCTGGGCTCCGAGTTCATTCCGCCGCTGGACGAGGGGGACATCATGTATATGCCCACCACCGCAGCCAATATCTCGGTGGGCAAGGCGCGGGAGATTTTGCAGCAGACCGACAAGCTCATTCGTACCGTGCCCGAGGTGCAGAACGTGTTCGGCAAGGCGGGCCGCGCCGAATCAGCCACCGACCCTGCGGATCTGGTGATGATGGAGACCAGCATCCAGCTCAAACCCCGCGATCAGTGGCGCCCCGGCATGACCCCGGAGAAGCTCAAAGAAGAGCTCGACTCCCTCATCCGCTTCCCCGGCCTCACCAACGCCTGGGTGCCCCCCATCAAGACCCGCATCGACATGCTGGCCACCGGCATCAAGACCCCGGTCGGCATCAAGATTGCGGGGCCCGATCTCAAGGTGATCCAGCAGCTCGGCCAGCAGCTGGAACAGATCGTCGGCAAGGTGGAGGGCGCCTCATCGGTCTACGCCGAGCGGGTCGCCGGTGGCCGCTACGTCAAGGTGGACATCGACCGGCTGAAAGCGGCCCGCTACGGCCTCAACATCGCCGACGTGCAGGCGGTGCTCGCCACCGCGGTGGGCGGCATGGAGGTGGGCCAGACCATCGAGGGACGTGAACGCTACCCTATCAACCTGCGCTACCCCCAGAGCTATCGCGATTCAGTGGCCAGCCTCGAGCTGCTGCCGGTGGTGACTCCGAGCGGTGCGCGTATCGCGCTGGCGGATGTGGCCCGGGTCTATATCAGCGACGAGGCCCCGATGCTGCGCAGTGAAAATGCGCGCCTCAACGGCTGGGTCTACGTCGATATTCGCAGCCGCGATATCGGCTCTTTTGTAGCTGAGGCCAAGGCAAAGGTGGGCAAGCAGCTGGTGCTGCCGGCGGGCTACGCCCTCACCTGGTCTGGCCAATACGAGTACATGGAGCGGGCCAAGGCGCGCCTCGCCTACGTGGTGCCGCTCACGGTAGCCATTATCGTGCTGCTGCTCTATCTGGCGTTTCGCCGCTTCCAGGAGGTGCTGCTCATTCTCACCACCTTGCCGCTGGCGGTGGTGGGGGGGATCTGGACCCTCTGGCTGCTCGACTTCAACCTCTCGGTGGCGGTCGGGGTGGGCTTTATCGCTCTGGCGGGGGTGGCGGTGGAAACCGGCGTCTTGATGCTGATCTACCTCAACCACGCCTGGGATGACCTGGTGGCCAGTGGCAAGCCGGACAAGGCGGGTCTGCACCGGGCGGTGATCCACGGCGCCGCCCTGCGCCTGCGTCCCAAGATGATGACGGTGGTCACCATCATCGCCGGCCTCTTGCCCATCATGTGGAGCCATGGCACCGGCTCCGAGGTGATGCAGCGCATCGCCGCCCCCATGATCGGCGGCATGGTGAGCGCGCTGGTGCTGACCCTCTTGGTGCTGCCAGCGGCCTATTACCTGTGGCGTAGTCGCAGCCTTGGCAAGAGCGCGAACCCGCAATCCGAATAACCCGATTTCACGATCCATATTGACTGAACGATAAGGAAACCATCATGAACTACAAAACGCTGACCCTGACATTGCTGCTTGGCCTTGCCACCCAGACCAACCTGCAAGCCGAAGAGATGATGCACCATGAAGGGCACGAGATGAGCCAGACAGGTGAGATGAGCGAACAGGGCGCAATGGTGATGACCAAGGGGGTCATTACCCGCCTCGATGAGGGGAGCGGCAAGGTCGGCATCAAGCACGAGGCGATCGAGAACCTCAAGATGCCCCCCATGACCATGGTCTTTCGAGTGGTAGATCCGGCCCAACTCAAGGGGCTCAAGGTGGGGGATGCCATCCACTTTCATGCCGAAAGCCAGAGCGGCAAGCTCACAGTGACAGCCATCCAACCGCAATAAACGGCTCTGGCTCGCCGAAGAGGTCACGATAGACAGTGACAACGCAAGAGGGAGGCATCAGCCTCCCTCTTCTTTTGATCAACCTGTTCATGTGGTCAACCTCTGGTGCGCATGGCACTCAGCTGCGGGTTGCCAGCAACTGCTCCACATCCTCGATCACCTTGAGGGCCGCCTGCGGGCCACCGCTGGAGGTCCAGAGCGATCCGTCCACGGCGCCAAAGCGCTTGGCCTTGATCACCGGCAGCTGCTGGAACGCCGGGGTCTGCTCCGCCTGACGCATGGCATCCACCGCATCACCGGTGGCGCTCAGGGTACCGACCACCAGCCAGTCAGCATCCAGCAGATTGAGGGACTCCAGACTCAGCGCCGGTGAGTGGGGGGCGCCAGTACCCTGCTGCTTGCTTGGGCGTACCAGCCCCATCGACTCCACTACGCTGCTGGCAAAGGTGCCCTGATACATAAAGCTCGGCCCCTTGGGGTTCCAGCGCACTATGCTGATGCTCTCCCCCTGATGCTTGGCAAGCTTGCTGCGGGCCTGAGTCAGCCGCTCGGCATACTGCAGCAAGAAAGTATCCCCTTGCTGGTCGCGGTTGAGGGTGTGGGCGGTGCGGCGGAAGCTATCCTGCCACGGCTCACCCCACTTGCTGGTCACCACGGTCGGCGCGATCTCCCCCAGCAAGGTCAGCAGCTCGGGACGGGTCTGGCCGGTCAGGATAAGGTCGGGCTCCAGCGCAATCAGCGACTCCAGATTGGGGCTGTCGAGATCGCCGATCACCTGGATCCCCATGCCCGCCTTGTTCAGCAAGTAGCGGGGCAAGGTGGGTTGACCACGGCCATTGACGGCGCCGATGGGGGTAAGCCCCAGAGTCAGGGTGCTGTCGAGTTCGAGCTCGCTCAGCACCACCACCCGCGTTGGCTGAACTGGCACCTGCACCTTCTGGCCAAACGCATCAGTCACTTCACGCATCTCCTGCGCCTGAACCAGCGGCGCGGCCAGCATCAGGATGGCTGCTGCCAGGGCGGCAAAACGCTTCATCATCTCACTCCTTCTCGTTGCACGGCCCGGATAATCGGCCGCGTGAATATACTCGGCGGGCCCACAGAGCAGGCCCATATGACTCAACTCGCCGAACGCAGGGTGCGGCCATGTTCGTGGCGACGGGGCACGATAATGGGCGCCCCGTCGCCGGGGGCATGCAGAATGTCGACACTGGTCTGGTAGAGCCGGTCGATTAGATCCTTGGTCACCACCTCCCGGGCCGGGCCCATAGCGGCAATGGTCCCCTCGCCGATGGCGATCAGCTCGTCACAGTAGCGGGCCGCCATCGCCAGATCGTGGATCACCAGCAGCACAGTTTTGCCCTCGGCGGTGATGCGATGGATCGCCTCCATCACCTCGGTCTGGTGACCGATATCGAGGGCGCTGGTGGGCTCGTCGAGCAGCACCATGTCGCTGTCCTGCGCCAGGATCATCGCAAGCCAGGCCCGCTGCGCCTGCCCGCCGGAGAGGGACGCTGCGCTCTGCTGCCAGATGCTTTCAAGCTGCATCCGCTCGCAGGCAATACGCACCATGCGGGCATCCTCCTCACCCCACTGATTGAACCAGCCCTGATGAGGGTGGCGGCCATACTGCACCAACTGCTCCACCAGAATGCCGGCAGGCAGGGTCGGCCGCTGGGGCAGATAGGCGAGCTCCCGCGCCAGCCCCTTCATGGGGTAGCTGGCAAGCGGCTTGCCTTTGAGCAGGATCTCGCCGCGTTGGGCTTTCATCTGTCCGGATAGCAGCTTGAGCAGGGTCGATTTGCCGCAGCCGTTGGGGCCGACGATCCCCACCAGCTTGCCTCTCGGCACGCTGAAAGAGATGTCCCGCAAAATGGGGGTCTGCTGATAGGCGAAGTGGAGGCGGTTTACGGTGAGCGTCATCAGTCAGCCCTCTGGCGATCGTTAACGAGAAGAAACAGCAGCAACAGGCCGCCGAGAATGCGGGTCATGATGCCGGTCGCTACCTCGTGGGGACTGGCCAGCCCCCGAACCAGGGTATCGCTGGCAAGCAGCAGCAAGGCGCCGCTGAGCGCCGCCAGCCAGAGCGGCACCACCCGGTCTTTCACCAGCCAGGAGGCAAGAATGGGGGCCGCCATGGCGATAAAGACCACGGGGCCGCCGATGGCGGTGCCGAGCGCCGCCACCAGAACGGCCTGGGCCAGAATGCCCAGTTGCACCCGATCGCCGTTGACGCCAAGCCCTCTGGCCATCTCGGGGCCAAAGCGCAGCACCGCCAGCGAGCGGGAGAGATAGACGATCCACGGGCAGAGCAGCAGCAACAGGATGGCGATGGGGGTGATGGTGCTGTACCCCACGGCGATAAAGCTGCCCATATTCCACAGATAGAGAGAGCTCAGGTGCAGCAGGGCCTGAGTGGACATCACGAACTGGCCGAGCGCCTCGAACAGTTCGGAGAGGCCGATGCCGATCACCACGAACAGATAGCCCTGCTCACCCGGTTTACGGCAAAGTGCATAGAGCACCAGCGCCGCGAAGATGGCGCCGATGGGGGCCGCCCACCAAGGCCAGCTGCCTATCGTCAGGTAGAGGGAGAAGACGATGATGGCCAGAGAGGCCCCGTTGTTGACCCCCACCATGTCGGGTGTGGCCAGCCGGTTGCGAACCAGCGTCTGCACCAGACAGCCGGAGAGCCCCATGGCCGCCCCCGCCACCACCACTCCAAGGATGCGCGGCAACCGGATCTTGAACAGGGTGAGCTGCTCAAGCCGGGTCCCCTCCCCCAGCAGAGTGTTGACCACCCCGGCAAAGCCGAGCTTGCCGCCGCCAACGCTCAGGGCCAGCAGACCCAGCGCCAGCAGCACCATGGCCAGCAGCGCCAGCCAGCGCCAGCTCGGCAGATGGAGCAGCAAAGAGCGGTTGCCGGCCCGCAGGCAGAGCATATCGGTAGGTGTACGCATCAGACCCTCACTTGACGGTCAGCAGGGTACGAAAGCCCCCGCGGTGAACGATGGCGATCAGCACAGGTGCACCGATCAGGGCCAGAATGACGCCGTTGGGCAGCTCGAACGGCTGGATCAGCCAGCGCGCCAGAATGTCGGCCAACAGCAGAAACAACATGCCGAACAGGGCGGAGAAACAGACCTGCACCGACAGCTTTACCGGCTCTACCAGTCGGCCACAGTAGGCGGCCAGAAAGCCGACAAAGCCGATGGGGCCGGCAATAGCGATGGCACTGGCGGTAAACAGGGTGGCGGCCAGCAGCACGCCAATTCGCACCCGGTTAGGGCGGATCCCCAGCGCCTGGGCCTGACTGTCCCCCATCTGCATCAGGGTCAGCTGGCGACAGAGCAGCAAGGTGATGACAAACGCCGCCAGCACGAAGGGCAGCACGGCAACGATGGCATCGAGATTGGCCGCCGACAGGGAGCCGAGGTTCCAGAAGCGGTACTGCTCCAGCACCATCTTGTTGGAGAGCAGCAAAAAGCTGGAGAGACCGCCGAAGGTGGCCGAGAGCGCCACCCCGACCAGAATCAGCTTGAGGGGGTTGGAGCGGCCAATCATCATGCCAAGCCCCAGCACAATCACGTTGCCGAGCAGCGCACCGAGTCCGGCCCAGAGCAGATAGCCATAGGCGGACTCCACCCCGAACCAGGTGAGCCCCACCACCAGCGCAAAGACGGCCCCGGCGTTGACCCCGAGCAGACCGGGCTCCGCCAGCGGGTTGCGGGTCGCGCTCTGTAACAAGGAGGCCGCCAGAGATAAAGAGGCGCCGACCACCATGGCGCAGAGGGTGCGCGGCAGTCGCAAGGTATTGAGCACCATGGCGAGCTTCTCGTCACTCGCCCAAGGCGCGTCACCCATCAGGTAGCCGAACACCTCGCGGGCACCATAAACACCCGCACCGGTGGCGAGCGAAAGAGAAAGCAGTATGAACAGAAGGAACAATCCCAGCCAGAACAGCGAGGTCTGGTCTCTAAACACCCTTTAACTCCTTATGGTGGCAATGCGCATGTTGTTGAAATACATGTGGTTGAAATAAAAGCCGTCACCCGAGGTGATGCCGTGACAACAGCGGAAGCCCGCCAATGCGGGCTCCCGTTCAGCCATTACAGCTTGTAGGCCATACCGGCATAGACAGTGCGCCCGTCGAGGATCTGATCGGCCTCGGTGGCAACCCAGTCACGCTTGGTATTGGTCAGGTTGTTGAGTCCGAACTTCAGATCCAGTGCCCGGGTGGCGTTCCAGACTGCCCCGACATCCAGTGTGTGGAATCCGGCGGTGGTCTCATAGGTGGTGCCGCTCATGCGCGGAACCGGCAGGATCTGGCTGCCGGTGTAGTTCCAGCCGAGCTGGGTACTCAGGCTCTCGATGACCTGCCACTCCAGCTTGGCGTTGGCGGTATGCTCCGGCGTCCGATAGAGATCCTTGCCGCTGGTCTTGTCTTCCCCGTCGATCAGGGTGACGTTGCTGGAGAGGGTTAGGTTATCGGTGAGATCAAACCAGCCGCTCAGCTCCCCCCCCTTGATGCGGGCCTTGCTGACGTTCTGATAGGTCATCACCGCCGGACGCCAAGTGGAGGTCCATGCCTCGCTCTGGATCTTGTCCTTGATATCGTTGTGGAAGGCGGTAACCCCGGCCCCCCAGAACGAACCATCATAGGCGGTGCCCAGCTCGTAGCTGACGGCGGTTTCCGGTTTCAGATCCGGGTTGCCCACTACGGCGCAGCGACCGCGACAGGCGGCTACTGCATAATCTGGGTTGGACTGGGCAATGGTCGGTGCCTTGAACGCCTTGCCAATCCCGCCCTTGACCACCCAGTTGTCCGTCAGGCTGTAGAGGGCATAACCACGGGGGCTGAACTCGGTGCCATAGGTCTCGTGGTGATCGACCCGGCCACTCAGGGTCAACGCCAGATCGCCAAAGCCAAACTCATCCTGCAGATAGAGCGCGCTCTGGTTGACGCTGACATCGCCCCCCTTGAGGTTGACGTTATGCTTGAGTTCGGTGATGCGGTACTCGGCACCGCTGGTCAGCAGGTGGCTGCCCAGATTACCGCTCAGCTGGCCATCGAAGGTGTGGTTGGTCTGGCTCACATCGCCGCTGGTCTTGCTCAGCGCCGTCATCAGTTCGGAGTCGTCAAACAGGTCAACCTGCTCGAAGGCATAGCCGACCCGGCTGTCGAACTGATCCCAACGGCCGACGTGGGTGGCGTTGAGTCCCAGTCGTTCCATCTGCTGGATATTGCGCGGCGTCTGGCCGTAGTTGTTCCAGTGGGCCTCGCGATCGTCTTTGGCGTAGTTCATCCCTACATCCAGATCCTGGCGATCATCGATCAACCATTTGACGTTGGAGAGGATCCCCAGCTTTTCACGCTGCTCGATGGCATCGGCCTTGGGGTTGATGCTCTGCTCGCTCTGCCAGGCATCCCTGTGGTTCCCTTCCACCACCAGGTTGGCCAGCAGCTTGTTGTCGATCAGCGCCCCGCCCACATAGGCACTCGCCTTGTTGATATCCCCTCCGTGACCGTCGGTGGGGTCACTGAAGGTATAGGTGGCCGCCGCTTCAGTCTTCTCCCCGGGTTGGCGCAAGATGACATTGACCACCCCACCCAGCGCATCGGCACCGTAGAGGGAGGAGATGGGGCCACGGATCACTTCGATACGCTCGATGGCCGCCATGGGGATGGCGGAGAGATCGAAATCATTGCCATAACCGGAGGTAAGAGCATCGCGGGAGCTGATACGCCGGCCATTCACCAGCAACAGGGTGTAATCCCCCTCCAGCCCGCGCAACTTGATCTCGCTGCGGCCGTAGCTGGTAACAGGGCTGATATTGACCCCCGGCAACTGTTTCAGAGCGCCGGTCAGATCATTGACATTGAGCTTGTCGAGCTCGGCCCGAGTCACCACAGAGACGCTGGCCGGGGCGGTCAGCTCGCTGTGCCGGGTTTTACTCGCCGTCACCACCATAGTTTCATGAGCGGTGACAGGCGCAGTCCCTTGGGCCAGAACTGGCAGGGCAAAAAGGGATAACACCAGCGGATGCACTGCAAATCGTCGGGATGATGTACGCATCATCAACACTCCACATAAAACAATCAGGGCCAACACCACCGACATCCCTGTCTGACCTCGCCAGACCCGGTGCAAAGTGATGGAGTTCATTGGCATGAACAGTCGTCCATGCCCCATCACCCCGAACATCAGTGCATTACGGCAGGCCCTGCGTTGTGCTATGCCACTCGCAGCCATCAATAACAAAAGCGCCGTACCGACTGACATCGGGACGGCGCAATACTAAATGCAAATCATTTTTATTTGCAAGCGTGAATCAGGTATTCTTTCGCATCCGCTTAATTATCCATCACATCGTGACGGGTCTGGTGATAGGCCTCTTCACTCTTGCCCCGACGCCAGTACGGCACGGCGTAGAGCGACTGGCGATCCACCTCAAGCACTGAACGAAAATGGCGGCGCAGCGGCAGCACCAGCGCCTCCTCCCCACCCAGCCAGAAGAAGCCACCATCGCGCACCAGCGGCAGAGCAATCACATGCTCCAGCAGGCCACTGGACTCGGGCTCGCCGACAAACCAGTGACAGCGCAACCCGACCGGCAGCGTCAACGGCTGAGCATCGGCCTGATCCGGCACCAGAATCGCAATTTCCCCTCTGGCCCCGGCAGGCATCACCTCACACATCGCCATGATGGCGGGCAAGGCGGTGAGATCCCCCACCAGGCAGTAGTGATCGGCCGGTTGCAGCATGGGGTTGGGGCCACCCGGCCCGGAGAGGATCACCTTCTCTCCCGGCTTGGCATGGGTAGCAAAGGCGCTGGCGGGCCCACCGTCACCGTGCAGCACGAAGTCGATATCAATTTCCTGCTCATCACGGCGAAACGCACGGATGGTGTAGGTGCGGATCACCGGCTTGTCTGCCGGGTCACTCCAGCGCGGGCCGCTCGAGGTCATGGCAGGCAGCACCGGCTCTACCTGATGGGGCTGGGCCAGCATCACCTTGATATGGGCTCCACCGCAAGTAAAGGGATAGTCAGCCAACTCGCGGCCACCAAAGGTGATGCGACGCAAATGGGGGGTGACCTGGGTAATAGCTTTGACAGTCAGCATACGGAGACGATTGGGAGGCAGAGATGGGGACACGATGGGGCTCCTCGTTGAGTGTGTCGCCCATGCTACACGCAAATAGGAATCACTATCAAATAAGATTGTTTCTCGTCTAATAGCTACAAGCTGGATTCAAACATCCCCAACCACTGGCGTCCACACCCCAATCCAGAAATAGGCTTTATGCACGCTAGCTCCATGATTGGACAAAGAAAGCAGCCGGATAACGCCACAGTCACAAAGGGTTCCATTTGCTTATTTCGACCATAGTTTTTCGAGATCAAATTTTATTTCCCAATAAGTTTCCTATCCTTAGTGAAGCAGTTAATGTAAGCACAGGATGCCAAACAGGATTGTATGATGGATGACCAGATCCTGATTATTGATGATGACGATCTCTCCCTCCCCGACGCACAGCAAGCGGGCTGGAAGGTGATGATTGTTGACGATGAGCCTGAAGTGCATCGCATCACCAAAATCACCTTGAACAAATTCGAGTTTGACAATCGCCCCATCGATTTTCTGCATGCCTATTCCGCGGCGCAGGCCAAAGAGTTGCTGGCCACCACCCCGGACGTTGCTCTGTTGCTGCTGGACGTGGTGATGGAGGTCGACCACGCCGGCCTTGATGTCGTCAAATACGTCCGTGAAGATCTGCAAAACAAGATGGTACGCATCGTGTTGCGTACCGGCCAGCCCGGCCAGGCGCCGGAAGATGACGTGGTCACCAACTACGACATCAACGACTACAAGGATAAAACCGAGCTCACCTCCCAGAAGCTGCGCACCCTGCTGCGGGCCAGCCTGCGATCCTATCGGGATATTCGCACCCTGGAGAGTAACCGTCAGGGGCTGGAAAAAGTCATCGAAGCCTCCAAGGGGATCTTTGAGAAACGGGCCCTGCGCCAGTTTGTCGAAGGCGCCCAGGAGCAGCTCAGCGCCCTGCTCCATCTGGGGGAAACCCAGATATACGACGTCAAGCAATACGCCTATGAGGTAAAGGATCAAGTATTGGAGCCCCTGCTCCCCGGCCATCCCGCCATGCTCCTCACGGACGCGCCGGAGATCCTGCGCCAGGCTATGAGCAAGCGCAGCAACGTCTATAACGCCACCCAGATGGTGCTCTACTGTCAGAATCCGCGCCACCACCTGCTGTTCCACATCGAGACCACCCGCCAGCTCAGCCAGATCGATACCAGTCTGCTGACCCTGTTTACCGAAAACATCATAGTGGCGCTGGAGAATATCCGGCTCAATGAGGTGATCGCCGACAACCAGCGGGAGATCATCTATCGCATCGGCGAACTGGTCGAAACCCGTTCAAAAGAGTCAGGGCTGCACGTCAAACGGGTCGCGCTCTATACCGAACAATTCTGCCACCTGATGGGCATGAGCGAAGAGCAAAGCGAGCTGGTGAAACGAGCCTCGCCGCTCCATGACATTGGCAAGGTGGGAATTCCCGATGCCATCTTGCACAAGCCGGGCAAGCTGACACCGGAGGAGTGGGAGATTATGAAAACCCACGCCCAGCTCGGGCAGGATATGCTCTCCGGCAGCGATTTGGCGCTGTTTCAGATTGGTGCCACCATCGCTGGTAATCACCATGAGAAGTGGAATGGCAGTGGCTATCCCCGCGGTCTGAAAGGGACGGATATTCCGCTGGAGGGGCGAATTGTGGCGCTGGCTGATGTATTCGATGCCCTGGGTTCGGACCGCTGCTACAAGAAGGCGTGGCCGCTGGACAAGGTGCTGGCCCTGATTGAAGAGGAGAAGGGGCAGCATTTCGACCCCCAGCTGGTCGAGCTGATGATGGCCAATCTGGACAAGTTCCTCGAGATCCGCGAGCAGAACAAGGATGTCTATATCGGCGAACACTGATAGCCAGCTTGTTCTGTTTATGAACTAAAAAACCGCCCTGCTTATCAGGGCGGTTTTCTATATCTGGCATCACGTCACTTCAGAGCGAGAAGTACGAGAGTTACTGCTCTGGCAGATTGAGATCCAGCTTGGCAGCAGGTTGTCCAGCTTGCTGATTCTCGGCCTGTGCAGCGGCCAGAGCACGCTTCAGGGCACGCCGTTTTTGTATCACCACAAACCCGACCCCACCCAATACCGCCAGCAGCACACCACCACCCGCCAATGCCCAGATCAGCCAGCCCATTTCCTCCTCTGCCGGAGCTTCATGGGTCGCCTCGGCACTGGAGGCCGGTGCGGCGGCCGACACCACCTCTACAGGAGGCGGCGGTGGCGGGAATACATTGAAGGTTTTCACCGGCAACTCGATTTTCAGCTCACGGCCGAGGCGAGTGGTGCCATAGAGGGTTGCTTTCACCTCATGCTGACCGACCTCCTTGATGTTGGAGAGATCGATATCAAGCTTGGGATCGCTGGCGATCTCGCTGAACTCGTAGAGGCCGCCCACATTGCTGGTCACACTCCCCTTGACCACCACGGAAGTAGGATCCAGCTCATCACGGTCGATTAGCAGTGAGAGCTTGGCACCCAGCTCATCCGAAGGCGGCGACAAGTTATAGCTGAACGGATAGGGGTAAAGCAGCACATCTTGATAACGGGCACGGACAAACACCTGATTGCCCGTGCTGAACATGGCGCGGTACTTGCCACCGGGAATATCCTGCAGCGTCACTTCCGCCGTCATGATGCCATCGCCTGGCACCTCATCTAGCCCCTTGCCATCATCGCGATAGTGGCCAAGCACTTGATCCAGCACGATCTCTTTCTTATCGGCATCGCTGAACGATTGCAGCTTGACGGTCATGCCAAGGTCAGAGAGATAGTATTTATCTTTCGGCGGCTGACCATTGATCAGCAACCACGCCTTGAGCTTGACCACCTCCCCCTGATAGAGCTGCATCGGCAGGGCGGCGATATCGAGCCGGATATCGGAGAGAATGCGCACCCGGTTGTCGGGATCTACCTCGCCAATCGCCTGCCAGGGGCCCGGCATGGGATTGCGCAGGGTAATGAGATCATGCTCCGGCAACGCCAGCCAACCCACATCTGCGGGTTTGACCTTGCCCACGTAAAGCTTGCTTCCATCGGGGCGAACCAGGATCACGGACGGGGTGCCCGGCTTGCGCTTGATGATGAAGGTTATCTCCTTAACCCCATAATCGATGCGAAAGCGGTTATCCAGCAGCGGAATATCGGAAGGGGCAAATACCTCGGTCGCCGTCGCCCCCAGCGAGAGCAACAGCAGCAGACCGGCACACCACTTGCTCATTGCCGCCACAGACAACTTCCTCCTTTCTTCTGTACCAGGTCCAGTCTCGCCTCGTGCAGGGCCTGAACCTCGGTGCTGGCACGCACCACCTTGAGGGCGGGTCGGTTGCTCTCCAACCGGCGAATACTGGTGTCCTGATTGCTTTCGTTTTCGTTGCTTTCGGTGGCCAGATTGAGTTTGGTCTGGCCGCCGGTCATCAGCAGGTAGACGTCCGCCAGGATCTCCGCATCTAGCAAAGCCCCGTGCAGGGTACGGTGGGAGTTGTCGATGCCGTAACGATCGCACAGCACATCCAGGTTGTTGCGCTTGCCGGGGAAGAGATCCCGCGCCATCGCCAGGGTATCTGTGATGGTGCAGATATCCGCCGTCTTGAAGTTGAGTCCGAGCTTGCTGAACTCGTAGTCCATGAAGCTCACGTCAAACGGCGCGTTGTGGGCAATCAGTTCGGCGCCGCGGATGAACTCGAGGAATTCGTCGGCAATCTGGCTGAACGACGGTTTGTCACGCAGAAACTCGTCGGTGATACCGTGCACCTGGATCGCTTCCGGGTCGACCAGACGATCAGGCTTGATATAGACGTGATAGTGGTTACCGGTCAGCTTGCGGTTGATCACCTCCACACAGCCGATTTCGATAATGCGGTGCCCCAGATAGACAGGGCCACCCGCCGTATTCATACCTGTGGTTTCAGTATCCAGAATGATCTGGCGATTCAGTTGGGGTGTGTTCATGATCCAATCTATGTCAAACTTCGGCTTTACTTACTCGCTAGTTTACCCCAAGCCTCATGTTAAAACAGATTGATTGCTCATGTTAAAACAGATTGATGTCTATACCGACGGCTCCTGCCTCGGCAATCCGGGTCCGGGTGGTTACGGGGCCGTGATGGTCTACGGCAAGCACCGCAAAGAGATTTCTGCCGGATTCAAGTTGACCACCAATAACCGGATGGAGCTGATGGCTGCCATCATGGGGCTGCGCACCCTCAACGAACCGTGCAAGGTGCGCCTCACCACCGACAGCCAGTATGTGCGCCAGGGGATCACCCAGTGGATCATCGGCTGGAAGAAGAAAGGGTGGATGACCGCCAACCGGCAACCGGTCAAGAACGTCGATCTCTGGAAGGAGCTGGATGCGGAAGTGGGTCGCCACCAGATTGAGTGGCTCTGGGTGAAGGGTCACTCCGGCCACCCGGAGAACGAACGGTGCGACGAACTGGCCAGAGAGGCCGCCTGCGGCAAGGATCTGGCCGAGGATACCGGCTACCAGCCCTGACGGGCCATTCCCGGTGTAGTGAGGGACTTTGGCAGTTGCCAGCGCCGCCGCACCGGGATCAGTGGAAAGCGCCTTTTACGGGCCGCAATCACGTATACCGATGCAAATGCCCTGCAATAATCCCGCCCGATACTCTCCCGCCACCAACTGTGCCAGCTCTGTTTACCCATAAACGAGTAACCGAAACGCTCGTCGAACATCACCTCGCATCCCAGCAGATGCAGCCAGTCCGTCACCCGCCCCGGGGTAAACATCCGTGCCGACCAAGGCATTCTGCGCCGCAAGAACGGCACACAATGACCGATCCCGACCAGACTCATGGGGTTATAGCCACTGATGATCAGCCAGCCATCGTCGGTCAATACTCTTTCGGCTTCGCGCAACACTTGGTGGGGATCGGCGGAGAAATCGAGGCAGTGAGCCAGCAGGCAGGCATCGACGCTGCCGGTCCGCACCGGCAGATCGAGGGGATCGCCATACATGTCGAGCAGCCGTCCGCCGGGGGCGACCCCGATCTGATGACGAATGGAGGAGCGCTTGCAGGAGAGTTCAGCGCTCAGGGCGCCAATTTTCAGCAGATGATACCCAAACAGATTGGGGCACCAGTTGTCGAGCCGATCCTGGATCTCGGCCGCCACCCAGTCCCCCATAGGCAATGCAGACCAGCTGGTCGGGATCTCGATTTGTTGTTCGGTACGTGCCACCTGCATAATAGGGCTCAACTCGGGGTTTCGAACGCCATCCTGTTATATAAGATACCCTCCCTAAAGAGAAGCAGACTCATGTATCCAGTGATCACAGTTCCAGCCTTTAATGACAACTACATCTGGTTGATCCGCCACGAAAATCACTGCCTGGTGGTCGATCCGGGCGATGCCGCCCCCGTGCTGGAACGGCTCGAGGCATTGGGGCTGGTGCTCGATGCCATCCTGCTGACCCATCACCATCACGACCATGTCGGGGGCGTCACCGACCTGCTTGCCCACTTCCCCCACGCCCGGCTCTATGGCCCCAAACTTGACCCGATGCCGGATCACCACGGTCAGTGGCTGGAAGATGGCGATCAGATCAACTGGCACGGCCTCGCCCTCGAGGTGATCCATGTGCCCGGGCACACTCGCGGCCACATCGCCTACCACGGCAACGGCATGCTCTTTTGTGGCGATACCCTCTTCTCGGCCGGTTGTGGCCGCCTGTTTGAAGGGACGCCGGAGCAGATGTACCACTCGCTGCAACGACTCGCCGCCCTGCCCGATGAGACACTCATTTATTGTGCCCACGAGTACACCCTCTCCAACCTGCGTTTTGCCCATGCGGTCGAGCCGGACAACCCGGCGATCCGCCGCCAGATCGGGCTGATCAGCAAACTGCGGCAACAGGGGCTGCCAAGCCTGCCAACCCGGCTGGGTGACGAACGCACTTTCAACATTTTTCTGCGCTGCGAACAGGATTCAGTGAAATTTTCTGCTGAAAAACATGGGCTAAAATGCGTGGAAAATCCGGTAGATACCTTCACCATCCTGCGTCAGTGGAAGGACGTTTTTTGAACAAACCTTGATCAGGGGGCCATTGCCCCTTATGATGCGAGCTGTTTTTCCTAAAAACGACCGGAACGAGATGAAGGTACGAACGGCCTTATTGGCAGCGCTGTTGCTCAGCGGCTGCCAAAACCTGAGCCATCAGGATGACCGGGCGCTAACGGCAATCGAGCCGATCAAGTCCCCCCAGGTCAAGAAAAAAGCGCATAAAAAACACTCTTCCCATTTCCTGTTTGGCGATGAACAGCTGGACGAAATGGAAGATACGGACAATCTGTGGGTGCGTATCAGCGATGATATGCAACTGGAAACTCCGGACAACCCGCGCATCCGCCAGCAACGTGAGTGGCTGTTGCGCAATGATAAGCATCTGGCGACCATTGCCAGCCGGGCTGAACCCTACCTCTATCTGATGGTAGAGGAGATTGAACGGCGTGAGCTGCCAATGGAGCTTATTACTGTCCCGATGATCGAGAGCATGTTTGATCCTCATGCCCGATCCCGCAGTAATGCCGTCGGACTCTGGCAGTTTGTGCCAGCGACAGGCAGAAACTTCGGTCTGCGCCACGACAACTGGTATGACGGACGGCGCGACGTGCTGGCTTCCACCAATGCGGCGCTCGACTATCTGGAGTACCTGAACCGCTTCTTTGACGGTGACTGGCTGCAAACGCTGGCCGCCTACAATGCCGGTGAAGGACGGGTGCGCAACGCCATCCAGCGTAACCAGCGCGCAGGCAAACCGACCGACTACTGGTCGCTCGATCTGCCCCGGGAAACCCGGATGTATGTGCCCAAGATCCTCGCCATGGCTGACATGATCAGCAATGCGGACAAGTACAATATCCAGTTGCCGGTGCTCGCCAACGAGCCGAAGCTGCGAGTGGTGGAGACCGGCAGCCAGATCGATCTGAACGTGGCCGCCCAACTGGCAGGTCTGCGCACCTCACAGCTCAAGGAGGTCAATCCGGCCCTGAGCCGTGGTGTGATGTCGCCCCGTGGCCCTTACCGCCTGCTGGTACCGGTAGAATATGCCGATACCCTGGAGCTGGCACTGGCCGATCTGCCCAAGAGCGAGCGTATTCGTACCCGCTCCTATCAGGTCACCAGTGGCGATACCCTGTCGCGCATCGCCCAGAATCATGGCGTCAGCGTGAACGAGCTGAAGCTGGCCAACAATCTGCGCAGCAACAACCTGCGTCGCGGTCAGCAACTGGTGATCCCGAACCACGGTCAGGTCAGCAGCAAGGCCAGCTCCGCCAGCAAACCGCAGCAGCTGGCAAGCCGTGGTAGCAGCCAGAAGGCCAAAGTCAGTTACAAGGTGCGCTCGGGTGACAACCTGTGGAGCATCAGCCAGGCACACGGTGTCTCCCACGAAGAGCTCGCCAAGTGGAACGGTCTGAATGCCAAGTCGGCGCTCAAGCCAGGCATGAAGCTGGTGGTCTATCCCAAGCAAGGGAAGAAGAGCGACAAATCGATGGTGTATCAGGTTCGCCGTGGCGACTCCATCTCCTCCATCGCAGCTCGCTTCCAGGTGGCCATCAATGATGTGATGCGCTGGAACCAGCTGGATAAAGGGGATTACCTCAAGCCCGGTCAGGAGCTGACCCTGTTTGTGAAGAACAACAGCTAAGCCTCACCGCTTGAACCCGATAAAAAACGGGGCCAGTCATCTGACTGGCCCCGTTTTTTATTACTGCGGCTAACCGCTACTGTGTCTGAGCCACCAACTAAAACAATGGCTTGGCGCCGCCTGCGGATGCATCACCGCTCTGCAGGCAAAACTATCACCGCTATTCCCAGAGCCTTGTCGGCACTACCATCAGCACTGTGCGCTGACCGATCGCCACGTTGGCATTGGGGAAGACCACCGCCTCACGCGGCTTCTCGACGATGTAGCGCAGCTCGCCATCCTCGGCCAGCACGAACCCTTGGGGAAATTCGGTAAAGTTGTCCACATCGCTGGCAAACAGGAAGCGAAACTGCTCCGATTTTTTGGTGATCACCCGATCGATGGCAAACACGGTGAAATCGTCCGCCCGCCACGGCTCCAGCGCCACCTCATCCTGAGTGACCAGCTCCTGCAGCGCTTGGCGGGTTTCGATAAAGCGGGTCATATCGTTCTCGCCAAATGGCCGCACCTTGCCCAGCTCCACCGTGAAGGCATGGGCGCCATGCTGGCGGGAGCTATAGTAGCTGAAGGTCGTGGTCGGGCTGGCAGAGAGCAGTATGGTGCGCACCCCGCAGGCACCGAGGAACTGCACCTGCTCGCGGCAGTGAGGCCGCTCGTGGGGGAAGGGGTAGACGGCAAACTTCTCGTGGCGCGAGCCGCGAATGGCGGTATGCAGATCGTAGTGGTAACGGGGACGAGCCGGCTCGGCAAAGAAGCGGCTCACATACTGCTCGAGGCGCATGGCGCGGATCCGCTCCCGATTACAGAGCCCCTCTCCCTTGCTGTGGGCACCGGAGAAGAGCCGGTTCATGTTCTCCTCCACCTCCCGCAGCCCCAGATTCATCGCCGCCGGATTGCCAAACAGGAACAGCACCCGATGGCGGGCGCTCAGCTCGCCTGAGAGCAGACGACTCAGCAGCTGGTTGCAGATCTCGATGGGAGCGGTCTCGTTGCCGTGGATGCCGCAGGAGAGGACGATATCCTTGCGTCCTCCCGGCTGGCCGCCCGCTCCGCTGGCAGGCTCCAGACAGAGCACGCCCGTATCCCAGACGCTGACCCGCGCACCATCGGGCAGGGCAAATTCAAAGGGCTCAAGCTGCCACTCATGGCTGCGGGTCAAGGCCAAAAAATCGTGCTGGGGAATCATCCGTCTCACCCTCTCGCTCTGGAATACTATGGCCGGATTATACGCAAGGCATCGTGGCTTAAAATCATTTTTTAAACAAATTCAAACATTAACGATACAAGTGTGATAACAATCGAACGATGACAGCAATGACAGTAGCGATGTGGAATAAAGAGGAGAGGAAAAAGGATCAACAAATAACAGGGGGAAAACGGGGGGAGATAAAACAGACAATAACAGACCTGGCAGTTGGTCCCCACAGGGGCAGAACAGCAAACGACTCAGCAGAAAAACAAGGCATCCATGCCCGGTAGATCAACCACGCCAGAACGGCTTGGTGGTCTCTTGATAACGGTCAGCTTCGTTTAGGCCGATGTCTTTGAGCAGGTACTCGGGCAGCTCGGAGAGCTGGCGACGGCTGCGGCTGCGTTCCAGCCAGGTCAGAACGGTCATTTTAACGCGAGCAACCAGATTCAATTGGCTGGAATGCTGGTAACCGGTTTCGGTATAAGCCATGTTGGCCATGATGTGGCTCCTCTGAATATTTGTTTACGCACTGGGCTTTATTTGATGCGCAAAGCTTAGTCAGGGAGCAGGGCCGACTCAATTGACGAATTTTGATACGTTACATTAGTAAATCTAATGTCTAAAAACGGCAGGGTTTAATTTTAACGCTTTGATTTTAAACAAATAATTATTTTGACGGTTGGCCAGCAGAGTCGCACAGCATATTGTGCTGCATGGCACCCATATATATATGCATTTTACTGCTTTACATATGCAGGGATGGACAAGGTGTGAACAGCTGGCAACAGCGGAGTTACACGTGAATGTTAATTTAATGATCTTGTGGAGATCTTTATTTAACACCCTGAAACATAAATAAAACCATCACCACATCCCCATTCAGAGGCGCACATTGCCCCCTCCTCAAAGTGCCTCTTGGCACTCCAACCGCATGCTGGTATGTTTATTTATACAGTAGTTTTGCTACCCGCAGCGATGTCATACCTGATGTCGTCAACAGCGGGTCAGACCACAGGATCATCGATGGATACCTTTACCCCGACCGCCGCCCTGCGTCAACAGATGGCCGCCATTGAAGCCTCTCTCAACCAGCTGGCCGATCTGCTTGGCCAACTCGAGCTGCAGGAGGCTCATGTCTATCCTCTCCCTCCGGTTGCGCAGGGGGAAGAGCACGACCCGATCGAGCAAATTGAGGTGGGCTATCTCAACGGTGAAGCCGCGCTAGCGGCCACCCTCGCAGCCTATCGGGATCACAGCGCCCGCCCCGGCTGCTCCACCAAGGCGACTCATCGGCTGCCCGGCTGGTTGCGCTTTCCTGCCGCCGCAGCCCCCTTGCTGCAACCGCTGATCGACCAAATCAACCAGCACAAGCTCGATTTCAAGGGGCTGGTGCAGCAGGCGGGGGGACGGGACGAAAAGTTCGAGCTGGTACATACCGCTCTGCCCGGGGTGATCACCTTGCAGGTCTACCGCAAACTGACCCTGCTGGCGGGAGAGCTGCAATCCCTCGGCTTTACCTGGGCTGACAAGCAGACAATCAATCGCCTAAGTCGCGAGCAGGTGCTTGAGATGCTGGAGCGCAGCCGCCGCTATATACCGGCCCTCTCCAACAACGAGGAGTGGAGCAAGATGGTGGATCAGGAGGTGTACGACATTCGCCGTCTGCCCGCCGATGCCGAGCTGCGGATCCGCCGCCCGGTCAAGACTCACCCGATGATCAACCTGCTCTGGCTGGAGCGCACCCCGCGCAAGCAGCAGATCAAGGCGAGCCTGCCTCTGCTGCTCTGCTCGGATACCCCGCCTGCGGTCACCCATCTGGGCAACTATCCCCCCAAGAGCCGACAGGCGCGGCGAGACCGCAAGATTGGCGGCGAGCCTATCATCGAGCGGCTGCACCTCTATCTCTATCAGGGGTGACTTGATCAGGGATAGCTGGTTCATGGATAACTGCGCCGCCTTGCCGCGATAAACGAGTACCCCATATCTGCGTCCCAAACGAGAAAGGGGAGAACATCTCTGGATGTTCTCCCCTTTTCTGTATCGATAGACGGTATGTAAGGCGGCGTCGCCAATCAGCCCATCAGCAGGGCCCGCAGGCTCTCCACATCCAGCCCGCGCACCTCGGACTGGCCGCTCAGCAGGCCATCGGCCAGCGCCCGCTTCTCGTCGTGCAGGGCGACAATCTTCTCCTCCACAGTCTGCTCGCACACCAGCCGGTACACGGTCACCGGCTGGGTCTGGCCCATGCGGTGCGCCCGATCGCTCGCCTGATCTTCCACCGCCGGGTTCCACCAGGGATCGAGGTGCAGCACGGTATCGGCCTGGGTGAGGTTGAGGCCGGTCCCCCCTGCCTTGAGGCTGATGAGGAACAGCGGCACCTCCTCGTGACGAAAACGCAGGATGGAGTCCTGACGGGACTTGGCGGAGCAGCCCCCATCCAGATAGCAGTAATCCCAGGATTTCTGCTCGATGCGGGCCCGCAACAGACTCAGCAGATCGACAAACTGGCTGAACACCAGCACCCGATGACCGCCGTCGATCGCCTCCTCCAACAATGCCATCGCCTCGTCCAGCTTGCTGCTGGTCTGCGACCACTCGGGCATCACCAGCTCCGGTGAGCAGCAGAGGCGGCGCAGCCGGGTCAGGCCACTCAGCACATGCATCAAGGCGCGGCCATCGGCGCTTTGCACCTGCTGCACCACTTCCCGCCGGGTCGCCTCGTAGAGCTGGCGCTCCTCAGGGGAGAGGCTGATGTGGTGGATGATCTCGGTCTTATCCGGCAGCTCGGTCAGCACCTGCTGCTTGAGACGGCGCAGGATAAAGGGGCTGATCACCGCCCGCAGCAAGGCCATGTGCTGGGGATCCTTGACCGCCTTGCCAAAGCGACGCTTGAACTCGCCAAGGCTACCGAGCAGCCCCGGGTTGATAAAGGTGAAGAGGCTCCACAGCTCCCCCAGATGGTTCTCGATGGGGGTGCCGGAGAGGGCGAGGCGGAAATCGCCGTCGAGCTGGAACAGCAGCTTGGCGCGCTGGGTACCGGCGTTTTTGATCTGCTGCGCCTCATCGAGCACCATGGAGGACCAGCGGCGCGCCTTGAGCGCCTCCGCCAGGCTGCCGAGCATGCCGTAGTTGATGAGGATCACCTGACCGGCCTTGGCCTCGCGAATGATCCCCTCCCGCTCGGCCGGGTTCTCGAACACCACCACATCCAGTTCGGGGGCGAAGCGGGTCACCTCCTCCTGCCAGTTGGTGACCACTGACTTGGGCACCACCACCAGCGCAGGGCCAAGGTGCTGGCGCATGCGCAACACAATCAGCGCCTGCAGCGTCTTGCCCAGACCCATGTCATCGGCCAGACAGGCACCAAAACCGTGATGGGCCAGGGTCGCCATCCAGCGCACCCCCTCTTTCTGATAGTCCCGCAGGGAGGTAAGCAGCTCGCCCGGGCAATCGACTTCCTGCTGCCACTCCTGCTGCAGGGATTGCCACGCCGCATCCCCTTCGGTGGTAATGACCGAGAGCAGGCGAGTGAGCGGATAGGCCAGCTTGTTGTTGATCCGCTGCTCTTCATCGAGCATGGCCCCCAGCATGGTGAGCCGTTCCACCAGCTTGTCGCTCAGCATCAGGCTGGTCTTCTCATCGAGCTGAACGGTGCGCTGCCCCGGGGTCATCTGGCGCAAAATAAGGCGCAGGTCGAGGATCTGGTGCTCATCAAGCGCCAGTGCCCCTTCGACCTGGAACCAGTCCTGGCGTCGCTCGATGCGCAGGCTCAGGGCCGCTTCATCAAGGCTCTTGAGGCGGGCGCTGTCCTGATGCCAGTGAATGACCACGCCGGCATCCACCAGCTCGGGCAGGGCATTGACCAGCGCCAGCGCCTGTTCCCCCTGCAGCAGCCACTCGCTGCCGGGCAGGCCGATAGGCAATTGATTGCGCAGCAACTGGGCCTGCCCCTTCTCGGCCGCCAGATCCCGCTGCCAGTAGTGGTACGCCTTGATCCCCTGCCGAACGATAGATTCACCCTTGCCAAGGGGCTGGGGCGGCAGATCGTCAAAGCGGGTGACCAGCTTGACCGACAGCTGACCATCCTGCCAATCCAGTTGCACCGAAGGAATGCCCGGCCAGGGAGCCAGTTCGGCGTTGCCGCTAAGCCCCGCAACCTGACTGTGCCAGGGCAGCTCGGGAATGGCGTCCAGGGTGCGTTGCAGCTCGGCCAGCCCCTCGGCGGGCAGCAGCGGGATGGATTCGAGCGCTGGCAAGCGGTCGAGCAGCGGCTGCGGGGTGAGGATCAGCTGCCACAGGTCCTGCGCCAGCGGCATGATATGGGCCCCGCGGGCGGCCGCATCGGGGCAGAGCTGCGCGCTCATCCCCTGTTCGGTAGCCACCACCTGCAGCAGGGGGGCACTGATGGCCAGTTGCAGCTTCTGCCCCTTGGCGTTGAACAAGCGGGGGTGATCGGCCAGCGGCGCCCAGACATCCCGCGGCAGTCGTCCCATCACCCGTGGCAGGGTGCGAACCAGTGCCCAGTCATGCTCGTCGAGCATGGCGGCATACTGGGTGGAGAGCAAGGCCGGATCGACCCGGCGACCGGCGGTCCACTCCCCCTTGGTGCTCAGCTTCTGGATCTTGCACTCCAGCTCGGGACCCTCGGCATGGAGCAGCCACACCAGCCGCTCCTGCGGCTTGCGCACGCCACTGGAGCGTCCCAGCCCCTGCAACCAGTTGAGCCAGCTGGCAGAGGCCGCGGTTTTATCCTCGTCCCCGTCATCATCCTGCTCGTCACTGCCCTCTTGCGCACTCTCCTCACTGCCGCGCAGTTGGCACAGGGGCGCCCCTGTGGCCGCCTCGCCCAGCAGCAGGCGCAGCAGATCCTGACAAAACGCCATCAACCGGTGATGGGGCTCGGCATCGAGCAGGTGGGAGAGATCCCACTTGTGCAGCATGGCCACCTGCGGGCTCTGGGCGCCGTGACGGGCCAGCGCGCAGAGATCGAGCCAAAGGTAGCCCCAGTGCAGCTCCTCTACCGGCAGTTGCAGGGTATCGAACAGCCCGACCGCCTGACCGTGCCGCTCCCCGGCCCACTGACTGAGCAGGTCGGCCAGCAGCGGAAACTGCCCGCCGAGGCTGCGCTGCCACTTCTTGCGCTGCTCGCTGGCGATAACGGGGTCAGCCTGTTGCAACCAGCCAAGCCAGAGCAGGGCGCTGAATGAACGGGGCCACTGGCCCGCTTCACCCTCATCGGTTACCTGCCACTGGCCCAGCGCGGTGAGCAGTCGCTCGCCAAGCGGGCCGCTCTGGCTCTGTTGGGCCAGCGCCTGCAGGGCTGGCCAGCCGGGGGCGGCATCCTGGTCCTCGCCGGATGGCGATGTGCTCTCGCCATCCCCGCAGAGCCAGCGCCACTCCGCCTCGAACGCTTTGGCCCGAGCCTGCACCTCGGGGGCGCAGCGCACCAGCGCATTGGCCAGCGGCCAGCGCTCTTCATAGGGGGCATCGAGCAAGAGTTGCAGCGAGAAGTGCTCCAGCAACATTTGCTGCCAGGCGGGGCTGGAGCCCGCCAGCAACTGGTGAGCGTCCGGGGTATCGAGCAGGGTCAGCAGATCGCTGGCCGAGAAATAGGTGGGGATCTCCCCCGCCTTGCCGCGGCAGAGCTCGCGCACCACCGCATGGGTAAGATCCTGCCCGGTCAATGAGGGCACCCGGCTCCAGTCCGGTGCCGGGCAGAGACCGGCACGCACCCCCAGGATCAGCGCCAGCGTACCCTCGGCAGTCAGGCTCCACTGCTGCTCCCCGCGCAATCTGACCAGCCCCGCATCCTGCAATCGGGTCAGTTTATCGATCAGTGCATGGCCTATCGCCAGTTGTTCTTGCAGCAAACGGGTACTGGCAACGCGCTGCAATTGCAGGGTGGCGAGCAGGGCATAACTATCCGAAGAGAGGGTGGACGCAGACATCAAGACTCACGGGCAAGTGCAAAAGCGGAATTTTAACGGTAAAGCGCCAGCGGCTCGACCCTTTACCGTGAAATAACTCAAAAAAAAACGGCCATCCATGATGACCGTCGAAAGTAACGAAGGAAATAGCCGGATCATCCGGTTACCTCCCACAGCGGGAAAATCGGGAGCGCTAGCCCCTAATTCGTGGAGCCAATGCTAGAGGTTGGCGCCCGAAAAAGCTTTGAAGCGGATCACAGTTGAAAAGGATTTCTGAAAACGGTTTCAATTTTTAGCGGCAAAAAACCATGATTTCGCGCCAAATGAGCCATGTCCCAACCCCTCCTGCTCACCCGGCACAAGCGGTAGAAAACCCTATGACGGTCGCTTGTCAAACGCCCCTGTGCGGGCAGCGGGCAGCTGTATAGCTTCACCATAACCCGCCGCCCGCAGGCTAGGTTTCAGGGCAACCGGACATGGCCGAGATGGGCCAGGAGAGCATGAATCGGCTCCCTCCTCGCCCGGTAGCTTGGCAAACCGCACTGCCGCCGTGGGCCTCTGCAATCGCCTTGACCACGGCGAGTCCGAGTCCGCTGCCGCCGCTCTTGCGAGAGCGTGACGGATCTCCGCGACGAAACGCATCGAAGATACAGGCGGCGATCTCCTCGCTGATGCCTGGCCCCTCATCTTCCACACTCAGGACGCACGCACTCTCCGAGCGATACAGCCGCACGGTCAGCAGGCCCGGCAGCGCGTGCTTCTGGGCATTTTCCAACAGCGCCATCAGAGCCTGACGGATACGAAACAGATCGCAGCAAACATGAAGTTCGCTATCGAGCTCCCGCTGCAACACAAATCCGCTCGCCGCCAGAGGGCTGGCAAATGCCTCAAGCACCACGGCAAGCTCGTCGGCCAGCCTGACCTCGGTCCGCTGCAACTCCAGATGGCCGCTGTCGTTGAGGCTCAATACCCGCAAATCCTCGATCAGGTGATTGAGCCCCTCCACCTGACGCAGCAACCCCTCGAAGAGTTCGCTGCTGGGAGGAAATACCCCTTCGGCCAGCCCCTGCAAACGGCCGCGCAAAATGGTCACCGGAGTGCGCAACTCGTGGGCGATGGCAGCATTCCAGAACTCCCGCTCACGGGTCATGCTCTGCAGCCGCTCGGCCATGGTATTGAAGTCGCGCACCAGCTGCGCCGTCTCCCCGATCGCCTGCTCATCCTCCGGCACACGGGCATCGAGTTTGCCCTCGGCCACCTCGCGCAGGCTGGTTGCCACCGAGTTGAGGGGAGTCAGGATGCGGCGAGATAGGCGCACCGCCACGTACAGCGCCATCCCCAATGCAATGAGAATGGTGGAGCCGATCCATAACATCTCGACTCTGGAGGGCACCCAGGTCTCGGAGATGCTGCCCGGCACAAACGCCACGGCGATGCCATAAAACACATAGGTGCCGATCACCGCGAGGGAGATGATACCAAGCGTCATCAAGCCCAGAGAGCGGATGATCTGCCTGCGAAGGCCGGGCGCCGATTTCATGCATCGCCCCCGAAGCGATAGCCAACGCCCCAGACACTGGCGGGGACCCCCTGAATGCCGTGTGTCTCCAGTTTTTTGCGCAACTTGCTGATGTGGCTATCCACCGTACGCTCCTGGGTATCCCCCTCCGGCAAGCAGTGAGTCAGCAGTTCGGCGCGGCTGAACGCCCGTTTCGGCGCCCGCATCAAAGAGGCGAGCAACTTGAACTCGGTCAGTGTCAGCTCCAGCACCTGCTGCTGGTCAGCGCGGAAAATGCTGGCCTCGTGGCTCTCCAGATCGATCTGAAACTGGCCGACCCGCAGCACGTTCGCCGTGGCTGGCTTTACGGCCCGGGTGCGCCTGAGCACGGCCTGCACTCGCGCCACCACTTCGGCCGGATTGAAGGGTTTGACCACATAGTCATCCGCCCCCATGCGCAGCCCCATCAGCTTGTCGAGATCCTGATCGAGGGCAGTCAACATGATCACCGGCGTGTCGCCACGCGCCCGGATCTCGCTGAGCACCTGCCAGCCATCCAGTTGCGGCATCTGCACATCCAGCAGCAGGAGATCGGGTTTGAATGCCTGATGCATGGCCAGCGCTTCACGGCCATCGGCGGCGTGCAGGGAGCGCAAGCCATGACGTTGCAGGTAAGCGGCGAGGATGTCGGCGATCTCGGCTTCATCCTCTGCAATCAGTACCAGTGACTGGCCCGCCGGGCTGGCGGAAGCATTGAGATGGGACATAGTCGGACTCGAAAAAAGGTGGCGTTGAACTTTATCATCGCCTCCATGGATTCTCCACAAAGCCTCGAATCATTCGCAATAGCCCCTCGCCATAATGGCCGCTCGATGCACTCTCCGGTCACATCACACCGGAGAGACGGTTTAACGAGGTGAGTGGATGATGTTTGTCAAACAGCGGTATGCGGGCGCCCTGCTCGCCGTCATTGCCGCATTCGGGTTGGCGGGTTGCGATGTCGCGCAGCAAGAGCAGGAAGCACCCGCCCCTCCTCAGGTGTCGGTGCTGACACTGACTGGTCGGGAGCTGGTCATCAGCGAGGATCTGCCCGCCCGGGTGGCGGCACTGCGCAGCGCCGACATTCGCGCCCAGATCAGCGGCATCGTGCAGCGCCGCCTGTTCGAGCAGGGCGCCGAGATCAGCGCAGGCACAGTGCTGTTCCAGATAAACCCGGCACCCTTCAAGGCCGATGTCGACAGCGCCGCCGCAGCATTGCAACGGGCCGAGGCCGTGCTGGCCCGCGCCCGCATCCAGATTGAGCGCCTGAAGCCGTTGCTGCGCACCGACGCCATCAGCCGCCAGACCTATGACGATGCGATCTCCCAGCGGGATCAGGCGGATGCCGATGTAGCCCAGGCCAGGGCGACTCTGGCCCGGCACCAGCTGAACCTGCAATTTGCCAGCGTGGAGGCCCCCATCGCCGGGCGCATCGATCAGGCGCTGGTGAGTGAAGGGGCCCTGGTGTCGCCCACCGATGCCACACCCATGGCCAGGATCCAGCAGATTGATCAGGTCTACGTTGATGTGCGCCAACCGGCCTCGGTGCTGGAATCCCTGCGCCAGCAGGCTGGCTCAACGGCACCGGAACTGGCGGTGGAGATCCTCGGCAGCAATGGCACGCCGCTGGGGATGCAGGGGCGCATCCTCTTCTCCGGCATCGAGGTCGATGCCGGGACCGGCGACGTGCTGCTGCGGGTGCTGGTGGATAACCCTGAGCGGCGCCTGTTGCCCGGCCTCTATGTGCAGGCGCGCATCCCCCGTGCCCGCTATGCCAACGCCCTGACCGTGCCCCAGCAAGCGGTAGTTCGCACCTCGGGTCAGACCAGCGTGTGGGTGGTGGATGGCCAGGGGCAGGCACAGCTGGTTCCGGTCAACACCGCTGAACTGGTGAATAGCCAGTACCGCATCGCGTCCGGGCTCAGTGCCGGGCAACAGGTGGTGATCGAAGGGATCGACCGTCTGACCCCGGGGGTTCAGGTCATTGCCTCCCCCTGGCAAGCACCCGCTGTCAGCCAACCGGCTGACGGTGGCATTCGCTGAATCGGAGAGTTATCCATGCCGCAGTTTTTTATTCATCGCCCGGTGTTTGCCTGGGTGATCGCCCTGTTCATCGTGCTGGCAGGGGTCATTGCCATCCCCAAGCTCCCCATCTCCCGCTATCCCTCGGTGGCGCCGGTGTCGGTGACCCTCTATGCCACCTATCCGGGCGCCACACCGCAGACCCTGAACGATGCGGTGGTGAGCCTTATCGAGCGCGAGCTGTCGGGAGTGAAGAACCTGCTCTACTTCGAGTCCTCGGTGGACGCCTCGGGCAGCGCGCAGATCACTGCCACCTTCAAGCCGGGCACCGATCCGGAGCTGGCCCAGATGGACGTACAAAACCGCATCAAGGCGGTCGAACCTCGCTTGCCACAAGCGGTGCGGCAAACCGGCCTGCAGGTGGAGTCCGCCTCCTCCGGCTTTCTGATGATGGTCGGCATGACCTCACCGGATGGCCGCTTCGATGAGGTTGCCCTCAACGACTACATGGCACGCAATATTGTGCAGGAGTTGCGCCGCATCGACGGGGTGGGGCGGGTGCAACTGTTCGGCGCCGAGCAGGCCATGCGCATCTGGGTAGATCCGGCCAAACTCGCCGCCTACGGGCTGACCATCGGCGAGGTGGCACAGGCCATCGAGCAGCAGAACATCCAGATTGCACCGGGGCGCCTCGGTGACGAACCCGCCCTACCGGGGCAGCGCCTGACTGTTCCCCTCACGGTTCAAGGGCAGCTGACGACTCCCGAGGCATTCGCCGCCATCGTGCTGCGAGCAGGTGGTGATGGCGCCAAGCTGGTGCTGGGTGATGTCGCCCGGGTCGAGCTGGGGGCGCAATCCTACGCCTTTTCCAACCGGGAGAACGGCGTGGCCGCCACCAGCGCCGCCATCCAGCTCTCCCCCGGCGCCAACGCCGTGCGTACCGCAGATGCGGTGCGCACCCGTCTCGCCCAGCTCGCCCCCACCCTGCCGGCGGGCATGGCCTATTCGATCCCGTTTGACTCGGCCCCCTTCGTCAAGGTCTCCATCGAAAAGGTGATCCACACCCTGCTGGAAGCCATGGTGCTGGTATTTCTGGTGATGTTTCTCTTCCTGCAGAACCTGCGCTACACCCTGATCCCGGCCATCGTCGCCCCCATCGCTCTGCTTGGCACCTTCGCGGTGATGCTGCTGGCCGGTTTTTCGATCAACTCCCTCACCATGTTCGGCATGGTGCTGGCCATCGGCATCATAGTCGACGACGCCATCGTGGTGGTGGAGAACGTCGAGCGCCTGATGGCCACCCGGGGGCTGTCGCCCCGGGAGGCGACGTCTCAGGCCATGAAAGAGATCACCGGGGCGGTGATCGGCATCACCCTGGTGCTCACGGCGGTGTTCCTCCCCATGGCGTTTGGCAGCGGCTCGGTGGGGGTCATCTACCAGCAGTTCACCCTGTCGATGGCGGTGTCGATCCTCATTTCGGCCTTCCTCGCCCTGACCCTGACGCCTGCGCTCTGCGCCACCCTGCTGCGTCCGGTCAGTCCGGATCATCATGAGAAGCGCGGCTTCTTCGGTGCCTTCAACCGGGGTTTCGAGCGGTTCACGGCAGGCTACGGTGCGCGGGTAACCCGGCTGGTCGGGCGCAGCGGACGGATGATGGCAACCTTTGCCGCCCTCTGCACCGTGCTGGCCCTCGCTGCCGCCCAGCTGCCCTCCTCTTTTCTGCCGGACGAGGACCAGGGTTACTTCATGACCTCCATCCAGCTGCCGACCGGCGCCACCAGCGAGCGCACCCTTGAGGTGGTCAAGGCCTTCGAGGCTCACGTCGCCTCTCGCGAGGCGCTGGACACCAACCTGGTGGTGCAGGGCTTCAGCTTCTCCGGCGCAGGCCCCAATGCGGCCATGGCCTTCACCATGCTCAAAGATTGGGATCAGCGTCATGGTGCCACGGCAGCCGAAGAGGCAGATCTGGCACAAGCGGCTATGGCAAATATTCCTGAAGGCACGGTAATGAGCCTGCTGCCGCCCGCCATTGACGAACTGGGCACCGCCTCCGGCTTCACCCTGTTCCTGCAAGACAGGGCCAACCGGGGGGAAGCCGCGCTGCTGGCCGCTCAGGCACAACTGCTGGAACTGGCTGCCAAAAGCCAGGTAGTCAGTGATGTGTATCCCGACAATCTGCCTCCCGGCGAGAGCATTCACCTCGAGAT
This sequence comes from Aeromonas sp. FDAARGOS 1411, assembly GCF_019047125.1. Classification (NCBI taxonomy): domain Bacteria; kingdom Pseudomonadati; phylum Pseudomonadota; class Gammaproteobacteria; order Aeromonadales; family Aeromonadaceae; genus Aeromonas; species Aeromonas sp. FDAARGOS 1411. The sequence continues at coordinate 586,581 of NZ_CP077214.1, read as the reverse complement.
CAACCGACAGAAGGCCGAAGCCATGGGACTCTCGTTCGCCAGCGTAAGCAGTACCCTGTCGGCCGCAATGGGGTCGCTCTACGTCAACGACTTCCCCAACGGCGGGCACATGCAGCAGGTCATTCTGCAGGCCGACGCGTCGGCGCGCATGCAGCTCGATGACGTGCTCGGCCTGCGGGTGCGCAATGCCAACGGCGGCATGGTCCCCTTGCGGGAGGTGGTGACACCGGAATGGCGCGAATCGCCGCAACAAATGATGCGCTTCGATGGCTTCCCTGCCGTGCGTATTGCCGGAGGGGCAGCGCCCGGCATCTCCAGCGGAGCGGCGATGGCGGAGATGGAGCGTCTGGTGGCGCAATTGCCACCAGGCTTCGCATTGGCCTGGACGGGACAGTCGTTGCAAGAGCGCCAGTCGGCCGAGCAGGCCCCCCTGCTGATGCTGCTGTCGGCGCTGGTGGTCTTCCTGGTGCTGGCGGCACTCTATGAAAGCTGGTCGATCCCGCTCTCGGTGATGCTGGTGGTGCCGCTGGGCCTGCTCGGTGCCGTCGCGGCCGTGATGCTGCGCGGCATGCCCAACGACGTCTTCTTTAAAGTAGGCATGATCACCATCATCGGTCTATCGGCCAAGAATGCCATCCTCATCGTGGAGTTTGCGCGCCAGTTGCACAGTGAAGGACGCTCGCTGCTTGATGCAGCTGTCACTGCTGCCCGCCTGCGCCTGCGCCCCATTCTGATGACCTCGCTGGCCTTCACCCTCGGGGTGGTGCCGCTGATGCTCGCCAGTGGCGCCAGCGCGGAGACCCAGCACGCCATTGGCACCGGCGTGTTTGGCGGCATGATCAGCGGCACCCTGCTGGCCATCTTCTTCGTACCGGTCTTCTTCGTCTTCGTCATCGGCACCCAGGCGCGCATTCAGGCCTGGCGGGCACGGCGAGCATACAACAGCATTCATCCGGGCCGATGACCACAGATACACAGGCAGCCGGATAATCCCTCAGCACATCACCAAAAGAGAAAGCCCAACCTGCTAAACAGGTTGGGCTTGGTATGTGGCGGAGAGACAGGGATTCGAACCCTGGGTGGCATTGCTGCCACAATTGATTTCGAGTCAATCCCGTTCGGCCACTCCGGCATCTCTCCGTGGGGAGAGAGTTTTACCCAAGCTGGGCCGAGGATGCAATAAAAATTTCTTAGATATCAAATGGCTGAATCAGATATCTGGGAGCAGGCTCACAATGCGGCGCGTGCTGTTCGCGTTGCTAGGCCACCCTGCATCCACCCGACATTAACCCTCTCGCACACCCGGCCATTATCCATATCGTGATATTCCCCCCATTGCCATGAGGCGTCTCTTTTTCCTGCTTGGTGCTCAAATTTATGGGTGATGCCGATTTTGGCAGGTTTCCTATGTATCCCCACATCATTGCGAGTGCGCGGCAAGCTGGTAATCATGGGCTGATTGAGGAACAATCGCGCCATCCTGGCGGCTGTATTGATGATGTTCCGCCCCGATTGAACTGATGGATCTTCTTATGCGATTGCCAAAACTTATGCCCCTCTCCATAACGCCTTCCCTTTCCATGCTGCTGGCAGCGATCCTGCTTTGCGCCGCGCCGGCAGAGGCCAAACGCTACCCGCTGCCACCTGCTGGGAGTCGCCTCATCGGTGAGCTGGAGGATTACATTATCCAGCAGAATGAACATCTGGAGCTGGTTGGCAAAAATACGCAAATTGGATTTTTGGCACTGCTTGAGGCAAATCCGGGTGTAGACCCCTATTTACCCAAGCCGGGCACCCGTTTGACGCTGCCCACCCAGATGCTGCTGCCTGATGTGCCTCGCGAGGGGATCGTCATCAATCTGCCCGAACTGCGCCTCTACTACTTCCCCAAAGAGAAGAGCGAGGTCATCGTGCTGCCCATCGGGATTGGCGATATCGGCCGCGAAACACCCGAGATGACCACGACGGTCATCGAGAAGAATCCCAACCCGACCTGGGTGCCCGGCCCCATGGTGCGCAAATCCTGGCTGGAGCAAAAAGGGATCACCCTGCCCGCCGTAGTGCCCCCCGGCCCGGAGAATCCCCTTGGCAAGTTCGCCATGCGCCTTGGCTATGGCAAGCGCGACTACCTGATCCACGGCACCAACAAGGATTTTGGCGTTGGCCTGCGGGTAAGTGCAGGCTGCATCCGGCTGCGACCTGACGATATCGAGGCCCTGTTCAAGATTGTGCCGATCGGCACGCCGGTGCGGGTCATCAATCAACCGGTCAAGGTCGCCATCGAACCGGATGGTCGGCGCTGGCTGGAGGTACACTCCCCGCTCTCTCGCACCGAAGAGGAGCTTGAAAATGGCGCCCCGCTGGTGCTATCTCCGGCCATAGAGAGCTTTATCAGCGCACCTGACGTGATGCAGGATGAGGTGACGGCTGCGCTGGAGAGCAAAAATGGCCTGCCCCGCCCCATCAGCAGCCAACTTGTCAGTGGCTAAGTAACCAGCGCCCGAGTCGCACCGGAGTCACCTTACCTCATGAAATTCCTGCCCCTCCTATTCCTGTTGGCCTGTCACTCCTTGTGGGCCAAGGACATTCTCTGGATGAACAATGGCGATCGTCTGACCGGTAACATCGAGGAGGTGACCGAACAGTCGGTGCGCATCGCCCTGCCCTACAGCGGCGCGGTGACCGTCAAGCGGGAGGCCATCAAACGCTGGCGCATTGATAAAGAGGACAAACCCAAGGCGACGGCAAAGGGTGGGCTCAAGCTGTTCGAGGATGACCAGGATGAACGCAACGCCTGGCTCTGGACCGGCAGCGGCGATCTCAATGTCAAACTCAAACAGAATGACAAGCAGACCAACAACGTCAACCTCAAGTGGAAAAGCGAGCTGGCCAATCTGGACTGGCGTTACAGCTTCTCCGGTGAATATACCTATGAGACCGCTGACAACATCACCGACAGCCATGATTATCAGCTCAACCCTACGCTGGACTACTTCTTCAACCAGCAGTGGTTCTTGCGCACCTCACTCGATGCCGAATATGACATGCTGGATAAAGATCGCTATCTCTATATGGACTATGGCTCGGGGCCGGGCTACCGCTTCTGGAACGACAAACGCCGCCGACTGGAGCTGATGGCCCAAGGGGGATTAAGCCGACTCTACTTCCGTGAAGATAGCGAGGTTCCCAAGATTTTTCTGGGTGAACGGGTCATTGACTACCCCTTCGCCGGTTTTAACTGGGATTATCGCCAACCTTTCTCCCTCTGGCAGGAGAAAATGGAGCTGTTCAGCCAGGGGCGCTATCTGAAATATCTGGCACAAGCCTCCCCCTATTTCACCCGTAATCAGGATCTGAAAGGCAGCATAGGATTGCGCTACTACTTCAACGACCATCTGCGCCTCTCCTGGTCGAGTGAGCTGGATTGGGAAGATGCTGACATCCTTGTCGACACAGGCAGCCCGGAACCCCGGGAGAGCGAATTAAGACACCTGCTCAGCCTTGGTGCCAGTTTCTAGCCTCGGATCCCCAACACGCAAAGAGGAGCCAAATCGGCTCCTCTTTGCTTTAGGCGAACAGGTTCGCTAGATCAGCCCCCAGGCGGCAATCTGGTAGATCCACACCATCGCCAGCAATGTGCCGACCAACCCCATGATGACACCGATGCGCACCATCTGGTGACTCTCCACAAGACCGGTGGCGTGGGCCAGCGCATTGGGTGGGGTACTGATGGGCAGCGACATCCCGAGTGAGACCGAAATGGTAACCGCCAGGATCAGGGTGTGGCTGCCGCCCCACTCGGCCAGCTCCGGCATGCTGACCGCCAGTGCCGCCACCAGTGGCAGCAGCAGGTTGGCGGTTGCGGTGTTGGACATAAAGTTGGCCATCACCACCGCCAGCAGACAGGCGCCGACCAGCACCGCCAGCGTGGAGTATTCGTGGAACGGAATATGGGTGATGAGCCGCTCGGCCAACCCGGAGTCCTCCAGCGCCAGCCCCAGCGCGATACCGCCCGACACCAGCCAGAGCACATCGAGGGAGATCTTGTGCAGATCGTCCTTGGTGATGATGCCGGTGGTCAGGAACACTGCCACCGGGATCATGGCGACCACGTAGGAGCTCATGCCGTGCAGATCCCCCAGTAGCCAGAGCACTATGGTGGTGATAAAAGTGAGGTAGACCACCCAGGCGCGAGGGGTCTGCATAAAGCGCCCCTCAATCTTGAGATCCATCCGCTTGAGGGTGCTCGGGAAGAAGCGCCCCAGCAGAAACCAGCCAAGCAGCAACAGCAATACCACAAAGGGCACCGCAAACCCCATCCACTGACCGAACGAGATGGCATGCTCGCCGGTCAGGTATTTGAGGGCCACTGCGTTGGGCGGAGTACCGATGGGAGTGCCGATCCCCCCGAGGTTGGCCGCCAGCGGAATGGCCAGTACAAAGCCGATTTTGGCCGGGTCCTTGTCGGGAAACGCCGCCAGCACCGGGGTGAGAATGGCCAGCATCATGGCGGTGGTGGCGGTATTGCTCATAAACATGGAGAAGGTGGCGGTGATCAGCATCAGCCCCAGCATGACGATCCGGGGATCCTGACCGAACGGGCGCAGCAGCACCCGCGCCAGATTGACGTCCAGATGGTATTTGGTCGCCGCAATGGCGAGAAAAAAACCGCCGAGAAACAGCATGATGACCGGCGAGGCAAAGGTCGCCATCACCTCGGTGGACTTGAGCAGCTCACCAAATCCCGGCTCTGCCTTGTCGGCAGTCATGAACCAGAGCCCCTTGTCGGAGAGCAGCAGCAGCTCCAGCACGATGATCAGCACCGAGGTGGCGAAGATAGGGATGGGCTCCAGGATCCAGCAGAGGGCGGCCAGCACGAAAATAGCCACGACCCGCTGCTCGATGACGGTGATCCCCTCCAGCGGGATCCAGTGGGTCGGGATCAGCAGGATGGCGAGGCTCAGCAGCAGTGGCAGAATAATCTTGTTATTGATGGGCACTATTGTCTCCAGGATCGGGAGTAAGAAGCCAATAGTGGCATAACATGCTATCGCCTCACGCGGCCAACTCGCCAAAATGAGAGCTGGCTAACTGCACGGCGCACCGTTTTGTGAGTCATATCAAGCTGGGGTCGGCGCGCGATGGCTGACGCCTCAGACCTTGCAACAAACAGGCAAAAAAACGGGCCCGCTGTTCGTTGCACACGACAGCGGGCCCGTTTCACCATTCATACCGATGAGGGGCTCAGAAGTAGATGCGGGTCACCGACTCGATGACGCAACCCGGGCGACGGATCCCTTCGATCTCCACCTTGATCTCTTTGAGCAGCTCCAGCCCACCCTTGATGGGGGTGACCCGGGCCAGCTTGGTGCGGGCGCGGATGTTGCTGTCCACCTTGATGGGGTACGGGAAACGTACCTGATCCAGCCCGAAGTTCACCACCATGCGGGCGGTCGGGAACTCGGGGGTGGCCTCATCGACCGAGCCGGTCAACTGCGGCAGCAGCGCCAGGGTCAGGAAGCCGTGGGCGATGGTGGTCTTGAAAGGCGACTCGGCGGCCGCGCGCTCCGGATCGGTGTGGATCCACTGATGATCCCCGGTCACGGCAGCAAACTGATCGATCATCTGCTGGCTGACGTGCAGCCACTCGCCCACATGGGTCTCTTCACCAATGCGAGCCTGCAGGGCGGCATAGAGCTCGGCTGCCTCGGCCCCCAGCTCCACAGCGGGTTCCTGAGCCACGGCAGGCTGACCGTTGGCCACCCGTGCCACGGTTGCTGCATCCTGTTGCTGCTCGCTCTGGGTCTCGGTTTGCAAGTCCAGTACACGACCCAGCAAAGGGTGAAGATGTGCCTTTTGCTGAAACTCACGCCAGTAGTCGCGGATCGCCGGTGAGAGCCAATCCTTGAGCTCAAAGGGGTGCTGCGCCAAAATTTCGCGCTTGCGCTTCAGAAAATCGACAACTTTCATGTTCCGATCCCTATGTGATTCATTGCCTGTAAAGAGGTCTAACCAGTCCTATTTTATTAAAGTTTCAGCTGTAAGTGCAAAAAAATCTCGGCGTACACCTGTACCAAGGCGGAAGTAACTACTTACACCATGTAAACCAGCACGATCTGCCAATGAGGAAATCGATTGCCAAAGATGCCGCCAGCAGGGGAAATTCGCGGGGCTCATCATGAAAAAAGGCCCTCATCGGGCCTTGTGGTGGGGACTCAGCGCGCGCTCGACCAGCCGCGACGCAATCCCTCTTCATCCAGAAAGGACCAGGCGAGGATCCGGCTCACCTTGTTGCCCTGCGCCATGTCGATCACCCGTACCTGACGCGCCCCCACCCGGCTCAACGCCTTTTTCGCCCCCGGCAGGTTCTCTTTTTTCGACACCAGCGAGCTGAACCAGAGGCACTGAGTGGCAAACTCCTTGCTCTGGGCAATCATGTTGGCCAGAAACGCCGCCTCGCCCCCTTCGCACCAGAGCTCGGCCTTCTGGCCGCCAAAATTAAGCACAGGAGCGCCTGTCACCTCCTTGCCCAGATTGCGCAGCTTGCGCTCCGTCCCCTTGCTCGCCTCTTCCAGCGACGCGTGGAACGGCGGATTGCACAGCGTCAGGGCAAAGCGCTCCTTTGGCCCTATGATGCCGCGAAACACATGGTTGGGGTTGCCCTGCAGGCGACACTCAATCTGGTTGCCGAGTCCGTTGCTCTTGGCCAGCAGGGTGGCCGCCTTGACCGAGACCGGATCGATATCCGATCCCACAAAACGCCAGCCATATTCGCGGGCCCCCAGCAACGGATAGATGCAGTTTGCCCCCACCCCGATATCCAGCACCCTCACCCCCTTGCCGGTAGGGAGCTGGCCTGCGCTCTCGGCCAGCAGGTCGGCCGCCCAGTGCAGGTAGTCCACCCGTCCCGGGATAGGCGGGCAGAGGTAACCGGCAGGCAAGTCCCAGTGGGCAATCCCGTAGTGATGGGCCAGCAGGGCGCGATTGAGAGTCTTCACTGCATCGGGATCGGCAAAATCGATGGTGCGGGTACCGTAGTCATTGATAAAGACATGAGCGGCCAATTCGGGAGTTCGCAGGCAAAGCGCCTCAAAGTCGTAACCCGCCTGATGGCGATTACGGGAGTGAAGTCCGGATTTACGGTCGCCCGACTTGGGGCCACCGGCTGATGGGATGCGGGGTTTCATGCTGAGCCTGCCGAAGAAAACGGGCCCACACTATAGTGATTTGACTCGGGAAAGTCTAAACGAGGGCAATAAAAAACCGGGCTATCGAGCCCGGTTCAAGTGAGGTTGGAAAAACAGTCCGTACTGCGAGCCGTTTGTCCAGCCTGACTCAGATATCGATCCGGCGAGCTTGCCAGAACTTGTTGCGCCAATATTGGCTATCCAGCTTGGAGCGTGTCACACCGGCGCGAGTCGAGGCGTGGATGAATTCACCATTGCCGACATAGATACCAACGTGGTTGAGACGACGATTGATTTTGAAGAAGACCAGGTCACCCTCGACCAGATCCTGCTTGGAAACGCGCGTCCCTTCATGGACTTGGGAGCGGGTATCGCGGGGTAATTCGATACCGACGGCATTGCGGAACACTTCACGGGCAAAGGCGGAACAGTCGATACCGCGCTGGCTGCTGCCACCCATACGGTACGGAACACCACGCCACTCTTTATATACAGTCAGGATTTCATTCACATCGGGTGTCTGGGAAGCTTCCGGTTCGATGACAGGTTCAACCATGGAAACTTCGATCTTGCTCGCGACCTCGGGTTGGGGTGCCGAGGCACAACCCACCATTCCGAGCGCGACCAGCAGTAGCATCAGGTGGCGCAATCCTTTATCCCCGCTAAATAGTAAATCTTGTTAAAATACGGCCCCAAAGGGCAATTTATAAGGCAACAGCACCCGACTATATCCAAGAATTCTATCGAGGCAAGTGAAAATCCCTATCAAGCTCACATTTTTGCAAGGAAATGCACGATTTTTCATAATTAATGTGATCATGCCCAAACAATATACAATCGCAAAAAGAGCCTTGGGCCTCATAGATAACTGGCTTTTATCCCTGCTTCAGCACCTTTTTAAAGTGAAAAATCATGATCGAAACCGATCTTTTTTTGTTAAAACCGGCCAGGGTATGCCAGGAACTGCTTGCTCAATTGCCTGAATGGCTGTCAACCGATGAGCAACATATCTGGCAAGCCATGACCCATCCTGAACGGCGTCAGGAATATCTGGTGAGCCGCGCCCTGCTGCGCCAGCTATTGGCCGGGCGGCTGCAACAACCTGCCGCCAGTCTGCAATTTTGCAACGGCCCCCACGGCAAGCCCGGACTGCATGATGATGCTTGGCAGTTCAATCTGAGCCACAGTGGCAGCTGGCTGGTGTTGGCGCTCTGCCCGCAGGGGCCGCTTGGAGTGGATATCGAACTGGGCAAACGGCGGCATCATCCCCTCCCCCTGGCCCGCCGCTTTTATGCACAGAGTGAATATGAGTGGCTCTGCGCACAGCCTGCTCAAGAGCAGGAGAACTCCTTCTACCGGCTCTGGTCACGCAAGGAGGCGGTACTGAAAGCCCACGGTGGCGGCATAGCGGCGGGGCTGGAGAAGGTACGATTTATCCCGGAGGAAGGATGGCGACTCGACAACCGGCTCGATGACACCCCTTATCAGGTACAGGATTGGCCCTTTGCCAGCGGCTGGCTCAGCCTCGCAGCGGCGGCAGCCCCTGTGACCTTTTACCGGCTGGATGAGCGCTTGAATTGCCACTCGCTTAACCCCATGTTACTCAACACCCTTTCTGAAGAGTCCAACTCATGATCGTCGACATTACTCCCCAGAATTTTCACGCTGAACTTATCGATGCGTCCATGAAGAAGCCGGTCGTCATCTATTTCCATGCTCCGCAGATGCCGGAGTGCCAGGGGATGACACCGCTGATCGAATCACTGGTTGGGCCCGCCAATGAGCAGGTCACCCTGGCCAAGGTGGATATGAACGATCCCCAGCTGCAGCCGCTGGCCAGTCAGCTTGGTCTGCGCGCCCTGCCGGCGCTGGTGCTGTTCCATCAGGGTCGCCCTGACGAACAGGGGATCATCGAAGGGCCGCAGGATGAAGCCACCCTGCGCCAGTATTTCGCCGCCTTCGCCCCCAAAGAAGAGGAAGAGTTGCTGGCCAAGGGGCAACAAGCACTGGCTGACGAGCAGCCCAGCATCGCCTATGCCCATCTGACCAAGGCACACCAGCTGGCTCCTGAACGCCACGACATCAGCCTGTGGCTCATTCAAGCTGCGCTCGACCTCAACCTGCTGGATGAAGCGCAGGAGCGCCTCGGCACCATCCCGATGATGGCGCAGGATGGTCACTTCCATACCCTGAGCTCACGGCTGGCGCTGGCCCTGCAAGCGGCAGACAGCCCGGAGCTGCGCGCGCTGGAAGCCCGCCACGCAGAACAGCCTGATGATTTTTCCCTGACTCAGGAGCTGGCGGTGCAATACAACCAGGCTGGTCGTCAGGAAGAGGCGTTGGGACTGCTGCTGGAGATCCTCAAACGGGATTTGGCATTCGGCGATGCCAGAAAGACCTATCTCGATATTCTGGCGACCATGGGCAGCACACCGGCGGCGCAGAGCTACCGTCGCAAACTCTATAGTCTGCTCTACTGAGCGGAATCGAACTGGCTGGTAATGATGGGGGAGTGCCGGGAAACCGGCATGACCTCATGGGTCAAGTACGAAGAAGGTACTGTGGGAATAAGTTACTGTGAGAATAGTGGAGATACGGTGAATTTCAGGCAAAAAAAAATGGCGCAAAACTGCGCCATTTTTTTCGCATGGATTACTTCTTGTAGGAAGTAGCCATGTTGTCGATGCGCTGGTTAGCACGCATAGCTTCTTGCTTGGCTTCGGCAACATCAGCAGCGATTTTGGACTGATCAGCACGAACTGCGCTAACATCTTGAGCCAGTTGGTCAACTTTGTTAGACAGATTCTGAACGGAAGTTTCCAGTTCGCTGGTGTTTGCACAACCGCCCAGCAGAGCGGACAGACCAACAACACCTACCAACAACAATTTTTTCATTTTTTAAAGCTCCCTTGAACTCGCCAGACGTTTAGCAAGCGGCGTGATTATGGCACAAAAAAATCCTACTTTGCATAGTCCCCACCACAGATAAATGCATTAAAACCCTCATTTTTTTTTGAATGAACAGTTTTTGTCCAGATTCGTCTAAAAAATGAGTGCCGTATGGTGGGGGCACGGACAAAGGTTAACCAAATTTTTGCCTTATTACAATTTCGTATGAGGCTCAGGCTGTACGTTCTGACAACAATTGACGATATTGCACCAGATCCTCGATGGTCAGCACCGGCATCTGGTGCTTGCGACCGAACGCAACCAGATCTGGCAGACGCGCCATCGAGCCATCTTCTTTGGTCAATTCACACAACACACCAAACGGTTTGAGGCCAGCCAGCTGCATCAGATCGACCGTCGCTTCGGTATGACCACGGCGGGTAAGCACCCCACCGGTTCGCGCACACAACGGGAAAACATGACCCGGGCGGTGCAGATCACCCGGTTTGGCGCCGTCTGCGATGGCTGCACGGATGGTGGTGATGCGATCAGCCGCCGAGACACCGGTCGTGACCCCCTGCGCCGCTTCGATGGTCACGGTAAAGGCAGTCTGGTAGTGACTGGAGTTGGCCTCCACCATCATTGGCAGTTCCAGCTGGCGAACCCGCTCGTCGGACAGGCAGAGGCAGACGATGCCGGAGCACTCGCGGATCATCAGCGCCATCTGTTCATTGGTCATGGATTCAGCGGCGAAAATGAGGTCGCCCTCGTTCTCCCGATCTTCATCGTCGGCCACCAGCACGCCGCATCCGGCACGCAAGGCAGACAGCGCCGCTTCGACACGGGCAACGGGATCACCGAATTCACTGAGTAGAGACTGATTCATGGTAAAACTCCTAAACAAGACAAGGACCAGAATCAGGGCATGGAAAGGCAGACAGAGACGGGCATGCAGCGGCCAGCCCACAAGGGCCAAAACGGCAAGGTCTGTCTTATCCTCTTTCATCCGGACTATGACCGTCGGCTCCGGCATCTCACCGGATCTGCTGACCCCGACCTGGCAATCAGCCGGGTCGGGCGCTCGCGGGCTCCCCGAGTCAATCGGGATACCGCCGGTGGGGAATTGCGCCCCGCCCTGAGAATAAGCGCAGACAGCCTAAAGAAAAACGGTTGCAGATACCAGCCAAAATCCCCCGCAGGCTGAAAAGCGTTTCAACATTGCGCCCGGGATCCCGCTCTGCGGCACGCTCGCCAGCACGAGAGGTCATGACTGGCGAATTTCTTTATGGCTCGGATCGGTTTATGGCATAGTTCCCGAAACAAAAAAACAGCGCCCGAAAAGAGAGCCTGAACAACGCTGCCGGCGCAGACAGCAGCGCCAACACCACAAACGGAAAATGACAGAGATGGAAAAGAAAATACTGCTCACGGATTGCCCGGATGCCAAAGGGCTCATCGCCAAGATCACCAACATCTGCTACAAGCACCAGCTCAACATCATCAAGAACGATGAGTTTGTGGATCACGAGAATGGCCGCTTTTTTATGCGTACCGAGCTGGAGGGGCGCTTCAACGACGAGACCCTGCTGGCCGACCTCGATGATGCCCTGCCCACCGGTGCCCAGCGCCGTCTGGTCAAGGCGGGCAAGAAGCGCATCGTCATCCTGGTGACCAAAGAGACCCACTGCCTCGGCGATATTCTGATGAAGAACTACGCGGGTGCGCTGGATATGGATATCGTTGCGGTGATCGGCAACTACGATACCCTGGCCGAGCTCACCGGCAAGTTCGATATCCCGTTCCACACCGTCAGTCACGAGGATCTGAGCCGGACTGAACATGAAGAGCAGGTACGCGCCATCATCGACAGCTATGAGCCTGACTATGTGATCCTGGCCAAGTACATGCGGGTGCTGACCCCGAGCTTCGTCGAGGCCTATCCGCGCAAGATCCTCAACATCCACCACTCCTTCCTGCCCGCCTTCATCGGTGCCCGCCCCTACCGGCAGGCGTTTGATCGCGGCGTCAAGCTGATCGGCGCCACCGCCCACTTCGTGACCGACGATCTGGATGAGGGCCCCATCGTCGAACAGGACGTGATCCACGTCGGTCACGCCTTCAGTGCGGACGACATGGCCAAGGCGGGTCGGGATGTGGAGAAATCGGTGCTGAGCCGCGCGCTGGAGCTGGTACTGAACGAGCGGGTGTTCGTCTACGGCAACAAGACGGTGGTCTTCAAGTAATCCGCCCACATGGCTCGTATACAAACGCCAGAAACAACAACGGCTCCCGCGGGAGCCGTTGTTGTTTCTGCGCCAAATATCAGAGCGGCAGATCGTTTACCGTCACCGCGCCCTTCTCCAGCTTCAGCTCAGAGGTCAGCACTTGCTTGTCGGCCTTCAAATAACCCATCAGGGTCAGCTGATCGAGCATGGGGGCCAGTTGTGGCACCGCCTTGCCCAGCTTGTCGCTGAGGCTGGCATGCAGCATGCCGGAGAGGGCCTGCATCCCCGCGTCGCTGTTGAACAGCTGCTCCAGCGAGGTGGAGGCCAGCTTCACATCCCCCTTCATGGTCACCGCCTCACCGTTGAGCTTGGCGCTGAGATCGGCCAGCTCCAGGGTCGCACCACGTTTGAGCATCTTGTCCAGCGCCTGCTGGATAGCGGCATCTTCAACTCCCTTGCCACCGGCGGCCTGCAGCCCCTGATACCCTTCCAGATCCAGACCGTTGAGGTTGAGCGCCAACTTGCTGTCGGTCACCGCCAGGGTGTCGGTTTCGTTCTCCAGATCCAGCTTGGCAATTTTCATCTGATAGCTGCTGGAGAGGGTCTGGGCATCATCACCGGTCAGCTGAGTCTCGGTGGTCATCCCCTGCAGGGCGACCTTGACGCTATCAGGCAGTTGTATCGTGAGGGCCGAGAGGGTCATCTCGCTCTGGGGCGAGAGGAGCACACCACTGATCTCGGCAATGTCGGCACTCCCTTTCAGATCGGCCAGCACCAAGTCCATCTTGCTCTGCTCTTCATGGACCGTCATCCCCTGCCAGGTCATGGTGATGTGACCATTCCCCTCCAGATTGCCGTGGAACTCGCCGCTCAGGGGCAGGAAGCTGAACTCGTCCAGCCCCTGTTTGATCTTGAATTCATTGGCCCAGAAACGGCTGCTGTTACCCTGGGTCCAGAGACTGGTGACCGACTCCAGACCGAGTTCCCACTGCTCCATGCCCAGTGCGGTGAAAACCGGCGCTAGCGTGCCATTATGGGTATCGAGCAGGAAGTGGCTCTTGATATAGAGCGGCAGGATCTGGCTCTTGACCACCAGTTGCAACTCGATGGGCTGACTGCCCTCCAGCTCGCTGTCGATGGCAGCCAGCTCCTCCGGCGTCACCACGACCTTCAGGACCCCGTCACGGGTGAAGAGGTTGCTGCTACCCGGCTGCCACTGCATGTCGATACCGGTCTCTTGCTCTACCTTGGCGATCTGCTCCGCCATGATGTTGTCGAAGCTGTTGCCCGTGTACCAGCATGCAGCCAGACCACCACCTACCAGTGCCGCACCCACGGCGAGGGCCACTATCTTTTTCATATATCCATGTGTCTCCAGGGAGTTGTCACTGCACTCTACGGGGCGGACTCGGGGCTAGGCAAGTCCAATCAGATGGCGAGTCCACTTTCTTGCGGCTCGCCACAACATCACAGCAAGGGGCTGAAGAGATAGAAGATGTTCTCCATCGCCTTCTTGTACCAGGGGCGGGCCTGCCATTGGGCCAGGGTCATCGGGGTGGCTTCCGCCATATAGCCCTGTACCAACCGGGTCATCTGGGCCACGAACGAGGGGTTATCCACCAGCAGGGTCACCTCGAAGTTGAGCCAGAGGCTGCGCCGATCCAGATTGACCGTCCCCACCAGCGCGAAGTCATCATCCACCAGCACGCTCTTGGTATGGAGCAGACCGGCATCATAGCGGTAGATCTCCACCCCGGCCGCCAGCAGCTCCTCCATAAAGGCGTTGCAGGCGTAATTGGCCATGATGGAGTCATTGCGTGCCGGCAACACCAGCTGCACCTGCACTCCGCGCGCCGCTGCCGAACTGAGTGCGGCCGCCAGCGGATCGTCGGGTACAAAGTAAGGGGTCGTCAGCACCAGATGGCTGCGTGCCTGATAGATGGCCAGCAGCAGGCTCTGCTGGATGCAGTCGCCGCCGACGAAGGGACCGGACGGGATCAGCTGGGCGCGGTAGTTGGTCTGGGGCCAAGCCTCCGGCTCATGCTGCAGACTGTCGAGCAGCCGCTCGCCGGTCTCCATCTCCCAGTCCCAGACAAAGATCGACCACATCAGCGGCACCATGGGCCCCTGCACCCGGATCATGATGTCGACCCACTGGCCGACCCCGGCATCCTGTTTGAAGAAACGGGGATCCACCATGTTCATGGAGCCGGTGTAACCCACCCTGTCATCGATCACCACCAGCTTGCGGTGCATCCGCAGATCCTGACGCTGGAACAGAATGCGCCAGGCGCCGACCGGCAGCACCTCCACCAGCTTGACCCCCGCCTTGCGCAGCTTTTTGGGCCAGTGGGAGCGGAAGAACTGCTTGCTGCCCACCGAATCAAGCAGCAAGCGACAATCCACGCCGCGTTGCGCCACTTCAATCAGCGCCTCGCACACCTCGTCGGCATCGCCGCCCGGATGCCAGATATAGAACTCCAGATAGCAGGAGAGCGTCGAGCGACGGATATCCTGGGCAATCTCGCGCAAGATCCAGTCCGGCTTGTTGAGCAAGGTCATGCGGTTGCCAGAGAGCATCGGCATGGCGAGCCGTCCCTGGATGAGATCGTGCAGCGGCTGTGCTTTGGCGCCCACTTCGCAGCAGTGCTGCGGGAACAGACGGGCCAGTTGACGGATCCAGATGGCATAAGGGCGATACATGGCCTGGGCGCGCTCGGCACGACGGCGCCCCAGCTTTATTTCACCAAACAGCACATAGAAACCCACCCCGGCAAACGGAATGGCATAGATCAGCGCCAGCCAGGCCAGCGACACCCCGATGGGACGGCGTTTCATCACCACCCGAAACGACACACCGGTGACAATCACGGTATGAAAAAGCAGTAGCAGCCAACCCAGAAAACGGGAAAACAGCAGTTGAAGATCGTGTTCCAGACCGTTAAACAACGGGGACTCCTTCTAATCGACAAACAGCGCGGTGGGCAGACCCCAACCGGCCGGGATGGTATGCTGTAAGGCAAATCCATTCTATCAGGTCGCACGCATGATCCTGCAATCTATGCTGCTCAGCCTGGCCATGCTAGGCCAAGGCTCATATGACATCAATGAGCAACAGATAAACCAGTACCTGCAATCTCAGGTGCAAGTCGACAAACAGCTGGAGCTGCCGGGCATCATCAAGGCCCATGTGACGCTTGAGCAGAGCGATGTCCAGATCGGTCGCCAACGCCCCGATACCGCCCGGGTCTATGGCAGGGGCAAGCTCAAAATCGCCCTGCCAGACAATACCGAATATGACGCCCGCCTGCAGATGACCTATGAGGCGAGACCCCGCTATGACAAGAGCCTGAGCGCGCTGTTTCTTGATAACATGAAGCTGATGGAGTACAAGCTGGAGCCGGAGGCGGCCGAGAAGAAGTTCGGACTGATGCTCAACATGCTACTGCAGAGCATGGAGAAGCGGCTCGAGACCAAACCGGTCTACAAACTCAATGACAAGGATCCGGATCAGGCCTGGCTGAAGGAGAATCTGCTGGGGCTGGAGCTGTCACCGGGCAAGATCCACCTGCTGACCAAACCCCGCTAAACCGCTCAATTCAGGAGGGGCTGGGTGGTATCCCGTACCAGCAGCTCCACCTGATACCCCTGCTGCTGCTGCCGCTCGTAGAGGGAGAAAAGCGACCCGCTCAATTGATTGAGGGGCATATCGGCAAACCCGGCCTTGAGATAGAAAGGCTTCTCGAAGGGCAGCGCCTGACAGACCACAGGTTTGTCCAACAGACCGTGACAGGCGTGCTGCAGCAGCCGTGACCCCAATCCCAGCGACTGGTAGTGGGGCAACAGGCGAAAGCCGCACAGATGGTAAAACTCCTCCTCGTCCCGCAGCCGTACCGCCCCCACCAGCCAGTGAGCATCACGCACGACAAAGATCCGCTCGGCCAGATCCGGCACATAGTGGGAAAACGTCGTCTCGTAATAGTCCCTGATAAGGGATAGGTCGGCGTCGCAGTACTCTTCGAAAGTGAGTTCCATCGCCAGCTTGCTTGTCACAGACAAATCCTTTGATAATCAGTTATTAGTGCCAGATACGGTGCGCTAATCCGACCACATGACGCAGCACGATAGCATGCCTCTCGTCAACAAAAAAGCGGACGTCGTGGGCAGCTTGCTTACCCGGTGGAAGAGGCCATGGCCCACCGCCCGACTGCCAAAACCGTGCTTTATGATGACAATCCTTTATTGTGGCGGATACTTTGATCCCGGTCACCGAATCGGATCATTTGCCCCCTGTTGGCCGCTTGTTCTGCCCTCGTCATGATGCTTTACTCAACATGGTCATCACAAGAAGGAGTATTAGGGTTGAAAGCATGGATGCTGGCAGGCCATATGTTGTTGATCCCCCTGAGCGGATGGAGCCAGACTCCCCCCCCCGCGGAGGTGATCTTCCTGACCACAGCTCCCTCCCCCTTGCGTCCGGTCAAAGATGCCACTCCCGTCCCACAACCCGACACCGCTCAAACAGCGGCAGTCGCCACCAACAGCAAGAAGCAGATCCAGGTCTATAAATCGGTGCAACAGAACGGGGTGGTTCGCTACTCAGATATGGCACCCGAAGAGGGCCATTACGAGCTACTGCTGTTCAATGACTGCTTCGCCTGCGATCCCAAATCCAGCGTCAACTGGCAGACCACAGGGCTGTTTCTCTATGACTATGCCAGCACCATCAAGGCGGCCGCCAAAACCTATCAGGTTGAGCCTGCGCTGATCCGGGCGCTGATCCATGCGGAATCCGCTTTCAATCCGCTGGCGGTCTCCCGCAAGGGGGCGATGGGGCTGACCCAGCTGATGCCCGCCACGGCGCGGGAGTTGGGGGTCGGCAATGCCTTGCTGGCGGAGCAGAATATCTTCGGCGGGGTGAAATACCTGGCGGGACTGCTCAAGCAGTATGACGGCAACGTGGCGCTGGCGACCGCGGCCTACAACGCCGGCGCGGGCGCCGTACAAAAACATGGCGGTATCCCGCCCTATGCGGAAACCCGTGCCTATGTGGAGCGCGTCCAGCTCCTCCACCTGCGCTACAAAGAGATGCTGCAGGCTAAAGGGCTCTGAGGTTAGCCTCGGTTAATGCTCTTTTCTCGCCCCTCCAGAAACAAAAAACACGCCCGCAGGCGTGTCGATACCACACTTTGTTTCGCAAATGATTACTTCTGCTCAGTCGCCACCAGGCGATAAGCCAGCGCACCCAGAATGGCACCGACAATCGGGGCAACCCAGAACAGCCACAGCTGGCTGATAGCCCAGTCACCGACAAACAGCGCAACACCGGTACTGCGGGCCGGGTTGACCGAGGTATTGGTCACCGGAATGCTGACGAGGTGGATCAGGGTCAGGCACAGACCGATGGCGATCGGCGCGAAACCGGCAGGCGCACGGCTATCAGTGGCGCCCATGATGACGAACAGGAAGAAACCGGTCATCACCACTTCACACACCAGTGCGGCAGTCAGGCTATAACCACCCGGAGAGTGCTCACCGTAGCCGTTGGAAGCAAAACCGGCAGAGAGATCAAACCCGGCCTGACCGCTGGCAATCACGTAAAGCACGGCAGCGGCGGCAATGCCACCCAGCACTTGCGCCACGATGTAAGGCAGTACACCGGTGGCCGGAAAACGACCACCCGCCCACAGACCGACGGTCACGGCCGGATTGAGGTGGCAACCGGAGATATGGCCGATGGCAAACGCCATGGTCAGCACGGTCAGACCGAAAGCCAGCGAGACCCCCAGCAGACCAATCCCGACGTGAGGGAAGGCTGCAGCCAGCACGGCACTGCCGCAACCGCCCAATACCAGCCAGAAAGTGCCCATAAACTCAGCAGCAACAGGTTTCACATTATTTCTCCCATTTGAGATAACACCGAACAAGACCCGAGAAGGGCCCATGCTTGAACAAGCGCAGCATTATGGGAGTGTGAGTCCAGATTGCGAACCCGGCAGGCAGGGCTCACTGAATGTGATATTCGTCACAATTTGTTGATTAGATAAGAAATTTATCATTAAGACAGCTGGCTGCACATCTCATACCCAAGGGCGTCATGCGACAACTTGTGACACCATTTAGCTCGAGTGCTCATCCCTTGAACGATAAAAACGGAGGCGTGGTCAGTCTCCTGCCGGGGCAAAACGGCTGACAACCTGCCCCTGATGCTCAATCCACTCCATAAACATGGCGACGGGACGGGCATAGACCTGACCATCCTGTTCGGATTGATAAATGACCAGCTGCTCCTGGGTTTCGGTATGCAGAGCCAAGGCAAGCACTTGATAGTAACCCCCCTTGAAGTGGCGATAGCGGCCTGGAACGGGTGCTTGCATGAGAAAACCTCGCAGAAGTGAACGCCGATGAGCGAACCACATAAAGATGACACCATGAGTGCCATTCAACTCATCGAAAAGGGGGACGAAGACGATTTTTTACACAAGCCAATCGTGCCACAGGATCCGGATATTGCAACACAGTCAGGCAGCTTTGTTAATTCGTTCCCCATGTTTCACTAGTTAACCTTGGTTAGCACCAAAGATCGTGCTGAATTTAACGTTATAGCAACCCTGTTTTAGGGCTAAAAATCAGGGAATTCTTCTAAAAAGAGGATTGTTATAGCATTCAATTCTGTGAAGAATAGGGGAAAAGAAATTTGATACTAAAAATCGCCTTTTTCGCCAACGCGTCCCTGTGGGGAAGGAATCACACTCACCATGTTCACAATCGACAAGTCGCACAAGCTCGACGATGTCTGCTATGACATCCGCGGCCCGGTGCATAAAGAGGCTCGCCGTCTCGAAGACGAAGGCCACCGCATTCTCAAGCTCAACATCGGCAACCCGGCCCCGTTCGGCTTTGATGCGCCGGAAGAGATCATCAAGGATGTCATCCTCAACATGCCGCTGAGCCAGGGCTACTGCGACTCCAAGGGGCTCTTCTCTGCCCGTAAAGCGGTGATGCAGTACTACCAGCAAAAAGGGATGCGCAAGGTCGATATCGACGACATCTACATCGGCAATGGCGCCAGCGAGCTGATCGTGATGGCGATGCAGGCGCTGCTCAACAATGGCGACGAGATGCTGGTACCCTCCCCTGACTATCCGCTCTGGACCGCCGCCGTCACTCTCTCCGGTGGCCATGCGGTGCACTATCGCTGCGACGAAGGGGCTGACTGGTATCCGGATCTCGACGACATCCGCGCCCGCATCACCCCGCGCACCCGCGGCCTGGTGCTGATCAACCCCAACAATCCGACCGGTGCCGTCTACGGCAGCGAGTTCCTGCTGGAAGTGATCGAGATCGCCCGCCAGCACAACCTCATCATTTTCGCCGACGAGATCTACGACAAGATCCTCTACGACGATATCTCCCACACCAGCGTCTGCACTCTGTGTGACGATGTGATGGTGGTGACCTTCAACGGCCTCTCCAAGGCCTACCGTGCCTGCGGCTTCCGTCAGGGCTGGATGGTCATCACCGGTCCCAAGGGCCGTGCCCGCGGTTACATTGAAGGGCTGGAGATGCTGGCCTCCATGCGGCTGTGTGCCAACGTGCCGATGCAGCACGCCATCCAGACTGCGCTTGGCGGCTACCAGAGCATCAACGAGCTGATCCTGCCGGGCGGCCGCCTGCGCAAGCAGCGGGACAAAGCGTGGGAACTCTTGAACGAGATCCCCGGGGTCTCCTGCGTCAAACCCAAGGGGGCGCTCTACATGTTCCCGCGCCTCGACCCCAAGGTGTATGACATCCGCGACGATCAGAAGATGGTGTTCGACCTGCTGCAGCAGGAGAAGCTGCTGCTGGTGCAAGGCACCGGCTTCAACTGGCCGGCGCCGGATCACTTCCGGCTGGTGTTCCTACCCCGGGAAGAGGAGCTGGAGGATGCCATCGGCCGCCTCGCCCGTTTCCTCAAGGGCTACAAGCAGTAAGCAAGGCTCATGAAAAAGGCTCCCGCGGGAGCCTTTTTGTTGTCTGTCGTTTTCTATCCGCACCATCAGCCGTGCAGCAGGGCACCGGCCACCAGTACCGCCATGGTAATGAGAGCCACCCCGATGATAAAGGGCAGCACCCAACGCACGAAGCGATCGTAGGGGATCTTGGCGAGCGCCAGACCAGCCACCAGATGGGCAGCTGTGGGGGCAAACAGGTTGATCCAGCCGGAGGCGGACTGATAGGCCGTGATCACCAGATCCCGCGAGATGCCGGAGAAGTCAGCCAGCGGCCCCATCAGCGGCATGGAGACAGTCGCCAGCCCCGAGGTGGAGGGGATGAAGAAGCTCAGGATGATGTGCACCAGATAGGCCATCAGGATGAATACCGACGAGGAGAGTCCGCTCACCAGCCCCTCGGCCCAGTGCAAAATGGTGTCGATGATGACGCCATGCTCCATCACCACATAGATGCCGCGCGCCACCGCCACCACCAGCGCTACCCCAATGAGATCCCGAGCGCCGCTCAGGAAGGTCGCCACATAGTTGGACTCCGGCATCCGGTTGATCAGCGCGATCAGGATGGAGGCGCTGAAGAACAGGGTGGAGAGCTCGTCAAACCACCAGCCAAAGGTGGGCAGCACGTCGATCCCCAAGTCCGACCAGGGCACCACCGCATAAATCATCAGCAGGAAGGTGCCGAAGAAAACCAGCATGGTGAGCTTCTGCTTGCCGGTAAAGGCGAGGTTGCCGCTCTTCATCTGGGAGAACTCGTCGTCATAGGCGATGTCGGCCAGCACGGAGCGGGACTTGTCCTGCTGCACCTGCTTGGCGTAGCGCATCACGAACCAGGAGGCGAAGATCACCAGCAGCAGCCACTGCACAACCCTAAGGCCAATCCCCTCACCGATGGGAATACCGGCAAAGCCTGAGGCGATACCGGTGGCAAATGGGTTGACGGTGGAGGCGAGCACCCCGACCCCGGAGCCAAGCAGGATGATCCCTGCCGCCACCATGCGATCAAAGCCCGCCGCCATCATCACCGGCACGATGAGTGCCCAGAAGGCCACCGTCTCCTCTGCCATGCCGAAGGTGGAGCCGCCGAGGGCAAACAGGGCGATCAGCACCGGGATAAGCAGCCGCTCACGGCCGGCAAAGCCGCGCACTATGGCCCCCACCCCGGCATCGAGCGCACCGCTTTGCATGGTCACCGCGAGAAAACCACCGATGATGAGCACGAACAGTGCTACGTCGGCCGCCTTGTGGAAGCCCTGAATGGGGGCCTTCAGCACATCGAATACCCCCTGCGGATGAGAGGGCAGCTCGGTGTAGCTGCCGGGCACCGGCAACAGCCGCTCGTCGCCGCTGTAATCGGCCACGGCCGCAGCCGCAACCGGCTGCTGGGTCTTGGCGGTGACATAGTCATATTTGCCCGCTGGCAGCACCCAGGTCAGGGCGGCCATCAGGGCGATGATGATGAAAAGCAGGGTATAGACAGTGGGGAGTTGGCGCTTCTTGGGCGCCTCGTTTGGAGTGGTCATAGCTTCCGTACCTCGGCAATGCCGTCTGTGATCCGATCAGCGCAAGACTAGCGGGTTTGATATGGGAAAAAGGTGATCGCTGATAATAAAATTCCGCAAACTAGCGGAATTTTTGCCAAAAAAACAGGGCCCCGCGGGGCCCCGTTTTCACTTGAGTCAGACTCAGAGCTCGACCACGTCGAATTTCACGTCCGGATTTACATCCGCATCGTAATCGACCTCATCCAGACCGAAACCGAACAGGCGCAGGAACTCCTGCTTGTAGCCGGTGTAATCGGTCAATTCGGAGAGGTTTTCGCTGGTGATGGATGGCCACAGGTCGCGGCAGGTCTGCTGCACATCTTCACGCAGTTCCCAGTCATCCATGCGGATGCGAGCCTGCTCGTCCAGAGCCATGTCGGACGCGTAGAGACGGGTGCGCATCATGCGATCTACCTGCTCCATGCAACCCTCGTGAATGCCCTTCTCCTTCATGATCTTGAAGGCCATGGAGATATAGAGCGGCATCACCGGAATGGCGGAAGAAGCCTGGGTCACCACGGATTTGAGCACGGCCACGTGAGCGGTGCCGCCCTTGGCTGCCAGATCGCCACGGATGGCGGCGGCGGCGCGGTCCAGATCTTCCTTGGCGCGGCCCAGAGTGCCATGCCAGTAGATTGGCCAGGTCAGATCGGTACCGATGTAGGAGTAGGCCACGGACTTGGCGCCGTCAGCCAGCACGCCGGCATCACGCAGGGCAGCCATCCACAGCTCCCAATCCTGACCGCCCATGACGGTGATGGTGTTCTGGATCTCTTCCTCGTTCGCCGGCTCGACGGTGGCGGTGATGATCTGATCCTTGTTGGTATCGATGGCGGTGGTGGTGTAGACCTCACCGATCGGTTTGAGGGCAGAGCGCACCACTTCGCCGGTTTCCGGCATCTTGCGCACCGGAGAGGCCAGGGAGTAGACAACCAGATCGATTTGACCCAGATCCTGCTTGATAAGCTCAATCACCTTGGCGCGGCACTCGTTGGAGAAGGCATCGCCGTTGACGCTCTTGGCGTAGAGGCCCGCCTCTTTGGCTGCCTTGTCGAAGGCGGCAGAGTTGTACCAGCCAGCGGTACCGGTCTTGGACTCGGTGCCCGCTTTTTCAAAGAAGACGCCGAGGGTGGCGGCGCCGCTACCGAAGGCAGCCGCAATCCGGGAGGCCAGGCCATAACCGGTGGAAGCGCCGATCACCAGCACCTTCTTGGGACCATTCTCGATGGTGCCCTTGGCCTTGGTATAAGCGATCTGGCGACGAACATTGGCTTCACAACCGACCGGATGAGTGGTGGTGCAGATAAAGCCGCGAACCTTTGGTTTGATGATCATATGGGGTCTCGGATCCGTTTAATGGATGAAATCGGGGCATAAGATACCTCATCTTGCCGCGATAAGGTGCTCTGATGTGTTGAACTGCGGCAAAAATGGGCATCCGAAGGTGGCCATCATGGTCCATGCCATGGTGCCACCTCACGGCAACTAGCAGGCAATGCGGGTGATGTGGCCATCCTGCAGCTTATAGAAGGCATCTTGGGGCAACTCCTGTGACCAGATCGCCTCATAGTCGAGATCGGCATAGACGCCACGCAACATGGCTCCGAGCAGACCGTGGGAGATAACGATGGCCCGCTCGGCGATGGCGGGATCATGCAACCACTGGTGTGCCCGGCGCTGAATGTTCTCGAAGCTCTCGGCCCCCGGTGCCTGCAGATACCAGTCCCCTTTGCCGGTATCGAGCTCGGGGTGGGCAAGACGCAGCGCCGGGATCTGGCAACTCTCCCACTCCCCCATCCCCAGCTCCATCAAGCGATCGTCCCAGACGATGCGATCTGCCGTCAGTCCCAACTGCTCGCACACCAGCAGGGCGGTCTGACGGGCGCGCCCGAGCGGGCTGGCGTAGACGGTCCAGCGTGCCGGATCGGCCAGCTCGTCTCGTAGCCGCAATCCCATGGCAATAGCTTGCGCTTCCCCCTTCTCGGTCAGATCGGAGTTGCAGCGACCCTGCAGACGCTGTTCGGCATTGAAAAGGGTCTGGCCATGGCGCAGCAGATAGATGAGTCGAGACATGATTTCTCCAGCACGTTCAGAGAGATAGAAAAATAAAGGGGACGATGATAGCAGATGAGCCCGAAGGATGGCCCAAACAGAGAGGCTAAAGCGGGCGTAAAAAACGGGTCAAGGCTGACCCGTTTGCTGCCAATTTGGCCAGAGTGTATCGGCTCAGCCCTTCTTGATCTCCCGCAGATAGCGGTAGATGGAGTGGACCGAGATGCCGAGCTGGCGCGCGGCGATCTGGGCACTG
Source organism: Aeromonas sp. FDAARGOS 1411 (assembly GCF_019047125.1). Taxonomy (NCBI): domain Bacteria; kingdom Pseudomonadati; phylum Pseudomonadota; class Gammaproteobacteria; order Aeromonadales; family Aeromonadaceae; genus Aeromonas; species Aeromonas sp. FDAARGOS 1411. The sequence goes on along the minus strand of NZ_CP077214.1, from coordinate 562,437 downwards.
TCTTTAAGCTCGAAGATCCCCATGTCGTGCAGCTGATTGACGATAACCCGGGTCTTCTGGGAGGGCGGCACAGCCTCATTACCGCGCACCTCGGCACTGACCGTATCTATGGTGCTGTTGAGCGCTTCGTCGATGTTGCGGGCAAACACCTCGGGGGTAGCGTGGTTCTCGCTGGCATGCATGCACTCGGGCATCATGGCGCGCAACACGGATTGCAGCGGGGCATCCATGTCGGTGTTGATGCAGAGCAGTCCGATTGCCTTGTGCTCCCCGTTGCGAATGACGGTGGTGAGCGAACGCAGGGTCTTGCCGGTCGCACACTTGGTCATGTAGGGGTTGGAGATATCCTGCCCGCTCTTGAGCTTGATCATCGCCAGGTTGGTGATGGGGGCGCCGACGCTGCGGCCGGTGATATGACCGTTGGCAATCTTGATGATCGAGGGGTTGCGCACATCCAGACTGTGGAGCAGCACCTCGGTGTGCTGACCATACATGGCGGCGATACCATCCACGATGATCTCCATCGATTTGAGGATCTGGAAATCGTTCTGACTCAACTCTTGCAGCTTCACATTCGGACCTTCTTGCAAGGGCTGCTGCCGGGCGATGGACGCCGGGCAGCAGCCGACAGGGACACTCAGGCGGACATGATATCAATAATGGTGCTGTCTGTGGCAGACATGCCGTCCTTCACCATCTGACCCACGTTGCGAATGGTCTGATCCACGTTGTCGGAAACGATCCCCTGCCCCGACACCGAGTGGCTGTTGAGCGCCATCAGGAAGCCACGTACCGCCGCGCCGGAGGAGGTGCTCACCTTCATGGCGCAGGAGGCCTTCGCCCCGTCGCACACCATGCCGGCACTGTCGCTCAGCACATTCTGGATGGCGAAGCAGGATTGCTCGAAGCTGCCGCCAGCGAGATAGACCATGGCCATGGCGGCTGCCGCGCTGGTCACGGTATTGCCGCAGAAGGCCGACAGCGGCGGATAGTGGGACTTGATATAGATGGCGCCCAGATGGCTCATGATGAGAGCGCGAGCCAGCTGTTCTTCACTGGCGCCATAGCGCTCGGCAATCACCATCACCGGAATGGTGGCCGCGATGCCCTGGTTGCCGCTGCCAAAGTTGCTCATCGCCGGCAGAGTGGCTCCCCCCATGCGGGCATCGGAGGCAGCCGCCGTCATCATCACGATGCGGTTCATCACATCCTCGCCGATGAGGCCGGCATCGATGTTCTGCTGCATGGTACGACCGATCTCGAGACCATAGGGGTTGTTCATCCCTTCGGCGGAGAGCTTGCCGTTGAGCTCGGAGGCCTTGAGGATGAACCGGATCTGCTCGAACTCCACCTGGGTGGCGAACTCGTAGATGGCGGCGATGCTGATATCGACGCCATCGCAGATGGAACCGGTGGCGCCGCCCTGGCTCTGATCGGCGGTGAAGGTCACCTCGCCATCGCGACGCTGCTCGACGATACGGGTATGGCCACCGCACAGGGTCACTTCGGCGCTGTGCTCTTCACCGTTTTCATCAGAGCCATAAACAGTCACGCGGCAGAAGATAAACTCGGGGGCCGCGGTGCGGCTGACCAGCACGCCACCGGCATCGATCAGGGCCTGGGCACGGGCCACCTGATCTGCGGTGATGGCGGCCAGCACCTCCAGTCCGCCATCGGCATTGCCACCGAGGGCGCCGGCGGCGGCGGCGATCGCCAGACCAATCTTGCCGGTACCCGGCACATAGACACCCATCGAGTTCTTGTAGAGATTATCCGACACCGCCACCTCGATACGACGCGGTGCGCAACCCAGTTGCCGGGCGGCAACTGCGGCGGCATAAGCGGCGGCGATAGGCTCGGTACAGCCCAGCGCCGGTTTGACAACCTGTTGAATAATCTGCAGATACTGCTGCCACGCTTGTTTCATTGATTGAACCTTTCTCTATCCGTTACCGAGCGATATGGGCGATCGCTTCCACTTCAACCTTGACGCCCATCGGCAGATCCTTCACCGCGAAGCAGCTGCGCGCCGGACAATCTTTCTGGAAATAGGCTTTGTAAACCTCGTTAAACGCGGCAAAATCGCTGATCTCGGCGAGATAGCAGGTAGTCTTGAGGACTGTCGCCAGCGAGCCGCCGCCCGCCTCCAGCACCGCTTTCAGGTTTTCAAGTGCCTGACGACTCTGTGCCTCAATACCGCCGGCAACCACGCCGCCCTGCTGTTTGCACACCGGCAGCTGGCCGGAGGTAAAGATGAGGTCGCCATAGGCAGTGCCATGGCTGTAAGGTCCGATGGCGTCGGGAGCCGAGGCCGCAGTGATGATTTTTTTCATATTACCCACTCCGTAATTGCAATTATTTTTGCATTTATAGCTCTGCTTTCGCTCAACATTATTTGCTTTTTAGTTTATCCATTCAACAAAAAGATAGAAAAATGGCGTAAAAAGGCATCTTTAGGTCTCATAGTAAACCGTGATCACCCTCCTGATTTGAATAAAAGAGAGCGCGGACGCATTGTTTGCAACGCATTTATTCAACTATATTTGCGCCCGCTCTTACCCTTACAACGACAAGAAGGTTCTAATGGACGCGCATAGCACCACACTCAACGGCCCCATGATGGGCACCCTGGAATGGAAAGAGGCGGTTCGCTTCGACAGCACCGACTGGGGCTGGATCATCATGAGCATCGGCATGGCCATCGGCGCGGGGATCGTCTTCCTGCCGGTGCAGGTGGGGCTGATGGGCTTGTGGGTCTTTCTGCTCTCGGCAGTAATAGGCTATCCGGCCATGTATATGTTCCAGCGCCTCTTTATCAATACCCTGGCCACCTCACCCGAATGCAAGGATTACCCCAGCGTCATCACCGGCTACCTTGGCAAGAACTGGGGTGTGCTGCTCGGCGCCCTCTACTTCGTGATGCTGGTGATCTGGGTCTTTGTCTACTCCACCGCCATCACCAACGACAGCGCCTCCTTCCTGCAGAGCTTCGGCGTCACCGACGGCCTGCTCTCGGAAAATCCCCTCTACGGTCTGGTGCTGATTTGCGGTCTGGTGGCGCTGGCCTCGCGCGGCGAAAACCTGCTGTTCAAGATCTCCACCTTTATGGTGCTGACCAAGATCAGCGTGGTGGCCGTGCTCGGCCTGATGATGGTGGACAAATGGGATGCGGCCAACATCACCGCCATGCCCGCCGCCGGTGACTGGATGAAGGATGCCATCATCATGCTGCCCTTCACCCTCACCTCCATCCTCTTTATCCAAAGCCTGAGCCCCATGGTGATCTCCTACCGCTCGCGGGAGAAATCGCTGGAGGTGGCCCGCTTCAAGGCGATGCGCGCCATGAATATCGCCTTCGGCATCCTGTTTGTGGTGGTGTTCTTCTACGCGGTCTCCTTCACTCTGGCTATGGGCCACGATCAGGCGGTCAAAGCCTCCGAGGAGAACATCTCTGCACTGGCCATGGTGGCGCAGGGGATGCCCGGCCAGACCCTCAAGCTCCTGAGCCTGACCCTCAACATCTTTGCGGTAATGACCGCCTACTTCGGCGTCTATCTGGGCTTTCGTGAAGCCTGTCAGGGGCTGGCGATGAACCTGCTGCGCCGGGTGCTGCCGGAAAACCGCATCAACAAAGGATTGGTGGGCAAAGGGATCATGGTGTTCACCGTCATGCTCTCCTGGGGTGCCATCGTGCTCAACGCCCCGGTGCTGAGCTTCACCTCCATCTGCAGCCCCATCTTCGGTATGGTGGGTTGCCTCATCCCGGCCTATCTGGTCTATCAGGTGCCGGCGCTGCACAAGTACAAGGGCACTTCCCTCTACATCATCATCGTCACCGGCCTGCTGCTCTGTGTCTCGCCCTTCCTGGCGTTCAACTGATTAACCAGATAACCAGACAGCCAACAGACGGGTCACCTTCGGGTGGCCCGTTTTCATTGGTATTGCGCTGGCAACAGAACAAAAAGCCAAGGGGATCACAACTTCCCCCTCTCCCTGACCGAAGTACTGCGGCGAGGAGTAATATTCAGCCATAACCGCATGCACCCGTCTTTTCGGGTATCGAGGCCTCATATGAAATGGATTTTCAACCCCGCTATCAGGCTGGGCAACCAGCTCTCTTTCAAATACAAATTTCTGCTCTGGTCCTGTCTGATGCTGCTGCCGCTTGCCTACAGCATGGCCAACCTGCTGGGACGGCTGCAGGATGACAACGAACAGGCACGCAAAGAGCTGGCCGGTGTCATCAATCTGGCCCCCGTGCCCGCCATCGAGCAGGCGCTGCTGACCCACCGCAATCTGGTCACCCAGCACGCCTACGAACAGAACCCGGTGGGAGAGGATAAGGTTAAAGCCGCCGCCCAAGCCGTGGACGATAGCCTGCGTGCCTTTGCCGATACCCGTCAGGATAATCCCGCTTTCGACGCCCTCAAACAGGGGTGGGCTACCCTGCAGAGCGAAGGGAGCAAGCTGGAGGTTGATCAAAGCAATCTGCGCCACGACAAGCTACTGACCGAAGTGCGCCACCTCTACAAGAACATCACCGCCGCCAGCAGCCTGATCCAGGATCCGGCGCTCGGCACCTATTACATGGTGATCCTCACCAGCGAACGGCTGCCGCAACTGCGCGACCTGCTGGCTCAGGTGCGGGATCGCGCCGCCACTATTGCCGACTTCGGCCTGTTTCAGGCGGAAGGGTACAGCGGCCTTCGCTTTCGCCTCGACCTCATCAACGCCACCCTGCAGGAGCTGGAAGCCGATCTGACACTGCTCTACCAGATTGAACCCGCCTATCGCGCCGAGCTGGGTCAGCAGACCGATACCCTGCTGCAACAGGTGCGTCAGGGGGTCGATACCATGGAAAACAAGATGATGAAGGATCAGCTGGTGCAGCTCTCAACGAAGGAGGTGCTGGCGCTGGGAGATGGGCTCGACAACACCATCACCAAGCTGGCAGGCCAGGTGCGCCAGCGGCTGGAAGCCGACCTGCATCAACGCATGGCAGCCAACCAGCGCCACTTCTGGTGGGTCACGGCGCCACTGACCGCCATCCTGTTGCTCTATATCTACCTGATGATCGGCGCCTATCTCTCCCTGCGCGACACCGTTGGCCGGGTACGGGAGATAGCCGCCCGGGTCAACGCCCAGGATCTCAGCCAGCACATCGAGATCATCGGTCAGGATGAGCTGGCCGCCATCAGCCGGGATTACAACGTCACCCTGGAGACCCTGCGCACCCTGATGCGGCGGGTACGGGAAAACGGCGTCACCGTGGTGGAGAGCGCCACCGAGATCGAGGATCGCACCTGCCGCTCCCAGGAGGTGATCGCCGCCCAGCAAGGGGAGACCCATCAGGTAGCCACCGCCATCAAGGAGCTGGCTGCGACTTCACAAGACATGGCAGGCAACGCCCTGCAGGCTGCCCGCATGACTCAGGAAGCCCAGCAGGTGGTGGGTCAGGGCGAGGCCGTGGTCGATCGCACCATCAAGGCGATCGACCATATCAACCGCGAAGTACTGCGCACCGCCGAGAGCATTGGTCAACTGGAGCAGCAGTGCAGCCAGATTGGCGGCGTCATCAGCGTGATACGCGGTATCGCCGAGCAGACCAACCTGCTGGCACTCAACGCCGCCATCGAGGCCGCCCGGGCGGGTGAACAGGGGCGCGGCTTCGCCGTGGTGGCCGATGAAGTGCGCTCGCTGGCCAGTCGCACCCAGGGGGCCACTGTCGAGATCCAGCAGATGATTGAACAGCTGCAATCCGGCGCCCGCGCCTCGGTCAATGCCATGTCGGCTGCCAGCCGCGAAGCGCAGGAGGGGGTCGGTCTGGCCCAGGAGGCTCAGCACGCTTTCGGCACCATCACCGAGAAGGTGGATCGGATGGTCGATACCAACGCCATCATCGCCAGCGCCATCGAGCAACAGGGCGCCGTGGTCAACGAGATCGAACGCAACGTGGTGCGCATCTCGGATGGCAGCGACGAGGCGCTGCAAGTGGCCAACGCCGCCCGCGATGCCGCCCGCCAGATCCACCAGCTCACCGAACAGCTGCGCGCCATGGTACAGAGCTTCGTGCTGTAACAGAGCGCTGACAAGCCGGGCTCAACGTGAGCCCGGCATTATCCCGGTCTCGCCCCTGCCAACAACATCTCGGTTGCTCGGATAATCCAGAAAATCTCTGCGACCCACTTGCCGGGCAGATGCCAACAAAGTAGTCTCGAACGAAAACAAAATGCGGCATTCCCGACACGCACTGCCTGCGACGTCGAGGGAAACGAAGCCGCCTGCGAGCCACAGATTAAACCCAGCGTCACGTCATCTATCACCCGCGTCAAGCGAGGATTTACCCATGGCCAGATACCAGTTTTTTACCATTCCGGCGTCCAATCGGCAGCAATACACTTTTATCGACATGGCATCTCCGACTTTTCTGAGTGAAAAGGCGGCACTGCTGACCCAAGGATTCGAGGTGGAGGAGGACTTTATTGACGCGACCAGCCCACGGGAGGCCGTCGAGAAGTACCAATCCAATTTTCTCTATATAGCGGATGAGATAGGCAAGTCCGATAGCAGCTACGCCGCGGCCGTCGCCATGCTGGAAATTGGCAAGGGGTTATTGGGCAATAAAAACCGCTGAGATAAGGTACAGCGGTGAAGAGTGGTGGCCATCGTGGCAACGCGCCCGATGGCCATATGGCAAGACATCAATTCGGTGATTTAGAAGCGTCCCAGCTGCTGGAGCATCTCGATCAGCTCCTCTTCGCTGCTCGGCTCATAGGCCAGCTGAAGGCTCGGCGCAGCGCCCCCCATCAGCATGTAGACGTTGGTGCTGCAGTGGTCGTAGTGATACCACTTACCGTCGATACAGACGTCGGTATAGCATCTCGGGTCCCTTTTCAGTTCCATATGCACATCCTTTTGTTACATCCCATCAACATCACTTCTGACCGTAAAATAACCACCGTGGTTCACGCTTGATGTAGATCAAGGGAAGCGGCTGAAAGGGACAGATATCAGCCAGATCTGTGGCTTGCGGATGCCCCGAGCCATCATAGGTTATCCAAATGAACATGGACCGAGTGCACCGTCATATCGCCAGATGGCCCCCGGTAACAAAAACGGCGCCCGCAGGCGCCGTTTTTGATTTTCCCTCAAAAGCGAGGGGCAAACAGAAGGCTTATTCGTCTTCCAGATAGGCGTAGCCTTGCAGGCCCAGCTCCAGCTCGTCGAGCAGGGCTTTGCGAGTGGCATCGTCCAGCGCCGGGTGAGCGGCGATCCGCTGGTAGTTCTCGCGGATCACGGACGGGTCGATGTTGACGTAACGCAGCAGCTGGTCGACGGTGTCGCCACGCACCACGTTGCGAATGTCCATCTTGCCCTCTTCGTCCAGCCACACTTCCGCGCAGTGGGTGTCACCAAACAGGTTGTGCAGATCCCCCAGGATCTCCTGATAGGCACCGACCAAGAAGAAGCCGACGTGGCACTCTTCGTTCTCGCCGTAGACCGGCATTGGCAGGGTGCTCTCGACCCCCAGACCGTCGACATAGTGCTCGACCTGACCGTCGGAGTCACAGGTGATATCCATCAGGATACCGCGACGGCTAAGCGGACGATCGAGACCAGCCAGCGGCATCACCGGGAATACCTGACCGATACCCCAGGCATCCGGCAGGGACTGGAACAGGGAGAAGTTGGCAAAGCACTTGTCCGCCAGCTTTTCACTCAGTTCGTCAGCCAGCGCACGGTGGTTGCGATTGACCGGGTTGAGCATCTCTTTGAGCGCCAGACAGGTGTTCTGGTGCAGCATCTCGGCCCAGGCTCGCTGTTCAAGGTTCAAGAGGCCCATGGTGTACTGGGTATTCACGTCACCCAGATCTGCCACCGAGTCATGGAAGATCTCCAGCAGGGAGGGATCTTCGCTGCGCAGATCCAGCCAGCCTTTCCACATGTTCTGCAGAATGGTCGGTGCATCTTCGTCCGGCGCGCTGATGTCGTTCATCTCCACCCCTTCGGCACCAATGATATTGGTGACCAGCACGGCGTGGTGGGCGGTCAGGGCACGGCCAGACTCGCTGATGATGGTCGGGTGCGGCAGATCGAACTCGCGGCAGACATCACCGATGCCCCATACCACGTTATTGGCGTACTCGGAGAGGCTGTAGTTGGCGGAGCAGTGGCTCTGGGAACGGGTTCCCTCGTAGTCCACGCCCAGGCCACCACCGACGTCCACGACTTCGATGTTGGCACCGAGGCGACGCAGTTCAGCGTAGAAACGGCCGCACTCGCGGATGCCGCCCTGAATGTCGCGGATATTGGCGATCTGGGAGCCCAGATGGAAGTGCAGCAACTGCAGGCAATCCAGCTTGCCCAGCCCGCGCAGACGTTCGATCAGCGCCAGGATCTGGGAGGCGGAGAGACCAAATTTGGACATGGAGCCGCCACTCGATTCCCACATGCCGGAGCCGGTGGAAGCGAGCTTGGCACGCACCCCGATGTTGGGCTTGATGTTGAGACGAGCTGACTCGTCCAGCACCATTTCCAGTTCGGAGGGCTTCTCCACCACGATGTAGACCTTGTGGCCCATCAGGTTGCCCAAGAGGGCGTGGCGGATATATTCGCGGTCTTTGTAACCGTTGCAGACGATCACCGAGCCTTGCTCATGGTGATGGGACAGCACGGCCAGCAGTTCCGGTTTGGAACCAGCTTCCAGGCCAAGCCGGGGCTTGTCGCTGTAGGACTGGCTGATGGTCTCGATGACACGACGCTGCTGGTTTACCTTGATCGGATAAACGCAGAGGTAGTCCCCTTCATAACCTGACTTCTCGATGGCCTGACCAAAGGCGTTGAACAGCGCATCGACCCGACTCTTGAGAATGTCGGGGAAGCGCAGCAACACGGGGGTGGTCAGCCCGGACTGACGCAACTGTTCGATGGCGTCAGAGAGCACGATATGCGCGTCAGGGCGTGATTTGTCGGGGGCGACGGTCACATGACCGGCGTCATTGATATTGAAAAAACCCGCACCCCAGTAGGGAACGTTGTAGACCTTCAAGGAGTCCTTGCTGGACCAGTTAGTCATGGGCTATGCCTCGCAAATGAGCGACCCAAAGTCGCCTTCGTTACCCTCAATCACATCCAGACCATCTAGTGCAGAGTACGGCGAGCGCTGCCATCACGAGACGCAGCCACCCAAACCAATGCTTTGCACATCGCGGCAAGCCAGAGGCTGCCTGGTGGATCTTGGGGAAGTAACGAGTCTTGATGTGGGGCTGGTGGCTTTACATCAAGCTCAACGGTATGCGGTGCCACTATGCCGTAGCGCCGCGGTACTTTGATGACAGACGACATCAGCCACGCCGTCAGTTCATCATTCGGCAGCGATCCCGACAGAAGGAGAGGGTTCCAAGGAAGAGAAGCGAAGGCGCCAGCACGCATGCGTGTTGATAGACGACAACAACCACAGCCCACCTCACCGTCAGTGACCGCCCATGACAAGGGAAGATGATGAGCCGGTGGCCCACTCGGTCAAATGAAGGATGAGAGTCTGTTGTTCTCCCTGATACCGGAGCCTAACCGGTATTAAAGAAACCATTCCCCAGCAGTGTCTGTCGTTTCTGCGTGCCTCGCCCTATAGGCGTATGATCGGTCGGGTTTCTGGCGGCTCTGCCTGCTTCAGGGTTACCCTTGGATCGGCGCGGAGTGTACACACTTACCGCGGGCAGTGACAATAAAAAATAGTGTTCAAAATCCCCTTTTAATAAGTCGATCAAATCTTGCTGGCGGGCAGGCGGGCTCTGGGATGGCGCAGGTTATGCGACAGCCCGGTTTCCCCTTGAAAAGTGTGTGAAAACGCCATGATTGGGCTGACGCCTTGCTGTGCGGTCGCTGAGGGGAATTTGGCCACCACCGCCAGCGCCTAAATATTGCAATAAATGCCACATTTATGCGCATCCCCTCGCCGAAGTTGCCCCGCGCGCCGCACATTCGCCGCTCTTCCCTTGCGTCAAAAAATGGGAAAAACCTGCGCTGACGCAATGAGTGCCCCGCACGGATTGGCCACAATGACCGCTCACAATCGGTTAGAGGCTGACTAATGGATACCCTGCTTGAGCGTTTTCTGCGTTACGTAACTTTTCATACCCGCTCCGATGAGACCAATCCAGCCTGCCCCAGCAGCGAGGGACAACTGATCTTTGCCCGCGCCCTGCAAGAAGAGATGAAGGCGCTGGGGCTAACCCGGGTCACTCTGGATGAGCACGGCTACCTCACCGGCTGCCTGCCGGGCAACCAGCCGGACGCCCCCGCCATCGGCCTGATTGCCCACATGGACACCGCCGACTACGAGGCAGAGCACGTAGTACCGCAAATCATCGAGAACTATCAGGGCGGCGACATCTGCCTTGGCAAGGGTGACGAGGTGCTCGCCATCCGTGACTACCGCTTCCTGAAAAACTACCTGGGTCAGGATCTCATCACCACCGACGGCACCACCCTGCTTGGCGCCGATGACAAGGCGGGTATCGCCGAGATCCTCACCACCATCGACCACCTGCAGGCCCACCCCGAGATCCCACGTGGCGATATCTGGGTCGGCTTTACTCCGGATGAGGAGATCGGCCGCGGCGCCAACCTGTTCCCGCTGGAGAGATTCCCGGCCAAGTGGGCCTATACCGTGGATGGCGGCGAACTGGGCGAGCTGGAGTATGAAAACTTCAACGCCGCCAGCGCCACGGTGCGTTTTATCGGCAATAACGTCCACCCCGGCACCGCCAAGGGGAGCATGATCAACAGCCAAACCCTGGCCGCCCGCTTCCACGCTGCCATGCCGGCCGAAGAGACCCCGGAGTGTACCGACGGGTATGAGGGCTTCTTCCATCTGGCCCAGATGAGCGGCACCGTGGAGGAGAGCACCCTGCACTACATCATCCGTGACTTCGACGACGAACATTTCGCCGCACGCAAGGCCGAGATGCAGAGCCGGGTGGCCGCCCTGCAGGCCGAATATCCCAAGGCCCGCATCGAGCTGACCCTGACCGACAGCTATCGCAACATGCGCAGCCAGATCGAGCCGCACATGCATATCGTCGAGCTGGCCAAGGCCGCCATGGAGGCCGCCGACGTGGTGCCGAAAATCAAGCCCATTCGCGGCGGTACCGATGGCGCCCGCCTCTCCTTTATGGGCCTGCCCTGCCCCAACATCTTTACCGGTGGTCACAACTTCCACGGCAAGCACGAGTTCATCCCGCTGCAATCCATGGAGAAATCGGTCGCCACCCTGGTGGAGCTGGTGCGCCTCACCGCAGCCTGGCGCGGTTAATCGATTACCATGACAACCAAGGGGGGAGCCGGTTAACCGGCTCCTCCCTTGCTATCTGGCCATCCCCCCATCAGGAAAGGGAAACCGGGGGAGGGTCGCTCAGGAGCTACTGGCTGCCGCTGCCATCAAACTGTCATCCCGCTGACATGTCGCGGGAACAGTGCCAGATCATGCTGGGAGCAACGGATCGCCGGAGCCCTCCAGATGTTCACTATCGATACCCTGCTGACCCAGCACTTCCCCCGCCTGCTTGGCTACCCCCTGCTCACCCCGCTGTTAAAGCGGCTGTTGGGCTGGCTGCTCAACGAACGTGCCTTTGCCGACTTTGCCACCCGCTACCCGCACCTGCGCGGCCTCGACTTTGTCGAGCAGGCGCTGACCCAGCTCGATTTCGACTATCGGGTCAGCGAGGCGCAACTGGAGCATATTCCCGCCAGTGGCCGGGTCATTCTTGTTGCCAACCATCCCATCGGCTCGCTGGATGGACTGGCGCTGCTGCAACTGCTCGGCCGCATCCGCCCCGATGTGAAGATCGTCGCCAACCAGCTGCTGGCCCAGCTCGCGCCGCTGCGCCCTCTGCTATTGCCGGTAGACAATATGGAGGGCAAGACCGATCGACAGGCCATCCTCGCTATGAATGAACACCTCGCCCATGAAGGGGCACTGGTGATCTTCCCCGCAGGCGAAGTCTCGCGGCTTGGCCTCAAGGGGGTGAAAGATGGCCCCTGGCAGGCAGGCTTTATCAAACTGGCCCAGCGCACCCGCACCCCGCTGGTGCCCATCCATCTGGGGGGGCGCAACAGCCTCTGGTTCTATCTCGCCTCCTGGCTCAACAAGCCCGCCTCCGCTCTGTTGCTGGTACGCCAGCTGTTTCGCCAGCAGGGGCAGACCCTGCCGGTGACCATAGGGGCACGCATTCCACTCGGCAGTTTTCAGGAGCTGCCCGCCAAGACGGCGGCGCGGCTGGTGCGCAACCACCTCTACCGGATTGGCCGTGGCAAGGCGGGGCGCCTGCAGACCGAGGCCCCCATCGCCCTGCCGGAGGATCGCCGCCAGCTCAAACAGGCCATCGAAAGCTGCGAACAGCTCGGCACCACCCCGGATGGTCAGGGGATCTACCTCTACCGCCGCCATGAACTGAGTCACTCGGTGATCCTGCGCGAGCTGGGGCGACTGCGGGAGATCGCCTTTCGCGCTGTGGGGGAAGGATCCGGCAAGCGGCGGGATCTCGATGGCTTTGACAACGACTATCACCACCTGATCCTCTGGGATCCAGCCCGGCTCGATATTATCGGTGCCTACCGGTTCGCCCCTGTGGCGGAGCTGCTGGCCAGCAAGGGGAAGGATGGCCTCTACAGCCACACCCTGTTCGGCTTCGAGGATAAGTTGCTGCCCCGGCTGGAGCAGGCCATCGAGCTTGGCCGCAGCTTTATCCAGCCCGCCTACTGGGGCAAGCGGGGGCTCGATTATCTCTGGTTCGGCATCGGTGCCTATCTGGCCCGCTATCCCCGCTACCGCTACCTGTTTGGCCCGGTGTCGCTCTCCGGCAGCCTGCCGCCGGCGGCCAAGGATCTGCTGGTGAGCTTCTACCGCCAGCACTTTGCCCCCGAGCTGGCGCTGGCCCCCTCCCGCCGTCCCTACCCCGAGACGCAACCTCTGTTCGAGGGGGTGGATTACGGCGCCGACCTCAAAGCACTCAAGGCCCGCCTCGACAATCTGGGCTGCGCCATCCCCACCCTCTACAAGCAGTATTCCGAGCTGTGCGAACCGGGCGGAGTGCAGTTTATGGACTTTGGCATCGACCCCGACTTCAACCACTGCATCGACGGGCTGGTGTGGGTGGATGTGAGCCGCATCAAGCCCCACAAGCGGGCCCGCTATATCGGCAGTCATCTGGCCGAGCCGCGCTCATAGCCCTGCAGGCGGCAGGCAAACAGCCAAAGGCAAAAAAGGAGAGAGAGGCCATCGCCTCCCTCTCCTTTCGCTCTCATGCTCAGCACCTTTTCGAGGCGCTCGGCCCATCTGGCGTTACTCGGCCGCCTTGCGATCCGAGTGGCCGAGATCCCGATCAGGGGCGATAACATCGCGCACCCGCTGCTTGATCTCCTTGGCCTCGGGGAAGCCGTCATCGACCACCCGATCCCACACCTGCACCCCGTTCACCAGAATGCGGAACTCCCCCTTGCTGGCCGGCACCAGCGCCACCTCCCCCAGATCGCTGTCAAAGGTGGAGAGCAGCTCCTGCGCCAGCCAGGCGGCGCGCAGCATCCAGCGACAGAGGGTGCAGTAGCGGATTTCGATGCGGGGTTTGCTGATCAGGGTTTCAGACTCGGTCATGAGTGACTCCATAAAAAAGCGCCCAATGGCGGGAAGTGGCGTACCGCCGCTCAATGGCCGATCCCGGTTTGGTCAAATCAGTGCTGATCAACCCCATGAAAATCGGCCAGCCAATGGCGGGCAATGGTACGCATCGCCGATTCTGGCAGCTCGAACAGGCCGGGAGCAAGAGGGCCTGCCGCCAGCATCCGGATCCCTTCCATGATCTCCGCCAGCACCAGATAGACATATTCGCCAATCACGGCGCCATGGACGAAGTTGACCGCCTCACCCCGGTTGAGCAGGTAGATCTGGGTGCCATCCGGCCGGTTGAGGGCCAGCACATGGGGGCACACCTCTTCGCTCGGCCACGGCAACTGGGCCAGCGAGAAGGCAAACTCGTCGTCGGCCGAGGTGACCGAGGCCACCATGGTGCCGGGGCGCAGCGCCTGTAGATCCGCCAAATCCAGCGAGCCGTTGCCGGTAGAGCAGATCACCAGCTCGGCGCGGCTCAACGCCTCGGCCTTGGTGATCAGACGAAAACCGTGAGAGAGCGCTTCGACCTGTCGCAGCACATCGGTCTCCACCAGCCCGAGATGGAGGTTGCGACAGCGCAGGTCGCGGGCGATGCTGCGCCCCACCTTGCCATAGCCAAACAGCGCCGCCTCGCAGACGTTGAAAGTACGGTTGAGGTTGCGGGCCAGCGACTCCGCGGAGTAGACCACGCTCAAACCAATCTGGATATCCTCGGCCTGCTTGAGGGGACTGCGTGCCACCGACACCACCGGAGTCGCCAGCACCTCGTGCTCATAGCGTTGATGGCCGTTCTCGGTCATCTCCACCACCCCGAGGAAACGGGGGCCGAAATATTCACTCAAGATCACCTGGGTTTTGGCAAAGTAACCGCCAATATCGAGGATCAGCAACCGCTCGTGAGGGGCCACCAGCGGCGCAATCTGCTGGATGATGCTGTCGGGTTCATTGGTCCAGCGTCGGTTGAGGGGCAGCACCGGATAGTGTTGTGATACCCACTCCAGGGTCGGACCGTGTACCGATTTCGGTTTGGGCAAAATGGCACCAATCCGTCCAATCTGACCGAGAGCGTCGATAAAACGCGGGCGATCGGGAAGCAGGTGAGTGACCAGCAAAATGCAGAGACCGTCGATACGTCCCTGTCCGGTGAAATGGCGAAAAAACAGATGCTCAGATCCTTGACTGCGCAACTGTGGCCTCCTTATGTGCCGCAAAGCAGGCAAACAGAACCCGGCGCGGCCGGGTTCTGTGTGTGTCCAAATAAAATGAAAATCCTTTTTATCTGAAACACATAGGGGGCTCAATCATTATCTGCCAAGAGTATGAGCGAGTATGCAAAAATGACTGTAATTGCCTGTTTTTCATGCAAAAATCAGTACAAAGAAGCAGCAGGCCACACCCACCACAGGCTGAGCCCAGTTCCCGCGGCAGCGAGCAGGATCAGCCCACCCCAACGCACTGGCCAGGGTGTGTCACGTAACGCCCACTCCAGCAGCGGCAGCAACCAGACCGGCAGCAACACCACCAGCGGCACCTCCACATATTGCCAGGCCAGCATCTGGACGAAGGCGAGGGCCAGCGCCAGACCGGCGGGTGCTACCTTGATGTCAACAAAGGTGGCAAGCAGGGCGCGAAAACCGGCGAAAGCGGCCAGAGCACCGGCCAGCTGGGCAATCAGCAGGCTGCCATCGATACCGATCACCAGCGCCAGCCAGATAAAGCCGAGAGCAAACCCGAGCCCCTCGCGGCTATCACAGCGCAAGGTGTTCCAGCCAAACCAGAGGATGGCGGGCAGTAGCGCCAGCCAGATCCCGGGTTCGCTTACCAGTACCGAGGCCAATCCCTGCCACCACACCAGCGCACTGAACACGGCAAAAAGCAGCAGCGAACCGCGCAGATCGCTCACCTGAGCCGCGATGGCGGGGACCAGCAGGATCAGCGGCAGCCACTGCCACGCCTTTTCCGGCATGCCATAGAGACCGCCAAGCCAGGATCCCACCAGCCAGAGCGCCAGCGCGCCCCACAGATACCCCAGTCGTGGCCAGCGCCACGATAGCAAAGCGGCTCCCAGAGGAGCCGCCAGGGTTTGCAGCAGAAGTTCCGCGCCCATTACTTGCGCACGCCTTCGACAAACAGGTTGATGTTCATCTCGTCCGGAATGCCGGGCAGCATGTAGCTCACGCCAAAGTCACTGCGCTTGATGGTGGTGGAGGCGTTGAAGCCGCTGCGGTAGCCGCCCCAGGGATCCTTGCCCTCACCGATCTTGACCAGATCGAAGGCCACTTCCTTGGAGACGCCGTGCAGGGTCAGGGTCCCTTTCAGCACGCCTTTATCCTTGGTGCCCTCGTAAGCGGAGCTGACGAAGGTCATCTTGGGATATTGTTTCACGTCGAGGAAGTCCGGGCTGCGCAGGTGCTTGTCGCGGGCCTCGTGATTGGAGTCGACGCTGGCGGCATCCACTTCAAAGCTCGCCTTGGCGGCCGCCGGGTTGGCGTCATCCATGCTGAAGGTGCCACTGAAGGTGTTGAAGCGACCTACCAGCTCGGAGAAGCCCAGGTGACCCACCTTGAACTGCACCGTGGTGTGCGCCGCATCCACGTCGTAATCCGCCGCCATCAGAGGGGTAGCCATAAACAGGCAGGAGGCCAGCAGAGCCTTGGTCATTTTCATCCGTTCGTTCCTTCATCTTGGGGTTCACATCAGTGGTTAAAATGCTAACCTCGTTCTGAAGATGAATAATCAGTGATTTATTAAATTCATTATTTACTGAGGATGGAAAATGGACCAGATCGCCGCCATGCGCACCTTTATCAAGGTGGTGGAGTGCCAGAGCTTTACCAAGGCCGCCAACCAGCTCGGCATCTCGGTCGCCATGGCCTCCAAGCTAATGCAGCAGCTGGAGGAGTCCCTCGCCACCCGGCTGCTGTCGCGCACCACCCGTCAGGTCAATCCCACCGAAGCGGGCCAGTTCTACTACCAGCGATCCCTCGCCCTGCTGGCGGAGCTGGAAGAGACCCACAGCCAGCTGACCCACCACAACCAGCAGCCGAACGGCACCCTCAAGCTCTCGGTGCCGATGGATTTTGGCTATCTGCACCTCTCCCCCGCCCTGCCGCTGTTTCGCCAGCGCTTTCCCGATCTCAAGCTCGATATCGAGTACAGCGACCGGCGGGTCGCACTGGTGGAAGAGGGGTTCGATCTGGCGCTGCGCATCGGCCACCTCAGCGACTCCTCGCTGGTGGCGCGCCAGCTTGCCACCATTCGGGTCGAGCTTTGCGCCAGCCCCGCCTATCTGGCACGCAAGGGCAGACCGGAAAAGCCCGAGGATCTCAAGCAGCACGACTGTCTGATCTACACCCTGACCCAGCCGGAGTGGCACTTCAAACGGGGAAGCGAGCAGCAGAGCATCCGGCCACAGGGGCCGCTGCGGGCCAACAACGGGGTGGCGCTGACCCGCGCCGCTTGTGATGACCAGGGCATCATATTGCAGCCCACCTTTATCGTGGGGGAGGCGCTGCGGTCAGGACAGCTGGTCAGCCTGCTGCCAGAGTGGGACAAGGGAGAGGTGGGACTTTATGCGGTCTATCCGCACCGCCGCTTCGTCTCGGCCAAGGTGCGCTGCTTTATCGAGTTCGTGCAGGAGCGCTATCTCGCCCCGCAGCAGTGGGATAAACCGGCATGATTGCCAGAGCAGAGGGTACGGCCTGACTGTCCGGCCTGCTGACCCGGCTTGAAACCTAGCGCTGGCCAGGGGCCGCGGCAGGTACCAGCTTCGCCAGCAGACGCTCCTGCTCGAGGCTTAACTGCCAGCGTGGCAGTCGGGTGCGGACAACGGACAACTGCTGCTCACTGAGGGCATAGGGGAGCGCCACTTCAATCTCGGGGCAGTCAAACATGGCGGCCAGCTGCAGGATCAAAATGAGGTTTGCCTCGTCGGTCTTGTGCTTGTTAACCCGTTTACGGATCTCGTGGCGCAGCTGGGTTTCGGGGTCCTGGGTCATCGCCTGCCAGCCGAAACCGAACAACGGCACCAGCGCGCTGACAATCCCCAGCGCCGTCATCGGCTGCTTGGGGGGATGATAGAGTGCGTTGAGATCCAGCCGAACAGGATTCTGACGAACCTCACCCCCACCAAATAAAATCGTTTTCGTCATTGGATTACCCGTTATATTCCACTAGACTGCGCCGCATATTTTACCCCGATATGCCAACGAGGTGCTGATGCTAAGCGATATCGAGATCTCCCGCCAGTCCCCCCGTCTCTCAATCCACGCGCTGGCAGAACGCCTCGCCATCCCCCAGCACCTGCTCAGCCCCCATGGTCACTACAAAGGCAAGCTCAGCCTCGACCTGCTCACGTCTCAGCCCAAACAGCGCGGCAAGCTGGTACTGGTGAGCGCCATCACCCCTACCCCGCTCGGTGAAGGGAAAACGGTGACCACCCTTGGCCTCTCCATGGGGCTCAACCATATCGGCCAGCACAGCATCGCAACCATCCGCCAGCCGAGCCTCGGCCCGGTATTCGGGGTCAAGGGGGGCGCTGCCGGTGGCGGCCACGCCCAGGTGGTGCCGATGGAGGAGATGAACCTCCACCTTACCGGCGATTTTCACGCTCTGACGGCGGCTCACAATCTGGCGGCTGCAGCCCTCGATGCCCGCCTGTTCCATGAGCGTAAACTCGGCGACCAGTTCACCGCCAAAACCGGCCTGCCGCGGCTCGATATCGATGCCGATAACATCCTCTGGCCGCGCACCCTCGACATGAATGATCGCGCCTTGCGCCACCTCACCATCGGTCAGGGTGGGGCAGCCGATGGGGTGGAACGCGGCGATCGCTTCGTCATCACCGCCGCCTCCGAGCTGATGGCCATTCTGGCGCTGGCAAGCGATCTGAAAGACCTGCGCCAGCGCATCGGCCGCATCCAGCTGGCCCGCGATATCCACGGCAAGCCCATTACCGCCGAACAGCTGGAAGTGGCGGGCGCCATGACGGTGCTGCTGAAAGACGCGCTGCAGCCGACCCTGATGCAAACCACCGAGCAGACGCCGGTGCTGGTGCACGCTGGCCCCTTTGCCAATATCGCCCACGGCAACTCCTCGGTGATCGCCGATCGCATCGCCCTTGGCCTGACCGACTATGTGGTGACCGAGGCGGGTTTTGGCTCCGACATGGGGCTGGAGAAGTTCTTCAACATCAAGAGCCGCCAATCCGGTATTACCCCCGCCTGCGTGGTGCTGGTGGCAACGGTGCGCGGCCTCAAGGCCAACAGCGGCCTGCTCGATATCCGCCCGGGCCAGCCGCTGCCAGCCAGCCTGCAAGGGGAAGATCTGCCGACCCTCAAGCAGGGCTGCGCCAACCTCGCTTGGCATATCCGGAACGCCCGCCGCTACGGGGTGCCGGTGGTGGTCGCCATCAACCGCTTCCCCACCGACAGCGAGGCCGAACTGGCGCTGCTGGCCCATGAAGCGCAGCAAGCCGGTGCCTGTGGCGCGGCCATATCCAACTCCTTCACTCAGGGTGGTGCCGGTGCCAGCGAGCTGGCCCGCGCCGTGGTGGCCGCCTGCGAGCAACCCGGCAAGGTGAAACTGCTCTACCCCGACGAGGCGAGCCTCGACGCCAAACTGACGACCCTGGTGGAGTGCGGCTACGGCGGCCGCGGAGTGCAGCTCTCCGACAGAGCGCGCCAGCAGCTGGCACAGCTCTCCGCCGAAGGATGGGATCACTTGCCCATCTGCGTGGCCAAGACGCCGCTCTCCATCAGCCATGACCCCGCCCTCAAAGGGGTGCCGACCGATTTCGAGGTGCCCATCGACGAGGTGAAGCTCTGCGCCGGTGCCGGCTTCGTCTATGCACTGGCGGGCCCCATCATGACCATGCCGGGCCTTGGCAGCCTGCCGGCCTATCGCCATATCGATATCGATGAGAACGGCGAGATAGTCGGCCTGAGCTGAGCCCTTCCACAACGCCAGAAACAACAAGGCCCCGCCAATTGCGGGGCCTTCTGTTATCCATGCATCAACCCTTAGAGGGTGAAGCGCTGGGTCATATGGTGCAGGGTGTTGGCCAGCTTGCTCAGCTCGACGCAAGCCTGGGCGATCTGATGAGCGCCCTGGGCATTCTCGTCAGCGGCATTGTGAATGTTGACGATGCTGCGGTTGAGCTCTTCGGTCACCGCGTTCTGCTCTTCGGTGGCGGTGGCGATCAAAGTGTTCATGTCGGTGATGCGCACCACGGCACCGTTGATGGTCTCGATACTGGTACCGGCATCCCGTGCCAGACCGACACTCTCCTGCATCTGGTGACGGCTCAGCTGCATGGCGTTGCCCGCCTCGGCGGCGCGGCTCTGCAGCAGCTCGATCATCTTGCTGATCTCGGCGGTGGAGTCCTGGGTACGCTGGGCCAATGAACGCACTTCATCCGCAACGACCGCAAAACCACGGCCCTGCTCACCGGCACGGGCCGCTTCGATGGCAGCGTTAAGGGCCAGCAGGTTGGTCTGACCGGCGATATCGCGGATCACATCCAGCACCACGCTGATATTGGCGCTATCGGCCTCCAGCTGCTGCACCACTGTGCCCGCCTGTTCAATCTTGACCGACACCTCTTCGATGCTGGCAATGGAGCTGCGTACCACTTCGCTGCCAGCAGCAGAGGTGCGCGAGGCATCCTTGGCGGCGCTCATGGCATCCGTGGTGTTGCGGGCCACTTCGTTGACGGTGGACTGCATCTCGTTCATGGCGGTCGCCACCTGGGAGACTTCGTTCTGCTGGATGGCCATGCCGCTGGCAGACTGGCTGGAGATGGCGCTCACCTCCTCCACTGCGCTGCTGAGTTGGCTCACGGAGCCGGCGATCTCGCTCACTAGATCGGAGAGGGAACCCTGCATCCGGTTGATGGCGGAGCCCAGCTGACCCAGTTCGTCGCGGTTGAAGCGGCTGTCACGGATCCACTGCTGCAGTTCGCCCTGCCCCAGATCGCCATTGGCAATGCGCTGGGCCTGACGGGCCAGCATGATCAGCGGGTCGCGAATTTGGCGGGTCAGTACCACGGAGAGCACCACCACAAGGATCAGACCGAGCACCAGTGCGATGGTGACGCTCAGGTTGGCGGATTGGTAAGAGGCGACAATGTCACTGCGGGATTCAGACGCATAACCATGGTTAATCTGGATCAGGGAGGCCACTGACTTGCTCAGCGCGGTATAAAGGGGAACCCCCTCCTCAAGGAAGATGCGTTGGGCTTCGGCAAGCTGATCGCTGTCTTGCAGTTGTTTGACTCGCTGGTGCAGGGCGACGTAACGATCCCAGTCAGATTTCACCGTATCGAAGGTACGGCGCTCCGCCACATCCTCAGGCCAGATCGTCTTGTCATGGGCAATCAGCTGCTGCGCGATCGAGTTAAGCTGTTGACTGGCAATATTCCGATATTCAGCCCTTTTCAGCGGCTCGGCGGCCACCACGAAATAACCCAGCTCATAACGACGCAGCTCACCGAGAGAATCCCCGATCGCGCTGGTGCGATTGACCGCTGGCAAGATGCTGTCGGTAAACCGGATGGCAACATCATTCATGTTGCCAAACTGGACAAGGGCAAAACCGCCGATAAAGGCGACCATCAAACCGAGCACGGCAAAGCCGGCGGTGAGTTTTTTACCTATGGTCATGGTACTGGTATTCATGGGATATCCTGGTGGTCGTTAAATTCGTAGCACTCGTCCGGTTCACGTCCTCCTGGCATGAACTATCTGGCCACCTGTTCAGTGGCGCACCATCCAACCTTGATGAATATCTCTGAATTCCATGAGCGGCAGCGAGAGCCGTGAGGGGGCGCTAGAGTAACCGGATTGTGATGGTTCGGAAAGAGTCTGTCCGGTTACTTTTTGTAAGGTGAAAACGAGGGATTTATCGTGCTCGATTAAATATACTGCTCAGATGAATAAATCGAAAAAATACATAACGTTTGCATAAGGCAAGCCGCACGGGCCAAGCCGTTGCAGGCCACCACTCTGATCCGGAACCAATGAAAAACGCCAGCAATGGCTGCTGGCGTCTCGTTTATTCAGCGTGGCGGTTACAAAACAACCGCCATCTTATCCACGCAGGCCGCCCAGAAATTCGGCCCGGGTATCGGGCTGGGTCTTGAACACCCCGCCGAGGGAGGTGGTGGTGGTATAGGAAGTCGAATCCATCACCCCGCGCGCCTTGACGCAGTAGTGGGTCGCCCGGATGCTGATGGCCACGTCCTTGGTACCGAGCAGGGTCTGCAGCGCCAGCAGGATCTGCTGGGTCAGTCTCTCCTGCACCTGGGGACGACGGGCGAAGAACTGCACGATACGGTTGATCTTCGACAGGCCAATCACCTTGCCGCGAGGGATATAGGCCACATGGGCCATGCCGTCGATGGTGACGAAGTGGTGTTCGCAGGTGCTGGTGAGGCTGATGTCCCGCACCATGATCATTTCGTCCACCTGCATCTTGTTCTCGATCACCGTCACCTTGGGGAAGGTGGAATAATCGAGGCCTGAGAAGATCTCGTTGACGTACATCTTGGCGATGCGGTGCGGTGTCTCGGCCAGACTGTCATCGGCCAGATCCAGCCCCAGCGTCTCCATGATGGAGCGCATATGGCCTTCGATCTTCTCCCGCTTCTGCTGGCTGTTCAGCTCGTTGGTGACCAGGGGGGTTTCCAGTCCCTGGGCTTCGAGGGCAGCCCTGACCAGCAAGGCTTCCGGACTTAAGGTTGTCATTATCTTCTCTCCCACGCTCAGGGACTGTGAGGGCAGCTCATCAAGCAACCCCTTATGTTGTGGCGGCGTACAGGGCCGACGGTATCGCTGTAATGGCCCCCACTCGGGATGTGACGGCCATCTGTTATGGCGGCATAGTAAACGGCCATTGCCGCCAAGATTCAAGTCAACTTGTGCGTCACCTCATACTTTATGGCCATCTCACCCCGTTTCAGCGCCGATTACCCCGAGAATCCTTGAGATAACCTGCCCATCCCCGGGGATTTTTGTGATAATCCCGCCTTCAATCATAGAAAGAGGTCATGACGATGGGATTTGATACCAGCGGACTACTCCCCTTAAGCGATGCCCTGCAAGGGATGCTGGAACAACTCGCCTGCTGCTGCGACAGCGAGCAACTGCCCCTGCCAGAGGCCCTTGGCCGGGTTCTTGCCAGCGACATCGCCTCTCCCCTCGCCGTGCCCCCCTTCGACAACTCCGCTATGGACGGTTACGCCGTGCGCCTTTCGGATCTCGCCAGCGGCACCCCGCTCATCATGGCGGGCAAGGCGTTTGCCGGTCAGCCCTATCAGGGCGAGTGGCCCGCCGGCCACTGCGTGCGGATCATGACCGGCGCCCCGGTTCCCGCAGGCACAGATGCGGTGGTGATGCAGGAAGAAACGCAGGCCGACGGCGATCGGATCACTTTTCTGGCACAACCCGAACCGGGCCAGAATATCCGCCGCGCCGGCAGCGATATCGGCAAGGGCGCCTGCGTGCTGCCAGCCGGTACTCGCCTCACCCCGCGCGAAATGCCACTGCTGGCCTCCCTCGGCATCGCGACCGTGCCGGTACGCCGACCGCTGAAAGTGGCCATCTTCAGCACCGGCGATGAGCTCAAACCGGTCGGTACCCCGCTCGCCCACGGCGATATCTATGACTCCAACCGCTATGGCGTGCGGGCCATGCTGGCGCGCATGGGCTGCGACTGCCTCGACCTTGGCATCATCCCCGACGATCCGGCCCAGCTGCGCGCCGCCTTTATCCGCGCCGATGAAGAGGCCGATGTACTCATCACCACCGGCGGTGTCTCGGTAGGGGAAGCGGATTTCACCAAACAACTGCTGGACGAGCTCGGCGAGATTGGCTTCTGGAAGCTGGCCATCAAGCCGGGCAAGCCATTTGCCTTCGGCCGCCTGCCCCACGCCTGGTTCTTCGGCCTGCCGGGCAACCCCGTCTCCGCCATGGTCACCTTCGATCAGCTGGTGCAACCGGCGCTGGCCAAGCTGGCGGGCCAGCACTTCGAGCGCCCGCTCCAGCTGCAAGCCATTGCGGCCGAGCCACTCAAAAAGAGCCCGGGCCGACTCGACTTCCAGCGCGGCATCATGAGCCAAGGGCCAAACGGCCTCGAGGTGCGCAGCACTGGCTCGCAGGACTCCGCCGTGTTCAGCTCCCTGTCGCGAGCCAACTGCTACATCGTTCTTGAACGGGAACGGGGCCGCGTCGCCGCGGGCGAGACGGTCACCGTCGAACCCTTCGGGGGATTGCTGCTGTGAGCGAGATCCTGAGCGACGCCGAACTGCTGCGTTACAACCGCCAGATCATCCTCAAATCCTTCGACTTCGAGGGGCAGGAGGCGCTCAAACAGGCCCGTGTGCTGGTGATCGGTGCCGGTGGCCTTGGTTGCGCCGCCAGCCAGTATCTGGCGGTAGCCGGAGTTGGCCAGCTCACCCTGGTCGATTTCGACAAGGTGGAGCTATCCAATCTGCAGCGTCAGGTGTTGCACAACGATGAGCGCATTGGCCACTACAAGGTGGACTCTGCCGCCCAGTCGCTGCGAGCCCTCAATCCCTGGCTCAACGTCGAGACCCACGCTGCCGTGGCCGATGAGGCGCTGCTCGATACCCTGTTGCCCCAACACCAGCTGGTATTGGATTGCACTGACAACCTGGCCATTCGCAACCTGCTCAACCAAAAGGCACGCCAGCATGGCGTGCCACTGGTCAGCGGCGCCGCCATCCGGCTGGAGGGACAGCTGTGCAGCTTCACCTGGCAGGAAGATGAGCCCTGCTACGCCTGCCTCAGCGCCCTGTTTGGCGAGCAGGCCCTCACCTGTGTCGAGGCGGGAGTGCTCGCTCCCGTGGTGGGGCTGGTGGGCAGCCTGCAAGCACTGGAAGCTATCAAACTCTTGGCAGGCATGGGCAAAAGCTACAGCGGCCGTCTGCTGATGATCGACAGCCTAAGCGGCACTTTCCGCGAGATGAAGCTGCCCAAGCGCCCCGACTGCCCCGTCTGCTCCCATCCTTGACGCAAACGGGATCAAAAAAGCCGAACCCTGTGGTTCGGCTTTTTGGTACCTGCACCTAACAACCCCTTCCTCAATGGGTCGTGAGGATCCGTTGCAACAGGTGATTAAAGCCCGAGGGATCTTCCGCGGGCCAGGCGTGGTGACCGTTGGGGGTGTGGATGGTGGCGTTGGGCAGGGCGGCAAACTGCTCTACCCGTTTGGCCAGCGGCAGGTAGTCGTGACTGGTGGAGATGATGGCCACCGGCTGCCAGATGGCGCCGAGCCGGGCACGTACCGACCAGCCCGGTAGCGCCTCCAGCAGCGCCTTGTAGGTTTTCTTTTTATTGCGCACGAAACGCAGCCGGAAGGTATGGCGCACCTGCGCCAGATCCGGGCCCGGGAAGAGCTCGCGTCCCAGCCACCAGGCGAGCGGGCGCATGCCAAACCAGCGCAGCCACTTGAGGCGCTGGGCGTAACGCTCCTGCTCTTTGGGGGTCTCCAGCAGAAACTCGCTAAAACCGTTGACCAGCACCAGTCCCTGCACCTTGTGGGGCAGTTGCAGCGCCAGCTCCAGCGCGACCATGGCCCCCAGCGACAATCCCACGACCCAGGCGGGTTCTGGCTGTGCATCGAGCCAGTTCACCACATCGGCTGCCAGGGTCGCCACATCGAACGGCCCCTCCTGCATGCTCTGGCCGTGGCCGCGCAAGTCCAGCGCTACCACCCGGTAGTGTTCGGAAAACCGTTCGATCTGCGCCTGCCAGTCGAGGCTGGAGGAGCCCAGCCCGTGCAGCAGCAACAGCAAGGGGCCCTCCCCCGCACTGCGCAGGGCAAGGCCGTTGAATTTCATCACCTGATTGCGGCGCATCAGTGTATTGCCTCTCGACTCATCACCTGAACCATCTCTTGTTGTTATGTTGCCTGTGGCCATCCTGCCACGTTATCAGCACGGCGCCCAATCAGCCTTCGCTGACCAGACTCACCGCCTTGATATAAGCGTAGATCTGCTGCTCCGGCGCCAGCACCAGCCGCCTGGCGGAGCGGCTGGTGATCCGGGCCAGCAGTATCTGCTCACCCAGCGCCAGCTGCAACAGGGTCTGGCCGGGGCGCACCTCGCGCACCGCCAGCAGACGGGTGACGAGACAGTTGGAAAGGCTGGAGTGCTCGATGGGGGCGGTGGCGATCACCACATCGCGCCCCGCCACCTTGATCTGCAAGGGGCCACTCTCGTCCGGCACATGGGTCATGGTGACCCGCAGCTGCTGCTCGCCGAGTTGCAGGGTCGCCATCTGCTCGTCGTCATCGTAGTGGGCCAAGGTCGCATCCAGCATCACCCCGGCATCGTCACGGCTGGCGAGCGAGAGATCAGTGCGGGCGAAAATCTCGCTCGGCCTGCCTTGCGCCTCTACCCTGCCACCTTCCAGCAGCACCAGCTGATCGCAGAGCAAACTCACCTCCTCCATGGCGTGACTGACGAAGATCATCGGGATGCCGCTCTCCTGCTGCAACCTCTTGAGCACGTGGGCCTGATGGATGCGGCTGCGCCGATCGAGCGCCGAGAAAGGTTCATCGAGCAGCAGCAGATCAGGCTCGGCCAGCAGCGCCCGCCCCAGCGCTACCCGCTGGCGTTGACCGCCAGAGAGGGCATGGGCAGGCTGCCCCAGCAGATCGGCAAAACCCAGTCGCGCCGCCAGCGCCTCGGGCTGCCAGCGCCCTCGCCCCTTGCGGGCCGCCAGTTGCAGATTGCCGAGCACCGTCAGATGGGGGAAGAGGCGCGAGTCCTGAAACACCAGCCCGAACCGGCGCGCTTCGGGCAGCAGAGCTGCGCACTCCCGCTCGCGCCACCATAAGCGATCCCCGTTTTGGCGATCGAGCCCGGCGATGATGCGCAGCAGGGTGCTCTTGCCGCAGCCGGAGGGGCCGAACAGGCCGAGGATCCCCCCCAGTTCGAGGGTCAGTGCGCAATCGAGGGTAAAGGGGCCAAACTCGCGCCGAGCATTGAGGCTCAGGGCATGGCGGTGCGGCACGTTCACAGGCGGCATAGTAGCGGGTAGGTTCATCCGAACACTCTCCGCTGTCGGCGCTGCAGCACCCCGTAGACCAGCACCAGCATCACCAGCGAGAAGGCCATCAGGCCGCCCGCCAGAATATGGGCGTTCTGATAGTCCATCGCCTCCACATGATCAAACAGGGCGATGGAGAGCACCTGGGTCTCGCCGGGGATATTGCCGCCAATCATCAGCACCACGCCAAACTCCCCCAATGTATGGGCAAAGCCGAGGGCTGCCGCCATTACGAAGCTGGGCAGAGTCATCGGCAAGATAATGTGGAAGAAGCGCTCCAGCGGGCCGAGCCCCAGAGTCGCAGCAGCTTCCAGCTCCTTGTTGCCCATGTTGACGAAGGCGGAGGTGAGCGGCTGCACCACAAACGGCAGCGAATAGAGGATGGAGGCAAACAGCAGGCCGAGAAAGCTGAAGGCGAGCGGGGCGCCAAAGGTGTCGCGCCACCAGGCGCCGAAACCATATTCGGGGGAGAAGGCGAGCAGCAGATAAAAACCCAGTACCGTGGGAGGCAGCACCAACGGCAGTGCCACCAAGGCCTCAACCAGCGGTCGCAGCCGGTTCTGACTGCGCGACAGCCACCAGGCCAGCGGCGGTGCCAGCAACAGCAAAATCGCTGTGGTGCAGGCCGCAAGCTTCAGGGTGAGCCAGACCGCCAGCAGATCCCCTTCACTCATTGCCGACCTCCCGGTTGATAAATGCCCCCAACGGCATGGTATCGCTCCTTATTGCAAAGAGTGGCCGACCCGAAGGCCGACCACTCAGGGTATCGCATCAGGCCCATCCCCTTATTGGGGCAAGGCATAACCAGCTGCCTTGATCTGCGCCTGACCCGGCCCCTTGAGCCAGGCCACCAGCGCCTCGACCGCGGCACCTTTCTTCAATACCAGCCCCTGCTGCTCGATGGGGGGATAGAAGCTCGCAGGCACTGCCCAGGCTTCACCAGTCTTGCCCGCCTCAACCAGATTGGCCCAGGCGACAAAGCCCAGCTCGGCATTGCCAGTGTCGACAAATTGCCAGGTCTGGCCGATGTTGGCGCCGGTCAGCAACCGGTACTGCTTGGTATCGATCTTGAGATGGGTGAGGGTCGCCATGGCGGCTGCACCATAGGGAGCTGTGCGGGCATTGGCGATGGCGAGGTTGCCTTTCCAGCTACGCAGGGTCGCCTCGTCAGGGGCCGGCCCCCCCTTCTTCCACAGCCCCAGCTGGCCGATGGCGTAGGTGAAGCGATCGCTCCCCTTGCCCTCTTTTTCCAGCTTCTCGGGGGTCGCCGCATCGGCGGAGAGGAAGAGATCGAACGGTGCGCCGTGACTGATCTGGGTGTAGAGCACTCCGGTGGCGGCAGACGAGATGGCCAGGGTGTGGCCGGTCTTGGCGGTAAACTCCTTGCCAATACGATCTATGGTTCCCTTGAAGTTGGCAGCCACAGCCACTTTCACTTCATCGGCCTGCACGGCACCGGTATGCAAGGTGGCGGCGCAGACGCCTGCGATGACAACAGATAACAGCGGTTTCATTCCCTTTCTCCTGATGGGGCCCGCACATCCGCGCCCCTTGGCGGGGCCGTGGTTCCCGTTGAACCTGCGCCCCTCGTGATGAACAGGTCAGGCTTGCCAGCGGGCAGCGGCGGCGTTGTCGCTCTCCTTGGCCTCGACCCAGCGTTGCACACCCTCGGCGGTCAGCTCTTTTTTCCAGAACGGCGCCCGGGTTTTCAAGAAATCCATGATGAAGTGACAGGCATCAAAGGCGGCGTCGCGGTGGGCACTGCTCACCGCCACCAGCACAATCTGATCGCCAAGCCACAGCTCGCCGATACGATGAATGAGGGTACACTCCTGCAGCGGCCAGCGGCGGCGGGCCTCCTGCACAATATCGGCCAGCGCCTTCTCGGTCATGCCGGGGTAGTGCTCGAGGGCCAACCCCTTCACCTCCTCCCCCTGATTGAAGTCGCGCACCTTGCCAACGAAGGTGACGATGGCGCCACTGTCGGGGCGGGTGGCGAGACGGGCATATTCGTCCGCCAGCGAGAAATCCTCCCGCTGGACCATAATGCGATCGGTCATGGTTGCCTCGCTCATCCTTAACCTCCGGTCACCGGCGGGAAGAAGGCCACCTCATCGCCATCATTGATGGGGGTATCGAGGGGCAACAAGGTCTGATTGACCGCGACCAAGAGCTTGCCTGCTTCCAGCGCCAGCGCCCACTTGTCGCCACGCTCACAGAGCGCCGCGCGCAGTTGTTCGGCGGTGGCGTAGTCGCACGGCAGGCTCAGCTCATCGCAGGCCACCAGCTCTCTTACTTGCGCAAAAAACAGTACCTTGATCATGCTTGCCCCCCGCTATTTGACCCCAGCTGAAAATGGCCGGACTTGCCGCCCTTTTTCTCTACCAGCCGCACCTGTTCGATCACCATGTCCTTTTGTACCGCCTTGCACATGTCATAGATGGTCAGCGCCGCCACCGATGCCGCCGTCAGCGCCTCCATCTCTACCCCGGTCTTGCCGGAGAGCTTGCAGAGGGTGCGAATATGCACACGATTCTGCTCGGCCAGCGGCACTATCTCCACCTCGACTTTGGTCAAGGCCAGCGGATGGCAGAGGGGGATGAGATCGGCGGTCTTCTTGGCGGCCATGATGCCGGCGATGCGGGCGGTGGCGAACACGTCACCCTTGTGGTGCTGGCCGCTCAGGATCAGCGCCAGGGTCTCGGGGGCCATGGCAACAAACGCTTCGGCACGGGCTTCGCGCTCGGTCACCTGCTTGTCGGTTACATCCACCATATGGGCTTCACCGCTCTGGTTCAGATGCGTCAGGTTGGGCTGGGTCTGCTTGGGATCGGTCTGGTTCATCGTTTGCTCTCAGAGGTGGGAGACAAAGTTGCACGGCTTGGTGCGGGCATCGAGCTGATCGCGGATCAGTTGCTCCCAACCCAGCTGGCAGGCGCCGGTGGAGCCCGGCAGACAGCAGATCAGGGTGCGATTGGCGAGTCCCGCCAGCGCACGGCTCTGCATGGCGGAGCCTTTAATCTCGGCAAAAGAGAGTTGACGGAACATCTCGCCAAAACCCTGTACGGTGCGCTCGAACAGCACACCGACCGCTTCCGGTACCCGGTTCTGTTCGTTGAAGCCGGTACCGCCGTTAATCAGTACCACCTGCACCCCCTCATCGGCGATCCACTCGCTCACCCGCGCGCGGATGCGAAACAGGTTGTCTGGGCAGAGCGCCCGATCGGCCAACTGATGGCCCGCGTCAGTAAGGGCCGAGACCAGATAGTCGCCCGAGCTGTCATCGGCGGCGGTGCGGCTGTCGGAAACCGTCAGCACGGCGATCTTGAGGGGAATAAATGCGTTGTGTTTCTGTCCCATCGGGCAGCTCCTTGTGGCTATGGGCCGTCAACGAGGCAGGAAGAGAAGGGGTATGAGAGGCCAGCTGTCAGGGCGCAAAAACGGACGCAGACAGGGGTGACCAACTTGCTCAAGCGTGTGACGGCGGGCTGATTCTATCAAAGGTTTCACGAGATATGGGATTTAAAAGACACACAAATCTGATGCTTGTCCCATATATGAACAAAACGCAGGCCGGGTAAACCCGGCCTGTCGTCGCAGGATCAGAACCCTTTCACCCCGGTCATGTCGGGCAGCTGATGAGCGATCCCCTTGTGACAGTCGATGCAGGTACTTTCACCACTGGCCAGATTGGTAGAGTGCATCTTGGCGGCACGCTGCCCCTGCAGGGAGAAGTCCATATACTCGAAGTTGTGGCAGTTGCGGCACTCGCGCGAATCGGTCTCTTTCATTCGTTGCCACTCCCGCTCCGCCATCTCGCGCCGGTGCGACTCGAACTTCTCGCGGGTATCCACCTTGCCGGTGATCATGCCCCACAGCTCCTTGGAAGCCTGCACCTTGCGGATGATCTTGTAGGTCCACTCATGGGGTACGTGACAATCCGGGCAGCTGGCCCGCACACCGGAGCGGTTGGCGTAGTGGATGGTATCGCGATACTCCTCGAACACGTTGTCCTTCATCTCGTGACAGCTGGTGCAGAAGGCCTCGGTGTTGGATGCTTCCATGGCGGTGTTGAAGCCACCCCAGAAAATCACGCCACCGAAGAAGCCCATCAGCAGGATGACCCAGAGAGCCGCCTTCGATGGTGACTTGAAGGTGGTCCACAGACGCTGGATAAAGCCGGGTAATTTCATCTATGGATTCCTCAGTTCAGCGCTTCAACCGGTTTAAAGGTATTTTCCACCAGCGGCTTGGCATCCGCTTGCGGTACATGGCACTGCAGGCAGAAGTAGCGACGCGGCGACACTTCACCCAGGGTCAGGCCGTCGCGGGTCTCGAAGTGAGTCGGACTGATCTTGGGGGCCTTCATGGCGCTGGCATTCTTGAAGCTGTGGCAAGCCAGGCACTTGTTGACCTTGGTGTCCACCTCATAGTTGCGAATGTCGTGGGGGATCAGCGGCGGCTGATGCATGTACTGGCGATCGTAGGGCGCGCCATCCTTGCGGAAGTTTTTCAGGGGCGCGGCGGTGGCATCGGTCACCAGATCGGTGGCGCCACGCTCGGACTTGAGGCCACCGGTACTGTTGGTGATCTCGGGTGCCGCTGCCATCAAGGATCCCGCCATCAGGCAGGCCAGCATTGCTCCAATCAGCTTTTTCATTATTTGTTCTCCGACGTTTTTTCTGCCTTGACGGCAAAACCTACAGTGATTTCAAAAACTTGTTCCGCGCAGACATCGATGCAGCGGCCACAGTTGGTACACTCCTGAGCCGCAATCAAGGGCCCGTGACCGCGCTTGGCACCGTGAACAGGCCCGCGCAGGATGGGACGCTCCGGGCAGACCGCATAACAATCCATGCAGTTGTTGCACCGCTCGCGCCCCTTGGCAGAAATCTTGATAAATCCGACCCGGTTGACCAAGGCATAGAAGGCCCCCACCGGACAGAGATGACCGCACCAGCCCCGCTCAACCACGAAGAGATCGAACAGGAATAGCGCCGCCAGCAGAGCCCAGCCCGCCCCCATGCCAAACAGCAGACCGCGCATGGCGAGCGACACCGGATTGACCAGCTCCCACGCCATCACGCCGACCACCGCTGGCACCACCAGCACCATGGCCAGCAGCCAGTAGCGGGTCGCACGGCTGAACTGACCATTGCCCTTGAGACCAAGTCGCCCCCTGAGCCAGGCCGCCGCATCCGTGATGAGGTTGACCGGACAGACCCAGGAGCAGAACACTCGCCCCCCAACCAGCCAGTAACCGGCCAGCACAATGGCAGCCCCCAGCCAGAGAGTGGTGATGGGCCAGTGACCCGCCGCCAGCGACTGCAACAGCGTGAGGGGATCGGTCAGCGGCACCGTCTCCAGCAACAGCGAGCTGGAGAGGTTGCCCTTGAGGATCCAGATGCCCGCCAGCGGCCCCAGCAAAAACAGCCCGAGCACACTGAACTGACTCAGCCGACGCAACAGCAGGAAGCGGTGGGCGCGCCACCACCCCAGCTTGATGCGAGCCTCTTCCCCCGGATAACGACTCATAACCCCTCCGGTTTGCGGGTGGGCAGGGTGAGTCTGTCGCCGATGAGCGACTTGTTCCCCGCCTTGGCCTTCTCTTCCCAGCCGAGCCGGTAGTGATGACCCAGCTCCCCCTTGGCGAGCTGGCGTGGCACCACCTTGATGGCCGCCTCCTCCAGCACGCAGGCGTGCTCGCACTTGCCACAGCCGGTACAAATATCGCTGTGCACCGTGGGCAGGAACATGGCGTGTTTGCCGGTACGCTGGTTATGCTGCAGCTCAAGAGTGATCGCCTTGTCAATCAGCGGGCAGACCCGATAACAGACATCGCAGCGCAGCCCCAGATAGTTGAGACAGGTCTCGTGATCGATGAGCACTGCTACCCCCATCCGGGCCTGATCGATGTCGGTCATCTGCTGATCCAGCGCCCCGCTCGGGCAGGCCACCACGCAAGGGATGTCATCACACATCTCGCAGGGCACGGCGCGCGCCTTGAAGTAGGGAGTCCCCGTGGTCACCGGCTCAAAAAGCCGGGCCAACTTGAGCGTGTCGTAGGGGCACGCCTCGACGCAGAGTCCGCAGCGCACGCAGGCGCCGAGGAACTCAGCTTCCTCGAGGGCAGCAGGGGGACGCAGCGCCTGAGCCGGCACTGCATGCACCTGCTGGCGTGCCATGCCGCCGAGCCCCACGCCAAGCAGGCCCACACCGCAGGCCCCTTTTGCCAGAGAGGCCATGTCGGCCAGAAACTGGCGACGACTACGACTCATCTAGACTCCCCGCCTCAGGCCTTCATCACCTTGACGGCGCACTTCTTGTAATCCGTCTCTTTGGAGAGCGGATCGGTGGCGTCTAGGGTCAGCTTGTTGACCAGCTGGCTCGCATCAAAGAAGGGCATGAAGACCAGTCCCTTGGGCGGACGGTTACGACCGCGGGTCTCGACCCGGGTCTTCACCTCGCCACGGCGGGAGGAGACAATCACCTCTTCACCACGGCGCACGCCACGGGCTTTGGCATCGTCCGGGTGCATGAAGAGCACTGCATCCGGGAAGGCGCGATAGAGCTCGGGCACCCGACGGGTCATGGTGCCGGTGTGCCAGTGCTCCAGCACGCGACCAGTGGAGAGCCACAGGTCGTACTCTTTATCCGGCGACTCGGCGGCGGGCTCGAACGGCAGGGCGAAGATGACCGCCTTGCCATCGGGTTTGCCATAGAAGCGCACCCCCTCGCCCGCTTTCACGTACGGGTCAAACCCTTCGCGATAGCGCCACAGGGTCTCTTTGCCATCCACCACCGGCCAGCGCAGACCGCGCGCTTCGTGGTACTGATCGAACGGCGCCAGATCGTGGCCATGGCCACGACCGAAGGTGGCGTACTCTTCGAACAGACCCTTCTGGACGTAAAAACCGAAGTGCTCGGCCTCGTCGTTCAGCAGCCCTTTGCTCTGCTCTTTCGGGAACTGGTTGACCTGACCGTTGGCATAGAGCACGTCGAACAGGGTCTTGCCCTTCACTTCCGGCATCTTGGCGATGAGTTCTGCCGGCCACACCTCTTCCACCTTGAAGCGCTTGGAGAACTCCATCAGCTGCCACAAGTCGGACTTGGCCCCTTCCGGCGCTTTCACCTGCTGGTGCCAGAACTGGGTGCGGCGCTCGGCGTTGCCGTAGGCCCCCTCTTTCTCCACCCACATGGCGGTGGGGAGGATGAGGTCAGCGGCCTGGGCAGTGACTGTCGGGTACGGATCTGAGACCACGATGAAGTTGCGCGGATCGCGATAGCCAGGCAGGCGATCGGTATTCATATTGGGGCCGGCCTGCATGTTGTTGTTGCACATCACCCAGTAAGCGTTGAGCTTGCCATCTTTGAGCATGCGGTCTTGCAGCACGGCGTGGAAACCCACCTTGTCGGGAATGGTCCCCTCCGGCAGTTTCCAGATCTGCTCGGCAATGGCGCGGTGCTTGGGCTCGGTCACCACCATGTCGGCAGGCAGACGGTGGGCAAAGGTACCCACTTCACGCGCGGTGCCACAGGCAGAGGGCTGGCCGGTCAGTGAGAAAGGACCATTACCCGGCTCGGAGATCTTGCCGGTCAGCAGGTGGATGTTGTAGCAGAGGTTGTTGGCCCAGACGCCACGGGTATGCTGGTTGAAGCCCATGGTCCAGTAAGAGACCACCTTCTTGCCCGGGTCGGCATAGAGCTTGGCCAGCTTTTCCAGCTTCTCTTTTGAGACGCCGGAGAGCTTGGAGACCGACTCCACATCGTAATCCGCCACGAACTTGGCAAACTCCTCGAAGGTCATCGGAGTGGCATCGCCGCTGTCCGGGTTCTTTGCTTTCTGCTGCAGCGGATCGGTCGGGCGCAGGCCGTAACCGATGTCGGTGACCCCCTTCTTGAACACTGTGTGCTTGTTGACGAAGTCCCAGTTCACCTTGTCATTCTGGATGATGTAGTTGGCGACATAGTTGAGGATCGCCAGATCGGTCTGCGGGGTGAACACCATGCCGTTGTCCGCCAGCTCGAAGCTGCGGTGCTCGAAGGTAGAGAGCACGTGCACCTGCACATCCGGGTTGGAGAGACGGCGATCGGACATCCGCGACCAGAGGATGGGGTGCATCTCGGCCATGTTGGAGCCCCACAGCACGAACGCATCGGCCTGCTCGATATCGTCGTAGCAGCCCATCGGTTCGTCCATGCCGAAGGTACGCATGAAGCCGACGACCGCAGAGGCCATGCAGTGACGGGCATTGGGGTCAATGTTGTTGGAGCGGAAACCGGCCTTCATCAGCTTGGCGGCAGCGTAGCCTTCCCAGACGGTCCACTGGCCGGAGCCGAACATGCCAACGGCGGTCGGCCCCTTCTCTTTCAGGGTCGCCTTGAACTTCTCGGCCATGATGTCGAACGCCTGATCCCAGCTGATGGGGGCGAAGTCGCCATCCTTGTCGAACTGGCCGTTCTTCATCCGCAGCATCGGCTGGGTCAGGCGATCCTGGCCATACATGATTTTGGAGAGGAAGTAACCCTTGATGCAGTTGAGGCCACGGTTGACCGGCGCATCGGGGTCGCCCTGAGTCGCCACGACCCGACCATCCTGAGAGCCCACCAGCACGGAGCAGCCGGTACCGCAGAAGCGGCAGGGAGCCTTATCCCAATGGATGGCAGTCTTGTCGGTACTGGTGATGAGATTGGCTGCCAGCGTGGGGGCACTGACACCGGCCACGGCAGCGGCAGCTGCCACCGCATTGGCCTTCATAAAGTCGCGTCGACTCAGCTTCATGGCATATCCTCACATTGCTTATCGCGTAATAGTTGTCGAATCTGTCGAACGGGAGCCAGCCATCAGCGGCAGAGGGCACGCCCGGCATCCCATCACTCTTTTCAGTGACCGCCCAGTTCATCGAACTGGTGGTAAATCAGGGCGGCTGAGAGCACGCCCGGCATCGCCTGTATCGCATCAATGGCCGCCATGATCGGCCGCTGGCTCGGACCTTCCAGGGTCACGACCAGTTTGCCCTCGTCACTGACGGCGTGGATCTCGGCCCCTTCAAGGGCGCCAATCTGCTCGGCGAGCTGATGGCGCAAGGGGGGCTGGGTCAGCACCACCAGACTCGATACATGGAACTCCTGATCCATTGTGGCTTCTGTATCACACGGCTTCTGACTCATTCTGACTCCTGCTTGAGGGTGGGCTGGCTCGCACCACCGGATAAGGCGGCTCGCCCGTCGACCTTGATGCTGCCAACCGGACAATCCTGCACACAGGCGCCGCAGCCATTACAGCGATCCGGCTCGACCGTCGGGGTGGGCACACGCCCCAGCACCGGAATAAAACGAATGGCATTGGGCTCGCAGCTGTCCTGACAGCGCTGGCAGAACACCTGACCATTGGCCAGACAGTTGGCCTCGATATGGGCCTTATAGTGCCAGGGGGACTCGCTGGTCGGGCGAAACACCGGCGCCCTGCAGACCGTGACGCACTCGGTGCAGAAGGTGCATTCGCCACGCTGGAAATCGACCACCGGAAAACCGCCCTCGCCATTCACCAGGATCTGCTCCGGACAGGCCGCCAGACAGTCCCCGCAGCGGGTGCAGTCGGCGACAAATGCCGACCAGTTGACTGACCAGGGCAACTGCACCGGCGGTTCGGCAGTTCTCAGCCGCCCCCGGAACAGGCCGCGGCGGGCAAGATCGATCTCATCCGGCATCTTGACTCCTGTTCTGGTGAAAAAGGGGACAGTGCGAGTCCATGATTGGCATTCTTGATACCAATTATAAGAGTGGGTGTATATTGCGGCCCTGACAAGGTAAGGGATATACCACCAGGGAGATAAACAGGGGGGATTCTTGCGCCAGATCAAAGCCTTGCAGCGCAATAAAAAAGGAGGTATCGGTTAAAATACCTCCATGTGAGGATTGCTATTTAATCGTTGGCGATTTTTTGCGGTTATCCGCCGATCGAGGCGAGATGAGGGGTGATGCCGGCATTGCCCTCATGAAGACGATGGGTGGCACTCTTGCCCGCCAGTGCCGCGCGAATGCGCTGTTGCAGCTCATCAGATTGTGCATCTGCGCCGAGCAGATCCCGCAGGTCGATACCGTTGTCGCCAAACAGGCACAGATGCAGCTTCCCCAGCGAGGAGACCCGCAGCCGGTTGCAACCGGCACAGAAATCCTTGCTGTAGGGCATGATGAGCCCCACCCCACCTTGCGAATCGGGGTGCATAAAGACCTGCGCCGGACCGTCATCCGTGCCCCGCAACTGCTGCACCCAGCCGCTCTCCAGCAAGCGCTGTTTGATCTGTTCACCGCTGACATGGTGGTCACGAAACAGGGTATCCATCTCGCCGGTCTGCATCAGCTCGATAAAGCGCAGCTCGATGGGCTTGTACCTGATCCAGCCCAGAAAGGCATCAAGCTGGTAGTCGTTGAGCCCCTTGAGCAGCACCGCATTGATCTTCACCGATTTGAAACCGGCGGCCAGTGCTGCTTCGATCCCCTCCATCACCTCGGCCAGCTTGTTCTCACCGGTGATCTGGTGAAACTGGCGCGGGTCGAGACTGTCGACACTGACATTCAGCGCGTTGAGTCCGGCATCAAACCACTCCTGGGCCCGCTCCTTGAGGCGATAGCCGTTGGTGGTCATGGCGACCTTCTCGATGCCCGGGGTGGTGGCAATCACCTTGACGATCTCGGTGAAATCGCGGCGCAGGGAGGGCTCGCCCCCCGTGATGCGCACCTTGCGGGTGCCCATGGCGGCAAAACCGCTGACCACGCGGCGGATCTCGTCAATCGAGAGAAAGGGTTGACGCCCCGCTTTGTGACCTTCGGGGGGACGATAACCGTCAGGCAGGCAATAGGTGCAACGGAAATTGCACACATCGGTCACCGACAGACGCAAATAGTAAAAACGACGGGAAAAACCATCTTCAAGTGGCAACATAAACACCTTTCCAAATACGGGAGGCCAGGGCATTTCTTTCCTGACCCTTACAGCTCGAACGTCGGCTGACGGCTGGTTTCCCCCTATCGCTAGGACTTAGGCAAAACCGCTCGGAGTTCATCTAGTTTTTCGATGCTAACACAAGTTGGAGTACACTCCCACGCATCTTGCGGGGTCCTTATCACTATTCAGAGGTGCGCATCAGTATGGGAAAACGGTTCAGGGTCCATTCGGTCAGCAGTGCCATTGGCCGCGCCATGGTGTTGATCCTCTTCATGGCCAGCCTGATCGCGCTGGTCGCCATGGTCACCCTCTTCTACTCGGTACCCGATGCCAAGGCGATCAACCTCTCCGGTTCGCTGCGGATGCAAGCCTACCGGATGGCCTACGAAATCGAGCGGGGCGACAGCGTGCTGGGGCGCCTCTCCCAGTTTGAAGAGACCCTGCATGCCGAAGAGCTGCAGGAGACCCAGCGCTGGATCACTCCTGCCTCCCTGCGTCGCACCTATGGCGAGGTGCTCGGCCAGTGGCAGGTGATGCGCCAGCACATCGAGGATCGCACCCCCAGACGGT
This sequence comes from Aeromonas sp. FDAARGOS 1411, assembly GCF_019047125.1. Classification (NCBI taxonomy): domain Bacteria; kingdom Pseudomonadati; phylum Pseudomonadota; class Gammaproteobacteria; order Aeromonadales; family Aeromonadaceae; genus Aeromonas; species Aeromonas sp. FDAARGOS 1411. Next base: position 524,180 of record NZ_CP077214.1, on the reverse strand, counting down.
ACACCGATAACACCGAGCAGTTTGTGGCGGCCATCGACAATTTCGTCAATCAGATGCAGTACCATGTGGAATTCAAGGTGCGGATGCTGGCACTGGCAGAGGGGCTCGGCCTGCTGGCCATCATCACCATCGCCTGGTTCACGGTGCGCTTCACCCGCCAGCAGGTGGTCGCCCCCCTCAACCAGCTGGTCTACTGTGCCCGCCAGATCCAGCGGCAGGATTTCGATCTTAAGCTGCCCGCCCACGGCGAAAACGAGCTGGGGGAACTGTCACGCGCCTTCGTCACCATGGCCGACGAGCTGGGCAAGCTCTATCGGGAGCTGGAAAACAAGGTGGAAGAGAAAACCGCCAAGCTGCAACAGGCCAACGACACCCTCTCGTTTCTCTACTCGACCGCCCAGAAGCTGCACGCCGCCCCGCTCAGTACCCGTACCCTCATCAAACTGCTGGACCGCGCCGCCGCCCACCAGCATATCGACCATATCCGGCTGACCCGCTTCGAACACAACGCCATGCCGGTCTACATCTCGGGGCGCACCGGCTGGCCCGGCGATCTCGATGCGGTCGCCAGCTTTTATCTGCAGATGGATGAGCAGGAGTTCGGCCGCCTCGACATCATCAGCCAACACCCCATCGATGAGCGGTTGATTAAAAACTTCACCATGCTGCTGGCTCAGGTGCTGCACAAAGACCAGACCCTGCTGCAACAGCAGCGACTGCTGTTGATGGAGGAGCGGGCGGTGATCGCCCGCGAGCTGCACGACTCGCTGGCGCAGGCCCTCTCTTATCTCAAGATCCAGTCCACCCTGCTCAAGCGCTCTTACGCCAAGGGGCAGCATGACAAGGCGCAGGAGGCGATGCAGCAGATCGACGAGGGGCTTAGCAATGCCTATACCCAGTTGCGCGAACTGCTCGGTACCTTCCGTCTCACCATTGGTGATGCCAATCTTGGGGAAGCAATCCGGGTGATGCTCGATCAGCTGCAACCTCAGACCCAGGCCGAAATCCGGTTCCATTACGGACTGGCCGACAACGACCTGGAGGCGGGCCAGCATATCCACATTTTGCAGCTGATCCGTGAGGCAGTGCTCAATGCCATCAAACATGCAAACGCGCAAGTGATTGATGTTAGCTGTGAGACCCTCGCCAGTGGTAACATTGAGGTTCAGATTTCAGATGACGGTGTCGGGATCGGACTCGCCAGCTCGGCGATCAACCATTACGGTTTGAGCATCATGAACGAGCGCGCCAGCAAACTGCACGGTCTGCTGACCATCAACGAGCAGCAACCACAAGGCACCTGCGTGCATCTGACCTTTCCCACCAGTCTAGCGAGAGACGCCTGATGGACGAGATGAAATACACAGTTCTGGTCGTAGATGACCATCCCCTCATGCGCAAAGGGATTGTGCAGTTGCTGGCTCTGGAAGAGAACATGGAGGTGACCGGTGAAGCCTCCAACGGCACAGATGCCGTGGCGCTGGCCAAAGAATCAGAGCCGGACCTGATCCTGCTCGACCTCAATATGAAGGGGCTCTCCGGCCTCGATACCCTCAAGGCGCTGCGGGCCGAAGAGATCACCTCCCGGGTGGTGATCCTCACCGTCTCCGATGCCCGTCAGGATGTGGTTGCTTTGCTCAAGGCGGGTGCCGACGGCTACCTGCTCAAGGATACCGAGCCTGATCTGCTGCTGGCCCAGCTGGCCGACGTGATGACCGGCAAGCAGATCCTGAGCGAACCGCTGCGCCCCTATCTCGAAAACATCTACGAGCTGGATCACCTGCAGCAGAAGCTGGAAAGCTTAACGCGTCGCGAAATGCAAATCCTGCGCGAAATTGCAAAAGGCCTCTCCAACAAACAGGTCGCCTCGGTACTCCATATCTCCGAGGGAACGGTCAAGGTTCACGTGAAGAGCCTGCTGAAGAAACTCGAGGCGCAAAGCCGCGTGGAAGCGGCTGTCATGTATCTGGAGCAGCGCAACTAAGCGCCCTCAACCGCCCGAAAAGCCACCCTCCGGTGGCTTTTTTCATTCTCTGGCACAGTCGCTGCATTGTCATATTCAGCAACTACTCAATGGAGGATGGAACATGAAACTACAACCTTTGGCACTGTTCCCCTTGCCTTCCCACATACTGCCGGGCGGCAAGCTTCCTCTGCGTCTGTTCGAGCCACGCCACCTGCAGATGCTCAAGGAGTCATTCATCAACGATCAGGGCTTTGGCATCGTGATGGAAGAGTCGACCACCTCGGGACAATCCGGCCGCATTCTGCCAGTGGGCACCCGGGTCAAGGTGACTGACTTCTACACCCTTAATGATGGCCTGCTGGGGGTGACGGTGCTGGGACTGGAGCGCTTCTGTATCCACGAGATGGAAACAGACGAGATGGGCCTGCGCCGGGCCAAGGTGGAGATGCTGCCCAACTGGCCGAGCACCCACTCCGATTTCAACGACAAGCTGCTGGTCAATCGCCTGCGGGAAGTGTTCGAGCAGTATCCGGAGCTTGATGAGCTCTATCCGGACAAGCGCTTTGAAGATGCCGCCTGGCTCTGCCAACGCTGGCTCGAGATATTGCCGATGCCGATTTATGAAAAGCAGATGCTGATTGCCAAACAAAACAGCGAAGCGGCCCGTAAATTTCTGCATCGCCTGATTTCACAATGACAAAAACAGCGTTGCAAAATGCAATTATTCCAACAATGAAAATGTGAAATTCGCATTTTGCGAATGAGTAGGAACGCAGAACGCCATAACAAGAGAGAGCCGCTGCGCTAAACGGCCAAAATTGAACACAAAAGAGTCTAAAAAAAGTTGGCACAGATTTTTCATATAGATTGATACAACCCGATTTATCCCGTGCTCTCTTCAGTATTTGCTGAAGAACTGGTCAACCCACAAAGTTGACCATTTTTTTTATCCGCGCGTCGGCAACCGCTGACCAAAGTGACGCTGCAAACACTCTCTCAGCCGTGACAAGGTGATGGGCTTGGCGAGAAAATCATCCATCCCCTGCGCGAGACAGCACGCCTTGTCCTCCGCCATCGCATTGGCCGTCAGGGCAACGATAGGCATGGTGCATCCCAACTCACGCAAGCGCCGGGTGGCTTCCAGTCCGTCCATCAGGGGCATCCGCATATCCATCAGGATCAGATCCGGGAGCTGCTCATCCACCTGCGCCAGCGCCTCCAGACCATTGGCTGCCAGCCGTACCTTGCCCACCAGTTTTTGCAGCATCAGCGACACCACCAACTGGTTCACCGGGCTGTCCTCCACCACCAGCACATCCAGTGGCAGTAGTGCCGAAGTCCCCTCCTCCCGCTGCGGCTGGCTATGGCAAGGCAACGCCATGCCAGGCAGTTCGAACCAGAAACAACTTCCCTTGCCCGGCTCGCTCTTCAGGCGGATCTCTCCCCCCATAAGCGTCACCAGACGCTTGCTGATGGCAAGACCGAGGCCGGTACCGGAAAAACGCCGGGTGGCCGAGTTGTCGACCTGGGAGAAGGGTTCAAACAGCAGCGCCTGATCCGCATCAGCGATACCGATCCCGGTGTCGGAGACCGAGATCAGCAGCTTCTCATCCTGCCAACCCAGGTGCAGTGTTACCTGCCCCTGCTCGGTAAATTTGAGGGCGTTGTCCAGCAGATTGCCCATCACCTGTGACAAACGCATCGGATCCCCCTGCAACTCCCGGGGGACTGACTCATCGACCCGATAAACCAGCGCGATCCCCTTGGCGGTCGCGCGAGCTTGCAGCGGCTCGACCAGAGATTGGCAAAGCTGGACGGGTTGCAGGGTCTCGCAGTGAAACACCAAGGTTTGCGACTCGATTTTCGAAAAATCGAGCACGTCGTCGATGATGGTTTGCAGCAATCTGGCCGAGTGGGTGGCATGGCGCAGCAGGCTCTGCTGCTCCGGCGCCAGCTCGGCATGCTGCACCAGATCGAGCATCCCCAACACCGCATTCATGGGCGAACGGATCTCGTGGGTCATCATGGCCAGAAACTGGGACTTGGCACGGTTGGCCGCTTCGGCCTCATCCCGTGCCCGCGCCAGCTCCTCTTCCCGGCGGATCTGGTTGCTGATATCCCGGGCAGTGCCACGATAACCGATAAACTGGCCATCATGGTCAAAGCAGGGCTCGGCACTCACCTCCATCCAGCAGGGGCCGTGTTGCAGCGCAACCTGCATCCGCACCCCTCGCACCGGCTGGCGCAGCTCCAAAAGCTGCAGGTATTTCTGGGCATCGCAGCTCTGCTTGTTGCAGACGTAGTCATAGAGGGTCGGCCGGGTCGCTTGCGGGGTCATCTCATCCAGATAACCCGGCTCAGAGGCGTAACTAAGGCGATGCTCGGCATCTGTCTCCCAGAACCAGTCCGAAGCCATGGCGGCGAAGCTGCGAAAACGGCGTTCGCTGGCCTGCAGCGCCTCGGTTTTTACCGCGACCTGCTCCTGCAAGCGGGCCCGATAGGTGATGTTGACCAGCGCCTGGGCGATAAGCGGACGGCAACGCTCCATGGCAGCCTTGCTGGTGAGATCGAAGGTGCCCGCCCGAGCGTGGCGGCAGATGAGGGTGGCGGTAAAACCGGGGGCCTGCAGCCCGGTCAGCATCACGCTGGCCCAGCCCGGCTCGCTCGCCAGCGGCGCCAGCTCGGGCAGCTGGGCGGGATCGTAAATCACCAGGGTTTCACCCGAGATGGCGCGGGCAAATGCCGGGGTCATGCGCCAGCTGCGGGCAGCGAGCATCGGCTCGGTACTGAGGTGGGTACTCCCCTGCTCCCCTTCCCAGGCCACCACATCCGCATGCTCAAAGCCGATAAAGGGTTTGAGCACCTGGATAAGGCTCTCCAGCACCTGCTCCAACGTCTTGGCATCAGCGAGGGTGGCAACCCCGCCCAGCAGGGTCTGGGACTCGTGACGATACTTGGCCTCGCGCTCGCGGCAACGTATAAGATCGACCAGTGTGGTCTGCAATTTGTCGCCGAGGGCTTCCAGTTCACTGTTGCCAATCATCTTGTTGCCTGCTCTGTTATGTTCTGCCGACTCAACGGGTCAGGAAAATCACGCTCGATACCATCAGGTTGCCGTGGGCCAGCTCGCCATTGGGCAGCCGCCCCTGCTCGCCGAAGGTAAAGGGGGTGATAAAAGGGATCTTGCCGAGGCGAGCCTGGCTCTGCTCGACAAATTGGCACAACATATCACCTAGCGCCAAACGGCAACCAGCACAAAAGATGATGAGCGCGCCGATAGGCTGCAATTCCACATCGACCCCATACCCTGGCTCGACGCGCATGGCATTGAGGCTGCGCTGCAACAACCCTTCCTGACTGCTGTACATCAACAGCAGACGCTCCCCTTGCACCACATCGGTAAAGAGCCGCAGCCCGCCCTGTTCGGTCACAGCTTCGGGATGGGAGAGTTTGTAGTAAGGAATGCCATCCAGCGCTCCCACCTGACGAGCCAACGGGGTGAGCGTGGTCTCCCGCAAAATCGCCCCCACCGGCCAGGGCTGCTCGCGCCCGCACCAGCGGGCATAGACCTCGGCGGCAGGTTGGTGATCGATAGTGAGTACCTCCCGCCCGTTGCAGGCGGTGATCTCGCCGCTGAATTCGGCAGGCACATAGCCCGAGTGAAACTGAAAAGCCAGCTGGCAATCGGGATAGAGCACCGCCAGACCGATGCCATCCTGAGCCACCGCCTCATCCCAGCAGAGCTGCCAGTCACCGCTGACGCTACTATCAGCCGCGGATCCACCGACCACCGGCACCGAGGCACCAAGTTCGGCCTCGATACCGGCCAGCAGCCCCTCTTCCTTGCCGGGACTGGCATGAAACAGGATCAGCTGGGGCAGCTCGCCCGGCCGACCACAGTCGCTCATGGCTCGGCGCAGCAACTGCCGCACATCCACCCCGTCACCGCTGGCACCGGCTACCCCGAATGCCCCTTTCTCATCGTACAGGGCAGCAACGGCCAGCCCATATCCGTCTCGGGCGTGGTGTCCCATCTCGGTCATGACGCCACCGCAAGAGCTGCACCCAAGCAGGCGGGTCGTCGGGAACTGGCGTTTGAGCGCGTCGCGCAGTATCGCCCCCTCATGGGCTTGGGTAAAATAGAGTAACAGCAGGGAGGGGGCCAGATCGGCATGGTGGCGCAGCTGCGCGCAGATATCTTGGGCCGCCAGCGATGAATTCTGGGCGAGGGAGTGAACGGTCAGAAATTTCAACACCATCTCCTTGTTTTATCGAATGGCAGCCTCAAGCAAAAATCATACCTTTATCAAACAATTATCTCGCTTCACTTGCTAACATAGCGGTCAACTGAGACCAATGACAGGACGCCCATATGTGGCAAAAAAACATCAATGACTTCGATCGGGTCGTTGCCATCGGTGGTGGCCACGGCATGGGACGAGTGCTTTCGTCCCTCTCGTTTCTCGGTCAACGGCTCACCGGCATCGTCGCCACCACAGATGATGGTGGCTCGACCGGACGCTTGCGCAAGAGTCAGGAGTGCATCGCCTGGGGCGATCTGCGCAACTGCCTGAACCAGCTGGTCACCGATCCCAGTATCGGCAGCCTGTTGTTCGAATACCGCTTCGCCGGCAAAGGCGAGCTGGCGGGTCACAACCTTGGCAACCTGATGCTGCTGGCGCTCGATAATCTCTGTGTCCGTCCTCTTGATGCTATCAAGCTGATCAGTGACATGCTCAAAATCGAGTCACAATTACTACCCATGTCTGAATTTCCCACCGATCTCTGCGCCCATATGGAGTGTGGCACCCAGATCCTGGGAGAGGTATCCATCGATCAACTGGCAACACCGCCCCTCTCCCTCGGCCTGATGCCGGAGGTGCAAGCGACCCGGGAAGCGGTGCTGGCATTGCAGCAGGCGGACATGATCATTCTGGGGCCGGGCAGTTTCCTCACCTCCATCATGCCGCCACTGCTGCTGGCCGAGATCGCCCAGGCCATCAACGAGAGCAGCGCCATGCTGGTTTTCGTCTGCAATCTGGTGGCGGAAAACGGCCCAGCCAGCCAGCTGGACCTGATGAGTCAGTGTCGCTGGCTGGAGTCCCGGGTCGGTCAGGGTCGGCTGGATGCCATCCTGGCCCCACAAGGCGCGGGTGATGCGGGGGACTGGCAAGGGCGAGTGATCGAAGCCGAGCTGGGCGAGCTTGAGCTGCCCCATCGGCACGATCGGTTGAAGCTGAAACTGGCGCTGGACCGGATCATCCAGCAACTGCTCAACCAGCGTTAGGCAACGGTCACGGCGCCCCGGCATCCCTGCATGGCGCCGTTACTGATAATCGGCAAGAAACGCGAGCACTTGGGGCAAGGAGGCCTCCAGCAGTTGCAATTGGCGCTCTGCCTCGGCCACATCGGCCTGCTTGCTGGCCATCTCTAGCGCCATCACCTGCTGATAGCTCGGCATGGCGCCGTAGCTGCCACAGGATGATTTCATGCTATGCGCCACCCGAGCCAGCGCCTCCCACTCCCCCTGCTCATAGAGGGGCCTGAGCTGACTCAGCTGCTCGCCCACCTCTTCAATAAAGACTGCGATGACCACAGGCAGCATATCCGAACCGATATCCTCTGCCAGCTGCTGCAACACCTTGCGATCCACCCACTCCATGCGAGGCTCCTCCAGAACGGTATTCAAACAGACCATACTATAGATAGTTTTCGATGTCGTGGCTCACGACCAGGCAGTGATGAAGCACCCGATTGGATGGCTCAGGGAATAAAGTGGCAAAAAATGTGATCAGTATCGAAATAGCGATGCTGAAACGCCCGTCAAGACAACAACTTGATTGCCACAAATTAACAATTGATCAACACTCAATGCCGTCAGAGTGATGATGCTCAGCAACACCTCTCATCCCTTTTGCCTTTTATGGCTGCTGCGAAGAACCAGGGTAGGTATCTACCCTGGTATTTTTTTATCTTGCTCAAGCGCGACCTGGTTGGTCGCCACACGCTCCCCCATGCGAAACAGATTGAATTCGCCGGGCGCCATTTTGACCCAATTCTCATTGCCGGTCAGCGGACGGGTGGTGATCAGGGTCACCACATCGTTGGGAGTGGTCTCGCTTTGAAAGTCGATCACCACCTCCTCATCCAGCAGGCTCGCCTCGCCAAAGGGCGCACAGCGGGTCAGCCAGTGCAGGTTGTTGCTGCAGTAGCTCATCACATACTCCCCGTCCGAGAGCAGCATGTTGAACACCCCGAACGCTCTGAGCTCGTCACACAGGGTAGCGAGATAGCGAAACATGGCGGGAAAGTTGGCCGGACGCTTGGGATATTTTTGCTCCAGCCGATCGAGCAGCCAGCAGAAGGCGTGCTCGCTGTCGGTATCCCCTACCGGACGGTGGCGGCCGGTTGGCAGCTTCTTGTAGCCGGTCAGCTGACCGTTGTGGGCGAAGGTCCAGTAACGACCCCACAGCTCACGGGTAAAGGGGTGGGTATTTTCCAGCGACACGCAGCCACGGTTGGCCTGCCGAATGTGGCTGACCACGGCGCAGCTCTTGATGGGCAGCGCCTGTACCAGTCTGGCGATGGGAGATTGGGCGCTGGGCTCGGGATCCTTGAAGGTGCGAAAGCCCTTCCCCTCGTAGAAGGTGATCCCCCAGCCATCCTTGTGGGGCCCGGTCTTGCCGCCGCGCAGCATCAACCCGGTAAAGCTGAAGCAGATATCGGTCGGCACATTGGCACTCATGCCGAGCAGTTCGCACATATCCGGCAGACTCCTTTCATGATTTGGCTTGTGTCATGTTCGACCAGCACGCTGGTTCGACAGACAGCAGGGGAAGGCGCAATCCCTTCCCCTGTGACTAGCAACAACCGGCCGATGGCGAACCATGTTACCGGCGTTGCCCTTGTCTGGTGACGATGGCCTGATTACTTGGCCATCTCTTTTTCGACCAGCTGGATCAGGATGTGGATCACCTTGATGTGCACTTCCTGAATACGGTCGGCATAGCCAAAGTGCGGAACCCGGATCTCGACATCCGCCAGACCCGCCATCTTGCCGCCATCCTTGCCGGTCAGGGCGATCACTTTCATCCCTTTGGCGCGGGCTGCCTCGATGGCTTTCAGGATATTGCCGGAGTTGCCGCTGGTGGAGATGCCAAGCAGCACGTCGCCACGACGGCCAACCGCTTCTACGTAACGGGAGAAGACATAGTCATAGCCAAAGTCGTTGGAGACGCAAGAGAGGTGGCTCGGATCGGAGATGGCGATACCGGCATAACCCGGGCGGTTCTCGCGGTAACGACCGGTCAGCTCTTCGGCAAAATGCATGGCATCGCAGTGGGAGCCGCCATTGCCGCAGGAGAGCACCTTGCCCTCTTCTTTGAAAGAGTCAGCCAGCAGTTTGGCGGCCGCTTCGATGTTTTTCAGGTTCTGCTCATCAGCCAGGAAGGCCTGCAGCACGCTGGCAGCTTCGGTCAGTTCATTGCGGATCAATTCTTGGTACATGATGTCTCTTCCACTGTTTTTAGTGTGCGTGTAGATCGCGGCTATTCTCGCACAAGCGAATCGCACAGTCGCCCCCCTGCGAGCCACAGCGCTGGCGGCGCGTGAGCGTTATGGGGATCACAGAGAGAAGGTAATGAAGATGTAAACAGCTTGATAACTTTGTGCGTATGAATTACAACAGGGGCCATATCCAACAGGTCAGACCTCTGGATCAGTTACGCCACGTTGGCAATCTTTCACGCAAGGAGCAAGCAATGACGACGACCCTCACTCTGCTCGGGGTGATCTTGGTTATCGGAGCCCTGGCCTATCGCCGGGCATCCCTGTTCATCTCCACCCTGGTCACCGGCGCCGCCCTGGTGCTTGGCGCCATCTATGGTCATGTGCCCTTGCTGGTATGGGCGCTGTTCGCGGTGATCGCCATCCCGCTCAATCTGGTGGAATTTCGCCGCAATCAAATAACCAAGCCGCTGTTCAAGATCTACAAATCGATCATGCCGGAGATGTCCCGCACCGAGAAAGAGGCGATTGAAGCGGGCACCACCTGGTGGGAAGCCGATCTGTTCGCGGGCAACCCGGACTGGAAAAAGCTGCACGCCATCCCGGTCAGCACCCTCTCTGCCGAAGAGCAGGCCTTTATGGATGGTCCGGTCGAGGAAGTGTGCCGCATGGTGAGCGACTGGGAAGTGACCCACGAGCGCGCGGACCTCTCCCCCGAGGTGTGGCAATACCTGAAGGACAACAAGTTCTTCGCCATGATCATCAAGAAGAAATATGGCGGTCTGGAGTTCTCGGCCTACGCCCAGTCATGTGTCCTGCAAAAACTGTGCGGCGCCAGCGCCGTGCTCGCCTCTACCGTCGGCGTACCCAACTCGCTGGGCCCGGGCGAACTGCTGCAGCACTACGGCACCGACGAGCAGAAAGATTACTACCTGCCCCGCCTGGCGGTAGGTAAAGAGATCCCCTGCTTCGCCCTGACCAGCCCGGAGGCAGGTTCGGACGCCGGTTCCATCCCCGATTTTGGCATCGTCTGCAAGGGCGAGTGGGAAGGCAAAGAGGTGCTCGGTATGCGCCTCACCTGGAACAAGCGCTATATCACGCTCGCCCCTATCGCCACCGTCTTGGGTCTCGCCTTCAAACTGCGTGATCCGGAACACCTGCTGGGCGAAGAGGAAGAGCTCGGCATCACCTGCGCGCTAATCCCGACTCACATCAAGGGTGTCGGCATCGGCCGTCGCCACTTCCCGCTCAACGTGCCGTTCCAGAACGGCCCGACCCAGGGCAAGGATGTGTTCGTCCCGCTCGATTTCATCATCGGTGGCCCGGCCATGGCCGGTCAGGGCTGGCGCATGCTGGTCGAGTGTCTGTCGGTCGGTCGCGGCATCACCTTGCCCTCCAACAGCACAGGTGGCGTCAAGATGCTGGCCCTGGCGAGCGGCGCATATAGCCGCATCCGTCGCCAGTTCAAGCTGCCCATCGGCAAGATGGAAGGGATTGAAGAGCCGCTGGCCCGCATCGGCGGCAACGCCTACATCATGGGCGCCGCAGCCAACCTGACCGTGACCGGTATCGACCTTGGCGAGAAGCCCTCGGTCATCTCCGCCATCGTCAAATACCACCTCACCGACCGTGCCCAGAAGTGCATCATCGATGCCATGGACATCCACGGCGGCAAGGCCATCTGCATGGGCCCCAACAACTATCTGGCCCGCGGCTATCAGGGTGCCCCCATCGCCGTGACGGTGGAAGGGGCCAACATCCTGACCCGCAGCATGATCATCTACGGTCAGGGCGCTATCCGCTGCCACCCGTATGTACTGCCGGAGATGCTGGCCGCCAGCCATCCCGACAAGGAGCAGGCGCTGAAAGATTTCGACAAGGCGGTATTCAGCCACGTCGGCTTTGCCATCAGCAACCTGGTACGCAGCTTCTGGCTCGGTATCACCGGCGCCCGCTTTGCCGCGGCCCCTTACAAGGATCAGACCAAGGGCTACTACCAGCAGCTCTCCCGCCTCTCGGCCAACCTGGCGTTCCTGTCAGACATGGCGATGGGCACCCTGGGTGGCGAGCTCAAGCGCAAGGAGCGGGTCTCCGCCCGCCTTGGCGACGTATTGAGCCAGCTTTATCTGGCCTCCAGCGCCCTCAAACGCTATCAGGACGAGGGACGCCAGCAGGCCGACCTGCCGCTGCTGCACTGGGCACTGCAAGATGCCATGTTCAAAGCACAAGAAGCGATCGACGAGCTGCTGCGCAACTTCCCGAACCGCTGGATTGGCCTTGCCCTGCGCGCCGTGGTATTGCCGCTGGGTCGTGACCTGAACCGTCCGTGCGACAAGCTGGACCAGCAAGTGGCCCGTCTGCTGCAAACCCCGAGCGAGACCCGCAGCCGCCTGGCCAAGGGCCAATACCTGACTCGCGAAGAGGGCAACCCCTTCGGTCTGCTGGAGCAAGCGCTCGATGACGTGCTGGCCGCCGAGCCGCTGTTCGAGAAAGTCTGCAAGAGCGATGGTATCAAGCGTCCCTTCATGGCGCTGGACAAGGTGGCCGACATGGGTCTGGCCGCTGGCGTACTGACCCAGAGCGAAGCCGAGCTGCTGCACCGCGCCGAGGTAAGTCGCCTGCGCACCATCAACGTCGATGATTTTGACCCCATCGATCTGGTGGCCAACAAGAAGCTGTTTGAAGCCTCCGCTTACCATCACGCGGCCTGATAACCAGCTATCGACAACGCCTCCCTTGTGGAGGCGTTTTTTATGGGCGCTCACCACTATTCACGGCCCGAACAGCCACCACTTGCACTCACAGCTCCCCCGACCAGCTGCAGCCCCCGTGTGGTCAGCCGGGAAAAAAGGCACAATAGCCGACAAATCGAATCACCAAGGAAGCCAAGATGACCCTTGAGCACCTGATCCTGTGGCGCCGCGACCTGCACCGCCTGCCGGAAGCCGCCTGGAAAGAGTTTCGCACCACCAGCCTGATTGCCCACCACCTGAGCGAGCTCGGTTATCGCATTGTGCTCGGCGACAAACTGCTGGCCAGCAATCTGATGATGGGGCGTGATGTGGATGTGGCGGCCGAGAAGGCTCGTGCCCGCCGTCAGGGAGCCCATCCCGACTGGCTGGAGCGGATCGGCGATGTCACCGGGCTGATGGGGGAGCTGGATACCGGCCGTCCCGGCCCGACCCTGGCCTTTCGCTTCGATATCGACGCGGTGGAGGTGGAAGAGTCCGATGCCGAACAGCACCAGCCGCAGCAGGAGGGTTTTGCCTCCCACAACAAGGGGTGGATGCACGCCTGCGCCCACGATGGCCACACCGCCATCGGCATGGGGCTGGCCAGCAGCCTGATGGCGATGAAGGAGCAGCTGTGCGGCCGCATCAAGCTCTTCTTCCAGCCCGCCGAAGAGGGGTGCCGCGGTGGCAAGGCGCTGGCCGCCGGGGGGGCACTCGATGACGTGGATGCCCTGCTCTCGCTCCATATCGGTATTCACGCTGGCAGCGGCGAGCTGGTGATCAACCCCACCGAGTTTCTCTGCTCCACCAAGTTCGACGTCCATTTTATGGGCACCGCCGCCCATGCGGGACTCGAACCCAACGCAGGCAGCAATGCGCTGGCCGCCGCCTGCATGGCCACCACCGCCATGCTCGGCATTCCCCGCCACCGCGACGGCATGACCCGCATCAACGTCGGCCAGCTTCACGCTGGCAGCGGCCGCAACGTCATCCCCGATCATGCCGAGCTGCGCGGTGAAACCCGCGGCGCCGATAGCACGCTCAACGACTACATGTTCAGTCAGGTACAGCGCATCGTCGAAGGGACTGCCCTCGCCCACGGTGTCACCTACCGCATCATCAAGCAGGGTGAGGCCATTGCCCTCGACAACAGCCCGGCACTGCAGGCCGAGCTGGCGGCGCTGGCCCGCAAGCAGGGGCTCGCCACCATCCAGACTCGCCGCTTTGGCGCCAGTGAAGACGCCGGTTTTCTGATGGAGCGGGTGCAAAAGCAGGGGGGCGAAGCGGCTTACCTCATTCTGGGGGCCGATCTGGCGGCACCGCACCATCACAACGAATTCGATTTCGATGAGCGGGTGATGCAAAGTGGGGTCGAGCTGCTGGCCGCCTGGGCGCGCGCCCGGCTGGGTGTGGCAGAAGCAGCCCTCTCTTGATATCCCCTCGGCCAGCTCACCGGCTAACGGGATCAAAAAAAGGCGCCACGGCGCCTTTTTTCTGCAAGAAAGACCCGAGAGCTACTCGCGGTGCTTGCGATGCACATCGGGGCGACCACCGGTCACGCTATCGGCTCTCCCCTCCTCTTTGGCCTTCTCGGCCCGCTTTTTGCGCATCTCGCGGGGATCGGCGATGAGCGGGCGGTAGATCTCGATACGATCGCCGTCGTGCAGCGGCTCGCTCCCTTTCACCGGGCGGCTGTAGATACCGAACTTGTTGACCGCCAGATCGATCTCGGGGTGTTTTTGTACGATGCCGGACTGCTCGATGGCCGCCTGCACGCAGGTCTCGGGCGCCACCCGCAGGGCAATCACCGTCTGCTGCTGCGGCAAGGCATAGACAACCTCGATATTGAGCTGGTCAGACACCGTAGACCTCCTTCGCCCGGTTGGAGAAGGCGGAGACCATGGAGCTCACCAGATCACGGAACACCTGACCAAAGGCCACCTCGATCAGCTTGGAGGTGAATTCGAAATCGAGATCAAACTCCACCTTGCAGGCGTCGACATCGAGCGGGGTAAAGGTCCACCAGCCCGCCAGCTTGCGGAAGGGGCCATCCACCAGCTCCATCCTGATCTGGCGGTTCACATCCAGCTGATTTCGGGTAGTGAAGGTCTTGGCAATCCCCGCCTTGGCCACATCGACCGACGCCATCATGTAGTCATCGCCAGCCTCGTGGACACGGCTGCCAACACAGCCGGGCAAAAACTGCGGATAGGCATCCACATCGTTAACCAACTTGAACATCTGTTCTGCACTGAACATCACCAGGGCACTGCGCGTAATTCGGGGCATGGCTTTTCCTCATCCAATCGGCGCGATTTTATCACCATGTTTGGGGTTGTGGAGGTAAAACCTCAGCCAAACCGCTCATAAAGCCACCACTTGACCTGCTGCGCGTTTTACAGCCGCCCCTGCCTACGTATAATACGAGCCTCCTAGTCATTGCCGGAAATCGCCCGTCATGAGCAAAAAAAACAGTAAAAACAAAGCCGGGTCCAGCACCATTGCACTCAACAGAACCGCGCGCCACGAATACTTCATCGAAGAGAAGATCGAAGCGGGTCTGTCCCTGCAAGGGTGGGAAGTCAAATCCCTGCGGGCGGGCAAGGCCAACATCAGCGAAGCTTATGTCATCTTCCGCGATGGCGAGGCCTATCTGTTCGGCTCCAGCTTCCTGCCACTGCAAGCGGCCTCCAGCCATGTGGTATGTGACCCGACCCGCACCCGCAAACTGCTGCTGAGCCGTCGTGAACTCGACAAGCTCGAAAGCCTGATCGCCCGTCAGGGCTACACCATAGTGCCCCTCGCCCTCTACTGGAAACAGTGCTGGGTCAAGGTCGAGATCGGCCTGGTGAAGGGCAAGAAAGAGCACGACAAGCGCGAAGATACCAAGGCCCGCGAGTGGGATCGGGAAAAAGCCCGCATCATGAAGAACAAGCATCGCGGCTAACCCGCTACTGGCAGGATCTGGGCGCCAGTTCACCTTCCCCCGGCGCAGCTGGCTCTTCAGGCTCAGCTGCGTACAATAAATCGGCAAACAGACTGGCTGCCAGAGGGAATGGGTATCAACGCCTTGCTATGACAGCATTTTTGCGTACAATCTCAATTAACAACTTGGGGCTGATTCTGGATTCGACAAGATTCACGAAACCCAAGGTGCATGCCGAGGTGCGGTAGGCCTCGTTAATAAACCGCAAAAAAATAGTCGCAAACGACGAAAACTACGCACTAGCAGCTTAATAACCTGCATAGAGCCCTTCTACCCTAGCTTGCCTGTGTCCTAGGGAATCGGAAGGTCATCCTTCACAGGATCGTGTGGAAGTCCTGCTCGGGGCGGAAGCATTAAAACCAATCGAGCTAGTCAATTCGTGGCGTGTCTCTCCGCAGCGGGTTGGCGAATGTAAAGAGTGACTAAGCATGTAGTGCCAAGGATGTAGTAATTTTGGACGGGGGTTCAAATCCCCCCAGCTCCACCATTCCGACACTGAGACATTTTAGGAAGTTTATTCGCCAAAAATGCCTCACAAGTCTTTGTACGTATGGAAAGCAAGCACTTCCTTATAGGAAAGTTGGCTTGCTTTTTTTTGGTCAGCTACTAGCATTTCTTTAAGCTGAGAGCTTTGAGGAAGATATGTGCTAGTAACGAGACTATACATAGAACCATCTGGCCAGAGAAATATGCTTCTGCTTGATAGTGAGTCAGGAGTGCCCGACTACTGGTCTACGCTATATGTCACAAACTCTCTCCGCGCACGCCACCTTCGTCTAGGTACGATTGAAAAGCATCTACAAGCACTTCAATCACTCTTCATGTGGGCTGAGCTTAGAGGTATCAATCTCATAGACAAAATATCCAGTGGTAAAGCCTTCAACATTAATGATATTGACTCATTGACCTCAATTTTGAAGTTACGTGCAGACGAACTACCAAAACTCATTTCCAGCGTATATACAAATACAAGTGAAATGCATGTAAAAGCGAGTCTGACTCGAAATATCTGGAAAAAATTTGATGCTATACCACGACAGGTCACATCTGCCAATTTCAACGACAAAATCAAGTACATTGGGAAGTACGTTGAGTGGTTATCAAACATTCTTTCTGACTACCATAGTAAAAGCATAACAAGAGAACAGATTCGCACCGTTGGTTATGAATTTAAAACCTACTTAGGGAACCAAAAAGTAGTAGTACCTAAGGATAATTTCGGTGCATCAAAGTCTCTTGGAAATGCCGAGATTAAGCGAATTCTAAACGTTGCAAACCCACTTTCACCTGAAAACCCATGGGATGGTGAGGCAACACGAATTCGTAATTTCACGATTATTTTAATTTTACTTGATTCCGGCATGAGAAGTGGCGAGCTACTGAATTTAAAGATTACTGATGTAATTCGTAGCAAGAGCAAACAACATGGCTTGCGTATAGTTCAACGATCTGGTTCACTCGACGATCCTCGCAAGAAGCAAAGACTTCCCAAGACTGTTCAACGTGAAGTTGCCATCAGTGATACGGCATTTAAAGCTCTGGACTACTACATCACAGAGATAAAGGCAAAAACACCAAATGGACAAAAAACAGATTACATTTTTGTTAGCCACAGTAACAGTAATCAGGGAAAACCATTACACAGTATTAATAGTGTTACAGAGGCTATGCGTAACGTCACCTCGATTGATTTAACACCCCACGTACTTAGGCATACTGCAACATGGAAGTATTGTGTTCGCATGAAAAAGAAAGGAAAGGAGTGGAAAGATTTTGTAGAGCTTCTCTTGCTCCAATTTGGATGGGCAAGTGAAAATTCACCAACCGTACGCCTCTATGCACGTAAGTTTATCAAAGAAGAGCTTTTCGAACGTCAGATAAAACAGCAGGATGAGTATGAGCAAGAAGTGTCAAATATTATTTCATTGCTGAATGAGGGATAACATGGTGAATAGAAATCGGGAGCATATTACCATACCACCCTCAAGAGATCGAGAAATCTATACGTCCAAGGATGGATTTGAGTTTGATATTTACACGTCTCACTGGCAGTTAGATGCAAAATCATCATTTAATGTTGGGTGGTTATCTGGATTACTACCCCAAAAACAGGAAGAAGCTCTTAGACGAGCTTTTGCCAAACGTGCAAATTTATTATCCATAGCAACACTAAGAGCATCATCCTCTCGCTTTAAACAATTTCTAATAAAGTTTACTGACATTAATAAAGGTATTTCCATCGATACACTTCTAAGATTTTACTCGTCAAGCGAACCAAAGTCGATTAAATCAGACGTAAAGGTCATCCTTGAATGCTGTTTATCAGAGGGTTATGGATGGGCATTTGAATCAGGATTAGGTGATTATTTGTCACAGTTAGTTATAGGCGATAGAGGAAATAGATTTCAACATGAAAAGAATGAGGATACACGCGCGTTAACAGAGTACGAACGCAAGCAGTTTATCTACCAACTAGTACGAGCCCATTATACTGGGAAGATATGCGCAAAAACGTATTTAATATTAAAACTTGTTTTTATTACTGGCAAGCGACCAGAGCAATTAGCAAGCTCAAAGATCTGTGACTTTCAGCCTGGCACTATAAACTTAGATGGAACAACTAGGAAAGTCATACTATATAACTGCCCTGTTGCGAAACAAAAATATCAGACGTTTCGCGCGGAATTCAATGAAGTCCCTTTATCTTGGGAGCTAGATTTTGACAAAGATATCGCTGCTGTTGCAAACATTTCTATAATGTCCGCTGAAAAAATATTAGGAAAAATCACCCCTGAACAAAAAAGACTTGTGCCTCTCTTCTGCATTGATAGACCTACCAAGCTTGTCAGTACTGAGCTCGAAAAACTAGGCTGTGACATGTCACTTAACAGCAAAGTCCTACACTCTTCCACCTACGTCAGACAATTGCTAAACGCAGCATTTGAAGATAGTTCCATATTCTCCATTACATCTGAACGTACAGGTAAGATACTTCATCTCACAGCAAGACGATTACGACACACTTACGCAACTAAGCAAGCAATGTCTGGAGCATCTATTGCAGAGGTAGCAAACTCTCTAGACCATGCTAGTTACAAGGCTGCCATGGCTTACGTTAATGCGCTACCCGTTTTGGCTATCAAAATTGGCGAACATCTAGAGACCACTCTTTCGGCTTTAGCTAAACGATTCGATAAAAACCAAGTGATCTCTATTGACACTGAAAAGGTAATAAAACTCTACACAAAGCATAAGTCCCATGATGTAGGTCTATGTGGTAAAGAAGTCTTTTGTACCGAGGATTACCCTATAGCGTGTTATGAATGCGAACTGTTTATCCCAAGTCCATTTGGAAATCACAAAGCCGTACTCAATTATGTGGAGGATAGAATTAAAGAGGCATGCGAATTTGGTGACTTTCGGGGAGTTGAAAATTGGCGAACTATTCAGATAGCTGTTTTAGAGCGCAAATTCATGGCAGATCAAGTACGCCTTAAAATGCTAAGTGAACTCCCTGAAGTTAAGGGAATACAGTATGAAGAGGAAAAATAGAATGAATATTATAGCCTATGTTAATAGGGAACAACTTGAAGGACGACAAGCAATAGAGAGACTCATCTCACACTATCGTAGGATGATGTCTGAACCAATAACTTGCCCATTTGATGCCTCCAAATCATGGGTATGGAACGAAAGTCGGTGGCACGGCGCGGGTCGATTCATTAAGCATGAATTTAAAGATGTTATCAAAAGCCTAAATCCTGACGATGTGTATCTTATCTCCAAAGAATCACGAGAACTAATTCAGTCTCTTATATTACATATGCACATCATGAAAGGTGGTATTTCAAGAGCTGCGGTTAATTCTATACTTTCAGATTACCTTGCACTTGAACATGTTCTCAGAGAGCGTTCATTGAATAACGAAGCTGACTTCACAAGCATATCATTAATTGATCTCAATAATACGTTACAGAAGAACATGAGTTCTCTTTTTGAAAATCTAAAACCTATTGTAGAGTGCTTTGGATCACTAGGAATTATTAAATCCCAGAGTGTTCTACAATGGATAAATCCAAGAGTAAAAGTACGCAACAAGATGTCGAGTGATAGCTACAAGGAAAAACTAATAGATGAAAAAAGCTATAAGCTTCCTGATTACGAAGCAGTAATGGCAGTAGCAGAGTACTTTCGTAATCAACCTTGGTTATCACATGGTGAAAATCCCTCTGAATTGGACAATGATTTCAAAAACGTCATAGTATCATCTTCTCTAACGATCTTAATGATGGTTCCAGCTCGTTCTCAAGATCTATTCGAACAACTTTCAGTTAATTGCCTTGTGACAGCAAAAGTAGATGACACCGTAGTTTATGGTATTACTTGGTATGCAAAAAAACTGATATGGATCACTGGAAATTAGTCCCATCGACAGTAAATGGCGAGTTTGAACATGCCATCATTGAGGCTATTGAACGCATTAAGCATGTCACAGAACCTGCCCGACAAGTATTTAAGTCTTGGGATGAACAGTGTCCAGAATATAATCCATCCGCATACCAACATGCACTAAGAAGTGGGTGGATTCCAGCAGACTTTCCAATTTATTCTGAACAAAACAAAGTTCGTTACTCTGAAGCATTAATGGTAATGCTCAAGCATCAAACCCATCAGAGTAGAGATACCGTAGAGAATTGTGCGATAAAAATTAACAAATCCCATTTTAGAGATTGGTTGCGCTCCAAAGAAGTAAAAAGTGCGTCTTCAGGAGCAAATATATATGTACGTAGTTTTTTTGAACGAATAGGTTATGAGCATCTCAACTTAAATCCAGATGACTATAATACACATGCTTACCGACATATGGTCAACACTGCGGCAAGATTAGGTGGGATGGGTGAGTTTCAATTAAACTGGTGGAGCCATCGTCAAGAAATGGGGTCTGTGTATGACCATCGAACAGCTGAACAAAAAAGAATAATGGTATCCACTGGTGGCAACTTTGAAGAAGTGGAGCTAACACCACAACAGCGTCTTGATCGAATTAACCACCAGATACCTATGACACGGAAAAACCTTGGTCTCAAATTTGAATTAGTAGCTCAGGGTACGGGTGGATTTACTTTTAAAACACCGCTAGGTATGTGTACACACAATTACTGTGAATCACCCTGTATTAGAACATGTAACTGCATTGAGTGCCCTGAAAACCTTCACTGTAAGGGAGATAAGAGAACGCTTAAAAGACTGATAGAGGAACTCAACGAGGTCAGCGATAAAATAGCCTTAGCTGCATCTGAATGCGATTCATTCGGACTGAAACGCTTGCAGATTCGTCATGAGATCATAGATGGATTGGTAAAAATATTAGGAGATGATTCGCCGCTCGAAGATGGTGCACTTGTTATGCTGGCTTACGAGCAAGCCCCAAAATCAGGGTTAATATATCAAGCTCAAGAACTAGCAAAACAAATTGAGAACGGTAATAAGTTAACAACAATAAAACATACAGAAGCAATTAGGCACCTTGGTTTATCACGAATGCTACCAAAGCTTGAGGCCATAGAAAGCAAAAAAAATATCCTAGCTGAAATAAAGTTCAATGAATTTCTATCAGATTATAGTGAGGATGAAGAATGAGGTTGAAAGAAGAACACATAGATTACTTACTCCATTTGATTGACACTTGGAGTATAGAACAAGGAACTCTCTCAACACCTAAGCTACTTAATAGGCTAAAGTCAAAATATGGTGACGCACCATCAGACAGAGCAATTCGAAATTTCCCACGAATAACTAACCGAATACAAGAGCGAAAGCTCGAACTGAGAACTGGCATTTCTGCATCGGCTAAAAAGCCAAGCTCACTAAGTCATGCAGCAAAACGTATCGAGGAATTGGAAAGTAAAATACGTCGACTAGAGCGTGAAAATAACGCTTTGTTACATCGCTTTGTCTTATGGCAGAAGAATGCAACGGATCGTGGAATGAGCGAAGCTGAACTGAACAGAGCTTTACCTGTTAGCCAAGAGACGATCAATTCTCAGGGGCGATGAGAATGGCTAAATCAAATATTTCACGAGCAAAAGATATAGCAAATAACATTCGTATATGGATTGCAGAACGTGACGCTAAGCTTGATTTTTATAACTGGATACAGACAGCGGGCCCTAAAGCATTCAAAGGTGTAAAGCGTAAGGAATTAGCAAGACTTCTTGGTGTCAGCACATCCACTCTTAATGTTAATGAAGCATCTGCTGAATTAAGGAACGCCGAGTATCGTTGGGTATCTGCCTACCACACACGAAATGAAGCAGAAGCTCAACATGTAAAAGATAACCTACCTAGTAAAGTAGGTTATGTAAGATGTGCAAAATCTAAAATAAGTAAGTTAGAAGACGATATTGCCGCACTGAAGATGGAGAACCGTCTTCTGCGGTCTCTTTTACAAAAATATGAAACCGATGATGAATTGCAACTTGATAAAGTGCCTAAACCTCCAGAGGGTAATTGATTCGATCATCTTCATTGTTTTTACAGTTCCAGTTATAACTGGACACAAATATCTTATATTTACGCTACTTTTTTTTGCACACTGCCTTTGGCATCAATCCCAGAGCCTATTCAACATGCTGTAAGGGGTTCTGCTTGCATGACCCTCCCTGTTGGTCTGCCTGCCCCAGCACATTCTCTAAAGGGCAATGAGCTCGCCTGGGTGGGACTAATCGATGCTCCCTTTGCAACCAAGCAACCTGTCGAACCAGCCATTGGTTGCATAGGTTTGATGATTCCGTAAAGGCAGACCGCTATCGCTGATTAACGTGCAGCTTTGCTGACGTTATTGAGCATTTTGGTTTGGGGTAGTGTCAGATCTGTACATTAATACAATATCATTCATCTACCGCTTGTGGGAGAGTCATACGCTCCCCGACCACCAACCTCGGTGCATTATCTATCTGGAGAGGAATATCCTTCAACAAAATCCCTCTCTGATTGCTATCAATGATTTTTGCTGCCAGCTTCCCCTGAGAATCATAACTGCTAATGGTGCTAACTGAGCATCCATATTTTACAAATAACTCAACACTACAAATTGTTGGAATACCTTCTTCATTTAACGCATTCAATAAGCGAGGAGCAACTGAAAGTAGATAGCTATCTGATGGCAAAAAAACGATATCATTCTTAGCATCCTGTCTTAGGCGCTTTAGCTCACTATCGAGCCTTTTAGGAAGCGGTGCAATGCGCCAGGTAAAGACCTCCCAACTGTAACGTGCAGCCTCATCCTTTATCATGTCAGTGATGAAACGAGTATTTTTCTCTCTGGGATTGAATGGAATTAAAATATGTTTCTTCGTCGATAGATATTTACTTGCATTGGCCAACTGCATTGCTATAGGCACCATATGACTAGTACCTGCTATCATACTATTCATATTTTTATCCGCAGACAAAATACTAGCACCAATGGGGTCATAGACAGCAGTAAATACCAAAGGTTTGCGGCCATAAATTGTCTTCTTTGCCATTGCTGTTGCGGTAGTTCCAAAAGTGTAGATGTAGTCGAACTCATCCAATCTTGGTACAACTTCCTTGCGTAACATATGAGCAAGAACTGCTCGGTTTTGATTTGCATCAAAAACTATAATCTTAGGATGGTAGCCAAGACGGTTCAACTCGGCCCGAAATGCTGTTTCTGCTGCTGTTTCGCCACGCCACAAAACCATAGCAATGGTGAGAGCATGAGATGATGGCGCCATTAGAGTCAGAAATAGGGCTACGGCACATAGTCTAATCATATCCTCGTCCTCCACAAAGCTACCAAATCGGATTCAAATAATTTTCCGTTTAGTCTACCTTTGAATATTAAGCTTAACGACGTGATATCCAATACCCTACCACTCATCTAGATTACACAGTTTGAGCAAACAATCACCTTTACCAACTCACTAAATAATGACATAGACTCTCATTCGAGCACTCACAAGGAAGGGCTATTCGACCCAACCGGGCTGAAGGTGTTTGGTGAAGGCGAATGGAAGGTCAGAAGACACGGTGCCGAGAAACGGCGAGCCTGGCGCAAGTTGCATCTGGCGGTAGACCTGGTGACTCACGATATCGTGGGGCGGAGGTGTCTTTGGAAAATGTCCATGATGCAGAGGTGTTGGCTACCTTGCTCAACCCACTGCGGCGCAAGCTGGGACGTGTTTATGCTGATAGCGCCTACGACAGCAAGACCATCCATCAGCTTATCCCGAATAAAGTGGCGACAGCCTGTATCCCGCCTCGCAAGAACGTTGGACTCTGAAAAAAACCAAGAAATGAGGCCTTGCTGGTGATGTGCAAGGAAGGGCTGGCGCACAGGAAGAAGATATCGGGGTATCACTGTCACTCACTGGCAGAGACTGCAATGCATCGGTGCAAGCATTTGCTGGCGGGAAAAATCAGTCTGCGTAACTACAACAGCCAAGTCGTAGAGGTCATGGCGTATGTAAGCGCCATAAACAAGCTGAATATCCTTGGCCTACCGGTCAGAAAGCCTCGAGTGTAGCTGCCACTAGAGGCTGGAGCAGTTGCAGCTTAATGGTCGATTTGGGAAACAACACCTCTGTCAGCCAGAAAGTCCCAAGTGTCGCTATCACTTGGGACTTGATATTCTCCCTAGATTCTATGAACCTTACCGCCTTCAACATGCAGGTTGTAGTCAACTAATCTAACCGCATCCTTTCGATGAGATATCATGATTTTTGTGCAAGGATACTTTAAGACTGCATTCAAAACGTCAAATTCATTCTCCATATCTAAATTACTGGTAGCTTCATCTAGGAACAACATTTTGGGAGCTTTATAGAGCGCTCTTGCCAAATATATTCTTTGCCTTTGACCTCCAGAAAACCCTGCACCCATTTCTGATATGACTGTCTGATACCCCATAGGCATACTAACTATCGCGTCGTGTATACAGGCCATCTTTGCGGCCTGCTCAACTCTGAGTTGGTTATGCTCATGAGAGAATGAGCATATGTTTTCACCAATCGTACCTGATAATAAACAATCATCTTGCATCACCGTACCTGACAAGTTTCTCACAGCTCTGCATCCTAATTGTCGAATAGGCACTCCACCAATTAAAATCTCTCCCTCTGATGGGGATAATAATCCTAACAACAATTTTAATAAGGTGCTTTTACCACAACCAGATTCCCCTGTAATAACTACTGATTTACCAGATTCGATGATGCAGGATACATCCCTAAAAATCCACGGGTCTGCATCAGAGTATCTAAATGAGACGTTTCGAACCTCGATGGTCGGTACAACATTGTCTGTACATACCTCGCCATCGAGGTCAACTTCAGGCGCCTCTAGAGCAATATCAGCAAGACGTTCTGCATGCAATGAGAGCATTTTAACTTCATAAAATAAATCGACTAACCTGCTAGCCCTAGATGTAAACTGGCTTTTGTAAGCAATAAACGCAAGTAACATGCCTAATGACAGCTCACTATTTATTACGTTCGAACCTCCTATATATAAAATAGCCATACCCTCAACACCAAAGATAAATGTATTCAAACTAGAAAACATTAGCAGTATCTTCTGAGTTTTAATATCTCTATTCTGAACATCAACCAATAGATTTTGCCAATTTGCCACACGCAGGGATGTTGCATTGGATAATTTAAGTGGAAGAATCGCCCTTATGGTTTCTAGAAAGAATGATTGTTCTTTAGCTGATAATACAATTCTCTCTTCTGATGCACTTCGAAGAGGTGAGTAAAACATTGCTCTCATTAATATATATGAAAATAGCGCTGTAATCACAACCAGTGCTAGTAGTGGGCTATAGAGGATCATCATCCCTAGTGTAATAATCATTACAATGCCATCAAGAACAGCAGTGATTGCTCCATTAGCGATCACATTTCTGATAGATGATAATGATTGGAATCTAGATACTATATCGCCAAGATGCCGACTCTCAAAATATCTCCAAGGAAGTTTAACCAAATGGCCTAATAGATTAGTAGACCACTGCAATATTAATTGCTGGTTAAGATTTAAAGCCATCCAACCTTTAGCTACTCGAAATACCAAATCTATTGTTGTTAGTATGCAGCCACCAATTACAACTAACTGTAAAAGACTATGATCTGATGAGACAAGAGCCCCATCAACTATCCACTGTGTTACTTGTGGAGTTAGTAGTGATATTATCTCCAATGAGAACGTCAATGCTAAAATGTTCAGCAATGACCGTTTCAAGCCGACAGAACGACCGATTAAGCTAGATAACTTAATCTTCTGAGATATTTCTTGAGGCTCAAACTTCTGGTTAGGCATCAATTCTAACGCAACGCCAGTAAAGCTAGATGATGCCTCAGAAATGGATAAGCGGCGGCGTCCTAGCGCGGGATCGATTATATATAAATTTTTAGCAACAACCTTTTCTAAAATGACAAAGTGATTCATGTTCCAATGTAGGATACATGGAACCTTAAGTTTGTTTAACTCTTCTAACTCTAGCCTCAACGGACGGCTAGAAAAATTCATTGCTTGAGCATATGAAATTAATTTAGATAAGTCAGTACCTCTAGATGAAATAGAAAATCGCCTGCGCAATGAATTCAAGTCTGTTTGAAGGCCATGATATATTGCTATCATGGCTAAACATGCTAGGCCGCACTCGTGCTTTTCTGTTTGAAGAACTGTTTTCATTTTTTATAGTAAGATATAACATCTTCGCGACATAAATCGTTTATAAGGTCGTCTATTTTATTAGCTGATAAGTCTGGGTGCATTTTACACAATGTAGCAATGCTAATCCCTGGGTTATCCATTATGCATTTAATTATCTTTCCTCCCGATGTATCCAGGTTTAATTTGGTACCATTTGATATAATAAACTCACTATCTTTATGGTATATAATAGAGGTATTCAAGTGTAGAGAGAAATCTCGTGGTATAGATACCCCTTCATTATTCCCGAAGATTTCCATGGCTAAAGGAGAATCGATCCTAACTCTATTCATGTGCTCCATGATAAATTGATCGTACAAGTCTTTATTATCTATGAGTTTGATAAAGTCCTCCCCCATTTGTTTAATAGTTTGTTCATCATCATCCCATTTTATTAGTGACTTTCTTGCACTAAGGTAGTTAGGCATTAACTTCATCGCCCATTCTAGATATTGCATTGCATATGTTGGAAATGTTCCAAATGCGAGATGAAACGTTGGTTCACCAAGTGGCAATGGGTTGTGCCACCACCCTCTCGGTATGTAAAGTATATCACCAGGCTCAAGTATCAAATCCATACATGGTTTTTCTGGACATGGATATACGTGTTCATAGTCTTTGCTTTGTTGCATATATAAAGGCATTTCAAGAGATGGTTCGAAAATTTCCCATCTCTTTCTTCCAATGAGTTGTACTGCAAAGACATCACGAGTATCCCAATGTGCTCTAAATGAACTTTGCTCTCCAAACGCAACATAGGCACTACTGACAACTTCTCGATCAGTATACTCACCAATCTGTCTTGCAAGCATGCTCACAATTGGCTCATTGATTATCCTATTTGCAATTAGAGTTCCTCCTTTCCGCAGGTAGTCATATACAGCTGGTTTTATGAGTCTATGTCGCAATACACCTATGTCTGAATAAGTTTCGACATAGTCGCTCTTAGGCCTTATACCTTTGTATGCTAATTTAAAATCCTTGGATGAAACATCACTGCGGTTATAAATTCCATTTGCATCGTCCCAACTGAACCCATCACTATTTAAGACTTTTTTAAAAAGAACTGGTTTTCGTTCTTGATACACATCAATGAATTCTTTTTTAGTCATGCAGAAGTTAATTTTCATGATAAAACCCTTTATTTGCTGGTGAGTCATTGACTCACCAGCAGCCAAACAATTACTTTTGATAATTTTGGCCAGCGTAATCACCGCCAGCCCAGTTAAAAGCATCTTCTATATAGCCAGTTGCCATACCACCATAAAAACCAACTTGAGTAGCAAGTACAGTCTCAGCACCAAAAGCTAGACCACCTCCAGCGGGGCCAAGAAATCCCATTGCGGCCCCACCTCCTACAGCTCCGGCAAAACCAGCCAAGTCTCCTTCGCCAGTAGCTACGGCATAACCTATATATCCAGCACCGCCAGCAATACCTCCAACCGCAGCTCCAGCAGGGCCTATGGCGCCGCTAACTAACTCAAGATCTTCAATCGACAATTCTCTCATCTAAAACCTCAAAATATATTATTTAAGTAAAGTTAAAAATATAAAACATACATGTTTAAATTAGATAGTACCTTCTGCCCCCCCCATTCATCGTGCGATTAATGTATAAATAGATAGAAAGTAAAAATCACAGTTTGGATCTTTAGCTCAAGCAAAGATAATTATAAAGTTAATGGTTTTGATATTATTTTTGTGGGCATTATTGCACCAAGATTTCATTACTTAGTAAACTTTGCATAAAGCTAACGACAACACATCCAAAACAATCTTGTGTGTCTTGTTAGCAAAGGGAATCAGGACAACTATAAAAAGAATAAATGAAAGAGTGCTTCTTTTTCGTTTCATATCCTTTTTTACGTAACGTAAGTATAGATAGTTAATTCCGTAAAATATAATTGCAGGCAATATCATTGCAATAATAAAAGCCATTGCTTCTATTATGAACCCCCAACACATTTATATACTCCCAATCAAAAAAATTAAATACAAGCCAAATCAGGATATTTTCCCTTTGATACTATAAATAGGCTCCATAACCCACTCATATATTCTTCTTGTATCTTGATGGATGTCAGCTTCTAGATACATCCCTGTTTTTAGGGTTTCTTTCCTCCCATACACATTTATAAATTGCTCATCCAAAGCAACAACGACCCGATAAACCACATCTTTAGCATTACTACTTTGAATTGTATTTGCTACGTGTAATGGCAATTCCTGCACCGCATATGGCACACTTGATATGTCAATAACAGTACCATTACCCATTCCAAATTTTTGATATGGATATGATGAGTATCGTAATTTTACCGATTGTCCCTTTTTTATAAAACCGAGCTGGTCTGAACTAATGTAAATGTGAGCATATAACTTCGCATTACTAGGTATGATACTTGCTAATATCGTCCCTGCCGTTACAAATTGTCCAATCTGAGATGTTACGCCTGTGACAATTCCTCTAACAGGTGTTCTTATACTCTGACTGTACCTTACATTGTTTTCAGATATTTCTTGCTGTAAAGATGCAATCTCACCATCTATTGCGTTTATCTCAATGACGTTTTTGGTTTTTAGATCATCTCTAATCGAGATTAACTCCAACCGCTCCCTAGTTAAACTTGAGTGAGTTCGCTCTAGTGTGTGTTGTTGTCCTTTTAAAGTTAGTAGTTCAGATTCTGCGAGCTGTAGCTGTGATATGGAGATCACCTTATTATGAAAAAGCTGCTTTTGCCTCTTCATGCTTTCCTGTGCGAGTTCTATACGTTTTTTAAATAAAACTAGCTCTTCATCTAGTTTTAATAATTCGGATTCAAGACCACGCATTCGACGCTCAGTAATTGAAGCCTGCTCATGAAATCTTGTGTTTGAGGCTATTCTGTTTTGCTCCAAAAGAATCTTACGTTTATTATACTGTTCAGATATCTTTTTCCGTATTCCTTCACTGCCACTAAACTGCTCACCAGAGATAACAAAAAGAGCTTCTCCTTTTTCTACCTCGCTCTCATCAGCTACATTTATCCTTGTTAATATTCCAGCTGCACTTGAAGTTAGTCTTAGAATGCCATGCTCAGGCATTAACAGACCTCTGGCAGTCGTTTTCTTTGTATATACTCCAAAGTATGAGAAGGAGACGATTAACAGCACAATTAAGACTGAAATTCCAGATGCCACTATATAGCCCCAAGGCTGATGCAAGAGGACAGTGCCAAATTTAGTTTCACGAATTGCAGATATAGCTTCACTACGGAATAGGTCAGATTCCTTGCTCAAATGTTAGAAACCCCATTTAGATGCCTCCAGTTAAGATGTGGAATGAATGTATCAAATGAATACCGGATTATCAATCATTGATTGATAATCATTTTCATTAATAACAAGCGGATCATTTTTGGATTGCCGAACGATCAATAACTGACATGAATGATTATTGGCGGGGCTGTCAAGTATGGGTTTCGATATTGATCATACTATCTATTACATGTGCCGTTGTTTCCCATATAGATTGTACTGATCTAGTTATCACCTTACACAAATCTCAAACAGGTGTCTTGTTTACGCTACTTTCGTGCGCCCTTTCTTTGGTATCAATTCCAGAGCCGATTCAACGTGCTGTAGGGGATAGCCTTTCCATCATCCAGCATCATGGTCAGCCCGCTCCTACACTTCTCCTAATGCGCCATCAGTTGGCCTGGTGAGGGAGTAATCAAGGACTCCCTTTACAACCAAGCAATCTGTTTAGCAAACCGTTGGCCCATAGTTCTGATTTGACGGCTGCCACCGAGTAGTGTGTTGTTGACGTTATTAAGCTTTTTGATGAACACGAGGCGGCGGAGTCTACTGTGTGAGCATATAGTGACTCCAGATAACACGGTAGGGGCGTTTTGTTATCCGGTTTGAAACCGTATGACCACTCCCTTTGGTGGGCAACTGTCAGGTGAATACCATCTCCATACGGTTACTTCTGTCATAGCATTCTGGTTTCGAGAGTGGGATGGCTAGGGCTTGAGCAGTTGCAGCGATTCTTCTGCTGCCTTGCCTTGAGAGAGCGTGATATCGACCCGGCGGTTCGCCTGACGATGCTCTGTGGTGTCATTAGCAAAGCGGGGTTGGGTATCTGCAACACCCTGTGCAATGACACGTTTGGCATCCAACTGGGGGTTATTGAGCATGGTTTGTACGATGGAGGAGGCCCGCAGCACCGAGAGCTCCCAGTTGTTGCGATAGAGCTCCACTGGTGCCTGGGAGTTATCGGTATGACCAGTGACCACCACCTGTCCTGGGATGTTGGCCAAAATGCCGGAGATCTTGTTGACCAGCGGGATGAACTGGGGTTGGAGGAATGCCGAATCGGCGGGGAACAGCGCCTTCTCGCCGATGCGGATCACCAACTGACTGCCGAGTTGCTCGACCTCCAGATCCTTCGATTCGATCTGAGCCTTGAGTTGCTGCTCCAGCTTCTGCTTGGTCACCTGCACCCACTCCTGCTCCTTGGTCTTGTGGGGCCATGATTCGGTAGCGCTCGGTTTTTCCGAGGCACCTATGGTCTCGTTGAAGGGATCCGATGCCGCCATGGGGGCATCTTTTTCCAGTACAGTCTCTTTTTTCGGGCTACTTGGGGTAGTTTTCGATTCCGGTTCGAGAATACCTGTGCCCCCCTGCATCAAGGGTGAGCCAGCAGGAGGGGAAATGAGGCCGATTTTACCCAGAGACTCGATAAAGCCCTGGATCAGCTCTCGGGTCTCGGACTGCTTGGCCATGGCAAAGGAGTAGAGCACCACAAACAGGGCAAACAGCAGGGTCATGAAGTCGGCATAGGAGACCAGCCAGCGTTCATGGTTCTCCGGCGCTTCAGCCTTTTTCTTTTTGGCCACCGTGACCTCCCAGGTAAGGTTCAAGGGTAACTTGCAGGCGTGCTTGTGACTCGCCATCCACAATGCAGAGAATGCCAGTCAGGGTCATCTCTTTGTAGTGACGGATCTGGTGAGCAAACCCTTTGTAGCGGTTGCCAAACGGCAAGAAGATCAGGTTAGCGGCGGATACCCCATAGATGGTGGCGATAAAGGCCACCGCGATGGCACCACCCAGCTTGTCGGGGGCATCTAGCAGACCCATGGCGTGGATGAGGCCAAATACCGCACCAACGATCCCCATTGTCGGGCAGTAGCCACCCATCGCTTCATAGAATTTGACCGTCTGTTCGAGATCTTCCTGCTCGAACTCAATCTCGTTCTCCAGCACCTCGTGAATCTTGGTTTTCTCGTAACCGTCAACCATCATCTGCACCCCTTTCTTGAGGAAGGGATCCTTGATCTCGTCGATCATCCCTTCCAGCGCCAGCATGCCGCTGCGGCGGGCATTACCTGCAAGGGTTTCCAGTAACTGGGCCTGTTCATGCATGTCGAGCTTAAGCGGGGTCAGCAGCCACTTGAAACGTTTGGCGGTTTTACCGACGACGGAGAATGGGAACTGGGTCAACGCAGCACCTATGGTGCCACCGATTACGATAAGGAATGCGGGCAGATCGAGTAGCGCACTGGGGTGCCCCCCCTCGATAATGTTGCCGCCAAGGATGGCGATCAACGCCAGTACCAAGCCAATCAAGCTCATTTTTTACACGTCCCTGTATAGTGATAATGGCTAGTATAGCTAGTTAAGTATCAGATTTTAAAAATGAAATCCAATCACAGAGCAATTAATGGGCACTGAGTAACGTTCGCAAGGGATAACAGTTCACCGAACAGGAAAAAGAGACGATCGTCTCATCCCGTCCAAATGGTGTGCATCCCCCCCCCCCGACGATGACTGAATAACCATTATTGCTCGTAGCCCCCCTCATCGCTGTACTTTGCGTGCATACATATCTTCATCTGCTTGCCGGAGTAGTTTATCTAAATCAGGTGGTATACTGGCATCGTAAGTAACAATTCCTAAGGAACATGAAAGTTGGTATGGCTTACCACTATGCTTATTGAAATCACTCAATACATTATTCAGCCTTTCTTTAATTCTCTGCCAATGTTCTCTATCAGTGCTAGGCAAAAGAACGACAAACTCATCCCCACCAAGACGAGCAAATATATCAGCATCTCTAAATACTTGGCATAATAACTCTGCCATTTGTTGCAAGGCATCATCACCAGTATCATGACCAAACTTATCGTTAATCATCTTGAAGTGATTCAGATCTAAAAATAATAATGTAGCTGGAGATTTTATACGAAATGCATATTTCAAACTTTTCTCAGCTAACAACATGAATCCTCTACGGTTAGTTATCCCCGTTAACTCATCTATTGTTGCCATTTGAACCGCACGTAGCTCGCTCTCAACCATGGATGCCAAGTCGGCTAACAACGCTTGGTCTCGTGGGCTAAACACTCTGGGTTTAGAGTCTATGATGCACAATGTGCCGAGTTTCAGGCCATTACCCACTTCTAGTGGATGGCCTGCATAGAAGCGTATGTGTGGTTCTCCTGTGACTAAGGGATTGTCAGAAAATCGTGGATCTTGGGCTGCGTCTTCGACGACAAACAGTTCTTCACCAAGAATTGCGTGCCCACAGAAGGAAATCTCCCGTGGCGTCTCTAAAACAGATAGCCCACAACATGATTTGAACCACTGCCTGTTTTCGTCAACTAATGATATCAACGCTATAGGCACATCAAACATGTTGCGAGCCATTCTGGTAATCCGATCAAAACGCTCCTCTGCGGGGCTATCAAAAATCGCCAAACGGCGCAAAGCATCCAAACGGAGCCTCTCATTATCAGGTACTACAGGGCTTTGCATCAACATCTCCTTGTTGTGTGGGGCGCTGGCTATGCCACCAACGTATGCTCCGTGTCTCTATGTCTAATGTACTAACGGTCTATTACAGTAGATAGTGAAACGCCACCAGTGATTACATCATGACTTGCATGGTTTATTTAAACAACGATGTCGTTCAATGTTCAACAACTGAGTATCTAGGAATCACATTGCTACGGACAAAATAATTTCAGTAATCGCAGAACAGATTGCTTCGTCAATAATGATAAATATCTGGCAGGTCAATAAAAACTGGCGCTATCTGCTTCGATAAGATCGTCACAGAAAAATACAGAGAGATGCCAATAAAATATTTATCACCTAACGTATTATCACACACAGCATAATAGCTACTATTTCTTGATATCGTGTTCTAATGAAGAGTGCAACTGTACGACACTCCCTTTTTTTTGATTGGTATCA
This sequence comes from Aeromonas sp. FDAARGOS 1411, assembly GCF_019047125.1. Taxonomy (NCBI): domain Bacteria; kingdom Pseudomonadati; phylum Pseudomonadota; class Gammaproteobacteria; order Aeromonadales; family Aeromonadaceae; genus Aeromonas; species Aeromonas sp. FDAARGOS 1411. Next base: position 491,011 of record NZ_CP077214.1, on the reverse strand, counting down.
AGGCTAGATGGGACTGTTCCAGCCTCCTTAAACTCTTCTAAAGCCCATCTAAATCGTCGATAATACAGATATAGCATATTACTCAATCGTATACAGCAATCCATCGGGTTATGGGAGAGTTCTTTTTGACAATTTATTTGAAACTGTAAGCCTAATAACCTACGTCTTTGCTCTGGTGGAAGCCCTTGTAAAATAATATCAATCTCTGATTTAAGGAGTGCCTCAAGTTCACCCTCATTGCGTTCAGCCATCGCTTTTAATGAATCGAAATCGGGTAGTGACATTCTTTTCTCCTTGGCCCAGTATTGCTCGGCCTCCACTGACTATTAAATGAAAATTACAGTGTTACACCTAGTAGTCTACTCATCAATATTCCATGGTCACTCGTGCCACTAGTTACTAACTCTACTTAATTATCACACCTGCTCTCTCACTCTTGTCAACCTCATCTAGCCGTACAATGATATATTAAGCATTAGTTATTCAGCAGTTCACTATCACACCATTTGGCATACCAAGCTGGTATTTGATCAATAGGAACTGGTTTACTGATATAATATCCTTGGGCAATTTCACACCCTAACTGAGTTAACTGAACCCAGTCCTGCTCACTCTCCACACCTTCTGCTACTGTTTTTAGACCTAATTTTTGGCTCATGGCTATTGCGGATGTGAGGATGGCCAATTTTTTTTGGCTCAAATAGGCATCCCGCACAAACTCCTTATCAATCTTTATCTCTGTAAATGGGCAACGTGATAATTGCTGCATAGATGAATAGCCTGTGCCATAGTCATCCATTGCTATACCAAAGCCCCGTAATCTAAGGCGAGCTAGCGTACCTAGAGAGGCGGATAGATTTGACATGAAAGTGGTTTCAGTTACTTCAATTATTATTTTGCTACAAACAAGCCCCGTACTCTCTACGATCTCAACCATGTTATCGACCAGCTTGTCAGACAATAACAAAGCAACTGGCATATTAATCGAACATGTTAACGAGGGGGCTAATGCATCGAGGCGGCATAAGGCATCACAACTTGCTTTCAAAAAATCGTAGAAAAATTGTAATGCCAATTCCCCTTGCTCAAGGTGATGTACGAAACTCACTGGAGGTAAGGTGCCATGTTCGGGATGTAACCAGCGTACCAACGCTTCAAATCCAAATAAGTGGCCATCCCTCATGATCACTTTAGGCTGAAGAAATGGCACTAATTCCCCTTTTGCTAAGGCTAGTCTGACATCCCCTTCACTGAACTCCAATGTATGCTTAGCTCGCTGGTGTTTGTGCATGTCGGGATTAGATTGTAATAACATCGCTGACAATCCATCCTTGGTAACTGGCTTTTCTAATATAGCAATCACCTCCAATGGACTGGCATCAGCGATCATGTGGATTACGTCAAGGACATCACGGTCTGCCGCACTCATAACAGCAACAAACAACGGGCTACTCACTATTTTTTCCAGCTGAGCGATGAGTTCAACACCATCCATCCCAGGCATGTTCAGATCTGTGAGCACCAAATCTATCTGGTTGAGCTGTTGCAACTGCGCTAGCGCATCACGACCATCTTCTGCACCGTACACCGACTCAAACCCCAGCTCCTGGAGAAGGCAGGTGACTTCATATCGCTGTAAACGCGAGTCATCAACCACCAACGCCGATCGTCCCTTCCATTTGTCCAGTGACATGGTGTAACCCTCTATGCCAGCGCAGCCAGGTATTGACTGATATGCTGTAACGACATCACTTCATCAACGCCACCGTGAGCAATCGCTTCTTTGGGCATTCCAAAGACCACGCAGCTCGCCTCATCCTGAGCAACAGTTTTTGCCCCAGTATCGTGCAGTTCGCGCATACCTCTAGCACCGTCATCCCCCATTCCGGTCATGATGACACCGATGGCATTGCGTCCCGCATTCACTGCTACAGAACGAAATAGCACATCCACTGAGGGCTTATGGCGAGATACTAGCGGCCCATCTTTCACTTCAGCGTAGTATTGAGCTCCACTGCGCTGCACCAAAAGATGTTTACCGCCAGGTGCAATCAAAGCTGTACCACGAACCAACCGATCCCCTGTTTTGGCCTCTTTGACCTCCAGCCGCGAAACGCCGTTGAGTCGCTGCGCAAAAGCAGCAGTAAACATCTCTGGCATATGCTGAACGATTGCAATACCTGGCAAGGTGGCGGGTAAACGGGTTAATAAAAACTCCAGTGCTTGGGTTCCCCCCGTTGAAGTGCCCAGCGCAATCACCCTGTCAGTGGTTTGGTAGTTTGAACGAGAGGTGGGGGCCGATATCATCACATCAGCACTGTGTAACGCACGCTCGCCAAGATTAGTTGCGGTGTTTGTTGTTGAAGGGAGGATATTGGCAAGCTTGGCTTGTGCGGCGGCCCGAATTTCTTGAATGATGTCTTGTGTCGAGGAGCTAAGGAAATCTTTCACATTAAGCGTCGGCTTAGTGATGATGGATACCGCCCCCAACGAGAGCGCCTCCAGGGTTACAGCGGCACCTTTTGTTGCAAGGGATGAGCAGATAATCACAGGAGTTGGGCGCTCACTCATGATTTTTCGCAAGAATGTCAAACCATCCATGCGTGGCATCTCAATATCCAGAACGATCACATCAGGCCAACGCAGCTTCATCTGTGAGATGGCGTATAGCGGATCCAGAGCCGTGGCAATTACGTCAATGTCAGGTGCCTTAGCAAGGCATTGGGTCAGCATCTCACGTACTAATGCAGAATCGTCAATTACCATCACTTTGATAGTCATATGGCCTCTTTAAAATGTACCGGATCACGGTCAATCCGCCGATAGCGTGAAGGCGCTTCCTGCACTAATGGGAGCTCTGCATCGCGGATCATTTCTGAGTGCCCCACCAATAAATAGCCACCAGGCTTGAGGCGCTGACATACCTGGCTTAACACTTGATGCTTTGTTGTTGTGTTGAAATAAATCAGCACATTCCGTAAAAAAATGACATCTAATGCCAGCTCCCCAAACTGGGATACGTCTAATAGATTGAGTTGCGAGAGCGCTACATGCTTTGCAAGCACAGGATTAACACGCACAGAACCGTGAAACTCTGCATGTCCACGCTGTAAGTAACGCAACCACAGATGAGGAGGGACGCGCTGTACTCGTTCAAGGGAATATATCCCTTTACGAGCATGAGCAATGACATTGGTGTTGATATCGGTGCCCCATACCAGCCAAGGAGAACCCAGGCCGAATTGCTCAGCGAAAATCATCGCTATCGTGTATGGCTCTTCACCACTGGAGCATGCGGCAGACCATACTTTGGGAGGACGGTCTTGCGCTTGAATGTAGCTACGTAGCCACTCGAAATGAGCTTCTTCTCTAAAGAAATACGTCTCGTTGGTAGACAGTAAATTAATTGCGCATTGCCGTTCCAACTCTTCATCTGGGTGAGACAGCCGTTGCCAATAAGCTTGAAAGCTACCCAGGTTAAGTTCACGCAAGCGCTTTGCCAGACGGGACTGAACCAACGCTCGCTTGCTGTCAGCTAAATGAATCCCCGCTTGTGTCAGCAAAAATGTTTTAAAGAGCGCAAATTCTCTCATGCTCAACTGCGGCCCTTGCTCGCAAAATTTCTGTTTCCCGTCATTCATTCTGAGCCCTTGAACTCAAGATGATGACTAGCCATCTTGCTTTCGACCAAGGCACTCAGCTCGGCAAAAGACAACGCTCTAGTTACATCCAGCAGTACAACAAACTGATCATTAACGGTGACAATGCCGGCAATAAAATCGCTTCTCAGTGCAACACCAAAATGGGGCGGTGGTTCGATGGCATCACGCCGTAATTCCAGCACATCACATACAGCGTCAAGCAAGACCCCCACCTCTTGGTAGAAATCAAGCGAGGTGGGTAATGACAAAATGGCAATACCTGTAGTGGATTGCAGGGCTGTCATACCTTGGCCAAAGCGCACTTGTAAATCAATCACTGGGACAACCGCACCACGCAGGTTGATGATCCCACGAACAAACGTGGGCATCATCGGCACCGCCGTCATCCCTTCATACTCGATGATTTCTCGCATATGGGTGATATCGATGCCATAGCACTCTCCACCCAACATGAAGGTTACACAATGAAATACGTCGCTTTGCACAAGCTCAGTAGTTGCTGAATTTGCCATCATCCCCCTCCTGCAAAGCATCATGTGCATGGAGCGAACCAAACGGTACTTTCTTGGTTGGTGTCATCGGGTGGTGCAAAACAGTTCTGGTCAATTGACGGGCCGCATTAGCTTTGGTTGAGTCGCGGAGCATGAATTGACGCATCAGCTCTTGCAGTTGCAAAGCTGTTGAGCTGAGTTCTTCAGATGTTGAGCTCAGCTCTTCAGCTGAGGCCGCAGAGGATTGCATTCCTTCGCTGATCTGCATCACTGCAACGTTAATTTGCCCTATGCTGGCGCGTTGCTCGCGAGACGCGGCTGCGATTTCCTGAACAAGAGTTGCTGTTTGGTCAATGCCTGGCAGCATTTCGCGTAGCAAGGTGCCCGCCTGTTCAGCAACTCCCACCGAGCGACTGGCGAGCTCACCAATCTCTTTGGCTGCTGTTTGCGAACGTTCAGCCAGCTTACGCACTTCCGCGGCCACCGTAGCGAACCCTTTGCCATGCTCTCCCGCTCTTGCGGCCTCAATGGCCGCATTGATGGCCAACAAATCTGTCTTGTTGGCGATGTCATTGATGACGGTGATACGCGAGGCAATCTCTTTCATGGCATGCACCATATCGCCTACGGCTCGGCCACTGGCGGTCGCGTTCTCTGCTGATTTTACTGCAATGCCCTCAGTGACCTTAGCATTGTCAGCATTCTGACTCACGGTGGCTGCCATCTCCTCAACGGAAGCACTGGTCTGTTCAACGCTCGATGCCAGTTCCGATGAGGTTTGCGATAAGGCATTCGCGGTGGCAGCAACTTGTTCAGATGCCGAGCCTATAGCATTAGCTATAGCGCTCACTTCACCTAATGTTTCAGACAGCCGCTGCGACATGTCATTGATTGTGCTTAGCAAGCTGATTTGATCACCTTCTTTTAACTGGATCACCGTTGCCAAATCACCATCCGCAACTCTCTCCACTACTTGTACGGTATAAGACGGATCCGCACCCAGCTGACGCAAAATACTCCGCGTCACAACAATGGCCAGGATGCCGCAGGTCACGAATGCAAACACCGCAATCATGAGCATGGATCGAATATTACTGGCATAAATGTCGCGGCTATCTTGGAGAGCCCCAGCTGCAAGTTTGTCATTAAGATTGACGAGCTCTGTTAAGATATCGTCAGACACATTGAATGCAGGCCTGCCTTTTTCGCTCATCAATATCATCGCCCGCTTATTGTTAACATCATCCCCTGTATCAGAGCGGGCAATACTCACAATTTCATCAGAATAGCGCTTGTAATCAGGCCATGATTTATCAAAACGAGCTAGAGCTTCCTTTTCAGGTTGCGTCAGATAGGTAATGCGATAGCGGTCTATCAGTTCGTTCATCTTGTTTTCATATTTCGTCATGTTGTCGAGGGTTTGCTGACGAACTTGAAGATCCATCTCACCGATATAGCGATAGAGAGCTCGATTGTGGTAAATTGCTTGCATATTTGCATTAGCGAGATCACGAATAGGCACCAGTTGATTGGCATGCATATTCTCGACTAATTCCGCCATAGTTTTGATCGACACATAGCTGGTTACCGCTAGTGTTATCAGCAACAGCAATAAAGTAGCGAATGACACAGCTAGCTTTGTTCTGACTTGTAGGCGATGAAACCAGTCCATGGTTATATTCCTTCAGCATGACGGCAGGGTGCGGATAAATCTCCCTCACTGAGAGTGTGCAGTATCCGCTGTTGCTCCCACATGGTGACTTGTGCCAACAGTTGTGGGATATCCAAGATCAAGGCCGGATGGCCATTGCCTAGTATGGTGGAGCCACTGATACCCCGCAGGGGGCGAAACAGTTCTCCCAGCGGTTTAATCACGGTTTGCAATTCGCCAATCAGGTGGTCAACGACCAAGCCAGCTCTGCGTTCACCATGATGAACCACCACCACAAATTCAGAACCTTGAGCAGGAGGAAGGCCAAACAAAGCACGCAAATGCACGTAAGGCAGCCACTCTCCTCGTAAATACAGTTGTTGTACGGTCAGCTCTTCTTCGCTATCTGGTAGCTCCAAGCACTCGGTCATCATTTCCAATGGGATGACGAATGATGTGTCAGCTACCTCGACCCGAAATCCATCAATGATGGCGAGCGTCAATGGCAAACGGAGCCTAAACGTAGTGCCCTGGCCAGGATTACTTTCCACAGTAACATCACCACGTAGAGCATCTAGGTTTCTACGTACAACATCGAGCCCGACTCCGCGTCCTGACAGTTCGTTCACTTCGCTGTTGGTGGAAAATCCTGGAGCAAAGAGCAACTGGTAAACATCGCTGTCACTCATCACCTTGATATCACTCACCAATCCGGCTTGCTGTGCCTTGGCCAATACTTTTTCGCGAGATATACCATCCCCATCGTCACTCACCTCAACTACTACTGCTCCGGCATCATGGTAAGCATTCAGTGTGATGCGCCCCTGTTCTGGCTTTCCCTTGTCTTGGCGCACCGAGGGCTTTTCGATGCCATGGTCAATTGCATTGCGAACCAGATGCAGTAACGGGTCGGTGAGTTTTTCCACCATGGACTTGTCAATATCGGTGTCTGCATTTTGAATATTGAGGGTGACCGATTTTCCGGTTTGTAGGGACAACTCATGCACTACACGAGGGAAGCGATTGAAGATTTCATGGATAGGCACCATCCGAAGTGTCAATGCATCATCACGGATCCCCTCGACCAATCCATTGACCACTGCCACAGATTCAATCATCTCAACATTACCAGCCTGATGGGCTTGTAACGTTGTAGCAGACGCGGCAATCACCAACTCCCCCACTCGATTGATCAATTGGTCAAGCTTGGCTGCATCGATGCGAATGTAATGACTGTCACTGCGAATGAGGCTTTTACGCGAGGCGTTTACAGGTTCAGGAGTGTCAGTTGCTAGTGAGGTTGTTGCAGGTGGAGTGGGCTCTATAAGGGCAGGCTGAAGCAATACCTGAATATCAGCTGCTGTGAGTGAGCCAGCCTGCTCCCACCTTGCATACTGTGTACCAACCTCTTCCCCTAGCCATGCACACAACGTGGGTGCAGCATCTCGATATAGGGAGAGGTCTCCATGTACTGGTAGCAACACAATGATGCTTTGCGTGGCAACAAAATCGAAAGCACTGCGCAATTTTTCTACGCCACAGCCACTCTCAATGACAATCTCGTACCCCAGGAAGCAATCCGTGCTATCCAGCAGTTGTAAAGGAGGCCTGGGACGCCACACAGGCATGATGTAATGGATCTCGCCCTGATTACCCAGATATTTAAGCAACGCCAATACATCGAAACCATCACGGAACAAATCAGGATAAAAGCGAACCGACAGATGCCAGCGCTCAGATGTTGTAATACCTGGTTTTTCATCTGCTATCACGGGAGGGGCGGGTATGGTCATTGACGGCAAGCTCTGAAAGCCTTGCATTTGAGACATCAACGCCAAGATTTGCTGGGTTTCAACTTGCTTGAGTTCAGGATTGTGCTCGGCGCTTTGCAGCAAATCGCGCAGTTGGTCGTTACAGCGGAGCAAAAGCTGAATTAGGGCGTCATCAAGATCAAGCTCACCACTGCGCAAGCGCGCCAGGATATTCTCCATGCTATGGGTAAAGCGAACCAGCAGCTCCAAGCCAAGCATACTAGCAGAGCCTTTAATGGTGTGCGCGGTGCGGAACATCTGGTTATAGGTGTCAGCGCCCAAGGGGTGACCCACCCTATCCAGCAACGCTTGTTCAAGGTTGTCACACTGCTCGTAGGCCTCTTCAAAAAAGAGCATCCGCGCTTTATTGATGTCCATCGCAGCCCTCGATTGTTAGCTGTGCCCACAATCCCATACCACGAAATGTCTCTGCTGCAAGACTGTCAGGGGCGAGGACAAACGTCATCGATTTGCCCAGTGAAGTAGCTTCTTGTTGCAACAAGCTCAGCAGTTGTGCGCCACACCCATCGAGCAAGGTGATGGTATCAAGAGTCACAACAACCGAGGGGTAATTGAGTAAACCCAGGAGACTATCTTGCTCCTGTGCAACCGTCATGATACTGAGCTCCCCTTCAATAACGGCGCGAGGCTTGGATCCGGTGCTATCGATAGTGATGCCCATCACGCCCCCTTTATGGCTGAATAACCTTGGCAAGATTATCGAGCAGTGATTGTGGCTCGAACGGTTTGGTCAGCCACACCTTCGCACCAGCCTCAGCACCTTGCTGACGTAGCTCTGGTGCATTTTCTGTAGTGAGCATGATGAACGGGATATAACGGAATCCGGGATGAGCTTTCACCTCACGCAGAAAGGTCAAACCATCCATGATGGGCATATTGAGATCAGAGATAATCAAATGAAAGCGATGCTGCGACAGTTGAATCAACGCATCCTGGCCATCTTCCGCCTCAACTACGTTAAAACCCGCCTCAGTAAGCAATGCATTGAGGGCAAAGCGGATGCTGCTCGCATCATCTACCACCAAAATAGACTTCATAGACCACCCTGTCCGTCTTGCCCTCACCCAAGCTGGGATGGTGATAAGCATGTGTTGTCACCATCCCACAGCCTTCCCTGGCAGGCGTTTTTCGAGAGTTCAATAGAGATATTTTGTGACCAAAGAGGTCAACTTAATTTAAAGATAGAGACACTCTTCTTGAGCTCCCCTACAACTTGGGTCAGGTGTACAGCTTCACCATTGACACATTCCGAAGCCGAGACGTTCTCCTGTGACATGTTGTTCACCTCTTCAACAGACTGGGCAATCAGTTGGCTTGCTGAGGATTGTTCATGCAACATCACGTTGATCTCTCCCATCAGCCCAACCACCGCTTGGGAGCTTTGGTCAACCTTAGCCATCAAATCACTTGCTTGGGCCGTATTAAGGCGAACGTTTTCGATACTCTGCACATATTTGTCCATGGAGTTGACTGTTTCCATGGCCGTGGTTTGCACGCCACTTATCATGCTATCGATTTCTTGAGTTGCTTTGGTTGTTCTCTCCGCCAATTGGCGCACTTCATCAGCTACCACGGCAAAACCACGCCCCATATCACCAGCTCGTGCCGCTTCAATGGCGGCGTTAAGCGCCAGCAGGTTGGTTTGGTCTGCCACTCCTTTAATCATGACGGTGATTTGACCTACTTTGGTAACATCATCAGCCAGTTGACGAATTTGCGCGGTAGATTGATTTATCGCATCGGTCACGGCCCGCACTTCCCGAGAAACGTCCTCAACTTGATGCTCGCCTTGCTGTGCCAATTTTCCTGAGTTCATGGCTTGCTCATTTGCACTGTTAGCCGAATGAGAAAGTTGGGCTATCGAGGTAGACATTTCTTCAATTGATGCAGCTGAACTAGCCGTTGCCTGGGCTTGCATTTCCGAACTGGTCATCACTTGCTGCGCGGCACTGGATAGCTGAGCTGCCGATGATCCAAGCTCTTCGGAAATATGCAAAACGGTGTTAATTGTTTCTTTAAGGGACTTGCGCGTTGTCACCATGGAGTGTTGCAGATTGGTGAGCTCATCATTACCAGAGGGCGGAACCGTATCCACCAGATTACCCTTGGCAATGTGAGAAAGGTCGGTAACTGTTTGATCCAATGGTGCAAGGATACTACGTATGATTAATAAGCCTGCAATGGCAGCGATAACCAGAACCAGCCCCATGGTTATCACGAACTCCTGACCCAATTGAGCGACTACGACATCGCTGTCATCATAGGCTTTTTTTCCAAGATCAACGTTCTTATTCACAATCGCTGTCAGAGTGTCATCTACTTGCTGAAAGGCAGGCGTTGCCTCGGACTTCATAAGCTGCATGGACGCTTCATTATCACTGCGATAAGACGCTTCCATCACTTTCTTTGCCGCTGCTTTATATGGTGGCCATTGGCGGTCAAAGTCAGCCAGTAAACGTGTTTCATCAGGAGTCAGCTCAGTGGCACGATACTTATTGAGTAATGCCATCATCTGGGTTTCATATTTATCCATGACACCCGCAATTCTGTCCATTTCCGACTGTTTTGCTTCGATAACGTAGTTGAATAATTCGCGATGATGGTAGATAGCCTGCATGTTTGCATTTGCCACATCGGTGATAGGAACGAGTTGATTGAGATACATGTTGTTGAGCATGTCATTGATCGTGCTAGCAGACTGCTTTTGGCTCAATCCCATACCAAACATGGTTGCAAGCAACGCGGCAAGCAAGAGGCTCAGGCGAAGCTTTATTGATATCGTTCTTAACCAATCCATGGTGTTTACCTCAATGGTGAATGACTTCCTTACAGGATAAATGTGTAGGCAATAGAATTGCTGATAGCAAGAGCGTCAGATGAAAATCAAAAATGATTAATTTACAACAAAAAAAGCGGCTGACGAGCAGCCGCTGGAAATTGTAAGGACGCCCAACATAAGGCTTTGTGTCACGATGTGGAGATAAGGTATTTCGTAACCACGCTTGCAGTATAGGCGATGCATCTGGTAGGGATGAAAATAGTTATAATTTAAATTTATTGGTCGATTTGCATAACATGGATGCGTGTTCTAGACTTGAATGGGCTTCTATAACCTTTAAATCACTTCCATTCAAATCTTAGTATTTAAATTGCAAGCTTACCCACTGCGCAATATCTTCACTTGTTGATTTTTCATATATTTTAGCCACCCATTAAGATTGATTATTGGTTTGTGTTTATTAGTGTGCATTCTTGCTGAAGAAATGGAATTTACATTTAATAACTCAGCGAGGCGACATCAATTAATAAAATTTGCCTGTAGTTATCAAGAATTTTGATATGTACAGTTATATTACGTCAGTCGCCCAGTAAAACACGATAGGTTCGAACAATAAAGATTGGTAGCTTAAAATAAAAGCTGGCTTATCTTCGCTGCGAAGCAGCGGAATGTTTAAAAAAATCTTTTGTTCTCATAATTAGTAAATGGACAGTTTTCAGAGTTTTTCAAGTGGCTAAAATGAAAAAATTTGAAAAAAACTATCGTGATGTTTTTTTGAACTGAAAGATGAGGCCGCAGGCTGCCTAAATTTATAGGCACACCCCATGCCGAATCCGTCCCACTAGATCGACAACAGCCTGAACCCCCATTGGTGTAGCCAACAACTTAACTGGGGCTACGCCACCTAGGCCCCAGGCGGTGCGGTTTAACCACGACAGTGTCTTGACGGTATCGTCCCTGTGAAAAGCGAGAACCGCATCGAGGGCCTGTGCAACTCCGTATACCCTGGCACCCTGAGATATTGATAGGGGGGCTGTAATCCGCAGCTTGCGGGCCAGTGTACTCCGGCTAATACCAGCCCACTGGCAAACCATCCTCACATCAGTCTTCATCAATTCAGCGAGCCGATAGAGTATGTCCGGTGCTACGCCAGCCACGATCCATTGATGTGCTCCTAGTGGGTCACGAGGAATACCAAGACCTTCTAGGAGACGGTTCGGAGTAACTGCGTCACTACTAGGATGATAGGTTGCATAGGGCATCATGTAGCACTCCTCATTGTACAAACACGACCTCTCATGAGCTATCCTACCCCAAACTGTCGTTTTGAGTGGAAAATTAACAACCAAATGCCCCTGCATTGAGGAGGGCTGATGACCGAGTTGGTCTGTACTGAACCAGGTTTAGGCATTGAGCTGGGGACTACTTTTCAGGTTCTATCGGAGAACGGCTCTGAATGGGAAATCCTGTTGGGTAATGAATACCGAAGGGTCAACAAACGCAGCGGGCGCGTTACAGGTTGGAAAACACCTCCAAAATTTGAGTGCAAAGACATCCAAAAATAACATATCAAATGAGTGCTCAATGCTGGTTATGCCAGTAATAATGTTGACTAGCGGCTTCACCTTCTCATAAAATCAAGACATAGGGAGAGTCGCTACCCTGAGTGCGAAGTTGAAAAAAATGCTGAAACCCTGCCTCGTTGCGGGGTTTTTTGCTTTCTGGAGACATGGATGTGTAGTGGCCTAGTCATCCAAGACTACCTCTTAAGTTAAGAGGGGCGAAGTGTCTGGATCCTCAAGGGGCAAATCTAAAATTTCTTATCATCGACTCATTCTGTGAGCCAATGATATTGTCCTATCGGCTCATTTCGTGAGCCGATCAAGATCGTTCATCGGCTCATCTGGTGAGGTGGTCTCAACGCTCACTACCACCTAGATTTAATTTTTGGCTACATAGTTTCATATAAGATTGGAGCTTGGTCACCAAGCGACTCCAAACGCGATTTCGCTCACGTCTTTTTGAATAATGCTATTTCTATAATCGTCTTGGTGCCAAAAACAGTGGTGCTAATACTGGGGTTGAGAGATAATTTCACTGATATAAAAATGTGATACATGAGGATAAAAATGAACGATTTTTTGAAAACCTTGTTGAATATCCGTAGTCTGCGAGCTGCATTGCGTGAGTTGTCATTTGAGCAACTGGTCGAAGTTAAAGAAAAATTTGATGAGGTTTTTGCTGAGCGTGAGCAGCAAGAAACCAAATTGAGAGAGGAATCTGCCGAGCGCCTGCAAAAATTGGCTGAGTTTACCGCGATGCTGAAAGACGCTGGCATCGATCCGAGCGAGCTGGTTGGCACTGCGGCTCCAGCGAAATCTGAGGGTTCAGCTAAAGCCAAACGCGCTCCTCGTCCTGCAAAATACAAGTACACCGAAAACGGTCAGGAGAAGACCTGGACGGGTCAGGGGCGCATGCCTAAGGCTATCGCAGAAGCTGTTGCGGCTGGCAAGACTCTGGAAGATTTCCTGATCTAATGCTGAGAGCCCATGCCTGTGTGGTATGGGCTCTTTCTAGCTACCATAGATATGTGTAGAGGTTAATTATGAGTGATAGCTTTCCTTATAGCCTTCCAATAATGGATGTGATCCGTCATGACTATGAGAGATTTAGGTTTGACACTCATAAATATACACATAAGGGATTGTTTACAGATGGTGATTTATTATTTGCTGTGATACTAGAAGTAAACAGTAACAAGGAGCTTATAGAGGAGCTAAGTCAGCAGTATCATCATTTTAAAACAGCTGGAATTCCAGCCGCAAAAATTGTTGGGGAGACCTTAGATAGCTATAAGCCTATAGCGCTGCGAAATTCAATTGAGAAAAGTCATCTTCATGGTCATCCTATGAATATGCACGAAACAATTAATGAACTGAATTTACATATTCCTAAAAAATATCATCCATTCTACGTTGACTTTAAGTATGGGACTAACAAGTTCCAGATTACCTTAAAATGTAATTTCACAGAAAGTGACAAGGAAGAAATTCAGTTGATATGTGAGTCTCTTGGTTATCAAGGGTATGATTACGTATTTATACACAATGATAGAATAAAGGACTACCCTGGCAAAGTTCACTATAAACCAAATCAAAATGGCAACTTATTATTGGCTGCTAGCGGACTGATTCATAAGCAATTCCCAAAAGAATTACTTGCATGCTATGAAGAAGATGAAGACTTTTGGCTTGAGAATCGACATTTTATTTTTAGTGGGAATCATTCTGATTCGGCAGCGAGTTACTTATTGCCTGGTTTTGATAAAATCGGAACACGCTGTTTTGTTGATGCATCAGTTTTCTCTCGTCTAAATATTAGGGTCTATTTGACGCTATATGAACAGGTGGTTATCGCATTGCCGCTTGAGCAGTCCAATGAGCATTTTTATGAAATGTTTAAAATTAATAGGTTTGAGTTGCGTGAATTGATTTTTCGTGGGCGATTATTATTTGTTGTCCCACAAAATCTCGCTAGGTATTCTCAATCCTTGCTCCTTGATATCATTTCAGTTAATCCTAATTCTATTATTTTCTCTAGACGTTTAGCCGCAGCAACCATTCAAGGTATCCAAGAAAAGAGTGGTGTTGTTGGGACTACTTTTTCGAGTGATGAACAATATAATTTCGTTCACCACTGCTCTCGTTCTGGAAATATAGGATTGCAGCGACTAGCGGATATGCTTTCGGCACAATGGCAATTCGGAGAGTATATTACAAATAAAGAAGGTGCGGTAGGTGCACATTATTTGGGACTATCTGGAATGGCCATAATGGGATTTAAAGAAAAAGGAAAAGACTATACTATAGAATTATCTAGTGCGAGCTCTAGCTACGAGTTTTCCCAAGGATTAAAGGCCCATCACTTTCCATTCGACTCTAGTGGTTACTCAGAGGTTAATGCTTGCCAAATTATTAGTGGCTTATATAACGGAGTTGTTAGTACATCACAAACCATACGAGAGTCTGAGATATCGACAATTTTGAGTAAAGTGTTTGCAGTTAATAATGACATGAGCGTACTGGAACTCGATGATGCATTATCACGCAGTCTTATTAGAACTCTACCAAAAATTATAGGTGAGTTTTCTAGGCTTAGTGAGGAACAAAGAACAGAAAAGCTCTACTGCTTAAACAAAGAAATACAAAGGATTGAAAAAAATCAAACGAGAGTAGCATCTCTGGATTTTGCTGGTGCATTTATTCCCGCAGCTGCTGGGGCTGTAATGGAATACTCAAATGTTATGGGGGCTGGCTATATATCACTGGGTGGATGGGCGATTAAAGCACTTGAAATGTATACTCGCAACTCTGACTTAATAAACAATCCGGTATATATTAAGTTATCGAGTCTAAATCATCTAGTTTCTCAAGATGCTGTGATAGTGAAACATGTAAGAGATGCCTTTTCTACTGTTAATGGATAGCATTTTCTGCCAAATGGCCTAGCCATTTATTATAAGGTATCTGATGTCTATGAGTAAAAAATTGGAAGATTTAATCGAATCACAACCATTTGAGGTAGCTCAGAGCACAAAGGAGCTTGCCGAAGTGCTGAGAGTCCGTATCGCTCTGACCAAATTGCTTTCAAATCTCATGGCTGGTGATGTTCCTGAAATTGATGCCGATGTTCTCGATGGTTTGTTGTCGCTCAAAAGGTCAGTGGAGAGCCAAGACTGTCGGCTAAGTTTATTCGTCCATATGCCAGATGGTACGCATCATGGCGTCAACATTTAACTAAAGTGCGTCATTAGTACGTTAATCGCAGATCTCATCTACCAAACGAAATTAACGCTCCCATGGCGATGTTTTTTCAAACTCCCTCGGTGTGTAAGCAGATCTGATAGCGTGTATTGCGTCCGCCACCAGGTAATTTCTCAATGCACCCCCTATCTAACAGTTGCGCAAGATGGCGTGTAGCCGTGGGCTTACTAACTCCGGCGACTTTTTGATATTGACTGGCACTGATGCCATTTTCAAAACCCTGTTCGCCGCCATCCAGTAAACGATTCAGCACTTTGGTTTGCTCTGGACTCAGATCGTCATTACAGTGCCGCAACCAGAAAAATGCCTTGGCAAGGCTACGAGCGATACTTTGTAATGCCAACTCTATGGAGTAATCCAGTGTGTCGAGGAACCAACAGATCCAGGAGGTAATATCTAGCGATCCCCTCTGCGCTGACTCCAGTGCCCGATAGTAGTCAGCCCGCCGTTCTAGAATCGCAACTGACATGGCATACAGCCGGATGCTGTGGCTGTCAGCCTGTGACAGCGCGAGATCGGTCAATGCCCGCGTGAGCCGCCCATTGCCATCATCAACGGGATGCAGGGTCACGAACCAGAAATGACAGATCGCCGCACGAAGCAGTGGATCCATCGTGGGGTCATGCTGAGTCTGGTTAAACCAGAGCATGAACTCGGCCAGTTGATCGTCAAGGGCCGCTCTGGGTGGTGCCTCAAAATGCACGATGGGGCGATCAACACGCCCAGAGACAACCTGCATCGGCTCATCTCCTCGCAACTGCCCTACATTCACTGGCTGTACCGACCATTCGTTGGCGGGGAACAGCCAACGATGCCATTGGTAAAGTCGTTCAATTGTCAGTGGTTGTTCATGGTTGTCGATGGCATCCAGCATCATGGCCGCGAGCCCCTCTGAGCGATCTGACACGGGATAGGACGGAGTTTGTGATCCCCCTAACCGCCTAGCCAGGGAAGAACGCACGGATTGAGCATTGAGGCATTCACCTTCGATAGCAGAAGAAGCGATGATGTTAGCCAGTAACGTATCCAACGTTTGGTCGGAGTTCCCCAATCTTGAGTGGCTACCAAGAAGAATTCCCAGCCTGCGTTGCACATGCCGTAATCTGGGCAATATCTCGCTATCCCGCCAACGAAAATGGGGCCAATCAGCTTGTTGCCAAATCCAAAATGGTTCCATTATTTCCTCATCCAACGTGCTAGGGTCTCAATAATGAGCCGACCCAGCCCATCATTCGGCTCAATGTTTGAGCCGAATATAACACATGCAGCAAAACAGCAGAGCTGGTAATGAGGATGGAGATACAGGCTGAACATCTCAGACCGGAGATAATGAAAAACTCGATTTATTGCTGCTGTGGGGCGCTACAGCAACCAGTAGATAGACAAGGCGGGAGCTCGTTTTCGTTTCGAATGGTTCTTGTGAGCTTGCAGCTTGCGCAGCATGAATCCACCCCCAAGATAATGCCGTTCGGTCTACTCATTCATATGCCTGACGATACTCACTAATATTGGGATGCCAGTCTAAGCCACCAAAAGAGAAGAATTGAACCACCGAGTAGATTGCCTGCCAGGTATTTCCAAGAGCGGTCTGACAAGAACAAAATCGCCCCCAGTACCGTTATCAGGCCCCAGAGATAGGGCATGAGCAGTACATATAGCCCAGTCAGTGAGTATTCATCGTTAAACCAGTCATAGACAGGCTGAATGAACAGGATCGATGCATTCAAGAGGTGATAGAGCATGAACAACACGAATACCCATGTTCTCTCTGTCTTCACTGCTGCGCTCACTTTAGTTCCCTTTGGAATGGATAGCTGAGTTCAATGACGGTCAAAAAAGGTGTTTAGGCAGATGCTAAAGCTGGCAATGATGCTAATCGCCATCACTGTGAATAATTATGGGAAAATTTAGTTGTATCTGGGTGAAGAGATAATTAATTGGCAAATATATCTATGGCAGCAAGTCGCGAATGTCACACCCCATTACCCTAGCAAGACGATAAGCTTTTTCCAAGGTGATATTAACCTCACCACGCTCAATTCGTCCTACGTAGCTTCTATCAAGTTCGGCCGCATATGCGAGTGCATCTTGCGATACACCCAATTGAAGCCGTCTATTACGTACAGCATCACCAAATTTTTTTGCTAGATCTTGCATGTCTCGCCTCTCACTGGCGAGCACTATCTCTGGTTGTCTGGCTAACGACCACGGATTATAATCCGCAATCAAGTTTAGATTCCCACTAAATGTTTTCGTTCGAGACCAAGGATTGCTTATGAGCTCCCAGACTGTGTGGTTACCAACCGCACTCTATACCGCACTCATTCGATTGCAGATGGATGATTTCACTACAACAGAGTGCTTGAACGCAGTCTTTGGTGAATCAGAGTACAATCAGGCCCATAAGAGGCGATATGGCCTCGTTTATCGTAATCTGATGAGGTTGGTTGACGCGGGTTTCCTGGAACGGAGAAATGTTGATGATGTCCGATCGTATCCAAGTTTCGTTAAAACCCCTCTATTTCATGATGTGAACTTTCAAGAGGAACTAATTGGCCCTGCGACTCAGGGAGAGCTGGAAGTTCAGGAGGCTCAGGAGGCTCAGGAGTATAAAAAGCAATCGAACGATGCTCTCTTAGATGAGTTAAACGCGAAAGCGAGCCTCTACCGCATTGAAATTCAGGAGTGCCAGGCAGCAATTGCTGAATACAATATGCTGCAAACAGATTTTCCCGCGCTAGAAATTACTATTGATAATGCACTTCGGAATACCAGTCAGAAATACCGAGACTTAAGGGGACGGCTGGCAGCTGTGGAGAAGGTGATGAGGGCTTTGGGGAGCACCGAGTCGGCCCGCTAATATCATCCCTTCTATATATAAGCAGATCTTAACTACATGACCCTAGGTGTCTGTGATTTTAGGTCATGTAGTTTACCTCACCGCTGCTCGTTCATATACCTAGCGGTACACATAATAGTGTCAATATATGATGTACAGAATACCATCCTCTCGCTATACATCAGTTAAATAGCTTTCATCCATTTCGGGATGGACTTCAAATTTTTCTATGGAAAAATAAAGGTGGTAAAATTCTTTCGGGAGATTATCCAGTCGTTCAAGTGAATTATTTACTCTAGAGCATTGGTCTAAATTTAAATAGAAACGATGTTTATCTAACCAATTTCTAGGATCATGGAAATTTTCGATAGTTGCATTTTCTAACCTAGCTACATGCTGCTCAATCATGCTACGACTTACCAATGGCCTGAGCATAGGGATGATATCAACAGTCCGGTCATCAGACACGACAATAGCTAGTCTTCGATGACTTCCTTTATGAACATAGCGTACTCCAGAGTTGTAGCGAGAGCCTCTTGATGGCGTACACTGTTCGGTCGCCTCGCCATCAAGAATGATCCCGATAGCATGACAGAAGCCCGCAGGATCTAGAATTATGGTTCCATCGATGCCACTGACGCTTCGGAGTAATTCTTCAGAAAGAAGAGTGGGCTCAATACATGTACCTTGCTTGCTAAGGCGACGAGCTTCACTAGCCGCATCTTTGGCAACAACAATCATACTTCCGTGTTCTTGGCGAACTTGAGCCATCATCAAATGCCACAGATTTAATCCATTTTCATGTGATGTTTCTGGAAAGAGTCGAGCATAATTTGCCAGGAACGCAGCCTTATCAAAAGGTTCTTGAGGTAATTTAGGTTCAGCATAATGACTACGAAGTAATGCTTGATTGCCACAACGCAACTCCCAGTGATAATGGTCGATAAAGACGACTAAAAATGCATCTTGGTTACTGGAATCATGCCATTCCTTAAGTCGCCCCAGTCCATAGATGCGCTGGCTGTCCGCAATAATATCAATACCTGTAGTCGCCATCTGTAAAACTTTCCTAACCCACCTTGGTTCATGAAGCGTCACAGGCTCAGCAAACTTAACCATAAATTCGACTACATCATTCTTGGGGTCAACAAGGATAAGATGCCCAATTCCCTTCGAGCCTTCATACATTAAGGAAGAAACAAGATTCAACGTAGCAAACAGATCGTCATGCATGTACTGCCGTTCGATTGATAACCCTGGGGTGTGCATGAAATTTTTCGCAGCAATACGGACGATCTCTTCTGCCTCTCTCATACCACGATGTGAAAAACGTCCAGGTTCAGGCTTGTTTAACCCCTCCGTTGCCTCATGCAGAACAGCCGCCATAGCTGAATGGATGAGACTACGATATCCATTTTGATTATTGCCTTTTCTGAGTGGCAGATGATCTAATGGGGGATGCTGCAAGAACAGGCTATTTGGGATCTGTATAACAGGAGTTACATAGTGGTCATCAATGCGCCTAGCTGCTCCGCAGAACGAAGTTACATGATACTCTTCATCAAATTTTTTTAATGCCTGCTCTACCGATGTACGCACTGAATCTTGGCGCATCCACTCCGGCTTATCACGCATACTCGGAGCATCACCAAAATACAAATTCTGCATTTCATGGTTGTTGTAAGCAAATTCAATAGAATCAATTAGGCCATCAAATAATGACAGCTGCCATTTTCCATCTTCTGGCTCGATGCACACTGGGTTCCGGTTATCGCTATTTGGGCTTCGAGCACCAACTAGAATCACTTCCGCTTCTGAAGGAGCCCCCAGTCTTTTAAGCACATCGCGAGCTAACCTCTGAATTTGAATCCGATAGTGGCTTTGATATCCCCACATGAAAAGGTTGATGTAGTGTCCATCCATTGCTAACCCACCGTTATTGATTACTTTCAGTTCTCAGCGAATGCTCGCTAACCAAGCCCAAGTGCCATAAGTGCAGTCGAACTGTCCCTGCATTAGCGGAAGCCTGTCTCAACGCCAAGTCATTGAAGCTATGGCGCTTACTGCACCATACATGAACATTACGTTATCCCCCCCCCCCACTTGAGTGGCAATAGCAATAAAAATGATAAAAATCAAATAGTTGAATAGCTGTTGCCAAGCTCCCCAATCAGTTCGAAAAACAACCTTACTGATACATCAATCGTTTTCCTTGATCGCCTCAATCGGATCGGATATGTTTGTGCTGTTTAAACATACAGCACCACATATAGTATCAAAATAAAAATCAAAGCACAGGATATAGTCATGACAACTAACCGTAAAACGACCTCCGATAAAGTCGCAACACTTGCTGGGCAGGTGCTCAACGATACAACCTCCTCTGCCACTGCGCGCTCCCTTGCGGCTTCCGCGCTGTCTCAGGCTAGGGCTGGGAAGCAAACTGGGGCTGAAATGGAGACGTTTGCCTCCATGGTGCTACAAAGCAGCAAGTACAGCGAAACGTCAAAGACCCTGGCTGCCAGCATCTTGGCACAAGCCAATAAAGAGCGATGAATAGCAGGATTATGTTATTACTCATGAAAGGATTGGTATATGCATGATTACGCTGTTTTTGGTCATAGTAGAACGACAATTGGTCGATATCTCGGAACTGCATCAGTTATTCTTACTGGTTTGATATCAAGCGTTATTCTATGGTTGCACCAAGTAGATGGTTTCAGTTTTATGGCTGGAGCAACAGTTTCAACTGCTGTTGTATATTTTGCCTTACATTGGACTTTTAATAACTATGTATGGAAAGTACCACTGTTTAAAATTCCAGATTTAAATGGTGTTTGGTCTGTCAGAGGTGAAACGCTTTCCGAAGATGACGGTGTTATAAAGTATAGCTGGGAAGCTGAAATTGATATTGAGCAGAATTGGGAAAAGATTTCTATAAACTTAAAAACCAAACAAAGCTCCAGCGAAAGCTATACGGCAACTCTTGCCAAAAAATCAGGAACCCGTGGTGGCTGGGTTCTTCATTATAGTTATAGTAATTCTCCTGATGCATCTCAGTTCCACGAGTTGAACTCACATAGAGGTTACTGTGAAGTTATCTTTGATAAGGAACTAACTTCTGGTGAAGCTGCATATTTTAATAGTAATGGAAGAAGAACTTTCGGAAAAATGTACCTGACGCGAGGTGATAAATGATCAACTTTAGTGACCGTTTGAAAAAATTGAAGGAAAGGCGTCAGGGTACGGCTCAGCGCTATGCACTTGATCAAGGTTATACTGCATTATCTGCTGCATATGATTATCGCCCACAAGAAAGTTATGAAAAGGTCAAAGACAGTGATGCGATAAAGTATGTAATTGGTGCAATGGCACCAGTGAGCGCTAAATCAACTCAAGTTTCAATAGATGAAGGGGCGCGTGTAGCTAATACATTGGTTGGCATGCTAGAAACAGACCATATTAATACTGAATTCAGGCTTCAAGGTTCTGTCGCTTTAGATATTCATATTGAAGGACACTCCGATGTCGATATGTTGATTCTTAAAAGAGATGTAGTTCTTGTCCAACAACCAGCACTTCCATCAACTAACTACACAGATACCTCTGACAAGCGGCCTATGCTCGATAAAGTTAAAGAAATCCGCTTGGCATCAGAAGTTAAACTGACAAGCCGATACCATCAAGCAACTGTTGACTGCTCGAATAAAAAATCAATCTCAATAAGTGGTGGCAGCCTTGCTCGAAAGGTTGATATTGTCCCAAGTTGTTGGTATGACACTTATGATTATCAACGTTCAGGTCAACAACATGATCGCGGTGTGAGAATTTACGATAAAGAAAAGCATGCGTTCATCGAAAACAAACCTTTTCTTCACATTAAGAAAGTTGATGATAAGGACTTTATTTATGGAGGAAGCCTTAAGAAAGTCGTTCGGTTGATGAAGAATATTGTGGCCGATATGCCAGATTATAAAAAGAAAGTAGCCAAAAATCTTACTAGCTTTGACTTAACTAGCATTGCGTATCACATGGATGCTCAACTGACATGTCCTGAATACTTTCCCCTGCTACTTCTTCACAGGCTTGATCTCTGGCTGCAAAAGTTAAAGGATGATAAAACTCTAAGAGATTCACTAAAATCTCCAGATGAGGTTCAGTCAATTTTCAATAATGTTGAAAAAGATGATGCTCTTGATATTCTTAGCAAGGAAGTCTCTGACTTGGCAGCCTCTGTTTATCGAGATCTGTACCCATATGATAGAGAGAAAGACATAAACAAATTAGTCTACAAATCTATTTATATTTAAGTAAACAATTAATTTCCCGAAAAATAATACCACCTTTAACCATGGCCCCAACGGGGCCAATGAGTAACCTCGTAAGAGCTTACTATTATCTCTCAGGTTGTCTGACCCAATGATGAGGACTATAATCCTCACCCTAATTTTGATTCCTACTAATTGTTGTCTTTCGAGACTGAGGGTTACCTATGGGCTCCCAAACTGTGTGGCTTCCAACCGTACTCTACACTGCACTAATTCGGTTACAGCTGAACGATTTCACTGCACAGGAGTGCGTAATCGCGGTATTTGGTGACAAGTTCAAGCGCCCATCAAAACATAAATACTATGGACTCATATACCGCCACCTGAACAAGTTGGTCGGTATGGGTCTTTTGAATAGGCGCAGTGTGGGCAATAAATGGTTTCGTCCAAATTACGTCAAAGCGCAGCTGTTTGATGAGGCTACCTTTCGGGAGGATCTACTTGGCCCACAGGTTCCAGTGACTCAGGTCGAGCAAAAGGCTGTCGTGGAAGTGAAGGATGAGGTGCGAAAGGGGCTGGAAGAATTGGAGGCTAAGGCGAAATCTTATCGATTTGAAATTCAGGAATACCAGGCCACGTTCGCTGAATACAACGAGCTACGAGCAGATTTCCCCGCGCTAGAGAAGACTATTGAGAATGCGCTTAGGCATACCTGTCAGGAGTATCGTTCCTTACGAGGTAGGTTGGCAGCCGTGGAGGAGGTGATGAAGGCGTTGAAGGTCTAGAAAGAGCATCGACCTGTATCTAGGGTAAGACCGGCCTAACGTTGGCTACAAGCGAGCAACTCATCAGAAGTTCACTCAAAAACCAACTATGTAAAATCAGGAAAAAAGTCACCCCTATGCGGGGGAGGTTGTCCACAGACCGTGGAAAAACAGAACAAATTTACCTAAAAAAATTCCTATTTTAAAAAGATCACATTATAAAACATTGTTTTAATTGAAAATAATTAGTTCGTTCATTCGTTCTATGCATCTTAGGTCTAAAGAACTCCACCAAACGTTTGGAAAGGGCCACCTCGCAAGAGGTGGCCCTTTTTTATCGAGTTTATCTAGGGTGAAAGCCTCAACGTCTCACAGAAAGCGCAGAGGAATATTCACACTGGGGGCTGTCACGTCCACAAACAGGTCAATACCACGCCACAACCTGGCATGCTCAAGGAGTGCTTGCTGATAGGCCCAAGTGGCGATGGCAGTAGAACGCTCGGCATCGACGCTCACCAGAGGGGCCAGCTCATCCGTGAGGTACGCCCCGTGAGTCAGGATATTCTGCTCGTACCAAGCATCCCTGTGCTCGGGAGCGGCAAGAAAATCCCGTTTGCTCCGGTTACAGTTGGCGTGTGCCAGTACGAAGTTGTGGCCCAAATCGATTGGATAACGACGCCAGGGGATGAAATGGTCTACCTCACCACTCCCGTGTATCGCCTTGTTACAGTAAAAACAGGTTCCTCCCTGCAAGTCCCTCAATACCTCTCCTACTCGCCCCAGTGCCTGACGGCTTGAACCAAATAGAAAATTCTCCAACCCCACACTTGGGCCAATCAGTGGCTGATTACCCTTGATGTCGCAGATAAGCTGTAACCAATGCTGTCGGGAGAGGGAGACCACCAGATCGTAAAAGCGGTGGAGACAGTAGAGAATGCCGGGGTTAAGGCAGATATGATCCGCGCCCCTTTGATGAGGATAGAGGTGGCACTCCTCTCGCCCACCCAGGATCTGCAGACGCCACAAGGGTCCCTCAACAAGGATGCGCCGAACTCGGGCAAGAAGAGGCCGCCAGGCGTCGTGACGACGCAGTGCAGTTACCGAGCGGACCCCCTCTTCACGCAGCCGGGACAACTCCGTCAGCATGATGGCCTGACGACCGCTGCTCTGTTTGAGCAAGGTGGCCGTTTCTCCCGTCGCCGAGTAGGGCAGACTGTGCTGCCAATAGAGCTCCACAAACTTGGTGGCCAGTTCGTCCAGCGTAATAGTGCGCGCCGCCATCAGCTCATGGGTCTCGGTACTGCGCTCAATTGCGATATCTGCAATCCCGTGAAGCAAGGCGCACTTGTAAGTGGCAACAAAATCGCCTTCGGTAAAGATGCGTTGCAGATAGGCAATAAAAGAGAGTTGCTGCTCAGGGGAAGCGTGCATGTTCGCCTCCAAGGATCAGACTCTGCCAACTCAAGCCGCTACGCGCCAAGGCATCCCCCTGTGGTTCTGACACATGGAGAAGTGTCATCCCCCCCTCCAATGCAAGCAGCTCCACTTCATCGACAGAGCCCGGTTAACCCCCCTCGATATCCACCAGCTCACCGCCGATCTCGACGGCCTGCTGTTGGCGGAAGAGGCCGCGCTGGAGTCCAGTCTGGGGAACGATTGGCACACCTTGCTGCAATCCGGCACCCTCAAGGGGGTCATCCTCTCCCCCCGCGAAGCGTTGCGGGGACGCATGGGCTCGGAGAAATGGTGGCGCCTCGGCCAATCCCCCCTCTACCCGGATCTGTTGCTCGAAAGCTGCCGCGAGCTGATCACCGAGCGAACCGTGGCCGCCCATACCGCCAGCATCGAAAAACTGGGCGGGCGGGTGTTGGTCGCCGATGACCATCTGGTCAATCGCGCCCTGCTGACCCGTCAGCTGGCGATTCTGGGGGTGGAGTGCGAGGTAGTGGAAGATGGCGAGAAGGCGTTGCGCGCCTGGCAAACCCGGGATTTCGCCCTGCTGATCACCGACTGCCACATGCCACACATGGATGGCTACACCCTGACCCGCCACCTGCGGGAACAAGGGGAGCAAGCCCCCATCATCGGCGTCACCGCCGATACCTCGGAGGAGGCGGCAGCCAATATGACGGCAGCCGGCATGAACGGCATGCTGTGCAAACCCTATTCGCTGGAGTCACTGCGCCAGATGCTGCTGCGGTGGTTGCCCGCGACTACGATCACAGAGAGAGTGCACGCACGACAGGCCATCAATCTCGACATGATCGGTCGCTGGCAAGATCTGTTTGGCGATGAAGATATTGCCAAAAGCATGGCAAGGGAGTATCTGGCCTCCAACCGGAAAGATTGCCACGCTATGATGAGCGCGCTCTCCTCCGATGATAGCCAGGAGCTGGTGGAGATCGCCCACCGCATCAAAGGGGCAGCCAGAATGGTCGGGGAGATCTCCTTGGCCGAGCAGGCGGCGCAACTGGAATCGGCGGCCCGCCTCAAACAGTTGAGCGAGCTCGCGCTGCTGACACAGAGAGTGGAAGAACAGATGAACAATATTGAACGTGAAATGGGATTGTGGCTCGATGAGTAGAACGGCAGACGAGTTGGTCATCATGGTGGTCGAGGATCACGGTTTTCAACGCAAGACCCTGATGCACCAAATCCGGGCGCTCGGTTATCAGCAACTACTGGAGGCCGCAGACGGCATCGAAGCCTTGGCGTTATACCAGAGCCACACTGTCGACATCCTGTTCTGCGATCTGCGGATGCCCGGCATGGATGGCATGGCGCTGCTGCGCCGCCTCTCGCTGGGCGGCTTTCGGGGCGGCATCATCCTCTCCAGCGCGCTGGAAGATGACGTGGTGGAAGCAGTGCTGCGCATGAGCGCGGCCTATGGTCTTCATGTGCTGGGTCGCATCGAGAAACCCTCCAACCCGCAGCGGCTGCGCCAGTTGATCGACTCCTGGGCACCCAAGTCGGCCCCCTCGGGCAAGGACGATGGCCTCGTCCTCTCGGTGGACGAGCTCAAACGCGCCCTCGACAACGACCAGTTGCTGCCCTGGTATCAACCCAAGGTCGGCTTTGCGTCCGGCCAGTGGGTGGGGATGGAAGCGCTGGCCCGCTGGCAGCATCCGGAATACGGGCTGATCTCCCCCGGCATGTTTATCCCGCTGGCGGAAAACAACGGCCTTATCGACCAGCTGACCGATGTCATCATCAACAAGTCGCTGCAGGATTGCCATCTGTGGGGCCAGACCGGCCTATCCCTCAATCTGTCTATGAATCTCTCCACCACCTCGCTGATTGAGGGAGATCTCTGCCACTTCCTGATCAACCAGTGCCAGCGCTGGGGCGTCAATCCCGAGCTGATCACCCTGGAGGTGACCGAAAGCTCGTTTGTCGAGGATATCGGCAAGGCACTGGAGGTGCTGACCCGGCTGCGGATGCACGGCTTTGGCCTCTCCATCGATGACTTCGGTACCGGCTACTCCTCGATGCAGCAGCTGGCGCTGCTGCCGTTTACCGAGCTCAAACTTGATCGATCTTTTGTCGATCGCTGCTATGCCGACCCCTCCCGTCTGGCCATCATCGAGTCGAGCATCGAGCTGGCACGCAAGCTGGGGCTGAAATCAGTCGCCGAAGGGGTGGAAGATGTGCAGACTTGGCAACTGCTGGCCAAGCTGGGGTGCGATATCTGTCAGGGCTTTTTTACCGCCCGCCCTATGCCGCGCAGTGAACTGCAGCACTGGCATCAGATCTGGCAAGCCCGACTGCCGACCCTGATATCCGGCTGATCTCCTGCGACCAACCCTTTGGGCCAACAGGGCACCGATCGACAACGTGAATGGCCGCCTTGGAAAAGGTGGCCATTTTCTTTGTGTCGGGCTCGCCACTCACGCATGCCCGCCCCCTATCCAGCAACCGTCTATCCAGCCGAGTGCCACCCACCCCCTTTGCTCCGCATGCACCGCATGCCTTGAGCCACCATTTATGCAAAATAAGTTGCATCACAAATGGTGCTACTGGCGGATCACGCCTACCGTGAGCGAGAGTGGCCTCTCTTCTACCAGACGCATAAACTGACAATAAAACAATGAATCGCTTGCTTTAACAGGAATGGTTCTCAACGATGCGCCGAGCCGATGAGGTAGACAAGACAACCTGAAATCGTTTTCCCTTTTGAACAATAAGCTGTCTAAAATCAAATAAAGTTGTAAATAATCTTTGTTATGGTGAGCGTATAGCAAGCGGCCTCCCTGTCGCTTCCCCTGCTGGCTCCGCCAGATGCAGCATTTTCTGCGCCTTGAAAGCGAGTTTATGACGCCATGATCACCATCACCCTCGATGGGGCTCAGTTGACGGTTGACCCGACCAGAACCCTGCTCCAGATAGCCAAACAGCACCAGATCGACATCCCCTCCCTGTGCGGTGACAACACCAGCGCCCCCAAGACGCCGTGCGATCTCTGCGTGGTCGAGATTGCCGGTCTCGGCATCCGCCGCGCCTGCGAGACGCGCCCCGAGGCAGGGATGGTGATCACCAGCCAAAGCGATACCCTGCGCGCACACCGCCAGCAGGCGCTCGGCCGCATCCTCGCAGATCACTACGCCGATTGCGAAGCCCCCTGCCAGCGCGCTTGTCCGGCCGGAGTAGACATTCAATCCTATCTGCACCACATCGCCATGGGGGATCACCAGGCGGCCATGGCCGTCATCAAGCAGACCCTGCCAATGCCCCTCTCCATCGGCCGGGTCTGCCCTGCTTTTTGTGAGGCACAGTGCCGCCGCGCGCTGGTGGATGAACCGCTGGCCATTCGTCAGCTCAAGCGTCACGCCGCCGATCTCGATCTGGCCGAGATTGCCCCCTATCAACCGGCAAAGAAGCCCGCCAAGGGCAAGCGGGTGGCCATTATCGGCAGCGGCCCGGGCGGCCTCACCTGCGGTTACTATCTGGGTTACGAGGGGTTCGAGGTCGATCTGTTCGAGGCGATGCCCGAAGCGGGTGGCTGGCTGCGCTACGGCATCCCTGAATACCGGCTGCCCAAGGCGATCCTCGATCAGGAGATCGCATTGATGTGCCAGAGCGGCATGCGGATCCACACCAGCCAGCGACTGGGGCAGGAGCTCAGCCTCTCGGCTCTGTACCGCGACTATGATGCGGTCTGTCTGGCGGTTGGCGCTTCCAAGGCGGTGCCGATGGATTACCCGGGCAGCACCCTGGCCGGTTGTTATCTCGGGGTCGATTACCTCAAGGATCGGATGCTAGCCAAGCGGCTCACCACCGGCAATAGGGTTGCGGTGATCGGGGGTGGTAATACCGCCATCGACTGCGCCCGCACGGCGGTCAGGCTGGGGGCTGAAACCACCCTTATCTATCGCCGCACCCGCGCCGAGATGCCCGCCGAAGCGTACGAAATCGACGAGGCGGAGCACGAAGGGGTGCGCTTTTTGATGCTCACCAATCCGGTTGAGAATCTGCCGGATAGCTGTGGTCGCGTCTGTCAGGTGCGCCTCGAGAAGATGGCTCTCGGCGAGCCGGACGCCTCCGGTCGCCGCCGCCCGGAGCCCACCGGCGAGTTCTTCCTTGAAGAGTTTGATACCGTGATTGCGGCAGTGTCGCAGCAGCCGGATCTCAGCTTTATGGAAGGGGAATCCCTCACCCTCCCCTTCACCCGCTGGCAGACTTTAGAGTCCCACCCCGAGACCATGCACAGCGGCCACGGCAACCTGTTCGCCATCGGCGATCTGCGCCGCGGGCCAGCCACCGCCATCGAGGCGGTCGCCGATGGTCGCAAGGCCGCGCTGGCCATCGATCAGTTCCTTCACGGTGACATGATCGATCCGGTTCGCCCCTTCAACGCCTGCAAGGCTCCCACACTCAAGCAGGTCGATCCCGCCCAGTTTGCTCACCTGAAAAAAGTCGCCCGCAGCATCATGCCCCATCTGGCAGAGCAGGATCGCGAGGGCAGCTTTGCCGAGGTGGAGCGCGGTTTGAACGATGCCGATGCCCGCAGTGAGGCCAGCCGCTGCCTCGAGTGCGGCTGTCAGGCCAACACCGATTGTGCTCTACGCGACTACGCCACCGAATACAAGGTCGAGCAGAGCGCTCTCGATACCAGCCAGTGCCAGAAGTTTGCAGTGGATAACAGCAGCGAATTTATCGTGTTCGATGCCAACCGCTGCATTGGCTGCGGCCAGTGCGTGCAGACCTGTGGTGAGCAGGCGGTACAGGGTGTGCTGCGCTTTGCCAAAAACAACGATGGTACCCTCTCGAACCGGCCGCAGTTCGACACGGGACTCTCGATGGGCGACTCCCACTGCGTGCAGTGCGGTGCCTGTGTACAGGTCTGCCCCACCGGCGCCCTGGTGGATGCCCGCGACAAGTCGCAGGGGCGCACCGAACTGCTCACGCCGGTCAATACCATCTGCACCTACTGCGGGGTCGGCTGCGGTGTCACCCTCTACGTCGATGAGACGCGCAACCGCATCCGCTATGTGGAGGGGAATCGCAACTCGCCGGTCAATCAGGGGCTGCTCTGCGTCAAGGGACGCTTCGGCTTTGACTTTATCCAGAGCGAGGAGCGCCTCACCACACCGCTCATCCGCAAGGATGGCAAGCTGGTGCCCGCCAGCTGGCAGGAGGCCATCGCCCTGGTGGCCGAGCGTTTCACCGCCCTGCGCCAGCGCTATGGCAGCGATGCACTGGCGGGTTTCTCGTCGGCCAAAACCACCAACGAAGAGAACTACCTGTTTCAGAAGTTCATTCGCCGGGAGCTTGGCACCAACAACGTAGATCACTGCGCGCGGCTCTGCCACGCCTCCACCGTCACCGGGCTGGAAGCGTCACTTGGCAGCGGCGCCATGACCAACGACATCCCGAGCATTGATCACTCGGATCTCATCTTCATCATCGGCTCCGACACCTCGGCGGCCCACCCCATCATCGGCTCCCATATCAAGCGGGCCGTCACCATGGGCAAGGCGCGGCTGGTAGTGGCCGATCCCAAGCGGATCGAGATGGCCGACCACGCCAGCCTCTATCTGGCCCACCGCCCCGGCACCGACGTGATGCTGCTCAACGGCCTGATGCAGCAGATCATCCAGAACAACTGGCACGACAAGGCCTATATCGCCGCACGAGTAGAAGGGTTCGAAGCGCTGCAAGCGGAGGTGCTCTCCCCGGCCTATGCACCGGACAAGGTCGCCCTCGTCACCGGCGTACCGGCCGAGCAGGTGATCGAGCTCGCGCGCCTTATCGGCACCGCCGAGCGCACCGCAGTCTACTACTCCATGGGGATCACCCAGCACACCACCGGCCACGACAACGTGCGCGCCATCGCCAACCTGCAACTGCTGTGCGGCAACATCGGCATCGAAGGGGGTGGCATCAACCCGCTGCGGGGCCAATCCAACGTGCAGGGCGCCTGTGACATGGGGGCGCTGCCCAACTGCCTGCCCGGCTATCAGAAGGTGGCCAACCCCGAGGTGCATGCCCGCTTCGTGGCAGCCTGGCAGCAGCCAGACTTGCCGCGCACGCCCGGGCTTACCCTCACCGAGACCATCGATGCCGCCTGCACGGGCAGCATCAAGGGGCTCTACGTGATGGGGGAGAACCCGGTGCTGAGCGATCCGGATCAGCACCACGTCATCGAAGGGCTCAAGCAGCTGGAGTTTCTGGTGGTGCAGGATATCTTCCTCTCGGAAACTGCCCAGCTCGCCGATGTGGTGCTCCCCTCCTGCTCCTTTGCCGAGAAGAGCGGCCACTTCACCAACACCGAGCGGCGAGTTCAGCGCATCTCCCCCGCCCTCAAGGCACCGGGTGAGGCGCGGGAGGATTGGTGGATCATCCAGCAGATCGCCAACGCCATGGGCGGCGACTGGCGCTATCAGAACGCCCAAGAGATCACCGCCGAGATCTGCCGGGTCACCCCGCAATACGCCGGCATCCAGTGGGACAAGGTGGGTGTACAAGGGCTACAGTGGCCCTGCAACGACGCGACGCACGAAGGCACTCGCCTGCTCCACGGCAAGCAGTTCACCCGTGGCAAGGGGGAGATGGTCGCCACCCCGTTCCGCTATGCCGCCGAACTGCCCGACGAGACCTATCCCATCGTGCTCACTACCGGCCGCCTGCTGGAGCAGTTCCACACCGGTACCATGACCCGCAAGACCAAGGGGCTCGACAAGCTGGCTGGCCCGCGGGTGATGATGAGCGTGGTGGATGCGCAGCGGATGGGCATCAGCAACAGTGAGCGGGTGAAGGTCACCAGCCGCCGCGGCCATATCGAGCTGCCCGCCTTCGTCACCAAGCGGATGCAACCGGGCGTGGTCTTTATCCCGTTCCACTTTGCCGAAGCCCCGGCCAACCGGCTCACCATCAATGCCACCGACCCCCACGCCAAGATCCCCGAGTTCAAGGTGGCAGCGGTGCGCATCGACAAGCTGACCAGCCAACACAACTCGACACCACAGCCAGAGATGGAGATAGCCTGACCGGAGATCAGGTAACACGCAGGATAATCCGCCATAAAAAGAGCCACCCGACGGGTGGCTCTTTGCGTTCACCAATACCACAAGCCAGATCATTATCAGCCCCCGGACGCCACTGTCAGGGTCATACCGATACTCATGCGGTCACCTCTGGCGAGTAGCCGCAAACCGGGGTGACCGGCCAGGTGGTGGGCATTGGCGGCGTGACTCTGGGGCTCCAGACAGACGAAGCCACTCCCCTCATCGGGCTGATAGAGCATCAGGAAGGCACACTCGCTTGAAACCAGCAGCCGCTGCTGGCGGGCAGGATGGTCAATCTCGGCCTGACCGCGCCAGCCGCCGTAACAGTGGTTGAGCCACCCTTGCGGGCGAGCCCACAGGCGAAAATCGAGATGGGGCGCCAGCCTGCTCGACCAGTCGATCGGCAGATGATCTGCTCCCTCTTGCCAGACGCCGCTCGCCAGAAAACGAATCTTCGTCTGCTCGTCGCGCCAGAAGAAGGGGTGAAAACCCGCGCCGTAGAGACAGGGGCTCTCCCCGAGATGGGTCAGGCTGATCCGCGCCACCAGGCTCGCACCATGCAGCCGATAGTCTATCTCCGCCAGATAGTGAAAAGGGCCGCATTGGCTGGTCAACTGCAACGTCACCGAACTGGTAGAACCCGCCACCCACAGCCATGGCTGCAACCAGCCATCGCCATGCAGGAAAAAGTCGGGATCGACGGGACTTTCTGGCAAGCGATGCTCCTCCCCCCATAACTCAAAACGGTTGCCTGCGACCCGGTTGGCCAGCGGCAACATGGGAAACAGCGCGCTCTGGCCGGGATGCCAGGGCTGCGCCAGGTCCGTGTCGCGCAACAGCGGGCGCCCTTTGTCATCCTCCAGCCCCAGCAGGCAGGCCCCTTGTGCAGAGACCCGCATCCGAAGATGCGGGTTATTTAATGTGTAAACCGTCATGCCGAGGCGCTCGCCTTGGTCGGCGTCAGTTCGACCTTGCCCTGGGCCAGTTGGGCTTCCAGTGCCTCCAGCGTCACCCCTTTGGTCTCGGGCACCTTGCGATAGATAAAAATGAGACCGGCAAAACAGATAAGGCCATAGAGCAGGAAGCTGCCCGCAGCCCCCAACCCGGCATTGAGCAGCGGGAAGGTGTAGGTCAGCACGAAGCAGGCGATCCAGAGCGCCAGCGTACCGGCCGACATCGCCAGCCCACGCACCCGATTCGGGAAGATCTCCGAGAGCAGCACCCAGGTGACCGGCGCCAGGGTCAAGGCATAGATGGCGATCGCCGCCAATACCAGCAGCAGCACCGGCATCCCCAGTACGCCTGTGGCATAGGCCGCCGCCATCATGCCGTAGATGATGGTCAGTCCCGCCGAGCCAATCAGCATCAGCTTGCGGCGGCCAATCTTGTCCACCATGGGCAGCGCAATCAGGGTAAACAGCAGGTTGATAAGACCGGTGGCGACGATGGATTTAAGGGTGCTGTTGATGTCAAACCCGGCAGAGGCAAAGATCTCCTGCGCATAGTTGAAGATCACGTTGATGCCGCACCACTGCTGGAACACCGCCAGCACAATCCCAATGATGAGGATCGGCCGCACCGAGGGTTTGCCCAGCTCCGCCAGCGAGACCTTGTGGGTCTCGCCCACCAGAGTCTGGCGGATATCGGCTAGGGTCTGCTTGGCATAGGCATCCCCGCCAATCTTGCCGAGCATGCGGGAGGCTTTCTCATACTGACCATCTTTGGCCAACCAGCGCGGCGACTCCGGCACGAAGAACATCAACACCAGAAACGCCAGCGCAGGTACCAGTTCGGCACCGAACATCCAGCGCCAACCGGACTGTCCATTCCAGGTCGCCAGAATATCGGCCTGAGTCGCATTGCTTGCCACCGGATCGGCGATCATCAGATTCACCAGCTGAGCCGCCAGCACACCGATGACTATGGTGAGCTGGTTGATGGCCACGAACTTGCCGCGCTTGTTGGCCGGGCTGATCTCGGCGATGTACATGGGCGAGAGCGCAGAAGCCAGACCGATGCCGATCCCGCCGATGATGCGATAAACCACAAACAGATCGAAGTTGCTGGCCGCAGCCGTGCCCCACGCCGAGATGGTGAAGAGGATGGCAGCCAGGATCAGCGGCTTCTTGCGACCGAAGCGATCGGCTGACCAGCCGGAGATGGCGGCCCCCAGCACGCAGCCCACCAGCGCCGAGCTCATGGCCCAGCCGGACTGGGCCGGATCCGTGATGGCAAAATAGGCCTCATAGAAGGGCTTGGCCCCGCCAATCACCACCCAGTCATAACCAAACAGCAGGCCACCGCAGGCGGCCACCAAACAGATCATCCAGATGTAGCTCATATTGAGCCCATTCGTATCCAATTGATTTTTCGTGCGTTCCATGACTCATCCTTTCTATCTTGTCGATTGTAGGGTGCAGTGGCGCCCCTCACCGTGGCGGGGCGCCGGTTTTTGTTATGAGAGTTATGAGTGGAGTGACAGCTCGCGGCAGATCAGGGCAAAAAGGTGTCCCTTGTCGTGAGCCGGGTTAAGGGTGAGCAGCTCTCGCAAGGTCTGTTCACAACCATCCCGCTGACCCAGCCCTAACAGACCGAGAGCTCTGACCAGCAGACAGTGCTGGCGATGTTTGTGCTTCGGGTCGTCATCCAGCACGATGAGATCCGGCAGTGAGACGGCGAAGAAGTCCGCCTCGACAGACTCGCCCATCGCCTGCTCGGCCCAGCCGACCATTCCTTCAAAGAGACGCTGCGCCTCCGCAACCCGACCAAGACGTGCCAGCGCCATACCCTGATAGAAGAGATAATCCACCGGCTGATCGTTGTAGTAGCGGCTGGCCCCGAGCGATCCTTGGCCGAGGCAAGCCTGTTGCAGGCACTGGGCCGCCAGACTCTGGTTGTCACAGGCCAGATGGCAGAGCGCCAACAGGTAATGGATATCGTTGTCGGTCTGTCCAACCAGACGTCCCTCCCCCAGATTGAGGGGGTAGTGCAACGCCTGTTGCAGCAACGGAATAGCCTGCTCGTGGCGTCCCTGAATCATCAACACCAACGCCCGGTGTTGCTGATTGATAAGGTACTGACCGGTCACCTTACCCTCGCCCCCCTCCCAGGGGTGGAATTCGCGCAGCCGCAAGATCTCTGCCGCCACCTCCAGCTGGCCGGTGATGTGATAGAGACTGAGCAGTTCGGCGGTCAGATCGTCGCGCTTGAGGACCACCTCACGATGCGCCTCCAGCAGCACCAACCGCTCGCTTGGCGCCATGGCGCAGCGCTTGTGCAGCTGATCCAGTTCAAACAACAAGCGGGCATCATCCGGCTTGAGGGAAAAGGCTCGGCTCAGACACTGCTCGGCCGCCACCGGATCGCCGCTCTTGTTGAAGTGATAGATGCCAAGGTTGCGCCATGCCGGGGCAAACCCGGGCGCCTGCTCGCACACCTGCTGCCACAGGGCAATGGCTTGCGGGTAGCTGCGCTTGCTGTAGTGGAAACAGCCCAGCAGATAGCTGGCAAACCAGCTGTGAGGCAGTTGCGCCAGAATCGCCACCTCGCCAAGGGTATTGGGGAAGCGCACCTTGCGGCCAAAGGCCTGCTCGGCCCGTTGCAGCAGGGCATCCTGCGCCTCACCTTCCGGCAACAATGCAGCCTGGAACAGCAGCGGCAGGGTCTCCTCCACCGGCAGTGTTGAGAGCAGTTGCTGCGCCAGCTCGGGACGTCCCAATGCCAGCAGATCGCTTGCCAGGAAGCAGAGATTCACCCCGCGCCCGTTGCACAGGGTGCGCAGCGCCTCGAGATCGGTCGGCTGCTCGCTTGCCAGCCAGCGCAGGAAGGCCAGTTGATAGTGAAGTGGATAACGAACGCGCTGCTCGTCGATATAGGCGATGGCTGCCTCCCGCTGGCCAGACTCCAGCAGCGCCAACCCTTTGAGGGCGATAGCGCCGTAGTGGGTGCCGTTGACCGCAAGACTCTTCTCGACAAATTGCAGCGCCTGCGCGGGATCCCGGCGCACCATGGCGATGCGAGCCAGCCCGAGGAAGCCGCTGTCGCGGCAGTTACCGCTCCAGGTCGCCTTGTAGAAGTCATCGAAGGCGGCATCGAACTGCCCCAAACGTTCCTCGATGTGGCCACGCAGCAAGCTCGCCTTGCCACACTGGGGGTTCTTGTTGAGGCGATGGGCACGGACCAGTGCCTGATTGACGTAGGTCAGCGCCTGCTCATAGTTGGCGCGGTTGTACTCCAGCGTTGCTAGCGCCAGGTTGCAGCGATAGTCGCCGCCATCCAGCTCCAGTGCCCGCAGGTAGTAATCAAAGGGCGAGCGGCTGGCGTGCAGATACTGCTCAAGATGCTGGCCGATGAAGTAGAGCTCGTCGACCGAGTCGAGATTGACGGCGGGCTCCGGCGCGGTGGCAGGATCAGGCAGGGCTTCGCCTGCGGGCTGATGCTCGAGATAGCTCAGGATCGGCTGGCCCTGCTCATCCAGCAGGCGTACCTGCAAGCGTCCCTCGCTGGTGATGGCTTGCGGCTCAAGCCAGGCCTGACCCGGCTGCAGATCTAGCGTCTGGGTGAACAGCACGCCACCCTCATCACTCACTTCGAAACGGGCGTGGCACAGCGGCGCAATCGCGTAGGCACCGCACAACAGACCGTCCTCGCTACGCTCCAGCTTGATGGCGGCGCGGGTGTTGGCATTTTGCAGGGTGCCGAGGGTGTTGTAGGGCAGGAAGTTCTGCACAAACACCTTCTCCTCCCCCGCATCCAGCCAGGTAAAGTCAGGCTGGTTGTCGGTATAGACCCCGGTCATCAGCTCGATGTAGGGGCCGTTGTCATCGGTCAGGTTGCGATCCCAGGCCAGACCAAAATCGCAGTTACCCCAGCTCCACTGCTTCTTGCCCGGAGAAACGTGGTGATCCGCCACGTGCAACAGGCCGCCCTGTTCGTCATGGCAATAGGCGCCGACGAAGTCGTAGTCAGACTTGTCCGCCATATAGGAGGTGGGCACCGGGATATTGCGGTAACGGGAGATATCGACCCCGGCGGAGTAGTCCACCTTGTAGTAGGTGCCGCGGGCGATGGGGAAGGCACTGACGTCGCGCTTGCCGTGGTCATAGACGGCGGTCACATCGGGCGGGAAGACGCTCTGGTGGGCATCGCCCCCTTTCACCGCCGGGTTGGACCACCAGAGGAAGTGGCGCGGCGTGTCGTTCCCGTTGAACACCTTGCCAGTGATCTCGATGAGCGCCTTGTCGGGATAGAGGGTAAAGCCCGCCATCACCTGCAGACCACGCATCGGCTCCACCTCGCCGAGCCAGACGGTCTTGGCGCCCCCCTCCCGTTCCGTAATGGTGAAATCCACCGGCATAAAGGTGGTGGGCCTGTGGTGCTGGGGCCAGTTGAACTCGATGCCGCCGGAGATCCAGGGCCCCACCAGCCCCACCAGCGCCGGTTTGATCACCTCGTTGTAATAGACAAAGTCGCGATTCATCACCTTGTCGTAGGCACGGTGGATACGGCCACCCAACTCCGGCAGCAGCATCACCTTGATAAAGTCGTTCTCCAGCCAGACCGCCTGATAGGACTTCATCTGCTTCTGGCCGGTGAGGGTGTCGATCACCCCATAGGGATAGACAGCCCCCGAGGAGCCCTGATAGACCCGCTTCTCGAGAAACATGGGGTTGGGATCTTCGGCGCCTACCTCGTAGGTCGGCAGTGAGATGGTCTCTACCCAGACCTTGACATCAGCTCTCATTAATCTCGCCTCACTCAACATTTGTTAGTAAAGTTTTCAGTGAGACCAGATTAGAATGGTTAAACCTGCATTAATTGCTGAAAGATCACGCAATACAGTAAGCGGAGTTTAGTGAAGCGATGAGCATAGGGTTGAACAACCAGAAGGTCCGCCACCACAACAAGCAGGTGCTGCTTGCCCTGCTCTATCAGCTAAAAGAGGCGAGCAAGTCCACCCTGGCGCGCCACTGCGAGCTCTCCATTCCGGCGGTCAGCAAGATCCTTGACGAGTTGGTGGCCGATGGCGCCATCAGCCACAGCGATCAGAACCTCTCCCAGCGCGGTATCAATGGCGGCAGCTACCGCATTGCCAGCGGCCAAGGGGCCATTCTTTGCCTCAATATCAGCCCCACCCATCTGGAAAGCATCCTGGTGGATAACCTGATCACCCCGCAGGGTGAGTTCTGTGACCAGAAGATTGCCCCGCAAACCCCCGATGAGCTGCTGCGCCTGATTGAAGCGCACTACTACCAGCACAAGCGCCGCCACAAGGGACTGGCGATCCGGCTGGCCTTGGCGGTACACGGTCAGGTCAACCCGGCGACCGGGGTATCACAAACCATGCCGCAAGCACCCTGGCACGCACCGGTCGAGCTCAAGTACCTGCTGGAGGAGCGGCTGGGTTGCGAGGTGATGGTGGATAACGACTGCATCATGCTGGCGCTGGCCCAGAAGTGGCAGGACCGGGAAGGGAACGGGGATTTTTGCGTCATCAACGTCGATTACGGCATCGGCTCGGCCTTTATCATCAACGACCAGATCTACCGGGGCGCCCTGTTTGGCAGCGGCCAGATAGGGCACACCATCATCAATCCGGACGGCAGCGCCTGTGCATGCGGCCGCTATGGCTGCCTG
This sequence comes from Aeromonas sp. FDAARGOS 1411, assembly GCF_019047125.1. Classification (NCBI taxonomy): domain Bacteria; kingdom Pseudomonadati; phylum Pseudomonadota; class Gammaproteobacteria; order Aeromonadales; family Aeromonadaceae; genus Aeromonas; species Aeromonas sp. FDAARGOS 1411. The sequence continues at coordinate 452,762 of NZ_CP077214.1, read as the reverse complement.
GAGACAGTCGCCTCGCTGTTTGCCATCAAGAAACGGGCCCGGGTCTTTCTCAAACAACAAGCCAGTGCCGACAACCCGGCGCAGACTGGTGTAGAGCTGGATACCGCACAACTGCTCACGCTCTACCATCAGGGGGATGCCATGATCCGCGCCCTGGTGGACGAAGGGGCCCGCGCCATTGGCCTGAGCCTCTACAACTTCCTCAATATCCTCAACATCAACCGCATCTGGCTCTATGGCCGCAGCTGCCACTTTGGTGAAACCTGGCTGCAAAAGATCGTCAGTCAGACCGGCGCCAACCCGTTCGACTGCAGCGATGCGGTCAACGCCACCCATATCCGTTTCGGCCAGCTCAGCCGCGCCCAGCAGGTGATGGGGATTGGCTATCTCTATGTGGAGCGAGCCTTGGCAAAAGCCATGTAAAAAGGGCAGGTTTCACAAATGAAACCTGCCCTCACGATCTGGTGCCGATAAGGGGAATCGAACTCCTGACCTTCGCATTACGAATGCGCTGCTCTACCAACTGAGCTATACCGGCTTGTTGCTCTCCACATTCATAAAAAATGACCGGCAAGTCAATTGAGCCAGCTCGATTTTATGAGTTGGCTCATGGTGTTAGAGCCCGATTTACAGATCGACAAACTCGGGGATATGGGCCCGGCCGCGGCTTTCGAGAAATTCGAGCAGGGCGCGGGGGGAGCGCACCAGGATCCGCTCTTGCGGGAAGCCCGCTTCGGTCACCAGACGGTGGCAGTGGTCAAAATCGCCAAGAGTAAATGCCACGTGGGAATCGGAGCCGAAGGTGAGATAGGCCCCCAGATCTCGCGCAGCTTCGACTATGGCACGGCAGTTGCCTTCGCTCCCCGGGCGGGAATGAATGAAGGAGGAGTTGTTGATCTCCAGCGCCACCCGATAGTCGGCCGCCGCCTTGACCACCGCCTGAATGTCGATGGGAAATGCGGGGTTGCCCGGGTGGCTGATCATGTCGACCCGACCGCTCTTGATGGCGTTGATCATCGCCTGGGTGTGGGTAGCCTGATCGCAGGGAGGGAATACCTGCTCATGAAAACCCGCCATGATCATGTCGAGGCGCGACTCGTAACGCTCGGGAAAATCGATCTCCCCCTCCAGGTTTTTGATGTTGGCCTCGATACCCCGCAGGATCCCTACCCCGTCCACCACTCTTGGCAATATCGGCAAGTTGGCAAAATGCCAGACATGAGGGGCATCGGCCATCTCGGGGCCATGATCCGTGGTGGCGAACAGCTTGATCCCCTTGGCCCTGGCTATCGGCAGATAGTCGTGGATGGTGCTGTAGGCATGGGTGCTGGCAATGGTGTGAGTGTGGGTATCGACCGGGTACTTCATCTTATCTCCCCTCATATTTTGAAAGGGCAGCATAGCAAAGAGCGGCAGCGTGGGCCACGCCAGTGCTTGCCACACTTTGTCACAAAATACCGCGAAGCTGACATAGTCTGAGGGGCTCTGGCTGGCATACTGCCCCCGTCGATAAATGCCTGAACTCGCATCGACAGTTTGCCGTCAGGATGACGCGAACTCACTTTCCCCACCGTCGCGCCCTGCGGCGGTTTTTTTTGCCTGCAAGCCGCAAACCGGTAACAAACGTGCAAAAAAAGGCCCAACTAGCATGGTGCAGGTTGGGCGAGACTTAATGTTTAATTGCAGTGGCATAGATATAGAGTCCTGCTTTTTGACTAAGTTCCGCCCACTTTGCTTTTTTCATCGAAAAACATTCCGCTAACACCCATTCACATTCTCTTGACACTTCACGTTATGAAACGTACTTTTTAAACATTCGTTTAAGTGAGGTGTCCAGTGAGTAAAATCGATACCAAAAACCGTATTCTCGACGCCGCTGAAGTGCTGTTTGCCGAGCGGGGATTCTCCGATACCTCTTTGCGTCTGATCACCAGTGAGGCCGACGTCAATCTGGCGTCGGTGAACTATCACTTCGGCTCCAAGAAGGAGCTGATCCAGGCGGTGCTCGACCGCTATCTGAGCCTGTTTATGCCCGATCTCGATGCCCGCCTGCGGGTACTGATGGAGCAGGAGCAGCTGACCCTGCTGCAACTGTTTGAAAGCTTTGTAGAGCCGCTGATGAAGCTATCGGTGGTGCGGGCCAACGGCCCGGCCATCTTTATGCAGCTGCTGGGGCGCGGCTATATCGACAGCCAGGGCCACCTGCGCCGCTTTATCACCGCTCACTATGGCCCCATTTTGCAGCGGATCACCCAGGCCATCTCCAAGGCCAATCCGGCCCTGTCGCCCGCGGATCTCTTCTGGCGCCTGCACTTCACTCTGGGCACCGTCGTATTCACCATGGCCTCTGCCGATGCCCTGCGCGACATCGCCCTGGCCGACTTTGGCCAGCAGCTCGATGTGGAAGGGCTGGTGCGCAACGTTATTCCTTATCTGGCGTCCGGAGTCGGGGCGCCCGTGGAGTCGACCAGGCTCTCCCTGGCCGTGTAACAACCAACAATAAATCAACGGAAACAGTGAAATAGAAGGAACTTCGGTATGATCACATTGCTTGTCCTGCTGGTGCTGGCGATAGCCGTTGTGCTCGGCGTACCCTCCATCCGTAAAAAGGTGGTAACCCGTCCGGTGTTCGGCATCTTCAAAAAAATATTGCCGCCCTTGTCAGCTACCGAGCGGGAGGCCATGGAAGCCGGCTCCGTCTGGTGGGATGGCGAGTTGTTTCGCGGCAACCCCGACTGGAAAAAACTGCATGGCTACGGCAAGGCCGAGCTGACCGCAGAGGAGCAGGCCTTTATCGACAATCAGGTCGAAACCCTGCTCGCCATGGTCGATGACTTCAAGATCGTCAACGAAACCAAAGATCTGCCGGAACCGGTGTGGGACTATCTGAAGAAGGAAGGCTTCTTCTCCCTGATCATCCCGAAATCCTATGGCGGCCGCGAATTCTCGGCGATTGCCAACTCCACCATCGTCACCCGCATCGCCACCAAGAGCTTGAGCGTGGCGGTCACCGTCATGGTGCCGAACTCCCTCGGCCCGGGCGAGCTGCTGATGCACTATGGCACCCAGGCCCAGAAAGATTTCTGGCTGCCGGGGCTGGCCAGTGGCAAAGAGGTGCCCTGCTTCGCCCTGACCGGTCCGGAAGCGGGCTCCGATGCCGGCGCCATTCCTGACAAGGGGATCGTCTGCAAAGGGATGCACAAGGGTGAAGAGGTGCTGGGTATTCGCCTCAACTGGAACAAGCGCTACATCACCCTGGCGCCCCGCGCCACCGTGCTGGGACTGGCGTTCAAACTCTATGACCCGGAAAAACTGCTGGGTGACAAGGAAGAGCTCGGCATCACCTGCGCACTCATTCCCACCAACCACCCGGGCGTGCGCGTCGGCGATCGCCACTACCCCATGGGCCTGGCGTTCATGAACGGCCCGACCTTCGGCAAGGATGTGTTCATTCCGCTCGACTGGATCATCGGCGGCCCGGATTACGCCGGTCGCGGCTGGCGCATGCTGGTGGAGTGCCTCTCCGCCGGTCGCGGCATCTCGCTGCCTGCCCTTGGCACCGCTTGCGGTCACATGGCGAGCCGCACCGTGGGTGCCTACTCCTATGTGCGCAAGCAGTTCGGCATGTCCATTGGCAAGTTTGAAGGTGTGCAAGAGGCACTGGCCCGCATCGGCGGCCTCACCTATCAGCTGGAAGGGGCTCGTCGCATGACCGCCGGTTCCCTGGACTTGGGTCAGGCACCGGCCATCGTCACCGCGATTTCCAAGTACCACATGACCGAGATGGCGCGCCAGATCATGGATGACTCCATGGACATCCACGCCGGTCGCGCCATCCAGCTCGGTCCGAAAAACTACACCGGCTACGCCTACATGGGGATTCCGGTCGCCATCACGGTGGAAGGGGCCAACATCCTGACCCGCAACCTGATGATCTTCGGGCAAGGGGCCACTCGCTGCCACCCGTATGTGTTTGCCGAGCTGGAAGCGGCGGCTGATACCGACGTGGAGCGCGGTCTCGAGAAGTTTGACGCCCTGCTGATGAAACACATCGCCTTTGGCGCCGGCAACTTCTTCGGTTCCCTGTTCCAGGGGCTGACTCTGGGTCAATTCAACAGCGCGCCGGTAGCCGGTGAAACCGCTCGCTACTACAAGCAGCTCTCCCGCATGAGTAAAGGGCTGGCGCTGTGTGCCGACGTCTCCATGCTGATGCTGGGTGGCGATCTCAAGCGCAAGGAGATGATCTCAGCCCGTCTGGGTGACGTGCTGAGCCACCTCTATCTGGCCTCCGCCACCCTCAAACACTACGAGGATCAGGGCCGTATGGTCTCCGATCTGCCGTTCGTGCAGTACGCGGTGGAGCGCAACCTCTACCTGATTGGCAAGGCGTTCGAGGGCTTCTTCCAGAACTTCCCGAACAAGGTGGTGGGTGCTGTGCTCAAGCGCGTGGTGTTCCCGTTCGGCGTCGGTTACAAGATGCCTGCTGACGATCGCTGCCACGCCATCTGTCTGGCCATGATGAAGCCGGGCGAGTTTCGCGACCGTCTGACGGCGCTGTGCTACGTCGGCAAGGACGAGGCGGACCCGGTCGGTCTGATGGAGCGTGCCTTCCAGGCCATGGTCGCCGTGCAGCCCTACGAGAAGAAACTGGTGCAGGCCCAGAAAGAGGGCAAACTGCCCCGCAAACTGGCGCTGTCGGAACTGGTGGAAGCTGCGCTGGCCAAAGCGGTGCTGAGCAAGGACGAGGCAGACAAGCTGCTGGCCGCCGATGCCCTGCGCTACGAAGCCATTCAGGTAGACAACTTCGCCCCGGGCGAGCTGGAAGGCTTCTCCCAGCAAGCAAACAAGCAGCCAAACAAGGTCGAGCATGCCGCCTGATCCCCTGGCAAACCAGTACCAAACCGGCCCTCGTGGCCGGTTTTTTTGTTTGTTAACCATGCATTTACAAGCCGGGCGAATTCCAGTTAAATGCTTGAGTCCCTGTTGCAGGGGCTTTGGAAGCAAGGCCAGCGGAATGGCCGATAACAACAACTCAGGAAGAGTGAATGAACCTCGCCAAAACGGCGATCGAACGCCCCATCTGGGTGGCGGTCTCGATCGTGCTGATTTTCCTGCTGGGCCTGCTCAGCATCCGGGGACTGCCGATCCAGCTGTTCCCCGACATCGACCGTCCACACCTCAACATCTCGGTGAGCTGGCGTTCAGCCTCGCCGCAAGAGATGGAGTCGGAGATCACCGACCCCATCGAGCAGGAGATGCAGGGGGTTCAGGGGCTCAAGAGCCTTGTCAGCAACAGCTATCCCGGCTTCACCGAAATCGACATGGAGTTTGCCCTCGGCACCGACATGCAACGGGCCCAACTCGATGTGATTTCGCGACTGAACCGGGTCTCGGGACTGCCGGACAAGATTGGCGGCCCCTACGTCAACAACTACAGCAGCAACGACACCCTCACCTTCTTCTTCATCCAGCAGCTGCCCGGCGCCAAGGGGCTGATCGATGATCATCAGGCGTTGATCGAGGCGCGGGTCAAACCCGAGCTGGAGCGCATTGAAGGGGTCTCGACGGTCGCAGTCGAGGGGATCAACGAGCGCCAGATCCAGATCCGCTTCGACCCCTATCGCGCCGCCGAGCTGGGGGTGGAGATCCCGGTGCTGGCCAGCCGCGCCACCACCGGCTGGGACGTGTCGGCCGGTACCCTCGACATCGGTCGCTGGGAGTACAAGCTACGCTTCGCCGGTCGCTATGATGTCGAGACGCTGGGGGACAAGGTGGTGGACTGGCGCGATGGCCTGCCCATCTATCTGCGGGATGTGGCGGAAGTAAGGGTGGCCAGGGAAGAGAACCCGGTGCTGCGGATCCAGAACGGCAATACCGCCATCGCCGCCCAGATCTTCAAGGAGAGCGGCGCCAATGCCCTGGCATCCCTTGAGGCGATCAAGGCCCGGGTGAACGAGCTCAACCGCGAGGTGCTGGAGCCGGTCGGGCTGCACATGGAGCAGTCGTTCGATGCCTCCCTCTACATCAATCGCGCCGTCAGCATGGTCACCGCCAACCTGGGGCTCGGGGTGCTGCTCTCTTGCGCCATCCTCTGGCTCTTCCTGCGCCAGCTCAAGGCGACCATGATGATTGCCCTCGCCATCCCCATCAGCATCATGCTCACCTTCTGCCTGCTCAAGGTGATGGATCGCACCCTCAATATCATCTCGCTGGCGGGCATCGCCTTTGCTGTCGGCATGGTGCTCGATGCCGCCATCGTGGTGCTGGAAAGCATCTACCGGCGCCATGAGCGGGGGGATTTGAGCAAGGTGGAGGCGGCGCTCGAAGGTACCCGTCAGGTGTGGACGGCGCTGGTCGCCTCCACCCTCACCACGGTCGCCATCTTCCTGCCGGTGCTGCTGCTCAACGATGTGGAGGGTCAGCTGTTTGCCGATCTGGCGCTCACCATCGCCTGCGCCGTGACAGTCTCCATGCTGGTCGCCGTCATCGTGCTGCCTGCGGTGGCGGCGCGCTGGATGGGACATGAAACACTGACCGACCCCTATGAGTCGCTGTGGCAGCGCACCACCCGTCACGTGATCCGCTGGACCTCGACCTCACGCCAGCGCTGGACGGTCATCACCCTGATGATGAGTCTGCCGGTACTGGCCACCTGGGCGCTGCTGCCCAAGATGGACTATCTGCCAGACGTGAAACGGGACGCGGTGGATGTCTGGATGAACTTCACCCCCGGGGTCAACCTCAAGGCCCAGCGCGAAGAGGTGATCGATACCCTGATCGCCCGCCTCGCCCCCTACATGAAGGGGGAGAAAGAGCCTGCCCTCAAGAACTACTACATCTTGCGCTACCCGGGGGGCGCCCAGATTGGCGTGCGACCCAAGGACGAGACCCGCATCAAGGAGCTGGAGAGCCTGTTGATGAAACAGCTGCTGGTGGGTATTCCCGACACCCGGGTGTTCGGCGGTCAGGGGTCGCTGTTTGGCGGCTTTGACAGCGAGAACGGCGTCTCCCTGCTGCTGCAGGGGGGCAACCTGCCCGAGCTCTATCAGGCGGCCCGTGCCAGCGTGGGGATCCTCAGCAAGGACCTACCGGGAGCACAGATCCGACCCGAGCCGAGTCTCGACTTCACCGCCCCCGAGCTCAAACTGGTGCCGCAAGATCGGCGTCTCGCCGAAGTTGGCTGGGATCGCACGCCCCTGCCCGCCATCATCCAGACCTTTGGCGACGGCTTGCGGGTTGGCGAGTATTTCGACGGCGAAGATCGGCTCGACATCATGCTGATGGGGCAGAGCTCCGCCAATCCGGACGAACTGAAGGCAGTGCCGCTGGCCACCCCCTCCGGGCGCATCGTTCCCCTTGGCGAGCTGTTGCGGGTAGAGCACGACATGGGCCCGGCCAGTATCTTCCGGGCCGATGGGCGGCGCAGCATCAGCCTGCAGATAGCGCCCCCGGCGGGCATGACCATGGAGCAGGTGCTCGACACCCTGAAAAACCGCAGTTTTGCCGCCATCCGCCCCCTGCTGCCCGCTGGTGGCGAGCTGCGCATTGCCGGCAATGCCGACAGCCTGCAACAGGCGCTCGACAATCTGGGGACCATCTTCCTGTTCGCCGTGGTGATCCTGCTGGTGCTGCTGTGGGGGGTGTTTGCCTCCATCAAGGATGCCCTGCTGGTGCTGCTCACCCTGCCCCTTGCCTCGGTTGGCGGCGTGCTGGCGCTGCAACTGAGCGGGCTGCTGGTGCCGCTGCCGATGGACCTGCTCACCATCATCGGCTTTGTCATCCTGCTGGGACTGGTAGTCAACAACGCCATCCTGTTGGTGCATCAGACCCGCACCGCCGAGCGGGACGGCATGAGCCGCCAGCTGGCGGTGGCCGATGCCCTGCAAAGCCGGATGCGTCCCATCGCCATGACCAGTCTCACCAGCATCTTCGGCATGCTGCCGCTGATGCTGAGCCCGAGCGAGGGGAGCGAAATTTACCGCGGGCTCGCCACCGTCATTGTCGGCGGCATGAGTTGCAGCACCCTGTTTACCCTGATCCTGTTGCCTGCCTTCCTGCGTCTCGGGGAGCAGGTGGCGATCCCACAACCCCTGCGCCAGCGGGCCTGAGCAAGGAGCTCATCAATGACACATATGATTACCCGAATGTTGGCTGGCGCTGTGCTGATTGCAGGCAGCGCGCTACCGGTATTGGCCGATCAGGGCAAGATGGTGACCCTGGCGGATGTGACCCAAGGGGATGCGGCCGCCAATATCTGGGTCAGCGGCACGGTGGCGAGTCGCCAGCAAGCTGCGCTAAGCGCCGAAGTGAGCGGCCGGGTGGAGTGGATCGCCGAATTTGGCAGCCGGGTCAAAAAAGGGGATGAGCTGCTGCGCCTCGACAGTACGGCGCTGCGCCTCTCGCTGGAGCAGGCCAGCGCCGAGCAGGCGAAATGGCAGAGCAACTTGCGCTTCGCTCGCGCCGAATCCCAGCGGATCACCCGACTGCACCAGCAAAAGAGCGCCTCCCAAAGCCAGTACGACAAGGCCAGTTATGATGTAGAGCAGGCCGCGCTGGCCGAGCGACTGGCCGCCATACAGGTGAACCAGATTGAAGAACAGCTGCGCCGCAGCCACATCTATGCCCCGTTCGATGGCGTGGTGAACAACCACTTCATCCAGCCCGGCGAGCATGTGGACGCGGGCGAGCAGGCGCTGGAGCTGGTCAACCCGGATCAGCCGGATATCCGCCTGCAGGCCCCCATTCTCTGGGCCAAGCAGCTGGCGCCGCAAACCCGGCTGCGGGTGGAGGGGGAGCAGTTGAGCGGTCACGGCGTCTATTACCAGCGAGCCGCCAGCGCCGATCCCAAGTCACGCCTCATCGAGCTGCGTCTCAAACCGGAAGCGGGCACCTTCATCATCGGCTCGCCGGTACGGGTTGCACTGCCACTGGGGGATCAGCAGAGCATGCTGCTGCCCCGGGATGCCCTGGTGCTCGGCACCGATGGCAGCGTGGTCTATCAGGTGGCGCGAAGCGGCAAGGCGCTCAAGGTGAATCGGGTGCCGGTCACCGTGCTGTTTGGCGACAGCCAGCAGGTGGCGGTGAGTGGTGCCCTCAAGCAGGGTGATCGGGTGGTGGTGCGCGGCGCGGGCAGCCTGCAGGATGGCGACACCATAGAATTGTTCAAGGGGTAGCCACGCCCGACGCAGGCTGGCCAATCTTTGCCCGCTTGACCCGGGACATACAGCCAAACGGGCCACAGTTTGCTATCTTGGCGGCCATCACTCGCGTTTAGAGCAATCAACACCCATGAGCATTATTTTGGGCATCGATCCGGGATCGCGGATCACCGGATACGGGGTTATCCGGGTCGTGGGCGGCAAGGCCGAATACTTGGGCTCTGGCTGCATCCGCACCGATTGCGGCGAGCTGCCGGAGCGCCTCAAGCAGGTCTATGACGGGGTATGCGAGATCATCACCCAGTTCAAACCCACCGAATTTGCCATCGAGCGGGTCTTTATGGCCCGCAACGCCGACTCGGCCCTGAAACTGGGACAGGCCCGGGGCAGCGCCATCGTCGCCGCGGTCAACGCCTATCTGCCGGTGAGCGAATACTCCGCTACCCAGATCAAGCAGGCGGTGGTCGGCACCGGCGGCGCCGCCAAGGAGCAGGTGCAGCATATGGTGACTCATCTGCTGAAACTCTCCGCCACCCCGCAGGCAGATGCGGCAGATGCCCTCGGCGTCGCGCTCTGCCACCTGCACACCCGCCAGAGCCTGATCAAGATGGCTGGCCGCGCCAGCAGCTCCGTACGTGGCCGCTATCGCTGAGCCCTTGTGTCGTCCACGACTCATCTCGGTATCGCTAAATAAAAAAACCGCCCCGTAAATCCGGGGCGGTTTTTTATATTTCCCCACATAACGGGGCCATCACTGATGGTCCCGTTTTGTTTCTCATGTTGAATGGATTTGCCCTACACCAGTTTCCCCAGCGCGCCGATCAGGGCGTCGAGCCCTTGCTCTACCTTCGAGCGCGGGCAGCCGACGTTGAGGCGGATATAGCCTGTGCCTTCAGGGCCATAGGTGTCGCCGCGCATGATGGCGACCCGGTATTTCTCCACCAGCAAGGTTTGCAGCGCATCCATCCGCTCGGTGGAGTCGATGCCAAGACCGCGCAGGTCAATCCAGGCCAGATAGGTTCCCTCGGGCACCCGATAGTCGATGGCGGGGAAGGCGGCGTTGAGCCGCGCCGCCACATGGGTGAGGTTGCCGTGCAGGTAGGCTTTCAGGGCATCGAGCCAGGCAGCCCCGTCCCGATAGGCGCTGATATGGGCCAGCACCCCGAGAATGGGGGGCGATGAGAGGCCATGGGCCGCCTTGAGTCGCTGCAGATAGGCGGCCCGCGCCGCTGCGTTGGCAATAAAGGCGTAGGCGCCGCCAAGGGCGGGAATATTGAAGGATTTCGAGCCCGAGCTCACCAGCGCCCAGTGGTCATCCGGTGCCACCTCGCTCCACGGCAGGTAGCGAGCAAAGCTCACATCCATATGGATGTCGTCCGAGATGACCTTGACCCCGTAGCGCTGGCAGATGGCGGCCATCCGGCCGAGTTCATCCCGCGTCCAGACCCGACCGGTGGGGTTGTGGGGGCTGCAGAGCAGCAAAATCCGGCAATCGGGACGAGCGGCTTGCTGCTCGAAACATTGCCAGTCGATCTGGTAGCTCCCCTCTGCTTTTTTGAGCGGGCAAGGCAGCAGCACCCGGTCGTTGGCAGCCAGCATATTGCCGAAGGCATCGTAGGCGGGGGTATGCACCAGCACTCCTTCCCCCGGCGCCGACCAGAGGCTCACCAGCTGGGCAATCACATAGATGACCGAGGGGCCGTAGACCAGCGTCTCGGGGTCGAGGCTCGCCCCGTAGCGGTGGGCAAACCAGTTGCTCACCGCCCCCTTGAAGTCGTCGTGATTCCAGCGGCTGTAGCCAAATACTCCGTGCTCAAGGCGGGCTGCCAGGGTCTGGCGAATGCAGGGGGCGGTCACAAAATCCATGTCGGAGATGGTAAAGGGGAGCAGATCGGCATGGCCAAAACGGTCGGCTACATAGTCCCACTGGGTGCAGTAGGTGCCGTGGCGGTCGACCACATGGTCGAAGTCATAAATATCGTGCATGAAGTTTCTCCCTCCATAAACAGGAGACATATTGGGAGAGGCAAACAAGGGGGGCTTGCGCCCCCCGTTCGGATCTTATTGGCCGGTTCAGGCCCCCATCAGGCTCTGCAGCTGGTTTTTCACCAGATGCACCTGCGGGCCGATCACCACCTGCAGGTTGTGCTCATCGAGCTTGATCACCCCGATAGCACCGTTCGCTTTCAATACCTTGTCATCGACCCGGCTCATATCCTGCACCGACATCCGCAGGCGGGTGATGCAGTTATCGAGCGCGAGGATGTTATCGGCCCCGCCCAGGGCGTTAAGGATGATTTCACCGTTGTAACCGCTGTTGCCGGCCTTCTTGCCTGCGGGCTGGGCAGTCTCGCTAGTCTCGATTTCACGGCCGGGGGTTTTCAGGTTAAAGCGCACAATGGCGAAGCGGAACACGCTGTAGTAGATGGCAAACCAGATGGCAGCCGCAACCGGCACCAGATACCACTTGGTGGCGGTGCCTTGCAGCACGCCGAACACCAGAAAATCGATGAGGTTGCCGTCAGTGTTGCCGATGGTGACGCCAAGCAGCCCCATGGTCATAAAGCCCAGACCCGTCAGGATGGCGTGAATGACGTAGAGTACCGGTGCCACGAACAGGAACAGGAACTCCAGCGGCTCTGTGATCCCACCGATGACGCAGGCCACCACGCCGGAGACCAGCAGTGCCTTGATCTTGCCGCGATTTTCCGGGCGGGCGCAGTGATACATGGCGAGCGCCGCGCCCGGCAGGCCGCCGAGGAAGGCAGGCATCTTGCCCTGAGAGAGGAAGGAGGTGGCAGAGACCGAGAAGCCGGTGGTGTCAGCGCAGGAGAGCTCGGCGTAGAAGATATTGAGGGCGCCGCTCACCTCGTGACCGCATACCAGCTGGGTGCCGCCCGCTTCGGTAAAGCGGATCAGCGCCACCAGAATGTGGTGCAGGCCGAGCGGCAGCAGCAGGCGCTCACCGGTACCGAACAGGAAGGGGCCGAAGGGACCGGCGTGGGAGATGAGCGCTCCGATACCGTTGATGCCGGCGGCAAACCAGGGCCAGGCGAACGGCACGACCAGACCGACTACACCCAGCACCAGTGCGGTGATGATGGGCACGAAGCGGGCGCCGCCGAAGAAGGCGAGCGCATCGGGCATCTTGTAGGTGTAGAAACGGGCGTGGAGCTTCGCGACGATCACCCCGACGATGATGGCCCCCAGAATCCCGGTGTCGATGGAGCTGATACCGAGGATCGATTTCACCCCGTAGGCCTTCTCCGCCGCTGCGTCACCGATGACGTTGGCCACGGTGAGGTAGAAGTTGATGGAGAGGTTGAGCGCCGCATAGCCGACGAAACCGGCAAAGGCCGCGACCCCCTTCTCTTCCCGCGCCAGCCCCAGCGGAATAGCCACCGCAAACATCACCGGCAGGTAGATAAAGGCCACCAGCCCTACCTTGGTCATCCAGAGGAACAGCAGTTGCAGCACGGTATTGTCGAGGAAGGGCATGCTCTGCTTGACCGCGTCGCTGGTGAGCGAGCTGCCGACACCGAGCAGGATGCCCGAGAAGGCCAGCAGGGCGACCGGCAACATAAAGGTCTTGCCGAGGCTCTGCAGGAACTCCCAGATGGTGGATTTTGCTTGAGGCTTGGCCATGAAACGGCTCCTTGTGAATAGACAGCAATATCTGCGGCTGCCCTCCCCCGCTCGAGGCAATCTCGACGCAATCTCGAAGCAAAAGGCGCGGGTCAACATCAGGTTTTGCTGGATGATAAAACGTTTTATCAGCTTGCAAGTGCCGACAAGATCACAGAATCAGGGGGCTGGCTGGCAGCAGGATCCAAATTTGTGAGCCGGCTCGGCCAGATGGTGATGTAACGTTTCACTTGGGCATCTGAGCAGGTATGCTGGGGCCTCGCTTTCAACTGTCCGTCGTCCATTCGCCTATGTCGCCCAAATCCCTCTCTGCCAAAGCCACCAAGATCACCGATGTCGCCCAGCGGGCGGGAGTGTCGGTCACCACCGTCTCCATGGTGCTCAACGGCAAGGGGCGCATCTCCCCGGCCACCGCCGAGCGGGTGCAGCAGGCGATAAGAGAGCTCGACTACGTGCCCAACAGCGCCGCCGCCAACCTGCGCAGCCAGCAATCCAATCTGGTGGGGCTGATCCTGCGCGACATCACCGACCCCTTCTATACCGAGGTGACCGCCGGGGTGAGCGAGGTGCTGGAGCAGCAGGGCTATCTGCTGTTTCTGACCCAGTGCGGCCACAGTCCGGAGCGGCTGCAGCAGAGCATCCACTCCCTGTCACGGCAGGGGGTGGCGGGCATCATCTTCAATCCGGTGCGCGGCGCGGCGGCCAAAACCCTGGAGACCCTGCTCGACTCCGAGCTGCCGGTGGTGTGTGCCGCCCGCTCCTACTATCGGGATGACGTGGACTTTATCGGCCCCGACAACACCCACGCCGCCAAGCAGGCCACCACCTACCTTATCGAGCAGGGGCACCGCCATATCGCCTATGTCGGCGGGCGGGCCGACTCCCTCACCCGCGCCGAGCGCATCGGCGGCTACTGCGCCAGCCTGCTGCAATATGGCCTGCCCTTCAAACCGGAGTGGGTACTGGAGTGCGAGCGCACCCAACGCAGTGCCGCCGACACCATCGCCCAGCTGCTGCACCAGCACCCCAAGGTGACCGCCGTGCTCTGCCACTACCCCGAGGTGGCGCTCGGTGCCATCTATGGCGTCGAGGCGAGCGGCCGCACCGTGGGCAAGGACAACTACATCGGCCAGCAGGTGGCCCTGCTCGGTTTTGACGACGTGGCAGAGGCCGAACTCACCTCCCCCGCCCTCACCTTTGTCAGCTCACCGGCCCGCGAAATCGGCCGTCAGGCGGCGAGACGACTGCTGACCCGGATGCAGCAACCCGAACTCGCCCCCAACCGCCATATCATCACCCCCAATCTGCAAAAGCGGGAGTCGGCCTGAGCTGGCTGGGCAAGCGTGCAGCAGCGCAAAACGTGAGGCCGCTCACTGCGCCGGCAAGGAGAGATTGAGAGCCAAGTGAAGAGGAATATGATGGGGGCCCATTCCCTTCACGAGCCCATTTATGAGCAACCCGCACGACCAGAACCCACCGAGTGAAATCCATCGCTGTGACAAATGCGGCGAGCGTACCCGCCATCTCGTGGTGCTGGTCGCCCGCGATCACAGCCAGGACATCATGCCCAAGGATCCGCGCAAAGCCTTCTGGCAAGCCTTTCGCTCCAGCAGCCTGACCAATGCGGTATTCGGCCAGACCCTCGCCTATCAGGCCACCCATGTAAAACATCTGATCTGCGAACGCTGCGGGGAGAAGTTTCTGGAGTATTGAGTGGCGGTAGCACCCGGCAAGAGATGAAGCTCTGTCTGCGGCTGCTGTGCCAAGCGGTCAGATAGCAGTCACTTAATAAGTAATTTGTTGATCTTTGGCAGGTTTTTGCCCGACTGCGGTTTCCCCCTGCCCCTCTCTCGATTAATATGCCTCACTTGGCAACCACTCTTGCAGAGATAACCCTGTGCAGCCGTTTCGCCATCCACCACATCGCCGGATAACCGCAGCAGGCTGGAGGCTGTAATCCACGGGCGGTAGCGTGGTGTTTGTAGGTTGGCGCTGAGCGAAACGAAGCCCAATAAGCGAGATATTGATAAAACATTCGCGAACGTCCGGTTACGTAGCACTAATCTACAAGTCTGACACAAGAGGTCACACCGCTTATATTCTACAGCCAGAATGTAGATGGATTTAATAACGACGATGTGTACAGCTATTTCCAATGGCAGTAAAAGTCGATGTAAACTGTTGGGCAATTAATTATCATAGTGATTAATGGCAGGGGTGGAAAATTTAATTTTTGAAAGTCGCCTTATGAGATGCACATATCAACTTACTAATTTATCCCACAACATTTCGCCATAGCAAGTTCTTTGTAAAAGTTAAACCCATGGCCTTACAAGATCGTTTATAAAAAAATTCTAGGGATACTCATCTGAATTTAAAATGGAGTAATGAGAATGCTTCTAGCAAAAAACTGCTACAAAAAGGACAATTTGAAAACTGGAAAAACAATAAAGCTGGGTACATTATATGAGTATAGAGATATAGAAAGCGATCAAATCGTCGATGATGGTGAAGGTAAATACTCTTTTGTACTCAATTTTGACGGAACAGTTGAGATTGAGCCTAAATGGTTCAATTTCATCCTACAGGGAGTAATTAGTGTAGGAGGAGATGAGAACCAACCAAGAATCATGGGGCGGATGAGCGCAGCCATAGAGAATCTTCATATTATTGAACGTACAGAAAAATCACTCAAGATACGGGACACTCGAGCAAGAATACATCGAGAAGCTCTTAACGGATTTATTTTTTGCGTATCACGCGTTAGAAAAAAGCGAGATGCTATTGGACTATTTCCAAATTACGATGACTGTTGGTATATGACAGCATCAAAAGCTCATAGCCTTGGAATTGAACTTTCAAAACTACTCCGTGCACGTATTCTATCCGGACGTCACTCAGGTAATCACATCGTCGATCAAAATATATCATTAGAAAATCTGTCAATTTACTGCCGACATGAACCTGTATCTTACTTAAGTCGTGAGGTTCATATATCTGACGCCAGCGACTTTACGATAGAGCACTTTATGAAAAAAATTTCAGATATGGCTTTTGTTAAGCCGCCATCTTTCTCCACAGAAAAGGAGTACCGATTTAGCTTCACGATTGTTGCTGGAGAGATGATCCTTATGCCTACAGTGAAAAATGTTATATTGAATGCTGAACACTTGGTAGATTGGACTGTATAACGACCTTGTTGCTCAAGGAATGTTTTTCCAATATCGGAGCATATTCTGATATTCGCGTAATAAACTCTACCTTCCGCTCTGTATTCGTTCCAACCGAATAAGCTGTGCAATTCACTACGTTGATTGCACCTCTACTTTCCAGCCTCCAGATATCTGTTCCAGAAAAGAGCACTCATAGATGAAACGCATTCTGATTATTGGTAACTCGGGATCGGGCAAGAGCTGGTTGGCAGCTCGATTGGCTGAGGGGTTAACTATCCGCGAGGTCAATCTGGACACCATTGTCTGGCAGCCGGGCGGCTTTAACCCAAAACGGCCCCAGCATGAGATTGACCATGCCATTCAGACACTTGCTCAAGAGCAATCATGGGTGGTCGAAGGGGTATTTGGTGCCCTGGCCGAGCAACTGCTTGATGCCGCCGATACCCTGCTTTTTCTGGATCTTGACTGGTCTGTATGCCGTGATTCACTGCTATCGCGCGGATCACAAAGTGCCAGGCAACGGGATGCCGTAGCAGCCGAAGAGAGCTTTCAACAACTGCTGGTGTGGGCATCGGAATATGGGCAGCGAGCCGGCAAAAGCTCCCGCCAATTCCATCACGAGCTGTTTGATCGATTCCCAAACGACAAGCACCGTTTCACGACTCGCACAGAGGTACATAGCTATCTCACGCAACTGACCACTCATAGCTAACGGGGTAGAGGATGACGCAACAGGAGCTGGCGAAAATGGGGGGCGCTTCGGTAAGTATCCAGCTGCTGGATGGCAAACCCTGTATCAGAAAAAGCGGCGCATCGCCTGTCGAGCGCCATTTCTACCAACGCGCCGCACTGCATTTGAGCGGGCTCAACACTCCTGCCCTGCTCAAGGTCGAAGGGGAGACCCTGTTCCTTGAGCAGATCCCTCATCCGGTCACGCTCACGCAGCTGCACCACAACGAACAGACCTTTGCTCAGCTGGCCAGCCTGCATAACGCCAACTATCAGCCCAACTTTGCGGTGAAAACTCACGGCTGGTCGCTCGTCGACACCAACGAGGCGCTCTCTGTACTCTGCCTGCCGGAAGCGGTAAACGAGAAGATCCGCCATATCCAGCAAGTCGGCCACGAACTATTCGAGGAGTCATGCCTGATTTCGGGAGATAGCAATGAGGGCAACTGGGGCACCCGCGACAATGGTGAGCTGGTGTTGTTTGACTGGGAGCGATTTGGTTATGGCAGCCCGGCCATCGATCTGGCCCCGCTGGTGCCGCGGATGGGTTCGCTGGCTGAGTATGAAACCATCATTGAACGCTATCTGCGCCACAGCTCGCAGCTCTCTGGCGACCGGTTGCTGCGCCATCTCGTCATGGCCAAGTGCTGGCTGATTATTGAGGTCACCAATCTGCTGACCAGAAGGGAGAAGCCGCAAGCACTGCAATATCTGGAGTGGTATCGGCAACAAGTTCCCAACTGGCTGGGGTCGGTGGCGCATATTGTGTAGTCCGTAGGTTCGAATAGCGGAGCGTATTCGGACGTTCGCGTTATCACCTCTATCTTTTCGGCCATCCCCTCTCTTGCTACCACACTTTCTTCCCAAACAACGCCCCTCTGCGCTCGCCCAGCCAATGCAATTGGCCTCCGCCATGAGGCGCATAAAAATCCTAACCCGCCCGATGAAACTGCGACTTTTTGTGAGAAAGGTCACATCTGATAACGCCTTAAAACCACATATAAATCCAGACCCCGCTGGTGATTAATTTATTGATATGACGCATTACAAACCTGATTTCGAGGCAAACCATAATCCATTCATCTGTTTTTAAAGACAAAATCAGAAATGACCTGAAAATGGCGAGTCCTGCCTGAAAACGGGATCTTCATCACATCGCGTTTTAATGCGCACAAAAATCCAGTGATTAGCACATTTGTCCGATAGGGAGGGGGCGGGCGAGCCGCGATAATGATCAGGTCATTTTTATCCAGTACGTCGATACGTACTCACGCATAGCTTCCGTCACCGGAAGCGGGGAGAGCGCCATGATCACCACCTTGATCAATGAACATCTGATCAATCTCGATTTGAAAGCGACGCGTAAGGAAGAGGTCTTCACCGAGATGGCCCGCCTGCTGGCGTCGCAAGGCAAGGTCAGCGACGAGCAGGCCTTTCTCAAGGATCTGTGGGCCCGCGAAGAGCTGGGTAACACCGGCTTTGAAGAGGGCGTGGCCCTGCCCCACGCCAAGAGTGCGGCGGTATGCAATCCGGCGGTCGCCATCGGCATCAGCCGCAACGGCATCGAGTACGGCGCCGAAGATGGCAAGCCGTCCCACATTTTCTTTATGATCGCCTCCCCCGATGGCGGCGCCAACCACCATATCGAAGTGCTGGCCGAGCTCTCCGGCAAGCTGATCGAAGAGGGGTTTATCGCCAAACTGCTGGCAGCCAACACCCCGGCCGATGCGCTGGCGCTGCTGCTGGCCAAGAAAGAGGAGCAGAGCGCGGCCCCGACCACCAGCAAAGGCTTTATCATCGGTGTCACCGGTTGCCCAGCCGGTATCGCCCACACCTATCTGGCTGCCGAGTCGCTGGAGCGCGCCGCCAAGGAGCTGGGTTATGAGGTGAAGGTGGAGACCAACGGCTCCATCGGCGTCAAGAACAGCCCGACCGCGGACGAGATCGCCCGCGCCAGCGCCATCGTGGTGGCTTGTGACAAGCAGGTGGACATGGCCCGCTTCGCTGGCAAGCCGCTCATCAAAACCGGCGTCAAGGCCCCCATCAAGGATGGCAAGGGTCTGATCGAGCAGGCCCTGAAAGCCCCCGCCTACGTGGCTGGCAAAGAAGATAAAAAAGGTGAGGAGAAGAGCGCGGGTGGCAGTTCCGATCTCTATCGCTACCTGATGAACGGTGTCTCTCACATGATCCCGTTCGTGGTGACCGGCGGTCTGTTGATTGCGCTGGCACTCGCCATCGGCGGCAACCCGACCCCGAGCGGCATGCAGATCCCGGAAGGGAGCATGTGGAACCAGATCCTCAACGTCGGCGTGGCCGCCTTCACCCTGATGATCCCCATTCTGGCGGGCTATATCGCCTACGCCATCGGTGACCGTCCGGCACTGGCACCGGGCTTTATCGGCGGCTGGATCGCCAACAACGGCAGCTTCTACGGCGCTGACGCCGGTACCGGCTTTATCGGTGCCATCATCGCGGGCCTGTTGGTCGGCTATCTGGTGCGCTGGATTGCGACCCGTCAGTACCACAAGATGGTGCAACCGCTGGTGCCGATCCTGATCGCCCCCATCGTCGGTTCGCTCTTTATCGCTGCGGTATTCATCTTCATCATCGGCGCCCCGATTGCCGACATGATGACTGGCCTCAACGCCATGCTGCTCTCCATGAGTGGTGGCAGTCTGGTGCTGCTGGGTATCGTGCTGGGTGGTATGGCCGGCTTTGATATGGGTGGCCCGGTCAACAAGGTGGCCTTCCTGTTCTCGGTCGGCATGATCGCCTCCGGTCAGACCCAGTTTATGGGTGCCATGGCCTGCGCCATCCCGGCTGCGCCCCTTGGCATGTCGCTGGCTACCGTACTCGGTCGCAAGCTCGGCATCTTTGACGAGTCCGAGATCGAAGCGGGCAAAGCCGCCGGTGCCATGGGTCTGGTGGGGATCTCCGAAGGGGCGATTCCGTTCGCCGCCCGTGACCCGCTGGCCGTCATTCCGGCCAACGTGCTGGGCAGCATGACCGCCGCTGTGATGGCTTTCCTGTTTGGCATCACCAACAGCGTCGCCCACGGTGGCCCCATCGTGGCCCTGCTGGGTGCGGTCAACAAGCCGCTGCTGGCCCTGCTCTGCATGATCTGCGGTGCCATCGTCACCGGCGTGGTGGCGGTTGCCCTGAAAAAACTGCGGGTCAAAAAGAGTGATGAGGTAACTCTGGCCAAGGCGGCCTGAGTCCCTCTCGCCATCGCGGCTCATAGAGCATAAAAAGAGGCCACCCCACGGGGTGGCCTCTTGTTTTTTGGGATGGCTGGCGAGCCGTATTTCCCAACATCGCCCACCGAGAAATAGTGGTCGATAAGCACTCTTCCCTTATCTCTGCTTTCACCTCTCCCCTTGCCTTTCCCTAGCTCCCTTCTAGCCTCTCCCCTCCTCAGCCCAGCACTCACACAGAGCGCCAAACTGGCTGAAATGGCAGCAATCCGGCGTCAGCGGTGTGATGTTTCTCACGCTTTGTCCGCGAAAGCGCAAAAACTAGGAAAATTTCCTAGCCCCACTAGGGATGGCTCTCAAGCCATTTTTTGCCCCTCTTATTAGAGTCACCCCACCTGATGTCGTGACCCGCACCGCGATGGGCAATGTGCCCCGTTATCCCGTGTCGGGCCCGGGTTTATATGGATGGAGCGTCGAGCGCAGCAACGGCTGACAGCCCCGACGTTCCGTTCCCCCTTCCGTGGCGTGACCTCGAACAACCTATCTACAAATGAGGGGCGCGGCGGAAATACCGTCTATCTCGCAGAGGATGAACGAAGATGTTGAAATTGCTCCAACAGGTCCGGGTTCCCACCCTCGACCTGCCGGTCGAAGCCCGGCGCAAGCTCTGGTTCAAGCCGTTTATGCAATCTTATCTGGTTGTATTTATTGGCTATTTGACCATGTATCTGATCCGCAAGAACTTCAACATTGCGCAAAATGACATGATCCAGGAGTACGGTCTCTCCATGACCGAGCTTGGCATGATCGGTCTTGGCTTCTCCATCACCTACGGGGTGGGCAAGACCATCGTCTCCTACTACGCCGATGGCAAGAACACCAAGCAGTTCCTGCCGCTGATGCTGATCCTCTCCGCGCTGTGCATGCTGGGCTTCAGTGCCAGCATGGGTGGCACAGGTTTCAGCCTCTACTTCATGATCTTCTTCTATGCCCTGAGCGGTTTCTTCCAGAGCTGTGGCGGCTCCTGCAGCTACTCCACCATCACCAAGTGGACCCCTCGCAACAAGCGCGGCACCTATCTGGGTATGTGGAACCTCTCCCACAACGTGGGCGGTGCCGGTGCGGCCGGTGTGGCGCTGTTCGGTGCCAACTACCTGTTCGATGGCAACGTGCTCGGCATGTTTATCTTCCCCTCCATCATCGCGCTGATCGTCGGTTTTATCGGCCTGCGCTTTGGTAGCGATTCGCCGGAAGCCTATGGCCTGGGCAAGGTGGAAGAGCTGTTTGACGAAGTGGCGAGCGAAGAGGATATCGCCACCGAAGAGCAGCAGCTGACCAAGTGGCAGATCTTCGTGAAGTACGTGCTGCTCAACAAAGTGATCTGGCTGCTCTGCTTTGCCAACATCTTCCTCTACGTAGTGCGTATCGGTATCGACCAGTGGTCTACCGTCTATGCCCACCAGGAGCTGGGCTTCTCCAAAGACGTGGCCATTCAGGGCTTTACCTTCTTCGAAGTGGGCGCACTGGTCGGTACCCTGATGTGGGGTTACCTCTCCGATCTGGCCAATGGCCGTCGTGGTCTGGTTGCCTGTGTGGCACTGGCGCTGATCATCGCGACTCTGGGTCTCTACCAGCATGCGACTACCCAGTTCATGTTCCTGGGCTCCCTGTTCACCCTGGGCTTCCTGGTGTTTGGTCCGCAGTTGCTGATCGGCGTCGCCGCCGTGGGCTTCGTCCCCAAGCAGGGCATCAGCGTAGCCGATGGCGTCAAGGGCACCTTCGCTTACCTGATTGGTGACAGCTTCGCCAAGCTGGGTCTGGGCATGATCGCCGATGGCACCCCCATCTTCGGTCTGACCGGCTGGACCGGCACCTTCGCGGCGCTGGATATCGCAGCCGCCGCCTGTCTGGTGCTGATGGGTTGTGTCGCGGTCGCCGAAGAGCGCAAGATCCGCCGCATCAAGCGCGAACTGAAAGCCGCCGAGCTGGCTGCCCAGACCGCCTGATAGCCATAACAACAGACGCAGATTGTTCAGGGCCACCCACAGGGGTGGCCCTTGTTGTTTGGAGCAATCAGACACCCGACTGGCCGGCATGAGCCTGCACTACCGTTCAAGGGACGGGCATATCCCCATCAAGATCCCACTTTTCATATGGACTTTTGGTAAAAGCCCCCCGCTGGCGCTATCTTGTTGCTCCCCCTTGTCAGCATCACAGAGAGCAGATGAAGATCGTCGCCGTCACCGCTTGCCCGACCGGTATTGCCCATACCTATATGGCTGCCGATGCCCTGCAAAAAGCCGCCACTGGGCTGGGACTCAAGATCAAGGTCGAAACTCAGGGCGCCATGGGCATGGAGAACATGCTGACCGCCCGCGATATTGCCAGCGCCGACCTGGTGCTGATTGCCTCCGATATCGAGATTGAGCAGAAAGAGCGCTTCCTCGGCTGCACTATCCATCAGGTGAGACTGGAAACCGTGCTGCTGGATGCCAACGCCGTACTCAAGGCCCTGCCGATCCCGGCCTGATGCTGACTCGCGAAATCACCTTCTACTGCCAGCAGGGGTTGAGCATCACCCAGGCCAAGCAGTTGAACCGGCTGGCGGGAATGTTCAAATCCACCATCCGCTGCGCCAACCTCACCCGGCGCCAGACCGTTGCCGCCAGCAACCAGCTATCCCTGTTGACCCTCGCCACCCAGCCCGGCGATCTCTGCCAGTTGCAGATCGAGGGCAACGACGCCGAGCTGGCCCATATGGCCTTCACCTGCTGGTGTGGCGAGCTGGGTCAACCGCTGGTGCGCCCGCATACCGCCGCGCTGGCGGAGTTGCGACTGGCCAACGCCCTGCCCGACTACCATTTTGCCCTGCGCCAGCTGGCCCACAGCCCCGAACCGCTGACCAAGGCCGAAGCCCTCGAGCATCTGATCGATCTGCTGCCCACCGAGCTGATCACCAACCGCGCCACACTGACCGCTGCGGTAGAGCGGCGCGAGCAGGTATCGGCCACCATCATCCGCCCCGGCCTTGCCATGCCTCATGTATTGAGCGAAGGGATCAGCCGGCCAGCGCTGACCCTGCTTAGCTGCAAGGAGCCCATCGAGTGGGGCTCTCAAATCGGGCAGGTGCAAACCATCATTTTGCTGGCGGTGCCGGTTGGTAGCGGACGGGAGACCCTGCGCCCCCTCACCCGACTGGCGCAGGCGATGATCGACGATGTGGTCAGCCACGCCCTGCTGCTGGCGGGCTCGGCCCCCGCCCGTCAGGCTATCGTGATCGAGAGCCTGCTGAGCTAGGCGAATTGGCTCTGGGCACTGCTTGTTGAAACCCCAGCCATTCATCCAGCCCTCAGCCCCCTGTGGTACACTCGCTGCCATCGTCTGTCGTCTGTCTGAAGTGTGTATCCGATGAAATCTCCCCGCTCCCGTCTCTCTGTCAGCCGTTCGCCGCGCGATAACGCCCCGCGCACGGCGGCCAAACCAGCCGCACCTCGCCATGCATCCCCCCGCAAACCGGAGCTGGCCCCGGCGGATCGCAAATTGCTCCTGCTGAACAAGCCCTACATGGTGCTCTGCCAGTTCACCGACGAGGCGGGCCGCGAGACCCTCAAGCATTACATCAGCGAGCCCGGCATCTACGCCGCAGGTCGGCTTGACCGCGACAGCGAGGGGCTGTTGCTGCTCACCAATGACGGCAAGCTGCAGGCGCACCTCACCCAGCCGGGGGAGAAGACCCCCAAGACCTACTGGGTGCAGGTGGAAGGGATCCCGAGCGAAGAGAAACTGGCCGCCCTGCGCGCCGGCGTGGAGCTCAACGACGGCATGACCCTGCCTGCCGGGGCGCGCATCATGGATGAACCTGCGGTGTGGCCGCGCAATCCGCCCATTCGCGAGCGCAAGGAGATCCCCACCTGCTGGCTGGAGATCAAGATAGTGGAGGGGCGCAACCGGCAGGTGCGGCGAATGACCGCCCATATCGGCCACCCCACCCTGCGCCTTATTCGCTACGCCATCGGCGACTGGACCCTGGATGGTCTGGCACCCGGCGAGAGCCGCAGCCTGCCCGCCCCCGAGCAGGCACCGAGCTCCAGCAGCCGCCCGCGTCCCTCCTCATCCCGTTCAGGCGCTCATACCGCCAAACCGGCCAAACCGGCAGGGGATGCGCCACGGCGGGCCAGCCAGCCGAGACGGGACGAGCGCCCCCGCAGCACTCACCCAACCGAGCGTTCAACTTCAAACCCGACCGGCGGCAAACCCCGCAGCAGCGGGCGAGGAACGGCACGCCGACCCGCCCGTGCGGGCAATCCCGATAGCAACGACAAGGAGTCATGATGAGCAATCAGGCAGAGCAATCGGCCACCAGCCACGCCCGCATGGAGGCGCGCCTGACGGTCGCCGCCCTGGTGCAGTGGCAGGGGCGCTTTCTGGTGGTGGAAGAGGAGATAAAAGGCCAGCGCCGCTTCAACCAACCCGCCGGCCATGTGGAGCCGGGGGAAAACCTGCTTGAAGCGGCCTGTCGTGAGCTGAAAGAAGAGACGGGTCTGACCGCCACACCGACCGCCTGGCTTGGCACCTATCTCTACAAACCGGCCGACAGCGAGGCCACCTATGTGCGCACCGCCATCATCTTCGACCTTGAAAAAGCGCCAGGTCAGCACCATCCAGAGGATCCTGACGGTGATGTGCTGGCTTGCCACTGGCTCACTCTTGAAGAAATAGCGGAATGCAAACCGGCCTTGCGCAGCCCCTTGGTGTGGCAGTGCATTCAGGATTATCTGGCGGGTACACGGCTGCCGCTCTCGGCCCTCAAGGCCTTTATCTGAGGCCATTTGACACTCTTTTTCGGTGACAAAGGCCAACAACAGAAAAACGATTTCCTGCTATCAGGTTCCTGATGGGAACTGCGGCATGGATATGTGACCGGGGGCGCAAAACTCTGGTAGAATACGCCCCGTTTAAACGAACTGGTAACTTCGACTAATGACAGACAACAGCCAAATCAAGGTGATCGTCGGCATGTCCGGCGGCGTGGATTCTTCCGTCTCGGCCTACCTGCTCCAGCAGCAGGGCTATCAGGTCGAAGGCTTGTTCATGAAGAACTGGGAAGAAGACGACACGGACGAGTACTGCTCTGCCGCCCAGGATTTGGCTGATGCCAAGGCCGTCTGCGACAAGCTGGGGATGAAACTCCACACTATCAACTTCGCGGCCGAGTACTGGGACAATGTGTTCGAGCACTTCCTCGAAGAGTACAAGGCTGGCCGCACGCCAAACCCCGATATCCTTTGCAACAAGGAGATCAAGTTCAAGGCGTTCCTCGAATTTGCCGCCGAAGAGCTGGGTGCCACCTACATCGCCACCGGCCACTATGTGCGCCGTGACGACAGCACAGGCCGCCCGCGCCTGCTGCGCGGTCTCGATACCAACAAGGATCAGAGCTACTTCCTCTACACCTTGAGCGAAAAGCAGGTAGGTCAGAGCCTGTTCCCGGTTGGCGATCTGGAGAAGCCCGAGGTGCGCCGCATCGCCGAGCAGCTGGATCTCATCACCGCCAAGAAGAAAGACTCCACCGGCATCTGCTTTATCGGCGAGCGCAAGTTCAAGGACTTCCTGGCCAAGTTCCTGCCCGCCCAGCCCGGTAAAATCGAGACCGTGGATGGCAAGGTGATCGGCGAGCATCAGGGTCTGATGTATCACACCCTGGGCCAGCGCAAGGGGCTCGGTATCGGTGGTCGTAAAGATGCCACCGAAGAGGCCTGGTATGTGGTCGACAAAGAGGTCGAACGCAACGTGCTGGTGGTGGCGCAGGGCGAACATCCCCGCCTCTACTCCGATGGTTTGATTGCCAGCCAGCTGCACTGGGTGGATCGCACCCCGATCCGCGAGCCGCGTCGCTGCACCGTCAAGACCCGCTACCGCCAGCAGGATATCCCCTGCCTGATCCAGCCCATCGACGACGAGACCATCCGGGTCATCTTCGACGAGAAACAGGCTGCGGTGACCCCGGGCCAGTCCGCCGTCTTCTACGACGGGGAAGTGTGTCTGGGCGGCGGCATCATCGAACAACGTTTCAGCCATCCGGTTTGAATCCTTAACAGAAGGCAGCAGACGTGAGCGATAAATTCCAAGACAGAACAATGGCCTTTGCCGGCATCTGCCAGGCCGCGTATCTGGTGCAGAAGGTGGCCCGAGACGGCAGCTGTGACGAGGCGGCCCTGCGCGAGAGCCTCTCCAGCATTCTGGTGACCAACCCGAGCCAGCCGCTCGAGGTGTTCAACAACACCCATCTGGCCATACGCGACGGCTACCGTGCGCTGGTCGAACAGCTGGGAGCCGATGGCAGCCAGAAAAATGCCGAGCTGACCCGCTATGTGGTGAGCCTGATTGCCCTGGAGCGCAAGCTGGCCAAGCGCAAGGACATTCTCAATATGCTGGGTGAGCGGATCAGCCAGATTGGCCGCCAGCAACAGCACTTCGATCTGCTCGACGAGCAGATTTTGGCCAACATGGCGAGCATCTACAGCGATCTTATCAGCCCCATCGGGCCACGCATCCAGGTGGCGGGCACCCCGCTATTCCTGCAGCAACCGCTGGTGCAGCACAAGGTGCGCGCCCTGCTGCTGGCAGGCATTCGTGCCTGCGTGCTGTGGCGTCAGCTCGGTGGCAGCCGCACCCAGATCATCTTCGCTCGCAAGAAGATGGTGGAGCTGGCCAAACGTTACTAATCATCGGCTCGCGCGCGGGCAAGCGAGGTCAACATCAGGGTGAACAGCCGCACATCCGCCTTGATGACGACTCAGCCCCACGCGCGAGTGGATATGGATCCCCCACACAAATCATCAGGAGTTCACCCCATGGAGCTGTCCGCGCTGACTGCTGTTTCCCCGATTGACGGTCGTTATGGCGACAAGGCCGATGCCCTGCGCCCTATCTTCTCCGAATTCGGCCTGCTGCGTTTTCGCGTCGAAGTCGAGGTGCGCTGGTTGCAAAAACTGGCCAGCCACGCCGGGATCCCGGAAGTCCCTGCCCTGAGCGCGGCCGCCAACGCCCTGCTCGACGGCATCGTCAGCAACTTCAACGAGAGTGACGCCGCCCGTATCAAACAGATAGAGCGCACCACCAACCATGATGTGAAAGCGGTGGAGTACTTCCTCAAGGAGAAAGTCGAAGTGAACCCGGAGCTGGCGGCTGTCAGCGAGTTCATCCACTTCGCCTGCACCTCGGAAGACATCAACAACAACTCCCACGGTCTGATGCTGAAAACCGCCCGCGAAGAGGTCATCAAGCCTTATTGCGAAAAGCTGATCAGCGAGCTCAAGCGTCTGGCCCACGAGTACCGTGACATGCCGCTGCTCTCCCGTACCCACGGCCAGCCGGCGACCCCGAGCACCATGGGCAAGGAGATGGCCAACGTCGCCTACCGTCTGGAGCGCCAGTTCAAGCAGATCATGGCGGTGGAGATCCTCGGCAAGATCAACGGTGCGGTCGGCAACTACAACGCCCACCTCAGCGCCTACCCGGATGTGGACTGGCACCAGTTCTCCGAGGAGTTTGTTACCTCCTTGGGCCTGACCTGGAACCCCTACACCACCCAGATCGAGCCGCACGACTATATCGCCGAGCTGTTCGACGCCATGGCCCGCTTCAACACCATCCTGATCGACTTCGACCGCGATGTGTGGGGTTACATCTCCCTGGGTCACTTCAAGCAGCGCACCATCGCGGGGGAAATCGGCTCCTCCACCATGCCGCACAAGGTCAACCCCATCGACTTCGAGAACTCCGAAGGCAATCTGGGTCTGGCCAACGCCGTGTTCCAGCATCTGGCGAGCAAGCTGCCTATCTCCCGCTGGCAGCGTGATCTGACCGACTCTACCGTGCTGCGCAACCTGGGTGTGGCAGTGGGTTACTCCCTGATTGCCTATCAGGCGACCCTGAAGGGCATCTCCAAGCTGGAAGCCAACGACGCAGCCATGGCTGCCGATCTGGATGCCAACTGGGAAGTGCTGGCCGAGCCGATCCAGACCGTGATGCGCCGCTACGGTATCGAGAAACCCTACGAGAAGCTCAAGGAGCTGACCCGTGGTCGCCGCGTCGATGCCGAAGGGATGCGTACCTTTATCGACACCCTGGAGCTGCCGGAAGCTGTCAAGGTTGAGCTGAAGAAGCTGACCCCGGCCAACTACATCGGTGACGCCCAGCGTCTGGTTGATCTGCTGAAGTAAGCCAGCCGGCAGTGACGAAGGGGCCCTGTGCACGATACGCCACAGGGCCCCTGTTATTTTCCCTGCCACGGCAGGGTCCCGAGTGGCTTTTCCCAAGCCTGCCTTGGGCAAAACCTCTTTGCGAGACACGAGAAACAGCATGTACGAACTCAATCTGGATATCGCTCACTTCCTCGAGCACTACTGGCAGAAGCGCCCGCTCCTTATCAAGGGTGGCTTCAAAGACTTTCAGGATCCCATCAGCCCGGACGAGCTGGCAGGTCTGGCCATGGAAGAGGTGGTAGAGTCCCGCCTCGTCACCCGTTTCGACGGCAAGTGGGATGCGGCCCACGGCCCCTTCGAATCCTATGACCATCTGGGCGAAGAGAACTGGACCATTCTGGTACAGGCATGCAACCACTGGGCCCCCGAGGTGAACGAGCTGGCGGTACCGTTCCAGTTCATTCCGGGCTGGCGCTTTGACGATGTGATGGTGAGCTTCTCCACCCCTCACGCAGGTGTCGGCCCCCACATCGACAACTACGACGTGTTCATCACCCAGGGTATCGGCAAGCGTCACTGGCGGGTTGGCGATGCCAAGCCGCTCAACGAGTTTGCCGCCCACGCCGCCCTGCTGCACTGCGAGCCGTTCGAGGCGATCATCGACGTCATCATGGAGCCGGGCGACATCCTCTACATTCCGCCCGGATTCCCCCACGAAGGCTACGCCATCGAGCCCTCCATGAACTTCTCGGTGGGTTTCCGCGCACCGGATGCCAAGGCGCTTATCTCCTCCTTTGCCGATCATCTGATCGACAACGAGGTGCGTACCGAGCGTTACGGCGATGCCGATCTCAAGCCCCGTGCCCGTCACGGCGAGATCCAGCCCCACGAGCTGCACCGTCTGCGCGAGCTGATGCAGCAGGCCCTCGATGACGAGACCCTGTTCAAGGAGTGGTTCGGCACCATGATCTCCGAGGCCAAGCACGATCTGGACGTCAATCCGGTCGAGCCGGACTACAGTGCCGAGGAAGTGGCCGACCTGCTGACCCAGGGCGAGCCCGCCATCAAGGTGCCGGGTCTGCGCACCGTCTGGTTTAGCGGCGAGAGCCAGCAGTGCTTCATCGACGGCGAAGCCTGGACGCTGCAGAGCGAAGATGCGGCCGCCATTTCGCTCCTGTGTGACAAAGACATCATCACCCAGGCCGACATGGTGGAGCTGGCCGATCAAGCTGGCTTCCTGCAACTGCTGACCCGTCTGGTCAACCGTGGTTACTGGTTCTTCAACTGATCCGGCGGTAACCGAAGGATAAAAAGGCGCCTTATGGCGCCTTTTTTGTCACTCAGAGGCAGTTCAATTAACAATCGATGCGCGAAGCTGAACCTACTCTTGATGAACCGACAAGTGGTGATTTATTGAACTAAGATCGATGGGTATCATGCGTCCGTCCCTGTTCAAAAGAGAAGCGCCACCATGCAAATCACCTCCCGGCCCATGCCGCTGCCTGATTACGGCAAATACCCCTCCTCTCCGGCTGCCACACCCGAGCAGGTCAGTCAGGCCCGTAACGAAGCACTGACCAAGAAGGATGAATTGCAGGCACAGAGCGAAGAGAAAGCAACGGCTCGCAGAACCATGGCGGTCTCTTATACGGCTAACCAGCAGGAGAAAGCCTTGGTGGAGCGCTACCTGGAGGCCAGCGGTCAGGAGACCGACAGCAAGTCGGCCCCGAGCACTGCTGAACTCTATCAGGCGGCCAATCGCTACCAGCGCCAGCAGAATCTCAGCGACTACATGCAATTCCAGCAGAGCCCGCTCGCCCAGCAGATGGGTGACATGGTGGGTGAAGATAATCGCAAGGGCACCCAGCTCGATATTATTGCCTGAGCCAATTTGCTCGAATAAGCCCGGCAGGGATCAATACAAGATGAAAAAGCCCTCAATGAGGGCTTTTTCGCTATGGCTTGTCGCTGCAACTTCTCGCTAGAAATGGGACTCTTCTGCCTGCGCGTCCGGCAGCTCGTCGGGAAGTTCATCAAACAGGGGGTGATAGAGCACCTCACCCTGCACACCCGCAAACCCCCCTTCCTGCAGCTCCATCGCCATAAAGCAGTCGGCAGGCACCTCATAGATGCAGTGCAGGCCAAACTCGCTGGCCGGGCGGAAACCGAAACGGCTGTAATAGGCCGGATCCCCGAGTACCACCACCCCTTTCCAGTCCATCTCGAGCGCCGTATCAAGCCCTTCACGGATAAGATCCGAGCCAATCCCCTGGCCTTGCCAGTCGGGATGAACCGCGACCGGCGCCAGACCGAGCCAGGGCCCTTCCATGCCGTTAATGGTGATCGGGCTTAGCATCAGGTGCCCCATGAACTCGTACTCTTCCTCTTCGACCATGGTCACCACGGCAGCGCCACATTCGCGCAGGCGGTTGACCAGTTCGGCCTCATCGGAACGACCGAAGGCGGCACTCAGCAGCTCATAGACCGGCAGCATGTCACCGGGGCGCTCGGTTCTCAACATCAGGTATTACTCCTCGTACAGCAGAGCGGGCATTATTCCACACAACGGCTGGTCATTCTGAGTACCTTTGTCCAAAAATGGGAGGGTGCACTCAGGAAAACGAGCGGCAAACTGTTGCTGCAAAGCGGTTAGCGTAGCCGGGGTGGCCCTGTTCATCGCCTCCCGGTAGGCAAGCCAGAGGGCGGGAGCCTCCCGCGCCAACCGCTCAAAGGTCAGTTCGGGCGTTTGATGCCAACAGCCATCCAGCTCGTCGACCAGCTCCGGCAGCTCCACCAGCAGCCGTAACTGCTGATAGCGTATCTGCGACGAGTCACCGTTGCCGCCCAGCGCCTGCGCCATCAATTGGTTGAACCAGTGGAGCCGTGATGCGCGCTCCTCGCGGCTGAGCAGCGCTGGCCCCTGCCGCTGCAGCGCGGCCAGTTGCAGCAGCCACGCCAGCCCCTGTTCATCCCTGTCTTTCAGCAAGACGCCGCCAAGATGGGACAACAGCTCCGGTTCGGCCTGCTCCAGCAGTTCGACGGGGTAACAGTGCAGCTCCAGAGACCTCTCAAGATGCGGCGGGCAGCGAATAGAGCAGGACACCTCCCCCGCGCCCCTCTCATCCACAAAGAGCGAGATAGCCAGCTTGCCGTTGGCACTCTGCCGCTCCAACGTTACAGGATCCCACAGGATCACCACGGCGATCCGCTCATCAGCAAGCCAATGGGAAATTTCCTCGGGCAAGGGATTGGGTAAGGAGGGAGCGCGATCCAGCCGCCAGTAGCTCACCTCACACGGCTGGCGACCGCTGATATGGCGCCGCCCGCGATAGTGCATGCCCACTTTTGCCATCACCCGGCCGGAAGCTAAATTGTCTGGCATATGGCGAGCCGTCAGCGCTGGCAGTTGCAGTTGGTCAAGGGCGAACGCTTTGACCAAGCTTGCTGCCCGGGTCGCCAGACCGCGATTCTGCCAGGGCACGCCCACCCACCAGGCCAGTTCGCCATTCCAGTGCAGGGAGATCACCCCAAGCAACGCCGCACCTTGATCCTCTGGCAAGGTGATGGCCCAGCTCCAGCCAAGGCCAAGCGCTGCCTTGCGCCAGCTTAGCGCCAGCCAGTCGCGGGCCCCCTCGGGCGGATAGGGGTGAGGAATATTGAGGGTGTAGCGGGCCAGCGCCTCGTCGCTGCAGTAGCGCACTATCTCGCGCTCATCGTCGGCCTGCAGTGGTCGCAATACGACACCTGATAGCGAATGCCCCTCAGCCAGGGTCGGCACCGTCACGCGGCGCGCCAGCAGGCGATTGAGCACGGCGCCCAAATCGGCCTCGGGGGTGAGCGGCAGATCGGCCCCCACAGGGCCAAGGGTGAGCAGTCCCTGCTCCCTGGCGAGGGTCAATAGGGAGGTAGAGGCACTGATCAGGATCTGGCGGCTGGGATCAACATGAAAATCCGCCAGCAGATCCCCATCGAGCCAAGCAGCCAGCAGGGCCCCCGGGCAGAGCACCCCGTCAGGAGGACTGCTCGCCCAGGGAGCATCGGTTTGATCGAGGACGGCGGCCGCCTCTTTGCCCAGCAGCAGCTGCCAGCGATGACCTTGCTGCTGCCAGTGCAGCAACAGCGCAGCCCACTGCGGTTGCCACAGACTGGCCTCGATCAGCAGTTCCATCAGCTGGCCTGACAGGCCGCTGGCAGCGTCAGATGGCGGGGATGGGCTTCGATACGGGCGATCCAGCTACGGATAGCGGGCCACCCCTGCAGGGAGAAGATCCCTTCCTCTGCCACGTGGGTGTAGGCATAAAGGGAGATATCGGCGATGGTCGGCGCATCACCGCACAGGTAGGGGCTCTGTTTCAGCTGCTGCTCCATTACCGCCAGCGCCTTCTCGCCACCGGCTTTCAGCCCGTCGAGCCGCGCCTCCTGCGACTCGGGTCGGCCGAGATAGTGAACGATAAAGCGGGCCACCGCGATGTATGGCTCATGGCTGTACTGCTCAAAGAACATCCATTTGAGCACCTCGGCCTGCTGGCGCGGATCGGTTGGCCACAAGGCACTGCCTTGCCCCAGATAGAAGAGGATGGCGTTGGATTCCGCCAGCATGTCGCCTTGGCCAATCTCCAGCACCGGGATCTTGCCGTTGGGGTTCATGGCCAGAAATGCGGGGGTACGGGTATCCCCCGCCTGAATATCCACCTCTACCCACTCAAGGGGCAGATCCAGCCAGCGGGCCAGCAGCCACACCTTGTAGCAGTTGCCGGAACGCAGATCACCATACAGACGCATACACACTCCTTGTGAAAACAGATTCGAAAAGCGCGCTCAGGGAGCCAGACGCTCGATATGCCAGCCATCCCCGTCGCGGGTGTAGTAGAAGCGGTCGTGGAGCCGGTGCTCGCCCCCCTGCCAGAACTCCACCGTCTCGATCACCACCCGGAATCCGCCCCAGAAGCTCGGCAGCGGCACTTCGCCATTGGCAAACTTCTGCTTGAGCTCGAGGAACTTGGCCTCCAGCACGCCACGGGCCGAGATGCGGGTCGACTGCTTGGAGACCCAGGCTGCGATCTGGCTATCCTTGGGACGGCTGTGGAAATACTTCATCACCTCGAAAGTGCTCATCTTATCCACCCGACCGGTCACATGCACCTGACGGTCGAGCGTATGCCAGGGAAAGAGCAGGCTGATACGGGGATTGCCTTCCAGCTGCTGCGCCTTGCGGCTGCCCATGTTGGTGTAAAAGACCATCCCCAGGGCATCGTAGTGCTTGAGCAGCACAGTGCGCTGCCAGGGCTGACCATCGGCATCCACCGTCGCCACCACCATGGCGGTGGGATCGGTCAATTTGGCCTCACAGGCCTGCGCCAACCACTTCTCGAACAGCGCCAGCGGCTCGGCCGGCAGATCGGCCCGGTGCAGCCCGCCACGGGTATACTCACGGCGCAGATCAGCAACATCCATCATCTTGATTTTCCTTCAAATAAATAATGGTTCCACGACCATCAAGAGAGTGACGCAGGCATTGTGCGCTCGATAAAGCGACCTTGTAAACCATACAAAAAAAGCGAAGAGGCTAACGCCTCTTCGCTTGGTTCATCAATTTGCCAAAGATGGGTAATCTCACCCTTGGGTTATCTGGTTTAGTAGCTCATGATCTCACGTCGACGCAGCAGCGCAGCGATACCAAGGCCCAACAGCGCGAACAGACCGGTCGAACCGCCACCACCACCGCCGCCATTGCTTTCAGGCTGGGGAGCCGGTGTATCACTGCTCTTGGTCGCCAGTTTTGGCGTAATGGCATAGAAGATATTGTCGCTACAGGCCAGCTTGAGGCGAACAGCGCTGCCAGCATTGGCCGGAATGGTCACCTCATGGGCGCCATTGTTGTTCACGCCATTGACCAGCGGCTGCCAACTCTTGCCTTCATCGTTGCTATAACTGATATCGACCCGCTGACAGTTGATGCGGCCACCGTCGGTTCCAGCTACTTGCCAGTTCACTGTGGTCGGGCTGCCAACCAGAATACGCTGGTCAGGGGCTGGCAATATCTTGAAGGTTTGTGAACCTGTATCGACCACTTCGACCGAGGTCTCATCATAGGCACCACCACCTTTGCCATCACGGGCCACCAAACGGAAATTCAGAGTGCGCGGTACATTAACCCAGACATCACCTTTCTCAGCTTCCCCTTTTAACTGGGTAGCCAGCGAAGGAAAGTGGCGAACCGGGGATGTTGTCGGCGCGGCGTAACGATAAAGGGGACCGGTAGCAAGGAACCCGGAGCTCAATTGATGGCCACTCGTCGTTGCATCATCACTCAGGTCAACCTGCTCCCAAGTGTAAACAAGTGCATCACCATCAGGGTCACTGCCCTTACCACTCAGGCTAAATGCCACACCTTTAGGGATCACATGCACTGGCGGCACTTCGGTAATTTCCGGCTCCAAATTGTCCCCATTCTGTCTCGGAATAGAGGCGCCACAACGCGATGCGATAGTCGGTGCAAGAATCGCTGCGTCCTTGATTTCGATCTCCCCTTTCTGCGCTTTGGCTTCTCTCGCGATGATATGCTGCAGCATCTGCTCAATCGACTTGCTATGAAAATAAGCCTCGCTGTTGAGATGTACGTTTTGCTCCCCCATCAAACCCGCATAACCCATTATTGAACTACCACTGCCTGGCTCCCATGCCATAGAGGGCTCTCTTTGTGTCCCATTTGCATTGTAGGTATGATTGGCGCCAAATTGATGGCCAATTTCATGCGCAACGAAGTCAATAAAAAATGCATCACCAACAGGATTGATATTTCCTGTAACAGCTTGAGACCTAGATGAATAAAAATATCCTATGTCATCACATAATGACCCAACTCTCGCCGAACCTGCATCTTTACCCGCGGTCAATACATGGCCAAGGTCGAAATAACCAATCTCTCTACTAATCAGTTTCTCTCTCTGAACTCTAGCATTTATAAGAGTATCTCTTGTTTCACCTGGATATCTACCATTCACAAAAGGATCGTCAGCAAGATTTTCGAATATAATATTGTGATTTCCCTCTGCCAATACGAAACGAACCCCCAAGTCCCTTTCATACACCTCATTTAAACGGTTAACCAATACAGCCAGTGAATCCAAGGCTTGCGCCTTGCCGCCAAAGAACTTGGTATATGCACCAGTGGTAGAGAATGCAATGCTGTACTGGGTAAGCGCTGCCTTGCTATAACTAGCCTCGTTACGAGCCGCTTCAGTATTATTTTCTAGATTTTTTTTCGGCTCGGACTTGTCAATGATCTCATTGATATTCTTGCCACTCATTGAATGTGCATCTTTTTTGTAATAGACAGCGTAGGTACCGTTGCGCTGAATATCGACAAACACCTGCTCTCCAGCATGCATAAACATGCCGTTAAAACCGCGTGGAGAAATATTAAAGCGACCGGTATTGCCGGCGGTACCCACTTCATGCCCTTTATAGGTCATGATATCTGGGTATTTTGCTGCCAGCGCAGGCGGTAATACGGAATAGGCTTCCAATTCATATTGCACCATCTTGCCATCAGGCAATGGTAGCGCAATCACGGTTTGGCCCAAGCGCAGATTTTCTAAAAAATCCGGTTCTACCTCAAAGATATTGTATGCGCGAGCCCTTACAGGTTCATCGGCCTGCTTGCTGCGTTTTTCGATCATATGCCATGGGGATGCCAGCGCGATATTGGCTGACATTGCGATGACAACTGAGATTGCATTTATTGTGAACTTCATCATTATTAATCACCTGACTGAACAGCCGGCGAGAATAACGTGACGCAAATCACAATTCAACTTTTTCAATAAAAATTAAATGAATTTTATTTCATTTAAAATCATGCAGTTAGTGAGTTACAGTTTATAAATAGCTCATTTTGTTAGCATTTTCAGCAGTTCTTTTAATAGTGTTAAAACTCCAAAAAATTATATGGAGGCTCATATGTGAGTCATCGAATCATTCCCCTGAGGCTATCACTATGTTTGGAATATTAGAGTTATAACTCCAATCATGCCGATTTACACGCCGTTGTTGAACAGCCACTACGGCCTTGAAATCGCCTCCGGCATGCACCTTTCCAGCATCTGTCGGTTATATCGGGTGGCATAGTCAATCCGCAGCTCAAACTCCGACTCCTTGCCCATCTCAATGACATCACCGAACCCTTTCAGATAACGGACTCCGCACCGGGTTATCGCTTCTGCTTGCAATGACTCCACAACCCCCGGGGCCATACCACCGCGCCCGCCGCGCACGATGAGCCGATAATCCTGAGCAGCAAGACTCTCATCTATTGCCTCGGTCAGTGATGCGGCCACAACAGGCGCTGCGCAGATATATAGAAACAGCAAACTGACGACTAACCGTAATACCTGCGCCATCCAGCTATCCCTCCCATCAGGAGGATCACGATAAGATTCACTGCACCACCACCACCGCCGCCACCCGCATTGTTCTCGGTAATGACAGTTGCACTTTCCGTAGTGGCAGAAGCATTACCTCTTATCCCATTGATAGAGAAAAAAATATTATTGCTGCATGCCAGCTTCAGCCTGGCCGAACTGGTCAACGGTGCAGGCAACACCACACTGGCCGAACCGTTATTGGCAAGCCCGCTTGCCAGCGTAGTCCAAGTAGAACCACCATTCTGTGTCAGTGCCAAATCCACTCTGGGACAATTGAAAGGAGGCTGATCGGTCCCGGCAACATTCCATGTCACTAGCTGAGTGCTACCCGCCACCATGGCGCCGATCTGCGGAGCTGTGATGGCAAATGCCGCGCCGGTATTGATCACCTGAACCACCATTTCATCACTGCTCACCGCCCCCTGACCATCACGTACGGTAAGGCGGAACTGGAGATTGCGATTGGTCGCAGGCCACGCCTCTCCTTTGGCCAAGACACCCGATATCAGAGAGCTCATGGCGGGTAATGTTCTGCGGGGATCCGATGTTGGTGAAACAAAGCGAAACAGCGGGCGGGTTCCATCATCCACCATGGTTGCCACGCTGTAGGATGCATTGCCAAGATCAACCTGCTCCCAAGTGTAACTGAGGGGATGACCATCCAGATCCAGCGCACTACCGACAAGAGTGAAAGGCGTATTGGCGGGGATCACCCTATCGCCCCCCGCATCCACAACCGGCGCGTTATTGGCAAGCGCCAGGTCGGTGCCGCAGGAGGGCAGAGAGGCCATCAGAGCCCGCATCTGCTCGATCGACTTGCTGTGAAAGAAAGGTGTGCTGTTAACCTGCAGATTCTCCTCACCACAGATCCCGGCATAGGCCATGATGGTCGAGCCACTGCCCGGTTCCCAAGCTGAGCTAGCCTTGCGACCCGTGGCACAACTATCGGCCATGCCATTGAAGGAGTGCTCGGCCCCCAGCTGGTGCCCCAATTCGTGAGCCACATAATCAATAAAGAATGCATCGCCGATAGGCTGTGACCCTCCGGTCATGCCCCGTGAACGGCTGAAAGGGTTGCATAAAGATCTCAGGGTCGCCACCCCGCCGCCTGATGTCGCCAGCAGATGGCCCAGATCAAAAGAAGGATTGAGCAACACCCCCTGTTGGGTCTGGTTGATTGCGATATCCTGAGTCGAGTTGGTGAAAGGATCCGTCGCAGGATCGGTGAAAATCACATTATCCGTATCAGCAGCAAGCTGAAACTCGGCCCCCACATCACGGCGATAGACTTCATTGACCCGATTAAGCAGTGTTGCAATGGCCGAGAGTGCTGCAACCTTGGTACCACCGTGATACTGGGTATATTCCCCGGTTGCCGAGATGGCGATGGTGTAGCGCTTGCGCAAATTGCCATCGACCAGCACAGCTCGCTCACGCTCGATACCATGAGGATCAATCACCTGATCCACATCCTGTCGCCGCCAGGCATCTTGCTGTTCATAAACGGCATAAGAGAAACCGTCCTGAAGCGGATCGACATAAAAGGTACGCCCCTGATGGGTAAACATACCGTGAAAACCATGTATGGTGACATCAAATCGGCCTGTATCCGCCGCCCGATCGATAGCCTTCCCACTGTAAGTATTGATAGAAGGGTAGCGCTGGGCCAAAGGCTCCGGGAGCAAGGCATTGGGATGAACATCAAACTGCACCGTAGTGCCATCCGGCAATGGCAAGGTCAATACACTGGCGAGATGCCCGGGTTCAAAAGGCTTGTCAGGAACCACCACTCTGACCTTTTCAGCTCGCACATCATAGATCCCTCCCCTTTCCAAGTTTTCATCCATGAAGGTCCACTGTGGTTCTGCTGCAACCTGAACAGACAAACTGGTGATAATCACCGCAATGCCATGCTTCATAGAGCCTCCTTGCCCTACCTTGGTGACAACAAGTATGGTGCAGCGTCAATTGACGATCTGCGTGACAGACAGAAAAGAAAATTCGCACAAAACTTCTGTCACGCTGAAAAATCGTGCTACACCCGCGCTCCCATCTCAGGCAATACAGACTGGCCCCATTCAACAACGGAAAAAAGTGAAGGCGCCATTGGCGCCTTCACTGATAGATAGGGGGCTGAATATCCCCTTCATTTGGATTGGTTCGTTGGTGTATTACTGCTTGCCAGCGCCCGATGCTATTGGGCAATGAATCACCATACGCTGGTTATACTCGCTGGCGTAAGCGCTCAACTTGGCATGTATCTCTTGCTGACCGGGCCTTATCACATCGCCCAATCCATCCAGATAACGCTTGCCACAGCGCGCCTTGGCCTCTGCCTGCTGCTCGGCTGCAATACCGGGGGCGAACTCTCCCCGCCCGGCTATCACTATCAGGCGGTAATCCTGCCTGGCGAGGTTTGCACTCAGCTCCTGTTCCAGCGTGCTGGCATCGGCCTGACAACCGCCGAGCATGACAAGCAGCAACAGAGGGACTCCCTTCATGTGCGCCTCCGTTGCCAGCCGAGCAGCGCCAGAGCCAGCGCCCACAATCCGATCGCCCCGCCACCACCGCCGCCACCTGAAGTCGAGCCACCTTGCACCAGAGGCAATTTGAGGGGACTGATGGCAAAGAAGATATTGTCGCTGCATGCCACTTTCAGCCTGACGCTGCTGGTGAGATCGGCAGGCAACGTTACCGTTGCTGCGCCGTTATTGGGTTGTCCGGCGGTGAGCATTGTCCAGCTTACGCCCTCATCCTGGGTCACCGAGATGTCCACCTTGCTGCAACTGATCGGCGCCACAGTTGTGCCCGCCACATCCCATGCTACGGCCTGACTGGCCCCCGGAGTGAGAGTCACCCCGTAAAACGGGTTGGTGATGCGAAATGCCGCACCGGTATTGATCACTTGCACTTTCATGTCATCACTAGCAACGCCACCCTGACCATCACGCACCGTCAGTCTGAAATTGAGATCCCGGTTGGTAGTCGGCCAGGCCTCTCCTTTGGCAAGCGTGCCGGAGAGCAGGGATGGCAAACTCGGCAGGATCCGCTCCGGCAATGCCGTGGGAGAGACAAAACGAAACAGCGGCCGGGAGCCATCGTCAATCATGGTGGCGGCACTACTCGATTCAGTACCAAGATCGATCTGCTCCCAGTTGTAGAACAGAGAATCATTATCCAGATCTCCACCAGCCCCTTTTAACATAAAGGCCGTATTGGCAGGGATCACATAGTCCCCCCCTGCAGCTGCCTGCGGGGCATTATTGCTCAACGCGAGTGTGGTTCCACAAGTCGATACGGTCGCCATGTGCGCACGCATCTGCTCGATGGACTTGCTATGAAAATAGGGGGCGCTGTGAGTCTGAATATTCTCATCACCACAAATACCGGCATAGGCCATGATGGAGCTGCCACTACCAGGCTCATAGGCTTGACTCGCAACCCGGGTACCAGCACCGCAACTCCCGGTAGTGCCGTTGAAGGTATGATCAGCACCAAACTGGTGGCCAATTTCATGAGCCACATAGTCAACGAAGAAGGCATCTCCTACCGGTGTAGGTGAACCCGACATCCCGCCCGATTTATCGTTGGTACAAAGCACAGCCAAACCGGCCAGACCACCGCTACCGGTATTGAGTACATGGCCGATATCAAAGTTGCCAAGCTGCATATTGGTGAAATAGTTGGCCTGCACCAGCACGTTCTTGTTGGCATCATTGGCTTCATAGATGTTGCTGACATTGTTCACATAGTTAGGGTTATATCCGTTGTAGAAGGGATCTGTGACTGGATCGGTAAAGATCAGGTTGTCATTGCCACTGGCCAGCACGAATTCGGCGCCCACATCCCGTTGATAGACCTGATTGACGCGGTTGAGCAAGGTCGCAATCGCCGCCATGGTAAGCGCTCTAGAACCACCGTGGTATTGGGTAAATTCTCCTGTCGCCGAAATGGCAATGACGTAGCGCTTGCGAACATTGCCATCCACTTGCACCTTGCGCACCAGTTTGCTGAGCTTGGGCCCTATCACCTCATCTGCAGCCTCTTCCAATCGACTATGGGCATCCTGCTGGTAATAGACGGCGTAGCCTTCGGCATTGCTGAGCGGATCGACAAACACCATCCTGCCCTGATGGCTGAACATGGCGTGGAAACCTTGCGGCCCCAGATCGAAGCGTCCTGTCTCTATCGGATGCGCCGGGTTGTGCCCCTTGAAGGTGCGGATCTGCGGATACTTGGCGGCAAGATCTGCAGGCAGCAAGTCGTAGGCTTCCAGAGCAAAGGTGACCTCCCCCCCATCGGGCAGCGGCAGGGTCAGCTCACTCACCCCGGCTTGCAGCCCGGCAAAATAGTCGAGCGGCACCTTGGCCACCCGAAACTGATTGGCCCGCACCTCATAACCTTGCTCCGCCGTCGCTCTGGCGGCTACTGTGCTCCACTCGCTGGCCATCAGGCTGGTTGACCCCAACAAACTGGCCACCAACAAGGCCAACGAACACTTACTGGTCACATGCATCTTTGTCATCCTTGTAGTCATGCACTTTTTTGAACCATTACCGGCATCATTATCCCGCCGAATCAAAAAGCCCGGCGCCACTGTTTCAGCCACTCACCCATGGGGAGTGTTGCGCCAACCCCGTCTAACCCCTATCATTGCGCGGATTTGTCAATTTTAGAACTGCTCCTCTTCACAAAGGTGCGGTTCATCTTTATCTGGCCAAGGTTAATCTCATGCTCAAGTCCCCACTGTTGCCCCGTTTCGGGGATCTGGTCGTTGCCATCGTTGACGATGTGCTGGGTCAGGGTCTTACCCTCGACCGCGCCTATGCCCGTCACTTCTCCGGCATCGAACTCAAACCGCAAGAACAGGCAAGGATTGCCCTGGTCACCGGCGATCTGCTGCGCCGCCTCAGCCTCTACTGCTTCCTGACCGGCATTCAGGTTCGTCAGGCCGAGAAGAACGTCTGGCCGCTGCTGCACAGCTGGCACGCCTTCCACAAGATAGACCAGCCGAACCACCCGACCCTGGATCGCTTCAACGAGGAGGCGTTCCGTCGCCGCCTGACCGAGGCGAAGAAGAACCCGGTGCTGATGGATGGCTGCCCTGCCTGGCTGGAAAAACTCGGCAGCGAGCAGCTGGGTGAGGCCTGGCCTGCCGAGCGTGCCGCCCTGGCCTGGATGCCCAAGCGCTACCTGCGGGTCAACACCCTCAAGTGCACCCGTGATGAGCTGCAGGCCATGCTGGCCAAAGAGCAGGTCACCACTATTCCGGTTGAAGGTGTGGAGACTGCCCTGCAGGTCACCTCCGACGCAGCCCTGTTCCGCACCAAGGCCTTTGCCGATGGTTGCTTCGAACAGCAGGACGCAGGCTCCCAGCTGGTTGCTGCTGCGCTGGAAGTTGCCCCAGGCATGCGCGTTATCGACGCCTGCGCCGGTGCCGGTGGCAAGACCCTGCATATCGCCGCCATGATGCAGGGCAAAGGCCGTCTGCTGGCAATGGATGTGGAAGAGTGGAAGCTGGAGAACCTCAAGCAGCGCGCCCGTCGCGCCGGTGCCCACAACGTGGAGACCCGGGTCATCACCAGCAGCAAGACCGTCAAGCGCCTCAAAGAGAGCGCCGACCGCGTACTGCTTGACGTGCCCTGTTCCGGTCTTGGCGTACTCAAGCGCAATCCGGATGCCAAGTGGCGTGATACCGCCGAGCGTCTGCCGGTGCTGGTCGCGCTGCAAGAAGAGATCCTGCAGCGTTACAGCCAGATGGTGAAAGTCGGCGGCCTGCTGGTCTATGCAACCTGCTCCATCCTGCCCGAGGAGAACCGCCAGCAGGTGGACAAGTTCCTCGCCGCCAACGAAAACTTCCGTCTGCGTGACGATCACACCGTGAGCCCGTCCGAGACCGGCTTCGACGGCTTCTACATGGCTCGTATCGAACGGATCGCCTGATCTGCCCGATGACCATATAGACAAAAGCGGCTGCCATTGGC
Source organism: Aeromonas sp. FDAARGOS 1411 (assembly GCF_019047125.1). NCBI lineage: Bacteria > Pseudomonadati > Pseudomonadota > Gammaproteobacteria > Aeromonadales > Aeromonadaceae > Aeromonas > Aeromonas sp. FDAARGOS 1411. Next base: position 410,246 of record NZ_CP077214.1, on the reverse strand, counting down.
AGCCGCTCTGTTTTGGCTTGCTGACACACTCCCGATGGGGGTTACAGCGCAGCAATCGCCTCTATCTCGATCTTCACATCCTTCGGTAACCGAGCAACTTCCACGCAGGATCGAGCCGGATACATGGCATCGTGCTCGGTGAAGAAGTCGTTGTAGACCCGGTTGACCGCAGCAAAGTCGTTCAGATCCGAGACAAACACCGTGGTCTTGAAGATATTGCGCACTTCACCGCCCGCCGCCTCGACAATCGCCTTGACGTTTTGCAGGGAGCGCAGGGTTTGCGCTTCGATACCCTCTGCAATGTCACCGCTCACCGGGTCCAGTGGGATCTGACCGGAGGTGTAGAGGATGTTGCCAATCCGGGTGGCCTGCACATAGGGGCCGATGGCGCTCGGCGCCGCCTTGGTAGTGATAACCTGTCGCATCTGTTACTTCCTCGTGCTGACAAACAAAAAGTAGGCCCGGAGCAAGCTTGCTCACCCCGGGCATGAGAGTTACATCATGTTGGTGAAGGTTCTGGAGATGACGTCCTGCTGCTGCTCGCGGGTCAGGGCGTTGAAGCGCACCGCATAACCGGAGACCCGGATGGTCAGGCTGGGGTACTTGTCCGGATTGTCGATGGCATCCAGCAGCATCTCGCGATTCATCACATTGACGTTGAGGTGCTGACCCCCTTCCACATCCCGCTCATGATGGAAGTAGCCATCCATCAGCCCCACCAGATTGTTCTCGCGATTGGCGGGTTCCTTGCCGAGCGCCCCCGGCACGATGGAGAAGGTGTAGGAGATCCCGTCCTTGGCGTATTTGAACGGCAGCTTGGCTACCGAGGCGAGCGAAGCAACCGCACCCTTGCGATCCCGACCGTGCATCGGGTTGGCTCCCGGGGCAAACGGGGCACCGGCGCGGCGGCCATCCGGGGTGTTGCCGGTCTTCTGGCCATAGACCACGTTGGAGGTGATGGTCAGGATCGACTGGGTCGGTACCGCATTGCGGTAGGTCGGCAACGCCTGGATCTTCTTCATGAAGCGCTCGACCAGATCGCAGGCGATAGAATCGGCCCGCTCGTCATTGTTGCCGTACTGGGGATACTCCCCCTCAATCACGAAATCGACCGCCAGCCCGTCGGCATCGCGTACCGGCTTGACCCTGGCGTACTTGATGGCCGCCAGCGAATCGACCGCCACCGACAGACCGGCGATACCGCAGGCCATGGTGCGATAGACGTCGCGATCGTGCAGCGCCATCAGGGAAGCCTCGTAGCTGTACTTGTCGTGCATGTAGTGGATAAGGTTGAGCGCGCTGATGTACTGCACCGCCAGCCAGTCCATAAAGCTGTCGAGGCTTGCCATGACAGTGGCGTAATCCAGCACCTCGTCCATGATGGGCGCCACTTTCGGGCCGACCTGGATCTTCAGCTTCTCGTCCACCCCGCCGTTAATGCAATAGAGCAGGGTTTTGGCGAGGTTGGCGCGGGCACCGAAGAACTGCATCTGCTTGCCGATCACCATGGGGCTCACGCAGCAGGCAATGGCGTAATCATCGCTCTCGAAGTCGGTGCGCATCAGGTCATCGTTCTCATACTGCAGGGATGAGGTATCGATGGAGAGGCGGGCCGCATAGGTCTTGAAGGCCCGCGGCAATCCTTCCGCCCATAGGATGGTGAGGTTGGGCTCAGGCGCTGGCCCCATGGTCTTGAGGGTGTGGAGGTAGCGGAAGGAGTTCTTGGTCACCAGGGTGCGACCATCCAGCCCCATGCCACCAATCACCTCGGTGGCCCAAATGGGGTCGCCGGAGAAGAGGGAGTCAAACTCGGGGGTACGCAGGAAACGTACCATGCGGATCTTCATGATGAAGTGATCGACCAGCTCCTGGGCATCCTGCTCGCTGATAAGCCCCGCCTTAAGATCCCGCTCGATATAGATGTCGAGGAAGGTGGCAGTACGACCGAGGGACATGGCCCCGCCATTTTGCGACTTCACCGCCGCCAGATAGGCAAAGTAGAGCCACTGCACCGCCTGCTGGGCTGTGCGTGCTGGCCCGGAGATGTCAAAGCCATAGCTGGCTGCCATCTGCTTGATCTGCACCAGTGCCCGCTTGTGCTCGGCCAGCTCCTCGCGCTGGCGGATCACCTGCTCCAGCAGCTCTCCCCGCTCGAGCGCCGGTTGCAGATCGGCAAACTGCAACTCCCGCTCACGGATTAGATAATCTATGCCATAAAGCGCGACCCGACGATAATCTCCGATAATGCGACCACGGCCGTAACCATCCGGCAAACCGGTCAAAATTCCTGATTTTCGGCAGCGCAACATCTCGGGAGAGTAGACGTCGAACACGCCCTGGTTATGGGTTTTGCGCAATTCGCTGAAGGTATATTCAAATTCGGGATCCATCTCCCGGCCATATGCTTCAAAAGAGCTGCGGATCATATTTACGCCGCCAAACGGGTGCAGCGCTCTTTTAAGGGGCTTGTCGGTTTGCAGGCCAACAATTTTTTCCAGCCCCTGCTCGATATAGCCCGGCCCGTGGGCGGTGATGGTCGTGGCAATATTGGTATCAAAATCGACCGGCGCGTGGGTGGCATTCTCAATGCGGATCCCCTCCATCACCTTATTCCACAAAGTGGTGGTCGCTTCGGTGGCATCCGCTAAAAACTGTTCGTCACCTTCATAGGGGGTGTAGTTCTGCTGGATAAAATCACGAACGTTGATCTCGTGCTTCCAGTTGTCACCGGCAAAACCTTGCCATGCCTGACGGAATTTATCCTGATCCAATTGCATATCAACTTTCATCAAATAAACCTCATTCACTACTCATGACACTACAGTGGAAGATGTCAGACGCACTCGGCCTGACGAACCTGCTGCCCCAGACGAATGGCATCCAGCGCGATCATTTTCTCTTCATTGGTGGGAATAACCGCCGCCAGCACCATGGACTCTGCCGCCGAAATAATCCGACAACCCTCGCTATTGGGACGCTGGTTAAACGGCTCGCTGATCGCTACGCCAAATACCTGAAGTCGTTCGCATACCAGCTTTCTGATAAAGGCCGAGTTTTCGCCAATACCGCCGGTGAAAATAACGGCATCCAGTCGGCGCAATGAGGTGGCATGACCACCGATATGGCGGGCAATACGATGGGCAAAGGCGTGAATGGCCAATTTCGCCCCAGGATGTCCTTCGTGATAGGCAGCTTCCAATACCCGCATATCTGAGGAGAGCCCCGAAATACCTAGCAGGCCGGACTGCTTGTTCAATACCCGCTCGATATCCTCGATAGATTGTCCTGTCTTGCTGGCGATATAGGCCAGCGCGCCAAAATCGATATCGCCGCTGCGGCTGCCCATGATCAACCCCTCCAGCGGCGTCATCCCCATCGAGGTATCGACGCTCTTGCCATCCTGTACCGCACAAATAGAGGCGCCATTGCCCAGATGGGCGATGACCAGACCGGCATGCTGCTCATCCAGCCCCATAAATACGCAGGCCTGCTCGGCCACATAGCGATGGGAGGTGCCATGGAAGCCATAGCGGCGCACGCCGTAATCCTGCAAATATTGGTAAGGCAGCCCATAGATATAGGCTTCCGGCTTCAGGGTCTGGTGAAAACCGGTATCAAATACCGCAATTTGGGGTTGTGTGGGAAATAGCTGACGAGCCGCCATCACACCGCATAAATTGGCGTGATTGTGCAGGGGAGCCAAGGGTGACACCTGCTTTATTTTGGCCAATACATGTTCATCAATGATGGCCGCTTCGCTAAATTCACTACCACCATGAGCAATTCGATGACCCACCAGTGCAATGGCATCCAGCAGATCCCGTTTTTTCAATTCCGCCGCGATGGCAGCCAATGCACAGGTGTGGTTATTTTCAGCTAATGGCATTGCGGGCTCTTTACCCACTTGCAATTGTGGATGGGCTGTCTCAATACCATCCGCAATACCGTAGATCACCACCTCGCAGGTTTTATTATCCAGTACTGAGAATTTGACCGACGAAGAGCCGCAATTGATAACCAGAACCAACGAATCAAACTTCATTACATCGCCTCGATATTTATGATGTCGAGTCACTGCAGTCAGAGCATCTTTGCCACTGTGTTTGGTGGCCAAATCACGGATAGCCTTGCCCTGGGCCCAAATAATTGGGCCAACCAAGAACAGGTTATTGCGCACTTCTGACTGCGCCATGCAGACCCCACCAGGGGGGCCTGAATGGCTGATGACTTGCAGAAAAGGTTTTCAGAACAGCTTGGAAACTATATTCAGGATGGTCAGCACACCGATGATGGTGACAAACAGGTTGCTGGCCTGACCTTTATATTTTGCAAGTGCCGGTGTCTTGCTCACCGCATACATCGGCAGCAGACAGAGCAGGGAAGCGATGATTGGCGCCCCCATTGCCTCAATCAGGTCGAGGATGTTGGGGTTCACATAAGCAACCAGCCAGGTGGAGCCCATGATGAACAACATACTGACCATGTTGAGTTTTTTACTGGAAACCTTGCTCTTGTCGCCCTGGTAGCCAAAGCGGAGGATGAGGCCGTTCAACCCTTCCAGCGTCCCCAGATAGTGGCCAAAGAAGGATTTGAAGATGGCAACTAGCGCAATGATGGACGCCGCATACTCCAAAGTGGTGGCAAACGCAGACTTGCTGCCCGTCATTGAAGAGAAGTGGTTGGCCAGATAGGAGAGCACCGGAATGTTCTGGGCTTTGGCTTCCGCCATATTTTGCGGTGACAGGGTAAAGAGGCAGCTGAAGGCAAAGAACATCACCACGGCCACCATCAGCATGCTGGCACCGGAGATAATCTTCGAGCAGCGCTTCTCGGTAAAATCACGACCGAACTCCTGCTCATACTCTTCCCGTTTGGAGACGATGAAAGAGGAGACAATCGGCGAGAAGTTGAAGGAGAAGACCATGATGGAGATCCCCAGCCAGACGGTAACCAGAATACCATCGTGACCAAACATCGATATCTCGCTCAGATTGACCTGATCAAAGACGGCACTGTTCCAGTACGGGACAAGGGAGAGAGAGATAACGATCAGACTGGCAATAAAGGGAAAGACCAGATAGCTCATCACCTTGACCATCAGATCTTTACCGAAGTAGATCACGAATGCCATCAACATCAACAATGCCAGTGCAACCACACCTCGATTAAGCGGAACCAACTGTAGTTGATGCTCCCAAAATGCCATAAAGGTATTGGTGATCGTCACACCATATATCCACAGCAGTGGGCAAATGGCAAAGAAATAGAGGAAGGTAATTACTACCCCACCCATTTTGCCAAAATGCTCTTCAACGGTCTCGGTAATATTTGCCGATGGATTAATGCCAGAAAGACATAATCTGGCCAACGCTCTGTGGCAATAAAATGCAATGGGGTAAGCCAGCACCAGCATGATTAATATTGGGATCAGGCCACCATATCCGGCCCGGATTGGAAAGAACAAGACCCCCGCCCCGATAGCAGTACCGAACAGACCTAATCCCCATGTGGTATCCGATTTACGCCATGCACGCGTATTCTCTTTACTGCCAGTGACAACACTGTCTAATATCATGACTGCATTCCTTACAGGCTAAATTGACGAATATTGTTCTGTTCGATAATTTCGGCGATCCGGGTCAGATCAATATTGCCACCCGAAATAATGCTGACGGTCTTTTTACCTTCGACATAATGTTTCAGCTTGCCACTGAGCAGCGCTGCCGAGGCCAGAGCTCCCGCCCCTTCGGTAATCACCTTGTTGCGCTGAATAAGGTCAACCATGCTATGACGAATATCATCCTCGGTGACCAGTACAATATCATCCACCAATTGTTTGACGATTTCGAAGGTCAGTGAACCGGGTCTTGCCACATCACAGCCATCGGCCAGCGTGCTGCTGGTTCTGTGATTGGTCATGGTACCGGCATAGAAAGAGGCCGCCATACCGTGCACATTCTCGGATTGCACACCAATCACCTTGATGGTCGGATTAATAGATTTGATAGCCATGGCAACACCGGCAATCAAACCACCGCCACCGATCGGCACTATGATGTTATCGACATCATACAAATCTTCGATAATTTCCAGGCCAATGGTGCCCTGGCCGGCAATTACTTTTGCATCGTCGAAGGGGGGGATAAATACGCGGCCTTCCATCTCCACGATTTCGCTGACTTTGGCAATGGTGTCATTGAAGCTATTTCCATGGAGGATCACTTTGGCTGAATAGTCACTGGTTGCAGCAATTTTTGATTTGGGGGCACAGCAAGGCATGACCACCTTGGCATCAATTCCCAGCATAGCACTGGAGAGTGATACACCTTGGGCATGATTGCCCGCCGAGCAGGCGACAACACCTTTTTGTCGGTCTTCCAGACTTAATGAACTGAGTTTGTTGAAGGCACCACGAATTTTAAAAGAGCCTGTACGTTGCATGTTTTCAAGCTTGAGGTAAACCTCGCCATGGCAACGTTCGCTGATGTAGTTAGAGGGTAGTTGCGCGGTCTTGTATATATGATTGGTCAGTCTTTTTTTGGCTTCAGTAATATCATGAAGACCAATGGGCAGATTGCTATACATCTTCATCGCAAATCTCTTTTTATTTATTAATTTGTAGGGTTTTATTTCACAGGGCGAAGCGATACTAGGTTCTATCACTTGCAATTAATGTGAGCATAAACACAAAAAAATCTACAAAGAGACTGCGTTACGGTGAAATTATCAAAAAATGTGATGACAGCAACACTTGAATCCAAATGGATTAAAAAAAGTAATCAGATATTGGCAATCAATATGATTAACAACTCAAAAACAAAGCCGTAAAGATTAGATTTTTCAGGGCAATTGCGTTGCTTTTTGCAACCGGCAATCAGTTGCTTGCCTGCCAGAACCGGGACAATAAAAAAGGGAGCCTATAAGGCTCCCTCTCGACAACACAGAACCGATTACTCGGCTGCTGCATCATCTTTCTTGTACTTGGCAGCAGTCTCTTTGATCAGAGCCTGCAGCTCGCCAGCCTGGAACATCTCGATCATGATGTCACAGCCACCGATCAGCTCACCTTCAACCCACAGTTGGGGGAATGTCGGCCAGTTGGCGAATTTTGGCAATTCGGCGCGGATATCCGGATTCTGCAGGATATCAACGTAGGCAAACGGCTCGCCGCAGGACATCAGAGCCTGGGAGGCCTGGGCAGAGAAGCCACAGCTGGGTAGCTTGGGGGAGCCCTTCATGTAGATGATGATGGGGTTGTCAGCCAGCTGCTGCTTAATCTTTTCAATAGTTTCCATAGGTGCCTCACTAGAGCGATTTCGGCGGCCATTCTACTGCAATCTTGCCCGAGCACAAACTGACAAAGGGGTGACTCGGCTCGAATTGTGCAAAGAACCCACACAGGATTGATCGCGATCATGGCGCCAATCAAGAGTTGTTAGGCCATCTTTGATACTGCTACAATCCCTTGGCTCTGGGCTACCCAGCCCCATCATTTTAAAAACAACTCTTTTCAAATATAGAAAAGAGTACGCAATGTCTTGCAACCGTCGCCTTCGCACGGTCCAGCCAATGGAGAGTAGAAAATGGCATTCGAACTTCCCGCTCTGCCCTATGCAATCAACGCTCTGGAACCGCACATCTCCCAGGAGACCCTGGAATACCACCACGGCAAGCACCACAACACCTACGTGGTCAACCTGAACAATCTGGTGCCGGGTACCGAGTTTGAAGGCAAGTCTCTGGAAGAGATCATCAAGACCTCCAACGGCGGCATCTTCAACAACGCTGCCCAGATCTGGAACCACACCTTCTACTGGCACTGCCTCTCCCCGAATGGCGGTGGCGAGCCGACTGGCGCCCTGGCTGAGGCCATCAACAAGGCATTCGGCTCCTTCGCCGAGTTCAAAGATGCCTTCACCAAATCTGCCATCGGCAACTTCGGTTCCAGCTGGACCTGGCTGGTGAAGAAAGCTGACGGCTCTCTGGCTATCGTCAACACCTCCAACGCTGGCTGTCCGCTGACTGAAGCCGGTACCACCCCGCTGCTGACCGTTGACCTGTGGGAGCACGCCTACTACATCGACTTCCGCAACCTGCGTCCGAAGTACATGGAAACCTTCTGGGCTCTGGTTAACTGGGAATTCGTGGCCAAGAATCTGGCTGCCTAATCAGCCTCGCTTGCCAAAACGCCCCGCACTGCGGGGCGTTTTTTTATCTCGATATGGCTGCGAAAATGAATAAGGCGCCCGCAGGCGCCTTTTACATATCGAGATGACCCGCTTACTGGTCCAGCTCGTCCATGTATTCATCCAGATTGGCATCGTCAGCCTGCTCTTGCTGAGACGCTTTCAGCTCGGTCTGCTTGCCCGTCACCTTGCCCTGGTTATATTGCAGGTAGAAGTCCTTGGTCAGCGCATAAGGATCGAGGGAGTTGTCGATGATCCGCTCCTGATCGATCAGCTTGGCACGTGTGCCCAAGCCATCCAGTGCCCAATGTGCAACCTTCATCGGGAAGGTTAACAAGGCATAGGGGAAGTAGAAGCTGTCAATCGCATCGCCAACCAGCTCCCGGGTGGTAGTCGGGCCGTAAACAGGCACCATGATGTAGGCACCATTACCGATATCGGCCCTGCCCAGCACGGTATCCATCTCCAGCTTGTTGCGCTCAAGGCCGGCATGTTTGGCCACATCGAAGATACCCAGCAGACCGACCGTGGTGTTGAGTGTAAAGCGCCCCAGGTTGGTGCCTGCCCCTTTCAAATCACCGGTGATCAGATGGTTCACCATGCTGCTTGGCTCATCAAAGTTGGCAACAAAGTTGGCAATGCCATCCTTCACCCCTACCGGAATGTAGCGGGCATAGGCATGTACCACAGGACGTGCCACATAGGGCTCCAGCACATCATAGTTGACCGCCCACATGGCCCGGTTGGCCCCCTGGAAGGGATCGCGCGGATCGGCCGCCGTACTGGTTGCACCCGGATTATTCATGCCGGGATTGAGATCCAGACTCTCTGGGCCAGGCTTGGGTGGGCCACCGGCACAGCCAGCCAGCAAGAGGGCTGCCAGTATGGCCCCTGAACGAAGATACATATGATTGTCCTGACGTTTTATTTTGATTTATCAGAAGTATAGATAACCCGGCCCCCATCCAGGGGCCGGGTTATCCAAAGGCATATTAGAGGGCGTGATCGATGCGGATGTCAATCGGAGCAGCAGGGATCTCGGCCGTCTTGACCGGCACGGATACCCCTTCGAAGGCTCCTTCCTTGTTCATAACATTGCCACCGCGCGAGAGACGTGCCTTGAACTGCAGCTCCGGATAGGCCGCCAGTTTGCTGCCTTCCATCATGGCATCGCCATCCCCTAGTGACAGGGTTACAGGCAAGGTTGGCCCTGCGATACGCTTCACGGCGATGGGCATGGGCGGCCCGTTGGGCACCACGGCAAAGACGAAGAGATGGGCATCTTCCGGCATCTGAATGCCCGCCGCCAACGTGACGTGGATGGGGAATTCCCCCTCCTTCACCGCCAGCGGTTGTCCCTCAACTGCGCCCGCTTTGGCTGCGCCTGAATTCGTCACCTCGATGCCGCGCTGCTTGAGCTGCGCGCGGGCATACTCCATGGAGCGCTCGACCATCACGTAACGGGGGGTACCTTTCTCCATCAGTGGCAACATCGCCTGCCAGCGAGCCAGCGCGGTCTGGAACTCCTCTTTTTGCAGCGCCATAAAGGCATAGACGGAACGCGCTTCGATATTTTCCGGATCCTGCGCGATAGCAGCCTGCAACAGGGCATCCGCTTGCGCCTCATTCCCCGTCATCATCAGCGCCTGCGCGTAGGGCACCGCCACCAGCGATTTCTGGGGGGCAAGCGTGTAGGCCCGCTCCAGCGCCTCGCTGGCCATCTCGGGATCATTGCCATCCAGCGCCAAACGTCCCAGCAGCAGCCAGCCGCGGTAGTCGTTCGGTTCATCCTTGAGGCGGGTACGCAGTGCCAGCGTGAAATCCAGCAGATCCTGCTCGGTCACCTGGGCATCGCGTTCCACCAGAATGCGGTTGCTCAGCTCACCAAGACGGCTGCTGGCATCTTGCCAGCGACTCACCTCTTGCCAGGAGCCCAACTTGTAATAGAGCCCCAGACTCACCACCAACAGCACCAGCACACCCGGGATCCAGATCAGACTCTTGCCACTGCGGGCGGTCTGCTCCACATCAGGGATATCATCCAAGAGGCTTCGTTGAAGCTCGACCAGCGAGTCGGACTCCTCAGCCAGGACACCCTGCTCGCGCTCTTCGCCAATTTCCAGCAGCCGCTGGCGATAGAGCTGTTTGTTGAGCGCCGAGCGACTGATGCTCTGTTTGCCTTCACCACGCCACAGCGGCACGACGAGCGCCAGACTCACCAGCACCAGCAAGCCCGCAATCACTATCCAAAAAGCGGTCATTGTTTCTCTTCCTCTTTGAGCAGCTCGGCCAGTCGGCGCTGCTCCTCCTCGCTCAGGGCGTTATCCAGTTGTTTTTTCACCGCAGGGGACCGGCGACTGCGCATCACGACCACGGCGCCACCGATTAGGATCACCAGCAGCGGACCGAGCCAGAGGATCAGGGTGGAGGCCATCAGGGGCGGGTTATAGAGGATAAAGTTGCCGTAGCGGGCCACCATGTAATCCACGATCTCCTCTTTATCCTTGCCCTCGCGCACCATCTGGTAGGTCTTGTCGCGCAAGTCCTTGGCCAGCCCCGCATTGGAGTCGGCGATATCCTGGTTCTGACACTTGGGGCAACGCAGCTCCTTGGTCAGTTCGCGAAAGACCTGCTCCTGATTGTCGTTGTCGAAGGTGTAGACATCGATAGCGGCCATGGCCGGCGCTTGCACCACCCATCCCAGCAACAGCAGCAGGGAAGCAATAAATACTCTCATCAGTACTCCCCTCACTTCATGGCATCAAAGATGGGTTTGAGGGTCGACGCCCAGTTCTCGGGGTTGATATCCCCCACGTGGCGATACCGGATGATCCCCTTGCTGTCGATAAAGAAGGTCTCCGGCGCGCCGTATACCCCGAGATCCAGCCCCAGCATGCCGTCCGGATCATAGAGGTTGACCTGATAGGGGTTGCCCAGCTCCGCCAGCCACTTGATCGCCTTGTCGCGCTCATCCTTGTAGTTCATGCCGATGATGGGAATACCCTGTCCCGCCAGCTGTTTGAGGTAGGTGTGCTCGCCATAGCAGGTGGGGCACCAGGTGGCCCAGACGTTGAGCAACATGGGGCGACCGGTCAGGATACTGCGATCGTGCTGCTTGTTCAGATCGTAAATGTCCTGCAGGGTGAACACCGGCACCTCTTTGCCCACCATCACGGACTCAAGCTTGGTGGGATCGGAGTAGAGCCCTTTGAACAGGAACACAGCCCCCAGCAAAAAGACGATAAAGGGGATTAAAAACAACCAGGTCTTTTTGTTCATGCCTTGGCCTCCTCCTCACGACGGCCGAAACGGTAACGCTTGTCCAGCATCGCCAGCACGCCACCAATAGCCATAAAGACGCCGCCGAACCAGATCCAGCGCACGAACGGCTTGTAGTAGATCCGCACCGCCCAGGCACCGTTGTCGAGCTGTTCCCCCAGCGCCGCATAGAGATCGCGGGTGATACCGGCATCGATGGCCGCTTCGGTCATCGGCATCCGGCTCACCTTGTACATCCGCTTCTCGGGCTTGAGCAGGGCGACCTGCTTGCCATTGCGGTGCACTTCCAGAACGCCCTTGAAGCCATCGTAGTTGGGGCCGTTCTTCTCCTTGATCCCGGCAAAGACGAACTCGTAATCGGCAAAGTGCACCCGATCACCCGCCTGCATCCGCAGATCCTTCTCGATGCTGTAATTCTGGGTGCAGGCGATACCTATGATGCTGACTGCCAGCCCCACATGGCCGAGGATCATGGCCCAGTGGCTGTTGCCAAGCTTGCGCACACCGACTGCAAAGCTGTGCTTGTGGGTCGCTCGCGCCCAGGTCTCCTGCACGCTGGTGACGATGATCCAGGCCCCCAGACCAATCCCTACCGCCGCCCACGGCTTGAAGGTTTCGGCAAAGAGCAGCGGCAACAGCAAGGCTGCGGCCAGACTCAGCACCAGTGCCACAACCACCTTGCTTTTGAGTTCCCCCAACTCCTGACGACGCCAGCGAAACAGCGGGCCAACCCCCAGCAGCAGGGCAAACGGGATGATCAGCCAGCTGTAGATGTGGTTGAAGAAGGGTGTACCGATAGAGATGCTGCCCAGCCCCAGCTCCTTGTGCACCAGCGGCAGCAAGGTACCGAGCAGCACGGTCAGCAGACCTGCAACCAGCATGATGTTGTTGCAAAGCAGCAGGGTCTCGCGGCTCCACAGCTCGTGTTTGCCGTGGCTCTTCACTTGCGAGCCTTTAAAGGCAAACAGCAGCAAGGATGAGCCGATCACCGCCAGCAGGAAGCCGAGAATAAACAGACCGCGGGTCGGATCGGAGGCAAACGCATGAACCGACACCAACACGCCGGAGCGCACCAGGAAGGTACCCAGCAGGCTCAGCGAGAAGGCGGAGAGGGCCAGCAGCACGGTCCACGCCTTGAAGGTGGCGCGCTTCTCGCTCACCGCCAGCGAGTGCAGCAGAGCGGTACCCGCCAGCCAAGGCATAAACGAGGCGTTTTCTACCGGATCCCAGAACCACCAGCCGCCCCAGCCGAGCTCGTAGTAGGCCCACCAGGAGCCGAGCACGATGCCGAGGGTCAGGAATACCCAGGCCGCCATGGTCCAGGGGCGCGACCAGCGGGCCCAGGTCGCATCGAGACGACCGGTCATCAGCGAAGCAATGGCAAAGGCAAACGCCACCGAGAAGCCCACATAACCCATGTAGAGCATCGGCGGATGGAAGATAAGACCCGGATCCTGCAGCAGCGGATTGAGGTCACGACCATCTACAGGGAAATAGGGCAAGGTGCGGGTGAATGGATCGGAGGTGAACAGCACGAATGCAGTGAAGCCGACCGAGATCAGCCCCAGCACGCCGAGTACCCGAGCCACCGCATCGAGCGGCAGACGGCGACTGAACATGGCCACCGCCGCAGTCCAGCCCCCTAAGGTCAGAACCCACAGCAGCAGGGAACCTTCGTGGGCGCCCCATACGGCGGAAATGCGATAGGCGAGCGGCAGCAGGCTGTTGGAGTTAGTGGCCACATACTGCACGGTAAAGTCGTTATCGATAAAGGCCCAGGTCAGGCAGAGAAACGACAGCAGCAGCAACAAAAACTGGGCATAGGCGAGCGGACGGGCCGCCGACATCATGCCAAGACGCCCCCAACTTGCGCCAAGCAGCGGATAGCTACCCAGCAACAGGGAGGTGGCAAAGGCCAGGATCAGCGCAAACTGTCCTAATTCCGGGATCATGAAGGCATTCCTTTCAATTGAACGGTGACAACAGCCGCACCACGCACGGCAGGCAAAGCGGAAAAGGCAAACACCACAGGGATCACTGTTTGGCTCCCTTCAACTGCGCCTCGGTATACTCCGGCTTGAAGTGCATACCGTTGGTGGCATCGGCCACTTCCGGCGGCATGTAGTTCTCATCGTGCTTGGCCAGCACCTCGAACGCCTCTACGGTCGTGGCATCCTTGAGGGTGCCCTGGGCAACAATCCCCTGCCCTTCACGGAACAGATCCGGCAGGATGCCGTCAAACTCGACCTTGACCAAATGACCGCCGTTATCCACCAGCTTGAAGGCAACCTTGAGGCTCTGGGGATCCCGCTGTACCGACCCCGGCACGACCAATCCACCGATGCGCAGGCGCTGCCCCTCTTCCGGTTTGATCTTGTCCAGCCCCTTCCCTTCCACCAGCTCGCTCGGGGTGTAAAAGAGGTCGATATTCTGACTGAGGGCGTAGAGCACCAGCCCGCTGACGGTCGCCAGACCCAGGGTGATGGCAAGAATGATGGTGAGGCGTTTTTTGCGTCTCGGATTCATAGGGTGTTCTCCATCTGCTGTGCCGCCTTGCGACGGGCCTCACGCGCCTGTTTGCTGCGTAACTCGGCGAGCAGGCTGCGGGTTTTCATGCGGGTAGAAATGATGATGCCGACCAGACACACCAGCGTCAGGCCAAATGAGAGCCAGACATAGAAGGCGTAACCGCCCATCGCCATAAAATCACTGAAAGAGGCAAAGTGCATGCTTACTTCTCCTGCTCTGCAATCTCTTTGACCCAGGGGCGATGCCACTCCCGCATCAAGAGTTCATTGCGAAAACGCATCAGGGTCAGGGCACCGAGAAACGCGGCAAATGCCAGGATCATGATCAGCAGCGGCCAGAGCATCTCGGGTGAAATAGAGGGTTTGTCAAATTTGGTGATGGTGGCCCCCTGATGCAGGGTGTTCCACCACTCCACCGAGTAGTGAATGATGGGCAGGTTGATCACCCCAACCAGTGCCAGAATGCCGGCCGCACGGCCAGCGACCACCTTGTCGCTGAAGGCGTTGTAAAGAGCAATCACGCCGAGGTAGAGAAACAGCAGGATCAGTTCAGAGGTGAGCCGCGCATCCCAGACCCACCAGGTTCCCCACATCGGCTTGCCCCAAGCGGCACCGGTAAAGAGGGCAATAAAGGTAAATACGGCGCCGACCGGCGCAATGGCTGCAACCGTCATGTCCGCCATCCGCAATTGCCACACCAGGCCGATAAAGGCAGCCACCGCCATGGTGGAGTAGGCTCCCATGGAGAGAATGGCGGAAGGCACGTGGATATAGATGATCCGGAACGAATCTCCCTGCTGGTAATCCGCTGGCGCAAACGCGAGGCCCCAGACAGTACCGATCACAAACGAGAGCAGACTAATCACCGCAAACCAGGGCAACAGCGTGCCTGCCAGCTGATAGGCACGCTCCGGTTTGGCATAAGGGTGCAACCATTTCCACATAGCTCACAAAACCTTTTTGTTATTAATCGTTTGGCGAGGCCTACCATACCGACCGCAGGGCAGCATCAAATACCCCGAAAGCAATAAGCGGCACTCTCCTTGATCCATCGCAACATTATTTTTTGCAAAAAGACTCCGTTCGGAGCCAAATTCGGTTCAGCTCACGGCCATCAGTTGAGACTGACCCGCAACGCCGCCGACACAGCCAGCGGCGTCAGTGTCAAAGCCCCCACCAGCATGGCGGCCAGAATGGCAAGCTGCCCACCATAGGGCAAGCTCATCCCCGCGGCATCAATGGCTGAGGTGGCAAAAATCAGTACCGGAATATAGAGCGGCAGGATTAGCAGACTGAGCAATACCCCGCCTTTGCGCAATCCCACCGTCAACGCAACCCCGACCGCGCCGAGCAGACTCAATACAGGAGTGCCCAGTGCCAGCGTCGCGACGACAGCCAGATAGGTGTTCATATCCAGCGACAGCAAAATCGCCAGCAAGGGAGAGATCAGCAGCAGCGGCAAGCCGGTCAGCAGCCAGTGAGCGACCACTTTCGCCAGCGCCAGCAAGCCCAGCGGGTGCGGCATCAGCATCATCTGCTCCAGCGCGCCATCGGCAAAGTCGTCGCGAAACAGCCGCTCCAGCGACAACATGGCCGCCAATAGCGCCGCCACCCAGATAATCCCCGGGGCAATACGGGCCAGCAGTTTGGGCTCCGGGCCAATCCCTAACGGAAACAGGGTGATGACGATGAGGAAAAACCAGAGCGGATTGAGAATATCGGAACGCTGGCGCAGGGCCATCAGCAGTTCACGGTGAATAAGGTGCATAACAGCGCGCAACATGGCGTTACTCCTGCAATGTCGATGCAAAGGGGGTCAACGAGAGAGTCTTCAGCCGTCCCTGCATCAGGGTCAGATCCTGATGAGTGGTGAGGATCACCATGCCGCCCCGCTCGGCGTGGGCCAGAAAGAGCTGTTCGAGCACCTTGACCCCTTGCTTGTCGATGGCGGTAAAGGGCTCATCGAGGATCCAGAGCGCCGGTTTTTGTGACAGCCAGAGTCTGGCCAGGGCAACCCGGCGTTGCTGACCGGCAGAGAGTTGCCCGGTCGGGTTCTCTTCAAATCCGGCCAGCCCTACCCGGGCCAATATCTGCCACAAGTCAGTCTCTGTTTGCTGCGGGTGATGTAACTGCTGGTAGAACTTCAGGTTTTCAAAAGGGGTCAGCGCCGCTTTGACGCCCGGCTGATGACCGAGATAGAGCAGATTGGCATGATACTCATCACGACAGTGACGAATATTCTCCCCATTCCAGCACACCTCACCGGCAAACGGCTGCGACAGCCCGGTCAACAACCGCAACAAGCTGGTCTTGCCGACCCCGTTGGGCCCTTCAATTTGCACCAGATCGCCGGGCGCAACAGAGAAAGTGAGGTGTTCAAACAGAGTGCGATCTTCGCGCACGCAGCTCAGATTGTTAACTTGAAGCAGCATGGGGATTTTTTCAGAGAAAATGAAGCGGTCTGCATCTTAACACAGTATTGGAATACGTCTTTTCAAAGATGCAACAATTGAACTGACTGGCGACCGGGATCACAAAGAAAATACGGTAGAAACCGCCTGGTCAACGCAGCTGGGGGAAAAGCGGCTGCACGCCATAAAATTCAGGAAGGCAATTGCCTTCCTGAATCATCAAGAGCGACCTTTTCGCAACGATATCAAGAGCTCAGCCTCTGCCTTTGGCAACTCGCACTCACTCATGACTTCATCAAGATCGGCGCCCAGTTCGACCATCTTTGCCGCTCGGCTGTAGAGCCTGCGTTCGGGATCCTGCATAGTCAGCTCTTGCTGGCGCTCATTGACCTGCTGCATCGCCCCTTCCACCGACTGCAGACGCTGCCCCATGCCAATAGCGCCGGTATGGAGTTCCATCATCTGCTTGCGCAAGCTTTCCAGCTGACCTTGCAGGGTTGCCACACTGGCCTCGGACTCCTGCTTGCTGCGCTTGCTCTTGAACCAGATATAAGAGGCAAACGCCAAGGCAATCAGGGACACCCCCAAGGCAACCATCTCGATTATCAAAACATCACCTTACTTATCAGAGGGAACCGATATCTTCCCACTCTTCATCGGAGAGCAGCTTGTTCAAGTCAACCAGGATCAGCAGTTGCCCATCGCGGTTGCTCACCCCCTGAATAAACTTGGCGCTCTCTTCAGTACCGACCGCTGGTGCCGCATCGATCTCGGAAGAACGCAGATAAACCACTTCTGCCACGCTGTCGACCATGATGCCGATCACCTGTTTCTCGGCCTCGATGATAACGATCCGGGAGTTTTCACTCACATCACCGGAAGGCAGACCGAAACGGGAACGGGTATCGATGACAGTCACCACATTGCCACGCAGGTTGATGATCCCCAGTACGTACTCAGGCGCACCCGGCACCGGTGCAATTTCGGTGTAGCGCAACACCTCCTGAACCTGCATCACATTGATGCCGTAGGTTTCGTTTTCCAGTTGGAAGGTTACCCATTGCAGCACTTCATCTTCGGCCAGATTCTGTGCAATATTGCGCTTTTCTGTCATGTTTTTATTCCTTTTATGAAAACGTCTACTGCTAAAACTAGCAATAAAACAGCTCGATTGCAGAAGTTATCAGCGACCTTCTATGTTAACCCCACGCTCCAGCAACAGGAGCAGTTCGCGGACGTGTAACAGGGCACACATTTTTTCTTTGACCATGCCAGCCAACCAGGGGCGCTTGCCCTCCTGATGGCGCCATTTCACCTGGTCACGGTGTAACAATTCAGTCCCTTTGAGATGATGGCAGGCTAATCCCCACGGCGATTCACCAAGCATAATCAGATACTTGTAATCATCCATCTCGAGATGCTGACCCGGCATGACCCACTGAGCAGTATCGACCACATTCATCTTCTGCTCGCGGGAGGTCATGATCCCCTTGTACCAGCCAGGCTGGCCAAACAGGGAGGTGATCTCGCCCAACTGATGAATACCACCCAGCTCGGTCAACGGCACCGCAAACGTCACACCCGCGACTTCAAAGAAAAGGGCCTGAAACTCTTTGCCGGTATCGATATTTTCCCAGGCAACAGATTCACTGGCCTCTACCGGAGCAACCTCCAGCGCCGTCTCGGTCAGGATAGTAGTATGGGGCTCCGCAATCTCGGGAAGCAGCACCTCCGCAGGCCATTCAGGCTCTACCGGCAGCAGTGATTCCTCTGCCACAATCTCCAGCGGTGCGGTGAGAGTCGCTTCCTGGGTGAAGGCATCATTTTCGAACTGGACTTGTCCCACCTGAGCTAATAGCTCACCAAGTTGGGCAAGCCGTGGATCGCTTTCGAGGTAAGGTGCTGCGACTACCTCGGGGACACTTTGGAGCTGACGTTGCAACTGTAAAACAGGGGCGGATTGAGCCTCTTCCACCTCATCCAGCACCAGTGGCTCATCGAGCAGCAGGGAGTGGAAATAGTCATCCATCGCCCGAACTTGAATGGTATCTCTCATGCCGTCACCTCATGAACCCGTTGCCGCTCAAGGGCATCAAGATGGTTGAGCAGCGTTTCATATGCATAGGTTCCACGACTCCCGGGAGAATAGATAGACGGGGGGATATGCAGCAAGCTGGCATCCCGAAACTTGGTATCAATAGGGATCACCGCATTCCACACTGAATCTCCATATTGATCCTTGATCGACTTCAAGGTCATCAGAGAGGCACGGGTGCGCTTGTCGAACATGGTCGGGATCACGGTGTAACGGAACTTGTCACGCTTGGAACGCTGCATGATCTCGAATGTTTTCATCATCCGCTCCAACCCCTTGAGGGCCAGAAATTCAGTCTGGACAGGCACCAGAATGCGATCGCATGCAGCCAGCGCGTTGACCATCATCACCCCCAGTACTGGCGGGCAATCGATCAGCACGTAATCATATTGCTCCTGAATGCGCAGCAGTGCCCGCTTCAGTACCAGTCCCATCCCCTCACGATTGCCCATCACTCGATCAAGGGTCGCCAAGGTAATAGATGCTGGCAGTAAGTTGATATTTTCGAACTTGGTCTTGAGCGTCAGTTTATTGACAAGCTCGGCTGTCGGTTTGACAGCTTGAAACAACTCATAGAGGGTTCCATCCAGGCGATCTGAATCAAAATCAAGATATGCAGTCAGCGAAGCATGGGGATCGGTATCAATCAACAGCACCCTCTGGCCACGCTGGGCCAGGATCCCCGCAAGCGAGACCACTGTGGTGGTTTTACCCACACCACCTTTCTGGTTGGCAACCGTCCAAACAATCACTGTATCAATCCTGCCTTGTTGTTATGCGTATGCCACCACCGGGCAAGGTGATCACCTTTATCTCTCCTGCATCCACCGCCTGCTGTACAGCAGGAACCGGTTCGGCAACTACCGTAGGCGTTGCAACCACAGGTGCCGGCGGCACCCAGGCAAATTTGGAGATAGCGACCACAACCTTGCGATTCTGCAGTCTGCCCTGCTCACTGCTGTTGTCAGCAAAGGGGGAAAACTCGCCATATGCCTCGAACGCCAGACGCTGAGGGGCGATCCCATCTGCAATCAAACCATTGAGTACCGCTTCGGCCCGAGCAGCAGAAAGCGCCCAGTTAGAACGATAAATTTCATTATTTATCTGTTGGTTATCGGTATAACCCCGAACCCTTACATAGTTATCGACCGGTTTGAGAATACTTGAAAGAGTATTAATGACCGGTGCAGCGTTTGGTCCCAAAAAGGCACTGCCGCTGCCAAACAACAAGCCGGAACTGAGTTCAACCGTCAGCCAGTTCTCATCTTGCGTCAGTTTGACGATACCGGCATCCACCAGCGAGCCCATGCTCTGTTGCAACTGCATATCGAGTTTTGCAAGTGTCGCGCCATCTTGCAGCACTGGCACACCAGAAATAGGAGCAAGTGAAGGAGAGGAGGATGCAGGGCTTTCCAGCAACGATGGAGAGGCAGATACCGCGTTATCCAGCAGGGAATTACCCTGCCCTTCAAGCAAGCCATTGCCGCCAGACTGCATGACACTGAACGCCTGGCTCATACCATCAATCACCGCGCGATACTTGTCCTTGTTCACCAGTGCAACAGAGTAGAGCACCACGAACAAGGCAAAGATCAGCGTCATATAATCGGCATAGGAGACCAGCCAGCGGTCAAGATGCTCGCGACCCTGCAAGTGCAACCGATAGCGCTTGCGCATGGCTACTCTCCTTTCAAATAGGCCCTGAGCCGGCGTTCAACCTGCAAGCCATTTTCACCATGGGCGATAGCCAGCAGCCCTTCAAGAGTCATCTCCTGAAAGAGTGCATAGTGATAGTGAAATGCGCGTAGCCGGTTGGCGATAGGCAGGTAGATGAGGTTGGCAAACCCCACTCCATAGATGGTTGCCACAAATGCCACTGCGATCCCCGCCCCAAGTGCTGACGGGTCTTCGAGATGAAACATGGCCTGGATCAGGCCCAGCACGGCCCCGATGATCCCGATGGTCGGACTGTACCCCCCCATGGCTTCAAATACCCTGGCGGCATGTTCATTGCGCTCCTGCTCGATATCGATGTCCGCTTCCAGCAGCATACGGATATCCTCTGTGGAGACCCCATCGACAATCATACCAAGCCCTTGGCGGGTAAAGTTATCCTTCTCCTGCTCGGCCTGATTTTCAAGGGCAAGCAGCCCTTGCTGGCGCGCAAAGACGGCCCATGACTGCAACCGTTCGGCCTGCGCCGCGAGATCTTGGTGGGGAGGGGTAAAAATCCATAACAGCTGGCGCAACGCCAGCAGGATGTACTTGGCTGGAGTCTGCAACGTGACGGCACCAACGGTACCACCCAGCACGATCAAAAAAGCGGGGCCGTCCACCAGCGTCAACAGGGAGCCGCCATGCCACAGTTGCGCAATGGCAATAGCCCCCAATGCCAGGAGCAGACCGAGCAAGCCCATAATTAGCGCCCCAACTCAACCAGAATACGCTGGGCCACCTTGTCCAGAGGGAGTGATTCGCTGGCAATCCCCGCTTTGGCTACTGCTTGGGGCATACCATATACCACGCAGGAAGCCTCATCCTGAGCCCAGATGGTTGATCCCTGCTCTTTCAGCAGTCTGGCGCCATCACGGCCATCAGCCCCCATACCGGTCAGCACAATCGCCAATACCTTGTCGGCATAGGTTTTGGCCGCAGAGGCAAAGGTGATGTCCACACAAGGCTTGTAATTGACCTTGTCGTTGCCATCCACGATGCGAATGCGAGCCCCTGCACCACGACCTTCCAGCAGCATCTGTTTGCCACCGGGAGCAAGGTAGGCATGCCCGGGTTTAAGCACATCGCCATCTTCCGCTTCCTTGACGCCAATCTGACATAAACCGTTGAGACGGGCAGCAAACGCGGCAGTAAAAGTGGCTGGCATATGCTGGATAAGCAGGATGGGATGGGGAAAATCCCCCGGCAACTTGGTCAGCACATTTTGCAAAGCAACAGGCCCGCCGGTAGAAGTACCGATCGCCACCAACTGATAACTCTTGCCACTACGCTTGAATGAAGCACTTGGCACAGTGCGTTGCAGGTCAGGCTGACGATCAGGAGTTCTGGACGCTGTGCTGCCCAGAGGAGCACGAGCAACCGGTTCAGGTGCTTTGGGGCGAGCAGCGGATGTCATCAGGAAGCGCTTGCGGGAGATCTCCTTCACCCGCTGTTGCAACAGTCTGACCGCTTCATTTTTGTCTCTGGCAATGTCCTCAAACTTCTTGGGCAAGAAGTCCAGGGCACCGGCGTCCAGCGCATCAAGCGTAGCCTTGGCCCCTTCATGGGTCAGGGAGGAGAACATCAGAATGGGGGTTGGGCACTTGGCCATGATCTCCCGCACCGCACTGATGCCATCCATCACGGGCATTTCTATGTCCATGGTGACCACATCAGGCCGCAGCGACATCGCCTTGTCCACCGCCTCACGTCCATTCTGGGCCGTATCAATCACCGTCAGCATGGGATCCTGATTGATGATCTCGCTCACCCGACGGCGAAAGAAGCTCGAATCGTCGACAACTAATACCTTGACTGCCATTGTTGTTTTTCTAACTCCTTGGGCCTGAGCTATTAATGTCTACGCGCATATGCTTTGAGCAGACTCGGCACATCCAAAATAAGAGCGATTCCGCCATCACTGGTAATCGTCGCACCGGCCATGCCAGGGGTGCCTTGCAGCAGGTTATCAAGTGGCTTGATCACCACCTCTTCCTGACCAATCAAGCTGTCTACCACAAACCCGATTTGCTGAGTGCCAATCTGCACGATCACCACATGTCCGGTATCCTGACGTGAACGCTTGTTGGCGCCACGAATCAACCACTTGTGCAGATAGAAGAGCGGTATCGCCTTCTCGCGCACAATGATGGTGAGCTGGCCATCAACCATGTTGGCCTTTTTCAGATCCAGATGGAAGATCTCGTTCACACAACCAAGGGGAAGTGCGAAGGTCTGCTCACCCACTTCCACCATCAGAGTTGGCAGAATGGCCAGCGTCAACGGAACCTTGATTTCGAGACGGGTACCTTTCCCCCAAGTGGAATCGATGTGCACCGATCCATTGAGGCTGACAATGCTGGTTTTAACCACATCCATTCCGACACCACGGCCAGAGATATCAGAGATCTCGGCCTTGGTTGAAAAGCCCGGAGCAAAGATCAGGTTATAGGCATCGTTGTCGCTCATGCGAGCGGCAGTATCTGCATCCAGAACACCGCGACTGATTGCGATGGACTTGAGTTTCTCAGGATCCATCCCTGCCCCATCATCCTCGATGCAAAGCAGAATATGGTCACCTTGCTGGGAGGCGCTAAGGGTAATTGTCCCTTGCCGCGGCTTACCCGCTTTCTCCCGCACATCCGGCATTTCGACCCCGTGATCGCAGGAGTTGCGAACGAGGTGAACCAGAGGATCGGCGAGCGCCTCTACCAGGTTTTTATCAAGATCGGTCTCTTCCCCCACCATCACCAGCTCAATCTCTTTCTTGAGGGTTCTGGCCAGATCACGCACCACGCGCGGGAAACGACCAAATACCTTCTTGATTGGCTGCATGCGGGTTTTCATCACCGCACCTTGCAGGTCAGCCGTTACCACATCCAGATTGGCAACCGCCTTTGACATCTCTTCATCATTACTGGCAATACCCAAGCTCACCAGCCGGTTACGAACCAGTACCAACTCACCTACCATGTTCATGATGACATCGAGGGTCTTAGTATCCACCCGCACCGTCGTATCGCTTTGCACGGCACTATTTTCTGCTGGCGCAGGCGCAGCCTTGGCGGCAGGCGCTGGTGCCTTGGCTGCTTCAGCGGGTTTTGCGGGGGCTGCCGGTACTGGTTTGGCAACAGGAGTGGCCGGTTTGGGCGGAGTCACCGCAGCAGGTGCGGCAGGTGCGGCAGGTGCGGCAGGTGCGGCAGGTGCGGCAGGTGCCATAGTACTCTGTGGCCCTTGACCACGACCATGCAATTCATCAAGCAGGCGTTCAAACTCATCATCATCGATAAGCTCGTCCACCTCTTTTTGCACGGACTTCAGAGGATTCACCTCTGGTGCCCCCATGTGCTGTCCCTGGCCATGGAGCTGGTCCAGCAAGGCCTCAAACTCATCATCGGTGATATCGCCAGAGCCACCCGCTATCGGGGCTGCTGCAGCCGTCTTGGTCGGAGCCCCACCCACGCCGTGGAGCTCGTCCAGCAGACGCTCGAATTCGTCTGCAGAAATTTCATCGATCGAGCCGCCGCCATTGACAGGAGCAGGCTCGCTGCTGATGGCTGCGGGTTCAACAACTTCTGGAGCAACTTCTTCAACAACTGCCGGTGCTGCAGGTTCAGATTCTACAGCCGCAGCCGCACTGGTAGCAGTGCGCAGTTGCTCTTCCCCTTCCGGCTTGCACAACTCGTGGAGGTCATGAAGCAAATCATCTGACGCAGGGCTGGGTGCTTCGCGATTTTGAACCTGGGCGAACATGACATTGATGGCATCCAGCGCTTGCAGGATCACATCCATCAGCTCCGCAGTAACGGTTCGCTTGCCATTACGCAAGATATCGAACACGTTTTCCGCACCGTGGCATACATCAACCAGTTCACCGAGCGACAGAAAACCTGCCCCCCCTTTCACGGTATGGAAACCGCGAAAGATGGCATTCAACAGGTTCTTGTCATCGGGCCGCTTTTCCAAGTCGACCAGTTGTTCAGACAACTGTTCCAATATTTCGGATGCTTCGACCAGAAAGTCTTGCAGTATGTCTTCATCAACTTCGAAGGCCATGCGTCACTCCATTAGAATCCCAAGCTAGACAGCAGATCGTCCACATCATCCTGACCATTGACCACATCGGCACGAGCCTCGGGGTTCATGATAGGGCCCTCTGCTTCAATCCCGTTGACAGGAATACTACGAGTTGAATGCTCAGCAGAAGCCTCACCAAACATGGTCAGCATTTCTATTAATTTTGTTTCAACTTCCTGAACAAGCTTGATGACCTTGCGGATCATCTGACCTGTCAAATCCTGAAAATCTTGTGCCATCAGGATTTCTGTCAGCAGTTGCCGTAATTTATCGGCATCAGACTCTGAAGCCTTAATAAAATCATCAAGTTGGTGACATAAGGATTTGAACTGCCCCACGCTCATGTCACGAGACATGAGGGCATTCCAGTTCGGCATCACCAGCTGGATATTGTCATTCAGGCGATCCGCTATCGGCAAACTGGCTTCCACCGCATCCATTGTGCGATTGGCCGCTTTGTCGGTCATATCGATAACGTAGCTCAAGCGCTCCCGAGCATCGGGAATATCATGAGTAGCCAAATCGGGAATACGGGGATCAAGGCGAAATTCTTGAAGTGAATCATGCAGTTGTCGGGTCAGCTGACCTACTTTTTCAAACAGATCGGCTGCGTTGGGGGCACATACTTCGGCAAGCAGTTCATCGGCCAGCTCAAATTCGCCTTGCTCCAGATGAGCAACAAGCATCCTTGCCTGGTCGAGCGAAATCATTGCTCTCGTTTTGGCCATCATCCCTGCAGCTCCTTAGCCAATTCGTTCGAAAATTTTGTCGAGTTTTTCTTTGAGCGTTGCTGCGGTGAAGGGCTTGACGATGTAACCGTTGACGCCAGCTTGGGCGGCTTCAATGATCTGCTCACGTTTGGCTTCAGCAGTTACCATCAGTACCGGCAGATGCTTGAGCTTCTCATCGACACGGATGGCTTTAAGCAGGTCAATACCTTGCATGCCAGGCATGTTCCAGTCGGTAACTACAAACTGAAAATCACCATTTTTCAGCATCGGCAGCGCTGTATTGCCGTCATCCGCCTCATGGGTATTGTTGAATCCCAAGTCGCGCAGCAAGTTCTTGATAATCCGGCGCATCGTTGAAAAATCGTCAACAATGAGGATTTTCATGTTCTTGTCCAAAATTCCCTCCTAAATAGCCACCAGAGTGGCTCACTTACATGATGCTAAAAACGGGTTGTGTCGTGCGGATTATGCCTTAGAGTTTCATCTCAGTGTAGCCAGTACAAACACTTATAGATGCCAATCTCTCAAACGAGCACGCAATCTGTGCATTGCCTGACTGTGGATCTGGCTCACACGCGACTCGCTGACATTCAAAACCTCGCCAATTTCACGCAAATTCAGCTCTTCATCGTAGTAAAGAGAGAGAACCAAAGCTTCTCTCTCTGGTAGACGACCAATTTGCTCGGATAATTGAATCTGAAATCGCTCGGCAGCCAATTCATCGAATCCCGAGCCTGAAGGGGCGTCATCGGGGTTGCCGATCACATCCTCGCTGACTCCCAAATCTTCGATGCCGATAATTTTGCCGCAGGAGACATCTTGCAGCATCGCATGGTAATCAGCGATGGAGACCCCCATCTCGGCAGCAACCTCGGTATCTCGCGCGTCACGCCCGTGAGTCTGCTCGACATTCTCGATCGCTTCTGCAATAGCGCGACTGTTGCGATGCACTGAACGGGGCACCCAGTCACCACGCCGGATCTCATCCAGCATGGCGCCGCGGATGCGGATCCCGGCATACGTCTCGAAGCTGGCCCCCTTGCTACCGTCAAAGTTGCGGGAGGCTTCAAGCAGCCCAATCATACCTGCCTGGATCAGGTCATCCAGCAAGACACTGCTGGGCAGGCGAGCCAACAAATGCTGGGCAATTCGCTTGACCAGGGGAGCATGACGCTCCACCAGCACATAGGAATCCTGATGACGCAAGTACGCTTGGGCTTTATTCACGGGAACCTTCCTGTGTTGTGGCCGGTTTCTGCAACAAATTTTCCAGGAAAAACTCCAGATGGCCGCCCGGCTGGTTGGGCACCGGCCAGCTCGCCGCCTTGTTGGCAAGGGCCCGAAACGCTAGTGCGGCCGGCGACTTGGGAAACGCCTCGACAATCAGCTTCTGCTTGCGCACGGCGGCACGCAGATTGGTGTCATAGGGTACACAGGCGACCAGTTCCAGCGAGGTGTCGAGGAAACGATCCGTGACCCGAGTCAGTTTGGCAAAGAGCTCCTGCCCTTCGCGCAGACTGCGCACCATATTGGCCACTACCTTGAAACGAAACACGCCGTGATCCTTGGAGAGGATCTTGATGAGGGCGTAGGCATCGGTGATGGAGGTCGGCTCATCGCAGACCACCACCATGATGTCCTGAGCGGCTCGGGTGAAGCTCAGCACCATGTCGGAGATACCCGCAGCCGTATCCACCAGCAGGATGTCGACCTGGGTCTTCATCTCGCTGAAGGCACGGATAAGCTCGGCATGCTGCACCGGAGAAAGCTCGACCATGGACTGGGTGCCCGAGGTCGCAGGCACGATCATCATGCCGTAAGGGCCTTCGACAATGATGTCGTCGATGGTGCACTCACCCGCCAGGACATGAGAGAGGTTGCGATGAACCCGCAGCCCCAGCATGACGTCGACGTTGGCCAGACCCAGGTCGGCATCCAGCACCATCACCCGCTTGCCTTGGGCGGCCATGGCTCCGGCCACGTTCAGGGTCACGTTGGTCTTGCCCACGCCACCTTTACCACCGGAAACGGCGATTACTTTTACTCGATTGTTTTGACGCATTTTGCGCAGACCACTCGCCTGATCCATATACATGTTACTCATAAAACTCCGAATCTTCGGCCTCGCCAAAGCCTGCGCCCCAGAAATAGGGCTCCTCTGTTTCTCGCTCCAGCGAGCCCATAGCAGCCCCGACGAGCTGCGCCGCATTGGCAACCTGAATATCTTCCGGAACCCTTTGTCCGTCAGTGATATAGCTGATGGGCAATGAATTCTGGATACACACGTTAATCACTTCGCCCAGATTCAGACTTTCATCCAATTTGGTAAGTATGCAGCCGCTTAATGGAATACGCCGGAAATGGTCAACCGCCTCCTGCATCACCCGACGCTGGGAAGTTGCCGACATCACCAGATAACTGCGGATCCGTACCTTGGCATTCTTGACCAGGGTATCGAGCTGCTCGGTCAACCGGATATCCCGCTGACCCACCCCGGCCGTATCGATAAGTACCAGCCGACGGTGGCGGAACTGATAAAGGGCATTGGCCAACTCTTCGGCATCACGCACCTGCCGCACCGGACACCCCATGATGCGACCATAGGTCTGCAGCTGTTCATGGGCACCAATCCGGTAGTTGTCGGTGGTGATCAGCGCCACCTGCTCGGCGCCATACTTCATGGCGAAACGGGCCGCCAGCTTGGCGATGGTAGTGGTTTTGCCCACCCCGGTCGGACCAAGCAGCGCCACCGCGCCGCCCTGACGCATGATCTCGTCCTCACTGATCTTGAGCTGGGCCGTCAGCACCTCAGCCAACTGGGCCATCGCCTGATGAATGGACATATCTTCGGGGATCAGTCCCGCCAGTTGATCGGCAAACGCATCGTCAAAGCCCAGTTTCTTGAGCTCCTTGATCAGCAGGGCCCGCATCGGTTCGCGGCGCTCCACCTCTTGCCACATCAGCCCGGAGATCTGGTGCTCCAGCAATTTGCGGATGCTGGCCATCTCCTTGCGCATCCCTTCCATCTCCTGATCCCGCTGGGCAGGTTGAGAGGCGCGCTGGCCGGAGGCAACCCGGGCCTTGGGTTTGGCAGGTTCCGGAGCGGCGCCCCACTGCCCCTGTTCGGCCAATGTTCTGGGCGCTGCATTGGCAGCGGCCAGACCGGCCGATTGGGTATTGCCCATCGGCGCCCCATTGCCCGGCTTGAGCTTCTGCTGGCGCGCCAGCAAGGCGGCCAGGGTATCGGCATAATGTTCGTTCTGCTCCTTCGCCGGCGTCGGCTCGGGGCGGATCATCTGCCGTGCAGCAGACGAAATATTGACGCTCTCATCGTTCAGCTGACGGCGAACCGGCGCATCTTTGGGCCCCGGAACCTGGGATTGATAATCGACTGCGGCGACTATCTCTACCCCTCCGGTGACCTTCTTGTTGGACATGATGACGGCGTCAGGCCCGAGAGTCTCCTTGACCTCGGCCAGAGCCGTTCGCATATCCTTGGCAAAAAACCGCTTAATCTTCACCCGTCGTCTCCGCTAACTAGTTCTGCCCTACCGCACTGACGATGCGGATCTGCTTGTCGTCGGGCACTTCCTGATAAGACAGAACGCGCAATCCAGGAATGGCATTCTTGACAAATTTCGCCAGGGTATTGCGCAAGATCCCCGATGTCAGAAGCACGGCCGGTTGGCCTTCCAATTCTTGTCGTTGAGTGGCTTCCACCAGCGAGCGCTGCATCCGCTCTGCCAGACCCGGTTCAATACCGGCACCATCACCACCACCAGCCTGCAGGGATTGATGCAATATACGTTCCAATTCCGGCGCCAAGGTAATCACCGGCAGCTCGGGATCGGGGCCTGCAATCTCTTGCACAATCAGGCGACGCAGGGCAATCCGGCAAGCGGCCGTGAGCACTTCCGGATCCGGACTGCGCGGCGCGTATTCAACCAGGGTCTGCAGGATAGTGCGCATATCGCGGATTGGCACGCCTTCATTGAGCAAATTCTGCAATACCTTCACAAGGTTACCCATGCTTATCACTTCCGGCACCAGCCCTTCGACCAGCTTGCTCTGATGTTTGCCAATCATGTCGAGCAGCTGTTGTACCTCGTCATGACCCAGCAACAGAGCCGCATGGTTGGTCAGGATCTGGCTCAGATGGGTAGCTACCACGGTCGCGGTATCCACCACCGTATACCCCAGCGTCTGTGCCTGAGAGACCATCTCATTGGCAACCCAGACCGCCTCCAGTCCGAAGGCGGGATCCCGGGTCGCTATCCCCTGGATCTGACCGAACACCTGCCCCGGATTGATGGCCATCTCCTTATCATGGTAGACATTGGCCTCGCCGGTACTGACCCCCATCAAGGTGATGCGGTATTGGTTTGGCGCCAGATCCAGGTTGTCGCGAATGTGGACGGCAGGGACCAGAAAGCCCAGCTCTTGCGAGAGTTTCTTGCGCACCCCTTTGATCCGGTTGAGCAGTTCGCCCCCCTGATTGCGATCCACCAGCGGGATCAGCTGATAACCCACTTCCAGCCCTATGATGTCCACCGGCATCACATCATCCCAGCTCAGCTCTTTCTGCTCATGAGGTTGTTCGGCAGTGGCAGGCAGCAGCTCGCCCTTGGCCGCTTTGGCGGCAGCCAGTTTCTCGCGGCGCAGCAACCACCAGGCGCCGGCGGCGGCGAGAGCCCCCAGACTCAGGAAGGCGAAATGCGGCATCCCCGGCACCAGCCCCATCATCAGCAGAATCCCGGCCGAGATGATCAGCGCCTTGGGATTGTCAAACAGCTGGCCTAGTACTGCGGTACCCATGTCCTGATCGGTATTCTGACGGGTCACTATGATGGCGGCAGCGATGGAGAGCAGCAGGGAGGGGATCTGCGCCACCAGACCGTCACCGATGGCCAACAGGGTATAGATCTCGGCCGATTCGCTGAAGGTCAGCTGGTGCTGCATCATCCCGATGATGAAGCCGCCGATGATGTTGATAAAGAGGATCATGATGCCCGCAATGGCATCCCCTTTGACAAACTTGGAGGCACCATCCATGGAGCCGTAGAAGTCAGCTTCCTGGGTCACATCCTGACGACGCTTCTTCGCCTCTTCCTGATTGATGAGACCGGCGTTCAAATCGGCATCTATGGCCATCTGTTTGCCCGGCATCGCATCAAGGGTAAAACGGGCACTCACTTCCGCGATCCGCCCGGCGCCCTTGGTAATCACCACAAAGTTGATGATCATCAGGATGGTAAAAACGATGATGCCGACCGCATAGTTGCCGCCGATCACCACGTTACCGAACGCCTCGATCACATGGCCGGCCGCCGCACTGCCATTATGACCTTCCAGTAACACCACCCGGGTCGAGGCAACGTTCAACGCCAACCGTAGCAAGGTAGCGAGCAGCAGTACGGTCGGGAAGGCAGCAAATTCGAGGGGGCGGCGGGTATAGACGGATACCAGCAGCACCACGATGGAGAGGGCAATGTTGAAGGAGAAGAGCACGTCCAGCATCAGCGGCGGGATGGGCAGCACCACCATGCCGAGCGCGGCCAATACCAGCAGAGGGGTACCAAGGCCTTTGCCCAAAACTCCCCGGTACTCTTTGAACTGGCCCAATACTGCCTTGAATTCCATCGCGCTTCTCAATTTCAACCTGCTGGTGCCAGATTAAAGCAAACATCAGGCCAACAATACAAGACATTGAAATGCAATGGATTTATTTTGACTACGTCAGAACTTTGTCATTTGCGATATTCGGTCGGAATGGGGAGATCTTTAGCCAGTGGCTGGGGACGGCGCCCCTGACCACGACGGAATTTCTTGAGCTGGAAGACATAGGCGAGCACCTGGGCAACCGCAGCAAACAGCCCTTCCGGGATCTCGTGGCCCAGCTCGGTTGAGTGGTAAATAGCCCGGGTCAAAGCCGGTGACGGCATGATGGGGATCTCGTACTCTCTGGCGATCTCCCTGATCTTCATTGCAATTTCATCGGTGCCCTTGGCTACGACCTTGGGCGCGGCACCGGGTTTGCCCGCATCATACTTGAGCGCTACCGAGTAGTGGGTCGGGTTGGTGATCACAACATCGGCCTTGGGTACATCCCCCATCATCCGGCGCATCGCCATCTGCATCTGCAACTGACGGATCTTGCCCTTTACCTCGGGCTTGCCTTCGCTGTCCTTGAACTCGTCCTTGACCTCCTGCTTGGTCATCTTGAGCTGACGCATGTGGTTCCACTGCTGGAACGGCACGTCGATGGCAACGATGGGAAGCAGGGCGCAGCAGAGGATGATCAACATCCAGAGAAACAACTCCAGCGCATCAATAATGCCGCCGGGAAATCCCTCCATGGAGAGGTTGAGCAGGTGATTGAACTGACTGGATAACATCCACCAGGCAAACAGGGTGATGAACACCACCTTGGCGATGGATTTGACAAGCTCGATCAGCGACTGCACCCCGAACATTCGCTTGAGGCCACTGAGCGGACTCAGCTTGCTCATCTTGGGCATCATAGCTTCGGTGGAGAAGTTCATCCCCCCCATCAGGGTGTTGCCGATAAAAGCGGCAATCGCCACCAGTGCAAACAATAGTCCCAGCGGAAGCACCAGTTCCCCCAGCAGCGCCGGCACCATGGCGATCATGGCATTGGGATCGAAAGCCTGCTCCCTGTCCAGAGTAAAGCCCATGGTGACAACCTTGATCATGGCAGTCGCCAGCGAGCCCTTGAGCATCAGCAGACCAAATACCGCCGAGAGCAGAACGCTGGCGGTCCCCAGCTCTTTTGAACGTGCAATCTGCCCTTTTTCACGGGCCTGTTGCAGTCGTTTGCCCGTGGGGTGTTCGGTACGTTCCTGGTCGGTATCAGCCATGAGCGCCCCCGAAGCACTGGGTGTTGATCAGCTCGCAGCTGACCTCCTGCACCCGCTCCCACATGATGTCGAAGTGGCCGAGAAACCCGCCGATAGTGAGCCAGAGGATCAGCAGACCCGACATCATGCTGACCGCAAAACCGATACTGAAAATGTTGAGTTGCGGCGCCGCCCGGGTCATGACACCAAAGGCGAAGTTGATTAAGAGCAGGGCAACGATGGCAGAAAGGGCCATCACCAGTGAAGCCTGATACATCACACCGAGAAAACCGATCAGGGTACGGATGGCCGGTAAAGTGAGCCCGGCGTCCGACACCGGCAAAGTCTCAAAACTGAGGATCACCAGCCGCAGCATCACCAGATGACCATCCAGCGCCAGAAACACCAGGGTCGCCAGCATCAGATAAAACTGCCCCACCACAGGGGCCGACTGGCCATTCATCGGGTCCACCAGGGTGGCAAAGCCCAAGCTGGTCTGCATGGCGATGACCTGACCGGCCATCACGAAGCTCTCCATCAGAAACTGGGTCATCAGGCCGAGGGCAATACCGATCAGCAGTTGCTGGCCCAATACCAGAAAACTGCCGGCAGAGAAGAGCTCGATAGGGGGCATTTTCGGAAGCAGCGGGGCAATCAGAAAGGTGATAGCAAGCGCCAGCCCCATCCGTACCCGCGCAGGAGCAAGGCGGCTGCCAAACACAGCCATCACCATCAGCAGGCTGCTCACCCGCGCCAGCGGCCAGAGGATGGAAGACAACCACTCCATGATCAGAGCGGTTGTGTAGGTCATCCCACCACCTCGGGGATTTGATTGACCATCAGTACAAAGAAGTCCATCAGACTCTGCAGACCCCAGTGAGCACCAGCACCCAGCGCAAACAGTGTCACGATGAGACGGGGCAGAAAGCTCAGGGTCTGTTCGTTGATGGAGGTGGCCGCCTGAAAAATGGCTACCACCAGCCCGATAGCGAGGCTGGGCAGGATCACGGCGCTGACCATGATATTGACCAGCCAGAGCGCCTCGCGAAAGACGTCGACAAAGGTTTCAGGACTCATGTTCGGGCTCCTTGCGCTCGACCGGCTAACCGGCACCCAGTCCGAAACTGTTGGCCAGTGACCCCAGAATGAGGTTCCAGCCATCCACCATCACAAACAGCATCAGCTTGAAGGGCAGCGAGACGATCATCGGCGAGAGCATCATCATCCCCATCGCCATCAGAATACTGGCGACCACCAGATCGATGACCAGGAACGGTAAGAACAGCATAAAACCAATCTGGAAAGCGGTTTTCAGCTCGCTGGTGACAAACGCAGGGATCAGCACCCGTAGCGGTACATCGGCAGGTTTCTCCACCTGCACGTTGGCGATCTCCATAAAGGTATTGAGATCCTTGATCCGGGTCTGGGCCAGCATGAACTGGTGGATGGGCAACTCGGCCCGCTCCAGCGCCTCCTTTGCCTGAATGGTCTCGGCCAGATAGGGCTGCAACGCCTCATCATTGATGCGATCCAGCACCGGCGACATGATGAAGAACGACATGAACAGGGCGATGCCGATCAACACCTGGTTGGAGGGACTCTGTTGCAGACCTATCGCCTGGCGCAAGATACCCAACACCACAATGATGCGGGTAAACGAGGTCATCATGATCACCATGGCCGGCAAGAAGGAGAGCGCGGTCATCAGCGCCAGCACTTGCAGGGTCAGGCTGTACTCCTGAGAGCCATCCCCCATGGTCTTGACGGTCACCGCCGACATGGCGTCCTGTGCCAGCGCTGGCCAGGAGCAAAACAGTGGTATCAGCAGGCTGACCAGCAGCCCCGTTTTCAGCCATAAGCCGTTAGCTTTTTTCATGCTTGCCCATCAATTTGCCAAGCTGCTGGGAAAACGCCTGCGGCTGGTTTTCGTCCAGCGGCTCCTCCAGCCGGTAGAGAAAGTTGACCTGCTGCGGTGTTACGCCGACCAGCAACTGCTGTTCGCCCACCTTGACCACCAGCAGCTTCTCTTTATAACCCACCGGCAACGAGGCGATGACCCGCATCTGGCCGCCACCCATGGCGGTCGCCAGCTTGCTCTTCTTGAGCAGAAAGCCCAGCACCAGAATGAGACCGATCACCATCAGACTGGAGAGCAACCAGGAGCTCAGACTAGGCACGTTGGCAGATGCCGCTGTCTCGGCAAAGGCCGGAACAGGCAGCAATAACAACAGGAGGCGCATCATTTGAGCTTCTTGATCCGTTCAATCTGGCTGATGACGTCGGTCAGGCGAATACCAAACTTGTCGTTCACCACCACCACCTCGCCGTGAGCGATCAGGGTACCGTTGACCAATACGTCCAGCGGCTCGCCTGCAACCCGATCCAGCTCCACCACCGAGCCCTGGTTCAGCTGCAACAGGTTGCGAATGCTGATCTGGCTGCG
Source organism: Aeromonas sp. FDAARGOS 1411 (assembly GCF_019047125.1). Taxonomy (NCBI): domain Bacteria; kingdom Pseudomonadati; phylum Pseudomonadota; class Gammaproteobacteria; order Aeromonadales; family Aeromonadaceae; genus Aeromonas; species Aeromonas sp. FDAARGOS 1411. The sequence continues at coordinate 375,926 of NZ_CP077214.1, read as the reverse complement.
GCCCACCTCCATGGCGATAGTGACCGGAATATCGAGAATGGTGTCGAGCTTGCGACGCTCCTCGGCACTGATGGGGGCATCATCTTTCAACTCTTCCAGCGGGGCTGGCTTGGCTTCCGCCGTCACCTGCTCCTCCAGAGCCGCAGCCCAGGCATCAGCCATCAGATCCTCTTCCTCAGTTCCGCTCATCTTGTTTCCTTATGCTACTTCGTGACCGTTTACCGTAATAAACCGTCAATTATCGCTGTTGATCTTCGATACTGCGCTCGAGCTCTTCCAGCTCGGCCTCGCCATCAATTCGTACCCCGCCCCGGGTCACCAGATGCATCTCCGTCTTGACCCCTTCCGGACGTTTGAGCTTGTCGGTGATCTTGAGCGCCACATTATCCTTGGTGCGGCCCATCTTGGCGTGGAAAGTGGGCAAGTCCTCGACAAAAACCAGCAGATTTTCCGGCATATCGACCGGAATGATATCGCCGGGTCGCAGCTCCATCAGCTCACGCAAAGTGAGTTCGGTCTCCAGCAGCTTGGCCCGCAACTCCACCTTGACGTCCATGATCTCGTCACGCAACGCCTTGCTCCAGCGTACGTCGGTATCCCCCTTGTCACTCTGCACACCGGCGTCCAGCAGCTCGCGGATCGGCTCCAGCATGGAGTAAGGCATCGCCACGTGGAAGTCGCCGCCGCCACCGTCGAGCTCGATGTGGAACGAGCTGACCACGATCACCTCGGTCGGGCTGACGATGTTGGCCATTGCCGGGTTCACTTCGGAGTCGAGATACTCGAACCCCACGTCCATCACCGGCGCCCAGGCATCCTTGTAATCCTCGAATACCAGTTTGAGCAGCATCTGGATAATGCGCCGTTCGGTCGGCGTGAACTCGCGCCCTTCAATCTTGGCGTGATAACGGCCATCGCCACCGAAAAAGTTCTCCACCAGGATGAAGACCAATCGGGCCTCCATGGTGATAAGCGCCGTCCCCTTGAGCGGGCGGAAGCGCACCATGTTGAGACTGGTCGGCACAAACAGGGTATGAACATACTCGCCAAACTTGAGCATCTGCACCCCGTTGATGGAGACCTCGGCGGTACGACGCATCATGTTGAACAGGCTGATCCGCATATGGCGGGCGAAACGTTCATTCACCAGCTCCAGCGTCGGCATGCGACCACGGACGATGCGGTCCTGGGAGGAGAAGTCAAACTGGGCTACGCCGGGGTCTCCAGCGCCGCCTATCTCTTCCTCTTCGACATCATCGACACCGTGCAAGAGGGCATCAATTTCGTCCTGACTTAACAGATCGCTCACGCTTCACCTACTGCATTACAAAGCCGGTAAACAGCACTTGTTCGATAACTGGGGAAGAGACCAGGTCCTTGAGCACCCGACGGCACTCTTCCAGTGAATCCTTGCGCAGCTTCTCCTTGCCTTCAAAGGTCATCAGCTGTTCGGCACTGGCTGCGCTGAATACCCGCAGCAAGGTGCCTTCAATCAGGGGGATATTCTGTTTGGCCAGCGTCTCGTCGGCGGTACCGCGCACCATCAGCTGGATCTTGATCTGCACCAGTCGATCTCGTTGGGCACCTGCGACGTTGAAGACAAAGGGGCGCGGCATACCGACATAGAGGGAAGGTTTAGGCGCTTCCTCTTTGGGGGCGGCCTCGGCACCTTCCGCCGCTTCAGCGGGCGGTTTATCGGAGCCGGAGAGCATCAGGAAGGCGCCAACACCACCACCGCCCAGCAAAATAACCGCCAGAGCAATGATAATGATCAGCTTCTTTTTCTTGCCCGCAGCCGGGTCTTTTAGCGTCAACTCGTTATCGTCAGCCATCCCTTGTCCACCCTAGTCTCAAACTTGTTCGATATCATAAACTTACTCGGGATTGCATCAAGCATAGAAATCAATTCCGGAACCGTTTGTCGATTCCACCAGCAAACTGGGGTTGGAAGTGGTGAGCTCCCCTTCAACCAGCCCGTTACCGGACCGCGGCTGACCACTACTCTGCCCCTGCTGCCCCTGCCCGTTAAAGGTGGGCTGGCCCTGTTGCTGCTGTTGTTGCGACTGCTGCTGTACCTGCGTCTGACCAAGCTGGATCCCCTGCCCTGCCAGCATGTCACGCAGCCGGGGCATCGCCTGCTCCAGCATCTCACGGGTCTGTCCATGTTGTACCACAAAATGGACGTTGGCCTGGCTGTCAGCTCCCATCTGGATCTGGATCTTCATCTTGCCAAGGCCGAGGGGGTCGAGCTGAATTTCCGCCTGTTGCAGTTTTTCGGCCAGCATCACATTGACCTTCTGGTGCAATTCGGCAGGTGCTTCCTGACTGGCCAGTTTCAAATGGGGTAAATTCTGCGGCTCACGGCGCAACGTCGTCTCAGCGGCGGGTGCCCGGCTATCGGCTACCTGTGGCTGAGTCTGGCTGTTCTGGCCATGCTGAACGGTCTGGCTCGGGCTGCTCTCACTGCTCGATGTCGTCGCAACCAGGCTCTTCTCCGCCTCACCGGCCTTCGGCTTTACCTCAAGCGAAACCGCTTTTCGCACCTCGTCGGTGCCCGTCACTTCCATCTGTTTGATGCCGGCTGAAATGGTCGACAACGGCGCTTGCGGCCCCTGAGATTCGGCCTGTGCCAACACCTGCTGCGGCGCCACCATCACGGGGGCGGCAGCGCTATCGGTCGGAGTCGTCGCATTTGTCGTTACGCTGCTCTGGACTGCGGCACTTTCTGCGGCACTGTGCGCCGTCCTCACGGGCGCCGAACCTTGATTAGCGGCGGTGGCTGGCTGCTGGCTACCCTCGGCGGCCCCCTTTTCTGCCCCCTTGCCAGCTACCCCATTTCCATCCGCAGCTGCTGAAGTGGTTGCAGCGCCCGCCTCAGGCTGCTTGAGCCCCTCATTGAAGGCCTTGAGCGCGGCCCCCTGAGTCGCGGCTTGCGTTGCCTGCCCCTTGTTAGTCAAAGCATTGCTGGCGGCGAGATCGGATTTACTGTCGCCAGCCTCTTTTGCAGCGAGAGGCTCAGCGGATTTGGCAGTGCTTGCCGACTCATCGACCGGCAGCACCTTGGCCAGCTGGGCCATTCGCTCGGCCCCCGTGAGGGGCTTGGTGTGCTTGCCATCAGCCCCGAGGGTTTCGCCCTTGGCAGAGGCTTTCTCCCCGGCCTGCCCATCCGCAGTGGTGGCGGCATCTTCCCCTTCAGAGGAGAGAACGGCAACAGAGGCATCGCCCTGCGCCACCACTCGCGCCGCTGAAGACGATACGGTGGTATCAAGAGTCGAATTGGCGGTCGTCGCCAGCGGCGACTGCGCCCCGGTCTGACTGGCAAGCTGGCTGGCAATTCTGGCAGCGGCAGGAGTCTGCTCGCTTTCATCAAGCGCAATCCCCTCCAGCTCACCCTCTTGCGGCAACGGATTGCCGTCTACCACAGTGGCGCTCTGTTGGGCTGCTACCGCCAGCTGGGGTGTCACTAGCGAGGTATCGAGCTTGAGGGAGTCTTGCAGACGGAGCAGAAAGTCGGTGGCAGGGACCTCTTCCACCTTGTTGTCGGCGTCAGGATCCTGCTCCTTGCTGGTCTCCTCTTTGGGAGAGGCGCTTTCGGTCGCCAAAGATTTGGCTGATCGGACATGGTTACCGCCCTGAGTGGCCTCGGCGGCGCCCTGTTCGCTGTTCCGGGCCTTGGCAATCAGGGTGGCGAAATCACCCTTGCTGTCGCTGCCGGTTCCCCCATCGATACTTTTGCTCTCGACGGAACCGCTCAGAGGCGCTTTGTCCAACCCGTTGGCCGGAGCCGAAGGCGTTTGTGTCAACAGTGTCTGCATCATGATGGGATCCCTGAATTCTGGTGGCCCCCAAAGAGATGGCCGCCGACAATGTCCATATCAAAGCAAGTTACAGGCCAGATTGATGAAAGCGTCGCAACATGGCGTACTCATCCAGCATCTTCTGCTCCTGACGCTGGGCTTTCTGCTGCTCGCGGCTCGCCTGCTTCTCCAGCAACAGCTCCACCGCCTTGCGCCGCTGCTGGGCCGCCAGCCACTCTTCACGGCGCTGTTCCAGCGCCTGACGCACCTGCAACACCCCTTCGTACTGCTGGGTCGCTGCCTGTTCGAGCTTGTTGATAAAGGCGTGATACTGGGTATTTTGCTGGGGCGAAATACCCTGCAGGCCGCGATCGGTCCACTGCTGGTGATAGATCTGGCGGTACTGGTTGAGAGCATTTTGCTGATCCATGAACAGCTTGAGATCCTGCTGCGCCTTCACCAGTGCCAGCGCACACTGCTGCTCCGCTTCCACCAGCCGATCGGCCAACAATACCAACCCTTTACTCATCGTCGACCTCTCTGTTACCGACCATCATCAGCGCATCAATGGCATCGCCACCATCTGCAAGGCTTGCAGGCCATCATCGTAGTGAATGACCTCGCGCATCCCCTGCTGCAAGAACTGATCCAGATAGGGTTTTTGAATGATGGCGCGGTCAATACGCGGATCGGAACCCTGACTGTAGGCGCCGATGGTGATGAGATCCCGGTTCTGCTGATAGAGGGAGTAGAACTGCTTGAGGGTGCGCGCCAAATCCATATGTTCCGGCGAGGTCACCATGGGCATGACCCGGCTGATGGACTTCTCGATGTCGATAGCCGGATAGTGGCCCGCATCGGCCAGCTCGCGCGACAACACTATGTGGCCATCGAGGATCGCTCGCGCCGCATCGGCAATGGGATCTTGCAGGTCATCCCCCTCGGTCAGTACGGTGAAGAATGCCGTGATGGAGCCCTGGCCGTCACTGCCGTTACCCGCCCGCTCCACCAGCGCAGGTAATTTGGCAAATACCGAGGGAGGATAGCCCTTGGTCGCTGGCGGCTCGCCCACCGCCAGCGCGATCTCACGCTGGGCCTGGGCATAACGGGTCAGTGAATCCATCAAGAGCAGCACATTAAGCCCCTGATCGCGGAAATATTCTGCAATGGCCAGCGCCGTTTCACACCCCTTTAGCCGCATCAGCGGCGAGGCATCGGCGGGAGCCGCTACCACCACGGAGCGGGCACGGCCCTCCTCTCCCAGAATGTCTTCAATAAACTCTTTCACTTCCCGGCCCCGTTCACCGATGAGGCCGACCACCACCACATCCGCCACCGAGCCGCGGGTCATCATGCCCAGCAGCACCGATTTACCAACACCGGAACCGGCAAACAACCCCATCCGCTGGCCCTGACCGACCGTCAGCACGGCGTTGATGGCGCGTACACCCACATCCATCGGCTGATGGATCGGGCGGCGAGAGAGCGGGTTGATGCGGTGTTGGGCAAACTGCACGGTCTGGGAGGAGAGAATGGGGCCGAGGCCATCGAGTGGCTGACCAATGCCGTCGATGACCCGACCAAGCAGGTTCATCCCGACCGGAATGCCGTGCTCTTCGGTAATGGGCACCACCCGGGCACCGGGGATCACCCCCTTGAGCTGCTCGCTCGGCATCAGATAGAGGCGATCGCCAGAAAAACCGACCACTTCAGCTTCCAACGTCCCATCAAGGGTATCGATGCGGCAGAGGGCACCGATGGCGGCGCGACAGCCGATGGCTTCGAGGGTCAACCCCACCACCCTGGTCAATTTACCGGCAACCGGCGGTTTGGGGGCGCTGTCGCGTACCTTGTACCCTTGCAACCGGTTCAGTAGCGAGCCGCTCATCTGGCCTCCTGAGAGCTAAAAAGTGCAGCCGGACAGCAACGTCCGGCATCGGTTATGGGCGTGAGTCCTGCGAAGCCGGTTTCTGGGACGCATTGTCCCGCAAGAAGTTGCGCAGCAACTGATCGATGCGCCCGGAGAGGGTCAGATCGATGCTGGAGAGCTCGGTCGCCAGTTGCAGATCGCCGGGGGAGAGGGTGGGATCGCTTTGCAATCGCCAGTGGCGCTTGGCGCACTCTTCGGCGCCAAATACCTGCTCGATTCGCGCGATATCGTCGGGATGCAACATCAGAGTCACCCCCTGTTCGGCGGCGGGCAGCAAGGCCAGCCCCTCTTTGAGCGCCTCCAGCAGAATGCGGGGGGAGGTCTCCGCTTCGTGACGAATAAGCGCGCGGGCCAGTTGCATCACCAGCGAGACCAGCTGCTGCTCCACCGCCTGATCCAGCTCGTTAAGCGGATTGGCAAGGCGGGCGGCGAGCCCCTGCCAGTGGGCGATCTCCTGCTCCACCAGCTCGCGGCCCATGGCCAGCCCCTCCTCGCGCCCCTGTTCGAGACCGGCAGAGTGGCCCTGTTGCAATCCTTCCAGCTTGCCCTCTTCCATACCCTTGGCATAACCGGACTCGCGCCCCTCAGCCATTCCCTCTTCCCAGGCGGCCTGACGGATCGCTTCAAGCTCTTCGGCGGTGATGCTGGGAGTCGGCTCCTGTTCGGGCTCCGGCTCCACCACCTCCTCTTCCTGCTGATACCAGTCAGGGGCAAGGCCGAGGGCATTGGTGGGCGCACCCGCCTCTACCTCGACCTCCATCTCGGGCCAGCCCCAGGTCTCAACCCGGGCATCATCGCCCTCGGGGCGCACATAACCACGCAGTTTGTTGTTCATGCTTTGCGCGGCTCCTCACCACTGCCTGATGCGGGGTTGGCATCGCAATTCGGTTTATGGGCCATGGCTTAGAGGAACTCCTCGCCGCCACCGGCACCCAGCATGATTTCGCCTGCATCCGCCAGACGACGGGCGATGGAGAGGATCTCTTTCTGGGCCGCTTCCACTTCGGAGACCCGGATCGGCCCCATGGCCTCCAGATCGTCTGCCAGCATTTCGGCCGCCCGTTTGGACATGTTCTTGAAGATCTTCTCGCGCATCTGATCGTCGGAGCCCTTGAGGGCGCGTTGCAGCAGATCCCCCGGCACTTCCCGCAGCATGGTCTGGATGCCGCGATCGTCCACATCGATGAGGTTTTCGAACACGAACATCAAATCCTGGATCTGCTGGCTCATCTCTTCGTCCGACTCGCGGATGGAGTCCATCAGCTGGCCTTCGATATTGGTATCCAGATAGTTCATGATGTTGGCGGCAGCCTTCAGGCCGCCCATCTTGGCTGCCTGGGCACCGGCCGCACCGGCGAACTGTTTCTCCATGATGTCGTTCAACTCTTGCAATGCCGCCGGTTGTACCTCTTCGAGGTTGGCGATACGCATCACCAGATCGAGGCGCACCTGCTCCGGGAACTGGCTCAGGATCTCGGCGGACTGCTCAGGCTCCAGATAGGAGAGCACGATAGTCTGGATCTGCGGGTGTTCGTTCTGGATGATGCTGGCCACCTGACGGGCATCCATCCACTTGAGCGAATCGAGACCGCGGGCGCCGGAACCGAGAATGATCTGGTCCACCAGGTTGCTCGCCTTGTCCTCGCCAAGGGCCGCCACCAACGCCTTACGCACGAAGTCTTCGCTGCCGATACCGATGTTGGTGTACTTCTGGATATCGTCGATGAATTGACGGTGCACCGCCGCCACCCGATCGTGACTGAAGTCGGACATGGAGGCCATCGACATACCGAGCCGCTGCACCTGCTTGGGCTCGAGATGACGGAAGATCTGGGCGGCATCCTCTTCATTGAGGCTCAGCATCAGCACCGCAGCCATTTCCATCCCCGACATCTGGTCGAGGATCTGGCGCTGACTGTCGGTGATGTCATTGCCGGTGACTTGACTCTTCTTTTCTTCAGGCATCTTTGTTCGTTACCCATTCTTTAATGACCTGAGCGGCCAGATCCGGCTCGTTCGCCACCAGCGCACGTACCGCCTTGAGCAAGTCTTCGTCACGGTGCAGATCCGGCAGTTTCAGCTGGCCATCGCGTACACCAAATACCTGATCGTTCTCGACTTGTGCTGACAGCAGACTCAACTCGTCGTCGCCACCCAGTACGGTGTGGTTGTCGAAATCCACTTCCCCTTCCGGTTTGGCATCCGGATAGAGCAGTCGCTTGAGCATGGGGCGAACCACGGTGACGATCAAGACGATGATCACCAGTACCGAGGCGGCAATCCGCACCGCACGCCAGAACCAGGGCTGATCGTAGAGCGGCACTTCGGCCACGGTATCCAGCTCTGGGCGATTGAACGGAATCGCGACCACCTCAAGGGTATCACCACGGGTCACATCAAAGCCAAGGCCACCGCTCAGCAAACGGCGCAATGTATCGAGTTCTGCCTGGGTGCGCGCCTCACGGGTCACGGCCCCGTCGGCACCGGGTACCGCTTTGTAATCAACGGCAACCGAAACAGTCATGCGGCGAATGCCACCCATCTGGCGACGGGTATGGCTGACGGTGGTATCCAGCTCGAAATTGCGGGTCGCCTCTTTGCGGGAACGGCCCGAAGCAGCAGCGCTGGCACCATCACCACCGGTCGCCTCCTCGGGAATATTGGAAGCGGCAGGGGGCTGGTTGGAGAGTGCACCAGGCACACCACCGTTGCTGCCACTGGCGCTGTTCTCTTCCATGGTCATCTCGGAGCGCACAGCAGGCAGGTCCGGGTTGTAAGTCTTGCGGGTCTGTTCCTGCTGAGAGAAGTCGAGAGATAGATCCACTTCCGCCGTATAGTTGTCAGCTCCCAGCACCGGGATCAGGATGGCGTCAATTTTTTGTTTGTACTCCCGCTCCTGCTTCTGCTGCATGGCAAACTCTTTGCGAGTCTGGGCCGAGATCGGGTCTTGCGAGCCGGAGTTGAGCAGGCGGCCATTCTGGTCGGTGACGGTGACGCGGGTCGGCTCAAGGCCATGCACGGCAGAGGCCACCATATCAACGATGGAGTCCACCTCCCCCTGCCCCAGCGCCGCCCCTTTCAGGTTGAGCACCACGGTGGCACTGGGTTTGCGTTCGTTGCGGGCAAACACGTTGTCTTTCGGGATAGCCAGCAGCACCTGAGCCTTGGCCACATTCTGGAACTGTTCGATGGCGCTCGCCAGCTGGCGCTCGCGGCTCAGCTTCAGACGTTCACTCTCCATCCGCTGGCTGACGCCGAAACTGGAATCTTTGAGCAGGATATCTTCACCACCGATGCTGCTATCGGTGGCATTGGCAAGACCGGCACGGGTCAGGGCCAGTTGGATAGTGGGGTAGCTTTCGGCGTTGACCAGCACGCTCTTGCCATCCACCTCGTAGGGGATCTTCTGCTGATCGAGGAAGTCGAGAGTCTTCACCAGCTCTTGGGTGGTGTAGGTGCCGAGGGGACGCATGTCCGGCTCCTTGCCCCACAGCAGGATAAACACCGCAATGGCCAGACAGATGGCAAGCCCCAGGATCAGGGTGATTTGCCGCAGCACATCGGTATTGGACAGGAAGCCCAGCGCCGAACTCTTCTGCTCATTTTCATCGAGGGCGGCGGTGCCCTCATCGTTTATCAGCAGATCGCCGTTTTGGTCAGTAGCCACGATTTATGTCCTTATTGCTGACATGTTCATGATGTTCAGTCGTCATGGTTTATTGGCGTCGCTTATACCGGCATGTTCATGATGGTTTTGTAGGCATCGACCATCTTGTTGCGTACCTGTACCGTGGCTTCAAAGGCGATGGACGATTTTTGGCCCGCGATCATCACCTCGGCCAGATCCACCGACTTGTCGCCCATATCGAAACGGGTACGCAGGTCATTGGCGGCCCCTTGCAGCTCGTTGACGTTGCCAAGCGCCTGTTGCAGCAGCAGACCAAAGTCGGAGGTTACCTGACGACCGGGTTGTGCCAGCGGCGTTGCGCCTGCTTCGATCTTGAGCGCCTGCATCTCTTGCATCAGGCTGCTTGCACTAATTTCCATTTTCCATCCCCAGACAAATCATTGACGCTGGCATGCAACAAGCAATTAGAGTGCCAATGCGTTAAAAGCGCGATGCGGATGAGTGGCCAGACCAGGCCGGACGGGTTCGACAACGGCAGATGGCTCTGATTAAATCCGACTCTGACGCCCACTTTTGCTGGCTGGCAAGGAGTCCGATCTGGATTATCGCAAACCCGTGTTCAAGGCGATGGACTACATCAGCCACCATCTGGATGACAATCCGGGCCTGGATGAGGTCGCAGCAGCGGCAGCCATCTCCACCTTCCACTTCCACCGTATTTTCAAGACGATGGTCGGCGAGACCATTGCCGGATTTACCCGGCGCCTGCGTATGGAGCGCGCTGCCCGTCGCTTGCTCGCCTCCCCCCAGAGCGACATCACCACCCTCGCCCTGGCCGCCGGGTTCTCCAGCTCCCAGAATTTCGCCAAGGCCTTTCGCCTGCACTTCGCCATGAGCCCCTCAGAATACCGCCAGCAGCAGGGGGGAAACTGGAAAAGCAAGATTGGAAACGATCCCCTTCCCTTTGACACCTATGATGGCCTGGTCATGCACCCGGTCACCGAACACCCGGGTCTGTTGCAGGGGACTAGCGTCAGGCAGATGCCCGCCCGGCGCGTGGCGTACATGCGCCGCCTGGGCCCCTATGGCAAGGAGACCTGTGAGCAAGCTCATCGGGATTTGCTCGCGCTGTTCGCCTCAGACGAGGCGATGACACCAGCGGGTACCCTGAGTCTCTATTGGGATATCCCCGATATCACCGATGAGACCCGTTGCCGTACTGACGTCTGCATCGAGCTGGGGCCAGAGATCCCCGCTGGGCGCCAGTTAACCACCCAGACCATCGCCGCGGGCCCCTATGCGGTTTGTCAGTTTATCGCTCGCGGCGATCAACTGGTTGCCTGCTGGGAAACGGCGTTTCGCTGGGTAGTGGGCCAAGGGCTGAACTGCGACGATCGCCCGTGTTACGAGCAATACCACGCAGGCACGGACCCCGACCGGGAGCATTACGTGTTTGATATCTGTATCCCGCTGATCAACCGATAAGCCGATACCTCATTTCCATTTACCCACTTCGGTGCCTTCGGGCACCGAAGCGACGGAGTCATGCCCATGAATATCAAAACGCTGTTTCTCGCCAGCCTGCTGGTAACGCTTCCCGCTGCCGCCAATGCCCAGTCACAGAGCCAGACGCTGATCTTTGGCGGCACCATCTATAGTGGTGATCCGGCGAACCCTCACCCGGAAGCGGTCGGCATTGAAGGTAAAAAGATCGTGGCAGTCGGCAGCTATCAGGAGGTCAGCGCCCGCCTCGGCAACCATGCCAATCGCCTTGATCTGAAAGGAAAGTACCTGATGCCGGGGCTCATCGACAGCCATGTTCATACGGCATTTGCCGGTTTTCAGGGGGATGACGGTTAACTTTCCTGACGCCATGAGTGAGGTTGAGCAGGTGCAGCAATTTCTGACCCGCAGCAAGGATGATCCCCGCCTGACACTGGGCGATGTAGAGCTATACAGCAATGTCTCCCTCGACTACTGGCATCAGCTTCCCCTGCTCGATCAGGTGTTCAATGGCCCGCAATACCGGCAGATCCCGGTAGTGCTTGCCGGTTCGGATGCCCACACCGGTTGGGCCAATCAGGCCATGCTGCGCAAGGCTGGCATTGATGCCGACACCCTTGCCGGTCGTTATGCTCCGCTGAAAGGCAATTTTGGCCTCACCCCATCCGGCAAGCTCAATGGCTTTGCCTCGGAAGGCGGCTGGGATGCCATCCTCAAGGCGCTGCCCCCCGTCAGCGACGAGACGATTGCCAAGGCCATCATGACCGCCGCCAAACAGCTCAATCAGGTGGGCATTACCGCCTGGATGGACCCTATCAGCAACATTCGCCCCCTCGCCCCCATCTTCAACGCCGAGCCGGATCGCCGCGATACCGGCCTGCTGCCGGCGTACAGCATGCTCTCCCGGGAAGGCAAACTGACCGGACATGTATCCGCACTGGCACTGGTGGGGATCCACGCATCACCCGCCATCATTGATGACGTATTGGCGCTGCAACAGCAGTTTCAAGATGCCCCGGACGTTAAACTGGTGGGGATCAAGATCCTGCAAGATGGTGTCATCGAGTATCCATCCCAGACCGCCAAGTTGAGCGAGCCCTACCTCAACCGTCCCGGTTACAGCGGCAAGGACGATCTGGACAAGCAGCGTTTCAACGAGCTGATCCACACCGCGGATGCCCATCAACTTATCGCTCACTTTCATGCCATCGGCGATCGGGCCGTCCGTGAATCCCTCGATGCCATCGCCTATGCCCGGGCCCACAATCAGGATCACCGCTTGCTGCACAGCATCACCCATCTGGAGGTGGTGAGCCCGGCCAGCATTGCCCGTTTCAAACCACTCAATGTGGCCGCATCTATGCAACTGTTGTGGGCCGGGAAAAACGTGGCGACTACCCTGCTGCTTGAAGGAAAAGTGCCTCCGGCACTGCTAGCCCGCCTCTATCCGGCAGGCAGCTTGCTGCAAAGCGGCACCATTATCGCCGGTGCCAGTGACTGGCCGGTCTCCAGCCCCAACCCTTTCCTCGCCATGTATACCGCGCTCACTCGTCAAGGGGAGCTTGGCTTGCAGCCCCCCGCCAGCGAACAGATCAGCCGTCAGGCCATCTTGCAGGCCTATACCCTCAACGCCGCCAAGGTAATTGGACGGGAGAAAGAGATTGGCTCCATCAGCGCGGGCAAGAGTGCTGACCTGATCTTGCTGGATCGCAATCTGGAACAGGTAGCAAGCGAAGAGCTCAAGGAGACCAAGGTGCTCTGGACCATGTTCAAGGGCAAGCAGGTCTATTCAGCCCACTGACACCGAGAGAACAAACAGGCCCGCACTGCGGGCCTGTTGGCGAGATCACGACAAGCGTATGGCGTGCAGTGAGCAACCGATAACGGCGGGATTAGCGGCCCGTTTCAGTCAAGTCCTTGTCAATCCAGTATTTGGAGCCGGAGATATTGGCATCGAGCAGCAGGCCCTTCTCGCCAATCTGGTAGATCGCCATGCCGCCATTGTATTTGGCGGTCAGCTCGGCGCTCTCCTTGCCGGCCACCACGCCCACTTCGGAGGTGGCTTCCCACCCCTTGGTCACGAAGGCATCGAATCTGGCCTTGTCTTCAAACAGGATCACCTGCTGATAGAACTTGCCGCCAATCCCGGCCGCCAGACCCGCACCAAACATCTTCATATAGGTGTGCTTGCCGGTTTTGCGATTGACCGCCACCCCGGCCCCCTGATTGGTATGCAGCATCAGGGAGAACTTGCGCGAATCGAACACTGCATAGCCATAAGCCTTGTCAAACAACAACTTGGCTGATGGCTGCTCGTTGAACAACCGGATCAGCGCAGTGTCGGCCATGGTATTGAGCGCGATCCTCGCCTCTTTCGCCGTCTTGGGGTTGAGCATCTCGTTGAGCTCCTTGTCGGCCGCCTTCAGCCACTCCTTGCCGGTCGCGATGCTCTTGTCGGTCCAGACCCCGGCGGTATTGAAGGCATCCTCCCCCCAGGCCGAGATGGAGGCCCAGCTCTTCTTGGAGAAATCGCTGACATCCTGCCACACCTCCTTGCTGGTCTCGCTCACTGCCGCTCCCAAATCGGACGCTGCGGCCTTGAGCTTGGCCCAGTCGGCATAACAGGGTGAGAAGGCCAGACTCAGTGACAAGGCCAGCAACCAGTTACGCTTGTTCATTTTTTCACTCCCGTATTGTCGAGTGTCTGGGTTACCTGGGGCGATCACCTACAACAGGCTACCCGCTGAAAATCACTCCCGCATTATCGGAAGGGGAATCCGGTTAAGCAATCATTGAGTCCTGTTTATACCGCCACAGCCCGACAGCGGTTAACAAAAAGGCTGCTCATCAAAGAGGAGCAGCCTTGTTAAGCACAGTAAAACCGGACGGGCTTATTCGACCATCATCACCTTGCAGGTGTTGGTACTGCCCACGGTTTCCATCTTGTCACCGTGAGTCAGCAGCACCATGTCACCGCTTTGCAACAGCCCCTTATCCTTGAGCACGGCCAGCGCGTCGCGGCACACTTCGTAGACCGGTTTGGTCTCGTCACCGTCAAACATCACCGGAGTAACGCCACGGTAGAGGTTGGTCCAGGCCAGGGTCTTGTTGTGGGGAGACATGGCGAAGATCGGCAGACCGGAACTGATACGGGACATCAGCAGCGGAGTGGTACCGGACTCGGTCAGCGCGACGATCGCCTTGACCCCTTCCAGGTGGTTGGCCGCATACATGGTGGACATGGCTACCGCTTCTTCAACGGAAGTAAAGGTGTAGCTCATGCGGTGGTTGGAGACGTTCAGGCTCGGATGCTTCTCGGCACCGACACAGACGCTCGCCATGGAGGTCACGGTCTCGATGGGGAACTGACCGGCAGCAGTCTCGGCGGAGAGCATCACCGCATCGGTACCATCCAGCACGGCGTTGGCCACGTCCATCACTTCGGCACGAGTCGGCAGCGGCGCATTGATCATCGACTCCATCATCTGGGTGGCGGTGATCACCACGCGGTTGAGACGACGGGAGTGGCGGATCAGCTTCTTCTGTACGCCAACCAGCTCGGGGTCACCGATCTCGACACCCAGATCGCCACGGGCGACCATCACAGCATCGGAACCGAGGATGATGTCTTCCATCGCCTCATCGGTGGCGACGGTTTCGGCGCGCTCAACCTTGGCCACGATCTTGGCATTGGAACCGGCTTCGCGGGCCAGCTCGCGGGCGTAACGCAGATCATCGCCACAGCGCGGGAAGGAGACAGCCAGATAGTCCACATTCATGCGGGCAGCAGTCTTGATGTCTTCCTTGTCTTTCTCGGTCAGGGCCGGAGCGGAGAGACCGCCCCCTTTCTTGTTGATGCCCTTGTTGTTGGAGAGCGGCCCGGCCACGGTCACCGTGGTGTGAATGCGGGTGCCTTCAACCTGCTCGACCTTCAGCTGCACACGGCCATCGTCCAGCAGCAGGATGTCGCCCTGCACCACATCGTCTGGCAGGCTCTTGTAGTCGATACCGACCTGCTCCTGACAACCTTCACCCTTGCCGAGCGCCGCGTCGAGAATGAACTTGTCACCGATGGCCAGATAGATTTTGCCATCCTTGAAAGTGGAAACACGGATTTTCGGGCCTTGCAGATCACCCATGATGGCGACGTGACGACCGAGCTTGGCAGCAATGTCACGCACCTGATTGGCGCGCAGGATATGGTCTTCAGCAGTGCCGTGAGAGAAGTTCATCCGCACCATGTCGGCCCCGGCGCGGATGATCCCTTCTAGGATCCCTTCGCGGTCGGTAGCCGGACCGAGTGTGGTTACAATCTTTGTACGTCTAGGCATGAAAGACTCCAATATGAAGTTGATATGACTTGAGATTCTGCCCCATCAAGCCCATGGCTCGATGCACCCGTTTACAAACCATCTGGGTGGTTTTTGTTATTAAATTACAATACTACACCAAGGCGGGTGGCATAGACAGTCGGGGGCCGGAGCCCCCGACGGTTCAGGAAGAGTGCGGGGTTTCGAAGCGGGATTCGCGCAATCCCTCTTTTACTTTCTTCAGATTTTCGCGAAATTTCATCCCCCGGCGCAGGGTAAACCCGGTCGCCAGCACATCCACCAGCGCCAGCTGGGCGATGCGGGATGCCATCGGCATATAGACATCGGTATCTTCCGGCACATCCATGGAGAGCACCAGATTGCACTCGCGGGCCAGCGGGGAGTCCTTGGCGGTCATGCCGATCACGGTGGCGTCGTTCTCGCGAGCCAGCGCGGCGATTTCGACCAGCGCCTTGGTGCGACCGGTGTGAGAGATCAGCACCACTACATCCCCTTCGCTGCTGTTGATGCAGCTCATGCGCATCATGACGATATCGTCAAAGCTCACTACCGGAATGTTGAAGCGAAAGAATTTGTTCTGGGCATCGCGGGCAACGGCGGAGGAGGCACCAAGGCCGAAGAAGCTGATTTTCTTGGACTGGGTCAGGATATCGACGCAGCGGTTGATGGCAGAGATATCCAGGCTGTTTTTGGCGGCATCCAGACAAGCCATGGTGGATTCGAAGATCTTGGCGGTGTAGGTATCAGGCCCATCTTCCGCTTCCACATGACGATTTACGTAAGGGGTGCCATTGGCCAGGCTCTGGGCCAGATGGAGTTTGAAATCAGGAAAGCCCTTGGTATCGAGACGGCGGCAAAAGCGGTTGACGGTCGGTTCACTGACATCGGCCATCTTGGCCAGAGCGGCGATGCTGGAGTGGATGGCGGTCTGGGGAGACGCCAGGATCACCTCGGCAACCTTGCGTTCTGATTTACTGAAACTTTCCAAGTTGTTCGTAATTTTATCAAGGGTATTCATCATCACCACCAGGCGTTTTTGTAATTTAGCTTCAGTGTCTTTGCACTCAATCTACGGCTAAGCAAGTTTCCATTCAAGCTAAGGACTATACAAGACAAGCGGTTATCGCAACTAACGCCTGCCATACAAAGTATGACTCATCTCTAATTATTTCGTACTTTTCGTTACAAAACGTCACCTAGCCATGAAAGCGCTTACAAATGTTGCAAAGCAACAACACTGTGAGCAGGCGCACGTTTGTATCGATCCGGCGGGTGAGCAAGCCTGAGCTCGGATAGAATGGGCCGTCATAATCCAACAATAATCTCGGGACACCAGAGTCGTCCCCATCCTGTAACGAAGGAGTTGTTATGCAGCATACCCATGCGCTGGTCGGCGATGTCGGCGGCACCAATGCGCGTCTGGCCCTGTGTGAGCTGGCCACCGGTACTATCTCTCAGGCAAAGACCTACTCAGGTCTGGCCCACCCCAGCCTTGAAGCCGTGGTACGCCTCTATCTGGAGGAACACAAGGTTCAGGTGGCTGAAGCCTGCATCGCCATCGCCTGCCCCATCAACGGTGACTGGGTTGCCATGACCAACCACAGCTGGGAATTCTCCATCAGCGAGATGCAGAGCAATCTCGGGCTGGCACGCCTGCAAGTGATCAACGACTTTACTGCGGTCTCGATGGCGGTGCCGGTATTGGCTGAATCGGATCGCATCCAGCTTGGCGGCGCCGCGCCGGTAGCGGGCAAGCCCATCGCCATCTATGGTGCGGGCACCGGCCTTGGGGTCGCCCATCTGGTCAAGGCGGGTGAGCAGTGGCTGAGCCTGCCGGGTGAAGGTGGTCATGTGGATTTTGCTGCCAACACCGAAGAGGAAGATGCAGTGCTGCAGGTGATGCGAGGCGAATTGGGCCATGTCTCGGCAGAGCGTTTCCTCTCCGGCCCGGGCTTGGTCAATCTCTATCGCGGGCTGGTGAAATCCGATGGCCGTGAGCCAGAGCCGTTTGCCCCCAAAGACATTACCGAGCGCGCACTGGCCGGGGAGTGCCTCGATTGCCGTCGCACCCTGAGCCTGTTCTGCGTGCTGATGGGCCGCTTTGCCGGCAATCTGGCCCTCAATATGGGTACCTTTGGCGGCGTCTATATCGCAGGTGGCATAGTGCCGCGCTTCCAGGAGTTCTTTACCGGTTCCGGTTTCCGGGTCGCCTTTGAAGACAAGGGGCGCTTCAAGTCCTATCTCAAGGAGATCCCGGTGTTCCTGATCACCCATGAAGGGCCGGGGCTGCTCGGTGCGGGCGCTTACTTGCGGCAGTCGATGGGGATCACAATCTGATTGAAGAGGGGAATGAGGCGGGATCATCCATGGTTCAGCCTCGATTCAGTGTGAATGGCATAAAGTAGCCGCACGTAACCAAGAGTGTTGTGCTTCACAAGGAGTGGAAAGCGACTCTCATCCGCTGGATACGTTTGTCACCTGACAAGCCTGAACTGTTTCAACCGGCCTTTTGGCCGGTTTTTTTTATGTCTGAATATCCGGGATTACTGGGCCAGCGCCTTCAACTGCGCCTTGTCTGGCGGATTGTTCCAGTCGATGGGACCGTGGGTAAAACGGTACTGCAACCGTGGCAGGCTGGTCTCCAGCCACTCTTCCCGAAAATAGGCATAACCCTGATCCCAATCCGGATCATTGGCCCAACCGCTCTGGAGGAAGTAGAGGCGAGTGCCCTGCCCTTCCGGCACAAATCGCAGGCAAACCTGGGTCTTTTGCTGGCGGATATGGGGTAGGCTGGGCGGGAAATTCCAGCTGAAACTGAGCAGGTCATAGGGCATGACGGCCATGACCCGGCACCCTTCGCTGCCACGTTCACCCAGCGGGGCATCGGGCCTGAAGTAGATCTCGAAAGGACCATTCGGTTCGGCCACCATCAAACATTCGGGAGCCAGAAAACTGCGCAGACCGCTTTCGGTAGTCCAGGCGTGCCAGACATCGTCTATGTGCGCCGGAACAAAAATGTTGCCTTCAATCAGTTTATTGTCCATAAATCAGCGATCCTCAAGCCATCCATACAAGGGACTCCGGCAGTATAGCCCCATGGCAAATACAATGGACAGTGCTTAATCACACCCTTGTCATTTGCATCGATTAACCTGCCGCTGTGCAGCTGCCTCAATGAACATTGGCTTGATCCGGGAGGGCATCATGATCCGGCTCATGGAAGAACACGACATTCCACAACTGGCTCGGCTGTTTTTGAAAAGCCGCCGCCACACCTTTCACTGGGTCGATCCCGCCCGTTTCCAACTCGAGGATTTCGAGGAACAGACCAAAGGTGAACAGGTGTGGGTATCCGAGCAGGGGGGCAATATCTGCGGCTTTATCGCCATCTGGCAGCCCGATCACTTCGTCCATCACCTCTATGTGTCAAGCGACTGGCACGGCCAGGGGATCGGGCGCGCCCTGCTGGAGCGGGGCCTCGCTGATTCGCCGCACGGCTCGCTCAAGGTTGCGACCCGCAACACGGCGGCAGTAGCCTTCTACCATAGGCTGGGCTGGCAAAACAGTGATGAGACAGGCCACTGCGATATCACCGGCCCCTGGTGCAAGTTGCTTAGAAGCTAGCGGGACGCCCGGCACCTGCGCTTTGCGGCTGAACAGGCACCAGCGGTGCCGGGGGGAAGAACCAGCGGTAGAGATCGAACCAGCCATCTCGCTGGGCAATCACAACCTCGTGCACCGGATCGCGCTGGAAGATCGCCACCTTGTTTTCAGTCAGCGGCACCCAGGCATAGTTGACCAGCGCATATTGCGACTGGATCAGGTTGTACTCATTGAGATAGGAGTCATCGTTACCCGATTCGTGCAGTTGGGTACGACTGTCGATGAGGTAAACAAGCTGGTTGAAGAAGGTAAGTTGAAAACCGGTCACCCGCCACTTCTCCCTGGTCGCCTCCTCCTCTTCGATCACGGTGATTTTGCCCCAGCGGCACACCCCGTGATAGTTGACTCCATTGGCCGACATTCTCAGGTCGTAATGGCAGCCCAGACTGTTGATAAACATCCCGACCACAAACAGCAGCACGACAAGCAGTGGCAACAGCAGCAAGGTATTTTTCAGCGTTCGTTTCATCAGAGATCCCTTACAGCGTTTTTTCGAGCTCTTTATAGGAGAGCATGCGAACCTGGTGGCCGGAGACCAGCACCAGCGATGCCGGTTTGACTGGTGGCACATCGCTCCGTGCCTCCATCTGGCAAACAACGCCGGTCGGCGAGTCGGTGCAGTGCACATGGAGCCACTCGAAATGGAGATAGCTGGCGACAAACGCCACCAGCACAACCAGTAGCAGATTGACGTATATCAGGCCCCTTGCCAGCATTGGCCGCCCGATACCGCTGAGAAAGGCAAGTTTGGCGCGCTCACCAAAAGAACGGGGAGCAGCAGGCTCTTTGATGACCTCGTGGTCGGAGCTTGGTGATGTCGACGGTGACTGCGCAGCCACTGCAGGCGTGGGCTCGCTCATCGGCTCGGACAAGGGCTCACTCTCTGTTGGCAGTGCCTTGCCGTAATAGCTCTTCATCTTGCAGTTCAGATGCAGAGAGTACCCTTTTTTCGGGGTACTTCTGATATCCAGCGTCTGGGGGGATGAGGCGAAGTGGCGGCGAATATTGGCGATGGCCACGTTCAGTGAGTTGGGGCTGATGGGGCGACCCAACCAGCCGATTTCGAGCAACAGATCCTTGTCGCACACCTCGTCATGGTGATCGAGCAGATAGCTGAAAATGAGGCTCTCTGCCGATGAAAAGCGCACCACCCGGGCGCTTTGCAAGTTGTCCTTGTCGGCACAGAAGATCAGCTCTCGCCTTTTGACATCAAAGACATAATCACCAAAGTGATAGGCTGATATGTTATTGCCTGGCGCAACCCCCGTCATACCAACCACCTGTTATTTGCATTCATCATGAAGAAGATGGGATTCCACACCTGATAAAGCCAGATGGCGGCTCAGGACTCGCTGTAATTAAACGAAATTCTAAAGGGTCGAGATCAGCGGCACAATAGATGCAGGCAGGCATGAGCAGGGAAAATGAAAATATGCGTCCAGCGCTGTCGGACTGCGTATCGGGCAGAGCATGATGCTGCGAGTTTCGCGTATCGCGGTCACGCCAATCTCAGCTGAGCAGTGACATGGGCATGACGAAAAGCTCTGCTGGACAAGGCCCCTTGCCCCTCACAACATCTCGCCGCGCCTCAAAATAATGGGAACTGGCCTGCACCGCAGGATGATCCAACGGGGCGAAGTGAACTGACTAGACCCGAAACTGCTTGAGGAGGGTGTCGAGTTGGGCCGACAGCTGCCGCAGATCGCTACTGGCCTCGGCAACCTGTGCCACTCTGGCCGCACTCTCGCTGTTGAGGGTCGCAATCCGGTTGACGCTATGGCTGACCGCCTCTGCCACCGAGTGTTGTTCTTCCGATGCCTGGGCGATATACATGTTCATCTCGCGGATCAGGCTGACCTGATTTTTAATTTTCTCCACCGATATCTGCACATCTGCCGCCTCGATGCCGGCGCGGGATGCCTTCTCCTGACTCTGTTGCATGCCGGCCCCGACATTCTGGGTCGCTTGCTGCAACCGCTTGATACTGGCGCTGATCTCCTCCGTCGACTGGCGAGTACGGCCCGACAAGGTGCGCACCTCATCCGCCACCACCGCAAAACCGCGCCCCTGATCACCCGCCCGCGCCGCCTCGATGGCCGCATTGAGGGCAAGCAAATTGGTCTGCTCGGCAATGCCGTTGATCACCTCGATGATGGTGCCAATGCTGCTGCTCTCGGTCGAAAGGGTGCGCATCAGGGTGGCGACTCGCTCCACCTCCCCCACCAGTTGATGGATGGCCTCATTGGCATGGCCCGCCAGATTGTAACCCTGCTCCACATAGAGGTTGGCCTCATCGGTAGCGCCAGAGGTTTTCACCGCGTTACCAGCCACTTCCTGCACTGCCTGACTCATTTCGGTAATGGCAGTAGCGACCTGATCCAGCTCGGATTGCTGGGCGTCACTGCCTACCCGGGTATCTGCCGAGAGGGAGTCACAGAGTTCGGCGGTTTGCAACACACCGGCAGAGAGCTCGTTGATCTCCGCCACCATCTCCTGCAACTTGGCAATAAAGTGGTTGATGTTGGTGGCCAGCGCGCCCATCTCATCCTGGCGGCTGATCTTCAGACGCCGGGTCAGATCCCCCTCTCCTTTGGCCAGATCAAACACCGCCTGATTCATCTGATGGAGCGGCCTGAGCACATTGTGATGAATCAGCACCATCAGCAACGCGATGATGCAGAGATCGAGCACTAGGATCTGCCAGACGGTGGTGATCAACTGCTGGCGCAGTTGGGCCTGAATGGCGGCATCACTGGTTTGTACCAGCAATCGGGCCACAGTGTTTTTCTGACCGCTGTCGTCGTAGACCAGATCATACCCCCCATAGGCCGCCGTATCGGCGGGTATGGCCGCTATAGGGGAAATAGTGCCCGCTGCATCGCGGGCAAACCCGGCCACCAGCTTCTCCTTGTTGACCACCAGCAGTGTGCTGAGCATATCGGCCGCCAGCTCGGATTTGAGCGATGCCTCGATAAAGGCCGACTCATAATTCCACAAAGGGCCAGGCAAGGAGAGCTGCAGTCGCTTGATCGCCTGCTCGACCAGCTGAGCCTGTTTGCTGTAGCTCTCCGCCTTGACGGCGTGGTAGTTGTAAGCGCCAAACAACACCAGTAGCAGACTCACCGACAGGGAGGTCAACACGGCAATCCTGAACGTCAGACTTTTCCAATCCATGGTTTCCTCCCGGTTTTACGGCAGCCGGCGCAGTGCCATTGAGCGGCACTTGCTATTGGTACTGTTACTGGTACTTGGCATTGATCTTGTCGATGGTGCCATCCGCCTTCATGGCAGCGAGGATCTCGTTAAGCTTGGTGATAAGCTCATCGGGCGTATCCTTGTTAAACGCCAAGCTCATCTGGGTTTCCTTGAACACGAAGACCGGCTTGGGTGAAGCTACTTTCTCCTTGCTGGCCAGATAGGGCGCCAGATATTGGCCAGTTGCCCAGAGATCGATGCGGCCAGCCTCCAGTTTCTTCACGTTGGCGGTATCGTTGGCAGCCAGCTGCAACTTGGCAAATCCCTGGGCCTTGAGATATTCGGCGGCCGCATCGCCGTTATAGCCCCCCACCGAATACTGCTTGGCCTCTTCCAGTGAAGAGACTGTGATATTGGCCGTCGAGCTGGAGAAGAACACCCAGTTGTTATTGACCAGCGGCCCCACCCATTTGAACAGCGCCTCACGCTCCGGGGTACGAGTCGTGGAGTAGAGTGCGGTGTTGGGAGTGCTGAGGGTATCTTCATACGCCCGCTTCCAGGGCATCAGGGTCAGCTTGTATTCGACGCCGGCACGCTTGAGCAGCTCTTCGACCACCTCGGTCGATAGCCCGACAATCTTGCCCCCCTCCCCCTGCATGTTGAACGGAGGGTAATCCTCGGTCATCACGTTCAGTGGCGCAGCCTGAACTGCGCTTATCGCCATCATGGAAGAGACTGAAAAAATTGCACTTTTCCACAGCAGTTGATAGTTCATTGCAACCTCGCTTTGCTTGCCATTCATCCCTGAACATCCGCCGTTACCGATGGCGGTGCACATCTGACCCGCTGGGGTCATGCCGGCTTTCACGGCTCGCCGCCCACCCATGTGCAGCAGCAAACAGATCCGGATTTTGCCAGTGCGCAACGAAACGCAATCGGCGGGGGAGGCTCACGACAAATCGAGGTGGAAACATGCCAGGGCAGCATGAGGGGAGTGTGGAGGGGGCGGATAAACCTCTGCCATACAACAGCGCTGTGGCGAAGCAGAAGCGCATCGTTTAATGACCAGGGTCTGGGAGAGAAATGATAGAAAACGCCAACATCCATTTTCCCATACTGCTCGAGGAGACCTCAGAGCCAAACCTGTCCTTTAGCTAAGGTCACGAAAAGAGATACGTCAAATGAGAGCGCTAACCCCCTCATCTGCTTCCAAATTAGATTCCAGACGAGCTCCGCATAGCCGAAAAGTGGCGCGAGAGAACCGAAACAGAGAAGGCCACCGCGAGGTGGCCTTCTACAAGTCAACGATGAACGTCTGGTGAAACTCAATCCTTGGCCGCGTCCATCACACCCTCTTCAGAGTGTTGGGGCAGGATCAGGTTGAGCAGGATGGCGGCAACAGAAGCCAGGCCAACACCGGCCAGCGCGAAGTCGCCAATCTTCATCTCCAGCGCACCGACACCGACGGTCAGAGTCACGGCGACGATGGCGATATTGCGTGACAGTCCCAGATCCACCTTGGATTCCACCAGCGTCTTGAGACCGATGGCAGCGATGGATCCGAACAGCAGCAGCATGATACCGCCCATCACCGGCATGGGGATGGAGGTAAGCAGCGCATTGAACTTGCCGAAGAAGGCCAGAATGATGGCAAACACCGCAGCCCATGTCATGGTGACCGGATTGAAGTTGCGAGTGATCATCACGGCACCGGTCACTTCGGCGTAGGTGGTCACGGGTGGGCCACCGATGAAACCGGCGAAGCAGACGCCGATGCCGTCACCGGCCAGCGTACGGTGCAAACCCGGATCCTTGGTGTAATCCTTGCCAGTCACGCCACCAATCGCCAACACGCCACCGATATGCTCGATACAGGGGGCGATGGCTACCGGCAACATGAACAACGCAGCAGCCCAGTTGATCTCCGGGGTTTCGAAGTGGGGCAGCGCCAGCCAGGGGGCGTTCACCATGCCATCGAAACTCACCTGGCCCATGAAGACCGCCGAGACATAACCGGCAATCACGCCGCACAGGATGGGGATCAGCTTGATCCACCCCTTGCAAAACACAGCTGCAATCAGGGTGACCGCCAGCGAGATACCGGCCAGTGTCAGCGCAGTCCCCGCAGGTACCACCTGCTCACTACCGGCACGGCCCATCGCCATGTTGCAGGCAACCTGCGCCACAGAAAGACCTATGACCATGATCACCGGGCCAATCACCACCGGGGGCAGCAATTTGTGCACAAACCCCATCCCTTTTGCCCGGATCAGCGCAGCCAGAATGAAATACATGAAACCGGCGGCAAACAGGCCAAACATGGTGGATGGCAATCCCCAGGTCTGGGTGGCGTAGATGATGGGGGCGATGAAGGCAAAGCTGGAACCGAGGAAAATCGGGACCTGGCGGCGGGTGCAGAGCTGGAACAACAGGGTGCCCACACCGGCGCCAAGCAGGGCCATGGAGGGGTTCAGTCCGGTGAGCAGGGGCACCAGAACCATGGCACCGAAGGCGACAAACAGGATTTGCAGCCCGGCGACACTTTGCTTGACTAAGGAAAACATGGATGTCCTTAATTTTTTGATAACTGATGGGGATATTTATCACTTTTCAGTCATCACAAGACTTTTTCAAGGCACAAAATGAACACAAATACGTCACCTGTTACCTTTTACTGCTTGGGAAGGGCATGAAACTGGCTTTTTAGGCGGGATTCGTTGCTACAAGCATCGAGTATGCGATTTTACGCATTATTGTGACGAACGCCAATCGTTTTTCCATCATGTTTATTGTGTTCATGGTCAAAGATGCCACCGCCAGGGGGCGCTCTATAATGGATCCTGTGAATCAAGATGGACAAGGAGTCCCCATGTCACAGCCCCCATTCAAGGCCAGCCAGCGCAGATTGCTTATTGGCTCGGCCATCGCACTCGCCCTGTTTGCAAACCCGTTCAGTTATGATTTCGCCCACAATGAGTGGCAAATGAATCAGGCCTATGCCAAGTCCTGCTTTATCGCCGGCACTCGCATCACGATGGCCGATGGCTCCACCCGCCCCATAGAGACGCTCCGGGTCGGTGAACGAGTGCTGGATCAACACGGCGGCAGTAACCGGATCCTGGCGGTCGAACGGGTCATACTGGGCAAGCGCAGACTCTACGGGATCAATGATCTGCCCCCGTTCTTTACCGCAGAACACCCTCTGCTGACCACGCGGGGCTGGGCAGCCATCTCACCGGCCATGACACGAACCGAAAACCCGCAACTGGCAGTGCTGCCGCTATTTACCGGCATGCAGATAATGTGTCGCCCGGCACCTGTCATGGTGACGGGCAATCTGGCCCTGCAATCCCAGCCGGAATTACTGCTGGTTGAGTCACTCTGCTGGATCGAGGCGCCTCCCACTACCGCACTCTTCAATCTGCTGCTCGATGGCAGCCACAGCTACATCGCCAATGAGCTGATCGTTCACAACAAAGATGGCGATGGTGGCAGTGGGGGCAGCAGTGGTGGGGGCAGCAGCAGTGGTGGTGGCAACAGCGGCGGAGGCAGCAGCAGTGGTGGTGGCAACAGCGGCGGAGGCAGCAACAGCGGCGGAGGCAGCGACAGCGGCGGTGGCAGCGACAGCGATGGGGTCAGCGATGACAGTGGCGGCCAGGGCGAGCATGCCGGCGGAGAGCAGCATGGTGGAGGTGAACGGCATGCTGGTGGAGAAAAACATGCAGGGGGAGAACGCCATGGGGGTGGCCGCGGATTTGGCAATGGCGTTGATGACAACGGTGTAGATACCGTCGATGCCAATGGCAACAAGCTCAGAGGTGACGGCACCATCGATGACAACGGCGTGGATGCCGTCGATGCCAACGGCAACAAGCTCAGAGGCGATGGAACCATCGATGACAACGGCGTGGATGCCGTCGATGCCAACGGCAACAAGCTCAGAGGTGACGGCACGGTCGATGACAACGGCGTGGATGCTGTCGATGCCAACGGCAACAAGCTCAGGGGTGATGGCACGGTCGATGACAACGGCGTGGATGCCGTCGATGCCAACGGCAACAAACTCAGGGGTGATGGCACGGTCGATGATCGCCAGCAAGTGCTTACCGATGAGCAGGAGCGGGCGCTGCTCAACAACGGCTTTAGCCAACAGGGGCAACCATGATGCGATATCTGTTACCACTCCTCCTGCTCGGCCTCGCTGGCTGCGCCACGGTCGACACTCCGCCGCTTTACCATCAGATGGATAAGGCCGATGTTCAACTGGCCAATCAGGCACTCGCCAAGGCGCTGGAAACCCGCACCAAAGGGCAAAGCCTCACCTGGTTCAATCCGGCTAACCGTCACTCGGGTAGCGTCACCCCGCTACGCACCTTCCGCCATACCAGCGGGGAATGGTGTCGCGACTATCGCGAGCAACTCTATATCGGCAAGGCGAGCCAGCAGTGGCAGGATACCGCCTGTCGCAATCAGCAAGGGCGCTGGCGGCCATTGCGAACTTAGTGAATGCCACGGGGTAAACGAAAGGGGGTAGCAGCGCTACCCCCTTGTCATCTTTACCGACCCGTTATCCGAGCGGTGAATACGCGGTTATACCCGACGATAGGGCAGGTAAACCGGCTCCCACATGTGGTTGAGGATATGCTGCTGCAGATCCTGACCGATCAGCGGGTGGGAGGGATCCCGACGCACGATATCCTTGAGCACGGCGGTCGCCACATGCACCGAGATGCTGCGCAGCTCGCGAATGCGGGGATAGACGGCCCCTTTCGCCAGATCCACCTCACTCACGCACTCGGCCAGCGCAAAGGCGGCGGTAGTGAAGACATCGGGCGTGATCTCGCGGATCTGGCTGACGATGGCCGCCAGACCTACACCGGGGAAGATAAAGACGTTATTGCCCTGCCCGACCCGGAACTCCTGCCCCTCGTAGCTCACATCCTTGAACGGGCTGCCAGTCGCAACAATGGCTTTGCCCTTGCTCCAGCGGTAGATATCCTCCGGCAGCGCTTCACAGTTGGCGGTCGGGTTGGAGAGCGGGAACACCATGGGGCGCTCGCAATGCTGCAGCATCAGCTGGATATGCTCTTCCTGGAAGGCACCGCCCGAACCGCTGGTACCCAGCAGCACGGTAATGGGCACATGACGCAACACATCGGCCAGATTGGCCTTGCCGGGCACCTCGGTATCCCAACCCGCCAACAGCAGCCCAGGTTTGGCGTAGCGACGCTTGTACTCGTCGAGCCCGTCCCGGTTATCGCACACCAGCCCCTGGGTATCCAGGATGTAGATGCGATCGCGGGCCGCCTGCGGATCCATCCCCTCGCGGATCATCCCCGCGCAGATTTGATCCGCCACGCCGACCCCACCGGCGCCAGCGCCGTAGACCAGATAGTTCTGCTGGCCCAGGGTCTCCCCCTTGACCTTGACCGCGCCGATAATACCGGCCAGCACCACGGCACCGGTGCCCTGAATGTCATCGTTGAATGACGGCAGTGCCTGCTGGTAGCGGGCCAGATTGTTGAAGGCATTGGATTTGCTGAAGTCTTCCCACTGCAGCACGGCATTGGGGAAGTGGCGCTTGACCCCCTGCACAAACTTGTCGATGAACTCTTCGTACTCCTTGCCGCGAATACGCTTGTGCGGGCGGCCCAGATACATGGGATCATCGAGCAGTTTCTGATTGTCGGTGCCCACATCCAGCGCGATGGGCATGCAGCAGGCGGGGTGAATACCGGCACCCAGGGTATAGAGCGCCAGCTTGCCGATGGGGATGCCCATGCCGCCGACCCCCTGGTCGCCGATCCCCAAAATGCCCTGGCTGTCGGTGACGACTATGATGCGGATCGATTTGGCATCGAAGTGACGGGCCTGACTGCCCATGTCATCCACGTTGTCCGGGGTGATGTAGAGGCCGCGCGGCTTCTGGAAGCGGTGGCTGAACTCCTGGCACGCCTTGCCCACGGTCGGGGTATAGATGTAGGGAGTCATCTCCTCCACATGGCGTGACAACAGGGCATAAAACAGGGTTTCGTTGCGATCCTGCAGGGCACGCAGGTTCTGGTACTTCTCGATATCGCTGCAAGCGCTCTTGAACCCCTCATACACTCGCTCGAGCTGGGCTTCAAAAGTTTGTACCTGAGGCGGCAGCAAACCATCAAGATCAAAATCGGCCCGCTCCTGTTCGGTGAAGGCCGTGCCCTTGTTGAGGTATCGATTGTTAAGCAGATCAGTGCCGGTCAGTGCAACGGGGCGAAAATCCTGTCCCTGTGCATCTTTCCACAGCAGATATTGTCCGGTAGCCATAGTCATTCTCTTTGATTTACGTGAAATTGCCGTTCGGCAGGAGAGCAAGACTCATAATGAAATCAATCATATGACGTTTACTCGATCGGTTTTGTGAGCTTGGGCATACCCTGCGGCCAAAATAGGCGCCTGGCGGCCCCGGCGAGACAAATATCCACGGCAAGGAATGAGACTCATGTTAGCATTGCGGGCAACCCAGCCCCTTTCACCGCATCACAGCCGGGAGTGACCTGATGCCCTCGCCTCTGCCAGCCTGCGTCCCCTTCTTTCTGCCATGCGCCTGATCCCGCTGCTTGCTCTGTGGCTATTTCTGACCTGCCAGTCGGCTCTCGCCGCACCGGGCCGGGTGCTCAACATCATCGTGGGTGAATGGCCCCCTTTCGTCTCCGAGCAGTCAAAACAGCACGGTCCAGTGGCCCACCTCATCAGCGATCTGTTCAAGGAGGCGGGCTATCAGGTGAAGTTCCACTTCGCCCCCTGGGGTCGGGTCTATTCGCTGGCGGCCAACAGCCAGCTCTACGACGCCACCGCCGTCTGGATGCACAAACCGGAGCGGGAGCAGGATTTTCTGTTTAGCGAAGCGGTGCTGCAGGAGCAGTTTGTCTTCTTCTCCCTCAAATCACGGCAGCTGCAGGCCGAGCGCCTTGAGCAGATCATCGGCATGCGGTTGGGGGGCGATATCGCCTATAGCTACGGGCCCGAGCTGGACAAGATGGTGGCCGATGGCAAGGTAACCCAACAGAAAGTCACCGACGTGAAACAGAATTTCGGCAAGCTGCTGCGCGGGCGGATTGACCTCTATCCGCAAGAGCTGCGAGTCGGTCTGGCCGAGTTGCAGAGCCAGTTCGACCCCGCCAGCGCGGCACTCATCACCCACAGTCAGACCCCTTTTCTGCGCAACGACAGCTTCGTGATGTTCCCGCGCAAGATGCCGGATTCAGCCAAACTGCGGGATCAGTTCAATCAGCAGTTGCAGCAGACCATCGCCAGCGGACGTTATCAGCGCTACTTCGAGCGACTGGCCCGGGGTGAATATTGACCTTGGCGAGGCAAAAACAGAGAGGATAAAACAACGGTGGCAGCCCTTTGTGGCCACCACCTCTGTGATGCTTGTCAGCGGCCGGCATTAGCCGCTGATGCCCACCTCCAGCTTGAACGACGTCTTGGCCTTGCTGCTCTCGGCAGCCCCCATCTGGTAGACCCGAATGGTATAAGTGCCCTTGGCAGGCAGGGTTGCCTCAAAGTTGTTCCCGTCACGCGAGCCAACAAAGATCGCCTCCCCCTTGCTGCCCGGCGGCAAAATATTGAAGTAGGGCTTGCCGGTCAGGATCACCACCATGCTCTGGCCCTTGTTGGCCGTCAGCTTGTAATCGAGGGTCTGGCTACCTTGAATAGTGCCGTTGATAGTCGCCCCTGACTCCCCCTTCTTGAACTGCACCTGCTGGGTCTTGATCCCGTCAGCCGCCTGCGCCACGCCCGCAATACCACCGAAGAGCGCAGATGCACATACCGCTGCCAGCCATGCTTTTCTCATCATTTGTCATCCCTTGTGTGAATGGAACCCCTGTTACTGTTGCTCAAGGTGGCCCAAAAAACCATCGCCGTTTGCGGCATCGTTCAATCAATTTGCCATCACCATCGACCCGCCATCAAAAGGGGCGCCGCAGCGCCCCTTCTCTTTACTCTTTGTCGACCATCAGCTTGATTTCCCCGCCTTGGGCTCATCGAGGGTGTGCTTCACCTCTTCATACCAGAGGTCGTGGTGCTCCTTGGCCCAGGTCTCGTCCACCTCGCCGGTCACCATCCCCTCCAGCGCCCCTTCCAGCTGGAACAGGCCCATGTAGATATGGAAGATAAAGCCGCAGATAAGGATCAAGGCGCCTACGATATGGATAAAACTGGCCCACTCCATCTGGCGGCGCAGCTGGCCGAAGATGGGGAAATCGAGGAACAACCCGGTCGCCACCACAATGCCGCCAAACCAGATCAGCAACCAGAAGATCGCCTTCTCGCCACCGTTGGAGAAGCCAGCCGAGGGGTGGCTTCCCTTGTGCTTGCCGAGCATGCCGCCAAACTTCATGAACCACTGCACATCCACCATGTTGACGATGTTGTGGCGGAACCACTTGATGAGCACCCCCATCAGGCAGAGGAAGAAGAGCGGCCCCACATAGTTGTGGAACACCTTGGCAAACCAGATCCAGTTCTCCCACACCCCGAGGCTCACCACCGGCTTGATGAAGTACTTGCCGTAGATGATGGCCAGCCCCGACCCGGACAGGGTCAGAAACATGGCCGCCGTGGTCCAGTGCAGCGCTCGATCCAGCCTGCTCCAGCGCTTGAGCTTGCGCCCGGTGCGCGGCTTGGAGAGCTTGGTCTGCCCCACTACCAGATACATCAGGCCGCACATGGCAAGCGATCCGAAGATGGCGATGGCACCCAGCGGCGACACCCACTTGGTCTTCACCTCGAACCAGAGCTGGCCCGGCACCGAGATAAGCACCCCGTGCTCCGGCGAGCGGGAGGTGGTCACACCCTCCTGCCCATCCTTCACCGCCCGCCAGTAATCGGCGCCGGCAAAGCCGACCGTCTCTTTCTCGGCATCGGCGAAGCTTGCGGTACTCACCAGCAGCAGGGCAGCAAACAGGGCCATTAGCCAGGTTTTCATGCCGCCCCTCCCTGCTTGTTCAGCTTGCTGGCGTCGTGGAACAGCTCATCGCCGTTACCCCAGGCCGCATCCTTGGCACCGCGATAGGCGACCCGCTCGCGGAAGATGTCGGAGATGACCTGCGCATCCCCTGCCAGCAGTGCCTTGGTGGAGCAGAGCTCGGCACACATGGGCAGCTTGCCCTCGGCGATGCGGTTGGCACCGTACTTCTGGCGCTCCGCCTCGCTGTGATCCTCTTCCGGGCCGCCGGCACAGAAGGTGCACTTGTCCATCTTGCCCCGATCGCCAAAGGCGGCGGTCTTCGGGAACTGGGGCGCCCCGAACGGGCAGGCAAACAGGCAGTAGCCACAACCGATGCAGAGATCCTTGTTGTGCAGCACGATGCCGTCGTCGGTGTGATAGAAGCAGTCGGCCGGGCAGACCGCCATGCAGGGGGCGTCGGTGCAGTGCATGCAGGCGACCGAAATGGAGGTCTCCCCCGGCAGGCCGTCGTTGAGGGTCACCACCCGGCGGCGCTGGATGCCC
The DNA here is from genome assembly GCF_019047125.1 of Aeromonas sp. FDAARGOS 1411. Taxonomy (NCBI): domain Bacteria; kingdom Pseudomonadati; phylum Pseudomonadota; class Gammaproteobacteria; order Aeromonadales; family Aeromonadaceae; genus Aeromonas; species Aeromonas sp. FDAARGOS 1411. Next base: position 344,380 of record NZ_CP077214.1, on the reverse strand, counting down.
CACTCGAGGGCATCGTCGTTCTCGTTCTTGCACGCCGTCACACAGCCATTGCACTCGATGCAGCGCTTGGTGTCACACATGAATTTCATTCTGGCCATGGGATCAGGCTCCTACTTTGCGAAAACGGCACAGGGTGACCTTGGTCTCCTGCATCTGGGTGACCGGGTCATAACCATAGGTGGTGACTATGTTGACCGACTCCCCCAGCACATAGGGGTCAGACCCTTCCGGATATTTGGATCGCAGATCCTTGCCCTCGAAGTGGCCGCCGAAGTGGAACGGCATAAAGGCGAGCCCCGGCTTGACCCGCGGGGTCACCAGCGCCTTCACCTTGACCCGGCCCCCTTCCGGCCCCTCGACCCACACATCCTGACCGTCGCGCACGCCGACATCGTTGGCATCCGCCGGGTTCATCTCGACGAACATCTCCTGCTGCAATTCAGCCAGCCAGGGGTTGGAGCGGGTCTCGTCGCCGCCCCCCTCGTATTCGACCAGACGGCCGGAGGTGAGGATGATCGGGAACTCCTTGCTGACATCCTTCTCCTGCACCGAGGCGTACTGGGTCGGCAGGCGCCACAGGCTCTTCGAATCAGGCCAGGTGGCGTAGTCGGCCAGCAAGTCGCGGCGCGGGGTGTAGAGCGGCTCGCGGTGCTTGGGCACCTGATCCGGGAAGGTCCACACCACGCAGCGCGCCTTGGCGTTGCCATACGGCACAAAGCCGTGCTTGATGGCGACCCGCTGGATACCGCCGGAGAGATCGGTCTTCCAGTTCTTGCCCTCGGCCTCTTTCTTCTCAGCTTCGGTCAGCTCATCCCACCAGCCGAGCTGCTTCATCAGGTCGGCAGTGATCTCGGGATAACCGTCTTCCACCTCGCTCCCTTTCGGCCAGGAGTCTTCGGCGAGCAGCGAGACGCCCTGATACTCGATGCCGAAGCGGGCGCGGAAACCACCGCCCCCTTGCGAGACCGGAATGCTGGTGTCGTAGAGGATATGGCTGCCGGGATGTTTCATCTCCGGGGTGCCCCAGCAGGGCCAGGGCAGACCATACACTTCGCCACTAACCGGGCCACCCTCGGCCTTGAGGTTGGTCTTGTGGAAGGTGTGCCAGTTCTGCTGGTGCGCCTTGAGCCGCTCCGGGCTCTGGCCTGTGTAACCCACACTCCACATACCGCGGTTGTACTCGCGGGTGATGTCTTCCAAGAGCGGCTGGTTGTTCTCCACCTTGATGTGCTTGAACAACTGGTCGGCAAAACCGAGCTTCTTGCTCAGCAGATACATGATCTCGTGATCGACCTTGGATTCGAACAGGGGTTCTATCACCTTGTCGCGCCACTGCATGGAGCGGTTGGTGGCGGTAACGGAACCATAGGTTTCGAACTGGGTGGTGGCCGGCAGCAGGTAGACGCCGTCGGTGCGATCGTTCATCACCGAGGCAACGGTGGGATACGGGTCGACAATCACCATCATGTCGAGCTTTTGCATCGCCTTCTTCATTTCCGGGCCGCGGGTCTGGGAGTTGACCGCATGGCCCCAGTAGAACATGGCGCGGATATTGGATCCCTGCTCGATGAGATCGGCGTTCTCCAGCACCCCGTCCACCCAGCGGGAGACCGGAATGCCGTTGTTGTTCATCGGCAGCTTGCCGTTGTAGGCCTTGTTGTCGAAGCGGGCCTTGATCCACTCGTAATCCACATCCCACACCCGGGCCCAGTGCTTCCAGGAGCCCTCTTCCAGCCCGTAGTAACCGGGCAGAGAGTCGGAGGTGACGCCAAAGTCGGTGGCGCCCTGCACGTTGTCGTGACCGCGGAAGATGTTGGTGCCCGCCCCGCTCTTGCCCACGTTGCCGAGGGCCAGTTCGAGGATGCAGTAAGCACGGGTGTTGTTGTTGCCGGTGGTGTGCTGGGTACCGCCCATGCACCAGACCACGCAGCCGGGGCGGTTGTCGGCCAGCAGCTTGGCGGCGCCATGGACCTGCTGTTCGTTGAGGCCGGTTACCCGCTCCACTTCCGCCGGAGTCCAGCGCGCCACCTCTTTTTGCACCTCGTCCATGCCGTAGACGCGGGTGCGGATGAACTCCTTGTCTTCCCAGCCGTTCTTGAAGATGTGCCAGAGCATGCCCCAGATAAAGGCAACGTCGGTGCCCGGACGCAGGGAGAGGTACATGTCCGCCTTGGCGGCAGTGCGAGTGCGGCGCGGGTCAACCACCAGGATCTTGCAGCCATTGCGCTCTTTCGCCAGCAGGATGTGCTGCATGGCGACCGGGTGGGCCTCCGCCGGGTTGGAGCCGATAAACATGATCGACTTGCTGTTGTGCATGTCGTTCAGGCTGTTGGTCATGGCGCCGTAGCCCCAGGTGTTGGCGACGCCAGCGACCGTGGTGGAGTGGCAGATCCGCGCCTGGTGATCCACGTTGTTGGTGCCCCACAGGGACGCCATCTTGCGAAACAGGTAGGCCTGCTCGTTGGAGTGCTTGGCGGAGCCGAGCCAGTAGACGCTGTCGGGGCCGGACTCCTTGCGAAGGCGCAGCACTTCGTTGCCCACCTCTTCGATGGCCTGATCCCAGCTGATGCGCTGCCACTTGCCGCCCACCAGCTTCATCGGGTACTTGAGGCGACGCTCACCGTGGCCGTGCTCGCGCAGGGCCGCCCCCTTGGCGCAGTGACCGCCAAGGTTGAAGGGGTGATCGAAAGCTGGCTCCTGACCGGTCCAAACACCGTTCTGCACCTCGGCATAGACGCCGCAGCCCACCGAGCAGTGGGAACAGATGGTGCGCTTCACCTCGACCGGCACCTCGGCCGCCACGGTTTTGGCCTCGGCCCGCTGCATCATGGCTGGGGCCAGCCAACCGGCCGCCACGGCGCCACCGGCCACCAGACTTGAGTTGACCATAAAGGCACGGCGGGTCAGTCCCTGGCCGCGAATGGCCTGATTGCCCTGCTCACCCGCCTGGGGCTGCTCGGCACGTTTTGTCAGTTTCATGAGTTCTCCTTCACTGATCCGGCTCAGTCGGTGCCGCGCAGGGTGCGATAAAAGTCGTGAACATGGGGGGTCTCCCGATAGCCCTTGTCAGGCTCGGTGTCGTGGGTCAGCACCTCTTTGCCCACTACCCGACCGGTGGCACCGGCCAGCACGCCTATGGTGGCGACCACGCCAACTCCCTTGATCAGATTGCGGCGGGACGGGTCTTTCAGCTGTTCATCGCTCATTCTTGTGACCTCTGTTGTTGTTCTTGCTGGCGCCTGCGCGCCAGCTTCGCGTCCAATGGGATATCTCGTCTGCTCGTTTTGTTATGCGCAGCTCTTGTTATGCGCAGATAGGGGCATTCAGCCCGGCACCACGCAGGCGCCAAACGGCAGGCGCAATTCGTTTTCCAACTTGAAGAAATCTTCGGCAAGGGCGCCGACCGCCCGGTAGAAGCTACCCCCCTTCGCCTGTTGCTGATCGCGGCAGCAGGCGACTACCCAAGGGGCAAGGTGGCGCTCATAGAAGCGGTTGCGATCCGGGTGTTGCTCGGCGATCAGTACAGCCATCACCTCACAGAGGGCGGCGAGATGATCTTCCGGCTCGCACACCCCGCTCTGGCGCTCGAAACCAAGCGACTGCAGATCTGCGCGCAGCACCGCCAGCGGCAGCTCCATCAATGAGCCGGTGAGATACCAGGAGGCAAACGGCACAATTTCACCGCGCCCCAGCCCGATAAAGAGCTCCTGATACTCCTCGGCAAGCTCGTTTTCGTGGTGGCTGCTAGCCGCCAGCTGCACCAGCCCGAGCCCTCTGGCAAAGGGGCCCGGCATGGTCTGCAACCCTTGCAGCCAGGCGAGCTGTTCGCCACGGGGGGCGGCGCGCCAGAGGCTTGCCAGCAGGGCGTAGAGATCGGCGCTGCTCTGTTCCAGTTCGGTCATGGTCAGTTCGCCAGCCTTTTCGTTATGTTGTTCACTCATCACTGGCCCTCACACCTTGAGCTGGGAGACGGGATCCGCCGCCAGCGCTGCAAACACATCCTTGACCCGGCAATCCTCACACATCAGCAGCCGCTGGGCGGCCTCGTTCTGGAAGTGGGAGTGACCGGCCAGTTTTTGCTGGATGCGGCGGATCATCGAGGCGGGCGCGAACGGCTTGGAGCAGCGAATGCAGCAGGCGGCCTCTTCGGCTTTCAGGCTCTGCACGGCGCGGCGCGCCTCGGGCACGGGTTGCAGGCGGGGCATCAGCACGATGGCCTGCTCGGGGCACGCCTTTTCGCACATGCCGCACTGGATGCAATCCTGCTCGATAAAGTTAAGGCCTGGCGTGTGCCCAACCGCATGCAGGGCGCGGCTCGGGCAGACCGCCACGCAGCCCATGCAGAGGGTGCAGTCAGATTCTTTCAGCTCCACACTGCCGTATGGGGCGCCGTGAGGCACCGCCAGCGGCTCGCGGCTCCCTTCGTTGGCCTGCCAGAGGGCATCGAAGGCGGCAAACAGGTTTTCCCGTTTGTCTCCCTTAAGCGGCTTCTCCAGCAGGGCAACGGTTGGCAGGCCGGAGATCGGCTTATCTTGCTCGGCATCCGGGTTAAACAGGGCGATGCGATCGGCAGCGAGACCGGCGCCCGCCAGCAGCACGGCGGCGCTCGCCAGTTCCCGCTCAACCAGTGCACGGACGCTTGCGGGGGCATCGTCACCCAGCGCAATGCGCACCGCACTGGCGCCATAGGCGAGTGCGGCAAACCAGCTCTCGATGCCTAAACTCGCGCTCTCCTCCACCCAGACCGGCAGCCAGTTGGCGGGCAGGCGGGTGATCTCGGCTTCCACCCATTCGCGCTCGTTTTCACCGGCGATCAGCAGTCGAGGCACTTCGCCGCCCGCCTCCCGATAATGCTTGAGCAATCGCAGCAGGTAGTCGCCGCTGGTGTTGGCATCGGGCTGGTGATAGGCAATCGCCCCGGTCGGACAGGCCGAGGCACAGCTACCGAAGCCCTGACAGAGATGGGGATCGATCTGGATGCGACCATTGATGGGCTTGAGGGCATCGGTCGGACAGACATCGAGGCAGCGGCTGCAACCGGGCACGCCGCGGGCGGTAAAGGCGCACGCCTCGGGGTCGAGGCGAAAATAGCGCGGCTTGTCGAAAATACCGGTCAGCGCACAGAGCTCGGTGAGCCGTTCGGCCAGCCCTTGGTCATCGGAAAGATGCAGATAACCGACCGGCGGGCGCTCCAGTGCAAAGAGCGGTGCGCGACCCAGATCGGCCACCAGATCAAAGCGCGGTTCGCTACCAACAACCGTTTGTTGTGGAAAGCAGAGCGCAGCCAGATTAACCCGTTCACCCTGCCCATTGAGGCCAATGAGCTGGAACTGCCCCAGATACCCTGTCAGGCTCGGTTCGCGCAGGGTCAGGGCCGCGAGGGATGCGGTGGCATCAAAGATGGCTTCGAGATCGGCCGCCTCGGCATCGTGGACCGCTTCGCTCACCAGCAGGGTGGGCTTCACCCCGGCGGGCAGCAGGCTGGCGGCGCGGCGAATGCGATCTTCCGGGCCGACCAGCAGCAGGCGCCCCTGACTCTGGTAAGAGACAGTGGCCGGGATCAGGTTATCGGTCTTGACCGTATGCTGCAGGGCATAGGCGCGCGCGCGCGCGTTATGCGCGGCCGCCCCCGCCTCCCCCGCCTCGTGGGTCAGATTTGGCAATGTTTGTTCAGTGCTCACATACGCTCCTGTGCGCGCCACCTCATGGGATGGGCGCTTGTTGGTAAGCCGAGAGAGCAAGAGGCGAGCCAACTCCCCCGGGAAAAAAGTGACTGACAGGGAGTCAGGATCCTGAGGGTTCCATTCCCCCACCTTTGGTTGGGACATTTTGTCCACCACAGGAAACCAAAATGTCCCGATCGTCGGTGTGGGTTTGAGAATGGTTATCAGCCAGCTCGTCGGCGGCAGGTTCGCTGGCAAGCGCCAGCGGTTCAGCAGACCCGCTGGCCGAGTTGGCCGATTCGCTCTCCTGGGCGGTTACCTGATCCACCAGCCAGTTACGCAGCCCGGCGGTCAGGGCCGCGGGCAGCAATTCGGGCTGACTGAAATCCTGGGTGTAGTCGTCGAGCCCATCCGGTTTATGGCTGCGAAACATGGCCCGCAGCGCCTCCTTGTCAGGAAGTTTTGGCTTGCCCGGCTGGGCTGTTGTTAGCGGCGGTTCGCCACTCTCTGCCCCCTCAACGGCAAGAGGTTCACAGCTCCCCTTGTCAGTGCTGACTACTGGGCTATCCAGCGCAGTATCTGGAGTTTTACCTTCGCCACAGCCTTCGATGGGGGCGGCAACAGCCTCGGGGCTAACCTCTTCCCGTGGCCGCAATACCTGATGCTTGCGCGCCTCACTCTTGCGAGACGACCAGCGTTTGAGGAACTCACTCATGGGCGCGATTTCCGCTGTCACTGCCACGCTCGCGGCCATCGGGGCCGGTGGCTTTGACTGCGCCGCAGTTGGCTTGATCTACCGTATCGACACCGAGCTGATCCTGCGCCCGTCCCTTGCCCTTTTTGCCCTTGCGACGGGCCTCCAGCAGCTCGCCGTGGCGGCCGATAAAGGCCTCCACCCAGGCTTGCAGCGCCTCGGGTAGCGGGCAGGAGAGCACCTGCCGCTCGCCATCCATATAGGCGGCGGCCACGGTCTGGCTCAGGGTCAGACCATCGGCCACAAAGCCACTGTCCACGCGGCTTCCGGTCACAAAGAGGCGGGGCGAGCCGGAGCTCAAATTGAAGCGATAATCCCCCCGCTCATCGCGAAACAGGGTAAGGGGCAAGGCACCGGCAGCCTCGGGCTCGGCGGGATGGAGCGCCACAATCTCGAAACGGCGGCTCTGCCAGCGGCCAACCTGGCTGTCGATGGCCTTTAACTCCAGTTGCAGCCAGCGCTGCGGGGGCAAGGTATTGGTTGTCTCTTGCACTGTCACGGCTCCCATCAGAAGGTCTCTGCCGAGCCGCCCTCCCCCGTGAGCCACCCCGTTTGGGGCGGATCACAGCAGGAGACTTATGGCGGCTACGGCCATCAATGGGATAAGACATAGCAAGAGTGGGGCCAAGGCAGGTTTGGTAGTTGATGGAGGCATTGCTGCGGGTTGGCGGGTTGGCGCGTTGTGCGGGATATGGATCGACGCGGACGTAGGTTGGTGCTGAGCGCAGCGAAGCCCAACATACGGAGTCAGACCAATCCGCCATAACCTAATCAGCAGGGATGGCAATAATCGAATAACTCTGAATTATCCGATTATTGCTTTGATAAGGCTGTTCGCGGTAAACGTTGGGCTTCACTTCGTTCAGCACCAACCTACAATTCATCCCAACATACGAGATGCTCGCCACAGAGTGGCCTATAGCATTTTCCATAAAGTCAGCATAATCGCCAAACTTCCAATCACATATGGGCCAATAAGATCCAAATTCTCTCGATACTTAAAAAATGCTGAAGATTGATATTTTAATTCATGCGAAAGCAACTTAATATATTTTTTACGCGTCCATTTGCCATTAAACTTTGTTAATTTAATCAACTCTTCAAATTGATGCGTCTCGCCATCTTCATCTATGTGATAGGAGGGGAATATTAGTGCCCTTTTAAATATTCCAGATACGTAATATTTAGATTCTTGTATACCAGGCTCATCGCTCCCAGAAAACTCCACAGCAGGCCCTAATAAACCACGCACATCTTCCATAACAACGTCATAGTAAAACACATTTCGGTCTTCAAGCATTCGACCAGACCATAGATTGTAAAGCTCTTCATGATAACTATGTGCATATGCGTAGTAACGAATTAGAAGGTACACAACCGACAAAAGTAAAAAAACATTCAAGCCAGACTGATTTTCAAATTCAATTTTGAATATAAATGTATTTGCTTCTTTGAATGTCGCACCAGTAAAGTCAATGGCTAACATCAAAACAGATAGTAAAACTAATAATTTCCTTTTACTCTGTAAGCCTGCATCTTCATCAATCCTCTTCCTATAACTCAATAAATTTTCGCTTAACATTACGAACCTATCACCCTTGCTTTTGTAAAATCAAACACAAACAAATTTAATATTTAAACCTAATAAATAAACCTTATCATACGAACTCATACAGAACCCAATAAAAAGTGATATTTTGATCGTTTTTTGCAAAACACAATATGTTTACCTACAACAATATTTTTCTTTTAACAATCTGGAACAAAACTTGCTGTATCCCTCCCCTTAGATCCCGGCAACCGGTCGCGAGGGGCCCATGACACCGACCTTTATCAAAAGCAATGCTGCCGCCCAGCTCACCATGGCCGTCGAGGTGATGGATGAGCAGGGCACAATGAACACCCGCCAAATCGCCTGCGAGCGGCCACTGACGGTCTACCTCAACTGGAAGGAGATCGTAACCCTGATGACGCTGGGGGCCCGCCCCGAGGCGCTGGTGCTGGGTTATCTGAAAAATCAGGGCTTTATCGAGGATATTGCGGCCATCGAGTCGGTGATCGTCGACTGGGAGAGCGAGGCCGCCGCCGTGGTGAGCAGCCAGCAGGCCGCCGATCTCGACAAATCCTTGGAGAAGAAGACGGTCACCTCCGGCTGCGGTCAGGGCACCATGTATGGCAGCGTGATGAAGAAGCTCGAAGGGGTGGTCTTGGCGGCGCCCGAGCTTAAACAGAGCACCCTCTACGCCCTGCTCAAGGCGCTGTCGGCCCATAACGAAACCTACAAGATGGCCGGTGCCGTCCATGGCTGCGCCATCTGTCGCGGCAGCGAAATCCTCTCCTTTGTCGAGGATGTGGGGCGCCACAATGCGGTGGATACCCTGGCGGGCGAGCTCTGGATGCGCGGCGAGAGTGGCCATGACAAGATCTTCTACACCACCGGGCGGCTCACCTCGGAGATGGTGATCAAGGTGGCGCAGATGGGCATTCCGGTGCTGCTGTCGCGCTCCGGCGTCACCCAGATGGGGCTGGATCTGGCCCGCCAGCTCGGCATCACCATGATTGCCCGCGCCAAGGGGCGCCATTTCGAGGTATTCAGCGGCCACGACCATATGGTGCTGGACGAGAAGCCGCCGGTGCTGGCGCCCGGTTCAGCCGGTCGCGGGATGCGGGACTAAGCAATGAACGAATTTATGAACGTCAAGCAGGTGGCGGAATACCTCGATCTCAACGAGAAGAAGGTCTACCAGCTCGCCAACGAGGCGCGCATCCCCGCCACCAAGGCGACCGGCAAGTGGCTGTTTCCCCGCTCCCTGCTCGATCGCTGGCTGCTCGGCAGTTGCCACGAGGGGGTGATGAACGACCGGCTGCTGCTGGCAGGCTCGGACGATGTACTGCTCCACTACGCCAGCAGCCGCTTGGCCCAGCAGCTCGGCACCCAGGCACTGGTGGGCTACACCCCGTGCGGTACCCGTCAGGGGCTGGCGATGCTGGCACGCGGCCATGTGGATCTCTGCGCCATCCACTGGGGGCAGGCCGAGGAGGCGCACCTGCGCCACCCGGCACTGGTGCAGCAGTATCAGGGCCACCGACAATGGGTGATCGTTCATGGATTCAGGCGGGTGCAGGGGCTGGTGCTGCGGCAAGGGCTGCAACCCAAGGAGGCGAAAGAGGCGCTCGACTGGCGCTGGGCCATGCGTCAGGAGGGGGCTGGCAGCCAGCGCGCCCTGCAGGAGTGGCTGCAAACCCAGGGGGAGTCGCTGACCCGGCTGGAGCGCACCCTCGAGGTCAACAGCGAGCGGGAGCTGGCCGCCGCCATCAGCCGTGGCGATGCGGATGTCGGGCCCGGCGCCCAGAGCACAGCCACCGAGTTTGGCCTCGGCTTTATGCCGCTGTCGCAGGAGTGCTTCGATCTGGTGATGCCGCAGGGGGTCTTCTTTCGCACCCTGCTGCAACAGCTGATCGGCTGGCTGCAATCCCCCGAGGGGCGCGAGCTGGCGGCTCGCCTCGGCGGCTATGACCTGACCCAGAGCGGCAAGCTGGTATGGAGTCCGCAGTAAATAACCACTCCCCCACCGACAAAACAGCCCGCCAACCATGTTGACGGGCTGTTTTTATCACGGGCCTTTTTATAACAGCATCAATCGCTTGTCTCACGACCCTCGGCATTGAGGGCGATGCGCCACCCTTCCAGTTTCGCGGGCTCGCTGCCGCTTGGCAGCAGGGCGTGGCTGCGCAGCCGCACGGTAAAGCAGCTCCCCTGCCCCGGGGTGGAGTCCACCAAGAGCTCGCCGCCCCAGCGGCTGATGATGCGGTGACTCAGGGCCAGCCCCAGTCCGGTCCCGGTGGCGCGGGTGGTGAAGAAGGGGTCGAAGATCTTGTCCATGATGGCGGCGTCTATGCCGCTACCGTTGTCGATCACCCGCACCTCGGCCCCGCGCAACTGACCCAGTTCATCGACCCAGTCGCGGCTCTCGACCCGGATCTCCCCCTGCTCCCCCAGCGCGTGACTGGCATTGACCAGGAGGTTGATCAGCACCTGCAATAGCTGCTGGCGATCCGCCTCGATGGGCTGCTGGGCCCTGAGATCGGCCACCAGCTCCACCTGCTGCTGGCGCAGGGCGGAACGCACCAGAGTCAGGCTCTCCTCGATGATGGGGTTGAGGTGCTGCCACACCGGCGCCGTCTCGTAGTCGCCGGGGCGCGAATATTGCAGCAGGCTGCGGGTGATGGCACGAATGCGCTCGATCTGGGCCAGCACCAGTGCCAGCTCCTCGCTGACCGGCTCGGCCGCCTCCCCCAGCTCCAGCTTCATCAGCTCCACATTGCCGAGGATCACCGCCAGCGGGTTGTTGATCTCGTGGGCCACCCCGGCCGACAGCTCCCCAAGGGCCGCCAGCTTCTCGCTGATCAGCAGCTGCTGGCGCGCCTCGGTCAGCATATGAATATGATCTTCCAGCTCCGCAGTCTTGAGCTCGAGACTTTGGGTGCGCTCGGCCACCTTCTGCTCCAGCTCATCGGCGCTACGGGCCATCTGCTGCTGGTGCGCTTCTTGCCTGTCCAGCATGGCGTCGAACTGGCGACCGAGTTGGGCCAGCTCGTGGTCGGGGTCGAGGGCCAGCGGGCCGATGCGAGCCGACTCCCCGGCCTGCACCTGCCGCACTACCTTGTGCATCCGCTCGATGGGGGAGAAGAGATCCCGCGCGCCGCGATAGACCAGTAGGCCGGAGAGCAGCAACAGCAGCACCACACCAGAGCCCAGCTCCACCAGATTGGTGAGGTAGGTGCGGATAATGGGCCACTCGAGAAAGCCAACATAGAGCATGCCGAGCCGCTCGCCCCTGGCTCCCAGCAGCGGCTCGTAGCCAGAGACATACCAGGCGTCGTGGACGAAGGCGCGGTCAACCCACATCTCCCCTCGCCCCAGTACTTGCTCGCGCACCGGCGGCGAGACCCGGGTGCCCACCGCCCGACCCACCTGACGGCTACTGCTGACCGGTACGTTGGTGCTCACCCGCAGATCGTCGAGAAACAGGGTGACAGTGCCAACGCTGCCATCTGGCAGGGTATTTTTGGCAAACACCTGACCCTTGAGCTCATCCACCAGCCGGGTGCTGCCGTTGACAAGCTCGCCCCCCTCCAGCACGGCCCAAAGGGAGCCGTCGCGGCCCATCACAGGGGTCAGTGACAGGCTGATCAGTCCCCTGTCCTCCACCACCCTGGTGCCATCCCGCTGCCACAGCACGGCCCGTTTGGCCAGTTGCGGAGAGAGGGCGAGCATCTCCTGCTGCGACCAGACCACAAAGTGACTGACGCTGCGCCCGGCCGTGAGGGCGGCGCGCTCCTGCGCCGTCAGCTGATCCAGCTCGGGGCCACGGCGCAAGCGCAGAAAATCGAGACCATAGTTGGCCGCCAGCGGCATCACCCAGTCATGCAACTGATCCGGCGATTCCCGCAGCCGCAGCTGAAAGGCCCAGGCATCGCGCAGATGCTCGAGATGCTCGGTCTGGCGCTGCTGCTGCACCGTGATGGCGTGGTGGGCCACCCCAAGATCGCTGCGCACCGTGGTGAGCAGGTTCTGCCAGCTGTAGGTGAGGGTCCAGTAGAGGGTGAGCGCGATCATGCCCACCAGGGTGAGCATGATGGGCACCGAAGTAAGCAGCAGCAGACGCCAGCGCACCTTGGTGCGCACGCAACGAGGCAACAGGGCGCGCATGCAGTGGGAGAGCAGGGTCAGTTTCATCGCCACCCCATCCAGTCAGCCTTCCTCATTCGATGGCCCACTCCTTGAACTTGCGATCCAGCGTCTTGCGCGCCACCCCGAGCACCCGGGAGGCAGCCGACTTGTTGCCATCATGGCTGGCCACCACTTGCAGAATGTGGGCCTTCTCCACCTCCGCCAGCGGCCATGCCAGCGGGTAGCCCTCCTCGCTCGTGCCCTGTTCGGCGGGCTTGCTACTCTGCCAGTAATCCGCCGGGGGCTTGCCCAGCAGCAGGCAGCGTTCGATGAGGTTGCGCAGCTCCCGCACGTTGCCGGGCCAGGGGTAGGCCTGCATCGCTACCACATCCTCGTGGGTCCAGCTCAAGGAGCCCATCCCCATCTCGGCGGTGAGCTGGCGGGTAAAGTGGTGTACCAGCGCGGGGATATCGTCGATCCGCTCCCGCAACGGGGCCACCGGCAGCGCCACCACGTTGAGGCGATAGAAGAGATCTTCGCGAAAGCGGCCCGCCTCCACCTCGGCCTTGAGGTTGCGGTTGGTGGCGGCGACGATGCGCACATCCACCGCCAATTCGCGCTCGGCACCGACCGGGCGGATGGCCTTCTGCTCCAGCGCTCGCAGCAGGGAGGCCTGCATGGCAAGGGGCATTTCGCCGATTTCGTCGAGAAACAGGGTGCCCTGATGGGCGACCCGAAACAGGCCGTCGCGCCCCTTGCGGGCGCCGGTAAAGGCCCCCTGCACGTGGCCAAACAGCTCGCTTTCCAGCAGCTCTGGCGCGATGGAGGCGCAGTTGAGGGGCACAAAGGCCCCCATCCGGCCAGAGAGTTGATGCAGGGCGCGGGCCACCAGCTCCTTGCCGGTGCCGGACTCCCCCTCCACCAATACGGCGGCATTGGAGGGCGCCACTCTGGCGATGAGCGTCTTGAGCTCGCGGGTCTTGGCACTGTCGCCAATCAGGGTGGGCGGGAACAGCTTGCTCACCTCCCGGCGCAGCAGCAGGTTCTCCCGCTCCATCTGACGGCGCTCGATGACTCTGTCCACCGCCTGCACCATCTGATCGAGGTTGAAGGGCTTGAGGATAAAGTCGCTGGCGCCGAGGCGCAGCGCCTTGAGGGCGGTCTCCATATCGCCAAAACCGGTCATGAAGATGATGTCGCTGCGGCGAGTGGCCGGGTCGATGGCCTCGTGCCACTCGATGCCGGAGCGCCCAGGTAGCCGGATGTCGGCGATGATAAGGTCGAAGTGAAGGCGGCAGCGCAGGGCTTCCGCCTCCTCCACGCTGGCGGCAGTCTCAATCTGGGCAAAACGCTTGGCCAGCGCCTTGGCCAGAAAGCTGCGCATGCCGGGCTCATCGTCAACGATAAGCAGGGAGAGGGCAGACCAGCGGCTGGGAGGGAGTGTCATGGAAAAAAGTACCTCGGATGCACGTACGGTCGGTGAATGTCCCGATAACCGGAACCTTAGTGGGACATTTTGTCCTTACCGTATCAAAAGCACCAACACCAATTATTAAAAGCGATAACAAGCTCACCTAATTGATTTTAATAAGCTTCTGTTTTTAAACGGCAAACCGTGAATGCAGCGGCAAAGGAACAGTTTGGCACCCTGCTTGCTTACTCTTGCCCTCTCCTCATCCACCCTGAAAAAAGTTGCATCAAGATGACGATAAAAACCAACCTCAAACGTTTTGCCCTCTCCCTCGCCGCCAGCCTGCTGATCGCCGGTGCGGCCCACGCCGAAGCGGATACCAATGCCACAAAAGCGCCGATCCGCCTCGCCACCACCACCAGCACCGAGCAGTCCGGTCTGCTGGGCTGGCTACTGCCCCAGTTCACCAAGGAGACCGGTTATCCGGTGCAGGTAATGGCGGCCGGTACCGGCCAGAGCCTGAAGATGGGCGAAAATGGCGACGCGGATCTGGTGATGACCCACGCCCCCTCTGCCGAGAAGAAGTTCGTCGATGCGGGCTTTGGCATCGAGCCGGTACACCTGATGTACAACGACTTCGTCATCGTCGGCCCGGCCAAAGACCCGGCGGGTCTGGCCAAACTGCATGACGCGGCCAAAGCGCTGCAAGCCATCAAGGATAAGGGCCAGACCTTTATCTCCCGCGGGGACGAGTCCGGTACCCACATCAAGGAGAAGACCCTGTGGCAAGCCGCTGACGTCAAACCCGAGTTTGCCGGCTACAAATCCATCGGCCAGGGGATGGGCCCGACCCTGACCATGGCCTCGGAGCTGGGTGCCTACACCCTGACCGACCGCGGCACCTGGCTCGCCTACCAGAGCAAGCTGGATCTCGCCGTACTGCTGGAGGGTGACAAGCGCCTCTTCAACCCCTATCAGGTGATCCTGGTCAACCCCAAGCGCTACCCGGATCTCAACACCGAAGGGGCACGCACCCTGAAGAACTGGCTGATCTCCGAGCATGGCCAGAAGCTGATCGGCGACTTCAAGGTAGCCGGTCAGGCGCTGTTCGTAGCGGATGCCAACGGGAAATAATGGCAACGCTGACCGCTGAGCTGACCTTGATGGCCCTCCCCCGGTTCGCTGAGGGAGGCGCCTGATGCCGACCCTGCTCGACACGACCTTATTGACGGCCCTCGCCCTGCACGATGAGAGAGAGGTCTGATGCCGACATTGATCGACACGACATTGGCGGCCCTCGCCCTGCTGTTCAGTGGTGACACCGAACTGTGGCAGGTGGTGGGGGTCTCCTTCTCCGTCTCCTGCATCGCCCTGCTGCTGGTGCTGCTGCCCGCCTTGCTGCTGGGCTTTGCGCTGGCCTATCTGCCGCTGCCCGGCCGCTGGCTCTGGCTCTCCTGCATCAATACCCTGCAATCGGTGCCAACCGTGGTGATTGGCCTCTTGCTCTATATGCTGCTGTCGCGGGCCGGCCCCTTTGGCGACTGGAAGCTGCTCTTTACCCAGCAGGCGATGGTAGTGGGGCAGATGCTGATCGCCTTTCCGGTGATCGCCACCATGGCCCACGCGGCGTTTGTTCAGAGCGATCGGCGCGCCTGGGAGACCGCCCTGACCCTGGGGGTCTCCTGGCCCAAGGCGCTGATCGGCCTGATGCACGAGTGCCGCTTTGGCCTGCTGGCCGCCATCATCGGCGCCTTCAGCCGCATCGTCACCGAGGTGGGCTGCTCCATGATGGTGGGGGGCAATATCCTGCACTTTACCCGCAATATCCCCACCGCCATCGCGCTGGAGACCCAGAAAGGGGCCTTCACTCAGGGGGTGGCGCTCGGCATAGTGCTGCTCACCCTCGCCCTCTTGCTCAACCTGCTGCTGACGGCGTGCCGCGGCCACAGCTATCTGAAGAACTGACCATGCCCCCACTGTGTACCAACAGGAGTACCCCATGGCCCTGACCGCCCACCAGCTAACGATGCGCTTTGGCGAGCGCCAGCTGTTCGAGATTGACCGGCTCGCCATCGCACCGGGGGATGCCATCTGGCTGCATGGAGCCAACGGGGTGGGCAAGACCACTCTGCTCAAAATCCTGGCGGGGCTGCTGGCTCCTACCCGCGGCCACACCAATCTGCCGGGGCGCTGGCAACAGCGGCTCAACCGGTTGCTCAAGCGGGAGCTGGGGCCGGGCCGGGTCACCTATCTGCACCAGACCCCCTATCTGTTCGATCGCACGGTGCACGACAACGTGGCCTGGGCGCTCGATAAACAGCTCGGCAGCGAGATCCGGGTGTTCGAGGCGCTGCGCCGGGTCGAGCTGGAAGGGCTGGCGCGGGAGCACATCAGCATTCTCTCGGGTGGCGAACGGCAACGGCTGGCGATGGCACGCGCCTGGGCGCTGCAACCGGCCTTTCTGCTGATGGATGAGCCCACCGCCAATCTCGACACACATTCGGTTGCCCTGATGGCCGCATTGGCGCAAGATCTGCGGGAACATGGCAGCGGCCTGGTCGTCATCAGCCACCAGAGCAACGCCCTGACCGACCTGTGCGAGCGGCAATGGACCCTCGCCCGTGGCCAGCTGCAAGAGACGACCCCTTTAAAAATCATCGAGCGACATGACTTCAAAAAGCGACAGCCACTCTGATCCCGTTGCCGTATCAGCAGTGATCCTGGCAGGAGGCCGCGCCACCCGGATGGGGGGCGAAGACAAGGGATGGGTAGCACTGGCGGGACGCCCCCTGATCGACCACGTTTTGGCGCGCCTGCGCCCCCAGGTAGATGAGGTGCTGATCAACGCCAACCGCAGTCAGCCCCGCTATCAGGCGCTGGCCCCGGTCATCAGCGATGACAACAACGACTATCTCGGCCCGCTGGCGGGCATGCAGGCAGGTCTTGCGGCCGCCCGTCACGACTGGGTGCTGTTCGTTCCCTGCGATGGCCCCGCCCTGCCGCTGGATCTGATGAGCCGCTTTCGCACCGCCCTGACACCGGATACCGAGCTGGTGGTAGCCCACGATGGCGACTGGCTGCAACCCGTGGTGGCCCTGCTGCACAAATCCCTGCTCCCCTCCCTCACCGCCGCACTGGCAGAGGGGGAGCGCAAAATCGATATCTGGTTTGCCCGCCACAATATGGCGGTGGTGAGCTTTGCCGATCAGCCGGATGCCTTTATCAATCTCAATAGCCCTGCCGAGCTGGCCGCCTACGAGGCCCGTCTGCTCGCCCCGGCTATCGCCCCCCAACAAGGAGTCACCTCATGACCCCGGCCCCCACCCTTCCCCTGCTCGGCTTCGCCGCCTGGAGCGGCACCGGCAAGACCACCTTGCTGGAGCAGTTGATCCCCCTGCTGGTGGATCGCGGCCTGCGCATCGGGGTGCTCAAGCACGCCCACCACGACTTTGATATCGACCAGCCGGGCAAAGACAGCTATCGCCTGCGCAAGGCGGGTGCCCAGCAGATGATGGTCGCCTCCCGTCGTCGTCATGCTCGTATCATTGAGACGGAACTGGCCGAAGCTGATTTTCGCCAGCTGCTGGCCAGCTTCGATCAAACAGAGCTCGATCTGCTCTTGGTCGAGGGGTTCAAGCACGAACACTTCCCGAAAATCGAGCTGCACCGCGCCGAGATTGGCAAGCCGCTACTCTTCCCCGAAGACAGCGACATCATCGCGCTGGCCAGCGATCAGCCCGCAGAGACCACCCTGCCGCAACTCGATATCAACGATCTGGCGGCTATCGCCGACTTCGTCTGCCGCTGGCTTGACGGCTGCCAGAGCAAGGAGCCGGAGGCGGGCAAGGGCTTTCTCTCGGTCGAGGCGGCCCGCAACGCCATTCTGGCGGCCCTCACCCCGAGCACTGCCTGCAGCGACAAACCGCTGGCCCAGTGCCACGGCGCTGTGCTGGCCGCCGATCTGATAAGCCCCATCAATGTGCCTCCCCACGCCAACTCGGCGATGGACGGCATTGGCCTTCGTAGCGACGATCTCGCCACCGGTCGCTGGCAGCTGGTGGGGGAAGTGCTGGCGGGCCAGCAGCGCCACGAGCCTGTGCTGGCCGGTCAGGCGGTGCAGATCATGACCGGCGCCCCGCTGCCCCCCGGGGTAGATACTGTGGTGATGCGGGAAGAGACACATATTGAAGGTGAGTGGGTCACCGTCACCGCCCCGATCCGGGCTGGGCAGAATGTGCGCCTCGCCGGCGAAGATCTCGCCAAAGGTGCGGTCGCCATCCCGGCCGGAACCTGGCTTGGCGCCCCCCAGCTGGGGCTGGCGGCATCACTCGGTCAAGCCAGTCTCACAGTGCGCACCCCGCTGAAAGTGGCGCTGTTCAGTACCGGCGACGAGGTGCAGGCACCGGGCGAGCAGCTCGCCCCCGGCCACATCTTCGACAGCAACCGCTTCACCCTGATGGCCCTTATCCGTGCCGCCGGTTGCGAGGTGATGGACCTTGGCATCATTCCCGATGACAAAACCATTCTGCGCCAGCAGCTGGAGCAGGCCGCCGCCAGCGCCGATCTGGTGCTGAGCTCGGGTGGGGTCTCGGTAGGCAACGCCGACTTTATCAAGCTGGTGCTGGCAGAGCTCGGCCAGATCGATTTCTGGCGCATCCAGATGCGGCCGGGCCGCCCGCTCGCCTTTGGCAAGCTGGGGCAGACCCCCTTCTTCGGCCTGCCGGGCAATCCGGTCGCGGCGATGATCTGCGTGCTGCAGTTTGTCGAGCCTGCCATCGCCCGCTTGCAAGGCAAGCGGTGGCAGCCGCTGCGCCTCTCGGCACTGGCAGACGAGAAGATGAAGAGCCGCCCGGGGCGCACCGAGTTTCTGCGCGGCATCTTTCATCAGGACCGTAACGGCCAGCTGCGGGTGCGCACCACAGGGCCACAGGGCTCCGGCATTCTCAGCTCCATGGCCGAGGCCAACTGCCTGATCGAAATCGTACCGGATCAACCCGGGATCGCCGTTGGCGAGCGGGTCTGGATCCACCCCCTGCAGGGACGACTGGCCTAAATCCCGGCGGGGCGTCGGCCGGATGCACGGCGCCCCGTCCCCCACCTGACAGGAGGCAGACCGTGCGTCTTGATGCCCCCCTCTCCCGACTCGATCTGCTGGTCTATGGCCGCTACCGGATCGTCCATGGCCTGCGCATTGCGCTCGCCTTTATGCTCACCTTTCTGCTGACCCGCGAGCTGAAACTGCCGGAGAGCACCTGGCCGCTGATAACCTTGGTGGTGGTGATGGGCCCCATCTCGTTTTGGGGCAATGTGCTCTCCCGCGCCCTGCAGCGAGTGGTGGGCACCATCTTCGGCGCCAGTTGCGGGGTGGTAGCGCTCTATCTCGAGATCTACTCGCTACCGCTTACCCTGATCTGGTGCGGCTGCATCATGTTCCTCTGCGGCTATCTGGCCCTCGGCAAGCGCCCCTATGTGGGGTTGCTGATCGGCATCACCCTGGGAGTCACCATGGGGGCCATGCCGGGAGACATAGAGACAGCTCTGTGGCGCAGTGCCGACGTGATACTGGGCTCCCTGCTGGCGCTGCTCTTTTGCAGCATCTATCCCCAGCGTGCCTACAGCCACTGGCGGCTGCAACTGCACCAAATCCTGCAGCAGTCGGGGCGGCTCTATCACACTCACCTCTCCCCCAATGTGCTGGAGCGCCCGCGCCTCAAGCACAATCTCTCCCAACTGCTGGCCCAGACCGGCAAACTGCGGGCCCTGCTGGCCCCTGCGGCCAAGGAGACACGCCACAGCGTCGCCCTGTTTGATGCGGTGCAGGTCACCATGCGCAACACCCTCTGCACTCTTGAGATGCTGGCCAACACCTACTGGAACGATCGGGAGAGCCACTTCCTGATGCAGAGCACGGCTGCGCTGAAAGCCTGCCATCTGGCCACCGAGGAGGCGATCAACCAGCTTGCCCTGATGATGCAAACCGGCGATGGTCGCGGCGCAGATGCCGCCATCGCCCGCCTGCACGAGGTGGCGACCCAGGTATCGCTGCCGCCCAACGCAGAGGCAGCCATCAATGGCTACCTCTGGCTCAACGTCCAGCTGACCGAACAGCTCACCCACCTGCGCCGCCTGCTGGGACTGATCCTCACCCCGCCCCATCGCAAGCAGCCCGACTAGACCCAATGCAAAACGCCCCGCAGTGGCGGGGCGTTTTGCTGTCTGACTGGCCGTTTGGGCCATGAAGGCAGCAAATCTTAACTGGCATTGGCCAGCGGCTGCTCGGTGGTGAGGTAGAGGGAGAAATCCTGAATACCCGCCTGCAGGGCGGCAAAACAGTCAGGGTCTATTGCGGTGTCCAGATTCTCCGCCATCATCTCCAGCGCCTGCGGCACGGGGATGGCACCGCGGTAAGGGCGCTTGGCGGTGATGGCATCGAAGATGTCGGCCGTGGTGATGATGCGCGTCTCAAGGGTAATCTCGTCCCCTTTCAGCCCCTTGGGGTAGCCCTTGCCATCGAGTCGCTCATGGTGGGCACCCGCCACTTGCGCCAGCTCCTCGAAGGCGCCGATACGGCTCAGGATCTCCTCGGTATAGGCGGCATGCATCTGCACCGCCGCCCACTCCTGCGCATCGAGCTTGCCCGGCTTATCGAGAATGGCGTTGCTCACCCCGAGCTTGCCCACATCATGGAGCAGGGCACCCCGCTTGAGCCAGCGTCGACGCGGCTCGGACAAGCCCATCTGGGTGGCAAGAATGTCGGTATAGAGCGCCACCCTGCCGCTGTGACCCGCGGTGTAGGGACTTTTGGAGTCCACCACCTGCCCGAAGGCCGCCGCGATTTCGTCCAGATAATCCTCATCCAGCGCTACCTCCCCCTGCCCAGCCGGGTGGACCAGCACCCACTCGGTCAGTCGGGGATCGGCCAGTCCTTGCCAGAACTCCTCGTCGGCCAGCGCTTCAAATTCCCGAACCAGTGCCGGATCAAACCAGCTGCCGCTGCGCTCGCGCAGCTCCTTGAGCGCCGCATCCGGACCTGCGGCTGCGTGAAACACATCCACCACCTGACAGAGCAGGGCAATGCGCGAGAAGAGCGGGATCGCTTCGCCTGCCAGTTGCAGGGGCCGACCTTTGCCATTCCAGTGTTCATCAAGGGAGAGGATGCCATCGGCTACATCATCACTGAAACGGAGCTGGCGAGCGATATCCGCCCCCCGATGACAGCGAGTCTGGATCAGTTCGTTGGCAATCTGGTCGCCGTTGCGAAAGATATGAAACAGGCTGCGAAAACGTCCCAGCAGATCCGCCTGCAAGCCGGTGTGGCCCAGCACGAAGTTGACTACCTCGGAGAGGGAGCCATCCACCAGTTTGAAATCGCGTTTGAAGTGAAGATCGTCGGTGAGATAGAGCTCGCAGATACGGGCGGCATTGCTGCTGCATCCCAAATCTTTAAGCAAAAGCGTGTAGTAGAGATCATGGCGCAGCCGGGCGTCCAGTCCCAGCCGCTCTCCCAAACGGGAACCTATCCAGCAGCAGCGAATGCAGTGTCCTCTTGGTTGCCCCTCGGTCATATCGAGCGCATGACTGAGGGAACCAATCAACTCCGCCAATCGCAATCCATTCACCGTCATAGTCTACTCCCTTAGACATCATGGCGATTTTACCAGCAGATTAGGTATACCCCATCTGATACCGGATAGATCTGGATTCAGTTGAATTTAGGCTGCAACCTTGCCCTGATTCACCCGCTCTTCCAGTTCTGCGCGGCTCAGGGTAGATACAAAGCGGCCATCGAAGTAGATATCCATCAGCTCGCCACGCTTCTCGCCGCGCATCATGCTGCTGCGACCATCCAGATAGTGCACTTCCATCTGGGCAGTCCCCTCGTTCGGGTAGCTGATCTCCACCTCGCGCACTCCTTGTGGCAGCATGGCCAGCGGCACCGTCTTGAGGGCCGGATCCAGATGCTGGTTCACCTTGATCACCGGATCGGCTTTCATGTCCACCACAGCCGGAGATTTGCCGGTGATGGGGTTCTTGCCAGACCAGAACTCGATGGTATTGAAGACGAACAGGTCAGCGGTCGCGGCCAGACCGTAGACAGGGGAGAGCAGCATAAAGACTCCGGCACGAGCGTAGCGGTTATCCACCACGCTCAGGTTGCCCTTGGTGACCATACCGGAAAGCCCCATCTGCCCCATACAGCCGCCCAGACCCATGCTCGCGACCATAACCAGCAGGGCCATTGCCCGCCCCTTCTGTTGTAATGCCATCGTGTTCTGTTCCTGCTCTGAAATAAATGAGGCGGCAAGCCTAATCAAGGGGCCAGAAGAGGACAATTCACAATGGCGGGACGATACAGGAGGGGTTCAGATTGGGGCACTGACTGCTCAAATATGAGTCAATGCCCCGCCATGACAGGAAGTCAGGGGGTTCAGATGGCCAGATCAGAGACGGTGCTGGAGACGTTGTTCGCCTCCCGACGGATGTCGCTCATCACCTCATTCACCTCGCCCACCTGCTGCTTGCCAAGCTCGGCGCTGCTGGCGACGTCGGACATCTCGGAGGTGACCTTGGCGGTCAGCTCCCGGTTGTTCTGTACCACCTTGGCTATCTCGTCGGTAGAGAGAGACGTGCGGGCCGCCAGCTGGCGAACCTCGTCGGCCACCACCGCAAAACCACGCCCCTGATCCCCCGCCCGCGCCGCCTCAATCGCTGCGTTAAGGGCTAGCAGGTTGGTCTGGTCGGCGATGCTGCTGATGGTGGAGACGATCGCCTCGATACTGCGCGACTGCTCGTTGAGCTGATTGATAAGGCCGATGCTGTGAGTCAGCTGGCTGGCAATCAGGCTGGAGGTATCGACCACCGAGGAGAGCAGACCCGCGCCACGCTCGGCGCAGTTCAGGGTCTCCCGGGCCGCATCGTGGGCCAACATGGCCGCTTCCCGCACCGCATCGCTCTTGTTGATCCGCTCGGTGATGTCGCTAGCGAACTTGATCACCTTCACCACCTGGCGATGCTCATCAAGGATCGGGTTGTAGGTCGCCTCCAGCCACACCTTGCTACCGTGACTGTTCTGACGACAGAAGAGACCGGACTTGAACTGACCACGGCCCAGCTCATCCCAGAAGTGGGGCTGGTCTCGATAGAACTGATCATCGCAGAAGATGCGGTGATGCTTGCCCTGCACCTGCGCCAGGGTATAGCCCATGGTATGGAGGAAATTGCCATTGGCAACAATCACCTCCCCGCCGGGGGTGAACTCGATGACCGCCAGCGACCGATCCAGCGCCGTCACCACCGCCTGCTGGCTGAGCAGTTGCAGGTGGTGCTCGGTAATATCGGCCGCGATCTTGATCACCTTGGTCACTACGCCCCGCAACTTGACCGGAAAATAGGTCGCTTCCAGCCAGATCGCCTCGCCCCGTTTGTTGAAGCGCTGGAATACCCCGGTACGGGAACGTCCCTGCTTCAGATCCGCCCAAAACTGCTGATAGTCGCTGCTCTGGGCATAGAGCTTGTCGCAAAAGATACGGTGATGCTGGCCGATAACCTCGGGCGCACTGAAGCCCACCACGTTGAGAAAGAGATCATTGGCGGCCAGCACAGTGCCATCCGGCGTAAAGGTGATGGTCGCCACGCTGCCGTGCACTGCGTCAAAAAATCCCTGCTGTTCCAGAAGTTGATCCTGGCACTGCTGCAACTCGGCTTTCAGTTTGCTATTGAACATCGAAACGTATCCTCCAGACTGGCACCCACCATGGCCAAACCACGCAGTGGATCAATAAGATAATGGTGGCGTGCTCCATCAGCATAGTTGGCGGCGTTGCCGCGATCCCATCTGACGCCATATTTATTGCTGTAAATCAAATTCACCGACCAAACGCCACTCATGCAGAGCTGAAACCCTTATTCCACCGCCGGTTGCCACTCCAGATAGGCCGGATTGGCGACAAAGCCGATCCGCTCATAGAGAGGGCGCCCCTGCTCGCTGGCATGGAGCCACACCTTGCCCAGCTGACGCGATCTGGCGAAGGCCGTTATGGCATCGAGCAGCGCCGTGGCGATCCCCTGCTGGCGCCATTGTGGCCGCGTATACATATTGAGCAGATACCCCTCCATCCCCGCCAGATTGCCGGGATAGGGCGGCCGTTCAAACAGTGCCAGCGTCCCGGCCGCCACGATCTGTTTGCCGCCCTCCTGCGTATCGGCCTCAGCCAGCCAGGATAAAGCACTCTCTTCACTCATCGCCCGGGTGAAATAGTCAAGGGTGGCCTGCCACAAGGCCGGGTCTGCCTGCGGCGTCACCAGCTCACCGACCTCACAAAACAGCTCCATGCGCAGCGCCACCAGTGCGGGAATATCTGCGGCCCTTGCCTGACGAATAATCATTGGCTGCTCCTTTTCTCTCATGGGAAATTTCGCCGGCCGTCATTATGACAAAGAGCGCCTTGTGGCGCTCTTTGTGATTGGGGGAAATCACTTATAAATCAATGGTTGCGACGTGTCAGCCAGTGATCCAGGCTCAGCACACCGCCGCCCCAGAT
This sequence comes from Aeromonas sp. FDAARGOS 1411, assembly GCF_019047125.1. Classification (NCBI taxonomy): domain Bacteria; kingdom Pseudomonadati; phylum Pseudomonadota; class Gammaproteobacteria; order Aeromonadales; family Aeromonadaceae; genus Aeromonas; species Aeromonas sp. FDAARGOS 1411. The sequence goes on along the minus strand of NZ_CP077214.1, from coordinate 320,337 downwards.
GGTCAGGGTCAGCAGCATCCAGCCCCACAGCTGGTGATCATAAAAGCCGCCCGCCCAGAGGGTCGGGTAGGAGATCACCGCCATGATATTGAAGCCAAACAGCAGCAAGGCGGCTGGGCGAGTAAAAAGCCCCATCAGCAGGAAGAGCGGCAACAGCAGCTCGGCGGCCGTCCCCAGATAGGCAGCCCACAACCAGGGCAGCAGGGGCACCTGATACTCGGATTCAAACAGATAGAGGGTGGAATCCCACGCCGTCAGCTTGAGCCAGCCTGAAGTGATAAAAACCGAGGCAACCCACAGCCGCGCCAGCAACAGCACACCAGCGCTGCTCCAGCGCGGCAAATCACCACTTGAGCTGGCCAGCGCCAGCCATTTGTTTGCCATCATGGCATTACCTCCATATCCACCAGCAGACCAAGGGTTATCAGGCGAGTGAGATGTTCACTGGCCGCAGGGTCGGCCGCCAGCAGATCGACCAGCGCCGTACCAGCGAGACAACCCTGCAACAGCGCCCACTCACCCGCCGTCAGGGGCAAGGGGGCAACCCGGCAATCCGGCTGTTTCTTCAATGCCAGCCAGACGGGGGCATCAAGCACCTCCACCGCTTCACCACCGTGCAGCGCCATCTGCCACAGGGCCAGCACCGGATAATCGCTGGCAACCAGCAGCAGATCCGTGGCTGGCAACAGCCGCAGCCGCTCCCATTGTTGCGGCGATAATGCGGCCAGACGCTCGGCGGGCCAGCAGCGTGATTCCAGCGGCAGCAGACTGGCACGCTCAAGCTGCCATTCGAACTGAGCCAGCGCCTCCAGCCAGGGCAGTCCGGTTGTAGTTGGCAAGCGGGCCAGCCATTGGCCAAATCCGACGCCATAGTGCATGACGCTCCCTTCCCTGAGCGGCTCGGCCAATACGAAGCCACGGGCCGCCGCTGCAAAAAAGTCATCCCCGACCATAGCCTTGACGGCGGGATAACTGATCGCCAGCACCTCGCCAAGGCTCAGGATGAAGTGGTTGCGATAGACCTGTAGCACAGATTCGGCAGAAAAGAGCCGGGAGCTGATGTGAGGGGCAATAGCGTCAGGCTCCCCCAGCAGACCGTCAACAAAGTGCTGTTGCAGCTGTGCCAGTTCAGCCATGGGCCACCTCCCGTGGTGCACTCATGGCACGCGCCTCATCCAGAATGGCGCCGGCCTGCGCCGCCTCTGCCAGCAAGACCGGCAGCGGCGGGATCTCGAGGTCCCACTCAATCAGGGTCGGAATGGCCTGCTTGCGGCAGATCTGGCGATAGAGTTCCCAGACCGGCTCCACCACAGGGGCGCTGTGGGTATCGATATAGAGGGAGCCTTCCGGCAGCGGCTTCTCGGTATAACCGGCCAGATGGATCTCCCCGACGGTGGCGAGATCGATCGCCGCCAGATACTCATCGCAAGAGAAACCGTGATTGAAGGCACTGACATAGAGATTGTTGAGGTCGAGCAGGATGCCGCACTCACTGCGCTGCTGCAGCTCGGCCAGAAATTCCCACTCGCTCATCTCCCCGGGCAGTTGCAGATAGGAGGAGGGATTTTCAATCAACATGCGGCAACCCAGGGTCTGTTGTACCTGCTGGATCTTGTCGCTCATGTTGCGCAGGGAGGCTCGGGTATAGGGCACCGGCAGCAAATCGTTGAAGTAACGCCCACCAATGCTGCCCCAGCTGAGATGTTCGGAGATCCGTGCCGGTCTGATCGCCGCGACCAGTGTCGACAACTGCTGCAGATGGTGCGGATCGAGCGGGTCGGCAGAACCGAGGGACATGCCAACGCCGTGAAGACTGACGGGGTAGTGTTGCGCCAGTTCGGCGAGCACCTGAAAACACTGGCTGTGCTGTTCGAAGTAATTTTCACTATGCACCTCCAGCCAACCGACTGCCGGCAGGGTTTGCCGGATCTCATCGTAATGGGGAGTGCGTAATCCGATACCAATCAAAGGGTTCATCGCAAGACTCGCTTTCGCCAATCAGAGAAGATGCAGGGGACGGCCCGCTGGCCATCCCCTGCCCGATGTCTCTTACTTGGGTTGCAGCGAACCGCCGACCAGCTTCTCGCACAGCCCTTTGGGCATCACCACAAAGGCATCACCCTGAGCATCTTCCTTGGCAGTACCGGCGCAGGAGCTGCTCTTGGTCGCACAGTCATTCTTGCTGGCCTTGACCACGCCGTAGCACTTCTCCTTTTCATCGGCAGCCATTGCTGGTGCCGCGATAAATTGGGCGCCCAGCGCCAGCAGACCGGTCATGGCGGAGGCGATAGCAGTGCTTTTTTTAACATTCATGTTCATGTTCCTTTTGATGTCGTTGGATGTTGCTGATATCCCCGATTTGTCGCAACCGGGTACCTGCAATAGAACCGGCAAACGGGATATTCCCTTTCAAAAAAAAACACAAAAAGAGTTAAAAAATCCAAAGGCAGACACTCAATCAATTGATTTTAAACAGCTATTTCATCATTGAAAATTTCTCGACGACCACCCATTAATGAACGAGGAAAGTGCCATATGGTGCTTTCATCCCGTTAATCTTCTTCACTGCTTCCATCAAAAGAGATGCGTCAGACATAAAAAAGCCCCGCCAACAGGCAGGGCTGGATGCAACTTTAAAGAAACAAGAAATAAACAATCGGAGTGGTGTTGGGAGCCAGGAGTTGCGGCAAGCAGATAAAAAAAGAGACAGCTTTGGCTGTCTCTTTTTGCACATGGTGCGAATGGGGTTTAGTAGAAGATCCGCTCGCCACGCTCGCTCATTTTGAGCCACACCGGTTTGGTGCTGGTTTTATTCCAGATCCGGTGCAGATAGCTGTAGAAGCGGGCACGATCGCTGCGAAACAGCATCACGGGGAAAGCCAGAATGCCCACCAGCAATACATAAATGCGACGAAGAATAATCTGAGTCAGGGAAAAGGGATGAAACATGATGTAACTCCTTACTGGTAAGACCACTGAGCAAAGATTACCCCACTCCATGTAGGATTACTACATCACCAACGTATTTTTTTATAAAAAAAATGGTGAAAAACGGGAAATACTGAAAACGAGTTACGTCATTAACCAACAGTTAACAAACTTGCGAAAATCGTGCGCTTTGCCACAGTTATCAGGGGAAAAACATGCAGTAGGGAGACACGCATGAAACTGCCGGAAGTGGCACTGCTGGTGCTGATGGTTGCCCTGACACGGGCACAACTGGAGGAGTGGCAACTGAATCGGGAAGATGCCATCGTGCTGGCCGAACGGGGCGTGCCCACCGTCAGCCTGTGGCAATGCGGCACACTGAAGCAACGGATTGCGGATCTCAACCAGCACAGTGCCGAGGTGCAGTTTCAATATCGGGGGCAAAACATGGCGGATGTGAGCCACTATCTCGAGCGCGAGTGGAAACAGGCTGGCTGCGAACAGTTACTGGTACAGCAAGGATACTGACCAAGGCTCAGACTCGAAGAGTGATGATTGAGATAAACAGAGAAAAGATGGAGGCACGTTCCGGAGTCGAACCGGACTAAACGGATTTGCAATCCGCTGCATAACCGCTTTGCTAACGCGCCATGCTGACAAGACTGATTGTCTTTAAAGTGAGGTCCATCGTTGGTGCGATGGAAAATTGGAGCGGGAAACGAGACTCGAACTCGCGACCCCGACCTTGGCAAGGTCGTGCTCTACCAACTGAGCTATTCCCGCGTTACTGCTTTCGTGCCAGTTGCCTGACAACGAGGCGCATTATACGTACCACGAGCGCCAGCACAACCCCTTTTTCGCAATTTAAGCCCTGATGCAGACTGTTTGCTCAGGGTTTAAACGCCTTGCTGCATTTTTCTCCAGCCAGCTGTGACCCACCAAGCGAATTTGGGATAAAGTCGTTGAAATGATTACGCTTTCGTTCGAGACTTGAGCGGCTTAATAACCGGATTCTCAATTGAAAATCACAAGATGAAATGGATCTTCACGCTTCGTGGGCTCAGGCCGCAGTTAATGCTGGCTTTTTTCATGTTGGGCATGGTGCCCTTTTTGGTCATCACCCTCTTCTTCCTATACAGCCACGGCAAGGATCTCACCACCCAGACCTCCAACCATCTGGTCTCCGTTCGTAATATCAAGAAGAGTCAGCTCGAGGATTACTTCAACAACCTCAAAGAGCAGATCATCAACTTCTCCCAGCAGGATTTTGCCGGCAACAGTATCGGCCGTTTCTATGGCTTTACCGGCGCCTTCGAGAAGTTGGGCACCACACCGCAGGAGGCCCGCAGCCGTGCCCAGGCCCGCTATCTGCCCGGCTCCTGGGATCAACTGCGCAAACCGGACAGTCAGGTGGAGATCGAACCCTCCATCACGGCACTTATCCTCGCCGACGAGATGTATGGCCGGGTGCACCAGCGCTTTCATCGCGGCTATGCCGACATGGTGCGCAAGTCCAACTACAGCGACATCTTTCTGGTGGACCTCAACGGTGATGTGGTCTATTCGGTCACCAAGCACCCTAACTTCGCCACCAATCTGCTCTCCGGACCTTATCAGGGCAGTGGCTTGGGCCAGACCTTTGCCAAGATCAAACGCCGCCTTGATGGCGGCCAGAAGCCGCAGCAGATCTTCGAATTCACCGATTTTGGCCGCAACGAGCTGACCGGGCAGGTGGTCGCCTACATGGCCGCCCCCGTGATGCAGTACGACTATGTGCGCGGTGTGGTGATTTTCGAGCTGCTGCCGGACAAGCTCAACCAGATCATGGCGGAGCGGGAGGGGCTGGGCGAAACCGGCGAGACCATCCTCATCGGCCCCGACAAGCGGATGCGTGCCGATGCGTGGCTGGCGCCGGAGTTCAGCGTCGAGAACAGCTTCAGCCCCAACTTCCGGCCGCTGCAAACACCCCTCATCACCAAGACGCTCTCCGGCGAGCAGGGGGTCGGGCTGTTCCACTCCTATCAGGATGACGAGGTGCTGGCCGCCTACACCCAGGTGAAGGTATTCGACACCGAGTGGGCGTTTATTGCCGAGATCTCCACCCGGGAAGCCTATGCCCCGATCCGCCAGCTGGAAACGCTGGTGATTGTGCTGGGGGCAGGCTCGGTACTGCTGCTGATCCTCTTCTCCCGCTGGCTATCCCACTCCATCACGGCGCCGCTGCGCTCCCTGACCGAAGCGGCCGAGCAGGTGGCCGACGGCGCGCTGGATCACCCCATCGCCATCGAGCGCACCGGCGATGATATCGACCGGCTGGCCGAGGCGTTTCGCCATATGCAGCGCTCGGTGAAGGACAAGATCGAACTGATCGAACAGCAGACCCAGGAGCTGCAACAGCAGGTCAAACTGACCCACAAGCAGAACCTTAGCCTGCAGCAAGCGGACAAACTCAAGGATGAACTGCTGGCCAACACCTCCCACGAGCTGCGTACCCCCATTCACGGCATCAAGGGGATGGCCGAGTCCATGCTCGCCAGCCAGCAGGATTTGACCGAAGGGCAGCAAAAACAGCTCGGCCTCATCATCAAGAGCGCCGACGGCCTGGCCCGTCTGGTTGACGATCTGCTGGACTACCACCAGATGCGCTACGGCCAGCTGGAGATCCACTCCCAGCCCGTCTCATCAAAAGGGGTTATCCGGCTGGTGCTGGATCTCTGCCAGCATCTTGTGCAGGCCAAACCCCTCACTCTGGTGGATATCAGCCCGGCCGAACTGCCGCCGGTGCTGGCCGACGAGCAGCGGCTCGAACAGGTGCTCTACAACCTGGTGGGTAACGCCATCAAGTACACGCCGCAGGGCAAGGTGGTGCTCAGTGCCATCGTCGAGAACAACTTCCTGCGCATCAAGGTCACCGACACCGGCATCGGCATCGCCCCCGACCATCTGGAACATATCTTCGAGCCGCTGGTGCAGATGAGCCCGGAGGTAAGCAAGCAGGGAGCCGGCCTTGGCCTCTCCATCACCCGCCAGCTGGTGCACCTGATGGGGGGCGAGCTGTTTGTCGAGAGCGAGCCGAGCGTTGGCTCTACCTTCGCCTTTACCCTGCCCCTTGCCACCGGCAAAGCGGCCAATCTAACTCTCGACAGCCGCCAGATCGAGCATCAGCTGGTGCGCCAGCAACCGCTGATCCTGCCGGACTGGGAGAGCGACGATCTGCCCCCTCCCCCCGAGGATGCGCCGCTCATTCTGGTGGTGGATGACGAGCCCATCAACCTGCACATCCTGCGCCATCTGCTGCAGCCCTGCGGCTACCGCATTCTGCCCAGCAGCGATGGCCACGATGCGCTGGCCAAGCTGGCCGAGGAGCCGGTGGACCTCATCCTGCTCGATGTGATGATGCCGACCCTTTCCGGTTTTGACGTCTGCCGTCGCCTGCGCCAGCAACACCCGAAAGATATGCTGCCGGTGCTGCTGCTCACCGCCCTCAACCAGCCCAAGGATATCGAGGAGGGCTTCGGGGCCGGTGCCAACGACTATCTGGTCAAACCCTTCTGCAAAGAAGAGCTGTTTGCCCGGGTCAAGGCTCTGCTGGAGGCCAAGGCCGGACGCGCCTCGCTGGTAGAGAACCGGCTATTGAAGCAGGAGATCGAACATCGCCTCACCCTGCAGGATCGACTGCATCAGGATCAGCAGCGGCTGCTGGCCCTGCTCGGCGAAGGGGCCGACCCCATGATCTTTATCGACGAGCAGGGCACAGTGCTGTTTGCCTCCCGGGTGCTGGCGCGCCTGCTGGGACAGGAGCCGGAAGCCATGGAGGGGCAGCCCCTCAATGAGTGGCTCGCCACCCCGCTACAACATCAGTGGCCCGACCTTGCCAGCGAACGGGAACACAATCTGGAATTTTTGGTGGCCGGGCAAAAAGATGTGCTCAACGCCCGTGCCCTGCCCATCGCGCTCGGAGGACAGGCAGCTTTCGCCCTCACTCTGAGTACCGAACTGCGTCAGGATGAGAACCGGGTAATGGCGCTGGAGAACGCCCTCAAGAACCTCTCGCGGCAAGCCATCATCGAAGATGAACAGCTGCTGGGCGAGCTGAGCCGCCTGGGTGGCGAGTTCCGTTCGCTGGCCGACGACCTCATTCGCCAGCAGGATGACGAGCCGCTGCGCCGGGCGCTGGTAGAGACCATGCAGCTCACCCTGGATGCCTGGCAGCAGGGGACCGGCAAGGGCAAAATCGTGCTGGCAGAGAAGAGCAAGCTGTGGCGGGTCTATATGGACAGATCCAGCCCGCAGACCCGCACCCTCGACAAATACCTGAGTCTGGACACCCTGCCCAAGTCGCCACGCTGGAAGACGGTAGTGGCCACCACCGAGTATGTGCTGGGCCACTGCCCGCTCAATGACCACCAGCGCCAGCAGTTGCAGCACAGCGCCCAGACCCTGCGTCAACTCGCCAACCGCAAGCCGTGACACGGTGCCCTAAACGGGCGCCGGATCACAATTGGCAATCTGGTTTCTTTTTATGCAAAACAAAGCCCCGCACAACCCCGAAACCGAGAGCAGATCCAATTCACAAATTTGTCATATACGCCATTTTCACAGCCACTTTTTACGCGAGAGCGAATAACGCAAACCATTGATTTTAAACAGATAAAAAAGCATTTTGACGAGATTGACGTAACACCGTCAATTTTTACGAAAACAACGAAATCAATAGTTGTTGTTTTCCTGTTAATTCTGGTTTGCTTAGGGCGTTGGAAAACAGAACGACAAAGGTTAGACACCTGACCAACACAGAGGGCCGATTTCATCAGCATGCGAAACCGGTGCTCACACAAAACAAGGCGAACCCTCGGGAATGCCAAAAAATAAGAAAGGAAAACATATGCTTGCCAAAGTATCCAAAATCTCTACCGCTGTAATGCTGGGAACCATGATGCTTGCCGGTGCCGCCGGTAACGCCATGGCCGCAGAAAACAAAACCGTGCTGACCATGGTCGCACAGCAGGAAACCGCCTGGGTCAAGAACTTCAACCCCTTCCTGCAAGCGGGCTTGCTGCACACAACCCGTCACTTCATCTATGAACCGCTGGTGATCTTCAACGATATGCAGGGTGGCAAACCCGTCTATCGTCTGGCCACCAACTATGCGTTCAGCGATGACCTGAAATCCGTCACCTTCGATCTGCGTGACGGCGTGAAGTGGTCTGACGGCGAAGCGTTTGATGCCGATGACATCATCTTCTCCTTCAATCTGGTCAAGGCCAACAAGGCGCTGGATGAGCGCTCAATCTGGACCCAGATCAAGAGCGTCGAGAAGCTGGCCCCCAACAAGGTCAAATTCGACCTGACCGAGGTCAACACCAACGTGGTGAATGATCTGGTGCTGGTACCTATCGTGCCGGAGCATCAGTGGAAATCGGTGAAAGATCCGGTTGCCTTCACCAACGACAAGCCGGTTGGTACTGGCCCCTTCACCGAAGTGGACAACTTCTCCGCCCAGCTCTATACCCAGTGCCGCAACCCGCACTACTGGGATAACGCCAACCTCGCCATCGACTGTATCCGCATGCCGCAGATGGCCACCAACGACCAGGTGCTGGCGGCTGTCATGAAGGGTGACATCGACTGGTTCGGCTCCTTCGTGCCGGATATCGAGCGCCTCTACGTCGGCAACGATCCGAAGAACAACAAATACTGGTTCCCGGCCTCCGGTACCGTGGCGTTCAACGTCAACTTCCAGACCAAGAACCCGGGCAATAACGAAGCCTTCAACGACATCAACTTCCGCCGCGCCTTCTCCATGGCGATGGACCGCCAGTCCATGGTGGATATCGCGGGCTACGGCTACCCCACCGTCAACGAGTACCCGTCAGGTCTGGGCAAAGCCTTTGACTCCTGGAACAACCCGGAAGTGGACAAGAAGTACGGCAAGTACAACAAGTTCGATCTGGAAGGGGCCAAGGCACTACTGAAAGAGGCAGGCTACAAGGATTGTGACGGCGACAAGTTCCTCGACACTCCGAGCTGCAAAAAGATCGAGTTCAAGGTATTGGTACCGAACGGCTGGACCGACTGGGTCAACACAGTTCAGATCGGTGTAGAAGGGCTGCAGGCGCTGGGCCTGAACGCCAAGACCGCGACCCCGGAAGCGACCGTCTGGACCGAGAACCTGATCACCGGTGACTTCGATGTCGCCCTGCAGGGTTACTTTGCCGGTGCCAACCCGCACAAGTACTTCGAGACCGCGTTCCACTCCCGCAACATGGGTGACCGTGGCAACCGCTTCGCCGCGCCCCGTTACAAGGATCCCGAGCTCGACAAGCTGATCGATGACTTCACCCAGACCGCCGATGCGGCCAAGCAGAAGGAGATCATGTTCGCCATCCAGGATCGTGTTGGAGCCAACCAGACCATCATTCCGGTCTTCAACAACCCGACCTGGTACGAGTACAGCACCAAGCGCTTCAACGGCTGGTTCAGTGCTGATAACCCGGTAGCCAAACCTCAGCTCCACCCGGACACCCCTGAGCGTCTGCTGCACGTGTTGTCCCTCAAGCCAAACAGCTAAACAATCCCGGCCCCCTGCGGGGGGCCATCTTCCCCGTTAATCCCCTTCTTGCCCGACTTTGCCGGGGTTGGGGTAGCTATACCCGACGCGGGGCAGACTTGCAGTAAAAGGTACTATCATGGGATTCATACTGAGACGCTTTTCCTTCTACCTGGTTGCCTTTCTGGTAGCCGCCACCATCAACTTCCTGTTACCCCGTGCCATGCCAGGGGATCCTGTCTCCGTGATGTTTGCCCGCGCTGGCGCCATGATGGAACCCGCCGCCCTGGAAGCCCTCAAAGCCACCTTCGGCTTTGTCGACGGCCCCATCGGCACCCAGTTTCTCACCTATGTGAAGAGTGTATTCACCTGGGATCTCGGCACCTCGGTGCGCTTCTACCCGCAGCAGGTCTCTGACGTGCTGGGCCGTGCCATCGGCTGGACCCTGTTTCTGGTCGGCACCTCCACCATCCTTAGCTTCTCCATAGGTTCCATCGTTGGCATCTTCGCCGCCTGGTATCGCGGCGGCCGGATGGACAGCATTCTCTCCCCGCTCACCCTGGTGATGCAGGCCATTCCGCCGGTGGTGGTCTCCCTGCTCGCCCTATTCCTGTTCGGGGTCAGCCTCGAGTGGCTGCCCATCGGCTACGCCTACAGCCCGGAGATCAAGGCTGACTGGGGCTGGGAGCACATCAAGAGCATCATGACCCACGCCATCATGCCGGTGCTGACCCTGGCCGTGGTGCAGGTGGGGGGCTTTCTTATCACCATGCGCAACAACATGATCAACCTGCTGGGCGAGGATTACATCACCATGGCCAAGGCCAAGGGGCTCTCCAGCAACCGGGTGATTTTCAACTACGGCGCCCGCAACGCCATTCTGCCCAGCGTCACCGCCCTCTCCATGGCGCTCGGTTTCGTTATCGGTGGCTCTCTCATCACCGAAGTGATCTTCAACTACCCGGGCCTGGGCCTGACCCTCTATCAGGGCATTCTGGCCCGCGACTACCCCCTCATCCAGGGGCAGCTGCTCATCATGACCATCACCATGCTCAGCTTCAACTTCCTGGCCGACGTGCTCTACGTCTTCCTGGATCCCCGTCTGCGTACAGGAGGCAAATAAGATGCGTATGCCGACCATTCTCAAAATCCTGCTGGGCAACAAGAAGGCTGCCTGTGGCCTCGCCATCGTGGTTGCCTTCGTACTGATGGCCCTCTTTGCCCCCATTCTGGCCAGCAACGAGCCGACCAAACGGGTGGCTCGCCCGCACCAGCCGCCCAGTGCCGAGTTCGTGATGGGTTCAACCCGCATGGGCCACGACATCTGGGCCCAGTTCACCAACGGCGCCCGTATTTCGCTGCTGGTGGGCTTCAGCGCAGGCCTGCTGGTCTGCACCCTGGCCGTCGCCATCGGCATCACCGCCGGTTACTTCGGCGGTCTGGTGGATGAGTGCCTCACCTTCCTGATGAACGTGGTGCTGGTGATCCCCAACCTCCCCTTGCTACTGGTGCTGGCGAGCTTTATCGGGGAGGCGTCACCGGCGGTAATTGCCGTGATAATAGGGTTGACCTCGTGGGCCTATGGCGCGCGGGTCATCCGGGCCCAGACCCTGGCCCTGCGCGAGAAAGAGTTCGTCATCGCCGCCGAAGTGCTGGGCGAGCCGGCCTGGCGCATCATTCTGGTGGAGATCCTGCCCAACCTCATCTCCATCATCGGGGTGAGCTTTATCGGTTCCATCATCTACGCCATCGTCACCGAAGCGACCCTGGAGTTCCTGGGGCTTGGCGACCCGACCGTGGTGAGCTGGGGCATCATGCTCTACAACGCCCAGACTTCCAGCGCCATTCTGGTCGGCGCCTGGTGGGAGATCCTGGCCCCCTGCTTTGCCATCGCCACCCTGGGTGCCGGTCTGGCTCTGCTCAACTTCGCCATCGACGAGATTGCCAACCCGCAGCTGCGCTCCCACAAAGGGCTGAGCCGCTGGAAGAAACTTGCCACCCCGGTCGCCACACCACTCTCTGCCGCACAGGAGAAGACAGCATGAACAAGCATCCCCTGCTGTCAGTACGCAATCTTTGCGTCGACTACATTACCGAAAATGGCGACGTGCGCGCCGTCAACTCGGTGAGCTTCGATATCAGACAGGGCGAGATCTTCGGTCTCGCCGGTGAGTCGGGCTGCGGCAAATCCACCGTCGCCTTCTCGGTGGCCCGGCTGCACAAGCCGCCCGCCTACATCAGCGGTGGCGAGATCCTGTTCAAGGGGGAGAACATCCTCCATTACAACGACGAGCGGCTGCGCTCCTATCGCTGGCAACAGGTGTCGGTGGTGTTCCAGTCCGCCATGAACGCCCTGAACCCTGTACTGCGGATGGAGGAGCAGTTCTGCGACGTGCTGCTGGCCCACAACCCCGGCATGACCCGTTACGAGGCGATCAAGCGCGCCCAGGAGCTGCTCACCATTGTCGATATCCACCCGAGCCGGCTCAAGGACTACCCGCACCAGTTCTCCGGCGGCATGCGCCAGCGGCTGGTGATTGCCATCGCCATGGCGCTCAACCCCGAGCTGCTCATCATGGATGAGCCAACCACGGCACTCGATGTGGTGGTACAGCGGGAGATCCTGCAGAAGGTCTATGCCCTGAAAGAGAAGTTCAACTTCTCCATTCTGTTCATCACCCACGACCTCTCCCTGATGGTGGAATTCTGCGATCGCATCGGCATCATGTATGCCGGTGAGCTGGTGGAGGTGGCTCCTTCCAAGGCAATCCTGACCGCGCCGCTACACCCCTATACCAGAGGGCTCGGCAACTCCTTCCCGCCCCTGCACGGGCCGAAGAAGGTACTGGAAGGGATCCCGGGCACACCGCTCAACCTGCTGGAGGTGCCGGTCGGCTGCCGCTTTCAGGCCCGCTGCGGCAAGGTGCACGATCGCTGCCGTCAGGAGTACACCAGATTGGCCGAGATCCGCCCCGGGCAACAGACCGCCTGCCACCTCTATGAGGAGCAGGGACTGCAACAAGATTCCGTGATCTATCTGGACAAGGCCGCTGGCTGTTAAGGATGTCTGTCATGCAAATCGCCAAAACCGATGCACCCATCATCGAAGTCCAGCACCTCTACAAGGACTTCCCCATCAACTCCAATGCCATCAAGAGTGGCAAGATGCGGGCACTCTCCGACATCACCTTCAACCTGCACCGGGGCCGCGCCCTGGCGGTGGTCGGGGAGTCGGGCTCCGGCAAGAGTACCATCGCCAAGATCATCGCCAAGATGTACAAACTCAGTGCCGGGCGCATTCTCTATCGCGGCCACGATCTGGAGGAGTTCAACAAGGGCACCGCCCTGCTGGACTATCGCCAGAGCGTGCAGATGGTGTGGCAAGATCCGTTCGGTTCATTGAACCCGACCCACACCATCTATCACCACATCGCCCGCCCCCTGCTGCTGCACAGCAAGGTGATCGACAAGAAAGACTTGCCCGACATGGTCCACGCCCTGCTGGAGAAGGTCGGCCTGACCCCCGCCAAGGCCACCGCAGCCAAATATCCGCACCAGCTCTCCGGCGGCCAGCGCCAACGGGTCAACATCGCCCGCAATCTGGCGGTGGAGGCTGAAGTGGTGCTGGCGGACGAGCCGACTTCCATGCTCGACGTCTCCATTCGTATCGGCATCCTCAACCTGATGGAGCAGATGAAGAACGAGCTCGGCGTCTCCATGCTCTACATCACCCACGACATCGCCACCGCCCGCTATGTGGCGGAAGATCTGGCAGTCATGTATGTGGGTCACATGGTGGAGTGGGGCGAGGTGGACGAGATCCTGCACCACCCGCAGCACCCCTACACCCAGCTGCTCATCTCGGCGGTGCCCGATCCGGAGAAGAGCATCCACGCCGAGCTTGAGGGCGGCCGCAAGGGGGAGATCCCGCTCTGGACGCCGGAGTCCTGCGGTTGCCCCTTTGCCGGGCGCTGCAATCAGGCAATGCCCCGCTGCAAGGAGGCGCTCCCCCCTATCACCAAGCTTGCCGACAACCACTTCGTGCGCTGCTACCTCTACGAGTGAAGGTGAACCCGATACCGGCCGGACAACCCTGTCCGGCCATGCCTCGATACGGGGCGGCCACAGCCCCGTGATGTGCCTCACCGCCCGGCGGTGAACCACAGGAGTAATACCTTGATGGAACTCTTGATCAATCAGGTGGGCTACGAGTGCGACGGACACAAGGTCGCCCTGTTGCAAACCTCCCCCGCCCCTGATCTCGGCGGCTATGTCAGGCTGCAACGCCTTGATGATGGCCAGATCCTGTTTGAAACCCCGCTGCAACCGGCTGGCAGCGTCCCCGGCTGGCAGGGCCGCGCTTACTGGCGTGCCGACTTCTCCGCCTTCAAGGAGCCCGGCCACTATCGGCTGGAGGCGATCACTGTCCCCATAGGCGCAGCCGCTACAGAGCAGCGCATAGTCCGCTCCACCCGCTTTGCCATCGGCCAGGATCTGCTGGCCAGCCGCTGCCTCTCCGATGTCATTCACTACTTCAAGGGGCAGCGCGCCAGCGGCACCTTCGATCGGGCCGACCGCAACGCCCGCCTGTTTGGCACCGACCAGCACAAAGATGTACACGGCGGTTGGTTCGATGCCAGCGGCGACATGAGCAAGTACCTGAGCCACCTCTCCTACGCCAACTACCTCAACCCCCAGCAGACCCCCATGGTGGTGTGGGCCCTGCTCAAGTGCCGGGAACTGCTGGCCCCGCGCCGCGATATCGACGGGGTGAACCTCTGCAAGCGGCTCAATGACGAGGCGCTGCACGGCGCCGATTTCCTCTGCCGGATGCAGGATGAGTCGGGCTTCTTCTACATAACCCTGTTCGACAAGTGGAGCAAGGACCCTGCCCAGCGCGAGCTGTGCGCCTATGCCACCCAGCAGGGGCTCAAGTCCGCCAACTGGCAGGCGGGTTTTCGCCAAGGGGGCGGCATGGCTATCGCCGCGCTGGCCCGCGCCGCCCGCGAGAGCGTCAGCGGCAACTTCGATGCCAGCCGCTACGCCGAGGCCGCCAAACGCGGCTACCTGCATCTGCGTGAACACAACCTCTCCTATCTGGATGACGGGATCGAGAACATCATCGACGACTACTGCGCCCTGCTGGCAGCGGTGGAGCTGACCCGCACCTTCGGCAACGAGTGGCTGAATGAAGCGAGAGTCCGTGCCAGCAAGCTCTGTGCCCGCCAGCGCCCTCATCCTGAGCTGGGTCACTACTGGTCGGCCAACGAGGATGGCTCGCGCCCCTACTACCACGCCGCTGAGGCGGGTCTGCCGGTACTGGCGCTGCTGGAATATCTGGGCGTAGAGCCGGATCAGGAATACAAGGCCAGGGTACAAACCGTGGTGGAGCAGGCGCTGGCCGCCGAGCTGGCGCTCTGCGCCCGCGCGGGCAACCCCTTCTCCCTCGCCCGCCAATATGTCAAAGGGGTGGATGAAGCGCCGCGCGTCAGCTTCTTTATGCCCCACAACAACGAATCCGGTTACTGGTGGCAGGGGGAGAACGCCCGCCTCGCATCTCTGGCGACCATGGCCTTTGCTGGCGCCCGCCACTTCCCCCGCCAGAGCCAGCCGCTGCTCACTTATGGCCAGCGCCAACTCGACTGGATCCTCGGGCAAAACCCCTTCAACGCCTGCATGCTGGCGGGCCACGGCATCAACAATCCCGCCTATACCGCCGGGTATCCCAATGCGCAAGGGGGCATCTGCAACGGCATCACCTCAGGGTTTGATGACGAAAATGAGGTGGCCTTTATTCCGGAGGAGTACAGGGAACGGCTGGATCAGAACTGGCGCTGGGGCGAGCAGTGGATCCCCCACGCCGCCTGGTTTACCCTGGCCATCAGCTGGCAAAATGCCGCAGGAGGTCGCCATGATTGAGTACTGGGTCGGGGTCGATGGCGGTGGCACCCACACCCGCGCCCGCATTCGGGATCGGGCGGGCAAGCTGCTCGGCGAGGGGCGCGCGGCCGGCTCCAATCTGGAGCTGGGCATTCCCCATGCCCACGCCAATGTGCTGGCCGCCATCGCCAGCGCCCGCCTTGCCGCCGGGCTCGACATCGAGAGTGAACAGCAGATGGGGGTCGGACTGGCGCTCGCCTCTGCCGAGCTGGCCGACTGCTATCACGCCCTGCTCGAGATGCCCTTCCCCTTTGCCAGCGTCAGGCTCACCTCTGATGCCTTCGGTGCCTGCCTCGGCGCCTTTGGCGGCCGTGAGGGTGCCATTCTGATCGCAGGTACCGGCTCGGTGGGGCTGGTCTATCAGGAGGGGCAGATCCGCACCTGCTCCGGCCGCGGCTTCCCCATTTCAGACATAGGCAGCGGCGCCTGGCTGGGGCTGCGCGCCATCCAGCAATCCCTGCTCTGCCACGACGGCATTCTGCCCCCCAGCACCCTCGCCATCCGCCTGATGGACCGCTTCAAGCGGGATCAGGCCGAGGTGGTACGCTGGGCCGCCCGCGCCATTCCGGCGGACTATGGCCACTTTGCCCCCTGGGTATTCGATGCCGCCAGCGATGGCGACGAGCTCGCCAACCAGCTGCTGGACGAAACCTGCGAACAGCTGCGGATCCTGCTGGAGGGAATGACCCAGCTCGGTGCCAGACAGATCGCCCTGCTGGGGGGGATTGGCACCCGCCTCGCTCCCCGTCTCGGCCAGCTCAACCTGATCCCCCCCCAGGCAGATGCGCTCGATGGCGCCATCCTGTTTGCCCAATCAGAGGATTTTCCATGTCTACACCCCTGATCCACACCCAGGTCGCCCGACGTGACGGCGAGGATGTCTGGTTCACCTTCACCCTATCCCGCATGCCGGATACCCGGTGGAAGCTGCACTTCTGTCTGGCTCGCCATATCGACCCCGACTCCTTGCAAGGGGGCGAGCTGGAGCGCCAGAGCGGCAGCTACAAGGTGATTGTCCCGAACGCTGACAGCTGCGAGCTGCGCTTTTGCTGCCGCCAGACGCCCATCAAGAAGCTCTCCGACATGCCGCAGGGCTTTTTCCTCAGCTTGCCGGAGGCGACCACGGGTGCCCAACTGCTGCCGGTGACGCTGGCAGCTCAGGATCTCGGACTGGAGAACCCGCCGGTAACCCGCCCCGACCTGCCGGATGTCGAGTCCCTGCCCGGCATAGTGCCGCAACCGGCCCATCTGGTGCAGCTGGAGGGGAACTTCCGGCTGGCCGAGCGGGCTCATGTCAGCGCTCCCCGCGATGTGCCGAAACTGCTGGCCCACTTCAACGAGCTGACGTCGCTGGCGCTGGAGCAGGATCACGACGCTGAAATCCGGCTGACCGAGGCCAAACTGGCACCCGAAGCCTACCAACTCACCATCACGCCGCAGGAGGTGGTGATTGCCGCCGCCGACGAAACGGGCTGGCGCCATGGGCTGGTGACGCTAGCCCAGTGGTATCTGCAACATGGGGAGAGCCTGCCCTGCGTCACGCTGGAGGATGCCCCGCGCTTTGGCTTTCGCGGCATTTTTCTCGACTGCGCCCGCCACTTCCACACCCCGGCCACCATCAAGCGTCTGCTCAAACTGATGAGCCTCTACAAGTTCAACCGCTTCCACTGGCATCTGACCGATGACGAGGGGTGGCGGCTCGAGATAAAAGTCTTCCCAGAGCTGACCGACGTGGGTGCCTGGCGCGGCCACGATCTGGCGATCGGCCCCCAGCTCAGCGGCGGTGCCGAACCCTATGGCGGCTACTACACCCAGAGCGAGGTGAAGGAGCTGGTGAGCTATGCCAGTGAGCTCGGCATCACCGTCATTCCCGAGATCGACATTCCGGGCCATTGCCACGCCGCCATCAAGGCGCTGCCCGAGCTGCTGATCGAAACGGCGGATCACTCCCGCTACCGCTCGGTTCAGCATTTCGATGACAACGTGCTCAACCCCGCCCTGCCCGGCACCTACCGCTTTCTGGAGGCCGTGCTGGACGAGGTATGCGAGCTCTTCCCCGGCCCGCAGATCCACATGGGGGGTGACGAGGTGCCGACCGGGGTCTGGACCGACAGCCCCACTTGCCAGCAGCTGATGACCGAGCAGGGCTACGCCGACTGCCGTGAGCTGCAGGGCCATCTGCTGCGCCATTGCCAGCGCTATCTGGCCGCCAGAGGCAAACAGATGATCGGCTGGGAGGAGATCCTGCATGGCGACAAGGTGAGCCGCAAAGCGGCCATCTGTGCCTGGACCAGCTTTCAGGCGGGGCTGGATGCTGCCGCAGCCGGTTATCCAGTGGTAATGGCGCCCGCCCAGTTCCTCTATCTGGATCTCGCCTGGAGCGCCGATATTCATGAACCCGGCCTCTACTGGGCGGGTACCCTCAATCTGGAGCAGATCTACTCGTGTGACCCTGCCCCAGCCGATTTCCATGCCAACGATAACATCCTCGGGGTGCTGAGCCCCTTGTGGTCAGAATTGATCACCAGCCGTGATCGTCTCGACTACATGTTGTTCCCGCGTATGCTGGCCACGGCCGAGGTGGCCTGGAGCGATCCCGCCCACAAGGGCTGGGAGCACTTCGCCGCCCGCCTGCCGGGTCAGCTGCAGATCCTCGATCAGTTGCAGGTGCGCTACCGGATGCCACAGAGGTAATGTTGTCTCTACTTTGGCGGCCAATCGGCCGCCTTTTTTACGATTAGCCAACAAAACATCAACTTCCCCCCTACCATTCATCCGCCATTATTGGCAAAATCCAGCCCCCAACGAAGCTGATCTGCCTCCTGCTGGCGCGAGCCTGCGGCCACCTCTAGATCTGCCACAATAACAACGACAACATTATCAACAAGAACATCGGAGCGTATTCCTATGACCCGCAGAGACGTCCATACCCTGGACAGCGAAGTGGAGTTTCCTGCCGACGTACAACTGGTCTCCACCACTGACCTGCGCGGGGTGATCACCTACGCCAATCCGGCTTTTTGCACCATCGCCGGCTATAGCGCCGACGAGCTGGTCGGTCACAACCACAATCTGGTACGCCACCCCGACATGCCCAAGGCCGCCTTCGCCGATCTCTGGGCCCGCCTCAAGGAGGGCAAACCCTGGCGCGGCATCGTCAAAAATCGCTGCAAGGATGGTCGTTACTACTGGGTAGATGCCTATGTGACCCCCATCTATGAAGGCAACAGGATCAGCGGCTACCAGTCGGTACGCTGCAAGCCCGAGCCCCAATTCAAGCGCATCGCCGCTCAGACCTACCAAGCCCTGCTCAAGGCCGAGCGCGGCAACAGCAGCAACCTTCCCTCTCTTGCCAGAGTGCGCACCCCGGCCATTACCCTGCTGCTGCTCGGCATGATGGGCTGGGCCTTCGCCAGCCAAGGGGCCATAACCGTCCTGATGATGCTGCTGCCCCTGTTGCTTCTTGGCGGAGCCTACTGGCGCGAGATCTTTGCCCTGCCCCACTATCTGCAGCAACTGGGCCGTGAATATGACAGTCTGACCCGGCTGGTCTACTCCGGTGACAACCCCGGCGCCATTGCCGATTTTCATATCAAGATGCTGCAGGCCCGCATACGAACCGTGTTGGGGCGGATCAACGATGCCACGGCACCTCTGCAAACCCTGGCCATCAATCTGAAGCAGGCCTCTCATCAAGCCTGTCTCGATATCAACGAGCAAGATGCCCAGACCCAGCAGATGGCTACAGCGATGACTCAAATGGCCAACACAGCTCACGAGATCGCCCGCAACATTCAAGACTCCAACGGTCAGGTCAACGAAGCTCGCAATCGTTGTGAACAAACCAACCAGCAGTTGAACCAAACCGAGCAACAGATCGAACAGCTCGCCAAACAGGCTGAGCTGGCGTTCAACTCGGCGGTAGAGCTCGCCAGTGAATCCGAACGGATTGGCAGTGTCATGGGCGAGATCCAGGGCATCGCCGAGCAGACTAACCTGCTGGCCCTCAACGCTGCCATCGAAGCGGCTCGCGCCGGGGAGCAGGGCCGTGGTTTTGCAGTGGTCGCAGACGAGGTGCGTACTCTATCGACCCGCACCCACAAAGCGACCGAGCAGATCCAGGGCAGCATCAAGCAGATCCAGCACACGCTGGGACGTTGGAAGGGGATGATGCAGGAGAACCTGCAACAGACCCGCGCATGTGCCGAGATGACCCGCCAGGGCGCCAGCAGCCTCCATACCGTGCTGGCAGAGATAGAGCTGGTCACCGAACACTCCACTCAGATCGCCACCGCTGCTGAGCAGCAACAAGCGGTCGTGGAGGAGATCAGCCGCAGCATCCACCAGATCTCCGAGTACTCCCACGCCAACAGTCAGAAGATGCTGGATGTCGATCACTCAAGTCAGGCTCTGCTGGAACGGGCCAAGCAACTGAAGGGGCTTAGCCAGACCTTCGGCTGAATCATTGCCAGCCCCATGACAGAAGCGCCACAATGGCGCTTCTGTTGTTTTTGACGAATCGGGTCTATGAGCATTGAACCAAGTCCATCCCCATTGAACAAAACAGCCCGTATCGAAGCGATCATCGCCCTGATCCCGGCAGGCCGGGTGGTCAGTTACGGTCAGGTGGCCGATCTGGCGGGGCTGCCCGGACGGGCAAGACTGGTGGGCAAGGTGCTGCGGGAAACCGACAAGGTACTGCCGTGGCATCGGGTGCTGGGCGCAGCGGGCACCATCTCGTTACCGAAAGGGTCGGCTGACTTCGACAGACAGGCGGGATTGCTGCAGGAAGAGGGCGTGCCCGTGATTGGTGGAAGGGTCAGAATGAAGGAGTGGCAATGGCAGCCCGATCTGGCCGAGCTGCTTTTTCTACTGCCGTTTTGAGGAGAGCACAGCCGGATCACTCCAGCGGCGCCAGGATCTCGTCGCTGCGCACCTGCACCGGTATGGTCTCATCCGCTCGCTGCAGCAGCACCAGCAGGCTCTGCCGGTCAACCTCCAGCACATAGGCCGCCCCTTCCCGGGTCATGCAGCTCATGCCTGGCCGGATCTCGTTAATCTCCATCTCAACCTCCTTGTCTACTTCGCGATTGACGACTGCTGCACTCCTTGCAGCTGTCTCAGTATACCGCTATCCATAAGCAAAGAGGCCCCTTGTCGGGGCCTCTTTTCATCACGCTTTTTTAGCCTTTGGCAAACTCTCTTGCCAGGTACCGTTGTCGTAGTGAGCGGTCCAACCGGTCGCCTTGCCGTTGACCTCGCTCATCACGTACTGCTCCTTGGTCTTGCGACTGAAGCGCACGATGGCGGGGTTGCCGTCCGGATCGGTGAGCGGGGCACCGGCCAGATACTTGTGCTTGGCGGAGATGCGATCCTTGAAGCGCTTGAGCTCTTCCACCAGCGGCGCGCGGGTCTCGCGGGATTTGGGGAAGTTGCTGGCCGCCAGGAACAGACCAGCAGCCCCGTCGCGCAGCACAAAGTGAGCATCGGACTGGGTGCACTTGAGTTCCGGCAGCGGCACCGGATCCTCCTTCGGCGGCGCGATGTCGCCGTTTTTCAGGATCTTGCGGGTGTTCTTGCAGGTCTCGTTGGTGCAGCCCATGTACTTGCCGAAACGGCCGTTCTTGAGCTGCATCTCGGCTCCGCAACGGTCGCACTCGATGCTCGGCCCTTCGTAGCCCTTGAGCTTGAACTGGCCCTTCTCGATCTCGTAGCCATCGCAGTCCGGGTTGCGACCACAG
Source organism: Aeromonas sp. FDAARGOS 1411 (assembly GCF_019047125.1). Taxonomy (NCBI): domain Bacteria; kingdom Pseudomonadati; phylum Pseudomonadota; class Gammaproteobacteria; order Aeromonadales; family Aeromonadaceae; genus Aeromonas; species Aeromonas sp. FDAARGOS 1411. The sequence goes on along the minus strand of NZ_CP077214.1, from coordinate 299,178 downwards.
ACGTGCAGCTTGCGGCTGTCATCGATGATGTAGGCATCCATCGCAGTGCCACAGACACCGCAGCGGTGCTTGGCGCGCAGCGCTTCGGTTTCCGCCTCTTCACCGTCAGTGGCGGAGACAAATTCGTCGGCAGAGACCAGGTTGATGGTCTTCTTGCAGCGCTCTTTGGGCGGCAAAGCATAACCGGAGCAGCCGAGGAACACGCCGGTGGTGGCGGTACGAATCCCCATCTTGCGGCCGCAATCCGGGCAGTCGATGTCGGTCATCACCATCTGGTTGGCACGCATGCCGCCCTCTTCGGGCGCCTTGTCAGCCTTCTCCAGCTCCTGGGTAAACTCGGCGTAGAAGGCGTCCAGCACCTTCTTCCACTCAAGGCTCCCTTCGGCGATGCCATCGAGCTTGTCTTCCATCTTGGCGGTGAACTCGTAGTTCATCAGCTCGACGAAGTTCTCCACCAGACGATCGGTGACAATCTCGCCCATCTTCTCGGCGAAGAAACGGCGGCTCTCGACCCGCACATAGCCGCGATCGACGATGGTGGAGATGATGGAGGCGTAGGTAGACGGACGGCCGATGCCGCGTTTTTCCAGCTCGCGCACCAGCGCCGCTTCGGTGAAACGGGCAGGCGGCTTGGTGAAGTGCTGGCGCGGATCCAGCTTGACCAGTTTCAGCACCTCGCCAACGGTCACCGCAGGCAGCTGGCTATCTTCGCCCTTGCGACCCATAGGCGGTAGTGCCTTGGTCCAACCGGCGAAGCGCAGGGTACGGCCACGGGCCTTGAGCTCGAACTCACCCGCCTTGACGGTCAGAGTGGAGGCGTCGTATTGAGCCGGGGTCATCTGGCAAGCAACGAACTGACGCCAGATGAGATCGTACAGACGCATGGCATCCGGCTCCATCCCTTCCAGCATCTCGGCAGTCACCTGTACGTTGGAGGGACGGATCGCTTCGTGCGCTTCCTGGGCATTGGCCTTGGCGCCATACAAATTCGGCTCGGCTGGCAGATAGGCCGCGCCATACTGCTCGCCGATATATTCACGCACCGCCTCAACCGCCTCTTTGCTGAGGTTGGTGGAATCGGTACGCATATAGGTGATGTAACCCGCTTCATAGAGACGCTGGGCCATCATCATGGTCTTCTTGACCCCGAAGCTCAGACGGGTAGAGGCCGCCTGCTGCAGGGTGGAGGTGATAAACGGCGCGGACGGTTTGGAGCCGGTCGGCTTGTCTTCCCGGTTCACCACCTTGTAGTCGACCCCTTCCAGGGCTGCGACAGCGGCAAAGGTCTCGGCCTGGGTCACCGGCTTGAAGTCAGCCCCGTTGCGGCTGACCACTTCCATCCGCAGATCGCTCTTGTCGGCAGTCAGCAGGTCGGCATTGAGATCCCAGAACTCGACCGGAACGAACGCCTTGATTTCGCGCTCTTTATCGACGATGAGACGCACCGCAACGGACTGCACCCGACCGGCGGAGAGACCGCGGGCCAGTTTCTTCCACAGCAGTGGGGAGACCATGTAACCCACTACGCGGTCGAGGAAACGACGGGCCTGCTGGGCATTGACGCGGTCAATATTGAGTTCGGACGGCTGGGCGAACGCCTCCTTGATGGCGCTCTTGGTGATTTCGTTAAACACCACGCGCTTGTAGCGGCTGTCGTCGCCACCGATGATCTCGCGCAGGTGCCAGGCGATCGCCTCTCCTTCTCTATCCAAGTCGGTTGCGAGATAGATGGTGTCGGCTTTCTCGGCCAGACTTTGCAACTCGCTGACCACCTTCTCCTTGCCGGGCAAAATCTGGTAGTTAGCCTTCCAGCCAGCGGTCGGATTGATACCCATCCGGGCAAACAGGGCCTTGCGATCCTTGGCAGCCTTCTCGGATTCGCTCAACTTGATGCCGCGAATGACAGGTTTCTTGGGCTCGGTGCTGGCGCTGCCGCTGGTGGGCAGATCGCGAACATGACCAACGCTGGATTTCACCACGTAGTCCTTGCCCAGATATTTGTTGATCGTCTTGGCCTTGGCCGGAGACTCCACTATGACCAGTGATTTGCCCATGCTGTAACTATTATCCTCATTGCACCCGACGGGGTTGGTGTGCGGTTTTGTGGGGCTGTATAAGAGATTTGGCGCGAAAAAGCAATCTTGTGAGCAAATTTGCCTGACCAGCCCGAACCACACGGCTTCTTTTATTGCTTCTTTATTTATTAATGCGAAGGCAACAGGCCGGACGCAACCGCTTTTTCAATTTTCTGCCATACCGCCCCTCTTTTTATATCTGAAACGACATAAAAACGTCTGCTGGTTACCGGCTTGTTACAAAAACATAAAATCTCTTTATAATGGCCTAACCCCGACGCATTGTGCGCGGAAGGAACCGCTACCCATCATAAAAATCGAAAGGATGTACTCAATGAAGCACTTCGAGGTCAATTTCGACGGTCTGGTCGGCCCGACTCATAACTATGCTGGCCTCTCCTACGGCAACGTTGCCTCCCAGAGCAATGCCCATGAGGCTTCCAATCCGAAAGAGGCCGCCAAACAGGGGCTGCGCAAGATGAAGGCGCTGACCGAGCTTGGCATGACCCAGGGGGTACTGGCGCCACAAGAGCGTCCCGACCTCGCCACCCTGCGCCGCCTCGGCTTCACCGGCAACGATGCCAGAGTGCTGGAACAGGCCGCCAAACAGGCTCCCGCCGTACTGGCTGCCTGCTATTCGGCCTCCAGCATGTGGACAGCCAATGCCGCCACCGTCTCTCCCAGTGCCGATACCCAGGATGGCCGCATTCACTTCACCCCCGCCAACCTGACCAACAAGTTTCACCGCTCTCTGGAGCCCGACGTCACGGGCCGTATCCTGCGAGCCGTGTTCAACAATGATCGCCACTTCAGCCACCACCTCCATCTGCCGGAGAATGACCACTTCGGCGACGAGGGGGCAGCCAACCACACCCGCCTCTGCCGCGCCTATGGCGAGGCAGGGGTCGAGCTGTTTGTCTATGGCCGCAGTGCCTTTGACTACTCCCGCCCGGCGCCGAAGCGCTATCCGGCCCGCCAGACCCTAGAGGCAAGCCAGGCCATCGCCCGCCTTCATGGCCTTGGCGAGGAGAACGTGGTGTTTATTCAGCAAAATCCGGAGGTGATCGATCAGGGAGTATTCCACAACGACGTGATCGCGGTGGGCAACCAGAACCTGCTCTTCTTCCACCAACAAGCATTCCTCAACACCGAAGCGGTGCTGACCGAAATCCGCGGCAAGTTTGGCGAGGGGGATTTGCACTTTATCGAAGTGCCGACCGCCGAGGTATCCGTGCTGGATGCGGTGAAATCCTACCTGTTCAACACCCAGATCCTCACCCTGCCGAGCGGTGAGATGGCCATCATCGCCCCCACCGAGTGCCGCGATAATCCGGCAGTGTCAGCGTACCTGAACAAGCTGCTGACGCAGGAGACCCCGATCAAGGCGGTGCACTATATGGATGTGAAACAGAGCATGCGCAATGGTGGCGGCCCGGCCTGCCTGCGACTGCGGGTTGCCATGAACGATCAGGAACTCGCAGCGGTCAATCCGGCCTGCCTCATCAACGACAGCCAGTTTGCCCGCCTCGATGGCTGGGTGGATCGCCACTACCGTGACCGGCTGACCCTCGGTGACCTGCGGGATCCGGCACTGGTGCAGGAGTCCCGCAGCGCGCTGGACGAGCTGACCCAGATCCTGAAACTGGGTTCGGTCTACCCGTTCCAGCGCTAGATGTGATGCCCGAGAAGACCGCCGACACTGGCGGTCTTCTGCTATCTCTCTTGTATTCGCCACGATCGTCAAATTGCACAGATGCTGTTTTGTGCAGAAAAGCAGCGCACAACTTGCTGATAAGCTTGAATTTTGAGCTGGATGTATCAAAAAATCGACGAACAGTCATTTTTTACTGCCAGATGCCTGATCAAGGGGTTCACAAAGCCTCTGGATCTGATAGTATGCGCCTCGCACTTGGGGAGGGGTTCCCGAGCGGCCAAAGGGATCAGACTGTAAATCTGACGGCTCTGCCTTCGAAGGTTCGAATCCTTCTCCCTCCACCATTCAAGTGCAAAGTAGTGACAATCAGGAAATACCCCGTGGAGGGGTTCCCGAGCGGCCAAAGGGATCAGACTGTAAATCTGACGGCTCTGCCTTCGAAGGTTCGAATCCTTCTCCCTCCACCATTTCCCTGATTGCAATGGCTGAATACAATTTGCTTTGCCCCTGTGGAGGGGTTCCCGAGCGGCCAAAGGGATCAGACTGTAAATCTGACGGCTCTGCCTTCGAAGGTTCGAATCCTTCTCCCTCCACCATCATTCAAGAAAACCCGGCCTCGCGCCGGGTTTTCGCTTTCTGCTATCCCCCCCACACTTTTTCGGCATTGTCAGATCTGACAGTTGCAATTGCATCCCATCTTGCTCATCGTGGCATCATCGACATCAGAGTGTTCACATCATGTTTGAAGTCTGGGACGAGCATGGTCACGCCACCGGTCTGACATTGCAGGCGCTCAAAGTCAGAATCAGCAACGACTATCAGGGTGATCTGATGGTGCGCTACAGCAACAAGCTGGGACTCCCCACGACCCTCTTTCTGACCATTCATCAGGGCGTTGCCTATCAACGCTTCAAAGCGGGCTCGCCAAAACTGGATTGGGAATGGCTGGCCAGCGCAGGGAATGGCTGGCCAGCGCAGGCAATGGCCACAGCCCCCGCAATCTTATGAGCGAACAGTTCCCCTTACTCCAGCTCTCCCTCGATAACTGAATGCCCCTCTCTTTCGCTCAATAACGTCAATTCATCGATGATTTGCTGTAATTGGGTACGAAAGCGTGTCAGCTCATCGGTACAAGCTGGCGATCCAAACTGACGGATTTTTTCTTCCAATCGCCATGCCTGTTCAGCCAATTCCGGCGCCATCATCATGCTGATGGTCCCCGCCTGACGATGCACCCAATTGGCCAATGCACTGTCATCAAGTGGCTCCTGCACCATCGACTGTTCAAGCTCCTGGCGAAAAAGCGGAAACATCTGCTGCAACTTGTCACCATGACCAAAAAATGCCTCCATGGCCGCAATATCAATCAAGGTTGGCGCGGGTAAGATTCGCCACTTCTGCAACATCTGGCGCAGAGTATCCAGCAGCACCGGTTTGCCCAACAGATCGTCCATGCCCGCGGCAAAACAGCGCTGAGCCTGCTCTGGTAACACATTGGCCGTCATGGCGATGATCAGCTGCCGCTCGCCTTTCTCTGCAGCCCGTATCCTGCGGGTGAACTCGTAACCATCCATCACCGGCATCTGACAGTCACAGAGCACTAGCTCATAGGGATGCTGCGCGACCATCTCGAGAGCCTGCTGGCCATGCTCTGCCACATCGCAGTTCATCCCAAGTTGCCTGAGCTGGCGTATCACCAGCGACTGGTTGAGGGGATTATCCTCCACCAGCAATACCCGGCAGGGCTGCATGGGTGCGCTCTTTCGCATCGCTTTCGTTGCCGTCCCATCGCTCAAGCCAAGCTGGCGATAGCAAACTTCCCGCACCGCATGCCAGGTCATGGGATTGCTGTTGAGGATGTAACCCTCCTCATCACAACGATAACCGAGAGGGGTTGCCAGCGGCAGCACCCGGATAAGCCCGTTGCCCGCCAACTCATGGTCTGTGAAACGCAAATGAGCATCACCAGACTCCAACGTTCGTGTTACCCCCAAGGCATCAAGATGCAACAGCAGGGTGTGGCACAGCTTCTCGTCATGGAGATCGATATGGGCTTGCACGCCATTGAGACGGAGATCCGGCTCTCGCTGTGCCAGCACTGGCAACGTGACCGTCAGGCTGATGAAAGTGCCCAGCCCAGGGGCACTCTCCAGCCGGATCTCGCCACCCATCAAGGCGGCCAGGGTCTGGCAGATACTCAGGCCCAAGCCGGTACCACCATAACTGCGGGTGGTGGAGCTCTCTGCCTGTTCAAAGGCATTGAAGATCCGGCCAAGCGCCTCTGGGCTCATACCGATGCCGCTGTCGCGCACACCGAAGCACAATTGCTGTTGCCCCTCCCCCTGCGACAGCAGTTGCACCGAGATCTCGATAAAGCCCCGCTCGGTAAATTTGATGGCATTGCTGACAAAGTTGAAGAGGATCTGGCGCAGACGCAGCGCATCACCACTAACCCGAGCCGCCACACCGGCATCCGCCCAGAGATAGACGCGCAATCCCTTGCGATGTACTTCGCTCACCGTCATGGTCAGCACGCTGTCGATCAATTCACGGATGAGAAAAGGGGCCTCTTCGAGCTGCATCTTGCCCGCCTCCAGCTTGGCGAAGTCGAGCACGTTGTCGATCAGCGCATGCAACCCCTGGGCACCGCGGTTGATAACCTCCACCATCTGGCGCTGATCCTGAGTCAATTCGGTAAAGGTGAGCTGTTCCGCCATACCGATAATGCCATTCATAGGCGTGCGAATTTCGTGGCTCATGGTGGCCAGAAACTCCCCTTTCTGCGTGGCGGCAGACTCCGCCTTGGTCTTGGCTCTGGCGAGTGCTGCCTCAACCTGATGACGACGGACTATCTCCTGACGCAGCCGCCAGTAAGCCACCGATAGCACCAGAATAAAGAGCGTGATCGCCATCCCGGCGGGCAGCAGGGTTCGCACCAGTTTCGCTCTGGGGATACCTTCGCTGTAATTGAGCGCCAGCCAACTGTTGCGTATCTGGCGCTTCTCCTTGTCGCTCATGCTGGCAAGCACCCGGTTGACCAGGGGCAACAAGGGGACGTAAGGCTCACGCACCGCAACGGCCAACTCATCTTTGAAGGGGGTGGGGGCGGCAATATGAAGCCGGTCATCAAACTGCTCGGTGACAAGACGGGAGACCACCACCAGATTACCGATATAGGCATCTCCCTCACCTGCGGCAACACGGGTGAGTCCCTCGCCAGCGCTCTTGGTCGTGATCAACTTAAGGTCAGGCACCATTGCCCTCAGCTGGGGGATCAGCATGCTGTCGGTCAGCAACAGCTTTTTACCGGCCAGATCGGAGAGATCCCCGATCGGAATACTACCGCGCGCCGTCACCAGCACCATCGGGAATGATGCGAAGGGTTCGCTGGCATGCCAACCCACCAGCCGCTCGATAATGCGAGCGGGTAATACCGCCAGATCCACATCATGATGCAGCAGCAGTTGTTGCAGTTCCGGCCAGCTCTGTAGAGGGACGCTGCTGTATGCCAGCCCCAGCTTCTCTTGCAACACCTTCAGATAATCCGCTATCAAGCCGACCGAATTGCCCTCCTGATCGTGATAAGAGAAGGGCACCCAGCCGGGGATCAACCCCAGCTTGAGTGGCGGCAACGTCGAGAGCCAGCCACGCTCATCAGGCCGAAGCAAGAAATTGCTGTGCCCCATAAAGTTGGGCTCCAGGCTCTCCCCCAACCAGCGTTTCTCCAGTTCACTGCGCGCCTCGACCGTTAGCGACTGAATGGCAGTATCAAGCCGGATGGCAAGAGTGTGTTTCTGGCTGGCGACGCCAAGATGCAGGGTTTCCATCAACAAGGGAGACTGGGCAACCACCGCCAACGCCGGATGACGCTCGATAAACAGATTGGCCACATGGAGATTGCCGATGTAGGCATCCGCCCGACCTTGCTCAACCGCCTGCAATGCACGGTGCGTATCGACAAAAAGTCGCGGTGTGACATTGGGATAATGCAGCTTGACCAGCTTCTCGGTCAGAAAGCCTTTTTCGATGGCAATGCTTGCGGACTGCAACCGGCTCACATCCCGAAACAGGGGGCTGTCCTGGCGCACCACCACCACGGTCGGCGAAGTGTAGTAAGGCAGGCTATAGGTGACACACTGACGCACCTCAGAGTTAAAGGCATCGAGCAGGATATCCAGCTTGCCATGGCAGGCATCGGTATACATGGCTTCCCAGTCAGGGTAGACCTGCCAGGCAATCCGGTAGTCCAGCTTTTTGGCTAATTGTTCCATCAATTCAACGCTAAAGCCGGCGGCGACCTTGCCGTCCCACTGCTGAAACGGGCCCCACCCTCCGACCAATATGCCTACTTCAATCGTGGGTACAGAAGGCCCCTTTGCCGCAAATACGGCAGGCGTCAAGAAAAAAACAGAGACAATAATTATGAATCGTTTGATTAATGACATAAGCAAACAATACATAGACATAACGATTCACATATATTTGTCAAAAGATATATGCTCCTAAAAAATGGGGTGCGCACGGTAGTACAGAAATGTTAGCTTTGATAGCCTGAATATTACTCACCGTTTTATAAGAGGCTCATCCATGTCCTTCAAGATTATTCTTGCCGATGACCATCCCTTGATTCTGACCGGGATCCGCAGCCTGATTGACCAGATAACCCCCCATTGTGAAGTGATCGCCGAGGCATATCAGGTATCTGACTTGCTGAACTTACTGCAGCAACATCATTGTGATCTGTTGATCACCGATTTCAGCATGCCGGGAGATACCCGTAGCGATGGCATGGTCATGATCCAGCAGTTGCGCCGGGATTATCCCAATCTGCCCATTATCGTGCTGACCCAAATCCAGAACAGTGCCATCTTGCAATCCCTTATTCAGGTTGGAGTAAAGGGTCTGATACTAAAGAAATCGGTTATTAATGAATTGGCTGATGCCATTCGCCAGATATTGCTCGGCCATCGCTATATTGGCCCGACAGTACGGATGCTGCTGGAAAGTGCCGGTATCTCCGGGCAAGGCAATAACAACCCGCTGACGCCCAAGGAGAGTGAAGTAGTACGCCTGCTTGCCAGTGGCATGTCGGTCACTCAGGTTGCCGACTACCTTCATCGCAGCGTCAAAACCATCAGCACCCAGAAAAAGAGTGCTATGACTCGACTGGGCATTAGCAGCGATAGCGCACTCTTTGACTATGCCAAAAACAGCGGGCTCTGCTAATCGATAGCCGCATCAAATATCAGGGTGACATCGCCTTTAAAAGAGGAGCCAGGATATTTCATCATCTCGGAGACAGTCCCACCCACAATCTGAAATCGAATTGCTCTGGCCACATTAATAGATGGTTTTGCTTGTGCAGGAGGTGCAAATCTGTGTTGGTTTGTGGTCAACATAATCATGTCGTTCAGTCCGTTAACATAGTATGTTTTTAATGGCACTGTTCGCCCCTTGTTATCTTTTAATGCACATTCACTACTGGCGCTCCATTGATATTGGCAACGCAGTGCGACTGTAAACGGGGCACTAAACCATATCCGAAAAGGAAGGTCTTGCTGCAATATATTTGGCTCTCGTTTTCCACTATGGACCCAATTAATCCACCCACCTGGTGGCAACAAGGTTACTTGGCTATGACCATCGCTATCCCCTTTGGGAAAATCAACTTTTAATTGGTGACGGACTGTCAGTGTAAATTTAAGCTCATGCTCTGTTCCCCTAGAATAGGTTGCATCACCCAGATCAATATCCTTATTACGACCAACCATTATTTTTAAACTACCGGTATACTTTCCGTTTGACATAGTCAATGGATTAGGCGCTTTGATGCGAAAACCATAATTTATCCAATCGGTAATTAATGATGTTCCATCACCAAGTTGGCTATTGTAGTAACACTCAGACGGACCATTTTGAGCCACATCATTAACAGAGTATAAAAAAAGCTGCCCCGTTACTACAGACCCTGACGACCAGCCCCAAGTTGTAAAACTATTATAACAGTCACCACTAATAGCACCCATGGGCCACTTTTTACCATCGACAAGTGGATATGTCATTTTGATTACCTTTGCCCCTATATTGGTAGGAATAAAGGTTAATTCATGACGTTCTCCATTGTTGCTGTTCGTCAACGTCACTTTTTTAGGGCCAGAAAGTCGATAGTAACTTAGGTAGTTCTGTTTACCCTTCGTCGAATTTATTGTTTTTTCTACCGACGCCGGGAGTTTTACTATAACCGATGACTCTAGAGGCTTCTGTGGATCACAATATGAATTTGGTTGGCCGACATCGCACGGAGTGGTGTTTATAAAACGCCCACCACTCACTTCATAACTCTCCGGTTTATAGTCTGCCGTAATATCAATCACATCAGCCAAAGAAGAGTGACTAAACATCAATAGAACTAATATTTTAATGCTTTTCATTTTTTACAGTCACACCAGATGAACATATTAACTCTCCCAACATAATAATCTCCGATGCATCCGTGTGGCTCTGCTCTCCTGACGAGTTGTTGCAACGGAGAGTGCCATTATGTTCCACGCTAAATTCCGGCTGCCGTCGACTCGCCTCCAGCGCAAAGAAGCCATCGTTTTCGGTAAACGCCCGCCCTATGGGGTTGCTGACCATGGCACCACGCAGCGGCCTATTTTGCTCGTCGAGCAGGCGACCAATCACTGTAACGGTGCTAATGGCATTCACCTGGCCATAACCCACTCCACCGCGATTAAGGTGGTAAGGGAGCACGGTGGGCTTGATGGTGAGCGGCGTCCCCTCGTGGTCAGCCATCTCCAGTTGCAAGGCGCCACTTTGCAAGGCAGGCACCGAGACCAGATGGCGACCGGGCCCAAGGGTCTGTACGCTGCCCAGATCGTCGCTGACCCTGATCCGCGCCGCCTCGTTATCAGCATCGATATCGAGGATCATCGCAGCCTCATTGCCCATGCCGCCCATATCGCGGGAACCGAGCGCCAGATTCCCTTCCTGCCCCAGTGCCACCACGCTCTCCAGATTAACGCCGCCGGTCACCTCTGCGTTGTAGGAGGAGTGCTGGGCAAACAGGTCGCCCCCCAACCAGGGCGACGCGAAACGACCATAGCCGGATAGACCGGTACCATAGCTGTCGTGGGTGCTGCCCACGCTGACCTGACGCAACGGGCCCCAATCCACTTCCTGCTGGTAGTTGAGATAGGCACTGCGCTGGGCACCGCCCGAGCGTGAGGTATTGCTGCCCAGCCCCAGCGACAACTGGCGATCATCTCCCCCCAAGTTGATAGTGAGACTCAGCGTGCTACCGCGATCCCGCTGCTGCGCCGTGCTCTCGCTGCCGGGGCGATCGAACAGGGTCACCCCCCAGGTCACCCAACGCCCCCAAAGCCGGTCACTGTAGTGCCATCCCACATCGGCGCCGTTGCCACGGCCAGACTGGTGAGAGACATAGACCCCGAGGGAGCCCCACCGATCCAGCGACTGCTGTAGTGACAGGCTGGACACCGAACTTGCCTCCCCTTGCTTTCGCAGATTGCGTGAATGGCTGGCCACCAGACTGCTATTGCCATGCCAGTAGATCCCCTGCAGATCGTAACCCCATCCCATGCCGACACTCTGGTTGAGGGAGGCAAAGCCGTGGAGCTGACTGGTAGCCTCCCAGTCGAGTGAGAGGGAATGCTGGGCACGTCTGTCCACATACTGGCTACCCGCCCCCACCACCAGCGAGGGAAGCAGCAGGTGGTTCACCGCAGCACCACCACTGGCGCCTTCCAAATCGCTATCTCCCTGCCGCACCAGCCAGCGGGTCTGACGCCCGGCAAAGAGGTTGAAACGCCACGGTTCCTCCGGTGTCTGCCAGTTGGAGGGTTTGTAGATCATTTCGCGCCAACGGCGGGTCTCCTGACCATCCTCAAGCAGCCGCAGCTCCACCTCGTAGATACCACCGGGTAGCGAGCGGGTATCGAGCGCCTGCAAACCCGATACGACCGGCTGGGACTGGATCAGGTTGCCATCACGATAGATCTCCACCATGCCCGGCCGGGCCGGTGCCACCTGGATCGGCGCCAGACTGGGGACCCCGCGCTCCCGGCGCAGCAGATCCGAGCTGCCCCACATCATCCCGAGCACGGTGGGGGTCGCGCCACTGTAGTAGTTGGGCTGACGCACCAACCCCTGCGCCGAGGGAAAGAAGAAGCCGAGACGATAAAAATTGGCCTCATGGAGCCGCTCGCCATAAAGCTGAGCCAGGCCGACTTCACTCGATTGCCCCTCCTGCCAGGTGGCATCTCCCTCCATAAAAGGGGTCCACTGTCCCCAGCTGCCCTCCAGCTGCAGGTTGTAGTGTCCATTGCGCTGGCTGCCCTGCACCAGGTTCAGCTGGTTCTGGACCAGCAAGCCCTTGCTCTCCTGGGGCAACGCCATAAAACGTTGATCCCGCGCCGCCTGCTCCACCTCACTGGTCAATACAGACAGCTGGGACTCCTCCAGGCTGTATTGCAGCCCAAGGATCCCCTCCGGGCAGCGCGGGTCGCACTCGCCAAGGGGCAGTGTTGTACCCAGTTTGTTCAACCAGCGTTCACGCGTCCCCTCGTCAAACTCGCTCTCCTGCACCTCCAGCAGCGAGAGCAGTTGCACCGAGTTATCACGACCGAGCAGCACTTCGCCATCCCCCAGCAGGCGACCGTCGACGGTCACCCGCACCATCAGCGGCACCCCAAAAAAGTGCTCTTCAAACCCTTTCGGCAATTGCCGCGCCTGTTGCAGCAACAGTGCTGGCTCTGCCGCCATCACAGGGGCCGAGAGCAACACCCCAAGCAGGAGAAGAGGAGTTCGAACCATGGTGTTCAACCTGTATAGATAGATGCCTCACTAAAAAGGGGCCTCGCGGCCCCTTGGGTCTTGATTTGTAATGAATTTAGGTAGCGGGTGGGGCTGGCGGCGCCTCGGATTCAAACATCATGCTGACAATCCCCTGATAGTTGCCGGGCTTGTAGCCGCCGGCTGGCGCCGCAGCGGGGATGATCTCCAGCCCGACCTGTTTGCCGGTACTGGCGTCCGCCTGGTTCAACAAATCTTGAGACGCGGTAGTCAGTGCCGTACCTGCCACCTTGACCGTCAGGCCGATACTCTCCTTGCCACTCGCCATGGTGGCGGGATAGACCAGATAGCCCTTGATGGGGCCCAGGGTGCTCTTCATCTCCAGCTGCTTCGCCAATGGATCCAGCTTCTGGCTAAAGGGGTTGAAGGTCAGCTTTTGCGGGGTATTCATCCAGTCCCCAACCGGCTGCACATAAAATTTGTCAGTCGGGATCTGCGCCGTCACCGTTACCGTATGCTCGACTCGCTCTGCCGCCATCAGCGTATTGCTCGCCAATAGCAAGGCCGGGATGATCGATAACTTCTTCATAACTACTCCTTCAGGTGTGATTACCTGTCTTGTGATAGATCGGGATTCAGAGCTTGAACTCCTTGAATACCGATTTTTTCCCTTCGATCAGTTCAAAACGAACAGTCCGGGTTGCCTCTTCACTGACCCGCTTCTTAACACCGGGCAGCAGATGCATCTTCTCCGGTTGACTGCATGAGCTCTCTTTTTTGTCACACATCTCCAGATAATCGAGAATAACGGTGGCATTGCCCCGGTTCTCCACATAGAGGGCACCGTTATCGCGGCCAATCCGGGTGTCATAACGGGTCTCTTTGGGTGCCACAAACAGAATGGTGCCAAAACCGGTCATGATGCTGACACCGGCGCTTATTTTCTGCTGTGGTGGCAATTCGGTTATTTCATCACCCTGTGGCTTGACCGGTACAAAACGCACCCGAAAATAACGTTCTCGCTCCCGCACTCCCATATAAATAAAGCGGGTAGCCTGGATACCACCTGCAGGAATAATCAACCGTGATGGACTTGTCACCAGCTGGCGAACGCCCTCCTCAGGTAACTCCCGCTCCTTCGGCACGCCATCGGCACCATATATAATTTCGGCCAAGGTTATTTGGACAAATGCCGTTTCATCACCAAGATTTCTAACCCGCTTGAGCAATGTATTTTTCTCTGCCGACATATAGTCATATAAAGTACCAACGCTGATATCTGGCGATGCCAATACGTTGCCGCTCAATATAAGCAGCAATAAGATTGAAATTTTATTCATGGGTGTTGTCACACTACTAAAATAGAAAACAGCTCTCTCAACGTTCTACGAAATATTTAAACCTGTACTTACCAACAACTATACTCTGTCTGATTGCTCGTCATTGATGCCAGTCTAAATAATGCTCGCACCAAACTTAATCGGAATAATCTGATATTGCCAAACTATTCTCCTCTCCATCTTCCTCTCAATAATCGGACAATTCCTACAGCCAGACTTCCATTGTCCCTCGTATTATTCACAGCCATATCCGTCAACAGGTGAGTGCCATGTTTGCGTTCAAAGAAGAGCTTCCGGTCAGTGGCGTGGCATCCCTGACGACAGCGGACATTGCCGTACCCTTTTATCAGCCAATCGTTAACCGAGATCGCCAGATCATCGGCTTTGAAGCGCTGGCCAGACGCTGGGATCCCTCCCGGCAGGGCTACCAGGGCATCGACTTCCTGACGCTGAGCCAAGGTGAAGCTCTGGACATCGATATAGTGATACTGAGAGCGATCTGGCGTGACCTGCCCGTACTGGCACGCCATGCGCCCTGCTCCCTCTCCATCAACTTGAATCCTGCACTTGAGAGCTCGACATACCAGAACCTGCTGTTGCTGGTGATCCTGCAGGCTCGCAAGCTGGGGATAGCGATCTGGTTCGAGGTGCTGGAACACGCGCCGCTCTATCGCAAACATCGGGAGCTGATCGAAGTGCTGCGCAGCCACGGCGCTCATATCGCCTGCGATGATTTCGGCACCCAGGAGTGCAATTTTCAGCGGGTGATGGCGCTCCCCTACGAGATCATCAAGCTGGATCGCTCCCTGCTGCTGCAGGCGAGCAAGAGTAGCCATGCTTTGCGGATGCTGAGCGGTCTGGTGGAGTATCTGCAGCGCTTTGGCATGAAGGTGGTGTGCGAAGGGGTCGAGACCCTGACTCACATCGAGATCGCCAACCAGCTAGGTTGCGACTATCAGCAGGGCTATGCCCACGCCATGCCCGCCCCCCTCTCCCGTTGGGCCTGAGCGGCTGTTTCATTTCGGCATTCTGTCGGCTCGCGCAGCCAACAATTTCCTGCCAAATTGCATGATGACGTGGGGGCGAGTACAATCTCGCACCCCGAATATCCGGCGCATCGTCTGTAGATAGGCCCCGGATATGCCGTCATCGGGTCGCGCTGCATTGAGCCTCCTCTCGGAGGGCATCTTGCACCGCAACTCAACCACTACGATGCCATCAGGTGGCATCGTCCTGATTTGCAATCAGATATAAAGAGTCCGCCATGTTTAAACCAGAATTGCTCTCCCCCGCAGGTTCCCTCAAGAACATGCGTTACGCCTACGCCTATGGCGCCGATGCCGTCTATGCCGGTCAGCCCCGCTACAGCCTGCGGGTGCGCAACAACGAATTCGATCATGAAAACCTGCAGCTGGGCATCAACGAAGCCCATGCGCTGGGCAAGCAGTTCTATGTGGTGGCCAACATCCAGCCCCACAACTCCAAGCTCAAGACCTTTATCCGCGACATGCGCCCTGTGGTGGAGATGAAGCCGGATGCGCTGATCATGTCCGACCCCGGTCTTATCATGATGATGCGTGAAGCCTTCCCGGATATGCCCATTCACCTCTCGGTGCAGGCCAACGCGGTCAACTGGGCCACGGTGAAGTTTTGGCATCAAATGGGCCTGACCCGCGCCATCCTCTCCCGCGAGCTGTCGCTGGACGAGATCGAAGAGATCCGCATGCAGGTACCGGAGATGGAGCTGGAAGTGTTCGTTCACGGCGCGCTGTGCATGGCCTACTCCGGCCGCTGCCTGCTCTCCGGCTATATCAACAAGCGTGACCCCAACCAGGGCACCTGCACCAACTCCTGCCGCTGGGAGTACAAGGTGCATGAAGGTAAAGAAGATGATGTGGGCCAGATCGTTCACCGTCAGGAGCCGATCAAAGTGCGTCCGGACAACACGCTAGGCCTTGGCAAACCAACCGATGCGCTGGTGCTGCTGGAAGAGTCCAACCGCCCGGGCGAGTACATGAGCGCGTTCGAGGACGAACACGGCACCTACATCATGAACTCCAAGGACTTGCGCGCCGTCGAGCACGTCGAGCGACTGACCAAGATGGGCGTTCACTCCCTGAAAATCGAAGGGCGCACCAAATCCTTCTACTACTGCGCGCGTACCGCTCAGGTTTACCGCAAGGCCATCGACGATGCGGTAGCGGGTCGTCCGTTCGACCGCAGCCTGATGGGCACCCTCGAAAATCTGGCCCACCGCGGCTATACCGAGGGCTTCCTGCGCCGTCACAACCATAGCGAATACCAGAACTACGACTACGGCTACTCCGTCTCCGACACCCAGCAGTTTGTCGGCGAGATCACCGGTCGCAAAGGTGACATGGTCGAGGTCGAGGTGAAGAACAAGTTCCTGGTGGGCAACAACCTGGAGCTGATGACCCCGCAGGGCAACGTCCGTTTCAATCTGGAGCAGATGCAGAACCGCAAGGGCGAGCTCATCGACACCGCGCCGGGCAACGGCCACGTGGTCTATGTGCCGGTACCGAAGGAAGTGGACGTTGACTACGGCATCCTGCTGCGCAACCTCGGTGAGCGCCAGGATACCCGTCAGCCGCACTCGGCCGCCTGAGATGGCACTGCTCATCACCGACAAGTGCATCAACTGTGACATGTGCGATCCCGAGTGTCCGAACCAGGCCATTAGCCTCGGCGAGGAGATCTACGAGATCGACCCCAGTCGCTGCACCGAGTGCGTCGGTCACTACGAGAAGCCGACCTGCATCAGCGTCTGCCCCATCGACTGCATCATCTGGGATCCCGCCCATGTGGAGACTGAAGATCAGCTGATGGAGAAGTTTGTGCGGATGCACAGGTAGTAGCTGATGCACAGACCGTAAAACGAAAAAAAGGCCGAGCAATCGGCCTTTTTTGATCCTGCGTGCAGCTGCTGGGCATCACTTGCCGACCAGCCGGATCAGTTTGTCCAGCTCCCGCTGGGCCTCCAGCATCCGGGTCTGGGACTCCTCCAGCCTGGCCTGCCGCTTGGCAATCTTCTCCGGTTTGCCACTGACTCTCGCCTCCTGCAGCTCGAGCAGGCGCTCGTCCACCTCGCCGCGCAGTTTGTTAACCCGCTCTTTCTGCTCCTTGAGCAGACCTTCATCAGTACAGTTGGCCTTGATATTGCGCGCTGCCTGTTCGAGCCCGGCAATCTGCCCAACGTTGTTGTGTGCTTTGGCAAACACCAGCTGGTCATTGACGGCCTGCAGACGGGCCCAGCAACCGACCGCCTCACTGCCAAAGGCCTGACCCGCCAACAGCAGCAAGCCGGCTCCCAATACTTTCCACATCTCGATTCATCCGGTCTTGTTTGCGAGCTGACCATAAAAACCTCGATCGGCAGCAGGGTCAAGCAAGCGGGAAAAAGGTGCGACAGAAGTTGTGCAACATCACGCAATTGGCACCCCGTTGGTTCTACAATGGCGCTCTTTCCAATCGGGAGTCTGTTATGAATCAACAAATTGTGGTCATTGCCAACGGCGCCCCCTATGGCAGCGAATCCCTGTTCAACGCCCTGCGTCTCGCTATCGCCCTCAACAAACAGGGTGGTGCCAGCCTGAAGCTGTTCCTGATGTCCGATGCGGTGAGTGCAGCGCTGGCCGGTCAGGCTCCGGCCGAAGGGTACAACCTGCGCCAGATGCTGGAGATCCTGCTGGCGCAAGGCGTCACCATTCGCCTGTGCAAGACCTGCACCGATGCCCGTGGCATTACCGCCCTGCCGCTGATCGAGGGCATTGAGGTCGGCACCCTGCCGATGCTGGCCCAATGGACCCTGGCTGCCGACAAGGTGCTGACGTTCTGACCTCCCCCTCCGGATCTCTTGCCCCTTTAGCCCTCATCTGACCCTCCATGGCCCCCGCCATACGGGGGCATTGCACGCGCCGCCAGTCTCACTGACTACACTATCAGTTGCTACACCTGCTTGTTTGTCCCACCTCACGGACAGCGTAACGCCCAGTAATAAACCGAGGACGACGATGAATCCGACCGAACAGACCCTGCTTGAGCAGATGAGGATCACCGACTTCGAGATTGCCCATCGCAAGGAGTTATTGCTGCTCAATGAACAGGATGTGGCGCGGCTGGCAAGTTATTGCAGCAAAATAGAACCACGGATCGACGCCCTGGTGGATCGCTTCTACCAGCAGCAGACGGCCATCACCGAGATCGCCCTGTTGATCGGGGATGCCGATACCCTCATACGGTTGCGCACCGCACAACGGCGCTATGTGCTCGATCTCTTCAGCGGCCATTACGATCTGGAGTACGTCAACAACCGGCTGCGGATCGGGCTGGTTCACAAGCGGATCGGGGTCGAACCCAAGCTCTATCTGGCCGCCATCAACACCCTCAAAGCCCTGCTGATCGAGGATATGTTCGAGCAGATCCACGATGAACCGGAGCGCCTCGTCATGCTGGCCGCACTGGACAAACTCTTTCTGTTCGACATCACTCTGGTCTTCGAAACCTACATTCGCAGTCTGGTGTCGGAAATAGAGTCATCCAGAGAGAAATCGGAGAACTATGCCAAGAGTCTGGAGCAGAAAGTACGCGAACGAACCAAACAACTGGAGGAGCTGAACCGCACCGATGCCCTGACCGGATTGCTCAACGTTCGCCACCTCAACGAGCTGTTGCTGCTGAGCCTGCGCACCTGTCAGCGCCGTGCCGAACCCATGGCCATCGCCTATCTCGATATCGACAACTTCAAGCAAATCAACGATACCGAAGGTCACCAGCGCGGAGACGAGATCCTGCGCATCGTCGGCAACTGCATCCGTCAAGTCTTTCGCGCCGAAGACAGTTGCTTTCGTTATGGCGGAGATGAGTTCTGCCTGATCCTGCCCAACTGCAACGAGAGTCAGGCGCGGGATATCTATCTCAAACGATTGGTCAACACCGTCAAGGAGCAGCTGGGCGATCTCACCCTCAGTATCGGCATAGTGCAGACCGGGCCGGAGCACTACGACGACGGGCTAAACCTGATCCGCCTCGCCGACGAGAGGATGTACGCAGCCAAGAAGGCGCTCAAAGAGAAGACGCCGGGTAGCACGCACTGAACATTCAGCATCACAGATCCCCGCATTAACCGGGTCAGCTCCGCTCAACCACAGACGTGGCCACAGCGGGACGCTGTACTCTGGCCCCCCACTCATAGAGCGCAAAAATCGCCACACAAAGCAGCGCCATCAGCACATAGAGCCACTGACCGCTCCACTGCTCGAGGATCCAGCCTCCCAGCAGGGCACCTGCGGCCCCTCCCAACCCGGCCAGTGCGCTGGCACCAAAGTAGCTCCCCTTGAGATGAGCCGGGGCCATCTGATCGATCAGCACGTTGAGCAGGGGGAAGAGGATGGTCTCACCGATGCTGAGCAGCAGCACGGCGCCAAACCAGTGGCTACGCACCATCGGATCCCCCAGCGCGAAGAGCAATTGGGCCGCCAGAAAGAGCGCCATGCCGATATGAAGCCGTACCCGTACCGGCCAGCGTGACAACAACCGCAGCAGCGGAAACTGCAGCAGCACCACGGTCAGGGCATTGGTCGCCACCAGCAGGGCAACCAGCTCGGCCACCTGCGGCATACCGGCCCGGGTCAGGTATTGCACCAGCGGCGAGTGAAACTGGGAGTAGACCAGCACCATCAGGAGATTGGCCATTACCAGCAGCAGGAAGGCGCGATCCGCCAGCAACACCTTGATGGCATCCCGCAGTCCGGGGCCAGCAGCACCCGGCTTGCCTGTGCTGCCAACCCGGCGAAATCCCCAGACAAAGGCCAGCGCCAGCAGCAAATAGCTCACCACCAGAAACAGGAAGGTCTCCTGCTGGGCGTTGCTCCCGAGGGTCACCCCCAGTAGCGGCCCCAGCGCGGCCCCCAGGTTGAGCAAAAAATAGCGCAGGTGCAGTGCCAACTCCCGCGCTTTGGCCGAGGCCAGACTGTCAGCCATCAGCGCCTTGCCGGGGGCATCGATGAGCCCCGACGAGAGGCCGCTGCCCATCACCCCGACCCCGAGCCAGAATACCTCGTGCGAAAAACCGAGCAGGCCGAAACAGAGCATCGCCACCAGACAACCGGCCAGCAGTGTGCTGCGCCGCCCGAAGCGATCAGAGAGCCAGCCGCCGTAAAAACTGACCAGAGTAGAGAGGGCCATTGAGCCACCCAGCAACAGGCCGATGAAGGTGGCCGAAAGGTCATACTCCCGATAGAGCAGAATGGAGAGGAAGGGCCACACCATGTAGTAGCTGGTACGCACCATAAAGGTGCCCAGAATGACAATCCAGACCAGCGGGGTAAATTGCCTGAAGGTGCTCCATGACATCGCTATGCTCCATGCCCCGCAGCTCTTACCACAAGATCCTGTCATAAACGGGGAAAGCATTCATTTGTAACAGAGGGCCTCAATAGAAACAACCCTCGCTCACCGACAAGGTGCAACCGGATGCAAAAAGGCCAGCCGATGGGCATCGGCTGGCCTTTTTATCGCGGGATTTCCCTCGGGCTAGCGCTTAGCGCCAGGGGCTCTGTTGCCACAGCCGCCCCAGTCCGGCTTCCAGTGCCTGCGCGCCCTGCTGTCCCAGCTTCTGGGTCAGACTTTTAGGCTTGCGATAGCTGATGCCGATCACCTTGTGGTGGCTGGCCTGCGCCAGCAGATAGTCATCACTGGTGCAGAGGGTATCCACCAATCCCAGCCCCTTGGCCTGACTCGCCAGCCAGTGCTCGCCGGTCGTGACCTGATCGATATCGAGTTGCGGGCGGTGTTCGGCCACAAAGGCCTTGAAGCGCTCGTGGATCGCCGCCAGCTCCTCGCGAAACTTCTCGCGCCCCAGATCGTCGTTCTCGCCGAACATGGTGATAGTGCGCTTGTACTGACCGGCGGTGTGCATCTCGAATTCGATGTCATGCTTTTTCAACAACTTGTTGAAGTTCGGCATCTGGGCGATCACCCCGATGGAGCCGACGATGGCAAAGGGGGCAGCCAGGATCTTGTCTGCCACACAGGCCATCATGTAGCCACCGCTCGCCGCCACCTTGTCAATCGCCACGGTGAGCTTGATGTCACGATCGCGCAGCCGCTGCAACTGGGAAGCGGCCAAGCCATAGCCATGCACCACGCCGCCACCGGATTCGAGTCGCAACAGCACCTCGTCGCCGGGCTGGGCGACGCCAATCACCGCGCTCACCTCCTCGCGCAGGGAGGCCACCTCTTTGGCATCCATGCTGCCGTTGAAATCGAGCACAAACAGGCGACTGCGCTCATCCCCCGCCTTGGCGCGTTTTTTCTGCTCCTCTTTCTGCTGCTTTTCCAGCACCTTGCGCTCGGCCTTGCTTACGAGCGCACTCTTGAGTGCAAATTGCCCCTGCTCCAGCTCGCTCGAGAGATCGGTCACCACCAGCTCACCCTTGCGCGCTTTCGGCTGGCGAGTGCTGACGATCATCAGGATGATGGCGCCGATGGCCAGCAGGAAGGTCACTGTCTTGGCCAAAAACAGGCCATATTCGGTCAGAAATGTCACGATGGACTCCAGAATGGATCGGTGTTCGTCACATTCTAGGGAGTTTGATGGAGGCGCGCAAAAAATCGCAGCCAGTGCCAGGAAAAACCAACCCGAGCATCACAACCTCTCTATTTTCTTCACATTTTTCTTGCCGCTGGCTGGTCAAACAGGCGCGCGGATCAGTACACTTGGCGCCGATTGCCATGCACTTATGGCCGGAATTTGTTAACAGGAGTTGTCATGCTCGATTATCAGGCACCCCGCGATCTGCTCAAGGATAAAGTCATTCTGGTCACCGGTGCCGGCGACGGGATCGGCCGCGAAGCCGCCCTCACCTACGCCGCTCACGGTGCCACCGTGATCTTGCTCGGCCGCACCAGCGCCAAACTCGAAGCCGTGTATGACCAGATTGAAGCGGCCGGTTATCCGCTGCCCGCCATCGTGCCGGTGGATCTGAAAGGGGCCACCGCCGCCCACTACCGCGGCATGGCCGAAACCTTCGCCCAGCAGTTTGGCCGCCTCGATGGCGTGCTGTTCAACGCCGGTCTGCTTGGCACCCTCTCTCCGTTTGAACATATTCAGGAGAAGGAGTGGGACGAAGTGATGCAGGTCAACGTCAAATCGGAATTCCTGCTGACCCAGGCGCTGCTGCCGCTGCTGCGCCAGACTGCCAAGGCGCAGGGCGATGCCTCCATCGTCTACACCTCCTCCAGCGTGGGGCGCAAGGGGCGCGCCTACTGGGGCACCTATGCCATCTCCAAATTTGCCATCGAGGGGATGATGGAAGTGCTGGCCGACGAGCTTGAGAACACCGGAGTACGGGTCAATACCCTAAACCCGGGCGGTACCCGCACCAAGATGCGCGCCAGCGCCTTCCCGGCGGAAGATCCCATGAACCTCAAGACTCCGGCCGACCTGATGCCGCTCTACCTCTACCTGATGGGGTCGGACAGCCGCGGCAAAACCGGCCAGACCTTTGTGGCTCAGCCAAAATAAACAGGCGGCCCAGCCCAAATAAATCAATAAAATACCCAGAGTGTTGTGCGGCAGGGGTTAAATTGAATAGGGGGCACAGGCTCCCTGTTCGAACCACTGACCATCCTATCTCCAATCAGGTTGAACTATGTTTCGTCCCAAGAGCACGTTTGAGCAATGGCGGATCTTTCAGGCGGTGGTCGACTGCGGCGGCTACGCCCAGGCGGCCGAGGCGCTGAACAAGAGCCAGTCCTCCCTCAATCATGCGGTTGCGAAGTTGCAGCAGAGTCTGGGGGTGCCCTTGCTGGAGGTGCGCGGCCGCAAGGCGGTGCTGACCCCGGCGGGCGAGATCTTCCTCAAGCGGGCCCGTCAGCTGAGCCAGCAGGTGGAGGAGCTGGAGAATCTGGCCAACAACCTGGAGCGGCAGTGGGAGCCGCAGATCAACCTCTATGTCTCGGCGCTGCAACCAAGGGATCGCCTCTATCGGGCCTTGGCCAGCTTCTATCCCCGCAGCCGGGGTTGCCGGGTCAACCTGCACGAACGCATTCACTGCCACTTCAACGCCCTGCAACCGGGGGATCTGATGCTCTCCGAGCACCTGCCCGGCGATCGCACTGGCCTGTTGCTGGACGAGGTGTGCCTGCTGCCCCTCTGCGCCGCCAGCCATCCGCTGGCACAGGAGGAGGGGGCCATCCGCAGCGACGTGCTGACCAGCCACAACCAGATCAGCCTTCATCCTCCCATTCACCGCTCGGTGGACTGGAACGATGCGGATGACACCGGCTGGAAGGCGACCCACTACCACGAAGTGCTCGCCATGCTGCGCCTCGGCCTCGGCTATGCCTGGCTGCCGCGCCATCTGGTTGAGCGGGAGCTGGCGGAAGGTTCACTCATACAGCTGGATCTGGAGAGCGGCAACGAGCGCCACCTCTACACCTATCTGCTGACCCTCTCCCCCGAATCTCTCGGCCCCGCGACCGAGCTGCTGCTGCGCTGCCTGCGCAACGAATATCAGGGCGAATCAGCGCCACTCCCGCACGCCCAGCCCCGGCACGACAAATAACAGCCAGCCCCCTGTCAGACGTTGGGCACCCGCCAGCTGGCGGCCAGTGCCACCAGTGCCAATCCCAGCGCCACCATAAAGACCCCGTGGAAACTCCACACCTCCGCCACCACACCGGCGATGGCCCCTGCCATGATGGAGCCGGTGCGGATACTGTTGGCAAACAGGGTAGTCGCCACCCCGGCTCGCCCCGGCATCAGATCCTGAAAGTAAGACATGCCGATCCCCGCCACGATACCGATGAAGATGGCGTTGAACAGCTGCAAGGCGATCAGGGCGTATTGGTCGGTGAGGGTCACCAGACCTGTGTAAAAGGCCGCACCAGCCAGCACCGCCAACAACATCATGGGGCGCTTGCCAAAACGGGCCGTGTAGTAACCCGCCAGCAGCATGAAGGGGATCTCCAGCGCCGCCGCCGTGCCCATCAGGATACCGGCAAGCTTCTCATCCATCCCGAGCTCGCGAGTGATGTAGAGCGGCATATTGATCAGGTACATGCTGTTGCAGGTCCACATCAGGGTGGAGGCGATAAAGAGCGCCCGCACCGCCGGATCCCGCCAGCTGCTGACCCGCTCTGTCTCTTCAGCCATCTTGGGCAAAGGCAGAGAAGGGAGCCAGCGCCACACCACCAGGGCACAGAGCAGATAGGCCAGTGCCGAAGCCAGATACATCAGCTCGAAGCCGTAGCCGATGGCCAGCGCGAAGGCGATGGGCGGGCCTATGACCCAGGCCAGCGAAAACTGGGCCCGCATCACCGAGCTGAACATGTCCGCCCGCCGGTTGCGGCTGTCGGAGTACTCCCGCGCCAGCGCAAACAGCTGGGGACTGGCAGTGGCCGCCAGCGCAGCCAGCATCACCCCCAGGCTCGCCAGCAACCAATAGTTGCGGTTCCAGGCAAACAGCAAGGAGAGCACCACCCCGGCAAAGCAGCAGCGCAGGATCAGTCGCTTGCGATCCCCCTTGTTGTCGGAGCGATGGCCCAACCACTGGCTGACCAGAATGCCCACTACCGCATTGATGGTATAGAAGAGCCCTACCAGAAAGGGGCGCACCTGCACCTCTTCGGACAGAAACAGACTTAAGGTAGGCACCTGCAGTGCCACCGCGACGCCGGTCATAAAGGTCACGGCAAGAAACGAAAGAGAGACGGGGTCCGGGCGTTTGACCGCCGCTATCGACAAGCTCATAGGGTTACCACTGGTTGGAGGGACGATACGGGCTAACGGGCGGCAGCCGTATGAAAATTCGGCGCCTATCTTATGTCACTATCAAGAGCGGGCTCAAGGATGCATAAGCAGGTGTGCGCCTTGCGAGGGAGGCCGCGACCCCGTAGAGTGAAAGCCCATCCTGCCAGCACAAGGAGTTCGCATGTTTGATTTTGATCAGGAAGTAGACCGCAGTGGCACCATGAGCCTGAAATG
Source organism: Aeromonas sp. FDAARGOS 1411 (assembly GCF_019047125.1). NCBI lineage: Bacteria > Pseudomonadati > Pseudomonadota > Gammaproteobacteria > Aeromonadales > Aeromonadaceae > Aeromonas > Aeromonas sp. FDAARGOS 1411. The sequence continues at coordinate 274,287 of NZ_CP077214.1, read as the reverse complement.
GGACAAGTACAAGGGTCAGGATGTGCTGCCCATGTGGGTTGCCGATACCGACTTTGTCTCCCCCCCGTCCGTGATCGAGGCGTTGACCAAACGGGTCGCCCACGGCATTTTCGGCTATTCACGCCCCTCGCCGCGCCTGATCGAACTCATTATCGAACGGATGGCGACCCGCTATGGCTGGGCCATCGAGCCCGAATGGCTGGTGTTCCTGCCCGGCGTAGTGCCGGGGCTCAACCTCGCCTGCAAGGCGTGGAGCCAACATGGCCGCGGTATCATCACCCCCAAGCCGGTCTACTACCCCTTCCTGCAGGCGCCGGGCTTCAATGATCGTCCCCTGCTCACCGTGCCGATGATTGAAGAAGCCGGTCGCTGGGTGCTGGATCTGGCAGAGCTTGAGCGTCAGGCCCCCGCCGCTGATCTGCTGCTGCTCTGCAACCCCCACAACCCGGGCGGCACCATCTTCACCCGTGACGAGCTGCTGGCCATCGATGCCATCGCCGCGCGCCACAATCTGGTGATCTGCTCCGATGAAATCCACTGCGATCTGCTGCTGGATAAAAACGCCCGCCACATTCCCTACGGCGCCATCAGTGCACAAGCAGCCGAGCGCTGCGCGGTGATGATGGCCCCGAGCAAGACCTTCAATATCGCCGGTCTCTGCTGCTCCTTCGCCATTATCCCCAACCCCCGTCTGCGCTTCAGGCTGCAACAGGCGATGCGCGGCATCAGCGCCGACGTCAACCTGCTGGGTTTTGTTGCCGCCGAAGCGGCCTATGAGGGTGGCGAACAGTGGCTGGCCGAGCAACTCGACTATCTGGCAGCCAATCTGGCCCTGATCCAGCAGGCGGTTGCCCGCTGGCCCGGCGTCAAGCTGGCCAGTCATCAGGCGACGTATCTGGCCTGGATCGATGTGAGCGCCCTTGGCCTTGCCGATCCCATTGCCTTCTTCGAGCAAGCCGGCGTTGGTCTCTCCCCCGGCGCCCAGTTTGGCGACGGCCAGTTCGTGCGGCTCAACTTCGGCTGCACCAGGGCACTACTGACCGACGCGCTGGCGCGGATGGAGCGGGCAATCCTCAACCACAGCAAGCCCTGATCAGCCAGCAACGGGATGGGCAAGCCCCATCCCTTTTTCCCTGTATCATCAGCCAGCGGTCAACTCAGTCAACGGTCAATTATGTCTCTACGGATCTTGCATCACCTTCTGCTCCCCCTCTGTGCACTCTCTGCGCTGCTCCCCTTTGGCAGCCAGGCGCTGACTATCGGAACGGGCCCGCTCAATGGGGTCTACTACCCGACCGGTGGCGCCATCTGCCGGGTGCTCAATGCCGGCCATGCCCTGCATGGGGACAGCTGCTCCGTGCAGAGCACCCGTGGCTCGATGGCCAACCTCAAGGCACTCGACGAGGGGGACGTACAGCTGGCACTGGTACAATCCGATGTATTGCACCACGCCCTGCACGGCACCGGTCCCTTCAGTGGGCAGGGGGCCAACCATGAGCTGCGCAGCCTGTTTCGCCTCTATCAGGAGTCGCTGACCCTGCTGGCCGCCCCCAATAGCGGCATCACCACCCTGGCAGATATCGAAGGGAAGCGGGTCTATCCGGGCAACAAGGGCGCCGGTGAGCAGATCACCAGCCAGGCCCTGATGGCAGCCATGGGATGGCAACCCGGGCAGTTTGCTGCCTATCAACTCAAGTCGGACAGCGAACCGCTGGAAGGGCTGTGCGATGGCTCGCTGGATGCCGCGTTTGTGGTTGCCGGTCACCCCAGTCTGGCGGTCGGCGATCTGATCAGCCGCTGCAAGGTGCGCCTCATCCCCATCGAAGGGGAGCAAATCGACACGCTGCTCAAGCAACACCCCTACTACCAGCGCAGCCGTATCGCCGCCAACCTCTATCCGGGACAGACCACCGCCATCAACAATATCGGGATGAGTGCCGAACTGGTGGCGCTGGCCAGCCTGCCGGACCCCATCGTCCGTACCGTGCGCGATACCCTGCTGGCCCGGGTCAAACAGTTCAGTCGGCTGCATCCCGCCCTGAGCAAGGTGACCCCCGAGCAGTTGCAGGCGCAAACCGAGCTGCCCCTCCATGCGGGGATGTCGGATCAACCGCCAGCTCACTTGTCACTGACCCCCGAGCAGTTAACCGCGGAACAGCTGACGCCGGAGCCGTTAACACCAGCGCCATCGGCCTCGGAGGCGGTGCCCACGACAGAGCAGGTGAGCGCCGCCAACGGGATGACAGCCACCCTTGAAGCACCTTCTGACGCGACCGCCACCAGCAGTGCCGCAGTGACGACAGAAGCCACAGAGGTTAATCCCTTACCCGAAGAGGCGCTTGAGGTCGCCTCCGAGCTCACTGCTACGCCGACTACCGAGGGTGGGAGCGTGGCCCCCTCTGCCGCAGCGTCACCGGTTCCACCACCATCGGCTGCCGCTTCGACTCAGTGGCCGCAAAGCGCCTCTGCGGCCTCTGCGGCCACTGCGCCGCAAGAGCAGGCAACCCAGCCTGCCAGCAGCGCGGTTGCTGACGAAACCCCACCGCAGGATAAGGCCGACATGTCACCCTCCCCTGCCACCAGCGCAGCCACACCGCAGCAACCCTGAGTGGTCAGCGCCCACAAATGCATCAGGGCAGCCTCGGCTGCCCTGATTGTTTACGCGCGTTCGATAGTGACGCAATTGATGGCGGCACAGTCACCCCGATAGGCCTGCTCACCTTGCCGCCCCGCTACGGCTCCATCACCCGGGTCAGATAAGGATTGGGCTTCTGGATCTCCTCCTCCACCCAGTGCAGCAACTGCTTGATGGCCCGCGACAACACCTGATTCTGGCGCACCACGTAGCCCAGACTGGTACCGGGAAAGTCGCCGAGGCTGGTGACCGGCGCGGTGAGGTTGAGGCGCGGATGCAGGGAGAAGTCCGGCACGATGGCGACACCAAAGCCCGCCTCGGCCCAATCGAGCTGGGCATCTACGCTGCCCACCTCCATGATGCGGCAAGGGGGGAGCGCCAGCAGCGGCAGGGACGGGTCGATCAGCGCCCGGGTGCGGGTGTCGTGACCGAGCAGGATCAGGGTCGGCTCATCGAGGGGATCGCTCTCCCCCGCCACTGCCCGCGCCTGCCAGCGGGCAAGGCCGTGGCCCAGCGCGCACCAGGTTACCTGTTGCAGCTCGGTATAGAAGAGCGGTTCGCTGCGCTTTTGCGCCATGACAAAACCCAGATCCGCCTTGCCCGCCTTGACCAGCTCGGCGGCCTGATCCGAAGTGGTGTTGAACAGAGTGAGGTCGATGCCGGGGAACTCCCGCTTGAAGCGCTGGAACGGCTGGATAAGCAGCAGGCGGGAGATGATGTCGCTGGCGGCGATGGCCAGCGTCCCCTGACTGAGCTGGTTGAGGGCATTGAGATCGGACTGGCAGAGCTGCAACTCGGCAATGGTGCGCTCGGCGCTTTGCAGCAGCCGCTCCCCCGCCTGCGTCAGGCGAAAAGGACTGCGTTCGATAAGCCGCACCCGGGTCGCCTGCTCCAGCCGCTTGATATGCAGGCTGACATTGGGCTGGGTCATGTGCAGTTCGGTGGCGGTCTGGCCAAAATGTTGCAACCGGGCCAGGGTGACAAAGGTTTGCAACCAGTGAATATCCAGCATAAGAGTCCCTCAACCCGCGAGGTGCGGGGCTTGCCAGGCAAAATCGAGCAGTTTGCCACTTAATTGGCCATAATTATATGGTTCTCTTATCGGAATTATAAAGATAATTAATTTTTCTAATCCGCATCAGGCTCCTAGGATGGACGCCTAACGTCTTAGGAGAAAGAGTCATGTCGTCTATCGTAGTCGTAGGTGCTAACTGGGGTGATGAAGGCAAAGGCCGCATCGTGGATTATCTGGCAGGTCAAGCTGGCGCCAGCATTCGCTTCCAGGGCGGCAACAACGCTGGCCACACCGTGGTCAACGACCTTGGCACCTTCAAGCTGCACCAGGTTCCGAGTGGCGTATTCAACCCGGATTGCCTGGTTGTCCTCGGCCCGGGCATGGTGATCAGCCCCGAGAAACTGACCGTCGAGCTCGACGAAGTCAAAGCCTCCGGCGTGACTCCGAAGCTGGCCATCTCTGACCGCGCAACCCTCTGCCTGCCGCTGCACGCACTGGAAGATACCCTGGAAGAGCAACGTCTGGGTGACGGCGCCTATGGCTCCACCCGTCAGGGCATCGCTCCTGCCTACGGCGATCGCGTGATGAAGAAAGCGATCCTGGTCGGCTGGCTGAAACAGCCGGACGTGCTGGTCGAGCGCATCCAGTTCATGCTGGACTGGAAACTGCCGCAGATGAAGGCTATCTACCCCTCTTTCGAATTCACCCAGACTGCCCAGGAGATGGCCGACTGGCTGCTGGAAGTCTCTGCACCCTGGATCGACGCAGTGTGCAACGTCAGCATGCCGCTCAAAGCGCTGCAGGCTGAAGGCAAGACCCTGCTGTTCGAAGCCCAGCTGGGCGCTGGCCGTGACCTGATCTACGGCGAATACCCCTGGGTGACCTCCTCCCACGTATCTGGCGCCTACGCCGGTATCGGTGGCGGTCTGCCGGGTCTGCGCCCGGAGCGCGTCATCGCTGTGGCCAAGGCATTCAGCTCCTCTGTCGGTACCGGCACTCTGCTGACCGCCATGGAGAACCAGGACGAGTTCCGCAAGATCACCAACGAGTTCGGTGCCACCACCGGCCGTCCCCGTGATGTCGGTTACTTCGACGCGGTCGCCACCAAGAACGGTGTCGAGCTGCAAGCCGCCACCGAAGTGGCCCTGACCAAGCTGGACTGCCTGACCGGTCTGCCGGATCTGAAGATCTGCGTGGCTTACGAAGGTGCCCACACCGAGAACCCGATTTGGCCGCAAACCGCTGCCCTGAAGCCGGTTTACGAGCAGATGGAAAGCTGGAGCGAAGACATCACCGGTTGCCGCACCTTCGAAGAGCTGCCGCGCGCTGCCCAGCAGTACGTGCTGCGTATCGAAGAACTGCTCGGCGTACCGGTTCCGATGGTTTCCGTCGGCCCGGGCCGTGACGAGATGATCCTGCGCTAAGCCGCACCTCTCATCGTCAAACAAAAAACCGGCATCCCTGATGCCGGTTTTTTTATGGCTGCTATTTACCTTATCGCCATAAAAACCACCCAAAGGCTCAATTAACTCACCAATCGACCTCACCTTGAGTCGTTCTGCAACAAAATCCTGTCCCACCCTCGCTAAAGTGAACCCGTTACCACACGAGGAGTCACCCGATGAAATTGCTCAAACAGAGTGCCTTGTTGCCACTGCTCTGCCTGACGGCCATGCCAGCCTTTGCCATGACCCTAAAGAGCACAGATATTCACGAAGGCCAGCTGATGGACAAACAGTTCAGCTTCAACGGCTTTGGCTGCAGCGGCGACAACCACTCGCCCCAACTTAGCTGGCAGGATCTGCCGGCTGGCACCAAAAGCGTTGCCATCACCGCCTATGACCCCGATGCCCCCACCGGCAGCGGCTGGTGGCACTGGCTGGTGGTTAACCTGCCTGCCACCCAGAGCGAGCTGGCCAGCAATGCCTCCGGCAAGCTCAAGCAGGGATTGGAGATCCGCACCGACTTTGGCAGCCAGGGTTACGGCGGCCCCTGCCCACCCGCAGGTCACGGCATGCACCGCTATCAGTTCACCGCCTGGGCCCTGCCCCATGATCTCGAGGTGAAGGCTGATACCCCGCCCGCTATGGTAGGCTACATGCTCAACAGCATGGCGCTCGGCAAAGCCACCCTGACCGCCACCTTCGTCACCCCCTAGGAGCCAACCGGATGAGCACTCCCCTGCTGCAACAGAGCCACTATCTCGGGATCCGCCAACAGCCCCTGCATCGGGTGCTCATCTACGCCCCGACCCTTATCTGGGTCACCCAGGGGAGCAAGCAACTATGGTGGCGCGAGCGACGTCTGTCGTTTGACAGGGAGCGGTGGCTGCTGATCCCGGCAGGCCACCAGCTCACCTTCGTCAATCAGCCGGAGCAGGGCAAGTTTCGCTCCCACGCCATCACGCTGCTCACTCCGCCGCCACCAGAATGGCTGGCAGAGTCAGCCCCTTCCCACGCCGATCTGGAGGAACCCGCCGTCAAGGTCACCCCCGGGCTCGCCTTCTGCTTCGAGCTCATCAGCACCATGGCCGAACGGGGACTGAGCGAGGCGACCCAGGCCGAACTGCTGCGCGGTTTCTATGCCGAGCTGCGGGCCGCCAACGCCCTCGGGTTACTCTTTCCCGCCAGCACCATGACCCTCGCAGAGCGGCTGGCACGCTACCTGGCGGTGGAACCCGGCATCGACCACACCCTGGAGGCGGTGGCCCCCCACTTCTCCATGAGCCGCGCCTCCATGGTGCGCAAGCTGGCCGCCGAAGGTCGCAGCTTTCGCCAGTTGCTGGCTCAGGTACGCATGAGCCACGCCCTCAACCTGTTGCAACAGGGCCTGACCCCGCTGGAGGTCGCCCTCGCCTGCGGTTATGACTCCCCCAGTCGCTTTGCCGCCCGCTTCAAACAGGAGTTCGGCCTGACGCCCCACCAATACCTGCACACCTGCCCTGCCAGATTGGCGAGCAACGAAAAGTAAAATATTACTTAAATACCATTCTATGTAACCTGATGTAACCCGGTGATCCCGCTCACATTGCCGCCTCTTCAGAGTGTGATCTCGCGCCAGCGCTCCCTTTCCCCTTGCCATACAATGGCTACCGAACACCTTTTCACTAAAAATAAGCGTAAAAAATCTTCCTTTTAACCTACATAAACGGAATTGGAGCGAGAAATGTTTCGTAAAACTTTACTCTCGATAGCCCTAGGCACCGCCCTGTTCGGACTGACCGCCTGCAACGATAACCAGACAGAGAGCAGCACAGTCGCCAAACCGGAGCAGGCCATCCAGTACAAGGACGTGATCGACCGTCGGGGAACTCCGACCCAATTCCGCGACTTTGACAGCTACTCCAACCTCAAATACAACCCGCTGCTCGATCTGGGGGCATGGCACGGTTTCCTGCTGCCTGCCAGCGACAAGGAGTGGGGGGGCTTTACCGGCCCCATGGTCATCTCCGAGGAGTACAGCCTCTTCTTTGCCAGCGAGCTGGACAAGCTTACCCTCAGCGATGCGAGCGGCCGCCCGTTCCCGCTCACCAGCGCCCGCAAGCAGGAGGTGTACGCCATTCCAGGTGCACTGGTGCAACGCTTCGAGTTCGAGCCCTTTACGCTGGAGCTGGAGCTGCGTTATGGCGATGCCCGCACCGCTCTTATCCGCACCCGACTCATCAACCAGACCGATGCACCGCTCACCCTCAACCTCAACTGGCAGGGCGAGTTGCTCAATCAATGGGATGCCAAGGATACGATTGCCAGCAAATATCCAGGCTGGACACGCACCATCAGCGAGAGCGACAAAGGAATCGAATTCCAGTTCGGTAAACTGCGCAGCACTTGGAACATCATGCAGAGCGGCAGCGCCCGCTATCGAATCGACCGCACCCTGCCAAGTCGCACCACCCTCGACCAGAAGACACTGGGCTACCAAAGCGACGCCAGCATTACCCTGGCCGCCAAGGGGAGCGAGGATATCTACACCCTGCAGAGCTATCTCCACTCCGCAGATGACGCCAGCCGCTATCAGCAGAGCCGTCAAGCCCTGCTGGCCAACCCGGCCAGCTATTTTGCCGACTCCATCCGCCGCTGGGAGGGCTACCTTGCCAAGGGTCTCTCCAATCAGGGGATCCCCGAGTCGGAGCGTCGCATCGCCGTCAAGGCGATGGAGACCCTCAACGGCAACTGGCGCTCCCCGGCTGGCGCCATCCTCCACGATGGTGTGACCCCCTCCAATACCGCCCGCTGGTTCGACGGCGTCTGGGCCTGGGACAGCTGGAAGCACGCCTATGCCATGGCACACTTCAACCCTGAGATAGCCAAGAACAACGTGCGCGCCATGTATGACTATCAGGTGCAGCCGGATGATCCGGTACGACCGCAGGATGCGGGCATGGTGATCGACGCCGTCTTCTACAACAAGCTGGCGGATCGCGGTGGCGATGGCGGCAACTGGAACGAGCGCGATACCAAGCCGCCCCTCTCCGCCTGGGCCATCTGGGAAATCTACAGCGCTACCAAGGACAAGGCCTTTATCGCCGAGATGTATCCCAAGCTGCAGGCCTACCACGACTGGTGGTACCGCGCGCGGGACAACAACCGCAACGGCATCATCGAATATGGCGCCACCAAGCATGTGGAGCACAATGACGAGTACGGCAATATCACCTTCAAGGTGCAGTACTCCAACGGTATTCCCGCCGGGCTGGATCTCTCCAGCTGTACCAGTGAGGGGGATGGCTGGTATGCCTGCGCCGGTATGCCGCTCTATCAACAGGTGTTGAACGTGGGCGGTTACAGCGACATGGATATCGGTGCCCAGCACGGCGCCGGTTGGGAGTCAGGCATGGACAACGCCGCCCGCTTCGGCTTTATCGAACCGGGCCAGCTGCAACGCTATGCCGACAAGACCTATGGCGGAGATTTGGCCAAGGCACGTCAGGACTGGAACGTCGCCTTCTTTGAAAACCATCAGGACAATGGCGATTTGATCGGTTTCTCCATCGATCAGGAGTCAGTGGAGCTCAACGCCTTCCTCGCCAAAGAGAAACGCATTCTGGCAGACATGGCCGACCTGCTTGGCAAGCCGGACGACGCGAGCCGCTACCGCGATGGCGCGGCCCAGCTGGCGGGTTACATCAACAGCTGCATGTTCGATGAGGCGTCAGGCTTCTATTACGATCGTCAGATTGGTCAGGGGGATGTGGCTGACGGCAACGGCTGCGTCGGCAAATTGCTGACCGCTCGCGGCCGTGGTCCGGAAGGGTGGAGCCCGCTCTGGGCAGAGGTCGCAGACAAGGAGAAAGCGGCGCGGGTGCGTGAGGTGATGCTCAACGCCCAGGAGTTCAACACAAAGATTCCGCTGGGCACAGCCGCACTCACCAACCCGGCCTACGACCCCAATATCTACTGGCGCGGCCGGGTATGGCTCGATCAGTTCTACTTCGGGGTGAAGGGGCTGGAGAACTACGGCTACCGCAGCGATGCCGAGGCTCTGGTCAACAAGCTATTCAACAACGCAGAGGGCTTGGCGGGCAGCGGCCCCATCCGCGAAAACTACAATCCGGAGACCGGCGCCATGCAGGGGGCAAGCAACTTCAGCTGGAGCTCGGCCCACCTCTATATGCTCTATCGCAACTTCCTGAAACCACAGGCGTAAGCTTGCTCCACCATGCAAAAGGCCTCCGGATGGAGGCCTTTCTGTTTTCACTCAAGTTGCACTCACACAATACCCGCCACACGGCAGGTACGGGCTCGTCTTAGCCGGTCGTGAGCGGCAGAGAGAGGCGTTTGGCCAGTGCCTGGAAGTGCTGGCTCACCTCGGCCCCGAACAGGGGGTCGCCAATGGCGCGGTTCTGCCAGTTTTGCTCCAGATGACGCCAGTCATCCTCGGTCAGGGAGTCACGCAGATGGGGGAAGATCACCCCCTCTTCATAGTTCATGTGTGCCTCTTGCAGCTCCACGAAGCGCTCCAGCTTGGTGGTAAACTGCTCGAGGGGGATCACCGCATCCATCAGGATCATCTCCACCATCTCCTTGAGATCGGCCCCGGCCTCCAGCAGCTTGACGTGCTCCTCCTGCAGGCGGTTGGCGACCTCACCCTCCACCACCCGATATTTCAGGTAGTAGTCATAGATGAGGTCTTCCTTGGGATGGTGGTACTTGTCAGAGACCTCCCGCAGGTAGTCGATGACATCGCGCACCAGAAAATAGCTGATGGGCTCTTCGGCACGAATGGCTGCCAGCTTGTGCTTGAGCAGCTCCAAAAGTCGGGCGATGTTGAGATGATCCTTGTGCAGACTGGATAACATGGGCACTCCTTGGCTCTGAATTAATCTTATGTCCCTGAGTATACGGTCATTTGTCGCCCGAACTTTGCACTCAATCAAGTGGGATGCAGACAGATTTCCACTCTATCGGACTCTTGCCCTGTTGTTCCAGCAAGCGATTGGTCTCGCTAAAGTGACCGCAACCGATGAAACCGCGGTGGGCAGAGAGGGGGCTCGGGTGCGGCGCGGTCAGCACATAGTGGCGCTGGCGGTCGATGAAACGTCCCTTCTTCTGGGCGTGGGCCCCCCACAGCAGGAACACCACCCCCTGACAACTGGCATTGATCTGCTCGATGACCCGATCGGTAAAAGTCTCCCATCCCAGATGGGCGTGGGAATGAGCCTGACCGGCCTGCACCGTCAGCACAGTGTTGAGCAGCAAGACACCCTGTTTGGCCCAGGATTCGAGAAAGCCGTGATTGGGTGTGACGAAACCTGGCAGGTCACGCTGCATCTCTTTATAGATGTTGACCAGTGAGGGGGGCGTACGCACGCCGGGCAGAACGGAGAAGCAGAGCCCGTGCGCCTGATTGGGGCCGTGGTAGGGATCCTGGCCCAGGATCACCACCTTGACCTGATCCAGCTCGGTCAGCTTGAAGGCATTGAACACATCGGTGGCTGGCGGATAGATCACCTTGCCCGCTTCCCGCTCGGCTCTGACAGTTGCCAGCGTACTCTTGAAATAGTCCTGCTCTTTCTCAGAGCCAATCACATCACTCCAGGTCAGCACCCCGGCCTCCTCACTTGATACGGCGAAGGGCTCAGGATAGGGGGCCAGCCCGCAAGACGCAACCGTGGCTCACGCTTTCCAGAGCCTGGCGAGGCGTCCCGAGCGCTCCAGCTTGCGCAGGCCGGTATTGAACAGCAGCATCAGACGGCGTGCCTCGGGATCAGCCTTGCGCATCAGCAGGTATCCCGGTTGCGACCAGATGGGGTCGGCGGCACCGGTCAGTGACAGCGATTGGGGATGACGAACGAGTGCCTGCTGGAACAGAGTCTGTGCCACCTGCTCATCCATCACCAGATAGTGGATCCGCCCGTCGAGCAGCTTGCCCATGCTCTCCTCATCGGAATCTGACCACTCGAGGGTGAGCCCGACTTGGCGGGCGGCAAAACCATCGCCATAGAAATAGCCACGGGTCACCCCGACCGGCTCGTGTTTCAGCTCACCCAGATTGACCACGGGTGTACCGGTCAACGTTATCAGGCGAGTGGTGAAATGGCCGAGCGAGGCGGAGAGATAGAAAAGCTGCTCCCGCTCGCGGGAGCGAAACCAGGGCATGGTGACCACATAGCGCCCCTCCAGAGTCAGTCGGTAAGCCTCGGCCCAGGAATAGAAGTGAAAGCTGACATCGAGCCCCTCTTCGGCAAAGGCCTGGCGCACCACCTCACAGAGAAAGCCCTGATTGGGCAACGACTCACTGATATAGGGCGGCCACTCGCCCACGGCAATACGCACCGTCTCGGCCCGCACCGCAACACTGCTTGCCCAGCAACAGAACAGGGCGAGCCATACCCACTTTCGCCACCCATTATTCACCCGGCACTCTCCTCGCTTTTTTTGCTGAGTGTAGCCAACCCCTCAATTAACCTCAGAAAAAGCCGAAAAGATGTAGTTAAATTACTAGATTAACGAGATAAAAGATGCATAATTTGGATATCTTACAAAATCAGAAAAATGACCTATTTTTGATTCAACTCAAGAATTTAATCCCATTGAAATGGCGCTTTGTCGGATTTTCTTGATCTAAATCAATTTTGGTAATATTACCACCGTGGTATATATGACCCCATCAAAGAAAAGGTGTAAGGCAAGGGCCCTTTAAGTCATCGCCATCGACGGTAGCTTAAATACATCAGGGTAATTTCCTTACAGTTGGATTCGCGTTCCCATTGAGGAGTCATACCATGATCAAAGGCATTCAAATCACCCAGGCCGCCAACACCGCTCTGCTGAACTCTTTCTGGCTTCTGGACGAAGAGAAGCAACAAGCTCGCTGCATCTGCGTCAAAGGCGATGCTTTCGCTGCCGATCAAGAAGTGCAACTGGCTGACCTGGGTCAGTTCGAATACCGCGAACTGCCGGTTCAGGCTGAGCCTGCTGTTGAAGGTGGCCAGCACCTGAACGTCAACGTGCTGCGTCGCGAAACTCTGGAAGATGCTATCGAAAACCCGGAGAAGTACCCGCAGCTGACCATCCGTGTATCTGGCTACGCAGTGCGTTTCAACGCCCTGACCCCGGAACAGCAGCGTGACGTGGTTACCCGTACTTTCACCCAGAGCCTGTAATCAGCGCCCTGCAGTGAAGAGCTGATACTCGCGGTGTCAGCACAAAAAAAACGGCCGATTGGCCGTTTTTTTATGCGTGCTTGTCGCCGCATCCTTATCAAAAAATACCCCGCATTGCGGGGCATTTTCATCAGGCATGACAGCGTCGGGATCAGGCCGAAGTATCGAGGGGTTCGAAGCCCTTGATCAGGTCATCGATGGCCTTCATCTGTTTGAGGAAGCCTTCCAGCTTCTCCAGCGGCAGGGCACTCGGGCCATCGCAGCGGGCAACTTTTGGATCCGGGTGGGACTCGATAAAGAGACCGGCCAGACCGACCGCCATGCCGGCACGCGCCAGCTCGGTCACCTGCTCGCGACGACCACCGGAGGCCGCCCCCAGCGGATCACGGCACTGCAGGGAGTGGGTCACGTCAAAGATCACCGGATAGCCACCGGTGCTCTTCTTCATCACGCCCAGACCCAGCATGTCCACCACCAGGTTGTCGTAGCCGAAGTTGGCACCGCGCTCACACAGGATCAGCTGGTCGTTGCCGCACTCCTCGAACTTGTCGGTGATGTTCTTCATCTGGCTTGGGCTGAGGAACTGCGGCTTCTTGATGTTGATAACGTTGCCGGTCCGGGCCATGGCTTCCACCAGATCAGTCTGGCGCGCCAGGAAAGCGGGCAGCTGGATAACGTCCACCACCTCGGCAACCGGCTTGGCCTGATGGGGTTCGTGCAGATCGGAGATGACCGGCATGCCGAAGGTCGCTTTCAGCTCCTGGAAAATCTTCATCCCCTCTTCCAGACCCGGACCGCGGTAAGAGTGGATGGAGGAGCGGTTGGCCTTGTCCCAGCTCGCCTTGAAGACAAACGGGATGCCCAGCTTGCTGGTCACTTCCACGTACTTCTCGCACACCGCCATCGCAATGTCGCGGGATTCCAGCACGTTCATGCCGCCAAACAGCACGAACGGTTTGTCGTTGGCTACGTCGATCTGGTTGATCTTGATATTCTTCTGTTCCATCTAAGACTTCCTTAATGAAGGGGCCTGAAGCCAAGTTACTCCGTTGCAGCCGAGCGCTGCGGCCTTGATATTCTTCTGTTTCAGTTTCAAGCCGCCCTTAATGGAGGGGCTTGGGGCTCAGATCCAGCGCGGCCAGCTGCACTTTCAGCACATCGGCCACCGGATCGTCCGGGCATTGTTCAATAAAATATTCAAAATCGTCGGCGGCCTGGCGCGGGCAATCGAGCTGCTCGTAGATAAAGCCGCGATCCCGCGTCTCCAGCGGATCGCCGGGCTTCATCCGCAGCAACAGCTCGCTGCAACGCAGCGCCTCGGGCATGCGGTCTTCCCGCAGCAGGGCACCCTTGCTGACGTTGAGCAGCCGTTCGATGATCTCCCACTGGCCGGAGGGTTGCAGGTAGTCGGGGGTCAGGGTCGCCAAGTCCCCCAACGCGCCGCGCAGCAGCAGCTCGATGCGGGCCAGGCTCAGCTCGTCGCCGGTAAAGGGGTCGACATAGACCTCCCCCTCGCCACCGGCAAAGCTCACCAGGAAGTGGCCGGGGAAGCAGATCCCCTCCACATCGAGCCCAAGCTTGCGTCCCAGCTGGATGATGAGAATACCGAGGCTGACCGGGATCCCTTTGCGCTGAACCAGCACCTGATTGAGATCGCAGTTGTTGGCAGAGAAATAGTCCTGCCAGTCGCCATGAAAACCGAGGCTGTGGTAGAAGCCCTGCAGCAACTGCTGGCGCACCTCGTCGCAAGTTCCTTCTTCGATCTGCTCGTCCAGCCACTCGTCCAGCAGGTTCAACTCGCGGATCCCCTCCTCGACCGAGCCATAAATTTCGTCACTGACCGACAACGCCAGCTCGGTGATGTCGTGGGCTTCGAAATCGGTCCATTCGTCTATGTGTAACATTCTCTTCATGCCTTAGCCGAACACACTCGTCTGTTTGAGCACTGCCAACTTGGCAATAAAGTAGATCCAGCCGAGCGCCCCCAGAAAGGAGCACCAGCGCACCAGATTGCTTTTGGCCAGCCGCAGCGCCATCGCCGCCAGAAATACCAGCACCAGAATGGCCATCAGCTTCTCGCTGAGCCAGGGCGTTCCGTTATTGAGCGGGTTGAGATCCAGCACCATGCAGAGCAATACGCCGGAGAGCACCACCAGACCGTTGAGCCAGCCGCTGACCTTCATCACCGGCGCGCTGTAGGCACGGCCAGTGGCGGTCTGTACCCAGTAGAAGCGGAGCATAAACATCAGCACGGCCCCGGCAATCAGGGTGAGGTGCAGGTGTTTGAGCACAAAAACCATATTCAATCCTTGCGTGCGGGCGCACAGGCAACCCGCCGTGTAACAGTGAGGAACCGTCAGCGCAGCGGGCAGAGGCCCAGCGTCACCCTGTCGTTATCCCCGTAATCGCGCACCGTGGCTACCTCGCGGTAACCGCCATCGCGCAGCAACTGACGCACCGCCTCCCCCTGATCCCAGCCATGCTCCAGCAGCAACCAGCCATCGGTCAGCAGATAAGCGGGAGCATGGGCCACGATGTGGCGGATATCAGCCAGCCCGGCGTCATCGGCAACCAGCGCCGAGCGGGGTTCAAAGCGCACGTCCCCCTGCTCGAGATGGGGATCGGCGCCATCAATATAGGGGGGATTGGAGACAATCACCGCAAATCGTGGCGTTTCGTCGTGATCCGGCTCGCCAAGGGGCTCGAACCAGCTGCCGTCGCGCACCTCGATGGGTAACCCCAGTGCGGCGCTGTTCTCGCGGGCCAGCGCCGCGGCATCGGCCATCCTATCCACCGCCCACACATCGATTTCGGGCCGCTCGGACTTGAGCGCCAGCGCGATGGCGCCGGTGCCAGTGCCGAGATCCAGCACGGCGCACGGCCCCTGCGGGATTCTGGTCAGCGCCTGCTCGACCAGCACCTCGGTATCGGGGCGCGGGATCAGGGTCGCCGGGCTCACCTTGAGGGGCAGCGACCAGAACTCCCGCTCGCCAACGAGATGGGCGATAGGTTCGCCGTTGAGACGACGAGCCAGCCACGTCTGCAGGGTGGCCTGCTGGGCGGCATCCAGCTCACGCTCGGGCCAGGTCATCAGATAGCTGCGACGGCAATCGAGCAGATGACAGAGCAGTACATCGGCGTCGGCGCGGGGGGATTCTCCCCCAGCCAGCATGGTCATGATATGGGCGCGGGCCTGCTGGATCTGCATCAGTGCCACTCCACCTTATGGGCACGACACTTAATGCGAGCTTGCCGAATCACCATTTGCATCAGTTGTTCTCGGCCAGCGAGGCGAGCTGATCGGCCTGATACTCCTGCACCAGCGGGGTGATGACGCAGTCCAGATCCCCTTCCAAAATTTCGGAGAGGCGATAGAGGGTCAGGTTGATGCGATGCTCGGAGAGGCGGCCCTGCGGGTAGTTGTAGGTACGAATGCGCTCGGAGCGATCACCGGAGCCCACCAGATTACGGCGGGTGCTCTGCTCGGCGGCGCGGTGGCGCTCATCCTCGGCCGCTTGCAGGCGGGCGGAGAGCACCGACATCGCCTTGGCGCGGTTCTTGTGCTGGGAGCGCTCGTCCTGACACTCCACCACCAGACCGGTCGGCAGGTGGGTGATGCGGATGGCCGAGTCGGTCTTGTTGACGTGCTGACCACCGGCACCGGAGGCGCGGAAGGTATCGATCTTCAAGTCGGAAGGGTTGATCTCGATCTGCTCGGCTTCCGGCACTTCCGGCAGCACGGCGACGGTACAGGCGGAGGTGTGCACCCGGCCCTGGGATTCGGTCTCCGGCACCCGCTGCACCCGGTGACCACCGGATTCAAACTTGAGGCGGCCATAGACGCGCTCGCCGTCGATCTTGGCGATCACCTCCTTGTAGCCACCGTATTCACCGTCATTGCAGCTGACGATGGAGACGCGCCAGCCCTGACGCTCGGCAAACCGTGAATACATACGGAACAGGTCACCGGCAAAGATGGCCGCTTCGTCGCCACCGGCACCGGCGCGGATCTCCAGATAGCAGTTGTTGTCATCCTTGGGATCCTTGGGCAGCAACATCAGTTGCAGCTCCTGCTCCAGCGCCTCCAGATTGGCCTTGGCCAGCGGCAGCTCCTCCTGCGCCATCTCGCGCAGGTCGGCATCATCCTCCTCCAGCATCATCTGGGTGGTCTCAAGATCATCCTGCGCCTGACGGTAACGCTGGAAGGCGTGAACGATATCTTCCAGCTGGGCATATTCGCGGGTCAGGGCGCGGTAGCGATCCTGATCCGAGACCACATCCGGCTCGCCGAGCATGGCCTGTACTTCTTCGTGGCGCTCGATGAGGCCTTCCAGCTTTCTGATCAGTGACGGATTCATAACTCTTGCAATCTCAAATGGAGGACGGGACCACCAGCATGGTAGCCCCGAAAAATTACTCTTGTGACAACCCCAGCGCCTGCCGCAAGCGGGAGAGCTCGCTCTGATCCCCCTGGGAGGCAGCCTGGCGCAACGCCTGGGTCGGCGCGTGGATCAATTTGTTGGTGAGGCGATGGGCCATCGCCTTGAGCGCCTGTTCGGCACTCTCGCCCTGCGCCAATGCCAGCAGGGCCCGTTGCAACTCTTCATCAGCCACTTGCTGGGACTGATGGCGGTAATCGCGAATGAGGTCGACCGAGCTCTGGCCACGATACCAGCCCATAAACTCGTCGCGCTCTTCCTGCACGATCACTTCCGCCTGGGCGGCAGCCCGTTTACGGGTTTCGAGGTTCTGCTCAATGATCCCCTGCAAATCATCCACCGTGTAGAGATAGGCATCGGAGAGCTCATCGACTTCGGCTTCGATGTCGCGCGGCACGGCAATATCCACCAGAAACATGGGTTTGAAGCGGCGGGCCTTCAGCGCGCGCTCCACCATCCCCTTGCCGATGATGGGCAGTGGGCTGGCGGTCGAGCTGATGACAATATCCGCCTCGTGCAGATAGTCGGGGATCTCTTCGAGCGTCATCACCTGGGCACCGAATTCGGCTGCCAGGGTCTGGGCGCGCTGCAAGGTGCGGTTGGCCACCATCATCTTGGTGACGCTCTGCTCGCGCAGGTGACGGGCCACCAGTTCGATGGTCTCCCCCGCCCCGACCAGCAATACCTTGGTCTGGGAGAGATCGGAGAAGATCCGCCGACCCAGACTGACGGCGGCAAAGGCCACCGACACGGCACTGGCGCCAATCTCGGTATCGGTACGCACTCTTTTCGCCACCGAGAAGGATTTCTGGAACAGCCGCTCCAGCGCCCCCTTCACCGACTCCGCCTGCTGGGCATGAGCGTAGGATTGCTTGATCTGCCCCAGGATCTGCGGCTCCCCCAACACCAGCGAGTCGAGCCCGCACGCCACCCGCATCAAGTGGCGCACCGCCTCTTCATCGTGATGCTGATAGATGGCAGTGACCAGTTCGGCCGCGTCCAGCCCGTGGAACTGCTGCAGCCAGCGCAGCACTTGCTCCTGCCGCTCCTCCTCCAGATTGCAATAGAGTTCGGTCCGGTTGCAGGTGGAGACGATCACCGCCTCGCTGACACCGGGTTGGCTCACCAGCTCACGCAAGGCGCGATCGATGCAGTCCGGGCCAAAGGCGACCCGTTCCCGCAAGGCGACACTGGCGGTGTTGTGGTTGATTCCGAGGGCAAGCAAACTCATGAGTGGGCGACGATCATTTCATACGCTGGGTGCAAAGGCTGCCAATTGTACGAGAAAGGGTAAGTCTTTAAAAGCAATACGGCCGCCCCGTATACTGTGGCAAATTCCTCTCTCTGGAGCCGTCTCTTGCTGCTACGTATTTTTACCCTCACCTGCCTGCTGTTGCTGGCCGGTTGTGCCACCACCCAGCCCCAGCGTGACCAGGTGAACTGGAACCAGGAGCGGACCCGTCTCGAGCAACTGACCCACTGGCAGCTATCCGGCAAGATGGCCATCATCACCCCCCAGCAAAAGGGCAGCGCCCGTCTCAACTGGCAGCAGGATGGCGAGGATTATCGCCTCAACCTCACCAGTCTGATTGGCACCAGCATTCTGGAGCTCTCCCGCAGCAAGGGGGAGATCACCCTGCTCGACAGCGACGGCAATCGCCACCAGAGCCAGGATGCCGAAGCGCTCATCTATCAACTGACCGGCTGGAATATTCCGGTTGCGGGATTACCGGAGTGGATCAAGGGGCTGCCGGGTCAGGCGGAGTTTGAACTCAACCCCGACAGCAGTCTGGCCAGCGTGCGCGACGGCCAGTGGCAGATCGTCTATGGCGATTATCGGGATCAGGATGGCTACCGCCTGCCGCACCAGCTGACCATGACCGGCCAGAACAGCCGCCTCAAGCTTCAGATCAACCAATGGACTCTTGTACGTTAATGGCTTCCACACGCTGGCCGGCACCGGCCAAACTCAACCTGTTTCTACACGTCAATGGCCGTCGTCCCGATGGCTATCACGAGCTGCAGACCCTGTTTATCTTCCTCAACCACAGCGACTGGCTCGAGTTCGAGGTGATACCGAATAGCGACACTCTCACCCTGACGCCGGCCATTCCCGGGGTGCCGGATGAGCAGAATCTGATTATCCGGGCGGCGCGCCTGCTGCAAGCAACCCTGCCGAGCCCGCAAGGTGCCCATATCCGGCTGGAGAAAGTGCTACCCATGGGGGGCGGCATTGGCGGCGGTTCATCCGATGCAGCGACCACGCTGGTAGCGCTTAACCACCTCTGGCAAGCGGGTTTGAGTGAAGATGAACTGGCAGCACTTGGCGTCCAGTTGGGGGCCGATGTGCCGGTGTTTGTCCGTGGCAAGGCGGCCTTTGCCGAAGGAGTGGGCGAGCGGCTGCAACCGGTCGAACTGCCCGATGCCTGGTATCTGGTGCTCAAGCCCGATTGCCATGTGGCGACCGCGGCCGTATTCCAGGATCCGGACCTGCCGAGAGCCACGCCAAAAATGGCGCTGGACAACCTGCTGGAAGGCGAGTGGAAAAACGATTGCGAATCACTGGTGAAAAAGCGCCACCCCGAGGTTGCCAATGCGCTCGGCTGGTTGCTAGAATACGCGCCGTCAAGAATGACGGGCACAGGAGCCTGCGTCTTTGCTCAATTTGAAGACGAAGTGACTGCTCGGGAAGTGTTGGCCTGCGTGCCGAAGGGACTTGATGGGTTTGTCGCCAAGGGCGAGAACATATCACCTCTCTTCTCCACATTGCAACAGTTCAAATGATTGGGGTATCGCCAAGCGGTAAGGCAGCGGGTTTTGATCTCGCCATTCCTAGGTTCGAATCCTAGTACCCCAGCCAATTCCCAAGTATCAATGATGCGTTGTGATTAACGTGGCCGGTTTTGCACTCGGCCACGGATTCGGGTTACCGGTATCATCACAATCATTGGGCAGCAGACACCTTGTACGTTATCTTGATAAATCGTTTGCCCCAAAACGATAGGGTCTGATTTCAGACTCCCCCACATACTGGATGCAACCCCGAGGTTTCAAACCGTGCCTGACATGAAGCTGTTTGCTGGTAACGCAACGCCGGAACTAGCCCAGAAGATCGCAGATCGCCTGTTTATCAAACTCGGCAATGCTGCCGTAGGTCGCTTTAGCGACGGCGAGATCAGCGTACAGATCAATGAGAATGTACGTGGTGGCGATATCTTCATCATTCAATCCACCTGTGCCCCGACCAACGACAATTTGATGGAATTGATCGTCATGGTGGATGCTCTGCGTCGTGCTTCAGCTGGCCGTATCACTGCCGTTATCCCCTACTTTGGTTATGCCCGTCAGGACCGTCGCGTCCGCTCCGCCCGTGTCCCCATCACCGCCAAGGTTGTCGCTGACTTCCTCTCCAGCGTCGGTGTGGATCGCGTGCTGACCGTTGACCTGCATGCCGAGCAAATTCAAGGTTTCTTCGATGTTCCGGTAGACAACGTGTTCGGTAGCCCGGTGCTGCTGGAAGACATGAAGTCCAAGAACCTCGAGTCTCCTGTCGTTGTCTCCCCGGACATCGGTGGCGTCGTGCGTGCCCGCGCTATCGCCAAGCTGCTGGATGACACCGACATCGCCATCATCGACAAGCGCCGTCCCCGCCCGAACGTCTCCCAGGTTATGCACCTCATCGGTGACGTTGCCGGCCGCGACTGCATCATCGTTGATGACATGATCGACACCGGCGGCACCCTGTGCAAAGCCGCAGAGGCCCTGAAAGAGCGCGGTGCCAAGCGCGTATTCGCTTACGCCACTCACCCGGTCTTCTCCGGCTCTGCCGTCGAGAACATCAAGAACTCCGTGATCGATGAACTGATCATCACCGACTCCATCCCGCTCACTGCGGAGATGAAAGCGGTCGGCAAGGTCAAGCAGCTGACGCTGTCAACTGTACTGGCCGAAGCCATTCGTCGCATCAGCAACGAAGAGTCCATCTCTGCCATGTTTGAGCATTGATAGATTCAGCAATAACGAAAACCGCCATCAGGCGGTTTTCGTCTTTCTGGACCTTCTCTTTCCAACTTTCTGCTATCTGGTACGACCCTGCCCCCGGCAGGCTTAAGGATTTACCCATGAATTGCTTGCGTCCCCTCCTGCTCGCGACCCTCACCTCCGCCCTGTTCGCCTGTCAGCCCGCCAAAGAGAACCCGCCCTTCGTGCTGACCCTGGCTCACATGAACGACACCCACTCCCAGTTTGATCCGGTCAATGCGGAGATCAAAGGGCAGATCTTTGCCCCGCTGGGGGAGACGGACACCCTCTATACCCGCTTTGGCGGTTATCCGCGCCTGCTGACCATGGCGAAAGCCTATCAAGCCGATGCGCTGGCCAAGAACCAGCCCTTGCTGCTGCTGCACGGTGGCGATGCCTGGCAGGGCAGCGGCTACTTCAAGCTCAACGAGGGGATGGCCAACGCCGAGTTGCTGAGCCAGTTCGGCCTCGATGCCATGGCGCTGGGCAACCACGAGTTCGATCTGGATAACCAGAAGCTGGCCCGCTTCATCGAGGGGGTCAACTTCCCGGTGCTGGCCGCCAACCTCGACACCAAGGCCGATCCGGCCCTCAGCAAGGCTGACAACCTCAAGCCCTTCGTGGTCTACGCCTTTGACGGCAACCAGAAGAGCCCGGTCACCGATCTCGACAACCTGCCGCAAGGCAAACAGCTGGTCGCCGTCATCGGTCTGGTGCTGGAAGACATGGGCAATATCGCCCCCAACGTCGGCAAGCTGCGCTTTGGCAAAGAGGTCGCCTCGGCTCAGGCCACGGTCGACATGCTGCAAGCCAAGGGGATCCATCAGATCGTGGCGCTGACCCACATCGGCAACGAGCGGGATCTGGCACTGGCGGCCAAGGTAAACGGCCTCGATGCCATCGTCGGCGGCCACTCCCACAGCCTGCTCGGCGATTTTCGCAATATCGGCTGGGGCAAGACCGGCGATTACGCCAAGCTGGTGACCAATCCGGACGGCATCGGCAAAACCTGCGTGGTGCAGGCAGGCTCCTACGCCCAGGCCATCGGTCTGGCACAGGTGACCTTTGACAGCCAGGGTCAGGTGACCGACTGCCAGGGCCACAACAGCCTGCTGGCGAGCCGCGACTTCTTCGCCGATGCGGCGCGCAAGCAAGCACTCGACGACGCCCGCAGCAAAGAGGCGAGCCAGTTTGTCGACAACCAGCCCAATTTGGTGACCGTGGATGAAGATCCGCGCCTGCGCGGCATCATCGACAGCCACTACAAACCGGCGCTGGAGAAAGCCTACGGCCCGGTGATCGGCACCATCCCCGCCCAGCTGCAAAATGCCCGTCGTCCCGGTGACAACGGCAGCGACAGCCACGGCTCAGATGTCGCGCCGCTGGTTGCCGAAGGGGAGTTCTACTGGGCCAATACCCCAGCAGTGCAAGCCCTGACCGGCGGCCCGGTCGATTTTTCTCTGGTGGCTGTTGGCGGCGTGCGCGCTGACCTGCCTGCTGGCGAATGGCGCGAGGGGGATAGTGCCCTCACCCTGCTGCCGTTCAAGAACCAGCTCTCGGTGCTGACCCTGACTGGCGCCGAGGTGCGCGCCCTGCTGACCGAGACCATCACAGCCACCCTGCCCGCCAGCGCCCATGCCGGCAAGTTCCCCTATGGCGGCCACCTGCGTTACACCTTCCAGGAGACCGACGCAGGCAAAGCGGGCACCCTGACCCAATTGCAGCGCAAGACCGCAAGCGGCGAGTGGCAGGATCTGGTGGATAGCCAGCGCTATCGGGTGGTGATGAACGCCTACAGCGCCAACGGCAACGATGGCTGGCAGGCACTGGCCAATGCCCAGCGCCACCAGAGCGAGCGGGTCGATATCGCCAGCGTCAATGGCAAGCTGACCGCCTTCCCTGTGCTGAAGGTGGCACAAAACGGTGAACTGCTGAGCGCCGTCTATGCCCCGGGCCAGGCCCTCGATTGCAAAGCCAGCGGCGTGGATTGCGGCACCGATGCAGCCTCTTTCGTGGAGTATGTGCGCGATGCCCGTCCCACCCTGACCGCACTGGATGAAGAGACCGTCACCCTGCTGCGTGCCAAATAACGACGGTAGTCAACCGGGCATAATCCATCGGTAAGATGAAACGGGCCTCTTGCAAGAGGCCTGTTTGCCCACCGTTAGCCACCCATTGGCCGCAATAATGCTGCAAATCCCGCCATAACATGCGCATTGGTTGAGTGATCGCCACTCGGCGGCTAGAATATTGCGTCCTATTGCCCTGGGTAGTGTGCCCACGGCAGCTGCGAGTGAAGACATCAAGCGTGACAAGCGAAATCAAACTGATCGTCGGACTGGGCAACCCCGGCCCGGAATATGCCAAGACCCGCCACAATGCGGGCGCCTGGTATGTGGAGCAACTGGCCCGCTGGCACAATGTCAGCCTGCGTGAAGAACCCAAGTTCTTCGGCCATACTGCCCGCATCCTGGTCGAGGGGCAGGATGTGCGGCTGCTCATCCCGAACACCTATATGAACCTCTCTGGCAAGGCGGTGGCCGCACTGGCACGTTTTTATCAGATTGAGCCGGAAGCGATGCTGGTGGCCCATGACGAACTGGATCTGCCGCCAGGCATCGCCAAGTTCAAGCAGGGTGGTGGTCACGGTGGCCATAACGGCCTCAAGGACATCATCGCCAAGATGGGCAACAACAATAACTTCTTCCGGCTGCGTCTCGGGATCGGCCATCCCGGCAGCAAAGAGCAGGTGGCTGGCTTCGTCCTGACCAAGGCCCCCAGCAGTGAACAGAACCTGATCGACGCCGCGCTGGACGAGTCTCTGCGCGCCACCGACATCCTGTTCAAACAAGATATGACCAAGGCCATGAATCGCTTGCACAGCTTCAAGGCTGAAAAGGGTTAGGTCGGTTTGACCCTGTACGGGCATTGTGCCGGTACATGAGCAACGACCAGAACAAGCATGACATGGGCCGCCTGCGGGCGACCCCCAACAGCATCCATCAAGTAAGGTAACAATCCATGGGTTTTAAATGCGGTATCGTGGGCCTGCCCAATGTAGGCAAATCCACCCTGTTCAACGCGCTGACCAAGGCCGGTATCGAAGCCGCCAACTTCCCCTTCTGCACCATCGAGCCGAACACAGGTGTGGTGCCGATGCCGGATCCCCGCCTCGATCAGCTGGCTGCCATCATCAATCCGCAGCGCGTTGTGCCGACCACCATGGAATTCGTCGACATCGCCGGTCTGGTTGCCGGTGCCTCCAAGGGTGAAGGTCTGGGTAACCAGTTCCTGGCCAACATCCGTGAAACCGAAGCGATCGGCCACGTAGTGCGCTGCTTCGACGACGAGAACATCATTCACGTTGCCGGCAAGGTCTCCCCTGCCGACGACATCGAAGTGATCAACACCGAGCTGGCCCTGTCGGATCTGGACGCCTGCGAGCGCGCCATTCACCGTCAGTCCAAGCGCGCCAAAGGCGGCGACAAGGATGCCAAGCTGGAAGTCGAAACCCTGGAGAAGATCAAGGTCGCGCTGGAAAACGGTCAGATGATCCGCGGCATGAAGCTGGATAAAGAAGAGCTGGCCGCCGTGAGCCACCTCAACTTCCTGACCCTGAAACCCACCATGTATATCGCCAACGTGGCGGAAGATGGCTTCGAGAATAATCCCTATCTGGACAAGGTGCGTGAAATCGCCGCCGCCGAGAACGCGGTTGTCGTGGTCGTCTGCTGTGCTATTGAAGCCGACATTGCCGAACTGGACGACGAAGATCGCGCCGAGTTCATGGCTGACCTTGGCATCGAAGAGCCGGGCCTGAACCGTGTTATCCGCTCCGGCTACCAGCTGCTCAACCTGCAGACCTACTTCACCGCCGGTGTGAAAGAGGTACGCGCCTGGACTATTCCGGTCGGTGCTACTGCCCCGCAAGCGGCTGGCAAGATCCACACTGACTTTGAAAAAGGCTTTATTCGCGCCCAAACCATCGCCTTTGAAGACTTTATCAACTACAAGGGTGAGCAAGGCGCCAAGGAAGCGGGCAAGATGCGCGCTGAAGGGAAAGATTACGTCGTCAAAGATGGCGATATCATGAATTTCCTGTTCAACGTCTAATCCCATGACAGGCCAGCATTTGCTGGCCTGTTTTTTTATCTGTCATTGCCGAGGCAATGATGGCTATGTCTTAAAAAAAACCAGATTGTTGGGCTTTTGCGCAACAGAGACCAATAACTGGTCAAACGCACTCAAATTGCGTTTTTCTGGCAAAAAAAGGGTTGACGCCCCAGAGCCAGATACGCATAATTCGGCCCGCACGGTGACGAGGTAACGACTCACCGGAAGCAAGGTTGGCTATGTAGCTCAGTTGGTTAGAGCATCGCACTCATAATGCGGGGGTCACAGGTTCGAATCCCGTCATAGCCACCATATCTAGTTGGGGTATCGCCAAGCGGTAAGGCAGCGGGTTTTGATCTCGCCATCCCTAGGTTCGAATCCTAGTACCCCAGCCATTTTTGAAAGGTGTTTGATAGTTTCTGTCAGGCATCACTGTTGGGGTATCGCCAAGCGGTAAGGCAGCGGGTTTTGATCTCGCCATCCCTAGGTTCGAATCCTAGTACCCCAGCCATTTTTGAAACGTGTTTGATAGTTTCTGTCAGGCATCACTGTTGGGGTATCGCCAAGCGGTAAGGCAGCGGGTTTTGATCTCGCCATCCCTAGGTTCGAATCCTAGTACCCCAGCCATTTTTCTGTTCTCTTCCACATCAGTGGTTGATAACAAACGGCTATGTAGCTCAGTTGGTTAGAGCATCGCACTCATAATGCGGGGGTCACAGGTTCGAATCCCGTCATAGCCACCATTATTTCTGTTGGGGTATCGCCAAGCGGTAAGGCAGCGGGTTTTGATCTCGCCATCCCTAGGTTCGAATCCTAGTACCCCAGCCATTTTTCTGTTCTCTTCCACATCAGTGGTCGATAACAAACGGCTATGTAGCTCAGTTGGTTAGAGCATCGCACTCATAATGCGGGGGTCACAGGTTCGAATCCCGTCATAGCCACCATTAATATTGCGGAAGTGGCGAAATTGGTAGACGCACCAGATTTAGGTTCTGGCGCCCTAGGCGTGAGAGTTCGAGTCTCTCCTTCCGCACCATTAATAGCAGTACCAAACAGACCAGCTCACGCTGGTTTTTTTGTATCTGAAATTTGCCTCTCCCCAGTTTTTCTCTCGCTCCTCTATTAACCCAGCTCCACGTTAATTCCCGTCCACATCACTCTTCACTGATTCCGAGCACGCCTTGCCACTCTTGTCTCCCGGCCATAAAAAAGCGGCCCGCAGGCCGCTGGTGCACACATTCATCATCCCGGTTATCAGAATGGGAAGAACCAGGGGATCGCTACCACACTGACCGCCATCACCAACAGGGTGAATGGCACCCCGATACGGATAAAATCGGCAAACTTGTAGTTGCCCGGCCCCAGCACCAGAGTATTCACCGGTGACGAGACCGGCGTCATAAAAGCGGCCGAGGCGGCGATGGCAATGGTCATGGCAAACGGATAGGGTGATACCCCCATCTGTTGCGCCGTGCCCAGCGCAATGGGTGCCATCAGCACAGCAGTCGCGGTGTTGGAGATGAAGAGCCCGATCACCGCGCAGAGGGCAAACAGGCTGGCCAGCATGACCCGCGGCCCCATCTCCCCTACCACATTGATCAGACCACCGACGATCAGATCCACCCCGCCGGATTTTTGCAGCGCCAGCGCAAAGGGGAGCATGCCGACGATGAGGATCAGGGTCGGCCAGTGGATCGACTTGTAGGCACTCTCCATGTCGATGCAGCGAAACTTGCCCATCAGCAGACAGGCGATCAGCGCGGCAATCACGTTGGGCACAGGATCGGTCACCATCAGCAGGATCATCACTCCAAGACAGAAGAGGGCATGAATAGCCTGGCTGCGGGCGGGGGCCATCTCGTCCACTTCGGCGGGCAGCCCCATCAGCAGAAAGTCGCGGCTATGGGTCTGCAACTGTCTGATGTGGCTCCAGTTCCCTACCACCAGCAGGGTGTCTCCCATCTGCAGCGGCTCATCCACCAGCTTGCCTGCCAGTGCCTCACCATCGCGGCGCAGCCCCACCACGCTCAGGCCATAGCTGGAGCGGAAGGTCACCTCACGCACGCTTTTACCCAGCAGCTTGGACTCAGGGATCAGCGACACCTCGGCCATCCCCACCTCCCGCGCCTGCTCGGAGAAATACTCCCCGCGCAGGATCATGGGTTCAAGCCGCGCCTCGGTGCAAAACGCCCGCACATCCACCTCGGGGTCTGACATGTCGATCAGCAGCACATCCTTGGCCTGAAATTCACTGATCCCCGACACCGGCACCATCACCCGGCGGAACTTGCGCCAGCGCTCCACCCCGATGACGTGGGCACCATAACGGGCGCGCAGTTGCAGCTCGTCCAGGGTGTGACCAATCAGTGGGGAGTCCGGCCGCAGCGCCAGACGACGGGCCCTACCGGCCAGTCGGTAGTCTCGGATCAGATCGCGCAGGGTGCGGCGCCCGGTCGGCTTGCCCTTGCCCTCTTCCCCCTCGCCCACCAGGGAGCCGCGCACCAGCAGCATGTAGAGGATGCCCAGTCCCAGGATCAGCACGCCCATGGGGGTGAAATCGAAAAACCCGAAACCATGTATGCCGTGGCGCATCAGCTCGCTGTTGACCACCATGTTGGGGGGCGTGGCCACCAGCGTCATCATGCCGCTGATCAGCCCGGCAAAGCCGAGGGGCATCATCAGGCGACCAGCCGGGATCCCCATCCGGTTCGCCACGCTCAGCACCACCGGGATAAAGATGGCCACCACCCCGGTGCTGCTCATCACAGCCCCCAGACTCGCCACCGCTACCATCAGCAACACCAGCAGCTTGGTCTCGCTGCTGCCCGCCACCTTCACCAATGCATCCCCCACCTGATAGGCGATGCCGGTGCGCACCAGCCCCTCCCCCACCACAAACAGGGCGGCAATCAGAATGACGTTGGGATCGCTAAAGCCCGCCAGCGCCTCCGGCAGGGTGAGGGTGCCGCTCAGCACAAAGAGGATAATGATCAACAGGGCGACCACGTCCATGCGCACCTTGTTGGTCATAAAAAGATAGATGGCGCCAGCCAGCAGACAGAGCACCCAGACAAGCTCGGAATTCAATACAACCTCCTTTTATCACGTGATTCTCCTCCCGGAGAGTGGACTCTATCAGACCACAGCCACGGCGCTATCATCTTGCTAAATATCAATAAAGTCCGGCCCATCGGGACCCCATAACCCATCACTGCTGGAATAACCGGGCAGCAGCGGCGATTTCTTTGATATGGGCCAAGTACGGGGCGGACAAAAGTCCTGCCCCTCCTCCCCCTCACCCCTTAGAATGGCGCCCTCGCATACTAACCCTCATGCCCAAGGATCAGAAAATGAGCATATTCGAGCTGTTCAGCATCAATAACACCCTAGTGACCATCCCGCTGGGTGGCGGCTATGCCATGTCATGGATTGAAGCCATCGGTACCCTGTTCGGGCTGGCCTGCATCTGGTTCGCCAGTCAGGAGAAGACCATCAACTACCTGTTCGGTCTTATCAACGTCACCCTGTTTGCCATCATCTTCTTCCAGATCCAGCTCTACGGACTGTTGATGCTGCAGCTGTTCTTCTTCTGCGCCAACGTCTACGGCTGGTACGCCTGGACCCGCCCGGCCAACGATCAGGGGGATACCCTGCAGATCCGCTGGCTCAGCAGATCCAAACTGATGGTGACCGCCGCCGTGAGCGTGCTGGCCATCGCTCTGCTGACCCGCTATATCGACCCGGTCTTCGCCACCCTGGCACGCACCTCGGTCTCCCTGCTCAACCTGTTTGGTGCCAACCTTGCTACCCCCGAGCCATCCCCCGATGCCTTCCCGTTCTGGGATGCCAGCATGACGGTGCTCTCGGTGGTCGCCCAGATCCTGATGACCCGCAAATACGTGGAGAACTGGATCCTCTGGGTCGTCATCAACATCATCAGCATCGGTGTCTATGCCGCGCAGGGCGTCTACGCCATGTCGCTCGAATACCTGCTCCTGCTGTTTATCGCCACCAACGGCACTCGCCTCTGGGTGATTGCCGCCAAGCGCCAGCCACAAGGTCTGTAAGCCATGAGTCTGTTACCCCATCTCCAGTGCCGCCCCGACCAGATTGCCGAGCGGGTGGTACTGTGCGGCGACCCGGCCCGGGTCGATCGCATCGCCAGCCAGCTCGAACAGTGTGAAGTGCTGGGGCAAAACCGGGAGTTTCGCCTCATCAACGGCCGCTATCAGGGGCTGCCCATCACGGTTTGCAGCACCGGCATTGGCGGCGCCTCGGCCATCATCGCGCTGGAGGAGCTGGTGCAAGCCGGTGCCCACTCGCTCATTCGGGTCGGCTCCGCCGGTGCCCTGCAACACGACATCGGCCTTGGCGACCTTATCGTGGTGGAAGGGGCGGTACGCAATGAGGGCGCTTCACAGGCCTATCTGCCCGCCGAGTACCCCGCCTGCGCCGATATCTGGCTGCAAGCGGCCCTGCTCAACCATGTGGCCACTAGCAGCCAGCCTCATTGGCACGGGCTGGTACGCTCCCACGACAGCTTCTATCGGGATGATGAGCAGGAGGTGTGCCGCTACTGGCATGCCCGTGGCGTGCTCGGTGCCGATATGGAGACCGCCTCCCTGCTGACCGTGGGTCGCCTGCGCAAGGTGCGGGTCGCCGCCGTGCTCTGCAACGTGGTGCTGTTCGAACAGGATGTGCAAGATGGGGTCAAGGAGTACGCCAACGCCGAGCAGGCGATGATGGCCGGTGAGCAGCAAGCCATCGCGGCCGCCCTCCACGCGTTGGCACAATAAACCGCAAACCGTTAACTACGGCACATCCGCTACCGTGCGGGCTGGTATCCGGCCCGCACTCTTGCTAGCCTCATGGCCCTCGTCATCGGTGCGACAGGTACGTCATGCAGCAACAGCCCTATCCCCTCGGCCGTTTTCACGCCGAACTCGCCAAACTGGAACCCCGCTTTGCGGCGGCGCTGGAAGCGTGCACCCTGTTTCTGCGCCGCTACCTGCCGGACGAATTGATCATGCGGCAGGGGGAGCAGAGCGAGCAGCTCTATCTGGTCGAACATGGCCGGGTCTCCCTCAACAGTACGGTGCACTCGGGCCGCATCTTCCAGCTCGGCGAGATTGAGTGTCACAGCCAGATCTTCGGCGAGATGGAGTTCTTCAGCGCCACCTCGGTGCAGTGGAACGTGGCGGCCGAGACCGAGCTGGATGCCCGGGTCATCTGCGCCCACAAGCTGGCCCAGCGCCTGCTGGCAGAACCTGAGTTGACCCTCTTTTTCGCCGCCGCACTTGCCAGCGACTATCTTGATACCCTGGAGATCACCACCAGCCGGCTGCTCCACCCTATTGCCTACAACATCGCCTACGAGTTGTGGCGAGAACGCCAGCGCACTCCGATGCTGGGATCGCGCAAGCGGGCCCATGAGGCGGCGCGCTTCGGCACCACAGAGCGGGTCTACCGCCGCGCCCTCAAGGAGCTGGTCGAACAGGGCATAGTTGCCGACGGCAGCGATGGCCCCGTTATCGCCGATCTGGCCAGACTGCGCGCCTATCTCGATCTTTGATTTCCATTCACCTCATTTCGATTCACCCTGTCAGGAGTCACCATGTCTGCCCATCCCTATCCCGAATTCACCTTCTTCAGCCGCTTCGTCGCCGATATTCAGGCGGGCCGCAAGACCATCACCATCCGCGACGAGAGCGAGGCCAACTGGCAGCCCGGCCAACGTCTGGCGCTGTTTACCAACCCGGAACACCAGCCCTTTGGCACCATAGAAGTGCTCTCCGTCAACGCAGTGGCCTTCGATGAACTGAATGAGGAGCACGCCCGTCAGGAGAACATGACCCTCCCCGAGCTCAAACAGGTGATCCGCGATATCTACCCCGCTCTGTCGCCGCTCTATGTGATTGAATTCAAAATGATTGCCTGAGCCGGATTTGGCCTTTGTCGAGCGATGTGTTAATAGTGTCCTCTTTTGAATCAGGGAGGTGACCCGAGTGTTTGAGATAGCAAGCCTGAAAGAGGGGATGATGCACGGGGTCGAGCTGTTCCAGCTGCTGCTGGAGATCATCTCCATCGCCTGTGTGGTCATTGGCCTTGGCAAGACCCTCTGGCTGGCGGCAAGAGTGCGGGATCACCAACCCGGCTTTCCGCGCATTCGCCTCTGTTTTGGCAGCTGGCTTATTCTGGCGCTGGAGTTCCAGCTCGCCGCCGACATCCTGGCCACCACGGTCGCACCGAGCAAGGAGGAGCTGATCCGCCTCGCCATCATCGCGGTGATCCGCACCTTCCTGAACTACTTCCTCGGCAAGGAGCTGGAAGCACAAGCGGAGCGCCAACAAGAGAAGGCAGAACGCCAGCAGGAGCAGCGCAGCGAGCAGGCCAAGGCTGCTCAATAACCTGTATTTCTGCAGAGTATCAGTGCTAAGTGCCGTGCCATCCCGACCATAGCCGTGTCCCGGGATGGCACCTTTGTGACCCTTCCCGCACTTTTGGTAATCAGCCAACAATGGAACCCTTTTCAAGGTTTCCTCAGCCCTGTTGACTGCCCGCTCATCTGCGTAAGATAGAAAATCTCTTCCCCCAACCGGCCAAGCTGATGAACCCGCATACCCTCCACACACCCGATATCGACCTCGAGAGCTGCGTCATCTACCAGATCTACCCCATGAGCTTTCAGGACAGCGATGGCGACGGAATGGGTGATATCAACGGTATTCGTCAGCGCCTCGGTTATCTGGCCACCCTCGGGGTCGATATGCTCTGGCTCACCCCCATCTATCGCTCCCCCAAGCGGGACAACGGCTATGACGTGGCGGACTACCGTGCCATCGACCCCGCCTTCGGCACCCTGACCGAGATGGAGCAGCTGATAGCCGAAGCGGCCGCCCACGGCATCGGCATCATGATGGATATCGTCGCCAACCACACCTCCACCGAGCATGAGTGGTTTGTGAAGGCACTGGCCGGAGATCCCCGCTATCAGGGCTATTACGTGTTTCGCGACCAGGCCTTCGTTGACACCCACCCCATTACCTCGATTTTTGGCGGCAGCGGCTGGCAGTATGTGCCAGCGCTTGATCGCTACTACCTGCACAACTTCGATCCCAGTCAGGCCGATCTGGACTGGGACAACCCGGCGGTGCGGGCCGAAATGGCGGCGGTGATCAACTTCTGGCTGGGCAAAGGGATCAAGGGATTTCGCTTCGATGTGATCGATATGGTGAGCAAGGAGTGGGACCGGCTGGCCATGAGCAACGGCCCGCACCTGCACGGCTATATCCGCGAGCTCAATGCCGCGAGCTTCGGCGGCAGGGGGATCATCACGGTGGGGGAGACCTGGGGGGCCGATCTCGCCCATATGCAGAACTATTCGAACCACGACGGCAGCGAGTTCAGCATGGTGTTCAACTTCGAGCATCTGGGGCTCGGCAGTGACAAGTGGTCATCCCGCTTCGATCCCCTCGCCTTCAAACGAGCCATGGCCCGCCACCAGCAAGGGCTGCACGGTCAGGGCTGGAACAGCCTGTTTCTCGGCAACCACGACCTGCCCCGCGCCGTATCACGCTTTGGCGATGACAGGTCAGAGTGGCGTGAAACCAGCGCCAACCTGTGGGCCATGGTGCTGCATATGATGCAGGGCACTCCCTTCATCTATCAGGGGGAGGAGCTGGCCATGACCAACCGCCACTGGCAGCCGGGCGAGCTGCGCGATGTGGAGGCCATCAACTACCGCGCCAGCCAGTCAGGGCTGGATCCTGCCGAGCTGAGTCGGCGGCTCGATGCCATCGGCCGCGACAACGCCCGTACCCCGATGCAGTGGGACGCCGGCCCCCACGCCGGTTTCAGCGCCACCACACCCTGGATTGCCCTCAACGCCAATCACATCGAGATTAATGCCGCCGAGCAACTGGCCCGCCCCGACTCGCCGTTTCACTGCTATCGCCAGCTTATCGCCCTGCGCAAGGCCCACCCTGTCGTTCGCCACGGCAATTTCGAGCTGCTGGATGGGGACGACCCCGAGCGCATCAGCTATCGCCGCCACTGGCAGGATCCGGCCAGCGGAGAGCGGCACACCCTGCTGCTGCTCGCCAATCTCACGGCGACCCCCTTGCCGATGCCCCACTTCGACAAGGTGACAGACAAGATGCGTTTGCTGCTGGCCAATTACCCAAGTGAACCACTGCCGCTCTTCGCCCCTTATCAGTGCACCATCTGGCTGCAAGTGGAGCAGGGTTAACCCCGTGTTGAGGGGCCATACCAATGGCCCGTCAGCCACCTCCCGTTGGTTACCAGCATAAAATCACGCCCCCACGCGGTGGGATTAAATTAACCACTATTACTGACTTATTAATTGATTATTTATCCCGTTTGATACGCTCTCATTGCCCCTCTTACTATGCCAGCGACCTATCCATTGCCGATGCAACTATCGGCCTTCAAACTGGCATAGCAAAGTGGAAAACACATGATCACCACAGACGGGAATAACGCAGTCGCCTCGGTGGCGTACCGCACCAGCGAAGTCATCGCCATCTACCCCATCACCCCCAGCTCGGCCATGGCTGAGCAGTCGTCGGCCTGGTCGAGCGAACGGGGCAAGAACCTGTGGGGGGATGTGCCCCGGGTTGTCGAGATGCAGTCGGAAGGGGGCGCCATCGCTGCCGTCCACGGTGCCCTGCAGACCGGCGCGCTGGCGACCTCGTTTACCTCGTCGCAGGGTTTGCTGCTGATGATCCCCAACCTCTACAAGCTGGCGGGTCAGCTCATCCCCTTCGTGCTGCATGTGGCGGCGCGTACCGTGGCGACCCATGCGCTATCGATCTTTGGCGATCACTCGGACGTGATGGCAGTGCGCCAGACCGGCTGCGCCATGCTCTGTGCCAGCAATGTGCAGGAGGCGCAGGATTTCGCCCTGATCTCCCAGATAGCGAGCCTCAACAGCCGCCTCCCCTTTATCCACTTCTTCGACGGCTTTCGTACCTCCCACGAGATCGCCAAGATAGCGCCGCTCGCTGACGACACCCTGCGTGCCCTGCTGCCCGCAGATGCCATCCGTGCCCATCGTGACCGGGCGCTCACCCCCGACAAACCGGTCATTCGCGGCACCGCCGCCAACCCGGACACCTACTTCCAGTGCCGGGAGGCGAGCAACCCCTGGTATGACGCCGCCTATGGCCATGTGAGTGAGGCGATGCAGGCTTTTGGCGAGCAGACCGACCGCCACTATCGACCGTTTGAATATGTCGGCCACCCGCAGGCGGAGCGGATTGTGGTGCTGATGGGCTCGGCCATCGGCACCTGTGAAGAGGTGATCGAACGCCTGCTGGCCCAAGGGGAGAAGGTGGGGCTGGTGAAGGTGCGGCTGTTCCGTCCCTTCTCGGCCGGGCACCTGCTGGCCGCGATTCCCGAGAGTGCCCGCACCATCGCCGTGCTGGATCGTACCAAGGAGCCGGGCGCACAGGCCGAACCCCTCTATCTCGACGTGATGACGGCGCTTGCCGAAGCGCTCAGCCGGGGCGAGCGGGCAAGCCTGCCGCGGGTCATCGGCGGCCGCTACGGCCTCTCCTCCAAAGAGTTCGGCCCCGCCTGCGCGCTGGCGGTGTTTGCCGAGCTGGCACAGGAGAACCCGCGCCCGCGCTTTACCGTCGGTATATTCGATGACATCACAGGTCTCTCGCTACCGCTGAACGCGCTGGACACCTCAAGCCCCATTCACAGCCAGCAACACAAGCTGGAGGCGCTCTTCTACGGTCTTGGCAGCGATGGCACCGTCTCGGCGGCCAAGAACAGCATCAAGATCCTCGGCAACCACACCGACCTCTATCCGCAGGGCTATTTCGTCTACGACTCCAAGAAAGCGGGCGGCCTCACCGTCTCTCACCTGCGGGTGGGCGAGCGGCCGCTGCAATCGGCCTATCTGGTGGAAGAGGCGGACTTTATCGGCTGCCATCAGTGGCAGTTTGTCGACAAGTACCGGATGGCGGAGCGCTTGAAAGCAGGTGGCATCTTCCTGCTCAACACTCCCTACAGCGAAGCGGAGATCTGGCAGCGCCTCCCCAGCGAGGTACAGCATGCCCTGCGCGAGAAAGAGGCGCGCTTCTACATCATCAACGCCGCCAAAATTGCCCGCGACTGCCAGCTCGGCAACCGCATCAATACCGTGATGCAGATGGCCTTCTTCCAGCTCAGCGCCATCATTCCCCCCGCAGAGGCGACCAGCCTGCTGAAGCAGGCCATCGCCACCAGCTATGGCAGCAAGGGACAAGCGCTGGTCGAACGCAACTGGCAGGCACTGGAGGCAACCTGCGCCGCCCTGACCCGGGTGCCGCTGGGTGAGCTGGATCCCGCCAGCCGCCCCCGCCCACCGGTGGTTTCGGCCAAGGCCCCCGACTTTGTCCAGACCGTCACCGCCGCCATGCTGGCAGGACTGGGTGACAGCCTGCCGGTCTCCGCCTTCCCGCCGGATGGCACCTGGCCGGTCGGCACCACCCGCTGGGAAAAGCGCAATATCGCCAAGGAGATCCCCATCTGGGAGGCGGAGCTCTGCACCCAGTGCAACTACTGCGTCGCCGCCTGTCCCCACTCGGCCATTCGCGCCAAGGTGGTGGAAGCGGATGCGCTGGCCGCTGCTCCCACCACTCTCGATGCGCTGGATGTGAAATCCCGTGACATGCGCGGCCAGCAGTACGTGCTGCAGGTGGCACCGGAGGATTGCACCGGCTGCAATCTCTGCGTCGAGGTGTGCCCGGCCAAGGATCGCAGCAACCCGGATCGCAAGGCGATCAATATGGCTTCGCGCCTCGATCACCTCGACGAGCAGAAGGCCAACTACGACTTCTTCCTCGACCTGCCAGAGCGCAGCGCCGAGCAGCTGGAGCGCATCGACATCCGCACCTCCCAGCTCATCTCGCCGCTGTTTGAATACTCGGGCGCCTGCTCCGGCTGTGGCGAGACCCCCTATATCAAGCTGTTGACCCAGCTCTATGGCGATCGGCTGCTGATTGCCAACGCCACCGGCTGCTCGTCCATTTATGGCGGCAACCTGCCTACCACCCCCTACACCACCAACGCCGACGGGCGCGGGCCGGCCTGGGCCAACTCGCTGTTTGAAGACAACGCCGAGTTCGGACTGGGCTTCCGTCTCACCGTCGATCAGCACAGGGAGCGGGTGCGCCGTCTGCTGGCGAGCCTCGGCGACACCATACCGGCAGCGCTGCGCGAGGCGCTCGGCGATGCCACCCTGCCGGTTTCCGAGCAGCGGGCCCATATCCAGCAGTTGCGAGCGCTGCTGCAGGAGAGCCAGACCCCGGCAGCCCAAGAGCTGGCTCGCGATGCGGACTATCTGGTGGAAAAATCGGTCTGGCTCATCGGCGGCGATGGCTGGGCCTACGACATCGGTTTTGGCGGGCTCGACCATGTGCTGAGTCTGGGGGAGAACATCAATGTGCTGGTGCTCGACACCCAGTGCTACTCCAACACCGGCGGCCAGCAGTCGAAGGCGACGCCACTCGGTGCCATCACCAAGTTTGGCGAGCAGGGCAAACGCAAGGCACGCAAAGATCTCGGGGCCAGCGTGATGATGTATGGCCACGTCTATGTGGCGCAAATCTCCCTCGGCGCCCAGATGAACCAGACGGTGAAGGCGATTCAGGAGGCGGAAGCCTACCCGGGCCCCTCGCTCATCATCGCCTACAGCCCCTGCGAGGAGCATGGCTACGACATGGCCGAGAGCCATGAGCAGATGAAGCAGCTGACCGCCACCGGCTTCTGGCCGCTCTACCGCTTCGATCCGCGCCGCGCTGACGAGGGTAAATTGCCGCTGGCGCTCGACTCGCGGGCACCCAATGCCTCGCTGGCCGAGACCTTGCGCCATGAGCCCCGCTTCCAGCGGCTGGAACGCCAGCTGCCGGAGGTGGCCAGCCAGCTCTATGAAGAGGCGGAGCAGGAGGCCAATCGCCGCTTCGCCTGGCTGAGCCAGCTGGCAGGCAAGGAGAGTCCGGCGCAGGCCTGATCAGGCGCTGATAGAGGCCAGCTCATGGCGCTTCAACGCCAGCAATGTGATGAGCAGCGCCAACGTGGCGATCAGTGCCATGCCGATATAGGTCGCGCTGAAGCCCGGGGCCAGCAGATCGGGGGCAAGTCGGCTCAGATCGCCATCGCTGCCGGCTGGCAGGCGGAAGTGAAACAGCATGGAGCAGATGGCCACGCCGACGGCACCGCCAAGCTCCCGCCCGAAGTTGAACAGCGACATGCCGATGCCACGATCCTGCCGTGGCAGGGCATTCTGTACCACCACCGAGAGGGCGGGCAGCACCAGACCCAGACCGATACCGGCAAACCCGAGGGCCAGCTTGACCCAGGCATCGAAGTGGATCTGCCAGAGCGCCACTGCTGCGAGGCCAAAGCCCACCGCGACAAAGCTCTTGTAGTGACCGGTACGGCCAATCAGCTTACCGCCGACAAAAGCGCCGGCAGTGATGCAAATCATGAAGATGACCATGATGGCGCCGCTCTCGCTGGCGCTCATCCCCTTCTGCCACTGCATCTGCAACGGCAGATAGACCAGCACGGCAAACATCAGCAGCTGGGAGAGCATCACCAGCAGCACGCTCACCAGATAGCCGGGCAACCGGGCCAGATGGGCAGGCAATATGGGGTCGTGGGCGCGCCGCTCAATCAGAATGAGCAGCAGCAGTGCAACGCCCAGCGCCGCCGAAAGCCAGACGGCGGGCAGCGCCGCCTCCGGCGAGAGCAGCAACAGGGTGAGCGTGGTGACGGTAATCAGCAGACCCGCCCCCTTCCAGTCGAAGCGACTGTGGCGGCGCACGTTGAGCTGCTTGAGGTTGCGGTTGATGAGAAAGACTGCCAGCGCCCCGAGCGGCAGATTGATCCAGAAGATCCAGCGCCAGCTGAGTTGCTCGGTGAAGTAGCCGCCGAGCAAGGGGCCGGCGATGCTGGAGACCGCATAGACCGCCGAAATGTAGCCCTGATACTTGCCCACCTCCCGCGGCGGAATGGTGTCGGCAATCACGGTAAACGCGAGGGCAATCAGGCCGCCGCCCCCCAGCCCTTGCAGCACACGCGCTGCCAGCAGGGTCTGCAGATCCTGGGAGAGGGCGCAGGCCACCGAGCCCGCCAGAAACAGGCCGATGCCGATATTAAGCATCCGCACCCGGCCAAAGAGATCGCTCAGCTTGCCGTAGAGGGGCAGTACAGCGGTGGCCGCCAACAGGTAGGCGGTGACCACCCAGGTGAGGGCGGCACCGGCATGCAGCTCAGCACCAATCATGGGCAGCGGGGTAGTGACTATGCTCTTTTCCAGTGAACCGAGCGCGATCACCAGCGCCACACTGGAGAAAATGGTTTTGGGGGATATTCTCGAGGTCATAAGCGGACTCGCAGATCTGATATGCCAAAGTATCCGGCAATGAACGGATTATTATCTCACAAATCAGCAAGAGATAGAAAAAACGGCGGCCACAATATGCCCAACCATGAGGCCGATCCCACAAAACGCCGACCGTTTCTGCTAGCCTGCTCTATTTGATTCGAGGAGCCCCCATGAGCGAGCGTGAGCAGTATGGGTTTGATCACTACGATGCCCTGATTTTCGATATGGATGGCACTTTGGTAGATTCCATGCCCCTTCATCTGGATGCCTGGGAGCTTACCTGCGCCGAATTCGGCATCCCCTTCGAGCGGGAACAGCTCTATCAGTACGGCGGCATTCCCACCCGCAAGATCATCGCCATGCTGGCCGAGCAGCAGGGGCTGACGGTGGATGTCGAGGCTTTTACCCGTCGCAAGATTGCCCTCTATATGGAACATATCGACAAGGTCAGCGTCTTTCCCAAGATGTGGGAGCTGGTCAGGCACTATCACGGCAAGGTCAAGATGGGGATTGGCACCGGCTCACCGCGCAATCAAGCGGACTCCATCCTGAAAAGCACCGGGCTCGATGCCTATATCTCTGTGGTGGTCAGTGCCGATGACGTCACCAACCACAAGCCGCATCCCGACACCTTTTTGCGGGTGGCCGAACTGCTCGGCGCCAATCCCGCCCACTGTCTGGTGTTTGAAGATACCCGGATCGGGCTTGAGGCTGGCAAGGCGGCAGGAATGTATACCGTGCTGGTTATCGAAGGTGACCTGCACCAGCGCTAAACGGCTCAGGGGCAAGCAGGCAAACCGATAAAATGGTGTCATGACAGTGGCACCATTTTTTATTCAGGTGAGCATAGCGGCAGCGTCAGTGCCCGGACAGAGTTGCGATCGCAGCCGGAATAGTGGCAACCGTCAGACAAAGGGCGTTGGCCTGCGCCTCATCCTGTAGTGCCTGATGAGTGCGAAGCAGCTCAAGGGCTTCGGCCGGAGTATCTGCAAAGGTGGGGGCGGCGATGGCGGCAAATCCCTGTTCGACCAGTTGACGACGCTCATCACTATAGCTGGGTGCATTGGCATCTAGATAGGTAAGCGACTGACCCTGCTTGAAAAAGTGATAGTTAGGCATCGATTGGCCCCGCAAAAATAAAGCGCCATTCTACTCCTTTTTGCTCCGCCGCCATCGTCAATCTGTGTCGTCTCAAGTGATCTCGTTCACATTTTTATCAACAAATTTTCACCTGTTAGGCGCCGTCCAAATCCCCTCTTCACGCGGCGTCAGACAACACCCGATACCGTCACTCTGCGCCAAACAAAACGCCTCCACAAAAGAGGCGTTGCGACTGAAACAGGGTGGCTCCCGTTACATGGCATTCGTCGATTCAAAGATCTTGTCCGCCGAGGCCTCGACAAAGCCCGGATAGAGCACGCCATCGGCCTGCGGATAGCGCAGGGCAAACTCGTAGAAGCAGCTCGGGATAGTACGCACCCCATCGCTGAACGGCACCTCTGCTTTGTCCGCCATGGTGGAGGATTGCTCCAGCATCACCTGCGGGTCCCCTTTCACCTCGCCACCCACACTGTTGAGCACAAAACCCGCCGCCTTGAGCGCAGCATTGACCTGATGGATGGTGTCGAAATCCTTCAACTTGTTGATATTGACCGTGAAGTGGTTGGCACGATAGCCCCATGCTGCCATCCATGCCGCGTACTCGCTCTCCGCCAGCAGAGTCTGATAATCGGCATAGGAGACCTGCCAGGGGGCGCCGGTGTAGAGAAATGCCGGGGTATCGGTCAGATGATCGGGCACCTGATCCGCCAGCTTGTGGATGATGGCCTGGGCAGCCGGAGAGAGCTCTTCCACCTTCAGCTCACTGATAAACACCTTGGGAGCGTCCGGATCCTGATGCTCGAAGTGCTTGGCGTAGAGCTTCTTGGCCTTGAAAACGTACTCGCCCTTCTGCTCGTAACCGAGCGCCAGAAAGTGGGCCGCCAGCTTCTCCAGCCCCAGCTTGGGCAGGTTGTAGGTACGAAACGCCACGTGATCGTTGACGATGGGCTCGCCGCCACCCAGCAGGGTGTGCACCTTGAGGGCGCTCGGGGTCACCTTGATGTAGTTGTCCCACAGATGGCTGAACAGGGTGTCGATATCCTTTTGCATCTCTCTTTCCTTTGATTGCGGGTACAGATGGGGGCACCGCTGGATGCCCCGTGTCGTTATTGGAAGCGCAGGCCAGGCGACAGTTGATCCGGCATCGCGGCTTTGCTGTCTTCGACAGAGGCAACCGGGGATATGGCACAGTAGTCGGCGGCGTTGAGCCATCTCTGCTGCATTGGCATCCCCGTTTGCTCTTAAAACATCAAACCAGGAGACAGCTGATCCGGCATGGCGGCTTTGCTGTCTTCGACAGAGGCAACCGGATAAGCACAATAGTCAGCAGCGTAGTAGGCGCTTGCCCTGTGGTTGCCGGAAGCGCCGATGCCACCAAACGGCGCGGCACTGGAGGCACCGGTGATGGGCTTGTTCCAGTTGACGATACCGGCGCGGATCCGCTTGAAGAAGTGGTGCCAGTCCGCCTCCTTGTCCCCCAGCAGACCGGCCGAGAGACCATAACGGGTAGCATTGCCCTGATCGATGGCGGCATCGAAATCGTCATAGCGAATGAGCTGCAGCAGCGGGCCGAAGTACTCTTCATCCGGCAGCGCCTTGACTGCAGTCACGTCGATAATGCCCGGGGAGACAAAGCCGGTACCCGCTTCCAGGTGCTTGAGGGTAAGCAGGTTCTCACCACCGAGGCGCTGCAGGTTGGCTTGCGCCTCGACCATGCCCAGTGCTGCCTTCTCGCTTATCATCGAACCCATGAAAGGCTGCTCGGCGGCGTCATAGAAGCCGACCTTGATCTGGCTGACCACCTCGATCAGTCGCTTGACCAGCGCATCGCCACGCTCGCCGCGCTCGACAAACAGACGGCGGGAGCACGTACAACGTTGACCCGAGGTGATGAACGCCGACTGGACGATGGCATGCACAGCGCCATCGATGTCGCTCACGTCTTTCACGATCAGCGGGTTGTTGCCGCCCATCTCGAGCGCCAGAATTTTGCCCGGCTGACCGGCAAACTGCTGATGAAGGAAATGGCCGGTGCGGGATGAACCAGTGAAGAAGAGGCCGTCGATGTCGGGGTTGCCAGCCAGCGCCTTGCCAGTCTCGACCTCCCCTTGCACCAGATTGAGCACCCCCTTGGGCAATCCGGCCTGCTGCCACACCTTGACCATGGCTTCCGCGACCATGGGGGTCAGCTCGGAGGGTTTGAACACCACGGCGTTACCCGCGATCAGTGCAGGTACGATATGGCCGTTGGGCAGATGACCCGGGAAGTTGTAAGGGCCGAACACCGACACCACACCGTGGGGCTTGTGGCGGACAAACGCCTTGGCGCCCGGCATGGCATTTTCAACGGTGCCGGTACGCTCGTCGTGCGCCCGGATGGAGATGGC
The DNA here is from genome assembly GCF_019047125.1 of Aeromonas sp. FDAARGOS 1411. Lineage (NCBI taxonomy): Bacteria > Pseudomonadati > Pseudomonadota > Gammaproteobacteria > Aeromonadales > Aeromonadaceae > Aeromonas > Aeromonas sp. FDAARGOS 1411. The sequence continues at coordinate 232,570 of NZ_CP077214.1, read as the reverse complement.
AATCTTGCCCTGCATGGCGGCTACTTCGGTACGGGTCTCCCACAGCGGTTTGCCGGTTTCGCGGGCGATGGTCAGGGCCAGCGCCTCTTTCTGCTCGCCAAGCAGGTCGGCATAACGACGCACTATGGCCAGACGATCCTCAAGGCTCATGTCCGCCCAGTGGTAAAAGGCGGCACGGGCGGCCTTGACGGCGGCATCCACTTGCGCCGCGCTGGCGGCAGCCCCCTGCCAGATCACCTCGTTCTTGGCCGGATCGGTTGACTCGAACGGCTTGCCTTCACCGGCAAGCCACTGACCGTCGATAAATTGCACTAACTGGCTCATCCATTCACTCCCTGTCGCTGGCAGGCAGCCTCGGCTGCCTGTCTGATAATCGGTTTGCTTGTCCTGTTTGTCTCAGTCGAGGTCGACCACCCGCACCATGTCGCCATCCTGCACCTTGAGTGCCGCCGCCATCTTGGGCGGAATGATGGCTTCGTGCTTGTCGAGATCGACCCGGATATTGCCGTAGCAGGCGCGGTAATGTTCGAAACGGCTGTTGCAGATAAGGTGGGTCTTGCCACCGATGGGCTCGCCCACCAGCACCCGCAGCTTCTTGCTGCGGCGCACGCTGCGAATATTCTTCACGTCGCACTCGACGGTGGGGCCCGCATCGAAAATATCGACGTAGCCACGGTTCACGAAGCCCTCGTCCTGCAGCATCTTGATGGCCGGACGGGTCTTCTCGTGGGTCTGACCAATGACGGCCCGCGCCTCTTTGCTCAGCAAATTGACGTAGATGGGGTACTTGGGCATCAACTCGGCGATAAAACGCTTCTTGCCGATGCCGGTCAGATAGTCGACGGTGGGAAAATCCATCGAGAAGAAGTGGGTTTGCAGCCACTCGTAGAAGGGACTGTGGCCGTTGGCATCGGAGACGCCGCGCATCTCGGCGAAGACGGTCTCGTCAAACAGCTCGGGGTGCTCGGCCATAAACAGAAAGCGGTGCTTGGAGAGCAGGCGGCCGTTGAGCCCCTCGCGGGCACATTCGCGCAAGAACAGGGTGCAGAGCTCGGAGTTGCCGGTGTAGTCGTTGGAGAGGGTCAGGGTTTCAACGACGTTGTAGATGCCGAGCTTGGGAGAAGAGTGCACCACCTTGCCGATGTGGTAGTTGTAAAACGGCTGGGAGAGGCCAACCGCAGCATCGATGGCACAGGTGCCCACCATCTCGCCGGTCTCCAGATCCTCGGCCACGAAGAAGTAGAGGCAGTCCCCCTTGCCAGCGGGCTTGTCGGAAAAAGTCTGGGTAGAGGCGTCAATCTTGCGCTGCAGCAGCTCATCGTTGACGGGCAACGAGGTCATGCCGGTGCCGGACTCGATGGCGCAGGTCTTGAGCCCGGCAAAATCTTTTTGCTCGATGGGACGGATAACCAACATAAATGACAACTCCCTTTCATTGACGACAGGTGGGGTCCCGGCTCCTGCCGGGAGAGCTCCCCACCTCAATTTGGAATCAGGCTTTAACCACCTGGGCAACCGCCTTCTCGAAGCGGGCCAACCCTTCCTTGATGTCCGCTTCCGGGATCACCAGTGAAGGGGCAAAACGAACCACGTTGGTACCGGCCACCAGTGCCATCAGCCCCTGATCGATAGAGGCCAGCAGGAAGTCGCGGGAACGCCCCTTATAGGCATCGCTCAGGGCCGCGCCCAGCAGCAGACCCTTGCCGCGGATCTCGCTAAAGCAGTGGTATTTGGCGTTGATGGCTTCAAGACCATCGCGGAACAGCTGCTCGCGCTGCTTGATGCCCGCCAGCACCTCCGGAGTGTTGATCACGTCGATCACCGCTTCCGCTACCGCACAGGCCAGCGGGTTGCCGCCGTAGGTAGAGCCGTGAGTGCCCACTTTCAGGTAAGAGGCGATTTCGTTGGTAGTCAGCATGGCGCCAATAGGGAAACCGCCACCCAGCGCCTTGGCGCTGGTGAGGATGTCCGGCGTGACGCCCAGCCCCATATAGGCATAGAGATCACCGGTCCGGCCGACGCCGGACTGCACTTCGTCATACACCAGCAGGGCATTGTGTTTGTCACACAGCTCGCGTACCCCTTTGGCAAACTCGTCGGTAGGACGAATGATGCCCCCCTCCCCTTGCAGCGGCTCCATCACCACGGCGCAGGTGTTGTCGGAGATCACCTCGGCCAGCGCCGCCAGATCGTTGTAGGGAACATGGGTAATGTCACCGGGCTTGGGACCGAAGCCATCGGAGTAGGCTGCCTGGCCACCGACGCTGACGGTAAAGAAGGTACGACCGTGGAAGCCCTGATTGAAGGCGATGATCTGGGTCTTCTGCTCACCAAACTTCTCGATGGCGTAGCGGCGAGCCAGCTTGAGGGCCGCTTCATTTGCCTCGGCGCCGGAGTTGCAGAAGTAGACCTTGTCGGCAAAGGTGGCGGCGACCAGCTTCTTGGCCAGACGCAGGGCCGGCTCGTTGGTCATGACGTTGGAGAGGTGCCACAGCTTCTCGCCCTGGGTTTTCAGGGCCTCGACCAGCTTGGGGTGACAGTGACCCAAACCGTTGACGGCGATGCCACCGGCGAAGTCGACATACTCGCGCCCTTCCTGATCCCAGACACGTGACCCTTCACCACGCACCGGGATGATCTTGGCGGGCGCATAGTTGGGAACCATCACTTCATCAAACACTTCACGTGTCACTGCCAACAACTCTGACATATAGCTCTCCTTCGATTCGGCGACAGAATAATCCACCGCCCAAAAGTTAAATCCGTGTAAACGTGACGGGATTATCACAGAAATAAAGTAAAAAGTCTGTAATAAGACGGCCTATAAGGAACAATGTTCGATTGCTCTTGAGATTTTAGGCAACCGCATTGCATAACGACTCAGGGGGGCTTGGCAAGAGATAATTTGGGCAGGAGAGGGGGTGAATAAAGTGTCAGGGAAATTTTTTTTGCCTTCTCTCGAACTTGAGAAGGCGATCACAACTTTTTATGAACGCGCCAGAAAGTTGGCCAGCAACTGATGGCCCTGCTCGCTCAAAATGCTCTCCGGATGGAACTGAACGCCCTCGACAGGGAGCGTCTTGTGGCGCAGCCCCATGATCTCGTCAAACGAGCCATCGGCATGCTCGCTCCAGGCGGTGACCTCGAAGCAGTCGGGCAGCGTGTCGCGCTCCACCACCAAGGAGTGGTAACGGGTCACCCGCAGAGGGTTGTTGAGCCCCTTGAACACCCCCTCATTGCGATGGCGGATGAGCGAGGTTTTGCCGTGCATTACCTGACGGGCACGCACTACGCGGGCGCCAAAGGCCTGCGCCAGCGACTGATGACCGAGACAGACGCCGAGAATGGGCAGCTTGCCAGCAAAGTGGCTGATGGCATCGAGAGAGATCCCCGCCTCATTGGGCGTACAGGGACCGGGAGAGATCACCAGAAAACGGGGGGAGAGCTGCGCTATGGCATCAAGCGTCAGTTCATCATTGCGCTTGACCACAACCTCTTGTCCCAGGGCACCGAAATATTGCACCAGGTTCCAGGTAAAAGAGTCGTAGTTATCGATCAACAACAGCATGAGATAACCAACAGCGGAGAATTAACGATCGAGATAACGACCCTGTTCCATTTCCCGTTCACGCTGACACTCGGCCAGATAGATGGCGGCAGCAACGGCAGGGGTTTTATGGTGCTTGTCGATGGCATTGGAGACCATCAACTGCAGGGTATTGAGGTTTTTCGCCTTGCGAAATTTACGTAGCCAGTGACCTTTGTCACTCAGCTCTTCAGCAGAAATAGTTGGTTGAACAGGCATGCTTTCTCTTGGGGATATTACCCAGGTTGAAATAAAGAAATTAAACAAAATAGCCGGGCAGAAAATAAAGAAAGCCAGGCAAATACCCAGCTCTCTTCTACTACACCTTCCCAGTATGTCAGGCTCGAGGAACGAAGCCGACTACATCATATACGCTGGTCAGGGTTTTTTCAGCTCTTTCGCGCGCCTTTTGTGCACCTTCTGCCAGAATCGCGATCAGATGGGCCTCATCCTGACGCAACTCGTGGAAACGGGCCTGGATTGGTTCCAGCAGCGCAACCACGGCTTCGGCGGTCTCGGTCTTGAGGTGACCGTACATCTTGCCTTCGAAGTGCTGCTCCAGCTCGGGGATGGAGCGGCCGGTCACACCGGACATCAGAGTCAGCAGGTTGGAGACACCCGGTTTGTTTTCCGGATCGAAACGCACCACCGCCGGCTCGTCGGAGTCGGTCACCGCACGCTTGATCTTCTTGACGATCTGCTTGGGATCTTCCAGCAGGCCGATGAAGTTGGCCTCGTTGTCATCCGACTTGGACATCTTCTTGGTCGGATCCTGCAGGCTCATCACCCGTGCCCCTTCAGTCGGAATGAAGGGCTCCGGCATGGTGAACACCTCACCATAAAGGTTGTTGAAACGGGTGCAGATGTCGCGGGTCAGCTCCAGATGCTGCTTCTGGTCGTTGCCGACAGGTACCTGATTGGCCTGATAGAGCAGAATATCAGCGGCCATCAGCACCGGATAACCGAACAGGCCGACGTTGACGTTGTTCTCGAAACGGGCGGACTTGTCCTTGAACTGGGTCATGCGCGACAGCTCACCCATCTGGGTGTAGCAGTTGAGGATCCAGCCCAGCTCGGCGTGCTGCGGCACGTGAGACTGGATGAAAACGGTGCTCTTCTTGGGATCGATACCGACCGCCAGATAGAGGGCAGCCGCGTCCAGACAAGCCTTGCGCAGGGCAGCCGGGTCTTGGCGAGTGGTGATGGCGTGCAGGTCGACGATGCAGTAGAGGCAGTCGAACTCATCCTGCATGTTGACCCACTGACGCAGGGCCCCCATGTAGTTGCCGATGGTCAGTTGACCGGAGGGTTGCGCTCCGCTCAATACGATTGGTTTAGTCATGAGAGTGTTAATCCTTGTTATTCAGCCAGCCCAGTTGCGCTATTAGACCAAAAGTGCATCGAGCTGGGCAAACTGCTCGAATACCCAGTCGGGATGGGAGTCGGCGATGGGACGGCCATAGTTGTAGCCGTATGTAAGACCCACCACCTTCATGCCAGCCGCCTTGGCCGCCAGCACGTCATTTTCGGAGTCGCCCACCATCAGGGTGCGAGCCGGGCTCACCCCCAACTCCTGGCAGGCGTGCAGCAAGGGCTCCGGGCTCGGCTTCTTGACCGGCACGCAGTTGCCGCCAAGCCAGAGTTCGAAGCAATCGCTGATGCCAAGGGCATCGAGGATGGGTGCCACGAAATCGCTCGGCTTGTTGGTGACGATCGCCTGCTTGTAGCCCAGGCTTTGCAAGCGACGCAGACTCTGGGCCACCCCGTCATACATCTCCAACCCTTGCAGCAGGCAAGCGTTGTAGTGCTGGAAAAAAATCGGTCTGGCCTTGGCAAACAGCTCGGGATCGGCCTCGCGATAGGCGAGCGCACGCTGGATCAGCTTGTCGGCTCCGTTGCCGACCCAGGTACGGATAACCGCTTCATCGGCCTGCGCCAGACCGAGGTCTGCCAGAGTCAGATTGACCGCCAGCGCCAACTGGGCGGCGCTGTCAATCAGGGTGCCGTCCAGATCGAACAGCACCAAATCAAATGCGCGCTCAGCGTGTGACATGAGCCAGCTCCGCACGCATCTTGTCGATCACCGCCTTGTAGTCAGGCTGGCTGAAAATGGCAGAGCCGGCGACAAACATGTCGGCGCCCGCTTCGGCGATCTCGCGAATGTTGTCGACCTTCACCCCGCCATCGATCTCGAGGCGGATATCGCGACCGCTCTCGTCGATCAGACGACGCACCTGACGCAGCTTGTCGAGGGTACCGGGGATGAAGCTCTGGCCACCGAAGCCCGGGTTGACCGACATCAGCAGGATCACATCCAGCTTGTCCATCACATACTCGAGGCAGGAGAGCGAGGTAGCCGGATTGAGCACCAGACCCGCCTGGCAGCCCATCTCCTTGATGAGGCCCAAAGAGCGATCAACGTGATCAGAGGCTTCCGGATGGAAGGTGATGAGGGAAGCACCGGCCTTGGCAAAATCAGGAATGATGCGATCCACCGGCTTGACCATCAGGTGCACGTCGATGGGGGCCTCGATACCGTAGTCACGCAGCGCCTGACAGACCATGGGGCCAATGGTCAGGTTGGGGACATAGTGGTTGTCCATCACGTCGAAGTGAACCACGTCGGCACCAGCAGCCAGTACCTTGGCTACATCGTCACCCAGACGGGCAAAATCAGCAGAGAGGATCGAGGGGGCAATCAGAAAGTCTTTCATCAGCATCATCCATTGGCAGCCAGGGAGAAAAAGCGGCGCAATTTTAACGTAAAAGGCGGGCGAAAACGACTCGAATGCGGGGTAAATGGGGCAATCACCTCCCCTCCCCCAGCAACCTGGGTTTTGGGGCATCGGCACGGGCGCGGACTCGCCCATAAAAAACGGCGCCCCTGGGCGCCGCATGGTCTGTTACGTCAGTGGCAGTAGTTCACTGTCGCTGGGATAGTAGCCCTGCTCCGGCTCGATACCGGGGGGATAGAGCGCCAACAACTCGGCCACCTTGTTGCGGGTGCCGCCGTTGCGGCTGATGGTGCGCTTGACCAGGATCTCGTCGAGGCGGGCACCGCGATAAAGCTCACGAGTCAGCTCGATATCGTGGTTGCTGATCAGCACCGGCACCCCTTTGTGAGCGGCTGTGTGGCGGGCCAATCGCGCCAAGATCGCCTGATCATCCAGGGTAAACCCACCGGAGGCATAGGTGGTGAAGCTCGCCGTAGTGGAGAGCGGCGCATAGGGTGGATCACAATAGATAACCCAATCCTCTTCGGCACGCTTGATGGCGTCGGCGTAGCTCTCGCAGATAAAGGTCGCCTTCTGCGCCTTTTCGGCAAAGGCCCACAGCTCTTTTTCCGGGAAATAGGGCTTCTTGTAGGAACCGAACGGCACGTTGAAGCCGCCCTTCTTGTTGTAGCGGCACAGTCCGTTGAAACCGTGACGGTTGAGAAACAGGAACAAGAGTGCCCGCTCGAAGGTGGTCTCGGTCTGATTAAACTGGGTACGCAGCCGGTAATAGGCCGCCTTGTGGTTGTGTTCTGCCACAAACAGCTTTCGCGCCTCGGCAATGAAACTGTCCGGCGTCAGCTTGAGGTGGTTGTACAGGCAGATCAGATCCGGATTGATGTCGTTGAGCACATACGCGTCGTAGTCGGTGTTGAGAAACACAGACCCGGCCCCGACGAAGGGCTCCAGCAACACACGCCCGGCCGGCAGGCGCTCGGCAATCTCTTCAACCAGGGAGTATTTTCCCCCGGCCCATTTTAAAAAAGCGCGTGTTTTTTTCATGGAAATCCGGTGTGTAAGAAGGCAAGACCCAAAAAGGGGGACGATTCTACCCCCTTATCCGGTATCAAGGCTATTGCTTCAGCTCTTTTTGTACCTGTGCAAACGACTTGGGCCAGGGCTGGCCTTTCAGCAAGGCTGGCGGAAGCTTGCGAATGGCACTCTTGGCCTGGGTCAGACCGGCATAATCCCCTTGCAGCACCACATACCAGGGGCTGCCACGGAATTTGGTCTGATAGACCCATACCTTGCCCGCCAGACCATGCTCGGCGACAAATTGATCCACCGCCTTGGTGTTGCTCGCCCCCATCAGCTGGACGCTGTAGTGGTTACGCGGCTTCTTGTTCAAGGTGGCGACCGGTGTCAGGGCCACCTTGGGTGCTGGCGCGGCAACCGGCTCGTTGCTGGCGGTTTTGGTGGTGGCCGCAGGCGTTGCGGTTGTCGCCGGATTCAGTGCTTTGGAGGTACTGGCTGGCGCCGTAGTTGCAATTGCACCACTGGGGGCTGTGCCACTCGGGTTCTTGCCGGTCAGCTCGTCCACCACGTCAGTAGGCAGTGCGCCGCTCACCTTGGGTTCGGTCATCAGCTTTTGCACGACTTCGTCAGAGATCACCACCCGACGCCCTTCGTAATTGGTTGATTCGGTAGTCACAGTTTCGCTCTCCACCGATTTGGGCAGCACTTTCGCCTCCGGCTGCCAATCTTTCACAACCCCGTTGGGATTGCTGGCTGCATCGCTGTTTTGCGCGCCTTGTGCAGCGGCATCGGTATTCGAACCGCCTGCGGTGAGGGGATCGCCTCCCGCTACCGGGATCGGCAATGCCGTGTTCTGCGCCGGATCCGGCAGTGCCGGTTTGCTTTCATTGTCAAACAGCGCAGGCAGCAGGTAGCTCAACGCCAGCAGGCCGCCAGCGACCAGCGCGATAGCGGTGGCAATCTTCTTGACAGGCAACTCCGCCTGACGCTTCTTGGGCCTTCTGTCGGTCATGATATCCTCCAGTAACTGCATGATGGTGGACGGATGTCCGTTCGCCGTTTTCAGGATCTCCTCCACTTGCGGCTTGGGCAAGAGGGTCGCCGGGATCTTGAGCTCTTTGGCTTTCTCATACAAGAAGATGCGCTGCTCGGGCGGGCTCAGTGGCGGCACCTCCAGCTCAAGGGCTGGCATGGCACGCCCTTTGAGCTGCGGTCGTTGGGTACGACACCAGACGTCACTGCCCGAGACAATAATGGCCAGCTGATGGGGCGCCGCCAGGGTATCGTTATGACGTATGATCGCCCACAACTCTCCCAGCAATTCAGCTGGCAACTGGTCGGCCCGCTCTATCAGCAGCAACAGGGTGACTGGCTTGCTCCCCTCCAGCATGCGAAAGAAGCTCTCCGCCAGCGCATCCTGTGGATTGAAGAGCGGGCGCGCCACCACCTGTGGCAGCAACAGCTGACGCACATCCACCATCTTCATGGCAGGCGTACCAATCAGGCTTACCACCCGCACTTTTTCCGGCAACACGCCGAGCAGGGATTCGCACAGGGTACCGCGACCACACCCGGGTTTACCGGAGAGAAAAATGAAAGGGTGATTGAATTCAATCAGATGCAGCAGCCGGTCAACCAGCTGCCGCTGGGAAGGAAGTTTTAGCAGTTTATTCGTCACGACCAGACTCGATCACCGCCAGCAACTCGGCATCGGACACATCCCCCACCACCTGCGCATGGCCGATGCCAACCGGCAACACCAGACGCAGCTTGCCTTCCAGCACCTTCTTGTCACGGCGCATATGGCGAATAAAGGCGGCGAAATCCATCTCGGCAGGTGCATGAATGGGCAGATTGGCGGCCAGCAGCAGGGCGCGCACTCGCGCAACGTCCGCTTCGCTCATATCGCCACGGGCCTGCGCAGTCCAGGCAGCCAGCATGGTGCCAGCGGATACTGCTTCACCGTGCAGCCAGTTGCCATACCCCTGCTCGGCCTCGATAGCATGACCAAAGGTGTGACCCAGATTGAGCAGCGCACGGACGCCGTGCTCGGTCTCATCCTGACCGACCACATCGGCTTTGATCTCGCAGCAGCGTTTGATGGCGTAGGCCAGCGCGGCAGGTTCCAGCTGTTGCAGACGCACCATGTTCTGCTCCAGCCAGCTGAAGAAATCAGCATCCCAAATGATGCCGTACTTGATCACCTCGGCCATCCCTGCGGCAAATTCGCGGGCGGGCAAGGTACTCAGACATTCGGTATCGATAACAACTTGTTTGGGCTGATAAAAAGCCCCAATCATGTTCTTGCCGAGGGGGTGGTTGACAGCAGTTTTACCGCCAACAGAGGAGTCAACCTGGGAGAGCAGGGTGGTCGGGATCTGGATAAAAGGAATGCCACGTTGATAGCTTGCTGCCGCAAAGCCCACCACATCCCCGATCACGCCGCCCCCCAGAGCGATCAGTGTCGTATCGCGCCCATGGTTGGTTTCAAGCAGAGCAGACATGATCTGCTCAAAGGTCGCCAGGTTCTTGTACGCCTCGCCGTCAGGCAGGATCAGGTGTTCAACCTGAAAACCCGACAGCAGAGCGGTTACCCGTTCAAGATAAAGCGGAGCAACGACCGTGTTGGTCACTATCATCACCCGCTTGCCCTTGATGGTCGATACCAGCGCCTCGGGGCGCTGCAACAACCCAGCAGCTATCTCGATGGGATAGCTGCGTTCACCCAGTTCGACCTTCAACCGTTCCATGGACGTCCTCTAGATTACATACCGATCAGCTTTACAATTTGATTGGCAACGATTTTTGCGCTCTGGTCATCGGTGTGCACAACAAAGTCGGCAACCTCTTCATACAGGGCATTGCGCTCTTGTGCCAGACGTTCCAGCACTTCGCGTGCCGGTTCTTCGGTCTGTAGCAGAGGGCGGCGTTTGTCTCGCTGTGTGCGCGCCAGCTGCTTTTCGATAGTGGTTTCGAGGTAGACCACGATGCCACGAGCAGACAACTTGTTGCGGGTTTCGCGACTCTTGATGGCACCGCCACCCGTCGCCAGCACGATACCCTGCTGCTCTGACAATTCGCCGATCACCTTCTCTTCGCGAATCCGGAAACCTTCTTCGCCTTCAACATCGAACACCCAGCCGATATCAGCACCACTGCGGCGCTCAATCTCATGATCTGAGTCGAAAAACTCCATATGCAGTTGTTCTGCCAGATGTCTACCTATGGTGCTCTTGCCCGCACCCATGGGACCTATCAGGAAAATATTGCGTTTCTCAGCCATGTCTTTTCGTTAGTAATTACAAACTGTACGACCCCGATGAATACTGGATCGGGGTACCTATGAACCTTATCTTGCGATGGATCAGGAGGGGGATTATCTCAATAGATATCGGGACTGGCAACCGCAGCCCTTACGCCCCAGCCTCATTGGGGCGTAAGGTTATATGTGTTTTACCCTCACATGTAAAGCATTCAGAAGGCGTCGGTGACTATCTTGGGCGTCACGAAAATCAGCAACTCCCGCTTTTTGTTCTCGCTGGTGGTCTTGCGGAACAAGGCCCCCAATCCGGGAATGTCACCGAGCAACGGCACCTTGGTCACATCGCTCTTGATGGTCTGCTGATAGATGCCGCCCAGCACCAGGGTCTCGCCATTGTTCACCAGCACCTGAGTGGTGATGGACTGGGCGTTGATGGAAACAGCATCACCGGTACCGGTCGGTACCGTTTCACCCTTGGTATCCTGGGTCACGGTCAGGTCGAGAATCACCCGGTTGTCAGGGGTGATCTGCGGGGTAACCTTCAGGCTCAATACCGCCTTCTTGAAGGTGACCGAGGTGGCGCCACTGGAAGATGACTCCACATAGGGGATCTCGGTCCCCTGCTCGATCAATGCCGGTTTCTGGTTCGCCGTGGTCACCCGCGGACTGGCGATAATCTCGGCCTTGCTCTCTTTTTCCAGCGCCGACAACTCGAGATCCAGCAAGGTGCCATCAGCCAAACGGGCAACCTGGAAGGCCAAAGTACCGGCCGCATTGGTCACCGGCAGATTGACGTTCAACCGATCGTCTGCTGATGGCCGCGGGCTGGGATTAATCGCAGAACTGCCGTTGTTGTTACCAGAACCATCATTCCCCTCGATGGAACCGGACGTACTGTTGCCATGACCATCGTTTTTGGTCACTCCCCACCGTACCCCGAGCGCTTCATCAAAGCCGTCGTCAATGGTCACCATCCGCGCCTCGATCACCACCTGCTTGACCGGAATATCGAGGATATCGAGCATCCGTTTGATGCTGCTGATGACATCGGCGGTATCCTTGACCACCAGCACGTTGGTTCGCTCGTCCACGCTCACCGCACCACGGGGTGACAGCAACTTGGTACTTTCGGAAGAGAGCAGGGCAGCCACTTCCGAGGCCTTGGCATAGTTTATCTGCAGATACTCGGTATAGAGCGGAGCCAAATCGGCAACCTGATTTCGGCTCTCCAGCTGTTGCTTCTCGCGTGTTGCGATCTCTTCTGCAGGCGCTACCAGCAAGATGTTGTTATCCAGCCGCTTATCCAGACCCCGCACCTTCAAAATAATGTCGAGCGCCTGCTCCCACGGCACCCCATCCAGACGCAGGGTAATATTGCCTGATACCGAATCTGTGGTTACCAGGTTAAGGTTGTTGAAATCGGCAATAAGCTGCAATACGGTACGGACTGGAATATCCTGAAAGTTCAATGAGATGGGTTTGCCCTGATACTGCTTGGATGCCGTGGCCGTCGTCCGCTTTTTTACCTCGATAATGAAGAGCTTGTCCGCCTGATCGTAACGGTAATCAAACTGACCATTGATCGACAGTTCAAACAGGGTATCACTGCCCTGCCGGGAGACTTCAACCTGAGAGACCGGCGTTGCGAAATCCTGCACATTGATCAGATTAAGCAAGCCATCCGGTACCCGAGTGCCATGAAACTTGGCCAGTACGGTCTGGCCTCGGCTGCTCACATCGACGGCGGCCGAGCTGTTATCCAGCGTGACCAGAAACTCCCCCTGACCATCCTTGCCACGACGAAAATCCACACCGGTAACCGAGTTGAAATAGGCGCCACCCCCACTGCTTTGATAGTTGTTGAGCACCGGCTTGCTGGCAGGCTGTGTGGCTACCGGCGTAGTCACGGGCGCAACAGGCATCGACCGGGCGACGACCTGAGGATTGAGCAGTGCCGAAGGAGAGGGTGTGGCCACCATCGCAGAGGGCGCTGGCACAGGAGTAGCCGAGGTTGCGGGTGCAATCAGGGCGCTCTCACCATTGATGAGCCCGGAAGAGGCCCCCTCGCCCAATGACACCAGTAATTTGTTCCCCTGTTGCTGAACCTGATAGGGGGCCAGCTGATCGAGTGAGATCTTGATATCCAGACCTGCGCCCTTACCCTCAACCTTGATATTATCTACCCCCAGGCGCTGGATCGGCAGCGGGTTCACTTTCAGCGCCCCTACCGCACCGGGAACATGCAACAACAGCTGATTGGGTTGGTAAGAGAGACGATCGGTAAAGCCTGTGACCGGCTCACTGAAACTGAGCTCCACCAGCAATTGATCGGCAAGCAGCGGATTGACCTTGATCTCCTGCAGGGTTGCCACTGCCCACGCCTGACTGAGGGCGCTGGCGCAAAACAGCAAAGCTACTTTGGATACACTCTCTATTGTTGTTCTCATTGCTGTTCGTCCCTGATTATTGTTTTTCTTGCACATTGGCCATCGCCAACTGGGTTTCTCTTGTTACCCAGCACCCCTTCCCGTCCGGAATGGTTTCCAGCAAATCCACGGCAGTGTCAGTGATCTTGATGACTCGACCCTGATCAAGCCCCATATACTGGTTGAGTCCGACCCGCATCGATTTGCCATCCGGGGTGCTGATCAAGGCCCACAACTGACCTGCCTTACCCAAAGAACCATGCATCGACAGACTGGCCAGCGAATAATTTTCCAGCACCTCTTTCTCACGATCCATCAGGGTCTGAGCACAATCCGGCTGGGCCTTGGCAGTGCTTGTACTTCCGACCGTCGCCTCAGGCTGAGGAACCATGAAGGGGCTGCGCAACTCGCGTTGCTGGTAGTGCATGGGGGCAAAAGGCTTCAGCTCGGGCAAGGGCTCGATAGGTATGGGCGGCCTTGCTTTGGTCTGGGCGACATAGCTATCCATGTCCTCCTGACCACCACACGCCGCCAGCAAGAGGGCAGGCAACAACCAGCAGATGCGTCTCATTGTTTCGGCTCCACTGTTTTACCGTTGTACTTGTAGGTCTTGGCCAGCATCGACATCGAAATCAGCTCCCCTTCATCCTTGCTCTGGCCCAGAGTGAAGGAGTCAAGGATGACGATACGGGGCAAGGCAGCCATGTCAGCGGTAAACTTGCCAATTTCATGGTAAGTGCCCACGACTTCGATACGCATCGGTAGCTCTGTCGAAAACTCGTGCTTGACCTCGGGTTCCCAGTTGATCCGGTTCAATTTCAAGCCATTGTCGGTAGCAATAAAGCTGATATCGTCCAGCAGACCGGCGACCTCATGGGTATTGGGCAACTGCTTGAGCTGGGTATCAACCAGTTGCTCAAGCTGAACCATTTGCGCCTTGTATGCCCCCAGGTTGGCAGCCAGCATCGCCTTGCTTTCAAACTGGGCTTTCAGTTCGGTCTCTTTCCCCGCTTCCTGAGTCAAACTGGTCAGTGAGTTGGCAATCACGTAGTAGTAGATGGCGCCGCCGGTCAACACGCAGCAGAAAAAGATGAAGACCCCTTTTGCCCATTTTGGCCAGCTTGCTATGTCATTGATATCCAACTCGTTGAGTTGCTGAAGGTTCATTGTTGCTCCTTGGCCACATTCCCTGCAGCCGCAGCATTGTTGGCGATCAGGAACATCATGGAAAACTGGCTCAATGACACTGGCGCAACATCAGCCGCAAAAATAGTGCTTATCTTTGCCTGACCCAACCAACCGGAACCATCAATCCGCCGCATCATGCTGGCCACCCGACCATATGCTTCAGTCTTGCCATTAACATCAATAATATTGTTTTGCATCGAAAGGGTGTTGAGGTAAACCCCGTTGGGTACCAATGAAGGCAGTTGATTAAAGAGGCGAACGGGCACATTGCGGCGCATCTGCAACTGCTCGATGAGCTGCATCCGATCGATCAGTTCCTTGCGACGCTCTTTGAGCAGACGGATCTCCCCCAGCTGGGCATCGAGAATAGTCATCTCCTGAACCAGCCGCTGGTTGCGCTGCTGCTGGGCGACGATCTGGCGATCAACCAGCCAGTTGGCAAAAAATCCCAGCGCGACCGTGGCCAGCACAAAAATCCCCAGCAAGGCCCCGAACTGTTTCTTTTGGCGCTGGGCCCGGGCTTCACGCCAGGGTAAAAGGTTTATATTTGACATGGTGTGAAACTCCTCAGAGCCAACCCGAATGCCGTCATATATTTAGCACCATGTACCAGCTCGGCCTCCCCTTTCGGCTTGCCAAACAGGGCGAACAGATCCGGGTGCAACACCTCGCAATTGACCTCTTCTTTTACCTGTACCAACAAACCGGGTAGCAGACTGCCTCCCCCCGTCAGCACCAGTTTTGCGATGTCGCGATAACCGGATGAACTGCAAAACAGCTGGATATTGCGCCGCACTTGCTGCAGCAGCGAGTTGATGTGGGGCATCAAGACATCCAGCTCATGGTCAACAGGCAAGGTACCTTTGGTTTTAGCCTGCTCAGCCTCATCCAGCGTCATGCCATAAAAGGAGGAGAGCGCCTGGCTGTACTGATCGCCGCCGAAGTTTTGCAAGCGGGAGTAGATCACCTCTCCCTTGACCAGCGCCGCAAAGGTCATAGCACTGGCACCGATATCTATCACCCCGATCGGCCGTTCACTCTCCTGCAATTCGGGCAGACAGGCCACCACGGCACGGCCCAGCGCATGGGCGCCCACATCCACCACCTTGACGGCAATACCGGCTTCGGCAAGGGCGCTGACCCGGCCGTTGACACTCTCGGTGCGGGCTGCGCTCAGCAGCACATCTTGACGATCTTCGCTATTGTTGGTGCTCAGCACCTCAAAATCGAGACTCACTTCATCAAGGGGGAAGGGAATGATCTGCTCGGCCTCCAGCTGCACCTGACTCTCCAGCTCCTTGTCGCTGAGGCGGGCATCAATCTGGATCACCTTGGTTATCACGTTGGAGCCGGTCACCGCAGTGGCGGCATAGTCGCTGTGAGCAGGGATCAGGCGCTTGAGGCTCTTGAGAGATTGGCTGACACGCTCGATATCCTGCAATTGATAGTCAACCAGCGTCCCTTTCGGGGTGGCAATATCGGCGACCGACTCGAGATGAAGCTTGCCAGGTCGGCCACTGAGGGTAACGGCCTTGATGGTCTGGCTACCAAAATCAATGCCCACCAGAGGGAGGAGGGATCCCTTGTTAAAAAGCCCAAACATATACACATCCATGCGTTATTTGGTTTTATTCCTGAACAGAGTGTAGGACACCCGATCAGAGGAGTGCTTCACTCATCCTAAATGCTCTAACTATCAATGTCATAAAGTTTATGCCGAAAAGTGACCCATCTCGCTTTCTTCATGGCAAGTGGCCCTCCTTGGTTATTGCTCCCCGTAGTGCTAACCTCTCGCATCCTTTTGAGGTGGGTGGCTCGCCACAGGAAAACCTCGAATTCCCGATGGCAAAAGGGCTATACTCTGCGCCCGTTGGCTAATTTTAAGACGATTGGTAGTTCTTCCATGCTGAAATGGCTCGTTCGCCTGTTTATTGTCATGATGCTGGGTGCTGTGCTGGGTGTTGCCAGCCTCATCGGTATCTACTTCTATATCAAACCCCAACTGCCCGATGTCACCGCACTGCGTGACGTCAAGCTGGCAACCCCGATGCGGGTTTACAGCCGGGATGGGGAGTTGATCGCCCAATATGGCGAAATTCGTCGCATTCCGCTGCGTCTGGACGAAATTCCGCAACCCATGATCGATGCCGTACTGGCGACCGAAGATGCACGTTTCTATGAGCACCCGGGCATTGACCCGATTGGTATCATTCGAGCCGCATCCGTCTGGGCTGTTTCCGGCCATGCCCGTCAGGGGGCCAGTACCATCACCCAGCAGGTTGCCCGCAACTTCTTCCTGAGCAATGAGAAGACCATCATCCGCAAGATCAAGGAGGTCTTCCTGGCCTGGCGGATCGAGCAGAATCTCTCAAAAGACGAGATCCTCGAACTGTACCTCAACAAGATCCCCCTCGGTTATCGCTCCTTCGGGATCGGTGCTGCGGCACAGGTTTACTTTGGTAAAGAGGTCAAGGATCTGGGACTGGACGAGATCGCCATCATTGCAGGTCTGCCGAAAGCCCCCTCCATGCTCAACCCCATCCGCTCCCCCGAGCGCGCCTTTGCGCGCCGCAACGTTGTGCTGGGCCGGATGCTGGAAACCGGCAAGATCACCCAAGCCCAGTTTGACGAAGCGTCCAAGATGCCGATCAAGGCCCGTTTTCACGGCGCCGAAGTGACCCTGCACGCCCCCTATCTGGGGGAAATGGTGCGCCAGAAGATGGTCGAGCAGTTCGGTGAAGATGCCTACACCATGGGCCTGCACGTCTACACGACCGTCTCTGCCGAACGTCAGCGGGCGGCAAGACAGGCACTGCTGGATGGCGTTTTTGCCTATGACATGCGCCACGGCTATCGCGGCCCGACGGCTCAGTTGTGGAAGGCTGGCGAGACAGCCTGGGATTACGAGCAGATCGTCGCTCACCTTGGCAAACAACCCACTTACGATCCGCTGATGGCGGCGGTCGTGACCAAGCTCGGTGATCGCAGCGCCACGCTGGTACTGAAAAATGGCAAGGAAGCAGAGCTCGGCTGGAACGGCATTAAATGGGCTCGCTCCTTTATTACCGACGACCGTCAGAGCTATGCCCCGAAATCGGCGCGAGATGTGCTGAAAGTCGGCGCCCAGATCTGGGTGCGGGAAGAGGGCGAAGAGTTGCTGCTGGCCCAAATCCCGGACGTCAACGCCGCGCTGGTTGCCATGAACCCGAAAAATGGGGCTCTGGAAGCACTGGTCGGTGGTTTCAGCTTCGAACTCTCCAAATTCAACCGGGTCGATCAGGCGCGTCGCCAGATCGGTTCCAATATCAAGCCTTTCCTCTATGCGACCGCTCTGGAACATGGCTATACCCTGGCGTCGCTCATCAACGATGCGCCGATCAACCAGTGGGATCCATCCAAAGGGCCCATGTGGCAGCCCAAGAACTCCCCGGCCGTTTATGATGGCCCCACCCCGCTGCGTCTGGGTCTGGCCAAGTCCAAGAACGTGATGTCGGTTCGACTGATGCGCGCCATCGGTCTGGATACCTATATCGACGGTCTGACCCGCTTTGGCTTCCCCCGCGACTTCATCTCTCCCCATGAGTCGCTGGCACTGGGCGCTGCCGAATTCACCCCTCTCGAAGTGGTGCGTGGTTACTCGGTACTGGCCAACGGTGGCTTCCTGGTGACCCCATACTTCATTGACAAAGTGACCGACAGCCTAGAGAACACCCTCTATCAGGCCAATCCTGCTATTGCTTGCACCACCTGCGAGCAGCAGGCCGCGCCCGAGCAGAGCACACTGCCAGAGCCAACTGTTGATGGAGCCGCACAAGATGGCACGCAGACCCCTCTCGCGCCAACCATCGCCCCGCATACCATCAGTGCCCAGAGCGCATTCCTGATCACTGACACCCTGAGCACGGCCATCTGGGGGGGCAACGGCTGGCGTGGTACCGGCTGGCGTGCAGCCCGCGACCTGAAACGTCACGACATCTCCGGTAAAACCGGTACCACCAACGAATCGCGGGATGCCTGGTTCTCCGGCTACACCCCGGACATCGTAGCTACCTCCTGGATCGGTTTTGACAACCACCAGCGTGGTCTTGGCCGTGCCGAATTTGGCGGTGGCGCCGCGCAGCCTATCTGGATCGACTTCATGAAAGTCGCCCTCAAAAAGCTGCCGGAGCACAAGATGCCGGTTCCCGAAGGGATCATGACAGTGAAGATTGATAGCGAAACCGGCCTGCTGGCAACCAGTGGCGGCACCGACGAATACTTCAAGGAAGGGACCGAGCCGACCCGCTATGCAGCACCGAGCTCGGATGGCAATCAGGTCTACGGCGGTGACAACCCCGATGTGGAAGGGCCTGTCTCAACCGACGATATCTTCTAAGCTGCTCTTACGGCAGAAGCAAAACCGGCAGCCTTGGCTGCCGGTTTTTTTATTGGGCCAACTGCTTGCTCATCAGCGTGGCGATCGAGGCCGCCAGCTCATTGAAGCAGGGGCGACGCACCGAGTAGTGGCGATAGAGCAGCGAGATGGTACGCCCCGGCACAGGGTCAACCACAGGTCGATAGCTCACCCCGCCTTCATCATGATCGGCAGGTACGGCCAACTTTGGCACCAGGGTCATGCCGCTACCGGCGGCCACCATGTTGCGCAGCGTCTCCAGACTGGTCCCCTTGAAGCGTTGATCCTCACCTATCCCGCCGGCGAAACAGAATCCCATCGCCTGATCCCGCAAACAGTGGCCATCGGCCAGCATCAGCAATTTCTTGCCCTTGAGATTACCGAGTGGCACCTGTCTGGCCTGTGCTTCGGGGTGATGGCAAGGCACAGCCAACCACATCGGCTCATGATAGAGCTGGATTGAACCAAACCCTTCCATCCCCGGCATCTCGGCCAGAATGACGCAATCCAGCTCCCCCTCTTCCAACCGCTTGAGCAGGGTTTGGGTCTGCTCCTCATAGAGGTAGAACTCCAGCTGGGGGAAACGCTCACGCAGGGTCTGGATAATGCGGGGCAACAGGTAGGGGCCCACGGTCGGAATGAAACCGATATGGATCTCCCCGGACATCGGCTCGGAGAAGTGCTGACCGATGCTCTTGAGCTCGCGCACCTCCTTGAGCACCCGACGCGCCTGATGGGCCATGGCATCGCCAGCCGGAGTAAACAGCACCTTGCGCGAGGTACGTTCGATCAGAATGACCCCGAGTTCATCTTCCAGCTTGCGCAGCTGGCCGCTCAGGGTGGGTTGACTGACAAAGCAGCGTTCAGCGGCTTTGCGAAAATGTTTTTCCTCATCCAGCGCCACCAGATATTCGAGATCGCGAAGATTCATACAGCAAGAGTCCTGCCTGGAAAATGGGCCATCAGCATGCACAATATCGTCCGGCGGGACAAGTCATCCACTTGCAGTGAGCCTCTCTGGCTGCCCCTCCAAAACAGAAAAGCCCGACCACCTTGCGGTAATCGGGCTGTTTGACTCGCCGATGGATTACACCCTGAAACGGCGCACCATATCCTGCAGTTGGGTAGCCAGGTGGTTCAACTCGTTGCACGCCTGAGCCATCTGGGTGGCACCGGCGGCCACCTCTTCGGAAGCATGGCTGATATTGACCACGTTACGGTTGAGCTCCTCGCTAACCGCTCCCTGCTCTTCGGTGGCCGTTGCAATCTGGATGTTCATGTGGGAGATGCTGCTGACCGAGCCACTGATCTGGGAGATAGACTCGCCCGCTTCCCGCGCGGTAGCAACTGTGGTGTTCATCAGCTCCTGACTCTGTTGCATGGTACTGCCGGCCTGTTCGGCACGCTGCTGTAACTCGGCAATAATGGTGTTGATCTGGGAGGTGGAATCCTGAGTGCGCTTGGCCAGAGTACGCACCTCATCGGCCACCACCGCAAACCCCCGCCCCTGCTCACCGGCACGGGCCGCTTCAATGGCTGCGTTCAATGCCAGCAGGTTGGTCTGTTCGGCAATGCCACGGATCACCTCTAGCACCATACCGATATTGCGGCTGTCATCGCCCAGTTGGCGGATCACCACCGCAGTGCTCTCGATAGCACCGGCGACCCGCTCGATGCGCAGAATGGAGTCATTCACCGTTTGCGCACCAATCTCTGCCGTTTCGCTGGCCGAGGTGGCGGCACTGGCCGCATCGCTGGTGTTGCGAGAGACCTCCTGCACCGTAGCCTGCATCTCGTTCATCGCCGTCGCCAGCTGGTTCAGCTCATGTTGCTGAGCATTCATATTGTTGGCTGACTGGCTGGCAACAGAGCTGATCTCCTCCGCAGCGGAACTCAGTTGAACCACAGAGCCCGACACTTCACTCACCAGAGTGCGCAGATTGGTCTGCATCTCACCAAACCCTTTGGCAAGGGTTCCCAGTTCATCATTGTTGAACTGCTGCATATCGATACGGGAGGTAAGATCACCAGAGGAGACACGACGGGTCTGTTCCAGTAACGCCATCACGGGGTTGCGGATCTGACCAGTCAGCAGCCATGCAATTGCCACCACAAAACCCAGCGTCACCAGACTGACGATGACGCTCATGGTTCTGGCACTGCTGTAGAGCGCCTCCACATTTTTTGTCATCTGGGCCGCAATCTCGTTATTGATTTCCCGCAAGCGGAAGGATTTTGCTCCCACCTCCTCCAGCGCGACCCGGGTTTCGTTTTTGCGCAGACTTCTGACTCGCTCCAGATCGCCAGCAGCGAAGGCGCTCAACAGTTGGTCATGCACCGCAAAATACTTGGCCCCCGCCGCAACCACCTGCTCATAAACCTGTTTCTCTTCACCAGTAGTGAAAGGTAAAGCACCGTATTTTTGGGCGGCCTGTTCAAATTCCTGCCTGGCCTTATTGAAGGTCAGGGTGCGCTCGCTTACCTCTTGATCATCTTTGTTTAGCCCCGCAATCACCTGAGACAGCTCGGAGCGGCGCGCATCCAGAATGGCCACGTGCATCTGGCTGGCATAGCGGGTTGACGGGAGCAGGTTGTCAGTAATGGTTTCGGTATCACCATAGAGCTTTGCCAACTGGCTGATGGAGAACCAGGCCAAGCCCAGTACCAGCAGTGCCAGGATGGCGAATCCGGCACTCAGTTTCTGGCCGATAGACATGTTTTTGAACATATGGGGGCTTCCTTGAAATGAGTCTGCACTCCCGCAACATCCGCCGGGAATGGTCACATAGAGCATAGTCTGCAAGCAGAAAGTCGAAGGCTTTCATATCGCTTCTGCATACAGGAATATCGGCCCATTCACTCCACTTCTAAAGAGACCTTGTCCGTTCACATTCTAATAACTATTCCATCAACTCAAGAAGATGCTGACGCAACCCGGCAGGATCGCCCAAAAAGTCAGCCACTCGCACAGCACTCACCTTACCGTTGTGCATCAACCCAAGGGTGGGATAACCCTGACCACCCAGCCGTTTCATCCAGCCCTGGCTATCTGCCAGATGTTGCAGCAAGGGGGCCTGCAGATAAGCTTGCTGAAATGCCTCGGCTGCAATCCCCTGCTCTGCCGCTAGCGTGGCAAGAAACGCAGGCTCACCAATCCAGATCCCGTCCCGATAGTGGGATTGCTGGATCCGGTGCAACATGACCAGCCCATCGCCCCCCAACGCCGTGACGGCCAAAACCGCACGGATCGGCGGCTCGGAGTCCAGCAGACACCCTTCCCGCAGCAGCAGTTCGTTAAAGTAGCGTTCGCCAAAATGCTGGCCGGTCAGCGCTTCGATCCGCTGATCATGGGGTCGCACATAATCACGCAATGCCTCGCCCATCGGCTGACGGCGACTACCCAGCCAGAGACCGCCCGCATGCAGCTCGATCTTGAGTCCGGCAATAGTTGCTGCCGCCTGCAACAGGGGGGCGGCACCGTAGCACCAGCCACAGAGCGGGTCATAGACATAATGGAGGGTGGTTTGTTGTTCGCTCATCTTCATTCTCACTTCGATCTCGGATAAAAAACCGGGCCCTTAGGCCCGGTAAAAAAACACAGGGAAAGCAGGCTCAGTGGCTTACCACTTCATCTCGCCGGTATTGACCTTGGCACCGATGGCCAGACCATCGTCAACCGGCAGTGCCGGATAGGCCTTCTTCAGAGCCTCAATCAGCTCACCGGAATTTTTCGCCTTGGCCAGCTCCTGTTCGAAACGCTCTACATAGTCACGGGTAAAGGTCACAGCAGCAGTGCCTTTGGGAGCAGTGCCCAGGAAGTGGCCCGGTACCACGCGCTCGGGTTTCAGGGCCAGCAGGTTGTCCAGCGCCTTGACCCAGTTACTGCGGGCCGCCTTGGTCTGGCTGTCCGCCATCCAGACATGCACCCCGTGGTAGACCGGCACACCACCAAAAGCAGTCTTGATGGAAGGGGCCCAGAGGTAGGCATTCGGGGTATTCATCTCTTTGATTTCAATCTTCTCGCCATCCAGCGTCAGGTGGCTGGCGGTCATCACTTGCGGCACGGTCAGGCTCTTCGGTGCGCCCTTGCCGAGGATCGGGCTCCAGTAGCTCAGCTTGGCATCCTTGGTCTGGTTGATGTGGTCAACCACGTGCTGATCGGCCAGCACTTTGACATCCGGGAACGCCGCCATGACCGGCTCCAGACCGAAGTAGAAGTCGGGGTCACCGGCACTGATATAGACTGTGGTCAGCTTCTTGCCACTCTTCTTGATCATGTCGACCAGCGCCTGACCATTTTGCACGTCGAACTGGGCATCGATCAGGATGGCCTCTTTGTCACCGGTCACCAGTGAGGAGGAGACCGGGAAGATCGCCTTCTCGCCAGGGTTGTAGACGGTCACGCTCAGGGGGGCGGCCAGTACGGCGCCACTCAACAAGGTAGTCGCCAGAGTCAGGTTGCGGATCAGGGTGTTGTTCATCATCTATTCCTCATTAAGTATTCGGGGGTTCATTTGATGGACACAGTGTATTGGATCACTTAAGGTGCAAATACAGCATAAAAAGCGCATCACTGTTGCACACATCGAACATATAGAGAGCCAGACATGGATCGACTGACCGCCTTGCGGGTCTTTGTCAGCGTAGTCGAACAAGGGAGCCTGAGCGGCGCCGGAGAGAAACTGGATATGTCGCGCGCCATGGTGTCACGCTATCTGGCCGAGCTGGAGAGCTGGATGGGTGCCCGCCTGCTGCACCGCACCACCCGTCGTCTGAGCCTGACAGGGCCAGGAGAGGAGGCGCTGAACCGGGCCCGCGCCATGCTGGCACTCGGCGAGGAGATGGAGCAGATCGCGGTGAAGGGAGATGACGCCCCCAAGGGACAACTGCGGATCACCAGCAGCTACTCCCTGTCGGAAGCCTTGCTGGTCGGTGCTGCCAACGACTATCTGGCGCAATACCCGGGGACGGCCATCGACATTCTGCTGCTCGACAGAACCGTCAATCTGGTAGAGGAGCGGATCGATCTGGCGGTGCGCATCACCAACGACCTCGACCCCAATCTGGTGGCACGCCGTCTCGGCACCTGCCACTCGGTAGTCTGTGCCAGCCCGGCCTATCTGGCCCGTC
The DNA here is from genome assembly GCF_019047125.1 of Aeromonas sp. FDAARGOS 1411. Classification (NCBI taxonomy): domain Bacteria; kingdom Pseudomonadati; phylum Pseudomonadota; class Gammaproteobacteria; order Aeromonadales; family Aeromonadaceae; genus Aeromonas; species Aeromonas sp. FDAARGOS 1411. The sequence goes on along the minus strand of NZ_CP077214.1, from coordinate 208,836 downwards.
ATCCAATGCCACACAAGGTGCAGGATTTGGCGCTGCACAACTGCCTCACCTACACCTACTTCGGCAAGAGCCTGTGGGAGTTCAATGGACCGAACGGTCCCGAGTCAGTGCCGGTCAGCGGTAACCTGAGCGCCAATATCTCCAACCTGCTGCTGGAAGCAACGCTTGAAGGTGCCGGGATCAGCCTGCAACCCCGCTACTCGGCACAACCCTATCTGGAGCGTGGGGAACTGGTGCCCCTGCTGACCGACTGGCAACCCAAGCGCCTCGGGGTCTACGGGGTGTATGCCACCCGCAAGCAGATGTCGCCACTGCTGCGCAGCTTCCTCGATTTTCTGCTGGCCCGCATGGCGGCGGATCCCATCTGGCAGGAGTGAGCACACCTCAAACCCGATCATGAAGAAGGGGCCGCTGCGGGCCCCTTCTTCACTCTGATCCCTTGATCAGGCTTCAAATCCGAATGGTTCTGAGTGCGGCGCTTCCGGCTGCGCACTCTCGTCCAGGAAAATATCCCGATAAGCCACATAGATGGAGTAGTTGAGCGCCGGGATCACCACCAGCAGACCTACCAGCAACAGCACAGCGCCAAACAACAACAAAATAGCTGAGAGTAGCCCCCACCAGAAGAAGGGAAAAATATTGCGCCAGCAGCCGAAGAAGCTCAGCCGTACCGCCTGAATGATGCCGATATCGTGGTGGTAGATCAGCGCAGGCGCAAAGGTGACCCCCATCAGCACGGGAATAATGAGCAGCATCCCCACCAGCAATACCAGCAGCAGTTGTTGCAACTGGCTGGCTGAGACCACCATGCTCTCGGGATCCTGCGTCAACAGCGGGAGCAGCCCCCACATGGAGAGCAGACCAAGACAGACGAGGCCCACCAGGCTGAACAGCAGCAACACCAGCAGACCGCCTAGCATCAGCGGGGTCAGCTTGTGGCGAAAACCGGCGAAGAGATCGGCAAACTGCAGCGGCTCCCCCCGATAACCCCGAGCGGCGACCGCCACCCAACCCGCGCCCCACACCATGTAGAGCAGCTGGGAGATAAGGCCACCCGCCGGCAGTTGCTCCAGCAGCATGCCCACCATAAACCAGACCAGCACCATAGCCACGCTGATCCCCATCCCCTTGTTGAAGATATCGAACCCGCTGCGAACCCAGAGCCAGCCACGACCTGTCGTGTACCGGGCCGGAGTGGTGCGCAAAGGGGGTAATCCGTTCATATCGTCTCCTCGGAGTGTCGGTGGCATCAGTGCCGGAAGCCGATTCTAGAGCCAGGGCGGGGGCGACTCAATGGCGAAGCGGCCCGACCACGACATAAAACCTGACGCAGCTATGCACAAAAGGGGCGTCAGCCACGCCCCGCCTCTGGCTGCCCCGACCATAACGAGGCACAATCTGCCCCCTTCCCCAGCCGCGCCTGTCGTGTCCTACGTGTCGTGATCACACTTTAGTGATCGACGAATACCGGACAGGGGGTTGTCATCCCGCCATCCCGGGCGCTTTAACATCGAGTGGTATCGTCATGAGAGTTGTGTGTTGTCTGTTGTTGTTACTGGCCAGCCAGTCAGCCCTGGCCGAGGGTTTTATCAGTCGCCTGCTCAACCATCCGGTGCCGGGTGGCGTTGCAGTGATCCCTCTTGGCGCGTCACCCACTGCCCCCACGGCCCGCTATCATGACAAACCTGTGCTGGTGGTGCGCGAAGACAACCAGTGGATCGCCATCGTCGGCATCTCTCTGAAAAGCATGCCCGGCGCCCAACAACTGAACACAGGTGATGGCCGTACTCTCGGCTTCACCGTGACCCCCAAGCACTACCGCGAGCAGCACATCAAGCTCAAGAACAGCCGTCAGGTCAATCCGCTTGCCGAGGATATGACACGTATCAACCGCGAGCTGGCGGAGCAGACCCGGGCTTACCAGACCTTCAGCCCCAACCAGCCAAGCAACCTGCTGTTCGACAAGCCGGTCAACGGCCCCCTCTCCAGCCCGTTTGGCTTGCGTCGCTTTTTTAATGGCGAGGAGCGCAATCCCCACTCCGGCCTCGACTTCGCAGTGGGCGCCGGCACCCCGATCAAGTCCCCCGCCGCAGGCAAGGTGATCCTGATCGGCAACTACTTCTTCAATGGCAATACCGTCTTTGTCGACCACGGTCAGGGGCTCATCAGCATGTTCTGCCACATGTCGAAGGTAGATGTGAAGCTAGGCCAGAGCCTGCCGCGGGGCGGCATCGTCGGGCGAGTCGGTTCGACCGGTCGCGCTACCGGCCCCCATATGCACTGGAACGTCAGCCTCAACGACACCCGGGTCGATCCCGCCATCTTTATCGGTGCCTTCAAGCCCTGAATCGGCAGAGCCCGTTAACAAAACATCCTCTAACAAAACAGGCAGCCCATGGCTGCCTGTCTGCTATCTGCACGTCGAACCTGATTACCTATCCGGCCAGCGCGTGGGCGCCGGACTCCCGACGCATCGCCCGCCACATCACCAACACCAGCAATGAGCTGCACGTTGGCAATGCCAGCCAGACCCCGGGCACGCCCCACAGGGTCGAGAATCCCCACAAGAAACCGCCGATCAGCACCAGCTTGCCACCGGTGAGCAGGGAAGCGATGCGGGCCCGGTTGATGGCCTGGAAGTAGGTGGCCCCCACCAGCAGCAAGCCCTCCATCGGCAGCCCCCAGAAGTAGAGCCAGATCCCGAGGCTCGCCACCGGCAGCAAGGTGGCGTTGTCGCCGGCAAACAGATAGACCGCCGCCTCCGGCCACAGATAAAGCGGGAACATGGCGCACAGGGCGATCCCCAACGTCACTCCGAGTGCCAGATTGCGGATCCGCAGCACCCGCCGCCAGTGACCGGCGCCCGCGTTAAAGCTGGCGATGGGCTGGATACCCATGGCGATCCCCTCAAACACCAGATAGAAGAAGGCCTCGGTGTAACTGATCACCCCGTAGGCCGCCACGTGCAGCGAAGTGCCGACCGCCAGCAACGCCTTGTTGTGCAGCGCCAGCACCACAGAGAGATAGAGGTACATCAGAAAACTGGAGATCCCGAGGCGCACCGTCTCACCCATCAGCCGCAGATCGGGGCGCAAGGTGTCCCAGCTTATCCGCAGTTGGCTGCGCGGCGTGAAGAAGTGCCACAGGCAGGCTAGGCCCGTCACTGCCTGGGAGAGCATAGTGGCCGTCGCCACCCCGGCCAGTCCGAACGGAAACACCACCATCAGCAGATAGTCGAGCAGCACGTTGAGCAGCCCCCCGACCACCATGATGAGGGTGACAAACCCGGGGCGGCCATCGTTGCGCAGCAGCGAGCTGAACGCCATCGACAGCACCGCAAAGACGCCCAGCCAGGCGTAGGCCTGCAGGTAGGAGAGCCCGGCGGTGAAGATCTCCCCCTCCGCTCCCATCCAGGCCAGCATGGGCTCGCCATAACGGATCCCGATAAAACTGAGCAGTGCCGAGGCAAGCAACACCATCACCAGGGCATTGCCGACGATATGGCGGGCTTTGGCCGGGTTGCCCTGCCCCAGATAGAAGGAGACCAGCGACGAGGCCCCCATGCCGATCAGCGCCCCCACCGCATAGAGCACGGCGCAGATGGGATAAGCCAGCATCAAACCGGCCATGCCATCCTGACCCAGCACATGGCCAACGAAGATGCCATCGATGGTGACATAGATGCCGGTGATCAGCATGGCCGCCACTGTCGGGGTTACGTAACGCCAGAAAAGGCGAGATAGCGGGGCTGTGCCCAGATCAACAGCTGACATATTCGACTCGGTGGAGAGAAAGCGGCCGGGATCATAGCGAAACGGCAGCACGACTTCCTGTTATTTGTGTTATGAATCATTAATATAGACTGCTTTACCCGCCTCCCTGCCCTGTTTTAGGCTAGGGCCACCTCTTCTGAACGGAAACGAGCCTCATGTTGCAACGCCTGCTCACCCTCTTGCTGCTCTCCCTTATCTTGTTGCCGCCAGCCGTGCGCGCCGACGATGCCATTGCCCAGGCCGAATCCCTGTTGCAGAGCGTGCCCAAGAGCGATACCCCGGAAAACCAGAAACTGCGGGAGAGCTACCAGCAGGCGCTGCAATTTGCCAGAGAGGCCGAGCGTTACCGGGAGCAGAGTAAAGCCTATCAGCAGATCCTTATCGATTACCCCAAGGAGTCGGCACGGCTCAAGGAGAGCCTGCACAACTATCAGCCCGCCGCTCGCCCGCCGCTGGCGAGCCTCAAGGAGGAGGCGCTGCGCCAGGCCATTGGCCTGAGCAGCAACCGCCAGCTCAACCTGCGCAAGGAGCGGCAGGGGGTGATGGACAGCCTCAACCAGCTGGAGAGTACCGGGCAGGAGTATCACCTGCGGGTGGATGATCTGCGCAAACAGCTGCAACTGACCCGCAGCCAGCTGGAGCGACTGAGCTTCAGCAGCGAATCGGATCGCCAGCAGGAGGCACAGCTGCTGTTGACCAGAATGAAGGAGCAGAGCCTCTCCGACCGGATCCAGATGCTGGAGCTGGAGCAGCTCTCTGCCCAGCAGCGCAACGATCTCGGCAAGCTGAAACTGCAGGAGCTCAATCTGGCCATCGCCGACGAGGATGAGTGGCAAGCCAGCCTGCTGACCCAGCAGAACCAGCTGCGGCGGGAGAAGACCGAGCAGGCGCTGGAGGAGAGCGAAAGGCTGCGCAAACAACTCACCACCGACATGCCGCTGCTGCTGGAGCAGCAACAGCAGAATCAGGCGCTCTCCATCCAGCTCGGCACGCTGGAGGATCAGATTGAGCGGGTGCAGGATGAGCAGCGCAGCGTCGACAAGAATCTGTTTGAACTGAATGAGCTGGTCAACTCGGTACGCGAACAGCTGGAGTGGCTGCAGATCAGTAATGCCTACGGCGAGAACCTGCGCAGCAAACTCTCCGATCTGCCTCCCCAGTTCCCCCTCGACAAGCTGGAGTCCGCCATCGTCAGCGCCCGCATGGCCAAGTACCAGTACGAGAGCGAGCAGGATGGGCTCAAGGATACCCGCCAGCTGCGCGACAAGCTGATGGCCGAAGAGGAGGTGACGCTCGATCGGCCACAGCAAGCGGTGCTCGACAACCTGCTCAAAGCCCGGCGCCAGCTGCTGACCCGGCTCAACGACGCCTCCGACACCCTCATTCAGGAGCAGACCCGCCTCAAACTGCTCTACAGCCGTCAGAACAGCAAGATCGACGAGATCCGTGAGATCAGCGCCAGCCACCTGTTCTGGATGCCCGATGTGCGCCCCTTTACCCCACAGGTGATGCTCGGCATTCCCGCCGCGCTGACCCTGGCCTTCAACCCGGACAACTGGTTGCAACTGCCCTACGCCATCGCCGAAAACAGCCCGCTGAGCCTCACGCTGGCCGGTATTGGGCTGCTGGTGCTGGCCTGGAGCTGGTTCAAACTGGCCCGTCACCTGAACCTCTATTGCGACCATATTGCGCCGCGGATCGGCAAGGTAACTCAGGACAAATTCAGCCTCACCAGCCGCTTGCTGCTGCGCTCCCTGCTTGCAGCCCTCCCCTTGCCCGCCATGGTGCTGATGGTGCGCGGCCTGCTCGAAGGGGCCTGGCAATACCCGTTTGCGGTGGCGGTAGCACGCGGCCTTGGCGAGATCTGGTTTCTGCTGCTGGCACTGGTGATGGCCCGCCACCTGACGCTGGAGCGGGGGATTTTGATCCACCACTTCCGCTGGCCCCGAGAACAGGTGCAAAAGGTGTGGGGGCAGTTTCGCACCCTGCTGCTGGTGCTGATCCCGAGTTTCTTCGTGCAGGGGATGGCCAACAGCTATCAGGAACACGCCTTCTACGACTCCCTCGGCCGGATGGCCTTCATGATCGGTGCACTCTGGCTGCTGCTCTTCTTTGCCCGCCTCAACCGGGAGCGGCTGCCACTCACCTGGGGCCAGACCGACATGACCAAGCCCCATCTGCTGCACCACTTCATCTGGAACAGCCTGATGCTGGCGCCGCTGCTGGCGGTGATTGGCGCCCTGTTTGGCTACTTCTATACCTCGCGCACCCTGCTACGCCAGCTGGAGCTTAGCCTGCTGATGGGGCTGGGTTGCCTGCTGGTCTACTATCTGGCCAGACGCTGGATGCTGATCCAGCGCCGCCGCCTCGCCTTCGAGCGTGCCAAGAGCAAGCGGGCCGAGATCTTGGCCCAGCGCGGCCGGGAAGAGGGGCATGACGAGTTCAGCTCCGAGACCCCGGACGTGGTGGAAGAGACTGAGCTGGATCTCGATACCATCAGCGCCCAGTCGCTGGGACTGGTGCGCACCCTGCTGATGCTGGGCTTTACCATGCTGGTGGTGGTGCAATGGTCGGATCTCAACTCCGCCTTCAGCTTCCTCAGCAATATCGAGGTGTGGCAGGTGAGCAGCAAGATTGGCGGCATCGAGCAGCTCTCGGCCATCACCTTGCAGGATCTGATGCTGACCGCCTTCGTCTTCATTCTGACCGTGGTGACAGCCCGCAACCTGCCGGGGCTGATGGAGCTGACCCTGCTGCAGCACCTCAGCCTCTCCCCGGGTACCGGCTTTGCCCTCACCACCACCAGCAAGTATCTGGTGATCCTGATCGGTGCCCTCACCGGCTTCTCCATGCTCGGCATCGACTGGTCGAAGACCCAGTGGCTGGTCGCAGCCCTCTCGGTGGGACTGGGTTTCGGTCTGCAGGAGATCTTCGCCAACTTTGTCTCCGGCCTCATCATCCTGTTTGAGAAGCCAATCCGGCTCGGTGACACCGTCACCATCCGCGATCTCACCGGCACCGTCACCAAGATCAAGACCCGGGCGACGACTATCGTGGATTGGGATCGCAAGGAGATCATCGTGCCCAACAAGGCCTTCATCACAGAACAGTTCATCAACTGGTCGCTCTCCGATGCCATCACCCGGGTCAAACTGCGGATCCGGATCGGCCTGACCCGGGATCCGAAACTGGTGCAGCGCATTCTGGAAGAGTCCATCCAGGCATCGACCCTGGTATTGGAGACGCCGACGCCCGAGGTCTTTCTGATCGAATTCACCGACTCGGCACTGATCTACGAGATCCGCCTCTACGTCAACAACATGGATCACCGGATGCCCATCACCCACGAGGTTCACTCGCTGGTGCTGGAGAAGATGCAGCAGCAGGGACTTCCCCTGCCCCATCAACAGATCGACATTCACCTGAGCCGCGGCTGATCCGCGAGGTAAAAGGAGCAGAACATGCAGATTATTGCCCATCGTGGCGCCAGCGGTCTGGCACCGGAGAACACCCTAAAGGCGATGGCCAAAGCGCTGGAGCTGGGCGCATCAGCCATCGAGATCGACGTGCAGGCAGCCGATGGCGAGTTGTGGGTCTTCCACGACCGGCGGCTGGAGCGCTGCACCAATGGCAAGGGGGTGCTGACCGAGCAATCCCGCTCCTATCTGGAGCAGCTCGATGCCGGTGAGGGAGAGGTGATCCCGACCCTGTGGCAGGTGATGGAGATCATCGCCGGACGCTGCGAACTGCATATCGAGCTCAAGGGGGCTCATACCGCCGATGCGGTGGCAGCCCTGACCCGACGGGCAGAGGCCGAGCTGGGCTTTACTCCCGGGCAGTGGGTGGTCTCCTCCTTCCATCACCCGGAGCTGGCACGATTTGCCGCCTTGCGGCCCGATATCCGGCTCGGTGCCCTGACCGCCAACCTACCGCTCAACCTGGCGCAGTTTGCCGACGAGCTGGGGGGCTGGTCCATCAATTGCGATGTTGATTTCATCGACGCCGCGCTGGTCGATGATGCACATCGCCGGGGGCTCAAAGTTCTGGTTTATACCGTTGATTATCCAGAAGATTATGAAACGCTCTCTAGCATGGGGATCGATGGAATCTTCACCAATCGACCAGATCGTTTTCTGGCGCAGTAAGGGGGGGGGATACGCGCATGGATAACCACTGATTTAGGCACTAACTTTAAATAGCTGACCGGGATACAAAGAGTTCAACTTCAGCCGATAAACAGAGGCTCATAACAATAACTAGATTCCACACACTTCAGACTGACGCTCACAAGGATGTAACTATGAACTTATCCATTAAAAACAAGCTTGTCCTGGCTATCGGGGTCATCATTCTGGTGATCACCTGCCTGCAGGTCTGGTACAACACCTCGCAACTGCGCAGCGAGACCCAGCGACTGGTCTGGAACATCATCGACGAAAGCTCCATGGCCAACGTCAAGGGGATCTCCCGCTGGGTCGACTCCCGGATCAGCATGGTCAGTACCACCAAGGAAGCGTTCGCCAAAGAAGACGAGCCCATCAGTCATCTGGCCCAGTCCATGAATGCCGGTGGCTTCGACCTGGTCTATGCCGGTACCGCAGACGGCAAAATGATCCAGAGCAAACCAACCGACCTGCCAGCCGGTTATGACCCCCGTCAACGCCCCTGGTACAAGGACGCGGCCGCCGCAGGCAAACTGGTCATCACTGCCCCCTATGCCGATATCTCCACCGGCCAGCTGATTGTTACCATTGCCGAGCCGTTCCAGCGTGGCAATACCCAGGGGGTCATCGCCGGTGACGTCTCCATCAGCTCACTGATCTCGGACATTCTGGCGGTCACCACCGAGGGCACCTACGCCATGCTGGTGGACAGCAATGGCACCATCATCGCGCACCCCGATGCCTCCCTGAGCCTGAAATCCGCCACCGCTCTGGCACCGGAACTGACTGCCGCCTACATCAATCAGGTCGCCCATGACGGCATGATCAACGAGCTGGTGATCAGCGGCAAGAAAGAGGTCTACGACTTTAATGCCATTCCCAATACCAACTGGTATTACGGCATGATGGTGGATGAAGAGATCGCCTACCAGTCGGTACGCCGCATGGTTACCTCCTCCTTCATTCAGGGGCTTATCACCATACTGATCGTGGCAGGCTTCTCCTATGTCGCCATCAACGGCTCACTGGCCCCTCTGAAAACCCTGGGCGAAGCGATTGCCGATCTCTCCCGTGGCAACGGCGATCTGACCCGCCGCATCAAGATTGAACGTGAGGATGAAGTAGGCGCGGTTGCCAAACACGTCAACACCTTCATCGAGCGGATCCATGTGATGGTGCAGGATATCTCCAACTCCTCCGGTCAACTCAACCAGCAGGCCAAGTCCTCCCACAGCATGGCGGAGAAGGCCAATCAGGGGCTGGCACGCCAGCAAAACGAGATCTCCCAGATCGCCACTGCAGTACACGAGATGTCGGCCACCGCGGTCGAGGTCGCCAGCAACGCCGAGCAGACCGCCGAAGCGGCCCGCAGCTCCTCCAGCAGTTGCGAGCATGGCAAACAGGTGATCGCCCGCAACCAGCGCTCCATCACCGATCTGGCCACCCAGGTGGAACAGGCCTCCAACATCATTCAGGAACTGGAGAAAAACGCTCAGGAGATCAACACCATCCTCTCCACCATTCAGGGCATCGCCGAGCAGACCAACCTGCTGGCACTCAACGCCGCCATCGAAGCGGCACGTGCCGGTGAACAGGGTCGCGGCTTTGCGGTGGTAGCCGACGAGGTGCGCGTCCTGTCACAGCGTACCCACAGCTCCACCGTCGAGATCCGCAATATGATCGAAACCCTGCAACGCAATACCCAGGGAGCGGTCAGCACCATGCACGAAGGCCAGCTGTTGGCCCAGAACAGCGTGGATGACGCCAACAACGCCACCCATGCGCTGGAACAGATCACCACCTCGATCAACCAGATCTCCGACATGGCGACCCAGATCTCCAGCGCGGCTGAAGAGCAGCGGGCCGTCACCGACGAGGTAAGCCGCAACATTCAGGCGGTGAAAGATGTCTCGGACGAACTGGCAGTAGATGCAGACAGCTCACGCCATCTCTCTGAACAACTTAAAAATATTTCGGGTGAACTGAGCAATCAGGTCGGCATGTTCCGCATTTGAGCATGAGCAAAAGGGGCCGTACAGGCCCCTTTTATTTTTCTAAATAGCGCTTAATTTTCAGTGAGTAACCTCACATTACCCGCCAAATACCCCGCCTTGAAATCCTTGTGATTCGTTTGGGATTATCAGATCACCGCCGTAGTCACCGCAGCATTTCGGATTACCTATTTCTATCCGAATACATAAATGCCAATAATTCTCATTAAAAAATTACAATAAAAAACTTAAAATTTTTTTCGCGAGTACCTAAAAAGAGAGGTGATTCGCATTTTATTGAAAGAAAACTACGTACAATCCAGAAGTTAAAGTGCTCGTAGCTAGGTGTTCAACTGCTCAGTAACACCAAAAAATTACGATAATAACGACATTTTCATCCAGGGATTTGGGTGTTTTATAGAAAAATAACCAATAAAAAGGGAATAAAACCTAGCAGTTTGACTTGCATCAAGCCTGAATTTTTTTCATAGAGCAAAATCGTGCCCAGCAAATCTATCCCTAAGGAGGCAGATGTGGATATTATCAAGACCGATGTGGCCATCATCGGTGCTGGCGGTACCGGCTTACGCGCCGCTATCGCTATAGCCGAATCACAGCCAGACCTGGACATCGCCCTGATTTCCAAGGTTTACCCGATGCGCAGCCACACGGTTGCTGCCGAAGGCGGCGCCGCCGGTGTCGTCCGTGATGACGACTCCCTCGAAAACCACTTCAACGACACCGTCTCCGGTGGTGACTGGCTGTGCGAGCAGGACGTAGTGGAATACTTCGTCAACAACGCGACCAAAGAGATGATCCAGTTGGAGCACTGGGGTTGCCCCTGGAGCCGCAAGCCGGATGGTAAAGCCAACGTGCGTCCGTTTGGTGGCATGAAGGTTCCGCGTACCTGGTTCGCCGCAGACAAGTCCGGTTTCCATATTCTGCACACCCTGTTCCAGACCTCCGTCAAATACCCGAGCATCAAGCGCTTCGACGAGCATTTCTGCCTTGATCTGATCGTGGACGACGGCCGCGTTCAGGGTGTACTGACCTTCGACATCCAGAACGGTATCACCCGCTTCATCCAGGCCAAATCCGTGATCGTGGCAACCGGCGGCGCTGGCCGTGTCTATCGCTACAACACCAACGGTGGCATCGTCACCGGCGACGGCATGGCACTGGCCTACCGTCACGGCGTACCGCTGCGTGATATGGAATTCGTCCAGTATCACCCGACCGGTCTGCCGGGCACCGGCATCCTGATGACCGAAGGTTGTCGTGGTGAGGGTGGCGTCCTGCTGAACAAGGATGGCTACCGCTACCTGCAAGACTACGGCTTGGGCCCGGAAACCCCGATTGGCCAGCCGAAGAGCAAATACATGGAGCTGGGTCCGCGCGACCGCGTTTCCCAGGCATTCTGGCAAGAGCAGCAGAAAGGCCGCGTCATTCAGGGCCCGATGGGCGATGTGGTTCACCTCGACCTGCGTCACCTTGGCGAGAAGTACCTGAAAGAGCGTCTGCCGTTCATCTGCGAACTGGCCAAAGCCTACGTCAACGTGGATCCGGCCAAAGAGCCTATTCCGGTACGTCCGACTGCCCACTACACCATGGGTGGTATCGAGACTGACAACAAGTGTGCCACCCGTCTGGCCGGCCTCTACGCCGCTGGCGAATGTGCCTCCGTCGGTCTGCACGGCGCCAACCGTCTGGGTTCCAACTCCCTGTCCGAGATCGTGGTATTCGGCAAGCTGGCGGGTGAACAGGCCGGTGAATTCGCCAAGACTCAGAAACACGGCAACACCGAAGCTCTGGCTGCCAAGGCCGAGGCGCTCATCAAGCAGCACCTCTCCCTGCTCGACATCGATGGCACCGAGAACCCGGCCGATATTCGCAACGAGTTGGGCATGTCCATGGAAGCCGGTGTCGGTATCTACCGTACCGAAGAGCTGATGCAGGGCACCATCGACAAGATCAACGAGCTGAAAGCCCGTTACAAAAAGGTCAAGATCAACGACAAGTCCTCTGTCTTCAACACCGACCTGCTGTACGCCATCGAACTGGGCTACATGCTGGACGTGGCAGAAGCCATGGCTCACTCCGCCATCAATCGTAAAGAGTCCCGCGGTTCCCACCAGCGTCTGGATGGTTACGAAGAGCGTGATGACGTGAACTTCCTCAAGCACACGCTCTCGTTCTACCAAAATGGCGAAACGCCCTCCATCGATTACTCCGATGTGAAGATCACTAAGTCCCAGCCGGCAAAACGCGTGTACGGCTCCGAGGGTGAGAAACAAGACGAGGCTAAGAAGAATGGCTGAGATGATTGAAATTGAAATCCTGCGCTACCGTCCGGAACAGGATAACGAGCCCTGGATGCAAACCTTTCAGGTGCCATACCAGAGAGAGATGTCTCTGCTGGACGCCCTGCAGTACATCAAGGATCACCTGGACTCTACCCTGAGCTTCCGCTGGTCCTGCCGGATGGCGATCTGCGGCTCTTGCGGCATGATGGTCAACGGTGTGCCCAAGCTGGGTTGCAAGGCGTTCCTGCGCGACTACCTGCCGGGCAAGATGACCGTCGAGCCGCTCAACAACTTCCCGATCGAGCGCGATCTGGTGGTCGACATGTCCGACTTCATCGAGAAGCTGGAAAGCATCAAGCCGTACATCATCCCGAGCGAGCCGCGCAGCCTGTGTGATGGCGAGTACATCCAGACTCCGGCCCAGATGGCGCAGTACAAGCAGTTCTCCCAGTGCATCAACTGTGGTCTCTGCTACGCGGCTTGCCCGCAGTACGGCATCAACAAGAAGTTCACCGGTCCGGCGGCACTGGCTCTGGCCTATCGCTACAACGTCGATAACCGTGATGCTGGTGCCAAAGAGCGTATGCGCATCATCAGCCAGGACGAAGGCGTCTGGGGTTGTACCTTCGTGGGCTACTGCTCCGAAGTGTGCCCGAAGGGCGTCGATCCGGCGGCGGCCATCCAGCTTGGCAAGGTCGAAAGCGCCAAGGACTACATGATCGCCATGTTCAAGCCAGATTGAGAGCAGGATTGAGACCATGAACAACACTGATAGCAAACGTAAACCTTACGTCCGCGAAATGAAGAAAGACTGGTGGCTGAAGAACGCCTTCTACACCGGTTACATGATCCGTGAAGGCACCAGTATCTTCGTCTCCATCTACGCCGTTGTGCTGATGTGGGGTCTGATGCGCCTGGTTCAGGGTCAGGAAGCGTTCAACGGCTGGCTGGAATCCCTGCAAAGCCCGATCGCTATCCTGTTCCATGTCGTCGCTCTGGCGGCGTGCCTGTTCCATGCCAAAACCTGGTTCGCCCTGGCGCCGAAAGCCATGCGTATCTTCCGTGGTGAAGACCTGGTACCGGAGAAGCCGATCGTTCTCGCCCAGTATGTGGCGCTGGCGGTGGTGTCCCTGCTTGTCCTGATCATCGTGGCCTGAGGAGAAAACAATGAGACGTTCTGACGAACCAATTTACTGGGGTCTGTTTGGTGCGGGTGGCATGGTCGTTGCCATGCTGCTGCCGGTCATTGTCCTCATCACCGGTCTGCTGGTGCCCATGGGCATCATGGACGTGGAAACCATGAGCTATGACCGCGTGCACGCGTTCGCCAGCTCCTGGTGGGGTGCCTGCATCCTGCTGGTGATAATCGCCCTGCCAGTCTGGCACGGCATGCACCGTATCTACCACGGTCTGCACGATCTGGGGATCCACACCACCAAGCTGCACCACTATGTGTTCTATGGCTTTGCCTTCCTGGTATCTGCCATTAGTGTCGGCCTGCTGATGGTACTGGTACTCCAGTAATCACATCTGACTGATTGACCAAACCGGGCCTCGTGCCCGGTTTTTTATTGCCCCGCTATCCCGCCCTGCTTTTTATTCACTCAAACAATTCGATAAAAACCAGATTATCGTCCAATCATATGGCGATCACAGTCACATAACCCCAATACATTCGTCATTTGTAGCAAACCATTTTGACCACCATCAATTTAGTAACATCCATATCAATTACAATTATTCAGATTAAATAATTATTCATATGGAGCTAGCTAATGACAGACAAAACACGCTCGGTGAGTATAGGCAGTTACCTGGCACTGGCCTTCGCCGTGGTCTTCTTCTCCGGACTGTTGCAATCCGGCGAGTGGTATGGGGTATTCGATTTCACCACACTGAACGGCTCGTTCGGCACCATGGTCCAGAGCGTCAGCGAGAATGGTGACGGCATCAAGACCGCCATGACCGACATGCGCGGCAAGGGGGGCAACGGCGCTCGCGATGGCTTTCTGTTTGCCCTGACCCTGATCCCCACCGTGATGTTTGCCCTCGGTATGATCAATGTGCTGGAACACTACGGCGCGTTGGAAGCGGCCCGCAAGTTGCTGACCCCGCTGCTGCGTCCGCTGATGGGGATCCCCGGTAATACCGGTCTGGCACTGATCGCCTCCCTGCAGAGCACAGATGCCGGTGCCGCCATGACTCGTCAGCTCAAGGATGAAGGGCTCATCACCAAGCGTGAAACCGACGTGTTCACCATGTTCCAGTTCTCCGCTGGTGCCACCATCGTCAACTTCTTCTCCTCCGGCGCCGTGCTGTTCACCCTGACACTGGCAGATGGCAGCCCGGCGGTCAGCTCCTCCATCGGTCTGGCTGTCATCGTGATGTTCGCCTTCAAATTTGTCGGGGCCAACCTGTTTCGGGTCTACCTCAATATGAGCGAAGGCAAGCAGACCGATAACAACACCCAGCAGACCCTCAACACTCAGGAGCAAGCCAAATGAGCCAGGCCAACATCAAGAAACCCATCGTCACCGATATCTTCGTCGAAGGGGCCAAGAAGGGCTGGGTCATCGCCACCACCTCCACCGTTCCCAACGTACTGATGGCCTTTGTCATCATCAAGGCGCTGCAGATCACCGGCGCGCTGGATGCCATGGGCGCCATTTTCTCCCCCGTCATGGCCATCTTCGGGTTGCCCGGTGAGGCGGCAGCCGTGCTGATCGGCGCCTGGATGTCGATGGGCGGTGCAGTCGGTGTGGTCATCACCCTGTTCGATCAGGGGATCCTCAACGGCACCCACATCGCCATTCTGGCGCCAGCCATCTACCTGATGGGCTCCCAGGTGCAATACATGGGCCGCATCCTCGGCTGTATCGGCACCGAAGGGCGTTATATCCCCATCATGGTCGCCATCTCGGTACTCAACGCCTTCGGCGCCATGCTGGTGATGAACATCCTTCTCTGACCCGAACCTGATAGTGGAACAAACAATGACTTTTTCTCTGGATCAATACCTGACCGAACTGGCCCCGCTGATCAATCTGGATTGCGGATCCCTGCACCAGCCGGGCATTGCGGCGGTGGCCGACCTGATGGCCGCCAAATATGAGGCGATGGGCGGCTGGCAGATCAAGCGGATCGACTGTGGCGCAGCCGGGGTGGGACTGGAGATCCGCAATCAGCCTGATGCGGCGCAGATCGATGTAATGCTGATCGGCCATATGGATACCGTCTTCCCCCTCGGCACCGCCGCCGTCCGCCCGATGAGCATCGATGGTGAGCGCGCTTACGGTCCCGGTGTCTCCGACATGAAATCCGGCCTGCTCAACATCGTCTATGCCCTGCGTGAACTGCCCCGCGAGGTGCGCGATCGCCTGAGCATCTGCGTCTGCATGAACCCGGATGAGGAGATTGGCTCCCTGCACTCCAGCGACTGGCTGGCAGCGGTGGCCAAACAGGCAAAACAAGTGCTGGTGGCCGAAGCGGCCCGCGCCGATGGCTCGCTGGTCAAGGCGCGCAAGGGGATGGCCCGTTATCGCATCGACTTCACCGGCAAGGCGGCTCACGCGGGCAACGAACCGCAGAAGGGGCGCAGCGCCATCACCGAGTTGGGCCACTGGATCCTGGCCATCAACGCCCTGACCAACTTCGAGAGCGGCACCACCCTCAACATCGGCATTGTCGAGGGGGGCAACGGCGCCAACATAGTGCCGGCCCATGCCAGCGCCGTGGTAGACGTCCGCTTCTGGGACAATCAGGAGTACCACCAGATCAACGATCATCTGCTGACCCTGGCCGAGCGTCCCCATCTGGATGGCGTCACCATCCAGCTGACCCGCGAGGCCCACAAACCGGCCATGGTGCCGTCAGAGGGCACCCAGGCACTGATGCTGCTGGTGGAAGAGTGTGGCGCCGAACTGGGACTGCCGATCAGCTGGCAGGAGGTGGGGGGCGGCTCCGATGCCAACCTGACCGCCGCCCTCGGCATTCCCACTCTGGATGGTCTGGGCCCTATCGGCGCCGGTTTCCACAGTGACGAGGAGTATCTGGATCTGGCCAGCATTGCCCCGCGCATCGAGCTGCTGGTGAAGGTACTGACCCGTCTGGCGGCCTGACAAGCTCTCACGTAAAAAAGGGCCAGCCGGTTTACACCGGCTGGCCCTCTGTTTATCTGCTCCCCCTGAATGACAGCAACCCTTCGCTATTACTCCATCGGCGGCAAGAAGAGGCGCATCACCTCATCCGTATGCCCCCCTTCCTGAAATGCCACCAGCGACTGATTGAGGATATTCACCAGCTCGTGGCCGCGAGGGGAGCCCTTGCTCACCAGCAGATAGAATCCCTTGCGGCTGGGCAGGGCGAGATTGAGCAACCCGCTCTCGCTGCGGTAGATGCCAAGGCTGATGCCTGCTACCAGAGGTTCGATTTCGCTCGGCAGAAAGTCGCAGCGATCCCGCTCCAGCATATCGAGCGCCTGCTGCAACTGTTTGACCCGGCGTGGCTCCTGCGCAAGCCCGTAGGGGGTGTAGTTGTAGCCAATCACGCCGCACACCCGGGAACGATTGACCGTCTGCAGATCCGGCGGTTCGGGGTAGCGGCGCTTGAGATAGAAGAAACCGAGGTGGGTGTAGTAGAGGGGAACGCTGTAGAAGGCAAACTCGGCCCGCTCCGGCTTGTAGCTGGCATCCCAGGTCAGCTCGCACAGACCATTCTGGCGATAATCCGCCAGCTCCTGCTGCACCCGCGCCCAGGGCAGATAGCGGATCTGGTGCGAGAGCCCGCTCTGTTGCAGGGCATCGAGCACCAGCGTTGTCGCCGAACCGGTCAGGCGGCTGGTATCGGGCACCCCGTCCTTGCGCTCCCAGTAGGTAAAGGGGGCCCACTCGTTGCCCTCCCCCAGACAGATCTTCACTGGCGGCTCTTGCCCCCATAGCGCGGGGGACAAGATGGCCATCGCCAATCCCGCCCACCATGTTGCCACTAGTTTCATCTCCCGCTCCCGGACTGTTGATCCCTCTTGCAGCTTAGCCCAGAAGGGATTTTGCTCACTTTGCAGGGGCGCTTTCATGCCACAACGCCAGCAAATTGGCCGGAATGGCACCATAACGAAGCTGCGGCGTCTGGTGCCAGTCAGCCAACTTTTGCAGGGCTTTCGCCAGATCCTGTGCAAGCGTGCGGGTCACTCTCACCCCGGCTTCCAGATAGAGGCTCTTGATTTCGAAGATCCCCTGCTGGCGATGGGCCTTGGCATCCATTCTGCCCACCAGCTTGCCACGATGCAGCAGCGGCAACACGAAGTAGCCGTACTGACGCTTGGGTGCCGGGGTATAGCACTCGATACGATAGTCGAAGTTGAACAGTTCACTGGCTCGCTTGCGATCCCATATCAGCGGATCGAACGGCGACAGGGCGGTGGTATGAGTTGCCTTGAGGCTACCCGCCTGCGCCCTTGCCAGCTCATCGGCCAGAGATGCGTGCACGAAAGCACCGTGCAGCCATCCCTCGACACATACCGGCAGCAGCTCCCCCTCGTCCGCCAGTTGATGGAGCAAGGCGTCATATTTGCCACGCCGCAGCCGGTAGTAATCAGCCACCCAGCCAGTTTTGACCAGCCCCAGCGCCCGGCAACTGGCGCGCACCATATCCCGCTGCGCCTGCTCGACGCTCGGCAGGTCCCGCTGGTCGCTCCACTCAGGGATGACCCGCTCGGCCAGGTCATAGACTCGCTGAAAGTTGCGCCGCTCCCGCACCATCAGCTGACCTGTGGTAAAGAGCACTTCCAGATGACGTTTCTCCGGCTTCCAGTCCCACCAGCCGTTTCCCTTGCCGGTTGTGCGTTCAAAGTCGGCCGCCCGCACCGGGCCATGTTGACGAATGCGCTCGATCAGCTGACCGACCTCCTGCAGATGGGTGGCAAGCCAGTTGGCCGAAAACTTCCAGCCCATGGCGACGGGGTCGAGCATCCGATGGCGCAACAGCCGGTAATCTTCGCGGGGCACAAAGCAGGCCTCGTGGGCCCAATATTCGAAGATCTCGCCGTCAGCCAGCAGCTGCTCCAACCAACGCGGTTCGTACTGGCCAAGCCGGCTGAACAGCACCAGATAGGGGCTGCGCGCCACCACCGAGATGGTATCGATCTGCAGCAGCGCCATGCGGCGAATGGTGGCCAGCAGATCAGCCGGGGTCGCCTTGCTGCGACGGGGGGCAAGCAGCCCTTGCGCCGCCAGTTGCAGATGACGGGCATCTTGCAGTGACAAATGGGTAATCGACATCAACAACCGCTCCTTGGTATCTGACCATCGCGCGCCCGGCGGATGGCCAACGAAACCGGGGGAGGCCCCACGCTGGCATGCCTCCCCACCCTTTTTTGCCTGCGCCGCTATGAGTGAGTCGGGGGCAAGACCAGCTGATTGACCACCAGCATGATCTCTTGGTACGTGGCCTCGACCGTCTCGGGGGTCGGCTCCAGAATAAGGTCATCGGCATAGCCGTTGATGAGGGAGGTGATCTGACGCGCCAGTCGCCGGGCATCGCCCGCCACAAACTCGCCGCTGTCGATCCCCTTTTGCAGGATCTGCTCCAGCACCTCGCGCCACGCCAGAATGATTTTGCGGTAGCTCTCGGCAAACACAGGGTCGCGCAGTGACTCGTTCCAGGCATCCAGATAGATGGCCCAGGAGGCATCCTGACTGGTCGGCAGGTTGTCCCGCACGAAGAGCGGCAACGCTTCGCGGGCTGGCAGCGGCAACAGCCACTCCCGTTGCTCGGCGATCTCCTGATAGGTGAAACGCTCCACGGCGCAGAGGCAGAGCTCCTTCCAATCCTTGAAGTAGTGGTAGACGTGGCTGCGCGCCAGACCGGTGCGCTCGGCCACATCACGGGTTGACGATGCCGCCATCCCCTTCTCTCGAAACAGGGCCAATACGGCCTCGATGATCATCTCTTTGCGCTGTTCTGCTGATGGGCGTGCCATCTGACCTCCTGCGATATCAATCGATCTGCTTGACTTTGAGCGGTCGCTCAAACAAACTTTGAGCACTCGCTCAAACTTAGCGTTTCCGACATCTTAGGAGATAACCCATGACAACACCAACCACTTCGGCAGCCAGTTGCGACGAGCAGGCCACGCCGTTGCCACACTCGGCCGGTCGTTCGCTGGGGGCGATTGCGCGGGCCAATCCCCTCAAGCTGGCGGGCACCTTCTCGCTGGTGGCCCTCGAAAACATCCTGCTGGTGGTCTATCCCCTGTTCGCCGGCTTTGCCATCGACGCCATCGTCAAGGGCCAGTGGTGGCAGGCTTCAAGCTACGCCCTCATCGTGCTGCTGTTCTGGCTCATCGGCGCCCTGCGCCGAGCGGTCGATACCCGCACCTTTACCCATATCTATGCGGCACTGGCGGTGCCGGTGATCCTGACACAACGCCAGCAGCAGGAGGGGCAATCCACCATAGTGGCGCGGGTCACCCTGGCGCGGGAGTTTGTCGACTTCTTCGAGAAACATATCCCGATCCTGGCCACCAGCCTGATCTCCATCGTCGGTGCGGCCGTGATGCTGATGGTGATCGAGTTCTGGGTCGGCATCGCCTGCATGGGGGTATTGCTGCTGTTCGGCCTGCTGCTGCCCGGCTTTTCACGCAAAAACCAGCTGCTGCACGAGCGGCTCAACGATCGGCTGGAACACGAAGTCAAACTGGTCACCCATGCCCAATCAGCCAGCCTCTCCCGCCACTACCGCGCGCTGGCCTGGCTGCGCATCAGGATTTCGGATCGGGAGGCACTCGCTTTTCTGGTGGTCGGCATCAGCGCCTCCCTGCTGTTCCTGCTGGCCATCACCATGCTGATGGCCCAACCCCAGGTCTCCGCAGGCCATGTCTATGCTGTGATGACCTACCTCTGGAACTTTGTCACCAGCCTGGATGAGGGGCCCGGTCTTGCCGATCAGCTGGCCCGGCTGCGAGACATAGGCCGCCGGGTCAATACCGCCCAACCCGATGAAATAATTTGACATTTTGTATCTGTAACCGGAGTAGAAAATGAATCCGACCACCCTTTGCCAACGAGCGTTGACCATGTGCATCAGCTGTTTTTTCCTCGCCGCCTGCGGCCCCAAGATGAGCGACTTTGAGCCCAACACCAGCTACTGGTTCAAGGAGAAACCGGCAGAGGAGAGTGCCCCGCTGGCACAAGACATGAAGGTGGATATCGCCATCATAGGTGGCGGCTACAGCGGCCTCTCCAGCGCCTGGCATCTGGCCAAGGCCAATCCGTCGCTCAAGATCGCCATCTTCGAGGCCAAGCAGGTGGGCAGCGGCGCCTCGGGGCGCAATGGCGGCATGGTGCTGCCGGGCTCCGAGGTGATGGATCTCTACGAGGAGGGGGAGGCGAGCAAGCGCCACTACGACCTCACCGTCGCCAGCATGCGCAAGCTGCAGGCGCTGGTGGCCTCAACCGACGTCGAGGCCGATCTCAAGCTCGATGGCTATGTGGAGGCGATCCTCGATGAGGAGGATATCGCCGAGTACCGCGACTATGTGAAAACCGCCAATCACCTCGGCATCCCGCTCCAGTACTGGAACGCCGATACCACCGAAGAGAAGCTCGGCACCGACCGCTACGTAGGGGCGGTCTACGACCCCAATGGCGGTCAGGTACACGCCATGAAACTGGTCAATGCCCTGCGCAAGGCGGTGGAGCAGGCGGGCGTCACCATCTACGAGCAGAGCCCGGTGCTGGGTATCAAGGAGGGCAAGCAGATCGAGCTCAATGTAGCCGACAAGTACAAGGTGACCGCCGACAGCATAGTGCTGGCAACCAACGGCTATACCTCAAAACTTGGCTACTTCAGCGGGCGAGTCTTTCCGGTACACGCCCAGAGCGCCGTCACCGAGCCGCTCACCAAAAAGCAGCTGGCCGCCATCCAGTGGCAGAGCCGGGTGCCCTACTACGACACCCGCAACATCCTGTTCCATCTGGTATTGACCCCGGATAACCGCATCGTCATCGGTGGCGGCAATGCCGAGTACGTCTTCAACGACGGCCTCAACTACAAGGGCGATCTCAATCGGGTCAGCGAGATGATGATGACCGAGCTGGTGACCCTCTATCCGGCCCTCAAGGGGATCAAATTTGAACAGGTGTGGGACGGGGTGCTCGGCATGACCGGCGACAGCACTGAAGCGGTGGGGGTAATGGGGGATCACAACAACATCTACTACGCCCTCGGCTACAACGGCCACGGCATCAACCTCTCCTTCCTGTTTGGCGACATCGTGGCCAGCCTCTATCAAGGCAAGGATCACCCTTGGTTCAACCACGCGGAGCAGACGCTGCCGATGTGGCTGCCGCCAGAGCCATTCAAGTCAATCGGCGTCAAATCTGCCCTGATGTACTACCAGTGGCAGGACAAGGGCTACAAGGAGTAGCGCCGTGCGAACCCGACGAGTAACAGATGAAGGCACGCCTTAAGGCGTGCCTTTCTGCAATACCGCCACATCGGCGTGGGGAAAGCTGAGCTCGGCCTGCCAGCTGGCGGCCAACACCTGAAACGATGCCTCGGCAAAGAAGACGATGTGGGTCGGGTCGTGGCGATAGCGCCAGTTTTTAAACCTCTCGTCACGGAGCACCCGCTGGGTCTGCAGCACCAGCAGGCCACCGGGCTTGAGGCAATCCCACAACTGCGCCAGCACCGTGCGCGGCTCGGCGATATGCTCGATCACCTCGGTACTGGTGATGAAGTCATACTGACGCGTCAACAACTCGGGAAAGTCGGCATAGAACTTGTCATATCCAACCATGTCGTAACCCGCCTCACGCCCCATCGCCACCAGCGCAGGGCCGGGACCGCAGCCAAAATCGAGGCCACTGGCAGGGGTTGGCACCCGACTCAGTACCTCGCCAAATGCCCGCATCAGAAAGGTGCGATAACGGGGATCATCAACCCGGTTGTCGTGACCGTCATAGACCGCCTTCTCCGCCGCCTCATCCAGATGATCCGCCTCATCCAGCCAGACCAGCTCGCACGCGAGGCAGCGATGATAGCGCTTGCCAGCCACCGGCAGAGGATAACTGCGATGGCTGGCACACAGGGGGCAGCTGACGGTGGATGACATGACGGTTCCTCTTGGGGGCTTCCTGTTGGATAACAGCGGCGCAGATTGCCTGCCCGCTGCCTCGCTGACAACTTTTTTTGCTCCTTAAGGGTTTCTTAAGTTTGCCCTTTTACTCTCAAACCATCGCAAGAGAAGGAGTCACCCATGACCATCGAGATCCAGGCCCCCTACCGATTGCTGCTAGCCAAGTCCCCGCAGCAGGTCATGGCGCTGCAAGCCTATATCCAGGCAGCCTACACCCTCGAGTTCAACGCCCGCATCCCCCATTTCCTCCCTTGCCTGCTGGGGCTTTATCGGGCGGACGGGACGCTGGTCGGTGCCTGTGGTCTCAATCATGCCAGTGAGGGGCCTCTCTATCTGGAACAGTATCTGGAGCAACCCATCGAAGCCGCCATCAACACCCGCCTCGGGGTCTATCCGGCACGCAACCGCATTATCGAAGTGGGCAATCTGGCCTGCAGCGAACCGGGCAATGCCCGCCTGATGTTCGCGGCCCTGTGTCGTCTGCTGTGTGAAAACGCCCTCGACTACGTGGTCTTTACCGGCACGGCCAAGCTGCGCAACAGCTTTGCCCGCCTGCAACTCAATCCGGTGGAGCTGGCCCCCGCCCAGGCCCATCAGGTGGGAGCCGACGCCGACGCCTGGGGTGAGTACTACCGTTGCCAACCCAAGGTGATGGTGGGCGACATCAATCAGGGGCGCGAGGTGCTGGCCCAGAGCAGCCTGCTGCTCAATCTGCTGGCCCCCATGCCGACCCTGTTTGACGATGCCGGCAAGAGCAGTGATAACCAGACCCATCAAAAAAGGTGCGCCCAATGAGCCTGTTCGACGCCATCGCCAAACATGCCCGCGAGAATCCGCAATCCCCAGCGCTGCTGAGCAGCCAGCAGCGGCTCGACTACCACAGCCTCTGGCAACAGATCCAGCGTCTGGCCAGCCAGCTGCAACAGCTCGACATCAGCCGTCTGGCGCTGCAACTGGACAACGGCCTGCCCTGGGCGCTGCTGGATCTCGCCTGCACCCGCGCCGGTATCGTGGTGATCCCGGTGCCCCACTTCTTCAGTCAGGCCCAGCAGGCCTGGTTGCTGGAGAGCAGCGGCGCCGATGCGCTGGTCGGCCCATATCATCAGGGGTGGCATGCCGCCGAGCCGCTCTCGCTGATCACCGGCGAGCTGCCGCTCTGGCGCTATATCCCGGCCAATCGACCGGCGCTGCCCAAGGGCACTGCCAAGATCACCTACACCTCCGGCACCACGGGCCAGCCCAAGGGCGTCTGCCTGTCACTGACCCAGATGATGGCGGTGAGCCATGCGCTGGCCGAGCGAGTCGCGTCAACCAAGGTGGAAAAACACCTGACCCTGCTGCCGCTGGCGACCCTGCTTGAGAACATCACCGGCCTTTATGTGCCGCTGCTGACCGGCGCCTGCAGCCGCATTCCGTCCCTCGGGGAGCTCGGTTTCACCGGATCCAGTTCGCTCAATCCAGCCATGCTGGGGGAGGCGCTGCTGCGCTGGCCGACCCACAGTCTGGTGCTGGTACCCGAACTGCTGCGCCTGCTGCTGGCGCTCTGCACCAGCACACCGACGCTGGCCCAGCAGCTCAAGAGCCTGCGCTTTATTGCCGTCGGTGGCGGCAAGGTGGCCCCCGACCTGATCAAACACGCCCGTCAGCTCGGCCTGCCGGTGTATGAGGGATATGGCCTCTCGGAGTGTGGCTCCGTGGTGGCGCTCAACAGCCTGGATGCTGACAAGCTCGGCAGCGTCGGCCGCCCCCTGCCCCACTGTCAGGTCACCATCGCCAGCGACGGCGAAATTATGGTGAGCGGCAGTGCCATGCTGGGCTATCTCGGCAGCAACGAACCGACTCCCGAACAGATCGCCACTGGAGATCTGGGTCATCTGGATGATGAAGGCTACCTCCATATCACCGGGCGCAAGAAGAATGTCCAGATCACCGCCTTTGGCCGCAACTTCTCCCCCGAGTGGGTGGAGGCCGAAGCACAGCTCTGCCCCGCCGTCGCCCGCATCGTGGTGTTTGGCGATGGTCAACCCGCCAACGTGGCGCTGATCCAGCCCCTGCCGGGCAAAGAGGCGGATCTGCCCCGCCAGATCGCAGGTCTGAACCAGCGGCTGCCCGATTATGCCCGGCTGCACCACTGGTTGCCGGTGGCACTCGACCAGCATCCCGGCCTGCTGACCGCCAACGGGCGCCCCCGTCGCAACGAGATTTACCAACACTTTTCCCGGCAAATCAGCCAATGCCTTACAGGAGAATCGTCATGAGCTTCTACCAGACTCTGCAACAAGCCACTGCTCAGGAGCGTGAGCATCTGTTCAACGCCCCTATTATCGAAGCCTGTCGCCGTGGCGATATCAGCCGTGACACCTATCTCGCCTTTCTGGCGCAGGCCTACTACCACGTGCGCCACACAGTTCCGCTCCTGATGGCCACCGGCGGCAAGCTGAGTCAGGATTACGAGTGGGTGCGCGGCGCCATTGCCGAGTACATCGACGAGGAGTATGGCCATCAGGAGTGGATCCTCAACGACATCCGCGCCTGTGGCGGCGATGCCGAGGCGGTGCGCCACGGCCAGCCCGGGCTGCCCATAGAGCTGATGGTCGCCTTCCTCTACGACCAGATCCAGCGCGGCAACCCCATGGGCTTCTTCGGCATGGTGCAGGTACTGGAAGGCACCAGCGTCGCCATCGCCCTCACCGTTGCCGACCAGCTGAAAAAGGGACTCGGCCTGCCACCGCAGGCGATGAGTTACCTGAGCTCCCACGGCGCCCTGGATCAGGAGCACCTCAAGTTCTTTGAATCCTTGATGGATAAGGTCGAGAGCCCGGCAGATCAGGCCGCCATCATCCACTCCACCAAGGTGGTCTATCGCCTCTACGGCGAGATGCTCTACAACCTCACCGCCACGCACTGACCAGAAGGAATCCGCATCATGAAACTTGAAGGAAAAACGGTGCTGCTCACCGGTGCCAGCGGCGGGATTGGCGAGGAGCTGTCCCAGGAGCTGGCCGCTCAGGGCGCCCATCTGCTGCTGCACGGCCGCCGCGCCCCGGCGCTCGAGCGCTTGTGCAAGTCGCTGCCGCACCCCGAGCGCCATCAGGTGGTGATCGCCGATCTTGGCGTGTCCCACGAGCGGGCCAAGCTGCTGCAACACCCGGCACTGGAGCAGGGGCTCGACATCCTGATCAACAACGCCGGCTGCAACCAGTTTGCCTGGCTGGAAGATCAGAGCAGCGAGCAGGTCGAGCGCCAGCTGCTGCTCAATATCGAGGCGCCAATCCAGCTGACCCGCGCCCTGCTGCCCCGCCTGCGCAAACCGGGGATCATCATGAACATGGGCTCGAGCCTGGGCAGCATCGGCTACCCCGGTTACAGCGTCTACTGCGCCAGCAAATTTGCCCTGCGCGGCTTTAGCGAAGCGCTGGGACGGGAGCTGGAGGGAAGTGGTATCAAGGTGCTGCACTTTGCCCCCCGCGCCACCCGCACCAAGCTCAATTCCGAAGCCGCTTACGAGATGAATGCGGCGCTCGGCACCCAGACCGACAGCCCGCAGGAGGTGGCCGAAGAGGCGGTCATCGCCCTGTGCAACGAAACCCGCCGCAGCTGGCTCGGCTGGCCGGAAAAACTGTTCGTGCGGCTCAATGCCCTGCTGCCCGGCATCGTCGACAAGGCGCTGGCCAAACAGCTGCCAATCATCAAACGTTATGCCCGTCATCTTCAGCCAGGGACGGCTGATGCCGGCGCCAACAGTGCGCCACAACCAGACTTGTCCCGCCCGATCCCGACCAAGAAGGAGCATTAATATGAATTTTGTCCGTCAATCAGTGACCTCTTGTGCCATCGCCATCCTGCTGGGGTCCTCCTCGGTCATGGCCGCGGGTGATGCCCTCGTCCCCATCCAGCAACAGTGGGCCGTCTGCCAGTATCAACAGACCGGCAAGGCGAAAGAGAGCTGCCTCGAAACCCTGAGCACCCAGGCCGAAGCGGCCAGCGCCAAGGAGCCCTTTCGCGCCGACCTGCTGATCTGGTCTGCCATCGTCAAGAGCACCTGGGCGGGGGCCAAAGGGGGGCTGGGAGCGCTGGGTCTGGTGAAAGAGGCCAAGGCCAAGCTGGAGCTTGCGCTCAAGCAGGATCCCAAGGCGCTGGACGGCTCTGCCTACACCAGTCTGGGCTCCCTCTACTATCAGGTGCCCGGGTGGCCGGTCGGCTTTGGCGATGACGAGAAGGCGGAGCAACTGCTCAAGCAGGCGCTGGCCATCAATCCGGATGGCATCGACCCCAACTTCTTCTATGGCGACTTCCTGCTGGATCAGGGTCGCAAGGCCGAGGCCAAAACCTATCTCGACAAGGCGCTGGCCGCCCCGGCCCGCCCGGGCCGCGAAGTGGCCGACGAAGGGCGCAGAATGGAAATCCGCGATCGGCTGGCCAAGCTATAAAACCCTGATGGATCAAAGAACTATTTAAACTCTGCCCACCAGCTTGCATACTGGTGGGCAGGGTTGTTTATGCCACGGCACGCCCTGGCGCTGAGCCAGATCGCCACACCCAACAAACAGGGAGAAAAGAATGCGGATCCTGCTGGTGGAAGATGATGTGATGCTGGGGGATGGTATGCAGGATGCACTGCGCCATAGCGGCTACACGGTGGACTGGCTGCAACAGGGGTTGCCCGCTCTGGCAGCCCTCAAGAGCGACGAGTTCGCCGCCCTGATCCTCGATCTCAATCTGCCCGACATCGATGGCCTCAGCCTGCTGCGCAAGTTGCGGCGTGAAGGACACCAATTGCCGGTGCTGATCCTCACCGCCCGCGATGCGCTGGATGATCGGGTGGTCGGCCTTGATGCCGGCTCCGACGACTACATGGTCAAGCCCTTCGCCCTGCAGGAGCTCAACGCCCGCCTGCGCGCCCTGGTTCGCCGCAGCAAGGGGCAGGCTCAGGCGGTACTGGAGTATGGCGACATCCTCATCTATCCAGAATCCCAGCAGGTCACCTATCAGGGGGAGGCGGTCAAACTCACCCCCCACGAATACAAGTTGCTGCAGGAGCTGATCAGCCAGAGCGGCCGGGTGCTGAGCAAGGATCAGCTGCAACAGAGCCTCTACGGCTGGGATGAAGGGGCCGAGAGCAACGCGGTAGAGGTGCATATCCACCATCTGCGCAAGAAGTTCTACAGCGACCTCATCCGCAATATTCGCGGGGTCGGCTACATCATTCCCCAGCTCGAACAACCAAGCCGGACACCCGCACGATGAAACGTCCGCGCTCCATTCGCCGCTTTCTGCTCACCGGTATCCTGACGCTGGTGAGCCTGAGTCTCACCATCAGCGCCTTTATCGGCTACATGGAGGCGAGCCACGAAATGGAGGAGCTGTTTGATGCCCGCCTCGCCCAGTCGGCCCGCATCACCAACCAGCTGCTGGCTCGCTATATGGCCCAGCAGGGGCAGCTGCCCGCCAACGGCACCGTCTATCAGGAGTGGGAAGCGCAAAATCCCGATGAGTGGCAAAAAGACCCCAGCCTCAACCTGACCGGCGAAGATCGGGAGATCACCCCCTACGGCCACGAGTTCGAACGCAATCTCTACTTCCAGCTGCTCGATGAAAAGGGCGGCTTGCTGCTGCGCGCCCCCAGCGCCCCGGAGCAGCCGCTGGTCACCTTGGCTATCGGCTTCGACACGGTCGAAAAAGATCATCACCAGTGGCGCACCTTCACTCTCTACAACCAGCAGGAACAGACCTGGCTGGTGGTAGCCGAGCGGGACGACGAGCGCAGCGAACTGGCCAGCAAGATGGCCACCCTCACCATGCTGCCGCTGCTGATCACTCTCCCCTTCCTGCTGGCCCTGCTCTGGTGGCTCATCACCCGCGGGCTGGCCCCCCTGCGCCAGCTGGCCCAGGCCATCAGCGAACGTCACCCCGCTAATCTGAGCCCCCTCAGCCTCAAGATAAGCGCTCAGGAGCTGACCCCCCTCACCAACGAGATCAACCGGCTGATGCAGGCGCTGGCGGAGACCATAGAGCGGGAGAAACAGTTCACCAACGAGGCGGCCCACGAGCTGCGCACCCCGCTGGCGGTACTACGGATCCACAGTGAAAATGCCCTGGCTGCCGAAGATGAAGTGAGCCGCCAGCAATCCCTGCACAAGATGCTGCAAGCCCTAGACCGCAGCGATCGGCTGATCCGCCAACTGCTGACCCAGGCCCGTATCGACAACCAGCAGGGGCTGGTATTGACCGAGCTGGAGATAGGCCACCTGCTGCAAGGCACCCTCGCGACCCTGGCTCCCATTGCCCTCAAGAAGGATCAGCAGCTGTCGCTGGAGTGTGAATTGCCGCAGCTGGTGATGGGGCAGGCCACCCTGCTCGAACTGCTGTTCAGTAATCTCATCGACAATGCGCTGCGCTACACCCAGCCGGAGGGCGAGATCAGGGTGCGGGTTCAGCGAGAGGGCAATCGGGTGAGGGTGGATGTGAGCGACAATGGCCCCGGCATTCCCGCCAGCGCCTTGCCCCGGCTGTATGAACGCTTCTTTCGGGTCAATCCCCAGCAGGGGGATGGCGTCGGCCTTGGCATGGCCATCGTCTCGCGTATCGCCCAGTTGCACGGCGCCGACCTCGATGTCCACAACCGGCCGGAAGGGGGGCTGGAGGTGAGCGTGCTGCTCCCGCTGCCGCCGGCAAGATAAGCGATAAGTAAAGAGCCCGCGATGCGGGCTCTTTACTTTCAATGACAATCTGGCTGCACGGTAAAGGTTCGACTGGAGTCCACTGGGCCCAGCTCCGCCAGCAGACGGCGGCCCAGCAGTACCGGATAGATCATCTTGCTGCGATCCCGCAGGGTGAACCACTCCTCATACACCTTGTCCCCCAGACAGATGGACATGGTCACCGTTGGTCGATGCTCCATACCGCCCGCCCCGCGCACCGTCACACTGCGCTCGACCCGCCGCTCGAACTGCTGCTTGATCAGTTTGCCGCTGTCGGCATCGGTCACCACCAGCATGAAGCGCACCCAGGGCTTGCCATCCCGTTTGAATCTGGTGATGGCGCGTGCATCGAGGGAAGAGGTGAGCGCCCCGGTGTCGAGTTTCATCTTCACCACCACGCCGGTGGGCAAAATAAGTCCCTTCTCGATCCAGCCATAGCTGGTCGGGGTCTCTGCCAGCACACTGCCACACAGTGCCAGCATCAGGGTGATCCCCACCATCATCTTGCCCATTTTACTGCCCTGCCTTGTCAATCCTGCGCCCAGATCTACCACAGTCCTATTGTGGGTCAATCCGATTTATTTCAGCTACTTGGATAATATCTGGCGGGTCAGGAGAGAGACGACAAAGAGTGGCCGAACGGCGGCCCAAGCGAGCGGGCATATCGAAGGAGAGCAAGGCACCGAACGGTGCTGGATGAAACTGGTGGTTAACCTCAGGTTGTGACGCCAAAGGCTACCACAAGGATTTACAAATTATCAGTCTTGTTCTGAAGGGATTTTTGCCTACACTGTTGTAAACCGGAGGGCCTGAAAACCACCGGTTTTTTTGCGCCTGCCGAAAATTTGCCACTGCAAAAGTGACTTTCAACAAGGCTCAATAAGGAATTTGTAATGCGTATCGAAGAAGACTTGAAGCTCGGTTTCAAGGATGTCCTGTTCCGCCCCAAGCGCTCTACTCTCAAGAGCCGTTCCCAAGTAAGCCTGACCCGTCAGTTCACCTTCAAACACACTCAGACCCAATGGCAAGGCGTACCCGTTATCGCCGCCAACATGGATACCGTCGGCAGCTTTGCCATGGCGCGCACGCTGGCCGGTTTCGAGATGATGACCGCGGTACACAAGCACTACAGCCTTGAGCAGTGGCAAGCTTTCGTCAACGAGACCGATCCGGCGCTGCTGGGCCATGTGATGGTCTCCACCGGCACCTCGGCTGAAGATTTCGCCAAGACCCGCCAGATCCTCGCCATGTCCGAAGCGCTGCGCTTCATCTGTGTCGACGTGGCCAACGGCTACTCCGAACACTTCGTCGAGTTCGTGCGCAAAATTCGTGAAGCCTGCCCCAACCACGTCATCCTGGCAGGCAACGTGGTGACCGGCGAGATGGTCGAAGAGCTGATCCTCTCCGGCGCCGACATCGTCAAGGTCGGCATCGGCCCGGGCTCTGTCTGTACCACTCGCGTCAAGACCGGCGTCGGCTACCCGCAGCTCTCTGCCATCATCGAGTGTGCCGATGCGGCCCACGGCCTCGGCGGCCAGATCGTCGGTGACGGCGGCTGCACCTGCCCGGGCGACGTCGCCAAAGCCTTCGGCGGCGGCGCCGACTTCGTGATGCTGGGCGGCATGCTGGCAGCCCACGAGGAGTGCGGTGGCGAGATCGTCGATGTAGACGGTGAGCCTTTCATGAAGTTCTACGGCATGAGCTCCTCCAGCGCCATGGACAAGCACGCCGGTGGTGTCGCCGAATACCGCGCCTCCGAGGGTAAAACCGTGCTGCTGCCCTACCGCGGCCCGGTCGAGAACGCCGTGCGCGACATTCTGGGCGGCGTGCGCTCCACCTGTACCTACGTGGGCGCCAGCCAGCTGAAAGAGCTCACCAAACGCACCACCTTTATCCGGGTGCGTGAGCAAGAGAACAACGTCTACGGCAAGGAGTAACCTGCCACAGACCGCCGTCACACGCTGACGGTTAGAAGCCAGTCAACCGGTGTGCTACCCTGCGCACCGGTTTTTTTGCATCTGGGATCCCAAGCCATGACCACTCCCCTGCCCCCGTTTGACTGGGACATCTTCTGTTGCGTCGTCGACAACTTCGGTGACATCGGCGTCACCTGGCGACTTGCCCGCCAGTTAAAGCGGGAGGGGAATATTGCGGCACATGGCAATGAGGTTCAGGTGCGGCTTTGGGTGGACGATCTGGAAAGTTTCGCCCGCATCTGCCCCAAGCTCGACCCAGCGCAGGATGGCCAGTGGGTCGATGGCATCTATATCCAGCACTGGCATGAGACCCTGCCGACCGACATGACCCCGGCCAGAGTGGTGATCGAGGCTTTTGCCTGCGAGCTGCCCAACCTCTTCATAGAGCTGATGGCGAGCCAACCCAGCCCCCCATGCTGGATCAATCTGGAGTACCTCTCGGCGGAGAGCTGGGTAGAGGATTGCCACGGCCTCGCCTCGCCCCAGCGGGTTGGCAATAAAAGCCTCAACAAATACTTCTTCTTCCCAGGCTTTACCGCTAAAACCGGCGGCCTTTTGTGCGAGCACGACCTCATCGCCGAACAGGAGCGGTGGCAGCAAGATGATGCGGGACTTACCGCCTACTGGGCCAGCCTCGGTTTGCCGCCCAGACAAGAGAACGAGCTGCGGGTCAGCCTCTTTACCTACGAGAGCGATGCACTGCAAAGCCTGGTCGAGAGCTGGTGCCAGAGCACCACGCCCGTCACCCTGCTGCTGCCGCTGGGGCGCTCGCTGCAAGATGTGCTGCGCGGCGCGAGCCTTGAAGATACCATCACCACCGCCAGGGCGGGGGATCTGCTCCACTCGGGCAACCTCACCATCAAGCTGCTGCCGATGACCGATCAGGCCGGTTACGATCGACTGCTGTGGAGCTGCGATCTCAATCTGGTGCGCGGGGAGGACTCCTTCGTGCGGGCCCAGTGGGCAGCACGTCCTTTCCTCTGGCACATCTACCAACAGGAGGAGGAGGCCCATCTGGTCAAGCTGGAGCAGTTCCTTGACCACTACTTATCCGATCTACCCGCCGAGTGCGGCCAATGGCTGCGCCGCTTTAATCTGGCTCTCAACCGTGGTGAAGATTGCCGCGAACTTTGGACCCAATGGCCACGATATAGCGCCATTTGGCAGCAACATGGGCGAAGCTGGTCACAGAAGTTGCTCCGGGATGGGGATCTCGTCACACGGTTGGTGAAATTTTTAGAAAGCCGTATATAATCTGGCAGTTTTTATCCGTCCGTTTCACGAACAGGAATTTTTTACATGAAAACCGCACAGGAAATCCGCGCTGGTAACGTAGTCATGATCGGCACCGAGCCGATGGTGGTTCAAAAGGCTGAATTCAACAAATCCGGCCGTAACTCCGCCGTGGTCAAAATGAAGCTGAAGGGCCTGCTGAACGGCAGCGCTACCGAGACCGTCTTCAAGGCCGACGACAAGCTGGACGTTGTTCAGCTGGAACGTAAAGAGTGCACCTACTCCTACTTCTCCGACCCCCTGTATGTCTTTATGGACACCGAGTACAACCAGTACGACGTAGAGAAAGACAACCTGGGTGACGTGCTGAACTACCTGGTAGACGGCATGGAAGACATCTGCGAAGTGACTTTCTACAACGAGAAAGCCATCTCCGTAGAACTGCCGACCACCATCGTGCGTGAAGTTGAGTACACCGAGCCGGCTGCCCGTGGCGACACCTCCGGTAAAGTGACCAAGCCTGCCCGTCTGAAAGGCACTACCTACGAGCTGGCTGTTGCCGCTTTCGTAGAGATCGGTGACAAGATCGAAATCGATACCCGCACCGGCGAATTCAAGCGTCGCGTCAACTAATTGACCGCTTTGAATTGATTACAAAAAAGCGAGCCACCGGCTCGCTTTTTTATTGCCTCCGAGTTGCCATCACACCGCCCGCCTTCAGAAAATCCCGCCGCCGCCGCTAACCCAGATAACCGGGGGAGCACACTATGGCCAGATTATCCTTATCACTGCTGTTATTGACCTTGCTGGCTGGCCATGGGGCAGAGGCGAGCGAGGTCGCCCCCCCCGTTGCCGAACCTATGCCCCTCGACCACTGGCAAGCCAGCGACTGGAAAGGGTTGCCCGATGCTACCCAGATCGACAAGCAGACGGTGCTGTTCGCCAAACACGACAGTGAAAACTATCTGGGGCTCGCCATTTTACTGCCCGACTGGCAGCGCAGCGGCCAACTCTGGCAACTGACTCGCGCCCTCAGCCGACTGGGCTTTGATACCCTGCTGCTGCTGCCCTCCCCCCAGCAGACCGAACTGGACCCAGCCGCCGAGAAAAAAGCGAAAAACAGCGATGAGTTTCGCAAGCAGTTTGCCGAGCGGATCAGCAAGCTGGCCGATGCCAAGCTGCAGGAGGGGGGCTTCAAGCTGATCCTGGCGCAAGGTACCGGCGCCGCCTGGACTGCCAACCTCATCGCCAGCGAACAGTTGCCCGCCCCCGACGCGCTGGTGCTGCTCGATGGCTTCTTCCCCAATCAGCAGAGCAACCAGACCATGGCCAAACAGGTGGCTCAGGCGGCCATCCCCACCCTGGACCTCTATCAGGAGGATGGCGGCCGCTGGCCACTGCTGGCCGCCGAGGCCCGCAAAAGCGAGAGCCGGCGCAGCAACAAGCTCAACTATCGCCCCTACGCCCTGATGGAGCTGGAGGAGACCCCCACCCGCATTCAGGGCTGGCTCAACCATCTGGGCTGGCTCTAAACCGGCCGCTAGCGTGGCGCAATAAAGCGCGCAAGCTCACATCTGCCGGATAAAGCCCAGCCATGACACAGCGGCGAGCTGGCAATGACTGTATCCTGTTTGGCATCATGATCCCTCGACACCGGAAAAATGGCAGGAAGGACCATGCAGCAAATCGTATTTCTCGACAGCGATACCCTGGATGCGGGCATCACCCTGCGTCATCCCGACTTCCCCCACCACTGGCAGAGTTATCCCAGCACGGCCCCGGAACAGGTAGTCGAGCGGCTGAAAGATGCCAGTATTGCCATCATCAACAAAGTACGGATCGGCGCCGCCGAGCTGGCCCAGCTACCGGAGCTCAAACTCATAGCGCTCGCCGCCACCGGCAGCGACAACGTGGATCTGGAGGCGTGCCGCGCCGCCAACGTCGGGGTGTGCAATATCCGCAACTACTCGGGCCCCTCGGTGCCGGAACACGCCATGGCGCTGATGCTGGCCCTGTCGCGCAACCTCTTCTGCTGGCGCCAGTCGTTGCTGGAGGGGCGCTGGCAACAGAGCGGTCAGTTCTGCTTCTTCGACCACAACATCATGGATCTGCACGGCAAGCAGCTTGGCATCATCGGCAAAGGGACACTCGGTCAGGCGCTCGGCGAGCGGGCCAAAGGGATGGGGATGACAGTGCGTTACGCCCAGAGCCAGGTCGGCGCCAGTCACGACGAGGATCGCTTGCCCCTCGACGAGTTGCTGCAAAGCTCGGACGTCATCAGCCTGCACTGCCCGCTCACCCCCTACACCCGCAACCTCATTGGCGAGCGGGAGCTGGATCTGATGAAACCGGGCGCCCTGCTGATCAACGTCGGCCGTGGCGGGCTGGTGGATGAGGAGGCGCTGCTGCAAGCGCTGGCCAACGGCCGCCTCGGTGGCGCCGGTTTCGATGTGGCGAGCGTCGAACCCCCGCCCCCCGACCATCCCTTGATGAAAGCGCTGCAATACCCCCACTTCATTCTGACCCCCCATGTGGCCTGGGCCAGCGAAGAGTCGATGCAGCGTCTCGCCGATCAGCTGATCGACAACATCAACGCCTATGCCGCCGGTCGCCGCCAGCACCGGCTGGTGTAACCGCACGAGCGAGTAACCGTAAAATCGAGTGACCACACCATGCAAAACGGGACCAACAGGCCCCGTTTTGCATCTTCCGCACTCACTGCGCGCACATCAATCGTCGTCATGCCATCTGTGCTTCTTATGCTTTTTGTACTTCTTGTGGTGCTTGTGATGGTGATGATCGTCGTCATCATCGTAATAGCGATCCTGGCTCTTGTGGCCATCGCCCGTCTTGGCACCGATGGCCGAACCGCTCGCCCCGCCGACCCCGGCGCCGATCAGCTGGCCGGTATCGCCACCGACACTTTTGCCGATGGCGGCACCACCCAGCGCCCCCACCGCGCCGCCAAGGGCCGCTTCATTCTTGTTGCCCTTGTTGGCCGTCGCAGCCCCACCGGCAGCACCGCCCAATGCAGCCCCCACCAACGCACCGGTATCGCCACCCAGCTCCTTGCCGATCATGGTGCCCGCTACACCGCCTGCGCCGCCACCCAGAATGGTATTGAGGGTCTCGGAGGCGTACACGGTCGTGCTGCCAGCCAGCAAGGCGCCCAGCAGTGCCAGTGCGCGAAGAGCACACGAATTCATCTCCATGGGTACTCCTGTCAAACCTGATTAATATTCAGCGGCACTATACAAAGCGCCACGGGGTTCGCCAGCCAGCAGAAATGAGGGATGCGACAGTCAATGGCCGCACGGCTACTGCCAAAAATGGAAGAGTAAAATCAAGCGATTGAATTTAAAGATTAAAATCACCAAAAAGCCAAACTATTACGGCAGGGTGACCCACAATCTGGTTGTCGTGTCCCGACACAGACCCGCCGCGCTGGGACAAAAGCTGTCAGTCAGCAGCCTCATCCGCCAGATGCCAGCAGTCCCGGCCAGCCTCCTTGCTACGATAAAGGGCTGCATCAGCACGCTCGAAGATGGGGTCGGCAACGGGTGAATGGCAGGCGCCGCCGATACTCAAGGTGACCTGTCCCTTGTGCTCACGCCACTGTTGATGTCGCACCACGTCAAGCAGACAATTGAGCTTCTCCGCCAACTCATCCTGCGGCTGTTGCAGCAGAGCGGCAAACTCATCGCCACCAATCCGGTAAACCGTGCTCACCCCCAGCACATCAGCAAGGCAATTGGCCACCCGACACAGCACCTGATCGCCGAAGGCATGACCCCGACTGTCATTGAGTCCTTTGAAGTGATCAATATCAAACAGCAGCAGCCAGAAGCGCTCCCACCTCAGCTCCAGCGCGCTCTTGTGCTGCTCGAAGGCTCGCCGGTTCATGATACCGGTCAGAGGGTCCCGCAACAGCGCATCCTGCCCCTTGAGGAAGCTGGCCCTGACCTGATCGATCTCGTTCAGGCTGCGACGCACAAACCAGGTATTGGCCTTGGTGATGGGGGGAGAACTCTCCAGATTGCGCACGATACCGGTCAGTGAACCCGACACCAGCGCCTGCTCCTGGCGGAAGATCCGCACCAGCAGACTCAGCGTGCAACACCAGATGGCAAACAGGGAGATCAATGGCAAAACCACCATCTGCAGCGCCTCATAGAGGCTGTTGCGAAACAGCACGGGCGGCAGATAGATATTGAGATCCCAGCCAATATCCGCCAGCTCGCGCTTCAGGAAAGTACCATGACACAACACATCCAGACCGAGCCACTGCTGGCCCTGATGCTGCTCGATGGGGTGATCTGCCAGCAGATCCATATTGCTGCCCACCACCAGCTGGCCGCTGTCGCGCAAGGTAAGATAGAGTGCGGCCTGATTGCCGCCAACCGTCCGCTGTAGCGCCTGCTGCAGCGAGTCGAACGACATGTCGACCATCAGCAGACCCAGCAGTTGCCCCTGATCGTCCCGCACCCGTTTGATCAGGCTGAGTATCAGTTCATTGGTATTGTATTCAGGGTAGGGGCCAAACCAGACGAGCTCGTCGCCCGGCATGGTGGTCACCTGATACCAGGGTCGCAGCGCCGCCTGATAACCGGGGGGCGGTAGCCAGTCCGGGTAGCTGTCGATACGATCCGCGTTCAGGTTGTAAAAGTAGATGTAGTGGTTGCCTGGTTTGATCTTGTGCGCAATGGCCCAGATGGGGGAGTCGGCCAGCCCGCCGCGAGCGATCTTCTCCTTGTCGAGCGAGGCCTCCAGCACCGCCAGTTGCCGCTCATTGACCTTCACCATCTCGTGGATCAGGGACGCTTCAACAGAGGATGCCATGTGGCCGAAGCCGGATACCGTCATCTCGATATCCCTCAGATAGCTGGCAATAGCCATGATGATCGTCACTATCAGGATCATCAAACCAATCAATGCAGAGAGGGGGACCAGCACATAGTAGCGTTTATTGAGATACGAACGGCTCACATCACATCCGAACCAAGAAAACATACGGGGATTGTGGGAGAGAAAGGAGAGTGAATCATTGATTAATATCACTTTCGCGCCCCTTAAATGACATTTCCAACATTAACGAAACGTCAGGGTTCGCAAACGAATATCAACTGACAGGAAAAACGCTAGTTACCCCGGGTTAACCCCGCTCTGCATCGTGGGTGTTATAGTCTATACCTGATTCGGCAGGCGCTGGACAAACCGTCCATCACCGGCTGCAACGCCAAGCAGAACAAGGAGATGTTATGAGCAGTCCGTTTATCGAACAGATCAAAGCACGTCGTACCATCTATGCCCTGGGCGACCAGGTGTCCCACACGCCGGAGCAGCTGACGGCCCTGATCCAGGATGCCATCAGGCACAGCCCCTCCTCCTTCAACTCCCAGAGCTCCCGTGCCGTCATCCTGTTTGGCGCCCAGCACCACAAGCTGTGGGATATCGTCAAAGCCGAGCTGAAAAAGATTGTGCCGCCGGAGGCCTACGCCCAGAGTGAGGCCAAGGTAGATGGCAGCTTCCGCGCAGGCTTCGGTACCGTGCTCTTCTTCGAAGACACCGACGTCATCAAGGATCTGCAGCAAAAATTTGCCCTCTATGCCGACAACTTCCCCATCTGGTCGGAACATGCCACCGGCATCGCCCAGTTTGCGGTCTGGACGACGCTGGCGCAGGAGAAAGTCGGTGCCTCCCTGCAGCACTACAACCCGCTGATCGACGAGGCGGTACGCAAGGAGTGGAACCTGCCCGCCAGCTGGCTGCTGCGTGCCCAGATGCCCTTTGGCAGCATCAAGCAACCGGCCGGCGACAAGACCTTTATCGACGACGCTACCCGTTTCCGTGTTTTCAAATAACCGTTGAGATAGCAAAACGCCCCCGCATCTCGGGGGCGTTTTTATTGCGGCATACAGTGTTGATGGCGATGGTTCATACCGCAATCTGCGGTCATAACGCGCTCTATCCACCGCTCAGGCGAGCAGCGTCACCAGCAGGGACTCGCCTTCCCCCAACTCCACCTTCACCTCGTACCAGTCGCGGATCACCGCCACCACCGCCGGATTGAGCGGCGCATCGCCCCCTACCTGCACCACGGAGCAACCTGCACGCAGGGCGCTCTCGATACCGGCCGAGGCATCCTCGAACACCAAGCAACGAGCGGGAGAGACGCCAAGCCGTTCTGCCCCCAGCAGATAGGGCTCGGGAGCGGGCTTGCCATTGATCACAGCTTCGGCCCCCACCA
This sequence comes from Aeromonas sp. FDAARGOS 1411, assembly GCF_019047125.1. Taxonomy (NCBI): domain Bacteria; kingdom Pseudomonadati; phylum Pseudomonadota; class Gammaproteobacteria; order Aeromonadales; family Aeromonadaceae; genus Aeromonas; species Aeromonas sp. FDAARGOS 1411. The sequence goes on along the minus strand of NZ_CP077214.1, from coordinate 170,314 downwards.
GCAGGTTGGGCAGCAACAAACCGGCACAACGCAGGCGATGGCGGGCAACCCGCTCACTGGCGGAGGTCACGATGGCCCAACGCTCTGGCGGCAAGCGGCGCAGCAACTCGCCAGCCCCAAAGATGGCGTCGCCGCCGGTATGCAGCATCTCCAGCTCGTCGAGGCGCGCGGCCTCCCGCTCCACATCCAGCTGCGGGGCCAACGCCCGGATTACCTCACGTGAGCGCATACCGTGGCACATAGCCAGTACCGGCTCTGGGGCAAGCTGATGATGCTGACACCAGAGCCGCCACACCTTCTCCACATCGCCGGTCGAGCAGACCAAGGTGCCATCCATATCGAGCAGCAGGGCGGATACCGACAGGGTGATCGTGTTCATGCCAGCCCTCATACAGGCACCCCGGCCAGCTCGGGCAGAGAGCCAGAGAGTGCATCGGCAAAGGCCTGCTGCTGGGCGGCACGCTCATAACAGGCTAGTGCCTGCTCGGTACTGCCTGCCCACACTTGCAAGGGGCCGACCACAAAACCCTGTCGCAGCAGGCTGGCGAGCAGCTCCCCCGTCTCCGGGGCCGCCAATGGCTGGGCCAGCACCAGCTTGCCCTTGATCAAAAAAAGATAACGTTGAGTGGACATGATATGGCTCCTTGTTCCGGTTCAGAGGAGGGCGATTCCCCCCTTGCAGAGCCATTAGAACAAGGCGATTAGATAATTTATAATCAATAAATCGCCACTTTGGATAACCAATTGGAATGAGATTCGACTTGAGGCAACTGCAGGCGTTTGTGACGCTGGCCGACACCGCCAACTACCGGGAAGCGGCCAGCCGCCTCTTTATCACCCAGCCGGCCCTCACCAAGCAGATCCAGGGGCTGGAGCAGACGCTGGGCTGCACCCTGTTCAAACGGGGCCGCCACGGTGCCGAGCTGACAGCGCTCGGTGCCCAGCTGCTCACTCAGGCGAGTGCGCTGGTCGAGCACGGTCGGGAGTTCGAAAGCCATGCGCTGGCAGTGGCGAGCGGCGTGGCCGGTCGGCTCAAGATTGGCTTCGGTCTGTCGAGTTTCGCGCTGGCCCCTGCGCTGGTGGCCCGCTTCAAGCAGCAGGTCACGGACGTGATGGTCCATCTGCAGGATATGCCCTCCGCGATCCAGCAGGAGCAGCTGCTCTCCGGCCAGTTGCAGCTTGGCTTTATGCGCAGACCTCAGACGCCCCAGTTACAGGAGCACAGACTGCTGATCGACCGACTGGTGCTGGCGGTGCCGACACGAATGACCGAACCAGACCCGGCCGCATTCGACGTCCAGCAGGCACTGACCCGTCAACCCCTGTTGCAGATGGTGGGCCACCGCTGCCCCGGTCTCAGCCAGCAGATCGCCGGTTTTCTCGGCGCCAATCGGCTGACCGGCATGGTTCAGGAGGCCGAAGATATCCAGACGCTGGTGGCGCTGGTCGCGGCGGGCATCGGCAACGCCATCCTGCCACGCAGCGTCAGCTTTATCGCAGGGCCCGATGTCACCCTCTATCCCCTCTCAGGCCCCAGCTCCGAGTGGGAGGTCAGCATGGTATGGAATCCGGATTTTGCCGACCCCATCCGGGATCACTTCGTCAGGCAGGTGATCGCCAGCTATCCCCTGCCGGTGTCGGCCACGCCCGAGCGCTGAAACCAACGCTCGCTGGTAGCTAACATCGTGCCACGTCAAAACAGTGCGCCCGGACAAAAGCGGCAATGCGGCTCAACAGCTGGCGCAGTGACTACGGTTTTTACCCGCCCCCTTGGCGCAATAAAGCGCAGCATCGGCCGCGGCCAGCAACGCCCCTTCCCCCTCCAGCGGTTGCTCTGCCGTGTAGGTGGCAATGCCAATGCTGGCGCTAAGCTGAATATTATTTGCCACCACGATGTCGAGATCGTTGATGGCCTGGCGGATCTCCTCCGCAATCCGCTGGGCCGTATTTTGGTCGGTATTGCCGAGGATCAGGGCAAATTCGTCACCACCAAAACGGCAGGGCAGATCCGCAGGACGCTGGCAGAAAGATTGCAGAAGATGGCCCACCAGCTGGAGCGAGCCATCTCCCATCTGATGCCCAAGATGGTCATTGCACGCCTTGAAGTTATCCAGGTCCAGCATGATGAGGGAGAGCGGGGTATGTTCCCGCATGCTGCGCCGCCACTCGTTATGCAAAAAACTGTTGAACAGCCGCCGATTAGCCAGTCCGGTCAAAGGATCGTGGAGGGAGAGGCTTTCCACTTCCAGCTCCAGCAGCTTGCGCTCGGTGATATTGATATGGGCGATGGAAAAATATTCAGCATCAAGACCGGGTACCGGCGCTACTCGCATCATAAACCAGCGCTGGGTGTCGGGGCTGTGGCAGGGGTATTCCAGATAGAACTTCTCCTGCTGATGACGGATAACCCGGAGGATCCCCTCCACGGCAGCCAATCCAGAGGGCTCGGATTCATCGTCACAAGCCCCCATGTAATTGACCCCAATCCAGTTATATCCCCTGGGCATGCCGTTTTGCTCGGCAAACAGATCCCAGGCGAGATTGGTGTAATGGATCACGCCATCCCGATCTATCACCGATATCTGGTCTTCCAGCGAATCCAGCAGCGCAGCCAGATGATGGGCTCGCTCGGCGAAGTGACTCTGCCGTGTCTGTATATCATCCGCCATGATGGCCATCCTGTGGCAAAAGTGGCATACCGCCATCTATTAACAATTAAGTCAGCAGATAGAGTGAAGCACCCCATTCCCACTTAGCCAACTGAGACCAAATTTCACCATCGAACACTATCCGGCAAGGTTTCAGGCCAGTTTCCCTGTTCCGGATAACAAGAGCACATCATGAGCATATGTCTCTGATAAGTCACATTTAATGACCACACCACTGATTTTCACAGGGGATGCCATCTCCTTCCCCATCCATCTTGGTACCAGGGCAGTTTTGTAAAAACCAGGTTGCCTCCTCGCAGGAGGTCATCTGGGAGCAATGCTGCCGACCATCACACTGACGAATAAAGGTCGTTGTCTGTGGCGTGCTGACCGAGGTGCTGATCTCCTCCTGATTGAAAGATGAGACCGGCAATGGCGCCATCGACTCGGCCGAGAAACGGGAATAGATGGAAAAGAGGCCGACGAGCACCAGCAGGGGGATCAGTTTGCCACTCCAACTGCTCTTGCGACGTCGATAGGGGTTACTTCGCTCTCTGGTCGAGGTGGGTCGTGGCGGCTGACTTGCCGCCCGAAACGATGGCGCCGCCGATGATGCGGCCGACGGCACTGCATCCGCCAACGTGAGCGGGCGATCGGGGAAAAAAACCTGTAACGCCCTCGGTTTGCCATCCTGGCCACTGCCGATCAGATAGGTGACACGCTCCCCCGGCTCGGGCAAGCGACCATCTGATTGCAGCGCCGTAACATGCACAAACAGCCCTGCACTGCGTGATCCATTGATTATCTGCTCGGCGCCATTTTGCTCCGGCGTAATAAATCCAAAGCCGCGCGCCTCGTTCCAGCTCGCGATCCGTCCCTGATAACGCATCTGTCCATCCTTGTTGTTATCCATGTGAGCACTATATTGCCCGACAATCATGTTGCCCAAAAGCGCTGCGGCCCGACAGAGGGCCGCTGAGTCAATCTCAACACGGTGCTCGGGTGCTGCCTGCGTTAAGGATCAAGCCAGCCGGGACACCTTGATGATCTCGGCGATACGGCCCAGCATCCGCAGCGAGGTGTGATGCTCGGTGGCATCTGCGGCGGCGCAGGCATCCTCCAGAATGGTGATGGCGTAGTCGCGATCGTGACCATCCCGCGCCGCCGCCTGAATGGCCCAGCTAGTGCTCACCCCGCACAGATAGAGGTGGTCGATGTGATTGGCCCGCAGCGCAGGCTCCAGCGCCGTGCCATAGAAGGGACTGACCCTGGGTTTGGTCAGCACCAGATCGCCGGGCTGCACATCCAGATCAGGATGAAAGTCGGTGCCGCTGTCAGCCAAAGAGAGCGCACCCTGCTGGTGAGCGCGACCAAACATGGGGGAGCCTTTGGGTTGCAGCTGATAGCCGCCGTCAAAGCCCACCTTGATCAGCACCACCAGCCAGCCGTGGGCGCGGGCATGGGCCAGCGCCTGATTGGCATGCGCGATGGCATCCTGCTCCAGCACATGGGCTGCGGAGGCGGCAATGCGCCCGTCGGGGTGGGCAATATCGTTGATAAAATCGATCACCAGCAGTGCCTTGTTCATCACCTTTGCTCCTTCGCGCATTCAGCCCGTGCTATCTGGTTTCTACCTGTCAAACCAGCCCCAGTGCATAGCGCAGCGCCATCTCCTTGAGCGGGCCCGCCTTGTCCACCAGATTGAGGGCCAGATTGCGGGCCAGCTTGAGGGGGCCAATCTCGTTGCTGAATACCCCGTAGAAGAGATCCATCCCCGACTGCATCAGCAGGTTGTCGGGACGACGGCGTCGCTCGTAACGCTCGGCCAACGCCAGCTGATGCCAGTCGGCGCCAGCTCCTTGCAGCAGATCAGCCCAGCAGGCCACATCCTTGAAGCCGAGGTTGACCCCCTGCCCCGCCAGCGGGTTGATGGTGTGGGCAGCATCGCCAAGCAGCACCACCCGACCGACGTGATAGTTGTTGGCGTGACGACGCACCAGCGGGAAGCTCCCCTTGCCAGTGACGGTAAATCCGCCGAGCCGACTCGGGAAGTGGCGGCGCACTTCGGCGGCAAGCCCTTCGTTGCTCATGGCCGCCAGCGCGCGGATACGGGCCGGGTTGTCATACCACACCAGGGAGCCGTGCTGGCCGGGCAGCGGCAGGAAGGCGCGCGGGCCGCTCGGGGTGAACTGCTGCCAGGTGATATCTTCCTGCGCAAAGTCGGTGTCGATATTGATCAGCATGCAGTGCTGGCGGTACTCGAAGCGCGATACGCCGATACCCGCCAGCTTGCGGGTGTGGGATTCGGCACCGTCGCAGGCCAGCACCCAGCGCGCGGCCAGTTCAGTGCCATCATCCAGAGTCAGCACAGCTTCATCCGCACTCTGGCGCAGGCTGGTCACCGCCGCCGGGGTGTGGGTCTGGATGGTGGGAAAATCTTCCATCCGCTTGAGCAGGGCGAGCTGCACCAACCGGTTTTCGATGATGTAGCCGAGCTGGGGCAGGCCAAGATCGGCGGAATTGAAGCGGGTGGCAAAACCGTCCAGCTCCCAGGTCTCCAGCCGGCGGTAGGGGCAGAGCCGCATCTGCTGCAGATGGTGCCAGGCACCGGCCTGCTCCAGCAGCGCCACCGAGGCCTGACTGATGGCGGAGACCCGCAGATCCAGCGGCTGCTCCGGCGCGTAATGCTCCGGCAGTTGGGTCTCGATGACCCGCACAGAGAGACCCTGAGCCGCCAGCAGACAGGCGGTGGCGGCGCCCACCATGCCAGCGCCGACGATGGCGATATCACACTGTTCCATACATTTATTCCTGAAAGGGTGCGTCCGGCGACAGCGCCCGGACGTGAACCGGATGGCAGCATGATAGCGCAAGGGCGGCTGATAAACAGTGAGACAAACGGGGAATTGCTGCGTCAAATCAAGGAGAAAGCTTATTGAGCTTGCTGGCAACAGGTATCGGGTGAGCACCATTGCCAGCTGGATATTAGCTAGGCAGTATCCAGATTGCGGAGTAAAATGCGCGGTCCTTTGACCATGCCGATTTCAAAACAAGTCAAGAGAAGCAATGAGCAAGAAACTTCACATTAAAACCTGGGGTTGCCAGATGAACGAGTATGACTCGTCCAAAATGGCCGACCTGTTGGATGCCAGCAATGGCTACACCCTTACCGAAGAGCCCGAAGAGGCAGATGTCTTGCTGCTCAATACCTGCTCCATCCGCGAAAAGGCGCAGGAGAAGGTGTTCCACCAGCTGGGACGCTGGAAAAAGCTCAAGGCCAACAAGCCCGGTCTGGTGATCGGCGTGGGTGGCTGCGTTGCCTCTCAGGAGGGCGATGCGATTCGCCAACGCGCTCCCTATGTGGATATCGTGTTCGGCCCGCAGACCCTGCATCGCCTGCCCGCCATGATCAAGGAAGTGCAAGAGGGCCGTGGTGCACAGGTTGATATCGCCTTCCCCGAGATCGAAAAATTCGACAGCCTGCCCGAACCGCGCGCCGAAGGGGCTACAGCGTTCGTCTCCATCATGGAAGGCTGCTCCAAATACTGTACTTACTGCGTGGTGCCCTACACCCGCGGTGAAGAGGTGAGCCGACCGCTGGACGACGTGCTCTACGAAATCGCCCAGCTCGCCCAGCAGGGCGTGCGCGAAGTGAACCTGCTCGGTCAGAACGTCAACGCTTACCGCGGCCCGACCTTTGATGACGGCATCTGCACCTTCGCCGAGCTGCTGCGTCTGGTGGCAGCTATCGACGGTATCGATCGCATTCGCTACACCACCAGCCACCCGATCGAATTCACCGACGACATCATCGAAGTCTACAAAGATACCCCGGAAGTGGTCAGCTTCCTGCACCTGCCGGTGCAGAGCGGCTCTGATCGCATCCTGACCATGATGAAGCGCCCGCACACCATCCTGGAGTACAAATCCAAGATCCGTCGCCTGCGTGCCGCCCGTCCCGACATCACCATCAGCTCCGACTTCATCGTTGGCTTCCCGAACGAGACGGACGAAGACTTTGAAGCGACCATGAAGCTGATCGAGGATGTGGGTTTCGACATGAGCTTCAGCTTCATCTTCAGTCCGCGCCCGGGCACCCCGGCCGCCGACATGCCCGACGATGTCGACATGGAAGTGAAGAAAGCCCGTCTGGCCCGCCTGCAGCACGTCATCAACAACCAGGCGATGCAGATTGGCCGCGCCATGCTGGGCACCACCCAGCGCATCCTGGTGGAAGGGCCCTCCAAGCTCGACCCGATGCAGCTGTGTGGTCGCACCGAGAACAACCGGGTGGTCAACTTCGAAGGCCAGCACACCCTGATCGGCGGCTTTGCCGACGTGGAGATCACCGAGGTGCGTCCCAACTCCCTGCGCGGCAAGTTCATCCGCGGCGAGAGCGAGATGAACCTGCGGATCGCCACGGCACCGAGCGAAATCCTGGCCCGTCGCCCGGATAACGTACCGGACGAGCTGGGCGTGGCCGCCTTCACCCCCCATTAATCTCCCCCTCCCCATCCGCCCGGCGGATGGGGAGCGCCCTGATACGAGGATATTGTGAGCCGACACCTCTCGACCCTGAACCTGCATCTCGAACCCGCCGACAACCAGCGTCTTGCCAGTCTCTGCGGCCCCTTCGATGACAACATCAAGCAGCTGGAGCGCCGCCTCGGCATCGAGATCAGCTACCGTGACAACCACTTCCAGCTGCTGGGCAAGCAGGCCCAGGTGGATGCCGCCGCCGTCATCATCAAGCACCTCTATGTGGAGACCCAGCCCCTCAAGGGTGGCAAGGTAACCGACATCACCCCCGACATGGTTCATCTGGCCATTCTGGAGTCGCGGGTGCTGGAGCAGGATGACGAACCGGCCCCCTCCATCCCTTATGGCAAGGAGGTAACGGTCAAAACCAAGCGCGGTCTCATCAAGCCACGTAGCCCCAATCAGGCCCAGTACATCGCCAATATCGTGCGCCACGATATCTGCTTCGGCATAGGCCCGGCAGGTACCGGCAAGACCTATCTGGCGGTGGCGGCGGCGGTGGATGCACTGGAGCGTCAGGAGATCCGCCGCATTCTGCTGACCCGTCCGGCGGTGGAAGCGGGCGAGAAGCTCGGCTTCCTGCCCGGCGATCTCTCCCAGAAGGTCGACCCCTACCTGCGCCCGCTCTACGACGCCCTGTTCGAGATGTTGGGCTTTGAGCGGGTCGAGAAGCTGATGGAGCGCAACATCATCGAGGTGGCGCCGCTTGCCTACATGCGTGGCCGTACCCTCAACGATGCCTTCATCATCCTCGATGAGGCCCAGAACACCACCACCGAACAGATGAAGATGTTCCTGACCCGGATCGGCTTCAACTCCAAGGCAGTGGTGACCGGCGACATCACCCAGATCGACCTGCCGCGCAACGCCAAGTCCGGCCTGCGCCATGCGCTGGAAGTGCTGCAGGGCGTTGATGGTCTGTCGTTCAACTTCTTCCAGTCTACCGACGTGGTACGCCACCCGGTGGTGGCCCGCATCGTGCAGGCCTATGAGGCATTCGATGCCAAGCAGGCAGCCGAGAAGGTGGCCGGCCAAGCAAACACCAGCAAAGAGAGCGAGCAATGAGCGTAACCCTGGATCTGCAACTGGCCAGTGCCAGCACCGACGGCCTGCCGAGCGAGGCCCAGCTGCAGGGCTGGCTCGACGGCACCATTCTCGGCTTCCAGCAGGAGGCCGAAGTGACGGTGCGCATCGTCGACGAGGCGGAGAGCAACGAGCTCAACCTCACCTATCGCGGCAAGGACAAGCCCACCAACGTGCTCTCCTTCCCGTTCGAGGCGCCACCCGGTCTGGAGCTGCCGCTGCTGGGCGATCTGGTGATCTGCCGTCAGGTGGTTGAGCGCGAGGCACAGGAGCAGGGCAAACCCCTCATGGCCCACTGGGCCCACATGGTTGTGCACGGCAGTCTGCATCTGCTAGGTTATGACCATATCGAGGATGAGGAAGCCGAAGAGATGGAAGCGCTCGAGCGCGACATCATGCAGGAGCTGGGCTTTGCCGACCCTTATCAGAGCGACGAAGAGTAATGTGCAGCATGGCGGTTCATCGGCTTGAAACAGATGGCTGCCATCCTCATATAGCTGAAGTGAAATCCCCGTATATTCAATGAGTAACCAAGAGAAAAAATGACCGACGATCACCCTAGTACCGGCTCGCCGAAGAAAACCTGGCTCGACAAGCTCAGCCAACTCTTCCAGGGCGAGCCAAAAGACCGCAATGATTTGGTGGAAGTGATAGCCGATGCCGAAGAGCGTGACCTTATCGATCAGGACACCAAGGACATGATCGAAGGGGTGCTGGAGATCGCCGATCTCCGGGTACGCGACATCATGATCCCCCGCTCCCAGATGGTCACCATCGAGAAGTCCCAGCCGATCGACGAGATCCTGCCGGTGATCATCGAGTCGGGCCACTCCCGCTTCCCGGTGATCAATGAGGACAAGGATCATGTCGAGGGTATTCTGCTCGCCAAGGATCTGCTCCCCTTCGGTTTCGGTGGCCACCATGCCAGCGAGCCGCTGCAGCTGGAGAAGATCCTGCGCCCCACGGTGATCGTCCCCGAGAGCAAACGCGTTGATCGCCTGCTCAAGGAGTTTCGCGAAGAGCGCTACCACATGGCCATCGTGGTCGACGAGTTTGGTGGCGTCTCCGGTCTGGTGACCATTGAAGACATTCTGGAACTTATCGTTGGCGAGATCGACGACGAGTTTGACGACATCGAGGACGAGCCGGACGAGATCCGCCGCCTCAGCAAACGGGTCTTCTCCATCAGCGCCCTGACCGAGATCGAGGATTTCAACGACTTCTTCGGCACCAAGTTCAGCGATGAAGAGGTGGATACGGTCGGTGGTCTGGTGATGCACGCCTTCAGCCACCTGCCCAAGAAGGGCGAGGAGATCGAGCTGGACGGCTACCTGTTCAAGGTGATGCATGCCGACAAGCGCCGCCTGCAGCAGTTGCAGGTGAAGATCCCCGAGAACCATGCAGTGGCGCAATCTGAGCCCCAGTAAGTCGCCCGAGCGAATTGAACAACGCCCCGACCTCGGGGCGTTGTGCTATCCGGACGGCAGGAGGCTCGCCGTTGGCAACCGTACAGGGTAAGATACCGGCCATTCGACCCAGTTGCAGACCAAGACGAGCACCATCGCCCGTGAGATTATCTCCTGTTACTTCAAAAATTCTGTTAAGCCTCAGTGCGTTGGCCTCTGGTGCCATCGCTGTGCTGGCCTTCTCCCCCTTCGGCTACTGGCCGCTGGTTATTCCTTCCCTGCTCGGCCTCTACGCCCTGCTGGACAAGGCCAGCCCCAAACAGGCTGCCTGGCGCGGCTTTGGCTACGCCATGGGGCTGTTCTTACCGGGTCTGTGGTGGATCCACGTCAGCATGACCGAATTTGGCGGCATACCGCTGCCGGTCGCCTTCGTCCTGCTGGCCGGGCTCTCCGCCTATCTGGCCCTCTACCCGACGCTCGCCTGCTGGGTCTTTGCCCGCTTCTTTGGCGGCCGTCACTGGAGCCGCTGGCTGCTCGCCTTCCCCGCCCTCTGGTTGATGGCTGACTGGCTACGTGGCTGGGTGATGACTGGCTTCCCCTGGCTCTGGTTTGGTTACAGCCAGATCGACGGCCCGCTCAAGGGCTTTGCCCCCATTCTCGGGGTGCAGGGCATCACCCTCGCCCTGTTGCTGTCCTCCTCCGCTATCTGGCTGGTGTGGAAATCCCGCTCCCCGCTCTGGCTGGCGGTGCCTGCCCTGCTGGTGGCAGGTGCTCACGGCCTGATGCAGCTCAACTGGGTGACCCGTGGCGAGCCGGTCAAGGTGGCACTGGTGCAGGGCAATATTGCTCAGTCCCTCAAGTGGGATCCCGAGGCGCTGGCCCCCACGGTGCGCACCTATCAGGACTTGAGCCGCGAGAATCAGGATGCCGACATCATCATCTGGCCGGAGTCGGCGATCCCGGCCATCGAGAAGGCGATGGGCCCCTATCTGGAGAATCTGGACAAGGCGATGAAGGTGAACGATACCGGCCTGCTGGCGGGGATCATCCACTACGACGAGCAGCAACAGCGTTTCTACAATACCGTGCTCGGCATGGGGGTGCAGGATGCGGATGGCAAGGAGTCCTACTTCTACAACCACTCCAACCGCTACAACAAGTACCACCTGCTGCCCATCGGCGAGTTCGTGCCGTTTGAAGATTTGTTGCGCCCCATCGCCCCCTTCTTCAACCTGCCGATGTCCTCCTTCAGCCGGGGTGACGAAGTGCAGCCAAACCTGATCGCCAAGGGGCTCAAGTTTGCCGCCGCCATCTGCTACGAGATCATCTTCCCGGAGGAGGTACGCCGCAACGTCAATGCCGATACCGACTTCCTGCTGACCGTCTCCAACGATGCCTGGTTTGGCACCAGCATCGGCCCCTGGCAACATATGGAGATCGCCCGGATGCGCGCGCTGGAGCTGGCTCGTCCGCTGCTGCGCGACACCAACACCGGCATCACTATCGTCACCGAGATCGATGGCAGCATCATCGGCCAGATCCCGCAGTTTGAAGCGGGTGTGCTGCGCAGCGAGGTGCGTCCCGCCCACGGCGAGACCCCCTACATGCGCTTTGGCAGCTGGCCCCTCTACGGTCTGACCGTACTGCTGCTGGGTCTGGCGCTGGCGCTGCGCCCCAAGGCTCACCCCTGGGCCCGCGAACTGTAATGACCACCCGCAATCCCCGATAAACAAAGAGGCGCCCGCAGGCGCCTCATTTTTTACGACAACTTATCACGCATCTTTTTGCAGGCAGCAAATCACATAGCCGTAACTGCCCAGATATTGGCGGTGGATGGCCACTTCCCGGCTCAAGTCCTGCCAGGCAGCACTCTCCCCCAGCTCGTCTCGATAGCGCACCAGATTGACCTCGATAGGGTCCAGATAGTTGTTCCAGGCGCTCATCGGCAAGGGAGTGTGTGACAGGCAGCGGTAGCCTGCCGCTTGTATCGTCTCAAGCAGGCCCGCCAGCGTCTGCATGGCGGGATAATCCTGCTGCCAGAATGCCAATGCCTCCTCGGGCGGGTTATCGGTCAGCCAGACCGCATCACTCAGCACGATGCAAGCCTGCGGGCTCGCGAGCAGCGGACGCCACGCCTTCAGTGCATTGGCAACCCCCATCACGTAAGCGCTCCCCTCTGCCCAGATGAGGTCGGCCGGGGCCAGATCGTCCGGCAATGCCGCCATGTTGGCGCAGAGGGTGGAGACATGCTCAAAGCCTGCCGCACGGGCGGAGTGCGCCACGGCGGCCAGCGCCTCCTCTTCCAGATCGATGGCCACAATGTCGGCATCAGTCACCTGCGCCAGCGCCATGGTTGAAGCCCCGCGCCCGCAGCCCATGTCGAGGATCCGGCGCGGCCGGATGGGCAAGGCGGCAAACTGCTGCTGAGTGAAGGCGCGATCCCCCGGCCCCCAGTAACTCATGCCATCCAGCAGCTGGATAAAGTCCTTGATGTAACGATCATGTTCATTCATGTCTTTGCTCAACCATTGCAAGTGGTAGCGAGCTTTCTCGCTAAAACCCTGTTTCATCACCCACGCGAAGTAGGCCTCCGGTGCCTCGCGCTGCAGTTGCAGCTGCCAGGCCTTGAATTCCTCACCGGAGCGCGGGCGCAGCCCTGCCAAGTCCGCCAGCAGATCCCGAGCGCGCTGCATCCGCACCAGCTCCTCATCCAGCTCCCTGACTCGGGCCTGCAATGCCGCCTGATCTATCTCGCCAGCCAGACAGGCGAGGCACTGCTTGAGGCTGAGACCACCTGCCTGCAGGGCCTGCACCATCTGCAGTCGCTGCAGATCCCCCTCGTCATAGTGGCGATAGCCGTTGGCGGCCCGGGTACCAGCAATCACCCCCAGCTTCTCGTAATAGAGCAGGGTGGAGCGGGCGAGGCCGCAGCGGCGGGCCAGTTCGGATATTTTCATGGCAATCACTCACGGTGCGGGCCCTCAGGTGACCCGATAGAGACGAGCTTAAACTGTGAAGCTATAGACAGGTCAACGCCCTTTTCCAGAGATCCGCCAACAAAAACGGCCACCCGAGGATGGCCGTTGTCAGCGCTATCTGTGATAAAGCGGCGATAGAGCAGCTATGCTACCGGCTCAGAGACCGGCCGCCTCCAGATGCTCCACCAGCAGTTGCACACTGCGGTTACCGCGCCACTCGTTGACATCGAGCCGGTAGACAAGCCGCACCCGCTTGACCGAGGCATCGGGCCAGCGCTTGAGATCGACGCCAAAGGCGATGGCATCCACCGCGTGACCGGAATCGGTTGTCAGCATCATCTTGAGGTGCTTCTCCCCCACCAACCGCTGCTGCACCAGCACGAACTCGCCGTCGAACAGCGGCTCGGGGAAGGCCTGACCCCAGGGGCCGGAGGCGCGAATAAGCTCCGCCAGCTCGAGAGTGAGCTCGTCCGGCAGCAGCTCGCCATCGGTGAGCAGCACCCCGGTCAAAAGCTCCGGTGTCACCAGCTCGCTGATGACCGCCTCAAAGGCCCGACCGAACGCCTCGATGTTGGCCTTGGGCAGGGTCAACCCCGCCGCCATGGCATGGCCGCCAAACTTGCCCATCAGGCCCGGATAGCGGGTATCGAGCAGTTCCAGTGCATCGCGCAGGTGCACCCCGGGGATGGAGCGGCCGGAGCCCTTGAGCTCGGTCTCGCTGCTCTCGGCAAAGGCGATGACCGGGCGGTAGTACTTCTCCTTCACCTTGGAGGCCACCAGCCCCACCACCCCCTGATGCCACTCGTTGCGGTGCAGCACTATGCCCGACGGCACCTCGCCATCGCGAAACCGGATCTGCTCCAGAGTGGCGAGGGCCTCCTGCTGCATCCCCTGCTCAATCTCCTTGCGCTCCTGATTGAGGCTGTCCATCTCGGCCGCAAGCTGGCGCGCCAGATTGAGATCATCGCAGAGCAGACAGGCGACCCCGAGGGACATGTCATCGAGGCGACCCACCGCATTGAGGCGTGGCCCCAGTGCAAAACCGAGGTCGGCGGCGGTGAGGCGACGACCATCGCGGCCCGACACATCCACCAGCGCCTGAATGCCGGGGCGACAGCGCCCGGCCCGGATCCGCTGCAAGCCCTGATGGACCAGAATGCGGTTGTTGCCATCGAGCGCCACCACATCGGCGACCGTGCCGAGGGCCACCAGGTCGAGGTAATCCGCCACATTGGGGGCTCGCAACCCTTGCCGTTCGTACCAGCCGAGCTGACGCAGATGGGTGTTGAGGGCCGCCATCAGGTAGAAGGCCACCCCCACCCCGGCCAGCGACTTGGAGGGGAAGTCGCAACCGCGCTGGTTCGGGTTGACGATGGCATCGGCGTCAGGCAGCTCCTGACCCGGCAAATGGTGATCGGTAACCAGTACCTGCATGCCGGCCGCCTTGGCAGCCGCCACCCCGGCGATGCTGGAGATGCCGTTATCCACCGTGATTAGAAACTCGGCGCCACGGGCCACCGCCAGCTCGACGATCTCGGGGGTGAGGCCGTAGCCAAACTCGAAGCGGTTGGGCACCAGAAAATCGATGTGGCGACCGCCCATGGCGCGCAGGGCCAGCACACACAGCGCCGAGCTGGTGGCGCCGTCGCAGTCGAAGTCACCGACGATAAGGATCCGTTTCTGGGCAGTCAGGGCATCCGCCAGCAGCGGCACCGCCTGTTCCATGCCATAGAGGCGCTGGGGCGGCAACAGCTGGCTGGCGCTGCGCTCCAGCAGGGCGGGATCCTCTACGCCACGACTGGCGAAGATTTGGCGAAGCAGGGGATGCAAGGTGGCAGGCAGATGGGAATCATCAACTCGCGGACGACGACGGATTTGCAGGGACATCAATATGATCCAGTATCTTGAGCAGCTGTTCGGGGCTCTGATACCCGCGCACCAGATCCCCGTCGGAGGAGACCCAGGCCGGCAGTACCTTGACCCCCAACCATTGGCTCAGGCCAATATTTTGGATAAGGGTCTCACTACATGCCGTTTGAGGCAAATAGGCTTTTAACGGATCATTTTGCAGCAGGGGATCGCTGCACCAGTCGGCGGCCCGTTCGGCGTGATCAATCACCGGATAGAGAGCCACGCTCACCCCGGATGCCTGCAGGTGTTGCAAGGTGCCGGAGAGCTGACGACGTTTGGCATCCTGCTCACCGAGAAACAGCGCAACCCGGTGACGCTCATCCCGGGCCTTGAGCACGATGGGGGCATGGGCCACCTGTGCCAAGCCAAGTCGGCGCTGCTCGCGCATACCCGAGATGGTCAGGTTCTTCATGTCGCGGGTCATATCCAGCATGACCCCCTGCACCACATAATCCCCTTTGGCATCGCTGTAGAGCACCCCCTGCGAGGTGCCCAGCATATACAACCCCGCGATCGGGGTCGGTTCAACCAGATAGACGGGGACCCCTAGCCGGGCCGTGATGGTCTGTTTCAAGGCTTGGGTATCCATCCCCGCTCTGGCAGCAAATGTGCACAAAAGCATCATTCCCAGTAGTAAATACTTCACTTGTTTACTCACGTGGTATGAATGAATCGACCCAGCAAACTACAGCAGCACAGCTCATCATTCAACCAGCTACTTACCAAAAAATTAATATCACTTTGTACCAAAAAAATGGCTCCCCCCGATTGCCAAGGACTCATAACGCCCGCAAGCTAGTCAGGACGACAGGAATAACGCGGCTTAGCCTCTGTTTTTCCTGACAAGAGTTCGCCCTTTGGCAAGGGTAATCAACGCGCTATCTTGTTTAATTTCGGAGGAAATAATGAGTCTGATTCAAGAGTTCAAAGCCTTTGCCGCCCGCGGCAACGTCATCGATATGGCGGTCGGTATCATCATTGGTGCCGCCTTCGGCAAAATTGTCTCCTCTTTTGTCGGTGACGTGATCATGCCGCCCATCGGCCTGATCCTGGGCGGCGTGGACTTCAGCGACCTGGCGGTCACCCTGAAGGCCGCAGAAGGTACAACACCCGCCGTAGTTATCGCCTATGGCAAGTTCATCCAGACCATCATCGACTTTCTGATCATCTCTTTTGCCATCTTCATGGGACTGAAGGCCATCAACACCCTGAAGAAGAAGCAGGAAGAGGAAGCCGCCGCCCCGGCAGGCCCGACCAAGGATCAGGAGCTGCTGACCGAGATCCGTGATCTGCTGAAATCCCAGCAAGGGAAATAAGCGCCATCTCCTGTCGTGTAGAGATAAAAAAACCGCCTGCTGGCGGTTTTTTGTTTTTGGGAGGCCAGCCACTCAGGCTCTGGGGTGGTGCTCCCCGTGCAGCGCCTTGAGTCGCTCGTTGGCCACATGGGTGTAGATCTGGGTGGTGGAAAGATCCGCGTGACCCAGCAGCATCTGCACAACCCGCAGGTCGGCGCCGTGGTTGAGCAGATGGGTGGCAAAGGCGTGGCGCAAGGTATGGGGGGATAGCTCGCCGTTAATCCCGGCCCGCTGCGCGTAAAGCTTGATGCGGTGCCAGAAGGTCTGGCGGGTCATCATACGGGCCTGCTTGGAGGGAAATACCACATCCGAGCTGGTGCCCCCCAGCAGCAGGGTGCGGGCCTCGCGGTAGTAACGCTCCAGCCAGTGCATCGCCTCCTCGCCCATCGGCACCAACCGCTCCTTGTTACCCTTGCCAATAACCCGCACCAAGCCCTGCCGCAAACTGACATGCTCGGCGGTGAGCCCCACCAGCTCGGAGACCCGCAAGCCGGTGGCGTAGAGCAGCTCCAGCATCGCCTTGTCCCGCAGCTCCAGCGGGTCATCCACCAGCGGCGCACTCAAGAGTGCCTCCACTTCCGCTTCGCTTAAATCTGAGGGGAGTTTTTTCGGCAGCTTGGGCCCCTCCAGCAGCACGGTCGGATCGTCGCTGCGCAGCTTCTCGCGGTTGAGATACTGGTAAAAACGACGCAGGGCCGAGAGAAAGCGGGCGGTGCTGCTCGCCGCAAACTGGTGATCGACCCGCCAGGCGAGGTAGTGCTGGATCTCGTCCATCCCCGCCAGCAGCAGCGAGCTCCCCTGCTCGTCGAGCCAGAGGGAGAACTTCTCCAGATCGCTGCGATAGGAGCTGACCGTGTTGTCAGACAATCCCCGCTCCAGCCAGAGGGCGTCGAGAAAGGGTTCAATCAGGGGATGTGGATCGGGCTTGCTCATGGTGCGCTGCAATCAGGGGAAAGATGGCCCATTGTAACGCGCCAACTCCTTGGAAAGACAAGGCACTTTCATTGGAAAGATAAGGCACGTTTGCCACGCCCCTTGCCGGGCGGTGAAGGTCGAATGGCAATCTGCTAGACTGGCGCCCTCCCCTTACGTTACCCATCGTGTTGCCAACATGGCGCTGCCCACACGAGCATGCGAGAACGCGCCAAAAGCAAGCGAGAAAGCGCCAACAGAGAGAAGAGCGATGAAGATTGGTCTGTTTTACGGTTCCACCACCTGCTACACCGAGATGGCAGCCGAGAAGATCCGCGCCCTCATCGGCCCCGAGCTGGTGGATATTCACAATATCAAGGATGTCTCCCTGCGCCGGATGGAGGATTACGAGATCCTGATCCTCGGCATCTCCACCTGGGATTTTGGCGAACTGCAGGAGGACTGGGAGTCCCGCTGGGAAGATATCGCCGACCTCCATCTGGAGGGGCGCATCGTGGCCCTGTTTGGCCTCGGCGATCAGCTCGGTTATGGCGAATGGTTCCAGGACGCCCTCGGCATGCTGCACGATCAGCTGGTGCCAAAAGGGGTCAAGCTGGTGGGCTACTGGCCCAACGAAGGGTACGAATTCGATGCCTCCAAGGCACTGATCGATGATGGCCGTCACTTCGTCGGGCTGGCCCTCGATGATGCCAACCAATATGACCAGACCGATCCGCGCATCGAGCAGTGGGTCGAGCAGATCCTGAGCGAAATTCACGCCCTGCTCTGATCTTTCCCACGTTTTGGCAAAACGACCCTGAGCGCCTGGCCCTGGCCGCCGGGCGCAGTTATCGCACCGATTTTCTCAATCGGTATCATTGCATGACGCTATAGCGACTTTTTTGTGCTGGTCTGCAACAATGGACTCGACATCCCATAACAATCAGAGCCGGATGTCGGAAGCAAACGGACAGACCAGAAAAGGATATTCTATGACTCCATTCTCCCTGTTGGCCCCCTCCATCGCCCGTGACGTGCTCGATCACGCGCTGGCGCTGGGTGCCGATTTTGCCGAGCTGTTTGTCGAGCGCAAGCGCCGCAGCCAGCTCAGCCTGCTCTCCAGCCAGATAGAGAACATCAGCGGCGGCCTCGATTTCGGCATCGGCGTACGCCTCTGTTACGGCCACAAGGTGCTCTACGGCTATACCAATCTGGCCAGCCGCGACGAACTGCTGCGCATCGTCACCCTGCTGGCGGCCAAAGACCGCCGCGACCCCGTGGTGACCGCCACCGCCTTCGATTTCACCCGCCTGAGCGATCGCAACCCGGTGGCGCTGCCGCTCTCTGCAGACAAGCTGCTGGAGCAGAAGATCGCCTATCTGCACGCCATGGATGCGGCGGCCCGCGCCGAGAGCGACAAGGTGAGCCAGTTCTCCGGCAATGTGCTGGGCTGGGAGCAGGAGGTGGAGATCTTCAACAGCGAAGGGGTGCAAGTGGCCGATCGCCGCCACTACAACCGCATCATGGCCCAGACCATCGCCATGGAAGGGAGCGAGCAGAGCGTCGGTTACGAGGCCCCCGGCGCCCTGATGGGCTGGGAGCATGCCGATCGCATCGATCCGCGCGAGCTGGCCCTCACCGCCACCCGTCAGGCACTGGTGAAACTGGGGGCTGCCCCCTGCCCGAGCGGCACCCTGCCGGTCATCATGGAGAACGGCTTTGGCGGCGTCATCTTCCACGAAGCGTGCGGCCACCTGCTGGAGACTACCTCGGTGGCCAAGAAGGCGTCGGTGTTCCACGACAAGATGGGCCAGCTTATCGCCAATCCGGTAGTCAATGCGGTGGACGAGGGACTGCAAGGCAACGCCTGGGGCTCCATCAACGTCGATGACGAGGGGATGGCGACCCAGCATACCCAGCTCATCAAGGACGGGGTACTGACCGGCTTTCTGGTGGACAGAATGGGCGCCCTCAAGACCGGTTACGCCCGCACCGGCTCCGGGCGGCGCGAATCCTACAAGTACGCCCCCACCTCGCGCATGCGCAACACCTATATCGAACCGGGCAACCATAGCCTCGACGATATGCTGGCCACGGTGGAGCACGGCATCTACGCCAAGAAGATGGGGGGCGGCTCGGTACAGCCCGGCACCGGCGAGTTCAACTTCAATGTGCAGGAGGCCTACCTCATCGAGCACGGCAAAATCACCAGACCGCTCAAATCAGCCACCCTGATCGGTACCGGCCCGCAGGTGCTGAAAGAGATCTCCATGGTGGGCCGCAATCTGGCGCTGGCCGCCGGTATGTGCGGCTCGGTCTCGGGCTCGGTGCCCACCTCGGTGGGCCAGCCGGCGCTGAAAGTGGACAATATCCTGGTGGGAGGGAACGCCTGATGAGCCAACTCGACATGAACCAACTGCTCACCCGCCTGCTGGATAAAGTGACCGACCTCGGCGCCGAGGCAGACATCATCGCCAATCAGGAGAAGGCCTTCTCCCTCAAGGCAGACAAGGGCGAGCTGGGTGAATACAAGGTCACCAGCAGCCAGCAACTCGGTATTCGCCTGATAAAAGAGGGTCGGGTCGGCATCGCCTACTCGGAATCCCTCGATGAGCTGGCGCTGGATGCAATGCTGCAGGATGCGCTCGATGCCAGCCGCTTTGCCAAGGTTGACCCGGATCAGCGCATCTCGGTGGCCAATAGCCGGATCACCACAGATTGCGCCGAGATCAACCAGCCCGATACCACGCCGGTTGAGGAGAAGATCGCTCTGGCCCTGCGCCTGGAATCTGACATGCTGGCCATGCCCGATGTGAGCGGCGCTCCCTACAACAGCTTCTTCGAAGGGGAGAGCCAGCTCTGGCTCGCCAACAGTCAGGGCACCCTCTGCCAGCACGGCGAGTTCAGCGTCGGCTGCTACACCTCGGCGCTGGTGGAACGGGATGGCCGCCAGTCGATGCACTCGCAGGGCCAGTATGGCCGTCGCTTCGACGAGCTGAACAGTCAGGCCCTGATCGAGCAAATCTACGCCATCGCCGATGGTCTGCTGCCCGGTGAAGCGGTGCCGAGCAGTCGCTACAGCGTCATCTTTAGCACCAACTGCTTCGCCAGCCTGTTTGGCTGCTTTCAGGGGGTGCTGTCGGGCAAGTGGGCCCAACAAGGGATCAACCCCTGGCGCAGCAAGGTCGGCCAAAGCGTAGCGTCACGCTGGCTTACTCTGGAGAGCCGGGTCTATATGCCGGGCGGCATGAACATCAAGGCGTTTGATGGCGAGGGGGCGGCCAGCTCTGATCTGCTGCTGATTGGCGAAGGGGAGCTGAAGACCCTGCTCCACAACAGCGCCACTGCCCACCACTTTGGCGTCGCCAGCAACGGCTCGGCCGCTCGCGGTGCCCGCAGCGCCCTCGATGTGACCGCTCGCCATCTGGTGTTTGGCGCGGGCCCCCACTGCGAAGCGGAAGTGCAGAGCGGCGACTATCTGGAGCTGGTCAAGCTGGATGGCCTGCATTCGGGTGCCGATGCGGTGAGCGGCGACTTCTCGTTTGGCGCGTCGGGCTTCCTCTGCCGCGATGGGGTGCGACTGCAGCCGGTGCGCGGCATCACGGTAGCAGGCAACTTCTACCGCCTGCTGGGCGAGCTGGAAGCGGTCGGGGATACCCTGCACCACAACGACGGCAAGGGCTTCTACTCCCCGCTTATCCGTTTTGGTGGCCTCTCCGTCGCAGGCAAGTAAACGCCCCGACGAAACCTGCAAGTAAGAAAAAGGCGCCTGATGGCGCCTTTTTGCTCGTTATCTCGTCCGCCTTGATGGCATGACTCAGGGCGAGAGCGGCTCGCGATGATACTCGGCGCAGCCGCATTCGGGGCAAGTATCGAGCTGCTGGGGATGCAGCACGGTATGGCGCCAGCCACACTGGTCGCACACCATGACCCCGAGCCCTACCCAGTCACCCGCTTCGTAAACACCCTTATGCTCCAGCTCGTCGGCCAGCTCGCGCCACTCCACCTGGGCGCGGTCGGTCACATCCGCCAGCCAGGACCAGGCTGTGTCTTTCAGGGCCAACATAAAGGCAGACTCTTCAATCTGCGCACTATCGTCATGGCGCCCCTCGTCATAGTTGCCCAGATCCCGCTTCACATACTCGGCGATCAGCGCCAGCTCGTCCTGAGTGAGGTCACTTGCTGCCTCCAGATAGGCCTGCACCTTGGCAATCATCCGGTTGAGGCGCTCCCCCTGGAACTGCTCTGTCTCTTGCCACTGCTTTTGCAGTTCGGCAATGAAGGTTTCATACCCTTTTTGACGTTTGTCCATGGCTGTTACTCCTCTGCTAAATCCCTTTCTGGCCCGGCTTCAGGCTTGACGGATGCTGGCGGTTGTTGCCGCCGCAGGATATGGGTATTCTATTGCGATTTCCCAGCTGATTTATCTATTCATTTCACAGATCCGGATGTCACCAATGCAAGAGCAATACGTTCCCCAATCAATCGAACCAGCAGTGCAGAAGCACTGGGATGCCAAGAAAACCTTCAAGGCCGTGGAAAAAGTAGACAAAGAGAAGTTCTACTGCCTCTCCATGTTCCCCTATCCGTCTGGTCGTCTACACATGGGGCACGTTCGCAACTACACCATAGGTGATGTGATCTCCCGTTATCAACGCCTCAATGGCAAGAACGTGCTGCAACCCATCGGTTGGGATGCGTTCGGTCTGCCGGCGGAAAACGCCGCCATCAAGAACAACACAGCGCCGGCCCCCTGGACCTACGAAAACATCGAATACATGAAGAACCAGCTGAAGATGCTGGGTCTGGGTTATGACTGGGATCGTGAAATCGCCACCTGCAAGCCGGACTACTACCGCTGGGAGCAGTGGTTCTTCACCAAGCTCTACGAGAAGGGTCTGGTCTACAAGAAGACCTCCTCCGTCAACTGGTGCCCGAACGACATGACAGTGCTGGCCAACGAGCAGGTGGTCGACAACTGCTGCTGGCGCTGTGATACCCCGGTGGAGCAGAAAGAGATCCCCCAGTGGTTCATCAAGATCACCGACTACGCTGAAGAGCTGCTCAACGACATCGACAATCTGGAAGGCTGGCCGGAGATGGTCAAGACCATGCAGCGCAACTGGATTGGCCGCTCCGAAGGGGTCAACATCAGCTTTGCCATCGAGGGTCAGGCTGAGCAGCTGGAGGTCTACACCACCCGTCCGGACACCTTCATGGGCGTGACTTATGTCGGTATCGCTGCCGGTCACCCGCTGGCGCTGCAAGCAGCCCAGAACAATCCGGAGCTGGCCGCCTTCATCGAAGAGTGCAAGAACACCAAGGTCGCCGAAGCGGAACTGGCTACCATGGAGAAGAAGGGCATGGCCACCGGCCTCTATGCCATTCACCCGCTGGATGGCCGCAAGGTACCGGTCTGGGTCGCCAACTTCGTGCTGATGAACTACGGCACTGGCGCCGTGATGGCGGTTCCGGCCCACGACCAGCGTGACTTCGAGTTCGCCACCAAATATGGCCTCGACATCAAGGCGGTGATCAAGCCGGTTGATGGCGACGTCGACGTGAGCGAAGCGGCTTACACCGAGAAGGGCGTGCTGTTCAACTCTGGCGAGTTCGACGGTCTCGACTTCCAGGGCGCCTTCGATGCCATCGCCAGCAAGCTGGAAGGGCTCGGCAAGGGCAAACGCACCGTCAACTACCGTCTGCGCGACTGGGGTGTCTCCCGTCAGCGTTATTGGGGTGCCCCCATCCCGATGCTGACCCTGGCTGACGGTACCGTAGTGCCGACGCCGGAAGACCAGCTGCCGGTGCTGCTGCCGGAAGATGTGGTGATGGATGGTATCCAAAGCCCGATCAAGGCTGACGCCGAGTGGGCCAAAACCACTTACAACGGTCAGGAAGCGTTCCGCGAGACCGATACCTTCGACACCTTTATGGAGTCCTCCTGGTACTACGCGCGCTACTGCTCCCCGGACTACGACAAGGGCATGCTGGATCCGGCGGCTGCCAACCACTGGCTGCCGGTGGATCAGTACATCGGCGGTATCGAACACGCCTGTATGCACCTGCTCTATGCCCGCTTCTTCCACAAGCTGCTGCGTGACGCCGGTCTGGTCAACAGCGACGAGCCGTTCAAGCGCCTGCTCTGCCAGGGCATGGTGCTGGCCGACGCCTTCTACTACAAAGACGAGAAGGGCGGCAACGTCTGGGTCAGCCCGACCGACGTCAAGGTAGAGCGTGACGAAAAGGGTCGCATCACCAAGGCCATCGACAACGAAGGTCGTGAGGTAATGCACTCCGGCATGACCAAGATGTCCAAGTCCAAGAACAACGGCATCGACCCGCAGCTGATGGTCGAGCGTTACGGCGCCGATACCGTCCGTCTGTTCATGATGTTCGCCTCTCCGGCCGAGATGACGCTGGAGTGGTCCGACTCCGGCGTAGAGGGGGCCCAGCGCTTCCTGCGTCGCCTGTGGCGCGTCACCTTCGAACACGTTTCCGGTGGCGCCGTTGCCGCGCTGGATGTGGCTGCTCTCACCAACGAGCAGAAAGCGGTACGCCGTGAACTGCACAAGACCATCGCCAAGGTGAGTGATGACGTGGGTCGCCGTCAGACCTTCAACACCGCCATCGCCGCCATCATGGAGCTGATGAACAATCTATCCAAGCTGGGCAACGACGAGCAGGACCGCGCCCTGATGCAGGAAGCGCTGGAAGCTGTGGTAGTCATGCTCTACCCCATCACTCCGCACATCGGCTTCGAGCTGTGGAAGATGCTGGGCAAGGGCAACGACATCGATCACGCAGCCTGGCCGGTGGCCGATGAAGCGGCCATGGTCGAGACCGAGAAGCTGGTGGTGGTGCAGATCAACGGCAAGATGCGCGGTAAGCTGACCGTGCCGGCCGAGATCAGCCAGGCCGACGTCGAGAAGCTGGCGATGGCCGATGCCTCCGTGCAGAAGTTCACCGACGGTCTGACCGTGCGCAAGGTGATCTATGTACCTGGCAAGCTGCTCAATATTGTCGCTAACTAATTGGCGGCCAACTGATTGGTTACCAACTGATCATTGCCAATCTGTGACAGCAAACGGATGATAACGGCGGGCCCTGCGCCCGCCGCTTTCCCTTAATGCAAAGAGGATTTTCTATGGGCACCATCTTCACCCGCTGGATGGCCATCGTGCTGGCTGGTCTGCTGCTGCAAGGCTGCGGCTTTCACATGCGCGGCAACGGCATTCCGAGCGAGCTGATGACCATGAAGGTCGTGGGCGACAACAAGAGCGACTTCTACCGGATGGTTACCACCCGCCTGAAGGCCTCTGGCGTGACCCTGGCCGACAAGGAGGGCATTCCGGTGCTCACTCTGGGCGGCGTAGGCAGCACCAGTCAGGTCGCCTCGGTCAACGCGCTGGGGACGGACACCGAATATGTGCTGGGCTTTGGTACCCAGTTCACCATCTCGGTACCGGGCAAGCCGACTCAGGTCTTCCCCATCAACTTCAACCGCAGCTTCCTCAACAAACCGGATGCAGCGCTCGCCTCTTCTCGTGAGCAGGAGCAGCTCAACCGCGAGATGCAGGAGCAGGCGGCCAATCAGGTGATCCGGCAGTTGAGTCAGGTCAGCTTCTGATGCGGATCTACCCGGAACAATTTGGTGACCACCTCAAAGCAGGGCTTCGGCCCTGCTATCTCGTTTTTGGCGACGAGCCACTGCTGCGACTGGAGGCCATCGATGCCATCCGTCAGGTCGCCCGCAAGCAGGGTTTCGATGAGCGCCACACCTTCGTGGTGGAACAGGGGCTGGACTGGAATCAGGTCTACGATGCCTGTCAGGCCATGAGCCTCTTCTCCGCCCGCCAGATCATCGAGCTGGAGCTGCCCGCCAAGGTGGACAAGGATCTGGCCGCCCGTATCAGCGAAATCGGCAAGCAGCTTCATCCCGACCTGCTGCTGGTGCTGAGTGGCGGTCGCCTCAACCAGACCCAGATGAAGGCAGCCTGGTTCGACAAGCTCTACCAGATTGGCACCTATGTGCCGGTCAACCATCCGGAGCCCAAGTTCTTCCCGCGCTGGATGAGCGCCCGTTTTTCGCGTTTCGGCCTCAAGGCGCTGCCGGATGCCATCAACTTCATGTGCCACTCCTACGAAGGCAACCTGCTGGCCGCCAGCCAGGAGATCGAGAAGCTGACCCTGCTCTCGCCGCCCCAGCCCATCAGCGTCACCTATCTGCAAGAGACCATTATCCGCCACGCCCACTTCACCCCGTTCCAGCTGGTCGATACCCTGCTGGAGGGCAAGGTGAACCGGGCCCAGCGCATTCTGGCCGCCCTGCGGGCCGAAGGTACCGAGCCGGGGATGCTGGCCTGGACCCTTTGCCGCGAGCTGGAGCAGCTGACCGAGCTGTCGCTGGCGATGCGAAACGGCCAGCCGCTGGGGGAGCACTTCAGCCGCCTGCGCATCTGGCAGAGCCGCCAGCAGCTCATTCAGCAAGCGCTGACCCGACTGCCATTTGCCAAGTTGCAGCAACTGTGGCAACTGATGGCACAATTGGACGATGCCCAGCGCCGCTTCGATAGCGAGCAGGCCTGGCTGATGCTGCAGACCATTGCCCTCGGCTTTCGTGATGGCACCCCGCTGCCGCTGGTGATGGAGAGCAGCCCGTGCTGAAGGCGCCCATTGGCCTGCTGGGGGGCACGTTCGATCCTATCCATATCGGCCATTTGCGCCCGGCCATCGAGGCGCGCGATGCCCTCGGGCTGGCCGAGATGCGGCTGATCCCGAACCATATCCCGCCCCACCGTGCCAATCCGTTCTGCTCGAGCGAACAGCGCCTTGCCATGGTCAAACTGGCGGCGGCGGAGAACCACCACTTTGTGGTAGATGAGCGGGAGCTGAGACGAAACAAGCCCTCTTACACCATCGATACCCTGATCGAGCTGCGTCATGAACTGCCCGATACGCCACTCTGTTTTCTGATGGGGATGGATTCCCTGCTGAGTCTGCCAAGCTGGCACCGCTGGCAGGAGCTGCTCGACCATGCCCATCTGGTGGTGAGCGTACGGCCGGGCTGGCAACCGGATTATCCGGCCGAGGTGGCGCAGCTGCTGGCGCGCCATCACACCACGGATGCCAACGCGCTGCATCAGCGTCTGGCCGGTCATATCTGGCTGGCGGACAACCAGCCCATCGAACTGTCAGCCACCCGACTGCGGGCCTTGCTGGATGGGGGGCAAGACACCCGCTACCTCTTGCCCGAGTCGGTTGCGCACTATATTGATCAACAGGGGCTCTACCGCGCCAACCGCCGCTAGCCCCTGTCGTAATCCCGCCCCACCCGATGGGAAACGGGAGTGACCATGATATAATCCGCCGCCCTGACGCAAACGCTGCGCGCCGGAATACAGGAGAGACTCATTGCAAGGCCAAGAATTGCATGCCTTTATCATCGACAAGATCGATGACATGAAAGGCCGCGATATCATCACCCTCGATGTACGCGGCAAATCCAGCATTACTGACACCATGATCATCTGTTCCGGCAACTCCAGTCGTCACGTCAGCGCCATTGCCCACCATCTGGCCAGCGAGGCCCGCCACGCGGGTCTGGATCTGCTGAGCGTGGAAGGACAACTGAGCGGTGAATGGGTGCTGGTAGATATGGGCTCGGTGATCGTGCATGTGATGCAGGATGAACACCGTGACTTCTACCAACTGGAAAAGCTGTGGAGCGGTGCCGCTCAAATGAATACGCAATAAGGGCACAAGTGTAACGACCATGAAGATCCAGTTGATTGCGGTGGGCACCAAGATGCCCGCCTGGGTAGAGCATGGCTTCGAAGAGTATCGTCGCCGCTTCCCCAAAGACATGCCGTTTGAACTCGTCGAGATTGGCGCAGGCAAGCGGGGCAAAAATGCCGACATTCCGCGCATCCTGCAGAAGGAAGGGGAAGCCATGCTGGCGGCTGCGGGGCGCTCGCGCATCGTCACCCTCGACATTCCGGGCAAGCCCTGGACCACGGAGCAGCTGGCGACCCAGCTGGAGGCGTGGAAACTCGATGGCCGCGATGTGGCCCTGCTGGTAGGCGGGCCGGAAGGCTTGTCCCCCGAGTGCAAAGCTGCCGCCGAACAGAGCTGGTCACTGTCACCGCTCACCCTGCCCCATCCGCTGGTGCGGGTGCTGGTGGCCGAGAGCCTCTATCGGGCCTGGAGCATCACCACCAATCATCCGTATCATAGAGAGTGAGCCATGCGTCTCTGGAGTCTCACCTCTCATATTCACCCCTATCACAGAGAGTGAACAATGCAGTTCCTGCTCTTATTGCCCCCAAGGGTCTTGAGGTAAAGGCATGCTGAAACAACGCATCGAAATGCGCGATCACAGTGCCGAGGGCAATCTGTTCTTCCGGCGCACCCTGGTAGCCTACATCGGTATCGTCGTGCTGATGTTGGTGCTGCTGGGCAATCTCTATTATCTGCAGGTCGAGTCCTACGACACCTACCAGACTCGCTCCAACTCCAACCGTATCCGCGTGGTACCGGTGGCACCACCACGGGGCCTCATCTATGACGCCAACGGCGTGCTGCTGGCGGAAAACCGCCCGGTCTACAGTCTGGAAATTGTGCCGGAAGAGACCAAAGATCTCGAAAAAACTGCCGACCAGCTGATCACCCTGCTGGGTCTGCCAGAGGGCACCAAGGAGAAGTTCCTCGCCGAAGTGAAGCGCCAGCGCCGCTTCAAGCCGGTCCCCCTCTACGAGAAGCTGACCGAATATCAGGTAGCCCTCTTCTCGGTCAACCAGCACAACTACCCGGGCGCCAGCATCGAGGCCTACCTCAAACGCTACTACCCGTTTGGTGACACCCTCACCCACGCTTTGGGCTATGTGGCCAAGATCAACACCCGTGACGTGGAGCGCCTCGAGAAGGAAGAAAAACTCGCCAACTACGCGGCCACCAAGGATATCGGCAAGCAGGGGGTGGAGAAGTATTACGAGGATGAGCTGCACGGCGTGGCGGGCTATCAGGAGGTCGAGGTGAACAACCGCGGCCGGATTGTCCGCACCCTCAAGTTCCAGCCGCCTATTCCCGGCAAGGATATCTACCTCAATATCGACGTCCGGATGCAGCTCAAGGCCCAGCAACTGCTGGCCGGCCAGCGCGGCGCCATCGTGATGATGGATCCGAGAACCGGCGCCATCATCGCCATGGAGTCGAGCCCGAGCTATGACCCCAACCTGTTCGTGACCGGCATCTCCAGCGCCAACTACTCGGCGCTGCTCAACGATCCCGCGCGGCCGCTGGTGAACCGCACCACTCAGGGCATCTATGCCCCCGCCTCCACCGTCAAACCCATGATGTCGGTGATGGGGCTCAACGAGGGGGCCATTACCCCTGGCTACCGCTATTTCGGCGGCCCGAGCTTCTCCATTCCCGGCACCACCAAGAAGTTTCGCGACTGGCGTCGCTGGGGACACGGCTGGCTCGATGTCTATCGCGCCATCGAGGTCTCGGCAGATACCTATTTCTACGATCTCGCCTATCGGGTCGGCATCGACAAGATCCACAGCTACATGACCAAGTTCGGCTTCGGTCAGTACAGTGGCGTCGACCTCTATGAAGAGACCAAGGGAGTAATGCCATCCCGTGACTGGAAAATGGCCCGCTGGCGCCAGCCCTGGTATCAGGGGGACACCATCTCCATCGGTATCGGTCAGGGTTACTGGAGCGCCACGCCAATTCAGCTGGCCAAGGCGATCAGCATCCTGACCCAAAATGGCCACGATGTGACCCCGCACCTGCTCAAGAGCACCGCCTCCCAGGCGGGGGTGGTCGATGCACCGATCAACCCGAACATGGCGCTCAAAACCAAGAGTGACAGCTACTGGCAGGTGGCGCGGGAGGGGATGTGGCGAGTGATCAACGGCCACGAGGGTACCGGCCGTCGCGCTTTTGCCAACACCCCCTATGTGGCGGCAGGCAAGTCCGGCACCGCCCAGGTGGTCAACATGAAAGAGAATCAGGTCTACAACGCCAAAACCATGAAGGTAGAGCATCGCGACAATGCCCTGTTTGTCGCCTTTGCCCCCTATGAAACCCCCAAGGCAGTCGTGGCGCTGGTGCTGGAGAACGCCGGTGGTGGCAGTACCAATGCGGCCCCCGTTGCTCGCCAGATGCTGGATGCCTATCTGCTGCCCCCTGATCCGCAACTGCCACCGGCACCGGAAAAGCCGTCCCAACCGAGTGAGGTCGCTCCCAATGAGTAATTCTGCCCGCCAGCAGAGCATCTGGTACAAGCTGCATATCGACTTGCCCCTGCTGCTCGGTCTGCTGGCCGTGATGACCCTCTCCATGGTGGTGCTCTACTCCGCCTCCGGTCAGGATATGGACTCCATCGTGCGCCAGCTGGTGCGCGGCGGTCTCGCCTTTGCCCTGATGATCGGCCTGGCCCAGCTGCCCCCCTCCCTCTACGCCCGCTGGTCGGTGCCGCTGTTCGCCGTGGTGGTGCTGATGCTGATTGCGGTGGACGTATTCGGCCACATCGGCAAGGGGGCCCAGCGCTGGCTCGATCTGGGCTTTATGAAGTTCCAGCCCTCCGAGGTGATGAAGCTCTCCATGCCGATCATGGTGGCCGCCTGGCTCAGTCGCCACTCGCTGCCCCCCAAGTTCAGCCATGTGGTGATCGCCCTCATCATGGTGCTGCTGCCCACCCTGCTGATCGCCGCCCAGCCTGACCTTGGCACCTCCATTCTGGTGGCCGCCTCCGGCTTCTTCGTCATCTTCCTGGCGGGGCTCAGCTGGTGGCTGATCGGCTTGGCGGTCCTGCTGATGCTGGCCTTTATGCCGGTACTCTGGTTCTTCCTGATGCACGACTACCAGCGCCAGCGGGTGCTGATGCTGCTCGACCCGGAGAAAGACCCGCTCGGCCGCGGCTATCACATCATCCAGTCCAAGATTGCCATCGGCTCCGGCGGCGTCTTCGGCAAGGGGTGGCTGCAAGGGACCCAGTCCCAGCTGGAGTTCCTGCCCGAGCGCCATACCGACTTCATCTTCGCGGTATTCAGCGAGGAGTTCGGTCTGGTGGGGGTTGCCCTGCTGCTGGTGCTCTACCTCTACGTCATCAGCCGCTGCCTGTTTATCTCGATGCAGGCCCAGAACAGCTTCGAGCGACTGCTGGGCGGCGCCATCACCCTCACCTTCTTCGTCTATGTGTTCGTCAACATGGG
Organism: Aeromonas sp. FDAARGOS 1411; assembly: GCF_019047125.1. Lineage (NCBI taxonomy): Bacteria > Pseudomonadati > Pseudomonadota > Gammaproteobacteria > Aeromonadales > Aeromonadaceae > Aeromonas > Aeromonas sp. FDAARGOS 1411. Next base: position 140,259 of record NZ_CP077214.1, on the reverse strand, counting down.
CATGGTGAGCGGCATCTTGCCGGTAGTAGGGGTGCCCCTGCCGCTGGTGAGCTATGGCGGCACCTCCATGGTGACCCTGATGGCCGGATTCGGTATCCTGATGTCCATCCAGACTCATAGAAGACTGCTCGCCTGATGAGACGGGTTGGATTGCTGCTCTCTCTCGCCACCACGATGGCGACCGCCGCCGTGGCGCCGGATCGGTTGGCCCTGCTCGCCGAACAGCAGCAGGTGCCGCTGGCGGAGTTGCAGGCTGCCGTCGCCCGCGCCCAGTTACGGCAGGAGGTGCTCGACACCATCAGCAAGCCGTGGGAGGCCAAACCCTGGCATCGCTACCGGCCGCTGTTTGTTACCCCTGATCGCATCCGTGATGGCCAGCAGTTCTGGCAACAACATGCCGAGACGCTGGCCCGCGCGGAGCAGACCTATCGGGTGCCCGCCTCGCTCATCGTAGCCATCATAGGAGTCGAGACCTTCTACGGTCGCCAGATGGGCCGCCATCCGGTGCTCGATAGCCTCTACACCCTGGGGTTCCACTACCCGGAGCGCAGCGACTTCTTTGCCAAGGAGTTTGCCCAGCTGGTGGTGCTGGCCAAAGAGGAAGGGTGGCAACTCGATGCCCTCAAGGGCTCCTATGCCGGGGCCATGGGGATGGGGCAGTTCATGCCCTCCAGCTACCGTCACTACGCCGTCGATTTTGACGGGGATGGCAAGCGGGATCTGTTTGCCAACCCGGTCGATGCCATCGGCAGCGTGGCCAACTATTTTGCCAGCCACCAGTGGCGCTGGGGCGAATCCGTGGTGGAACCGGCCCAGATCGGGTTGATGGCAGTCGAACCTCTACTCAGGCCTGAGCCCGAGTTAACACAACAGTGGTCAGAACTGGCGGCGGCAGGGATTGAGCTCGCCACGCCGCTGGCCCCACAGACGCCGGTCAAGTTGCTGGCGTTTGCCCAAGCCGATGGACCGGAATACTGGGTCGCACGGCATAACTTTTATGTGATCACCCGTTACAATCGCAGCCCACTCTATGCGATGGCGGTGTATCAACTTAGCCAAGCCATTCAGGAAGCGTATGCATCTTCGTCACAAACTCCTCCCGCTCAGCCTGAGCTTGTTGCTGGCCGCCTGTAGCAGCCAGCCGGAACAGAGCGCCCCCGTCGAGCCGCAAGCACCGGTCAGCAAGCCACCCGTTATCGAGATCCCGCAAGCCACCGGCGCCATTCCGCGCCCCGAGCCCCTGAGTGCCAGCGGCAACCGGGACTACTGGATCGGCAAGCAGAAGCACGAGGTGTGGCGCGACATCAAACACTACAGCGAAGAGGGCACCGCCAGCTGGTTGTCGCCGGATCTGGACGGCCAGAAGACCGCCAACGGCGATGTGCTGGACAGCAAGCTGTTCAGTGCCGCCCACCGCAACCTGCCCATCCCGAGCTATGTGCGGGTCACCAATCTGGACAACGGGCTGGAGACCATAGTGCGGGTCAACGATCGCGGCCCGTTCAACAGCCCGCGCCTGATCGACCTCTCCTACGCAGCGGCCAAGCAGCTGGAGATGGTCGATAGCGGTGAGGCCCGAGTACGGCTGGAGCTGATCAGCGACACTCCGGATCAGATGGTGATCATGGAGCCAATGAAGCCCATCGAAATGACTCCGACCACTCCGGCTGCGGCCTCCAGCACGCTGTCGCAAGATGGCTTCCTGGGTGAACCAACCGCACTGGCGATGACCACTCCCGCCGCCGATCCGGCTCCCGTCAAGGCGCCCGCGGCCACACCCGCCAAAGCGGCACCGGTCAAGTCAGCTCCGGCCAAGGCCGCAGCGCCCGCCAGCAGTGGTGATGGCAAGATGATCCAGGTACTGGCCAGCGGCTCCCGGGATCGGGCAGAGGCGATGGGCAAGGTGATGACCCAGCGTTACGGCGTGCCTTACCGGATCGATGCTCATGGCGCCATTTTCCGGGTGCTGATTGGCCCGGTCGCCGCCGACCAGCAGGCAAGTGTGCTGGAAAAAGTACGTCAGGGCGGACTGGAACAGGCCTTTATCGTGCCCTGATCGTCCCCTTTTGCCGCGGATGTGACTAACCGCTTACTCACTGTCATCACGTCGTTTTATGGCGTGATGACAGGGAGTGATGGATAAAAAACCAGTTCTGATCGCCATCTCGGGCTATAACCTGCGGGCGCATCTGGTATAGTTAGGCCCGCATTTTATCCCCATCTGGCTCGCAGGAATTTCAAGATGTCCAAATTTGCCCGTTCAGTTCTTCTGGCCTCACTGATCAGCGTAACCGCCCAGGCCAATACGCCGGTGCCGACACCAACCCCGAATGCCATGCCCATGGTGGTTCCCGCCGCGCCGGAGATCTCCGCCAAGGCCCATATTCTGATCGACTACTACTCAGGTCAGGTGCTGGCCGAGCAGAACGCCGAAGAGCGTCTGCCGCCTGCCAGTCTGACCAAGATGATGACCTCCTACATCATCGGCCAGGAGCTGCTGAAGGGGAACATCAAGCGCACCGACATGGTGACCATCAGCCAGAACGCCTGGTCCAAGAACTACTCCGACTCCTCCAAGATGTTTATCGAGGTGGGCAAGCAGGTCTCTGTCGATGATCTCAACAAGGGCATCATCATCCAGTCCGGCAACGACGCCTGCGTCGCCATGGCCGAGTTCCTGGCGGGCAGCACCGACTCCTTCGCCAGCCTGATGAACAGCTGGGCCGCCAAGCTCGGCATGAACGACAGCCACTTCATGAACCCGCACGGTCTGGATGCGGAAGGTCACTACAGTACCGCTCACGACATGGCCCGTCTGGGTCAGGCGCTGATCCGCGACCTGCCGGAGGAGTACAAGATCTACTCCCAGAAATCCTTCGTCTTCAACGGCATCACCCAGCACAACCGCAACCGCCTGCTGTGGGATCAATCCCTGCAAGTGGATGGCATCAAGACCGGCCACGTCAGCCAGGTCGGCTATAACCTGGTCTCCTCTGCCACCAACAACGAAGGCATGCGCCTGATCGCCGTGGTACTGGGCGCCAGCAGCGAAGCCTCCCGCGCCGCCGAGAGCAAAAAACTGCTCACCTACGGCTTTCGCTTCTTCCAGAGCCTGACCCCGTACAAGGCAGGCACCGAGCTGGTCACCCAGAAGATCTGGATGGGCGACAAACCGGAAGTGAAACTGGGCGTCGACAAAGATGTCTCCGTGCTGGTCACCCGCGGTCAGGGCAACAACCTGAAGGCTGACTTCCAGCTCGACAGCGAACTGAAAGCGCCGCTGGCCAAGGGGCAGCGCGTCGGTACCGTGTTCCTGAAACAGGGCGACAAAGAGATCAAGCAGGTGCCGCTGGTTGCCCTGGAAGAGGTGCAGGAAGGTGGCTTGATGAGCCGTCTGTGGGACTATCTGGTACTGCTGGTCACCAGCTGGTTCAAGTAATCCAACGCACAATCCTCACCAAACAGCGGCGCCAACAGGCGCCGCTGCTGTCTGTGACGGACAAAGGCAGTGAATAACCCTGTAAACTGCAGGTTCCGCCTTACCCTGATTTGTGGTAAAAAGCAGCACTTCCATCCTTGTCTGACCGATCCTGGCCTTGATCCCGGTCCGGGCAGCGCCCATATAGTTATGAGCCGTGCCCATATAGACTTGAAATGGCGGCCTCCACGGGCCATCGGCCACTAGCCATCCAAGATGAAGTCATCCCGGTGATGACGCAAAAGGTGAGTAAATGAATACCAAGTTTGATGAACTGCTGGAGTTTCCCTGCAAATTCCCGTTCAAGGTACTCGGCGTTGCCGACCCGGCACTGCCGGAAATGGTGGTTGAAGTGCTGCAGCAGCACGCCCCCGGCACCTACAGCCCGACAGTCCAGCCCAGCTCCAAGGGCAATTACCACTCGGTTCGCGTGACCGTGACTGCCCAGAGCAAAGAGCACATCGAAGCGATGTACCACGCCCTTGGCAAGATCGAGCTGGTGAAATACGTACTGTAATTTCTCTCTCGCCCCGTTCTGCGGGGCGACTGTTTTTGGCCGCAGCACGCCGCGAGGACGCCATGTCATCCCAGATCCCCGCCCAGTCCAGCCTGATTGTCAGGCAGCTGGGTCGCCGCCCCTACCAGCCGGTATGGGACGCCATGAAAGCCTTCACCGACAACCGCACCAGCGACACCCCGGACGAGTTCTGGGTGGTCGAGCACGATCCCGTCTACACCCAGGGTCAGGCCGGCAAGGCCGAACACCTGCTCAATCCGGGCAATATCCCGGTGGTGCAGAGCGATCGCGGCGGTCAGGTGACCTATCACGGCCCGGGCCAGCTGGTGCTCTACGTACTGGTGGATGTCCGCCGCTGCAAATTCTCGGTTCGCGAGCTGGTGACCGCGCTGGAGACAGCCATCATCAACACCCTCGCCAAAAGCGATATCCAGGCCTATGCCAAGGCCGATGCCCCCGGGGTTTATGTGAAAAATGACCTTGGCATGGAGGCAAAACTGGCCTCGCTCGGTCTGCGCATCCGCAAGGGGTGCTCGTTCCACGGGCTGGCCCTCAACATCAACATGGACATGACCCCCTTCCTGCACATCAATCCGTGCGGCTATGCGGGCATGGCCATGACCCAGACCAGCGCTCTGGGCGGCCCGCAAAGCGTGGCCGAGGCGCAATCCATTCTGGTGGCCGAGCTGGCCCGCCTGATTGGCTACCAAACAATAACAAACACCGAGAGTGAATCATGAGCAAACCCGTTCGTATGGAGCCGGGCGTCAAGCTGCGCGATGGCGACAAGATGGCCCTGATCCCGGTGAAATTCATGCCGGATCCCAACGAAGAACTCCTTCGCAAGCCGGACTGGATGCGGATCAAGCTGCCCCCCTCCAGCCAGAAGATCGAACACATCAAGAGCACCTTGCGCAAGAACAAGCTGCACTCGGTGTGTGAAGAGGCCTCCTGCCCCAACCTGGCGGAGTGTTTCAACCACGGCACCGCCACCTTCATGATCATGGGCGCCATCTGCACCCGCCGTTGCCCCTTCTGCGACGTGGCCCACGGCCGCCCGCTGGCGCTCGATCCGGAAGAGCCGAAGAAGCTGGCGCTGACCATCAAGGAGATGAACCTCAAGTATGTGGTGATCACCTCGGTGGACCGCGACGATCTGCGCGACGGCGGTGCCCAGCACTTCGCCGACTGCATCCGCGAGATCCGCGAGCACAGCCCGCAGACCCGCATCGAGATCCTGACCCCGGACTTCCGTGGCCGGATGGAGCAGGCACTGGAGGTGTTCCGCGAAACGCCGCCGGACGTCTTCAACCACAACCTGGAAACTGCGCCGCGCATGTATCGCGTCGCTCGCCCGGGTGCCGACTACAAGTGGTCGCTGGAGCTGCTGCGCCGTATCAAGGAGATGCACCCCCATGTACCGACCAAGTCCGGTCTGATGATGGGCCTTGGCGAGACCAACGAAGAGATCGTCGAGGTGCTCAAGGATCTACGCGCTCACGGCGTCAACATGCTGACCCTGGGTCAGTATTTGCAGCCAAGCCGCCACCACCTGCCGGTCAAACGCTACGTGCCGCCAGCAGAGTTTGACGAGCTGAAAGATGTCGCCATGGAGCTGGGCTTTACCCACGCCGCCTGCGGTCCTTTCGTGCGCTCCTCCTATCACGCGGATCTGCAAGCCAAGGGCGAAGAGGTCAAGTAACCTCGCACGATAGAGCGGCCAGTAACCGCCACCCTCGCAATGAAAAAGAGCGCCTATTGGCGCTCTTTCTGTTGGTGTCACTGACCGTTGCAGCTTGATCTACTCATCAGCCGTGGTCGAAGACCCCCTGCTGATGCCAGCGTTGCAACTGGGTCAGCACCCGGGTCTCTCGCGCCGTCCACTGGGGACAGGGCCCCGCCAGCTGGGTCTTGTTGGTCTGCAGCGCTTCGTCGAGGGCAAACCAGCCGGGCACGAAGCCAAGGCGGATCTCGTAGGGCTGTGGCTGTGGCTCCACCAGTTGATCACCAATCCGGCACAAGTAGTAGAGCGAGCGGATGCAGTAGGCATCGAACCCCGGCTCGCGGGCGGCGCGGTATTCCCGGGTCTCGCCAAGCAGGGTCCCTACTTCCAGCAACTCGGCACCGCACTCCTCCTTCAGCTCGCGGGCCAGCGCCACATGGTGGTTTTCCCCCGCTTCAACGCCGCCGCCAGGAAACATCAGATCACCGTTAACCCGGGAGTGAACCAGCAGCAACTCGTCGCCATGGAGTACTACGGCACGCACCGTGAGGCGCTCCAGGGTGCGGCCATCGGTACGTACCTCGCCATGAATGAAAGAGAGATCGAACGGATTGGGCCAGCAGCTGGCCGGGGAGAGCATCGTCATCACTGCCTCAGGGCCGGTAGTTGCCATGCTTGAGCTGCTCGACAATTTCGGCCGCCCGCACATCGTAGCCATCCTGCTCTGTCTTGCTCAGGGTGTGGTAGATGCCAAAACGCTTGGCTGAGACCTCGGGGCTATCCTGAAACGACTCGCTCACCTTGCCCCACAGATAGGCCAGCCCGTACTGTTTCTGGCCCATATAGAGGGTGCTGAGGGAGGTGAATATGCGGCTGTTCACCTTATCCCCCTCCTGATAGAGGGAGAGCCCGTGCTGCAGGGTGGCAATGGCCTTTTCGGGGTCGCTCTTGGCGTAGATACCGCCGAGCGCCAGTTGCAGCTCGGGTTCATCCAGCGCCTTGGTGCCTTCCAGCGCCATAAACTGCTGACGAGCCAGCTCGTTGGTGTTGTTGGTCCAGTGCCAGAGCAGCAGGTAGGGATCTTGTGAATTGCGGGTCGCCGCATCGAGCTGGGCCAACTGATCCCCGGCCGCCAGCATGCCCTCGACCCGTGGACTCTTCTGCTCGCGGGCATTCTTGTATTCAATGCTGGTGGAGCGCTCGGCACATTTGAGATAGCGCTCAAGGTTGCGCATCAGCTCGTACTTGCGCCGATCCGTCCCCTCCTCCTTGAGATAGAAGCGACTGCGGATCACATCGGTACGCTCGTAGCGACACCAGCCATCGTCCACCAGATCCTGGCAGAGCTCGGGATGATTGCCACAGATGTTGTGGATCCGGTCGTCATTGCAGCCAGCCACGGCAAGGCCGACTGAAAGCATGATTAAGGTCTGTCGCAGGGGGAAATTGGCCATGGTTCACATCTTGTTGGTAACGCGGGTTGGTAACAACTGGCGCCTTTACGGGCCACCTCCGGCTAGCAAACCGGTTACATATCCATTACAATGCGCGCGCCATATAAGGCCGCGATTGCAGAATAATATAACGAAATATACACCCCTACACTGATCTGCATTCGACGAATTTTCTATTTACACCAACAACGTGAAATAAAGGATCTGGTCAATGACCCACGAGCACTACTTGCAAGCGTGGCAGGAGAGCCAGGAGCTCGCCGAAGCCATGCAGCCCTTGATTGGTCGCCTCTACCGACAACAAGGTGTCGAGATCACCCTCTACGGCCGCCCGCTGCAAAACGCCTCCACCATCGATATCCTCAAGGCCCACCGGGTCGTCCGCCGCCACCAGGGCGCGCCCCTCCCCATCCAGCAAAGCTTCCCCCTGCTTCAGGCCATCGTTGCCCTCAAACCCACCGCCGCCGAGGTTGACCTTGGCAAGCTGGCGGTTGGTTACTGGCAGGATCATCAGGATGAGGCGGGGATCGAGGACTATCTGCAAGCGCGACTGGCACCGGCCCTTGGCCGCAGCCAGATGCCGCAGCCGACCGACGTGGTGCTCTACGGCTTTGGCCGTATCGGTCGCCTGCTGGCCCGCCTGCTGATCGAGCGTACCGGCGCCGCCAATCCGCTGCGCCTGCGCGCCATCGTGGTACGCGGTGGTCGCGACGGAGATCTGGAGAAACGTGCCAGCCTGCTGCGCCGCGACTCGGTGCATGGCCCCTTCAACGGCTCCATCGAGGTGGATGTGGAGCGCAGCGCCATCATCGCCAACGGCACCTTCATTCAGGTGATCTACGCCAATAGCCCGGCCGACATCGACTACACCGTCTACAGCATTCACGATGCGCTGATCGTCGACAACACCGGGGTATGGCGTGACGAGGCAGGCCTCTCCGGGCACCTGAAAGCGCGCGGTGCTGGCAAGGTGCTGCTGACCGCTCCCGGCAATGGGGAGATGAAGAACGTGGTGTTCGGGGTCAACCATGAGGTGATAGGCCCGGATGACAGGATCATCTCCGCCGCCTCCTGTACCACCAACGCCATCACCCCGGTGCTCAAGGTAATGCAGGAGCGATTCGGCATCCGCCACGGCCACGTGGAGACGGTCCACTCCTACACCAACGATCAGAACCTCATCGATAACTACCACAAAGGCGAGCGCCGCGGTCGCAGCGCGGCCCTCAATATGGTGATGACCAGCACCGGCGCCGCCAAGGCGGTGGCCAAGGCGCTGCCGGAACTCAAGGGCAAGCTGACCGGCAACGCCATCCGGGTGCCGACCCCCAATGTGTCGCTGGCGATTATCAATCTGTCGCTGGAGCAGGCCACCGATCGGGAGAGCCTCAACGCCTATCTGCAGCAGATGGCGTTAAGCTCGGCCCTGCACCGCCAGATCGACTTCAGCGCCAGCACCGAGCTGGTCTCCTCCGACATGGTAGGTTCCCGTTATGCGGGCATCGTCGACTCCCAGGCGACCATCGCCGAAGGGGATCACTGCGTGCTCTACGTATGGTATGACAACGAGTTCGGGTACAGTTGTCAGGTAGTGCGGGTGATGGAGCAGATGGCTGGCGTAGTCCGCCAGGATCTACCTGCATAGACCCCGATAGGGTCTACCTGCACAGCTCGCCAGGATCTGCCGGGCTGACCCCGAAGTTTATAGCTCAATAGTTCAAGGAGAAGGCCGGATGTCGTTTCAACAGGGTGAGTTTTTGCAAGCAATCAGGCAGATGCCCGCAGAGGTGTATGAGCGGCTCAAAACCGCAGTCGAGCTGGGCAAGTGGCCCGATGGCAAGCCCCTCACCGACGAGCAGAAGGCCACCTCCCTGCAAGCCGTGATGGCCTGGCAGGCGATGCACCTCGACAATCCCGAGCACATGAACATAGGTCGTGACGGCGAGATTGTGATGAAGAGCAAGAGCGAGCTCAAGCGTCAGTATCGCGATGAGGAAGAGATAGTCCGGGTCGACCTCAACCACTGAGCCTGACTCGGCAGGCCGCTCGCAGCGGCCACAACAGAGAGGGGAGCCATGATGGCTCCCCTCTTTTTTCCTATCGATGCCGGGTGACTCATCCCCCTCATCCCCAACCCTTCTCCCGCCAGGGGGAGAAGGGAGCAGGCTCGCACCTGCGAACAGTGAACGGGCCACCTGCCAAAGCTCTTCATGGCAAGCCTCGTGGCCAACCGCACCTCAATCTATCCCCTCTCCCGCCGGGAGAGGGTTAGGGTGAGGGGGAAACCAGTCAGGGGGTCAGCTCCCCACGCAGCGACTGCTGCATCAACTCGCGAATGCGGTGGGAGGGCAAATCCTGGCTCAGCAAGAAGTGGAGCTTGGTGAGCGCCGCTTCGGCGGTCATGTCAAAGCCCGAGATCACCCCGGCCCGCGACAGGGCATTGCCGGTGGCATAGCCCCCCATGTTGACCTTGCCGTGCAGGCACTGGCTCAGGTTGACGATGATGACGCCGCGGGCCGAAGCCTCGGAAAGCAGCGCCAGCATGGCCGGGTTCTGCGGCGCATTGCCGACCCCGAATGACAGCAGGATCAGCGCCTTCACCGGCTGTTGCAGGATGTTGGCGATCACCTCGCTGGAGATACCCGGATAGAGGGTCACCACGCCGATGGGCTGTGGGGTGATGTCGTGCAGCACCAGCGGCCGCTCGGACGGCACGCCCAGCTCACCCGCTTCCAGCGAGATGGCGATCCCGGCGTTGAGCAGCGGCGGATAGTTGGGTGAATCGAAGGCGTGGAAGCCGTCGGCGTGCACCTTCTTGCTACGGTTGCCGCGATAGAGCTGATTGTTGAAGAACAGCGTCACCTCGTGGATCGGGTAGTTGGCCGCGATATAGAGGGCGTTGAGCAGGTTCTGCTGACCGTCGGAGCGCAGCTCGGCCAATGGGATCTGGGAGCCGGTGATAATGACCGGCTTGTGCAGATCTTCCAGCATGAAAGAGAGCGCCGAGGCGGTGAACGACATGGTGTCGGTGCCATGCAGGATCACGAAGCCATCGTATTTCTCGTAGTTGTCGCGAATATCCTCGGCGATACGCTGCCAGTCCGCCGGGGTCATGTCGGAGGAGTCGATGAGGGGCGCATATTCGTGGATATGGTAATCCGGCATCTCGGGGCGGTGGAACTCGGGCATCCGCGCCAGACAGTCTTCCATAAAGCCCGCCATCGGCACGTAGCCGTGATCGGAACGCTGCATCCCAATGGTGCCGCCTGTGTAGGCAATGTAGATAGACTTCTTCACACCCTCTCCTCTTGATGAAGTGAACACCGCCAAAACATGAACCATGTCGGGGTGAACCACAATGTCAACGCCCGCCAGCGCCTCTGCGTGCAGCGGAAACCGGCGAATTATAGAGACTGGCGCCCCAAATGACAGCCGTTCCATGCACCCTTTTCGGCTTTTCTGCCCTCTACCTACATAGTGTTAAATGTCACAATAAACGACTAAAACGAGCATTAATACGACAAAGATGGAATTAAACGATGCTTTTTGCTACAATCCGCCGGATTTTACTAAAATCTCATCTGGATGCCTGAGCATTTCAGGCCCGCACAAGCCCCATCTTTCCTGGGGCGGGGAGATGTTTCCCCTTCTTTGCTGGCACATAAGCCACACTGTTTTCATCCCGGCTGAATCTGTAAGTCTTTTGCTATGAAAGACACAGCCAATCAACATGGGAGTACTGAATGTTACAACTTGATTCCTACGCAACGCTGGTCGCTGCCACTCTGGTATTGCTGCTTGGCCGGGTGTTGGTTACCCGAGTCGGGCTGCTGCGTACCTTCAACATCCCCAAACCGGTAGCCGGCGGCCTGGTGGTCGCGCTGGTACTGCTACTGCTGCGCTCCACCCTGCAGATGGAGCTGCAATTTGATACCAGCCTGCAAACCCCGCTGATGCTGGCCTTCTTCGCCTCCATCGGTCTCTCCGCCGATCTCGCCAGCCTGAAACGCGGCGGCAAGGCGGTGGTTACCTTCCTGATGGTGGTCACCGGCCTGCTGCTGGTGCAAAACAGTCTGGGTGTCGGTCTGGCGACCCTGCTCGGTCTGGATCCCCACATGGGGCTGCTGGCAGGCTCCATCACTCTCTCCGGCGGCCACGGCACCGGGGCGGCCTGGAGTGCTACTTTCTCCGAGAAATACGGCGTGCAATCCGCCGCTGAGCTCGCCATCGCCTGTGCCACATTCGGTCTGGTGCTGGGCGGCCTGATTGGCGGCCCCGTCGCTCGCTATCTGGTGAAGAAAGTGCAGGTGCCCGGTGAGGAGCACAATCAGGATGAGGCCCCACAGGGCTTCGAAATGCCCGACATGGAGCGCCCCCTCACCACTTTCAGCGTCATCGAGACGCTGGCACTGATCGCCATCAGCCTCAAGGGCGGCGAGCTGCTCTCCGCCTCGCTCAAAGGGGGCGCCTTCGAGCTGCCGATCTTCGTCTGCGTGCTGTTTGTCGGCGTGCTGCTGCGCAACGTCCTGACCCTGCTGAACTGGCATGAAGTGAGCGATCGCGAGGTCTCCCTGCTGGGTAACGTCAGCCTGTCGCTGTTCCTCGCCATGGCACTGATGAGCCTGAAACTGTGGGATCTGGCCAGCCTGGCGCTGCCCATCTTCATTCTGCTGGCCGCCCAGACAGTGGCGATGGCGCTCTACGCCATCTTCGTCACCTTCCGGGTCATGGGCAAAAATTACGATGCGGCTGTGCTGGCGGCAGGTCACTGCGGCTTTGGCCTCGGGGCCACCCCGACAGCCATCGCCAACATGCAGGCCATCACCCAGCGCTTCGGTCCCTCCCACCTGGCGTTTCTGGTGGTGCCCATGGTGGGCGCCTTCTTTATCGACATCATCAACGCCATGGTGATCAAGCTGTTTATGGCGATGCCATTCCTGTAATTCCCTTTCCGTCAGACGTATATGATCAGAGCCCACCTTTCGGTGGGCTCTTTGCTTGCTCTCTACTCGCCAGCTGACGCAGGCAGAGCCGTGGCACGTATCCGGTACCAGGGTGACCCACGAGCAACCCGGACGAAGCTTAATCCCCACATCCCGCACTCCCCCGAACAACAAAAAGCCCCGCACTCGACAGAGGGCGGGGCTTGTTTATCTCAGCCGGAACAGGCCGAGAGTTGCACTTTACAGGATAAAGGTCGACACCTGCTGGTTCAGGTCAGCAGCACGCCCTTTGAGGCTGTGGGCCTGATCCAGATCGCGCATGGCGGCGGCGGTGATCTCGTCACTCACATCCTTGATGGCGGTGGTGTTCTGGGTGATCTCGCCGGTCACCTGGGTCTGCTCCTCGGCGGCAGTGGCGATCTGACCCGCCATGTCGGAGATGAGGGAGATGGCGCTGGTGATCTCTTCCAGTGCGCGTACCGCCTGATCGGCATCCTGCACGCTGTTGTCCGCCAGCCCCTGACTGGTCTGCATCAGGCTCACCGCACGGGCAGTGGTCTGCTGCAGGGTCTCGATAGTGGACTGGATCTGCTGGGTGGAGTCCTGGGTACGGCGCGACAGCACCCGCACCTCGTCCGCGACCACCGCAAAACCACGACCCTGCTCACCGGCGCGAGCCGCTTCGATGGCTGCGTTCAACGCCAGCAGGTTGGTCTGCTCGGCAATCCCCTGAATGGTGGAGAGAATGCTGGTGATGGCCTGCGCGTGACGGCTCAGCTCGCCGATCACCTCGGTCGCCTGCCCCACCTCTTCGGCCAGACCATTGATGGACTGGCGGGTCTTGTTGACCAGCATCTTGCCCTGCTCACTGCTCTGGGCAGATTGCTGGGCAGCGGCGGCGGTGTTCTCGGCGTTGCCGGCGATCTCCATGGTGGCGCTCGCCATCTCGGTGACCGCAGTGGCGACCATGGTCACCTCCTGCTGCTGACGCTGCAGCTCGTCCACCGCGGCCTGGTTGGTCACCAGACTCCGCTCCGCATCGGCGTTCAGCTCGTTGGCCAGCTGGCGGATATTGCCGATCAGCTGATGCTGGCTGCCGACGAAACGGTTGAAGCTGTTGGCCAGTTGGCCCACTTCGTCGTTGGCGTCGATCTTGATGCGCTGGGTCAGATCGCCATTACCATCGGCAATGCGGGCCAGTGCTTGGGAGACCTTGGTGAGCGGGCCAAGCAGCATGCTGACCAGCCAGGAGATAGCGAGGATGCTCCCCACCAGCACCAGCAGCGCCATCCCCAGCTGGGTCATCAGCAGGGAGGAGAGCGGCGCTTCCAGCGCGGCCTTGTCCAGCACCAGCACCAGTTCCCAGTCTGTGTCGGGGATATCAGCCGCCCACAGCAGCTTGTCGCGACCTTCGCTGTCGAAGTAGGCCGGCACCAGATCCTTGCTCGACTTGCTCTGCTCGATCAGCGCGTTGGTCAGATCGTTGTCGATCTCGCTGGCCGGTTTCATCGCCTTGGCGGCATCCTTGTAGGCGATGATGGTGCCATCCTTGTGCATCATGATGGCGAAACCGTCGGCAGGCAGCTGCATCTTGGTCACGTCTTCCACCAGCGAGGCGATGGAGAGGTCACCACCGACTACCCCGCCAGAAACCGGCTGGGCCAGGGTCACCACCATGATGTTGTAAGCCACATCGAGATAGGGTTTGGTGACAATCAGGCCACCTTTGCTCATCGCCTCCTGGTACCAGCCACGGGAGCGCGGGTCGTAGCCATCGCGGTTGATGGAAGGATCGGAGTCATTCATCTTGCCGCTGCTCTCACCGAAATAGGTGAGCTGGAAACGGCCGGAAACTTGTGCCTGTTGCAAGGCATTGAGGGGTTCGGCACCGGCCTTGTTGCCGAGCGCCTGGATCACGTCGCGACGGGCGGCGAGCCAGTCGCTGACACGCTCGGCCTGCTGGGTACCCAGCCGTTGCAACTGCTCCTGGCTGCCTTGCAGCAACAGGGACTTCTGGCTGCTATAGCTCTGCCAGGAGAGCAACAAAATCACCAACGAAAGGGCGATCACCACTGACAACAGTATCTTCTGCTTGAGTGACAGGTTTTTCATCATGTGTTCTTCTTATTGAGGTGAGGAGCGGGTTTTTCCCTAAATTGCACAACACTACACGTAGTCATTAGCGACCCGAATGGCCAAAACTGAACCTGAAAATGGGTCTGCGGGCGATATTTTCTACCGAGGTGGAGAAAAGTGCACCAGAAATTGACGGCATGAGCCGCACAAGCCAAGGCAACCCTGTTTATTCCTTCCACAATTGGCTAGAATATCCCGTTTTTAAATCACATCGACCCTGAGAGTTTTCACGATGTTCGAAGTTAATCCCGTATTAAATAAACTTAAGGAGCTGTCTGAGCGGACCGAGCTTCTTAGGGGGTACCTTTGACTATGACGCCAAGAAAGAGCGTCTAGAAGAGGTCAACGCCGAGCTGGAACAGCCGGACGTATGGAATGAACCCGAGCGCGCACAGGCGCTGGGCAAAGAGCGCGTTGCGCTGGAAAACGTGGTCGGCACCATCGACACCCTGACCCAGGGCGTGGATGACGTCGAGATGCTGGTGAGCCTAGCCGTGGAAGGGGAAGACGAAGAGACCTTCAACGAAGCCATCGCCGAATCCGAACAGCTGGAAGCCAAGCTGGTGGATCTCGAGTTCCGTCGTATGTTCTCCGGTCAGCACGACGGCTCCGACTGCTATATCGACATCCAGTCCGGCTCCGGTGGTACCGAAGCACAGGATTGGGCCAACATGGTACTGCGCATGTACCTGCGCTGGGGCGATGCCCACGGCTACAAGCCCGAGCTGATTGAATGCTCCGAAGGCGACGTGGCCGGCATCAAATCCGCCACCATCAAGTTCACCGGCGAATATGCGTTCGGCTGGCTGCGTACCGAAACCGGCGTACACCGTCTGGTTCGCAAGTCCCCGTTCGATTCCGGTGGCCGTCGTCACACCTCCTTCTGTTCTGTGTTCGTCTACCCCGAGATCGACGACGATATCGATATCGAGATCAACCCGGCGGATCTGCGGATCGACGTCTACCGTGCCTCCGGTGCCGGTGGTCAGCACGTTAACCGAACCGAATCCGCGGTGCGTATTACCCACGTTCCGACCGGTGTCGTGGTACAGTGCCAGAACGACCGTTCCCAGCACAAAAACAAAGACCAGTGTATGAAGCAGCTGAAAGCCAAGCTCTACGAGCTGGAAATTCAGAAGCAGAACGCTGAGAAACAAGCCCTGGAAGAGACCAAGTCTGATATCGGTTGGGGCAGCCAGATCCGTTCCTATGTGCTGGATGACTCCCGTATCAAGGATCTGCGCACCGGCGTCGAAACCCGTAATACCCAATCGGTGCTCGACGGTGACTTGGACAAGTTTATCGAAGCCAGCCTGAAATCAGGTCTGTAAACAAGCAGGAATCACCATGTCTGAACAAACCATCACTCCGGAAGTCGACCAAACTCTCGAACTCAACAACGAGATGACCGAGCGTCGTTCCAAGCTGGCCGCCCTGCGCGCCCAGGGTAATCCTTTCCCCAACGACTTCCGTCGCGACAGCCTCTCTGGCGATCTGCACGCAGAGTTCGACGACAAAAGCGCCGAGGAGCTGACGAGCCTGGGTAAACGGGTGAAGATTGCCGGTCGCATCATGACCCGCCGGATCATGGGCAAGGCTTCTTTCGCCACCCTGCAGGACATGGCCGGCAAGATCCAGGTCTACGTCACCCGTGACGACCTGCCGGAAGGTTTCTACAACGAGCAGTTCAAGAAGTGGGATCTGGGCGACATCGTGGGTGTCGAAGGTACCCTGTTCAAGACCCAGACCGGTGAGCTCTCCGTTCACGTTTCCGATATCCGCCTGCTGACCAAGGCGCTGCGTCCGCTGCCCGAGAAGCACAAAGGCCTGACCGACCAGGAAGCTCGCTGCCGCCAGCGCTACCTGGATTTGATCGCCAACGAAGAGTCCCGCAAGACCTTCATGATCCGCACCCAGGTGGTTGCCGGTATCCGCAAGTTCTTCAACGAAAAGCGCTTCATGGAAGTGGAAACCCCGATGATGCAAGTCATCCCGGGTGGTGCCTCCGCGCGTCCGTTCGTCACTCACCACAATGCGCTGGACATCGACATGTACCTGCGTATCGCTCCGGAGCTCTATCTGAAGCGTCTGGTGGTTGGTGGTTTCGAGCGTGTCTACGAGATCAACCGCAACTTCCGTAACGAAGGTATCTCGGTTCGTCACAACCCCGAGTTCACCATGATCGAGTTCTACATGGCCTACGCCGACTACATCGATCTGATGGACCTGACCGAAGAGCTGCTGCGCACCCTGGCGCAGGACATTCTGGGCGACACCAAGATCCGTTACGCCAAAGAGGGCGAAGAGGGCCTGACCATCGATTTCGGTCAGCCGTTCCAGCGCCTCACCATGGTCGAGTCCATCCTGAAGTTCAATCCGGATGTAACTCTGGACGATCTGGCTACCCTCGAGAGCGCCAAGGCCGTTGCCAAGCGTCTGCACATCGAGCTGATGAAGGGTTGGGAGCTGGGCCACGTGATCACCGCGATCTTCGAAGAGACCGTGGAGCACATGCTGCTGCAACCGACCTTCATCACCGAGTACCCGGCCGCCGTTTCTCCGCTGGCTCGCCGCAACGACGTGAACCCGGACGTAACCGACCGCTTCGAATTCTTCATCGGTGGCCGCGAGCTGGCCAACGGCTTCTCCGAGCTGAACGATGCAGAAGACCAGGCCAAGCGCTTCCAGGATCAGGTTGATCAGAAAGAAGCAGGCGACGACGAAGCCATGTTCTATGACGCCGACTTCGTCACCGCACTGGAACACGGCCTGCCGCCGACTGCCGGTCAGGGTATCGGTATCGACCGTCTGGTCATGCTGTTCACCAACAGCCACACTATCCGTGACGTCATTCTGTTCCCGGCCTTACGTCCACAAAAGTAAGATCCGCAGAAGTAAGGCCCACAGAAGTCAGCTACATCCCTTGGGTCAATCCCGAGCGTGATAGCCAATAAAAACGCCCCGCGACTGCGGGGCGTTTTTCTATCTCCTTTACCACCCAATCACTTTATAAATTCAATAATGGAATAAAGAAGATATTTTTATTCTTTGTTGTTAGACAACACGCCCTTTAATCTGGCCAAAAATCAGACCATGGAAGACGCGTGTGATGCAATTGAAGGATTCCCCATTCAACCTATCCCCCCTCTCTGACGAGCAGCAACGTCAGCTGGGCCAGGTACTCTCGACCCTTAATACCCAGCAACTGGCTTGGGTGAGCGGATATCTCTACGGCCTCTCCCAGACAGGTCAGCAAAGCGTTGCAGCCAGCGCTGCCGTGGCTGCGCCCAGCGGTAGCCTGACCATTCTCTACGGCTCCCAGACTGGCAACGCCAAAGGTGTCGCCATTGCCATCAAGGCGCAGGCCGAAGCCCGCGGCCTCCCCGTCACCCTTGCGTCGATGGCCGACTACAAACCCAAGCAGCTGAAGAAAGAGAGCCACCTGCTGGTGGTAGTGAGCACTTACGGGGAGGGTGAACCGCCGGAGAGCGCCGTCGATCTGTTCGAGCAGCTTAAAAAAGGCAAGATTGGCAAGCTGGACGGGCTCAAGTTCGCGGTACTGGGGCTGGGTGACAGCTCCTACGAATTTTTCTGCCAGACCGGCAAAGATTTTGACGACTTCCTCGCCAAAGCAGGGGCCGAGCGGGTTTATGAGCTCGCGAGCCTTGATGTGGATTATCAGGATGCAGCCAAGGCGTGGGGCGAACAGGCACTCAACGCCATCACCGCGACCCTCTCTACCGGTGCGGCCAGCAGCAGCGTAGCCAGCGCGGTGCAGCAGGCGGTTGGTCACTGCCAGTACAGCAAGGAGAACCCCTTCCCTGCCCGCCTGTCGGTCAATCAGAAGATCACCGGCCGGGATTCCACCAAGGATATCCGCCATATCGAGATCAATCTGGCCGACTCAGGCCTCACCTATCAGCCGGGGGATGCCCTCGGTGTCTGGTTCGACAATGACGCCGAACTGGTGGGCGAAGTGCTGGCCCTGACCGGCCTCTCTGGTGATGAAGCCACAGCCCACGGCACCTTGCGCACCGCACTGACCGGTCACTTCGAACTGACCCGGCTGCACGGCGGCTTTATCACAGGGCTCGCTGATATATCGGACAACGCAGCGCTGAAAGATCTGGCTGGCGACAAGGCCCAGGTCAATGCACTGGTCGCCTCTGCTCAGGTGGTGGATGTGCTGAAACGCTTCCCGACCGCGCTCACGGCCGAGCAGCTGGTTGGCCTGCTGCGCCCCCTCACCCCGCGCCTCTACTCCATCGCCTCCGCGCAGAGCGAGGTAGAAGAGGAGGTGCACCTGACCGTCGGCGTGGTGCGCTATCCACAGGAAGATGGCACAGTGCGCTCTGGCGCAGCCTCCTCCTATCTGGCAGATCGGCTGATTGAGGATGGCGAGGTTCGGGTATTCGTGGAGCACAACGACAACTTCCGCCTGCCGCAAAACCCCGACACCCCCGTCATCATGGTGGGCCCGGGCACCGGCATCGCCCCGTTCCGCGCCTTTATGCAGGAGCGGGAAGCGCAGGGGGCCGAGGGCAAGAACTGGCTCTTCTTCGGCAACCCCCACTTTACCCAGGATTTCCTCTATCAGGTGGAGTGGCAGCGTTATGTGAAATCTGGGCTGCTGTCGAAGATCTCCCTAGCCTTCAGCCGGGATCAGGCCAACAAGATCTATGTGCAGGACCGTCTGCGTGAAGCGGGCCAGGAGCTCTACCAGTGGCTGGAAGCAGGCGCTCACTTCTATGTGTGTGGTGACGCCAACAAGATGGCCAAGGATGTGCAGGAGGCCCTGCTGGATGTAATTGCCGAACACGGTCACAAGAGCCGTGAGGAAGCAGAAGAGTATTTGAGCGAATTGCGTCGTGCCAAACGTTATCAAAGGGATGTCTATTGATGAGCAAACAACCTCTTTCTCACCCAAAAGCGGGACCGGTCGAAGGGCCGCTGGCCGACAACGAGCGCCTCAAGCGCGAGAGCAACTTCCTGCGCGGCACCATTGAGCAGGATCTGCAGGACCCGCTCACCGGCGGTTTTAACGGCGACAACTTCCAGCTGATCCGCTTTCACGGCATGTACCAGCAGGATGACCGCGACATCCGCCCGGAGCGTGCCGCCCAGAAGCTGGAGCCGCTGCACAACGTCATGCTGCGTGCCCGCCTGCCGGGTGGGATCATCACCCCGGCCCAGTGGCAGATCATCGACAAGTTCGCCGAAGAGCACAGCCTCTACGGCAGCATCCGCCTGACCACCCGTCAGACCTTCCAGTTCCACGGGGTATTGAAGCGCGACATCAAGCTGATGCACCAGACCCTCAACAGCACCGGTATCGACAGTATTGCCACCGCGGGCGACGTGAACCGCAACGTGCTCTGCACCAGCAACCCGGTGGAGTCCGAGCTGCATCAGGAGGCCTACGAGTGGGCCAAGAAGATCTCCGAGCACCTGCTGCCCAAGACCCGCGCCTACGTGGAGATCTGGCTGGACGGCGAGAAGCTGGGAGGTGACGAAGAGCCGATCCTGGGTTCCAACTACCTGCCGCGCAAATTCAAGACGACCGTGGTGATCCCGCCTCACAACGACGTGGATATCCACGCCAACGATCTCAACTTCGTGGCCATTGCCGAACACGGCAAGCTGGTGGGCTTCAACGTGCTGGTAGGCGGCGGCCTGGCCATGACCCACGGCGACACCAGCACCTATCCGCGCAAGGCGAGCGACTTTGGCTTTATTCCGCTCTCCCACGTGCTGGAGGTGGCGGCCGCCGTGGTCAGCACCCAGCGCGACTGGGGCAACCGGGTCAATCGCAAGAACGCCAAGACCAAGTACACCCTCGAACGCGTGGGAGTGGAGGCCTTCAAGGCCGAGGTGGAAAGCCGCGCCGGCATCCAGTTCGGGCCGGTTCGCCCCTATGAGTTCACCAGCCGGGGCGATCGCTTCGGTTGGGTCGAGGGGATCGACGGCAAGCACCACCTCACCCTGTTTATCGAGAATGGCCGCCTGCTGGACTTCCCGGGCAAGCCCCTCAAGACCGGCATGCTGGAGATCGCCAAAGTGCATCAGGGTGACTTCCGCCTGACCGCCAACCAGAACCTGATCATCGCCGGGGTACCTGCCAGCGAGAAAGCCCGCATCGAAGGGCTGGCGCGCCAATACGGCCTGCTGGATGATGGCGTGAGCGAGCAGCGCAAGCAGTCCATGGCTTGTGTGGCCCTGCCCACCTGCCCGCTGGCGATGGCCGAGGCCGAGCGCATGCTGCCGGCGTTTGTCACCGACATCGAGGGCTTGCTAACCAAACATGGGCTGGCAGATGACGCCATCATCTTCCGGGTCACCGGCTGCCCCAACGGCTGCGGCCGCGCCATGCTGGCGGAAGTGGGTCTGGTGGGCAAGGCGCCTGGCCGCTACAACCTCCATCTGGGGGGCAACCTGGAAGGCACCCGCATTCCGCGCCTCTATCAGGAGAACATCACCGAGCCGCAGATCCTGGCCGAACTGGACGCGTTGATCGGCCGCTGGGCCACCGAGCGAAATCAGGGTGAGTGCTTCGGCGACTTCGTGATCCGGGTTGGGGTAATTGCCCCCGTTATCGATTCTGCGAGGGACTTCTATGCCGCTTAATCTGCCGCTTAATGTCACTGAAGATGGCCGCCTTGACCTGCAGGCGCTGCTGGCCCTCGGCCGTGAGGAGCAAGTCGAGGCACTGGCGCCCCTCAACCGCGAGCTGGATACCATGAGCGCCCCCGAGCGGGTGCGCTGGGCTCTGGCCAATCTGCCGGGGGAGCATGTGCTCTCCTCCAGCTTCGGCATTCAGGCGGCGCTGATGCTCCATCTGGTAAGCCGCGAGCGGGCCGATGTGCCGGTGGTGCTGACCGATACCGGTTATCTGTTCCCGGAGACCTACCGCTTTATCGACGAGCTGACCGAGCGCCTCGCGCTAAATCTCAAGATCTATCGGGCCGAGCTCAGCCCAGCCTGGCAGGAGGCGCGATTTGGCCTCCTGTGGGAGCAGGGGGTGGAGGGGATCACCCGCTACAACCAGCTCAACAAGGTGGAGCCGATGGACCGCGCCCTGCGTGAGCTGGGGGCCCAGACCTGGTTCTCCGGCCTGCGCCGGGAGCAGTCCGGCAGCCGTGGCAAGCTGCCGGTGCTGGGCATCCAGCGCGGCCGCTTCAAGTTCCTGCCGGTGATCGACTGGAGCAACAAGGATGTCTTCTACTACTTCAAGGAGTTCGACCTCCCCTACCACCCGCTGTGGGAGCAGGGTTATCTCTCGGTGGGCGATGTCCACACCACCGCCAAGTGGGAGCCGGGCATGAGCGAGGAGCAGACCCGCTTCTTCGGCCTCAAACGCGAGTGCGGTTTGCACGAGGAAAATGGCGAGAACGACGGCTCAGGCATCTAATTCCATCTTGAAAACCCAACAGAACAACAAGGGCATCCGAAGATGCCCTTGTTGTTATTTGCAAATTAGCATTCGCCCGTCAGCGGCGCTGCCAGGTCTCGAAGCTATAAGGGTACGGGTTCTTCTCATCGGCAGGGTGGCTCTCGCAATCAACGCGTTGCCACTGACCATCGTCAAAAGCGGGGAAGCGGGTATCCCCCTCCACCGCCAGATCGATGCGGGTCAGGTAGAGACAATCCGCGCTCGGCAACATCTCGGCATAGAGATGACCGCCACCGATCACCATCAACTCCTCCAGCGAGCTACCTGCCAACAGCGCCAGCGCCGCCTCGACGGAGCCCACCACCTCAATGCCCTCGGCCTGATAGTCGGGATTGCGGCTGATCACCAGATTGCGCCGTCCGGGCAGCGGTCGTCCGATGGATTCGAAGGTTTTGCGCCCCATCAATACCGGTTTACCGAGGGTGACACGCTTGAAGTGAGCCAGATCGGCAGGCAGATGCCAGGGCATCTGGTTGTCCTTGCCGATCACCCTGTCGTGGGCCATGGCGGCAATCATGGAAATCTTCATGGGGCCTCTCACCGTCTGTCAGATTATGGGGCGGTTACGGTACACGACCAGAGAGGGGATCGCCAAACCGAAACTGAGGGCACCGACGATAAAGAGCGCCTTGAGGCCGTTCTCCACCGCACTCTGGATCAACTCCATGGTCACACCGTTGATGTTGAGCTCTACCACCGCAATCATGGTCTTGAACGCATAACTGCCCGGGATCATCGGAATGATGGAGGCAACGCTGAACACCGGACGCGGTGCCAGCAGACGGCGCGACCAGTAGACGCAGACAAAGCCGACCGTGGTCGCCGCCGCCAGCGTCGCCCACTCGATAGGCATGCCATAGTGGATCAGCAGGGTACGCAAGCTGTGAGCCAGCGCGCCGCCCATGGCGCAATACTTCAGCATCCGTGGCGGCACGTTGAACAGCATGGCAAAACCCACCGCCGGAATGGAGGACCAGAAGGCATCCTTGGCCAGTAGCCAGAGCAAATCCATCATACTTTCCACCCCCAGATCCCGGTGACCGACATGGCCAAAATGATACCTATGGCGGCGCTGATGGTCAGCAGGGTCGCGGTCCCCCAGCGGGCCAGCCCCATGTTGAAGTAGCCCTTCACCATGTCGGAGACGGCATTGATCAGCGGAAAGCCCGGCACCAGCAGCAGCACGCTGGCCGCCATGGCGAGATAGGGCTGGTCACCCCAGTTAAAGAAGGTGGCGCTGGAGGAGAGCAAAGTAGCGATAAAGCCGGTGGCGGCAAAGTTGATGAGCGGGCTGTGGTGATGGCGAGCCATCAGCTGGCGCACCCGCATCGCCACGGCAGACGAGAAACATGTCACTAGGAAGATGGGCCAGTCACCACCAAACAACAGGCTGAAGGCGCCGCAAGAGAGCCCCACCATGGGGACCACCAGCCAGGGGTGATAGTGGAAGGGGACGATGGCCTCGAGCCGCTGGCGCACTTCACGGGCACCGATCAGCTCTTTCTCCGCCATGATGCAGATCCGCTGGATCTCGCACACCACCTGCATGTTGATGCCATGTTCACGCACCCGCCGGGTAGTGGTAACACAGCCCCCCTGATAGAGACTGGTGAGCACGATGGCACTGGAAGAGATGGCCATCTCGACACTCTCCAGCCCCAGCGCCATCCCCAGCCGCACCGTGGTCTGCTCGATGATCCGGCTCTCCGCCCCGAACTGGGCCAACATCTGACCCACCTTGACGATAATGCGGGTGATCTCTGTCTGTTGCTCCCGCGACAACACCCGTCTTGGTGTGATACTTCTCATAATCCCTTCGAGTCGTAGCAATAAAAATTTCGGCCATATTAGCCTAACTTTTACTGTTATTCATCCACCCCTATCACAACCTGACTAATTAGTTATTACAAGAAGGAGAAAAGAGGTTACATCACAAATACATTACGACTAACATTAAAAACCATAACAATCAGGTCGCCAGCAATTCCCTTTATTATGGCTTCACCGATTTGACTGAAATATCAACCAAGGGGGTTATTGCAGATTATTTGCGACGTCGATAGTCCGCCAGATGGATTATTTTACCACTGCCATCGCTTTCAGGCGGAGGGTCCCCCTCTTCTCTGAACTGGCTCATTTCGCTGCGCATCAAATAAAAAGATTCCCGCATCATGTTGGTAATCCGGATACAGCTATCAAGATTGTTTTTCGCCAGACGGCGCTGACCATCAATCTTGAACTGCAACCCGCGCAGACGGCGCTGCTGATCGGGGCTCGCTCGGGCCATCAACTGGTCGATCTGCTGCTCCAGAATCGCATCCAGCCGGGAGGGCTCACTCGCAGCCAACTCCTTCAGGGTGTCAAAATCAGGCAACTCCATATGCCCTCCTTGGCGACTATTGCTGGCAACACACTGCGGTACCACACCATCACGTCCCAGCCATATAAATCTGTATATACGACGCGGCTAAAAAGGGTTCAATCCATCCACTGGCGACTAAACCGGACAATGGTCACTACGAGGGTGTATATCTATTTTAATTGTGTTTGGAAACAAGCGATTGTTTTTAATTCAAGCGGGATAAAACACTTATACATTTTAGGTTGTGATTTTCTGTTTTTTATTGCAAATAAAAATCCGGGTGGCCTTATTTTGCTTCATTCGACACTTTATTCGTCCCTCACCGACCCGCGTCATCTCCTGACGGTTTAACATATCTCACTGATTATGTTATTTTAATTGCCACTTTTATCGGACATTCAAGAGCAGACCATGAGCAAGGCAAAAATCGGTATCGTCACCGTCAGCGATCGCGCCAGCGCGGGCATCTATGAAGACCTCTCCGGCAAGGCCATCATCGACACCCTGAACGCCTATCTGACCTCGGAGTGGGAACCTGTCTATCAGGTGATCCCCGATGAGCAGGAGCTGATTGAAGCGACCCTGATCCAGCTGGCGGATGAGGAGCAGTGTTGCCTTATCGTCACCACAGGCGGCACCGGCCCGGCCAAGCGGGATGTCACGCCGGAAGCGACCGAGGCGGTATGTGATCGCATGATGCCTGGCTTTGGCGAGCTGATGCGGGCCGAATCCCTCAAATTTGTGCCGACCGCCATTCTGTCGCGCCAGACTGCTGGACTGCGCGACGATACCCTGATCGTCAATCTGCCGGGCAAGCCCAAATCAATCCGCGAATGTCTGGATGCAGTCTTCCCCGCCATCCCCTACTGTATCGATTTGATGGAAGGGCCGTATCTCGAGTGCGATGAAACCGTCATCAAGCCGTTTCGGCCGAAAAAATAGCGAACCCGACCATAAAAAATAATGGCGAGCCACGGCTCGCCATTATTTTTAACTCATCTGCCTGCGCAGAAAAACCACATCAATTATTTGCGGCCGAATACTTTTACGCCCGCTTTGCTGCGCTCTGAATTACCGTACACTTCGATTTTTTTCACACAACGGCGCGAGCCCAGTGATTTCCACTCGGTCTCTTTATCACTGCTCATTTCCCGATCGAAACGAATGGTCTTGGTACGATCACCACCATAGGTCACCACCACCCGATCCAGGGTCAAATCACGCTCTGCCTTCACCTTGATATATTTGGTCTGACGGCAAACCACCAAAGGAATTGTCGCACCATGATCACCGGCTCCCAGCAAAATAGTCCGCCCCAGCGTGAACTGATCGTCACCGGCATGGCTGGCTGACGCCACCACCAGCAAGGCACCACCCAGCAAGCTGCGTGCAGAAAAACGGGAATTCCAGATAGACATCAAGGACATAACACCTCCAATAAAAAATGGAGTGTGATGATAAGGGTTAAACCATAACGGAAGCTGTATCACAGCTGAATTTGCTGCGAATGTGCGGGGATCAACAGAGAAAACAGCGCGACTTTTCGGCAAAAAGAGAAGAGCCGCAGATAGCGGCCCTTGCGGCAAGAGAGCGCTTAGCGCTCCATGATTTGGGTCACGTCATCTTTCTTGATCATTACCTCGCGCCCTTCATGATCGTAATAGCGATACATGCCGGTACTCTCATCCAGCTTGGGCTTGCTCTCTGTGGTGATCATCTTGCCATCCTTGGTGCTCATGATGTATTGGGAGCTGCATGCCACCAGCCCCAGGGCACACACCAGGATCATCATCAGTTTTTTCATTGCGGCCTCTTCTGCGATCATCCTCACCACGAGGATGTTTCTTGAAGCCTAGTTCAATCGCACGGCACGGGATGGTGCGATGAGCAAAGCGGGATCGCCGTCAATAATCAGCGACTTAGCCTAGTTATCTGGCCGGGTGGCGAGCGCAATGAAAAAGGCCGGACATCTCTGTCCGGCCTCTTCTGTTCAGAGCAAGTACGCAATCATGACTTGGCAGGCTGGCGCTCACCGGTCACGGTCGGGTTCTTGGGATCGGAACTCCACTCGTACCAACCGCCGTCGTAGACGCTGATCTGTTTCCAGTCCATCAGCCAGGCGTAGAAGAAGGCCTCGGAGGCGCGCCAGCCGGTACCGCAGTAGAACGCAGCCTGCTGAGTTGGCTCGATGTTCCACTGCTCCCACATGGCGAGGATCTCGCGGGCCGGCTTCATGGTGCCGTCCGGGTTGTGGAAGTCGCTCATGCTGTTGGCATCCACCCCGCCGTGACCCCACTTGGCCCCCGGGATATCGCCCTTCGGCTTGATGTAGCTGTAACCTGAGGTGTTGCCGACAAACTCGTCCCAGGTACGCACGCTGACCAGGGCGCTATCGGGCTTCTTGAGCAGCTCTTTCGCCTGACTTAGCGTGGTGTAGTACTCGGGGTGAGCAGGAATGGCCACGCCAAACTCCTTCACCGGCTCATATTTGTTGGGCAGACCGGTTTCGGTGCGCAGGTGCTGGATAAACCAGGCATCCAGACCACCGTCCAGCAGGCGCACATCTTCCACCCCCGCATACATCATCAGATGCGCGGCACGGGCGGCCGCCATGGTGTTGCGACCATAGAGGATGACGGTGGTGTCGTGACGGATGCCGTTGTCCAGCAACAGCTTCTTGAGCGCTTCGTCAGAGACCTTGTTCCACAGCGGCTCCTCTTCGAGGCTGTTGGTATCGATATAACCGGCCCCCGGGATGTGGCTGATGAGGTAGGCCTTGGGTGAACCCCAATCCACTTCAAACAGCTTCCAGTCCCCCTTGGGCGCCGCGGCAACCGGCTTGCCCTCTTGCAGGTCAGCCAACCAGCGCGGATAGACCAGCTGCTGCCAGCGTGCCAGCGACTCGCGCGGTGCGGCTTGCCACCCTTGCAGCTCGAACAGCTGCTTGATCCCCTGCTTGCGCAGCAGACGGGCCACTTCGGCCACTTCGCGGGACGCACCGTAGAGGGCAACCGGACGATCGGCCTTCAGCCCCTTGATCTCGAGCGCCTTTGGCCACTCTTCATCGCTGTATTTCCACTCGGCTGAGAGGTTCTCGGCGCCCGCCACATGGCCGCCCTGCTTCTCCCCTTCCATCGGCCACCCCTGATAGAAGTAGCTGGCGCGGGTATCCAGGATGACAGCCTGTTTGGCCTTGGCATCGGCCAGCGAGAGCGGTGGCAACTCCCCTGCCACGGCGGGCAGGGCACACCAGAGCAGTAAGGTCGCCAGCGCGGCCTGCAGGAAGCGAAGATGTCGTTTCATGGTGATTTCTCGATTCATAGTGAACAAGGTTAAAAAATGGAGCGACCCAGCCGCTCGGCCAGCAGCTCCAGCGCCGCCGTGCCCGCCAGCGAGTTACCGGCTTTGTTGAGCTCGGGCGACCAGACACAGACGCAGAGCTCGCCCGGGATCAGGGCGATGATACCGCCGCCGACACCCGATTTGCCCGGCATGCCGACCCGATAGGCAAAATCGCCCGCCTCGTCATAGAGGCCGCAGGTGGCGAGCAGGGCGTTGACCTGCTTGGTGGTGCGGGCAGGCAGCAGCGGCACGCTCTCGCCCAGTGGCACACCACGGTTGGCCAGATAGATGAATGCCCGCGCCAGATCGACGCAGCTCATGCGGATGGCACAGGCATTGAAGTAGCTTTGCAGCACCTTGTCCACTTCGTTTTCGAAGTTGCCATAGGCCTTCATCAGATAGGCAATGGCGGCGTTGCGGGCAGAGTGCTGATATTCGGAGCGGGCGACGACCTGATCCGCCATGATGGCCGGATTGCCGGAAAGGCGGCGCACCAGCTCCAGAGTACGTTGACGCGGTGCGGTGAGGCGGGTCTCCAGCAGATCGCTCACCACCAGCGCCCCGGCATTAATAAAGGGGTTGCGGGGGATCCCCTGCTCGAACTCGAGCTGTACCAGCGAGTTGAAGGGCTGGCCGGAGGGCTCCTTGCCAACCCGGGCCCAGATCTCCTCCTCCTGATAGAGAGTGAGTGCCAGAGTCAGGCTCAGGGCCTTGGAGATACTCTGGATGGAGAAGGGTTCAAAAGCGTCACCGGCGGTGAACAGCTCCCCCTCGACGGTACAGACTGCAATACCAAGCCGATCGGCCGGTACCTGAGCCAGTGCCGGAATGTAGTCGGCCACCTTGCCTTGTCCCAGCAACGGGCGCACCTCTTCAAGGATGCTGGCCAGTAATTCGGATGACAACACCATAAGCGATTCCATGACTAAAACAGCGGTGGAGATCCCATCCCCACTGACAAAAATCCCGCCAGCGGCGGGATTTTTCAGTTACCCACAACAAGGCGCCAGATGCGGCAGCCTTGTATCAGGCCGGTTCACCGTACCAGAGGTCGAACAGCTCGGTAACGACCACGGCTTCCATCCCCTTGCCTTCCAACCAGGATTTGACGGCCGCGCGGTCTTCTTCGGTACACTTGCCCAGTTGCTGGGTGCAGATCATCCCTTCCCAGGCCAGGTGACCGGAGCCGGCAAAAGCCAGTTTACGGGGTTCAACAACCTCATCGATCATCGCATCGACTACCGCATCGATGGTCTCTTCGGCAGTGCCGACCGGGAAGTTGAAACTGATGTCGAAACCCATTTCCTGGAATTCATCGACGCGCAGTTTCTTGCGCAGGCGGCGGCTACGATTGGCCATGATAGCTCCTCAAGTTAGTTGATACGCTAGGTGTGTTGACGTGCCAGCTTAGCTGACACGCTTGAAAATCAGATCCCAAACCCCGTGCCCCAGACGATGGCCACGTTGTTCAAATTTGGTCAGCGGACGCCAGTCCGGACGGGGCACCCAGTTGCCGGTGGCAGAGGTGTTCTCGTAACCCTCGGCGGCGCTCATCACTTCCAGCATGTGCTCGGCATAGTTTTCCCAGTCGGTCGCCATGTGGAACACGCCACCGATGGCCAGCTTCTGGCGAATATCCTGGGCAAACGCAGGCTGTACGATGCGACGCTTGTGGTGACGGCTCTTGTGCCAGGGATCCGGGAAGAAGAGCTGCAGGCAGGAGAGTGAACCGTTCGGGATCATGTGCTCCAGCACCTCGACCGCATCGTGGCAGATCACTTTCAGATTGGTGACGCCCGCTTCCTGAGCAGTGCCCAGACAGGCGCCCACGCCCGGGGAGTGTACTTCAATGCCGATGAAGTTCTTCTCGGGGGCATTCTTGGCCATCTCAACCAGAGAGGCGCCCATGCCAAAGCCGATCTCCAGCACCACAGGTGCTTCACGGCCAAACAGTGCGACCAGATCGAGCTGCTTTGGCTCGAAATCGATGCCCATGACCGGCCAGAGCTCTTCCAGGGCCTTCTCCTGCCCTTTGGTCAGGCGGCCTTCGCGACGGACAAAGCTGCGGATCTTGCGCATGAACTTGCCGTCTTCGTTAAATACATCTTGGGTCACAGGCATAATGGTCTCGTTATTTCATCAATCCGGGTAATACATCTTGTGTCCGATCCCGAGCGGGACCGCTCGCGGCTCGGCATTTCATCGACCCGCGAAAACAGGGGAGCGAATTATCCCAAGATAGGCCCAAGGCGCAAGTGTTTCGCGCAACAAATATTCCGGCCATCCACTTCCCTGCTCCCTCACTGGCATCACCATACCGACTAACCGTCCAATATAATCCGCAGTAGAGTCGTTCCAGCCCTTTTTTGGCGATTTTTGTGACAATCATTGCCTCATTTCTGAAATCTGATACAAACGGATAACCTGGCGGTCGAATGGAGCGACCGCCCACATGCCGAGAGAATTGTCTATGCAGCCGTTTTTTGCCCAGCGCTTCGAGAAGGTTGAACCTTCCTTTATCCGTGAAATCCTCAAAGTTGCCGCCAATCCGGAGATCATCTCCTTCGCCGGTGGCCTGCCCAATCCCCACCTGTTTCCGGTCAAGGCGATCGATCAGGCCTGTCAGGATGTACTGCGCGAACAGGGGGCTGCTGCCCTGCAATATGCGGCGACCGAGGGCTTCGCCCCGCTGCGCCAATATATTGCCGACCGCTATCTGGCCCGCCACGGCATGCATATCAATCCGGACAACATCCTCATCACCAGCGGCTCCCAGCAGGCGCTGGATCTGCTGGGCAAGGTGCTGATCGACGAGGGTCAGGATCTCATCATCGAAGAGCCGGGTTACCTTGGCGCCATTCAGGCCTTTTCTGTCTACCAGCCCACCTTCAAGCCGATCACCCTTGAAGAAGAGGGACTGGATCTGGCTGCGCTGGATGCGCTGCTGGCAAGCGGATCCAATGCCAAGCTGCTCTACGGCGTGCCCAACTTCCAGAACCCGAGCGGTGTCTCCTACAGCCGTGCCAACCGCGAGGCACTGGCCGAGCGACTGGTGCGCCACGAGCTGTTGATGGTGGAAGATGATCCCTACGGCGAGCTGCGCTTCGAGGGCGAGCATCTGCCCCCCATTGCCAAGCTGGCGCCAAACAATACCGTGCTGCTCGGCTCATTCTCCAAGACCGTGGTGCCCGCCTTCCGGCTGGGCTGGATGGTAATGCCGGACTGGCTGCGCAAGAAGGTGACCATCGCCAAGCAGGCGACCGATCTGCACAGCAACGCCTTCAGCCAGCAGGTGCTGCACCGCTTCCTGACCGACAACTCCCTCGACGCTCACTTGGAGAAGATCAAGGAGGTCTATGGTCGCCAGCGTGCCGCCATGGAGGCTGCACTGGCCCGTCACTGCCCGCCCGGCGTCAGCTACACCAGACCGGAAGGGGGCATGTTCCTCTGGCTGACTCTGCCAGCCCACATCAGCGCCATGGCGCTGTTTGATGAGGCGATCAAGGAGAAGGTAGCCTTCGTGCCCGGCGCCCCCTTCTACGTGCGCCCCGAGATCAAGAACACCCTGCGCCTGAGCTTCTCCTGCGTCGATGAAGCGACCATCGAGGAGGGGGTCAAACGCCTGGCCCGCGCCCTCCAGCGCATGCTCTGAACGCCCAAGCCAAACCGTACCAACAAAAAACCAGCGAGCGATCGCTGGTTTTTTTATGCTCCCCCATTCAACCGTTCAACCATTCAACCGTTCAACCGTTCAGCCAAACAGGGTCTTGCAAAACTGCTTCATCGGGATGGGGCGGCTGTAACGATACCCTTGCAGATAGTCAACGTGGCGAGCCCGCAGGTAGTCCGCCTGCGACTGCTTCTCGACCCCCTCCGCGATCAGGATCAATTCAAGTCGCTTCGCCAGATCAATCACGTTTTCAACGATATGGCTGGAGAGTGCATCCGTGCCGATCATCTCTACAAAGCTCCGATCAATCTTGAGTGCATCGACCTGAAACTGTTGCAGATAGGTGAGACTGGAGTGACCGGTGCCAAAATCATCGATAGAGATCAACACGCCCAGTTTACGCAATTCGGCAAACATCCGAGCGGTTGTCTCATCAGCTACCAGCAGTTCACGCTCGGTCAGCTCCAGCCCCAAATCAACGGGATTGTCCTTAAACGCGTCGAGAAACGCCTTGCAGTCAGCCAACAGGTCGAGATCCTGAAAGTGTTTGGCGCTGATATTGAAGCAAAAATGAAACTTTGCCGGTAGCTTGCGGGCATAAGGGGAGAAGTGGTCGCGCACCTGCGCCATCAACAGGCTGGTCATGGGCACGATCAACCCGCTATCTTCCGCCAGCGGAATAAAGCGATCCGGCGAGATCATCCCCTGCTTGGGATGCTGCCAGCGCATCAGCACCTCACAGCCACGCCACTGCTCATCCTCACCTGAGACCACCGGCTGCAGGTAGGGGATAAACTCCTCTTCGATCAATGCCCGCTTGAGCTCCTCCGCTGGTGAGCTGCTACGCCCCATCAGCCTGA
Source organism: Aeromonas sp. FDAARGOS 1411 (assembly GCF_019047125.1). Lineage (NCBI taxonomy): Bacteria > Pseudomonadati > Pseudomonadota > Gammaproteobacteria > Aeromonadales > Aeromonadaceae > Aeromonas > Aeromonas sp. FDAARGOS 1411. The sequence continues at coordinate 108,324 of NZ_CP077214.1, read as the reverse complement.
AGGTGCCGAATCCAATCAGCAGCGCCAGCAACGGAGAGAGGAACAAGGTATATCTGGAGTAGCGCCATGCGTGACTCCAGTAGTCATGCACCGTGACCCGGGTGACGACCTGATAGGGGAAATCGGCCGAAGCGAGGGCAATATAACCCTCTTCTGTCGGAGAGGGCGCCGCCCCGACCTGGCCTGAACCAAACAGAGCCCTCTGCCCCACCACCAGAGCCATCGGGGAGTTCTTGCTGGAGATCTCCAGGGTATTGCGCAGGTAGTAGCCATCTACACCGATCAGCACACTCCCCTTGTCCGTTTCATGACGCAGCACGATCAAGGGGCGATCCGGTGTGACCTCATTGCCAGGCAGCAATTGCAGCCTGCCATCCACATAACTGTCAGGATTGAAGGGGCCATCGTAGTCACCATAGAGCGAGGTGCAGTAGATGTGGCTGCCGACAGCCAGATTGGCGGAACGGACATCAGGCACAGTGGCCACCTGTTCGCGCAGCAGTTGTGCCGCCTCCTTGCAGGAGTGACCAAGCATCCCCTCCACATTGATGGCCGCCTGCCGGGCATGGCCGATGGAGCGATCAAACATCATACGGGCATGCTGCAACCGTGAATCGGCATCACGCTCTATCTCCGTCACCGTCTGCCAGATAACGGCAACAACCCCCAGCAGCAGGATCCCGCCCCCCATCAGCAGCGCCAACAGAATCCTCGAGTAAAGCTGGCGAAGTTTCAAACGACGAAATGGCATAGCGGCCTCTTTGATGCTCGGATGATGGGTGACAGCCTCGTTGGACAGGCGAAAAGGGTCGCCATAATAGCGATTGTTCAACAAATCTCCACCCAACAAAAATCAATCAATTCAAACTATTGTTCAACAATATGTCGTAAGAAGAGGATAGAGTTAAAACCAGTCTAGTGAGCAACACATGCCAAGCTCGTCCACTTGTTGCAGGAGGACGACGCCATTAGAGTAGAGCAAACGGCAGCAGGAGCGTGCAGCGATGAAGATTCTTATTACCGGAGGGACCGGCTTTATCGGCCGCAAGCTGGTTGCCCATCTCAAGGTCAATAACGAGGTCGTGGTATTGAGCAGACAGGGGAGCCGCGCTTACACCCTGCTCGGCCACGATATCAAGGTATTGGATAACCTCGACCGGCTTGATGACCTCAATGACGTGGATGCGGTGATCAATCTGGCCGGTGAACCTATCGCCGCCGGACGCTGGAGCGAGTCGCGCAAACAGCTGCTCTGCGATAGCCGCTGGCTACTGACCGAGCAACTGGTAGATCTCATCAAGCTATCCAGCACGCCGCCCAAGGTGCTGATCAACGCCTCCGCCATCGGCTGGTATGGCAGACAGGGCACCGAAACCCTCGACGAGCAGTGCCGCTCTCCCAGCGACGAGTTTACCCACCAGCTCTGCCAGCAGTGGGAAACCCTGGCGCAGGAGGCACAAAGCCGCCAAACCCGGGTCTGTATCGTGCGGATCGGGCTGGTGCTTGGCATGGATGGCGGCGCCCTGCCCAAAATGCTCCCCCCCTACCGACTCGGACTCGGCGGCCCTATGGGGTCAGGCAGCCAGATGATGAGCTGGATCCATGTGCAGGATCTGGTACGCGCCATGCTGTTCCTGCTGGAGCACGAGGAGTGCAACGGCATCTTCAACGGCACTGCGCCCCATCCGGTCAGCAACCGGGAGTTCAGCCAGACCCTTGCCACCACGCTGCACCGTCCACACCTCTTCTTCGTCCCAGCGCCGCTGTTGCAACTGTTGATGGGGGAGGCGGCAGATCTGCTGCTGACCGGACAAAAGGTGATACCAGCACGGCTGCAACAGGCCGGTTTTCACTTCAGCTATCCCGAGCTGCCGAGCGCCCTCACCAATCTTCTGCGTGAGCCCCGCTAACTCACACCCGCTCGCTGCGTCCACTCGTCAGCGCCCCACATAGCAAGCAGCCCTGCCAATGGCCGGGCTGCTTGTTTATGGTGGCTGCGCTATTGCACCTTGTGTGCATCGGCTCGCGCTGGCGGGATTACAACAACCCCTGACCCAGCCCTCGCAGCCGATCGCTCAGGGTGCCAGCCAGCAGCTGACGCTGCATCCCCTGCCCCGCCAGCGTCACCAGCAAGGCCCCCAGCGTCGGCAGACCGAGCCAGATGGCCCAGTGGAACTGCCACTGCCCCTCGAACCACCACCACTGCAGGCCAAAGGAGCAGAGCTCCACCACCATGGCGGCACAGAGCCCCGCCAGCGCACCACTGGCCACCAGCTCCCAGCGCAGCATCTTTTTCAGCAGGTCGCTGCTGGCACCCAAGGTGCGCATCAGCAACAGCTCGCGCCGACGCTGAGCCATGCTGGCCTGAGTCTGGGTCAGCAGCACCAGCAACGCGGCCACTGTCACCAGCCCCAGCATCAGCGCCAGCGCCCTACTCACCTGCTCCGATACCTGAGTGAGCCGCGCAATCAGGTCATCCACATCGATAAGGCTCACCGTGGGGTGGCGGCGGATCAACTCCACCTCGGCAGAGCGCCCCGCCTCGGGCAGCCGGTAGCTGCCAAGCCAGGTGCTTGAGAAGGGGGCCAGCATATCCCCGGAGAAGATCATGTAGAAATTGGGCCGCATATTGTCCCACTTGATGCTGCGCAAACTGGTGACCCTGGCGCCGAAGCTGCGCCCCTCGATGGTAAAAGCGAGCATGTCCCCCAGCTTGATATCGAGCCGCTTGGCCAGTTCGCTATCCACCGACACCTCGCCGGGTCCGGCAAGCCACTTCCCGGCCACCAGCTTGTTGTCGATTGGCAGAGTTGCGGTGGTAGTGAAGTTGAGCTCCCGATCGACCCCCTCGCGGCCACTGCTGGCCCCCTCGCCCACCGCCTCACCGGCGATATGGGTCAGCCTGCCGCGCACCATGGGGTAGAAGTCGGAGGTGGTGGCCCCGGCTGCCGCCAGCTCGCTCAGGATCTCCTCCCGCTCGTTCTCGGCCACATTGACCAGAAAACGGTTGGGTGCATCGACGGGAAGACGGGCCGAAAACTCATCCAGCAGATCGACCCTGGCCGCCCAGAGCAAGCCAAACAGCATCAATGCCAGCGCAAAGCCCGCCAGCTGGAACAGACCGCTGCTGCGCTCGCGCGACAGGTGGGCCAGCGCCAGCCGCAAGGCATGAGGTCCGCTCACTTTCGTCCCCAGCCGCAACATCAGGGCTGCCAGCAGGGCCAACAGCCCCATCAGCAAACCCATGCCCCCCACCAGACCCAGCGCCAGCCGCACATCGGCGGTAAAGCCCCAGACCAGCGCAAACAGCCCGAACAGGCCGACCGGCAGGGCCAGCCAGGGGGGAATACCCGCCTCCAGCTCCCGGCGCAATACCCGCAGCGGCGGCACCTTCAGCAGACGCAAGAAGGGCACAAAAGCGAGCAGCAGGGTGATAAAGAGCGCCACCGCCACCCCCAGCGCAAAGGGGCGCCAGGAGGGGGGCGGCAGATCCGGCGGCAGCAGGTCCCCCAGCAGCTGCAAGGTGATCCACTGCATGGCTGTGCCCGCCACCAGACCCAGCAGCGCACCGATCAGCGTCAGCGACAGCAGCAAGGTTCCCATCAGTTGCCAGAGCGAGCGACGTGATGCCCCCAGGGTCTTGAGCAGCGCCACCATATTGGTCTGGCGCTCGGCAAAGTGGCGCACCGCAATCCCCATCGCCAACGCCCCCAGCAACACCCCGCTTAGCGAGGCAAGCCGGAAGAAACGCTCGGCATTGGCCAGCGAGCGGCCCACTTGGGATTCGCTGTCATCCGGTTTGATCCACTTCTGTCCGGCCTGTAGTTGTGGCAGCAGCCATTGCTCGTAACGGGCCAGCGATTCCCGCTGCCCCTTGAACAGATAGCGCCACTGCTGGCGGCTGCCGGGGAGCAGGGCACCGGTCGCCTCGATATCGGCACTGTGGATCAGCGCCCGCGGCGCCAGCAGGAAGGGGCTGAAGCCCTGATCCGGCTCCTCGCCAAGCAGGCCTGCCACCTTGAGCACCGTATTGCCCACCTCCAGCTCATCCCCCGTTTTGGCCTTAAGCAGCTGCATCACCCGGGCGGAGAGCCAAATCTCGCCGGGAGCAGGGGCACGGGCAGGTTCCAGAGTGAGCTTGCCGTAGAAGGGGAAACCATCGGGCACCGCCCGAATGGAGGCAAGCTGCAACGCATCACCGTGAAACAGCATGCTGTTGAAGCTGACGGTGGTCTGCACCGCCAAGCCATCCTGTTTCGCTCGGGCCAGCCAGCCATCCGGCAGAGCAGCGGCAGTGCGCAACACCCGATCCGCCCCGATAAAGTCGCGGCCCGACGCCTTGAGTCCGGCATCGAGCCGATCCGCCACCAGCGCCACACTCAAGACGCACGCCACGCTCAGGGCCAGCGCCAGCACAAACCAGCGCAGCTCGCCGCTGAAACCTTCCCGGCGAAGCAGTCGCCATCCCAATCGCCACTGCATCATCCCTTGCATCTCCCGCCTGATCCGCAATTCACCCCGTTACACCACATCATGGGCCACCTCGCGATCCAGCCGACCCGCCGTCATGACCAGTTGCCGCTGGCAACGCTCGGCCAACTGATGGTCATGGGTTACCACCACTAGCGTGGTGCCGTGCTTGCGATTGAGTTCAAACAGCAGCTCGATCACCTTCTCGCCGGTCTTGCTGTCGAGGTTGCCGGTCGGCTCGTCCGCCAGCAGCAGACTGGGGCGGGTCATAAAGGCACGGGCGATGGCCACCCGCTGCTGCTCACCGCCGGAAAGCCGTGGCGGCAGATGGTGCAACCGCTCGCCAAGCCCGACCGCAGCCAGCAGTTCGCGAGCTCTTGGTTCGCAATCACGCTCGCCGCGCAGCTCGGCAGGCAGCATCACATTCTCCAGCGCCGTCATGGTCGGGAGCAGCAGGAACGACTGGAACACAAAACCGATCTGCTCGGCGCGCAATCGGGCCCGCCCCTCCTCATCCAGCTCGCCAAGGGATTTGCCGAGGATCTCGATATCCCCCTGACTCGGCAGATCGAGCCCGGCCAGCAGCCCCAGCAGGGTGGACTTGCCGGAGCCGGAGGCGCCGACCAGTGCCACCGTCTCGCCACTATTGACTTGCAGATTGATCCCTTCAAGGATGGTGAGGCTTTCCTGGCCGAGGCGAACCGATTTGCCGAGGCCCTTGACGACAATAATGGGGGTTGAACTCATGCTCTGTATCCTTTGTTCCAATCCCTTGATGACAATCCATAGCGGGAGTTGAATTGATGGTGCGTATTCTGTTTGCCTTGTTTGTTGGCCTCGGCAGCCTGCTCTCGTCGACTCAGGCCCAAACCCTGCTGGTGCTGGGAGACAGCCTGAGCGCCGGCTATCAGATGCAGGTTGAGCAGAGCTGGCCTGCCCTGCTCAGCCAGAAATGGCAGGAGGAGGGGGGCAAACACACCCTGCTCAATGCCAGCATCAGCGGTGAAACGACACAAGGGGCGCTGGCCCGTCTGCCCGCTCTGCTGAAGGAGCACAAACCGGACTGGCTGCTGATCGAACTGGGAGGCAACGACGGCCTGCGCGGCTTCGCACCGACCATTACCCGCCAGAATCTGGCCAGCATGATCGCGCTCGCCAAGGAGCAGCAAACCCGTGTGGTGTTGACCCAAATCCAGCTGCCCCGCAACTACGGTGCCCGCTATCTGCGCCAGTTCGAACAGATCTTTCCCGAGTTGGCCCAGGCTAACGATTTGCCACTGCTGCCCTTCTTTATGGATGATATTGCGCTACGCCCTGAACTTATGATGAACGATGGCATTCACCCAACCCCGGCGGCCCAGCCCCAAATCCGCGATAAAGTTGCCCGCTTTATGGAGCCGCTGCTCAGCCAATAAGCCCGCCGTCTATCACCAATATCCCATAACAAAATATCCCGCCAAACTTGGATGTTTTGGGTAGTAGACGATCTCTGCGTGGCACCTTGATTCAACCAATCCATCGCCAATATCCAATAACAACACATCCCGCCGAAGCGGGATGTGTTGTTATTGATTTAGCATAACCGGCAGGCAACTTCTCAGCTTTCCAGTACCTGGCGCAGCCGCTCCTGCGCCACGCCGACCAGCAAGTCGGGCTGGAACTTGGAGATAAAGCGGTCGCACCCTACCTTCTTGACCATGGCTTCGTTGAAGTTGCCGCTCAGGGAGGTGTTGAGGGTGATAAAGAGATCGGACATACGCGGATCACTGCGCACCTCGTGGGTCAGGCGGTAGCCGTCCATCTCCGGCATTTCGGCATCGGTGATCATCAGCAGGATCTCGTCGGTCACCTTCTTGCCAGCATCGCACCACCCCTTGAGCAGGGTCAGCGCCTGCAAACCATCCTGACACTCGATCACCTCAAGCCCAAGCTGGCCCAGGGTCTCGCGCACCAGATTGCGGGCGGTGCTGGAGTCATCGACGATCAGCACTTTGCGTCCATGCATCTCGGGCAGGATCTCCCGGTCCAGCACCTCTTCGGAGATGCGGATGTCATAGGTGATGATCTCCGCCAGCACCTTCTCCACATCGATGATCTCGACGATCTGCTCCACTCCATCTTCGGGAATGCGGGTGATGGCAGTGAGGTAGTTGGCGCGCCCGGCGGAGCGCGGCGGCGGCAGTATATCCTTCCAGGTCATGTTGACGATATTGGCCACCTGCCCCACCAGAAAGCCCTGAATGGTGCGGTTGTACTCGGTGATGATGAGGTTGGATTCACTGTCGATGGGCATGGGACGCATGCCGATGGCGCTACGCAGGTTGATCACCGGGATCGAGGTACCGCGGATATTGGCCACCCCGCTGATATTGTGATGGGAGCCCGGCATCTTGCTCAGATGGGGCAATTTGACCACTTCCCGTACCTTGAAGACGTTGATGGCGAACATCTGACGGGTGCCGAGACGAAACATCAACAACTCGAGGCGGTTTTCCCCCACCAGTTGAGTTCGTTGATCAACGGAATCCAATATACTCGCCATACGCTGATATCCATCTGATTATTAATCGACTCTATTATAGAGGCTGCCCGCCAGGAAAGGCAGGCGCATTTTCAACCAGAGCGACCAACCAGACAAAAAAAGTGAGGCCGAAGCCTCACTTATCTCATTGATTTTAAAATCAATAGCTACAGACAGACTTCCAGCTGCCATCGGTTGCCTTGGGCTCGCTGCTGGTCCACCAGTTTGCTTGCCACACCACCTTGTTATGGGTAATGCGATCGCCGCCATTGGCATGATCCCCCTGCGGCCAGATCGGATAGGCCTTATAGGCCGCCGGATTAACGTTCTGGCTGCTGCAGTTGGTACCCGGATTCTCGCCGCCACCCGAGCCCAGCACGGCCTCCGGCAGGGTCGGGAACTCGGCCTTGAGACCAATGGTCTGGCTGCCGCTGATGATGCGCATACCGCTCGGCACGCCAGCGGCGGGCAGGTAGTAGGTCATGGCGACTTCAATCTCGGCCCCCGGTGCCAGGGTCTGCCATCCCGGCAGGTTCATGGCGACCTTGTGGAAGTCCTTCTCATTGGCAATGCCTTCCGAGTTGTCGTTGCCACCGCTCTCCACCACTTTCAGGCCCATGCCACTCTGATCCGTGATGGTGTCAGAGGTGGAGGTGGGCACCAGAAACTCGATGCGCGCGCCGCCCGGAATGGTCTGGGTCGACTTGTTGACCAGCTTGAGTTTCGGGTTGATCGGGTAGTTGGAGTCTCCTTCCTTGAAGCCGGAGAGGCTGACCTGGATGTCGAGCTGGGCGCTCGGCGCGGCCAGATCGTTTTGCTTGGTGTTGTACGGAGTTGCCTTGGCAAACTTCTCGTACGCCAGGGTGGTCAAGGTGCTGCCCATGCCGTACTCGTTCTTGGCCGGATCAAAGGCGTAGTCACCCGCCATCTCCCAGAACATCACGCCACCCAGACCGCGCTTGATGATGTAGTCGAGCTTGTGGCCCATGGACTCTTCATCTTCAGTTGAGAGGAACACCTTCTTCTCTTCATTCCACAACCAGGGCGCGTGGGCCTTGTCATCGTAGTAACGCACATACTTGCCCTGCATCACGTGGGCCGGGTTGTTGGGGTCCAGACCCCAGGCGGTGCCGTAACTCGGCAGCGTGGTGATGCCGAGGCTGGCCGCGTGCTCCAGGTTTTTGGCATGCCACATGGGCACGGCGCCACCGCCGATCTCTTTGCCGTTCTTGTCGAGATCATGCCAGATGTTGTCGATGCCGACCGCCCCGTTGCCGCACGGAATGGTGCTGCCACCTGTGCCCGGCTGGCACTCGTTCTGGCTCGGCAGGGCTGCCTTGCCACCCAACCCATGACTGCCACCGCTCACCCCCTGCCAACCGCGGGTGTAATAGGGCACACCGACGTTGATCTTGCCAGCCGCCAGCGCACCGCGGAAGTAGTGGGCAGACCAGGCGGCGTTGAGGTAACCGATACCGCCAAACTGGGTCTGGGTATAGACGCCCCAATGGGAGAGCTCGGGGTCGGCATTGTTGTCGAACAGGGCCGCGTTGTGACCAACAAAGTGGTTCCAGGCACCGTGGAAGTCATAGGTCATCAGGTTGACGTAATCGAGGTACTGGGTGACCTGGAAGTTCTCCATCCCGCGCAGCAGATAGGCCGAAGCCGGTGAGGCGATGGTCAGCATATACTTGCGGCCATCTTCGTTACCGGCGTTGTCGAGCCGCGCCCGCAAGGTCTTCATCAGCACCTCGTAATTGGCAAACAGCTTGGCCCGGCACTGGTTGGAGAGCGGGAAGTCGTTGGGGTTGCCCGCATCCTTCATCGAGGTGGGGTATTCGTAGTCGATATCGACCCCGTCAAAACCGTACTGGCGGATAAAGCTCACCGCCGAGTCAGCCAGGGTGTTGATACCGGCAGTATTGACCGAGCAGTCACCCTTGGTAGTGGCAGTGTAGAAACCGCGGGTATCGGCCCAGCCCCCGACCGAGATGAGGGTCTTCACGTCCGGATACTGCTTCTTGTATTTCGACAGCAGGTTGAAGTGGCCCTTGTAGGCAAATTCAGGATCCATCTCGGCACCCGGCACGCCATCCCAAGTCATCTTGGTGGCAGCATCGTCCACCTTGATGGTGTAGCTCTGCTCATCCACCGCCGCGAAGGCGTAGTTGATGTGGGTGATCTTGTTCCATGGAATATCGCTCACCAGATAGGCAGGCAGGCCGTTCTTGCCAGTGCGCCAGGAGGTGAAGTAGCCGATAACCCGACGGGCATGGTCATCCCCCATGCACTCGTAACCATCCGGACGATAGATCTGGCGAATGTCACAAGAGAGGTTGCCACCGGTGGGCGGCAGCGCGGCCTCCTCGACATTGACGGTCACCGCCGCCGACTCACCGCTCAGATTGCTCTTGTCAGTAGCCACCAGCTTGAGGGCGGCACTGCCTTTGGCATCCGGCGTCCAGTTCACCTGCCAGGGGGCAGTGGTATCTTCGCCCACCTTCTTGCCGTCGACATAGAGCTCGACTTTGGCCACATCGTTGTTGGCATCGGTAACGTTACCGCTCACCGCCACACTGCGACCCAGCGTCACCTTGGCGCCATTGGCCGGGCTGCTGATGCTCGCCTTGGGCGCCTCTGGCGCGACCACGGCGGCGACGTTGAAGCTCGAATCCGCTTCGCTCAGCACCTTGCTATCTTTATCCAGCGCGCGAGCTTTGAGGGTATGGGCCCCCACTCCGGCGGCGCTCCAGCTGGCACTCCAGGGCGAGGCGCTGGCCGTGGCCACCAGCTTGCCGTCGACAAGGTATTCCACTTTAACCAGCGCCGTCACCGGGCCGCTCAAGGTCACCGCCAGCGCCACACTGGTACCTTCGTTGAAGCTGGCGCCAGCAGCTGGCGAGCTGACGGCTACGCCGAGTGCAGGAGGGGGCACCTCGCCACCATAGGGCTTCCAGGCATCTGCCCAGACTACACCTACCCCCGGCTCATAGTGATAGGGGGATGCCCCGCACCAGCCTGAATAGGGAAATTCTTTGCATTCATAGAGGGCACCGACGTTGCTGACGATATCGCCAGCCTTGTAGGCAGTACCGGATTTATAGGCGGGATAAGCGGCCTGAGCCCAGGCGGGCGCAGCCGCAAGGGCGACCAGCATGGCAAGCCTGCTGGGTCTGAAGAGCTGTTGCATATTGTTATCTTCCTTGTTTTGTCTTGGCTTGGTCACCAAGGCAAAGAACAATCGCAACCTGCATGATGGGCGCAGACAACTGGCAATGGACCTGCCACAAAAACAACCCCTCACCCAGGGAAACCCCGCTATCTGGATCCACGATCGAGACCGGAAGCATTGCGCCCCGACATCACTGCCGGTTTGCCCTTTACCTGGGTTCCGTGAGGAACGAACCCAGTATAGGAAGGCGACAAGATCCCCTCAATCTTTATTCTCAAAGAGAATTATCCCCAGCCACGAAAGCGTCATGATCACAGGGTTAAAATTGATTGAATTATCAAAAAAATCATATCGTTACTGGGATCATAAAAACGCTTTCCCACACCTTCCCAGATTCATTTAATGTGCGTTGGCTCACTGGTATGACATGCCAGAAATGTGACAATGCGCGCCCTTGGTCAACGAGCCAAGGCTATGGAATCACTGGCAAAAATAAAAAAGGAACACCTATGAAAGGTACTCGTACCCTGCTGTCGCTGGCCGTGGGGCTGGCACTTGCATCCTCAGGCGCCCATGCGGCATTTGTCTGCCCGTCCGATCCGGCTCAACTCACCCCCATCCCGACCATTCAGGGCACAGGCTCCGCCAGCGCGCTGGCCACCCAGACCGTGACCGACAAGAACGGCAATGTGACCGGTAAAATCAGCACGGGCACCTTCAACGTTCGCGGTATCGTGACGACGCTGGGCCAAAGCCTGACCAAGGGTTTCTATCTGACTGACCCGGTGGGAGATGGCAATCCGGCCACCTCTGATGGCATCTTTGTCTATCTGAACGACAAGGACTTCGCGACCAAATATAAAGACATCAAACCGGGGGCTGAACTCTGCCTCGAAGCCAAGGTCGAGGAGTATTACGGCGGCACCCAGCTCAAACCCACCTTCGAATCCAGCAAAGCCCGCCTGCAAGTCACCGCACAAGGGTTGAATGTGCCGACCAGCGTACTGCGGGTCAATGAAGGGGAGACGCTGGCGCAAGCGCTCAATCGCCACGAAGGGATGCGGGTACGGCTCGACAGCAGCAGTGACCTGCACCTGACCCGCAACTACGGCTTCGACTACAAGGTATATCGCAACAACGTCGAACTATCCCACAAGGCGCCTCTGCTCAAACCGACCCAACTTCATGTTGCCAACAGTGCGGACGCTGTCGCACTGGCCACCAAAAATGGCAGCAACCGTCTGGTGGTCGAGTCTGATTACAAAGCACCGGATGGCGTACTGCCCTGGTTCCCGAGCTGGGATGCCGATCAGGGATATCTGCGCATCGGTGATCAACTGACCGGGCTGGAGGGGGTGATCGTATACAACAAGGATGCCTTCCGTCTGGTGGTACCGAGCGATATCACCCTGACTGCCGGTGCTCTGCTGCGCAGCCCTGAAGAGGATCGTCAAGACGCGCCGGCTCGCCTCGCTGGCAGCGATCTGCGGATCGGCAGCTTCAACGTACTCAACTACTTCACCAGTCACTCCAGCATCGGCGGCGCACTCAATATCCTGTGCAAGGATCAGGCGGATGCCGACAACGCCAAAGGTTGCAACCGGGGTGCCAAGAGCCAGCCCGAGTTCGAGAAACAGCGCACCAAGATCGTCAATGCCATCACCGCAATGGATGCCGATCTGCTCGGCCTGATGGAGATGGAGAACAACGGCTTCGAGGATAACTCGGCCCTCCACAATCTGGTGACCCGCCTCAACGAACAGCAGAAGGATGCGAGCAAACACTACGCCTATGTGCGTCTGCCGGTCACTGCCCTTACCAATGGCAAGTTCTTCGGCGGCGACGCCATCATGGTGGCGATGATCTACCGTCCTGCCCTGCTCACCCCCAGCGGAGATGCCAGCGTCATCAAGCTGCCGGAGCAACGCTACACCACTGGTGGTGTGGCCAAGACAGCCGGTCAGCGCGATTCTCTGGTTCAGACCTTCACCCTCGCCAAGAGCAAGGAGCCGCTGACGCTGGTGGTCAACCACCTCAAATCCAAGGGGTCAGGCTGCTACGAAAATGGCGATGGCAAGACAGAACCGGCCGATCTGCAGGGCAAGTGCACCGAGTTCCGAGTCTCTGCCGCCAAGGTGCTGGGTGAAGCGGTCAGCAAACTGCCGGGCCAGGTGCTGCTGGTGGGCGACTTCAACTCCTACGCCAAGGAAGATCCGATCCGGGTACTGACCGACTACAACCCGGCCACCAGCGAGCGGAAGATCGTATCAGCCTCCCACACCTTTATCGGTGAGCAGTCCTATGAACAGCTCGGTCGCGAAGTGACTCGCAGCTACGGCCTGATCGATCTCAACGTCAAATTCAACAAGGAGAAAGCCATCTCCTACAGCTACGACGGGGAGCTGGGCACCCTGGACTATGCCCTGGCCAACCCGGCGCTGGCCAGCAAGGTGGCAGGTGTCGCCGACTGGCACATCAACTCCTTCGAAAGCTCCCTGTTCGAGTACGGAAGCCAGTACACCGGCTCCCTGCTCAAGTCTGACAACCCCTTCAGTGCCTCCGACCATGACCCCATCATCGTCGACCTGAGACTGGAGAGCGATGCCACCAAACCGGACACCTCCTCAGGCGGTGGTGCACTGGGACTCGGCCTGCTGGCCCTGTTGCCACTGGCCTGGCGACGTCGCCGTTAACCACTGGCGTATCTGAATCGTGCAAGCAAAGCCCGCGAGTCTCGCGGGCTTTTTCATTCAGGTCATTGGATTTACAAATGAAAGGCGCGGACGTATGGAGAAAATAAATGATGGAGAAAGCAAAAAGGCCACCGCGATGCGGTGGCCTTTTTGCTTCTTGTAACAAGAATTTGGTGGAGCTACGCGGGATCGAACCGCGGACCTCTTGCATGCCATGCAAGCGCTCTCCCAGCTGAGCTATAACCCCGATTTTTGTGAATGACCGGTAGTCATTCTGAATTTGGTGGAGCTACGCGGGATCGAACCGCGGACCTCTTGCATGCCATGCAAGCGCTCTCCCAGCTGAGCTATAACCCCAAATTCGGTACTGAATGAATGGTTCTGGCGGCCATTCATCCTAAATAATGGTGGAGCTACGCGGGATCGAACCGCGGACCTCTTGCATGCCATGCAAGCGCTCTCCCAGCTGAGCTATAACCCCACAAAGGTCGGCCTGGGTGATACACACCACACTGCCCTGGGTACTTCATGTCAATCAAGAATCTGGTGGAGCTACGCGGGATCGAACCGCGGACCTCTTGCATGCCATGCAAGCGCTCTCCCAGCTGAGCTATAACCCCTTTGATTCCAGATTGTTCGAGGAGAATTTGGTGGAGCTACGCGGGATCGAACCGCGGACCTCTTGCATGCCATGCAAGCGCTCTCCCAGCTGAGCTATAACCCCAACTCACCTCGGCGCCACCGAAGTTATCTCCGGCAACGGAGGCGCATGATAGGCATCACCCGCTTTGCTGTCAACCCTAAAATAACCGCGACTGATTCGTTTAGTCAAAATTGCAGCAGTTCGCTGTTTTTACCAGCAAGGCGCGTGCTATCTCTCTGTTTTATGTCACAAATCAGCTCAAGCACCTATAAAGGAGAGGCCGTGCAGCAAGCCCCTTTCCCCGTGCAACGCCCCCCGCTCTCAGACCTCTCTATGCTGGCTGGTAATCAGCTTCTCCCCCGTCACCTCGGGAAAGCCTTTCCATAAAGGGCATTGCATTTGAAAACCCTTTCCATGATTTTTGTAAATTTACAACACAGAAAGTTGATCTGGCTCACAAATGACCATAGGATCAAACCGTGACCCAGGTCACACACCATAACCATAAATGACAGAGCGATGAGGTAAACCATGTTTGAGAATCTGGCAGTCCTGTTCCACCTGCGCGGTGCAACTACCAAGAACGGCGTTGTAGAGAAAGATGCCTATGCCCCCTCCACCCGTGAATACTACTTCCGCTACGGCAAGTAATTGCTGAAAGCCTTTCACGGAAAATGTAATAAAAAAACAACACACATCATCACACAGCCCTTTCGAGGCGCTGTCCTGTCCGGGCCAGATGTTCCACGGCCAAACCTGAACTCCACCAAACAAGAATGGGGCCCGCAGGCCCCATCTTTTATTGCTCCGGATTGTCATTGCACTGAATAGTGCGCTGGCTTGTCGGCAAGCCTTGTAACCCTGAAACGGCTCAGAGCTTGATCCAGGCATCGGCCCAGGCCGTACCCTTGCCCGGCTCATAAGCCCAGGCAGCACCTGCACACCAGCCGGTGTAGGGGTGCGGTTTGCACTCGTAGCTGGCACCGCCGTTGCTGACCCGCTCGCCCGCCTTGTAGGGAGTCCCCTCTTTATAGGCCGGATAGTCAGGCGGCGTTACGCCCCCCTCCTCTCCTTTCACCAGCAGGCTATGGGGGGTGCTGCGGCTCAGATTACCTTCATCTGTGACCGTCAGTTTGATCTCCAGCTTGGTATCGCTGGCCGGCTTGGGCAGGGTCAACTCCAGAGTGACCTGATCCAGTGCCGGGGCAGAGGCTCCAGCCGGGATAGTCCAGGCATAGGAGAGCGGCTGGCCTTCCGGATCGCTAGAGTGCTGGCCAGAGAGAGTCACCTTGCTGCCACCTTCGGCCTGCGCCGGGCCAGTGATATTGGCCACCGGCGGCAGGTTGGTGCCACCGCCGTTATCCTCGATCACCACCTCCGGATAGAAGTGCTGAACGCAGCGGCTGTAATCCCCTGCCTTGAAGGCGCTGAAACGGGTCTGGTAGCCCACCAGCTTGCACGCATAGCTCTTGCCACCGTTGGGGTTCTCTGCCACATAGCTCCAGTCCTGCTCCCAATAGATGGGCAAGGCACCGGCGCCATTGTCATCAAACACCTTCATATTCTTGCAACCCAGCACCTCGTCGGATGGCACCGCCACTCCGAGGTAGTTGGCAAACTCGCGGTAGTAGTTGATGCGATTCTGGGACTGGGCATGCTCGACCGGGCCGCCGCACTCCACCCCGCCATTGATGATCTGAGTGGTGACCCCGAAGCCCGGTACCAGACCGTTCTGCTTGTCATGGTCATTCGGCTGCCAGGTACCATCGATGACATGGAGCATGGAGGGCTTGGGCGGCTGCGGATAGGTATAGAAGAACACCGCACTGGCGAGGTTCAGCCAGGTGTCGGCCACCAGATCGGGGCGGTCGAGCAGGGTGCGCACCGTGCCGAACATCGCCTCGGAGAAGGGGCCGTAGTTGTAGTTGTAGGAGAGCTGTTTGGCGCCGCGGCCAAAATAGCTCTTGAACTCGCCATTGTCGAACGTACCGCACGGCCACTGCTGACCCTGCCACACATCGGGACGGCACTCGGCGTTGTAACCGCCGCGCATGGTCTCATTCCATCCCATCTCGCGCACGTAGACCAGCGCCTGACGCCACTCGGCTTCCGGGCGCCAGTTTTCATGGCCGCCGGTCTCCTGAGCGAAGTGAGCGAACATGGTCGCCAGAGTCTTGCGGCAGATGGCGTCAGCATCGCGGCCGTCGCTGTAGTCGCTGCACAGGGCCGGGAACTTGGCCGCCGCCTGCAACAGGCCACGATAGGTGTACTCGGGGGCGCGCAGCGGGAAGAGGTAGTTGAACTGGCTCTCGCTCAGCAGGCTTTCGACCCGCTTGACGTTGCCAGGGTTGTCGGCACGGCCCGGCAGCACCGCCTCGACCACCAGATTGTCCCGGGTAGCGATGGAGGCCTTGACCGCTTCCATCGCCGGGAAGTTGGTCAGCGCCTTCTCTTTGGCATCCAGCTCGGCCTGGCTCATATAGACGGGGGTAGTGCTGCCATCCGGCGGGGTAGGCGTCGGCGGATTGGGCTTGTCATCGCCGCCGGTATCCGGCGGGGTCACTTCCCCTTCGCCGACAAGCTTCCACGGGGTATCCCACTTATTGGCGGCCGCCATGCCCGGAGTCTGACCCGGGTTGACCCACCACTTGGCCTCAAAAACCTGGCCGTTGTAATTGACCTGGCTGCCGCCCGGATAGGATTTGTTGATGTCGTATGCCTCGGCCGCCCACAGGTGGCCGCTCAGCATCATGCTGGCAAGCAGAAGGGTGATGCGGTTTTTTTTCATTATTGTTGCTCTCTATGGTTTTGTGGCAAAAGGCAGAACCCGCCTGAACAGACTCCGCCATCTTCATCATGGACTCAACCTAGGGGCAGCTTGCCGCCCCGACATCCAGCCAGACATCGTGCTTACCCGGCTCGTTGCCTTGAGTCCACCACTTGGCCTTCCACTGACGGCCATTGTGGTTGGTCAGCTCCCCGCCGCTGTAGGCAACGGTCGCGCTCCAGCCCAGATCAACCTGACTCGCCAGCGCCCACTGATCGGCGGCGCGGCTCGGTTCATTGCCCTGAGTCCAATACTTGGCACGCCATACCAGCTGGTTGTGGCTCACCTTGTCGCCGCCGTTGTAGACCTTGCTGGCCTGCCATGCGGGAACATTCGCCGCTTCCGGATCTGTGGTGTTGCAAGAGCCGTCGACCACGGGCGCCAGCGTCAGCACGACGCGCCCTTCGCTCTGGTGTACCCCGTCCGAGACACTCACACTCAGCTCATGCTGCTCGCTGGTGGTGACAACCGGCGGTAACAGACGCAGGTTGGCGCTGGTCTCGCCTTCCGCCTGCCAGCCCGCCGGGAAGTGCCAGCGGTAGCTCAGCGCATCGCCCTCGGGATCCCTCGCCTCGGCGGTGATAGTCAGCCACTCACCGCCGATGCCGCCAAGCTGCGCCGGCACGGTCACCACCGGAGGCTGGTTCTCCACCACGCCCTGCTCCAGCGGCCGCCCGTTGACGGTAAAGGAGAGGGTCTGCTGCGGTGGCAACAAGATCTGCTGTACCAGTGTCTGGTCACGACACTGGATAGTGGCGCGACCGGGCTCGCTGGCGGTGGGCAGGTTGATGTGGAACTTGTTCATGACGCTGCTGGCCGCTCTGTGATTGGCCAGCCTGAAGCGCTGCAGACCATCGCGAGTCTCTACCTGCAACTGGCAGTCATTGCCGGACAGGGTGTTGCTGTCATCCGGGTAGGTGAAGCCGTAGGCGCCATGCAGCGCCGGATAGATGTAGCTGGGCAGACTCCCCTGCGGGTCGTAATAGCCCACCAGAGTGGTCACCGGCACTCCGAATTGCTCGGGCTTGCGCGCAACCTTGGTATCGATGAGGGAGACCTCCACCCAGCTCTGGCCATCCGAGGTGAAGCTCTTCTTGAAGCCCCGGTTCACCACAATTTCCTTGCCGTTGATAAAGAGGCGACTGTTGTAACCGGCCCCATGATCGATGGTCAGACTGCGCCCCCGGTTGTCCGCAGAGGCAACCGGCACCCGGATATCACGAGTCCAGCGACCGTCCCACATGGCGACCCTGACCAAGCCGTAATCCGCCAGCAGGGCACTCAGTCCGGCCTCGCTCAGGGCATCCATGGGTGCATCGACCTTCTCGATCCCCTCGATTGTGTGCTGATAGGGCTCCATCCTGGCCGTCGCACTGTTCCACTTGCTAAAGCCGGTGGCCGAGTTGGCATCGAACACCGCCTTGCTCTCCAGAAAACGCTGGATGATGGCGGCGGAATTGGGGGTATAGAGGGTGAAACGGTTGGCACCGGAGAGAGGGCTGCCGCCCGCCATCGCATCGTAGCCAAACTTGCGGCCATCGAACGGTGGCTGGCACTGGCCATCCAGACAGGCATCCTCATTGGTGCGGGTCGGGGAGAAGTTGGGGATGAAACGGTATTTGTCACTGTCCCAGCCCCAGCTGGAGTTGAGCTGATCGGCACTGCGATGAACCGAGCCGCGGAAACCATCCACATAGTGGCCAAGGCCGAAGTTATGGCCCACTTCGTGGCTGAACTCGTTGCCAAGGGAGCTGTCCAGCGTGACGATGCCACCGCCGCCGGAGCCACCGTGCACCTGAACCCCATTGGCATATTTGCCGCGGCTGTTGTGCGCCGTCAGCTGGGCCACCACAAAGGGATGGCTCCCCTCCCCTTCACCGGCACTGCTGTTGATGCCGTAGTTAGCATTGTCGATGCCGTGGGAGATAAGCTCCTTGCCGATGCGCTGGCGCATGGTGCCGCCATGCCAACCCCCCTCGCTCGGGTCAAAATCGGTCAGCAAGATGCCATTGGGCAGCATCACCTCAGGCAGGGAGAGCGGTGCATACTGACTGACAATCATCCGGCTGGCCGGAATGGTCTGGAAGTATTCGCGATGGGCCTCCTTGTCATTGGCAAAGGCAAAGCGATCCCGTGGTGTGGTGAGCATGCCGATGTCGATGGTGTGCAGCAGCAGCTCGCCGGGGGCGCCGACCTTGATGTCACGCAGTTCACCACTGAGATTGCCCTGACGAACGGAGAGATTCAATCCTGACTGGATCCACCCGGCGGGCAGCTCGCCGCTCCAGGTATCCGCTGCATAGGTGATGCGGTTGTTCTCCAGCTCCCCCTCGCGGAACCACTGCCCATTGGCAAACTTGAACTGCAGGGTCTGGCCACGGGAGACGGTCACCTGTCGCTCGCCATAGAAGGCCGTCGAGTTATAACCGGCGCTGGAGCGGATCCGCACCATCTTGCCCTCCAGCTCCGGGCTCACGGGCAGGTAGATATCCCGAACCCAGCGGCCGTCGGCGGTCTGGATCTCCACCAGCGCGCGACCAGTCAGCCGGTCCTTGAGGAAGGAGCCGCTCTTGTCGCTCAGTTTGGCCAAATCAGCACTGCTGCTGATGACGGCAGTGGTGCCGCTCTCCGGGACGAAGCTCACTCCCCCTTCGGGAACCCCCGCGAGGTGGTAGACCGTCTCGGGCAGCACCGATGGCGGTGACAAGGTCAGGGTGCCAAGCAGCTTGCCGCTGCCGTCACGGGCCTCCACCGTCATCGGGGTCACCCCGTCGGCCTGGAGCGGTTTCACCAGCAGCAGGCTCTTGCGCAGGCTGGTCAGGATGGGTTGGCGATCCCCCTCCTTGGGATGGGATGGCAGGATCTGGCTCTGGGCAAACTGCACTCTGGCAGCCAGGCTACCCGCCAGATCGCTTTGCGGTGTCGTGTCATTGAATATCAGGGGCGAGGTGGCGGCAGACAGGGGGCCAGCCGCCAGGGTTGCCATGATGAGGGCAGCGATTCGGGTCACATTTGTGGTCATTGTCGGGTTCTCGTTCATATTGCTACCGGGAATGAGGGGCATGTCGCCATGCCCCGTCATCGGTGAGGAGGCCTCAGTTACAGCTTGCTGCCCCGATATCCAGCCAGACATCGTGCTTGCCCGGCTCGTTGCCTTGAGTCCACCACTTGGCCTTCCACTGACGGCCGTTGTGGTTGGTGAGATCCCCGCCGTTGTAGGCAACGGCTGCGTTCCAGCCCAGATCAACCTGACTCACCAGCGCCCACTGATCGGCGGCGCGGCTCGGCTCATTGCCCTGAGTCCAGAACTTGGCCTGCCATACCAGCTGGTTATGGCTCACCTTGTCACCGCCGTTGTAGACCTTGCTGGCCTGCCATGCGGGAACGTTGGCCGCTTCCGGATCTGTGGTGTTGCAAGACCCCCCCTCACCGCCTTCGTTGACTGGCGTGACGGTGAGACGGGTGGCCGCGTTGGCATCGAGTGCGCCATCGGAGACGGTCACAGAGAGGTCATAACCGGTTTCGGTATCCACCGCCGGGCCGGTGACCACCAGGGTGGCGCTGTTCTGGCCGGTCGCCGTGATACCGGCAGGCACTTGCCATTGATAGATCAGCTCGTCGTCGTTGGGGTCGGATGCCTTGGCAGTGATGGTCACCTGCTTGCCCTCTTCCACCTTGACGCTGGCAGGCAAAGTCACCACCGGAGGCAGGTTGGGCTGCGGCGCCTTGTTGGTCACCACCACCTGATCGCGGGCGGTGAGGTTGTGGTCATCGGTCACCGTCAGCTCGAACACCAGATTGATGTCGGCGGACACGGCATCGAGTACAACCCGAGCCTTGGCCTGAGTCGCATCATGCAGGGTGGCTTGCGGGCCGGAGACCTGCTTCCAGCTATAGGTTAGGGTGCCATTTTCCGGGTCGTGGGAGGCGGAGCCGTTCAGCGTCACCTCGGTCGGGCCGGTGACACTCAGATCGCTGCCCGCATTGGCGACCGGCGGCTTGTTGGCGGGCGGAGTGACCCCTTCGCCGTGACCGAGGCCTTCATGCATGGCGTTGAGGATGTCACCGTTGTCGGCATCGATCTCCCAGGAAAAGAGCCCGCCCAGCTTGTTGGCCAGCACGTATTGGCCTTTCGCCTTGACCGAGCGCTCGTCGTCATAGGTGATCAGCTCGCCGGTGGAGGGCTTGAACAGGGTGGCCGCTTCGGCAGTCTCGTCGTAGTTGTACTCCCAGCCTGAGCCCATATGGCTGTTGACGATGTGGCGATAATCCAGCACGCCATCTTCCCAGGTGCCCTTGATCTTGCCGGTGGCGGTGCCGGTGAAGGGATCGTTGCCCTGATAGCCGCTCACCCCTTTCCAGCCGCGACCGTAGGCGGCGGCACCGATCACCAGCTTCCCGGAGTCGACCCCCTGCGCCAGCAGTTGCTGCACCGCTGCATCAGTGTTGTAGCGCTTGCTGGCCGAGCCGTTGGTAGCCTGATAGAGGTTGGCCTGATGACCCAGGGAGGTATTGCTCCAGGCACCGTTGTAGTCGTAACTCATCACGAAGAGGTGATCCATGTACTGCTGGGCAGCCTTGTAATCCACATCCTCAATCTTGTCGTAACCGGCACCGATGGCGGAGGTGAGCTGATAGGTGCGACCGGTCTCGGCCTCCAGCTCGTCGAGCATGGCGCGCAGATCCTTCATGATCAGCACATAGGTTTCCCCATCTTTGGTCTTGTCCCCCAGATTGGGGTTGGCACCGTCGCCGCCCGGGAATTCATAGTCGATATCGACACCGTCGAAGAACTTCCAGGTCTGCAGGAACTCTTTGACCGAGGCGACGAACACGTCACGCTTGGCCTTGTCATGCATGAAGAAGAAGGGGTCGGAGAGGGTCCAGCCACCGACTGAGGGGAGGATCTTCAGGTCCGGATAAGCCTGCTTGAGAGCCATCAGATTGCCGAAGTTGCCCTTGTAGGGCTCATCCCAGGCAACCAGTGACCCCTGCCCTTTTTGCAGCGCGGCCCAGGGATCGTGAATGGCGACCTGGAAATCCTTACGCCCGGCACAGGCTCGTTGCAGCGCTTGGAAACTGCCAGCAATCTCTTTGAGGCTGTCGTTGAGACCATCACCGCCACAGATCGGGGTGAAGCCATAGAGGATATGGGTCAGGTTCTGGGCTGGCAGCTTGTCCACGGTGAAGTTGCGATCATAGACCCCCCACTCCACATAGTAGGTACCTACCACCTTACCGGATTTGTTGACGTAAGGCTTGTTGTGCTCCTGCAAGGCTGGCTTGAGCGGTGCGAGGTGGCTGCCGTCGGTATCGGCGACCACGATCTCCTTGGCATCAGACAGGGTGCAGCCATCGCCGTTGCACAGCGCGACCTGCATCTGATAGCGGCCCCCCTTGTGCACCTTGAAGGTGGCGGTACCCGCGGCGGAAGAGGGACCGGACCACACCTCCTTGCCATCCAGTAACACCTTGGCACTCTGGCCAATATCGCCGTTCCAGAGATTCCAGGTGACGGTCACATCGGCGCCATCCTTCACCTTGACCAGCTCGTTATAAGCGGTCGCGGACTGGTTGACTTCGACGATGGCAAACTTGGTGGGGCCCCAACCGATGGCGGGTTTGCCGGGAGCTGCCGCATAAGCGGCGGAGGAGGCGAGCAGGGTGCCGACCATCATGGCCAGCAGTGCAGGTTTTGGACTTAGCATATTGCTTTCCTTTTCGTTTCGTTATGGGAAAAACGAAAGGGCAACGCAACACGACAGGTGACACAAAAACGGCCACCCCTTGGCAAAGGCAGCCTGCATTCTACTGTGGTGGCCCCGCTATCCTAGGTCGTCTTGACCCTTAGACCGGAAGCTTTGCGTCCCGACTTTTCAATCGGTTTGCCCTTGTCACAACGTTATTTCTGGCGATAAATAATCGTCGATTGACTGTAGGGTAATTCTGATAAGTAAGCAAATCGGACCATTGCCAGCCCACCGGTTACCAACCCCGACAATTACCCACTTTCAAGAAATTAATGTTTAAAAAACAGCCGGATATGCAGACCTAATCTCATCACCTCCAACCAGATACCTCACACCATTTTTTTGATCTGCATCACACCAAATTGAGAAAAATCAATGAGTAAGAACAATATGCGACAAAAGACCCATCTGTATCGCAACTAATGAATTTATAATCGCCGCTTTGCATGGCCAGCAGGTGTCTTCATGCCCAGCGAATTGCCCTCACGCACCCGGTTATCCAGATACGACAAATTTGTTCGTTTGACGATTTATGCCTTGCCACTGGCCGGGATGATCTGGCTTATCAACAGCCTCAATGGTTGGCAAAGGGCGCCGCTTGCCAGCACCTTGCTAGTCCAGAGCTACCTTATCTGCACCTTCTGGCTCTATCGCCACTACCGCTACCATCTGCACCGCCAGTGGCAGCATCTGAGTGAGGCGCTCAAGATCAACGAAACCACCGCCGAACTGGCCCGCAACTCGGCGCAATACCAGACCGAAGAGGCCTTTCTGGAGGATCTGCTCAGACGAGCAGTGATGTTGATCCCAGGAGCCGAGATGGGCTGCCTGATCAAGCTGCTGCCGGGCACAGGCATGTTGAGGTATGAAGCCGCCATCGGCATGGATCTGGTGAAACTGCGGCGGATCAATCTGCCGCTGGAGCACACCTTTCAGTACAAGCTGACTCAGGGGCGCTGCAACAAAACACTGCTGATCAACGACCTGTCGAAGATAAATGCCACCATGCCCCTGTCCGAGCAGGACAGAGAGCTGCTGGTCAACTGCACCGACCTGCCCATCCAGGCCACGCTGGCGACCCCGATCCATATCGATGGTCAGCTCTACGGCATGATCAATATGGACAGCAGCAAACGTAATGCCTTTACCCGCTATGACAGCCACCTGATGGCGATCCTGGCGCGGGATATTCGCCACGCCATCACCATCTATCAGCAGTCCCGCCGCATCTATCAGCTGGCCAATACCGACCAGCTGACCGGGCTCGCCAATCGCCAGCAATTCGAACTCGCTATGCAGGGGCAGCCGGAAGGCACCCTGCTGCTGATCGACATGGATAATCTCAAACAGCTCAATGACAGCAGTGGCCATTTGGCGGGTGATCAGGCCCTGCGCCTTATCGCAGACGGCATACGCCAGCACTTCGGTCAGGGGGTGATTGCCGCCCGCTTCGGCGGGGATGAGTTTGTGCTGCTCACCACTCTGACACTGACCGAACTGCAACAGGCGATGGCCAGGCTGACCACCATGCTGGCCAGCGCCTCCCCCACTATCTCGTGCAGCATGGGGATGGCCCCCTATCGCGGCGACTTTGCCGCCGCGTTTGCCAGAGCCGATGCCGACATGTACCAACACAAGCGGCACCACAAAGAGCAACGTGCGGCACAGATGCCAGCTATCGGGGAGAGCATTAATCACTAGCCCGGAAGGGCTGCTTTGCAGGCACAAAAGAGAATCTGGGTGGGGAAACCGATTGGCAGACCCGCCAGAATGTGGCGAAGCGGGGAGAAAAAACGGGGCATGACTGGCATGCCCCGCCACCATTCAATGCTTATTTACAGCTGGCGGCCCCCACATCCTGCCAGACGTCGTGTTTGCCGGGCTCATTGCCCTTGGTCCAGTACTGCGCCTTCCACTGACGGCCGTTATGGGTGGTGAGCTCGCCACCGTTGTAGGCCACATTGGCATCCCAACCCAGTTGCACCTTGCTCACCAGCAACCACTGATCCGCGGTGCGGCTAGGCTCGTTGCCCTGGGTCCAGTACTTGGCCTGCCACACCAGCTGGTTGTGGCTCACCTTGTCGCCGCTGTTATAGGTGCTGGCCGCTTGCCAGACTGGCCAGTTGGCCGCATCCGGATCGGTCGCCGTGCAACCACCGCCGCTGCTGGCCGGTTTGACCGTCAGACGGGTTGCCGCGCTGGCATCCAGCCCGCCGTCGGAGACGGTGACGCTCAGGTCATAGCCGGTGTCGCTGGTGACGTTCGGGCCAGTCACCACCAGGGTGGCGCTGTTCTGGCCCGTTGCGGTGATGCCTGCCGGCACGCTCCACTGATAGGTCAACGGATCACCATTCGGATCAGAGGCAGTCGCCTTGATGGTCACCTGCTTGCCCGCCTCCACAGAGGCCGTGGCAGGTACACTCACCACCGGCGCCAGATTGGCCTGCGGCGCCTTGTTGGTCACCACCACCTGATCCTTGGCACTCAACAGCTGGTCATCGGTCACCGTCAGCTCGAACACCAGATTGATGTCGGCAGTCACAGCATCCAGCACCACGCGGGCCTTGGCCTGAGTGGCATCGAGCAGGGCAGCCTGCGGGCCGGAGATCTGCTTCCAGCTGTAGCTGAGCGCGCTGTTTTCCGGATCGTGGGAGGCCGACCCATCCAGCGTCACCTCGGTCGGGCCGGTCACCTTGAGGTCACTGCCCGCGTTGGCCACCGGCGGCTTGTTGGCTGGTGGAGTGGTTCCCTCGCCGTGACCCAGACCCTCGTGCATGGCATTGAGGATGTCGCCGTTGTCGGCGTCGATCTCCCAGGAGAAGAGGCCACCGAGCTTGTTGGCCAGCACATACTGCCCCTTGGCCTTGACCGAGCGCTCGTTGTCATAGGTGATGAGATCGCCGGTCGCCGCCTTGAACAGATAGGGCGCCTCGGCCACCTCGTCGTAGCCCTTCTCCCAGCCCGCCCCCATTCGGTTGTTGACGATGTCGCGGTAATCCACCACCCCGTCCTCCCAGGTGCCTTTCACCTTGCCGGTCGCCTTGCCGGTGAAGGGGTTGTTGCCCTGATAACCGCTCACCCCGGTCCAGCCACGGCCATACATGGCGGCCCCGACCACCAGCTTGCCCGGTTCAACCCCCTGCGCCAGCAGCTGATTCACCGCCTTGTCGGTGGTGTACTTGGTATCGGGGTCCCAGCTCGCCGCATAGAGGTTGGTCTGGTGGCCCAGCTCGGTGTTGCTCCATGCGCCGTTGTAGTCATAGGTCATCATGAAGATGTGGTCCATGTAGGGCTGGGCCGCCTTGTAGTCCACATCCTGGATCTTGTCGCCCCCCGCCCCGATGGCCGAGGTGAGCTCATACTGGCGACCGGTCTCGGCCTCCAGCTCGTCGAGCATGGCACGCAGCTCCTTCATCAGGGCCACATAAGTGGCACCATCACTCGGGCTACCCAGTTTCGGGTTGGCACCCTGTCCGCCCGGATACTCCCAGTCGATATCCACACCGTCGAAGAACTTCCAGGTCTGCAGGAACTCTTTCACCGAGCCGACAAACACGTCACGCTTGGTTTTGTCACCGAGGAAGTAGAAGGGGTCGGAGAGGGTCCAACCGCCGACCGAGGGGAGGATCTTGAGGTTCGGATAGGCCTGCTTGAGCGCCATCAGGGCGCCAAAGTTGCCCTTGTAGGGCTCGTCATGGGCAGTGAGGTTGCCTTGCGGCATCTGGATGGCGGCCCAGGGATCGTGCATCGCCACCTTGAAGTCGGCGCGGCCGGCACACGCCCGTTGCAGCGCCTGGAAGCTCCCTTCGATCTCCTTGAGGCTGTCGTTGAGGCCATCCCCGCCGCAGATGGGGGTGAAACCATAGAGGATATGGGTCAGGTTCTGGGCCGGGATCTTGTCAACCGTAAACTTGCGGCCATAGACCCCCCACTCCACATAGTAAGTCCCCACCACCTTGCCGGACTTGTTGGCGTAGGGCTTGTTGTTCTCCTGCAGCGGCGCCTTGAGTGGCGCCAGATGGCTGCCGTCGGTATCGGCCACCACGATCTCCTTGGCATCAGAGAGGGTACAGCCATCGGTGTTGCACAGCGCCACCTGCATCTGGTAGCGCCCCCCTTTCTTCACCTTGAATTTGGCGCTGCCCGCCGCAGCCGAGGGACCGGACCACACCTCCTGACCATTGAGCAGCACCTTGGCACTCTGGCCCAGATCACCGCTCCAGAGGTTCCAGTTCACCTCCACATCGGCGGCATCCTTTACCTTGACCAGATTGTTGTAGGCAGTGGCCGCCTGATCGACTTCAACGATGGAAAACTTGGTGGGGCCCCATCCGATGGTCGGCTTGCCGGGTGCCGCAGCATAAGCGGACGAGGCGCAGCACAGACCGACCGCAAGGGCCAGCATGGTAGGCTTTGGACTTAGCATTTTTATATTTCCCTATTTCGTTATGTTGGCAACGAAAAGGGCTACGCCCTGACAGGTAACGCAGACGGCAGTGCGGCCTCTTGGCAAAGGTGCACAACAACCTGTGGTGGCCCCGCTATCTCAAGTACGGCTCATCCCTGGACCGGAAGCTTTGCGTCCCGATCTTGCGATCGGTTTGCCCTTCGGTTACTTCATTTGCGATGCAAAAAATCGCATCCCGACTATAGAGTGAGCCAATCCGGTCTGCCACTGTCGGCGTTCACCGACAGTGGCAAGCCAATACTGTAACTGGCGGCGATTGCGCGGGAAGATGAAGAGATCTTCGCCAATAAATCTCTGTTTTCGGCATTCATCCATGACCAGGGTCCACGGGATCATTGCGCGGTTTTGTGAGCCGGTTCACGGCTAGCCGCCCCGGCTGCGGCTAGCGCAGCAGCAGGCTGTTCATCAGGGCCCGCAGTTTGAGCGGTTTGACCGGTTTGCTGATGTAGCCATACCCCCGCTCGCGGATCTGCGCCTGCAGCTCGCTCTTGCGATCGGCGCTGATGATGATGCCTCCCAGCTCGTCGCCACACACTCGTTGCAGGGCAGCGAGCGCCTCCAACCCGGTCTTGCCGTCGTCGAGGTGGTAGTCAGAGAGCACCAGTCTCGGCACAAACCCTTGTGCCACCAGCTCCTCGGCTTCGGCCAGATCGACGGCGCAGCGCACCTCGCAGCCCCAACGGCCGAGCAGGGTGCTCATGGCGGTCAGAATGTCCCGCTCGTTGTCGATACAGAGCACGGCTACCCCCTCCAGCTGGCTGTCACGCACCACCGGCGCCGCCAGCTGATGGGCCGTGACCGGCCGGGTCGCCAGATTGAGGGTCACCGCAAAGACCGATCCCTTGCCCGGCCAGCTCTGCAATGTGAGCTGATGACCGAGCACCTGCGAGATGCCGCGGGCGATGGCAAGCCCCAGACCCAGCCCCTGCTCCTTGGCGGTACGGGAGTGATCGAGACGGGAGAACTCGTCAAAAATAGCCTCCTGCTTGTCCTGCGGGATGCCGGGGCCGTTGTCCCACACCTCGATGCGGATCTTCTCCCCCATCCGGCGACAACCGAGCAGCACCCGGCCCCCCGGGTTGTAGCGAAACGCATTGGTGAGGAAGTTCTGCAGCACCCGACGCAGCAGCCGCACATCGCTGTGTACCGCGTGCTTGCTCTCCACCACCGAGAAGTGGATCCCCCCCGCCTGCGCCAACACGCCAAACTCAGCCTTGAGGTTGTCGAGCAGATCGCGCAGGGCAAAGTCGAGCTTCTTGGCTTTGAACTTGCCCGCTTCGAGCCGCGAGATATCGAGCAGATCGGTGATGAGATCCTCGGTCGCCCCCAGCGCATCGTCAATATGGCGGGCGATGCGCGCCTGCTCGCCAGCATCGGGCAACATCTCCAGCAGGGAGGAGGTAAACAGCTTGGCGGCATTGAGGGGCTGGGTCAGATCGTGGCTGACCGCCGCCAGAAAACGGCTCTTGGATTGATTGGCCCGCTCCACCTGCTGGTTCACCAGCAGCAGTTGGCGGTTGAGTTCGGAGAGCTCACGGGTGCGCTCGGCCACCCGCGCCTCCAGATGTTCGTTCGCTTCGCGCAACACCCGCTCCGCATCGCGAAACGGAGTGATGTCGGTAAAGGTCATGACGAAACCACCGGCGGGCATGGGGTTGCCCTGCATCTCGATCACCCGCCCGTCCGGGCGCTCCCGCGCCGAGATATGGGCGCTGCCGCGTTTCATAAAGGCGACGCGCCGCGCCACGTGATCCTCGATATCGCCGGGGCCACAGAGCCCCTGCTGGGCGTTGTAGCGGATGATCTCCTCGATGGGACGCCCTGCCTGAATAAGCCCCGGCGGATAGTGGAACAGCTCGATGTAACGGCGGTTCCAGGCCACCAGCCGAAGCTCCCTGTCCACCACCGAGATCCCCTGTCCGATATGCTCGATCGCCCCCTGCAGCAGGCCGCGGTTGAAACGAAACACGTCGGAGGCCTCATCGACTATGGTGGCGATCTCCTCGAGCTGCATGTTGCGCCCCTGCAGGGCAGAGGCGAGCACCAGCCGTGCCGACGAGGTGCCAAACACCCCCGCCAGCAGCCGCTCGGTGTGGGCAATCAGCTCGGCCGAGGCCTGCATCTGGGGCGCCAGGGTGCCGCCGCGCTCACCGGCGAAGCGACCAAAGGCGCGTTTGACCCGGCTTGAGCCGACAAAGCGGGCCGCCAGCATCTCCAGCTCCTTGACCGAGACCCGCGCCTGATAGAGGGCGGCGGTATCGCGGCTCGGCTTGCCGACAAAGTTGGCCGCCTGCAGCCGCTCGCTCACCGCAGGGCGCGATAGCAAGGAACCAGCCACATAGCCGAGCAGGTTGAAGAGCAGGCTCAGGAAGATGCACCAGGCCCCGAGACTCAGCTCGCGAAACGCGGGCCAGTCCGGCGGCGCCAGCAGCTCGGCCAAGGGCGAGCCCGCCAGCAAGCCACTCTCCACCAGCAGGGTGACGAACCAGAGGCTCACTCCGAGGCTCAACCCAAGATAGACCCCCTTGCGATTGCCGTGGCGCCAGTAGAGGCCGAGCAGCAGGGCTGGCGCAAACTGGGCCACCGCGCCAAAGGAGAGATAGCCGATGCGCGACAAGCTGGTGAGATCGCCGAGCCACAGGTAGAGCCCCCAGGCCGCCAGCAAGATCAGCAGGATGGCGCCACGGCGCACCTGCAACAGCAGCCGCACCAGCCGCTCGTCGCGTCCCTGCCGCCAGAAGCGGCGCAGCAACACTGGCAGCACCAGATCGTTGCTCACCATGATCGCCAGCGCTATGGTGCAGACGATCACCATGCCGGTAGCCGCCGAGGTGCCGCCGAGAAACGCCAGCATCGCCATGCCATCGAACCCGAGGGCCATCGGCAAACTGATCACATAGGTGTCGGAGGCCATGTCGGCCCCCACCCACTGCTTGCCCGCCAGCGCCAACGGCCAGATAAAGAGCCCCATCACGAACAGGTAGAGCGGGAAGATCCAGCGCGCCCAGTGCAGATCCTGCCCCTGATTGTTCTCCACCACGGTCACATGAAACTGGCGCGGCAGGCAGATGACGGCGCACATCGCCAACACCGTATAGATGGCAAGCTCCAACAGGTTGCCGGGGCTCACCGCCACCACCTGTGCAAAGAAGTCGCGGGTCACCAGCTCGTGAGTCTCGCCCGGTTTGCTCAGGATCAGCCAGAGGGCAAAGCCCCCCACCGCGATAAAGGCCAGCAATTTGACCACCGACTCGAAAGCGATGGCCACCACCATCCCCCTGTGGTGCTCGGTGGCATCGAGATGGCGGGTGCCGAACAGGATGCTGAACAGCGCCAGCAGCAGGGTGACCCCGAGCGCCAACTCGCTGGTGTTGCTGGTCGGGCTGATGCCGCCACTGTTGACCATCAGCAGATCCAGCCCGGTGACGATGGCTTTGAGCTGCAACACCAGATAGGGGAGGATCCCCATGATGGCGATGAGGGCGATCACCATGGCAAGCCGCTGGGATTTGCCGTAACGGGCGGCGATAAAGTCGGCGATGGAGGTGATGTGCTCGCGCTTGGCCACCAGAATAAGGCGGGCCAGCAGCCGCCAGCCAAACAGAAAGACCAGCATGGGGCCAAGGTAGATGGGCACCGGCGACCAGGGGGATTCACTCGCCTGCCCCACGGTGCCGAAGAAGGTCCAGGAGGTGCAGTAGACAGCCAGCGACAGGCTGTAGAGCAGCGGTTGCCCCTTGAGACGGTGCCGTTTGTGCTTGTCTGCCACGAAGGCGATCAGAAACAGCAGCCCCAGATAGGTGAGCGACAATCCGATCAGCAGCCATCCCTGGTGCATCGATAACTCCTTGTCCATGTTGAGTTTTTGTATACAGCCTCGCCAGTCTAGAGAGGCAGCAGCCAAAAGTCATCCCCTTCGGACAGATTGAAATTATCGTTTTTCAATAAGTTTTATCTTGACTGTATATCGCAAAACAATAAACATTATGGTGTGAATATTGATAAACGATAAACTTTACCTTTCAGATAAAACCATCACAGTGAGGAATGAGATGATCTCCAACAAACTCGAACGCTCGAGCATGCTGATCGAATGGCTGCTGCTGCTGGCACTGCTGGCTACCCCTTTGATCACCTTGCTGGAGGTGTGGACCCCCTTCGGTGGTGCCGATTTTCTGCAGGAAAAGCTCAACACCATCTTGAGCCACCCCGGCATCAATCCTGCCGACTATCCCCTTCACTTCTCCACTCGGCTGCTCGGCACCCTGGTGCAGCTGTTGCCGGATCTGGTCTTTATGATGATGCTCTGGCAACTGCGTCAGCTGTTTCGTGGCTACCGCGCCGGTCTGCTCTTCACCTTCGAGCAGATCCGCCGCTATCGGCAGATCGGACTGCTGCTCTGTACAACCTTCCTGGTCGAATTGATCCTGACCCCCTTGCTGGATACGGTGCTCACCATGAGAGGCCCGGAAGTACTCGGTACCATAGCGCTGAGTACCTCAGATTTTCGGGTACTGCTGGCGGGACTGATCGTACTGGCGCTGGCGCTGGTCATGCGCGAGGCCAAACTGTTGGCCGATGAACAGCAACTGACGGTGTGAGGAACGTATGCCCATTATCATCCGCCTCGATGCCCTGCTGGCCGAGCGCAAAATGACCGCCCGCGAGCTGGCCCAGCGCATCGACATCACCGAGGCCAACCTCTCGATCCTCAAGAATGGCCACGCCAAGGCGGTGCGCTTCTCCACTCTGGAGGCCATCTGCCGTGAACTCAAATGCCAGCCCGGCGATCTGCTGGGCTACGAGCAGGAGCGCTAACCCTCTTATGAGTCGTCATATCACCCTGTTTGCCCTGTGGCTGCTGCCGCTGTGGGCCTGCGCTGGCAATGACGCGAACGGCCCCCGCTACCATATCGAGCAGGGCGCCAGCGCCAATGTGCTGCAAGTGCGCCTCACCATGCAGGGCAAGCCCCCTTTTACCCTGCTCCCCGCACGCCAGTTGCCGGGCAGTGCCGCGCCGGTTTCCCCCGCGCTGATCTGCCTTGCAGACAACCAGCCGGTTGCCCTCAACCAGCCCTTCTCTTGCAAGGAGATCGGCTGGCAGATCACGCTCACACCGGCTCCGACAGTGGGTGCTGATGCCTCGGCCCAACAGTCGCTGCTGTTCGCTCCCAACCAGTGGCTATTGACCGAGTGGGGTAATTTTGTGCGCCAGCAGGGGAGCCGCCAAGGGAAGGTGTGTCTGCCGGATGGCAGCTGCCAACCGCTGCCGGATGTCAACCAACCGCCGCTGATCCTGCCGTTTGGTCTGGACACAGTGCCCGTCACCAAGCCGGATCCGCGGCTGGTGCTGAGCCATGACGAGACCGCCAACCAGCTCGATCTGCCGGCCTTGCAGCAGCAACTGAATGAGATCATCGACTATCTGGCCTTCCAGCTCGATGTGGATCCGCCCACTCACCCGTGGCAACTGGTGTGGCTGGGGCGGGATGTGGCAACCCGCTCCCTCGGCGGTGCCGCCGGAGATCAGGTGTTTGTCGCCAACTACCCCACCGAGGCTGGCAAACCGACGCCACAGGCCCCCTTGCGCCTGCTGCGCACCTCGGCCCACGAGGCGGTGCATATCCTCAGCGCTCGCCACTCTGCTCCACAACCCACCTGGGTCAACGAGAGCCTCGCCGAATACCTTGCCATCAAGGCGCTGCGCCGCTTTCGGCTGCATCAAGTCACGGCGGTCAACGAGCTGGCCGAACGGGGCAACCAGCTGCCCCATAGCGATAGCGGCCTCTATCGGGCAGCTCGCGAGGTGCTGGCGGGCGATCGCTCCTACTACCCGCTCTTTTACGTCAAGGGGAGCGCCTTCTGGGAAGCGCTGGAGCGGGAGCTGCAACACAATGACGTGACGCTGGCGCAACTGCTGCCCCAACTGGGCTGGCTGCCGGATGGCCGCTTTGATGCTGCCTCCAATGAACTGCTTGCCGGCACCATCGGCTCGGATACCTGGCGCCGCCTCAGCCGCCTCTATCTTGGCGAGCAGCAGTAACGCCGCAAACCGCAGCAACGAAAAAGGGAGAGCCGTGGCTCTCCCTTTTGTTAGGTGATGATTCAAATAGACAAATATCAGGCTGGAGCACTCTCCTGCGTAGAGGGCGCAAAGGGGCGCAGCCGCAGGAAGAACACCGGCAAGACCACCAGCACCATCAGGAAGAAGATGCCACCGCCGAGAGGCTCGAACAGCACGCCGCAAAGTGCCATCAGGGCCGCCACCGTCATGCCGAGGCCAAGGGCCGCATAGAGCGCCTGAGTCGGGATCAACTGCTCGGCCGGTAGCTGACGGGTCATAAAGCGCACCGCCCCCAGATGGCTCATACCGAACGTCACCGAGTGGAGCAACTGCCCCAGTACCAGCACCCACAACTCGGTCGAGGCACCCAGCAATACCCAGCGCACCACACAACCGATGGCACCGGCGATAAAGAGACTCTGGGCGCCAAAGCGCTGCAAGAAACGCTTGTCGGCGGCGAACATACAGATCTCCGCCACCACCCCGAGCGCCCAGAGATAGCCGATGATGGTGCCGCTATATCCTTGCGCCTTCCAGTAGATGGCGCTGAAACCGTAATAGGCGGCGTGGCTCCCCTGCAGCAGAGCTGTCAGCAGCAGGAAACGGCGCACCGGTGCGCTGCGCAGAGTCGCCAGCAAAGAGGCCTTGGCCCGCTCGCCCTGACTATCCTGTGGCGCCGGATAGAGCGGCAGCCAGCTGAGCAGCAGCATCAGCACCAGCCCCGCTACCATGGTGTGCAAAATCCAGTCGCTACCAAAATTCCCCACCAGCGCCCCCACCAAGGTCGAGGCGACAATAAAGGCAAAGGAGCCGCACAGCCGCACCTTGCCGTAATCGAGGTGCGCCTGCACCACCATGCGGGTCGCCAGCGCCTCTCCCACCGGCATCAGGGTCGGATAGATAAAGTTCGCCAGCAGGGTCAAACCCACCAGCCACCAGAGGTTATGACTGAGATAGAAACCGAGAAACGCCAGCAGACTGAGCAGGGAGAGCAACCGGGTAACCGGCAGCAGATGGCCCGCCCCCTTGATCTGCCCCATCACCATCAGGTTGCCGGCAAAGCGGATCGCCATCCCCGCCCCCAGCAGGAGACCAATCATCTCGGCACTGACGCCCACCCCCTCCAGCCAGAGCGACCAGAACGGCAAGTAAGCGCCGTAGACAAAATAGAAGGCGCCGAAAAAGAGCGCTAACCAGGAGAACGCGGGCATAGATCCTCTGCAACCGGATGACTGGAGCAGAATGATAACCTATCCTCCCCCGCAGATCCCGATGGAAACCCCGCGAAGAAATCGAAAAAACTTCAATAAAATTGAACTATTACCGAAGAAGCGGGGTCTACTTGATAACACCTCCTCCTGGTTAGTGTTGCAATCCTTCCACCCGCCCATGGCGGGTTTCTTTTTTAGGCAAACATTTGCTCTGCTCCATCGTCACAACATGGCGGCGACAAAAAAGGGGCCGAAGCCCCTTTGATCATCTGCGTCTGTTGTTTGCTCTTTAGAATACGTATTTGACCCGTGCACTCAGGTTGCGGCCCGGTTCGGTCATCATGCTGTTATCGGAGCCCTCGGCACGACCGGCGATACGCTCATAGCTGGTGTACTCCTTGTCAAACAGGTTGAAGACCCCGACGTTGAGCTGCAGGTCGGTCATCGGGTTGAACTGGGCGTACATATCCACCACACCCCAACCGGCGCTCTTCACGTAATCGTTGCCTTTGCTGTCTTTACGGACTTTGTCCATGTCGTCAGCAAAGCGCAGCGCTGTGTTGAAGTTCCATTGGGCCTGTTCCAGACGCACACCGACGGAGCCGTTCAGCGGGCTCAGGCTGTTGATGTAGTTGCCATCCCCATCCTTGCCTTCGATGTAGGCGAGGTTGCCCCAGACATTGACGATGTCGTTGAGCCAGTAATCCGCCTTGGCTTCGACCCCTTTGGTGGTCGCCTTGCTCAGGTTCTGGTACTGGTAGACGGCGGTGCGCCCCTCTTTGCCCACTTCCACCATCTCGATGAAATCTTCGAACTTGTTGTAGAAGCTGGCTACTTCATAGCTGAAGCCGTTGCTGCTGCCACGCACGCCGAGATCGATGCCGTCGCTGCTCTCCGGATTGAGGTTCGGGTTGGGCTCGATGCGATAGCCGTACGCCTGATGGTTCAGGGTGGAGAAGGCACTGTCATACATGGGAGCCTTGAAGCCGTGGCTGTACTGGGCGAACAGGTTGGCCGCCTCGTGGGCCTTGAACACCAGACCCAGCTTTGGTGACAACTCCCCTTCGGAGAACTTGTGCAGCTTGTCGCCTGTGTAGGCCGGATCGTTGTCCGGGGTCATCCGGTAGTAGTCATAACGGGCACCCGGGGTCAATACCCAGCGCTCGCCAAACTTGATCTCGTCAAAGGCCCACAGGGCGCTGCGCTCGCTGGTGGTAGCCGGGAAGCTCAGCTCGTTGTAGCCGACAAAATCACCGGGAGTCGTCGGCCCCTTGTAACGGGTACGTTCGTTGTCGGTGTGCTCGTATTCAGCCCCCCAGGCCAGGCGGTGGTTGGCGACCGCCTTGTGGAACTGCAGCTGGGCGCCGATGTTCTTCTGATCGAACACGTTGTGATCCAGCGAGTTTTTGGTCACATAAGGGTTGCCGGGGCTGACCGGATACTTGGATGAGGCGTACTGATCCAGCGTCTGCTTGGTGCGGGAGAAGTAAACCTTGCTATCCATCCGATCGGCCCAGCCTTGATTCAGCGCGATGCCGTGATCCAGCACCAGCGAGAGGTTGTCGGTCTGCTTGTCGGTGATGGGCTGATCAAAGACACGGGCAGTGCCGGTACCGACCTTGTTGAGCTTGACCGCATCCGGCTCCTCGCCATCGGTCAGGTAGTCAACGGTCAGCTTGAGGAACTGCTCATCGGAGAGGTTCCATTTGCTCTTGAGCAGCAGGGCGTGGGTACCGATATCGAAGTCGTTTTTGGTGGAATCGAAATTCTGGGTCACACCGCCATCGCGCCAGGTGTAGCGCAGCAGGTTCTCCACTTCACCAGTGCGCAAGGCGCCGGTAAAGCCCGCCATCTTCTGGTGGCTGCTGGAGGCGTAACCGCTGGTCACGTCCAGATAACTATCCTTGCCCTTGAGGAAGTCGCTGGCATCCTTGGTGGTGATGGCAATCACGCCACCCAGCGCATCGGAGCCGTAGGCGGCAGACGCCGGCCCCTTGGCCACTTCGACCTGCTTGATCATGTCGGTATCGAAGTAGCTCTGGCCAACCCCGCCCTTGCTGTAGGCATCGTTCTGGCGCACACCGTCGCGCACCACCTTGACCCGGTTTTCCCCCATGCCGCGGATGATGAAGGTCTGCGCATCCCCCTGACCGCCGAGCACAGTCACACCGGGTTCGTAGCGGAACAGGTCGGCAACGTTGGTGACGACCTGCTCTTCAATCTGCTTGGCGGTGATCACCGAGATGGGGCCGGAGACATCTTCCAGTTTTTGCTCCATCCGTGAGCCGCTGACGACCACGACTTCATCCGCCTTCTGGGTGGCAGCAAAGACCTGGGAAGAGAGACCGGCTGCCACGGCGAGGGCAACCAGAGAGAGTGCGTTATGATGGGTCACAGCGAATCCTTATTGAGAACTGTTATCAAACAGGCCGCATATTACCCAGCTCCTGACAAAGATCAACAAGAAACGAAATCATTCTCATTTGTTTTGAACCAAATTGGTTTTACACTGTCGCCCTGTGTTGCCCTTATTCTCTATTAGCCCCCCGAGATGCACCGGCATCCGGGCATATCAGCCGTGAGATCCCATGATTAGACGACTTCCCCTGCTCGCCCTGCCGCTGCTACTGGCAGCCTGTGCCACCCCCCCCCAACCGACCCAGTCATCACAGTTGCAGACGCTCTATGACTACCGGCTAAGCAGCGAGGGAGACGCAGACCTGACGCTGGAGCAAGCAATCGCGCGCATTGCCGACGCCGACATCATTCTGGTGGGTGAGCTGCACAGCCATCCCGCCGTGCATCTGTTGCAATCGCGCCTGCTGAGCGGGCTCTACACCGCAGGTCAGCAGCACGGTCGGCCATTGGCCCTCTCCATGGAGCAGTTCAGCCGCGCCGATCAGAAGACGCTGGATGCCTATCTGGCGAACCAGATTGGTGAAGCGGCCTTGATCCGCGAAGGCAACGCCTGGCCCAACTATCCGAGCGACTACCGCCCGCTGGTGGAGTTTGCCAAAGCGCACCAGATGCTGGTGATCGCCGCCAACGCCCCCAAACCGCTGGTGAGCTGTGTCGGTCAGGAGGGGGCTGAGTGGCTCGACAAACTGCCCGCGTCGCGCCGCAGCCAGCTAGCCCGCCAACTGACGCTAGGGGATGATCCCTATAAACAGAAATTTATGGCCTCCATGCACCATGGCGATGCCGACAGCAACGCCCGCCGCTTCGCCGCCCAGACCAGTTGGGATGACACCATGGCCGAGAGCATGGTGGATTATCTCGCCAAGCACCCGGGCCAGCAGATCATGCATATCGCCGGCAATTTCCACGTCGAGGGGGGGCTTGGACTCGCCAGTCGCATCGCCAGCCGCAATCCTGCCCTCAAGGTGGCGCTGGTGGTGCCCCGCACAGATGAGACCTCTGTTGCAGATCCCGCAGCCGATGTGCAGGTAACCATCATGCCGCTGCCTAAGCGCTGGCAAAACAGTGACGAGATGAAGCAAGATATGGGCGCGCTGCATCAATCCCGCAGTCGTGACTGCAGCCAGTGGCTGCAACCCTAATCTTCAAGGAAACGGCGGGTAAGAAAATGGATGTGTTACTGATCATCGATGTGCAGCAAGGCTTGTTCAACGAGCCCCGTTACCGCCAGGAGCAAGTGCTGGCCAATATCAATCGGGCTGCGGCCCATGTCAGGCAGCAACAGGGACGGGTCATCTATATCCAGCATGACTCGCCCCCCGGTACCGAACTGGAACCGGGCACCCCGGGTTGGCAGTTGCACAGTGCGCTGCAACCGGCCAAGGGAGAGAGCCGGGTGCGCAAAACGGCCTGTGACAGCTTTCTCGATACCGAGCTTGCCTTCCTGCTGGCCGAGCAGCCGGTCGATCGACTCATTCTCTGTGGCTGCGCCACCGATTTTTGCGTCGACACCACAGTGCGCAGTGCAGCCTCCCATGGGTACGAGGTGCTGGTGTTGAGCGATGGTCACACCACCGCCGATCGCCCCCACCTTAGCGCGGCCCAGATCACCGAGCACCATCACTGGATGTGGCGCCACCTCAGCCTGCCGGAGGGGCGCAGTGTGACCCTGCTCACCACCGACGAGCTGCTGGCAGTAACACCCGCCCTGCAGCCGTGCTAATCTGCGAACCTCGCCTCGTTTCTCACTGGAGTCTGTCGTGCGCCTGTTGTCTGCCACCCTGTTGTTGATTGTTCCCCTGCTGTCGGCCTGCTCCAGCTTGCCCGGACAGAAGTATGACGGGCCGGAACCTCTGTTTCTGACCCACATCAACGAGGAGGGAAGCAAGCGCTTCACCTTTGAAGCCGCGCCCAACGAAACCTTGCCGCGCGGCCTCTCGGCGGCCCAGAGCCAGCGGCTGCTGGAACAGCGGGAGGCGTTGCAGGAGAACCTGCTGACCGAGACCCTGGCGACCAAGCAGTATTGCCGCCAGGGCTACATAGTGCTAAGCCAGACCTCCTGGAAGGTGCGGGGGGAGTGCAACGAAACGGCCACCGACGCCGATCGTCGCGCTTTTCCCAACAAGGCCAGCTGGCAGGATTGAACAGGCCGGATGAGATAACGCAATAAAAACGGGCAGCCAATTGGCTGCCCGTTTTGTTATGACGGCTGTCGTGGTCGACAGGGATCGTCAGACCGGCGCATCGGCCGGGCTGGTGAGCTCGGCACCGTTGTCGATGCGCTTGTGCCCTTCCACCAGATGGACGAAATCCACCAGCTCGTCACCGGAAACCGCGAACGCCTGTCCGAAGCCCTTGACGAACAGCCCCTGTTCCGGCTTGAGGCGGAACAGTTTGAAATCCTTGAGGTTGGAGAGACCCTTGATGATCTCGCCAAAACGCCCCTCCAGCGCCGCCACCGCCTTGCTCCAGCGGGCGTCGTCACGGGCCACCACTTCAGCCACCGCATCGAAGGTCAAGCGCTTGCGGGCAAACAGCTCGCGGGCACCGCTCTCATCCTCGATCAGCATCAGGGATACCCGCGGCACCTGTTGCAGGTTGCGGGCGTGGCGGGCGATCTCGGAGATCAGCACATAGTAGCCATCTTCCTGCAGCACGAACGGGGCATAGCTGGCGTTGGGATTGCCTTCGCCATCGACGGTGGCGAGCTGCAGGGTACGGCAGCTGTCGCGAAACTCGCGGATCTCCGGTTGCAGGCGGTTCTGCAGACGCTCCTGACGTTCACTCATGCTTTGACTTCCTCTTGAGAGTTGTGGCGCAGCGCCATGAAACGGGTGACCTGATCGGCCAGCAGCTGGCGTTTCTCGTCGCGACCCAGATAGACCTTGAAAATGCAGCGGCCGGAGTGACCGAAGAACTGGAAGGAGTGCCCCTCCTTG
The DNA here is from genome assembly GCF_019047125.1 of Aeromonas sp. FDAARGOS 1411. Classification (NCBI taxonomy): domain Bacteria; kingdom Pseudomonadati; phylum Pseudomonadota; class Gammaproteobacteria; order Aeromonadales; family Aeromonadaceae; genus Aeromonas; species Aeromonas sp. FDAARGOS 1411. The sequence continues at coordinate 69,148 of NZ_CP077214.1, read as the reverse complement.
CCCATGAACAGCTTGCTGACCAGCGCAATCCCCGCCACGTTGTCGAGCTTGAGGTGACCATGCAGCTCACCGTCGCGGCCCATCAGGTTGTAGTAACCGCGTGCGTCCTTGCCTTTCGGGAAGGGGGCTTTTACCTCGAAGATGGAACCTTCTGATTCGACGATGGTGGTCACCGGGCCCCAGTCGGCCAGATCTTCCAGCAGACCTTGTGCGCGATCGGCGGGTAGCAGGGTCACCAGCTCGGAGGGCAGATGGCGAACCACCTCCCATTCGCTGATGGCAAGCTGGGCCGCCAGGGTGGACGGATGAGCGCCGGGATCCTGCTCCAGCAGCGCGTGAATGCGTTGTGCAATGCTCATGTTTTCTCCCTCTGCGGGACCATCTTGTCCCGCTGTTTATCATGGCGGCTACTCTAATAAAGCACCGAAACCAATGCAATTGATAATTGCTATCATTATCAGTGCATTTTTTCCAAAGCCTTGATATTCTCGGCGGCACACCCGTTTCATTCACCCCTTCGGAGGTTAGCATGGGCCGTCGTCTTGCCCTCGCCATCACCCTGCTCTGCAGTTCACTCTCTCCCTTCTCTGCCGTTGCCGCCGACGGACAGAAAGAGCGTATCGTCAGTATCGGCCCGGCCACCACAGAACTCATTCTGGCCCTTGGCGGTGAATCGAGCCTGATCGCCACCGATGTCAGCAGCCCCTTGCCAAAAGGGTTGCCCAAGGTGGGCTATCACCGGGCGCTGGCCGCCGAAGGGATCCTGAGCCTCTCCCCCACCCGACTGGTGGGCAGCGACGAGATGGGCCCGGCCCCGACCCTGGATCAGCTGCGTCGTGCCGGGGTCAAGGTGGAGGTGCTGGATACCGCGCCGACCCTCGCCAACCTCAATCAGCGCATCGACACCCTCTCCAGCCTGCTGGGCGATAAAGCCGCTGGCGATCGCCTGAAGGCAGAGATCCAGGCTCAGACCGATCAGCTGGCGGCGCAAGCCAAACAGAACAAACCGCTCAAGGTCGCCTTCCTGCTGCTGCACAAGGGGCAACCCACCAGCATCGCCGGAGGGGACACCACCGCCAGCGCGCTGATTTCGCTGGCGGGCGGCATCAATCCGGTCGCCGAGTTGCGCAACTACAAGCCGGTATCCGCCGAATCCCTCATCGAGATGCAGCCCGATCTGGTGCTGGTCAGCGGTCGTGACTGGCAGCAGTATGCCGACCCGGCCAAGGTGCTGGCCGAAGTGCCCGCCCTGGCGGCTACCCCGGCAGGCAAGCGCAACGCCATTCACGCTATCGACGGTCACGCCCTGCAAGGGGGCCTGAGCCTCAACTCCCTGCAACAGGCGAACCAGATCGCCCAGTGGATCAAGCAGGGGTCATGATGCGCTTGCCCCTCTCCTGGCTGCTGGCCTTCACCACGGCCGCACTGGCGCTGTTGCTGCTCGGTTCGCTGGCAACCGGCCCCATGACCCTCACCCTGGGCGAGAGTCTGCGGGCGCTGTTTGCCGGGCAGGAGAGCGGGATTGAGTCACACAAGCTGCTGATCGTTCAGGAAATTCGCCTGCCGCGCACCCTGCTCTGCATCGCAGTGGGGGGGATCCTCGGGCTCTGTGGCGCCGTGATGCAGGGACTGTTTCGCAACCCCCTGGCTGACCCAGGCATCATAGGTGTCTCCGGCGGTGCGGCGCTCGGCGCGGCGCTCGCCATCGTGCTGCTGGCCCCCCTCGGCCAGCAGCTGCAAGCCACCATCGGGGTTGGTCTGCTGCCGCTGCTCGCCTTTCTCGGCGGCGCGCTCACCACCACCCTGGTCTATCTGCTCGGCACCCGTGAGGGGGGCACCTCGGTCACTGTCATGCTGCTGGCCGGGGTCGCCATCACGGCGCTCTCCGGTGCGGTGATCGGCCTGCTCACCTATCTGGCGGACGATCAGATGTTGCGCAACCTGAGCCTGTGGCAGATGGGAACGCTGGCGGCAGGCAAACCGGCCGATGTGGCGCTGGCCCTGCTCACCCTGGCGGCCCTGCTGTGGCTCTTTATGCGCGATGCCAATCCCCTCAACGCCCTGCTGCTGGGTGAAGGGGAGGCTCGTCATCTGGGGGTCAATGTGCAATCCCTCAAACGTCGTCTGATTCTGCTCACCGCCGCAGGCGTCGGGGTGGCGGTGGCGGTATCGGGGATGATCGGCTTCGTCGGGCTGGTAGTGCCCCATCTGGTGCGCCTGCTGGCGGGCCCCAACCATGTCAGGTTGCTGCCGCTCTCGGCCCTGCTTGGCGCCGCCCTGCTGCTGGCAGCCGATATGCTGGCACGCACCCTGCTGGCCCCTGCCGAGCTGCCGGTGGGCATCATCACCGCCCTGCTCGGCGCCCCCTTCTTCATCTGGCTGCTGGTAAAAGGCCGCCGCGCCCTGTGATACGGACTGTTATGCAACCACTCTCATCCTCACTCTCCGCCCCCCTGTTGAGCTGCAGCCGACTCAGCCTGCGCCGTGGCCAGCGCCAGATCCTGGATGGGCTCGATCTTAGTCTCGAGAGCGGCACCCTCACCGCGCTGCTCGGCCCCAACGGGGCGGGCAAGAGCTCGCTGCTCAAGTGCCTGACCGGCGAGCTGGAATATGAGGGCGCCATCACCCTGTTTGGCGCGGATCGCCAGCAGTGGGACAGCAGCCTGCTGGCCCACCGGCTCGGGGTATTGCCGCAAAGCTCCTCCCTCAACTTCCCCTTTCTCTGCGAGGAGGTGGTCGCCATGGGGCGCTTGCCCCACAGTGAACCGGCGGCGCGGCGTGACGAGATTGTGGCGGCGGCCATGACCCATGCCGGGGTCGAGCATCTGGCCAAACGGCTCTATCCCGGACTCTCCGGCGGCGAGCGGCAGCGAGTGCAGTTTGCCCGAGTGCTGGCGCAGATCTGGCAGGCCCCCTCCCCGACCGAGCAAGCCGAGCAACCCCGCCTGCTGCTGCTCGACGAACCCACCTCGGCGCTGGATCTGAAATACCAGCATCAGCTGCTCACCATGGCGCGCGCCCTGGCCAGCCGCAATACAGCTGTGCTGGTGGTGCTGCACGACCTCAATCTGGCGGCGCGCTATGCCGATCGGCTGGTGATGCTGGAACGGGGCAAGCTGATGGCCGATGGCACACCTGCCGAGGTGCTCACCCCTGAGCTCATCGCCCGTCTCTATGACTATCCGGCACAGGTGATCCACCACCCCGAGAGCGGCCTGCCGATGGTGGTGTGACAAATTCAGAGTGCGGTAATGGTTGGCAGCGCGCGCTATTCATCCCGAAAACTGCAGCGTATAAATCGGTTTTTCACACCCCATATCGCCCTGCTAACATTCATCATCGCCAGATATGTGGTGTGAATATCCTCACACTTTGCTCAGGCAAAACCCCCGCAGCATCACCGTCTACTTATAATGACGCCGCCTCACAGAAGGCATAACTCATTGATGCTACGGAATAATTACAATGAAGAATATCAACAAGACCCTACTGGCTGCCGCAATTTCCCTCGGGATGCTGGCTGGCTGCAACAGCGACAACGACTCAAAGGCAGCTGATCCCATGGTTCGTTTTGCCACCTTCAACCTCTCTTTTGACCGCACTGCCGCCGGTATGCTGACCGGTGAGCTGGCGCTGACCCGCACCGAGCAGGATGCCCTTCTGGCCCGCCTCGCCGAAGGGAGCCTGAGCGGCGCCACTGAAACCAAAGCCAAGAACGTGCAGCAGATCCGCAACGTGGCGGAGATCATCCAGCGCACCCGTCCGGATGTGTTCCTGCTCAACGAGTTCGACAACGACGGCAAAGGCGAGAGCACCGCCGATCTGAAAGCCTTCAACGACAACTATCTGGCTCACGCCCAGCACGCCGAAGTGACCGCCATCAGCTATCCGGTGATGCAGAACTTCGCCACCAACACCGGCCTGATGAGCGGTTATGACCTCAATCTGGATGGCAAGGTCAACAGCGGCCCCGACGATGCCTGGGGCTTTGGCAACTACCACGGCCAGTACGCCTTTGCGGTAATGTCCAAATACCCCATCGACACCAAGCAGATCCGCACCTTCCAGAACTTCAAGTGGAAGGATATGCCGGGCGAGCAGAACCCCATCATCGATGACTGCAACAATCCCAAGGTCAAGATCCCGGCCAGCCGCCAGTGTGGCGATGCCTGGTATTCAGACGCAGCCTGGCAGCAGTACCCGCTCTCCTCCAAGAACCACGCCGATGTGCCGGTACGGATCAAGACCGAGAAGGGGGAAGAGGTGATCCACTTCCTGATCTCCCACCCGACCCCGCCAATCTTTGCCAATGCGGCGCGCCACACCGTCAAACACAACCGCGCCGAGATCGCCTTCTGGAATGACTACGTCAAGGGTCTCAACTACATGACCGATGACAAGGGCACCAAGGGTGGGCTGGCCAAAAACGCCAAGTTTGTTATCGCGGGTGATCTCAACGCCGATCCGCTCACCGGTGACGGCGACCTGACCGCCATTCAGGATCTGCTAAACAACCCGCTGATGAATCAGGCCATCACCAATGGCACCCTGATCCCGGTCAGCGAAGGGGGCTCGGAGTGTGTCAGCAAGGGGACCGACTGCAAACGCAACCTCACTCGCCCCAACCCGGAACGCATCACCAACTCCAGCGTGCTGCAGCTGGATCACGTCATACCCTCCGCCAACCTCAACGCGGTGAAGAGCGGTGTCTACTGGCCTGCCAGCTTCGAGGCCGGTTATCACCTGGTCTATGATGCGAAACTCGGCATCGCCAAGGGAGTCAGTTCGGATCACCGCATGGTGTGGGTCGATCTCAAACTCGACTAACTCTGCCATGACCCCGCTGCGGCGGGGTCTTTTATTGGCAATGGGTGGCGAGTTGACCACGGCCCATTAATCCACCGCTTGGCATTGAGTTATCCATCCATAACTCCTCCATGGCCGTTGAATGGGCCTCGCGATCACAGAACCGCCGCGCCAATGGTGGTAGCATGCCTCCTCTTGCCATCCGGCCGCACGGCGGCTCCGGTGGCCCTCCCTCCTCCGCTTTCACTTTTTGAGGACGTATCTGATGGAACTGCTTCTGCTTAGCAACGGTAAAGCCAACGAATTTCCGGGTCTGCTCGGCTGGGCCCGCGATCGGGTTCAAAGCCTGCTCGCGCGCAAACAGGTCAAGCGCATCCTGCTCATCCCCTACGCGGTGATCCGCAGCGACTGGGATGCCCGCGCCAACGAACTTACCGAGAGCCTCGGGATCGAGACCATCAGCATTCATCACTTCGATGATCCGGTCGAGGCCGTCAATCAGGCCGATGCCATCTTTATCAGTGGCGGCAACACCTGGCGCCTCAACCAGATGTTGCATGAAAACGGCCTGATCGTGCCGATCCAGCGTGCCGTGCGCGAGCGGGGCGTCCCCTATGTGGGCTGGAGCGCCGGTTGCAACGTGGCGACCCCGAGCATCCGCACCACCAACGACATGCCGGTTTGCAGCGCCGCCGTGCTGCCCGCGCTGGGCCTGTTCCCGCTGCAGATCAACCCGCACTATCTGGACGCCAGCATCAGCGGCCACATGGGCGAGACCCGCGACGAACGTCTGGCCGAGTTCTGCGCCATCAACCCGAGCGAGCACGTGGTGGCCCTGCGCGAAGCGAGCCTGCTGCAAATCACCGGAGAAAACGGCAGCGAGCATCTGGAGTACTGGAGCGCCCGCGAGCAGGACTTCAAGATCTTCAAACACGGTCAGGAGCCGCAAGCCTTTATGGACGCCGCCCCGCTGGCCAAGCTGACCCCCTTCAAGGTCAGCTGAGCCACGCAGAGCGCCGTGCCACTGGCAAGCGGATAGCTCGCGAAAGCGCAAAAAAAGAGGGATGGCTCAATGCCATCCCTCTTTTTGTCGTCATCTTTCAGCTGGTTGCAGCCTGATTACTCACCCTGCAGGGTCACCAGTACCTTGCGGGCACCGCCATCGACGCGATGTTCGCCAAGCCAGATCCCCTGCCAGGTGCCGAGCGCCAGCTGACCATCGCGAACTGGCAGCAGCAGGCTCACCCCGAGCAGGGAGGATTTGATGTGGGCGGGCATGTCATCCGGCCCCTCACAGGTGTGGCGATAGTAGGGGGCATCCTCCGGCGCCAGCCGGTGCAGATGGGCCTCCATATCGCTGCGCACGCTCGGATCGCAGTTTTCGTTGAGGGTGAGCGAGGCGGAGGTGTGTTGCAGCAGCAGGTGCGCCATGCCGATCCGGTAATCGGCCAGCATCGGCAGCTTGGCCACCAGCTCGTCCGTCACCAGATGAAAGCCCCGCGAACGGGGCTTCAACGTCAGCAGGCACTGCTGCCACATCAGACGTACTCCATAAAGACGCGGGAGGTTAGCTTGGTGATGAGCTCGTAGGGGATGGTGCCAATCTCATCGGCCACCCGCTCCACCGGCAACCCCTCGCCCCACAGTACCGCCTCGTCGCCGGGCTTGTCGGTCGCGCCCGGGCCCAGATCGACGGTGCTCATATCCATGGAGACACGCCCCACCAGCGGCACGATGCGGCCGTTGATCAGCACGGAAGTGCCATTGGGCGCCATGCGCGGATAACCGTCACCGTAGCCGATGGCGATCACCCCGAGCCGAGTATCGCGATCCGACACCCAGTTGGCGCCATAGCCCACCGGCTCTCCCGCCTTGTGATCCCGCACAGCAATCAGCTGGGTTTTCAAGGTCATCACCGGCTGCAGGTCGTAATCGGCCGCCACCGTGTTGGGGAAGGGCGACACGCCATAGAGGATGACACCGGGGCGAACCCAGTCGCAGTGGGAGTCTGGCCAGGCCAGAATGCCCGCCGAGTTGGCCATGGCCCGCTCGCCCGCCAGCGGCGCCGTCAGGCGACTAAAGAGATCGATCTGCTCGCGGGTAGTGGGCTGCTCCAGCTCATCGGAGCGGCTGAAGTGGGTCATGATGTTGAACGGCTGCACCACGTTCTTGCACTTGCCGAGTCGTTCGATAAAGGCGGGCATCTCGTCGGCACGTACCCCGAGCCGGTGCATACCAGTGTCGAGCTTGAGCCAGGCCACCACGGGGGCTGGCAGCTCGGCCTGCTCCAGCGCTTCGAGCTGCTCCCAGGTGTGAACCGCCGTCTGCAGATTGTTGGCCGCCAGCACCGGCAGATCGTCGGCGGAGAAGAAGCCCTCCAGCAGCACAATGGGCTTGACCACGGCGCAGGAGCGCAGCATCAGCGCCTCTTCGATACGGGCCACCGCATAGGCATCCGCATCCACCAGGGTGCGGGCGACCGGCAGCAGTCCGTGGCCATAGGCGTTGGCCTTGACCACAGCGATGATCTTGCAAGCGGGGGCGTGGCGCTTGACCACGGCGAGGTTGTGGCGCAAGGCCGCAGTGTTGATTTGGGCAGTAGCCGCTTTCATGGTTTTCCCTTACGAGGGCACAAATGGTCTCCCCCTCATCGGGCAGAAGACCGCCACTCACTTATCGTCGTCGAAGGCCGGACCGGCATAATTGTCGAACCGGGAAAACATGCTCTGACGGGCTGCCTCTCAATAAATGGCAAACGGGTCAGAGCGGTAGTGACAATCCTGACCACAGGATTGCCCTGATTGTTACTTATCAATAATCGTCATCAAACGCCGGACCGGCATAGTTGTCGAACCGGGAGAACTGACCCTGAAAGGTGAGGCGCACCCGGCCGATAGGGCCGTTACGCTGCTTGCCGATAATGATCTCGGCAATCCCCTTGTCCGGGCTGTCATCGTGATAAACCTCATCACGATAGATAAACATGATCAAATCCGCATCCTGCTCGATGGAGCCCGATTCACGAAGATCCGAGTTGACCGGGCGCTTGTCGGCCCGCTGTTCCAAGCTTCGGTTCAGCTGAGAGAGCGCCACCACCGGGCACTGCAGCTCTTTCGCCAAGGCCTTGAGGGAACGGGAGATTTCACCGATCTCCAGGGTACGGTTATCGGAGAGCGCCGGTACCCGCATCAGCTGCAGGTAGTCCACCATGATCATGGATAGGCCACCATGCTCGCGCGCCACCCGACGAGCGCGCGAGCGCACATCGGTCGGGGTGAGGCCGGAAGCGTCATCGATATACATCTTGCCCTTCTCCAGCAGCAATCCCATGGTGGAGGAGAGACGGGCCCAATCCTCGTCGTCGAGCTGACCGGTACGCACCTTGGTCTGATCGATGCGACCGACCGAGGCGAGCATACGCATGATGATCTGCTCGGAGGGCATCTCCAGCGAGAAGATAAGCACCGGCTTGTCGGCGGTGAGCGCCGCGTGCTCGCAGAGGTTCATGGCAAAGGTGGTCTTGCCCATGGAGGGACGGGCTGCCACGATGATCAAGTCCGAACGCTGCAAACCGGCGGTCATCTTGTCCAGATCGTTGTAACCGCTCGATACCCCGGTCACCCCGTTGTGCGGGGTCTTGAACAACTCTTCAATCTTGTCGACGGTCTGCTCGAGGATGAGCTTCAGGGGCTGGGGCCCCTCGTTGGCGCTGGTGCGCTGCTCGGCAATCTTGAATACCTTGCTCTCGGCAAGATCCAGCAGATCGCCGGAGGTACGGCCCTGTGGCTCGTAGCCTGCTTCGACTATCTCGTTGGCGACCGAGATCATCTCCCGCACCACCGCCCGCTCGCGCACGATTTCGGCGTAGGCGTTGATGTTGGCGGCACTCGGGGTGTTCTTGGCGATCTCCACCAGATAGGCGAAGCCACCCGCCTCTTCCAGCTGTTCGGAGCGTTCCAGCTCCTCCTGCAGGGTGATGAGGTCGATGGGGTTGCCCGCGTTGGAGAGGCGGGTCATGGCCTGGAAGATCAACCGGTGCGGACGGCTGTAGAAATCCTGATCGATCACCCGTTCGGCAACCCGATCCCAAGCATCGTTATCCAGCATCAGGCCGCCCAGTACGGACTGTTCGGCCTCAAAAGAGTGGGGAGGAACTTTCAGCTGTTGTGTCTTGGCGTCTTTTTTCGCCGTCACTTGCTCTGCCATACACATAAAAACCGCAGCGGGAAGGGGACGGGAATTTTACAAAAGAAAGCCAACTACGGCGAGCCCTATCTGGCGGCTCATACCATCATAAACGGCCAAACCAGAGTCTGCTCTACCTTGACCATTTTGATTTTGCTTCGCATTTTGCGCTCCTTGCGACTCAATCTTCTGCTTTTCATCCGGTTTACTCCTCTTGTTTGACGCCGCATCGCGGCAACCTCGTTCATGAATAATTCATGCCAGAGGTGATATTGATGAATACAAGCTGCGACACAATTAGGGACAGGCAGCCTGCCATGCGCCTTGCTGAGCTTGCCAAAGCGGAGCATGCCCCACCCACAGACGAGAGTGAAAAGAGTCAAAATGAAAAAGATGCTGACCCTGTTTGCCGTGATCCTGGCCATTGGCCTGGGGGCACCTCACGCCGAAGCCAAGAAATTTGGCGGCGGCAAATCCTTTGGTAAAAGTTACAAAACTGCGCCGGCCCAGCCTGCGGCCAAACCGGTCGACAACAAGAATCCGACACTGAATGCCCAGACTCCGCCGAAAAAGAGCGGCATGATGGGCGGCCTGCTGGGCGGCCTGCTGGCCGGTGGCCTGTTTGCCTACCTGCTGGGCAGCGGTGCCTTTGAAGGTCTGCAAGGAATGGACTTCCTGCTGATCGCCCTGCTGGCGCTGGGTGCCGTGTTCCTGATCCGAACCCTGCGCAAGGGCAAGGTCGCGACGCCACAGCCACAACAGGCGGCCTATGCGGGCTATCAGCCACCGCAATCCGCGGCCCCGCAACAGTTTGAGCAGAGCAACAGCGCACCGCAAGCCACCGGCTTTGCCGACAGCGACGTGCCGTTCCGCCTGCCGCCGGGCTTTGACATGAACAGCTTCCTGGCCGGTGCCCGCGATCACTATCGCACCCTGCAAGATGCGTGGAACAAGAACGATCTGGAAAAGGTGCGCGAGTACGTCAGCCCCGAGCTGTTTGAGCAGCTTAAAGCCGAGCGCGCCGAACTGACTGGCGACCAGCACACAGAAGTAATGTATGTCGACACCCAGCTGGTACGTGCTGACTATGGCAGCGACTGGGCCCAGGTGAGCGTGCGCTTCAGCGGCCGCTACATGGACCGTCAGGAGCAGGTCGAAGAAGACATCAAAGAGGTGTGGCACCTCGAGCGCGATCTGGCCAAGAACAATGCCCCCTGGCATATCGTCGGTATCGAGCAGCTGTAAGGCTTCACGCCAATCAGTTAGTCACTAGACACAATAGCCAGTCAGTTAAGCCTGACTGGCTTTTTTTATAGGGCACAACGAGACCAAATAGAGACTGACGCTGGCTCGTTATAGCTGTTGGGGCATGAAGTAACTTGGTCATATTGTGCTGATGATGACACCGATTTGATGACTCGTTTGCAGATGACGTTTGCGCTCCGTACAAAAGCCCCATCGCGGACCCGAGAGGGAATAATGTTGAGCATTAACCAAAAATAAGCAGCCCTGTTAGCTTGGGAAAAGCCGCGAGCCTATTTGACAGACATAAAAAATCCGAAGCCAGAACAACCGGCTTCGGATTTCATCATCGAAGGAGGAGCAATTAATGAGCATTAATTGCTCGGTATGACTCCTACGGCAGATTTTTTATCATCGGCATGGCCGTGATCAGTGGTGATGGCCCTTGCCACCACAACCGCCGCCACCGCAGCAGCCGCCGTGACCATGGTCATCACCGTGGTCGTGGCCATGATCGTGACCGTGGCCAGCACCACCGCAGCAACCGCCGTGGCCGTGATCCTCATCGTGGTCGTGACCATGACCGCCACAGCAGCCGCCGTGATCGTGGTCATGACCGTGATCGTGACCGCAACCACCGGCACCGTGAACGTGGCCGTGGGCCAGCTCTTCGGCAGTGGCGGCACGCACGTCCTTGATCTCGACCTTGAAGCCCAGGGTTACGCCAGCCAGCGGATGGTTGCCATCCACTTTGACGAACTCTTCGGACACTTCAACCACGGTCACCGGACGGTGGCCATCGTCGGTTTCAGCCACAAAAGTATCCCCTTCGGAGACTTCCATGCCGTCGAACAGTTCGCCCGGTACTTCTTGTACCAATGTCTCGTCATATTCGCCGTAGGCCTGGCTCGGGGTCAGGGTCACTTCGAAGGCTTCACCTACCGCGCGACCTTCCAACTCGGCTTCCAGGCCTGAGACCAGGTAACGGGTGCCGTGCAGATAGACCAGCGGCTCTTTGCCGACAGTGCTGTCGATGACTTCACCGTGCTCGTCGGTGACTGTGTATTCCAGCGTAACCACGCTCAGAGGAGCTACTTTCATGTCAGGATCCTGCGGATAGAAAAAAACGGGCTCAGAATACCCTAAAAAGCGGGCCGCGCATATGCCGTGCGGCGCCACTGAGTGACGAAAAAAACGGCAACAGCGTCAGTAAGGAGACCCTCATTCCACCCGCCGTTCCCTTATCAGGGGCGAAACACCCCGATCACCTCTTCCGCCTCGCGAGTCTGCTTGTCGACCTCGGCGGGTGTTTGTACCTGGGTATCGCCACAAGCGACGCAGGTCACCTTCTCGACTCCATGCTCCAGATACAGCATCATGTTGTCCAACTTGCCGCACGCCGGGCAGACAGCACCGGCAATAAAGCGTTTTTTACGTCTGGTTTCCATATTCGTTACCTCCAGGCAGCATCATATCAGGGTTTTTACATGCATCACGCCATCGAGTATCACCATTTTTCCTGCCAGGGCCTGCACGCTGGCAACCGCAAACGAACTCCGGTCGGGCAGCTGTTGCGGATCACCCGGGGCGCCGCGTTGCTGAGACTGGGCCAACATGAGCTGTTGCTGCCGGCAGGCAGCAGCTTCTGGCTCTGCGCCGATGCCCTCGCGGCCTTCAGCCCCCTCAGCGGTTGCGAGTACGATCAGCTGAATGTCTCTTTGCGCGTGGCTCAGCCGCAGCAGGCAGGCTGGCTGCAAGCCACTCCGCTGCTCGATGCCCTGCTCGACTCTCTGGCCCGGTGGCAACGTCCGAAAGAGTGGCAAGGGGCCTACGGTCAGCGACTGCAGGTGATCCTGGATGAGCTGCAACAGTGTGCCATCAGCCAGCAGGGTCACGGTGAGCTGCAAGCCTGCTGGCAAGCACTGGCCAATGGCCAACCGGAATCTCTGCAACAGTGGGCACAACAAGCCGATGCTCCGGTGGAAGGGAGTGAATTGCAACAACAGTGGCGACTGCTGCAGGCGCTCAGATTGCTCAAGGGCGGCAGCAAACCCGCGCAGGTGGCCAGCAAGCTGGGTTATGCCGATGAGGCCGCGTTGCAAGCAGCCTGCCAGCAGTGGGGCGTTGGCGAGGATGGCGATCAATAACCGGACGCCGATGGAATACGCCAACGAAATTGGCTGAATGAGTCCAGTTTTTTGCCAGATGGTCGTTAACAAGGAAGGGCCTTTCCTCCCGTAATCCTTTATGCTAGATGCCTGAAGTGACTGCCAACGTTTCGACCAACAGGACATCTGCCATGACGAGCAAAGCCAATCAATCCCAGGGCATGTTGCTGTTTCACCTTTCAGCCAAACAATCCTTTGCCATCGGTACCCTCAAGGTGAAGGAGATAGTGCCCTACACCCAGCTGACGGCAATGCCCCACTCGCACCCGACCGTGTTGGGGGCCGCCAATATGCGCGGCTCCACCATTCCGGTAATCGACATGGCGATGGCGGTGGGTTATCGCCCCATCAGCAAGGAGGAGATGCCCCACTGCTTCATCATCATTACCGACTGCCGCCGCACCCTGGTGGGCTTTCTGGTACGGGGCATCGACAAGATCACCGAGTGCAACTGGCGCGATATCGAATCGCCACCCGCCTCCCTCGGCCACAATGTGTTCGTAACCGGTGTGACCCGGGTCAATGACCAGCTGATCCAGCTGCTGGATGTGGAGCTGATCCTCTCCCGGGTCTATCCGGATGATCCGAGCCACCTCTATCCGGTGCTAACCGATGTGCAGCGGGAACGGATCAAGCCGATGCGGATCCTGCTGGTTGATGACTCTTCGGTCGCCCGCCGTCAGCTGATGGCCGCCCTCGACTACATCAATATCCCCTATGAAGTCTGCACCAATGGCAAGGATGCACTGACCCTGATGCAAACGCGGGCGAGCCAGAAGACCCCCATCGACATTCTGGTGAGCGATATCGAGATGCCGGGGCTTGATGGCTACGAGCTGGCCTTCGAGGTACAGAGCGACAGCAAACTGGCGGGGGCCTACATCATCCTGCACACCTCCCTCTCCAGCGAGATCAGTGTGGAGCGAGCCCATCAGGTGGGTGCTCATGAGGCGCTGACCAAGTTCGAGGCCAATGAGCTGATCCAGGCCATGCTGCGCGGTGCCGAACATCACGATCGCCTGCTGAAATAAGCCAATGACTGGCGGGAGGAACACGCCTCCCGTCCTCCTTATCTTCGACCCAGACCGACTGACCCCATGCTGACCGAGAGCCACTTCCACGCCCCCTGGTGGGCACGCAATCCTCATCTGCAGACCATATTGCCCAAATGGCTGCGCCGCCCCCCTGCCCGTTTTGTGACGGAGCGGTTTGAACTGCAGGATGGGGACTTTGTCGACCTCGCCTGGAGCGGGGAAGTCAGCCTTGATGAACGGCCGCTGATAGTGGTGTTTCACGGGCTGGAGGGAAGCATTCACTCCCACTACGCCAAGGGATTGTTCGCCCACCTGCAGCAAGAGGGCAGAGAGGCCGTGCTGATGCACTTTCGCGGTTGCAGTGGCGAGCCCAATCGCCACCTGCAGGCCTATCACTCCGGCGCCATCGGTGATGCGCAGGAGCTGATTGCCGAGCTGAGCCAGCGCTTCCCGGGCAAACCGCTGATCGCCATCGGCTTTTCACTGGGTGGCAATATGCTGGTCAATCTGCTGGCGCGGGGCTGTCCTGCGGCATTGAAAGCGGCGGTGGTGGTCTCGGCCCCGCTGCAACTGGCGAGCTGCGCCGAGCGGGTTAATCAGGGCTTCTCGAAGGTCTATCAGAACTATCTGCTACGCACCATGCGCCGCAACCTGCTCAACAAGATCAGCCAGCAGCAGAAAGCGAGTGAACGCTGGCAACCTCGACAAGTGGAGCAGATTGCCACCCTGCGCGATTTTGACGAGCTGGTTACCGCGCCGCTGCACGGCTTTCACAGCGCCAACCACTACTACCAGAGCTGCTCGGGACTACCGCTGCTGGCTCAGATCCCCATCCCTACCCTTATCCTGCACGCCGCCGACGATCCCTTTATGTCACGCGCGGTCATTCCCCGGCCAGAGCAACTCTCGCCCACGGTGCGCTATGAGTTGAGCCAGCGTGGCGGCCATGTCGGCTTTCTGCACGGCACGCCCTGGCGGCCACGGTTTTGGCTGGATGAGCGGATCAGTCACTGGATTACCGAACAGAGTCACTCCGCAACACAGAACTGATTGCGTCCCGACTCCTTGGCCCGATAGAGCGCCTGATCGGCCCGCTCCAGCAACTGGCTCGCCCCTTCGCCGGAGACATTGCTGGCAATCCCCTGACTCACCGTCACCCAAGGGGCAACATCGGACGCCAGATGCTCCAGCTGCAGGCTGGCCAAGCCATCTTGCAGCCGCTGCGCCACGCTGGCCGCCGCCTGACGGTCGGTATTGGGCAGCAGCAGCACAAACTCCTCCCCGCCATAGCGGGCCACCAGATCAGATGGCGTGCGTACCGCACGGTTGAGCGCTTGTGCCACCTCTTTGAGACACATATCTCCCACCTGATGGCCATAGTGGTCGTTGAAGCGCTTGAAATAGTCCACGTCGATCAGGATGAGCGATAGCGGAGCGCCGCTCTCCTGGCTATGGGCCAACGCGCGCTCCAACTCGATATTGAAATGCCGCCGGTTGGCGACACCGGTCAGAGGATCTTGCTTGGCGAGCTGATCAAGTTGGCGCAGCAGCATCAGATTTTCATGCTCTCGCATGATCGCCAGCTCAAACCAGCGGTGCAGCATGCGACGGCCGACCTCCAGCGCAATCACGCCAAACAACACGCCAAGCAGGTAAATCTGGAGAAAATCGACGCGCAAAAAGAGCTCCAACCCCACACCCACCGTCATCGGGCCCAAGAGATAGCCATAAAAAACCTTGCGATCGGGATAAAACGCAATGAGCGCAGCCAGCAGGTTGAGCCGCATGATCCCGTTGGCATAGCTGACCCCTCCCCGCAGCTCCACCTGACCAATCGTATAGATATGCAGCGTCCAGAGTCCGCCCCATAGCACCATCACCAGTGCAGCCATCCGTAACCAGAGGCGATCCTGCAGATGGTCACAAAACAGGCTGACAACAGGTAGCAGCAATAGCACCACCATGACCAGGGCCAGCTCACTCTGAAAGCGCCAGGGCAAGCTGTCATCACTGGCGAGCCCGACCTGACTGTAAACCTCGTAGCGTATCGAAAGAAACAACACCACCAGCCAGTTCAACAACCAGAACCACACCATGCCTCGGGCAATTGCCTCTCGACGTGCGCTGTCCAGATGCTCAGTCAGGGTTAACGGCGCGCTGCGCTGCGCTTCAGACAACATCTCTCAGACTCCGGTGAAAAGGTAAAAAGTGATTGCATTCGCGGGGTTCAACACAACAATAGCCTGACGATCACCTCTTTTGCTGTGAGACCTTTAAATGATCATTCCCTGGCAAGAACTGGACGGCGACACCCTGACCAACCTGATCGAACACTTTGTGTTGCAGGAAGGAACCGAATATGGAGAGCAGGATGTCCCGCTTGGCGTCAAAGTCGATGCAGTGAGAGAACAATTACAGCAAGGCAAAGCTGTCATCGTCTATAGCGAGCTGCACGAATCGGTGAATATCGTGATGAAAGACCGCTTCATCGAGCAGTCTTGACCCAACCGCAATCCGGACCTTATAACGGAATTCCCAAGGAAGAGAGAATCCCATGTCGGCCAAGCACCCCATTATTGCTGTTACCGGTTCGTCCGGTGCCGGCACCTCCACCTCCACCAACGCCTTTCGCTCCATGTTCCATCAACTGGGATATACCGCGGCTGTGGTGGAAGGTGACAGTTTTCACCGCTACACCCGACCGGAAATGGATGTAGCGATCCGCAAGGCGCGCGAACAGGGGCGTCATATCAGCTATTTTGGCCCTGAGGCCAATGACTTCGGGCTGCTGGAGAGCTTTTTTCAGGGCTATGGGCAGGATGGCAATGGCCAGTATCGCCGCTACCTGCACAGCTTTGACGAGGCGGTACCCTTCAACCAGATGCCCGGCACCTTCACCCCCTGGCAGCATCTGCCCAGCAATACCGATCTGCTGTTTTATGAAGGGCTGCACGGCGGCGTGGTCACCGAGGATCACAATGTGGCGCGCCACGTGGATTTTCTGATAGGCGTGGTACCCATCGTCAACCTGGAGTGGATCCAGAAGCTCATTCGCGATACCTCGGAGCGAGGGCATTCCCGCGAGGCGGTGACCGACTCCATCGTTCGCTCCATGGATGACTACATCAACTTCATCACCCCGCAGTTCTCGCGCACCCATATTAACTTCCAGCGAGTACCAACGGTGGATACCTCCAACCCCTTCAGCGCCAAGGTGATCCCGAGTCTGGACGAGAGTATGCTGGTGATCCGGTTTCGTGGTATCAAGCAGGTGGATTTCCCCTACCTGCTGTCGATGATCGACGGCTCATTCATGTCGCGGATGAACACCATAGTGGTGCCGGGTGGCAAGATGGGCTTTGCGATGGAACTGATCCTGCGCCCGCTCATCCAGCAATTGATCGAAACCGGCAAAATAACCTGATTCAAAGGAGTTCACGATGCGGCTTGCTTATCTCTCTGTGGCACTGCTCTCCCTGCTTGGCGGTTGCAGCAGCGGGCCGGCGGCCCCCACGCTGGAGTCCGGCACCATGCTGGTTCGCCCGATGGGCAACTGGACCTATGGTGCAACCCCGCGCTACGCCCTGGCCGAACAGTATCAATTTGCCGGTGAGTTGGCGGAAGGGTGGCTGGAGCCGATGCAGCAGGCGGTAAGCCGGGAGCTCAATGGCAAGGGGTGGCAGAGTGCACCGCTCGACGAGGCGGATCTGTGGGTCGCCATCGGCGTCGCGGGCGGCAAGGATATGAGTGACGGCGAGATTTTCGCCCGTCTTGGCATGACGCCCGGGGTATATGCCTCGGCCAACCAGCGCAAAGGGTCGCTGGCCATCGTGCTGCTCGATCGTAAAACCCAGAAAGCAGTCTGGAGCAGCATCATCCAGCTGACCAGCGACGTGAGCATTGCAGATAGCCAGCGCCAAGCGCTTAGCCAGCAGCTCGCGGCCGAGCTACTCAATCGCGTCCCCACCAACTAGCGCTTGTTTAGTGATAACGGATGGATAGAAAAACGGCTTGCCTCCCGGCAAGCCGTTTTTTGTGGTCTCAACCTCTTGACCCAATCCGGCCTAGGCCAGACCCGGGCACAAAGCTGCACACCTTCAGCTATCTGTGGTCACTTATTGAAGTGTACAGGTCAGCAGCGTCACCCCTTTCTGGGTGAGGAGAGCCTGTTTGTCCTGATTCCAGAAGGTGGTGACACTATCGGAATATTTGGCGCCAGATTCAGACTCAACGCGCGCCAGCTTGTGGTAAACCCCGGCATAGGGGAACTGCACCATGTCGGCCTGGGCATCATAGGTAATGGCCAGCATCTCTTCGCCACACTGGTATTGGCTGTATTGATACTGGGTAGGTTGCGGGCTGCTGCACGCCGCCAGACCCAACAGGGGAAGCAGAGCGATCAATTTTTTCATTGCACTTTCCTTATGTGATGGCCTTATGTAATGGCCTTGTGCAGAGGCCTCATGTGACGGCCTTATGCCAGGGTACCAACGAAACTATCGTTATCAAGCTTCAACAATTTGATAACTATGGGTAATTTGTACCGCTTTTTCCAACATCAGGGAAACAGAACAGTATTTTTCCATCGACAGATCGACCGCTCTGGCCACCTGTTTCTCTGCCAATCCCTTGCCTGTCACCACGAAGTGCAGATTAATCTTCTCGAAAACCCGGGGCACGCTATCAACCCGTTCGCCACGGACCTCGACATGACAAGCGGTCACCGACTGGCGCGCTTTTTCTAGGATGGAGACCACATCAATAGAGCTGCAGCCACCGACCGCCAGCAGGATCATCTCCATCGGGCTGGCCCCCTCACCGGGGTTGGCTCCATCCAGGATCACCTTGTGACCGGATTCACTCTCACCCACAAACTTCATCCCTTCCACCCAGCTGACCTTGGCTTTCATCTCGCACTCTCTCCTGTTAATCGTGATGATGGATCCCTAGCATAACCCAGTCGCTTATCTCTGCCGAACAGGGGGAGTTGGGATGGAAATAGATCAAAATCAACATCTCCGACCTCTATCTTCCCTAGAATGGCCGAAGCAGCGCAGCAGGCATTACCCAAAGGGCTCTTGCAAAAGGGCGCAAAGCCTTGTCAGCACAGACAAAGGCTCTTATCCTACTGCGACTAATACAAGGAATGGCAAGATTGGCAGCTTGCCCGGACGCACAAGTCCATAAAAAGACACTACAGAGGAATTCTCATGGTTATTGGCAAACCGCAAAGCGATCCCACCCTGGAATGGTTCTTGTCGCACTGCCACATTCATAAGTATCCCGCGAAGAGCACCCTGATCCATGCGGGTGAAAAAGCGGAGACCCTCTACTACATCGTCAAGGGCACTGTGGCCGTCTTGATCAAGGACGATGAGGGCAAAGAGATGATCCTCTCCTATCTGAACCAGGGTGACTTCCTGGGCGAGATGGGGATGTTCGAGGAGAACGAGAATCCCGAGCGTTCCGCCTGGGTTCGCGCCAAAGGCTCTTGCGAAGTGGCCGAGATCTCTTACAAGAAGTTCCGCCAGCTGATCCAGGTCAACCCGGACATTCTGATGCGTCTCTCTGGCCAGATGGCCAAGCGCCTGCAGCACACCAGCCAGAAAGTGGGTAACCTCGCCTTCCTGGATGTGACCGGCCGGATCGCCCAGACCCTGCTCAACCTGGCCAAACAGCCGGATGCCATGACCCACCCGGATGGCATGCAGATCAAGATCACCCGTCAGGAAATCGGCCAGATCGTCGGCTGCTCCCGTGAAACCGTGGGCCGCATCCTGAAGATGCTGGAAGAGCAGGAGCTCATCTCTGCTCACGGCAAGACCATTGTGGTATTTGGCACTCGCTGATGACCCGTCCGCAGGCCTGACTGAGGCCTTGGGATAAAAAAGGCTGCTACGGCAGCCTTTTTTGATCCTCTCCCCTATAATCCCGAACGCCCTTCACTGTTCCGGCATTCGCCCAGAGAGTTACTATGCACCTTCAATGTCCCCGCTGCCGCAGTCCGCTCCATCTTCATGAAGCCTCCCAAGGGCGCTATTGCGACAACAAGCATCACTTCGATCCGGCACCGGAAGGTTATCTGGATCTCATCCCCGGCAAGAAAAACCCCAAAGACAGCGACAGCCGTGCCCTGATGCGCGCCAAGCACCATTTCCTGGAAGCCGGGCACCAATTGCAGCTGGTTGAGGCCATGGCCGGCCTGCTCGCTCCGCTGGCCCCACAAGAGCTGATCCATCTTGGGTGCGGTGAAGGCTACTACTGCCGCGCGCTGGCAGAGCGCCTGCCCGGCTGGCAGTTTGCCGGGGTTGATATCGCCAAGAACACCATCTTTGCCGCCAAAAAAGCGCAGCCGGACGGCCAGTTTGTCATTGCCGATCCCGCTCGCGCGCCGTTGCAACCGGGTTCTGCTCAGGTGCTGTTGGTCAACGATCTCAAGGTCAAGACCGAACAGCTTGTCAGCTGGCTGGCCCCCGGTGGCTATCTGCTCTATCTGCAGCCGGGCCCGCGCCATCAGTGGCAACTGCGGGTCAGCCTCAATCCGGTGAGCATGGAACACCCCCTCAGCTGGCCAACCCTCGGCGGCCTCAATCCGGTGGCTCAACAGCGCTGCCAGTTCAGCCTTACCATGGATCAGGCCATGCGCAGCTTTATTCTGGAGACCAGCCGTCTTGGCTGGCGGGCAACCGGTGAGCAGCGTCACGCTTTCGCTCAACAGGGCCCGAATGAACTGGAACAGGATCTGCTGCTGACCCTGTGGCAAAAGCCCATCTGATCACTGGTGGGGGCCTTGCAAGGCTCCCGCCCCGTTTTCCCCGACCCATTCTCCCCTCCGTGATCTAGCTCACAACTTGAGCCATCGACCTTGTTGCTCAGAACAGCCTTGATGTCAAAAAAGTCACTAGAAAATAATTCATTGAATTTAATCTCTTTTTATCTTGTCAAAAACCGTCACACCCAGTCTTGATAACGACCTCGCCACCTCAATTAAACAACGATGGATTCAGGCCCAGTCAAGGTTGGGACGCCTACCGTGTGGCTATCGGACTATTTCCGATTTCACAGAACCGACAACAAGTTCGGAAGTGTTTACATCAGAGGAATAACGCATATGAAGAAGTCTGCACTGACTATTGCCATCTCCAGCCTGCTGCTGGCGAGCGGCGCCCATGCTGCTACCGTTTACAACCAGAACGATACCAAGCTGGATATCGGTGGCCGTGCACAAGGTGCTTACTACGGTACTGACGACAACGGTTCCGAAGGTGACCAGAGCTACTTCCGTCTGCACGTTGCTGGCGAGACCAAGATTGCTCCCGAGATGAAGGCGTTCGGCTTTGCCGAGTACAACCTGCCGACTTCCGGTTCTGACAACGACGAGCTGCGTTATGCCTATGCCGGCATCAAGCACGACCGTTTCGGCGCATTCAGCTATGGTCGTCAGGATGGTCTGTTCACCAAGGCCGTCAACAACTATACCGACGTCCTGCCTGAGTGGGGCGGTGACGGCCTGGGCAAAGATACCGAAGTATTCGGCACCGGCCGTACCAACGGTCTGGCCCAGTACATCTACACCTATCAGGGTCTGACTCTGGGTGCCCAGTTCACCGGTAACAACGATCCGCAAAACGCCGGTCGCAGTGCAATCACTGAATCTTTCAACGGCAACACCTACAACGGCGAAAGCTGGAATAGCAAAGGTTCTGCTGAAGGCTTCGCAGTATCTGCCAACTACGATTTCGATATGGGCCTGAGCCTGGGTGCTGCCTATAACCAGGCTGGAAAGACTGACGAGCAAGCTCGCTATGCCGCCTTCGGTGGCGACAAGGATGCCAAGCTGATGGGCTTCGGCGCCAAATATGCAACTGGCGACCTCTACCTGGCTGCAACCTACTCCCACGGTGAAGACCACCTGTTCGTCAACAACGGCTACGCCGAGAAGATGGATGGCTACGAAGCCGTTGCCCAGTACACCATCGGCAAGTTCAAGCCTTCTCTGGCCTACCTGCGCACTGACGTGAAAGACTCCGCTCGTGGTATCGATGATACCTACACCGAGTACGTATCTATCGGTGCCTGGTACAACTTCACCGACAACTTCAACGCCTACGTTGATTACAAGCTGAACCTGCTGGACTCCGTAGATGGCAAGTCCACCAACTCTCTGGGCAAGAACACCGATGACGTAGTCGCGGTTGCCCTGCAGTACAACTTCTAAGTAATTGGAAGTCAGTTATACCCTGTGATACCAATGTCTACTGTTTGAATTACTTCCGGCCGCTCTGCGGCCGGTTTTTTTATTGCGCCTTTTCAGCACCTTGCATATAACTATCGAGCGGATTGATGGCAATATCCGCGTCGTTGACAGAGTGTGACAAGGAGATATTCACGGATGAGACAAGCGCGCGGGAACATAGACTGGCAACGCGGATGGCTGCTGTTGCCACTGCTGTTGATATCACTCATCTGGAGCAGTACGGCAGATGCCAGCTGGGATCAGAGCCTCTATCGTCAACTGGGTCTGGCCGGCAAGCTGGATAAACAGACCTTTCGTCAGGCACTCAACAGTTATCAAACTGTGCGCCACAAACGCAAACCCATTCTCACCATCATCGATTACAGCAAGCCATCCACCCAGCGCAGACTGTTTGTCATCGATATGAAACGCCACAAGCTGCTTTATCACACCTGGGTCAGCCATGGCCGCAACTCCGGTGAACTGGATGCTGAACGCTTCTCTAACCAGCTCAACTCTCGGCAAAGTTCTCTTGGCGTCTATCGCACGGCGGAAACCTATCAGGGCAAGCATGGCTATTCGCTGCGACTCGATGGCTTGTCACCGGGTAAAAACTGCAATGCCCGCAAGCGTGCCATCGTGGTACACGGCGCCGCCTATGCCAGCCCGACCCATCTGCGCAAATATGACAAGCTGGGCCGCAGCTGGGGTTGCCCCGCCCTGCCCAAAGAGCAGGCCAGAGCCATCATAGATACCATCAAGGGAGGGAGTGTCATCTACGCCCACGGCTAGCGGGCACAACACCAGAAAACGCAAGGCCAGCAATCGCTGGCCTTGTTTGTTACGCTTTTCACACTAAACGTGGCGCGTTATTGGCGCACCACCAGTACCGGACAGGGTGCATGACGCACCACAGACTCGGCGACACTGCCTACCAGCAGATGGCTGATGCCGGAGCGGCCGTGACTCCCCATAACGATCAGTTCAACCTCGTCTTCCTTGGCCTGGATAATGATTTCATCCGCTGCCCTACCAAAGCGAATATCAAACGTTGCCGGAATAGGCAGGGTGGCAATCAGCTCTTTGAGTTGGGCTCTGGCCTGACGCTCCATTTCGTGAGTGATCTCAACGGCTGTCATATGAAGAATTTTGTAACTGTCAAAGCCGTGCAGTTGGTCTACGACATGGATCAGCTTGAGCTGGGCCTCATGGCTCTGCGCCATGAATACGGCATAGTCGAGTACCGCCCGGGACATTTGGGAAAAATCGACAGGACAAAGCAGAGTTTTGATCGATGGCATAATGCAGTCTCCTCTACTGATTGGGGTACTATTGAATCTTGAGTTCATCATAACCATCAGATTGAAAATAACTCTCGACCCTGTCGCAAAATGAACATCAGGGATTTTTTCTGTACGCCGTCGCCATCAATGCCATGGTATAAAGTAGGGTATCAGTGTTTTTTCCTCTGCCCCAGCGAGGCCAGCTCTGACCATGCTACGCATCTGTCTGTTGCTCTGTTGTCTGTTCACTGCGGCGAATTGCCGGGCAGAGTCTATTGACGTTTATTGCGATGATTGGCCCGGTTTTTGTCAAAAGGATGGCAAAGGCCTCTATCTGGATCTGGTGCGAGCCATCTACCAGCCTCACGGCTATCAGGTAACCCCCCATATTGTGCCCTATAAGCGCGCTCTCGCTGTCATTGCAAAAAAAGGGGGAGATATCGCCATGGGGGTATATCGCGATGAAGTATCCGGCGTCCAGCAATCTCGCTATCCGGCATCAGCGGATGACCTGACCGTGTTCATGCTCAAGAAATGGCAACCCCAGTGGCAAGGGGAGAAAAGTCTGGAAGGGCAAACCGTGATATGGCGGCGGGGCTGGGCATTCGACAAGTACATTGCGGTCACCATGCAGTGGCATGAAATTGACAGCGATGAGCTGGCCCTGCAACTGCTTGGTAAAGAGCGATATCGCTTTTACCTCACTGCCGGCGTGCTCTATGTGGATGAGGCTATCCCTCCCGAGCTGCATCGCGTCTTCCTGCGCTGGATCCCGACCTATCCCATTTTTGCCGATACCCAGCAAGGCAACCGGATGTTACAGCTCTGGGATAAGGGAATGGTTGAGTTGATCCGCAGCGGGGGTCTGGCAGAGATCTATAAGCACTATCAGCTCTATGACTACTATCAGGGTTTTATCGAAGAACTGGAACAGAAAGTGGCTGCCAGTCCTGCAGACTGAATGATAACGTTGCGCTAATTACTCTCCCCTCATTCCCTTGGCCAAGCGGTCGTAGAGGATCACATTGACCGAGGCGGCCAGATTCATACAGCCACTGGTCGGCACATAAACCACATCTTTCACCGCGCCATAGAGGGCAGGATCGAGCGTACCATCCTCCGGCCCGAAGATATAAAAAGCGCGTTCCGGATGGACATAGTCGGGGAGCGGTGTAGCGCCGTCGATCAGATCGACCACCACGGGCACGCATCCCTGCGGGATAAACGCCATCAGATCATCCACCCCGAGCAGCGGGATCTTCTCCACCATCTGCTTGGTATCAGTGGCAAAGCGGCGCGCCAGCTCGAAGCGGTTGCCGGTGTAGTAGACCTCGTCCACCCCGTAACAACCCGCAGCCCGCATCACGGAACCGACATTTTCCGGGGACTTGGGATTGACCAACCCCACGCAGCAGAATGCACTCTTTTCCATCATCTCTCCTCATCTTGCGACGGCCATTATAAGCCGTTGCAGGGCCACCGACCCGTTAAAAGTCCCCTCCCCGGCTAAACCGCTTGCCAACCCAGCTTTGAATGTCGATTTTTTGTGCGCAAGCCGACAAATTTTGTACAAGCCGATAGCCAGCAAACGTTTCCCAGCAATAATGGACAAACGTTTGTAAATGGATGTTTGTCTATGACTGAGCGTGAACAAGAGATCCTAGCCCTGCTGCGTCAGGATCCCATGATTGCCCAGCAGGATCTGGCCGATCGCCTCGGCATCAGCCGCTCCGCGCTGGCCAGCCACATCTCCAGCCTGATCCGGCAGGGATATGTGCAAGGCAGAGGTTATGTACTGCGAGAAGGCCCCTACGTAGTGGTGATCGGCGGTGCCAATATGGATATTTGTGGCACCAGCCATGACAACCTGCTGCTCGGCGACTCCAACCCGGGCAAGGTGCGCACCTCGGCAGGTGGTGTTGGCCGCAATATCGCCGAGAATCTGGCGCGGCTCGGCAGCGACACCCGGCTGCTTACAGCGGTCGGCAACGACCAGTATGGTCATCATCTGCTGGAGGTAAGCCAGCGGGCCGGCGTCGATGTGCGCCAGACCCTGGTGCTCGATGGCCACACTACCTCTTGCTACCTCAGCCTGCATGATGGCAGCGGCGAAATGAGCTGCGCCATCAACGACATGGCCATCATAGAGCAGCTCACCCCTGCCCGCCTGACCCCGCTCGGTGGCTTTCTCGGCGGTGCCCGGCTTTGGGTGCTCGACACCAATCTGGCCATCCACACCCTCGACTGGCTGTTCGAGCGGCAGGGAGAGCACGCCATCTTTGTCGATACCGTTTCGGTGGCCAAGGTGGAGAAGATCCGCCCCTGGCTCGGCAAGATCCACACCCTCAAACCCAATCGCAGTGAAGCCGAGCAGTTGTGCGGCATGACCATCGCCGGGCCCGAAACCTGGCCCATGGTGGCCGCCTGGTTCCACCGCGCCGGGGTCAAGCGACTGTTCCTCAGTCTGGGTGAACAGGGGATCTTTTACAGCGATGGCGAGCAACAGGGCCACCTGCCTGTGCTGGGTAGTCCGGTGCTCAACGTCACCGGCGGCGGGGATGCCTTTATGGCTGGCCTCGCCCACGCCTGGCTGCAAGAGCTCGACATTGCCCAAACCACCCGCTTTGCCTTGGGCTGCGCCGCCCTCACCGTCAATTGTTCCGATACCGTTTTTTCCGGTCTGAGCAAGACCGCCGTTGACCGCATACTGGAGGAGTACTCATGCTGAACGCTTACCTCGATATCCAACCGGAAGTGGCTGCCGCGCTAGCTGCTGGCAAACCGGTGGTTGCCCTCGAATCCACCATCATCTCCCACGGCATGCCCTATCCGCAGAACGTGGAGACGGCCCGTCAGGTGGAGCAGGTGGTGCGCGATAACGGATCCATTCCAGCCACCATCGCCATCCTCGATGGCCGCCTCAAGGTGGGACTGGATGCCGGTGCGCTGGAGGCCCTCGGTCGGGCTGGCCATGCGGTTACCAAGTGCAGCCGCCGCGACATTCCGTTCGTGCTGGCACGCAAGGGGATGGGGGCCACCACGGTCGCCTCCACCATGATCATCGCCGCCATGGCGGGGATCCGGGTCTTTGCCACCGGCGGGATCGGCGGGGTACATCGCGGTGCGCAGGAGACCTTCGATATCTCAGCCGACCTGCAGGAGCTGGCACAAACGCCGGTGGCCGTAGTCTGCGCCGGAGCCAAGTCGATACTCGATATCGGGCTGACCCTGGAGTATCTGGAGACCCAGGGCGTACCGGTGATCGGCTATCAAACCGAGGAGCTGCCAGCCTTCTACACCCGCGAGAGCGGCTTCAAGGTCGATTATCGCCTCGATACCCCGGCGGCCATCGCCGAGGCGCTGCGCCTCAAGTGGGAGCTGGGACTGGCGGGCGGCGCCGTGGTGGCCAACCCCATCCCGACCGCACACGCCATGCCGAAAGCTGATATCGACGCAGCCATTGCCCGGGCGCTCCATGAAGCGGACGAGCAGGGGATCAAGGGCAAGGCGTCTACCCCCTTCCTGCTGGCCCGTGTCTGCGAGCTGACTGGCGGCAACTCGCTGGCGGCCAATATCCAGCTGGTACTGAACAACGCGGCCCTCGGCGCCCGCATCGCTGCTAGCCTGTAATCGCACACCGATACCTCGCCATGTAAAAGAGGGCCTGACGGCCCTCTTGTTGTTTTTGCTATCTACTGCGCTATTGCAACGCTGTGTTATTGCAGCACCACGCGCCCATTGAGGGGCTGCACCGGCCGATTATTGGGGTGGTGCATCACCGCCTTGAAGGCGTCGATCTGGGCCTGACTGACCTCAACCGGCTGCTTCATCACCAGCCAGCGCACTCCTTCCGAGCAGGGAGGCGTAGTAAGGGAACCGCTGAAGCGATAGTAGTCACGATTCTCGGGCAGCAGTTGCTCAGCAGAGAGCGGCGCCTTGAGGGCCTGGATCTCCCCCACCTTAGCCGGTAATGCACTCCAGGCAGCCGCCAGCGCCGGATTGGCCTTGCCAGCCTCGAACATCACCGCCACCACGGCGATCTCTCCCTTGTCACTGACGTGCACCAGATGCCCTTCCAGCGGATAGGATTTACCCTCGATGAGGTTTTCGCTCGGGGCGTGGAAGTGGAACTGCTTGAGCTCAAACGTGGTGCCATCGAGTTGCAAAGTGCTGCCCGGGGTATAACCAACCTGCACGGTATGACCGTTGTTGACCACTTTGTTGCCACCCGCCTGATAGTGGAGTACCAGCGGGGCCAGTTTGGCCTCGACCAATCCGGTCAGGTTAACCGGCGACTGATTGCTGCCCGCACACTGGCCAAACTCAGGGGTCAGCTTGGCCCAGTGGGCAGGCCCCGCCTCACCGCTATATTCCCAATGGGGGGTGGCAGCAAACACGACAGGGCACAGCAACAGGGAGCAGGCCAACAGAGACTTTCTCATCATACATCCTTATCTTGATTGAAAAGCACGACCATCCGGCGCCGCTCCAAAGAACAAGACGACAGAGGGTGTTGAAACGCAGGGTACAATTTGCTCATCCTGTCGGTTTATTATTAATGATGCATTTGATAGGTATTTATTTAACGGCAGAATGGCAAAGCATATTGAATAATCGCTTTATTCAATGACAGCAATCTAATTAATCGCCTGTTCATTTTCTTTGCTTCGCACATAATCCAGACATGATGCTAATTCCATACTCTCCTCTTAATTATCCTGCCCTCATTTTGCCAAAAATCATATGTGATTGTTTTTATTGTAAATAATCAAGCAAGCCTGATTTCGATCAATTAATGAACAGCGCTTTAACGTCATCCTTGTCTTGCAGGCATAAACAGCTTCAAGGGAGATGACGCAATGAGAAAATATTGTTTGCTAGTGGCACTGATATTACCCGGTGCCGGTTGGGCGAATGAACCCATACAGCCCGTGGAACCAGCCAAGGTGACAAACCCGGAACAAGTCGAGTTGGGCAAGATGCTGTTTTTCGAGCCAAGACTCTCCAAATCCGGCGCAATCTCTTGTAACTCCTGCCATAACCTGGCGACCGGAGGGGTGGATAATCAAGTCAGCTCACTCGGCCATAAATGGAAAGTGGGCCCTATTAATTCACCGACCGTACTCAACTCCAGCCTCAACTTCGTGCAGTTCTGGGATGGTCGCGCCAAGGATCTGAAAGAGCAGGCGGCGGGCCCCATCGCCAACCCACTGGAGATGGCATTTACCCACAATCTGGCGGTCGAAACTCTGCATACCCTGCCTGGCTATCGTACCCGCTTCAGCGCCGTTTATGGCAAGGACAACTTCGGCATTGACGAGGTCACCGATGCCATCGCTGCTTTTGAAGAGACCCTGGTTACCCCCAATGCCCCGTTTGACCGCTGGTTGAAAGGGGATAGCAAGGCACTGACCGCACAACAGCTGAAAGGGTATGAGCTGTTCAAAGCCAAAGGATGCACGGCATGCCACAACGGGGTCGCTATCGGCGGCAACTCTTATCAGAAGATGGGACTGGTCAAGAGTTACAAAACGGACAACCCGGCTCAGGGTCGCGGTGCCGTCACCGGAGAGAAGCAGTTCATCGGCTGGTTCAAGGTACCCACCCTGCGTAATATCGAGCTGACTTATCCCTACTTCCACGATGGTGCAGTATGGGATCTGAAAGAGGCAGTCCAGATCATGGCTGATATCCAGCTGGGGCAGCGCCTCACAGATCAGGAAGCCGAAGATATGACTGCCTACCTCAAGAGCCTGACCGGTGAGCAGCCGCAGATCGTGTTGCCACAACTCCCACCATCACAACCTGATACCCCCAAACCAGAGGTAAAAAGCTGATAAAAAACAACAGGGGCCGTGGTCCCTGTTGTCTGCTACCTTACCGGACGATTCAGCGATCCCGATTCAGGGTGATCAGACGATCAAGAATCGCTTCACCATCGGCACGCAAACCGTTGTGCTCATATTCATTGGTGATCCAGGCGCGACTGTTGCCAAGTCCACGCAGGGTCTCGCGGCTGTAGTCAAACTCCACATACATATCCTCGGCATAGACGGCGCATGCTACCGGCACCTGGTTGCGGGCCAGTTGTGCCGGGTCATAGAGCACCCCCCAGTCCGCCTTGTTGGCCAGCAGATGAGCCGCCTCTTTCAGGGGCAGCAACTCGCGGAACTGCTCGAACATCCAGGGGTAAACCATCTCGCCGGTGAAGGCGAAATCCTTGCCGGGTGCCCAGTTCACCGCCGGGAATTCCCCTCTGACCCGCTCCGCCGCCCAGCGAGTTGCCTCCCCTTCGGCGTAGATAGCCTCGTGCAGGATGGCAAACAACGGGTTGGTATTGAATGGCTGCATGCTCTGCACCTGATAGAGGAAGGCCGGGCTCAGCTTGTCGCCGATAAAGGCCTCTTCCAGCAGGTAATAAAGCTCCTCGAAAGCACCCGTAGCGCCGAGTTCCAGCCCTTGCTGCTGGAACTGCTCCACCGTCAGGCGCTGGCCGTTGGGCAGCCGCACATCGTGCTGGTGCAGATGGTTAGCCAACCGGTTGGCAATCCCCTGAGCGTGGGGGAAGCGGGCGAAGAAGGCTCGGTTCTTGTCAGCCACCCGCTGATAGGTGGCGCGGTAAACCTCCTCGGCGCTGCGGCCAATCGGCGCGATGCCGCCGGTGATATAGACCTCCCGCAGGCTATCGGGGAAGAGCGAGAGATAGGTCAGGCAGCAAAAACCGCCAAAGCTCTGACCAAGCAGGCTCCAGCGATGCTTGGGGCTGAGCTCCTGCCGGATGAACTCGGCATCTTGCACTATGCTGTCGGCGCGAAAATGGCCGAGATACTCCGCCTGCTCGGCCGGGGTCATTTTGGCCAGACTCTGCCCGTGGATGGGGCTCGACACCCCGGTGCCACGCGGATCCAGCAGCAGCACTCGGAACTCCTGCAACGCCCGTTTGAGCCAACCACTGTTGGCCGTCGGGCGCGGAGCCCCGAATCCCGGCCCCCCTTGCAGAAACAGCAGCCAGGGCAACTTCTCATCGATCTTGTCTTTACGGCAGAGGGTGCGGGCAAACAGGGTAATGCTGTCACCATCCGGCTCATCATGATCGAGGGGAACGGTAAAAAAGTGCGGCTCGCAATGAATGCCGTCCAGTACATAGCTCAAGGGGCTGTTCATCTGGGGTCTCTCCGTCAGGATGGGAACATCATTGACCCCATCATATCCCCGCCCAGCCACAGGGTCACTCCGGTTTTCCAAAATGTTAACAATGGCTTAAAGGTCGAAACAGCACCAGACAAGCCGCTCTTCAACAGTGCTGAATTAATTGTTTTGCAGGGGAGATTGACGCCATGGCGCCATTCAACAAAGATGGCTCGCCTGCACAGGAGTGCAGCCATTCAGGCCGACAAAATGGATAAGGGAATGTGATGAAACCGAAGTGGATCAGGGCTAGAAAAAGAGAGAAGAAGCCATGCCCTGGCAGCATGCTGCAGACCGGAATGCTGCTGTTCAGTGCCACCTGTGGCGCAACGCTCTTTTTGGCGGCATGCAACAGCAATTAGAAATGAAAAAGCCCGCTCAATTGAGCGGGCTTTTCGAATTTGGCTCCTCCTACTGGACTTGAACCAGTGACATACGGATTAACAGTCCGCCGTTCTACCGACTGAACTAAGGAGGAATTATGGTGCCCAGAGACGGAATCGAACCGCCGACACGGGGATTTTCAATCCCCTGCTCTACCGACTGAGCTATCTGGGCAACGGCGCGCATTAAACCCTTTCCAGCGCAGCGTGTCAACCATGATGGCACGATAAAAAGTGCGTTCGCTCAACAACCGAACGAAGCGGCCATTTATTATCCATCCTAGTCCCGTTTCACGCACTTGCTGGCCTCTGAACACCCTGCAGTCTGCGCCAATATGATGGAAATTCGAGGTTCAGCGGGTCCGCCGCATTGAGCCGAATCCACTCTGCGAGTATGCTTTGCCGCAATGATACCGCCTGGAGGCAACATGAGTCTGAATATGCAAGAGTGGCGTGATGAGACCACCGAGATCGTCAACGAACTGCTGGCCGATGGCAGCAATCCCGATGCGGATTACGACATCGAGCACCACTTCGCCTGCCAGGATTTCGACCGTCTGGAAAAAGCAGCGGTTGACCTGTTCAAGGCCGGTTTTGAAGTGACCGATGCCGAAGAGATGGAGCTGGATGACGGCGCCACCATCTTCTGCTTCGATGCCACCATCGAGTGCAAGCTGAATGTCGAAGCGATCGTTGCCGATATCGCCAAGATGCTGCCCATCCTGGAAAAATATGGGGTGGATTACGATGGCTGGGGCACCTACTTCCAGGATTGATCCTGCCTCCATCGTAAAACAACAAGGCCACCTTGCGGTGGCCTTGTTGTTTCTGACGATCTCTCACACCAGATAGCTGGCAGCAAACTCCGCCGGCGGCAGGGGACGACTGAACAGATAGCCCTGAAGCCGATCACACCCCGCCTCGGTCAGCCACAGCTGCTGCTCGGGTGTCTCTACCCCTTCGGCGGTGATCCGTATCCCAAGCTCATGGCCCAATCCGATGACCGAACGCACGATAGCGGTGGTCGCGCTATTACTGGCCAACCCCTGAGTGAAGCTGCGATCCAGCTTGAGGGTCGCCACCTGCAACCGCGGCAGATAGGCCAGCGAACAGTAACCGGTACCAAAGTCGTCGATGGCCAGCTGAAAACCAGCGGCGATCAGATTGTCGAGGTTGGTCTCAATCTCGTCGGCATTCTCCATCAGTACCCCTTCAGTGATCTCCAGCTCCAGCTGACTGGCCTTGAGACCATGGCGAGCGATGCAGGCAGAGACCCGCTCACAGAGCGCCGGATCACGAAACTGCAGCGGCGAGAGATTGATGGATAGCACCATATCCGGCTGCGCAGTTTGCCACTGCGCCAGCTGGGCACAGCCCTGTTCCAGCATCAGCTGACCAAGCTGACCGATGATCCCCATCTCTTCCGCCAACGGAATGAATTCGTCGGGGGAGATCATCCCAAGCTCGGGATGGGGCCAGCGACAGAGCAGCTCGGCGCCGTGCAGCCGGTGAGTGCGGGTACAGATGATCGGCTGATAGACGGCAACCAGCTGGGCGGACTTGATGGCGAGCGGCAACTGGGCGGCGATCAGCTGACGCCGCTTGAGCCGGGCATGCAGCTCGGGATCAAACAGGGTGCAGTACTGCTGCTGCCGTTTTCCCTGCGCCAGCGCAGCCTCGGCATGACTGAGCAACCGCTCGGCATCGCTTGCCCTCCCCTGGGCCAGCCCGAGAAACACCGGGATCTGGATGCGGTGATCTTCCACCTGATAATGCTCCATCAACTGCTGCTGCAGATGCTGGCTCCACCCCTGCAATGGCTCATTGAAATCCGGCAACAACAGGCTGAAGTCATCGGCAGCGACCCGACAGAGCAGAGAACGCGGCGGCACCAGCTGCTGCAACCGCTTGGCCACCTGGCTCAGCAGTCGATCGGCAATCCGGATCCCGAAGCGATCGTTGATTTCACGAAAATGGTGCAGATCAACCAGCACCAGCGTGGCACTGCGTCCCCCAAGATGGCGGCTGGTCTGCAAGAATCGGGAGAGTTTGAGCAGTCCGGTCAGACTGTCGTAGTGCTGCTCCTGCTGCAACTGCGCCTGAGTGGTGCGCAGGCCGGTGATGTCACGCCCCAGCGTCAGGATCCCGAGGGAGTGGCCATCACCATCGGGGACATCGACCCGGGTGATCTCCATGTGTCGACCCTGCCCGCTGGCATCCAGCAGACAACACTCGCCATGACCCATCCCCTGCGGCGCCGCCAGCCGGAACGGCAGTTGCTGACCCAGCACCTCATCCGCCCCCTGGCCGATAAAGTCGAGAAACGCCTGATTGCACTCCAGCAACACCCCGTTGTGATCATCGAAACGGATCAGGTCAGGAATAGCATCGAGCAGAAAACGCTGCAACAACTGCTGCTTTTTGACCGTCTGTTCCAGGCTCTTGCGCTGGGCAATCTCATTAACCACCCCGAATACTGCGCACGCTTCCCCCTGCGGGGTGTAAAGAGGCACCTTGTGCACCTCCATCCAGCAGGTATCACCACCCCGGTTGCAATGGAGCTGCTGATACAGCATCGGCACGCCTCCGGCAAGCAGCTGCTCATCCTCACTGCGAAAGAGATCGCCCCAGGGCATCTCTGCATCTGTCTTGCCGACTACCTCGGCAGGCGACTCCAGCTTGGCTTCACGGGCGAACTCACGATTGGCGAACAGGTAACGCCCATGACTATCTCGACAGAAGATACTCATTGGCAATTGGTCGATGATCTGCTGCAGCAGATCCGGGGTGAGCATGTTGGTCACAGGGGCGCTTATGGAGGAATTTCGAGCAAATCTATGATAGCAAACCAATTTTGTAAAGCACCCCGATCACCTCCCCATAACACCGAACGCTGGATGGTTGCTGACAGAGATTGTCGCTCCGGCGATAATAGGCGCCGGTTGGCCAATGGCCTGGTGATATGGACGAGAGAAACAAGATGAAAAAGATTATGGGGAGCGCATTGGCGCTGCTGCTGGTTGGTTGTGCTGGTGACAATAACGGCGGTGAGGAGTATCGCTACAACCCGCCAATTGCCAAGGCAACCAACAATACCCAGGAGATGGCGATCCCGGTGGATCTGGTGTGGGCTCGCGCCGAGAAGTGGTTCACCGATCACGGCCTCACCATCGAAAACAGCCAGCGTGGCTCCGGCCTGATGACCGCCAACGTCAACCAGTCAGCCGACGGGCTGGAGTGGCTGGACTGCGGTACCATGGGTTCCAAAGTTGCACTGGGCAACCCGAACCTACAGATCAACCTGATCATCACCCAGAGCGGCAACAGCAGCGTGGCCACCGTCAACGTCAAGGGCAACACAGAGCTGTTCTTCGTTGAATCCTCAGGCGAGCGCGTACCGGCCCCGTCCATCAAGCCGGTCTGTGTCTCCCGCGGTACCCTGGAGCAGAGCCTGTTTGCCACCCTCGGCAACTGATTTCTCTTCCCTGCAAAGATAAAAAAAGCGGCAGATTGCTCTGCCGCTTTTTACTGCCCCGAGTTGGGCTTACTTGTCGATATCGAGCATGTTGTTGGTCAACATGTAATCGATCACCTGGTTGGCCGTGGTGCCAGAACCGCCCGTCAGACTGTCGAAGGTATGGTTCATCAACACAATCTCCTGAGTCACCGGCGCAGTACTGCTCTCCTTGACTTGCAGGTGCACCCCTTCATTGTCCTGGAACACCGAGAGCAGACTCTTCAGATCAGTCGTACTGTGAGAACCATCGTGATCCAGCAGATCGCTCAGATCCAGCTTATCTCCTTCCAAACGGTTGATGGTGCCTGACCCCTTGTTGAAGTCCATGATGTAATCCTTGGTCAGGGAGCCGGATACTGTATCTCCCTTGTTCCAGACAAAGGTATCAGCCCCTTCCCCACCAATCAGGATGTCATTACCCAAACCACCGATCAGATAGTCATTACCAGCTCCACCATCCAGCACATCGCTTCCACTCCCTCCACGCAGCGCATCTTTACCGTCACCACCGTAGAGATGGTCGTTACCCGAACCACCAAAAATGACATCAGAGCCATTTTGACCATAGATGCGGTCATCACCACCACCACCATGAGCAATATCCAGATAGGCATTGCTGTTTGCAGTGATTTTCAGGTCGCTGTTTTCATTGTTGGGGTCTTGCAGCAGAAGCGAATCTGCTCCACGGCTGAAGTTATCCACGGCAAGCTCTGCTGCATCCTGTTTCTGCTGGGAATTGCTATCGAAACCGGATACATGACTGTCTCCCAGATAGATAATATCGTTACCCTTACCCAGGTAGACCTTGTCGCCACCGACACCCACATCGACAACTATGCCGTTTTCAACGTGCTGCAGCGTCTTGTCGATCGGGGTGCCAGTTCCGGATGTCGACCATTGCACTTTCTGATTACTGGCTGTGGGGTCATACATCTGTACAGAGTCGATCATATCGCCCGTTGACTTGATGTCATAACCCACAACAAAGGTCAGCGTGCTTGCACTGGTGTCACCATCGAGATCTTTCAAGGTGTAACCGAAATCAAGCTTGACCGAGGGCGACACTGCAGCACCAAAGAACTGATAACTACCGTTATCAAGATCGACAATCAGCGAATGCTTGTTATCGATGTAGATAGTCAGCGTTTTGGTTGCTGCATCAAAGCTATGGCTGAGCGCGCTCGAACTGCCTGCAGTAGTAACGGTGTTGCCGTCAAAGTTATACGTCACGCCGCGGATCGTAAGTTGGCCAACAAAACCACCATCAGCACCAACTCCATATCCCTCAACACCGCTCAACAAATTACCGCCTATCGGCTGCACCACAGATTGCAACAGAATGGGTGGCAACTTGGTCACGTCCGGGACAATTACCGCATTGCCATCCACATTCAAGTAACCATCAAATGCAACTTTGTCCAGCTCGCCAGCTGGCACACTGTTCCCCATGCCGTATGCAAGCGCAGTCACCTTATTGTTTTGCAGATGTTTCGTCCACGCAGCAAGTTCACTCGCCTCAATGGTGTTGGGATTGCTGCCATCGCTACCTTCCGGTACACCATCAGAGAGGAAATAGCTTACGTTGGAAGCTCCGGTTAATGGTCTTGCATTACTATTGCCACTCCAAAAACTCTCAGCCCATTTAATGGCGTCGTCGTAATCCGTTCCACCATTTGCAGTCAAGCCATTAATCCATCCTTTGGCCTGCTCAACAGTCATCCAGTAGATGGGGCTGCCACTTGTTCCCTGATTCACAATACGTGCTTCAGAACTGAACAATACCAACTGCACCCGGGTTTGCCCTTGCGCCAGATATTGATCCAGCAACTGGTTGGCAGATTCTTTCATAACTTCCAAGCGAGTCTTTCCATTACCGGCTGCAAAGCCCATAGAACCGGAAACATCCAAAACCAGCTGTACGTTGGCACCAACTTTGGTTTCTGACTCCACGGCATGGAAGATCGGGCCAGCAACCGGTACATCGTCACGCACAGCCAAGTCAAACGAGCCAGTCGCAGTCTCAGCTCCAGACTTGCTTACCTCATAGTTGACGGTAAAGCGCAATTCGTCCTGGCTGGTCAACACTGTGCTCTGGCCATCTACTGTATGGCTAAGCGGCTTGAGCAGAGTAAAGGTGTAGCTCGGTGGATTGGCACTGTTATCCACCGTCACGGTAAAGGCTGCATTGGCGGGGTTGTTACCAAAGTACCCTTTGAGCCCGGCGCCATCCTGAACAACATTGACCGGCTGACCATCAATACCCGTCACCCCGCTCAGACCCGTAATGCCAACAAGTTTGAGTTGTACGCCAGAGACATTGCCACCACTGCCATCAGTCACCTGCAGCGACTGAGTCACAGAAAGCGGGCCGCTAGCAGGCATACCCACAGGCTCAGGCAAGTGTGCATTTCCGCCAGACAAACCATCCTCATCAACCAGACCATTGCCCAGTCGCACAGAGAGATCGTTATCAGTAATCGTTCCGGCTCCGGTCGCACCACCTACTGTCAGAGTCAAGGTTTCAGTCTGTTCTACCAGCTTGTCATTCACTGTCGGCACTGACACGGTAAAGCTCGTCACACCGGCTGGTACTGAGATTTTGCCTGTGCTGCTGTTATAGGTAACACCGTGACTGAACTGCAGAGTTCCCCAGTCAGAGTTAGAGGCAGCATGAGTACCACTGCCCGCGATTGAGAGGCTGTACTCAGTCGCTACATTAGTCGCACCACTCAAGGTCACAACATGCTGCAAGGTAGCCCCTTCAACCACAGTGGCACTCGATACGCCGGTTACATCAGGGCGCGCCAGCGGGTTGACAGCAAAGCTGCCTTGCGAGCCGTCACCGTCCCGATCATAGGCCTTGAAGGTGAAGTCGATGTCGCCATCACCAACCGGACGCTGCATCTCTGCATACTGGAAGAATTCCCACTTGCCCGTTGCAGGCGTGAATTGCATCTTGAAGATCAAGCTGCCATCACTGGCCTTGCCAACCATGCTGTTGGCACCTTCCGCGGTAATGGTAATTGCCAGACCTGCAGCCGTTTTCAGACCCGTTTCAACGGTGCCGGTAACCAGCTCCAGACGCCCTTTACCATCAGCTCCCCATTGCGGTCCCACTGTCCCCGAGCCATAGGCAATCGCCTGCGGAGTAGAGGAGCCAAGGAACTCGATAGACTTGACGGTAAAGTCGCTGTTGTCCTTGACGTTGAACGAATTGCCGTTATCGGTTGCTTTGATCACCATGGTGTCAAAACCACCCTGCTGCACTTGGAAGTTCTGGTTGTACTCTCCCCCCGCCGCATCCGACCTAAAGGGAAGTGTTGAGATCAGAACTCCATCACGGTAGAACTCGACCACGCCGCTCTCCAGCTCACCACCGAACATCTTGCTGAACTCGATCTTGGCACCGTATGCCACTGTGCCGGCATCCAGTTTTATCACCAGCTCTTCAGATACCCCTGAGCCGTCGGCCAGTTTGCGGAAATCGACCTCGTTCTCAATATTGTGGTAAGGGGCTGTCGAGCTCTTGACACCAATGCCTTCGCTCGAGCCATTAACCAGCGCATCAGTCAGAGCAGTAGATGTTGAAGAGAGGAAACCTTTAGCCGTGATGGTGAACTTGCCACCATCAATGCTGGTGCTATTCCCGCTATAGCCGGTCATGCTGAACTTGCCGGTCAATACATCAGGAATACTGGTTTTCACCAGCGAAACCGCGGCAGCATCGCCAGCGATGGGGGCATCGTCCTCCACAGTGATGGACAGCGAACCAATCGTAGTACTCTGACCATCAGAAACAGAGACTCCGATGTTGAGACTCAGCGTGTCCTCGGCAGTAGTCACCGGATGATCGAGGGCGCCTTTCAGAGTAACGTCATAACCCCAATCTCCTTTGGTACTACCTGCTGGTGAAGTCAGCTTGACATCAAGCACAGCCTTGTAGTCCGCACCACCCAAGGTACCGGTATACCCGGTCAACACTTTGCCTGATGCATCCCAGTTCCACTTCACATCCAGACCGCCGGACTTGAGTCCGGATGGACCTGAGAGGCTGACCGTCACACTACTGCTATCGACATCCCCCACAGTAATAGTGCCGCTGGCGATGGTCGCATTGGTGGTATCTGTATTACCTGCGTTATCAGCCAACCCGTTGGCCAGCCCCTCTTCGGACACCACCGCAGGTTTATTGATCACCACGGTAGGAGGAGCGTCGTTGTCGGTGATGGTGGCCGTGCCGGTCACGGTGCTGCTGGTGCCTGCACCGCTCAGGGTGTAGTTCTCGCTCGCCTCGAACACGGTGTCATTCACGGTGCTCACCTTGACGCTGAAGCTGCCGGTGTTGGCCGGTACCGTCACGTTGAAGGTGCCGTCTGCATTGACGTTCACAACCTGATCTACCCCGCCGATAGTGACGGTCACCTGGGTGCCGCTGAAGTCGGCCCCCTTGGTAGCCGTGCCGCTGGCCAGGGTCAGCGTCAGCGTGGTCGGGGTGCTCGAGGTGTTGGTCAGCCCCACCGCAAAGCTGTTGGCATTCCCTTCCACCACAGTGTCACCCACGATGGTCGCCACCTTCGGTGCACTGTCGTTGTCGGTGATGGTGGCCGTGCCGGTCACGGTGCTGCTGGTGCCTGCACCGCTCAGGGTGTAGTTCTCGCTCGCCTCGAACACGGTGTCATTCACGGTGCTCACCTTGACGCTGAAGCTGCCGGTGTTGGCCGGTACCGTCACGTTGAAGGTGCCGTCTGCATTGACGTTCACAACCTGATCTACCCCGCCGATAGTGACGGTCACCTGGGTGCCGCTGAAGTCAGCCCCCTTGGTGGCCGTGCCGCTGGCCAGGGTCAGCGTCAGCGTGGTCGGGGTGCTCGAGGTGTTGGTCAACCCCACCGCAAAGCTGTTGGCATTCCCTTCCACCACAGTGTCACCCACGATGGTCGCCACCTTCGGTGCACTGTCGTTGTCGGTGATGGTGGCCGTGCCGGTCACGGTGCTGCTGGTGCCTGCACCGCTCAGGGTGTAGTTCTCGCTCGCCTCGAACACGGTGTCATTCACGGTGCTCACCTTGACGCTGAAGCTGCCGGTGTTGGCCGGTACCGTCACGTTGAAGGTGCCGTCTGCATTGACGTTCACAACCTGATCTACCCCGCCGATAGTGACGGTCACCTGGGTGCCGCTGAAGTCAGCCCCCTTGGTGGCCGTGCCGCTGGCCAGGGTCAGCGTCAGCGTGGTCGGGGTGCTCGAGGTGTTGGTCAACCCCACCGCAAAGCTGTTGGCATTCCCTTCCACCACAGTGTCACCCACGATGGTCGCCACCTTCGGTGCACTGTCGTTGTCGGTGATGGTGGCCGTGCCGCTGACGCCAGCAGCGCCATTGGTGGTGATGCCATTGGCTTCGGTCACCTTCAGACTGAAGGTTTCAGGGCCTTCGTAGACGCTGTCCTGGGTCGTGGCAACGGTCACGGTCAGGTTGGTGACACCCGCCGGAACAGTCACATCGCCATTGGTGGCCACAGTCAAGGTTTGGGTCTGACCATTGCCGTCCACATAAGTGACGGTCATGGTGCCAAGGTCGGCAGCTTCGGCAGTGCCGTACACCAGGCCGAGGTTGATGACCAGCGGTGCTTCGGTGGCATTGGACAGGCTGACGTTGAACACAGCATTGCTGCCTTCATTTACGTCGCCGGCGTTGCTGACGGCCAGAGCAGGCTTGTCATTGTCCGGGGTCGGGCCAGGGCCAGTACCATCGTCTTTGATGGTGGCATTGCCGCTGACGCCAGCAGCGCCATTGGTGGTGATGCCATTGGCTTCGGTCACCTTCAGACTGAAGGTTTCAGGGCCTTCGTAGACGCTGTCCTGGGTCGTGGCAACGGTCACGGTCAGGTTGGTGACACCCGCCGGAACAGTCACATCGCCATTGGTGGCCACAGTCAAGGTTTGGGTCTGACCATTGCCGTCCACATAAGTGACGGTCATGGTGCCAAGGTCGGCAGCTTCGGCAGTGCCGTACACCAGGCCGAGGTTGATGACCAGCGGTGCTTCGGTGGCATTGGACAGGCTGACGTTGAACACAGCATTGCTGCCTTCATTTACGTCGCCGGCGTTGCTGACGGCCAGAGCAGGCTTGTCATTGTCCGGGGTCGGGCCAGGGCCAGTACCATCGTCTTTGATGGTGGCATTGCCGCTGACGCCAGCAGCGCCATTGGTGGTGATGCCATTGGCTTCGGTCACCTTCAGACTGAAGGTTTCAGGGCCTTCGTAGACGCTGTCCTGGGTCGTGGCAACGGTCACGGTCAGGTTGGTGACACCCGCCGGAACAGTCACATCGCCATTGGTGGCCACAGTCAAGGTTTGGGTCTGACCATTGCCGTCCACATAAGTGACGGTCATGGTGCCAAGGTCGGCAGCTTCGGCAGTGCCGTACACCAGGCCGAGGTTGATGACCAGCGGTGCTTCGGTGGCATTGGACAGGCTGACGTTGAACACAGCATTGCTGCCTTCATTTACGTCGCCGGCGTTGCTGACGGCCAGAGCAGGCTTGTCATTGTCCGGGGTCGGGCCAGGGCCAGTACCATCGTCTTTGATGGTGGCATTGCCGCTGACGCCAGCAGCGCCATTGGTGGTGATGCCATTGGCTTCGGTCACCTTCAGACTGAAGGTTTCAGGGCCTTCGTAGACGCTGTCCTGGGTCGTGGCAACGGTCACGGTCAGGTTGGTGACACCCGCCGGAACAGTCACATCGCCATTGGTGGCCACAGTCAAGGTTTGGGTCTGACCATTGCCGTCCACATAAGTGACGGTCATGGTGCCAAGGTCGGCAGCTTCGGCAGTGCCGTACACCAGGCCGAGGTTGATGACCAGCGGTGCTTCGGTGGCATTGGACAGGCTGACGTTGAACACAGCATTGCTGCCTTCATTTACGTCGCCGGCGTTGCTGACGGCCAGAGCAGGCTTGTCATTGTCCGGGGTCGGGCCAGGGCCAGTACCATCGTCTTTGATGGTGGCATTGCCGCTGACGCCAGCAGCGCCATTGGTGGTGATGCCATTGGCTTCGGTCACCTTCAGACTGAAGGTTTCAGGGCCTTCGTAGACGCTGTCCTGGGTCGTGGCAACGGTCACGGTCAGGTTGGTGACACCCGCCGGAACAGTCACATCGCCATTGGTGGCCACAGTCAAGGTTTGGGTCTGACCATTGCCGTCCACATAAGTGACGGTCATGGTGCCAAGGTCGGCAGCTTCGGCAGTGCCGTACACCAGGCCGAGGTTGATGACCAGCGGTGCTTCGGTGGCATTGGACAGGCTGACGTTGAACACAGCATTGCTGCCTTCATTTACGTCGCCGGCGTTGCTGACGGCCAGAGCAGGCTTGTCATTGTCCGGGGTCGGGCCAGGGCCAGTACCATCGTCTTTGATGGTGGCATTGCCGCTGACGCCAGCAGCGCCATTGGTGGTGATGCCATTGGCTTCGGTCACCTTCAGACTGAAGGTTTCAGGGCCTTCGTAGACGCTGTCCTGGGTCGTGGCAACGGTCACGGTCAGGTTGGTGACACCCGCCGGAACAGTCACATCGCCATTGGTGGCCACAGTCAAGGTTTGGGTCTGACCATTGCCGTCC
Organism: Aeromonas sp. FDAARGOS 1411; assembly: GCF_019047125.1. Classification (NCBI taxonomy): domain Bacteria; kingdom Pseudomonadati; phylum Pseudomonadota; class Gammaproteobacteria; order Aeromonadales; family Aeromonadaceae; genus Aeromonas; species Aeromonas sp. FDAARGOS 1411. The sequence goes on along the minus strand of NZ_CP077214.1, from coordinate 27,491 downwards.
ACATAAGTGACGGTCATGGTGCCAAGGTCGGCAGCTTCGGCAGTGCCGTACACCAGGCCGAGGTTGATGACCAGCGGTGCTTCGGTGGCATTGGACAGGCTGACGTTGAACACAGCATTGCTGCCTTCATTTACGTCGCCGGCGTTGCTGACGGCCAGAGCAGGCTTGTCATTGTCCGGGGTCGGGCCAGGGCCAGTACCATCGTCTTTGATGGTGGCATTGCCGCTGACGCCAGCAGCGCCATTGGTGGTGATGCCATTGGCTTCGGTCACCTTCAGACTGAAGGTTTCAGGGCCTTCGTAGACGCTGTCCTGGGTCGTGGCAACGGTCACGGTCAGGTTGGTGACACCCGCCGGAACAGTCACATCGCCATTGGTGGCCACAGTCAAGGTTTGGGTCTGACCATTGCCGTCCACATAAGTGACGGTCATGGTGCCAAGGTCGGCAGCTTCGGCAGTGCCGTACACCAGGCCGAGGTTGATGACCAGCGGTGCTTCGGTGGCATTGGACAGGCTGACGTTGAACACAGCATTGCTGCCTTCATTTACGTCGCCGGCGTTGCTGACGGCCAGAGCAGGCTTGTCATTGTCCGGGGTCGGGCCAGGGCCAGTACCATCGTCTTTGATGGTGGCATTGCCGCTGACGCCAGCAGCGCCATTGGTGGTGATGCCATTGGCTTCGGTCACCTTCAGACTGAAGGTTTCAGGGCCTTCGTAGACGCTGTCCTGGGTCGTGGCAACGGTCACGGTCAGGTTGGTGACACCCGCCGGAACAGTCACATCGCCATTGGTGGCCACAGTCAAGGTTTGGGTCTGACCATTGCCGTCCACATAAGTGACGGTCATGGTGCCAAGGTCGGCAGCTTCGGCAGTGCCGTACACCAGGCCGAGGTTGATGACCAGCGGTGCTTCGGTGGCATTGGACAGGCTGACGTTGAACACAGCATTGCTGCCTTCATTTACGTCGCCGGCGTTGCTGACGGCCAGAGCAGGCTTGTCATTGTCCGGGGTCGGGCCAGGGCCAGTACCATCGTCTTTGATGGTGGCATTGCCGCTGACGCCAGCAGCGCCATTGGTGGTGATGCCATTGGCTTCGGTCACCTTCAGACTGAAGGTTTCAGGGCCTTCGTAGACGCTGTCCTGGGTCGTGGCAACGGTCACGGTCAGGTTGGTGACACCCGCCGGAACAGTCACATCGCCATTGGTGGCCACAGTCAAGGTTTGGGTCTGACCATTGCCGTCCACATAAGTGACGGTCATGGTGCCAAGGTCGGCAGCTTCGGCAGTGCCGTACACCAGGCCGAGGTTGATGACCAGCGGTGCTTCGGTGGCATTGGACAGGCTGACGTTGAACACAGCATTGCTGCCTTCATTTACGTCGCCGGCGTTGCTGACGGCCAGAGCAGGCTTGTCATTGTCCGGGGTCGGGCCAGGGCCAGTACCATCGTCTTTGATGGTGGCATTGCCGCTGACGCCAGCAGCGCCATTGGTGGTGATGCCATTGGCTTCGGTCACCTTCAGACTGAAGGTTTCAGGGCCTTCGTAGACGCTGTCCTGGGTCGTGGCAACGGTCACGGTCAGGTTGGTGACACCCGCCGGAACAGTCACATCGCCATTGGTGGCCACAGTCAAGGTTTGGGTCTGACCATTGCCGTCCACATAAGTGACGGTCATGGTGCCAAGGTCGGCAGCTTCGGCAGTGCCGTACACCAGGCCGAGGTTGATGACCAGCGGTGCTTCGGTGGCATTGGACAGGCTGACGTTGAACACGGCATTGCTGCCTTCATTTACGTCGCCGGCGTTGCTGACGGCCAGGGTTGGACGGTCTGCATCATCAGTGATAATCGTCTTGATTTTCGCGTCTGACAGATCCAGTTTCTCAAAACCTAAAGTACCTGCAGGCACTTGAATGCCGCTGACAGAGACCTCAAAAATTTCGTTTCCTTCATAAGTAGAGTCAACCAACGTCGCAATGCTAAACATTGCCGTCTTGCCATCGGCACCAATAACCGCCTGTGTGGTCTCGGTGATGTCAGCACCACTGGCAGTAGTGTAGGTGTAGCTCAGGGTCACTATGCTACCGACCGGTGCTACATTGCTCAGGGTCACGGTGTAGGTCGCCGTAGCCTCGCCCTCCACCACACTGCCTGGCCCGCGCAGGGTCACGGTGGTCACGTCGCTGTCGTCCACCACGGTGTTGCTGACGCTGCCGGCGGTGGTCACGCTCTCGTAGTTGCCGCCGCTGATACCGCTGATACTGACGCTCAGCGTCTCGTTACCCTGCTGATAGGCATCGTCGGCCCGCACCGGCACCGGCTCGCTGTTGGCGCTGCTGCTGCCCACCGGAATGGTGATCACCACCCCGTTGGAGAGGGTTACGGTCAGCGGACTGCCGGTCACCGGGTTGCTGACGCTGGCGGTGTAGACAATGCTGCCGCCCTCGGTCACGGTCTGGCCATTGGTGGCCGAGCTCAGGGTCACCGTGGTGGTGTCCACGGTGTCGGCCACCTCGGTGGTCACCTTGCTGCTGGTGTCCAGCTGCTCGTAGTTGCCACCGCTGCTGCCGGTGATGCTCACCGTCAGGCTGCTGCCATCTTTGTAAACGTCGTCACTCGGGGCATCGACCGTCACGCTGCCGCTCAGCTCGCCCGCCTTGATGGTGATGCTGGCGCCGTTGGACAGGGACAGCACCAGGTCACTCTGCGGGGCGTTGTTGACACTGGCGCTGTAGGTGATCTGGCCCCCTTCGTTGACCTGCGCCGGTGCGCTCAGGGTCACCGTGGTGGTGTCCACGGTGTCGGCCACCTCGGTGGTCACCTTGCTGCTGGTGTCCAGCTGCTCGTAGTTGCCACCGCTGCTGCCGGTGATGCTCACCGTCAGGCTGCTGCCATCTTTGTAAACGTCGTCACTCGGGGCATCGACCGTCACGCTGCCGCTCAGCTCGCCCGCCTTGATGGTGATGCTGGCGCCGTTGGACAGGGTCAGCACCAGGTCACTCTGCGGGGCGTTGTTGACACTGGCGCTGTAGGTGATCTGGCCCCCTTCGTTGACCTGCGCCGGTGCGCTCAGGGTCACCGTGGTGGTGTCCACGGTGTCGGCCACCTCGGTGGTCACCTTGCTGCTGGTGTCCAGCTGCTCGTAGTTGCCACCGCTGCTGCCGGTGATGCTCACCGTCAGGCTGCTGCCATCTTTGTAAACGTCGTCACTCGGGGCATCGACCGTCACGCTGCCGCTCAGCTCGCCCGCCTTGATGGTGATGCTGGCGCCGTTGGACAGGGTCAGCACCAGGTCACTCTGCGGGGCGTTGTTGACACTGGCGCTGTAGGTGATCTGCCCCCCTTCGTTGACCTGCGCCGGTGCGCTCAGGGTCACCGTGGTGGTGTCCACGGTGTCGGCCACCTCGGTGGTCACCTTGCTGCTGGTGTCCAGCTGCTCGTAGTTGCCACCGCTGCTGCCGGTGATGCTCACCGTCAGGCTGCTGCCATCTTTGTAAACGTCGTCACTCGGGGCATCGACCGTCACGCTGCCGCTCAGCTCGCCCGCCTTGATGGTGATGCTGGCGCCGTTGGACAGGGACAGCACCAGGTCACTCTGCGGGGCGTTGTTGACACTGGCGCTGTAGGTGATCTGCCCCCCTTCGTTGACCTGCGCCGGTGCGCTCAGGGTCACCGTGGTGGTGTCCACGGTGTCGGCCACCTCGGTGGTCACCTTGCTGCTGGTGTCCAGCTGCTCGTAGTTGCCACCGCTGCTGCCGGTGATGCTCACCGTCAGGCTGCTGCCATCTTTGTAAACGTCGTCACTCGGGGCATCGACCGTCACGCTGCCGCTCAGCTCGCCCGCCTTGATGGTGATGCTGGCGCCGTTGGACAGGGTCAGCACCAGGTCACTCTGCGGGGCGTTGTTGACACTGGCGCTGTAGGTGATCTGGCCCCCTTCGTTGACCTGCGCCGGTGCGCTCAGGGTCACCGTGGTGGTGTCCACGGTGTCGGCCACCTCGGTGGTCACCTTGCTGCTGGTGTCCAGCTGCTCGTAGTTGCCACCGCTGCTGCCGGTGATGCTCACCGTCAGGCTGCTGCCATCTTTGTAAACGTCGTCACTCGGGGCATCGACCGTCACGCTGCCGCTCAGCTCGCCCGCCTTGATGGTGATGCTGGCGCCGTTGGACAGGGTCAGCACCAGGTCACTCTGCGGGGCGTTGTTGACACTGGCGCTGTAGGTGATCTGGCCCCCTTCGTTGACCTGCGCCGGTGCGCTCAGGGTCACCGTGGTGGTGTCCACGGTGTCGGCCACCTCGGTGGTCACCTTGCTGCTGGTGTCCAGCTGCTCGTAGTTGCCACCGCTGCTGCCGGTGATGCTCACCGTCAGGCTGCTGCCATCTTTGTAAACGTCGTCACTCGGGGCATCGACCGTCACGCTGCCGCTCAGCTCGCCCGCCTTGATGGTGATGCTGGCGCCGTTGGACAGGGTCAGCACCAGGTCACTCTGCGGGGCGTTGTTGACACTGGCGCTGTAGGTGATCTGGCCCCCTTCGTTGACCTGCGCCGGTGCGCTCAGGGTCACCGTGGTGGTGTCCACGGTGTCGGCCACCTCGGTGGTCACCTTGCTGCTGGTGTCCAGCTGCTCGTAGTTGCCACCGCTGCTGCCGGTGATGCTCACCGTCAGGCTGCTGCCATCTTTGTAAACGTCGTCACTCGGGGCATCGACCGTCACGCTGCCGCTCAGCTCGCCCGCCTTGATGGTGATGCTGGCGCCGTTGGACAGGGTCAGCACCAGGTCACTCTGCGGGGCGTTGTTGACACTGGCGCTGTAGGTGATCTGCCCCCCTTCGTTGACCTGCGCCGGTGCGCTCAGGGTCACCGTGGTGGTGTCCACGGTGTCGGCCACCTCGGTGGTCACCTTGCTGCTGGTGTCCAGCTGCTCGTAGTTGCCACCGCTGCTGCCGGTGATGCTCACCGTCAGGCTGCTGCCATCTTTGTAAACGTCGTCACTCGGGGCATCGACCGTCACGCTGCCGCTCAGCTCGCCCGCCTTGATGGTGATGCTGGCGCCGTTGGACAGGGTCAGCACCAGGTCACTCTGCGGGGCGTTGTTGACACTGGCGCTGTAGGTGATCTGCCCACCTTCGTTGACCTGCGCCGGTGCGCTCAGGGTCACCGTGGTGGTGTCCACGGTGTCGGCCACCTCGGTGGTCACCTTGCTGCTGGTGTCCAGCTGCTCGTAGTTGCCACCGCTGCTGCCGGTGATGCTCACCGTCAGGCTGCTGCCATCTTTGTAAACGTCGTCACTCGGGGCATCGACCGTCACGCTGCCGCTCAGCTCGCCCGCCTTGATGGTGATGCTGGCGCCGTTGGACAGGGTCAGCATCAGGTCACTCTGCGGGGCGTTGTTGACACTGGCGCTGTAGGTGATCTGGCCACCTTCGTTGACCTGCGCCGGTGCGCTCAGGGTCACCGTGGTGGTGTCCACGGTGTCGGCCACCTCGGTGGTCACCTTGCTGCTGGTGTCCAGCTGCTCGTAGTTGCCACCGCTGCTGCCGGTGATGCTCACCGTCAGGCTGCTGCCATCTTTGTAAACGTCGTCACTCGGGGCATCGACCGTCACGCTGCCGCTCAGCTCGCCCGCCTTGATGGTGATGCTGGCGCCGTTGGACAGGGTCAGCACCAGGTCACTCTGCGGGGCGTTGTTGACACTGGCGCTGTAGGTGATCTGGCCCCCTTCGTTGACCTGCGCCGGTGCGCTCAGGGTCACCGTGGTGGTGTCCACGGTGTCGGCCACCTCGGTGGTCACCTTGCTGCTGGTGTCCAGCTGCTCGTAGTTGCCACCGCTGCTGCCGGTGATGCTCACCGTCAGGCTGCTGCCATCTTTGTAAACGTCGTCACTCGGGGCATCGACCGTCACGCTGCCGCTCAGCTCGCCCGCCTTGATGGTGATGCTGGCGCCGTTGGACAGGGTCAGCACCAGGTCACTCTGCGGGGCGTTGTTGACACTGGCGCTGTAGGTGATCTGGCCCCCTTCGTTGACCTGCGCCGGTGCGCTCAGGGTCACCGTGGTGGTGTCCACGGTGTCGGCCACCTCGGTGGTCACCTTGCTGCTGGTGTCCAGCTGCTCGTAGTTGCCACCGCTGCTGCCGGTGATGCTCACCGTCAGGCTGCTGCCATCTTTGTAAACGTCGTCACTCGGGGCATCGACCGTCACGCTGCCGCTCAGCTCGCCCGCCTTGATGGTGATGCTGGCGCCGTTGGACAGGGTCAGCACCAGGTCACTCTGCGGGGCGTTGTTGACACTGGCGCTGTAGGTGATCTGGCCCCCTTCGTTGACCTGCGCCGGTGCGCTCAGGGTCACCGTGGTGGTGTCCACGGTGTCGGCCACCTCGGTGGTCACCTTGCTGCTGGTGTCCAGCTGCTCGTAGTTGCCACCGCTGCTGCCGGTGATGCTCACCGTCAGGCTGCTGCCATCTTTGTAAACGTCGTCACTCGGGGCATCGACCGTCACGCTGCCGCTCAGCTCGCCCGCCTTGATGGTGATGCTGGCGCCGTTGGACAGGGTCAGCACCAGGTCACTCTGCGGGGCGTTGTTGACACTGGCGCTGTAGGTGATCTGCCCACCTTCGTTGACCTGCGCCGGTGCGCTCAGGGTCACCGTGGTGGTGTCCACGGTGTCGGCCACCTCGGTGGTCACCTTGCTGCTGGTGTCCAGCTGCTCGTAGTTGCCACCGCTGCTGCCGGTGATGCTCACCGTCAGGCTGCTGCCATCTTTGTAAACGTCGTCACTCGGGGCATCGACCGTCACGCTGCCGCTCAGCTCGCCCGCCTTGATGGTGATGCTGGCGCCGTTGGACAGGGTCAGCACCAGGTCACTCTGCGGGGCGTTGTTGACACTGGCGCTGTAGGTGATCTGGCCACCTTCGTTGACCTGCGCCGGTGCGCTCAGGGTCACCGTGGTGGTGTCCACGGTGTCGGCCACCTCGGTGGTCACCTTGCTGCTGGTGTCCAGCTGCTCGTAGTTGCCACCGCTGCTGCCGGTGATGCTCACCGTCAGGCTGCTGCCATCTTTGTAAACGTCGTCACTCGGGGCATCGACCGTCACGCTGCCGCTCAGCTCGCCCGCCTTGATGGTGATGCTGGCGCCGTTGGACAGGGTCAGCACCAGGTCACTCTGCGGGGCATTGTTGACACTGGCGCTGTAGGTGATCTGGCCCCCTTCGTTGACCTGCGCCGGTGCGCTCAGGGTCACCGTGGTGGTGTCCACGGTGTCGGCCACCTCGGTGGTCACCTTGCTGCTGGTGTCCAGCTGCTCGTAGTTGCCACCGCTGCTGCCGGTGATGCTCACCGTCAGGCTGCTGCCATCTTTGTAAACGTCGTCACTCGGGGCATCGACCGTCACGCTGCCGCTCAGCTCGCCCGCCTTGATGGTGATGCTGGCGCCGTTGGACAGGGTCAGCACCAGGTCACTCTGCGGGGCGTTGTTGACACTGGCGCTGTAGGTGATCTGCCCCCCTTCGTTGACCTGCGCCGGTGCGCTCAGGGTCACCGTGGTGGTGTCCACGGTGTCGGCCACCTCGGTGGTCACCTTGCTGCTGGTGTCCAGCTGCTCGTAGTTGCCACCGCTGCTGCCGGTGATGCTCACCGTCAGGCTGCTGCCATCTTTGTAAACGTCGTCACTCGGGGCATCGACCGTCACGCTGCCGCTCAGCTCGCCCGCCTTGATGGTGATGCTGGCGCCGTTGGACAGGGTCAGCACCAGGTCACTCTGCGGGGCGTTGTTGACACTGGCGCTGTAGGTGATCTGGCCCCCTTCGTTGACCTGCGCCGGTGCGCTCAGGGTCACCGTGGTGGTGTCCACGGTGTCGGCCACCTCGGTGGTCACCTTGCTGCTGGTGTCCAGCTGCTCGTAGTTGCCACCGCTGCTGCCGGTGATGCTCACCGTCAGGCTGCTGCCATCTTTGTAAACGTCGTCACTCGGGGCATCGACCGTCACGCTGCCGCTCAGCTCGCCCGCCTTGATGGTGATGCTGGCGCCGTTGGACAGGGTCAGCACCAGGTCACTCTGCGGGGCGTTGTTGACACTGGCGCTGTAGGTGATCTGGCCCCCTTCGTTGACCTGCGCCGGTGCGCTCAGGGTCACCGTGGTGGTGTCCACGGTGTCGGCCACCTCGGTGGTCACCTTGCTGCTGGTGTCCAGCTGCTCGTAGTTGCCACCGCTGCTGCCGGTGATGCTCACCGTCAGGCTGCTGCCATCTTTGTAAACGTCGTCACTCGGGGCATCGACCGTCACGCTGCCGCTCAGCTCGCCCGCCTTGATGGTGATGCTGGCGCCGTTGGACAGGGTCAGCACCAGGTCACTCTGCGGGGCGTTGTTGACACTGGCGCTGTAGGTGATCTGGCCCCCTTCGTTGACCTGCGCCGGTGCGCTCAGGGTCACCGTGGTGGTGTCCACGGTGTCGGCCACCTCGGTGGTCACCTTGCTGCTGGTGTCCAGCTGCTCGTAGTTGCCACCGCTGCTGCCGGTGATGCTCACCGTCAGGCTGCTGCCATCTTTGTAAACGTCGTCACTCGGGGCATCGACCGTCACGCTGCCGCTCAGCTCGCCCGCCTTGATGGTGATGCTGGCGCCGTTGGACAGGGTCAGCACCAGGTCACTCTGCGGGGCGTTGTTGACACTGGCGCTGTAGGTGATCTGGCCCCCTTCGTTGACCTGCGCCGGTGCGCTCAGGGTCACCGTGGTGGTGTCCACGGTGTCGGCCACCTCGGTGGTCACCTTGCTGCTGGTGTCCAGCTGCTCGTAGTTGCCACCGCTGCTGCCGGTGATGCTCACCGTCAGGCTGCTGCCATCTTTGTAAACGTCGTCACTCGGGGCATCGACCGTCACGCTGCCGCTCAGCTCGCCCGCCTTGATGGTGATGCTGGCGCCGTTGGACAGGGTCAGCACCAGGTCACTCTGCGGGGCGTTGTTGACACTGGCGCTGTAGGTGATCTGCCCCCCTTCGTTGACCTGCGCCGGTGCGCTCAGGGTCACCGTGGTGGTGTCCACGGTGTCGGCCACCTCGGTGGTCACCTTGCTGCTGGTGTCCAGCTGCTCGTAGTTGCCACCGCTGCTGCCGGTGATGCTCACCGTCAGGCTGCTGCCATCTTTGTAAACGTCGTCACTCGGGGCATCGACCGTCACGCTGCCGCTCAGCTCGCCCGCCTTGATGGTGATGCTGGCGCCGTTGGACAGGGTCAGCACCAGGTCACTCTGCGGGGCGTTGTTGACACTGGCGCTGTAGGTGATCTGGCCACCTTCGTTGACCTGCGCCGGTGCGCTCAGGGTCACCGTGGTGGTGTCCACGGTGTCGGCCACCTCGGTGGTCACCTTGCTGCTGGTGTCCAGCTGCTCGTAGTTGCCACCGCTGCTGCCGGTGATGCTCACCGTCAGGCTGCTGCCATCTTTGTAAACGTCGTCACTCGGGGCATCGACCGTCACGCTGCCGCTCAGCTCGCCCGCCTTGATGGTGATGCTGGCGCCGTTGGACAGGGTCAGCACCAGGTCACTCTGCGGGGCGTTGTTGACACTGGCGCTGTAGGTGATCTGGCCCCCTTCGTTGACCTGCGCCGGTGCGCTCAGGGTCACCGTGGTGGTGTCCACGGTGTCGGCCACCTCGGTGGTCACCTTGCTGCTGGTGTCCAGCTGCTCGTAGTTGCCACCGCTGCTGCCGGTGATGCTCACCGTCAGGCTGCTGCCATCTTTGTAAACGTCGTCACTCGGGGCATCGACCGTCACGCTGCCGCTCAGCTCGCCCGCCTTGATGGTGATGCTGGCGCCGTTGGACAGGGTCAGCACCAGGTCACTCTGCGGGGCGTTGTTGACACTGGCGCTGTAGGTGATCTGGCCCCCTTCGTTGACCTGCGCCGGTGCGCTCAGGGTCACCGTGGTGGTGTCCACGGTGTCGGCCACCTCGGTGGTCACCTTGCTGCTGGTGTCCAGCTGCTCGTAGTTGCCACCGCTGCTGCCGGTGATGCTCACCGTCAGGCTGCTGCCATCTTTGTAAACGTCGTCACTCGGGGCATCGACCGTCACGCTGCCGCTCAGCTCGCCCGCCTTGATGGTGATGCTGGCGCCGTTGGACAGGGTCAGCACCAGGTCACTCTGCGGGGCGTTGTTGACACTGGCGCTGTAGGTGATCTGGCCCCCTTCGTTGACCTGCGCCGGTGCGCTCAGGGTCACCGTGGTGGTGTCCACGGTGTCGGCCACCTCGGTGGTCACCTTGCTGCTGGTGTCCAGCTGCTCGTAGTTGCCACCGCTGCTGCCGGTGATGCTCACCGTCAGGCTGCTGCCATCTTTGTAAACGTCGTCACTCGGGGCATCGACCGTCACGCTGCCGCTCAGCTCGCCCGCCTTGATGGTGATGCTGGCGCCGTTGGACAGGGTCAGCACCAGGTCACTCTGCGGGGCGTTGTTGACACTGGCGCTGTAGGTGATCTGCCCACCTTCGTTGACCTGCGCCGGTGCGCTCAGGGTCACCGTGGTGGTGTCCACGGTGTCGGCCACCTCGGTGGTCACCTTGCTGCTGGTGTCCAGCTGCTCGTAGTTGCCACCGCTGCTGCCGGTGATGCTCACCGTCAGGCTGCTGCCATCTTTGTAAACGTCGTCACTCGGGGCATCGACCGTCACGCTGCCGCTCAGCTCGCCCGCCTTGATGGTGATGCTGGCGCCGTTGGACAGGGTCAGCACCAGGTCACTCTGCGGGGCGTTGTTGACACTGGCGCTGTAGGTGATCTGGCCACCTTCGTTGACCTGCGCCGGTGCGCTCAGGGTCACCGTGGTGGTGTCCACGGTGTCGGCCACCTCGGTGGTCACCTTGCTGCTGGTGTCCAGCTGCTCGTAGTTGCCACCGCTGCTGCCGGTGATGCTCACCGTCAGGCTGCTGCCATCTTTGTAAACGTCGTCACTCGGGGCATCGACCGTCACGCTGCCGCTCAGCTCGCCCGCCTTGATGGTGATGCTGGCGCCGTTGGACAGGGTCAGCACCAGGTCACTCTGCGGGGCATTGTTGACACTGGCGCTGTAGGTGATCTGGCCCCCTTCGTTGACCTGCGCCGGTGCGCTCAGGGTCACCGTGGTGGTGTCCACGGTGTCGGCCACCTCGGTGGTCACCTTGCTGCTGGTGTCCAGCTGCTCGTAGTTGCCACCGCTGCTGCCGGTGATGCTCACCGTCAGGCTGCTGCCATCTTTGTAAACGTCGTCACTCGGGGCATCGACCGTCACGCTGCCGCTCAGCTCGCCCGCCTTGATGGTGATGCTGGCGCCGTTGGACAGGGTCAGCACCAGGTCACTCTGCGGGGCATTGTTGACACTGGCGCTGTAGGTGATCTGGCCCCCTTCGTTGACCTGCGCCGGTGCGCTCAGGGTCACCGTGGTGGTGTCCACGGTGTCGGCCACCTCGGTGGTCACCTTGCTGCTGGTGTCCAGCTGCTCGTAGTTGCCACCGCTGCTGCCGGTGATGCTCACCGTCAGGCTGCTGCCATCTTTGTAAACGTCGTCACTCGGGGCATCGACCGTCACGCTGCCGCTCAGCTCGCCCGCCTTGATGGTGATGCTGGCGCCGTTGGACAGGGTCAGCACCAGGTCACTCTGCGGGGCGTTGTTGACACTGGCGCTGTAGGTGATCTGGCCCCCTTCGTTGACCTGCGCCGGTGCGCTCAGGGTCACCGTGGTGGTGTCCACGGTGTCGGCCACCTCGGTGGTCACCTTGCTGCTGGTGTCCAGCTGCTCGTAGTTGCCACCGCTGCTGCCGGTGATGCTCACCGTCAGGCTGCTGCCATCTTTGTAAACGTCGTCACTCGGGGCATCGACCGTCACGCTGCCGCTCAGCTCGCCCGCCTTGATGGTGATGCTGGCGCCGTTGGACAGGGTCAGCACCAGGTCACTCTGCGGGGCGTTGTTGACACTGGCGCTGTAGGTGATCTGGCCCCCTTCGTTGACCTGCGCCGGTGCGCTCAGGGTCACCGTGGTGGTGTCCACGGTGTCGGCCACCTCGGTGGTCACCTTGCTGCTGGTGTCCAGCTGCTCGTAGTTGCCACCGCTGCTGCCGGTGATGCTCACCGTCAGGCTGCTGCCATCTTTGTAAACGTCGTCACTCGGGGCATCGACCGTCACGCTGCCGCTCAGCTCGCCCGCCTTGATGGTGATGCTGGCGCCGTTGGACAGGGTCAGCACCAGGTCACTCTGCGGGGCGTTGTTGACACTGGCGCTGTAGGTGATCTGGCCCCCTTCGTTGACCTGCGCCGGTGCGCTCAGGGTCACCGTGGTGGTGTCCACGGTGTCGGCCACCTCGGTGGTCACCTTGCTGCTGGTGTCCAGCTGCTCGTAGTTGCCACCGCTGCTGCCGGTGATGCTCACCGTCAGGCTGCTGCCATCTTTGTAAACGTCGTCACTCGGGGCATCGACCGTCACGCTGCCGCTCAGCTCGCCCGCCTTGATGGTGATGCTGGCGCCGTTGGACAGGGTCAGCACCAGGTCACTCTGCGGGGCGTTGTTGACACTGGCGCTGTAGGTGATCTGCCCCCCTTCGTTGACCTGCGCCGGTGCGCTCAGGGTCACCGTGGTGGTGTCCACGGTGTCGGCCACCTCGGTGGTCACCTTGCTGCTGGTGTCCAGCTGCTCGTAGTTGCCACCGCTGCTGCCGGTGATGCTCACCGTCAGGCTGCTGCCATCTTTGTAAACGTCGTCACTCGGGGCATCGACCGTCACGCTGCCGCTCAGCTCGCCCGCCTTGATGGTGATGCTGGCGCCGTTGGACAGGGTCAGCACCAGGTCACTCTGCGGGGCGTTGTTGACACTGGCGCTGTAGGTGATCTGCCCCCCTTCGTTGACCTGCGCCGGTGCGCTCAGGGTCACCGTGGTGGTGTCCACGGTGTCGGCCACCTCGGTGGTCACCTTGCTGCTGGTGTCCAGCTGCTCGTAGTTGCCACCGCTGCTGCCGGTGATGCTCACCGTCAGGCTGCTGCCATCTTTGTAAACGTCGTCACTCGGGGCATCGACCGTCACGCTGCCGCTCAGCTCGCCCGCCTTGATGGTGATGCTGGCGCCGTTGGACAGGGTCAGCACCAGGTCACTCTGCGGGGCGTTGTTGACACTGGCGCTGTAGGTGATCTGCCCCCCTTCGTTGACCTGCGCCGGTGCGCTCAGGGTCACCGTGGTGGTGTCCACGGTGTCGGCCACCTCGGTGGTCACCTTGCTGCTGGTGTCCAGCTGCTCGTAGTTGCCACCGCTGCTGCCGGTGATGCTCACCGTCAGGCTGCTGCCATCTTTGTAAACGTCGTCACTCGGGGCATCGACCGTCACGCTGCCGCTCAGCTCGCCCGCCTTGATGGTGATGCTGGCGCCGTTGGACAGGGTCAGCACCAGGTCACTCTGCGGGGCGTTGTTGACACTGGCGCTGTAGGTGATCTGGCCCCCTTCGTTGACCTGCGCCGGTGCGCTCAGGGTCACCGTGGTGGTGTCCACGGTGTCGGCCACCTCGGTGGTCACCTTGCTGCTGGTGTCCAGCTGCTCGTAGTTGCCACCGCTGCTGCCGGTGATGCTCACCGTCAGGCTGCTGCCATCTTTGTAAACGTCGTCACTCGGGGCATCGACCGTCACGCTGCCGCTCAGCTCGCCCGCCTTGATGGTGATGCTGGCGCCGTTGGACAGGGTCAGCACCAGGTCACTCTGCGGGGCGTTGTTGACACTGGCGCTGTAGGTGATCTGGCCCCCTTCGTTGACCTGCGCCGGTGCGCTCAGGGTCACCGTGGTGGTGTCCACGGTGTCGGCCACCTCGGTGGTCACCTTGCTGCTGGTGTCCAGCTGCTCGTAGTTGCCACCGCTGCTGCCGGTGATGCTCACCGTCAGGCTGCTGCCATCTTTGTAAACGTCGTCACTCGGGGCATCGACCGTCACGCTGCCGCTCAGCTCGCCCGCCTTGATGGTGATGCTGGCGCCGTTGGACAGGGTCAGCACCAGGTCACTCTGCGGGGCGTTGTTGACACTGGCGCTGTAGGTGATCTGGCCCCCTTCGTTGACCTGCGCCGGTGCGCTCAGGGTCACCGTGGTGGTGTCCACGGTGTCGGCCACCTCGGTGGTCACCTTGCTGCTGGTGTCCAGCTGCTCGTAGTTGCCACCGCTGCTGCCGGTGATGCTCACCGTCAGGCTGCTGCCATCTTTGTAAACGTCGTCACTCGGGGCATCGACCGTCACGCTGCCGCTCAGCTCGCCCGCCTTGATGGTGATGCTGGCGCCGTTGGACAGGGTCAGCACCAGGTCACTCTGCGGGGCGTTGTTGACACTGGCGCTGTAGGTGATCTGGCCCCCTTCGTTGACCTGCGCCGGTGCGCTCAGGGTCACCGTGGTGGTGTCCACGGTGTCGGCCACCTCGGTGGTCACCTTGCTGCTGGTGTCCAGCTGCTCGTAGTTGCCACCGCTGCTGCCGGTGATGCTCACCGTCAGGCTGCTGCCATCTTTGTAAACGTCGTCACTCGGGGCATCGACCGTCACGCTGCCGCTCAGCTCGCCCGCCTTGATGGTGATGCTGGCGCCGTTGGACAGGGTCAGCACCAGGTCACTCTGCGGGGCATTGTTGACACTGGCGCTGTAGGTGATCTGCCCCCCTTCGTTGACCTGCGCCGGTGCGCTCAGGGTCACCGTGGTGGTGTCCACGGTGTCGGCCACCTCGGTGGTCACCTTGCTGCTGGTGTCCAGCTGCTCGTAGTTGCCACCGCTGCTGCCGGTGATGCTCACCGTCAGGCTGCTGCCATCTTTGTAAACGTCGTCACTCGGGGCATCGACCGTCACGCTGCCGCTCAGCTCGCCCGCCTTGATGGTGATGCTGGCGCCGTTGGACAGGGTCAGCACTAGGTCACTCTGCGGGGCGTTGTTGACACTGGCGCTGTAGGTGATCTGGCCCCCTTCGTTGACCTGCGCCGGTGCGCTCAGGGTCACCGTGGTGGTGTCCACGGTGTCGGCCACCTCGGTGGTCACCTTGCTGCTGGTGTCCAGCTGCTCGTAGTTGCCACCGCTGCTGCCGGTGATGCTCACCGTCAGGCTGCTGCCATCTTTGTAAACGTCGTCACTCGGGGCATCGACCGTCACGCTGCCGCTCAGCTCGCCCGCCTTGATGGTGATGCTGGCGCCGTTGGACAGGGTCAGCACCAGGTCACTCTGCGGGGCGTTGTTGACACTGGCGCTGTAGGTGATCTGCCCACCTTCGTTGACCTGCGCCGGTGCGCTCAGGGTCACCGTGGTGGTGTCCACGGTGTCGTTAATCTGGGTAGTCGTTGAAGGTCCAGTGATAATCTGGTTGAAACCACCGCCCTGAGTACCGGTAATCGAAACGGTGATCGTTGACGGGTCGACATAAGGGCTGTCCGCTGGAGCAGCAACAGTGACTGAACCGGAACTCTGGCCGACGGGAATGGTGATCACTACACCATTTGACAGCTGAATAACCAAGTCAGAACCAAAAACAGGTTCATCTAATGTCGCAGTAAAGGTGATAAACCCACCTTCATTCACCTGTGCATCTGCACTCAAGACAAGGTCGGCGGAGGTAAAAAGAGGATCATCTTCACCAACTGCTTCAAGCAGTGGCTCACCATTGGCGTTGTAGGTGGTATCGAAGGTGGCTTCAGCAATGGTTGCAGAACCGGTACGGTCGATGGTGACAAAACCGCCGTTGCCACTGGCACCGGCGACGCCCCCAATACCGCCACCACCGGCGGCAGGTGCTCCGCCTGCTGCAGAGGCTTCAAAGGCCTGGGTCGGGTCAGCGCCACCCAGGATCGCCTGTTGCAGGGCATTGATATCATCAGGAGTGCCTGCAGCACCGTTTTGTGCCAGCTGGGGGGCATCCCCCTCTTCGGTAGGCTCACTCTGCTCGCTGGCTGGTTGCACATTGAACGACTGTCCGCCGCCCATGAAACTGGCGCCATCCGGCGACATGATCACCGCCCCTTTCGGCAGCACATCACCTTCAGCCAACAGCTTCCGGCTGCCATCTGCGGCCACCAGATAAATTTGTCCTTTGAGTTGGGTTACGGTTACGCCCTGTTCCAAGGTAACGGCATTGGTGATCATGTTCTCTCCTGAATCCTGATTTGAATGCAATAAGCCACAGCCTACTTTGCAGACTGAGGGAAAAAATAACCAGCTCGAAAATTCGAAAGGATAGACCGATTTGAGGCTGAACTGTTCAGCCAGACAGAAGTGTGTAAAACGAGGTTGCGAGAATGGTAAAAACCAAAATTATCAATAGATTACAGAATGATGACGGGAGCATGACAAGGCATGCTCCCGTCAGGATTAACCCTAGGCTCCCGCCCAGAGGATGATAGCCAGCAGCTGTGGCGAGATGATCCGCAGGAACATCACCAACGGGTAGACAGTGGCGTATGAGAGCGCACTGGCGCCACTGGTCGGGTGCATGGCGTTGGCAAAGGCCAGCGCGGGAGGATCTGTCATGGAGCCGGCCAGCAAGCCGCACAGGGTCAGATAGTTCATCTTGCCGTAGAGGCGCGCCAGCACACCGACCACCAGCAGCGGGATCAGGGTAATCGCCATACCGTAGAGCATCCAGGCTGGGCCATCACCGTTGATCAGGGTATCGACGAAACCGGCACCGGACTTGAAGCCGACCACCGCCAGAAACAGCACGATCCCGATCTCCCGCAGCGCCAGGTTGGCACTGGGGGGCATGAACCAGTAGAGCTTGCCGATGCTGCCAATCCGCGACAGGATCAGCGCCACCACCAACGGCCCGCCCGCCAGACCCAGCTTGAGGGCGGCCGGGAAACCGGGCAGATAGAAGGGGATGGAGCCGAGCAATACGCCAAGGCCAATCCCGATAAATACCGGCAACATCTGCACCTGCTGCAGCTTTTGCTGCACGTTGCCGACCACATTGGTGACAGCTTCGATGGCGTCGAGACGGCCAACCAGGTTGAGGATGTCGCCAAACTGCAGGCTGGTCTGGCTGGTCGGCACCAGTTCGATACCGGCACGGTTGAGACGGGAGATCACCACGTCATAGCGCTGTTTGATATCCAGATCGCGGATCTTCTTGCCAAGAACCTGCTCGTTGGTCACCACCACCCGCTCGACGCGCAGATCGGTGCCGCGGGTCGAGAGCGAGGTCTCCACCTCCTCCCCCAACACCAGCAACACCTTGTGCAGCGCGTGGCGCTCACCCACCAGATGCAGCAAGTCACCCAGTTCGATACGGGATTCCGGGCGTGGCACCATCAGCTCGTCGCCCCGTTTGAGCCGTGAACAGATGACATCAGACTCGTCGAGACTCGGGATCTCGCTCAGCATCAGGCCGTGCATGTTGGGGTTGCGCACCGCGATGTTGATGGTCTGCAAGCTCTCCTTGGTTTTACCGGTTTGCAGCTCGAACTGGGCGGCTTCATCGTCGATCTTGATGCGAAAGAATACTCGGACCAGCCACATGGTGAGCAAAATGCCACAGATACCAAACGGATAGGCAACCGCATAGCCCATCCCCATCAGGCCGGTAGAACCGGGCGCGGCCCCCAGCTCGGCCAGGATCTGCTGGCCCGCACCGAGGGATGGCGTATTGGTGACGGCACCGGAGAAGACCCCCAGAATGACCGGCAACGGCACATCGAAAAATTGATGCAAGCCAGCAGCCACCACGCAGCCAAGGATGACCAGCAAAGCGGCAAAGGCGTTGAGTTTGAGACCCGAACTGCGCAATGACGAGAAGAAACCCGGCCCGACCTGGATGCCGATGGTATAGACAAACAGGATCAGGCCAAATTCTTGAATAAAGTGAAGCGTTTGTGCATCCAGCGCGAGATCGGAGGCGCCTGCAAAGTGACCCACTATGATGCCGCCGAACAGCACCCCCCCTATTCCCAAGCCAACGCCATAGACTCGCCAGTTTCCCAGCCAGAGTCCTAGCACTGCCACCAGCGACAACATGCTGATGGAAAGCGCGATTTCACTCATTTCGTGCATCCTTTGCGAATTGAACTGGCCCTAGCTTGTCAGCAAACGCTGATGCCAACTGTGTGATACCGCACGAATTTATCCTTTTACGCGCTAAAAATACCAATTAAGGGCTAGTTGCAAGACGTTAGGCGACGTAGCCGTAAATGGCCATAAAGTGACAAACGCTGCCACCCAGCACAAAGAGATGCCAGATGGCGTGGTTATAGGGGATCTGCTTGGCCACATAAAAAATGACCCCGAGACTGTAGATAAGGCCGCCAAGCCCGAGCAGCAGCAGCCCCTCACCGGCCAGATGGATATAGAGCTGATAGATGACCACCAGCGACAGCCAGCCCAGCATCAGGTAGGTAAAGAGCGACAACTTCTTGAAGCGGTTGATAAATACCAGCTTGAACACCACGCCAGCCAGCGCCAGGGCCCAGATCACCACCATCAACCCCTTCGCCAACGGCGTGTCGAGCGCAACCAGTAGGAACGGAGTGTAAGTACCGGCGATCAGCAGATAGATAGCGCAGTGATCAAACACCTTGCACCAACGTCTGGCCCGCCCTGACCCCATGCTGTGGTAGAGGGTCGAGGCGAGATAGAGCAGCACCAGACTGCCGCCATAAAGGCTGTAACTCACCAGCGCCTGCGTACCCTGTCCCCATCCCTTGATGAGCAACAACACCAGCCCGATAATCCCCAACAACAATCCCGCACCGTGACTCAGCCGGTTTGCCAGCTCCTCCCGGGGGGAGTAATCCATCACACCACTCATAACATTCACTCCGTCATCATTGGCGACACTCTACCCAGCACCATTTCAGAGTACAAGTGTTCGCTTAAAAAATGGGGTGGCTGTCACCCGCTCCCCTTTGGTGTATGCTCTGCCGCCGATGCCCGACAGAAGCGGCATAGACACCTACCCCGGTGACCTGGTCTGGAGAACCTGATGAAGTTGACTGAGCTGTTTGCACAAGCGGATCCCGCCTTTGGCGAGGCGATGAGCACCTTGCTGGAGAGCTTCCACCACTCCGACGACAGTCAGGCCCCCTACCAGCGCGACCTGTTCACCCACCAGCTCGATCAATCCCGCATGCCAGCAGTCGGCCAACCTATCGAGGAGTATCTGGCGCGGCTGGCTACTCTGGTACCCGGCGCCTCGCACCTCACCTCGCCACGCTACATGGGCCATATGACGGCACCACTGCCGGCCTATACCGCCGAGCTGTCGCGCCTGCTGGTGATGCTGAACCAGAATCCGATGAAGATGGAGTCCTCCCGCCTGCTCAGCTTTCTGGAGCGAGAGGTGCTGGCCAAGCTGCACCGCCTCATCTATGGCCGGGACGATGCCTTCTACGGCGAGCAGATGCATGCCAAGGATGCCGCCCTCGGCGTCATGACCAGCGGCGGCACCATCGCCAATGTCACGGCACTTTGGCTGGCCCGCAACCGCGCCTGTGGCGACAACCTGTTCGCCCTCTATGAGCAGGGCTATCGGGGCGCCGTCATTCTGGGCTCCCGCCTGATGCACTACTCCTTCGACAAGGGGATGGATCTGCTGGGGCTGGGCGCCCGCAGCGTTTGGCGCCTCGAGACCGACGAGCAGAACCGGCTCAGTCTGGCTGCGCTGGAGCAGGCGCTGATCCAGTGCAAAGATCAGAAATTGAAGGTGCTGGCATTGGTCGGCGTAGCAGGCAGTACCGACTTTGGCTCCATCGACCCCCTGCCTGAGCTGGCGGTCATCGCCGAGCGCGAGCAGATCCACTTCCACGTGGATGCCGCCTGGGGTGGCCCGACCCTTTTCTCCCCCCGCTATCAAAACCTGCTGGCCGGGATCGAGCGCGCAGATACCGTCACTCTGGATGGCCACAAACAGCTGCTGGTGCCGCTTGGTACCGGCATGCTGCTCTGCCGCCAGCCCGACCTGATGATGGCGGTCAAGCGGGAGGCGCCCTATGCCATTCGCGCCACCTCGTTCGATCAGGGCCGCTTTACCCTGGAGGGCACCCGCCCGGCCAATGCCCTCTATCTGGATGCAGCCTTCCAGCTCTTCGGCCAGCAAGGCTATGCCGAGCTTATCGAGGCCAACTACGACCGTGCCCGGCTGATGGCAGAGCTCATCGAAAGCGACCCCGCCTTCGAGCTGATGTCGGCTCCGGTGATGAATCTGCTCTCCTACCGCTGCATCCCGCCCCATCTGCAGGGCAAGGCGCTGAACGAAGCAGCCAACGAGCAGATCAACGACTTCAACGTGGCGCTGCAAAAAGCCCAGCGGGCCGAGGGGCACAGCTTTGTCTCCCGCACCCAGCGGGCGGTGGTGCGCTACGGTGCCCAGCCGCTTACCCTGCTGCGTGCCGTGCTGCTCAACCCGCTTATTGAAGAGCGCCATATCCGCGACCTGCTGGCCGACCAGCAGCGACTGGGGATCTCCATTGCACGCCAACTGTTTGGCGACAGCGCGGAACCGGCGTAAAAATGAGCGGTCTTATTCATTTGCCGTTGTCCGCCATGCAGGTAGACTGGGCGAAATTTGCAGGCCATTTTTGAGGACTGGGCGCCAACAATGAAGCAATTTATTGAATTTATTCCACTTATCGTTTTCTTCGCGGTCTACAAGTTCTACGACATCTACATGGCTACCGGCGCACTGGTAGTGGTCACCGGTCTGCAGCTCGCCTATAGCTGGATCCGCTATCGCAAGGTCGAGAAGATGCAGCTCTTCACCTTCATCTTGGTCGGCTTCTTCGGCGGCCTCACCGTCTTCTTCCACGATGACACCTTCATCAAGTGGAAAGTGACCGTCATCAACGTACTGTTCGCTCTGGGTCTGCTCATCAGCCGTTACGGCTTTGGCAAGAATCTGATCAAACAGATGCTGGCCAAAGAGCTGCAAGCACCCGATAAGGTCTGGGACTCAGTCAATCTCGGCTGGGTCGGCTTCTTTACCGTCTGTGGCCTGCTCAACCTCTACGTGGCGTTTAACCTGCCGCAGGAGATGTGGGTCAACTTCAAGGTGTTCGGCCTGCTGGGAATGACGCTGGTCTTTACCCTGCTGAGTGGCGTCTATCTCTACCGCCACATCCCTGCCGAGCAGTTGTCCCAGCAAAAAGACGAACCCAAAAAGTAACCCTCATCAGAAAAGGATTGTCTCATGTGGTATCTCATCTACTCCGAAGATGTTCAGGGCAGCCTGCCGCTGCGCAAGCAGGTTCGCCCCGCCCATCTGGCTCGCCTGCAAGCCCTGCAGGATGAGGGTCGGCTGCTGACTGCTGGCCCCAACCCGGCCATCGATGCCGAGGATCCGGCCGATGCCGGCTTTACCGGCAGCACCGTCATCGCCGAGTTTGCCTCGCAGGCGGACGCCCAGGCCTGGGCCGATGCCGATCCCTATGTGGCAGCTGGCGTCTATGCCAAAGTGACCATCAAGCCGTTCAAGAAAGTCTTTTAAAACTGCGTCAAATACAAAGAGGCCGGAGTGGGTATGCAACCCGCTCCGGCCTCTTTTTATTGGGCGATGCTCAGCGTACTGGCAAGGTCACGCCCTGGCGACAAACCAGGGGTTGAGGATGTCGGGCTTGTTATAGCGCAGCGGTGAACCATCGAGTCGGGTGACGCTGCCCCCCGCTCCCTCCAGCACCGCCTGTGCAGCGCCGGTATCCCACTCGCAGGTGGGTGCGAGGCGCGGATAGAGCTCGGCGCCCCCCTCGGCGATGATGCAGAACTTCAGCGAACTGCCCATAGAGACCAGCTCGATGTCACCAAACGGTGCCAAGAAATCGAGGGTCTCCTGCGCCAGGTGGTTGCGACTGCCCACCACCCGCCACGCCTCTCCTTCAGGATGAGGCCGGGTCTGGATGGACTCGTGCTTGCCATCGGCGATGCGCCATGCCCCGAGCCCCTTGCCGCCATACCAGAGCTTGTCCAGCACCGGCGCATAGACCAGCCCCCAGCGCGGCGCCCCCTCTTCAATCAGCGCGATATTGACGGTGAACTCACCGTTGCGGGAGACAAACTCCTTGGTGCCATCGAGGGGATCCACCAGCCAGTAACGGGACCAGCCGTGGCGCGCTGCCATCACCTCGGGCCCCGACTCCTCGGACAATACAGGGATGTCGGGTGTCAGCCGTGCCAACGCCTGAACGATCACCTCATGAGCCCCCTTGTCAGCCGCGGTCAGCGGACTCTCGTCGCTCTTGAACTCCACCGCGAAGGGCTGGCTGTAGATGGCCATGATGGCCGCCCCCGCCGCGCGGGCGACAGGTTCAAGTTCGGTGATATCGGGGTGGTACAAGGGGTGCTCCATAACAATCTCGTCCAGCTCGCAGGGCCAACCAGTGTAACCCTTTTGACATCAACTGGTTATAGCCGATTGTTCTGGGTTATTACAGCGCGGTGGCCGCCAAGCCATTTCGTTTGGGTGAATAGGCCTAGGCATAACAAAGGACGCCGTGGCGTCCCTTAGTGTTTATGGCGACCTGTCTCGGGCCGCGAGACTGCTGGCGGCTCAGATCCCCTGACGGGCTTCCTGCATCAGCAGGCGCATATCGCTCACGGCCTTGGCCAGACCGTCGAAGGCGGCGCGGCCGATGATGGCGTGGCCGATGTTGAGCTCATAGAGCTCGGGGATGGCGGCGATGGCCTTGACGTTGTGGTAGTGCAGGCCGTGGCCGGCATTGACCTTGAGCCCCTTGCCAGCGGCATAGGAGGCGCCGGCGGCGATGCGCTTGAACTCGGCGTTGCGCTCGGCATCGGTGGTGGCATCGGCGTAACGGCCGGTATGGATCTCGATAAAGGGGGCGCCACTCTCGGCCGCCGCATCGATCTGGATGGGATCGGCGTCGATAAAGAGGGATACCTGGGCCCCCACAGCAGAGAGGCGGGCAACGGCGTCAGTCACCTTGTCCAGCTGACCTGCCACGTCCAGACCGCCCTCGGTGGTCACTTCGGTGCGCTTCTCCGGCACCAGACAGACGAAGTGAGGCTTGATGCGGCAGGCGATGCCGATCATCTCTTCGGTCACCGCCATCTCCAGGTTCATTCTGGTCTGGATAGTCTGGCGCAGGATCTCCACATCACGGTCGGTGATGTGGCGGCGATCTTCACGCAGATGCACGGTAATGCCATCGGCCCCGGCCTGTTCGGCCACGAACGCGGCCTGTACCGGATCCGGATACTGGGTGCCACGGGCGTTGCGCAGAGTCGCGATATGGTCGATGTTCACACCCAGATAGATTTCACTCATTGAGAACTCCTTGAAAGGCTTCATCTGTTGACTGCGCGGTCAGCGAATCACACCGCGCCAATATCCGTATGTCTGTAATCTGTGTCAGCCTTGCATACTGGCTTTGCGTTTTAAAAACAGCTCCCGGCTCTTTAGCTGGCGCTTGCCCAGATAGGGTTGCAGTGCCAATCGGCTGAAACGTTTGGCCGCCTGCAGCAAGGGAGGGGTATCGAAACGTCCCTCGGCAAAGGCGAGCAGGTGGGCACCGAGAAACAGGGTACGGGGATCCAGCGCCCGCTCGCAAGCAACAAAGCCCAATTCACGCTCGAAGCCATAGAGCAGGGTCGGCTCGATGGGCGACTCGTCGTCCGCCGTGTATTCGAAATCCACCGCATAGCCGAGCGCCTGCAACAGCAGGAACTCAAAGCGACGCAACGGCAGCTCCGGCGTCTCGCCATCGGCCAGCGCCATGATGGCACGGGCATAGGCATCGAATACTTCGGGGAACGGGGTGTGCGCTTCCAGCAGGTAGTAAACCAGCTCGTTGAGATAGAGGCCGTAGAAGAGGCGATCGCCGCCGAGACGCAGGGAGTGATCCGGGCATTCGACCTGGGTGAGGTTCTTGAGATCCCCCTTGCCGCGCCAGGCGATGGTGAGCAGGGTAAAGGGTTGCAACAACCCCTTGAGAGGGGAGCGTGGCCCGCGAGAACCGCGAGCCACCAGAGTAAATCGGCCACTATCCTGGGTGAAGACCTCGACCAGCTGGCTGGTCTCCCGATAGGGCCGACTGTGGATGACGAAAGCCGGGGTCAGCAATCAGTCGTCACCATACCCGAGGCTGCGCAGGGCGCGCTCATCGTCAGCCCAGCCCGACTTGACCTTGACCCACAGCTCGAGGTGCACCTTGTTCTGGAACAGACGTTCCATGTCGAGGCGCGCCTCGGTGCCGATGGTCTTGATCTTCTCGCCCTTATTGCCGATGACCATCTTCTTCTGGCCATCGCGCTCGACCAGAATGAGGCCGTGGATGTGGTAGAGGCCGTTCTCTTCCACCTTGAAGCGCTCGATCTCCACCGTCACCGAGTAGGGCAACTCCTCACCGGTGAAGCGCATCAGCTTCTCGCGGATGATTTCGGAGGCCATAAAGCGGGAGGAGCGGTCAGTCACGTAATCTTCCGGGAAGAAATGGACGTTTTCCGGCAGCAGATCCTTGGCCCACTCGCGGATCTTCTCCACGTTTGTGCCCTTTTCGGCACTGATGGGCAGAATATGGGCGAAGTTCATCTGTTGGCCCAGCCACTCGAGGTGGGGCAGCAGATCTTCTTTCTCTTTGACGTTGTCGATCTTGTTGACCGCCAGCACCACTGGGCACTTGAGATTGCGCAGCTTGCCCAGCACCATCTCGTCGTCTTTGGTCCAGTGGGTACCGTCGACCATGAACACCACCATGGCCACATCACCCAGCGAACTGGTGGCGGCACGGTTCATCAGGCGGTTGATGGCCCGTTTCTCTTCAATGTGCAGACCCGGGGTATCCACATAGATGGTCTGGTAGTTCTCCTCGGTATCGATCCCCAAAATCCGGTGACGGGTGGTCTGGGGCTTCTTCGAGGTGATGCTGACCTTCTGGCCAAGCAGCTTGTTGAGCAGGGTGGACTTGCCCACATTCGGGCGGCCCACGATGGCGACAAAGCCGCAGTAGGTGGTATCTGTCATGACAGTTTTTCCAATGCTTGCTGCGCCGCGGCCTGTTCGGCCTTGCGACGGCTGGTGCCGACCCCGACGAGGGGACCATCCAGACCTTCCACGTCACACTGGACAGTGAACTCCTGGTTGTGGGCCTCGCCCTTGACGTTGGTCACGGTGTAGGTCGGCAGGGATTTGCGGCTTCCCTGCAAAATTTCTTGCAGACGGGTCTTGGGATCTTTCTGCTCGATGCCTGGCTTGATCTCTTCCAGGCGGCTGGCATACCAGCTCAGCAGCAGTGTCCGCACCGTCTCAAGATTGGTATCCAGATAGACGGCACCGATCACCGCCTCGACCGTGTCGGCCAGAATGGATTCGCGGCGAAAACCGCCGCTCTTGAGTTCGCCGGGACCCAGGATCAGGTGATCCCCGAGGTCGAACTCCCGGCCCAGTTCGGCCAGGGTCTTCTCGCGCACCAGGGTGGCGCGCATCCGGCTGAGATCCCCTTCCGCCGCTTGCGGGAAACGGTGGAACAGATCGTCGGCAATCACCAGACTCAAAATAGAGTCACCCAGAAATTCCAGTCGCTCATTGTGACGGGAACCGGCGCTGCGGTGAGTCAGCGCCCGGGTCAACAGTTCCAGATCCGCAAAGACATGCCCGAGACGGGACTGCAGTCTGTTCATCTTGATATTCATTTACTTGATTCCGCCAATGCGGTTGAAGCGCACACCTGTCGGTACCCAACTTGGCAGCAGGGAGCCTTCTTCGCGCTCGAATTCAAAACTTATCCAGATAGCGACCGCCTTGCCGACCAGATTCTGCTCGGGCACAAAGCCCCAGAAACGGCTGTCGGTGCTGTTGTCGCGGTTGTCGCCCATCACGAAATACTGGCCTTCCGGTACGACCCATTCGTCGGGGTAGGTGCCGGGCTGGCGATAGTAACGGCCAACCATGTCGGGCATCAGCGGATTGCGCAGGGTCTCGTGGGAGACATCACCCAGCTGCTCGGTATAGCGGTCAAGGGGGATCCCCATCTGGGTAAATTCGCCTCTTTGTTCAAACTTGACGTCGAGCTTCTTGAAGCCCGGGCACGTTTTCCCTTCCTGCTCTTCGCACTTGGGCCGAATCATCAGCTCCTTGTTGCGATAGATGACCCGATCACCAGGCATGCCGACCACCCGCTTGATGTAGTCAACGCGCGGTTCAAGGGGATACTTGAACACCACCACGTCGCCACGCTTGGGCTCGCCAGTCTCGAGGAACTTGGTGTTGGTCACCGGATCCCGCAGACCGTAGGCAAATTTTTCCACCAGGATGAAGTCGCCCACCAGCAGGGTGGGCATCATGGAACCTGACGGGATCTGGAACGGTTCAAAAATGAACGAACGCAGGATCAGCACAAAGGTGATGACCGGGAAGACCCCGGCGGTCTGTTCAATCCAGACCGGCACGGGGGCCACCTTGGCCAGGGTCTTCTCATCCAGGTGGGCACCGCCATGGGCACGAGCCACGGCAATCTTGGCGGCGCGCTGCTTGGACCAAATCATCTTGTCCAGACACCAGATAACACCGGTGATCGCGCAGACCACCACCAGGATCAGGGAAAACGTGCTTGCCATCTATTAATCCTTTCCGACGTGGAGAATCGCGAGGAAGGCTTCCTGCGGCACGTCGACACGGCCGAGGGACTTCATCCGCTTCTTACCTTCTTTCTGCTTGTTCAGCAGTTTCTTCTTACGACTCACGTCACCACCGTAGCACTTGGCGGTTACGTCTTTACGCAGTGCCTTGACGGTGCTGCGAGCGATGATCTGGTTGCCGATGGCCGCCTGAATGGCGATATCGAACATCTGGCGCGGGATCAGCTCGCGCATCTTCTCCACCACCTGACGACCGCGATACTGGGCGTTGTCCTTGTGGGTGATGATAGCCAGGGCATCGACGCGCTCACCGTTGATCATGATATCCAGACGGACCATGTCGGAGGTTTCGAAACGCTTGAAGCCGTAGTCCAGCGAGGCGTAACCGCGACTGGTGGATTTCAGACGGTCGAAGAAGTCGAGCACCACTTCCGCCATCGGGATTTCATAGGTCAGTGCCACCTGCTTGCCGTGGTAGACCATGTTGGTCTGCACGCCACGCTTCTCGATACAGAGGGTGATCACGTTGCCCATGTACTCCTGCGGCAGCAGGATGTGACACTCGGCGATCGGCTCGCGCATCTCCTTGATGCTGGTGATGGCAGGCATCTGGGCCGGGCTGTCGATATGGATGGTGGAGCCGTCGGTCAGCTCGATCTCATACACTACTGTCGGCGCCGTGGTGATCAGATCCAGATCGTATTCACGCTCCAGACGCTCCTGAATGATCTCCATGTGCAGCATGCCGAGGAAGCCGCAACGGAAGCCGAAGCCCAGCGCAGTGGAGCTCTCCGGTTCGAAGAACAGGGAGGCATCGTTCAGGGAGAGCTTGTCGAGGGCGTCACGGAACGACTCGTAGTCATCGCTGGAGATGGGGAACAGACCCGCATAAACCTGCGGCTTCACCTTCTTGAAGCCAGCCAGCGCCTTGTCGGCACCGTTCTTGGCCTGAGTCAGGGTATCGCCCACCGG